>CAVZCQ010000001.1:0-40000 GCA_963773835.1 uncultured Acidobacteriaceae bacterium
AGTTCTGTATCCGGGAACTCAGGTGTCCGTGGTCACCGCTCCGGCCCCATCGCATGCGGTCCATGTACAGCCTACTGGAATCGCGCACTGTCCTCGTTGTGGTGGCCGCAATCCCAATGACAATCTGTTCTGTACTAATTGCGGCGCGTCTTTGCAACCGAGTCTCTCAGTGGCACGTCAGCCAGCAGATGGTTCGGGTTTTGGCCTTGACGGGTCATCACCACAGGCCGGTCAGACGGCGATCTCCGCTCCATCAGCGCATACGCCTGAGCAGGCGGTTGGTCGGCGGCCGAAGATCAGGGGGCTGGCTCTGGTTATTCTGCCTCGGCCTGATCGTAGTCACTCCGTTAATGAGCCTTTCTGAGATTGGTCGAAGCCTGGACCAGCCTCTCCTCATAGTGTTAGAGGTGGGTCTGGTAGCATTTTCGATTTACACGGGCATTGCCATAGAGCGCATTCGGCCAAATGCCTTGCGCCTGGTGAAATTTACTTCGTCGTAATGCTCTGTTGGGCTTCTTGTCATTTTGGGTTCATTCGCGAGCGATCTTGGTGAGACTGGTCAGCGGTCTCCCTTGGAAGGCACACTCGCAATCGGACTGCGCACCGTTGTGGGGGTCGCGATTTGGTGGTCCTACTTCAGAAAATCAACACGCGTGAGGGCCACTTTTGGGTCTAATCTTTAAGCTCGGCACGATCAGGACAGCTAGTCTGACTGCGGAATTGGCCGAAAATCTCGGAACAGTGGAAACCTCGAGGCAGCCGGATTGATTGCTCATGTTTTGCGGAAAATGCGGTAATTCGATACCCGCTGAAGCGCAGTACTGCGGTCACTGTGGGGCCCCTCCGCGCGAACCCCAGTGGCGGAGCCGTCCTTAACGTCGCCGGCCCCCGTCACCAAGAGGAAATCCACCGCTTGGCACTGGCCCAAGATTGATGATGCCAAAACAGCCCGGGACGCAGCCCTGGAAGGAGTGGGCGCCAGCCTATTCGTCTCAGCAGTAACTGGAGGAACGGCAGTTCTAAGCATCCTCTCCCGCAAGCCAATCCTTGGTGTCAATGAGTGGGCATTGTTTGACGCAGCGCTATTCGCTCTGGTTGGTTGGCAGATCTACCGTATGTCTCGCGTTTGGGCGGTGCTGGGACTCCTACTATATCTCGCGGAGATGGCTGCCAGGATCTTGCAGTATTTTGAATCCTCGGGCGGTGACTCGATCCCCCCTTTCAGCGTTGTAGCTGCAATTTTTACTCTCGGCTTTGTGAACGCGGTACGCGGCACCTTCGCGTTCGAGCGGTTCAACAAACAAGCCACTGGTGTCCCCGGCGCCTCCCGTCCAATGGTGAGCACAGGGGTACAGCAGGAAGTTCGAGGGGGGGCCGAAGTCTCCCATGGATCGCTACCTGAGGAATCGCAGATCACGCCAGCGAGAGCTAAGCCCAGCGGTACGAGCCCCTGGAAAAAGCTGGCGGTGACCAGTTTCTGCATTGCTGGCACCCTTGCGCTGGTCCTACTCTTCACGCGCGATAAGAATCCCGGGGCACCGAAAGAATCAGAAGCATTCATAGCCCAAGGCAGAATGCCTTTGCCCGCGCATCTCACTGATGCCGATGGCTCTCCAGTTCCAGGTGCTCCAGAACCAGAAATAGTCCAGTTAGAGAGTGTCGAAACGACCGAAGGGATGCTGCGCGTAACAGTCGGCAATGTCGCGGGTGACTATGTGCTCGTTTGCAATCTAGACGTGAATAAAGAGGTTGGAGTTCAGAGTTGCCTCGCGCCTCGCCCGCAGCGGAACTATTTGCTTTTTCGAAAGAATACGAAGTGGCTCATCAAAGGCGCAAAGGAACCCGCGAGCCTGGAGTTCATGCAAGATTGGTCGGTAACGTACAGTGACAGGGAGAATATAGGGCTATTGCCAGCAAAAAACTCGGAAGAGGAGCACTTCCGACTCTTTTGGTTGTCGTCCTGGACGGCAAAACCAGCGCCCTAGGGACCGTATAGAGGATTCCTGGCCGGTATAGCAGTTACACGGTCGGTCGCTGCCTGGCCGAGGTCTGCGGCCTGACGTCACGTCACTGGTTGCCTTGCCTCAGCAGGTGTGCAATCAGCCTCTCGTACATTTTGATGTTGGCGTGGTGACGCCGCTTGGCAATTCCCAGACCGAAATCACTCCCCACAAACTGTGCAAGTTCCGCACAGCTCTTAAGTCGATGCCGTTCCTGCGCGAGAGCTGTCTTGTACAGGGCCAGCACCTTTCTTTGCATCGATGTCAATTTCGTCATCACAGAACTCCGAACATTACCCTGACTTCCGCCGAAGATGCCTGAGGGACCGCCTGCCCACGGCAAACTGTAACACACTGCTGGTTGTAGCTAAGCAGCGCTGGGCTGGCAGGCTTTCCTAAGTCGCTCATGAGTTCGACCTGTCGCTCCCAAGATGCAATTGCGTCAGAACAAAGTGAGTTGACCTTCGCAGGGAACGCGACGCGGCGCGCGTCCTTGCGAGGCAGCAGCTCGTGTTCGGCAGCAATCGGCACCCACTGAGTGGGCGATGCGGCAGGGCTTCAGCCGCCAGCAGATCTCCGCTTCCGGCGTGACCTCTTCCGTCTGCGTCGCCTTCACCGCGAATGTTTCTTCCTGCTTCTTCTGGAGCGTGGCCCATACCTGGTCGGCTTTCTCGCCGATTCCTTTCTCCGTCACTAGCTCGCGGGCCATGGCCATGAGGATGTCATCTTCCTCGTTGATCGCTTGTAACCCTTCCGAAGAGAACTTGCCCTCCATGGCCAGGGAGACCAGCAGCTTCTTCCCCATCAGCCGAAGGCAGCCCTCTTGCATCGTTTCCGCGTAGTGCAGGTACTTCACTTTCACTGGAAGACGCTGGCCGATTCTCCAGCTTCTCCGACTGGCTTGGCGAAGCACGTAGATGGAGTATCCCGTCTCGTAAAACAGGATCGTAGGGAACTCGATCAGGTCCAGCCCGGTCTGGACTAGCTTTGGGTGGCAGATCACCGCTTGTACCCCACCGCGGAGCTGGCGCTCGTACCATCCCTCTCGCGACTCAGGAGGCACATCCGTGGTGAGTAGCGCGACCCGGATCCCTTCGTCTGTGAGGATGCGCTCCAGTCTTCGAGTTACATCTCGCTTCTGGGTATAGACCGCGTAGATCTGGCAGCGACGGCCTCGCGCCAGCTCTCCTTTCACTTCTTCCACCAGGCGGCGTTCCTTCGCGTAGACGTGGTTCTCGTCGAGGTCCGGCGTCTCCGCGATGAGGAACTTTTCTCGCCGCTGTGTCTCCGGGTCGTATTCCCACCCGAACAGATTCCCCAGGTGAAACGGCCGGTCCGGATAAAGCAGCAAAGCGTTCAACGCCACGCTCATTACTGATTGGTTCCCGCGATGCTCTTTCAGGGCGGTTTTCATGTCCTCTTCAAGCTGCTCGTAGGCTTCCTTCAATGGAGGGTCCATCTCCACGCTGACGACCTCCTCCCGGTAGGGCGGTAGCGCCTCCGAGATGTCTTCGAGCGAAATGAATGCCCCCAGACTCATCAGGAAGCGACCGAAGAGCAGGGGCGATGCGCCTGGGCGCCGGCGCACGCGTTTTGTTACGCGTGCCTCAGAACAGGCGTTATCCGTCGGCGCAATCAGGGTGACTTTCTCAAGCAGACCATACGTCTCGGTGAAGGCCCGCACGCCCGCCTCGCCATACTCGAATCCCTCTCCGACCATCTTGGCCGGCTCAAGCCGATAGAGGATGTTGAACACTTCATCGGCGTAGCCTCCGAGCAGCGTCCCAGTCAGCACCACGGTGTGTTGCGCGCACGCGGCCAGCGTACCGAGCGCGTTGCCCTGCGCCGTGTCGCCCTTCAGTTCGTGCACCTCGTCAGCGATGGCGTAGTCGAAGAAATCCGGCATGTAGCGTCCGATAAAGTCCACGGGGGCGAAGCGTCGGACCTTCGTTCCGTCGGCCTGCCAGAGGGCGCTGTAAAGGGCACGCCGACGCTTTCCGGACTCGTCGCCATTCTGGCTGCCGAGGATCTCACTCAGCTTGGCCTTCTTGAAGTCCGCGCACAGGAGCCGCTCGCCATCCTCTCCCAGGTAGATCGGACAGCCGCTGTCCGGATTGGTGACGCTTCCTTGGTAGCGCCCACATCGGGCGACCGCGTAGGAGTGTCGCCAGAAGTAACTCAGTTTCCCGCGATCTCGGCCGACGACGAACAATGCCGGCCAACGGCAGATAGAATCCCAACGCGCGCGGGGAGTGCGGGATGCCTTCCGCATGCGCAATTCCGTCAGTGTGGTGCGCAGCCCTTCCCGGATGATGCGACCATTTCTCAGTCTGACTTCGTTGACTCCGACATGGCCCATAGAACTGGTTGGGGTACGAAGGCCGTCGATGAAGAAAACACGCACGCGAGGCAGGGTCAGAAATGCTTCCCGCGCCCACTTCTCAACCAACTGGGGCGGCACCATGGCCAAGGCCGTAAAGGGCCTGCGGTCAGTGTGCACGTGGACAGCGCCGAGCGAGATCAGTGTCTTCCCAGTCCCGCACTCCGCGATGACGGCTGCACCGCGGGCCTCATCCCAACGCTTTACCACCCCCATCATCGCGAGCGTTTGTGCAGGAAAGGGCTTGCGGAGGAGTTGCCCGGTGAGCGGCGAAGCTACGTCGTCAAAGCCTTGCAGCGGCGGGTAAGTCTGAAGAATTCTGTCACCAAGAGCGGGGGCCCACGCACGCAAATATTCGTTGAGGTCTTTCGGTAATTGCATGGTTGTTTCCTCATGGTTCGTTTAGTCCAAGCAAGGAGCTGTGGCGTTGCAAGAATGGAATGCTATAAAATCCGGGCATGTTCAAAGACGGATTTCATTACTGGCAACACGTGTGCAAGCGGGCGGCATCCGACACCTTTTCATGGGGAGGAAGCCAGGCGATAGGACTCCTTTTTGCCGTAGCCATCTTTATCGTTCAAAGACTGACTGGTGTTGACTTCCAAAGCGGGAGTTGGCTTTCTGTTTTATGGCCCTATGGGCTCGTGTTAGTTGCGATTTTTGTGTTTCAGGTGCTCTTCAGCGCATGGCGAGTACACACAGAATCAGTGTTTTGCGCCGAGGACATATGGGAATTGAAACAAACGATGCGTGAGATCAGAAGACGCTGGCCAGAATGCTTGTTTGTAAGGCGTCCGACGGACAGGCTTTCTTGGAGCCCGCTCGTTGGGCAACCGGAAACTGGCATGTCAGGTACGGAACTTGAAAAGGCTCTCCAATGGCATGATGAGTTCATGCGTGTGTTTAGTTTCGAGGTCTCGAACTGCCCCAAAATGACTTGGGAAGAAACTATGGTATTTCTCGATCGCCATGAGAGAGACAAACGTGGGTTACCAGTTCAAGCGGCATCGCAATGAGAAGTGAGCAACACAGAATTAGGGCACTACCGAGACGCGAGGGCCGATTCGATCACTTGTTTTGAAATCTCGGCCGTGTTTACGTAGATGTCCGTGTGCCTTAGGAGCGCATTGAACGCGATGCTCTCCTCACGCACGATCATCTGGGCACACTCTACGGCTCGCAATTTGGCTCTCCAGAACCCGAAAGTCGGTTGGCGCAGTCACTACCTCCCGCGTGTCAACTTCAAGTTCTTCGAGCGTTTCCTCCAACTCGGAACGCCTGACTCCTGGACTTCGCTCGGCTGGCTAGCACGATTGCCCCAAGGACTGAAATACTCCGCCGAAGAGTCCCAGTAATACGTCTCGTACAGGGAAGGATCGACGGCCTTTTGCCCACACAGGACACTGATTCGTCGTAGAGCGAGCTTCGCGAACTCCTCATCGATTTCCACGACCGCGTAATCGCATCCCGCACTGTAATCGGGATTGCTGCTCCAAGTCTTCAGAACGACTCGCACAAATCCCTCCTTGGTCCTCTTTTGCACAACAGCATTAAGTGGCAGGACGCACGGCCACCGCTGCCTCCAAGGTCGCCCGCTCCAGGAAATTGCTCGGCAACTTCCAAGTGATCGATCCATTCTTCTCCGGTATCCGGATCAAGCCCTCTCGTAACGCCTTGCCAATCCATTTGAGGAAGGTGGACTTGTTGCCGCTCACCACCACGGGTGAGCATCCCAGTCCCGTCTAAGGGCCGGATCGCCTTTCGCTGATTAAGCTCGCGCATAAACCACGGCGCCCACTCGGGACAACCGGAAGGCCATATCGCGAGGCAACGCGATAGAGCACAAACACCGGATCGTCATCGCACAGAATGGTCCGTGCGCCCTCCCGGTCGGCACCAGGTTTCGTCTTGGCTAACTCGGCCGACACAGCCACCAAGTGCCGGGCCGGACGGTTCCTGCCCGGCAACCGCCACACTCCCCCGAAAGCATTGCGCCTCAGGGCCTAGAGAACCCGTGAATACTGAGCGCCCCGGAATTTGGATTTGGAAGAGTGCCCCCTCCGTAACACCTGCCCACAGAGCGGCGATCTCCGCGTCACTCCCCATCACCGACAGGAGGTGTACGCCCGCCGACCGATGCTCTTCCTTTGCCGCTTCAACAATGAGCCGATCCATGTGGACCCGAACCCGCGTCGTCGTGTCCTTCACGCGTTTGGTGAACTCCAGCGTTCCAAAGCGCTCGTGTGCGTTTTGCATGCCTGTTTCCTCGAACCATTCTTTGCTTCACTTTCACGATGTCCGAAGCCGCGCGTGAGCCGCCCGGTGACAGCTCGCACACATATTGTCAGTCGAGGTTTGGAGATGACCGGGGCAGGTCACTTCGTGGAAGCGAAGGTGGGATTCTGGGCAGTAGAACTGGTTTCGTTCATTGTCGGGCATGTCCTCGGCAGGGCAGCTCTCTTAATCTCGGCCACAGCGGTTGAATATACCGTCCAGTATTTCGTTGCGTCGTCCACCTCTGAACCACGGATAACGCCGCCGAATTCCACTCGTACAGCCGGATAGTTGCTCTCATGCAAGGCTTCGCAGTAATGCCACTCCTTGCCATCCGAAACAATGAGGTGGTCACCGAGAGCACCTGGACAGGAACCGTTGCACACCAAGAACGGAATACCGTTGAGTGCGGTCAGCTCATCGTAGTTTCCCTCGTTGGCTTCCTCATCCACCATTACGATGGCACCCGGGATCTCATTTCCGTCTGCTGACGTTGCCTCTGACGCCTCGAGTCTGTAGCCCATTTTCTCGAAGATGTCTTTGTCCCGCTCGGCGCACACGAGCGTTGAGTAACATCTGTCGCCCATATGTCCCTCCAGCCTTGAAGTCTCCTTCTTTCCGCTCTCGCGGCCACGCGCTCCGTATCCCGCCAGCCTGATTTCCGGGGCTCCTGACGGTCCTCGTCAACTGGGACAGCCATTCAGAGAGCCCGGAGCCATGATCTTCTTGCACCCGAGCATCGCTGTGCTATCATTCTTATATGCGTGCGAATATCATAGTATCCAGCCGGGATGCCGCGGTTTCGAATGACAGCTGCAACGTTCCTTGTTTCAACGAGGCGCTGGTCAAGAAACTCAAGCGGCGGCTTCCGCCAGGGGATGCCCTTGAAGAAATGCGCAGCCTCTTCGCAGCGCTCTCGGATCGAGCCCGCCTGAAAATCATCTACGCACTTCGGGATGGCGAGGAGCTTTGTGTCTGCGACGTCGCTCATGTGCTTGGTGTCTCGGTTTCTACTGCCTCTCACCATTTACGCAAGCTTCGTGATCTCAAGCTTCTCCGATATCGCAACGACGGGAGGATGGCCTATTACGCCCTACGAGACGAACTTGCTGGGAAGCTCTTGGAGGCGGCGCTCGAAGAGATGAAGCCGTGATCGATGAACTTGACCACCGACAAAGCTAAGGCGGCACTTCACATCATCCAGGAACAGTTGCAGGAAGCGATCCGCGCGCGCAAAGTGTCACAAATGCGGGTGCCTGCATAAAACGGTTGAGGCGTTGTCTGGAACGGAGCAAGGACAAACTGAACTGACGTCCGTTCTGGCCCAAGCCCGCTCCGTGTTTATGCCAATGGAGTACGACTGCCTGGGATGCCCAGTCTGTTATCCCGCCATAGCGGCGAATGCTTTTGTGGACGCTCATCCCGAAGTAGGGTCGGGTCTCGACCTTTGCCCCACTGAAGAACCGGAGTTGCGCAGCGGATGGCCGCCGCTACCGGGCGATTATCATGTGCTCCGATTTCGTGCGCCTGTAGCTGTTTGCACGCTGAACAGCAAGGGCTTGGCCGCGCAACTTCGCGATCTTTCACCCGCTGGACTGGCGATCACTGGAACCATGCACACTGAGAACTTGGGGATTGAGAGGCTCATCCACAATACCATTGCGAATCCCAATATTCGATTTCTGATTGTCTGTGGGGAAGACACAAGGCAAACGATCGGCCACCTGCCCGGACAGTCGCTTGTGAGCTTGTTGTTGAATGGTGTGGATGAGCGGAACCGCATCCGTGGTGCGCAAGGCAAGCGCCCCGTGCTCAAGAATCTTACGAGAGAAGAGATCGCGGCATTTCGTGAACAGGTAGAGCTGGTAGATCGAGCGGGAGTAGAACATGCAGACGTCATCGCGCGCGATGTACAGGCGTGCCATTTGCGCAACCCCGGCCCTGCGCCCAATGCTGTGCGTGCAACTGGAGTGGAAACGGTCGAGGCTGCTGAGGCCCCACACCTTGTGCTCGATCCGTGTGGATACTTCGTTGTGTATCCCGAGCCTCGTCGGAACAACCTGGTCGTCGAGCACTACACCAGCGCGGGCTCGCTGGATTGCGTGCTCGAGGGGCACACAGCAGCAGCGGTCTATTCCTCCGTCATTAGCCGCGGTCTTGTGTCTCGGCTCGACCATGCTGCCTATCTCGGCTGCGAGCTGGCTCGTGCCGAGCGCACGCTTCAGACGGGCGAGACCTACATCCAAGATCGCGCACCGGGCGAGATAGGCAACGCAGCCCTCGCCGAACTTTCCGCTCCTCCGTCTTGCGGATGCTCAGAAGAGAGGTGCAAGTGAAAGTGCGCTGGCCCGGGCTGGCTCTGGTTGTCCTACTGCTTGTGGGAATTCTTGCGGCAAAACACTACAAGCGCGCCAACACTCAGGAATCAGCCGAAGGGAAGCACCCCGCCGTCTTCATGATTGCCGACTTGAGCGAAGCGAGTGAAACGAATGACGTTTGTGCCGACATCATCCGCGCCGTACGGGACGCCGGCCGGCATGGCATTGCCGTGAAGGAACTCGCCCCCGATGCCGACCCCGAATTATTGAAGCGGTACCACGTACTGACCGCGCCGACTGTACTGATTCTGGACCGCAACGGAAACGAAGTGGCCCGCTTTGAGGGCGAAGAGAAGAGCACGCTTGTAGCTCTGCGCACACGGCTCGCAATGCTCCAGCGAGGGAAGCAGTGATAGCAACGAGTTCTTCCATTGGCGACGCACTGGCCGGTGGAAGCGCCCTGGCGTTGCCTCTTGTGCTGCTCGGCGGATTGTTGGCGGGGCTGAATCCCTGTTGTCTGGCACTGTACCCCGCAGCTGCCAGCTGTTGTGCATCGCGGAGCAGCAATACTGAGCATCCCTTAAAGCGGGTTGTGGCGTTCGTCTTGGGAGCAGCATTTGCTACGTCTTTGCTTGGCCTCTTCGCCGCCCTCGCCGGCCGCGTGATGGGACAGCTCGGCACACCGGCACGCTATGTGATTGCCGCCGTCCCACTGGTGATGGGCCTTCACCTCGTGGGCTTTCTTCGGCTTCCCTTGCGTACGATCCCCGCGCGGATCATTCCGTCGAATTGGCTGGGCGCATTTGGATGTGGGCTTCTTATGTCGGCCGCTGTCACTCCATGCAGCACTCCCATCCTCGCATCCGTGCTGTCATATGTCGCATACCGCGGGAACGCTGTGTACGGCGCCCTTCTCCTGTTTCTCTACGGCGTTGGAGTGGGCATGCCCCTGTTTCTAGTTGGCGCAGCAACCAGCTCCGCGGTCCGCAGATTGGGCAAATTCGCGTTCCAAAACTGGGGTGAGAGGGTCAGCGGAACCGCGCTCGTCGCCCTTGGATTGTACCTAGTCTGGAAGGCGTAATGCAGAGCTGCTCAGAGTCGGCTGGAATATCCCCCCTTGCCGAGATATCGCATAATCTTTCTTGTCGAACATGCTGATTTCTACGGCACCTACAATCCGGAGTCGTATTCTGCGGATTCAAGTTTTCACGATTACCTGGATGACTGCTGAGGCGGCTGTCGCTCTTGCTTCGGCCTGGAAGGCCCGCAGCCCAGCACTGTTAGGATTCGGCGGCGACAGCTTAATCGAGCTGTTGTCGGCGGCGGTTGTCTATTGGCGCTTCCGAGGTGAGCGCACTGACGCGCGCATTGAGGAACGGGCCGCCCGTATCGCGGGAGCGCTGCTCTTCGCTCTGGCAGGTCTCGTAGTTGTCATTTCCGGTGCAGCGTTCCTAGGGTACAGTGAGGCCCGAACGAGCCTTGTGGGGATCGCACTGCTGCTGGCCGCCGCGTTCGTCATGCCCTGGCTAGCAAGAGAAAAGCGACGTCTGTCTGCCGTGACTTCAAGCGCAGCTTTGAGGGCCGATGCTGCGGAATCCGCGCTTTGTGGCTACATGGCATGGATTGCTTTGACAGGGTTAGCGTTCAATGCGGCCTGGAAGATCAGATGGGCCGACCCGGTGGCCGCTTTATGTCTCGTTCCTATCATGTTGCATGAGGGCTGGGAAGCCACGAAAGGAAAACCTTGCGAAAACTGCTAAGACGAAGTAACACAGGCCAGGAAGCGGTGACGTCCTCGTCAGCAGTTGAGGGTACTCACGATTGGTGGCAGACGGTTTAAGGACGCGGTACGCGAGGACTCACTTCAACGTCGCAATTTCTCCGGTGCAGAAGACCAGCGTCAGTTCGTTCGAGAACCGCTCTTTCTCTCGAATGATGGTCTTCCCGTCTTCTTCCTCTTCCGACTTGTCCACCAGTTTGACCGACTGCCAGTGCGCGATGTGTCGCGTTTCACCGTCTCCGAAGATCCCGTTAAGCATTCCCGCCGTGCAAAGCAGCCCCACGTGGCCACCATGCAAAGGCGTCAGTGGACGCCCATTGACGTCTGCCTGCTGTGCGAAAAGCACCGCAGAGGCTTGGCGATACCCCGACGATTTCGGAAGGAGGTCCTCGATTTGGTCCAAAGGAAGGCCGCGGTAGACCAAGCGCACTGGCGCACCGGACGGAATAGGGTACTGGTGATCAGGCTCCGAGGGGAGTGGCGAGAGTCGCTCCGGGTCTCTCGCCAGAGAGGCATACCATTGCCGGGCCCGCGTGATGTCGTTGTCCTGGAGGCGCTCCCTTTCACGCCGAGTGCAACGGACGCCGAACACAACAATCTGCTTGTAGCGGACACTCTCGGGCTCGGTGAGGCGGTATACGTGCACGTCCCGGAAATGGGCTGAGAGCACTGCATTGCATTCTCCAACCCGTACGCTCGGCACCACCATGACCAGGAGTCCGCCGGGCTTCAGCCAGCGATAGACATGCTCCAAAAACAGCCGCTCCATGCGCTGCGACTTCTGCTCGCCAAGCTCGAAGTCGTAAGGAGGATTCAGGTACAGCAACGAAAACGATTCGACCGGACACTGCACGTCAAAACAGTTTCCTTGGATCACTTCGTCTGCTAAGGAGCGGGCTTGCTCAGCTCGGCCGGCATCGAGTTCGATCCCGTACCTGTGGGCCTGGGCCCCGGCCGTGATTTGAGCAAACGCTGCGCCCTCCCCGATGCAGGGGTCAACAGCTCCACAACCCTCTTCAGAGAATCGCAAGAACGCGCGGATCCGAATCGCTTCTGCCATGGGCAGTGGGTAAAAGCCCAATCGTTCCCGTCCAGCAAGACGCATGGCTCCTCCAGTTCGAGCAAAGTCCTGCCTCGTCAGCGGTCCATAGGGGGTCTCAACGGGGGCGATAACTGGTGGCGGTTCTATCAGATACGCGGGCTACCCCCTACTTTTTTGCCATGCGCAGCGGACGGTGCTAGCTTCCGCGTCGAAATGGCCGCAACAATCCATGCGGGCGCGCTACCGGATTCGGCATTGTGTCTGCGTAGGGTCCTGAAGGCGGAGCCGAAGGGCGACAGGATAGAGTGCGCCTTCACCGACGGCACCAGCATCCTGCTCTCGAAGTTCCTGGCGGCCTTCATTCGCTCGGGTGATGAAGTCCGATTTCCGGTCGGAATGCCTGACAGCGGTTCCGAACTTTACGTTCGAGTGCCCGCTCAACAACCATTCAGGCGAGACATGCTCCAGGTCCAGGTGGGCTACGTGACACAGCCAAAAAAGGACAACGGAGGGAACTTCTTCGTGTCTGCGGAGCCGCTGGGCAAGCAATTAGGGATTCATCACGTCCACCTGCGGTGCGAGATACTGAGGGACTATTTTTACGTCGCGAACCGCCGCTGCGCGTGGGACAAACAGCTGTCCTTCTATGAATTGCTCGGCGTCAAACCGGAAGTATCTCCCGTCGAGCTGCGTCTGGGTTTCAAGATGCGCCGTTTGGAATTGCGCGCCGCACACGCATCCCCGCAGTATCTCGCCGCGGTGGAACGCGCCTTCAACATCCTTGCCCGGCCCGACCTGCGCGCTTGCTATGGCGCTCTCCTGGCCGATCCCGCAGCACCTGTGATTTTCCCCAACGGGGGTTTCGGCTTTCTCCTCGTTGCTGGCGAACTGTCTCGTGACGGCTCGGCCTTCTACGCCGCACGGATCCTGGCTTTTCTGCCGGAACAACAACGACGGCGTTTCCGCGCTCCATTGAGGCGGTTTGTCTTCTACGATGACCACGCCCTCTATCGGGACCCACAGCGCAAGCTTGAAGTCGTATTCGACCAGGCGTCCTTGCCTCTCGCCTGGGACACGAACTGGAACCAGTGGAAACATCTGCTCGGTGCCAAGCTCTCCGTCCAAGCGACTCTCGTCCAAAGCGGAAAATATCGCTACCGCGGTGATTCCTGGGAGCTCACCCGATGGGAAACGGCCCTTCCCAGCCGGCTCGAAATCACGTTGCCCGGGAATATTTCGGAGCAGGTTGCCGAAGCGCAGCGTACGCATCACCGCTTCGGCCAGTTTGCTCTGGAACTGGATCAGATTCGCTCGCGGCTCGAAACCGCACCGGTCGAGAGAGAGGAGCTGCAACGGCTGTGCGCGGGCCTGGGTATCCCAGGCGATTTCGACATTGCCTTGATCACCTGGAAGCCAGACTACGATGCGTTCTACTACAAGCAGCTTTCCAGGCGCGCGCGACACCTCTATCTCTACCGATCGGAATATGTCTTCGACCTTGAGAAAGCGGTGATCGCGGAGACCCCTCAGCTCGGCCACGCGACCTACCTGTTTGCGAAGCCGGCAAACATGAGCCAATTCTTGGCTATGTTCGCCAGCGTCACCAAAGAGGACATCCGCCAGAATCGTGAAAACGTCGCCGAACGGTTGGGGTTCTTGGGCCGTCTGATCCACGGTATCAACCCCCGGGCATGGTTGAAAGACTTGAAGGCACGGCTCGGCGAGGCTGTTGACTACGCGGAGGCAATGGACTGAACCCCTACAGCGAGCGCTGCAGACAGAGGACCCTCGCTTGCATCGTGTCCAGCACAAGGGGAGGTGGGACCTGGCGTTGCAACTCAACCACCCCCACCCCAACCGCTGTCATTGCCGGCACGCGAGGAGTCCCTTAGAAGGGGACATCCTCCGTCTGGGCGTCCGCTGCAGCTTCTGGCAGGGTGTCTCCGTCGGAGCGTCCGCGACCATCATTCTTGCCACCACCGAGGACTCGTAGGGTCGTGACCACAACTTCGCAGATCGACTTCCCCGTTCCCTCGCTATCCTGGTACTGCCGCGTCTGAAGCCGGCCCTCGACAAACACCTGCTTGCCCTTTCTGACGTATTTCCCGGCGATTTCCGCCAGCTTGCTCCAAGCCACGCAGCGCACCCACTCAACCCGCTTGACGGGTTTTCCGCTCTTGTCACGGAACCCCTCGTTGACCGCAAGCGAGAAGTTCGCAACGCTTTTGCCAGTGGACGTGGATTTCATTTCCGCGTCCTGCCCCGCGTTCCCAATCAGAATTACCTTGTTCACCCCGTTCGACATGGTGCTTCCCTCCATTTCTTACGTTTCGTGGATACTTCTCGAGAGATCTCACTCCGCAGGCAGAAAAGGATCTTTTTGGTTGGGGCTGGTCTAATGAACGAAGCCTGAATCGTCGTGAGGGGCGGTCGTGGTGGAATCGCCCCGATAAAGACCGATGGGCGGCCCTTTGCCTCGTTTGGAGAGATATTGCCCTGTCCGTCCCTATGATCTGTGTCTTAGCCGGGAAGCATCAAAAGGTAGCCATGAAACTGCGAATTGGCGAAAAGAGTGGCTCCGAATAAAAAGCCTTTCGGTTTCGCCAACCCCCATTGGCCCATGGGAGCAAGTCTCAACCTCCCAATGGATTGCACACGCCCAAGTCCGGAGTCCCTGATGGCCTCCCACTGGTGATCTGCCATTCTCCAGTCGGCACAAATTGACAGGCTGTCGGAGCGGCCTAAAACTCCACTTCCGATGGATGTGAGCGTGTGGCCCCTTCTGATTGGAAAGTGAGCAGAGCTAGTCATTCGGTGCGGCATTTGGAAACGGCCGATGTGGGAATCGCAGGAGCCACCGCACGGAGACGAACAGGTGGATGAAGCGCGCACGCAGCAATTCTCAAATATAGAGAGCCGGACCATCCGGCATGAAATCCCATGAGCGAGGCTGCCGTCAGAGAACCGCTAAGTTCATCCCTAACGGACAGTGAATGTCCGCTGACGGTGAAGCAGGCGGCAAAATTTCTTGGTGTCAGCCCTCAGACTGTGTATCTTTGGGTTGAGCGAAAGCAGATTCCCCATCTCCGCGTGATGGGCCGCAATATCCGATTCCTGAGATCGGATCTCGAGCCCTTCCGCGCTTCGTTTAAACAGGAGATGGAGAATGGCTAGAAGGCGAAATCACGACGGATGCGTTTATCGAAGAAAGGAGACGAAAGTCTGGTGGATGCACTATCGGGACCGGAATGGAATCCGCCGAAGTGAGTCCACCGGATCGGAAGACTGGCACGAAGCCCAAAAGAGGCTCAGAGAACGGCTGAATGCGAGAGACAACAATCTTCTCGAAGTTGTACGCAAGGGGGAATCCTTGAGTTTAGGCCAGTGGGTGGACTTCTTTCTGGAGAATTACTCGAAGCCACCCATGCGCGCTGAAAAAACTCACCGAGCCAACATGCGTGTCGCGAAGCACCTCAAGTCTGTGTGGGATACAACGAAGCTGGTAGAGCTCAGTGCGGACCAAGTGGAGTTGTATCTTCGCAGGCGCCTTCGGGAACACGTTCGGTTCAAAACTTCCCGCGGCTACACAGAACGAGGTGTGCTCAAGCCAACCACCGTACATCAGGAGTTCAGAGTCCTGCGGCGGATGCTAAACGTCGCAGTTCGGAAAAAACTCCTGCCTGCAAACCCCTGTTCAGGCGTCGAGTTTCCGGTGCCTCTCAAGGGCTTGTTTCGGCCCCACTATGTCACCTGGTCGGAGCAGAAACGGATCGAGAATCAAGCGCCGGGGCATCTGCGGAACATCATTCGGATCATCACGGAGACCGGTCTTCGGGTCTACAAGGAACTCATGCCGATGAAGAAGGACCAAGTGGACCTCCGAAACGCGGTTGTTCGGATCCCGGACTCCAAGACTCCGAACGGCATCGCAGACGTTCCCCTCACTCCGCTTGCCGTTGAAGCGTTCCACGATCAGATGGCAATCGCCGGGGAGGGGCCATTTCTTTTTCCCAGCGACTTGAACTCAACTGGGCACCAAGGGACTCTGAAGACCGTGTGGTCTCACACCCTTCGAAGGGCAAAGATCCCTTACTTTCGGGTCTACGACCTGCGCTCGACGTATGCCACTCGGCTGAGCGCAGGTGGCGTGGCCGACGAGTGGGTCACCCAATTGCTTCGACAAGGTGACTCTCAAGTCTTCAAGAAGTATTCGCAAATGAAATTGCAGATGAAAAGAGAAGCCTTGGAGAAGCTCAATCGTCAGGCCAATGAAATGGCACTGGAATCAGGTACAGCCATGGTCCAGTGACCGCATTCTGGTACAGTTTTGGTACAGTCGGAGCCAAAAATGAGGGATGGGAGTAGAAGCAAAGACGGGAAGTGCTTTAGAATCAAGATGACCCTAACTGTGGGCGTGTAGCTCAGCTGGGAGAGCATCTGCTTTGCAAGCAGGGGGTCGCCGGTTCGATCCCGGCCACGTCCACCAATCACTCACATTTTCAATGACATTTCGTTCGACCTTTGTTAGTGATAGCCCTTCATACGAAAGCAGGGGGTCAAGCGTTCGACCCCGCAACCCCTAGATCCCCGTTTTCGGCAGTAGTACGCAATTCATCAGATGGTGACCGCGATTCGCTGCCTTTGTCCGCCTTAGGCCAACTGCGCATTGTCCAAATCGTGTTCTCGTCGCCGAGTTTAGTTGCCGTGGCTGACTCACTTGTGAGCATGCCGACGCTGTCGAGCGGCGTAAGCCGCAACTTTGAGCCGATTCCCACAAAGCTGCATGCTGCACCAGCGTCGTGTCCCCTTCTTGCTCCGGTCATGAAAATGCAGCACACATTGATCACACTTGCGCACGCGCCTGCGGTCCACTTCGGTAAATAATTTCACCGCGCTGTGTGCCAACGGCGCAAACAGGTCTTCTGGTTCACGCAGTTCGAACCACAGTTCCGTCGAATAAATCTTTCCATGCACAGTCAACCTCGTGCGCATGGCATGTTCCAACATCAATCGGTTTAGCTCATCAATCGCCGAGCGACGAAGGAGGTCACCGTGCTCCCAGGCGAGGATCTCTTTCCTGAGGCCTTCGCGCAGCTCCCGCATGGATTCTGCAATTTTCTGGGCCCTGGATGTATCGCCCCACTGAATCTGCATACGGGTAACCTCCCTGGAATTCAGCACATTGGCCGCCCGAAACCAGCGTAAGAGTGCTCCGAAGTCGGTGAGCAACTCCAGGGGCTCCCCGTTCCGGATCGGGCGCGTGTTTAGAAAGTCCAGCACCAACTCATTACCTACAAAACGAAAGCCCTCCTTCCAGTCGGATTTGCCTGCTGGGGTTCGCATGCGAGCACCCAAAATATTGCACCGCCAATCTAACCTTTTATCGGTTAGCGAGTCAAACGTAATGGGAAGACGAAAACGCTGCTGAGCAGCGACGCGGGGGTCGAGCTTCTGACCGCAAGAGGAGACGCAGTGATCAGGTACACGTATGCTGTCGTTGACGGCGCCATTCGCGAGTTTCTCGGGCGTCATCTCGCCTTCAAAGCGGCGACTGCATGAGTCCCGCACAAGTCGCACAGTAAAAGGAGCTTGAAAATGGCAAATACACAGAAAACAGCAGTTGTTACCGGCGCCTCGCAGGGAATCGGGGCGGCATTGGTTGAAGAATTTCTGAAACGAGGGTACAGCGTAGTCGCGAACTCGCGAAACATTACCAAAGCAAATCCATTCCCGGCGTCCGCGAATCTTGCGCTGATCGATGGAGACATCGGCGACCCGAAAACGGCTGCAAAGATCACAGATACTGCCGTATCCAGATTTGGCCGCATCGACGTGCTGATAAACAATGCGGGCATTTTTATCCCCAAACCCTTCACCGACTACACGACAGAAGACTTCAACGCGTTGGTCTCCACGACGCTGGCGGGCTTTCTTTACGTATCCCAGCTATCGGTGAAGCAGATGCTGCGACAGAAGAGCGGCAGCATTGTGAATGTATCAACGACCCTGGTGGACCACCCGGTGGCAGGCGTCCCAGTGGCCGTCCAAGTTATGGCCAAAGGCAGTTTGGACGCGGTGACACGCGCCCTCGCAATGGAGTACGCAAAAGACGGCATTCGTGTAAACACGGTTGCGCTGGGCGTGATCAAAACTCCGATGCATAAACCTGAGACCTATGAGTTTCTCAAAGGGTTACATCCCCTCGGCAGAATGGGTGAAATCAAAGAAGTCGTAGATGCCGTTATCTTCCTGACAGACGCCACGTTCACCACGGGTGAAATCTTGCATGTAGATGGCGGCGCGCACGCAGGCAAATGGTGATCCGGGAAGGCTCTCGGCCTGCCAGCGCCGAACAGCGATTGAAAGAATTTGGCATCCAGCTTCCGGCACCGCCCGAACCGTTTGGCATCTATGCAGAGGCCGTGCAAACGGGCAATCTGCTTTTTCTGACCGGGATGCTTCCCACGGAAGGCCGCTCGGCGAAATTCGTCGGGCGCGTCGGCGCGGAACTGGACGTGGAAGCGGGGCGCAAAGCGGCTCGCCTCGCGGCGCTGAACGCCCTGTCTGTCGCGCGGCAGCATTTGGGATCTCTCGACAAAGTGACGCGGATCGTCCGGCTCGGCGTGTCGGTGGCCACTTCAGGTGATGTCCGCGAACAGCCGAAAGTCGCTGACGGTGCTTCGGAGTTGCTGCAGGACGTGTTCGGGAAAGACAAGAACCCTTGCCGCCTGGTCTATGGCGTGGCAAGTCTTCCGCTCGGCACCCCGGTCGAGCTCGAAATCATTTTCGAGGTGGCGGCGTAAGAGAGGCGCCTTGAGAGAGCATTGCTAGTAGTTTCGCAGGAGATGGCGGCTTTTCGCAAGAGGGGGAATCATGGCGGCGAACATCCAAGGGAAAGTAGTTGTCATTACCGGCGCCAGCAGCGGCCTCGGCGAAAGCACGGCGCGCTTTCTCGCCGGGAACGGCGCCAAAGTCGTGCTCGGAGCGAGGCGGAAGGATCGGATCAACGCCGTGGTCAAGGACATTACCGCCAAGGGCGGCAGCGCTCTCGGCTTCAAGACCGATGTGACGAACCGCGGCGATGTCGAAGCGTTAGTCGAAGGCGCGGCGGACAAGCATGGCAGGATCGACGTGATGGTGAACAATTCCGGGATCATGCCCATCGCGCCCATAGCGGCGCTCAAGATCGAAGAATGGGACCGGATGATCGATGTGAACATCAAAGGGCTTTTGTACGGGGTGGCCGCAGTGCTCCCGCTCATGCAGAAGCAAAAGCGGGGTCACATCATCAACATCGCTTCTGTCGCGAGCTTCAAAGTCTTAGCGCCCGGCGGCACCGTTTACAGCGCGACGAAATTTGCCGTGCGGGCGGTGACTGAGGGCCTGCGCCTGGAGCTTAGGGCCGACAACATTCGCTGCACCATGATCTCTCCTGGGGCTGTTGCCACGGAACTCCCGGAAGGCAGCTCGGAGGAAGCGACGAGAAAGAATCTGCGCGAGTTCTACAAAACGGCTATTCCGGCCGATTCGATCGCGCGCGCGATCGCGTACGCCATCGAGCAACCGGCCGAGGTGGAGGTCGACGAGGTCGTCATCCGGCCAACGACGCAGGACTTCTAACGTGGGGCGCAAAGAGCGCATCGCCACGATCATGACGATCAGGAAACACGAGAAACACTGCGAGCACTGGTGTACGAGTTCGGAGAAGAGGAGCTAAACGATGCGACATTTCAGCTCGCCCCGTTGGACCCGTTGCTTGCAGGTCTCGGGCATGGTGTTGGTGGTTTCTGTGATGTTCGCACCAATTCAATTGCTGGCCCAGACGCCAGGAAAGGAACGTCCCGTGGCACACCCGACTTTCTATCGCGCAATACAGATTGATGGGCTCTCCATTTTTTACAGAGAGGCCGGGCCGAAAGACGCGCCGACGCTTCTCCTGCTGCACGGACTGCCCTCTTCCTCGCGGATGTTCGAGCCTCTCTTTGCCCGGCTTTCCGATCACTATCACCTTGTCGCGCCCGATTACCCCGGCTTCGGACACAGCGACTGGCCCGACCCGAAAAAATTCGCGTACACGTTCGATCATATCGCCGAAACCATGAATCACTTCACCGAAGCTCTTGGGCTCTCGCGCTACACGCTTTACATGCAGGACTACGGCGGCCCCGTGGGTTTTCGCATGGCCTTGTCCCATCCGGAGCGGATCGAGGCACTCATCGTCCAGGACGCCGTGGCGCACAATACAGGCTTGGGAGCGAATTGGAAGACGCGGCGGGCCTTTTGGGCCGATCGCGCCGCCAACGAAAGCTCGCTGCGCGTAAATCTCCTTTCGCTGGCGACGGCGCGGTCACGCCACGTCGGCGACGATCCCAACCTGGAACGCCATGATCCGGATCTGTGGACCGATGAATTCTATTTTCTCAACCAGCCCGGCCAGGTCGAGATTCAAAGCGACCTCTTCTACGACTACCGCACAAACGTCGAGAACTACCCGAAGTGGCAGGCTTGGATGCGCGAGAAGCAGCCTCGCCTGCTGGTGATCTGGGGTAAATACGAGTCATCGTTCGACGCCTCAGAACCGGAAGCCTATCGCCGCGACGTGCCGAGCGCTCAAGTTCACATTGTCGACGGCGGTCATTTCGCGCTGGATACCACAGCGGATGAGATTGCGGCGCTTATAGGTCAGTTCATGAAGACGGAGAAATGAGTACTGCCATTCGCGAAGCATTGTCCGGTTCGAGGTGGTCAAGGGAGCAAGATTTTATGGGCAAGAGACTCGCACTACCGGCAATTCGCCTGTTGGTCTCCGTGAATCTTCTGTATGCCGCCATCTTTCTCAAGTTTGCAGGGGTGCCAGATTCGGTGACCCTGTTCACGCAGATGTCGCACGCGGTCCACGGGTTGGTATCTCAGCCGGTATTCCGGCTAGGGTCAGGGGTGTTCGAGACGGTGGTGGCGGTTCTGCTCCTGATCCCGAAGACAGCCAGATTGGGAGCGGGTTTGACTGTTGTGTGGATGACTGCCGTAATTCTCAGTCACATATTCGTGTTGGGATATGGCTGGTTCTTTGTCGATGCACTCATGGTGATGGTGCTGGCCGTCATTTATCTCTTGCCGACACGCAGGCAATCCCACTGGGGCAAACCCGAAAGTGTGGGGACGATGGCTGCCGTACAAACGCACAAAAAATAGTGGGGCGAACCGTTGGAAGCGGTCCCACAACCGCACTCTGCTGCGCGTGCCCTACCCAAATTAGGAAGGACGTTCTAAAAACCGAGCACCATGAACTCGGAGCCTGTGTTGAAAACGATGCGATCCCGTTGGACCTACAAACTTGGGTCCAACTTGGGTCCAAAACCCGCCGAAGAACATGGAAAACCGTGGTACAGGACGCAAAACAAAGCTAGACGGGCCAACCAGATAGTGTGTTTTTCATTGCTTTGCAAGCAGGGGGTCGCCGGTTCGATCCCGGCCACGTCCACCAATCTCAGAGGATGGAAGTTCGAGGCTTGAGGCGGGAAAGAATCCGGAAAGAACACGGAGAAAAATCGCGAAAAGCTTGCCAACCTCTTACGCTCGCCGCCCCAACCCGCCCCCGCCTGCCCATTCTTGTGACCTATCGGTAACCGAAATCGCCGGCCGCCAGCCCCGAATGGTACTTCCGTTCCATCCCGGCCCCACAACTTTCCGCCCAAACTTGGGTATTATTCAGCGAACGGTAAGGAAGAACTCATAAGATAAGCAGGAGAGAAGAACAATGACATTCACATGGATGAAGTGGACCGCACTACCCGTTGCCGTGCTGATGGCCGCCGGAATCGCCCTGGCCCAGGGCTCCACGCCCTCGACGCCTCCGGCGCAGACCAAGCCTGACCCCACCGTCGCGCAGCGCAAGGAAAACCAGCAGGACCGCATCGCCAATGGCGTTCAGTCCGGCCAGCTCACTGCCGGTGAAACCGCAAATCTCGAGACCAAGGAAGCTGCCATCAACGGCGAAACCCGCGCCGACCGCGCCGCCAACGGCGGCAAGCTCACCGCCGCCGAAAGGCAGCAGATCAACCATCAGCAGAACCAGGTTTCTCACCAGATCTACCAGGACAAGCACAACGCGAATACCGCCCACTACGGCAACACCGAAGTCGGTCAGCGCCGCGAAAACCAACAGGACCGCATCGCCCGGGGCGTCCGCAGCGGCCAGCTCACCGCCGGTGAAACCGCGCATCTCGAAAATCAACAGCGGGCCATCAATCATCAGGTGGCTGCAGACCGTTCAGCCAACGGCGGAAAACTCACCCCGGGCGAGCGCGCCCAGGTGAACCGCGAGCAGAACCACACTTCCCGGAACATCTACCGCGACAAGCACAACGCCGCCAAGCAAGGCGGCAAAGCCAAGCCGTAATTTCCCCACTCTACTGGAGTATTCGCGAGGCGCTTCCGCATGCCGGAAGCGCCTCTTTTTCTTGCCGCCCGGCCGGTGCCGGTCGTTATTTGCCCGTGCGGCTTCGCATGTCCGCCCTCCCCGCTCATAGAGAGGCGGACCCGCGCCTGCCCTGAGCCATTGGCGAAGGGTGTCCGCCCTCCCACGCACAGGCGCACCCGTCCCGCGTCTTTTCACCTATCGGATTCGATTCATGGCGCGGCGGGAGCCGCCTAGAATGTTGCGCAGTGAACGGGATGTGGAAATGCGGGATCAGGCTTGCGATTCGGAACCGGCAGAGAGAGTCACTTCCTGCTGCGGAGATTCCTCTCCGCCCTGCTTCGCGAGTTTCCTCTGCGCGCGGCGCTCCGCCTTGGCGCGCTGCTTTTCCAGGCGCTTCATTTCCTTCTGCCGCTTTTGAAATGTAATTCTGGCCACGGCCCCTCCTTGGTAATTGCTTACCAGCGCGGTTCGCGCGGCTGGCGCGCCGATTCCGCGTAATTTTCGTTCGAGAACCCGCCGCGGTCCCGTCCCCGGCCGCCGCCGCCCCCGCCGCCGCGCGGATTGCCTCGCGGCCCGCCGCGTTCCGTCCTCGGCCGCGCTTCGTTCACTTTCAGGTTGCGCCCGGCCACTTCCTTGCCGTCAAGTTCCGCAATGGCCTTTGCCGCCGCCTCGTCGCTGGCCAGTTCCACAAACGCGAAGCCCCGGGCCCGGCCCGTTTCCCGGTCCATGGCCATGTGCACGCGCTGGACTTCGCCGTAAGGCGCAAACAGCGCGCGCAAATCGGCCTCGCCGGTCTGAAAATTCAAATTCCCCACGAACAGGCTCTTCATGGCTCCCTCACCAGTCTCCAGCGCGGCAAAAAATCTCCCGCGCCGTTCTAGTAGTCTTCCACCGGCTTCCGCGCAAACATGCTTTTTGCTTTCCGCGGCGCGTGCGCGCTGCGGTAGTCCTCGAGTTCCGCGTCCGAAATCCGGTAATGCGTGTTCGGAGGATGGTTGGCAAACGCCGCCAGCTCGCGCCGCAGCTTCACCGAACAAACGTCCGGCGCATCCTGGTAGCGCACCCGCCGGTCCTGGAACGCCTGGTTGAGAATCGTCAGCGTGAACTCGCGGGGATCCCCGCGGGTTCCCGCACCGAAAACGTGTATTCGCGCACCAGCGTCTTCGCCTCGAACCCGACAAATTCGACTCTGACTTCGGAACTCATCGCCAACACGCCACAGCCGCGTCCGCGTCATTCGTTTCTGCCCGGCGCGCAGCACGCAAGCACACACACGGCTCGCCCGTGGTGCGCGGCGCGTGATGGGTGTCTTCGCCTTCTTGGAGAGCCTTCAATGAGTCTCCTCGGTTGCTGCCCGGCCCGCCCGGTAATTCGGCGAGCCCGCCGAGAGGCGGGCTCGCCCATGCTTCTTACAGGCTCGATACGTTCGTGGCCTGCAGGCCCTTGGGGCCGGTCGTCACTTCAAATTCGACCGCCTGGCCGTCGTTCAGCGATTTGTACCCTTCCGACTGGATCGCGGAAAAGTGGACAAAAACGTCCTCACCCGACTGGCGCTGGATAAACCCAAAGCCCTTGCTGGCATTGAACCACTTCACTGTTCCTTGTTCTTTCACTGATTTCCTCTTCTTAGTTTGAGCTATTTGGTGTCTCTCTCCACAGCCTCGAGCCATAAACAACAATGGCCTGCAAGTGTGGACTTGCAGGCCTTCAGAAACTCTAAAGGTTTACAAGAACAACAAACGCAGCATTACTCTAGCACGTCCGGGCGCCTTTCGCCAGCGGAATCTTTGCCTCCGTTCCTCTGTCTCCCATTGCACCAAGGCCCCAGCGGATGCTGCATTTCTCCCTCTTCGCCGATTTTCGATTTTCGAATTTCGCCTTGAATCCTTGCGTGCCCTTGTTCCTTCCCTCAATCGGTGCTATAAACGGACTCGCTTCCTCCCTGGTTCGCCCGATCCCCCAAGGTGTTCGAGCGTTCTCCGTGTCGGGATACCGGACTGCGGCAGGGAGCCGGGTGGTCAGGTCTGAACGAATGTCTCACCCGAGTTTCCCAATCGACACTGTGGAGGAGAGATGAACTTTAGAAGACTGATGTTTCTCGCTTTGGCGATGTTCTGGAGCGTTTCTGCATACGCCCAGCAGCAATCGCAGCAGCCCCTTACCCACTGGGCCCAATATGCGGTCAAGCCGGGCAAGGAAGAGGAATTCCTGAACCTGGTAAAGACTGTCGGCCAGCCCGTCCGCGACAAGCTCATGGCCGATGGCGTCGTCCTCGCCTGGGGCGTCGAGGTTTCCCTTCTTCGCGGGCACGACCCCACCACGCACGCCATCTGGTACACCGTTGCAGATTGGTCTGGCATTGAGAAAGTTGAAAACGGACTCGCGGCGCAGGTCGCCAAACTCGACGCGGAAGAAGCCAAGCGTGCAGGGGAAGGCAAGAAGAAGGGCGCCAAGCCGGCCGAGAGCACCATGGAGCGCCTCCGCGACGCCGTTGACTTCGACAAGACAAAAGACTACGTGACCCGCGACCTCGTCTTCGTCGCCGGGCAAACCATGCCGCCCGCCGGCTCGCTCCCCTACGTCCGCTACAACTTCGTCAAGGTCAAGCCGGGGAAAGGCGAAGCATTTCGCAACGTCTGGGACAAGTACAATAAGCCCGTCCTCGACAAGCTCGTTGCCGATGGCGTGGTTCTGGCCTATGGCCTGTCCATTGAGGATGTCAAAACCACCGGCGACTTTACGCACTACGTCTGGTACGCCGTGAATAGCGTCGGCGATCTCGAAAAGGTCCGCAACGCTTACCGCGCCGACCGCGATCGACGCTCGCACGAGGAGCGCGAGGCCATTAACGAGGCGTTCCTGCACACTCTCGACCCCGACGCCTCCCGCAACGAGGTGGACCGCTCCGTAATCTTCCACCTCCCCGGTCAAAAATAGCATTCGCAGCGGCGTGCAGCCGTTTCCCGCCAGGTTGCCAGGCAGCCGGCGCCCCGTCCCGAAGCTTCAGGACTCCGGGCGCCGGCTCGCTTTTCTCCCTCTCTCGATTTCCCTCCCGCCACTCGAAACTGTAATTTTGTCATCCCGAATCCTGCGCTTTTTGCAGGATGAGGGACCTGTTTCGCTCCTCGCAGTTCCCGTCCGTCCCATTTTCGTAGCGCGCTCTTCGATCCTTGCCGTCCATGTTCTCCCACCCGGAACGATCCTCCGTGTTCAGCCGATAGTTACATATTTACTGAGACTATGCGCTCTGACATAATGCCGCCGCTTGTGAAATGCACGCCGGGAGGAAGCCCATGCCCGTAATCGACTGGAATATCGCGATTCAATACGCCCTGCTGGTTCAGATCGCGGAGTCCGTGCGCCCCAACGCTCCGTATGGCCCCGCGGAGATCAGCAAGATCCAGGCCGCCGGCTACAAATTCCTGGAAACTGTGTACGGCGACGATCTCTCCACCGACGTGGACCCGCACCTGGGCGATGTCGTGACGTTTGGATTTCTGGCCGTGTCAGCAGCCGGGGAATTGGTGGCTGTTGTCCGCGGCACAGACACCCTCCTCGAATGGCTGCATGACGCGGCCTTTCTTATGGTGCCGTGTCCTATTCCCGGCAGCCACGGCTTCACCGAAGACGGTTTCACGGCCGTCTACAAATCCCTGCGCATCGCCCCGGCAAAGGGCGGCCTCTCGGCCAGGGATTCCATCAACAGCTATCTCAACACTCGCGTAGCCACGAAAGTCACCGTCTGCGGCCACAGCCTGGGTGGCGCGCTCGCCACTCTGCTCACTCTCGATGTTGGTTTGAACACTTCCTGCCGCACGCCTACCGCCTACACATACGCAAGCCCGCGCACCGGCGACCACATCTTTGCCGGAAGCTTCAATGCTGCCGTCCCGGCCAGCTTCCGCATCGCCAATCGTCAGGACCTGGTCCCTAAGGTGCCGCCCATCCTTCCGGTCCCCTATGAGCACGTCAATGCACAATACGAGTTGAACCCTCCCCTTAACGCGATCAACCCCACCATCGCCTGCCAGCACCACCTCACCTCGTATCTCTGGCTAATGGGCCAACTCACCGGCTCCAGCGCCTACCCTCTCGACCGCGATTGCACGTTCACCGCCGCCCCTCACATCTGAGCTGGCATCGCGCATCTTGCCTGCATTTAGCTCTTGATAATCTTTAAGAGCTGTGATAACCTTCCGTCGGCTGACTGTCTATGACGCGCGCCACACCAATCCGAGAGGGCCAGGGGCAATTCTCGGCTAAGCCTTTTGGCTTCTGCACATATGACCCCCTCTCTGTTATCCGCTTTCGCTTGAATACATTCATCGGCCCTCTGTATCTGCAGATGCATCGCAACTTAAAGTCGCCTGCTTTCTGCACATTCATCGCTCCCGAACCTAAGTCCTTTAGCTTCTGCATATCGAAAAAGGGGGGGGGTACCCCCTCTGTCCAGTTTTATGCAATCGGGCGCCGGCCTCGCCCGGCGCAGTCGCCTCCCGGTTTCCCCTCCAGCCATCTCCAGCACCCAGCCTCCAGCTTCTGGCTTATACTTTTGGTGAGGAACCCCTATGCATCAACTTGCTGAACAAACTGCCACCGCACGCCAGGATTTTCTCCCCCTGCAGGGTGTTGACTACGTCGAATTCTACGTAGGCAATGCGCGCCAGGCTGCGCACTATTACCGCACCACGTTCGGCCTCGCGCTCACCTCCTATGCCGGCCCCGAGACGGGAGTGCGCGACCGCGCAAGCTACGTCCTCCAGCGCGACAAGATCCGCTTTGTCCTCACGACTCCCCTTCGTCCCGACCATCCGATCGCCACGCAGGTCCACCAGCACGGCGACGGCGTCCGCGACATCGCCATGGAAGTGGACAACTGCGACCTCGCCTGGCGCGAAACCACTGCCCGCGGCGCTCGCGCCATCCGTCCGCCGGAAGAGCTCCGCGACGATTCCGGCAGCGTCCGCCTCTGCTCCATCGCTGCCTACGGCGACACCATCCACACTTTCGTCGAGCGCCGCGGCTACGCCGGCGCCTTCCTCCCCGGCTACCGCCGGGTGTCCCAAGATCCCCTCGCCTACCCCACCGGCGTCCAGTACATCGACCACATCGTCGGCAATGTCGGCTGGGGCGAGATGAACAAGTACGTCGAGTTCTACCGCGATGTCATGGGCTTTTCTCTCTACCAGCACTTCGATGACAAGGACATCAGCACCGAATATTCCGCGCTCATGTCCAAAGTCATGGCCAACGGCAACGGCCGCATCAAGTTCCCCATCAACGAGCCCGCCCAGGGCCGCAAAAAATCCCAGATCGAGGAATATCTCGAGTTCTACCTCGGCCCCGGCGTGCAGCACATCGCGCTCGGCACCGGCGACATCATCGCCACGGTCGCCGAGCTCCAGGGCCGCGGCATGGATTTTCTCCGCGTCCCCACCAGCTACTACGAATCCCTGGAGAGCCGCGTCGGCAAAATCGATGAGCCGGTAGCCGAATTGGCAAAACTCGGAATTCTGGTGGACCGCGACGACGAAGGCTACATGCTTCAAATTTTCTCCAAGCCCGTTGAAGACCGTCCCACGTTGTTCTACGAAGTTATCCAGCGCAAGGGCAGCCGCAGTTTCGGCAAGGGCAATTTCAAGGCGCTCTTTGAAGCCATCGAGCGCGAGCAAGCCGCCCGGGGAAACCTGTAGCGCCGGCGTCCCGCCGGCCGAGCGGAGCGAGAGTCTCCTCTCCGCCCGCCTCCAAGGACGGCTCAGAATATGACCACATCGCCGCCATGAAACTATGCACCTTCGAACCGCAATCCCCGCAGGGAACGGCGCGCAGCGGCGCGAACGCACTTCGCGCCGGCGCCATCACCGCACGTGGCGTCGTGGACCTGCATGCCGCCGACCCGCGACTCCCGCAATCCGTGCTCGGCATTCTGGAAGCCGGCGCGCTGGACCAGGCACGCTCGGCGGTTGCACAAGCGCTGCGCTCGGGCCATCAGTCGCTTCTCGATCCGGCATCGGTGCGTCTCCGGACCCCTATTCCCCGGCCGCCATCCGTCCGCGATTTCTACGCCTTCGAGGCCCACGTGAAAAAAGGTTTTGAAAAGCGCGGCGAGCCGATGCCCAAGGAATGGTACGAAATTCCGGTGTACTATCGCAGCGGCAACCACAACATCATTGGAACGGATGAAGACGTGCTCTGGCCGCGGTTCACCGAAAAATTCGATTACGAACTCGAGCTCGCCGCCGTCATCGGCCAGCGCGGAACAAACGTGCCCGCCACTGATGCCGGCACCTACATCGCTGGCTATATGGTGATGAACGATTTCAGCGCGCGCGATATCCAGCGGCGGGAAATGAAAGTCCGCCTCGGGCCCGCGAAAGGCAAGGAATGGTGCACCGCGCTCGGCCCAGTGCTGGCTACGGCAGACGAGATCGGCGACCCGTACAATCTGACCATGACCGCGCGCATCAACGGCGAGGAATGGTCCCGCGGCAATTCCGGCACGATTTACTGGAAGTTCGAGCAGATGATTGAATTTCTGACCCAGGACGATACGATTTTCCCCGGCGACGTCATCGGCTCCGGAACCGTAGGCACCGGCTGCGGCCTCGAGCTGGACCGCTGGGTCAAACCCGGCGACGTCATGGAGCTGGAGATTGAAAAGATCGGCGTCCTCAGGAATCGCGTGCTGAAGCGGTAGGGGCACGGCATGCCGTGCCCCTACGACGCACGGATGAAGCGGAGGGGCGGACGATGTATCCACTCAAAAAAGGGAAGACGACCACACAGGCCCACGTCGGGCTCCCGCAGGGCACTTATGAAGAGGAACACGGCCGAAAAGGCTTCTACGGCAAATCGGCCCATCTCTATCACACCCATCCGCCCACGGGTTGGGTGCGCTTTGAGGGCAAGCTCCGGCCGCACTGCTTCGATCTGAACCTGCTCCAACCCTCCGATTCGAACGACCCCCAGGGCGCCCCCGATGCCTTCCTGGGAAATGACGACGTCGTGCTGTACGTCTCGCGGCGCTCGGCGCCCATGCCGTTCTATTTCCGCAACGCCGATGGCGACGAGCTCTATTTTGTCCATCGTGGCCAGGGCGTCGTCGAGACCGATTTCGGTCCCGTCCCGTTCGAAAAGGGCGACTACATCAACATCCCGCGCGCCGTCACCTACCGCGTCGTGCCCGAATCACACGACAATTTTTTCCTCATCGTTCAGTCCAAATCTGAATTCGAACAGCCCGACAAAGGCCTCATCGGCCAGCACGCCCTCTACGACCCCGCCGTGATCTTCACTCCCGAGCCGAAGCCCAATCCCGAAGATGGACGCGAGTGGGAAGTACGCATCAAAGTGGAAAACGAATTCTCGAAGCTCTTCTACCCGTTCAACCCGCTGGACGTGGTGGGCTGGAAGGGCGACCTCACCGTCTGGAAAATCAACCTGCGCGACATCCGCCCCATCATGAGCCATCGCGCGCACCTGCCGCCCAGCGCGCACACCACGTTCGTGACGCAAGGCGCCGTGGTGTGCAGCTTCCTGCCGCGCCCCCTCGAGCAGGACCCGGAGGCGCTCCGCGTCCCCTTCTTCCACCGCAACACGGATTACGACGAATTCATTTTCTACCACGACGGCGATTTCTTCTCGAAGGACAACATCAAGGCCGGTATGGCCACGCTTCACCCGCGCGGCATCCATCACGGCCCGCATCCCAAGGCGCTCGCCAACCAGAAAGCGAAGACGCACACCGACGAATCCGCCGTCATGCTCGACGGCCTGAACCCCATCCACGTTCTCCCCGCGGGCGACCGCTGCGAATGGAAGGACTACTGGAAGAGCTGGAGCGGCGCGAAGTACGAGCCCGTGGCCGTGGGCGAGAATGGTCGTTGAATGATCGTGGATCCGGGCGCGACCGACCCGCGCAACGTCTATAAGCTGATGATCGGAGCCATCGTGCCGCGGCCCATCGCCTTCGTCTCCACGCTCTCGGCCGACGGCATCCCCAATCTTGCGCCCTTTAGTTTTTTCACCGGCGTGAGCGCCAAACCGCCGGTCATCGCCTTTTCGCCCATGATCCGCTCGACGGACGGCGGACGAAAGGACACGTTGAACAACATCGAAGCCACCCGCGAGTTCGTGGTCAACATCGTCTCCGAGGAGTTTGCGGAGAAAATGAATCTCTGCTCGGGGGAGTATCCGCCCGATGTGGACGAATTCAAGGTCAGCGGCCTCACGCCGATCTCCAGCGACCTGGTAAAGCCCGCGCGAGTCGCTGAATCCCACGTGAATATGGAATGCCGTCTGCTGCAGATCGTCCACGTGAGCCCGAAGCCGCTGAGCGGCAGCATCGTGCTGGGCGAGGTGTTGCGCTTCCACGTGGACGACGCCCTGTTCGATGATTTCCGCATCGACCCCGACAAGCTGCGCGCCTTCGGCCGCATGGGAGGAACCAGCTACGCCCGTACCACGGACCGGTTCGATCTCGTCCGCCCGAAAACGTAGCCACGGCAGGACAGCCACATCGCCGCGGCGCACACAGTTCATCGAGGAGGTGAACTCATGAAGCGAAACATTCTCGTAGCAATCGCGGGGCTTTCAGCCGCTGGGCTGTTCGGCGCCGGCTTCGCCGTCGGCCAGGCGAAGAATCAGTTTTCGCAGCCGAAGACGGTACTGCAGGTGTCCATGATCAAGTGGAAGGCGGGCGTTTCCGATGCGGACAAACAGAAGGCCATCGACGGCGTGAAAGAAATGGCCTCGGAGATCCCCGGCATCAAAACCATCTGGCTGAAGACAGACCGTATGCAGCCGCGGGATTACGATGCCGCTTTCGCCATCGAGTTCGCCAGCCGCGACGCGGCGAACAACTATGCGGAAAGTCCCATCCACGAGAAGTGGTCGAAGGCCTACCTGGAGATCCGCCAGGCTTCCATTTCGCCGCAGCTTTCGAATCCGTGAGAGCCAGGGAGCGCGGCGGTTACTGAAGGACGAAGGACGGGGAGAAGCGAGAAAGACGCGGGATAGCGCGTGGTAGAATCCGCGCAATGTCCAAGCCGTCGCAGGAGCGGCGCAGGTCGCCGCGAGCGGACCGGGTGCAGGGCCAGATGGACTGCCGAGCACCGCAGGCCCGCGTCCGCGATATCTCCTTTGCCGGCGTTTACCTGCTGCTGCCTGACCCGCCGCCTTCGGGCGAAGACCTGAAGCTGGATCTCTCGCTGCGCACCGGGGAACACATCGACGCGCGCGGCGTGGTGCGACGGCTGGAGCTGGGCCGCGGTGCGTTCGTGGAATTTACGGAGCTGAGCGCCGCGGCGCGCGAAATTCTGGCGCAGTTTCTCTCCCTGCAGTTCTCTGAAAAAAAAGGACCGGGCTAAGGCGGAATGCTGCGGCTGGTAACGAACCGCAGGGCCGTCGCCCTGCGCTACAGCCGTTTGTCGAGGCCCATGGAGTGGAGGATTTGTTTGTCGAGGAAGCGGTCGGAGAAGATGCGTTTGGCGAGAACGCCGACTCGGGCGCGGCGCGTCACGGTGTAGCGGGCGCGTGGCGGGGTATCCAGAAGCGCGCGCAGCACCACGCGCGCGCAATCCTCCGGAGTCGCCCGCGCCGCATTTGTCGTTTTCTTCCAGGCATGGCGGAACCCGCGATAGACCGCCGCGTACGGGCTCTTCTCCGCGTGGGCAGCGTAGTCCGCGGAGAGACCGAGCGAAGTATTCTGCATGTTGGTGGGAATAAATCCGGGCTCGATGAGCACCACGTGGATTCCGAAAGCAGCGAGCTCCAGCCGGAGCGAGTCCGACAATCCTTCCAGCGCGAATTTGCTGGAGGCGTACGGGCCCATCAACGGCGAGGCGATCTTGCCGGCGATGCTGCTCATGTTGAGGATGCGCCCGCAGCGGCGTTCCCGCATGCCGGGGAGCACGGCTTGGGCCACGCGGACGGCGCCGAAGACGTTGGTCTCGTACTGGCTGCGCAGGTCCTCCAAACGAATTTCCTCCATCACCGCGACATAGGCGACTCCCGCGTTGTTGATGAGGACGTCGATGTTGCCGGCGCGGTTGAGCACGCGGGCGACGCCGCGGCTGACGGAAGCATCCTCGGCGACATCCATGTCGAGGGTTTCAATGCGCAGTTTGCGTTCCCCGGCGAGGCGGTCGAGGGAGGCGCGCTTCTCGGCGTTGCGGCCTGCGGCGAAGATGCGGTAGCCGTTGGCGGCGAGGAAGACTGCCATGGCGCGGCCGAGTCCGTCAGTGGCGCCGGTGATGAGGACTGTGGTGCTCTGGTGGTCGCCGGTTGCGGCTGTCATTCTGTCTCCCTTGGCGGAGCAAAGTATCGCAAAATCTTGGGCGCCCGCCTCGCCGCGACGCGGTTTTGCGGCCTCGACGGGCGGAGCAAGGGGACTCCTAGGAGCATTCCAAGGATACTACGCCGATTCGGACTAATTGCTGTTACGCGAGGACCAATCTCATGGCGAACTACTACCTGCTAAAGACGGAGCCCTCGGAATATTCGTTTGCAGAATTGCTGAAGGACAAGAAGACGGCGTGGGATGGAGTGTCGAATCCCGCAGCAATGAAAAATCTGCGAGAAATGAAGGGCGGGGCGCGGCTGGTCATCTACGAGACGGGAGAAGTGAGGAGCGCGGTGGGGATGGCTACGGTGATTTCTGTGGATGCGACGGATGTGAAGAATCCGCGGGTGAAGATTGAAGCGGGCAGGGCGCTCGGGCGGCGGGTGACTCTCGCGGAGATCAAAGACAACCCATTGTTCGCGGATTCGCCGCTGCTGAAGATGGGTAGGCTGTCGGTGGTACCGCTGACGGCGGAGCAGTATGAGTTTTTGACGCGGGGCTGAGGAGAGGGGATGGAAAGACCCTCGGTTAGAAATCCCGAGTCCCGAAGATTCGGGATCGGGACTGACCGTGGCTACCGCGCGCGGGCGACCACGAGAGTGATGTCATCGGCCTGGATGCCATTCGAGTACTTCTTGACGGTCGAGTTGAGGCGGGCGAGCAGATCAGCGGCGGAGGCGAAATCCGCGGAGCGAATGGTTTCGAGGAGGCGCTTCTCGCCGAATTCGTCGCCCGCTGGGTTGGGAGCTTCGGAGACACCGTCGGTGTACATCACGAGGAGGTCGCCGGGCGCGAGCGAAGTTTCGACCACATCGCACCTCCAGTCGAGGAACATACCGAGCACAGTTGCGGTGGAGGCGAGCCGCTCGAGCGAACCGTCGGCGCGCAGCAGGAGCGGAAAATTGTGGCCGCAATTGACGTAGCGGAGCCGCCGGCCGGCATCGACATAGTCGGCGAAAAAGAGGGTCGCGAAGCGGTCCTCCGGGGTGTTTTCGCAGAACAGGCGGTTGACGGACTGGAGCAGGCGCGGCAGATCGTCGAGTGCCAGTGCGTACTGACTGCGCAGATTGGCCTGGAGATTGGCCATGAGCAGGGCGCCAGCGATGCCCTTGCCGGCGATATCGGCGAGGACGATGCCGAGGCGTCCGGGCCCGAGGTCGAGAAAATCATAGTAATCGCCGCCGACCACACGAGCCTGGATGCAGCCGCCTGCGTAGTCGAGAGTGGCGAGCGGGGGCATTTTCTGGGGGAACAATCTGGATTGCACTTCGCGGGCGATTTCCACCTCGTGAGCAGCGCGGCGTTCGGCTTCGATGCGCTCGGCGATGGATTCGGCGAGGCGGATGCTTTCCAAAGCGATACCGACCTGGCTGGCGACGGCTTCGAGCAGGCGGAAGTCCTCGCTCGAATAGGGCTCTTCCGAAAGGCGCTGGCCGAGGACGAGGAGGCCGATGAGGCGGTTGTCGCGGCCGAGGATGGGAACGAGGCATTCGGGTTCGAGAGGCTGCCAGGCGGACAGGGCAAAGACCTCGGGCAAATCAGGAGCCCGGACCTCCCATGGCCCGGCGTGGCCCGGCAGCGCGAGCGCTACGGCGGGAGTGAAGAGCAGCGGCGAAGGAGGAACCTCCCAGGGCTTGCCGCGCGCGGTGAGATCTTTCAAGAGGGGGAGGGCCGGGTCCAGGGAAGCGAGGTGCGGGGGAACGGGACCGAACTCCGCGGCCAGGCGAGAGTCGGGAGATTCCAAGAACCCGGTGAGAAACTTGGGATGTAGTGCGTCGTGAATGTAGCGCTCGAGGAGGGCGGCGAGCTGATGGCGGTCGCTGACCGTTCGCGCTTTGTCGGCGAGGTCCTGGAGAATGTGGCGGGCGTCGTAGGCGCTGCGGAAGAAAGCGCGGTCGATCCGATCGGTGCCGCGACGGACGAGCGGAGCGGAAACCCAGGCGAGAAGGATGCCGAAGGCGGCGCTGATGGCCATGCCGAGATTCGACCCGGCGGAAAAGAAGCGCGAGAACGCGCTGGTGAAAGAGAAAATCATGATTCCGGCGACGAGAAACAGGAAGACAAGGAAGCCACGCTGGACGAGCACGTAGCGCGCGCTGCGCCTCAGCAGCAGGGGAATTTCCATCACGCGGTGTTTGACGACGACGTAGGCGAAGGAAAGGGGGAAGACAGCGAGGTTGACGATGATGGCAGTATCGAGCCAGAAGGACGGCTGGAAGCCGAAGAAGTCCACAGCAGCTCTTTCCGCCACGACGGGTAGTACTCCGACGGCGGTTCCCCAGAGAATAAGGCGGCTTTTTCGAGAGACGACGGGATTTGCCGAGCTGAAGGCATTCCCGATGAGAGATACGAGACCGAGAAACAGGAACCCGTAGACGTAACCCAGGGTATATCCGCGTGCCGCGACGCTTCCGATCCAATGCGAGAGGAACGACGGCGCAGTCATGTTGCCCTCGCGGAGGCCGGGAAGGGCCACCGACGCGCCGAAGGCGAGACCGACCCACTTGAGCCAGCCGGCGCGGCGTTCGAGAGGCGAGGGTACAGGGAAGACCGCAAAAAAGATGTAGAAGAGGGCGCCGAGCAATCCTTGGAAGCAGGCCCGGAAGGCAAGCAGGTAAACGCGAAAGGCAGCAGGCAGGGAATACGGTGGCGGGAGAGGCGCTGCGGCAATGAAAGCGCAAAACATCAGTGCGAGGAGCCAGGCGCTGGCGTCCTGGCGACGGAGAAAGAGGACGGTCATGCCCACCAGTAGGAAGGAGACGGGATAAGAGCGCAGCACTTGGTCCACAGAAGATCTTGCCAGGCCCTCCTGCGATGTCGCTTGTTGGAGCCGGAAGGCCGCGTGAATCACCAGTGTGCCGGGGAGCCTGGGGCGTTCCACGGTGAGCTCGACAGGATCGCCGGGTTTCGCGTTCCACCAGGCTTCATCGAGAACATCTGTGGTCGCAACGTCGCGGCCATTGACGGCGACAATGCAATCGCCTGCCTGCAGCCCCGCACGCTGGGCCGGACTATCCGGGTAAGTATTTAGGACAAGCTGACAGCGACTAATGAATTCAGATTTAGGCTCGTAGCCAATCTCCACGCGCGGCCGCTGATGGCGGACGGTGTACATCCAGAGGGCGCTATAAAGGCTAGCGGCAGCAGCGAGCAAAATCGCCACGGCGGAGAGGAGAGGACGCGGAAGTGAGGTCCAGCGCGGCATGGGACGACAGGCCCCTTGCGGCCACAAAGGAGCACACAGCGATGCTACGCAGGGGGCGAGAGGGCGTCAATCGCGCGACGACACAGGGAGCGCGGCGAGGAAGCTGAAGGAGGAGTCGAGCGCGCGGAGAGTTCTGAGGAACTAGTTAAAGGAGAGACTCCAACTTTCGGGGGATTGAGGAGAGGGCATCGCTGGGCCATCTCAGGTCCGGGCGCGCGCGCTTCAACGCGGGAGCGGGCCGATCGATGGAGACGAATTTCGGAAGCTGAGGCGGGGACTGTCAGGAGTGGCTGTGCGCCGAGCAGATGGACGCGGCGCCACCCTCACAATCAGCCCCGGAGGGCGGCCAGAGTCCGCGCAGGCAGTACGGCACGATGCGGGCGACCCTGCAAGAGATCACTGCGGGAATTTCATGCGGCGGACGAGATCCTGGTAGCGCGGGTCGGAATGGATGGAATCGAGTCGCGGGTCGGCCCAGGTGAACGGCATGCAAACGGAACGCACCTCGAAAGCTTTGTCGAACCAGCGAAAGGCCTCGTCCTTGCGTCCCAGCCCGAGGGAGATCGTGCCAATTTCGTAAGGGCAGACGTAGCGGCGGTTCAAGTTTGCCGACAGATCCGCGAGCACTTTCTCCGCCTCGGCCCGCCGCCCGGCTGCGGCGTAAATGGTCCCGAGAAAGCCGTAAAGAATCGGGCTGTCGTCCAATTTCCTGCCCGTCTCACCTTCCCGGACCGCTTCGGCAAACATGCCCTTCTGGGCGTAAGCGAGCCCAAGATTGATGTGTAATTGGGCGTTGTCAGGGTCAATCCCCAGGCCTGCCCGGCATTGGGCGATCGACTCATCGTAGTCGCGGCCTAGCCAGAAAACAGTACCGGCGTTGTTGTACACGGGCCCGGAGAAGGGAGACAGTTGCCGTGCCCGGTCGATTTCTGCGCGGGCTTCCGCGGGCCGGCGCATCGTGGCAAGGAAGACGGCATAGGAGTGGTGCGCGTCGGCGAAATTGGGATTCAGCTCCAAGGCGCGTTTGAACTCTCGTTCGGCACCGGGCCAATCCCAATCATAGACAAAATGAATGTAAGCCGAGGCAGAGTGGGCTTGGGCGAGCGAATCGTCGAGCTGGAGCGCCTTGGTCGCGGCCTCGGCTGCTTTCGGCATTACTTCGCGCGGGGGGAGATAGTAATCGGAAAGGGCGCTATAGCTGTCCGCGAGCCCCGCGTAGGCCACGGCATAATTCGGGTCTTTGGCCAGAGCCTGTTGATAGAATTTGATGCTGTTCCGCAGATCCTCGCCATTTCCCTTTTCCCATAGATGGCGTCCCTGGAGATACGCCTCGTAAGCTTCTGGATTCACTTTGGGGGCGCTGGCCAGCCGAACCTGATCGGCAGGGGTGAGAGCGGCGCGGACTTCTCGGGCGATTTCGCGAGCCACATTGTCTTGCAGGGTGAGCACGTCGCTGAGATCACCCTCATAGCTTTTGGCCCAGAGATGCTGGTCTGAGGAGGCGCGGATCAACTGAGCGGTAATGCGGACGCGCTGGCCGGCGCGGAGGACGGAGCCTTCGATGAGGGCGTCGACGTTCAATTCGCGGCCGATTTGCGGCATGGTCTTGCGCGTGCCCTTGTACTGCATGACAGAAGTGCGCGAGATGACGCGCAGGGCGCCAATCTGAGCGAGATCGGCGGTGAGTTCCTCGGTCATGCCGTCGGCGAAATAGTCCTGCCCTGAATCATGGGAGAGATTTTCAAGAGGGAGGATGGCGAGGGATCGAATCGGCGAAGGGAGGACCGCTTCCTGCTGCGCACGCATGCGGGTGAGGATCAGTCCTACAACCAGTCCCGCGAGCAGGACGACTGCCAGAATCCCGAAGACGATGAGTGCCGGGGTCCTCCAGCGGCGTGCTGCGAGAGAAGGCGCCTCGGGGGCGAACGGAGCCGAAGCGACGGAGGAGGGAGTGGCCAGTCGGCGAAGGTCGATGCTCAACTCTTTGGCGGAGTGGTAGCGGAGCGCGGGATCCTTTCCCAGGCACTTGAGGATGATGCGTTCGAGTTCCGGTGAGACGCGCTCGTTGCGAGCGCGCGGCGCTACGGGCGATTCATGCAGGATGGCGTTGACCAGGCGAGTAGGCAGGGCATCGTGAAAGGGACGCTGTCCCGTGGCCATTTGGTAGAGGATGGCGCCGAGCGCGTAGATATCGGAACGCGCGTCGGCCTCCTGGCCCTGCAACTGTTCTGGCGCCATGTAGGGAAGTGTGCCGGCAGCGGCAGGAGTGGCCGTAAGGCTTGCGGTCAACTCACCCACAGAGGGAGCGCGAATCAGCCGTGCGAGGCCGAAATCGAGAACTTTGGCTTGGTCTTTCGGCGTGACCACGATATTGGCGGGCTTCAGGTCGCGGTGCACCACACCGTGTTCGTGGGATTCTACGAGGGCCTCGGCGATTTGCGTGCCCAGCGCAGCGACTTCTTTTTCTGAGAGCGCGAGGCCGCCGATGCGCGCGCCGAGCGACACACCTTCGACGAGTTCCATGACTAGAAAATCGAGACCTTCCAGGGTGTTGAAATCGAAGATCGTGGCGATGTTGGGATGGTTCAACTTGGAAAGAGCCAGGGCCTCTTTGCGGAAGCGCTTGCGAGCGGCGTCATCGGCGGGCCCGGCGGTGGGTAGGACCTTGAGGGCGACGTCGCGTTCCAGGCGGGTATCGTGGGCGCGATAGACCTCGCCCATGCCTCCGGCGCCGAGTTTTTCCGTAATGTGGTATTGGCCGAGAGTCCTGCCAATTAAGGATGAGGGCACGTCGTCCACGGGCTGCATTCTACACCGGGCTCGAAGCTGGGGCCGGGCGGGTCACCCGCGATTTCAAGCGCCGGTTCTAGTACCCGGTAAATCTTTCACGGGCAACGAAGAAGCGTCGCAAGGCTTCTGATAAGAATGAAATAACGGCCGCCAAATGAGTGAGGAGCAGGGCGCCCAGCCCGGCATAACGATTGCTTTCTATTGCAAGACGTCCCAGCCGCACCGATGGCTCGCGGTAAGTTTGCCACGGGCGCAGACCTGCCCGTGATCCTGATTGCGGCTCTGCAGGGGACAGTAGATTTTAGAGTTCTGTGCCGTTTTGCTGAAGGGGGAGACCAGTCATGAAATCATGGATAGCGGTGATCGCTGGACTGCTGCTGGCGGGAGCGTCGCTCCCGGCGAAGGCAGAAGGCAGGGCCGAGCGCGAACGTGTGGAGAACGCAGGAAGAGTCATCCAGGAAATCCTGAATGTTCCGGACAGCATTCCCCAAAATCTATTGGATCATGCACGGTGCGTAGTGGTGATGCCGTCGGTACTGAAGGCTGCCTTTGTGTTCGGGGGAGCCTACGGACGCGGAGCGATGGTGTGCCGCACGGGCAAAGATTTTGAGGGGAGCTGGGGAGTGCCGACAATGATGGCTCTGGAAGGGGGAAGCTTCGGATTGCAGATCGGAGGAGAAGCCACAGACTTTGTGTTTTTGGTGATGAACGACAGCGGAGCGCACAGCCTGCTCCGCAGCAAGGTAAAGCTGGGCGCGGACGCCTCCGCGGCCGCGGGACCGGTGGGGCGCACAACGTCTGCGGATACGGATGCGTTCATGCGCGCGGAAATCCTGACGTACTCGAGGGCGCGGGGGCTGTTTGCAGGAGTGTCCCTGGAAGGATCGACCTTGCGGCCGGACGGGGATGCCAACCGGAACTTGTATGGCAAATCGCTGAACCCGGAGGAAATCGTGCGGGAATCGAGGGTGGCGGCGCCGGCAGCGGCGAAGGAACTCATCCGGCAGTTGCAGCAGGCATCGCCGCGGCTGGGGTGAGGTAATCGGCGGCTGGCAAGCTGCAGCGGTTCTGGCAGTCAGAGGCCAGTGAGCCAAACGCGCGATGGGGTGCGGGGGCGCGGTAAGATGGCCCGTACTAGTGGAAATCCACAGTGTTCGTGGATTTGCACAGGAGGGCGGGAAACGGATTGTTACAGGGACTTGACGACCGGTCCCGATTTGCTATACTGATGTTTAGCCGATGACCCTTATGAGTGCGTGGGTGTGCGGCGTCCCGGTTTCCAGAGCCACGAGGTGAGGTTGGTTACGAACACCGGATAGAAAAATGGTCGAGCAGCGAGCAGGTCCGTTCTGCATGGACGGATGCGCCCGGCGCTCGACGCCGGGTTTTTTATTGTCCGCGCGTCTCGGAAGATCGAGGCGAACGGAGGTTCCGCCGGGAGCGGGACGC
>CAVZCQ010000001.1:45000-1592918 GCA_963773835.1 uncultured Acidobacteriaceae bacterium
GGGCGTCCGTCCAGAGACTTCGGGACGGGCGTCCGCGCCCTCTTTCGGATCATGTCCCGCAGGCTGATTGCCCGCGGCAGGATTTGACGGCCGGCCATTTTGGTGGCAGAGGGCGCACTGCTATGGGCGGTTGTGTGTGGGAACAGGAGGCACGGTGAAAGCTCTGGAAGAAGGGCTGTACATCCGGCATTTTCAGTACGGCTGCGGGGTGGTAACGCAGTCGGACGTGGAGCGCACGACCATCGATTTTGACGCCCACGGGCTGAAGAAGTTCGTCACCAGCCTGATGGTGGTGGAACCCGCCGAAGGGACGCCCCCGAAGCGTTCGGGCTCGAAGCGTCCGAAGAAGTCCGCGCGCACAGCGGCGAGCAGCCGATAAACGGGGCAGCCTCAATCCTCTGCAGGAGTTCCGCTAGCCGAGCACGGCCGAAAGGGGCGCGCGACGGACATGCGCGCTGGGTTGGCTGGCCATTGGCTGGGCGCGAGGTTCGACATTTTTTCAACCACGGTGAAGATTTTTGGGTGGCCGCCGGGGCTATCCCGCCTTTCGAACTGCCAACCTGTCAGCAAGATCTCCGCGGATGTAGCCTTCCTGCGATGAAATTTCTTCTGAACCTTCACGTGGTGCAACGCTGGATGTGACTTGCGTCGCACTGATGCTTGCGAAATCCAGGCGAAGACCCACCGAATAGCTCGCCTGGAGCGCAGCGGCCTCCGGAATTACCTCAGACTATTCCCCATGATGAGAGCCTCCCGATGATGCCTGCCTATGCCCCGGGGGTAGACGGCATGTCCACTTTTTCCGCAGTGTTTTCCACTACTTAGCTACTGATTGCCCTCAGTACCAGAAGCCACAAAAGTGTCCCGTGTGGACTGCGAGGACCTGCCATGGGCGCGCCTGACCGGGGCGGAGGAAAAAAGGTGACCGGGGTCACCTTCAGGAGTGCGTGAGGCCACAGCCATTCCCACACAGGGAAGCCACACTGCGTCTTTACGGAACACGTCCAGCGAGGGGCAGAGGGACAGACGGAACCGAGGAGAAGATGGCGCTTCCCGCAACCGCCAGGTGTGTTGATGCTCCTCGCTCTGGGGAAGATCCGGGGGACGGGGCAGCGGGTTGCGCCTCCGAGTTTAGAGGGAGCGATACGTGGGGAGAAAGCTATGCGACCGCGGTTTCGTGAGTGGGACGGTCGGAAAGTGGCTGATGGCGGGGTTGCTGGCGCTGTTTTGCGGTGCATCGGCCCGGGCAAACGTGCACCCGGTTCCGCTCGATAAGACCACGGATTCGGCCAAATGCCTGGAGTGCCACGGGGATAAAGCGAAAGGGAAGAGCGTGCATACGGCGATATCAACGGGATGCCTGAGTTGCCATGAGATTCGGGTGAACCGGGACGTGACGCGGGTGACGCTGATTCGAACAACTCCGGCAGCGCTGTGCTTCACCTGCCATGCGGACAAGAATCCGGCGGAACTCAAAGGGGTGGTGCACAAGCCCGGGGTACGCGATTGCCTGAAGTGCCACGACCCGCATGCCAGCGACAATCCGAATCAACTGTTGAAGCCGGCTTCCGGCGGGCCGCAAGAGAATCTGTGCCTGGAATGCCATGCCATCGGCGCGAACACGCAGGAAAAGGGCAGCCGCCACGCGGCCCTGGATGCGGGTTGCGACAGCTGCCATGTGAGCCACAAGAGCGGGGCCTCGAGCGATATCGAGTTTACGAAGCATTTGAAGAAGGACCCGCCGGCGCTCTGCCTGGACTGTCATGACCCGAAGGATGCGGACCTGGCAAAGGCCCACCAGGGCCAGCCATTCGAGAAGGCGAACTGTGTGAGCTGCCACAACCCGCACGAGTCCGCCCAGCCGAAATTGATGCAGGCCTTTGTGCACCCACCGTTTGCGGACAAGCAGTGCGACGTGTGCCACGCGCCCGCGAAGGACGGAAAGGTGGTGCTGACGCAGGCCAGCAGCAAGGAACTGTGCGTCACTTGCCACGACGCACAGGCGAAAGCGATCGAGACCGCAAAGGTGCAGCACCCCGGAGCGGTGGGAGATTGCATTGATTGCCACAATCCCCACGCCAGCCGGCAACCGGGCCTGCCGAAGACAAACAGCGTTGCCATCTGTCTTACCTGCCATACCGAGCAGGACGAGTTGCTGAAGACCAAGAAGGTACTCCATCAACCGGCGTTCCAGACGGGTTGCGCGACCTGCCATGAGCCGCACGGCGGAGAGAACACGCATCTGTTGCGGGCAAAAGATATCAACACGCTCTGCCTGGAATGCCACGGACCGGAGGCGCCGGAGCCGAAACAGGTGGAGAAGCAGCCCTCGATTGCGATCTTTGACGGCAGAGTGAAGCTGCCGGAAAACTATTTCAAAAAGGTGTTCATCCTGCCCTTGAAGTACGGAAGGGGACACCCGACAGCGGGGCACCCCGTTAGCAACACCATCAACATCAAGACCAAGACGCCGGTCGCGATGAACTGCCTGACCTGTCACCAGCCGCACGCTTCCGCCAAGCCCGGACTGCTGGTGAAGGATCAGGAAGCGAACATGGCGTTTTGCAAGACCTGTCACGCGGAAGGGACGCTGGAACTGCGCTGAGGGGAGAGGATGAAATGACATTCCACCGCTCGAATTCGACGCCTTCCCGGATGACTCTCAGGCTCTTTGCGGCCCTGATGGCCTTGGGGCTGTGCGGAATTCCGGCCCAGGCGCAGAAGAACTCAAAGAAGAAGGGCAGTGCGACTGACCAGGCCCAGCAGCCACAGAGAATTGCATTCGATATCAGCAAGATCGTGTGGCCGAATCCGCCGGCGATCGCGCGCATCAAGTTTGAAAACATTTTGACCGGCCAACAAATCGACTGGGCCGGCTTGCAGAGCAAGCAAAAACCAAAGCAATCCTGGATGGATCGCCTGGCCGGAGCTCAGCCGGACGCGCAGGTCAAGGATGTGGCCAAGAAGGTCGGGTTCCAGTTGATCCGCGTGTATGGCGTGGCGGCGGATTCGAAAGGCAATATTTACGCCGCCGATCAGGCTGTGGGCGCGATTTTTATCTTTCCGAAAGCGGAGACCGAACAGTTCCACCTCATCAAGAACGGCCAGGACGCGCACTTCGCCCTGATCAACGGCCTGGCCATCGACGACAACGACCGGCTCTTCGTGACGGATTTGAGATTGCGCCACGTGCTCGTCTTCAACGCGAAACACGAAGTCGAGGCTTCATTTGGCGCAGACACATTGGTGTCGCCGGCAGGGATCGCGCTGGATACGACGAACCGTTTTGCCTATGTGGTGGATACGCAGCAGGACCAGGTGTTGGTGTTCGATGCGGACACCTACAAGCTGCTGCGGCGGATTGGGACTGCAGGCAAAAAGCACACTCTGACCGGCCCGGGCGAGTTCTCCCTGCCTACCCACGTGGCCGTGGACCGGGAAGGAAACGTGTACGTCACGGATACGCTGAACAACCGCGTGGAAATCTTTGACGCCGATGGGAAATTCATCAGCGATTTCGGAAAGGCCGGGGATGGCCCCGGGCATTTTGCCCGGCCGAAGGGCATCGCGGTGGATTGCGACGGGCACGTCTGGGTGGCGGACGAAATCCAAAACCGGGTGCAGGTTTTCGACAAAGAAGGCCGGCTCCTAATCTATCTCGGGCAACTCGGCAATTTCCCCGGACAGTTTCAAGCCCTGTATGGGATCGCCTATGACAAGCAGAACAACCGGATCATTACCAGCGAGCAGTTCCCCGGCCGCGTGCAAATTTTCCGTTATGTGACGGATGCGGAAGCAGCAGCAGAAAAAGTCCGCCGCGAGGCGGAGCAAGACAAGCCGGCGCCGAAGCCTGCAGGTTCGACGCCTGAGAAAGGCGGTGACTCGTCGCACAAAACGGCTCCACGGTGACGCGGGCCGGGTGCAATTCCCCGGCGCCTCAAGAGCAAAACGGGGACGAGCCTAGCGGCGCACCTATCGCTCAGCAATTCAAATCAGTAGTTCTCTAGGACTGGAAATGGAATTTCGAAACTCTAACCGGAGGTGGATGTAATGAAACGAATAGCAGTAGTGCTAGTTCTGATCTTGGCCGTGGCCGGATATGCCTCGGCCCAGATCACCAACCCGTCGGGAAGCCAAGACGTGCTGGGGGCGCACAACGTATACGGCCGTGGCTGCATCGCATGCCACGCGCCGCACAGCGGCGCACCCGGCAACGGCGGACCGGCCAGTGCCAACACTGGCAACCTCGCTCTCTGGGGCGAAGACCTGACCCCGCTGTACGGGCAGACGTTCGTCTTTGGAAACAGCGGCCGTGGGACTTACAGCATCACGATCCCGAACTACGGCACAACTGGGACCAACCCCATTGACCTATCCACCGGCCTGAGTGCCCACGACGGAACCTTCGTGGTTGCAGCCTGCCTGAGCTGCCACGATGGCAACATCGCCGTAGTGGGGATGATGAAGGGCAAGGCAGTGGAGAATGTAACCATCGGTGGCACAAGCTTCAATCCTCCCACGCTGCTCGGGAACGACACCTCGACGCCCGGAAACTACCTCAACGACCACCCTGTGGGTCCCCAAGCCACGATTAGTTGCGGCGGCTCGCACGACTGGGACTGCACGCCGAACGCAGACGGTAAAGGCTCCATCGGTTTCACTGGGCCAAACGGCAAGGCCTTTATCGCCAACTACTTCGACGTGACCAAAACGGGGCCAATCGCAAATCTGGTAAAGGTGGCCGGGGTCGACGCCAAGGGCAACAGCCTGTCGTGGGTTACCTGCACGACTTGCCACGACCAACACGACATGACCTATTTCAACACGGGCACGGCCATCAAGCCGACCCATTTCTTCGTCCGCGGCTGGTACGACCCAGGAAACAACCTCACCAGCAACAGCGCGGCACAGTTCTGCCGCACCTGCCATGGCGGCGAATCGAACGAGTCGAACGGCCAAATGAGCGTACCGACGCAATAACCTCCTTCCTTTCGGGGGGAGGACTCTTTCCTCCCCCCGGGGGAAGCAGTCTGCAAGGCCGCTCCGGCGGCGGCAGTCAGCACCCAGAATCAGAATCGAGCAGGAAATGAGAGGGAACATGAACCGCAACAGAGCAAGCCTCACCCGAATTCTGGCAGTGACATTGATGCTGGTAGCGGGGCTGCTTCTGGCAGCGGCTTTGCCGGCGCAAGGGCAAACTCGAGAAATACACCCCGTGAATCTGGCGCCGGCGGCAACCGGAGGCAACGCAGTGCAACGAGGGGCCAAGCCGGTCGCGCGCGTCAATGGGGCCGTGCTCAGCGACGTGGACTTACTCCGCGAGATGTACGCCATATTTCCCTACGCCAAGCAGCACAACGGAACATTCCCGCGCGCGATGGAGGCGGACATTCGCCGCGGCGCGCTGAAGATGATCGAGTTCGAGGAACTGGTGTACCAGGAAGCCAAACGGCGGCAGATGACCATCGCACCCGAGCGATTGGCGAGGGCGGAAAAGCAGTTCCGGGCGCACTTTGCCAGCGACCAAGAATTTCTGGAATTCTTGCAGGCGGAAACTAACGGCTCCCTTCCCTCGCTGCGCACGAAGATCGAGCGGTCACTGCTGATTGACGAATTCCTGAAACGAGACGTCGCTGACAAAGCTGAGGTTTCGCTGGCGGAAGCCAGGGCCTTCTATCTGAAGAATCCCGAGCGATTCAAGAAGCCCGAGTCTTACGCCCTGCAAACGATCACCATCATGCCCCCCGTGCGGCCCACTCCCAAGCAGCCAACCCCGCCGCGGCCCACACTCACGCAGTGGATACAAATGAAGGCCCGCGCTGAAGACGCCTTGCGGCAGGCCAAGGCCACCAAGACCCAAGAAGAGTTCGGAATTCTTGCCGAGAGGATTTCGGAGGACGATTACCGCGTGATGATGGGAGACCACAAGGCCAAGAATGCAAAAGAATTGCCGCCGGAACTCCTCCAGGCCGCCACGAAAATGAAAGTGGGACAAGTCAGCGATCTGCTCGAAGTGGATGGGGCTTTCACCATTATCCGCTTGAATGCCCACACTCCCGCGCGGATGCAGAAATTCAGTGAAGTGGAGACAACGCTGCGGGCCGACTTGCGCCAGCGGAAGACGGAAGCGCTACGTCACGAACTGGATGCGAAGCTGAGGAAGAACGCAAAGATCGAGGAGTTGTAGGCGAATGTATGTCTCAACTGTTCCGACCTCGAGCAATTGGCCCAGTGCTGGCCGGGCTGCTCATCTGCAGCGCGCCGCTGCGCGCCCAGGTGCAAGTGGGGAGTGAGACGCAGCTCAATTTGAATGGCAATATCAGCGCCGGGTACTCGGGCAGCATGTCGAACGAGGGCCCGGACAGTCACGGTCTGGCTTTTGGCGGCATGGGGAATCTCAGCGGCTCCTTTCACAGTCCCCAGTTCCTTTCGTTTGACGTCGCGCCCTTCTTCAATCAATCGCGCAACAACTCCAGCTACCAATCCATCACCGACAGTTCGGGGGTAATCGCCAGCGCGAATATTTTTTCGGGAAGCCAGTTCCCCGGCTATTTCAATTTCTCGAAGATCTACAACAGCGAATCCACCTATTCGCTCCCGGGAATCGCCAATTACGCCACCAATGGCAACAGCCAGACATTTGGAGTGGGCTGGTCCGCCAACGTCAGGAATCTTCCCACTCTCACCTTCGGCTATCAGCAGGGAAGCAACGACTACTCGCTGTATGGCACCCAGGAGGACAGTTTCAGCGGTTTCCACTCGGTCTTTGCGAACACTAATTACACTGTGGACGGATTCCACCTGAGCGGGGGGATTCACTACTCGAACACAAGCTCCCTCTTCCCGCAAATTGCGGCTGGGGAGCCGAGCGAAAAGGCAAGTTCGGACAGCACCACATACACCTTGAACATGGGCCGGAGCTTGCCCTTGAGTGGCAGCACCTGGGTCAACTTTACGAGAAACACCACCGGGTATGATTCGCTCGGGATGAGCAGTTCCGAAACATCGGACCTTTTGAGCGGAGGAGTGTCCCTCAGGCCGACAGAGAAATTGACGACACAGTTCAGTATGGATTACAACGACAATCTCGCCGGAACGATTGTCCAGTCGGTGAATGCTTCGGGGGCGATCGTGCCCGTGGCTTTTCCCGAGGGGCCCTCGCATTCCTGGGGTTTGTTCGGGGGGGCACAGTACACGATTCTTCAGGGCTTGCTTGTTTCCGGGAGCATCTCGCACCGGCAGCAACTCTTCCTTGGCGCCGCCTATGATTCAACCGCGTATAGCGGGTCTGTGAATTACGGGCATAACCTGCTGGGCGGGCAGCTCTCGGCCGGGGCCACGGTGAACCACAGTTCCTATGGGACCAGCGGCGAGTCCATGCTGGGATTGCTGAGCAGCGTGCTCTACACCCGCAGAATTGGCGCATGGAGCGTGAGCGGTTCCTTCGGCTATTCACGAAATGTGCAGACCTTTCTGATCGCCTATACGAGCTCGGGGTATAGCTATTCCAGCTCTGTGAGCCGCCGCATCGGCAGGCTGAATTGGAATGGTTCGGCGAGCGGGTCCAAAAGCGTGCTGAGCCAGGCGGAGGGCACCACAAATTTTACGCAGGGGTACTCGACGGGACTTTCCGGCCGGTGGCTGGGTGCGAGCGCCGCATATTCCAAATCCAGCGGCAGCGGTCTGATCACGCCTACCGGTATCACCACCTTGCCTCCGGGGGTGCCGCCCACGCTGGTGCCCGCGATTCTGTACGGTGGCACGACCTACTCGGCAGGTGTGGGCAGCTCGCCCATCCGCGGACTCACCATCACGGGGACCTACGTGAACGCACGCAGCAGTACGGCAAATGGGCCGCTCTCCTCGAATAACAACACGGTGCCTGGCTTGCTTTTCTCGAATAGCAAGACGGAGCAAGCGTACGTCTATTTGTACTACCGGTTCCGCAAGGTATATTTCAACGCGGGCTACAGCCGGTTGCTGCAAGGATTCAGCGCCAGTGGCGTGACCCCGACGTTGCTATCCACGTACTATTTCGGGGTATCCCGATGGTTCAAGGCCTTCTAGTGCCGTTCCGACTGATTGCGGGGAGGCTCCGGGCTAATCTTCTCCAACGAACGCGCGGGCCGCACGGTTTCTCGAGTTTGCTCTATGTAGTTGGAACGGCACGAGCACGAGGGCGGCGCAGCAGGAAAAGGACCGGGCCCGCCCTGCTCATCGTTTTTCTTTTCCTGCCGCTCGTTCTCCCGGCTGCGCGGTTTCCCAACGATAAGAAGGCGACTACCGTCACCGTGCCCGTGCTGCTGCTGGATGGTGGGCGGAAGCTGATCTTTGAGGGCAGTCTCAGCACAGAGCGGGATATAAAAGCGAAGCGCGGCTTCTTCAAGAAAGTGTTGGATGTGATGGTCGGCGCCCCGGATGTGCACTTCATGGTTCGCCCCTTCAGCGTGGTCACGGATTCCCGGGGCCGCATCATCGTTACGGATCCCGGGGCCGGCGGAGTGCACATATTTGATCTAAAGGAGCAGAAGTACAAGTTCATTACGAGGAAGGAAAAGAGCAAAGAGGCCATGACCACGCCGCAGTGCGTGGCGGTGGATGCCCAGGACAATATCTACGTGACGGATTCGGAGCTGGGCAAGATCTTCGTCTTTGAGCCCAGTGGAAAATTCAGCCGGGTAATTGGCAGCCTGAAGCGCGGGGAGGGCTACTTCAAGCACCCCACGGGCATTGCCGTGGATTCCGCGGCGCAGCGCATCTACGTCACGGACACCTGGCGGGACCAGGTATTCGTGATGGATATGCAGGGAGGCGTCTTGCAGAAGATCGGGAAGAGCGGGTCGGGAGAGGGTGAGTTTAATTTCCCGACGGAATTGCGGCTGGACGGGCCCAATCTGGTGGTTCTGGACGCCATGAATTTTCGCGTGCAGGTGCTGGACCGCTCGGGAACATTCCAGTACGCGATTGGGAAACTGGGTGACGCCCGGGGAGATATGTTCCGGCCGAAAGGACTGGGCATTGACTCGGAAGGACATCTCTACATCCTTGAGGGACTGTCCGGGGTCGCGCAGGTGTTCGATCGCCAGGGGCAGTTGCTGTACTACTTCGGAACGAAGGGAACGGGGTTCGGCGATTTTCAGTTGCCCACGGGATTGTTCATAGACCACGCGGACCACGTGTACGTGGTGGATTCCTATAACCGCCGGGTGCAGATGTTCCGGTATTACGCGGTGGGCAAGCAGGCCGCGGGAGCAGCCCAATGAAAGTTGCATGGCTCACCGGGGCTCTTCTCCTCGCGTGCGCCACCGCGCGGGGCCAGCAGATCAGCGGCGATGTGCTGGGTCAGCACGATCTAGGCCCCGGAGGATCTTCCGCAGTAAAGGGAGGATTGAGTGCTCCCTGCCTCTACTGCCATGCGCCACATTCCGGAGTCGGCGGGATAACTCCTCTGTGGAACCAAACGCTTACGACCCAAACTTATACGACTTATCAAAGCACCACCTATCATGAGACGGGAACTCCGAAGCCGCTGTTGGGAAGTGACAGCAATCTCTGCCTGAGCTGCCATGACGGGAGCATCGCCCCCGGCCAGACCGTGGCCTATGGGAAATGGCCGATGACCGGGAGCATGAAATCCCCGGACAATTTTGGGACGAACCTGTCCAGCTCGCATCCCTTCAGCCTCGTGCTGCCGCTCAAGGATTCTCCGGACTTGGTCGCTTCGCTGTACAACTCGGGAGTAACGGCGGATCCGACCGGCGCGGTAAAGCTGATCAACGGCAACATGGAATGCACCACCTGCCACAACGCGCATGTGGAGGCAAGGGACCTGGTAGCCCATAATTTTCTCGTTCGGGATAGTTCCAGCGGACAACTGTGTCTTGCCTGTCACGCACCGGGAAATCGCACGGTGAACAACCAGACGAACTACCTGGCCGGATGGACGAACAGCGCGCACGCCACAGCAGGAAACCAGGTGGCGGTGCAGCCGGGAGTGAACCTGGGAGGGTATTCGACAGTTGCGCTGAATGCCTGCGCGGCGTGCCACATGGAACACAACGCGCCGGGGGCGTCGGAAATTCTGCGGGGCAAAAATGAAAATGATTGTGTCGCCTGCCACGGCGGAGGAGGCAACATTTCTCCGGCGATCCCGAATGTGTCTGCGGAGTTCGCCAAGGCAGGGCATCCCTACTCCACGGCCAGCGGCTCGCACGACCCGGCGGAGAGCGCCCTGCTGAACCAGAACCGTCATGCCACCTGTGCAGATTGCCACAACCCGCACTCTTCAAATCCGGTGACCGCATTCCTGCCGCCACCCGCGATTCGGGTTTCTCAGAACGGGGCGGAGGGGATCAGCGCGACGGACGGCATTACGGTACTGAATCCCGCCGTCAATCAGTACGAAAACTGCCTGAGATGCCATGGGACCAGCGTGGGGAAAACCGTCCTTGCCGCCACCTATGGCTACCTTCCGGTCTGGGCTGTAGCCAACACTGATCCGTTGAATATCATTCCGCAGTTCGCTCAGTTGGCTACCTCGAGCCATCCCGTGATGCATGACCGCTCCAGCCCGTACGTCCAGCCCAGCTTGCGGGCGTTCATGCTGAATGAAGACGGAGCGACCCCGGGACGGAGCATGGGGACGCGCATCCTGTGCTCGGACTGCCATAACAGCGACGATAATCGTGAATTCGGGGGTACGGGGCCGAATGGTCCTCATGGTTCGAAGTGGACGCACATTCTGGAGCGACGTTATGAGTTCAGCCAGGCGGCGGCACCCGGCCAGTTGATCGCCAACCTGTTTCCCAGTCCGGATCTGAGCGTCAACGGTCCATACGCGCTGTGCGGAAAGTGCCACGATTTGTCGAACGTTGTTGCCAATAACAGCTTCACCGAACACGGCCGGCATATCAACGACGGCTTCTCCTGCTCCACCTGCCATACCGGGCACGGGATGGGCGCCGTGAGCGGGAGCATTTCCGGAGAGAGGCTCGTGAACTTTGACCTTAACGTCGTCGCTTCGAACGGAGCGACTCCGATCTCCTATTCGCGGGGCACCAACTCGTGCGCACTGATCTGCCACGGCCACGCTCATTCGCAACCCGGCGGCTCCATCACGAAAATCAAAAGGTAAGCATTCCGTTGTCTGGGAATCGTAGACTGCGTGAGGGCCGGCGAAGGATTCGGAATGTCCGAACGAAAGACCACTTCGAGGAGCGAGGCGCACCGCTTTGTCGCGGTGATTTATAGAGTGGGGATTCTGCGTTGCGTAAGCGTGCCGGAAGAGATCTGCGCGCGGCTGGCGCGGGGGAGCGCACGGACGGTGCCGGTGGTGGCTACCGTGGCGGGGCAATCCACGCGGACGTCGCTGCTGCCGGCCGCAGGAGGAAGCTACCGGCTGTTTTTGGACCGGGCGCTGCGAAAGGCCTCCGGGGCGGATGCGGGAGAGCCGGTGGGCGTCACGCTGAAGATGGACCGTGCCTCGCGCGAGATGCCCGTGCCGGAGGATTTTGCCGCTGCGCTGGCGGGCGTGCCTGATGCGCAGGGCTATTTTGCCGCGGGGAGTGCGCCACTGCGCCGCGAAGTGCTGCGTTACATAGAGCAGGCAAAGGCGGCGGCGACGCGGGCGCGGCGGATCCGGAATTGTGTGAGGGTGTTGGCCGGGCGGGCGAGGAAGCGGAAACGGGCGCGCAGGTGAGGCTCCCAAGCAGGGTGGTCACGGCAGCCGGATGTAGGTGAGCGTGTGGTGGGAGAGCAGGCCGCGGCCGGGGGCGAAGCATTCGGCGGTGCCGTAAACGAGTTGGCGGCCGATTTTTACCACGCGCGCGCGGCACAGGAAGGGAGCTCGGCGAAGGCTGCGGAGGAAATTCGTCTTCATTTCGACAGTGACGGCGCGCTCGTCGGTGCCGAGGCGGGTGGCGATGGCCAGCCACATGGCCACATCCGCAGCGGTCATATAGGCGTGGCCGCCGATGAGGCCGTCGGGGCGCTCGAACTCGGGACGGAAGGGAATGCGGAGGGTGCAGGCCCCTCGTCTCGCTGTTTGGATGCGAAGGCCGTAGAGACGGTTGAACGGCGTGGCGCCGAGCAGCTTTTCGAGCGCCTGCCGGGAGGTTGTGGGCGCCATAGGTTTGGGCACTGCTTGCTTAGGCCAGGAAGAAATCGAGCGAAGTCGCGATGAAGGTCTTGAGTTGCGGGCGCGGCACCACGGCGTCGAGAAAGCCGTGCTGGAGGAGGAACTCGGCGCGCTGGAAGCCTGCGGGGAGTTTCTGGCGGATGGTCTGCTCGATGACGCGGGGCCCGGCGAAGCCGATGAGAGCGCCGGGTTCGGCGATGTTCAGGTCGCCGAGCATGGCGTAGCTGGCGGTAACGCCCCCGGTGGTGGGGTCGGTGAGCACGGAGATGTAGGGCAGGCCGGCGCTGTCCAGACGGCCGAGGGCGCCGGAAACTTTGGCGAGCTGCATGAGGCTGATGGTGCCCTCCATCATGCGCGCGCCGCCGGAGCAGGAAACGATAATGAGCGGGAGGCGGCGGGCGATGGCCAGCTCGATGGCGCGCGTGACTTTTTCGCCGACGACGGCGCCCATCGAGCCGCCGATAAAGCCGAATTCCATGGCGCAGCAAATCACGGGACGGCCGGAGAGAGCGCCCTCGGCGGTGATGATGGCGTCGTTCATACCCAGCTTCTGGCGGGCTTCGCGAAGGCGCTGTTTGTAGGGGCGCGTGTCGGTGAAATGAAGGGGGTCGGCCGAAGCCAGCGCGGAGTCGTGTTCGGTCCAGCGGGAGTCATCGAGCAGGAGTTCGAGACGTTTGGCGGCGCCGAGCTTGAAATGATGCTCGCACTTCGGGCAAACCTGCGAGTTCGATTCGAGGTCTTTGCGCCAGATGATTTTGCGGCAGGCGGGACACTTCTCCCACATGCCCTCGGTGCGGACGCGGCGCTCCTCGGGTGGCACGGGAGATTGGATGGAGTCTTTTTCGCGTTTGAACCAGGCCATTGTAAGCACCGAGAACCGAAATTCAAAAAAACGGCAAACCTTAAAGACCAAAAACGGGCAGCGCGGGCGAAAGCCGGGCCCACCCTGCACGTCCCCCTCACAATCGGAGGCTAATAGTCTATCCCGCGCTGGGCCAAAATTCCTTTGGTATATGGATGTTTGACCTCACGCATCTCGGTAACCAGGTCGGCGAGCTCGACCAGCTTCGGATGGGCATTGCGGCCGGTGCAAATCACGTGGACCTGCTCGGGACGCGCGGCCAGCGCAGTGGCGACTTTATCGGGGTCGAGCATGCCGTAGCTGATGACGTAGTTGATCTCATCGAGGATGACGAGGTCGTAGCGGCCGCTGGAGATTTGCTCGAGGGCGAACTGCCAGGCCTGCTCGCACAACCGTAGATCTTCGGGATCGGTTTCCGCGCCGCCGATTTTGACGAAGCCTCGGCCCATGGGGCGGATTTCCATTTTGTCGTCGCCGAGGAGCTTGGCGGCGTCGAGCTCGCCGTAATGCCAGGAGCCTTTGATGAACTGGACCATGAGGACTCGCAAGCCCTGGCCCACAGCGCGGAAGGCGGTGCCGAGCGCGCAGGTGGTTTTGCCCTTGCCGGGGCCGGTATAGACGATGAGGAGACCTTTACCCTCGGGCATAGGAGGAGAGTAGCACGGGACGAAGGAGAAGGAGGGGAACCGGAAAGAGGGAAAGAACCAACACGGAGAGCGCGGAGACACTGAGGACACGGAGAAGAGGGGAGCGAAACACTGCCAGGAGTGGCTAGGTTACTGAGAGAGGCCGAAGCGGCCGCAGAGAAGTTCGGCGAGCTGGGCGACACGATCACGCGCGGCGGCGGACATTGTGGCGCCGGGCTCGGCGCGCGATTCCTGGAAAACGATCCAGAGGCCGGGGCGGAAGATTCCTTCCGCCGGGCAGATGGCGCCGGTGAATTGGACGATTGCGAGGCCAGAGTCCGCGGCTGCGGCGGCGAGGGCAGCGCGGGCGTCATCCATCAGATCGCGGAAGCCTTGGGAGACGAGGATTTCATCGATCTGGCGCGGGGTGGATTTTTCCACGGCGTCGAGGTCGTAGTCCGGCAGCGGCAGCGTGATAGCGAGTTCGACCGAGGCGGTCGGCGTGTTGGTGTCCGGAGTGATGCGGACGCCCGTCATCGGAAAGCCTCGACGGTTATTTTGCCATGCATTGGAGAACACCCACGGTGAGAAAGACGCTGACCGTGGCTACCCGTGGGGATCATTTCGCGTAGGGGTGGTGGGAGAGGATGGCGAAGGCGCGGTAGAGCTGCTCGGCAAGGACTACCCGCGCGAGTTCGTGGGGCATTGTGAGCGGGGAGAGCGAGAGGGATTCATGGGCGCGGCTGCGGAAGGAATCGGGGAAGCCGGTGTCGCCGCCGCACAGGAACACCAGCTCGCGCGTGCTGCGGTCGCGAAGTTTGGAGAGCCAGTGTGCAAATTCCTGCGATGTGAAGTGGCGTCCCGCCGCGTCGAGGAGGATCCAACAGGCAGCCGGGTCAGTCTTGACCCGGGCGAGGGCTGATTCCGTGGGCTCGCGCAGTTCGGTGACGCGGACATCGGCGGAGCGGCGAATCCGGGAAGCGTAATCGTCGAACAGGGAGCGGCATTCCGGTCGGCGGATGCGGCGCACGAAGAGGAAATGAAGAATCATTGTAGCTGAACGCGGGACCCGTGGAGGCTGGAGCACGGCATGTCGTGCCCCTACAATAGCCCGTATTTCTTGCGTTTTTCGAGGAGCGTTTTGCGGCTGATGCCCAGGATCTCCGCGGCCCGCGTGATTTTGTAGTGAGTGGCTTCGAGCGTGGCGGCGATGGCTTCCTTTTCGAGTTGTTCGAGGGAGCGGAGATGGCCGGGCGTGGCGCCGGAGCGCGCGGCGGCGCGGACTGATTCGGGCAGGTCGGCGACGCCGAGCACGTCGTGCTGGGCGAATACCAGGGCGCGCTCAAGCGCGTTTTTCAATTCGCGGACGTTGCCGGGCCAGGAATAGGCAGCGAGCGCGGGCTGCGCTTCCGCGTCCAGGCGGGCTTCGGGCCGGCCGTGGACGGAGCCGAGGCGCCGGATCAAGTGATCGGCGAGAGGAAGGATGTCGGCGGGGCGCTCGCGCAGGGGCGGGACTTCGATGGCCAGCACGTTCAGGCGAAAGAAGACGTCTTCGCGAAAACGATGCTCGGCCACGGCGCGTTCCAGGTTGGAGTTGGTGAGGGCAACGATGCGCGCTTCCATGCGCAGCGATTCGGTTCCTCCCAAATGTTCGAAGCGGCGCTCTTCGAGCACGCGAAGCAATTTGGCCTGGACGGGAAGGCCGAGTGCGGCGACCTCGTCGAGGACGAGTGTGCCGCGGCCGGCGAGCTCGAGGCGGCCGCGCTTGGTCTCCACGGCGCCCGTGAACGCGCCGCGCTCATGGCCGAACAGCTCCGATTCGACGAGTTCGGGCGGGAGGCTGGCGCAGTCGATCTTTTGATAGGGAGCGTCGCGGCGCGGGCCGTGTTCGTGGATGAAACGCGCGAGCTGATCCTTGCCCGTGCCGCTTTCGCCGGTGATGAGCAGGTTGGTGTTGGCGGCCGCGACACGCTCGGCCAACTCGAGGACGCGCCGTGAAGCCGCGTCCACGGCGATCCATTCGACACGCGAATCGCTCATGCCGTGGCGGCTCCGTCGCGGAGAGCGGGATCATCGCGCGAGGCAGGAACGTCGGGCACATCGACGCGTGGAGCCTTCCGCCAGAGGCGCTCGATGTCGTAGAAAAGGCGCGCGCGCTCGGAGAATATGTGGATGACGAAGCGGCCGTAGTCGAGTAGAACCCATTCGGCGGAATCGTAGCCCTCGCGGTGGAGCAGGCGGGACCCGGCGCGCGCGAGCGCCTCCTCGACGCCGTCCGAGATGGCCTGAACCTGGCGCTGGCTGAACCCGGTGCAAATGAGGAATGCGCCGGTGAACGCGCCGAGGCCAGAGAGATCGAGCAGGATGATGCCGGCGGCCTTCTTCTCCTGCGCAGCCGCCACCGCGGCGCGGAGTTCGGGACTACGGTCCATCAATGGTAGAGCGCCTGTTTGCAAATGTACTCCTCCACAGCAGCGGGGACGAGCGAGCGGATCGACAGGCCGCGAGCGGCGCGGCTTCGAATGCCGGTCGAGGAAACGTCCACGTGGACGCTGGATATCAGATGCACGGTCGAGCGGCGCAGGCGCAACGCCCCGCGGCCAGCGGGCTGCTGCGCGGCAGACGCGGCGGCCAGCATGCCGGCGGGAAGGGCCGCGCGCAGCCGCTCCAGGCGGAATCCCGGACGGCTGACGACGATGAAGTCGCAGGAGTCGAGCAGCGCGTCCGATTCGCGCCACTTGCCGATGTCGAGAAATGCGTCCGCGCCAATCAAAAAGTACAGATGCGCGGAGCGGGACAGGCGTTTCCGGCAAGCGCGCACGAGATCCACGGAGTATTCGATAGTGTGACCGGAAAAATCAGGGCCCGCTTCCGCCAGGGACAAACTGAGGCGTGATTGCCCAGCGCAGGCCAGCGCGACCATGGCGCAGCGGTGCGGATAGGGACTCAGGGGCACGCGCGTTTTGTGCGGCGGACGCCCGGCGACAACAAAATGCACGGCGTCGAGCCGGAACCGGTCGCGAGCGGCGCAGGCCGCGGCCAGATGACCCCGATGCACGGGGTCGAATGTGCCGCCGAACAGGGCGAGCGAGCGGAGGGCGAGAGGGGGGAAGGGAAAAGCAGCGCTCACGCGGTTTGCCCTCCGGAGTGGAGCGTACGCGCTGCGTGGCCTTCGGAGCCGGGCGTGGTGACAGTTTGGTCGGGCCGCGGGAGCGACTCGAGAGCTGTGGCCATGGCGCGAATGAGAGCCTGGACACCTTCGCCTGTGGCTGCGGAAATCGCGTGGAAGGGATAGTCACGCGCCAGGCAATGCCCGCGGAGCGCGTCCAGCGCGGTGCGATCGGTAACCGCATCGAGTTTCGTGGCCACCACGAGAAATGGTTTGTCGGCCAGCGAGGCGCTGGAAGCGGCCAACTCGTGGCGCACCACTTCAAAATCGTGCACGGGCTCGCCGGGCGTCGCGCCGCTCACATCGACCAGGTGCGCGAGCAGGCGCGTGCGTTCGATGTGGCGGAGGAAGCGAATGCCCAGGCCGGCGCCTTCGTGCGCGCCTTCAATCAGGCCAGGAAGGTCGGCAACCACGAAGCTGCGGCCCGTGCCGGGACGCGGGCCGTCCACGGAGACCACGCCGAGATGCGGCTCGAGAGTGGTGAACGGATAGTCCGCAATTTTCGGGTGCGCGGCGGAAATGCGGGAGATGAGCGTGGATTTGCCGGCATTCGGAAGGCCGATCAGCCCCACATCCGCGAGCAGGCGGAGTTCCAGGCGTAGATGCCGCTCCTGGCCGGCCTCGCCGTCTTCGAACTCGCGTGGCGCCTGGTGCCAGGGTTTTGCGAAATGCTGGTTGCCGCGGCCGCCGCGGCCCCCACGCGCGGCGGGAAACCGCTGCCCCGCCGCGGTGAAATCGAAGAGAAGCTCGCCGGTCTCGTCGTCGTACACGAGCGTGCCGACGGGGACATCGAGGAGCGTGTCGGCGCCGGATTTGCCGTGGCAATTCGAGCCCTGGCCGTGGCGGCCGGATTCAGCGCGAAATTCACGGTTGAAGCGGAAGCGCAGGAGCGTGTTTTCGTTGGGCGTGGAAACCAGGGTGATACTGCCGCCCGCTCCGCCGTCTCCGCCGGACGGGCCTCCGCGTGGAACAAACTTCTCTCGCCGGAAGGCAACGCAGCCGCGGCCTCCCTCTCCAGCCTTTACGTAGATGCGAGCTTCGTCAACGAACACGGAAGATGTTCTGCCGTTTCCTGGGAAAACTATGACACGCCGGGGAGAAAACCAAAAACGCCGACGGGGCCGGCTTTCGAGCTATCCGGCCAGAGCTTCGGCCGGGTCGACGCTGATGAAGCGGCCCATGCGGCCTTTGTCCTCGTATTTCACGATGCCGGTGATTTTGGCAAACAGGGTGTCGTCCTTGCCGCGGCCGACATTGCGGCCGGGCTTGTAACGTGTGCCGCGCTGGCGGACCAAGATGGAGCCGCCGCTGACGAGCTGGCCGCCGAACCGTTTGACACCCAGGCGCTGCCCCTGGGAGTCGCGTCCGTTGGTGGAGGAACCGCCGCCTTTTTTGTGTGCCATGGAATCCGCCTCAGAGATTGATTTCGCCGACCACGACGGCGGTCAGATTCTGCCGGTGGCCGCGCTGGATCTTGTACTGCCGGTTCTTCTTGAATTTCAGCACGGTCAGCTTGGGGCCGCGCGTCTGGGCCACGATCTTCCCGGACACGCTGGCCTGCGACGCGGCCTTGCCGGTGACCATTTTGTCGTCAGTTCGGACAGCCAGCACCTCGGCGAACTCGACGGCGTCCCCCACCTTGCCGGGCAGGGTTTCGACCTCAATACGGTCGCCGGGGGAGACACGGTACTGCTTCCCACCGGTGCGAATCAGGGCATACATGGGTCCTCCAGGGGAGATAGCGAAACCAACATTATAAGAGTTGCGTTGGAGCCGCGTCAACGCGGAGTTCTGGAAGAGTTCGGGGCAGGAAAACTCGCGAAAACGCCGGCGCCGGGAGGTGAAGGAAGGCGGATAGATGTGGAGCCAGGGCGAGGGGAGTGGGGCGGGTAGTGGAAACAGTGCCTGGTGAGAGAGAAAGGAGACCGGGCCTCTGTTCCGGTCTGAAACTGCAAGAGAATTTGTTCGACAACGCATCCCGATATGGTCTTGACAGGATTCCGAACGGCTCTCAGACTCGGTGTGGGTGTGACTCTTTCCTTTTGAGGGACTCTGACGCGACGCAAGTTCGCTTTCGGGCGCGTTTCCGTTCGGCGTGTGTCTCTGGGGGCTAGCCGAAGCGCCACAATTCTCTTTGCCGTTTTCGTTGCTCTGTTGCTGTCTTTTTCGACAGTGGCTTCGGCGCAGTCTGGGCAGCCATCGAGCGGGCCGGGGACGGCCACACAGACAGGGCGGAGCGCGCAGACGACTACGATCCTCTCTACAGTTCCGGGCGACGGCCTGGGGGAATACCTGATCGGGCCGAATGACCTGCTTTCGATTTCGGTGATGGAATCACCGGAACTGACGCGAGACGTGCGCGTGGATTCAGACGGGACGCTGGGACTGCCGCTTCTCGCGGAACATCCGCATGTAGCGGGGCTTTCGCTGACGCAGGCGGAGGCGCTGCTGAAGAAAAGGTATCAGGAGAGTGGGATTCTCAACGATCCCAACATCACCATCACGCTGAAGGAACTGGAGAGCAAACCGGTGACGCTGATAGGGTCGGTGCGCCAGCCGGGGGTATTCCAGGTGAGCGGGCAGGTACGGCTGATGCGGCTGATCAGTATGGCGGGAGGGTTCAGCGACGACGCAGGAACGACAGTGCAAGTGATCCGCGAGGACGGTTCGGGAGCGCCGAAGGTCACCGAAGTGAAGGTGGAAGATCTTCGGCAGGGCAGCACCGAGGCCAACCTTCCGGTGCGCGGCGGCGACACGGTCAACGTGCTGCCGGCAGGCTCCGTTTACGTGATCGGAGCAGTGAACCATCCGGGGCGGTTCCTGCTGCCGTCGACCGGCCAGCAGCCCTCTTTGTTGAACGTCTTGGCGCTGGCGGAAGACCTGAAACGCACGGCGAAGCCCGCACATTCCGTACTGATCCGCAAGAAAGGTTCGAACGGCGAGGTGGAGCAAATCCCCGTGGATCTGTCGAAGATTCTGGCGCGGCAGCAGCCGGATATTCCGGTGCTGCCGAACGACGTGCTGTACGTGCCGGAGAGCACGGCGAAGCGAGCCTTTTCGCGGGGCCTGGAGGCAGCCATCCAGGTGAGCACCGGACTGGTGCTGCTTGGCAGAGTTCCTTAGAGGTTGGGGAAGCGATCGCAGCGGCCGGATCGCGAGGTTTGGGGTGGCCGCGGGGGAACGAGGGGATGGATCCGACGCGCCCGAACGGGCCTGGAAGAGGAAGTGGGGACGCTGGGGAGCGCAAACCCGGCAGCGCGCTGGAGCGCGCAGCGAGGAGCAGTCCTGGGGCGCTCCTGTCCGATTCAGGGGGCTGGCGGTCCTCACTGCCGGCCACGGTGCCGGATCAACTGACGGCGGCACTTCCGCTGCGGGACCTGCTGCGGATCCTGCACAAACACCGGCTGATGATCGCTGCGGTGGTCGGGGTAATGGTGGCGGTGGTGGCGGTGGTGACCTACCGGATCAAACCGGTGTATGAAGCAGCGGCGCGGATTGAAATCAACGGCGAGACTCCAGACCTGACCAGCCTGCGGGAGCTTTTCCTGCAGATGCCCACGACCGAGGATTACGTCCAGACACAGGTGCGCATCCTGCAAGGGGACGACCTGGCCATGCAGGCGGTGCGGGCGCTGCGGCTGTTCGAGGACCCGCAGTTCGCGGTGCGCCCGGCGGGGAGCAACGCGAACGCTCCGTTCACATCGGCGGAGGAGCTGCGACTGATCGAGGCGTTCCACGGGCATTTGAACGTCAACGTGATCCGGTCGAGCCGGCTGGTGGAAGTGCGGTTTGACAGCACGAACGCCAAACAGGCAGCGGACGTGGTGAACACGCTCTCGGACCTCTACGTAGAGAACAATTTCCGGAAGAAATACGAGTCGGCAATGCAGGCCTCCGACTGGATGGCCGGGCAGATGCGGGAACTGAAAGTGAAGATGGAGCAGTCGCACGAAGCGCTGATCAAATACGAGCGGGACAACCAGATCTTCGCGCTGGACCAGGGCCAGAACGTGACGGTGACCAAACTGGGCGACCTGAACAAAGACCTTACGGAAGCCGAGGCCGACCGGATGGCGAAGGAATCGCAGTACGAGCTGGTGAAAACGCACCGGCTGGGGGATCTGAGCGCGGTGATGCAGAACTCGATGCTGCAGGACCTGCAACGGCAGCGCATGCAGACGGCCAACTCGCTGGCGGACGCGCGGGTGACGTTGGGGCCGAAGCATCCGAGGGTGCTGCAGCTCGAGCATCAGTTGCAGGATTTGGAGGGGCAGATTCGGAGTCAGGAGCAGGCGGCGGCGAGCCGGATCGAGAGCGATTACCAGGCGGCGCTGAACAAAGAGAAGTTGTTGCGGCGGGCATTCGACCAGCAGAAGAACGAGGCTAACTCGCTGAACTCGAAGCTGGTGGAGTACAGCCTGCTCCGGCGGGATTATGAGACCAACCAGCAGCTCTACGAGGGCCTGCTGCAGCGGCTGAAGGAGGCGGGGATCTCGTCGGGACTGCGGTCGAGCAACATCCACGTGGTGGACCGCGCGCGTCCTCCGATCAATCCGATTCGTCCGCGGAAAGCGCTGAACCTGATGCTGAGCCTGATCGTGGGGGTGGCGCTGGGGTGCGCGCTGGCGCTGTTCAACGAATATCTGGACAACTCGGTGAAAATCCCGGAGGACGTGGAGCAACTCGTCAACCTGCCGGTGCTGGGGATCATTCCGGCGGTGTCGAGCGTGATGTCGTATGCCGCGCGGCGAAGGCCGCTCGCGCAATCGGCGGCGACGACAGGGACAACGTCCGAGCTGGCCACGGTGGCGCAGCCGCAATCGGTTGTATCGGAAGCGTACCGGGCGCTGCGGACCTCGATCCTGCTATCGACCTCGAGACACGCGCCGCAGCTCATCCTGATATCGAGCGGGCAGCCGCGCGAGGGAAAAACGACGACGGCGTTGAATCTGGCCATCACGCTGGCGCAGCGAGGCGACCGGGTGGCGTTGATCGACACGGACCTGCGGCGCCCGCGAATTCACCGCTCTTTTCAGATGACCAACGACCGGGGGCTGAGCACGTTCCTGACCAGCCAGGCGGCGCCGGACGAACTGGCGCGGCCGGTGCGGCAGGTACCGAACCTGTATGTGATCACGTCCGGGCCGACGCCGCCGAATCCTGCGGAGCTGCTGAGCTCGGAGCCGCTGGAGGCGCTGTTCGCGGAACTGCGGCGACATTTCGATTTTATCGTGCTGGACTCGCCGCCGGCGATCAGCGTGGCCGACAGCATGATTCTTGCCGCGCACGCAGACGGGGTGATGCTGGTGGTGCACGGCGGGGTAACCACCCGGGAGACCCTGAAGCACACGACGAAACTGATGAACAGCGTGAACGCGCGAATCCTGGGAATCGTGCTGAACAACGTGGACGTGCGCTCCGTCGATTACAAGTATTACTACACGAATTACTACGGCGACTACTACCGCCACCTGCTGGAAGGGCAGGGCTATGGCTACGGGCATGAGGATCAACGCGAGAGCCGAGGAGAGTCCCGAGCCAGGTCGTAGCGGCCCGCGGGTGGGCCCGCGGTGAAGGCTTCTGGGGAGGAGACCCCCGGAAAAGGTGCAGGCCGGGCGGCGGGCGGGCGTGTCCGAAAGTCCATGGAGCCGCTGGCAGGGCACCCACGCCCCACCAGATGCAGGGCGGTCCGGGAAACCGCTAACAACCGATGGAACTGGTCCTGGAAAGTTGGCCCAGCAGAATCATTGCCGCCGCGGTAGCGGTGGCGGCGACCCTGGCGCTGTCCGCGGAATTGTGGAGGCACGTGGAGGCCGAGCGGCTGGCGCAGGAAGGGAGCGTGCAGAGTCTCGAGCACGCGCTACGGCTGGAACCGCGCAACGCGGAGCTCTACTGGCAACTTGGGCGGGCCGAGCTGTTCTCGGAAGCGGGAAGCCCGGCGGCAGCGGTGGCGGCGCTCGAGGAGGCCACCGAACTGGATCCGCACTCCGGGGCTTACTGGGCGGACCTCTCGCAGGCGCGGGAGAACGCCGGTGACACAGCGGGCGCGGCGCGGGCGCTGGAATCGGCTCGGGCAGCGGAGCCGCGTACGCCGCAGATGCTATGGCACTCGATGAGCTTTGCGTTGCGCAACAACCAGCCGGAGCGGGCGCTGGAGTTGGGGCGCGAACTGGTGGCGGCGGCGCCGCCATACACGGCGCGAGTGCTGCCTCAACTTTCGGAGGTCACGGACCTGAGCACGCTGATTGCAACGGTGCTGCCGGCGGACCGCGGAGCGATTGACGACGTCACGGCATATCTGTGCAGCCGGTTGGAAGCCAAACCCGCGGAGGCACTCTGGAGTCGCGTGATGGCTTCCGGAATTCCACCCTCGAATTTCTATCTCCGGCGGTTTCTCGACGCGCTGATCGCACAGGGCGAAGGAAAACTGGCGGGGCGAGTGTGGACGGATTCCATCGAGCGCGGGTGGATCGAGGGAGACGCAGAGGGGCTTGAAGAACCGCTCTACAACAGCGATTTCCGGCGGCCCATGCTGGGGTTTGGTTTCGACTGGAAGGTGGTTCCGCAGGAAGAGGTGTCCGTGTGGGTGAGCGATGAAGGGTCGCTGCCCGGAGAGCCGTGCCTGTGCGCGGATTTCACGGGGAGGTCGCGGGCGGATTTCTTCCAGGTGTCGCACGCGGTGGTGGTGGAGCCCGGGGAAGAGTATCTGCTGACCGCGAAGATGCGGGTGCGCCACCTGGGCACGCTCGCCGGAGCTTTCCTTCTTATTTCCGGAATCGGCGCGGCGGGACAGCAGCCTGCGTCAACGGATCATGTGACGGGCAGCACGGGATGGCAGGATCTTTCGGCGGAGTTTGTGGCAGGTCCGGAAACCCATCTTGCCCAGGTGGTGCTGGCGCGCCCCGGAGTGGGCGCCAATGAGCCAGCCGCGAGCGGCCAGGTGTGCCTGGCGGAGGTGAATTGGCGGCGGCTGCAGTTGGGTGGGACGCCGGCGGCTGGAGTGCCGCAGAAGAGCGGCCAAGGGGCTGTGCGATGAGCGTGTTGATCAGCCGCGCCGAAACCTGGACGCTCCGTGAGGAGAGCACCGAGGCCACCCTAGCCGGCCGGCTGGCGGCCGGCGGCGTTTGTGCGGTGCTGATGGTTGCGCCGCTGGCGTTCGGCGCGACTTCGCGGATTACGGCGCTGGTGCTGGTGGGCGTCTCCTGGTGCATGTTTCTTTTATGGCTGCTGGACGGAATCCTGCGGGCGCGCGTGGCCGTTCTGGGCCATCCAATGGCGCTGCCGGCAGTGGCGTTGCTGGCATTCACGGCGCTGCACTGGGCAGCAGGGATTTCTCCGGCGCCGGTAGCGAGCGAAATCGAGTGGCTGCGGTGGGTGGGTTACATCGCCCTGGCCGTGGCGGCCGCCGGTTGTGTGGATACACCGGTACGGCTACGCACATTCTGTGCTGCGCTGGCCATTGCTGGATTCCTGATTTCGGCAATGGGGATCGCGCAGTATCTGACGGCGGATGGCCGGCTCTACTGGACGTGGAAGCTGGAAAATGGCGGGCGGATGTTTGGACCGTACGTCAACCGAAACCATTTTGCGGGGCTGATCGAAATGTGGTGCCCGCTGGCGCTGGGGATGGCGCTCGTGCCGGGACATCGCCTGGCGCAGCGATGGTTCTGGAGCGTGCTCGCGGTGGTGATGGGCGGGGCCGTGATGCTCTCGGGGTCGCGCGGCGGAGCAATCTCGCTGGGGCTGGCCGTGGTGGCGTTTGCGCTGCTGGTGGCCGGGCAGCGAGCGGGGAAACGCGCAGTCGTTTGGCTGCTGGCGGCGATGTTCGTGACCGGAGGCACGGTACTCGCGCTCGATCGTGGGGAATTGCTGGAACGTTACGAGTCGGTCCTGCGGCCGAACCAGTTCCAGCAGGAAGATGCGGCGGCCTACCGGATAGCGGCGTGGAAAGATACGTTCCGGTTGATCCGCGAGACGCCGGTGATCGGGAGCGGCCTGGACACGTTTGCGACGCGATTTCCGGCGGCGCGCTCGTTTGCGACGGACCTGATCTGGACGCACGCGCATAACGACTTCCTGCAATTTCTGGCGGAAACGGGTGTGATCGGCGGGCTGCTGGCGACCTGGATGCTTTCTGCCGGTGGCCGCGAAGCAATGCGCAACTTGGCGCGCACCAGTGGCACGGCCACAGGGGCGCTGCTCGCGGCGCTGGTGGCCGCCTGCATTGGATTTATGGCACATGGCTGGCTGGACTTCAATTTTCACATTCCAGCCAATGCGTCGAGTTTCGCCGTTCTGGCTGCGCTGGTGTCGGCGCGAGGCTGGGACGAGGCGTAAAGCTTTTGTTGTCAGCCGGTTGCAGCGTCATTTGCTTGTAACCGAGAGAGCGGAGCTGTGTCTTTAGGCGGACAAATTGAATATGTAAAGGCAGTTCGCGCGGAGCAGGCAGTCACACTGTTGCGCGCAGGTGATTCCACCGAGCCATGGTACGCGGTTTATACGCGCTCGCGATTTGAAAAGCAGGTGGCCGAACAGCTCGAACGCAAACGACTGCCTGTGTTTCTTCCGCTGCGGATGGAAGTGCACCGCTGGCAGGACCGGTACCAGAAGGTGGAAGTGCCGATGTTTCGTGGATATCTGTTCGCGCAATTTGCTCCGGAGACCGCGGAGCGCACCGCCATCCTGCGCACGGCAGGCGTTGTGCGCATCGTGGGGTTCGGACAGAAGGACGCGGAAGTGCCGGGGGAACAAATTTCGGCGCTGCGAAGGTTGGCGGAAGAAGGCACGCTTCTGCATCCGCATCGTTACCTGCGCATCGGGCAGCGCGTGAAGGTTGCGAGCGGAGCGCTGGCGGGCATGGAAGGAATTCTGGTGCGCATCAAACGGCAGGACCGGTTGGTGATTGCTGTGGACGCGATCCGGCAAGCCGTTGCGTTGGAGTTGGCGGGCTACGACGTGATTCCCCTGTAGAGCGCCGGCGGAGTTTCCTGAGCGGCGACGATGGATACGAAAACGAATCTGGCGGGAGAGGCGCTGTCGGTGGCGGCTGGGCGGACGACGGTTGCGCGGGAACTGCACGCGGGGACGCACGCGGTTCCGGTGAAACGCATAGTGCCGCCCGGGCGGCTATTCTCGTGGAACCTGAAAGAACTGGCCGACTACCGCGAGCTGCTCTACTTCCTGGTGTGGCGCGAGATCAAAGTGCGCTACAAGCAGACGCTGATCGGGGCGGGCTGGGCGGTGGTGCAGCCGCTGGCGACGATGGTGGTGTTCAGCCTGTTCTTCGGACGGCTGGCAAAAATTCCGTCCGGCGGGTTGCCCTACCCGCTGTTTTTCTACACGGCGCTTCTGCCGTGGACGTATTTTGCCGGGGCGCTCACAGGAGCGACCAACAGTGTGGTGGAGAATCAGCGGGTGATTACGAAGGTGTATTTTCCGCGGGTGCTGCTGCCGCTTTCCGCGGTGTTTTCCGGACTGGTGGATTTTGCCATTGCGTTTGTACTGCTCATTGGGATGGCGCTCTATTACCGGGTGACGCCGGGGCCGTGGCTGGCGTTTGTGCCCGTATTCCTGTTGCTGGCGATGCTGACGGCGTTTGGGGCGGGGCTGTGGCTGGCAGGACTGAATGCGCTCTACCGGGACGTGCGCTACGTGGTGCCTTTTCTGGTCCAGTTCTGGCTGTTCGCATCACCGGTGGCGTATCCCTCGAGCCTGGTGCCGGAACGGTGGCGCGCGCTCTACGGACTGAATCCGATGGCCGGAGTGATTGATGGATTTCGCTGGGCGGTTACAGGCAAAAATCCGCCGAGCGCCGGCCTGGTCGCGGCGTCGGCTGGAGCGGTGGTGGTGATGCTCGTGGCGGGGCTGTGGTATTTCCGGCGAGTGGAAGCGACGGTGGCGGATGTGGTTTAGGACAGGGCACCGGACCGGGCGCGGCACCCGGGCAGTGAAATTGTGATGGCTGCAGCGGCGATTCGCGTGGACGGGCTGGGCAAACGCTTCCGGTTGGGCGAACGAGAGCGATACCTGGCGCTGCGGGACGTATTGGCGCGCGCGGTGACGGCGCTGTTCCGGGGGCGCGCGAAGGCGAATGGAAACGGGCATGCCCACATTTGGGCGCTGCGCGACGTCAGCTTCCAGGTGGGCGAGGGCGAGACGATTGGCATCGTGGGACGCAATGGCGCGGGGAAATCCACGCTGCTGAAAATCCTGGCGGGTATCACCCTGCCGACGGAAGGCAGCGCGGAGGTGCGCGGCCGGGTGGGCAGCCTGCTCGAAGTGGGTACGGGCTTCCATCCGGAACTGACCGGGCGTGAGAACATCTATTTTTCGGGGTCCATCCTGGGGATGAAGCGGCGGGAAATCGACCGGAAGTTCGACGAGATCACGGCGTTCTCCGGCGTGGAGACGTTTCTCGACACTCCGCTGAAGCACTACAGCAGCGGGATGCAATTGCGGCTGGCATTTTCCGTGGCCGCGCACCTGGAGCCGGAAGTGCTGCTGGTGGATGAAGTGCTGGCCGTAGGCGACGCGGCATTCCAGAAAAAATGTCTGGGGAAAATGAGCGACGTTGCGCGGAGCGGGCGTACCGTGCTGTTCGTCAGCCACCAGACGAGCGCGATCCTACAGCTCTGCCCGCACTCCCTGTGGCTCGACCGCGGGGGTGTGCGTGCCACGGGACCCTCGCGCGAAGTGGTGGCGCAATACCTGGCCTCGCTGCAATCCGGCACCCCGGGAACGCTGGACGCGGCAGCGGACCGTAGGGGCAGGGGGCGGGTGCGGTTCACCCGGGTGTGGATCGAGAACGCTGAGGGGACGCCGGTGGAACACGTGATGTCGGGCGAATCCATCCGCATCGTGGCCAGCTATGAATCGGCGAGTGAGAAGCGGCTGGCCAACTGCCGGTTCAGCATCGGCGTGGAGGACATGCTGGGGCAGACGTTGTTTCTCTGTGACACCACGCTCGGCGCAGACGAATTGGAGCCGCGGCCGCCTTCGGGGCGCGTGGTATGCACACTTCCCGAGTTGCCGCTCAACCAGGGGAGGTATCTGCTCTCGCTCTTCCTGGAAGCGAATGGGGAGGTACAGGACTGGGTGACCTCGGCGGTGGGATTCGACGTGGCCGAAGGCAATTTCTTCGGCGCCGGGCGCCAGGCGCCGGCGGGCTGGTCAAGCCAGTGCGTGCTGGTGCGGCACCGGTGGGGATTCGAGGAATGAGCATGGCGATGAACGCGTTTTCCTACGTCCTGGAAACGCTCGACCGGGCGCGGAAGATCGACGAGAGCGCCCCGGGCGCGACGCGGCGCGAACTCCAGCGCACTTTGTTAAGACTTCGCGCGAAGTACAAACTGCGCCGCATGCTGCCGGGGGGAAGCCTGCGAGGGGACTCCATCTGCGGGTTCCGTCTGGAATGTCTCGAGTACGGCACACTCGTTTTCCTGTTCGAGGAGATCTTTTTGCGGCGGGATTACGAATTCACGGCCGCGACGAATCGTCCGCTGATTTTCGATTGCGGCAGCAACATCGGCATGGCGCTCATTTTCTTCAAATGTCTTTATCCCGAGGCGCGTGTGGTGGCCTTCGAGCCCTGCAAAGAATCGTTCGACATCCTCACACGCAACGTGGAGGCGAACCGGCTCGGCGGCGTGGAGCTGCACAACGTCGCGCTGGATCGCTCCGAGTCGCCGGTGGAGTTCTTCGTGAACGAGGCCCATCCCGCCTCGCTCACGAACAGCACGAAAGCAGGGCAGGTGGCGGGAACTCCGCGGGTGGTGCAGGGCGTCCCGCTCTCGAAGTTCGTCACCGAACCCGTGGATTTTCTGAAGATGGACATCGAGGGAAGTGAAGCAGGAGTGCTCGAAGAACTGGCGGAATCCGGCCGGATCCGGATGATCCGCGAGATGGTGGTGGAATATCACCATCACGTGGACCGGCGGGCGGATTCGCTCTCGCGCATGTTGCGGCTGCTGGAAGACTGCGGGTTTGGGTACCAGATCCGGTCGGTCCCGTGGCAGGCGTTCACACGCGAGACTTTTCAGGACGTATTGATCCGCGCGTACCAGAAGTAGCTGCCCTATGGGACAACCGACTGTCACCGCGCTGATTGACACTCACAACCACGAGCGCTTCATCGCCGAAGCGATCGAAAGCGTCCAGGCGCAGGATTTTCCAGCCAACGAGATGGAAATCCTGGTGGTGGACGACGGCTCGACAGACGCGACTCCGGAGATTGTCCGGCGCTACAGCGATCGCGTGCGGTACCTGCGCAAGGAGAACGGCGGGCAGGCTTCAGCGCTCAACCTGGGTTTTGCCGAAGCCCGCGGGGAAATCGTGTCCATGTTGGATGGTGACGACGTGTGGTTGCCGCAGAAGGTGCGGCGCGTAGCGGAAGAATTTGAGCGGTCACCGGAGATCGCTGTCGTGTACCACCCGCACGATGCCTGGGTGCCGGACAACGGCGTGGTGCTGGAGGACAGCAGCTTCTTTCCCGTCCAGGGCACGATGCCGCTGGAGGGCGAAGCGCTCCTGCGCTATGGCGACTATGGGACCTCGGAAATTTCTCTGCGCAAGAACATCGCGGCGGCGATGTTTCCCATCCCCGAGCGGCTGTGGATCTATGCCGACACGTATCTCATTTTTCTCGCCGTGTTCGTGGGGAGAGTGTCTGGGATCCCCGAGTCACTGACGAAGTATCGCTGCCATGACGCGAATCTGGCCTCTTTTAGCACGCGCGACGAGCGCAAATTGAGACGCCGGTGGGAATGTTTCGCGGCGGCAGTCGCCGGCGGAAGGCAGTGGCTCGCGGATCACGGGTACGATCTCCAGCGGCGCGACATTGCCGTGCACGTTCGCCGGCATGAACTGGTGGAAGAGATGCTGGGCCACTACTGCGTGCCGCCGAGCCGGACGGAATACCTGCGGCATCTTTTGGCCATCCACAGGCTGTACCGGCCGCTGTGGACGCGGCGGTATCGCGCGTATCACAGTCTTCTGGCCCTGGCGGGATTCTTGCTGGGATATGAACGGTTCATGGGATTGCGTGAGCATTACCGCGGGTCCCGCCTGTCGGTACGAATGAGGGAAGGCCTTTTCCCCGTGCACGGTGAGGAGGCGGCACTGCCGTGAAGGCCAACGACCGCCAATTTTACGACGCGCTCTGGGCCGGTTTTCACGGGCCGCTCGAGACGCAGCTCGCCATCCACCGCGAATCGCGGCGGCCGCTGATGAAATTGCTGGCGCGGCTGCTGCCGGAGGGGAAAGCGGTGCGGACGCTGGAAGTGGGGTGCGGGACGGCGCTCGATAGCTGCCTGCTCGCCTCCGCGCATCCCGCGGCCGGCGCGTATGCCTGCGACCTTTCCGAGAGTGCGGTAGAAGTGGCGCGGACAAATGCTGTTGCGCTGGGCGTCAGCCTGCGCGCGTTTGCGGGGGACCTGACGGCGCTGCCGTTTGCAGACGCGAAATTCGATCTGGTGTTCAGCCAGGGTGTGCTGGAGCACTTCCGGGATCCGGGGCCGGCGATGCGCGAACAGGTGCGCGTGCTTCGGCCGGACGGCGCGCTCGTGGTGGACGTGCCGCAGAAATTCAACGTCTATACCCTGCGGAAGCACCAGGCCATGCGCGAAGGCCACTGGCCTTGGGGATGGGAAACGGAGTACAGCGCGGCCGAACTGCGGGGCTGGGCGCCGCGCTACGGGCTGGCAGTAGCCGGAGCAGTAGGCTACCAGCACGGAAAGATTGTGGACCGGCTGCTCGTCCATCCGCATCGCACTCTGCATCGCCTGCTCGCGCGCGGGAACGGCAACGGTACGCAAAACGGCTACCGCCCGGGCGCGCTGGCGCGGCATTGGGAAGCGATGTGGGACGGAGTGGACACGCGCGTGGGGCCCTATCTCGCCATCAATGTAGCCGTGGCCTTCCGCAAATGTTCGTGAGGATTCTGTTCCGGCCGTGAATCACGGGGCTGCCATCGAAACGCCTGCGGTTGCCGATGCGGGGACGCCCGTGCGCCCCGAGAATCACGCGGTGCGGCAGCTCCGGGTGCTGTTTGTAGCCGGCTTCAGCGGCGACCGGAGGACGGGCGCGGGGAATGCGGTGCTCTCTCTGGCAGATGCGCTGCGGGCTCGCGGGCACTGCGTGGAGACATTGTTGCGGGAGGATGTGCCGGCGTGGGTTACCGCAGGACGCTCGGCGCGGCTCGTGTTTCCTCTGGTTGCCGCGCGGCGCATCGCGCGGACTGCGGCGAACTACGACGTCGTGGTGATCCACGAGCCTTCGGCGGCCGCCTACGCGCTGGCGCGGAAATGGAATGCCTCGTTGCCGCCGTGTGCGGTGATGTCGCACGGCGTGGAGCAGCGCTGCTGGGATTTGAAGGCGGAGAAAACTGCCCGGCCGCTGAAGACCCGGGTGTTGCACCCGCTCACGGAACTCGCACAGGCAAACTACTCGCTCCGCCATGCGGACGCGGTTGTGTGCCTCTCGAGCGACGATGCGGAATATATCGAACGGCGACTGGGAGTCCCTGCCGGACGGATTCACAGGATGAGCAACGGCGTGGATGCCGGGCTGCTCGCTGTGCAGCGAGTCCCTTCCGCCGAGCCCGCGCTGCTGTTCCTGGGATCGTGGATCCCGCGGAAAGGGACGAAGGAATTCGCGCGTGCGTTTGCCGAGTTGCGCCGGACCTGTCCGGGCCTCCGCGCGACCGTGGCGGGAGTGGGGAAATCCGCCAACACGGTACGAGGAGATTTTGCGCCGGCGCACCGGGAGGCAGTGGACGTTCTGCCTTCGGTCAACCGGGAAGACCTGTCGGAACTGCTGGCGCGCGACCAGATCTTTGTCCTGGCGTCACATTTCGAGGGGATGCCGCTCACACTTCTTGAGGCGATGGCGTCGGGATTACCCTGCGTGACCACGAACATCTGCGGGATGCGGGACGTGATGGAGCACGAGCGAAATGGGTTGCTGGTGGCGCCAGGTGATTCGGCCGCTCTCGCGAACGCCATCGAGCGGCTGATGGGTGTACCGGAACTTCGCACGCGACTCGGAGCGGCTGCTCGGAAAACGGCGGAGAGGCTGAGCTGGGCAAAGGCGGCCGAGGCTTGGGAGTCGCTGCTAGGCGAGGTCGCGGAACAGGCGGCTCCGGTGTCGCGCGAATACGACCGCTGGCACGAGCAGATGGCGGGGCACGATGACCTGGAGGAGGACCTCAACAATCCATGGCACAGCTTTGCGCGGTCTCAACTCGGAGAACTCCAGGGGCGAACCGTGGTGGAAGCGGCATGCGGGCGCGGTCAGTTCCTCGCCTGGCTGAAGAAGAATGGGGCTCGGGCCGTCGGTCTTGACATTTCGCTCGGGGCGCTCGGAATCGCACAGGCACGAATGGAGAGAAACAGCGAACGCCCGGCCCTGTTGTGCGGGGACGCCCAGGCGCTTCCGCTGGGGACCGGCTGCGCGGACGTGGTGGTGAGCTGCGAGACGCTGGAGCACGTTCCTGAGCCCCGCGCCTGCCTGCGCGAACTGAGGCGAGTGCTGCGGCCGGGCGGGAAACTGATTCTCACAACTGAAAATTATCTGAATATCTGGGGCCTGTACCGCTTGTACGTTGCCGCTCGGGGGCGCCGCTACAACAGCGGGGACAGCCCTCAGCCGATTGAGCAGTGGATGTTCTCTCCGAAGACACGGCGAATGGTGCGGCAGGCGGGATTCCGGATCCTACGGACGGATGGAGAGGGGCACCACCTGGTATTGCTCCCCGGAGTAAATCCTCCCGACCTCGAGGCGCACATCCTGAGCCGTGTGCCTCTCTTGCGGCGGACACTCCGGTATCTCGCTCGTCACTTTTTCGTAGTCGCAGAGGCCCTGTGATGGCTGTGCGCTTCTGTTGTGGGGCGATTTTCTTGAGCACGAATCCGGTCTTCTGATGCAGCGGCTCTCGAGCGAATACCGTCTGGCCTGGCAGGTGGCCGCAGGCTTCTTTTTGATCTACTTGGCCTTCATGGCTCCGGGCATTTACTCCAGCGACGGGACTTCCATGCTCGCTGTGTCCGAGTCGATCGCGGCCCATCACAGCTTCACGGTGCCGGAGAACGTGGGAGTCCCGGGAGTCGGCGGACGGATTTATTCCCGATGGTATCCACTGCTTTCCATTCTCGCCGTTCCGTTTGTGTACGCCGCGTTGGTCGCCAGCCGGATCAGCGGTTTGCCGTTCCATTATCTCGCGGCGGTTTTTGTGCTGCCGTTGATGAGCGCGCTTGTCGCAGCGACCGGGGCCATGGTCGCACTGCTCTCTGTTCGATTGGGCGCGGACACGAAAGGAGCCTGGCTGGCCAGCATCAGTTTTGGACTAGGCACGATCGCGCCTGCCTATGCGCGCGAGTTCTACGCAGACGCTTTGCTCGCGTTCCTGGCCATCTCCGCCCTTTGTCTGACCATCAGCGGATCCCGCAAGGAGCTTCTCGTGGCCGTCTTCCTGGCTGCGCTGGCCATTCTCTCCAAGCCCACCGGGGTGTTCGTCGGCCCGCTGATGACCGCTTATCTGCTTGCCAAACGAACGCCGCTTCGAAGCGGCCTCTTGCCCCTGATTGGGACCGGAATCGGCGGCGTAATTTACATGGGTTACAACCTGATGCGCTTCGGCGGCGTGCTGAATTTCGGCGTAAGTGTGCCCCTTGGCCTGGGGACCTTGTTTTCCGGTGTGGCGGGGCAGCTCGTCAGTCCGGGCTGTGGAGTTCTCTGGTACTGTCCGCCGGTCGCTCTCGCCGCGTTTGGATTTCGCAGAATCATGAAGGAGAAATTCTGGGAGGCGCTTGCCATAGTTGCGCTCTTCGTCTTCTATCTCGTGTTCCATTCAACCCTGACGTTTTGGCACAGCGGCTGGTCGTGGGGGCCCCGTTATTTGCTGCCGGGAATCCCCGGGTTGTGCGCGCTCGCCGGGTTGGTGGAAGGACGCGCCAGGCGCGTGCTGGCGGGCCTCACGCTCCTCGGTTTTATCATCAGCGCGCCGACCTGGTTTTCTTTCTACGAGCGGTACTATGCCGAGCTTGCGGAACGGGGCGTTCGCGTGGACGCCGATTTCGCCTGGTCCCCGTCTCATGCTCCGCTGTTGCACATTTGGCCAGCCGCCATGCGCGAAGTTCACGACGCGCGAAGCATGGACACCGTTGAGCTTTTCAGGCAGCGGGAGGTTCCCCGCTCCGCGGTGGAGGAATCCAGGGCATTGCGGATCGTCGCCGTGTGGTGGTGGGTGCTTCCCGTGGCGCACATTTCGCGCTGGGTTGGATTTCTCCTAGCCCTTTTGCTCACCGCGCTCGGCTCATTGATTCTTGCGGGGGCCAGGTTCGAGCCCCTGCCCGCAGTGCCTAAGGGAATTCCCGCGCTCGCCCCATGACAACGACACTAACCGATAAGCAGGAACTGCGGCGCTATTGGGATGCGCATCCCATCTCGACCGACAGCGTGCCGTACGAGGCCGGAACGCGAGAATCGTTTGAAGCCATCTACGAGAAGTGGAAGCAGACGATTGACGCGATGCGGCTCGAATTCCTGGAATCCTGCCGCGGGCGAAACGTGCTCGAAGTGGGCTGCGGGATCGGGAAGGACGCGCGCTTCCTCACCGAAAACGGGATTGACTACACCGGCCTGGACTACAGCTTCCGCACGCTGGGCTTGGCGCAAAAGCATTTCGATCACGCCGGAATGCGGAAGCGGTTCGTGAACGGCGATGCGGTTTCGCTGCCGTTTGCCGACGGCTCGTTCGGCCTGGCCATGTCCATTGGGGTCATCCATCACATCGTAGGTACGCCGGAAGCCTGCCGGGAACTGGTGCGGGTGACGGCGCCAGGTGGAATCGTGCGGGTGATGTTCTACAACCGCGAGTCGTACCACTACGTGCTTGTGAACTGGGTGGTGCGGCCGCTCATCTGGCTGATGCTGCGCGCACGGCCGCTCGAGGTGTTCCTACGCTGGGCACCCGAGAAATACCGGCATCTGTATGCCATCGCGAAGCAGCACGGATTCTCGCGGGAGCGGCTGCTGGCCACGAGCGCAGACACCAGCTTTGCCGGCCAGAACAATTTTATCCCGCGGTCGGGCTTCTGGACGGAGCGGCAGATGCGGGAGCTGTTTGCCGGGCTCGAGGATTTCCGGTTCGTGCGGCGCGACCTGAAATATTTTCCACTGCCGTTCCTGCGCGGATGGGTCGAGCGGCGCTGGGGATTCTTCCTGACCATGACGGCGCGCAGGCCCGCCTCCAGGTAGCCAGTAAAATTCTTGGGACATGCGGGCAAGAACGGGCGGAGAAAACCCATGGTCGCTCGACAGGACGAGGCCGTGGGAATTCAGCGCCGCTACTACACCGAAACGGCCACAGAATATGAGCAGATGCACGCCCACGAGGGCATCCGGGATGTCTTCAACAGGAGGTTCATTGAAGCCATCCTGCAGTTGGTCGGCGCTCAATCCGTGCTGGACGTCGGAACGGCCACCGGACGAATTCTGTGCGATTTGCGCGCCGTCCTGCCCGCTGCTTTCCTCTGTGGTGTGGAACCGGTTTACGCGCTGCTGGATGTGGCCCGTCTCAACGGCGCGCTTTCTTCCGGTGGACTGGTTTGCGGCACGGGAGCGGCCCTTCCATTTCCAGACAAGAGTTTCGATGTCGTCTGTGAGTTCGCCACATTGCACCACGTGCGACAGCCCAACACCATCGTCCGCGAAATGACGCGCGTGGCCAGAAGAGCGGTGCTGCTCGCAGACAGCAACCGCTTCGGCCAGGGAAGCCTGTTGGCCCGAGTTGCCAAACTTGGAATGTACAAGACGGGAGTCTGGCCCGTCTATGACTGGATTCGGACCAAAGGCAAATGGTATCGCATCACGGAGGGTGACGGGCTTTCGTATTCCTACAGCGTGTATGACTCCTACGAGTTGTTGGCCTCCTGGGCCGACCGCCTGATCCTCATCCCCGCCGATGTGGAGCAGGCGAGCAGTTGGCTTCATCCCCTTCTGACCAGCAGAGGTGTTCTGGCCTGCGCGATCAGGGAAAATGTTTGACGCCAGCTTCGACGCGGGGCTACGGATTTCGCTTAGCCGATGCGCATTCTGCTGCTCATAAAGAATTTTCCGCCGCGGACCTGCGGTGTGGGGGACTACGCCTCCCGGCTGGCGGAGGAACTGGCCGCAGCCGGTGATCTCGTGACCGTACTTACCGAACCCGCCGGCCCCGCGCAGCGGGGACGACTTCCCTTTGGCCTTCTCGAAGTTCCGCTGCGTGGATGGCGGGATCTGCGGTCGGCTTTGGAAGGAATTGCCGCATCGGCGCCGGATCGCGTGCTGCTCGAATACTCGGCATACGCATGGGGGCGCCGGGGCGCGCCGTGGTGGGTCAACGCGCTGCTCTTCCGGCTGCGGCGCCGCGGGGTTCCGGTGGACGTCGGTCTTCACGAATTGGCAGTCAGCGTGCGCCAGCATCCCGCACAGACCCCGGTGGCGCTCGCGCAGTGGTGCCACATCGCGCTGCTCATGGCCGCGGTGGAGACGGTGGCGGTAAACATGCGTTCGCGCGCCGCGCTGCTCGCGCGCCTGTTTCCCCGGTGGCGCGCAAAGATTCGTTACCGGCCGAACTCCAGCACGATTCCCGTCCTCCCGCAAGACATCGCCGAACGCGAGGCATTTCGCCAGGAACATGGAGTAAGTGCCGGAGAAATCGTGGTGGCCAGTTTCGGACTCTTTCACCGCGCAAAGAACTACGAAGCAGTGATTCGGGCGGTGTCGCTGCTACGCCGAAGAACGGTTCCAGAGGACGGGCCCGCCTCCGACGGAGTTGGTGTGAGACCCATTCGGCTGTGGATGCTCGGCAATGTTGCCGCGGCCTCCCCGGAATATATCGGCCGGCTGAAGCGCTTCGCGTGGGAATCGGGAGTCGAGGACGCCACGTGGTGGCCGGGAAGGCTCGAAGTGGAAGAGATTTCCCGCGCGCTCCAGGCCGCCGACGTGTTCGTGCTGCCGCAGCCGGATGGCCACCTGACCCGCAGCAGCGCCTTCATGGCTGCGGCGGCACACGGGCTGCCCGTGGTGGCCGTGCGAGATCCCGGCGGACGAGACCAGACGGAATTCGCTCACGGCGAGCACCTGTGGCTCGCCCAGCACAGCAGGGCGGCAGAGTTGGCAGCAGGGATCCGCGCTTTGATAGAAGACCGCGGTCTGGCCGCGCGCATGGGCCGCAATCTGCGGCAGCTTTACGAGACGCGGTTCGACTGGCGAGCAACGGCCGCTGTGGAACGGGGCGCGGGGATGAGTACGAAGCCGGCGGGCGCAGCCGCTGAACACAGCCCTGTCGCAGCGGCAACACCGGCCAGCGGGGCGAAATCGTGAATTTCGATCTCACTGCCAATCGCAGGGTGGGTCCCGACTTCCTGATTACCCTGCCGGTCTTGCTGCTGGTGGTGCTCGCGCTGCCCTGGCTGGCCTGGCGCGTGGCCTACCAGCAGTATGTGCCGCTGATTGTGGGTGTCTTTATCGTTGCGGATATTTGCTTCACCTTTGCCTGGTGGCGCGCGGCCGTCTATCTGTTTTCGGTTTACGTGCTGGTGGAGGGATTCCTGATCAACGCGTTTTCCCTGCCGGCGTTGAACCTGTTGAAGGACGTGCAGCTCCTGCTGATTTTCTTCCGGCTGGCGCTTTCCCTGATTGCGCGGCGGACGTTTCCCGTGCCGCACACGGACTGGGTCGTCCCGTACTTCCTCTTCGCCTTTTATTACATCGCGGAAATCTTCAACCCTCTGCTGCCCAGCATCCTGATCGGTCTGATCGGGGCGCGGGTGACGCTGCTGTACTTCCTGTGCTTCGTGGTGGGCTACTGGTTCTTCAACGATAGGGCCCAGGTGATACGGTTCTTGCGATTCCACAACTGGGTGAGTATTCCGATCGCGGCGTTCGGCGTGGTGCAGTATTTCACTGGACCGGAATTGCTCCTGAGGATCTCGCCGGGATTTGAGCGCGCCATTTATTACGCCTACGATGCGAACAATTTGTCGCTCGGCTACTATTTCCGCACCATATCCACGTTCGCCTCGAGCGCCGGTCTTTCCCATTATTTGTGGGTCTCCTCGCTGCTCACGCTGGTCCTCCTCTGGATATCCCGCCGGCCGAGTGATCGGATCGTGTGCTGCGTGGCATTGCTGGCGCAGGCCTGCGGAATGTTGAGCACCGGAGGCCGAGGAACCTTTATCCTCCTGTTTGTGTCGTTGTTCCTGGGGTTCGGATTACTCGGGAAGCTGCGGCAGGCAATCGGGTGGGCAGCGCTGCTGACGGCTTTTTTTGCCGCCAGTGCGTTGCTCCTGGGACCCGTGGTGCGCGTTCGCTTTGCCACGATCCTTGACTTGGACATGATTCGAGACCGCAACACGGCGCTGGCCGTGGGCGAATTCCAGGGCGCGATGGAATCACCCATTGTGGGATTGGGGGCCGGGCGCGGCTGCTCGGCCGCCGCTCGTTTGTTTCCCGACCTGGAGATTGCGGGATCGGAAAATCAATTTGCGCGCATCCGCAACGAAGGCGGGCTCGCAGGTCTGATACTGTTCGTGGTATTTACGTCCATGGTGCTTATAGAAACCTGGCGCACCTCGCGAATCCTTCATGATCCTCAATTGAAACTCATCGGCTGCATCGCGGCCGGCTACTGCATTTCAATGATATTGATTCTTCCGATCGGCCAACCGCTCGACGTATCTCCCGCAAATTTTTATTTCTGGTTCCTGCTGGGATTGCTCCATGCGCTCTTGGGGATTCAGGCCACGGAGACGGCCGCCGGCGTTCAACCAGTCCCGACAAAACGTCCAACATGGAGTCTTTCCCGCTGAGCGTGATGGACACCGGCCGCCTCACTCCTCGCGACACATGGATCACGATCCTGGTGCTGATTGGGCTGGGAATCGTGATTACCTTCACCAACCCGTGGTTTACCTTTATGGACGATGAAATCGCCATCGTGCAGGGGGCCACAAACCCAATTCAGCAGACCGTGCATGCGTTCACCAGCGGGCTGGGGCAGCATCGTCACCCGCCCCTCTATGACCTGCTGCTCGCCTGCTGGCTGCGACTGAGCGGGGCGCGGGTGGCTTTGCTGCGTGTGCCCGCGACGCTGTTTTACCTGCTGGGGCTTTGGTCTGTGATTCAGGCGGCGGGCTTGATCGGGGGCGTGGGAGCGTCGCGCGCTGCACTCTGGATCGGAGTTGTATTCCCTTACGGATTTCACTTCGGCAGGATCGCCGGCTGGTATTCGCTTTCCTTCTGCACGGTGGCGCTGCTGACGTATACGTATCTGCGCATGGAGGAGAAGCCGGGCTGGGGGCGATGGGTGCTCCTGGTTGTGGCCTGCGAGCTGGCCTTGTACACCAATTATTTTCTACTGGCGCTGATCGGGCTGGTCCTCCTGGACTACTGGATCAGACACCGGCGGGAATCTGCGCAGCATCTCGCCGCGGCTGGAGCGACGTTCGTCATCATCCTCCTGGGATTCTATCCCCTCGTGCGCCCATTCCTGGTGCGCCTCAGCGCATCGGCGAGCGTGATGCGGCCGGCCTATTCCCTGCTGGCGACGGTGTTTTTCGGCGGCTACAACGTGTACACGTTGTTCGTCAGCGAATCGGTGGCCCCGTGGTTCTGGTACTTCAGCCTCCCCGCGCTGGCGGCCATCGCCTTCTGTTCTTGCTTGATTCTGCGTTACGGGCCTGGGCCGGCGCGCCGGATCTTCATCGGTTTCCTGGCCTGCATGCTCGTGATGACGGCGTTGAATTTGATCAATACCAAGGTTGCGCTCTTTCTGGCTCCCTGGCTGCTCATTTCTGTGGCGGCGATGGTGGGAAACCTGCCGCGGCCGAGCCCCCAGAGCATCGCAGTGCTGGCCCTGACGCTGACAGGAGCGATCGGCTGGTTCGGAATCCTCTCCCGCCATTACTACGCCGCGCCGAGGCTGATCGAGCCATGGCAACCGGTTGCCGAGCAGGCCGCCGGGGATGTGAAAAAGGGCGCAGTGGTCATCGGAAACAATCCTTCGTTTTTCTTTTATTTGACGGACGCCATTCGCTCCCCAGACGGACCCGGTACCAGCGATTTTATAGGCTGCTATCCCGTCTATTTGAAGCAGCCGCAGCTGTTCGACACAAATCAGTGGCTCGAGTCTGGAAAGGTTTACGGGCCAACCACACTGCTGGTAAAGGGCGCGGCGGACGAGTCCTTTTGGGGGTCGACCGCGGCAACGGAGAGGGTACTCAATCAGACCTGCCAAGTGGAGGGCGTAGAACGGCAAATGCCCGATACCGGATTTGCGTTGAAGCGACGCTGGTTTGCCGGCGCGCAGCAACCCGCCTGGCGAATCGAAGTGCGCACGTACAGGTGTCCGTCGGGAAATGAGACCGCCGCGGGGTTGCACAATTGAACCTGGATAAGGGCAGCTCGATGCGAGGGCTCAATCGCCCGGCCTCGCGTCGCGCCTTGCGCGTGCTTTTCGTGGACAGCCAGGCGGAACTCTGCGGCACGAGTTTCGCTTTGCTCGCCATGCTGAAGCATTTCGATCGTACGGAAATCGAGCCGATTTATGCCTCCGCGACGCCGGATGGCGGTGAGATGCCTGCCGAGGTGGAAAAACTGGGAATTCAAGCGCTACACGTGACCGCCGGGCGATTCCGGCAGGTGGTCCGGACATCCATTGCCGTGGCGGAATTCGTGCAGGTAATCCGGAATCACGATATCGATGTCGTGTTTGCGAACACGGGCCACACCCTGCTGTTCGTGCGGCCCGCGGCCATTGCTACCAGGCGGCCGTGCGTTTGGTGGTGTCATGGCTACGTTCCCAGAGAAAAATCGGGTCTCGAGCCCATCGCGCTGGCGCAACGGATGCTCTCGGGTGACCTGATTTTTGCCAATTCCGAATTCACCGCCACGCAACTGGCCCCCGATTTCCCCATGCAGACCATCCGCGTGATCCGGCCCGGAGTCGACCTGCAGAGGTTTCGCCCGGATCCAGCCGCCGCGGCGCGGGTACGGCAGGAGGAGGGCATTCCTGCGGGCCAGCCGCTCATCGGCATCTTCGGCCGGTTGCAGCATTGGAAAGGACAGCACGTTTTCCTGCGAGCCGCCGCGCTACTGGCCGGGCGGGGGCTTCCTTTCCAGGCCATCGTTGCCGGTGGGACCCTTTACGGAATCGAGCCGGAATATGCAGGCGAGCTGGAGCGCCTGGCCACGACGTTGTCTCTCGCCGGACGCGTTCGGTTCCTCGGCAACCGGAAGAACCCGCAGGACTGGATGAATGCCTGCGACGTGGTGGTGCACGCCTCGGTCGAGCCGGAGCCCTGGGGGCTGGTGGTCGCGGAGGCGATGGCGTGCGGCCGCGCTGTGCTGGCCTCGGCGGCCGGCGGCCCGCTGGAGATGATCGACCACAAACGCACGGGGTGGCTCACCGCGCCAGGGGACGAGGTGGCCCTTGCCACTTGGCTGGAAATCCTAATGGCGAATCCGGCGCTGCGCTCTGAACTCGGCCAGGCCGCGCGGCAGCATGCGGAACGCGAGTTTGACCCTCGGCGTGCCGCCGCGCACCTTTCCTCCGAGCTGTGGCGCGTATGGGTTGCGCGCCTGGGCAGTGTGGGGTTGTTGCCCGAGGTCGGTGCGTGAGTGCAAATCTTTCAGGGGCGGTGGCTGTACTTCCGACCTCACTCGAGGGGCGGACACCGCGGGCAGGGCTGAGTGGCTACGTCCCAGCCATCGACGGCTTGCGGGCAATCTCAATCGGTTTGGTTCTGCTCGCCCACCTCTTGATGTTCGACCAGCGGGTCCAGTCGTTCTACTCGTTCGGCGCCAAGGCCGGAGATATCGGCGTGTCGATCTTTTTCGTAATCAGCGGCTACCTGATCACCGGACTACTCCTGCGCGAAGAGGATTGCAACGGACGAATCGATTTGGGACGGTTTTACGGCCGTCGGTTCCTTCGCATCTTTCCCGCGGCTTACACCTTTCTCCTGGTAATCCTAGTGCTGGCTGTGACTGGAGTGATCGTCGTAGCACCGCATACGTACCTGGCTTCGTTGCTCTACATTCGGAATATGGTTGGCAGAGGGCACGAAACCGCGCACCTATGGTCGCTTGCCATCGAGGAGCAATTCTATCTGTTGTGGCCGACCGCGCTTGTACTTTGTGCGCCGGCCAAGCGGCTGCGCATGGTGTCGCTCGTGGTATGCGCCATCCTGCCGTGGCGGATATTCCTGGTTCTGGGCTCCCACCTCCCTGACGGGGCGGTGTACCGCAGGACAGACTTGCGCGTAGATACCGTCCTCGTTGGCTGCGTGCTCGCCCTCCTGGTTCGCACTGAGGGCTTTGCAAAGTGGAACTCGCGCCTCCTATCCCATCCAGCCGTGGGCTGGATGAGTTGTTTTCTGGTGGCCTTGGCATCGTGGCTCGCTGCCCGATGGCCAGCTTTTGCAGGCGTGGAGTGCACCATTGTTCCTCTGGCGATAGGATTGGGGATCAACAGCGTGCTTCAGTCGACGGACTCTTGGGTGGGCAAGTTTCTTCGCCTGCCCCCTGTCATCTTCGTGGGGAAACTATCGTACAGCTTGTATCTCTGGCAGCAACTTTTCCTCGGTCCTATAGAAAACAAGATGGCGCCCTTCCGGGTTTTCCCAATTAACCTCATTCTTGTTTTCCTTTTTGCCCTCTTTTCCTACTACCTTGTGGAAAAGCCGGCGCTGCGGCTCAAGGATCGTCGATTCGGGGTGAGGCGGGCAGGGGCCGGTACCATTCGGGAGTGTGCACCTGCCAGCGAACCCCTCGTAGTGGCAGCGCAAGGAAACTGAATTGCGGATTGAGATTCCCAACCATACTCCCCGAAGGCTGCTCCGGGGGGAGTCCATTGCAGATTACTCTATCCGCGACGCTGTCCTTCGCCATCAGGAGTTCGTGGGCGGAACTGTGCTCGATCTCGGATGCGGATCGCGTCCTTACGAGGCGTTTTTTAATGGTCGTGTAAAGCGCTGGATTGGCGCCGATTATCCCTCCACGGGACATCCGCCGGCCCTGCGGCTGGACCTGTTCGCGGACGCTATGCAGCTTCCCCTAGCCGGAGAGAGTTTCGATACGGTTCTGTGTACCCAGGTGCTCGAACATGTTCCAGAGCCCATGGACGTTCTGCGCGAGGCGTGGCGCGTGCTGCGTCCCGGCGGCCATCTGGTGCTCACGGCGCCGCAGTACAACGCGCTCCATGGCGAGCCGCAGGATTTCTACCGTTACACGAAATACGGGCTGGACCACATGGCGCGGAAGGCGGGCTTCGCTGTCAAGACGATCGAACCGATCGGTGGATTTCTCTCCCTGTTCGCATTTCTGACCACGATTCATTGCGCCCCGTTGCGGATTTGGCCGGTCCACGGCCTGTGGCAGTGGATGGGGTGGAAGCTGGACGGCATGTTTTCGCGTCCGAAGGACTGCATCGGCTATGTGCTGGTCGCCACGCGCCCTGAGTCTTCCGGGAATGTCTGACGCGCGAACAATTGCGCCGGCGGTGCGCGCGTTGAAGCCGGACACCCAGACTCTGGACGACGAGCGGACGTACCCGGAAACTCCGGACGTTCCGACCTTCCAGCACCATCTGGCGCGCTACGAGTTTCTGCTGCCAATGATCCGGAAAAGCGACGAAATCCTGGAGACGGGCTGCGGCGCGGGCTACGGGTCGCGGATGCTGAGCGAGAGGGCGCGGTCTGTGGTGGCCATCGATTACTCTTCTGTGGCCCTCGAGTACGCGCGGGAGCGCTACTCCGCGCCCAACCTGACGCATCTGCTGATGAACTGTCACCGTCTGGCGTTCGCGGACGCGAGCTTCGACCTGATCGTGTCCTTCGAGGTTTACGAACACCTGGAAGAGCCGGAAGTCTATTTGAGCGAATGCCGGCGCGTGCTCCGGCCCGGCGGACGGCTGGTGCTGTCAACCCCGAACCGCTCCTCCTGGGACATTCACATGCGCTCCATCGGCGCCGGCTACGAATACCACGTGAATATGGTGGACCTGAAAGCGCTGCAAGGACAGCTCAGCACTGTTTTTCCAAACGTGGAGATCTACGGCCAGTGGCGTCGCGGCAATGCACTGCACCGCGCGCTACGCGCTCTCGACCTGTGGAACCTGCGTCTGCGGCTCGTGCCTCCAGGGACGAGAGAAAAGTTGCAGCAGGCAATGGGAGTTCCAATCGGTGGAACAACGAGGTCTGGGGACTGGATGTTCACGCGGTCCCAACTCCGCCAGGCGAACCACTTCCTGACTTTCTGCCAAAAATGAGCGCGACACTGGCAGCAGCACCGGAATCTCTCGGCGTCGCACCGGCGCGATCCTTGCGGATTGCCGTGGTGACGCCGGAATTGCACCGCACGGGCGGGACGGAGCGGGCCACGGCGGAACTGCTGGCGGCGTTGGCGCGCGAACACGAGGTGTGCCTCTATTCGAACCGATGGAGCGGCGAGGATGGCGTGCGCGTTTGCCACCACTCGGTTCCCGTGCTGCCTGGGCCGGGGATCACGCGGCATCTTAGCTTCTTCACCGCAGCATCTCTGGCCGTATGGCGCGGCGAGCGGCGCCACGGCGCCTACGATTGCGTGTACTCGCCTGGGCCGAACTGCACGCAAGTAAACGTCTCTACAGCACATTTCTGTCAGGCGCGCCAGAGGGACCTGCTCCGGACAGGACGTTTCCAGCCGGCGCTGGCCACGTGGGAGGACCGATTGCGGGGATGGCATCGCACCCTCTACGCGAACTGGTACGCGCAACTGGAGAGCCGGTTTTACGTCTCGCGGCGCCTAGAAAGGGTGATTTGTCCCGCGGAGGTGGTGCGCCGCGACCTGATGGAGTGCTATGGCGCATCGCCGGAGCGCTTGGTGGTAGCCCATTCCGGTGTGGATGCGGCCACGTTCAATCGCGAACGGCGCCGGGAGCTGCGGGTATCTGCGCGTAAGGAACTGGGACTGGGCGCGGCGGATTTCTGCTTTCTATTCGTGGGGACCGACTGGGTTAGGAAGTGCCTGCTCACGGTTCTGGACGCGCTGGCGCGCGTGCCCGCTGCGCTTCTGTATGCCGTGGGGCCGTACGATCCGGCGTCGTACCGCCGGTACGCGGAGCGCGCGGGTGTGGCCGGGCGAGTGCGCTTCCCGCCGCGACGCGCAGACATCGTTTCCTACTACGCGGCCGCGGACGCGGTAGTGGCGCCTTCGTTCTACGAGCCGTTCGGAATGGTTCCGCTCGAGGCTGTAGCTTGCGGCGTACCGGTGATCATCACGAGACACATGGGTGTAGCGGAAGTGTTGGATGAGGACAGCGCCATCGTCTTGGACGACCCCGCAGATGCGGCGGCGCTGGCACAGGCTATGGACCGGTTGATGCGCGAGCCGGAACTGCGGCAGAGACTCGCGCTCCATGGCGAGTTGCGCGCCAGGATGAGCCCGTGGGACGGAATCTGCCAGGCGACCCTGGAGGCGATCCGGGAGACAGCAGCGGAGCGGAGAGCGTGCGCTGCGAGGCGTGAGCCCGCATGAGTCGGGCACGCGAGCGCCGCTTGCGTCTTTTCCTGGTGGGCACGGAATTTTTCCGCAGCTACGGCGGCATTCAGTACGTGAACCGTCTGCTCGTCCGCGCCTTCTGTGAAATGGGCACGAGGACGCCGCTCGATCTCGAAGTGTTCAGCTATATCGACGGCCCGGAGCATCTTCCCGCAGAGATGGCGGGTGGAAGCGCAGTGCGGTGGCACGGTGCAGAACATCGCCGCGGAGAAGTAGCCTGGGAGCTTTCCAAGCGGCTGGCCGCCGCCCAGCCGGATCTGGTGCTGTTCACCCACGTCTCGCTCGCTCCCCTGGTCGAGCTGGCGCGCCGGCTGGTGCCTGGCGCGCGCGTCGCTATCTTGGCGCATGGCACGGAGGTGTGGCATCCGCTGGAAGGACGGGTGAAGCGGTTCCTCCCAGGTGTGGACTCGTTCGTCTCCCCCAGCGTATTCACGGCGCAGAAATTGACGGAAGTCCAAGGCATTCCCGCAGGCCGTGTCACCGTCATCCCTCACGGCCTGGATCCGGATTGGATGGATGTCGCGGGTGCCGCTTCCGGTGAGCGCTGCGCCGATCTGGAACGCGCCCGGCCTTTGCTGCTTAGCGTTACTCGGCTGAGTCGCGCCGATCGGGAGGGCAAAGGGATTGACCTGGTCCTTCAGGCCCTTCCCACGGTCATCGCTCAATGTCCGGGGACGCGCTACCGGGTTGTGGGCGGTGGAGGAGACCTGCCGCGGCTGGCGGAAATGATCCGGAAACTCGGGCTCGAGCGGTGCACTGAACTGCCGGGAGCGCGCCGCGACGACGCGCTACGACAGGCTTACGCCGACGCAGATGTATTCGTATTGCCCACGCAGGTGGAGGGATTCGGCGTGGTGTTTCTCGAGGCCATGTACTACAAACTGCCCGTCGTGGCGGTACGTGCCTCGGCAACTCCGGAAGTGGTGGAGGACGGAGTAACGGGTCTTCTGGCCGCGCCCGGGGACGCGAAAGAATTGGCGGCCGCCCTGGTTTCCCTGCTTTCCGATTCCGATCGCCGGCGGGCCATAGGAGAGGCCGGCCGCAGCCACGTCGAGCGCCTCTACTGCTTCGAACATTTCGTCGCGCGATGGGAGCGCTGGCTGGCGGGCCAGGTGCCGGAAGCGTTTTATGCCGCGAGGCAGACGGTCGCGTTTGCGCGAGCGCGAGCCGCTGTGGGGGCGGCTTAGTTATGTGCGGAATCTGCGGTTGGTGGGAAAAGCGCGACGCGGCGCGGACGGAGCCTCTGGTGGCCATGTTGCGCCAGATGCTGCCGCGCGGGCCGGACGACGAGGGGTGGATGGAGCTCCATCCGCGCGCTGGCGGGAGCCTGCTGATTGGAGCGCGGCGCCTAGCCATTCAGGACCTCTCGCTGGCAGGCCACCAGCCCATGAAGGATCCGGTGACGGGCTCCTGGCTCGTCTTCAACGGGGAGATCTTCAACTTCCACGAATTGCGACAGGAACTGGAGGCGCGCGGCTGCCAGTTCCGCTCCCAGGGCGACACGGAAGTCCTGCTTGCGGGATATCGCGAATGGGGAGAGCGGGTCATCGAGCGCCTGCGGGGGATGTTTGCCTTCGCTCTGTGGGACCATGCACGGCAGACGTTGCTGGTGGTGCGCGACCGGCTGGGAATCAAACCGCTGTACTACGCCGCGCTCCCGGGCCGGTTTGTGTTTGCCTCCGAGCTGCGGGCGCTGTTGGAGAGCGGCCTCGTCGCTAGGGAACTGGACGTCACTGGGCTGGACACATTCTTGAAATTCGGCGCCGTCCAGGAGCCGGCGACGATGGTGCGCGGAGTTCGACTCCTGCCGGCGGGCTGTCTGCTTCGATGGAGCGAGGGCAGATTCGAAATCGAACGCTACTGGGACCTGCCGGGCGCGACACTGCCGCTGAACGGCGACGCGCGAGTGCGCACGGAGCGCGTGGAGGCGCTGCGTGAGGAACTGGATGCGGCCGTGCGCCTGCGTCTGGTGAGCGATGTTCCGCTCGGCGTCTTTCTGAGCGGCGGCCTCGACTCCACCGTTCTCGCGGCCATCGCCGCGCGGCACTGTACTCGGCTGAAGACATTCACCGTGACCTTTGCGGAGGAGCAGTTCGCGGAGGGAATGAAGGCGCGGCAGGTGGCGCGGCTGCTGGGTACCGAGCATCACGAAATCACCGTTTCACAGGGAGACCTGCTGCCCACCCTGCCCGCCGCCGTAGCGGCCATGGACCAGCCCACCGTGGACGGGATCAACACCTACATGGTCTCGCGCGTGACGAAACAGGCCGGGGTTACCGTGGCGCTCTCCGGACTGGGAGGAGACGAGCAGTTCGCCGGATACCGCAGCTTTCGCCTGGTTCCGCGGATGGAATGGACCGAGCGGAGTGTTCCGGCGTGGCTGCGGCGCGCCGCCGGCAGCTCCATCAGTCCGTTCCTGGGCGGCAGCAGCCGAGGGCAAAAAATGGCGCTTTGGCTGGAGGGCCGTGACGCATTCCCCCACCCCTTCTATGTTTCGCGGCTCATCTTTTCACCTGGCCAGATCGCGCGCCTGCTGCGGCCGGAGCGCCTGCTCGAGATCGAGTTCGGCGTGTTTGGAGAGGAGTTCGCGCGCCAGCAGAGGCTGATCGCCGAGCACGACCCGGTCAACCGGATTTGCTGTCTCGAGTTGCTGGTCTATCTCCGCAATACGCTGCTGCGGGACACGGATTCGATGAGCATGGCACACTCGCTCGAGGTGCGCGTGCCACTGCTGGACCATTGCGTGACGCAGCGGATCCTCGAGCTCCCGGGCCGCTGGAAGCTCGACGGGCGCCAGCGCAAACCTTTGCTGGTGGTTGCGGCCGGCCGTGAGTTGCCATCGAAAATCCTGCACCAGCGCAAACGGGGATTTGAATTTCCCTGGGACCAATGGCTGCGCGGCGAACTACGCTCCGCGGTGGAGGCTGCGCTCGCCGAGCCCGGACCGGTGCTGGAATCCGCAATCAACTGGCAGCAGGTGCGGGAGATCTGGGCCGGATTCCTGGAGGGACGCCACCACTGGTCGCGCGTGTGGATGTTCTACGTGTTGCGGCAATGGGCGGCGCACAATCTGGCGGCATGAAGGTTCTGGTCAATGCGGTGTCTGCGAAATTGGGCGGCGCGGCTACCTATGTGCGCAATCTCGCCGGCTCGCTCGATGCGCTGGCCGGGCGGGAAGACCATTTTGCATTTGTTGTGCCACCGGAGCGCGCTGGGGAGATGGTGGGAGACGGAGCTCGCGTCCGTGTCCTGGAAAGCCGCGCGGCATCCGGCTCCTACGCGCGACGCTGGTGGTGGGATCAGGTGACTCTGCGCCGCATGGTCGCCCAGGAACGGCCGGACGTGCTTTTCAGTTCCGCGAATTTCGCCATGATGGCGTGCCCATGCCCGCAGGCCCTGCTGGTGCGCATCCCCATCTATTTTTCCCGTGAGTATTGCGAGCACATATTGCCTGCGAAACCTGCGGCGTTCCGGGCGGAAACGGCTCTGCGTCGCTGGCTGGTGTGCCGGTCGGTGGCGAGCGCGGACTGCGTAGTGACGCCGTCTGCCGCCATGCGAGACGACCTGCAGCGTTTTGCGCGCATTCGGGAGGGCCGCGCGCGTGTGATCCCTTACGGCGTGCCCCGCGAGCGGCTGGCGGGACCGCAGCCACGCCCCGCAGCGCCGGGAGAGCCGCTGCGGGTGCTCTGGGTCTCGCATTATGCCGACCACAAAGACCTCGCTACGCTGCTCCGGGCCGTCGCGCTGCTGGGCGGACGCGGCCACATGCCCGTGGAATTGTGGCTCACCCTCGATTCCCCGCGGCTCGGCGGACAGCGAGGACAGCACACGGAGATGCCGGCGGCGGAACGGGATCTACTGGCGGCCCTGGACGGCTCGGTGCGCTGCCTCGGCGTGCTCCGCTACGAACAGATCTGGGAGGCCTACCGCGAGGCCGACGTATTCGTATTTCCCTCCCTTTGCGAATCGTTCGGACATCCACTGGTGGAGGCGATGGCGGCAGGCCTGCCTGTGGTGGCTTCCGACATCGCCGTCCATCGCGAGATTTGCGCGGACGCTGCTCAGTATTTCCCGGTGCGCGACGCGGACGCGCTGGCCGCGCGGCTGGCCGCGCTGGCGGCGAACGCGGGACTGCGCGCGGAAATGGCCCGGCGCGGCGCAGTGCGAGTCCGGAATTTCTTGTGGGAGGACCACGTCATCCGGTTGCTGGCGCTCCTTCGCGAGCTGTCCGCCGGGCGAACAGTGCGTGCCGCAGTCGCGGCGAATGTGGCCTGAAGTGCGGATTCTCCCGCTCCATTAGTCAGCGCTCGACCGTCAACCCACAGCCATGTGCGGCATAACAGGCGGAGTTCCCGGGATAGACGCCCGGGTGCTCGAACGCATGACGGCGGCCCTGGCCCATCGCGGGCCTGACGGCGAAGGATATTTCCATGCCGCGGGGCCTGCCGGAGCCAGCCTGGGTCACCGGCGGCTCGCAGTCATCGATCTGGCCGGTGGTCGGCAGCCGATGACCAGCGCGGATGGCCGGTGGACCATCGTGTACAACGGTGAAATCTACAATTTCCGCGAATTGCGCAGCCAACTCGAAGGCTGCGGCGCCGTGTTCCGCACCAAATCGGACACGGAGGTGCTGCTGGAAGCCTGGGCTCAATGGGGAGTTGACGCTCTCGAACGATTGCGCGGAATGTTTGCGTTTGCCATTTGGGACGGTCGCGAGCGTGCCCTGTGGCTCGTCCGGGATCGTCTGGGAATCAAACCGCTCTACTACACGACGGCAGGCGGGCGGCTGCTGTTCGGCTCCGAGATCAAAGCATTGCTCGCGCACCCGGCGGTGTCCCGCCGCCTGCGCACCTCCGCGGTGGATGATTACCTGGCCTATCTATATGTCCCCGCGCCGCAGACCATTTTTGAAGGCATCGAGGAACTTCCTCCCGCCCACTGGCTGCGCTACGCGAATGGTCTGACGGAGGTCCGCTGCTACTGGCAGGCGCGGCCGCTGCCGGCCGGCGAGGAGCAAGAGTCCAGCCCGGAGGAGTTGTGCGCGCTGCTCGAGGAATCGGTGCGCCTCCGTCTGGTCAGCGATGTCCCCCTCGGCGCGTTTTTGAGCGGCGGCCTGGATTCCAGCAGCATCGTGGCGCTCGCGGCGCGGGCGCAGCAGGAGGCCGTGCGCACATTCAGCCTCGGGTTCGGCGCCGGCGAGGAGCACTACACGGAGCTGGAGTTCGCCCGCCTCGTCTCCGCCCGCTACTCGACGCAGCATCGCGAGCTGACCATCCGTCCCGATTGCGCCGATTTATTGCCGCGGATGGTCGCGATGTTCGATGAGCCGTTCGGAAATCCCACCGCGCTCCTGCTCCACGCGCTCTCCGAAGAGACCAGGAAGCATGTGACCGTGGCGCTGTCCGGCGACGGCGGAGATGAGCTGTTCCTCGGCTATCCCCGTTACCTGGGCGCGCGTCTACGCCGCGGCTGGGGTGCGCTGCCGTCGTCCATACGCCGTGCGGCCGCCAGAGTGGCGCAGCGAATTCCGGAAGGCACCAACGGCCACCATGCACGCCGCCGTGCCCGCGAGTTTCTCTCCGGTGGCGGCAGTTCCTGGCAGGACGCCTACATCGGCTGGGTGTCGTATTTCAGTCCCTTCCTGCGCGACGAGCTCTACTCTCCAGAGTTCCGCAACGCTGTGGAGGGACACGCGGCGGAGCAGTTCCTCGAAGAGCGATTCGCGGAAGTGGCGGGCTGCGACCCCCTGGCCCAGGCCTCCTACGTGGACCTGCACTCGTTCCTTCCGCACAACGTGTTGCAATACGGCGACCGCATGAGCATGGCGCATGCGCTCGAGCTGCGCCTTCCCTTCATGGATCATCGACTGGTGGAGTTCGCACTGGCGCTTCCGGCAGGGCAAAAACTGCGCGGCCGCGAGACGAAGCGCCTGCTTCGTGCCGCCATGCGGCCGCTGCTGCCGAAAAAAACGCTCCGCCGTTCAAAGTTGGGGCTAAACCCGCCGCTGGGCCGCTGGCTGCGCGGCGAACTCGCGCCGCTGGTGGACCGCTATCTGTCCCCTGCGGCAGTGCGGCAGCGCGGGTGGTTCCGGCCGGAAGTGGTGGCCCGGCTTCGGGCGGAATTTGCAAGTGGCCGGAGAGATTTCTCGTTGCACCTCTGGGGCCTGCTCGTGCTGGAGGAGTGGGCGCGGCAATACCTGGACGCTGGACGTCCAGCGGAGCCTGCGCCACGGCGCGCGGAGGCAGTGGCGTGAGAATCCTCTACGTCTCGCACTACTTCCCGCCGGAAATGGGGGCGCCGGCGGGCCGCGTGGCCGGATTGGGACGCGCCTGGGCCGCCACCGGACACGACGTTCACGTCCTCACCGGCTTCCCGCATCATCCCACCGGTCGTATTCACCCCGAATATCGCCGTGCATTCCGCCGCGGCTTCCTGAGAGAGGAAATGGATGGCGTACACGTGCATCGCACCTGGATTTTTCCCGCCGCAAATCGGGGAAAGGTGCGCCGTTCGCTGAACTACACGTCGTTCATGGCCTCCGCCGCGCTCTCGGGCTCTCTGCGAGTTCCCCGGCCGGACGTCGTCGTGGCTACCTCGCCGCAATTGCTCTGCGCCGCCGCGGGCCATCTGCTGGCGCGGAGGTTCCGAGTGCCGCTGGTGATGGAAGTCCGCGATCTGTGGCCGGAATCGCTGATTGCGGTGGGCGCATCCGGCGGGCAGTCGCTGTTGGTAGGTGGCCTGGAGCGCATCGCGAGAGGGCTTTATGCGCGTGCTGCGCACATCGTCACGGTTACGGAATCGCAGCGGGATGTGATTGTGCGCATGGGCGTCCCGGCAGGACGCGTCAGCGTGGTGCCGAACGGCGTGGACCGCGGGTTTCTGGCTGCGGGGGTATCGCTCGCGAACTCTTCGCGGGCGGGTGACGCCGGCCGTTTCGAGGTCACCTACATCGGCACCATCGGGATGGCCCATCATCTGGAAACGTTTTTGGAAGCCGCAGCGCTTCTCCACGACGACCCCCGTTTTCATTTCCGCCTGGTGGGCGAGGGCGCGCGTCGCGCGGAGCTCGAATCTCTGGCTCGCTCGCGGCATTTAACGAACGTCGAGTTCTGCGGGGAACGGCCCCGCGGAGAGGTGGCTCGCTGGATCGCCGAATCCTCAGCCTGCGCTGTGCTCCTGCGGCGCAACGACGTCTTCCGTACCGTGGTTCCGTCGAAACTGCTCGAAATCATGGCTGTCGGACGCCCCATCCTACTGGGCGTCGAGGGGGAAGCGCGAGCGCTGGTGGATCGCGCCGGCGCCGGCGTCGCCATCGAACCCGAAAACGCGGCGCAGCTCGCCGACGCCATCCGCGTGCTCGCTTCCGATCCCAAACGTTGCCGCCTCCTCGGGGAGAACGGCCGCGCATTCGTCGCGCGTGAATTCCTGCGGGAGAAGCTTGCACAGCGATATGTCGCAATTCTCTCGCGTCTGGTCGCACCCGCTGTCCCCGCACCGGTTTCCGCCCAGCAGTCGTGCACTCCATTCCCATCTGTCGAGGAGCCAGGATGAGAACCTACATTCTGATACTCATCAGTTCCAGTGCTCTCTCCTACCTGATCACGCTCTGGGTCGCTCGGCTGGCGGCCGAGCACGGCTGGGCGCGGCGGGAAGGGGATACGGGAACGGGTGCGGGCATTCCGCGGCTAGGCGGGCTCGCCGTGTTCGTGGCCATTTTGGCCTCGCTTGGCGCGGCACTGCTCCTTCGCAACATGGTCACCGATCGGCTCGTCGCGGTGGGAAGCCTGGGAGTGGTGCTGCTGGCTTCCTGCCTCGCCGTCTTTCTCATCGGTTTGTATGACGACCTGAAAGGAGCCCGGCCCTGGCAGAAACTCGCGGTGCAGACTGCCGCTGCCATCGCGCTCTACGCGTTCGGGTTCCGCATCGACATTCTCTCCAACCCCTTCACACACACGCCGCTCTCGCTCGGCTGGCTGGGACTCCCATTGACGGTCATCTGGCTCGCGGCGATTTCAAACGCATTCAACCTGATCGACGGTCTGGATGGGTTGGCCGCTGGCGTCGGGCTGTTTGCGGCTGTGTCTCTGTTTCTGCTGGCCGCGTTGGGCTCCAATGTATTCGTGGCCGCTGTCGCCGCTGCGGTTGCCGGCGCACTGTTGGGCTTCCTCCCGCACAACTTCCACCCCGCGCGGATTTATCTCGGTGATTCCGGAAGCCTCACGGCGGGTCTGGCGCTCGGGGCGTTGTCAATCGTGAGCGAGCAGAAAGGGCCGGTGATGGTGACCATGGCCATCCCGCTGCTGATTTTCGGGTTGCCACTGCTCGAAGTCGCGGTGACCACCACGCGGCGGCTCCTCAGTGGCCATCCGCTGTTTGTGCGCGACGACGACCATCTGCACCACCGCCTGCTGAAAGTCGGCATCGCGAAGCGTCTGGCTCTCTTTGTGCTCTATGGCCTCGCCGCGCTGTTCGCGTTCAGCTCCATCCTGCTGGTGAATTATTCAGGATCCGTCGCCCCATTGATTGCCGTCCTCTGCGGCGCATTCGCCTGGATCGTGGTGAACCAGATGCACTATCCGGAGTTCACCGAACTCGACGCCCACATCCGGCTCTCGCTCGCCAGCCAGCCCGCCGTGCTCCGTAACCAGATTGCCATCCGCAAAGCCGTCGGCGTCCTGGAACGCGCCGTGACCGCTCAGGAAGTGTGGGAGTGTCTTTCCAATCTTCTCGGCCAACTGGGATTTGCCCAGGCCCATTGCGAGGTGCGCAGCATGGCCGGAGAGCTGTTGCACGAATTTAACTGGAATGCTGCTGCGAATTCGGCCGGAGCCGATGGCAATGGTGCGCGTGGCGCCGGCTTCCGCGGCGGCTCGCTTTGGTCGATGGAGATTCCAGTGTTTGGCGCCGGCGGTGCGTCGGGAATGGTGCGGCTGGGGCATGCCTTTGACCGCCGTGCCCCTCTTTTCCGTATGCAATCGCTCGTGGAGCTGATTTCCGAGGGATTTGCCGACACGCTGATGGCGCGCCTGATCGATTCACGGGCGCCGGAAGCAGTGGCTGTCCCGGTGCCGCTGACCCCCGCCACATTGAAGGCGGCGGCAGGCTTGCGGCGCTGATTCGCAGCCCGCAGGGACTTCCAATCCCGAATTCCGCAGCGGTAGACAATTCATGAGTCAGCTTCTCGCCTATCTCGCCGCGCAGGCCCGCCGCCAGCCCGCCTCAACGGTCCGCTTTGTGGCCGGCGAGCTGTGGCGCCGCGGCCGCGCGCGCCTGCACCCGGCGCTGGCAGACGGCCTGGCCGAGCTCACGAGCGACCAATTCCGCAGGGGCGCGCCCTTCTTCGTTCCACCGGCAGCGCTGTTGTTAGATCACGGTGCAGATGCGCACTGGATAGCCGCCACACTCGCCCGCGCCGAGCGCATCCGTCGTGGCGAGGTGGAAATCTTCGGCGAGTGGACGGATGTGGGCTTGCAGCCCGACTGGCATCGCGACTGGCAATCCGGCTACCGCTGGCCGCTCGAATCTGCCGGCCGCCTGCGCGTGCTCGATGCTCCTCCTGGCGCCGACGTAAAACGTCCCTGGGAACTGGCTCGCTTTCATCACGGGCTGGCGCTCTCCGCTGCATCGGCACTCAGCGGCGACCGACGGTTTGCCGATGCATTTGCAGCGCTCGCGCGGCACTGGATCGAGCACGACCCCTGGCCGCGCGGCATCCACTGGGCCATGCCTATGGAAGTGGCCCTCCGCTCGATCAATTGGATTCAGGCCGCGATGCTCGCGAGCGCATCGGGACATCTGGACCAGGCCTTCGCTCGCGACCTTTCGCGCAGCCTGTTTCTCCACGGTCGCCACCTCTGGGCCTACCGCGAGTGGAATCCCGTAGCCCGTGCGAATCATTACCTTGCCTGTGTTGTCGGCCTGGTGTGGCTCGGTGTGCTGTTCGAATCGACGCCGGAAGGCCGTCAGTGGCTCGAATTCGGCCGCCGCGAACTTTTGTCCGAAATGGAATGCCAGGCAGGCGCCGACGGCGTCGTCCGCGAGGGTTCCTCCGGTTATCACGCCTTCGTGGCCGAACTATTTCTCTCTGCAGCTCTCCTGCTGGCCCGCCGCGCCTCATGGCGTCAGGGGGAGGCACCAGACCATTCGACGAACGGCCATCTCGCTGCAGCCATCGAACACGCCACTTCCAGCGCGTTCGCAGACCGTCTGCCTCGCCTGTTCGATTTTCTCTCCGCCCTATGCGCCGGGCGGCCCGGGTATCTTGATCCGCCCATCTGGGGCGACACCGATGACGGCCGCGTGCTGCCATTCGGCGGCACAACTATTCCGCCCGTCAGCGCACTGTCCCTGCTCGGCGATGCGCTGGCCGGCCGCCCGCATCCGCCCGTATGCACGGCCGTGGAAGCCGATATCTTCTGGCGGTTCGGCAATCTCCCAGAGTCGCGCGTGGCGTGTTACGCAGGGCCTGCGCACAGCTCGCAGGCTTTCGCCGATGCAGGTTTCTATTTCTTCTCCGGCTCCCGCATGCGCGGAAGCATGCGCTGCGGACCCCTGGGGGTGGCCGGCTGGGCCAATCATGCCCACAACGACCAGCTTAGTTTTGAATTCACGCTGGATGGCCGCCCGATCGTGGTGGACCCCGGTCTCCCTTGCTATTCCACCGAACCGGGCGCACGGAATCTGTTCCGCTCCACGCGCTACCACAACACCATTGAGATCGCCGGCGCCGAGCAGAACCGCTTCTGGCCCGCTCTGCTCTTCCGCATCGTTGACGATACTCGTAGCCGCACCCACGAGTGGCGTACCGGCGCCGCCGGAACGTTATTTGCCGGCTCCCATTCCGGTTACGCAGGCCGCCCCGAGCGCGTGGTCGTCCGCCGCGAACTCCGCATCACTCCGGACGATATTCTCGCGGTGCGCGACGCTGTGGAACTCGTCGGCACCGCTCCGCTCGCCTGGTATTTTCATCTCGCGCAGGCAATTGTCCCGGAAGCTGTGCAAATCACTGCATGCCCGCCGCCCGCCCCTGGCATGACGCCACATTCCCGCTGGCGTCTCGGCCCCGTGGTGTTTTCCGTCTGGACGGCGTTCCCGCCGGAAGAGCTCGAAGCGCAGACCAGCATGGGTTGGATCGCGCCGCGCTTCGGGCAAAAAGTGCCGGCGCCGATCCTCGAATTTCGCGGGCGTTTCGCGGGCCGTCCCGAGGTTCACTTCGTATTCGCCCCTGCGGAGCCGGACACGCTGGAATCAGCCAGCGGAATGCGCCCATGAGACAGGTGGCCCAAAACCTCCGCAGCGGCGAGATCGCCGTAGCCGACGTTCCCGCGCCCGCCCTGCGCGCCCCTGGTGTCCTCGTTGCCACTTCCTATTCCGTTCTCAGCCCCGGTACCGAGCGCGCAGCCGTCGAACTGGGCCGCGCTACATTGCTGGGAAAAGCCCTTCGCCGCCCGGACCAGGTCCGGAAGGTGCTCGACGCCCTGCGCCGCGAGGGACTCGCCGCTACAGTGCGCAAAGTTCGCGACCGCCTGGATGAAGACCGCCCGCTCGGCTACAGCGCCGCCGGCATTGTGCTCGAATCCCGCGATGCGCCCTTCGCTCCGGGCGACCGCGTCGCCTGCGCCGGCGCGGATGCTGCCACGCACGCCGAAATCAATTTCGTACCTCGTAACCTCTGCGCCCGCGTGCCGGATGGCGTTCCCCTGGACGAAGCCGCGTTCGCCGCCCTCGGCGCCATTGCCCTGCACGCGCTGCGGTTGGGAGAAGCGTCGCTGGGCGAAGACGTTGCCGTCGTCGGCCTCGGCATGGTCGGCCTCCTGCTCGCACAGGCCCTGCGCGCCGCCGGCTGCCGCGTCACCGGCTTCGATCTGCGCGCGGACCGCCTCGCTGCGGCCTCGCGCCTCGGCGTGGACCACATTGCCGTAGCATCCCCTGAAGCGCTCAGCGGCGCATCCCTCCGCGGCGGGGGTTTCGACCGCGTGTTTCTCTGCGCGGCCTCCCGCAGTTCTGAGCCCGCCGAATTCGCCGTGGAAGCCGCAGGCGACCGCGCCCGCATCGTGGTCGTGGGCGACGTCCGCACCGATTTTCCGCGCAACGCCTGCTACGAAAAGGAACTGAGCATCATCTACGCGCGCTCCTACGGCCCCGGCCGCTACGACTCGGCGTACGAAGAGCAGGGCCACGACTATCCGCGCGCTTATGTCCCCTGGACCGCGCAGCGCAACCTGGAAGCGTTTCTCGATCTTCTCGCCCGCCGCCAGATGTCACTGGCTCCGCTGATCACCCATCGCCTGCCCATCGCGGATGCCGCGCGCGCCTACGAAATCGTTTCCGGCAGCGAGCCGTCGCTCGGTGTAGTGATCGAATACCCCGCCGCCGAGCCCGCGCGCCAAACGACCATCGATTTGCGCACGCGCGAACCTCGCCGCCCCGGCACTCTCGGAGTCGGCTGGGTCGGCGCAGGCAGCTATGCCGTCACCTCGCTCCTCCCGCATCTCGCGGCCGACCAGCGCGTCCGTTTCCTGCAGGTCTCGAATGCTCGCGGCCTTTCCGCGAAGCGCGTAGCGGACCAGTTCGCTTTCGCCGCCTGCTCCACGGACCCGCGAGCGGTGCTCGCCGACGCCGATTGCGACGCTGTTTTCATCGCCGCGCGCCACAGCCTGCATGCCGGGCTGGTGATCACCGCCCTCGACGCCGGTAAGTCCGTCTACGTCGAAAAACCGCTGTGCATCTCGCAGGAAGAGCTCGCCGCGGTGGAAGCGGCCTGGGCTCGTCATCCACTCCCGCTCGTTGTGGGATTCAACCGCCGATGGGCTCCGGCCACCGCCGCGGTGCGCGAGTTTCTCGCTGCGGAGGCGCGTGAGCCGGTCAGCATTCGCTACTCGGTCCGCGCCGGTCCGCTTCCTCCGCAGCACTGGCTGCGTGACCCGGCGGAGGGCGGCCGCATCGCCGGCGAGGCGTGTCATTTCGTCGATTGGTGCATGGCCATGGCGGGCGCGCCACTCGAACGCACATTCGCGGTGCTGCGCGGCGCCACCCCAGACCAGTCGCTCGTTGCCATGCTCGAATTTTCAGGGGGCGGGCAGGCGTCCATCACCTACGAGCCGTCCGCCGCTCACGGCCTGCCCAAAGAACGCATCGAAATCTCCCGCGGAAATCGCATCGCCATCATCGAAGATTTTCGCGCCGTAACCTTCTACACTGCCGCAGGCCGCAAGCGACGCTCCTTCCACGGCAAAGGCCAGAAGGAAATGCTCGCCGCCGTCGTCACCGGGTTCGTCTCAGGTGGCGCCCCGCTGCCTCCGGCCCAAGCCATCGCCTCGACTCGTGCTACGCTCAAACTCCTCGAATCCGCAGGTTCGGGTTTCCCTCTCCCGCTCGACCAGGCCTTCTGATCCCGATTGGGCCGCTGTTAACCACCCCTCCAAGCGCCCCCTCTAACTGTCTTTTCCTCCGGCCCTGTTTCGGTGAGAATGGTTGTCTGTCGCATGCGTGATTTTTCTATCCCGGCGGAGACTTCGTGCGGATTTCGATCGTAGGTTGCGGCTACGTAGGTTTGGTAACGGGCGGATGTCTCGCCGCCATCGGCCACCACGTCACCTGTGTGGACAGCGATGCCGAGCGGATCCGCTCCCTAGTCGCCGGCCAGATTCCCATCTATGAGCCCCATCTCGCCGAGCTCATTGCTCTCTCACGCGCCGAGGGGCGTATCGAATTCACGGGCAATCTTCCTGCCGCGGTCGACGCGGCCAGCGCCATCTTCATCTGCGTCGGCACGCCCCCGCTCGAAAACGGGGAGGCCGATCTTTCCGCCATCGACGCCGTCGCGCGCACAATCGCCACCGAGGCACGCGGCCCGAAGCTCGTCATAGAAAAAAGCACGGTGCCGGTGCGGACCGGAGAACAGCTCCGCCGCGCGCTCGAGGTGTACGGACGGGGAAGTGGCGCGCAGTTCCAGGTCGTCTCGAATCCCGAATTCCTTCGCGAAGGGAGCTCCGTCGCCGATTTTCTTCATCCCGACCGCATCGTGGTCGGTGTGGACGAGCCCGCGGCCGCGGAACAAATGCGCGAGATGTACCGCCCCATCTTGGAGCGCAAGTTTCCCTGCCCGGCGCATCAAGGTAGCTGTCCTCCGGGCCCGGCGCCGCACTTCGTGGTGACCACCATCAACTCTTCCGAGTTGATCAAACACGCCAGCAATTCCTTCCTGGCCCTGAAGATCTCCTATGCCAACCAACTCGCCGACCTGTGCGAGAGCCTGGGAGCTGACGTGGAGGAAGTGACCCGCGCGATGGGCATGGACCCGCGCATCGGCCCGCAATTCCTGAACGCCGGGATTGGATTCGGCGGCTTCTGCTTCCCGAAGGACATCCAGGCATTCTACCGCCTGGCGGAACGCGCGGGCATGGACTTCATGTTGTTGAAAGAGGCCGAGCGGATCAATAAGGTCCGAATTGACCAGTTCGTCGAGAAAGTGAAGCGAGCACTCTGGGTGCTGAAAGGCAAACAGGTCGGGGTTCTGGGGCTCTCCTTCAAACCCAACACCGACGATATTCGCTTCGCACCGGCACTGGAGATTCTGCGCCGTCTGCTCGGCGAAGGCGCTTCCGTGCGCGCATACGACCCGCAGGGAATGAAGAAGACCCAGGCCCAGTTCCCCACCGTGAATTACTGCCCCGACCCGTACGAGGTCGCTTCCGGCGCCGACGCTGTCCTGTTGCTCACGGAATGGCCCGAATTCCGCGATCTGGACTGGCAGCGGGTTCATGGCCTCATGATCCGCCCGCTCGTGCTCGACGGCCGCAATCTCCTCGATCCCCGCAAAATGCGCGAACTCGGTTTCGAGTACCACTCCATCGGCCGGCCCGACTGAGCCAGCCACTGGTGCCGTCACTCCTGGCCGCCCTCTCGGCCACCCGCCTGCCCCGCCGATTGCTGCCGGGCACTCGATCCATCACCGGCTGATTTTTTCTTTTTCGAGCTGCTTCCTAAAGAAGTCCAGCGTCAGCCGGAGGCCTTCTTCGAGCGGCACCTTCGGCTCCCACCCCAGCAGAGCCTTCGCTTTGGTGATGTCCGGGCAGCGCTGTTTGGGGTCGTCCTGGGGCAGCGGTTTGAGCACGATCTCCGAAGCGGTTCCGGTGAAGGCCTTCACACGCCGGGCGAATTCGAGGATGGTGATTTCCTGGGGGTTCCCGATATTGGTGGGCAAATGCTCCTCCGACTGCATCAGCCGGTAGATGCCCTCCATCAGGTCGCTCACATAACAGAAGCTGCGCGTCTGCGAGCCGTCGCCGTAGACTGTGATGGACTGCCCGGTGAGCGCCTGGTAGATGAAATTCGGCAGCGCGCGCCCGTCGTTCAACCGCATGCGTGGCCCATAGGTGTTGAAGATGCGCACGATGCGAGTGTCCAGCCCATGGTAGCGGTGATACGCCATGGTCATCGCCTCGGCATAGCGCTTCGCCTCGTCATACACGCCGCGCGGGCCGATGGGATTCACGTTTCCCCAGTAGCTTTCCGGCTGCGGGGAGACGAGAGGGTCTCCGTAACATTCCGAAGTGGATGCCAGCAAGAACTTCGCCCTCTTCGCCATCGCCAATCCCAGCGCGTTATGAGTCCCGAGAGCGCCCACCTTCAGCGTCTGGATCGGAAGCCGCGCGTAGTCCACCGGACTGGCCGGTGAGGCAAAATGGAGAACGTAGTCCACCGGGCCGGCCACATCGATATACACGCTGGCATCGTGCCGCTGGATCCGGAAATGGGTGTTCGGCACCAGGTGCGCGACGTTCTGCTCCGCTCCGGTCACCAGGTTGTCCACGCAGAGGACGTCCCAGCCGTTTTCCAGAAGTTTTTCGCAAAGATGCGAGCCGAGAAAGCCCGCGCCACCTGTGACGACTGCGCGCATCTGTCCCCTCTATCTCATTTCGATTCGGGTCTTGGATTCCGCCGCGCTTCCGGCCCCGCCGCAGCAATCTGGAATCATACCGCGCTCGCAAAGCCACGCCGCGAAAAAAATCGCGCCTGCGTTTCGCCAAATGCAGCGCGCGCCTTTGCGCAGGCGGCTTCCTCCGCCTCTCAGAAACTAGGCGCGCCGGTAGCCGCGGGCCGCGTTTCGCCCGAGGAAATGCCGAACCGCATCCTTTCGAGATAACCCTGCCCGAGTGACATCACCCCCGTGTACGCATATCCGCCCACAAAAAGCAGCAGGAAGGGCACGGTTGCGTAATTCTCGTTGTCGAGCGAGTAGGCTACCGCGAGCGCGAAGTAAATCCCCAGCGCGACTTCCAGCCAGGGCATCCAGCCGGACCGCTTCTGGTACGCTTTGGCGATCCAGTTTTCGTGCCGGTCGCCTTCGATGCGGTACTTCGGCGTGCGCACAAACTCGGATTGAATCCCGAGAAGCGCTTCAATCACGGCGATCGAATTCCGCACGCCAATCCCGATGCCCAGCGCCATGACAAACGGCATATAGAGAATGCTGCGCGTCCACGTCTTCGGATAGAGGTGGCGCTGTGACATCAGGTAGAAGCTGGAAATCGAGCACGTCGAGGCCAAAAACAGGGGAAGGTCTATAGCCAGCACTTGCAGCCAGCCCTGATAGAAGCGCACGATCATTGCCGGCAGCAGCAGCGTCGAAAGCATCATCATCAGCGGGTAGCTGATGTTCGCCGTCAGGTGGAAGAACGCCTCCGCTTTCACATGGAAAGGAATCGGCGCGCGCAGAATGCGCCGCAGGCTCTTCCGCGCCACCTGTGTCAGCCCTTTCGCCCAGCGCGCCTGCTGCGATTTGAACGAATTCATCTCCACCGGCAGCTCGGAGGGGCATTCGACGTCCATGAGGTAGAGGAACTTCCAGCCGCGAAGCTGCGCGCGGTAGGAAAGGTCGGTGTCCTCGGTGAGCGTGTCGTGCTCCCAGCCACCAGCGTCTTCGATTGCCGCGCGGCGCCACACGCCTGCAGTCCCGTTGAAGTTGAAGAAACTGCCTTCGCGGTAACGCCCGCCATGCTCCATCACGAAGTGGCCGTCCAGCAAAATCGCTTCCACCTCCGTCAGCGATGAATAATGCCGGTTCACATACGTCCATCGCGTCTGGATCATCCCGATTTTCGGGTCCTGGAAGTAGGGGATCGTGCGGCGGAGAAAATCCGCATGGGGCTGGAAGTCGGCGTCAAAAATGCCGATGAACTCGCCGCTCGCCGTCTTCATCCCTTCGCCCAGAGCGCCGGCCTTAAAGCCCTCGCGATTGTCGCGGTGCACGTAGTGGATTTCGAGGCCGAGCGCCTGATGGCGCTCCACGCACGCGCGCGCCACCTCCGCCGTATCGTCGGTCGAATCGTCGAGCACCTGGATCTCGAGCCGTTCGCGGGGGTAATCGAGCCGCGCGACCGACTCCACCAGCCGGTCCACCACGTACCGCTCGTTGAAGATGGGAAGCTGTATGGTAACCTTTGGCCACTCGGTCACTTCCGGGGGAGGGCCTGGTTCCACGTGGCGGTGCTTATAAAAATTGTAAACGAGCCAGTACCGATGGCTGCCATACGCGGCCAGCACCACCAGCACGGCGAAATACGGCAGCATGATGGCCAGATCGAACGTGTTCGGCTGGTAGAGGCCGCGGAATGTTTTGTCCGTAATCCGCTGCCACACGGCGGAGAGCGGCCCCTGCATCGCCGCGAGCAACAATCCCGAGCTGAAGAGTGAGTTCACCGTCCGTCTCTTCCGCCGTCTCCCACGAAACTTCTCCCGGATCTCATTCTCCCCTGCCCGCGGCCCTGGGCGGCGCCGTCGCGCTCGAAGTGGCCTTCCTGGCCATCCGGCAATTTGGCGACCTGAAGCTGCACGTCGTCGAGACCATTTGTGTCGGGCTCACGGCCGGCATTGTGTACCTGGTCGCGCTCTACCTGCTGGAACGCGCGGGAGAACGCCGCGCAGTTCTCTGGATCGTGCTCGCCGCCGCCTTTTTGTTCCGCCTCACGCTCGCGCCGCTCGAACCCAGCCTCTCCGACGACCTCTACCGCTACCGCTGGGACGGCCTCATTCAGCGCGCTGGCTGGAACCCCTACGTCATCGCACCGGAAGACCGCCGGCTGGTCCAATTCCGCGACGCCTACTGGCCGCACGTCTCGAACCAGGAGATGCCCAACATCTACCCGCCGGTCACGGAACTCGTGCTGCGCGCCACGGCGGCGGTATCCGGAAAACTGCTGGCCTTCAAGGCTCCGATGCTCGCGGCGGAAGCCCTGCTGGTGGCGCTGCTGGCCTTCTGGATTCGCCGCACCGGTCGCAGGGATTTTACGCTGGCCATTTATGCGTGGAATCCGTTGGTGGTCGTGGAAGTCGCCGCGAGCGGGCATAACGACCCGCTGGCAATGTTGTTCTCAGTAGCCGCGCTCTTCCTGATTATAGAGAGGCGCACTGTGCTGTCAACGCTGGCTCTGGGCGCGGCGGTGCTCGCGAAGTTTTTCCCCATCCTGCTCGCTCCGCTCCTGCTGCGAAGGACAGGATGGCCGCGCAGCGCGCGCTCGTGGACCGGTGTGGGCCTGGCCTGCGGGCTCGCCGCCATCGCTTGGTGGCCGTACCGCGCCGCATGGCCTGGCGTCCTCCACCTGTTCCATCCCTACCGGAAGCACTGGGTGAACAACGCGAGCCTGTACTCGGTTTTGCACTGGTTCAGCGGCTCGGACGACTGGGCCTGGGGCATCGGGGTGGGCGTAGTAGCGGGCATTGCGCTTTGGGCCGCGCTCCGGAAACTGAACCCGCTACGCGCCGCTTATCTGCTGTTCGGGGCGGTGCCGCTGCTCTCGCAGAACGCGTTCTCGTGGTATTTCCTGTGGGTCATACCCCTGCTTGTGTTTTTTCCGAATCCGGCCTGGCTGCTGCTCACGGTTCTCGAGTTTCTTTCCTACCACGTGCTCATCGGCTACGGGATACTCGGTGTGTGGAAGTTCGATCCCTTCTTCCTGTGGCTTGAATACGCGCCGTTCTATGCCCTGCTCGTGGCGCAAGCCTTTTTCCCCGGGAGAACCGCCGCGACAAAGGCGAGCTGAGCCGGCGCGGCGCCGCTTTCTCTGTGGCGTCCCTCTGGCCCGTAGCTGGCCTACGTGTTCAGGGTGATGAGAGTCCCCACCGGTCGCGGTGGAATGGGCGGAAGCTTCGAGCGGTCCACGGGGCGGTAGAGCGTGTCGCGCTCGACGGGCTCCAACCCCGCTTCGCGGATCAGTCGTTCCAAGTCGGCGCGCGTTAGTTCTTGCGGAGTGGTGGCCCCGGCGTCGTGGTAAATCTTCTCTTCGATCACCGTTCCGTCCATGTCGTTGGCGCCGAATTTCAGCGCGATCTGCGCGATGCGTGGCGTGAGCATAATCCAGTAGGCTTTGATGTGATCGAAATTGTCGAGCAGCAGCCGAGCCACCGCGATGCACTTCAGGTCGTCGAACCCTGTGGGTTTGGGAAGGTGCGAGAGCGCCGTGTTCTCGGGATGAAACTCGAGAGGGATGAAGGCCACGAACCCGTGGGTCTCGTCCTGGAGTTGGCGGAGGAGCAGCAGGTGCTCAACGCGCTCTTCGAGCGTTTCGATGTGGCCGAACAGCATGGTGGCGTTCGAGCGCAGGCCGAGCTGGTGCGCGGTTCGCGCGATGTCCAGCCACTGCCGGCCGCTGGTTTTGTGGTCGCAGATCACTTTGCGCACGCGCGGATTGAAAATCTCCGCCCCGCCACCCGGCATCGAGTCCACACCGGCTTCCTTCAGTTTCAGCAGCACGTCGCGCACGGACAATTTCGTGATGCGCGACAGGTAGCCGATCTCGACCATGGTGAACACTTTTAGGTGCACATGCGGAAAGCGCTGCTTCAGCCCGCGGACCAGGTCGAGGTAATAATCAAACGGCAGGTCGGGATGCAGCCCGCCCACGATGTGGAATTCGGTGGCCCCTTCGGCCACGCCTTCCGCCGCGCGCTGCCACACTTCATCGAGCGCGTAGGTGTAGGCGCCGGGCGCGTCCGGCGAACGGCCGAAGGCGCACAGGCGGCAATGTGCCGTGCAGACGTTGGTCGGGTTGATGTGCCGGTTGATGTTGAAATACGTGGTTTTTCCGTGGCGCTTCTCGCGCACGTGGTTGGCCAGCCAGCCCACGGCCAGCAGGTCCGGCGAGCGGTAGAGGGCGAGCCCATCGGCCGCATCCAGGCGTTCTCCTCCGAGGACCTTCCTGGCTACGGGTTCCAGCCGCGCGTCGGAAATGTGCATTTCAGCCATCTTCGAAGGCTAACGCCCCACCCACAGCGCCGTGCCCCACGACACGAAGAACAGGATACTAATAAAGCCGTTGGTTGTAAAAAACGCTGCATCCAGACGTGAAAGATCGTCCGGCGCCACTAGCGACTGCTCATAGACGAGCAACCCGGCGACGGCGGCAACTCCCGCCCACGCCGGCCACGCCAGCCGGAAACTCCACGCCAGCCAGCCAAGCAGAACCACCACGCACGCGTGCATCGCCCGCGCCGCGAGAAGCGCGCGCGGCACCCCAAATTTCTCCGGAAAGGAATGCAGGCCGGCCCGGCGGTCGAAATCCACGTCCTGCAGCGCGTAGAGGACGTCGAAGCCCGCGACCCACAGGGTGACCGCAGCGCAAAGCACCATCATTCGCCAGTCGAAGGAGCCGGTCACGGCGATCCAAGCGGCTGCGGGCGCGATTCCCAGGCAGAAGCCGAGCACCAGGTGCGAATAGGCGGTGAAGCGCTTCGTATAGGAATAGAGGAACAGCGCGGCCAGCGCCAAGGGCGACAGAAGAAACGCCAGGCGATTCAGCTCCCACGCTGAGAACACCAACACCGCGGAACTCAGCAGCGTAAACATCCAGGCAAAACGCAGCGTGAGAGCGCCGGTCACCAGCGGGCGTCCGGCCGTGCGCGGGTTGCGGCGGTCGTACTCCAGGTCGGCGATGCGGTTCATCGTCATGGCGGCGGAGCGCGCTCCCACCATGGCCACCACGATCCAGCCAATCTGCCGCCATTCCGGCCAGCCGGGGCCCGCGAAGCGCGCGGCCAGCAGCGCTCCCGTCAGCGCGAACGGCAGCGCGAATATAGAGTGCTCGAATTTGATCATCTCGAGCGTCGTGCCGAGTTTGGAGCGCGGCGTGGGCATGGTGTTCGGGGACTGTCGGACGGCCGGCGGTCAGCGCTACCTCCGGGCGCGCGGCGGGCGCGCCGCGATTTCCAGCCGCCGGGCGGCGGATTCCGCCTGGCCCTGCCAGCGAAACTGCGTCTTCTGCGGAAGGTCGAGATGCGCCAGCACGCGGCACACGTACTGGGTGACGAGCTCTTCGATGGTTTTCGCACCGGCGTAGAACGCGGGCACCACCGGCATGATCACCGCGCCGGCGGCCTGCGCGCGCAGCATGTTTTCCAGGTGAATCCGGCTGAGCGGCGTCTCGCGCACGCACAGCACCAGCCGGCTTCCTTCCTTCAGGCACACATCGGCGGAGCGGCCCACCAGGTCGTCGGCCAGCCCGCTTGCGATTTTCCCCAGCGTGCCCACCGAGCACGGCAGCACCACCATCCCGTCCACTGCGTGGCTGCCGGAGGCGATCGAAGCCCCGATATCCGTATTCAAATGCCCCTGGAATTTCGCCGCCGTCGTTTCAGCAAGTATCACGGGCAACTGCCGCGGGTCCGTGGCTCGGATGCCCAGCTCGTCCGTCAGGACGCGCATGCCGCTGGGCGTGATGACGAAATGGACGCGCGCCACGCGCGCATCGGCATCCAGCAGGCGAACGAGTGTTTGCGCGCACAGGGCGCCGCTCGCGCCCGTTACGGCTACTGTGACCGTTTTCCCGTTGTTCGTTTTCACCATGGACGGTTGATTTCCCATGCTAAGCAGCCGTTTCCGCCAATGTCAAGAAAACCATCCCCGTGCTCGCCTCTAGAGCCACGTATGTCGCGCGTATTCGCGGTACTCGTCGCCGAATTTCTCCTCCAGCACCCGCGCCTCGCGTCGGCTCCTCACGATTTGCATCGGAATCAACACAGCGAACGCCAGAAGCCAGATCGGCCGTTCGATCGCCAGCACAAATCCCGCGACCCCGATGCCTCCGAATATGTAGATGGGATTCCGGAAACGCGAGTAGATCCCTCGAGTCACCAATTTTTGGGCTTTGGCTTTGACGCTGAAGGAATCACCGAGTTGCACGTGCGCGATTCCCCAGAGCACAAATCCCGGAACCATCAGGGCAGCGCCGGCCACGCGCATCGCCGTCCATGGCCGTCCTTGCGTGGATACAAACGCGACAGCGAACAGCGCCAGCGCCGCAGGGAAGGCCACAAAGCGGTACCCCCTTCTTTGAGGCATCCACTTCAGTCTATACAGGCAGAGCGCCCCGCGCAAAACAATCCATCCCCGCAAGGGTGCGGCTCGGCCTCGCCAATTCAGCCGTTCCGGCGCCGTCGAACGAAACGAACCAGACGCGGTGATAGAATCGGGCGGCCATGGACGAAAAAGCGATGCGCGATCTGCTGCGCGCCGTGCGTGCCGGGCGACTGACGGACGACGCAGCGCTCGAGCGGTTGCGCCATTTGCCCTTCGAGGATCTGGGCTTCGCAAAGGTGGACCACCACCGCGCTCTCCGCCAGGGATTTGCCGAGGTGGTGTTTGGACGGGGGAAGACGCCGCAGCAGGTGGCGGAGATCGTCGGCAGCATGCTCGCCCGTAAGGATTCGCGGCACAACATACTGGTCACTCGCGCCGATCGCAGTATCCACACGGCGGTCAAACGGCTGGCGCGCGGCGCGAAGTTTCACCCACTATCCTGCGCCATCGTGATCGAGCGCGACCGCACGGTCCGCGGGAAAGGCACTGTCCTGGTTGTCTCCGCGGGAACGAGCGACATCCCTGTGGCGGAAGAGGCGCTGGTGGCGGCGCGCGCGTTGGGCAATCGCGCCGCGGCCATTTACGACATCGGCGTAGCTGGGTTGCACCGCCTGTTGGGCCACCGCGAACAACTGGCCGCTGCGCGGGTCATCATCTGCGTGGCGGGCATGGAAGGCGCGCTGCCGAGCGTGGTGGCGGGACTCGTCGCCGCTCCCGTCATCGCCGTGCCGACCAGCATTGGATACGGTGCGAGTTTCGGTGGCGTTGCGGCGCTGCTCGCCATGCTCAACAGTTGTGCTTCGAATGTGAGCGTCGTCAACATCGACAACGGTTTCGGCGCGGCGTGTGTGGCCTCTTGCATCAACCGGATCTAGAGGCCGAAAATCGAAATTGGAAAAACGAATAGCGCCAAACGATCACTGACGCGGATCCAGCAGGACTTTCAGGACGCCGGCAGCGCGAGCCTCACGGATGGCGCCGGGGGCGTCGCGGAGGGGGAAGACGCGGGAGATCAGCGGGCGCGGGTCCACGCCTCCGGAGCGGAGCAGGCGGAGCGCACTCAAAAACGGGCCGCAGCGCGACCCAACCACGGTCTGCTCATTCACCACAATCGGCCACGTTTCCAGCCGTGCGACCCCGTGGAACGTAGATTTCATCACCACCGTCCCGCGCGGCTCGGTCATCTGGATGGCCATATCCAGTCCTTCGGGCGAACCGGTCGCCTCCACGACATACGGATACCGGCGCTGGTTGCCTCCGGCGAGGGCGGCTGAGATGCCGCGCCCCGCAGCGAGCGCCAGTTTTTCTCGGTGGCGGCCGTAAAGCGTCACGCGCGCCCCGGCAGCAGAGAGCACACGCACGATTATCTGACCCAGTTTCCCGTCTCCCAGCACCGCTACCGCCGCACCGCGAGCCGCAGCGGGCACCTGCTCTAGGATTTGACAGGCTGCGGCGAGCGGTTCGGTGAACACCGCGCACTCGTCCGGCACACCGTCCGGCACAGCGTGAAGGTTGACCAGCGGCAGAATGAGATACTCCGCAAACGCGCCGTCGTGGTTCAAGATGCCCAGCACGCGCCGCCGCACGCAGTGCGTCGGTTTGCCGCGCCCGCAGTACTCGCACTGGCGACGCAGGCCCAGTCCGCGGCAGGTGATGTTGATTTCGCCCACCACGCGGCGCCCAATCCAGCGTTGCTCTGCGCCGCGTCGTGAGGCCCCGCTGCCTCCGCACGCCACCACCTCTCCCACGAATTCATGTCCAGGTATGCCACGGAAATTGTGATACCCGCGCAGAATCTCTAGGTCCGTATTGCAGATCCCAGCCAGCCGCACGCGCACCAGCGCCCACCCACGCGCGACAACCGGGAGGGGCCGCGAGACGAGCACCAGGCGTTTGTGTTGGAATCTGGCAGCCAGCATCGTTTGGGACTCAGTGTAACGCCGCGGCCCGCACCAGAGCACTCACTGCAGGGCGGCAAGCAGAGCTTCCAGCAGCGCGGATTCCTCTCCGGGGTCCACCGTGCGCAGGTCGAGGACCAGGCGATCCTCCTCGATGCGCGCGATCACGGGCGCAGCGCCAACGGGAGGTTGCCGCAGCCGCGCTTCGATCTCGGCGGACGAGTACCGCAGCGTCGAGACGCGGATGAGATAGGTGGCCAGGTGCTGCGCCGGAGTCGACCCGCCGCCCACCACCGATTGGCCGGCCACCACCTCGATTTCCGCTTCGCCCGGCGGCAGGCGGCCCGCAACCGCGGCGGAAAACTCACGCGCCCGCCGTTCGATTTCCGCGGTCGGCACACGAATCATCCGCAGCGTGGGAATTTCATCGAGCGCGCCGCGCACCACGGAGGAAAGCGTAGCTTCCAGCGCCGCGAGGGTCAGTTTGTCCACGCGGAGGGCGCGATAGAGTGGATTGCGCCGGATTCGTTCCAGCGGGGCGCGGCGTCCAGCGATGATTCCAGCCTGCGGTCCGCCGAGCAGTTTGTCGCCGCTGAAGCTGACCACGTCGGCTCCCGCGGCTATGCTGTTCTGCGCCTGCGGTTCCTCGAGTCCATAGGGCGCCAGATCCACCAGGCACCCGGAGCCGAGGTCTTCGTACACAGGCACGCCCATTCGCCGGCCGAGATCCACCAACTCGGCGAGCGCGGGACGTCCGGCAAAGCCCACAATTCGGAAATTCGAGGGGTGCACTGACATCAGCAGCCGCGTTTCGGCGCCCGTGGCCGCTTCGTAATCGGCCAGGCGCGTGCGGTTCGTGGTACCTACTTCTCGCAGCCGCGCTCCGCTGGCCGCCATGATGTCCGGGATGCGGAACCCATCTCCAATTTCGATCAATTCACCGCGGGAGACGACCACCTCGCCGCCCGCGGCCAATGCATGTAGGACGAGGAAGACCGCGGCCGCGTTGTTATTGACCACGAGGGCGGACTCGGCGCTGAGCACACGGGCCAGAAGACGCGCGGTGTGGACGTCGCGTTTGCCCCGCTGGCCGGCTTCCAGGTCGTACTCCAGGTTGGAGTAGCCGCGGGCGGTCTCGGCCAAATGGGAGAGCGCGGCGGCACCGATGGGCGCGCGACCCAGATTCGTGTGCAGGACAACCCCGGTGGCGTTGATAACCGGGCGCAGGGAAAAGGTCGTGTCGCGGGCGGCCTCGTCACGAATGGCTCCCTCCAGTATCCCGGCATCCAGGTTGTTTTCTGCCGGCAGCGCGCCGAGAGCGATTTCCGCGCGCAGGCGGTTCAGAACCGCTCGGGCGGCATTGAGAACCACGCCGCGGCCGGCGCGCGCCGCCAGCTCTTCGAGCACGGGGCGGCGCAACAACTCGTCCACAGAGGGCAGACGACGCAATAGGGCACCCGAATCCGGTTCGCGGGGGGACATGGGAGTTCCATTGCAGCACAGGGGTCTCGCGGGGCGCAACGGGTGCCTACTCTGCGCTGCCTGGCAGGCACGCCGGTTGACCCCGTCCCCGCCAGGCTCTAGGATGGAAGCCGCCTGCCCTCACTGCCCTATGGATAAAATTGACGAGGAATTGGGCCAGATCGAACGCGAAATCCGCGCGCTAAAGATTGAGTACGAACAGTACTTCGGCGGGGGGCGATCGCGTCCACCCAACGACACGATCTGGCGCATTGAACAGCTCATTAAGCGCTATTCCGAGCGCGGCGCGGACATGTCCTATGGCCAGAGGTTCCGCTACAACAACCTGGCCCAAACCTACGCCAAGTATCAGGAAATTTTCCGCAAACGGCTGAAGGCAAGGGAAGAGGGGCTGGTCCAGCGGCATTTCGGCGCGGCGGCGCGCGCCATCGAAGAGGAAAGGTTGCGAAACGCCGCAGCGCAGGCGCCGAAGGCGCCGGTCCAGCAGCCGGTTGCGGCGGCTGTGGCCACTCCACGGACTCCCGCTGCGCCCCGGCGGAGCGCCGCGGAACTGATCGGCGAGCCGGGCGGCTACGTGGTGGCCTGTTCGGACCCTGATCGCGAGCGGGAAAAAGTGACCGACCTGTACAACGTCCTGCTCGAGGCGAAAAAGGGCGCGGGAGAAAAAACGGACGCGCTGACGCTCGAGAATTTCACGTCATTCGTGCGGCAGAAAACGGCCCAGCTCAAACAGCAGGCCAAGTGCGATGCCGTCGAGTATGCCGTCCAGATCGAGAACGGCCAGATCAAATTGAAGGCCCGCGTGAAGGGCTAGCGGTTCCCGCCGGATCGTTGTCGAAAACTTTCCCCCTGAGCGGTTCGGGATTGGACGGACAGGTGCGCCCGGGCCTGCGCGCGCCCGGCCGCTCCGTCGCACTCTGCCCGCTCCGAGGCGGCGTTCGCGCGTAGAATGTGGGGGCTTTCGTCGTGGCGGCTCGCTCGCGCGGGCCTGCGGAGGGTGTGGATGGCGATTGAGCGTGCGGTGGTGAGTGTGTATGACAAAACAGGGGTTGAGGAATTTGCGCTTCAGCTCACCGGCCTCGGCGTCGCATTGTTCTCGACGGGTGGAACGGCGAAGCTGCTGCGCGAGGCGGGGCTGGCCGTGCAAGACGTTGCCGAGCTAACCGGCTGGCCGGAGATGCTGGGCGGGCGCGTGAAGACGCTGCATCCAAAGGTTCATGGCGGGATCCTGTATCGGCGCGGGGTGGCTGGCGACCGGGAAGAAGCCGCCAGGCACGGCATCGCGCCGATCGATCTGGTGGTGGTAAATCTCTACCCCTTCGAGGCCACTGCCGCGAAGGCGGGGCTCACCTCGGAGGAGCTCGTCGAAAACATCGATATCGGTGGCCCCACGATGCTGCGCTCCGCGGCGAAAAACTTTGAAAGCGTGGCGGCCGTGTGCGATCCCGCGGATTACGCGGCGGTGGGCGCTGAGATAGCGCAAGGCGGTGCGCGCGAACTGAGTCTCGCCACGCGCCTGCGGCTGGCGCGGAAGGTTTTTGCTACTACCTCTCGCTACGACGGCCTGATCGCCATGGAACTGGAGCGACTGGCCGCAGAGGGAGGACGCCTGGCGCTCGTCGCGCGCCCAGCGCTTCCGGAAAGGCTGTTTGGCGCGCTGGTCCGGCAGCAGGAGATGCGTTACGGCGAGAATCCGCACCAACTGGCGGCGCTGTACGTTTCCTCCGGGCGGCGTCCCGTGGGATTGGCGGGCGCGCGGCAATTGCAGGGAAAAGAGCTGTCCTATAACAACCTGGTGGACCTGGACGCGGCGTGGAAGCTGGTGCGGGAATTCGAGCGGCCCGCGGCCGCCATCATCAAACACAACAACCCGTGCGGCGCCGCCGAACAGGAACATCTGCACGAAGCCTATGTGCGAGCGTTCGAGTGCGACCCGGTATCCGCATTCGGTGGCGTGGTCGCTTTCAATCGTCCTCTCGACGGCCCAACGGCGCGGGAACTGGCAAAACTCTTCGTCGAATGTGTGGCCGCTCCCGGCTACGATTCCGCCGCACGCGATGCTATGGCCGGCAAGAAAAACGTGCGGCTGATGGAGATTCCTGCCGAGGACGACGCGTCCCCCTACGAGTTGAAGCAGATATCCGGAGGAATGCTCGTGCAGCAGCCGGACACGCGTCAGTTGCGGGCCGAAGAACTGAAAACGGCGACGAAACGCGCACCGACCGAGGCGGAGCTTCGCGCCCTGCTATTCGCCTGGAAAGTGTCGAAGCACGTCAAATCGAACGCCATCGTGTTCGCCGTCGAAGGGCAGACGCTGGGCGTCGGCGCCGGGCAGATGAGCCGCGTGGATTCCGTGAAGCTCGCGGTAATGAAGGCGCAGAAGCCGCTGGCAGGCAGCGTCGTGGCGTCCGACGCGTTTTTCCCGTTCCCCGACGGCATCGAAGAAGCCGCTCGCGCCGGTGCCACCGCGGTCATCCAGCCGGGCGGGTCCGTGCGGGATAACGACGCGATTGCGGCCGCAGAGAAGGCCGGAATGGCGATGGTGTTTACGGGTATTCGGCATTTCCGCCACTAGTGGGGACGGGAAGAACGGCTGCGCCGGCTGGCCCCCGACTGCGTTGCGTCAAAACCGGCATCAAAGTATCTGCAACAGCGCACCGAGGCCCTGCCGGGTGTTTGGAGCGGTTCGGGCAGTGTAGGATAATGATCGTTTATGCGTAAAGAGAGAGGCAACATACTGAGTTTTGGCGCAGGCCTGCTCGCTGCTGCGCTCCTGCCTGCTGCGCTTCTGGCGCAGCACGCGCCCGCGCAGACGGCTCCGCCGAGCGTGCCGCAGCAACCGGCGACGACCCGGATTGCCCCGGCTGCCCCGACGTCGGAATTGGACCGGCGGAGCGAAGCGTATTACCAGTTCACAATCGGACGGATGTACGAGGAGCGGTACGAATATACCGGGAACGCCGAGTTCGCCGGCCGCGCCATTGAAGCCTACAAACGCGCCTACGAGCTCGATTCGCATTCTTCCGTCATCGGCGAGCGGCTGGCCGAGGCCTACGCGCGCGCGGGGCGCATCCCCGACGCGATCGCGGAGGCCGAGAGCGTTCTGAAGAAGGACCCCGCGAATCTGCCCGCCCATCGCATTCTGGCGCGAATCTATGTCCGTTCGCTCGGCGACACCGACTCCTCGACAGGGCAGAAGGAAATCGTGGATCAGGCGATCTTGCAATACCGCGAAATCGTGCGGCTGGATCCATCGGACACGGACTCGGCGCTGTGGCTGGCGCGCCTTTACCGCATCGCGCAGAACGACGGCGAGGCCGAGACGACTCTGCGCGCAGCCCTGGCCCGTTCGCCGGACGACGAAGGATTGCTCCGGCAACTGGCCCTGTTGCTGCTGGACCAGGGCCGCGGAAAAGAAGCGGTGCAACTACTCGAGCCGGCGGCGAAGAAGGCGGCCACCCCGGATTGGCTCGTGCTGCTCGGCGATGCCTACGCGAAGGAGGGCGATTATCCCGATTCCGAAGTCGCCTGCCACCAGGCCGTCAAGCAGCAACCCGATAATGCCGCGGCGCGGAAATGCCTGGGCGAAGCGCAATTGCTCCAGGAGAACTACAACGGAGCGCTCGAGCAGTATCGGCGGCTCTCTGAGTTGGAGCCGAACGATCCGCAGCATTTCCTGCGGCTGGCGCTCATTTACCGGCATCTGGGCCAGCTCGACAAAGCGGAAGAGAGCATGCTTCGCGCCAAGCAGGACGCGCCCGGCAGCCTGGAAGTGATTTACAACGAGGCGCTGACCTACCGCGCGCAAGGGCGTTTTGACGACGCCATCCGCGTGCTCAGCGACGCAGTGGCCGCGGCCAAGGGCACGGAGCGCCCCTCCACCATGGCCATCCTCTACGAGCAGCTCGGCGCCCTCTTCCGCCAGGTGGAGAACTATCCTGCCGCCATCGAGACCTTTGAAGCAATGCGCGAACTGGGCCCCGAGCAGGAAAAGCGCGCCCGCGAGCTGCTCATCGACACCTATCGCATGAATCGTCAGCTCGACAAGGCTCTCGAGGAATCCCAGAAGGCCATCGCCGCCTATCCGGACGACCGTTCGTTCGTCATGACCCGCGCCGTACTGCTGGCCGAAAAAGGAGATCCAGCCGCCGGCGCGGCGCTCATCCAGGGCCTGCTGAAGGATTCACCGAAGGATTTCGAGCTGTACCTGACCCTGGCACAGGTGTACGAGCGCGGCCGGAAGTTCCCCGAGGCGGAAGAGGCGGTGGCGGAAGCGGAGAAACTCGCCGGGCGCAAAGGGGACCGCATTATGGTGTGGTTCCTCAAGGGCGCCATCGCCGAGCGCCAGAAGAAATTCGACGATGCGGAAGAGCAGTTCAAGCGCGTCCTCGCCGTCGAGCCTCACGAAGGCTCCACGCTCAACTATTACGGGTACATGCTGGCCGACCGCGGCGTGCGGTTGGACGAGGCTGTGGGCCTGATCCAGCGCGCGCTCGCGGATGACCCTTACAACGGCGCGTTCCTGGACAGCCTGGGCTGGGCCTATTTCAAGCAGGGGAAGCTGGAAGCCGCCCGCGCGGAACTGGAAAAGGCCGTGACGCGTACCGCTCACGACCCCACCGTGCACCAACATCTGGGCGAGGTGTACTACAAGATGGGCCGGCCCACTCAGGCCCTGGCGGAATGGACCAAGGCGCAGGCGTTCTGGCACGACGTGGTCCCGGCCGACTACGAACCCGGCCAGGCCGGTGAACTCGACAAGAAAGTCAGCCAGTTGAAGCGCGAAATGGCGCAGACCGGCGTTCCCACTGCAAAACCGTGACGCTGCTCCGCGCGGACCGCCGATGAAGCCGCTGCGTCTTCCCGCGTTTGCCAAAATCAACGAGTGCCTGTACGTGCTGGGCCGCCGCGCCGACGGCTATCACGAGCTGCGCACCATTTTCCAGACCATCGGCCTGCACGACGTCCTGGAGATGTCGCTCCTCCGCGGCGGGCGGGTCGAACTCGAATGTGACGACCCCGCGATTCCCGCGGGCCGCGAAAACTTGGTATGGCGCGCCGTTGCTGCGGCGCGCCGAGCCCTGGGCCTGCGCAACGGAGTTCATGTCCGGCTGGAGAAGCGCATCCCAGTGGGCCGCGGGTTGGGGGGCGGCTCGAGCGACGCGGCCGTGGCCCTCGTGGGCGTGGAGCGCCTCGCTCGCGGGTCCCTCGCACCGGCGGAGCGGCTTCGGATTGCGAGCGAACTGGGCTCGGACGTCCCCTTTTTCCTCTTCGGCGGCCGCGCCATGGGAATCGGGCGAGGCGAGGAGATCTATCCCCTCCCGGACGCGCCAAAGCGGATATTGCTGGTCGTTTCGCCTGCCGGGATCGCGGTCAACACCCGCGAGGCCTACGGCTGGCTCCGGGCTCCGGCGTTGACAACGCGCGGTTCGGCCCGTAAACTAAACACTTTCTGCGCTCTTTGTTGGAGCGGCCAGGGGGCCTCCCTCGAGAATGATTTCGAGGTGCCGGTGTTCCGCCGGTTCCCTCGGCTGGCGCGGATTCATCGCGCGCTCCTCCGGCACGGGGCTGCAGGAGCAGCGCTGGCGGGCAGCGGTTCGGCGGTGTTCGGTGTTTTCCCGTCCCCAGCGCAGGCGCGCCGTGCCGCGATGCGGTTTCCGGAAGACCAGGTATTCATCACGGAGACGGTTACCCGGCAGGAGTATCTCCGGACGCTGCGCGGACGGTAGCGGTGCTCGCCCCGTGGGTAGGGGCGGACCCGCCAGGCGTGTCCGCCCGCAATCGGCAGCAGGGAAGCCGCTCCCGGCGCGGCAAGGGACGGAATCGCGGCGGAATCTCGCCGCAATCGCAGGCCTTTCAGGGGTAGGTCTTGTTCGACGAGAAATTCAAGCTGTTTTCGGGGATGGCGAACCGCCCGCTCGCGGAGGAGATGGCGCGGGCCCTGCGCGTGCCGCTGGGTCAGTGCGCGCTGGGACGCTTCAGCGACGGCGAGATTTATTTCCAGATCCTCGAAAACGTGCGTGGCGCCGACGTTTTTGTAGTGCAGCCCTGCTGCCACCCGGTGGACCAGAACCTGGTCGAGCTGCTGATGATGATCGACGCGTTCAAGCGCGCCTCGGCCTGGCGCATCACCGCCGTCGTCCCCTATTACTGCTATGCCAGGCAGGACCGCAAGGACAAGCCGCGCGTGCCCATATCCGCAAAACTCGTGGCCGATCTGCTGGAGACGGCCGGATCCAGCCGCGCGCTCACCATGGACCTCCACGCCCCGCAGATCCAGGGATATTTCAACATCCCGGTGGACCACCTGTACGCCACGCCGGTGATGGTGGACTACTTCTCCAAGCGGCCCCAGGCGTACACGGTGGTCTCCCCGGACGCGGGCGGCGTGGAGCGCGCGCGCTTCTTCGGCAAGAAGATCAATGCCCCGCTGGCTATCATGGACAAACGCCGCGTGGAAATGAACGTCGCGGAAGTGATGAACGTCATCGGCGACGTGAGCGGACGTCCGGCGCTCATAATTGACGACATGATTGACACCGCCGGCACGCTCGTGAAAACCACGGAAGCGCTGCTCGAGCACGGCGCTACGGAAGTGTCCGCGTGCTGCACGCACCCGATCCTCTCGGGGCCGGCCGTGGAGCGGATTTCCAAGTCGGCGCTCACCGAAGTGGTGGTAACGGACACGATTCCGCTGACCCCGGCGGCCAAGGCCTGCTCCAAAATCAAGGCCCTGAGTGTGGCCCATCTGTTCGCGCGTGGCATCCAGTCCATCCACGAGGAGAGTTCCATCAGCGAGCTGTTTATTTAGCGAAATCGGCAAAAGAGGTAAAGACCGGAAGGAAGAGAGGCGAAAGACGTATGCAGCAGATCCTAATTCAAGGCAAGAAGCGCGACGACCGCGGGAAAAACGCCATGCGCCGGCTGCGCCAGGCCGGCGGCGTCCCGGGCGTGCTCTACGGCGGCACGGGAGAGGCAGTGCCCGTTGCCCTCGAGGCCAAACAGTTGGCGCCCCTGTTCCGCACCGAGTCCGGCCACAACGCCCTGCTCAACGTGAACATCGAAGGGCAGGGTGAAGAGCTCGCCGTGTTGAAAGACTGGCAGACCGATCCCCTGCACGGCAGCCTGCTCCACGTGGACCTGGTCCGCGTCGCCAAGGACGTCCGCATGCGCGTTCGGGTTCCCGTGCACACCACGGGCGATCCGCTGGGAGTCAAGCAGCAAGGCGGTGTTTTCGAGGTGGTGTCTCGTGAAGTCGAGATCGAGTGCCTGCCCATGGACATCCCGGAAGATTTTAGCGTCGATGTGTCCGCGTTGATGATCGGCAAACAGCTCCGGTTCTCCGACCTGCCCCTCGACCCTGCCAGGATGAAGCTGGTGAGCGAGGCGAGGACCGTGATCGCCCACGTTGTGGCGCCCAAGAAGGAAGAGGAAGTGGCGCCGGAAGCGGCCGTTGTTGCAACGCCCGCCGAGCCCGAAGTCATCAAGAAGGGCAAGAAGGAAGAAGAGGGAGAAGAGGGCGCAGCTCCTGCCGAAAAAGCGGAGAAGGCCCCCAAGCCCGAAAAGTCCGAAAAGCCGGAGAAGAAGAAGTAGCGGCCCGCCGCGGCCGGCGGGAAAGACCCGGCCGGTGGATTTTCGCGGGGTGCCGCTGGGCGGCTCCCTCCGAAAACCTCGGAAACGCGCATGTGGCTCATCGTCGGACTCGGAAATCCGGGATACGAGTACGCCTGGACGCCGCATAACCTGGGTTTCCTGGTGATCGACCTCGTCGCGGAACGCGCCGGCATCCGCGTCGAACGGCCGGAAGCAAAGTCGTATGTCGGCAAGGGACGCATCGGACAGCAGGAAGTCGTCCTGGCCAAGCCGCAAACGTACATGAATCTCAGCGGCATGGCCGTGAGCGAGCTGGCCGAAAGGCACGAAGCCGGGCCCGGCCAGATCCTGGTCGTTGTGGACGACGTGGCCCTTCCCTGGGGCAGCCTGCGCATCCGCGAACGCGGCAGCGCCGGCGGCCACAACGGGTTGAAGTCGGTGATTGCGGTGCTCGGCACGGATGAATTTGTGCGCTTGCGGATAGGGACCCAGCCCGACCATCCCGTGGGTGACCTGGCGGCCTACGTCCTGCACCGCATGGGCAAGGCGGAACGTAACGCTGCCGTGGAGCTGGTGACCCTCGCGGCGGATGCCGTGGAATGCGTAGTCGCCGATGGCGTGCGCCGCGCCATGAATCGCTTCAACCGCCGCGCGCCCGAGGCCGGTGCCGCGGCGAATGGCTGAGCCGGGCCTGTAGCTCAGGTCCCGTCCCGCCCAAGCGGGACTGACCTGAGGCCCTGCTGCCCGGACAGAGACACGGAGAGTACGGAGAAAAAAGAGGAGACACATGGAAGAACGTCTGTACGACCTGATTTTCATTTGCCGCCCGGCTACGCCCGAGGAGGAAATCGACAAAATGATTGCCACGCTCGAGCACTCCATAGCGGAGCGCGGCGGCAAGGTGGAGAAGAAAGAGAAGTGGGGCGCGCGCAAGATGGCCTACCGCGTCCAGCGCCATCGCGAGGGCTATTACGTGCTCATGGTCTTGCGCGCCACACAGGGCGACATGATCCACGAACTCGAGCGCCGGCTGAAGGTCAACGACGCCGTCATCAAGTACATGACTGTGCGGCTCGATGAAGATATCAAGCGGCAGAAGCGGCTCCAGCAGCGCCGCGAACGCAAGGCCTCGCGCCGGCCTCGCGGCGGCGCCCGCGGCCATGGGCACCCCGCCGGCGGCGAACAGCCCGCCGCTGCCGTTCAGCAGCAATAGCTCCAGGAGGATCCATTGACGGACGAAAAGCAAAACGAATCGCAGCCACAACAGCCCCAGCCGGCCCCGGAATCCACCGAGCTGCGGCCACACGTACCAACTCACGGCCCGGAGGCTACTCCGGCGGAAAGCCGGCCACCCACCGTGCGCCCCGCGGAAGGCCGCCCGCACGAGGGCCGTCCACACGAAGGCCGGCCTCGCGGCGACGGACGCTCCGGTGAAGGGCGCGGGGGCGAGAGCCGCGGCCCGCGCGAGGGTGGCCGCGAGGGCGGCAAGCGCGGGCGCCGCGGCTTCTATCGCAAGAAGAAAGTTTGCCGCTTCTGCGTGGACCGCGTCGATTTCATCGACTACAAGAAGCCCGAACAACTGATGACCTTCATCCAGGAGCGGGGAAAGATCATCCCGCGGCGCATCACCGGCACCTGTTCGCGGCACCAGCGCTGGCTCGCCGAGGCCATCAAGCGCGCGCGCAACATCGCGCTCATGCCTTTCGGCGGCGCCCGATAAGCACCGTAGGGGCGCTGCTTGCTGCGCCCTCTTTAGGTTTTTTCCGGGCGCGCGCCAGTCGTAGGGGCACGACATGTCGTGCCCCAATCGCGTGAGGCTGCCATCGACAATTTGAGGAACATCACGAAGGGCCGACCGGAAAGGTCGTAGAAAGGAAGCTCCCATGCAAATCATCCTGCAGGAAGACGTCGAAAAGCTGGGCCACCGCGGCCAGATCCTGGAAGTGGCGGAAGGCTACGCGCGCAACTATCTGCTCCCGCGCAAGCTCGCCCTGCCCGTCAGCGCCGGCAACCTCAAGCAGCTCGAACAGATCAAACGTTCGCTCGCCAAGCGCGAAGCCACCGAGCGCGATGGCGCGCAGAAACAGGCCGAACTGCTCGCCGCTCTGACCGTCGAGTTCGCGCGCAAGGCCGGTGAGAACGACCAGATGTTCGGCTCCGTCACCGCCGGGGACATCGCCGAAGCCCTCGCCGCACAGGGCTACACCGTGGATAAGCGACGCATCCAGCTCGACCAGCCCATCAAAACCCTCGGCGAATATCAGGTGCCCGCGAAACTGCATCGCGAAGTCACCGCCTCCGTCAAAGTCGTGGTGAAAAAGGCCGAGTAGTTCTCGTCTCCATCCCGCCGTTTGCTCCTGGCACACACCATCATCGTGCAGCCCAACGGCCATTGAGTGCGAGAGGACCCGTCCCGAACCTTCGGGAGCAGGGGCCTCTCGCCTTCGCGGCAGCAATCCCAGAACGATCAGTGACGAGCACCGGCCCCGAAGCGTTCCCCGATTCTTCCGGCCGCGACTTTTTTATTTTCTGCAAGAACTTTTTGCGAAAATCCACAAGGCGTTAAAAGTTTTCCAATGCGCTGAAGTGGGAGAATCCCCCTTGCTGTCGGCGGGAAATGCGGGGGACGCGGTTTGTGGCGCAGTGTCATTTCCGGAGCGCGGGTAGCCACGGTCAGTGCCCTTCTGACCGTGGGCTTTTCTCCCGACCCTGGGCCTTTTATCTGACCGCGGGTTTCGCTCCAGACAGGAACTGTTAGGCGAATAGAAAGCGAAGTAGTAGAATGTAGGCGACACCATGGCTTCCCAAGTCACCATCGAACGCCCCCTCCCCTCCTCGCTCGATGCCGAGCGCGGCATCCTCGGCGCCGTCCTGCTCGACAATCAGAGCCTCCACGCCGCGCTGGAAACCCTCCGCACCGAGGATTTCTTCAGCGACCATCACCGCCGCATCTTCGACCGCATGGTCGAGCTTTCCGAAGCGCACCAGGCCATCGACCTCCTCACACTGACCGACGAGCTCCGCCGCAAAGGCGAGCTGGAGTCGGCGGGCGGAGCGGCCTATCTCTCCTCGCTCGTGGACGGCGTTCCGCGCATCGCCAACGTCCCGCACTACGCGCGCATCGTCAAAGAAAAGTCCATGATGCGCCACCTCGTGCAGACCGCGCACTCCATCGAGCAGCGCGCCCTCGAAGCCGAGCTCGGCGCCGACGAGATGCTCGACACCGCCGAGTCGGAAATCTTTCGCCTCGCGGAAGACCGCATCCGCCAGGGATTTGTCACCGTCAAGGAGCTGGTCCAGAAGAATTACGAGCGCCTGGAGCGCCTGGTCAGTGAGGGCCGCTCGGTCACCGGCCTGGCCACCGGATACACTTCGCTCGACGAAATGACCTCTGGCCTCCAGCCCTCCGAACTGGTCATCCTGGCCGCCCGCCCGTCCATGGGCAAAACCGCGCTGGCGCTCAACATCGCGGAAAACGTGGCCACCCGCGAGGGCCGCGCCAGCCCTGACGCAGCAAGGGTGGCCATCTTCAGCCTGGAAATGTCCAAAGAGGCGCTGCTCATGCGCCTGCTCTCCTCCCATGCCCGCATCGATGCGCACAAATTCCGCACCGGCCACCTGAACATGGAAGACCGCGAAAAGATGAGCCACAGCCTCAACGAGCTGGCTCGCGCGTCGGTGTGGATCGACGATTCGTCCTCGTCCACCGTGGCGGAGATGGGCGCTAAGTCGCGCCGTCTGAAAAACGATAAAGGGCTGGACCTGGTTATCGTGGATTACCTGCAGTTGATGACCGCCCGCGGCCGGTTCTCAAACCGCAACGAGGAAGTTTCCAGCATCACCCGCGGCCTCAAGGCTATGGCCAAGGAGCTGGCCGTGCCCGTGCTCGTCCTCAGCCAGTTGACCCGCGCCCCCGAGCGCGACGAACGCCGCCCCCAGCTCGCCGACCTCCGCGAGTCGGGCGCCATCGAGCAGGATGCTGACCTCGTCCTGTTCATCAACCGCCCCGGCTTCTACAAGCCCGACGCCCCCGACGAGGAGCGCAACCGCGCTGAGTTCATCATCGCCAAGCAGCGCAACGGCCCCACCGGCGTCCTGAAGTTCGTCTTCCTCCACACCTTCACCCGCTTCGAGCAGGCCTCAAACGTGGTGATGGACAACGAGATGTAGTGAGGTAAGCCGCCGGAATGTCCGGAAATTCACGAGACCGAAGAAAGTTTGAGCGTGCTGTTCAAAAGACGACTGCGCGCCCCTTGTGGAGTGAATCCGCGGTTTTCTGGGGATGTATCACCTTGGCCGCGGGCATCGTGGTCACAGTGATCGCGGCTACTATGAAGGACCTAAGGTGGTTGCTGTTCCTTGCATGGCCTTTGTTCTGCATTTGTGGTTGGATTGTAATTCCCAAGCGATTCTTATTGAGCAGGCTGGCCTTATGCACGGTGGTCTCGGCATTGCTACTAATGCTGTTTCTCCGATTGGAGCCAGTTCCCGCCGTAGTGAAGGTAAGAATCTACGACCTGAGCATTCCGGAGAGACGTGCAACTCTCCTGGATTGGTTAAAACGACCACAGATTGGCCCTCGCTCACAGTTGAGAATTGGCTGTGTTGAATGGAGTGAATCCGCGTGCATTGCCGCTGGTCAGTTCCTGATGGTTTTCAGCGAGGCCGGCTGGAAGATCGAACAAAACCAAGTATTTCGCATGCGGGTTCAGGTCCCGACCGAGGGCATAACCATAACCAGTCGCTCGAGCCAGAGCGACCTAGAAAAAATGAAGGACTTGCCCCCTCACTTAGGCCTGTGGGAAAAGATGAGTCCGAGTCATGTCACTATCTTCTGGGCCTTACGAAAGATAGAGATCCCTGTCCAGGGAGGTTTTGACCAAACACTTCCTGACGACACACTCGGTGTCTACTTCGGCCCCGAGGCCCACTAGACAGCGTCCGTTGCCGGCTGGACCTTGGCCCACAGGCAAGCGGACACCCAATACGCTCAAACCGCTGTCTTGGACCTAAGGAACCGCTCCGTCGCTCGTGGTACGGAACCAAATCCGGGTGACCCGCCACACTGGAGTTCAGTCGCGCGGTGTCGCGTCTCGCTACCTCGCACTGTGACCGCCTTCCGAGAGATACCTGATCTGTTCAGAAAGCGTTGACCATTTGCTCGTGTATCTTTGAATGGCTCCGTAAACCTCCGCGGCAAGCAGAAAAACCCAGAGGCACGCCGGCAAGATGCACCACCAATGTCGCACGCCAGGAACGAAAGTTGCGCAGATCAAAACGTAAATCGCGGTGGCTCCAAGGTTAGAAGCAAACCCTTGCCACACGCTCGAGTGGAAATCCCGGTTTCTTTCCGAGAGAACAAGCACATGAAAATGGTCGTACCAACTGGCCCAATTCCCATCTTCGATTTCGGCGTTGAGCTTTTCCTGATTTAGGCGCAAGTATGCCATCGGGCGCTCCTGCTCCGGCCGTAGGTCGATCAGGCTTTGCCTTAAGGTAAGTTCGCCGTCAGACAGAAGCCGTGTATCGTTTGGAGCCTTCGCTCCGAGGTACTCCCGGAGAACCGCCCGCCATCTCGGGTCCCTCCATGCTGCAGTTGTGTAAGAATGTGGCGGCTTATAGAACCTCGATGCGGTAAGCGCTCCTACCACACCACCTAACGCCCCTAGGCTAGCGGCTAAGAATGCTGTCATGCTGTACCCAATCAGAAAGGCAACTACCAGGATGAGGCCAAGTTTTGTCTTGTATCCAAGGAATTCGAAGCTGAAAAACCACGTGAACGAACCAGGCGAAGCCAGTTCATAAATCAGAAGCGCAGCAAGGCCCGGAATGACAGCGGCTACGTAATAAAGTAGTTTTTCAAGAGGATATTTTGAAAAGTCCATTGCGCAGATAGCGTAGACCCAGCTTCCCCAAAAAACAACGCGCGGACTGGCACGCTGGAAAGGGCTGGCGGGTGGCGCAACTACAGTGTGCGTGCCGCACCCCGTCGTATTTCGACGGGTGCGGTTCCTGGCGGAGTCTCTACCCCTTCGGGAACCACAACGGCATCGGACACCAAATCGTCTTACCCGGAGACATCCGTCCATGTTCCAGTGGCTGGAGCCAGAAGTTTAGGCCTTGGATGGATGCGGACCGCCGGAGGAAACTCTCTACTTTTTCCGGAGTGAACTCCGCGCCTATATGCTTTTCACTGCCAGACCCTAGTCGGCGTTCCATACGGCTCACCCCTGCACTCGTCATCCGCGCAATTGTGCCGCGGGCAGAGAGCCCAGAGGAACTGATACGAGGTATTCGGCTTGAGCTCGCCCCTTATTTCTGTGAGTTGAATGCAAAACATGGAAACATGCCGTGGCGTTTCAGGGAATATGTCCTGGTAGCTTATCCAGCCGTAGAAATAGAGCAGTGCCTTTCTTTCTCTAACCTGTCTCACTTGAGCCGAAGACAACGTCAAAAGCGGCCCCGTAGTGTCTTCCTTCGGGCCGAGAACAAAGGGAGTCTCTGCAAGTTGACCAAGGTCAGGGAAGGGAAAATTTTCCGGGAGTGGGCCGAGCCAAAGAACAAAGTTTGCATGGCTTTCGGCATTTCGTGTTGGAGTAACACCGCTATTTGCTACTCGGGGGCGAAATTCCCATCCCTGAATCCCGGCATGGCCGGGCACGATGATCGGATTATCCTGCATATTTTTGCCGATATTCACGAAAGCCCGTTGAACGGAGACCAGCGCCTCCCGGTTGATATTATTGGATTGCCGAATTTCGTTGAGTTGATACGCTGCGATGGTAGCGTACACGATCGCGGCCAAAGCAGTAATGGCGGTTGTTGCGGCCACGACAATTTGAATGCTTAGTTGTTGTTTATGCTCTTCATCCCGCTTCTTCTCTGCTTCCTGTGTAAACCGAATTTCTGCCGATACCTTTGTCTCCTGCTGCTGTTTGTTATGTCTTGCTTCCTCGGCGGCACTTACTGCACTTAGATACCCCTTGGCCATCTCCTGGATCGCCCCAAGCCGCTCTCCGATGGCTGAGAGTTCTTTGCGCAGCGAACGTATAAGACTTGTTATCTCGGGCGAGGGAAACACGCAGACACTGTACCACGATCAAATCTCTTGGATGCCAGGGCCGGACGATACCCAGCCAACATTCGAGGTGGTCGCAAATTGCGACCAGGCGGCTGGCGCAGCTTCAGTGCGTGTGCCGCATCCCTTTGGCTTTAAAAGGGTGCGGTTCTTACGGGAGTCTCTACCCCTCCGGGCCGCTCAAATGCTGACCGCCGCAGAGAAGGCGGAGGCGCTCGCAAAATGCGATCAGCTCAAGGGGGGAGCCAGTCCCCGTCGGCTGCGAATCCCTCCCGCCTTTCCCACCAGCCACCAGTCACCATTCACCAATCACTGGTCACCGAAAATAGTGCCTGACATCCTAATACTGTGCGGGCGGTTGGCGCAGACGGAGAGTGGGTGCCTGCCTGCCGCAGGCAGGCCGCACCCCTTTCTCTTTCAAAGGGTGCGGTACTTCTCGAAGACCCTGAAGTCTTTGTGATCGCAGATTCCGAGCCCCTCGGAAAGGGCCGGAGCTTCTTCCCCCCGGCTCGGTCAACCGCGTCGCGCCATCTCCATTCGCCAAGGAGGAAGGAGGAATGAAACATGGAATTCACGAACATCTCAGGCGCTGACTTGAAGGCATCCCGGCTCGGCCTCGGCACTTGGGCTATGGGCGGTTGGATGTGGGGCGGGACCGATGAAGAGGAGTCCGTTCGCACCATTCAGGCCGCGCTGGATAAGGGGATCAATCTGATCGACACCGCCCCGGTTTACGGCTTCGGCCGTTCGGAAGAAATTGTGGGAAGGGCGATCGCGGAATCAGGAAAACGCGGCCAGGTGATCCTGACCACCAAAGTGGGCCTTGAATGGCGGGAAAGGGACGTATTCCGAAATTCTTCACGCGAGCGCATCCTCCGTGAGATCGAAGATTCGTTGCGGCGTCTCCGCACAAATTACATCGACATCTACCAGGTTCACTGGCCTGATCCGCTCGTCCCCATCGAAGAAACCGCCGAAACCATGTCACTGCTCTTTCGGCAGGGCAAGATTCGAGCCATTGGCGTGAGCAATTATTCGCCGGAGCGGATGGAACAGTTTCGGGCAGCAGCGCCACTGCACACGGATCAGCCACCCTACAACCTTTTCGAGCGCCAGATCGAGCAACACGTCTTGCCGTTCGCTTTGCAAAACGGCATCACCACGCTGACCTACGGCTCACTTTGCCGCGGATTGCTGAGCGGCCGGATGAAACCGGACACCCAATTTGCCGGCGACGACCTGCGTAAAGTAGATCCGAAATTCCAGCCGCCCCGCTACGCGCAGTACCTGCACGCTGTGGAGCGCCTGGATCGTTTTGCTCAAGAGAATTACGGCAAGGGCGTGCTTGATTTGGCGATCCGCTGGACCCTCGACCAGCCGGGCGTGAGTGTGGCCTTGTGGGGTGCGCGTCGCCCCGGCCAGTTGGCGCCCGTCGACAGCGCCGTTGGGTGGAACTTGGGCGCTGATGCGATGCGAACCATCGACCAGATCATTCGCGAGACGGTGACTGACCCCGTTGGGCCTGAGTTTATGGCCCCGCCGGCGCGGCCCGAAGGTGTTGGTCAGGCTGCCTGAGCGCACGGGCGGATGGCGCAGCTTGGGACTCGGTGCCGCACGCCTTTGCCCTTCAATGGGTGCGGTTCTTCGGGCAGTCTCTACCCCTCCTGCCGCCCAACTGACTGAGGCCCACAGACAAGTCAGAGGTGGTCGCAAAATGCGACCACCTCAAGTGCGGAGCCGCTGCCCCAGCCGGCTGCGTTTCCTTCTCGCTTCTCCCACCAGTCACCAGTCACGAGTCACCCATCACCAATCACCGAAAAAAGCGCTCTCACCTGCCGATTTCTCTTGATTTTTCCATAATCGTATGGTAACTTATCGTCGGGATGACTGTTGATGGTACCTGTCAGGCCAATCCGGGAGGGACAGCTTTTTCCCCAACCCATTTGGAATCTGCACATGCGCGCCATCATGCTGCCCGGGCGTCCGCAACTCCTGTCCCATCTGCACTTGCGAAACAAACGACTTAAAGTGGCTTTAGAATCTGCAGATACAAGAAAACAGGGGGGAGGGGCGATATTGGTCTTCGAGAGCAAGCGAATGGATTCCCTCCGCGAATCTATGCCGCTATTGCGCATCCGGGCCTTTGTGCCGGGGCCCGCGCGTAGGAGGGCGATACTGGTCTTCAAGAGCAAGCGAATGGATTCTCATCTCTCTCGCACCGCCATGAGATTGCGCGTCTCGCGTATGTCTCCGTCTGTAAGTCCTGTAGTTCGCATACATAGGAGATGCGCATCCGTAAGTCCTGGAGACTGCATACATGCAAAATCCACTTCGGCTAACTCCTTTGGAATGCATACTTGCGAAATACACCCCCGGGGGGGGTACCCCCCGGCCAGTCCCGGTCACCAGCGGTAAACCGATGATGGTATCCGGATTCAAAAGCAAAGCATCTGCGACTCCGTCCGGCAGGCTCTCGACTCCAAACTCTCAACTGTCGACTGTCAACTATCAATTCCTGTCCCAAGAAAGGGGGTGCCGTTCTCGCTACTCGCCACTCGTCACGCGTCACTACCTGCCTGCCGTAAGCTACACTGCTGGCGGAACCCGCATCTAGTGGAGTAGCGCAGCACTCCCGCACCGCCGAGCCCAACCCGCCGGACGCGGATTTAGATCGAGGACGACGAACGCAATGAAGGGAAACAACCAGCCGCCACGGAACGGAAGGCCCGTGTGGGCGGAAATTTCGCTGGACGCTATCGCCGCAAACTTCCACGCGATCCAGAAATGGGTAGGCGGACGGAAAGTGCTCGCCGTAGTGAAGGCGGACGCCTACGGCCACGGCGGTCCCCCCGTGGCACGCGAACTGGAGCGCGCCGGAGCAGACTGCTTTGGGGTCACCTGCGTCTCCGAAGGCGCGGAACTGCGCGATGCTGGGATTCGCCGGCCCATCCTGGTCCTCACGGGCTGGTGGGACGGGGAATCAAAATACCTGTTCGAGTACGGCCTGTCGCCCGCCGTGCACCGTATGGAGGACCTGGCCGCGCTCGAAACTGCCGCGGCCGCCCACGCCCGGAAGATTCGCCGGCCCAAGTTTCGTCATCCCTTCCATTTGAAGGTCGACACGGGAATGAACCGGCTGGGGATTTCGCCGGGCGACGCGGAAGAATTCGCGCGGCGCTATGCAGAGTGCCCCCACTTGAAGCTGGCCGCCACGTTCACGCATTTTGCCTCTTCGGAGGATTTCTCTATCCACCAGACCGAGCAGCAGGAAGATGCCTTCGCGGAGGCGGTGCGGCGGTTGAGACGGGCGGGTGTGGATCCCGGGGATTTACACATGGCAAACAGCGCCGCGATCGCCTCGCGCCCCTCTTCCTGGGGACACATGGTCCGGCCCGGCGCGCTGCTCTACGGCTATCACCAGAATTACGATCCTGCGGAGCGGACCGAAACGGCCAACCGCGGAATGCAACTCCATCCGGCGCTCACCCTGCGCGCTCGGATTATCGGCGTGCGCGACGTGCCTGCCGGGCAGGGAATCGGCTACAACGCGACGTTTCGCACCGCACGGCCCTCGCGGATTGCGGTCATCCCCGCGGGATATGCGGACGGCGTGGTCCGGCGGCTGTCGGGCAAGGGCCACGCCCTGGTGCGCGGGATGGAAGTCCCCATCGTCGGCGTGGTCTCGATGGATCTGAGCATGGTGGATGTGACGGACGTTCCCGGGGCCGGCGTGGGCGATGTGGTCACCATCTTCGGAGCGGACGGAAAGCGCCGCATCACCCCCTTCGCTGTGGCGCGAGAACTGGGCACCGTCACGTCCGATCTGCTGTGCTCGCTGGGAAAGAGGGTTCCGCGACATTACACGCGAGCATAGGAGGCGCCCGGGGGCGGACTGAATCTCTGATCTGCTCTTCTGATTTTGCTGGTGGATAGTTGCCCGCGCGCTATACTATGCACAATGTAGCGCTGTACTTGCGGCTTCCAGGTCGGACCGCAAGGCCGTCAAATTGAGCGGCTCTGCGGCACCGCTCCTCCGGGGAATTCATTCCGGGGCGGTTCGCCGGCCAATTTAGGGGAAGTCTCATGGCTCGTCCGACATCCTCGGTGCCTCCAACGGGAGCAGCGCCCGTCCCTTCGTTGAAGAAGTATGACGCAAAGGAGGAGACGAACCGCGCGTCGCGGGAGCGGCAAGGTGTGTGGCTGCTGCGCGGAGTCCTCTTTACCGCCTTTGTCCTGGCCTTCATCCACTTCCAGCCCATGGATTTGTCGGTTCCGGCCTCGGCGCTCTTGGGCGCGGGGCTGGCGCTCATGGCCGTCCTGTTTCAAATGCAGCTCGAGCAGGTCACACTGCGGCGGCTGCTGGGGGGTGCGGTGGGCGCGCTCGCGGGGCTGCTGGGCGCGCTGCTGGTCAGCCTGGTGCTCTCGCACACGATCATGGCGGTGGGGCTGCGGTCGTCCACGAGTGTCGCGGCGCTGCTGGTGCTGACCTACCTGGGTATGGCCCTCGGCGCGGCAAAGGGCGACATGCTGAACCTGGACGCGTTCGGTGGAATGTTCAGCGGCGAGCCGGGTGGCGTCCAGCAGTGCAAGCTGCTGGACACCAGCGTCATCATCGACGGGCGCATCGCCGATATCTGCACGGCGCAGTTCCTCGAGGGCACGCTGCTCGTGCCCCAGTTCGTGCTCCGCGAGCTGCAGATGGTCGCGGATTCGGCCGACCCGCTGAAGCGGCAGCGCGGCCGCCGCGGCCTGGAAATTCTGCAACGCATGCAGAAGAACGAGGCCCTGCGGATCGAAATCGCTGAAGATGATTTCCCGCAGATTGCCGACGTGGACATGAAGCTGATCGAGCTGGCCAAACGGTGCAACGCCAAAATCCTGACCAACGACTACAACCTGAACAAAGTAGCCACCCTGCAGGGAATCGATGTGCTGAACATCAACCAGCTCGCCAATGCGCTGAAGCCTGTAGTTTTGCCCGGCGAGCCCATGAAGGTGTTTATCCTGCGCGAAGGAAAGGAATTCGGGCAGGGCGTGGCCTACCTGGATGACGGCACGATGGTAGTGGTGGACGGGGGGAAGCGCCTGATCAACCGCGCCGTGGACATCGTCGTCACCTCCGTGCATCAGACCACCGCCGGCAAAATGATTTTCGGCAAAATCGAGGACCGCGGCGGCCAGCCGGCTCCCTCCGCGCCCGCCGCGGGCCAGAGCGCTCCGGAGGCGCCGCCGGCACGGCCGTCGGAGAGCGCCGGCGGTGAGCACGCCCCGAGGCCGGTTTTCCCGGAATCCGGACGGCCCTGAGCGCGGTCCACCGGCGCTATTCTCTGATCCAGCCCTCGCGTCGGTTGCAATGATTGTCTGCATCGGCGGGCACCCGCCTGTACCTCGCGCTTAAATGCGCGCTCGTTTCTTTCTCTCCGGCTTCCGTTGCGCTAGACTCTTATGCCCTAGACGATGCCAATCGCTGCTATTCTGCCGGCCGCAGGGCTCGGAACGCGCATGGGCGCGGGACCGCCCAAACAGTTCATGGAACTGGATGGACTGCCGCTCGTGGTCTTCACCTTGCGCCGGCTGGCGGAGTGCCGCCTGCTCACGCATTTCTATATCGCCACGCTGCCGGAAGAGGTCGCCGGGTTGGAAAGACGCCTGGGCCAGGAAAAGCTGGCGCGGCCGGTCCGCGTCCTCCGGGGCGGGGCCACGCGCCAGGAATCCGTGGCACGAGCGCTGGCGGAGGTGCCCGCGGACGCCGATCTCGTGCTGGTGCACGACGCGGTGCGCCCCCTGGTCACTCGAGAGCACGTGGAGCGCGTCATCGAGCAGGCCCAGGCATGCGGCGCGGCCATCCTAGGCGTGCCGGCAACGGACACCATCAAAGAAGTGAAACGCTCCAGCCTCCCGAAAGATGTTGCGCTCATCACTGCGACGATCCACCGCGAGCGCATCGTCATGGCCCAGACTCCGCAGGTGTTCCGCACCGCATTGCTCCGGGAGGCGTTCGCTCGCGCGGCGCAGGACGGCATTACCGCATCGGACGAATCCGCCCTGGTCGAACGGCTCGGCAACGAGGTGCGCGTCGTTCACGGCTCCGAGCACAACCTGAAAATCACCCGGCCCGGCGACCTCGAACTGGCGAAGTTCTACCTCCAGCAGGAGCGCCAGCCCGCATGACGCGCTCGGGAATCGGCTATGACCTGCACCGGCTGGCCGAAGGACGGCCGCTCATCGTCGGCGGCGTCACTGTGCCGTTCGAAAAAGGGCCTGTGGCACATTCCGATGGCGACGTTCTGGCGCACGCCATTTGCGATGCGTTGCTGGGCGCCGCAGGCGCGGGCGACATCGGAACGCATTTCCCCGACTCCGACCCGAAGTGGAAGGGCGCGGCGAGCCTGAAGTTCCTGGAGCACGCCCGTACCCTGGTCGATTCGCGCGGTTTCAAAATCGCTTATATCGATGCCGTGGTGATTTGTGAACGGCCCAAGCTGGGGCCGCATTTTCCCGCGATGCGCGAAGCGCTGGCGCGCGCACTGGGCGTCAGCGCGGACCGTGTCCATCTGAAAGCGAAAACGAACGAGGGCGTGGACGCCGTGGGCCGCGGTGAAGCCATCGCCGCGCACGCCATCGCCACTCTGGAATACTGACTCTCGCCATGGAGCCGCTCTCCGAGACCGGGCAGGAAACGCGCCGGGCCTCGCTGTTTCCGCCGGATGCCGTCCGGACGATTGCGGAGCGCCGCGGCTGGCTGCCACTCGGAGGCGCGGACGCGGACCAGGACCCGGCCGCCGTGGGCCGCCAGCAATGGCTCGCAGACGCTGCGCAACTGCTCGGGGCGCAAGCGTCGGACTCTTGCGCGCTGGAGGCACTGTTGGAACGAGTCTTCCAGTACGACGCGCGCGAGAATCTCGCCCGGCCGGAAAACCATGCGGTGATGGCTCGCGAGGGCGCGCGCCAGGTGGTGCGCGAACTCGCGTCGCTGGTCCTCGATTCGCGTGAGGTCGATTCCGACCGGTACAAGGAGATCGTCACTGCGCTGAAGGAACGCACCGGCCGCCGGGGGCAGGAATTGTTCCATCCTGTGCGGCTCGCGCTGGCCGGACGCGCCGGCGAAGGCGGCCTCGATCGCGTGATCCTGCTGCTGGACGGAGCGGCGCGGCTACCGTGGAGCGTCGCCGTGAAAAGCTGCCGGGAGCGAATCATCGAATTCTGCGCGGCGATGGATTGACGCGAAGATGGAGCGGCTGACAGGCATCCACGCAGTGCGCGAGGCGCTGGCTTCCGGCCGCGCGCTCGAACGCATCGTGGTGGCGCGCGGGCGCCACGGCGAGCGCGTCGAGGAGCTCGTGCGGTTGGCACGCGAGCGGGGCGTGCCCGTGCGCTTTGAAGACCGCGTCCAGTTGGACCGCATGGCCGGACGCGAGGAGCATCAAGGCGTAGTGGCCGTGGCGGCCGCGAAACGCGCGGCCACACTGGACGATCTGGTGGCTCGCGCCGGCCCGGACGCGTTGCTCGTTCTGCTCGATGGAATCGAGGATCCCCGGAATCTCGGCGCCATCGTGCGCAGCGCGTTGGCCGCCGGGGCCGCGGGCGTGGTAGTCGCGGAGCGGCGCGCCGCGGGTCTCACCGATACGGCCTCGCGGGCTGCGGCGGGCGCGCTGGAACATTTGCCCGTCGCGCGCGTCGGCAATATGCCCCGCGCGATGGAGGAATTGAAAGAAGCCGGCTGGTGGCTCGTGGGTCTCGATGAGCGCGCGGCAAAGGCCCACACCGACCAGGATTTCACGGGCCGCGTCGCCCTGGTGCTGGGTGGCGAGGGAAAGGGCCTGCACGAACTCGTCCGCAAGCGCTGCGACTTCCTCGTTGCCATTCCCACCGTCGGCCCGGTCCGCTCCCTGAATGTCTCCGTCGCCGCAGGGGTAGTTCTTTTCGAGGCCGTCCGCCAACGCCGCGCGAAAAAGCTGTAGGACACGATGCCTGGATTTTCAGGAAGCCCTGCGGCCCTCGTACATCCTCAACGCTACGAATCGTACTGGAGCAGCGAATGGACCGGCAGGTCGCGCAATTTTTCCCGTCCGTTCAGAAACGTCAGTTCCACAATGAACGCGGCCGCGGCAACCTCGCCGCCGAGCTGGCGGATGAGCGCCGTTGCCGCGGCCGCAGTCCCTCCGGTGGCCAGCAGATCGTCCAGCAATAGCACGCGCTGGCCGGGGCTCACCGCATCCTGGTGGATTTCCAGCGTGTCCGTGCCGTATTCCAGGTCGTAGGTCACGCGCGAAGTCTTCCAGGGCAGCTTTTTCGGTTTGCGGATGGGCACAAATCCAGTGTTCAGCCGCAGCGCCACGGCCGGTGCCAGGATGAAGCCGCGCGCTTCAATGCCCGCTACCACGTCGATCTTCGCGTTGCGGTAGCGGTCGGCCAGTTTTTCCACCACCATGCGCAGCCCGCCCGGGTCTTTCACCAGCGTGGTCAGGTCGTAGAACAGAATGCCGGGCTTCGGCCAGTCCGGGACCTCGCGGATCAGTTTTTTCAGTTCGTCCATCGGGATTTTTTCTCCTCACTGCAGAGATCGGCGCTCACTCCTCTTCGATCGCAAAGCCATCGGAGTAGCGGGCCACAAACTCGGCATCCTGTTCGATGACGCCCGATACCTGTGCGGCGTTCGGCCCACGTTCGAGTTCCAGGCGCAAATCCTCGTGCTGGCTGGCGTCGCCAATGGCGTACACTTCCACCCGGCCGTCCCGCAGATTGCGGACGAATCCTGCAATCCCCAGACGCTGCGCAACGCGCACCGCGAAAAATCGGTAGCCCACGCCCTGTACGTAGCCGGAGATAAAATAGCGCCTTGCCGTCATTTCCTGGCTCCGCGCGCAAATCGCTCCCCGGAGGAAATTGTAGCAGAGCGGTGTGCCGGAGCAGTTGATGGAACTCGACAGAGGGATTGGCCGCAGCGGTCGGTGCGGCGGCTGCATCACCGTGCTCTTTGATTGGCCGCTCTCCGGCCGCCATGCCAGAATGGTCGCCCCATGTCCCAGTCTTCGGCGCGAGATCGTCTCCGCTCTCAATTCACGGCTGCGCTCGTGTTTGCGGCAGGGTTCGGCTGCCTGCTCCGCGCCGCTGCTCCCGGCGCGCCACATCACCTTCTGGTATCACAGCCATCTTTGAAGCCGTCCCCGGCAAGGGCTGAGGCGGCGGAGTCCCGCGGAGTCCAAATCGTGCAGCAGAACACCTACCCCGAGCTGCGGGTGGACGGCAAACCTTACTTCATAAATTCTGCCGCGTTTTTCTACCCGCGCATTCCGCGCAGCCTATGGGAAACCTGCCTGGACCGCTACCGCGAACTCGGCATCAACACGATCGAGATCTCTATCCCTTGGAACTGGCAGGAGCCGCGTGAGGGCGAAATAGATTTTGACGGCCACACCAACCAGCGCCGCGACCTGCGCGCTCTGCTCCGGATGATCGCCGGCCATGGCTTCAAGCTCATTGCGCGAGTGGGTCCGACCGTGCTCCATGAGTGGCGCAATAGCGGCTATCCGGACTGGCTTCTGGAGCGGCCGGAATACCACATGCCGCTGGCCGACCGGCTGGAGGGCCGCGCGCCGCCTGCTGCGGAGCTGGAAGCGGCCGATGCAGAAAGCGCAGCCCGGCTCTGGCTGGAGAATCCGGTAAACATGACCTACGTTGCAAAATGGCTGGAGGCCGTAGCCCATGAGCTCGGTCAGTACCGGGCGGGAGCTACTTTGCGCGTCGGGTCCCAGGACTCCGGCGGCGGAAAAACGCCCCGCTCTGCACGCGAGATCTCCGGGCCGTTGCTCTTTGTCCAAATAGGAGAAAGTTTGGGCAGCGGGCGCGCGGGTACCGCCGGCCCGGCATTCTGGAAATATGTGGAAACGCTCTGCGGCTTCCTGGCACATGGCAGTGTGGACGTCCCGTGCGTCATCGATCCCGTCCAGCCGCGCGAGGCAGCCGCCGGTGCGGGCCTCGCGCATCCTGTGTCTGTGCTGGGCCAGTGGTTTTTGCGCCCATGGAGTGACCGCGAAGCTGAGGAGCGACAGATTTCTCCGATCGACGTTGCCGACCTCGAATTCACCGTGGCCTCTCTCGCCACTCAGCCCGGCTTCCCTCCCGCGCTCGCCAAATTCAATACGGGACAGTTCGCACCGCAGGACGACGCGCGGCCGGAGTCGAACCCTGCGGAAAACATGGGCATGGCCGGTCACTTGCTCCTGGGATTCGGGCTTCGCGGGCTCAGTTGGTTTCCGCTGCAGGATTCGCTTACCCCCGCAGGGTTCGAGACTCCCGAGGCGAATCGGTCTTATCGCTGGGACGCTCCCCTGTCTCTCAACGCCACGCGCCAACTCGGCATGGGCGAGGTGGCCCGCATGGGGGACTGGCTCAGCAACTGGGGCGACCAATTGGCTGCGTCGCATCTCCGGGCGGATTTTGGCCTGGTGGACACCCTGGCAGCATTGCCACGGGAGAAGCTGACTCGAGACGATATCATCGCGGTCACCACCACAGCGGCACAGCTCGAACGCCTGGCCTTGTACGCTGGGATGTCGTCCGATCTGGTGGACCCGGAGCATCAGCCCTCGGAGCAGCTCTTGCGCCATGCGCTGCTCCTGCTCCCGGTCTACAGACCCGAGGATCCGGCATTCGTGCTTTCGGAAAAGGCTCAACGCGCGCTCGAAGCTTACGTCCAGGGCGGTGGGTTCCTGGTGTGCTTTCCGGGGCCGCCGCAGGGAGCCGTTTTCGAGAACATGGAAAAGGGTTCCGCCGCGCAATCGACGCACTTGCCGGCCGGAAGCAGGGTGTGGCGCGCTGGGAAAGGCAGACTTGCAGTGCTCACCAAGGATTTCTATTCCTGGGTTTCGATCCGTGAGGAATTCGCCGACGGCCTGAAACGGCTTGAAGCATCTTATGCTCGCTCGCTTCTCGGCGCAGTGTTCCAGGAGGCCGGTGTGAGGCCCGCTGTGCTCCGCGAAGGCTTCCCATCGCTAGCGTCGGAGCTCGTGGCCACCGAGCTCATCAGCAACGAAGGAACTTTGCCCCTCGGTGAGCGCTCCGGGGGACAGGGATGGCTCAGCGTGGTGAATCTGAGTTACGACACAGCGGTGAACGAGATCCTCCATGTGCTTTCTTCGCGCGCTTCCGCATCTTCGGCGAAATCCGAGGAAGGCGATTGGATCGAGGTGCCCGTGGCTCTTCCCCCGCGGGAATCGCTGCTTCTGCCGGTCGAATTGAGTTTGTGTTCGGAGTTGAGAGGCGTTTCCCGCTGCGAAGACCGCGTGGTCTCGTCGGGCGCGGAACTGGTCGGGGCCAGGCACGAAGGGAAGTCAATGTTCCTTACCTTCTACGCCCCTGCAAATGCCACGGTACGCGTTCATCTGGCGGCGCGGCCGCAGAGTTATGAAGTGGACGGGACTCTCGCCAGCGCTAAGTGGATTGAAGCGAGCCAAGAATTGGTTGTGGAATTGCTTCGCGGAGCTTCACCTCAGTTCTTGCGCGTTCTCCGGCTCCCGCTCCCCTACCAGCCGTCGTTGCGCGAACGGCCAAAGCAAGACCCGAGACATCCATCCCCGGCACGGATTTTTTTCTCCCCGGCAGGCGCGGCGCGACTTCCATTGGGGGAGGATGCGGGGCTGCTCTCGAATCCCCCGCTGTTCGTGTTTAACCGGGGGAGCGAAGCATCGCTGCGAGTGGTGGCGGAAAACCAGGGTGGACAGGGGGAAAAAGTCCAGGTGCGCGCCACGGGTCAATTCAATACCTCCGCGCGGGCCTTCGTGGGCGGCAACGAAATCCGCGGCCTGGACTTGAAACTTCCCGCATCGGCGATCAACGCGGCCGCAACGGAAGCCCCTGGACCGGACGGGCTATACCACGGCACGTTGCAGTTGGCCGCAGGCTCCAATTCCGAGGATGTGCCCGCCGCCTACGCCATCGTGCCGGAAAAAGGCGCGATCGGTTATCGCTTCGATTTCGATGCGGACGGCAGCGAGGAGCGCGTGCTGGAAAATGCCGCGGCGCGCGCGATATTCTCTCCGGCATCGGGCGGGCGGATGATTGCCCTGTTTCTGAAATCGCCGGAGCGAAATCTGGCATCCAGCATGGGCCTGCTCGAAGACGCGTTTTCGTTTACGCCGAGTCCGCCCGGCGCCTCGGGCGATCGCGTGCGGGGCCTGGCCGGCACGTTCAACCGCAACTATGCCGCGGAATGGATTCCGGGGGCCGGCGGGCCCGCCCTCCGTCTCAGCTATGACGCCCCGGACGTTTATCCCCACGGCGCCCGAATCGAAAAGACCGCCCGATTCGTCGAGGATCGCCACTTGGCCGTGGATTACAGCGTCTCGCTTCTGCCGGCTGACGCGCGTCGCCTGGAGGAAGAGGCCGCGGGAAGAATCTTTGCCGCCCCTCCGCCCCGCGAGCCGGTTCCGCAGTCGTTTGAAATTCTCAATTCCATTCCCGCGGAGGCCGACGGCGCGAGCAGTACCCAATTCTGCTGGACGGCTCCCCAGGCGGCGACCGCCGGAAGCGCCCCCACAGAACATTGCGAGACGTTTTTCCGCGGCGGCCCGGCGATTTCGCCTCCGGCCGGCGTCCGGCGGGTCCAGATCCGACAGACACGGCGTCCGGGGATCGCGCTGGAATGGGAGGACGCGGGCGCGCGTCTCTCGCTCGAGCCGAAGAACTTCAGCGTTCTGCTCCGGCTCGTTTTTCCGCCGCTCGCTCCGGGCGGCGCGGCCGCTGCGTATCGCATCGAATTCACTGTGGAGGAGGCACCGTGAGACGTAGTCCCGCTGCCGCGCTGCAGGGCGATTGGAAGCTGTGCGGACTGATTGCGCTGGCGGTGCTCCTGGCATCTTCCCTCCCGGCGGCGGCCCAGAATGACACCCCGCTCACACCCTCCCCTCCCCGCGCTGTGCGCAGAATTACCCGTGAAAACCAACCGGAACCCCCTCCCCTTCCGCCCGAAAAAATCATCGCGTCGTTCGCCGCGCGCGAAGACGAGTACGTCCGCGCCCACACCATGTACGGATTCAAACGCCTCGTGCGTCTCCAGGCGTTCGATCCCAGCGGAGAAAAGGGGGGCGAGGTCAATCAGGAAAGCGAAGTGTACCTGGCCGACAACGGCAAGCGCTACGAGCGCCCCATGCAGGAGAACGGCCAGCGATTCCTGGACGTCCAAACCAATTCCATCGACGCGCAGAAGGCGGCGCAGGTGCCTCTGTTTCCACTCCTCTCGAGCCAATTGAAGTATTACGACCTGACCTACCAGGGTTGGCAACCGCTCGACGAGTTGCACACCTACATTTTCCAGGTGAAGCCCAAGCGCCTCGTGCCTCAGCTGCGCCTTTTTTCCGGCCTCATCTACGTGGACGACCAGGATCTGGCGATCGTAAAAGTCTACGGAAAGTGGGTGGCGCTGGGCGAGGACGATGACGATTCCGCGCCCCGCGACTCGCCTTTCTCGCTCTACGAGATGTACTACGAAAATGTGGACGGCCGGTACTGGTTCCCCACCTATATCCGCTCGGAAGCCTACGTGCATACGAAAAACGGCGACGAGCGGCTCCGCCTCACCGTGCGGATGGTCGATTTCAAAGTGGCCAAACCCGTTGGCGCTCCCGGCGGCGCCGCCTCCGGGGCCGGACCGGGTAGTTCGTCCCCTCCGCCGCCGAACCCTTCAAAGCCCGACGCCAGCGGGCCGACAAAACCGCCGGCCGCTCCCGATTCCAAACAGCCGTAGCGCAGGGCTGCGCGTAGTTTGCGGCCCGGCGCTTCACACCGGGAAGTCCTGTGACCGTTGTTGTTCTTTCCTGAGCAGTCGCTCGCTGCGTCAGGCCCGCCGCCTTCGGCCACATAATTCCGCCACGGCCGCCCCGCTTCGGGTCATAATCCTGTGCCCGGAAATCTCCACGGAGGTGGCGCTATGGGAGCCGGAGAGACTGTTGCGGAGCTGGACTCGCGATTTGGGATCGCGGGAACCGCCCGAGTGACGCCCGGCAAAGGGGGCCTGCCTCGCATTGCTGTCACCGCCGCCGCGGCCGCAGGCGAGATGTATCTGCTCGGCGCGGAGGTCACTTCCTGGAGGCCGCGCGGTCAGGAGGAGGTGCTGTTCGTGAGCGCCGCTTCCAAGTGGGAGGACGGCCGCGCCATCCGCGGCGGCGTGCCCATTTGCTTTCCCTGGTTCGGCAATAAAGCCGATGACCCGAAAGCCCCGGCGCACGGCTTTGTGCGCGCAAGACCGTGGCAGCTCGACTCCATCGTTCAGCGCGGCGACGCGGTGACGGTCGCCATGTCCACCGGAAGCGACGTGGAGTCAAAGAAACTGTGGCCTGCGGAGTTTCGCCTGATTTACCGCGCTACGTTCGGTACGGAGCTGACCCTGGAACTCGAAATGACGAACACAGGATCGGCGCCACTCAAATTCGAGGAGGCGCTGCACACTTACTTCCGCGTCGGCGACGTGAGCCAGGCCCGCGTGCGCGGCCTCGACGGAATTCACTATCTCGACAAAACCGACGGGAATCGCGAGAAGACGCAGCAGGGCGATGTGACGATCGTGAAGGAAACGGACAACGTCTATCTCGACACGCCCCATACCGCCGAACTCGAAGACCCCGTTCTCCGGCGGCGCATCCGTGTGAGTAAACAGAATTCGCTCGCCACGGTGGTATGGAACCCGTGGATCGAAAAGACGAAGGCCATGTCGGATCTCGGCGATGACGAATGGAAGCAAATGCTCTGCATCGAGACGTGCAACGTGGCAAAGCACGCCGTTCCCCTCGCGCCGGGCGAGACACATCGCATGAAGGCTGTCATTCAGATGGCGAGTATCTGAGCATCTCTCTGTCCAGAGCAGGCTCTACTTCGCAATCATTGCCGGCCAGTTCGTGACCAGCGTCAGCGGCGAGTCGGGGTTCAGTGAGTTGATCAGGAATCGGCCGTCGGGCGCGACATCATATTGGAAAAGCACAAAGTTGGGCCCAACGATGTGCGTTTGGAAGAGCACGCGTGGGGCGCCCGCTGTCTTTTTCTCCGGATCGAAGGACACCGCCATGAGTTTGCGGTCCGGTGCGATGTAATAAATCTCCCTCCCATCGCGCCTCCACACCGTTTGACCAGCTCCCCCTGGGAGATCTGTATGCGCGCGCCCCCTTCGGAAAACGGTTGCACAAACACTTCCTGATACCGTGTCCGCGGTTCTATGCGGGCGATCCATTTCCCGTCGGGAGAAATGCGCGCCTCCGCCCCTACTGCGAACTCGGTTACCTGGTGATCGCTCTCGGAATAAACGCCCAGAAATGGGATGCCTTTTGCAAAATCCATGTACACGAGTCGCCCGTCCGGGGACAAATCACAGAGCATTTTCAGAGAGCCCTTCAAGAGCAGTCGCGGTGAGGCGGATCCGTCGGCCCGTGTCTCGTAGATGGCCACGGAATTCCCCTCCACAGTTGTGTAGGCGATGCGCTTGCCGTCGTGGGACCATACCGGCGTCCCTTCGTTTCCCAAATCCGTCAGTCGCGTAGAGATCCCGCGCGCCAGGTCCACCACGTGTATGTAGTACTTCCCGTTCCGCGAGTCGTCCGCAGCCACCGCCAGGAAACGCCCGTCTGGAGAAAGCCTCGGGCTCCAGTAGCCCGAGCCCGGCAGTTGCCCGGCCTCTTTGCCGGTAGGACCGAACCAGAGGAGCCGCGTGGAGAAGGCTGTGGAGGACTGGATCACCACGATGCCGTTCTGCGAAACCGAAAATCCCGCATGGTGGAATCCAATGTCCTGGATTACCTCCTGCTCGGCTATAGGTGTTGCCGGCCCTGTGAATTCCAGCTTCTCGGGATCAAACGGCTGGGCCATCAGGCTGCGATCGCGCACGTAGATCAAGCGTCCCGAGGCGAATTCCACGTTGCCCGTCAGGTCGGAGGAGATGAGCTTTGCCGGTCCTCCATCCACGGAGCCCACGTAAATCCCGTTACCCTGTGGGTCCTCCGGAGAGCTCCAGTCGGAGAAGTAGAGAAAATGTCTGCCATCAGGCAGAAAGTACGGCCAGCGGTGCCCCTGTCCACTGCCTTTTCGGGGCGGCGGGGTGACAGCCGCGAGGTTACCTCCATTCTCGGAAACACGGCTGAGTGTGGTGGCTACGCTGGGCGCGAAGACAATCGTCCCCTCGCGATTCCAGGTTCCCCCGCGACCCACCAGCGCCTCACACAGTACATTCACCTCTCCGCCGGCCGTGTCCACGGTCTTCAGCTTGCCTTCGGCGAAAAATCCGACGCGCCGGCTGTCAGGGGCCCAGAAGGGGTAAATCGCATTTTCCGTATCGCTGATCTGCTGTGCCGTCGCCGCAGAAAGCACACGAATCCAAAGAGTGGACCTGCCGTCCGAACCCGAAGCAATGTAAGCCAGCCGGGTTCCGTCGGGGGAAATCGCGAAATTATAAGGAACGAAGGAGCTTCCGGACGCCGGCAGAAGTGAGGATCGGATGACCGGGGTAACTGGCGGCGCGTTGCGCCATAGGGTTGCGGCCAGCACGGCCGCCACCAGCAGGCAGACCGTCGCAATAGCCCAGGCCATCCGCTCGCGTGTCCGCGACGGTGCGGTTGTCGCGGTCGCGTTTGCGCCCGTGTCTGCTCGCTCCGCAAGCCAACTGAGTTGCAAGCGGATGTCGTGGGCAGAATGCCAGCGGGCATCGGGATCCTTCTCAAGACACAGCTTTACAACCCGATCAAAGGCCGGCGGCGAGAGAGGCATTAGTGTGGAAACCGGGGGCGGGTCGCGGTCCAGAATCGCCGCCGTCACGCTGGCCTGGGTCTTCCCTTCGAAAGCGCGCCGTCCCGTGGCCATCTCGTAGAGCAGCGCTCCGAACGAGAAGATGTCGCTGCGCGTGTCTACTTCTCTGCCTTCCACCTGCTCGGGCGACATATATTGGAAAGTGCCCACCACTTTCCCTTCGGCGGTCAGCGGTTTGCTCGCGGTGGGCATATCGGTGAGATTGATGGCGGGAGCCGCCCCGGCCTTGGCGAGGCCGAAATCGAGCAGCTTTGCTCCGGCCCTGGTCAGCATCACGTTGCCCGGCTTCAAGTCGCGATGCACCAAGCCCCGGCTGTGCGCCCCATGGAGTGCGGCGGCGATATCGGCGCCCACGCGCAGCACCTGATCGGTGGGGAGAGGGCCTTTCTCGAGCCGCTCGGCCAGCGTCTCCCCTTCCAGGTGCTCCATCACCAGGTAATCGGTGCCGTCCTGGTTGCCCACATCATAGAGCGCGCAGATATTAGGATGGGTGAGGGATGAAATGGAGCGAGCTTCGCGGGCGAGCCGCTGGCGTCTGGCGGGGTCGGCCGAGAATTCGGCGGGAAGGATTTTGATCGCAACCGTGCGGTCGAGCCGCGTATCGCGTGCGCGATACACCTCGCCCATTCCTCCCGCGCCGAGGGGACCAAGAATTTCGTAGGGACCGAGCCGCGTGCCGGGGGAAAGTGCCATGATTGCGAAGCGCTGGGTAGTTGATATGACTTACCGCGGCATCTTAAGCTCGCCCGGCGGGACAGTCAATTCACTCGCACTCACGCCCAATAGGTGCGGTCGAGAGTGCGGTACTGGATGGCCTCGCTCAGGTGTTTCGACTCGATGTCCGCGGCCCCGGAAAGATCCGCAATGGTGCGGGCTACCTTCAGAATGCGGTCGTGCGCCCGCGCGGAAAGCCCCAGCCGCGCCATGGCCGATTCCAGCAGCTTTTCCGACTCCGCGGAGATGGCCGCGTACTTCCGTATGAGTTTCGGGGGCATCTGCGCGTTGGCGTAAAGATTTTTCTCTCCCGCAAACCGCGCGGCCTGCCGCTCTCGTGCCGCTACCACGCGCGCGCGGACCTCCACCGAGCCTTCGCCCTGCGAGCCTTCGCGCAGCTCGCGGTACTTTACCGCGGGCACTTCAATGTGGATATCGATGCGGTCCAGCAGCGGCCCCGAAACTTTTGAAACGTAGCGCTGAATTTGCGGCGGGGTGCAATGGCATTCGCGCGCAGTGTCGCCAAAATAGCCACACGGACACGGATTCATCGCCGCGGCCAGCATGAACCGCGCGGGGAACGACACGGAAATGGCCGCGCGCGCGATGTTGACGATGCCGTCTTCCAGCGGCTGCCGCATCACTTCCAGCACGTTGCGCTGGAACTCCGGCAGTTCATCCAGGAATAGTACGCCGTTGTGGCCCAGTGATACCTCGCCCGGCCGCGGCACCGCGCCCCCGCCGATCAGCCCGGCGTCGCTGATCGTGTGGTGCGGCGAACGGAACGGTCGCGTGGCGGTCAGCCCGCGGCCGTCTTCCAGCACTCCCGCTACGCTGTGGATCCGCGTGGTTTCGATCGCTTCTTCGAGCGACATGGGCGGCAGGATGGTGGGGATGCGTTTCGCCAGCATCGTCTTGCCGGCGCCCGGCGGCCCGATCATCAGGATGTTGTGTCCGCCCGCGCACGCCACCTCTAGCGCGCGTTTCGCCGCGTGCTGCCCGCGCACGTCGCGCAGGTCCACCGCGTATGTGCCGGCTTCCGCCAGCATCGCACGGCTGTCCACTCGCACTGGCTGCGCCATTTCCGGCGCATTCACCAGGTCCACGGCCTGCGGCAGTGATTTCACCGCGAACACGTCGATGCCTTCCACCAGCGCGGCTTCCCGCGCGTTCGCTTCCGGCACGACCAGCCGGCGATGGCCCCGATCGCGCGTCGTGATGGCTGCCGAGAGCGCACCGCGGACCGATCGCACGCCCCCGTCGAGAGAAAGTTCGCCCAGAAACACCGTGTCTGCGAGCTGTTTCCCGAAAAACGAGCCGTTGCAGCCCAGGATTCCCAGCGCCATCGGCAGGTCAAACCCCGAACCCTCTTTCCGGAGGTCGGCGGGCGCCAGGTTCACGGTCACGCTCTCCGGCATCGGAAACGCGAAACCACAATTCTTCACCGCGGATTTGATGCGTTCGCGGCTTTCCTTTACCGCCAGGTCCGGGAGGCCCACTACGGTGAATTCTCCGGGCTTGCTGGAGCCCACGTCCACCTCTACCTCGACGAGGTTCGCCTCGATGCCGTATACCGCTGCGCTCAGAATCTTATAGAGCATGGCCCAAGTGAGAGGGAACTGCAGCCCCGCGCGAAGAGTAAACGAAAAGACTAAGGAACGCCAGTGTTACGGTCCGGACCTCGCTGAGCGGGAGCGGCGATTAGATCTTCCATCTCGGAATTACGGCCGGAACGTATCGCCGATACGCCTCGAAGTCCTCCCCAAAAGCTTCCCGCAGCAGCCGCTCCTCCGCGCGCACGCGAATGGCCGTGCCGGCAGCAAAAACCGGCACGGAAATCAGCAGGCTCCACCACACCCCAAACGTGAGACCCGTGGCGAGAAGCATTCCGAGCATGGCCGAGTAGATCGGATGGCGCACATAGGCGTAAGGTCCTCCCACCACCAGGCGATGGCCTTCCACGAGCCGCGCCACGTAGCTCCACTGCTTCCCCAGTTCACGCCGCGCCGCCACGGCCATCCACACCGCTCCCGTGGCCACGAGCATAGCCAGCAGGCATGAGAGCCAGACCAAAGGCACAGGCAGCATGGAACCAGGAAACTGTTCTGTTTGCAGCCACCACGGCGGGAAGAAGCTCAGCGCTTGCAGCACAATGCCGGCCCGCGAGGACGGTTCGCGGCGGACTGCCGCCTCTTTCGCCGGCTTCATACGGCCCAGGAACAGCAGGAGCCAGGCAAACCACGAGAGGAGAACCCAGAGGCGCGCGAATCCCGCGATGCCGGAAAAAGAAGTCACCTGCCGGCCCTCCTCTGCAGGCGTGAGGCTGCCGCCGGACCTTCCCGGCCCTTTTTTCCACGCGCGCGCAGGCGCTTCTCGACTTCGGTGCTGCGCAGCTCGCGCAGCGCGTCCGCCGCGATCCAACGCGCCGCGCGCGAGCCCTGGCGCTGGATGCGCTGTGCCGCCGCGATGGCGCTGCGATTCAGCCGCAGATTGCGTTTGCCGATTTGGCGCAGCGCCCAGTTCACTGCTTTGCGCACGAAGTTGCGTTCATCGTGCGCTTCCCTCTCATTGATGGGCAGCAGCCGCAGGAATTCCGCGTCCGGAGCCGATTTATCGTGGACGGCCAGATACGCCACGGTGGAGAATCCCGCCCGTTTTACGAATTCTTCCGGCCGCCGGCTCCAAGCGATGGCCTTCTTCCACGCGTGGGCCGTCCGCACGAAGAGATAGCAGCAGCAGGTGTCCACCACGTCCCAGGACGCAAACTCGCGGGCCCACTCCTCCATCAGCGATTCCGTCACCTGCGTGGGATCGGCCACCAATGCGGCGATGTGCCGCGCATCGTGCACTCCGCTCCCCCACAGTTCCAGCGCGAGAGCGTGATCGCGCCCCGCCTCGCGAGCCAGCGCGTGCATTTGCGGCGCGGAGAGTCCGTAGGCGTGCGCCGCGCGGATTCCGAAATAGGCCATCTTCTCGACCCCTCGCGGCGATCCGATCTGTTCCATCCGGGCGAGCATGGCCCGGCAGCGCTCCCGTGCGCTCGCCGCGTCCTGGAGCGGCGGATCGCGTCGCCGTCCGCTACGGCGCCCGGACGCAGCCGCTTCCGGCGATGGACCTCCTGTCTTCATGCCCCCCTCCGATTTTCTGCCCGCCGCCAGCGGTTTGCGGAAATATCCCTGCGCTTTCGAGGACCTGCAGCCCGGTCCCGTGCAATCCCTGCGCGCCCCCAGGCGATTGCTAGAACAGTTTCGAGGAGTCGAGCAGGATCGTCACGGGCCCGTCGTTCACCAGTTCCACCTGCATGTGCGCGCGGAATACCCCCGTCTCTACCAGTACGCCCAGCCCGCGCAATTGTTTCGCAAACTCCTCATAGAGCGCGCTCGCCAGCTCGGGCGGAGCGGCTTCCAGAAACGACGGCCGCCGCTGTCCGCGCGCGTCGCCATACAGCGTGAACTGGCTCACCACCAGAGCCGCGCCGCCCGAATCGACGAGCGACCGGTTCATCTTCCTTTCCTGATCCGCGAAGATGCGCAGGTGAGCGGTCTTCTCCGCCATCTTCCTGGCGACCTCCGGTGTGTCGTCCCGACCCACCGCGAGCAGCACCACCAGTCCCGGGCCGATTTCGCCGATGGCACGCCCATCCACCAGCACACGCGCCCGGGTAACCCGCTGCAGCACGGCCCGCATCGTGGCCTCCCGCCCTGGCGGTCCGCTATTGTCCTGGCGACCCGCCCGCCGACGGCGGCGCCGGCTTGCGGGGCAGCAACTGCGGCAACTGCGCGATGTTGAAGGCCACGGCCGCCATCACCTGCGCGCCCTCGACGAGGTCCGCCTCGTGCGCCTGGTCAAACGTATCGGCCTGCGTGTGATGCGTCTGGAAATATTGCGCCGGGTCCTGGATGCAGAAGAACCCAGGCACGCCGGCGGCCTCGAAGGAGGCATGGTCGCTCCCGCCCATCCACCGTTCGCTCAGCTCCAGCAGGCCCAGCGAGTGCAGCGGCGCCACAACTTTGGTCATGATCTCTTCATCCTGGTAATTGCGCATCAGGCTGATTGAAATCACGCGCCCCGTTCCGGTGTCGTGGATCAGCGCGGCGGAGATGCGCGGCAGCTCGTCTTTGTGCGCTGCCACGTAGGCGCGCGAACCGTTCAGCCCCTGTTCCTCCCCTGAGAAAAGCGCAAAACGGATGGTGCGCGCGGGCCGCAACCCGAGCTTCTGGAGCGCCCGGGCCGCCTCGAGCACAACCATCGCCCCCGTGCCGTTGTCAGTCGAGCCTGTCCCCAGGTCCCACGAATCCAGGTGTGCGCCGAGCACCACGATTTCGTCGGGCTTTATGGCCCCGCGCAACTCGGCCACGGTGTTGTAGACCTCTACGGGCTTTTCCGTGAATGCGTTCGTGATTTCCAGCTCCACTGTAACCGGCCCGCGCTTCATCAGCCGCCAGATCAGGCTGTAATTCTCGGAAGTGATGAACGCCGCGGGCACTGCCCCGATGGCATAGTTCCGCCCGCCCACTCCGGTCATATTGATTAGCCCATCGGGCTTTCCTGAATCCGTCAGCGTGGCCAGCACGCCTTCGTTTTTGAAGAATTCGTTGCGCTCCTGGGAAAACCGGTATCCGGGCCGCCCGGCAGGCGCGGGGCGCTCTGCGGGCCGTTGTGGCCGGACCAGCAGGATGGGGTCGCCCTCGGGCACGAGCATCGGATTCGGCGCGGGTTGATCGGCAGGCGGCAGCGGCAGCGGCTCGCTGCTGATCACCACCGCGCCTTTCAATTTCCCTTTGTACACCTCGAGCTCTTCTTTCGTCTGCGCCTTCACGTACACCACCGGCCCGCGCACCGCCCCGTTTGTGCCCGGCCCCCACCCGTACGACGCTATCGTCAGCGGATGTTCGGCAGGGCTCACAATCCGCCCCCGCGCCGTCCCGCGAGTCCAGCCATGCGCGATGCTCCAGGCTTCCAGGTGCTGATTCGCCAGCCCATAGTCGGCAAACCTCTGCCGCGTCCACTCGTTCGCCTTCTTCAGGTTCTCGGACCCGGTCAGCCGCTGCCCGATCATGTCGGACATGTATTCGAGATTTGCCATGACCTCGTTGTGGTCGTGAATCTCCGCCAGAATCTTTTCGTCCGCCTCCGCGTTCGGGTCTTTCTCCGGAGCCGCAGGCTGCTGCGCGCGCAGAGCCCCGAGCCATCCGACAAGCGAGAGAAGCAACGCCAGAAAAAATGCAGGCACACGTATGAGTTTCATCCGAATGTCCATCCTCCCTGAAGATTGCCGGTGAATCGCGGCAAGAACGCCCGATTCTAGTCGCCGCGCCATCCGATTACAATCCGCCGCCCACGAGGCGCAGCCTGCCTGCTGTAGGCAGGCCACTCCTGCCTGCGCCGAGGAACGAAGGGGCTGCGTTCCGCTAGCGCCTCCGTGGACGCCGACCCCGCCCGCGCGGCGCGCGCTGGCACTTTGGGCAGAAGTAGCTGCTCCGCCCGGCAACGATCACCCGCCGGATCGCAGTGCCGCATCGGTAGCAAGGTTTCCCCTCGCGCCCGTATGCGCGGTGCCGCCGCTGGTAGTTGCCGGGAGTTCCCGCGCTATCCACAAAATCAGAGATGGAGCTGCCCCGCAGCCGGATGGCATCGGCCAGCACTCGCCGCACAGCAGCGTAGAGCGCCCGGCGCTCTGCGTCTGTCAGCCGCGCCCCGAGGCGCCGCGGATGGATTCGCGCGCGCCACAGGCTCTCGTCCGTGTAGATGTTGCCGAGCCCGCGGAAGACGCGCTGGTCCAGCAGCAGCGCTTTAATCATCGCGCGCCGGTCCAGCGCCGCGCAGAATTTCCCATACGGCACTTCGAGCGGCTCCGTACCCAACCGCGAGAGGAACTCCGGCAGCTCTCCCGCGTCCAGCACCCGCATCCGGCCGAATCTGCGGATGTCCGTGTAACGCAGTTCCCGCGCGTCGTCCAGCGCCAGCCACACGTGGGTGTGCGTGCGGACGGGCGTATCCGCCCGGCTGACCACGAACTGCCCGGTCATGCCCAGATGGACGAGGAGCCAGTTCACGATCCGGTTCCCGTTGCCGGACTGTGCCGACGAGAGGCGCAGGCCGATGAATTTGCCGAACCGGCAGACCTCTTCGATCCGTGCGCCGGGCAGTGCGGCTTCCAGACGCTCCACGTCCACGATGAAGTCGGTTTTGCCCAGGCGCAGGCCCGTGATTGTGCGGCCGGAGAGCGCCGAGCGCAGCCCGCGGACCACGGTTTCGACTTCAGGAAGTTCCGGCATCGCTATTCGACACTACCATAGCAGCGCGGGACGCGTCGTGATGCGGCGTACTTACTGGCGAGCCACATCCTTGCGTAGTGCCCTTCAATCACAATTCACCGCTATGTTATGCTCGCGCTGGTTGGCGGGGAACCAGGACCCCGCCCCGGCTATCCCTTCCGAGGAGACGATCATGATCCAGAAAGCAACCGCGCTGTTGCGCGTGGAACGCGTCGAGCCTTCGCTCGGGTTCTGGGTGGACCGCCTGGGATTCCAGAAGGTGGTGGAAGTGATGGAGGGCGATTCCCTCGGCTTCGTAATCCTCTCCAAAGGCCACGTGGAAATCATGCTGCAGAGCCGCGCCAGCCTGGCGAAAGACCTGCCCATGCTGAGCGTCGGCGCGCTCACCCCAGCCGTGGTCTATATGGGTGTAACCGACCTGGCCGATATGGTCGCGAAGCTGAATCCTGCCGACATCATCGTTCCGAAACGCACCACGTACTACGGAATGGAGGAGGTGTGGGTGCGCGAACCCGGTGGCCACATGATCGGCATCGCCGCCCCCGGCTCCGAACCTGCCGCCTGATCCTCCTGACGGCATGTGTCTGCGCGCCCCTATGGCATTAGGGCGAAGACGCGCGCGGGTCCTCCCGAACCGCCTTCCAGATTGATCGGGGCCACGATGAGGTACGCGTTCGCTTCCGGCAGCCAGGAGACATCCGCCAGATTTTCCACGTGGTAGAGGCCCGCGCCGTGCGAGAGCTGGTGCACTGGAAAATCCTTCGACGGGCCGTAGTCCACGCTTAGCGTGTCGATGGTCAGGCCCACAACGCCGCGCTGGATCAGCACTTTCACGGTTTCCACCGAATACCCGGGGAAATGCATCACGCCCTTGGGGTCCATGTTCCGATACCGCTCTGTGTCCGGCCACCGCGCGGCCCAGTCGGTGCACATCACCACGATGGCACCCCTGGGAATCGGACCATTGCGCGCCTCCCATTGCGTGATTTTCTCCGGTGCCAGCCGGTAGTCGGCGTCGCGACCGCTCTCCGCGCGCACATCCAGCACCACCGCCGGCCCGTACAGGCGTCCCACCGGAATCTGGTCCACCGTCCAGCCGCCTTTCACAAAATGTGCCGGCGCGTCCAGATGCGTCCCGAAATGTTCGAGCGAGGTGAATTTGCGCGTAAAGTAGCCGTCTTTTTCGTACGTGGCATTCGACGTGGCTTCGAAGGGTTTCTCGTCGCCCGGCCACGCGGGATTGTCCGGGCCGAGCGCGTGCCCGATATCCACGATGCGCGAAAACGCAGCTCCCGCTGCCGGCACAGCGGAAACTCCCGCCCCGTTCTTCTCCCCCGTCCGCGCGAGCGCTGCCGCGGCCACCACGGCCGAGAGCACTGCGAGAGTCATCCTGAGTGCGCGTTTTCGATCCATAGAAACCTCAATTCGCGCCTATCCAGGCGCGCCCGCGGATGGGGCGGCCGGGGCGGGCGTCGGTCATTTTTCCGTCGTCGAGCACGAGCTGCCCGTTTACGATTACGTATCGAATCCCTTCCGAATACCGGTTGGGGTCTTCAAATGTGGCTACGTCGCGCAGTTTTGAGTAGTCGAACAGCGTCACATCCGCCCACATGTCCGGGCGGAGGATGCCGCGATCTTCGATGCGCATGATTTGCGCCGCGAGCGAAGTCATTTTCCGGATGGTCTGCTCCAGTGGCAGCAGGTGCAGGTCGCGCGTGTAACGCGCCAGAAGCCGCGGGAAGTTGCCGTAGGCGCGTGGATGCGTCCGCTCGCGCCCCAGCACCCCATCCGGCCGCACCGCGCCGTAATCGCAGCCGAACGCCACCCATGGCTCCACAAACGCGCGTTCGATGTCCTGCTCCTTCATCATGAACGTGATCTGTCCCGTCTGCATGCGGTCTTCGATCAGGATGTCGAACATAGCGTCGACGGCATCCTGCTTCCGTTCGCGAGCGATTTCGTCCAGGCGTTTTCCTTGCAGCCCGCGCAGCTTCTCGTTGGCCACGGAATTGATCAGGATGTCGTGGGCCATGTATTCGCGGAAGTGGCCCGCCATGGCGCGTTTGATCTTTGCGCGCGTGGCGGGATCTTTCAGCCGTTCGATGGCTTTGTCCGTGCCTCCTTCGAGCGCCCAGGAGGGCAGGTTCGCGCTCAGGCCGTTTGCGCCTGCCCGGTATGCGTAAATGTTTGCGGTCACCTCCTGGCCCGCCGCGCGCGCCTGGTTGATGCGCGCGATCACCTGGCCCATCTTTCCCCAAACCGTCGCGCCGGAAACCTTCAGGTGGTAGATGTGCACGGGCAGGCCGGCCTCGCGGCCGATGCGCAGCGCTTCTTCGAGCGCTGGGAAAATGTCTTTCCCCTCGCTTCGCATGTGCGTGGAGTAAATGCCCCCGTAGTGAGCGGCGACTTTCGCCAGCTCGATGAGCTCGTCCGTCTTCGCGTACGTCCCCGGCGTGTAGATCAGCGCGGTAGAAATTCCCAGCGCGCCCTGCTGCATGGCGTCAGCCACGAGCCGGCGCATCGCGTCCAGTTCGGCGGGCGACGGAGCGCGGTTCTCGCTTCCCAGCACCGCTTTGCGCACGCGCGCCGCGCCCACGTTCGTGCCCAGGTTGATGGCGCTGCCCTGCCGCTCAAACCTCGCGAAATACTCGCTGAATGTGCGCCAGTCGATCTGGATACCGTAGGGCGCCACGCCTTCCTGGTCTTCCGGCAGTGTCTTTTCGTTTTGAGGCGCAACGCTCGCCCCCTCGCCCGTGATCTCCGACGTGATGCCCTGGCGGATTTTGCTTTCGGCGCGGTTATCCACCAGCACCGTGTATTCGGATTGCCCGAGCATGTCGATGAATCCCGGCGTTACGTAGAGCCCGGTGGCGTCGATGCGGCGGCGCGCCGCGCATTCAGTGCCGCTGGCGCCGCACAGGTGTCCTATCGCGGCGATCCGCCCGTTGCGGATTCCTACGTCCGCGGCGAACCACGGGTTGCCCGTCCCGTCGATCACGTGCCCGCCGGTAATGACGATGTCGTAAGGCTCTGCGGCCGCAGCCGCAGTTCGACTGTTCATGTGCAGCGCGCTCGCCAGCAGCCCTGCGGCGAACACCACCGGCAGCAGTCCAGCCCACACCACAATGCGGTTCAGTCGGGTCATTTCCCTCTCCGGAAAAGTTGCAGAGGACGGGAGCTAGGATACTCCGAAGCAGCAGGCGGCAGCCAACCTGACGGGTCATCGCGCGTCCGGCCCGATTTTTGTTTTTCCCGCCGGAGGCGGGAGTTTCGCTACTTCTTACGGCAGTGGAATTCCGGGCTGCGCCACCAGCCCCGCCATGCGCAGCATCTCGGTGTATTCGGCTTCTGCGATGGACGAAATCACGAGGCGGACATTCTTCAGGAACTTCACGCGGCGCAGGACGGTATTGCGCCGCATCTCGACGAGCGACACCTGCTGAGGAAGGCGCTCCACGGCGCGCAGATCGATCACCACATTTCTGGTGCCCGGGTCTTGGGGGTCGGGATACGGGTCGCGCGCCACCTCAGCGATGGCGTACAGCGTCCGCTCCGGCGCAGCGTGGTAACACAGCACGCGATCGCCACGGCGCGTTTGTTTCAGCACGCGCAGCGTTTCCGGCCGAGCTCGAGGCGTGCGATACATCTCCTTCCCTTTCACAAAGAGGGTGTCCCAGTGGTAGTGATGCGGGTCGGCCGAGAACAGCCAGTACCGGCGATGGCTGACGGGCGGTGTCGTCTTCAAATGGGGCGCACCCGGGCGGGACTATACACAAATCCGCTGGCAGGCGAGAATGGTTTTTGACTCCAGAAGAGAAAAAACGAGGTGAGGCGCCTAAAACTCGACAAACAGGTCGTCGCCATGCACCTCAATGCGATAACAGCCCACACCCACGGCGGGGTTCAGGGCCGCCTTTCCCGTGGTCACATCGAACTGCCAGCCGTGCCACGGGCAGGTGACCTTCTGCCCGTCCAGCACCCCCTGGCCGAGCGGGCCACCGCGATGAAGGCACGTATTATCAATAGCATAGAAGCTGCCGCCCAGATTGGCGATGGCCACGGTGTGGCCGTCGATCTGGAACTCCCGGATTTGGCCCGGGGCAATTTCGCTGGTCTTCGTGGCGCGAAGTAGAGGCATTCGCTGTTGTCTCCTGGTGGCACAGGCACTCTTGCCTGTGTGCCGTACCGCCCTACCGCGGCTGGGGCGTCTGGGCGACCATCACGCCCTGCTTGAAGCTGTCCACCATGCCCGGCGTCAGCCGCACTTCCGTGGGCCGCTTCGCTAGGGTCATCTGGTCGATTTTGTCCTGCAGCTTCAGCAGGCCGTAGAAAAGCGCCTCGGGCCGCGGCGGGCAGCCGATGATGTAGACGTCCACGGGAACGATTTTGTCCACGCCCTGGAGCACTGAATAAACGTTGAACGGCCCGCCCACTCCGGAGCACGCTCCCATCGAGATGCACCACTTCGGGTCCGGCATCTGCGCCCAGATGCGCTGGATTACCGGCCCCATTTTCAGCGTCACGGTGCCGGCCACGATCATCAGGTCGGCCTGGCGGGGCGAGGGGCGGAACACTTCGGCGCCGAACCGCGCGATATCGAACCGCGACGTGGTCGACGCGATCATTTCGATGGCGCAGCACGCCAGTCCGAACGTCAGCGGCCAGATGGCGCTCCGCCTCGCCCAGTTGAACACGTAGTCCACCGAAGAAATCAGGAAGTTCTTCTCGAACCGGTTGTCTATGATTCCCATACGTCCTTATTCTACCCCGGAAAAACGCCGAGTATAGTCAGCACACTTATGCGAGTCAAACCACAATGGAGAAGCCCCTGAACTCCCGGCGCACCGGTTAAACCGCGCTGGCAGCGCGATCATCCAGGCGCCCCAGGCCTGCAGCGTGAGCGGCAGCGACCGCCTTTTCCAGTTCGTCGTTCGTAATGCGGCGGTTGATCTCCACGTAGTCTGTTCGGGAGACCTTTCCCGCAGGACGGTATTGCGCCATCACATTTAAGTACGTGTTTGGGCCCAGTTCCCGCGCCACCCAGTCCATGATTTCCCGCGTCCCAGCAATCTCTCCCGGCATCACCAGATGCCGCAGCAGCACCCCGCGCAGGGCCAGGCCGTGTTCATCCAGCACCAGATCGCCCACCTGCCCGTGCATCGCTTTGATGGCGCGCCGTGCCGCCTGCGGATAATTCGGCGCTTTCAGATACCGTCGGGCCATCTCCGCATCCCAGTACTTGAAGTCGGGCATGTAAATGTCGACTACCCCGTCCATCAGCTCGATGGATTCCAGCGAATCGTATGCGCTGGTGTTGTACACCAGCGGCAGCCGCAGCCCGCCGCGGATGGCCAGCGGCAACGCTTCCAGGATCTGCGGCACCACATGCTCTGGCGTGACGAAATTGATGTTGTGGCAACCGAGGGCCTGGAGATGCAGCATCATCTCCGCCAGTTCCTCCGGATGCGTCTCCCGGCCTTCGCCCTGCCAGCTCACGTCGTAGTTCTGGCAAAACACGCAGCGCAGATTGCACCAGGAAAAGAAAATCGTTCCCGAGCCGGACCAGCCGCGCAGGCAGTCCTCCTCCCCGAAGTGAGGGAAATAGCTGCTGACCCGGGCAAACCGCCCCGTCCTGCACACGGCAAATTCGTTTGCTTGCCGGTTGACGTGACAATCCCGCGGGCACAGCGTGCAGTCGGCCAGCTCCGCAATCGCCCGTTCCACGCGCCGCGCCAATTCACCCGTTTCGTACAACCGCAGGTATGCCGCCTCGAATTTGCCTCGGCTAGAAACCAGTGTCCCCTCCTGCGCTTCTACCTTTAACCCTAAGAGGTTGCCCTGGCAGAGTCAACGCTCCCGTTCGGTCCGAGCAACTGCGATCACTGGGCTGAGAACCGGCGCACGGCGAGAGCGATGGGCAATCCTACGCAGAAGATGTGGATCACCACTCCGATCACCATCATTTTCACGGAAAACGGGTACCTCCGCGCCGCGGAGAGCGGGAGCACAACGCGCTGCATGAAGAAGTAAACGGCCACACCGTAGAGCGGACCGGCGATTCCGGAGTGTTCCACGAGAAACGGCAGGCTGCGGCTCATCGCGTAGTTCACCGTGGCGGCAGAGAACGCGATGAAGAAATGAAAGAACAGCCCCAGCGCGGCCGTTGCCAGCCCACCCTCATACGCTCGTCGGTCCCAGGAGCCCGCGAGCGATCCCCTGCAGCAGCGGGATCGGCCGCAATCCGTCGTGGCCGTACACCACCAGCGCCGCCGCGATGTCCATCGCACCGCAAATGCTGCCGGCCCACACGATGGGGCACAGGAAACTGGCCTGCTGCGTCGAAATCGCCGCGCCGGCGGGAGTCATTGTTGTGCTTCGCCGTTATGCGGTCCCCAGAACACGACCCACAGCAGCAGGTCGTCGGTGAACCGGGCAAAGTGGTGAGCCCGGCGCGCGGGGACGAAGAGCACGTCGCCAGCCTCGATCTCGATGGACTGCTCTTCCAACAGAAACGTCCCGCTGCCGCGCATCACGATATACAGCTCGTCCTGCGAGTGCGGCGTCTGGTAATCCTGGTGCTTCGGCGCGAACAGCAATACCGACATCGAACCGCGCTCGAGCGCGGTGACGTCCCATACACCCTGCGGCCACTTTTCCGTAGCGGGAAGCGGAAGTTTGCCCAGTGTCTCTCGGAGCGAAATCTTCATGGCTTCTCCTTTCCGTCTCCCTGTCCGGGACCGTGCCGGCCCTTTGCCCGGCGCGGAGGAGCCTCACCTAGCCGGGCTTCGTGCCGTCAACGAGCAGGGCGCCCTCAGTCCGGAAGGCGGAGAGCTGCCGAGCGTCGCGGAACCAGCGCCCAGTGTACTCCACGGGTGCGGGTGTGGGGTCTACGATGCGCGCATGCTCGACCTCGGCAAATCCCGCACCGCGGAACCGCTCCGCCCATTCCTCCGCGGAAAGCAGGTGCGTGGGAACGGCGAGCAGCGCTCCCCACTGGTGGCAATGCGGGTTGTCGCGGTAATAGTTCATCAGGATCCAGGCGGTGCCGCCGGGACGCAGCACGCGGAAGAGTTCGCCGAGCCCCGCCGCGGGGTCCGGCCAATAGTACGCGGATTCCACCGAAATCGCCTTTGTGAAGAACTCGCTCTCCCAGGGAATCTCGTCCACCGAGCCCGTCACCGCCATTGCCTGCGGCAGTTCCGCGCAGTTGCGCCGGGCGTGGCGCACCATTTCGTCCGAGACGTCCATGCCCACCACGCGGCCTTCGGTCACCCGCTCTGCCAGCAAACGCAGAAGCCAGCCCGCGCCGCAACCCACGTCGAGGACGCTGTCCGCGGGCGAAAGCCGCATGCGGTCGAGCACGGGCAGCGTGATGGGCAGATGGTCCTCCGCCATGCCCTCGCCACGGCCGGCTTCGGCCCAGCGGTTGAATTCCTGGCGGAGTTGGTCGTTGTGTGTGGTCTGGGACATGGATGTGTACCAGGAGCGGCGGGGAATAGGCCCCACGGCCCCGTGGGGTGGGACCGTGGGGCGTTCTCGATTCCTAAAACTTCTGCTCGTCGGCCGACGGGCCGTAGGTCGCGGGCACGGGCACATCGTTCAGACGCAGGTAAACTCCCAGTTGCGCGCGGTGATGGATGCTGTGGTTCAACACGAAGTTGCGTACCACGGCCACGCGCGGCATGCTGAACATCGTTTGTCCGTTGGCCTGTAGCGCCCAGGGCTTCATCCACTGCGCGTCGTCCGTGGCGGCAGCCAGGGCGGCGCGCCCAGCGGCGACGTTCTTGTCGAACAGCGCCAGCAGTTCCTGGCGATTGCGGGCCTTGGGCATGTCCATCGACTTGCCGCCGGGGGCCACGTCCAGCGATTCCCGCTCCATCGTCTCCTTCACCCACCCGGGCATGTGCGCCAGGTGTGTGGCCAGGTCGCCCAGCTTCATAGATTTCGTGTGCGGCGCCCAGCCGAACTTGTCCTCGGGGACGCGTTCGAGGAACCTGCGGGTGGTGGCCATCTCGTGGTCGTACTCGGGCAGAAAGGCTTGATTGATCGGCATAGATAGTTCTCCTTTGGGGGTAGAGGACGGATATCTTCGCTTTTTATTCGCCTACTGTCAACGAGTTTCGATCTATCGGCTTGGGGCCTACTTCTCCACCTTGGCGAGCAACTCGACAAATTTCTGTTCCCGCTGGGCCTGGGTGAGGCCGTCGTTGGCTTCGGCCACCTGCGTGAGGTTCATGGAGCAGAACTTGGGGCCGCACATGGAGCAGAACTTCGCTTCCTTGTAGAAGTCGTCGGGCAGGGTTTCGTCGTGCATGGCCCGCGCCGTTTCCGGATCGAGCGAGAGCGCGAACTGCTTTTCCCAGTCGAACAGGAAGCGGGCGTAGCTGAGCGCGTCGTCGCGGTCGCGCGCGCCGGGCCGGTGGCGCGCCACGTCCGCGGCGTGCGCCGCGATCTTGTAGGCGATTACGCCCTGCTTCACATCCTCGGCGTTCGGCAGGCCGAGGTGCTCTTTGGGCGTCACGTAGCAGAGCATCGAGGCGCCGTGCCAGCCGATCATGGCCGCGCCGATGGCGCTGGTGATGTGGTCGTAGCCGGGAGCGATGTCGGTCACCAGCGGGCCGAGCGTGTAGAACGGCGCTTCGTAGCACATCTCCATTTCTTTTTTGACTTGAAGTTCGATCTGGTCCATGGGGATGTGGCCGGGCCCTTCGATCATCACCTGGACGTCATGCTCCCAGGCCTTCTTGGTGAGCTCGCCGAGCACCTTCAACTCCGCAAACTGGGCTTCGTCGCTCGCGTCGGCGATCGAGCCGGGACGCAGGCCGTCGCCGAGAGAAAAGCTGACGTCGTGCCGGCGGAAAATCTTGCAGATGTCGTCGAAATGCTCGTAGAGGAAGTTCTCCTTCTTATGGTGGCTCATCCACACGGCCAGCAGTGAGCCGCCGCGGCTCACGATTCCGGTGATGCGGTTGCGCACCATGGGCAGGAATTCGCGCAGCACTCCGGCGTGGATGGTCATGTAGTCCACGCCCTGCTCGGCCTGTTCCTCGATCACTTCGAGCATTACGCTGATGGAGAGGTCTTCCGCGCGCTTCACCCGCGAGAGCGCTTCGTAGATGGGCACGGTGCCCACGGGCACGGGCGAGGCCTCGATGATGGCCCGCCGGATCTGCGGGATGTCGCCGCCGGTGGAAAGGTCCATCACCGTGTCGCTGCCCAGGCGCACGGCGTTGGCCAGCTTTTGTAGCTCGTCGTCCACTTTTGAGGTAACCGCGGAGTTACCGATGTTTGCGTTGATCTTGCACTTGAAGGCCACGCCGATCCCCATCGGCTCCAGATTGCGGTGATGGATGTTGGCAGGGATGATGGCGCGCCCGCGCGCCACTTCGCTCCGCACCAGTTCCGGCGGCAGTTTTTCCCGCCGCGCCACGTAGTCCATCTCGCCGGTGAGGACGCCCTGACGGGCGTAGTGCATCTGGCTGACGTTCCGGCCGCCGTTTGCGGAGGCAGCCGCCGCCAATCGTTTTTCAATCCAGGAATCGCGTAGTGCCATAAATCCCCCGTAAGAACTTCGAGCGCGCTGAGGTTTCGACTGCATTATGGCATCGCCACTGGCCCCGGGCAACTCGCCGGAAGTGGCCGGCGGGGAGTAGAAGCGGCCTTCCAACTCGTGGACTCGCTCCCGCCAAAATCCGGCGAAGGTCCGCCGAGATGGTGTGCCGGGTTGAAGCCCGGCACTACACGGTGACGTGCCAGCCGGTGCGCTGGAGCGCGCCGGGGAGCGCGGCGTAGAAACGGTCCATTTCCGCGGACGTGCCGATGGTGATGCGGACGCAGCCGGAGCAGGCTGGGTCGGCGCCGCGGTCGCGAACGTAGATGCCGTCTTTGGCGAGTTCGGCGGTGAATTCAGCGTGCCATTTGCCGAGATCGGCCAGCAGAAAATTTCCGTGAGTGGGCCAGGTGCGGATGCCGTACTTGGAAAATGCGGCTTCGAGCCGCGCGCGTTCGCGTTTGACCGCCGAGACGCACGCCACAACGTGGTCCTGATCCGCAAGCGCTTCCGGGAGGCAGGCGAGGGCGATGCCGTTGACGTTGAACGGCGGGGCGAGGCGGCGGACCGCGTCCATGTGTTCCGCCGCGCCCACCAGACAACCCGCACGCAGCGCGGCCATGCCGTACACCTTGGAAAACGTTCGCGAAATAAACAAATTTGGGAAGCGCGCCAGTTCCCCTACCATCGTCTCACCGGAAAACTCGTAGTAGGCCTCGTCCACCAGCACAGCGGAGTGCGGCGCGGCTTCGACCAGCGCTACGAGATCGTTGCGCCGGGCGAGCGCTCCCGTTGGATTGTTGGGATTCGCGATGGCGATCATTCGCGTCTGGGGAGTGATGGCAGCGCGCAATGCAGCGGCGGGAAAACGGAAATCGCGCTCCGTGGCAATTTCCACGATGCGGGCGCCTGCGGCAGTGGCACAGATAGGGTACATGGGAAACGTAGGAACCGGATAGAGGGCTTCGTCGCCGGGGCCGAGGAATGCGGAGAACAGCAGGAGGATGGCTTCGTCCACACCGTTGGTCAACAGCACATTTTCCGGGTTCGGGCCGAGGTGCGCAGCGACGACGGTTTCGACGGCGGCGCGTTCGGGATAGAGAGAAATATCGGCGGCGGTGAGGCTGCGCAGTTTGGCGAGAACGCGCGGAGAACAGCCGGCCGTGTTTTCGTTCAGGTCGAGGCAGATGCCGGAGCGGGCGGAGGTGAGCTGCGGAATCTGCGGGATGTGGAGGACAGCTTCACGGACTTTGAGCATTGCAGCTCCTGGGAAAGCACCAAAGAAGGAACAGGATACCGCAGAGACACAGAGTTCGCAGAGGGACGCAGAGAAGGACGCGGAGGATCAGCCCCCAGCGGCCGTCGGCGTGAGCAACTTCTGCAATTCGGCCGGGTCGGAGGTCGGGGGGTGGCAGACGCCCGCGGCGCACACGAGCGCCTGGGGCGCATCGGCGGAGATATGCGGCAGCGTCGCGTCCAGCGCAGGTGGCAGGACGCCCGCGGCGAGCAGCTCGGGGGTCACGCGGAGAACGGCGCGAGCGTAACGGAACGTGGCGAGGGCGGCCTGTTCGAGCTGCGCGGCGCGCGCGTCGCCGGCGCGGCCCAGCACCACGACCTGCGCGGGCGGGTTGAGGTACACACCGAGCGCCAGAGCGTAGCTCGCGGCGAACAGGCCGTACTGCGGGGCGACTCCCGCGAAGGTTTCCAGGGTTGCTGTGGCGCGCTCGCGGTAACGCTGGTCGCCGGTGTAGCCGTACAGCCGCGAGAGAACGATGGCGGCGCAGGAATTTCCGGAAGGCGTAGGCGAATCCTGGAAGGGCTTGCGGCGCACTTCAAGGCCGCCCATGGGCGCGGCGAGGCGCGAGCGATCGAAAAACGCGCCGCCCTCCGCGTCGCCGTAAAGATCGAGCGCGAGGCCGGCGGCGCGCGCCGCAGCGTCGAAATAACGGCGGTCGAGGGTGGCCTCGAACGCGTCGAGCAACGCGGCTGCAGCATAGACCTGATCGTCCAGCGAGCCTTCGAGGCGCGGTCCGCCGACGCGATGCGCAAAACCGCGTGATGGGTCCCAGGCTTCGGCCAGCAGGCGGTCGAGCGTGGCGAGCGCGAAGGCGCGGCAATCGTCGCGGCCCAGCACGCGCCCGGCCTCGAGATACGCGGAGGCGTACATCGCGTTCCAGCCGGTGTAGATGGCGCGGTCGATGGCGGGTGTGGGGCGCTTCGCACGGGCCTCCAGCAGGTGCGTCTGGGCGTTGGCGAGGATGGCTTCCACCTCGCTTTCGGTTTTCCCCATGCGCGTCGAGATTTCCGTGAGTTCGCGCGCGATCCACAGAACGTTTTTTGCCGGGTTGTGGTGCATTTCCCCGGCGGGCTCGACGTCGTAATACAGCTCGATGGCCAGCGCTTCGTCAGGCGGCAGAGCCTGGCGCACTTCGTCCTGCGTCCAAGTGAAATAGTCGCCGTCATCATCCAGCGAGATGTCGGCATCCTGGCTGGCGTAAAAGCCGCCGCGGCCGGGAGGCTCAGAGAGGACTGCATCCGTCCAGCGGATGATGCCTTCGGTGGTGCGGCGGAACAGCGGATTGCGGGTAATCTGCCATGCGTGCAGATAATTCGCGAGCAGCGGCGCATTGTCGTAGCTCATTTTTTCAAAATGGGGCACGCACCAGCACTCGTCCACCGAGTAGCGATGGAAGCCGCCGCCGATCTGGTCGTAGACGCCACCGCGGGCCATCTTTGTGAGAGTGGTTTCCACGACGGAGATCAGGTGGCGCTGTCCGCTGGACTGGAAGCGCTCGCAGAGAAAATCGATGGCCGCGGGATGTGGGAATTTGGGAGCGCGGCCGAACCCGCCGTTGCGGATGTCGAACTGCCGCACCACCCCATCTTCCATTTCGTCCAGCAGGCGGGGCGAAAACGCGCCGCGGCCCTCGCCGAACGTTTCGGCTTTGGCCACGGCGTCGGCCAGCGTCTGCGCAGAGCGATCCACTTCGGCGCGGCGCTGGTGATAGGCCTCGGCGACGGCGGAAAGGATGCGGCGGAAGCCGGGGCGGCCCATGGCGTCGTCGGGCGGGAAGTAGGTGCCGCCGAAAAACGGGCGGCCATCGGGAGTGAGAAACCCGGTGAGCGGCCAGCCGCCCTGGCCGGAGATGGCGCTGATGGCGGCCTGGTAGCGCGCGTCCACGTCGGGACGCTCGTCGCGGTCCACTTTGACGGGAATGTAGAGCTGGTTGATGAGCGCGGCGATTTCGGGATTCTCGTAGCTCTCGCGGTCGATCACGTGGCACCAGTGGCACCACACGGCGCCGATATCGAGCAGGATCGGTTTGTCCTCGGAGCGCGCGCGGGCGAACGCTTCCTCGCCCCATTCGTGCCAGTCCACCGGCTGGTGTTCGGCGGAGCGCAGATAGGCGCTGGCGGAATTAGCCAGCCGGTTGCCTGCCGTTGCGGTCATCCTCAATCCTTCCGGTTTGCGGCCGTAGGGGCACGATATGTCGTGCCCCTACACCCAACGCGCATGCGATTCCCCACAGTTGCCGCAGCCTCCGGCGCGGATGCCCCGGCTACTGTATCGGCGGCGAGCTTCCGGTATCGAGCGGGTCCAGAGGCCTGCGGCCCTGGAAGCCCTCGTTGACGCCGTGGTAGTAGCGGATGCGGTCTTCCCCCAAACGCCAGCAGAGGAGCACTTCCTCATCGTTCAGAATGGCGGGGAAATCGAGCAGTCCCATCTCCAGATCCTTCACCAGGCAGCCGGTGGCCTGAATCGTCTCGAGCGCGCGCTGCAGCTTCATGCCGATCTGGTTGTAGCGCGTGCGCAGCTCGGAAACGTTGGTCTGCGATACCAGCGAGCCGCCCAGCATCCCGATGCGACGCGCGATGGCTCCCAGGCTTTCTTCCACTTCCGCGAGCGCGCGGCGGCCCTCCATCGCCTCGATGAGAATGGGTTCGATCTCGAGGCGGGTCCTTTCGGCTTCTGTGAGGGTGAAATGACGGAACTCTTCAGCCATGGGGTTCGGGCTATCCGAGGCGGAGCATGCGGTCGAGCGCGACGCGCGCCCATTGACGCTGGTCCTCGGGAACGCTGATGCGATTCACCACGCAGCCTTCCACCAGGTTATCGAGCGCCCAGAGCAGGTGCTGCGGGGTGATGCGGAACATCGTCGTGCAGACGCACACATGAGGGTCGAGCGAGAGGATGGTGCGGTCGGGAAGCGTCTTCGCCAGCCGGTTGACGAGATGGATTTCCGTGCCCACCGCCCAGGACGTGCCAGCGGAGGCAGCCGTGATTTTCTTGATGATTCCCTCGGTCGAGCCGGTGTCGTCCGCCTTCTGGACCACCTCGAAGCTGCATTCCGGATGCACGATGACTCGGATGCCGGGATGCTCGGCGCGCACGCGGTCCACATGCTGAGGCAGGAAGCGCTGGTGCACAGAACAGTAGCCTTTCCAGAGGATCATCTTTGCGCGGCGGATGGCTTCTTCCGTATTGCCGCCCATTTCCTGGTCGGGGTCCCATACCACCATCTGGTCGAGCGGGATGCCCATGCCGTAAGCGGTGTTGCGGCCCAGGTGCTCGTCGGGAAGAAACAACACCCGCTGGCCCTGGGTGAATGCCCACTCGAGCACGCGCGCCGCGTTGGAACTGGTGACCACGGAGCCGCCGTGCTCCCCGGTGAATGCTTTGATCGCCGCCGTCGAATTCATGTAAGTGACCGGAACGACGCCCAGTCCGCCGACCGATTCCAATTCCGCCCAGCACGTTTCCACCTGGCCGATCTCAGCCATGTCTGCCATCGAGCAGCCCGCGTTCAGGTCCGGCAGGATCACCACCTGGCCGGGGCGCCGGAGCACGTCCGCGCTCTCGGCCATGAAATGCACGCCGCAGAAGACGATGTATTTTGCGTCGCATCCGGCGGCCTGCTGGGCCAGCTTCAGAGAGTCGCCGCGGAAGCGGGCGAAGCGGATCACCTCGTCGCGCTGGTAGTGATGGCCCAGGATCACCAGGTCGGAGCCGAGTTTTTCGACGGCAGCACCGATGCGTTCGTCGAGCGTTGTGTCCGGCACGAGCAGGTAGCTCGAGAGGTCGCAGCCCACGCCCTTCTCCATCTCCGGAACGCGCAGGGTGTCCGGCTGTGGCTGTGCCGTGAGCCTTCCGAGTTCAATCAGTTGCTGCATGTCTGTGGATGTCCCTGCCAGCCTTGGCCCTATTGTCTCTCGAAGGCAGCGGTTATGCCAGCCAATCCCGCTCTGACCCCTGGCGGCCGGTCCGAATGCTACTCCAGCGGGATGCGCTCTAGCCTCCGATGAACACCATGGTGCGCGAGGGAGGGACGAAATCCGGCTCGTTGATCCGGTGGCCCTGCTCCTTTTCGTGCACCTTCTCTTGGATGAATTCCGCGAGGTCGCGGTCACTCGCCCCATTCCGCAGGAACGGCCGCAGGTCGTGGTCCTGCTGGCTGAACAGGCAGGTGCGCAGCTTCCCGTCTGCGGTGATGCGGATGCGGGAACAGTGCCCGCAGAACGGCTCCGTTACCGGAGAAATCAGCCCGATTTCGCCGGGCGCGCCGTCCGCAAAACGGTATTTCCGCGCCGTCTCGCTTGTGGCGTGGGGAATCTGCTCGAGCGGCCAGCGAGCTTCGATGCGGCGCCGCACTTCCGCGGCCGGAACCACCACCTCCCGCGACCAGTGCCGGTCCGCGTCCAGCGGCATGAACTCGATGAACCGCATGACGATGCCGGTCCGCCGAGCGAGCTCGGCAAACGCTTCCACTTCGTCGTCGTTCAGCCCGCGGACGAGCACCGCATTCACCTTCACCGGCCGGAGCGAACTGGCCTGTGCCGCGAGGATGCCGTCCATCACGCTCCGGAATTTGCGCGTGCGCGTGACGCGTTCAAATTTTTCCGCATCCAGCGAATCCAGGCTGATATTGATGCGGTGCAGTCCGGCCGCAATCAGCCGGTCGCAGCTTTCCACCAGCATCTGGCCATTGGTGGTCATGGACAGGTCGTGGAAGCCGAGGTCGCGCAGGCGGGAAATGAACTCGATGACGCCGGGGCGGACCATGGGCTCGCCGCCCGTGACCCGCACCTTCTCGAGTTCGAAGCCGCGCATCACCCGCGCCACGCGCGTCAGCTCGTCCCAGGTGAGCAACTCGTCCTCGGGGCGGTAATTTTCCGGATCCGCCGAACGGCAATAGACGCACCGGAAATTGCACCGGTCGGTCACCGAAATACGCACGTCGGTGATGCGGCGCCCGAATTTGTCGTGCAGCGGCATGATGCTTTGGGTTCCTGGAGTGAGTTTGGAAGGGAGAACACTGGCGGGGACTGCCAGCCACCCCGGAGGTCGTCCCGCGGAGCGGGAGCAGGTCCGGGCGTTCTTCCTTTCCAAGCACGGGAGGCGACGGCGTTTCCGCCCTCACCCTCGGCCCCGTTTCCTCCCGCATCGCGGGAGAGCACGGGACGCCGCCCCGGCAGCCACAGGAGATGCCTCCCACAGGCCGCGGGGGTCGGAGGAACGCCTTTAGTCTACCCCCCACATCGTACGAAGGCAATCTACTTCGGGGAATTGCCGCGGTACACCACTCCACCTTTCATCACAAAGCTGACTTTCTCGACAACGCTGATATCGTTGAGCGGATTTCCCGGCACAGCGATCACATCGGCCAGATAGCCGGGCTTCAAAGCGCCGATTTGATACTGCCAGCCGAGAAGTTTTGCGCCGTTCAGCATGTCGGCCTGGAGCGCGGCCAGCGGGGTCATGCCGAACTTCACCATGAGGACCAGTTCGCGAGCCTGCGTGCCGTGGGGAAACGGCCCCACGTCCGAGCCGACGGCCATGGGCACCCCCGCGGCGAGCTGTTTGCGAAATTGCTGGGCATGAAAATCGAGCAACTCGTGATCGCGCTCGGCCTGTGCGGGCGATGCGGCATGATCGGCGAAGTACTCGATAATCGTAAACGTGGGAACGGCGAAGATCCCCTTCTCGTGCATGATGCGCATCGTCTCGTCGCTCAGGGAGTAGGCGTGATCCACGGAGACAACCCCCGCGCGCGCGGCAAAGAGAGCACCGGGCTCGCCTGTGGCGTGAACCGCAACGCGCCTCCCCGTCCGGGCGGCCTCCTCGACGGCGGTACGCAGCTCGGCTTCCGTGTACTGATAGGGCGTCGAAAAATGGCCGTCGTGAAGGGAATCCGGTCCGGTTTCGTAGATTTTGATGAAGTCGGCGCCTTCTTTGACCTGCTCGCGGATGACGGTGACGAGCTCGGCGGCATTGTTCGCGTAGGTGGCATTGGAGAGCACATGCTGCTCGGGGTTGTAGTGGAGGGCGTCTTCATGGCCGCCGAGAATGTCCACTGCGTTTCCGCAGATGCGTAGGCGCGGCCCGGGGATTTCTCCGCGATTGATGGCGTCGCGGACCGCGGTGTCGGCGGAGCCGGCGCCTTCAGTGCCCATGTCGCGCTCGGCGGTGAACCCGGCCATCAGGTCGTCTCGTGCAGCGAGGGTTGCCATGATGGTGCGCTGCGGCACCGATTCTTCCACGGTCTGCAAATCTTCGGCCCCGGGATGCAGGAAAAGATGGATGTGAGCGTCAATCAGGCCGGGCAGGAGCGTCACATCGCCGAGATCGAGCATCTCGGCACCTTGCGGACGCCGGACGGAAGCGCCGGCTTCGGCGATGCGGTCGTCCAGGACAAGAACTTCGCCCGGCGAAATGATTTTTCCGGCTTCGATATCGAGAAGGCGCGCGGCGTGCAGCACCACGACGTGTTTCGCCGCCGGCGATGCGGAATGCGCGCGGGTGGGAGACGAACTAAGGTGTGCGAGGAAAAACGCGGAGAAAGACAGTAAAGCGGCGTAGCGAAATATGTTTTTCATAATGCCCGCGATGATACCACCCCCGGAAACATGCCCAGCAGGATGTGGTGAATCACCAGCCACGCGGGAACGCCCTAGCCGGGTTCTGCCCTGCAACCTTCCTGTGGTAGATTGCCCTGCAAATGCGCATCTTCGTCCTGGGAGCCGGGGCGACCGGATCCCTGCTCGCGCAGCTTCTCGAACGCCAAGGGCACGAAGTCTCCTGCGGGGACCGCAACCCGGAGCGGGCGCGCCGCTTTTTCCGCAAGGGCAGCGAGATCTCCCTCGTCGAGGTGAATGCGCGAAACCTGTGGGCCATCGTGCGCGCGGGGCGCGGCTGCCAGCTCCTGATCAACGCTTCGCCCGCTGTTTACAACGAAATCATCCTGCGCGCGGCCCTGCGTCTGAAGGCGCATTACCTGGACATGGCCGCGCACCTGACGCGCAATCCGTTCCGCGCCGAGCAACTGCGCTACGCGAAGCGGTTCGAGGCCAAAAACCGCGCCGCGGTGATCAATGCCGGCATCGCTCCCGGACTCACCAATCTGCTGGTGCGCCGCGCCGATGAATTGCTGGACGAAATTCAAGCCGTGCACATTCGCCTGTTCGAGGAAACTGAGAGCGAAGACCCGGTGTCGCAGTGGTCGCCGGAAGTGTCGTTCGATGAAGCCACCTCGCGGCCGCGCATCTACCGCGAGGGGAGATTCCACCTGGCGAAGCGCTTCAGCGAACGGGAGCGCTTCCGCTTCGCGCCGCCCGTCGGCGAAGTGCCGGTTTATCTGGCCGCTCAGGACGAAGTGGCCACGTTGCCCCACGTGATCCCCATGCGGGAGATGGACGTGAAAATCGGCGGCGGGGAAATGGAAATGCTGCGGCGCTGGTATCGCCAGGGAAAACTTTCGCGTTCGCGCGGCCTATCGCGCGCGCGGTTTCCCGCCACTCCGACTCCGAGGGGCATGACGCGCCTGATGAAGCGCGGAAGGCTCGCCAATGCGCGGTTCGCCGCCGCGGTGGTGGTGCGCGGCGTGAAAAACGAGCAACCCACTCTGTTGCGTTGGGACGTGGCCGTGCCGTCGCTGTTCCAGATCCGCCGCCAGGGATTCCACCGTTCGCCGATCGCCTGGGCCACGGCCACGATGACAACGCTCTTCGTGAAACATTTTCCCCGCGACGAGGCCGGAGTGTTCCCCCCCGAACAGTTGCCGCCGGAAATCCGCCGCGAAGTGCTGGTGGGCGCGCGCGAACGCGGCATCCGCATCACGCTGCGAACGCGCACGCTGAAGAAAGACGAGGAAATTCCAGAGGAAGATTTCTGACCCTCCGGGGCTTCCAGCAGCCTACGCGGCCAATCGTCGTAGGGGCGCCGCTTGCCGCGCCCTCTGGCGATCTCTTTACGGTTTCCAATTCGGCTGTGACGTGAAAGAGAAAAGCGGGTACAGGTCGCGGAAGATGCGCGCAATTTCCGCGGGGAACTGCGGGCGCGTGGCGGCCGAAGGCTTCATCGCCCGGCGCACCACCCAACCGCCGATTCTCTTCCACTCCTCGGGGGCCAGCGGCCAGCCTTTCCTTTTGATCCATTCGCGCTTTTCGATTGCGTACCAGTAGCTTTCGTACTTGCGGCCCAGCCGCCGTTTCTGCTGGCCCAGCCACGAGGCGTGCTTCAGCGCCCGCGGTGCGGCGAGTGTGGCGAGTGTCCCCTCGTTTTTGGGTCCGCCGTAGATGCGGAAGCCTACGGTGACCGTCTCCGCGCTGATGCCGGCGTAGAGCTGCCCCGCGGCGCGGCCCTTGGCGCCTTGGCCGACCAGCGTCAGGTACATGTGCGAGTGATAGGGCCCCATGCCGGGACGGAAGCGGATGTCGCGGTTGATGCGCGAGAAGTTGACGCCAGTGCGGCCGGAGAGGTCGAAGGCGGGATCGAGTTTGAGCGCAGCGGGCGTAAGGGCTTCGAGCAGCGCGCGGAACGGAGCCACCACGTGCTGTTCATAGCGCTCGCGGTTCGCGTCCATCCACGGTTTGTGGTTGTTGCGCGAAAGCTGGCGAAAGAAACGGAAGATCTCCGGGGTGAAGATGGTGGCGCCGCGCGGCATAGGACCTCCTGAGCGTATGCATTGTAGCTGGGAAGATAGCCAGGCGCAGCGTGCCTCCCGCTTACGGCGTCCAGAGAAGGGAAGTGCGTGCCTGCGATTGGCGGAAATGGGTCGATTGGCCGGGGTCTTCGTACGGGGACCAGTCATCGTCGGGCTACAAACCCCGGAGGAAATCAATGAGAGCGTCGTTGACCTGGCGGGGGCGTTCCTGCTGCGTCCAATGACCGCAACCCGGGAGCATGAGCGTTCTTCGAAGCTGCGGCACAAAGTTCGGGAGAGCCGAGATGAGGTGCTCCATCCCAGGAAATCGGACCACGAGATCGCGGTCGCCGGCCACGTACAGCGCCGGCACCTTCACTTGCGCTCCGGCCATGGGCGCAAGAAGTTCCCAGTTCCGATCGATGTTGCGGTACCAATTCAGGCCGCCGCGAAACCCGGTTCGCGCGAATTCGTTTTGGTAGAAATCCACGTCCTCCTCGGTGAGCCAGCCGGGAAGTGCGCCGGGCACGGTCAGACCCGACAGAAAACCGCCCTGTCGCGGCACCATACCGACTCCGCCACCCCCCGCTGTGCTGTGTCCCGGGTGCGGCGCATCCCCGGAAGCGGTGTAGAGAATGCCGAGGATGGTTCGACGGACGTCGCGTTCGAGCTCAGCCTCGGCAACGCCGGGAGATTGAAAGTAGAGCTGGTAGAAAAGTGCCTCTTCGTTCTGCGGCATGATGCTGGTTGGCCGCATGGGCAGCCGCGGAATGAAAGGCACGCTCAGGCCGGCCACGGCTCGGAAGCGGTCAGGGCGCAGCAGGGCGGCGTGCCACGCCACCGGGGCGCCCCAATCGTGGCCGACAATCACTGCCGTTTCGGCGCTCAGGGAGTCCAGAAGGCTAACCACGTCGCCGACCAGATGGAAGAGCGTGTACTGATCGATGTTTTCCGGACAGTCCGTCTGGCCGTACCCGCGCATGTCGGGCGCGACGGCGCGGAACCCCGCTTCCGCAAGCGCCTGCAACTGATGCCGCCAGGAATACCAGGACTCGGGGAACCCGTGGCACAGAAGCACGAGGGGCCCGGCACCGCGCTCGGCAACGTGCATTCGGATCCCATTCGTCTGCACGACGCGATGCCTTAGTTCGTTCGTTCCGGTCTCCACGCCCGGTGTCTCCTCGCGGATGGGTCTTTCCCGCCGGTTTGCGCCGAACAGCGCAGCGTATCGTATTGTAGAACCGTTCGTACTTACGGTTTCGAGATCGAAGGAATTCCTGGCTGCGTCATCCGGGCAGAGATTCTTCTTCCACGGTTTCTTTATGCTTCCGCATTTCCGTGATAGAAGAAGGCGCCATGCCAGCCACGGCCCCGCACGATCCGCCGTTTCGCGCTGACCACGTAGGCAGCTTTCTACGGCCTCCAGCGCTCAAGAAGGCCCGCCAGGAACGCGCCGCAGGAAGAATCTCGCCAGCGGAACTCCAATCCATGGAGGATGCCGAGATCAAAAAGCTCGTCGCGAAACAGCAGGACATCGGTTTGCAATCCATTACCGATGGCGAGTTCCGCCGAGAAGACTTCTATACCGATTTTTACGTCCGGGGACTGGGCGGAGTGGAAGTGCGCGTGGAAAGCACTGCCGCCTACTTCGTCGATCACGAAGGGCGGAAGATTCCGGTTCCGTGGACGCAGGTGGTTTCGCGCATCGAGTGGCGCAAACCGATTTATGCCGATCACTTCCGATTTCTGCAATCCATCACCAGGGGAACGCCCAAGGTCACCGTCCCATCGCCGATCATTCTGCACTTCACCTGCGGGAGCGCGGCGATTTGCAAGAGCGCCTACCCGGATATGGATCTGTTCTGGGCGGACATCGTCGAGGCGTACCAGAAAGAGATGATGTCGCTGTATGAGGCGGGCTGCCGGTACCTGCAGGTGGACGACCCCCCGATGGCGACTCTGTGCGACCCCAAGTTTCAGGGGATGATGAAGTCGCGCGGCGACGATCCCAAGCACGCGCTGACCCAGTTGTACCCGGAAATGATCAACCGGGCGTTCGCCGGCCGGCCCGCCTCGATGCACCTGGCCATGCACCTGTGCCGGGGAAACAACCAGAGTGGCTGGTTTGGCGAGGGCGGCTACGACCCCATCGCGGACGTTCTCTTCAACAGGATCCATGTCGATTCGTATTTTCTCGAATACGAGACGGCGCGCGCCGGCAGTTTCGAGCCACTGCGCCTGGTGCCGAAGAACAAGACGGTGGTCCTCGGCCTGGTATCCAGCAAACTTCCTCAGCTCGAGTCGAAAGACCTGCTGAAACGCCGCATTGACGAGGCCGCGAAGAACATTGACCCGGACCAACTCTCGATCAGCCCGCAGTGCGGTTTCGCCAGCTCGAGCGAAGGCAACCGGGTGAGCGAAGAGGACCAGTTCACAAAGCTGCGGCTTTGCGTCGAGGTCGCGGATGAGGTCTGGGGTCGAAAGACGCCGCCTTCCTGACAACGGGCCTCGTTCCAGCGGCCGTTTTCGATTCACTGGAGCAAGGTCCAAACTCTGACGCCGCAGTCGCAGCGGACGGACGCGCATGTGCCCAAACGCATCTGCCCGCGGTTGACTCGCCACGCGATGCCATTTAAGATTCCGCGCGCGTGCCTGACTCTCAGCCCATTCTCGGCCAGACGATCTCCCATTACCGGATCCTGGAAAAACTCGGCGGCGGCGGGATGGGTGTGGTTTTCAAGGCGGAGGACACACGCCTGGGGCGTTTTGTGGCACTGAAGTTCCTGCCGGACGACATGGCCCGGGATCCCCAGGCGCTGGAGCGCTTCCGCCGTGAAGCCCGCGCTGCCTCCGCTCTGAATCATTCGAACATCTGCATGATCTACGACATCGGCGAGGAGAATGGCCGGGCCTTTATCGCCATGGAGCATCTGGACGGGCGCACGCTGAAGCACGTGATTGCCGGCCGGCCCATCGAGATGGAGCGGCTGCTGGAAATAGCGATCGAGGTGGCGGACGCGCTGGACGCGGCGCACGCAAAAGGCATCGTTCACCGCGATATCAAGCCGGCGAACATATTCGTCACGCAGCGCGGCCATGCCAAGGTTTTGGACTTCGGTCTGGCCAAAGTGGCGCCGAAAAGCGAAGGACTGGATGATGCCACGCTCGGCGCGAGCGCGGGCGCGGCTCCCCGCCAGGAACACCTGACCAGTCCGGGAACCGCCATCGGGACAGCGGCCTATATGTCGCCGGAGCAGGTCAGGGCCAAGGAATTGGACGCTCGAACGGATTTGTTTTCCTTTGGCGTGGTGCTCTACGAGATGGCCACAGGGACATTGCCGTTCCGCGGAGACAGCTCCGGCGTCATCACCGATGGAATCCTGAATCGCGCTCCGGTAGCCCCGATTCGCCTCAACCCGGATATCCCGCCGAAGCTCGAAGAAATCATCACCAAGGCGCTGGAGAAAGACCGCAAGCTGCGCTACCAGTCTGCGGCGGAGATGCGTGCCAATCTGCAGCAATTGAAGCGGGACTCGGATTCGGGGCGCGTCGCGGCCCCCGGAGCAAAGCCGGCCGAAAAATCAGTCGCCGTGCTGTATTTCGAAAACCTCAGCAAATCCGAGGAGGATGAATATTTCCGCGACGGAATGACGGAAGACATCATCACCGAGATGTCCAAGATCAGCCAGCTTCAGGTGTTTCCCCGCGCCGAGATGCTCGCCTACCGCGACAAGCCGGTGACCGCGCCGCAGGTGGGACAGGAACTGAACGCCGCCTATGTGCTGAGCGGCAGCCTGCGCCGGGCGGGGAACCGCCTGCGCATCACGGCCCAATTGGTGGAGACGCGAACGCGCACCTCCGTTTGGGCCGAGCGCTACGACCGCCAGATGGAAGACGTTTTTGCCATTCAGGATGAAATCGCGCAGAGCATCGCCGCGGCATTAAAAGTGAAACTGACCGAGACCGAGAAAAAGGCCATCGCGAAAACACCGACCGCCGACGTCAAGGCCTACGACTACTACCTGCGCGGGCGCCAATTCTTCTATCAGTTCCGGCGGCGGGGCTACGACTTCGCCCGGCAGATGTTCACTCGCGCCATTGAGATCGATCCCGGCTACGCGCGCGCCTATGCCGGCGTGGCGGACAGCTATTCCTATCTCTACATGTATTGGGACGCCAGCGAGGCGAACCTGGCGGCGGCGGATGACGCCAGCCGCAAAGCCTTGCTGCTCGATCCCGGGCTGTCCGAGGCCCATGTGTCGCACGGGCTGGCGATCTCGCTGAACAAGCGGTACGACGAGGCCGAGTTGGAATTTCAGACCGCCATCCGGTTGGACCCGCAACTGTTCGAGGCGTATTACTTCTACGGGCGGGCATGCTTCCAGCAGGGCAAGCTGGAAGACAGCGCGCGTTTGTTCGAGAAGGCATCCCAGGTGAAGCCGGAGGATTATCAATCCCTGAATATGCTCGCGATGGTTTACCGGAAGATGGGCCGCACAGAGGATGCGAACGAGACGAACCGCCGCTCCTACCAGGTGGCAGAAAAACACTTGGAACTGCACCCGGACGACGCGCGCGCTCTCTACCTCGGCGCCAACTCGCTTTGTCAGTTGGGGGAACGGGCCCGGAGCCTGGACTGGGCCCGGCGCGCTCTGGCAATCGACCCCGAAGACTGCGGAATTCTTTACAACGTGGCGTGCACCTATGCCCTCCAGGGACAGAGCGACGAGGCGATCGATTGTCTGGAAAAAGCCATGGCGCACGCCTTCTGGTACAAGCGCTGGGCGCAGCAAGACCCCGATCTCGATTCGCTCCGCAGTCTTCCCCGCTTCCAAGCGCTGATGGAGCGGAAGTAAATCGCGAAAGACCCGCAAGTCTAGAGACCTGCTGTCGCTCCCGAGTCTCCCATCACGAGTAGTGCGGCGCTCCTGGCGGGGGCCTTACGTCAGTTTGCGCCCCAAAGCGCGCAGCACGTAGCGGATGCGGTCCGGCCACGGCAAACGTCCCAGGTTGGTGCGGACGACGCCGCGTGTGAAGTAGGTTTTCTCGGAATAATCGATCGCGACTTCCACAACCACGGGATGGCCGGAGCGCGTGATCGTCAGAGCGCTTTTCAGGGTCACTTCGATGTCAGCGTTTCGAGCGAGCGACAGATACTCCACGCCCACGCCGCGACAGATGCCCGCCAAATCATAGTCAGGAAGTTCGCTGCAGGACTTTCGCCCCAGAGCGATCTCTTGGAACTGGGCGATCTGAGCCAGTTCGCGGTCGCGGAGGACCAGCACCATCACGGGCAGCGAGAGCTGGGAGGCCGTGAGCAGCTCCAACCCGGTCATCAGGAACGCTCCATCGCCCGCCAGCGCGACCACCGGACGCTGAGGACAGGCGAGTGCAGCTCCGAGCGCGGCCGGCACTGCATATCCCATACACGAATAGTCGATGGGCGCCAGGAACGAGCGGGGTGATTCGAGCCGCAGGCACTCCATGGCGAGAAAGGTTCCGTTGCCGCTGTCGGTCGTGTAAATGGCGGAGTCGCCCACGGCCGCCTGTAGCGACTTCAATAACCACGGCGGATCCACGCCCTCGGAATCATCCTTTGCCGCCCACCCATTCCAGACCTCTTCCTGCCCCGAACGGATCTCCCGGCGCAATTCGTCGTCAACGGCTCGCGGCGTAATGAGTGGCAGCAGCGCGGCAACGAAACGGCCGGCATCCGAGATCACAGCGAGGTCTGCCGAATAGTTCTTTCCAGGGACGGAGGGATCGATATCTACATGAATCAGTCTTCCGGGCGGCTGCATGCCGTAGCTTCCCGTTCCTACCTCGGAGAAGCGGCAGCCGATGGCCAGCGTCAGGTCGCAGGACGCCGCGATTTTTTGGGCAAAAGGCGGAGCAGAAGCGCCAAATCCACACCAGAGCCATAGCGGATGTCTCTCGTTGAATACGCCCTTGCCCTCGAAGGTCGTAGCCACAGGCGCGTTGAGCCGTTCGGCGAGAGCCACAAGATTGGCGCCGGCATCCGCTGCCCCCAGCCCGAGATACAGCAGCGGGCGGCGACTGGCATTCAGCAGGGCGCAAGCGCGATCCAGGTCTTCCTGCCGGGGCGCCTGGGGTGAAGCGGGCTCTTGCGGCGCTTCGAGTTCGGCGTCGTGGCGGAATATGTAGTGCTCCGCCGGGATTTCGACAATCACCGGGCCTGCCGGGGCGCTCCGCGCAATCTGGCACGCGCGGCGGAGCGTCGCATAGATCTCAGAGCCTTGCTTCGTTTGGAACTGCGTTTTGGTCACCGGCCGCGCGATGGCGAGCTGGTCCACGTCGTGGAGCTGGAAAGCTCTGCCCGTGTCGCGGCGAATCCCGCAGGCCACGACGAGCATGGGAATGCCGTCGAGGTAGGCTTCGGCAATGCCCGAGAGCGCGTGCGTCAAGCCCGCGCCGGGAACCACGTTCACCACGGCAAGCTGGCCGGAAGACCGCGCCACCCCATCGGCCATGAACCCGGCGCTCTGCTCATCCGTCACTAGGATGGGGCGCACCTTGGTGGAGCGCGCCAGCGAGTCGTACAGCTCGATATTGTGTGTGCCGGGAATGCCGAAGGCAAAAGCGATGCCTTCATCTTCCAACGCGCGCACAACGATGTCGCCGCCAGTCATTTTGCTCATAACAGCGTCTGCGCTTCCTTGCGTATGGTTTCCGCCACGCGATCGGCCAAGGCCATGATCGTGAGGTAGGGATTGATTTCCAGAGAATTGGGAAAGAGACTCGCATCCGCCACGAATAGCCAGGGAATTCCGTGCACGCGGCCGCAGCCATCCGTCACGGAATCCGCTGGACCGCGTCCCATGGCGCAACCGCCCTGAAGATGAGCAGCCGAAATCGATAGCTTCCCCGGTTTGAAGTCGGGATGGTCCGCAATATGATCCAGACGCCCGGCCTCCGCGCTTTCGATAGTGGGAGATTGGGCGACGGGCAGGTGGACCCGCACAGCCCCCCCGGCGAAGAAAATCCTCGCCGACGTGATCGCGCCCTGCACCAAGCCGCGCATCACTTCCGGAGCAAAACGGTAGTAGACCACGGGGCGGCCGTCGCCATCGATGGCCACGCGATTATGAGCGTTCACTTCATCGCACGCCAGCACGAGGATCATCTGGAGACGCGGAAACGCGCGCATAAAGCGGCTGTGCTCAGCTCCGAAGCCGGCCATGGCCTTGGCCGTGGTAAACGGGAAGTACATGCAGGTTTCGAGCAGAAAGCGATCCACCTCGGCGAATTGGCCCAGGTAGAAACTCTTGGGATGGCCGACGAAGTTCGTGATCGTCCGATCGTGTTCGGCAACCATAATGATGGCGGGATGGCAGGTGAAACCGTGTCCGAGGCGCGGCAATTTCCGGGCCATGCCCGAACGCATCAGCAGCGCGGGAGAGTGGACTGCGCCGGCGCACACCACAATCACTTTTGCATCAATCTCGTATTCTCCGGGTTCCCAGGAGGAAGGCTCCCCTTTTGCGCCCGCCGGTTTCGCGTGAACGCGCGCGGAAATCGTCTTTTCGCCGAGGCGCAGCGCTTCGCAGCGCGTGACCACCTCGACTCCGTTGCGCTCGGCCCGCGGCAGTTGTACGCGGTCGGTGCCCTGTTTCGCCTGGTTGGGACAGCCCAGATTGCACAGGCTGGACCCGCGGCATCCTTTCAGATTCACGGGAAACTGCTGCACGCGATAGTTGAGGCGCCGGCACCCTTCGACAAATAGCCGGTTATTTTCGTTGATCAATCCGCTTTCGAGAAAGTGAACGTTATTCTCCGCGGCGAACTTCCGCGCCCGCTGTTCGACGTCGTCAAAAGTGAGCTGGGGCACGTTCCATCGCTCCAGAATTCGCCGGGGAGGCTCAAGCGACGTGCCCGTGTAGACGGCTGTGGAGCCCCCGTACGCGCATCCGAAGGCGAGCGTCATGGTGCGTTCGGCAGTAAGAAAGCCGCCGCCCTCCTCATACAGGGCCTGGGCCATCTCCACTTCGCGGCCGGTAAATTCCTCATCGCGGAGCTTCGGCCCTTTTTCAAGGACGGCGATGCGCACGCCTTCCCGGCACAATGGAGACAATTCTTGGGCCACCGTGCCGCCGCCCGCGCCGGACCCGACAATTACGATGTCAAAGCTGCGCCGCGTCATCGCGGCACTTCCCAGCCGCGAGGATCCGCGGCATATCCTATGGCCTCCGCGGCTTCTGCTCTCCCGTAAAAGCCCAGAAAAGCGAGCGTGCGCAGTCCCCAGAATCCGCAGCGGATGAGTTCGATGCGATGGTCCTCCAGATGAGAGAGGAATCGCGCCCGTCTCGCCGCACCGAGCGAAGTGAAACGGCGGCCATAACGAAAAACCGGGAGCCACTGGATCGCACGCAGAAACACCTGAAGCTGGCGAAGCATGGCGGGGGGACGGTCTCGCAGAGTTGCCTCCACCAGCGCTTCCAGCTCCCGCCAGCCCGGCTCGTCCAATTGGTCCGCTTCCGGCACGACCGTCGAAACAACGGCGCGAAAGATCGGACGAACGGGAGACAACATGGTCATTGGGCGTTTCCCAATCCTGCTTCGCAGCGCGTGGATGGAGAGTGAGTCTACTCGCACGAAGAAAGGGATGCAAAGGCCGGAATCGTGGTTGAGACAGGCAGCAACGCGCGGTGCGCCCGGGCCGGAGGCGAGCGGGCGAATTCCCGCGCAACAGAACGGAATCAGAATGTGGAAGACACAGGCCTTCCCGAAGATTCGGGAGTCTGCCTATTTAGTGGCAGCCGCAGGAGCGCGGTGTGCACGCGCAGGAACTGGCGGCGCTGGCAGAGCTGGAGGATTTCGGGCTTTCCGAGGCAGCCCCGTTGGGGCTGCTGAACGTCGAGAACTTCAGTTGCTTGCGGCCGCTGCCGCATTGGGGGCACTCAACGCGCTCCGAGCCGGAGCGCACCAGGCGCTCGTAGTTGGTCTCGCAATCCTGGCAAACGTATTCATAGATGGGCACGGGCGATCTCTCCACGCGAAACGCTGTCTGACATCTCCCTCAGTTTAGCAAATGGAGCGCAAAAAACAGAACAGCCCCGTTCCGCGCGTGCGGGACGGGGCTGAGCGCCTTCCGGGTTTGGAGTTAATCCCCGGCGACGAGTTCGCCTGCCGCGGCCTTCTTCGCCGCCGGCGGTGGCGCGGGGGCGATCCCGTGCGTGGGGCCGCCAATCTGGACGAGCGACTCGGGAGTCTTCTTCAGCACCATCTCTTCATAAATGGCGCGGACCTTCTGGGCTTCCTCCCAGGCCTTCTTGCGGCGGGCGCGGTCTTCCTCGGCGGCAAAGGTGGGCACGTCGCTTTCGGAGTGATCGCGGACGCGCGCGGCGTCTTCCGCATTGATCTTGAGCGAGTGCTCGTAGGCCTCCAGGCCCACGCTCTTGCCCTTGGCGAAGATTTCGTGCTTGCCGTGTTCCTTGTACCACTGGGCCACGGTCGCGTTCTTGTGCATGTTCTCGATGATCTTCCGCCAGCCGATGCCCGTGTTGTACGCGCAGAACGAAATCTCGCCCTGCTGCGTGGCGTACGGGATGATACACATCTCCGTGCGGCGGAAGTCGTAGTTGAACAGGTCCTGGAACCACATCCCCGCGATAAACAGGAAATTCCAGGGGTCCTTGCGCCGCTTCAGGGCGTCTTCATAGGTGCGATTGGGATTGGAAGCGCCGTACTTCTGGTCGGCGTCCTTGGAAAGCGCGAACGACTTGTCGAACTTCTTGAACAGGTCGATCAGCGCGAAGCTCCTGGGCGCTCCGAACGGCTTGTAATTCCTCAGCAGCGCCAGCGCCATCATGATGCCGGAAGCCTTGCGGCCGCGCCCGGCGTCGGTGATGGACTGCACGTCCTTGGTGAGCTGCGGGATGTCCAGGAACGCAGGCACCGGCGCCCAGTCCTTGGTTTCCTTGTTGATCATCACCGCCGTTCCCACGCCGCAGTTCGGGTGGCAGCCGCAATTCAACTGGCCCCACTGGGCGTCCGGGCCCTTCATGTGGTCGGCGAAATCGCTGAACGCGCCCATGAGCGAAATCGGGAACCAGTCGCGCGTCGGCTGGATATGGCCCACCTGCTGGCTGACGTCCTTGGCCAGGTGCGAAAGCGTGTACCGCTGTTTCAACCGCCGCTCGGGAGTGATGTCCTCATCCCTCCCTGTGAAGCTGACCGGCTGGAAGCTCACGAACGAGATTTTCTTGGGGTTCTCCATCGCGAACTTGACGATGGGGCCCACCTGGTCGTTGTTCAGATTGTTCACGATCGTGGTGACCAGAACGATCTCCACGCCCGCCTCGTGCAGGTTGTGGATGGCGCGCAGCTTCACGTCGAACAGGTTGCCCACCTGCCGGTGGCTATTGGCGTCGTTGCCGATCCCATCGAACTGGAGATAGACGTAACGCAGCCCGGCGTCGAACGCCTCCTTGCAGAATTCCTTGCTCTGCGCGAACTTGATGCCGTTCGTGGCCGCCTGGACGCTGTTGTAGCCCACCTTGCGGGCGTAGCGCACCGCATCGGCAAACCGCGGGTGCAGCGTCGGCTCGCCGCCGGAGAATTGCACGCTCATCTGCCGGCGCGGCTTGATGGAAATGGCGTTGTCCAGGATTTCGGTGATGTCTTCCCAGCTCAACTCGTGGACGTAGCCCACCTGGTTGGCGTCCATGAAGCAGGGATCGCACATCATGTTGCAGCGGTTGGTCAGGTCCACGGTCAGCACCGAGCCGCGGCCGTACCGGATAGTGCTCGTCCCGTGGTTGTGCAGGCTCGCGTCGGCGTGCGCCGGGATGTCGCGCCCGGGGAAATTCTTTTCGATCCAGGCCAGGAAGTTTGAATCCACCGCCATCATGTCTTCGTACCGGCCGTGGATGGGACATTCCTTTACCATCCACACCTGCCCGTCGCGCTCGATAATCTCTGCTTTGATTTCGCCGATCTTCTCGTCCAGCAGGTCGCGCCAGTCCTTCTTCCCCGAGAGAATTTCGTTGCGGGCTTCCTTGACGCAATCGGGACAGAGCGAATCGGTCTGGCGGGGCCAGCCGAGCGTGGGCTTGGACTTTTCCCACGATTTCAACAGGGGCTTATCCGTCCAGCTCGGCTTGAAGGAGGGCTGAGGATTGCGCTGCATAAAATGATTGCCGATGTGAAAGGCCGCGCCGGCCGTCTTGGCGACCAGATAATCGGTCACTTTTAGCACGCGCGAGGCAACGCCAGCGGTTCGAGGCATGAAGGTACTCTCCTCCCTTATCTCTAGCAGCGCCCCAGGACTGGGGCTCCAACCGGGGTGGCAGCGTCCCCACGCCACACCCCAAACCACACGAAAAGCTACACTTACCCCCTCTGGATAGAGTGCCCCCGAACAGAACTGGCGTCCACTACGAATGGCTAAACGGTTATGGCAGGGGGTCGAAAGGGGCTGTAAGGAGGTCGAACGGGACGCGGTTAATCGTTCAGGATGGGCTCGAGAACCGAAATGGCGAAATGAGCCACCCGGGGGGCGCCCTCATCCAATTGGAGCCAGCGCACCACGCAGTGCGTTTCCAGGTATTTGGCCACCTGCGACTCGGTGATTTCCAGGTGTTCGGCCAGTCGGCTGCGAAGAGGGGGGTGCTGCTGCTCCCGGCCGCGGCCACGCGAGCCCCGGTCCGAGCGCGTCAGCCTCCCGATTTCGATACGAAGGGTGTCGCAGGCGCAGATGTAGTAATGGGTGGCCAGGTCGGAATCGGAGAGGATCAACACACCAGGGCCTGCCGGTGCGAGGTCCGCATCGCTCACCTTTTGCGGTGGGCAGGCCAGCAGGCGGCGTATCTGCATTTCCAGCCGTGCCACTCGTGAGGCTAGGCCGGGGTCTCCGGAACGCGTGCGAAGTTCTTCCGCGCGCGCTCCAATCCACCCGCTCTCCCCCACCGGCTCCGAGCGAGCGGGAGGAGGTGCGGACGGCCGAGGCAGCGGCGGAAGCGCGTCCCCGGGTGTGTCCCCAGCTGTCGGTGTCGATGGCGTCCCGGCTGGCGGCCCTGCCGGGCCGCCTCTGCGGTGCCGGCGCCCCCCGCGGCGTCCGCGCCGGCGGCGCTTTCCGCCGGCCGTAGATTCTGCGCTCAAACCGCGCGGGCCATCGGATACTGGCCGTGCCTCGTCGGGTTCCGCGGCTTCCTCTGCATCGGGCAAGGCGGATACCGGCTCTTCCGCGGCCCCTTCCGGCGCTTCCTCATGATGAAACAGGCGGTCGGGCAATGCGGCCCACTCCCGCGGCGTCGGCACAGGTGCAGAAGCGGAGGGCTCGGGAACCTGCTCGCGGTAGCCTTCACTCGATGCCGCTTCGGATGCGGCGGGCGGAGTTCCGCCCAGCCGCTGAATGGCCTCCGCGGCCTTCGTGCGCCACTCCTCGCGGCGGAATCGCTCGTGCGCTTTCCGGTACCACTCGATGGCTTCGCCTTCGCGCTGGCCCTGCTCGTGGACTTTGCCCAGCTCGAAGGCCACCATGGCGTCGCGCGTCTTCACGTAAAGCTGTTCGAGTTTCGCGGGAGCGTCCGCGCCCACGCGCGCTTTACGGATGCGCGCTTGTAACTGCTTCCAATTTCCCACGGCTGCGCATTCTAGCAGGCAAAGGGGGCGGCCCGCCAGCGCAGCACGCATTCCGGCTGGGGGTGCGGGCGCCCCTGGGAGGTTTACAATCGCGTCATGCCCGGAGCGCGAGAGACTGCGTGGGTCGTGGAGCAGGCCGGTAACGGGGCTTTTTGATTGGCACGCTGGTTGCAATGGTAAGTAGCGTCGTTTAGGATTTTGTCGATGCAACAGCCCCTTTTCGAACACGAGCAGCCTGAAACGGGAACCGATAATATACGCGATGCAAGGGCTGTGGGCACCGCACCAGCGGCGCAGGCCCTTGGTCCCTGGATATTAAACACAGTCCATAACTCTGAAGCCCTCGCGGGTCTCAAGCAGGTGCCATCAGGCAGTTTCGATGTGGTCGTAACCTCTCCTCCTTATTGGGGCCAGCGCGAAGGCCGCGGCCTTGGCTGTGAACCTGACCCCCGCGACTACATCCGAAACTTGGTCGAGATTTTGGCGGAAACGATGCGGTGCGTGAAGCCATCCGGGACACTCTGGCTGAACATGGGCGACTCATTCAACACCCCAATAAACTGGCGCGAACTGGACTACAAGTACAGCTCCCTCGGAAAGGACCGGAACGGCCTAGACCCGACAAACCAGGCCTACACCAAGAAGCGAGGGGGTAGGCGGGCTTTCATTCGGAAGGATGTCCGGTGGCTCCAGTACGGGAATCTTCTCGCGATCCCTTACCGTGTGGTAATCGGTTTGACCGACCTCGGGTACCTATTTCGCGGAGAAGTGGTATGGGAAAAATCGCGCCCGCTCCCGGAAGGAATCTGTCGGAGACCCCACCGCCGACACGAATCTATCTATATTTTGACCAAAAGTGAGCGACATAGCTTCAGGGTCAAACCGCCCGTCGGCTCCGTCTGGAAGCTGCTGCAAACTCCCAATATGCTTCCTCATTGCTCAACGTTTCCTCTCGACCTGCCGCTCCAGTGCATTAGGGCTTCAGGATTGGAAGGGCGCGGCGTCATTTTCGACCCATTCATGGGGAGTGGCACGACAGGGAAAGCCGCCGTGACTTTGGGCCACGACTTTCTGGGGTTTGAAATCGCTCCCCGCTACTGCAAGCTGGCCAACGATTGGATAAATGGCAAGAGGCGAGAGGGTTTCTCTTTCACCTAGCCCCAGCCTTCCGGCGTCCAACAAAGGCGATGACGTCTGCGGCGAATCCGTCAGGCTGCTGAGAAAGCGAGAGGGTAATGACGCGCTTTCCCGACCTAGTTGCGCCGGTACTCGGAACAGATCGACTATTGGCGGAATAGCAGTTGTCAAAGTCTCCGTGCTCCTCAACATACTTCCGCTTCTCGCTTGGCTCTTCTGGAGTTCCGAGCTCCCCTCGGTTAACTAGGTCCCCGTGGGGAGGAGGGAACGACTTCACATCGAGCGTCCAAAGCGGGGACAATAAGCCCTCTCGCATCATTGCTCGGCTCGCCGGAACGTCATCCGAAACTCGTTCAGCCAGGCTGGCCTTTACATGAACGCCCCCGAAGATTGTCTTTCCATCCTTGGCTGTCAGATACAGGCCGACGTCTAGCTTTGAGTCGCCGACCTCGGCGCCCAGTCCCATCGCGCCCAAAACCATCCTTTTCTGGTCGCGGCTGATCAGAGCGCTAATCTCCACCCCATGTGGTTGCAGCACAGGCGTGTAGAGAGCCTCCACAATCTGCTCCAGAGCCTCACCAGAGGCCCTTACCCAGCTTTGCTTGGGGTCTTGCGGGCGATGGCGCGGGAGAATTTCGCAATAAAGCCGATAGACTACGTGGTGCCAAAGGTCGCTTGGGTTCGCCTCCGGGGACTCATGCAAGATCGACAGAAACGTCTGAGTGATGGCGTTTCGATTTTTTACCGCTGGGTCGGCGAGGAACGCCTCAAGGGTACCCGAGACCCTGGCAAAGGCATGCCTCGTCACGCCGGGGAGATCGATTTCCACCGGCACGCGGTTGACGGTCGTGGCGAGTTTCAAGGCGGGGCTGATTGTAACGCCGTCTGCCCTCTGCCCTCAGGTGAATCGATCAGGGTGCCTGGCTGCGGAGACCTGGGCGCGGCGCCGCTGGAACTGGAGCTCAGAAGGCCTGACCGGCGCCCTAATCAAATCGCAGGCTGAGCGCGCACCGACAGACTTGGAATTCAGTCTTGGTGAGTGTTTCCGCGCGGGATTTCCCCTTATGCTGCTCACGCTGGCCTTCGGCTGGTTTTTGCTGGCCTGGGTGGGGCGACGCGGAATGTGGCGAATGCTCATGCGAGCTACCCGCAGCGTCTGTCGTCCTCGGACGGCAGCGTCCTTGGGGTTTACAATCGCGCCATGCTTGAAGCGCGATATACCGCATGGGTCGTCGAGCAGGCGCGCTCGCTGGGTTTTTCCCTCTGCGGCGTTGCCCCCGCCCATGAATTCCCGGAGCTCGCACTTTTGCCGGAATGGCTCGTCCGCGGCTACGCCGGACAAATGGACTACCTAGCGGACCCGCGCCGCGCCGCCCCCGAGCGCGTGCTGGACGGCGCGCGCAGCCTCGTGGTCTGCGCGCTCAACTACAACACCGCCCGCCCGCACACCGCCGAAGCTGCCCTGTCCAACGCCTCCACTGGTACCTATCGGCAGGAGGTTGGGGAAAGCGTTAGCGCGGATTCACGCGTTCCTGCGGCGGACGACGCCCCGCGCGGCTGGATTTCGCGTTACGCCTGGGGCGAGGACTACCACCGCGTCCTAGGCGATAAACTCGAGCGGCTCGTGGCCGCCATGCGGCGCGAGTTTCCGGGGCCGTTTGCCGCTCGCGCGTACGTGGACACCGGCCCCATTGTGGAGCGCGTGGCGGCGAAACACGCGGGGCTGGGCTGGCTCGCGAAAAATACCTGCCTGATTCATCCGGAAACGGGCTCCTGGCTATTTCTGGGCGTCATTGTCACCACGCTCGAACTGACGCCCACGATTGGTCCAGGGCAGGCGCCGCAGCCGGACCTGTGCGGCCAGTGCACGCTGTGCATTGACGCCTGCCCCACTGGTGCGCTCGTAGAACCCTACGTGCTCGATGCCCGGCGCTGCATCTCCTACCTGACCATCGAGCATCGCGGCAGCCTGCCGGAAGAGTTGCGTCCGGCGATGGGGATGCACGTGTTCGGCTGCGATATCTGCCAGGACGTCTGCCCGTTCAACCGCAGGGCGCCGGTTACCGATCTCGCAGAGTTCGCGCCGCGGCCTGTGCAAACGAAAGACGAAACTCGAAAATCGATCCCGAACCTTCGGGACGAAAATCGGCCGGAGGAGCTGTTCGCGCCGCCGCTCGAATGGCTGGCATCGCTCTCGGAGGAGGAATATCGGGATACGTTCCGCGGCAGCGCAATGAAACGCGCGAAGCGTCAGGGGCTGGTGCGCAACGCCTGTGTGGCCCTGGGGAACGCAGCCACCGGGATGACGCCCGGCGCGCGGCTTCGCGCCTGTGCGTTGCTCGCACGCCTCAGCGCATCGAGCGACACCGTGGTCGCCGAGCACGCCGCCTGGGCGCTGGCGCGCCTGGAAGGATGACGTTGCTGCAGCCGACCCGTCACAGCGAGCAGCCCTCCCCGCAGACATCGCCGGAGACTCTGGCTGCATCTTCAGTATCATAAGAGGTCGGGGAACTGGATTTTCGGCCCTGGCCTGCTAGTGTTTGTGTGCGGTCCCGCTCCGCGGGATCGGAATCTCCGCCTGGAAAGAAGGGAATGCGCCCGAGAATCCTGCTGGTGACGGTGGGAGCTCTGCTGCTGGCCGGGGTGTGCTGGTACATAGCCTCACGCCGCATGGCGGGCCCGCCCGCGCCTGCCGTCCAGCAGGTGGCGGCGCCTTTGCCCGTTGCCCAGCAGCAGGACGACATCGTCGCCAACTTCCGAAAGATCATCGTGCTCACCGAAAACGAGGACGCCCTCGACGAAGCGCTTCGGGGCCGCGTGCTCACGGTGGGCAGGCTGCTGTTTGAACAGAACGTGGTGCGGCTCAACGAGCTGAGCGGCGCCCTCGCGGACGAACTCTCCGGAGCGAATTTCCCGATGACCGAGGCGTTCCTCGATCGCGTGGAAAACAATCCGGACTATCACGACGCCGACAAACTGGCCTTCCGCAACGTGTTCGACGAGCTCACCGCGGACATCCCGAAGCACTCCGGCGCAGCCGGTCTGGCGAAGCGCGTGGCCGACGACGTGGCCGCGCTCAACCAGATTCAGGCCCTCTACGAGAAGGAAATCAGCCTGTCCTTCCGCCAATTCGCACCACGCGGCATGGCCGTGCGCCGCGAGGCCTGGGACCGCTACCTCGCCTATCTGAACCAGAAATACCAGCGCGAGCAGATCCTGAAGGAGTACGAGTCCGCCCTCGCTCCGGCCGAGAGCCGCGGCACCGGCAGAAAAAAAAAGAACGCGAATGAAATTATGGGCCCGGAGCTGCCCCCCAAAACGCTGCTGCTCACCTTTGACGACGGACCGCACCCGCGCTACACCGACGGAATCCTGGCCATCTTGAAGAAACACAAACTGGAGGGCGTCTTCTTCGAGGTGGGCCGCAATCTGGGATCTTTTGAAAAAAACGGCGACGTGAAATGGACCACTGCGTCCGCCGCGAGCTACCACGTGATGGACGAAGGCTCCACGCTGGCCAACCACAGCTACAGCCATCCCCTGCTGACCAAATTGGACGAGGCCGGCTACACGCGCGAGATCGACACGACCGACAAACTGCTGCGCGACATCGAGAAGGCGGACCCGCCGCTGTTTCGCCCTCCCTACGGCGCGACCAACGACGCCATCACCGATTACGTGGTCTCGCAGAAGATGAAGGTCATGCTGTGGAACATCGACTCGATGGACTGGGCTGACCCCATCCCGAAATCGATCGCGCAACGCGTGCTCGATCGCATCGCGCTCGTGGGCCGCGGCATCATCCTGTTCCACGACATCCACTCCCGCGCCGCCGAGGTGCTGCCCTCGCTGATCGACACGCTCGAATCGCAGGGCTACCGCTTCGCCGCCTGGAAGGGAAACGATTTCGCTCCCGAAACCGGCGTCACCGTGCAGACGGCCGCGGCCGCCCCGGCTGCCTTCGAATCCCCGTATCGCGAGAGCTGGGCCGCGGTGATCGGCATTGACGATTACCAGAGCTGGCCGAAGCTCCGCTACGCGGTGAACGACGCGCAGGCCGTCCGCGACGTGCTCATCCAGAAATACCGCTTCAAGCCTGAAAACGTGTTCGCGCTCTACGACAAGGACGCCACGCGCGAAAACATCCTCTCGCTCCTGGGCGACAAACTCGCCAACCCCGACATGGTGAAGCACGACGACCGCGTCTTTGTGTTTTTCGCCGGTCATGGGGCCACGCGGAAGCTGCCCAGCGGCCGCGACCTCGGCTACATCATCCCCGTCGATGCCGGCGTCACCGATTATCAGGGCCAGGCGATTTCCATGAGCAATTTCCAGGACATTTCGGAGGCCATTCCGGCGAAGCACCTTCTATTCGTCATGGATTCCTGCTACAGCGGGCTCGCGCTCACGCGCGGCGGCGGCGGAATGCAGGGCACCATCAACTATCTCCAGGAAATCGCGCGGCGCGAGGCCCGCCAGATGTTTACCGCGGGAGGCGCGGACGAGCAAGTGGCGGACAACGGCCCGAACGGCCATTCCGTGTTCACCTGGACGCTGCTGCAGGGTTTGGACGGCCGCGCGGATTTGAACGGCGACGGCGTCATCACCGGCACGGAGCTGGCCGCGTACGTCATCCCCGCGGTTTCATCGCTCTCCCACCAGACGCCCGTGTTCGGCAACCTGGTGGGGAGTGGAGGAGGCGATTTTATTTTCGAGTTGAAGCATGAGTCCGAATTCCTCAGCTCGTCCTCGCCCCAACTCGGCGAAGACGCCATCAAGGTCAATGCGGAACTGGAAGGCATGCGCGCTCAGATTCTGGCCGCCACCAAACAAAACGAAGAACTGAAGAAGCAACTGGCCGCGGCACAGGCCATGCTCCAGAAACAGAAGAAACAGCCGGGGCGCGTCCCTCCCGCTGCCGACAGCGCGGCGGGGTTGAATGACCAGGGCGTTCGCCTCTATAAGGAAAAGCGCTATGCGGAGGCGGCGGAGAAATTCGCGGCCGCGGCGAAGTTGGATCCCTCGAGCGCGCTATTCGCCAACAACGCCGGCTACGCGCTCTTCCGCGAAGGAAAGTTCGAGGAATCGGTCCAATGGCTGAGCCAGGCCATCGGGCTGGATCCCAACCGCGCCATCGCCTACATCAATCTGGGCGATGCCTACGCCTCCCTCCACCGCATTGCCGACGCAAAGAAGGCCTTCGAAAAGTACCTGGAACTTTCCCCCAACGGGAAATCCGCCACCTACGCCCGCGACCAGCTCAAAGCCCTCGAACCGTAGCTGCTGCCTCCGCAGTGTTCCTGGGTTGTGGAGTCCCATGCTAGAGTGCCGGCGCGGGGGTGCGATCGTGTCTCGAATCATGCGGATTTTTCTTCCTCTCAGTGTGTGGATTCCTATCCTTCTGCTCACCGCGCCGTCGCGCGCGCAGCAAGCCCCGGCGCCGCTGGTGTCCGAAGAGCACGATTACATCGCGCACGACTTTCATTTCCGATCCGGGGAAACGTTGCCTGAGCTGCGCCTGCACTACATGACGCTGGGCAAACCCGCGAAGGACTCCGCCGGCCGCGTGACCAACGCGGTGCTGATCCTCCACGGCACGGGCGGCTCCGGTCGGCAATTTCTCCAGCCGCACTTTGCGGAAGTGCTGTTCGGGCCGGGACAATTGTTGGATACGAACCGCTACTTCATCATCCTTCCCGACAACGTGGGGCACGGAAAATCGAGCAAACCGAGCGACGCTATGCGCGCCCATTTTCCGTCCTACGACTACGACGATATGGTGGCGGCGCAGCACGAAATGCTGGAGAAAGGCCTGGGCGTGAATCACCTGCGCCTGATTCTGGGCACCTCGATGGGCTGCATGCATTCCTGGGTGTGGGCGGAGACGTATCCCCAGTTCATGGACGCCCTCATGCCGCTCGCCTGTCTGCCGGTGCAAATCGCCGGTCGCAATCGCCTGTGGCGAAAAATTGTGATGGATAGCATCCGGAAAGATCCGGAGTGGAAGAACGGAGATTACACCACCGAACCGCGAGCGGGAATTCAGGTGGCTGTCGATTTCCTGCTGATTGCGGGTAGCGCGCCTCTGCTGATGCAAACGAACTATCCCACGCGCGACGCCGCAGACCGGCATCTGGACGACTACACGGCTCGTGTGAGCGCCCGGCTCGACGCCAACGACCTGCTCTACGCAGTCAACGCGTCGCGGAACTACGACCCGTCACCGAAGCTTGAAACAATCGTCGCGCCGGTCATGTTCGTGAATTCCGCCGACGATTTCATCAACCCGCCGGAACTGGGCATTGCGGAACGCGAGATCAAACGCGTGAAGAACGGGCGCTTCGTGCTGATCCCGATTTCCAGCCAGACCCACGGCCACGGAACGCACACCTGGGCTGCTGTCTGGCAGCAATACCTGAAGGGGCTGCTCGACGAGTCGCGGCACTAAGCAGGGAGCGCGGCGCCGGCCCACGCTGTAGCGGCATCCCGCCCCGAAGCTTCGGGGCGGGATCGCGCCCCCACCACTGCCTCGTCCCAGAACGCGGCTCGCGGCTACTCCGCGGCGTCCCCGTAAAATCTCCAGGATGTTTTGAAGTCTTTTTCCGGCGCCTGCCCGGTCAGAATCGCGCGCACCATTTCCACGGGCATAACGCCCTCCCGTAGGATTTCGTCGTGCATCGCGAGGCCGGTCATCTTCCCCGAATCCACCAGCTCGCGGTGCAGCGCGCGGAACTGGAATCCCCCCAGCAGGTAGCCCGCCTGGTAGAGTGGCGGATATTCCCCCGAAAACGACCGCCGCACTTCCGCCGCCGCATTTTCCCGTTCATGCCCCACGCGCTCCACCAGGAAGTCGATGCACTCCTGCGGCGTCATTTTTCCGAGGTGAAAACTGAGCGAGAAGATGATGCGGGCGCACCGGTGCATGCGCCAGAACAGCGCGCCGATTTTTTCCTCCGGCGTCCGGTCGAACCCCATGTCCCAGAACATCAGCTCGCAGTACAGCGCCCAGCCCTCCAGCCAGAACGGCGTTTGGAATATGCGGCGATAGGGCTTGTAGCGCTGGAGCATGAAGAATTGCAGGTGGTGGCCGGGGATCATTTCGTGGAACACCGTGGCGTGCGAGAAGCCGTAGTTGTTGCCGCGCATGCTCATCACCTTCTGCTCTTCCGTCATCGTATCCGTCGGATACGACACGCTGATGTCGTCCCCTCCGGTAAAGAAGGGAGTCACCAGTTGGCGCTCCGGGGTCATCATGATCATGCCCCAGTCCTCTTTGGCCAGCGGCGGCACGGTGACGAACTGCTGCTCCTCGACGAACGTGATCGCTGCCTCCACTAGTTTGCGGATCATCTCGGGCTGTTTGCCGGGTTCCACGATCTGGCTCTTCACGTGTTCCAGCGCGCGGTGCCAGTCGTCGCCATAGCCGAGTTCGCGCGACGCTTTCCTCATCTCCGCTTCACACCAGGCCATTTCCTTTTTCGCCAGCGCGATCAGATCCTCCGGCGAGTACGGAATCATCTCGTGGGCCAGCTCGACCATTAGAGCGTCCCGCCCGATAGGGTCGCCGATGATGGCTTCCTTGTCGTCCGCCTTGACGCCCACCACTTGCTCGCGCAGGAACACGCGGTAGTCTTCCAGCGCTTTGTCCGCCTCCTTGTACGGTTCGTCCACCCACCACGTGAACATCGGATCGTAGCCGTTTGAGAAGGTGTACCAGCTCTTGAACGCGGTGCGCAGCGCGGTGATCGCCGCCGCGGCGCGATTCGCCGTGAATTTCTGCGTATGGATCGGCTCGATTTTCTTTTCGGGCGCGCGCGCGCCTTCCTGGCCCTTTTGCTCGCCGCCGGTGGCCGCCGCGGATTCCGGCTTCAATCCCAGCGTCACGGCCTTGCGGGTCTCCTCCACCTGCTTCTTGATTTGGGCCACCAGCTCGGCCGCGCGTTTCGAGTCCACCGGTTCCATCTGCCGGCGCCCATCGTCGAATCCCACGATGATTTTCGCGAAGGGAATCAGCGGCTCCATTTCCGCGTATTGCTTCTCCTTGATGTCCAGCGCGCGCAATTCGTACTGGAGCTGGTTGCGGAACAATACGTAGTCCACTTTCCCTTCCAGGCCCAGGTTCGCGAATTCCCATTTCCCCAGCGAATCGAGCCATTCCGCATACAACTGCTTCAGGCGCGCGGCGCGAGTCGGCGAAATCCCCAGCGTGTACCGCCGCTCGATGCTCCGCAAATCGCTTTCAAACCGCTCGATGGCCGGCTGCAGCTCGCTCGGGTAGCTATCCAGGTTCGAGCGGACCGGGACCTCGTCTGTCGCCGCTGCGCCTCGAGAAACGTCCGATGTCGCTGCCGGGCCGGCCATTCCGCCCGCGGGATACACTGGGCCCACGAGGATTCCAAGGCTCAGAACGGCCGCAATAATCTGCCGGCAGGTGGATGGCATGTCTCACCTCTGGAATGGGGAATTGCGGCGTAACGCTGCCACAGTTCGCAGCCCCGCGCAATATTGCGGTGCGCCGTCTTCGCTGGCTGCCGCCGCTTCGCGTCACGCCCGGGGATGGGATTTGTCGAAGACTTCCATCAAATGGCGGATGGATGCGTGCGTGTAACGCTGCGTGGTGGAGAGCGAAGTGTGGCCGAGCAGCTCCTGGATGGCGCGCAGGTCCGCCCCTTCCGTCAGCAGGTGCGTGGCGAACGCGTGGCGGAACGCGTGGGCATGCGCGTTCCAGCCCGTTCCCAGCAGCCGGCTGTATTTCTTCACGATGCGGTCCACCGACCGCGCCTGCAATCGCCGCCCCGCGTAATTCAGGAACAGGGCCTGCTCGGAGCGGCCCCCGCGCGCCCGCGCCAGCAATTCCGGACGCACACTTTCGTACGCCTCCAGCCTTTGGCGCGCCTTCGAGCCGTACGGCACGATGCGCTCCTTGCGTCCCTTGCCGCGCACCCGCAGCATCTGCGATTCGCGATCCACGTCCTCCAGGTTCAGCCCCACCAGCTCGCTCACACGAAGTCCCGAGGCGTAAAGCAGCTCGAAGATTACCCGGTCGCGCTCCAGCAGCAAGCGGTCGGATGTGGTGCGCTCGCCAGCCTCGCCCTGCTCCGTCTGTGCCCCGCGGCTGCGCCCCGCTGATGGTTGGACGACGGCCATCCCATCCAGAAAGCGGTTCATTTCCTCCGTCCCGGGTACTTCCGGCAGCCTCCGTGCCAGCTTGGGCGCGGGCACCAGCCGCGCCGGGTTCGTCCTCATGCTTCCCTCGCGCACGCAAAACCGGAAAAACGACCGCAGCGTGGCCAACTTTCGCGCGATCGATGTCCGCTCGAACTGCTGATCGTAGAGCCAGCCAATGTACTCGCGGATCAGGTGGTAATCCACGCCCCCCAGCGTGGGCGCTTCTTCGCCGGGCGGGCTCAAATACTCGAGGAACTGCCGCAGATCGCTCCCGTAATTCCGCATCGTGTGCGGAGATGCGTTGCGCTCGTTGCGCAGGTGGAAGAGATAGCGATCGGTTGCGGCTTTCATCGCGCGTCTTGCAGAATTGTAGGATGGCGCGCGGATGGCGGCGGTGACACTCGCGGCCGCGGTGTCCAATCGGTGCCCGCGGGCCAGCGAGTCATTTTGCGATGTATCACAGACAATCCTGTCTGTGCGAACGCGCGGACAGCCCGGAACCCTCCGGGGAGCGAAAACGAACCCCTCCGCGAATCCACACCGGGCAAAATGACCCGCTGCCCGGACGGGCATCGGCGCGGCCGCGCTTCAGGACTTCGCGGCGCCGGCGGGCACTTCGGCGGGCTCGGCTTCCGCCGGTTTTTCCTGCGGCGCCGCCATCTCCCAGTCGCACTTCTCGTTGATGCACGCGCGCACGGGCGGGCCGTGCTTCGAGCGCTTTTCCACCACGAACGCCGCGCCGCACTTCGGGCACGGCTCCGCGATGGGCCGGTGCGGCGTCGTGAAATCGCAATCGGGATACCGGCTGCAGCCGTAGAAGACGCGCATGCGCCCCTTCCGCGCCCGCCGCTCCACGAATTCTCCCTCGCCGCACTTCGGGCACTTGATGCCCAGCGTCTTCGACCGGATGAACTTGCACTTCGGATAGCCCGAGCAGCCGATGAATTCCCCGTAGCGGCCGTGCTTCAGCACCAGCGGTTGGCCGCAGTCCGGACAGTTTTCCCCCAGTGGCTGGTCCGGTTGCCGCGCTCTGCGCGTGCCCTGCACTAGCCGCCGCGTGGTCCTGCAGTTCGGATAGCCGGTGCAGGCCAGGAACGCCCCCCATTTCCCGCGCTTAATGGCCATTTCCTTGCCGCAGTTCTCGCAATATTCCGGCCCCGCCTCGCTTTCCACTTCCTCTCCCGCGGTCTCGGGCGAAAGATCGCGGATGTAGTCGCAGTCGGGATAGCGGCTGCAGCCCAGGAAAAATCCGTGGCGGCTGATGCGCTCCAGCAGCTCGCCCTCGCCGCACTTCTCGCACTTTTGTCCGGTCGGGATGCCGGCCTTGTAGGAGGCCATCTCGCCTTCGGCTTTTTCCAGGTCCTCGACAAACGGCTTGTAGAAATCCCCCACGGATTTGCGCCAGGGGATTTTACCTTCCTCGATCTCGTCCAGCTCCTCCTCCAGGCGCGCCGTAAATCCAACGTCGAAGATGTCTTCGAAACTTTTCACCAGCAGCGTGCTCACGCGCTCCCCCAGCATCGTGGGCGTAAGGCGCCGTCCCTGTTCCTTGCTGACGTATTCGCGCTCGACGATGGTGGAGATGATACTGGCGTAAGTGGACGGTCGGCCGATGCCTTTTTCTTCCAGCTCCTTCACTATAGTCGCTTCCGTGTAGCGCGGGGGAGGCTCGGTGAAATGCTGTTCGGGACGCAGCTTCTCGAGCCGAAGCATCTGACCCTCGAGGAGAGGAGGTAGCGTACCAGTTTCCTCTTCCCCACTCTCATCCCTAGCATCCGGATAAGCAGCAAGCCAGCCGTCAAACTTGAGAATCGATCGATTAACACGAAACAGATAGTCACCTGCGTCGATGTCGACAGTCACTTGGTCGTAGACTGCTGGAACCATCTGCGACGCGACGAAGCGTCTCCAGATTAGCTGGTAGAGCTTAAATAGGTCTGCATCGAGATACCGGCGCACCTCCTCCGGAGTGCGAGTCACTTCCGTCGGTCGAACAGCCTCGTGTGCGTCTTGCGCGTCCCTTTTTGATTTGTAGAAATTTGGCTTGTCCGGCAGATGTTCGCCGTCGTACTTGTGGAGAATGAGATCCCGCACCGCCGCCAAAGCGTCTTCTGACACGCGCACGGAATCCGTCCGCATGTAAGTGATGAGCGCAACTGCGCCCTCTTCACCCAGTTCCACTCCCTCGTAAAGGCGCTGCGCGAGCATCATGGTTTTCTTGGCCGTGAATCCTAGCTTGTTGACCGCATCTTGCTGGAGCTTGGAAGTCGTAAAGGGCGGAAATGGATTTCGGCGTCGATCCTTCCTTGTATAGGAAGCTACACGCCAGGCGGCACTCTCGCACTCCGCGACCACGCGCTGCGCTTCAGCCTCGTTAGGGATCTCGATGTCTTCGTTCTTGTACTTCGATAGCTTGGCTTCGAAAATGGGCGGTTCGCCCGCCTCCAGCAGCGCGTGAATGGTCCAGTATTCTTTGGGGACGAACGCGCGGATTTCCTGCTCGCGCTCGACGATCAGCCGCAGCGCCACAGTCTGCACGCGCCCGGCGGAGAGCCCGCGGCGCACTTTGTCCCACAGCAGCGGCGATATCTTGTAGCCGACGATGCGGTCGAGCACCCGCCGGGCCTGCTGTGCGTCCACCAGGTTCTCGTTCACCTGTCCGGCGTGGTCGAATGCGGCCCTCACCGCCTTCTGCGTGATTTCATTGAACGTCACGCGGAAGATTTTCTTGGGGTCCGCGGCGCGCACCGGCGCACCCTTGGCGGGTTTTGCCTTCGGCGCCTCTTTCTTCTCGTTTTTCCCGTTCTTGCTGCCGTTCTTCCCCTCTTCCGCAGCTTCTTCCACCGGAAACCGCGCCGGTTTCGACAGCACCAGCTTCAAGTGCGCGGAGATGGCTTCGCCCTCGCGGTCCGGGTCCGCGGCCAGGTAAATCGCTTCCGCGTTGCTCGCCGCCCGCCGCAGATCGTTGATCACCTTGGTTTTGCCCGGGATGATCTGCAGCTTCGGCTCGAAAATGTTGTCGCCGTTGACGGCCCGCGGTTTTGGGGATTTCCTGGCCGTCTCTTTCCCTGCCGATTTGGATTTTCGTTTCCGCTTCTTGCCGCTTTCCTCCCCGGGCAGGAGGATGCCGATTTCCTTGCGCGGCAGGTCCATCACGTGGCCGTAGGACGCCTTCACGATGTAATCGCGTCCCAGGTATTTGTTGATGGTCTTCGCCTTCGCGGGCGATTCGACGATGACGAGCGAGCGTGCCATAGCGTGATCGGTCTTCTGCGGCCTCTCTGCCCTAAGGATGCGACTCCGCGTGCAAAGGTTACCGCCGCCCGCCTCCCCTGGCGGCGGCAATTCATCTTAGTCACAGGAAGCCAAAGACTTACAAGAGGGATTTCACAAAGTGTTTCCCCGGCATCTGCCGGATGGCCCCGCGCATTTCCAGCTCGAATAGCGCCGCCAGCACCTCGCTCGAGCTCAGTCCGGAAAGCTCCACCAGCTCGTCCACGTGCCGCGCGTTGTCCGCCGAAAGAAGGCCGTAGAGCGTCTTCTCCTCCGGCGAGAACATTGCCTCGAGCAGCGTGGCACGTTCCTCGGAGGAAACGCTCTCGGCAGGGAACAGCTCGGCGCGGATGTCGGTGGGCAGCTCTTCCACCACGTCCTCCCATCCGGTCACCAGCTTCGCGCCCTGTTTGATGAGCTGGTTGGGCCCGAAGCTCCCCGCGTGTGTCACGTTTCCCGGCACCCCATACACCTCGCGGCCGAATTCCATGGCCAGCCGCGCCGTAATGAGCGAGCCGGAATACTGCGCGCCCTCCACCACCACGACGCCCAGCCCCATCCCCGCGATGATCCGGTTGCGCACCGGAAAATTCTGCGGTGCTGCAAAGCTCCCCAGCGGGAATTCGGAGATCAGGCAGCCGTGCTGGATCACTTCTTCGTGGAGCTTCCGGTTTTCTTTCGGATAAATCACGTCGATGCCCGTTCCCAGCACTCCGATGGTGGCCCCGCGGCCGCTCTGCTTCAGCCCGTCGAGCGCCCCGCGATGCGCGGAAGCGTCAATCCCACGCGCCATGCCGCTCACAATCACCAGCCCGCGCGCGGCCAGATCGCGGCCCAGTTTTTCCGCCATCTGCACGCCGTAGGGAGCAGGTTTGCGCGATCCCACGATCGAGATCGAGTGCTTCGCCAGCAGCTCCGCATTGCCCCGCAGGTACAGTACCGGCGGCGGGTCGTAGATCTCACGCAGTCGCCGCGGATAGGCCGGATCATCCCAGGTGAGCAATCGGCAGCCCAGCTCGCGCACCCTCGCCAGCTCTTTTTCCGCCAGCCGCAGCGGCTGTTGCGAGCGGATGGCCTGCGCCGCCTCTGCCGAAATGTGACTGGCTTCCAGCGCCGTCAGCGATGCCGCGAAGATCGCCTCCGGCGACCCGAATTCCCGCAGCAGCTTTCCGGCGAGCCTCGCTCCCAGTCCCGGCGTCAGCCCAAGCGCCAGCCAGGCCAGATACGTGTCGGATGGCATGACCCGCGGCAGAGGCTATGCAAGCTTTACTGCACTGTCAAGACCATCACCCACGAACCCCGCATCAACAGCGCCGCACTCAGCCTCCAGAGCCGGGAACGGGGCAGCCTGCCGTGGCGGGAAGCTCTCACGCCCTCCGCGCCCATCGGAAATCTCCTCCGCTAGGCGCGGAAAACTTTTGAATTCGTCGGATGATTTGTTAAGCCGCACAGAATTCAATCGCTCTGGCAGCGCTGAAATTCCGGTCCGCTGCGCGAGCACCGAAGTTCACGGGCCCCCCGAGGAGCCGCGGAGGGGCATGCTATAGTTGGTATTGCGACGCGAGGGGGAAATGGGCAGGGTGCGCATCTCCGGAGTGCAATACCTGAACACGGCGCCGCTCGTCTGGGGTTTCACCCACGGGCCGCTCGCCGGCCGCTACGACATTTCATTCACGCTGCCTTCGCAATGCGCCGAGCAACTGGCCCGCGGCGAAGCAGACGTTGCCATCATCCCCGCCATTGAATGCCAGCGCATCCCCGGCCTGGTGGTGCTCCCGGGAATCTCCATTGCCTCGAAGCATGCCGTGCGCAGCCTGCTGGTCGTTTCGCGCGTGCCCATCGAGGAAGCCCTGCGTCTGGCGCTGGACACCAGTTCGCGCTCTACTGCGGCGTTGGTGCGGCTGCTCGTGGCGGGCTGGTGGTCGCGCCGTGGCGCTCGTATCAGTTTTGCCAGCGCCGCTCCCGATCTCTCCGCCATGCTTGAAGAAGCTGACGCCGCGCTCATCATTGGCGACCCCGCCTTGCGGCTCGCCGAACGGCATGACGCGGGAGAGCCGCTGCTCCCAGGCAGCCGGGCCCCGCTGCATGTCTACGACGTGATCTCGGAATGGCGCGCCTGGACCGGGCGCCCGGGAGTGCTTGCCCTCTGGGCGGCCCGGCGCGACGTGGTGACGCCGGAACTGGTGGCCGATTTCCAGGCCTCCAAGGAGTACGGCTTGGCCCATATTGAAGAGATTGCAGCCAACGCCGCAGCCACGCTCGGCCTGCCCCAGGCGCATCTGGAGAGTTACCTGCGCGAGAATATCGACTACTCCCTGGACGCCGAAAACCGCGCCGGGCTCGCGTTGTATTTCGAGAAGGCCTCGCAGGCGGGGATCATTCCTCTGGCCCGCCAGTTGGAATATGCCGGCGCTGGCGGGACTTCCTACGCGATGCAGCCCCTGCGCAGGGCAGGCGCGGCGAACTCGGAGTAAGAGGCCGATAGCAATGGGAATCACGCAACAGGAAGCGATGGACTGGCTGGGCTCCGACGACCTGCTGGGCCTCGGTATGGCTGCCCAGGAGCTTCGCAAACAGAAGACCGACCCACGCGTGGCCACCTACCAGATCGATCGCAACATTAACTACACGAATTTCTGCACCGAGTACTGCTCGTTCTGCGCTTTCTACCGGCCCATGGGTTCCAGCGAGGGCTACATCCGCACCCGCGAAGAAATTTACGAGAAAATCGAAGAGATGCTCGCGCTCGGCGGCACCGGAATCCTGCTCCAGGGCGGCCTGCACGCCGACCTGAAACTCGAATGGTATGAGGAGCTCCTGCGCGACCTCCGCACCCGCTACCCGCAGGTTCACCTGCATTGCTTCTCCGCCCCGGAAATCATCAACATCGCGGAGTTATCCGGCCTCTCGCTGCGCGACACCATCTCGCGGCTGCGCGACGCCGGGCTGGCTTCGATTCCCGGCGGCGGCGCTGAAATCCTGGACGATGAGGTGCGCCACCGCATCTCCCGCCTGAAGTGCACCGCGGACGAATGGGTCGAGGTGCACCGCACGGCCCACGCCCTGGGACTGCGCACCACGGCTACCATGATGTTTGGTTGCGGCGAGGAATTGCGCCACCGCGTGAACCATCTGGAGCGCGTCCGCCGCATCCAGGAAGAAACTGGCGGGTTCACCGCCTTTATCCCCTGGATTTTCGCGCCGGAGAACACCTCGCTGGGAAAACGCGTGCAGGAAGCCACTGCCGTGGATTACCTGAAAACGCTCGCCGTCAGCCGCCTCTATCTGGACAACATCGACCACATCCAGACGAGCTGGCTCACTCCCGGGATCAAAGTCTGCCAGGTGGGGCTGCAATTCGGTGCCGACGACGTGGGCAGCATCCTGATCGAAGAAAACGTGGTTTACGCCGCCGGCGTCCGCAACCGCACCAACGAATCCGAGCTCCGCCGCATCATCTCCGACGCCGGCTACATTCCCGCCCAGCGTGACACGCTCTACCGTTCGTACGTTTTGAAGAACTAGTGCCGTGATCCGCAGCCTCCCCGTTTTGCACGCCCGCAGCAGCAGGCATACTCGCCCCCGCTGTCATCCCGAGCCCGCCGCGGCGGGCGAGGGACCTGTTTTTCCCGGGGTTCCTGCCTCTCTCATTGCCGCTCTGTTGATTGTCGCGCTTTTATTCCCCGCGCCCTCCCGTGGTCAGCATCGCAGCGATTTCTCGACCCCCACGCCGCTCGCTTCCGGCAGCACGCTTATCGTCGGTTTCCTGGATCGGGCGGAGAGGCTCGGGGAAAAGAACCGGCCGGTGGTGCAGCTCGCCGACCGCCTGCGCGCGCTCGGATTGCCCGCGGTCTACGTGGAACTCGCGGAACATTCGAAGCACGGCGACGCGCTCAAATTCATCGAAGCCGCAACGGGGCGGGATTCAAAGGGGCGCTGCACGGCCGATGGATGCCGCGAAGTGCGATTGTTACTCTACGGGCGCGGAGATGGCGGAGCGGCGGCTGCGAAACTGGCTCGCGAGCTGAAACAGCGTGAACTTCCTGTCGCGCTCGCTGTGCTGGTGGATTGCACGGGCGCGGGCGAGTTGGTGATTCCCACGAACGTGGCGGAGGCCGCGAATCTGTATCAGAACGATTCCCCGTCGCTACGCGCTCCCCTGCGCATCCGGGCGGAAGACCCTGCGAAAACGAAAATCCTGGCCAACCAGCGTTTCACTGCCGGGGGACACTGGGTGGACCTCTCCGACGCGTCGGCAGGCCAGCCCTCGGGGCGCGCGCTCCAGGCCGCCGTGGATGCCGATCCCCTGGTTTGGAACCGCGTCGAAGATTACATCCTGGACGTATTGCACCGCGCCGGCATCCCCGGCGCGCCCGCCCCGCCGCACTGAAGCATCCGCTGCGACCGGTTTATTCTCGCCCCGGCGGAGCAGGTTTTACAGTAAGCATAACCTCGACGCCCTCGGGAAGGTCCAGCGCGCCCTCCGGCACCAGCACACCCCCGCGATAGCGGGCCCGAATCGTGTATGTCGCGGGGTGTTCCATTTGCTCGAGCTGCCCGCCCGATGTTTCCTTGCGAATTTCGTCCCGAAGTTTCGGGATCGAATTTCGAGTTTCGCCTTTTTCGCCATCCAGCGCTTCATTCACCAGCCGGTCCGCCTCCCGGTTTTTTTCGCGCGGCACGTGCGCGATTTCAAAGTGCTCGAAGCCGCGCGAGAGTTTCACGGCGCGTTCGTGCAGCCGCCGCAGGTCCGGGCTCTTCACCCGGTACCGCCCCTCCATCTGCCGCACCAGCAGTTCGGAGTCGCTCTCCACCCGCAGCCGCTTCACCCCGCGTTCCCTCGCGGCATCGAGCGCGGCAATCAGCCCGTAGTATTCCGCCACGTTGTTCGTCGTGCGCCCAATGCATTTTCCCGTCGCCAGCAGCGTGGCCCCGCCCCCATCGCGCAGCACGATTCCGTACGCCGCGGGCCCGGGATTGCCGCGTGCGCCGCCGTCGATGTTGGCAATCACCATGCCGCGCCCCGGCCCCGTCCCGGCCGGCTCGGAGAATAGCCCTGCAGGTCGCGATGCGTGTTTCTCGCTTTGGCTCATTTCGCTCGGGAGACGCGGCTCATTCGCTGGAGGGGTCCTGCCTGGGGGCGCTGGCGGCTGCTTCGGCCGCAGGCGCGGGCGCTTCCGCGAAGTACAGCATTCGCCCGCACGATTCGCATTCCACGATTTCGTCGTTCTCCGGGCGCCTCAATCGCTGCACGATGTGCGGCCGCAGGTGTACCCGGCACCCCGAACAGGCTTCGCCGTCGAGCGTGGCCACAGCAACCCCGTGATGTCGCGGCGCATAGATTCGATAGCGCTCGTATAGCTCCTGTGGGATGGCGGCGGCCGCCTGGTCGCGTTCGGAGCGCAGCTCGGCCTGCTGGTGCGTGAGCGTGGCGCGCTCAGTTTCCAGCCCGGCCTTCGCCCCTTTCGCTGCTGCTTCCGCTTCGGCCAGCGCCTTCTCCCCGGCTTTCACCTGCCGGTCGTGCTCCTCGCTGGCCACCATGTGTTCGAGCACGGTGTCTTCCGCTTTGCGGATTTCCGCTTCCGCCCCTTCGATCTCGTGCATCAGTGCGCGATAGGCCTCGTTGGTTTTCACCTGCGCCGTTTGGTCCTTGTATTTGCGGACTTTTTCCTTCCACGACTCCACGTCCAGCTCCAGCTTTTTGCGGTCCTTCACGCTGGCGGTCTGGGCCTCGCGCGTTTTGGCCAGCACCCCGCGCGCCGCTTCCACCTGGGCATCCACTTCCGCTAGGCGGCGGGGAAACCGCGCGATTTCTCCGGCCAGTTCGGCCAGCTTCAAGTCGAGTGTTTGTACCTGCAACAGTTCTTTGAGCCCGGTGTGCATCGGCACGAATTCTAACACACGGGTTTGCCGAGCCTCCGGCTGCGCACCGCCGTGCCGGGTCGCTCGAAAGCTGCGAGGGGTCCCGTTACGGAGCGGAATGCACGACCATGGTTTGGTCGATCACGTAGCTCGGCGGGGGAGGACTGATGGGGCCGGAATACCGCGCCGTGACCGTGAACCCGCTGTCCTGCGTATCCGCCGAATAGGTATACCCGTCGCGGCTCGTGCGCGCCATCGTCATCGCCCCGCTCGAAATCAGATCGCCGAGCGATGCATACGACCCGTGCTCCGCCTGGTAGGCCCGTTCAGCCTGCGCGATCGCGATCAGATCATTCTTTACTCCCGTTGCCGTGATGGCGGAGATGGCAGAACCGCCTCCCTCCTCTTTCGGCAGCGACTGCATCATGAAATTGCGGTAGATAAAATAAACGATGGCCAGACCAATCAGCAGCCCCACGAGTGAGCGCATGATCACCTCCTGCTGTTCTCCAGCCTAGCGCAGTCCGCGCCGGGCAGGCGTCTCACTGGGATAGGAATGTGCCCCACCCGGCACAGCCGCGTCCGGCCGCCTTCCCCCGCGCCCGTTCCGGCACATCCGGCAGAGCGTTTTGCTTTTCGCCCTTGCACTCCTGTTATCATGTGACGCGGTTTTCGGCGCTCGATAGCGCCTCTGTGGAGCCGGAATTTGCAAGCCCCAGCCGTCCAGCTCGATGTTCCTTCGCTCCTCCAGCTTCGCGAGTCGGAGCTGGAAGAAGCACGCAACCTCCAGCTCTCGCTGCTCCCCAACGCGCCCCTGCGCTCAGGCAGCGCTGAGTTTTCTTCGCGCTTCAAGGCGGCTGCGGCCGTCGGCGGCGATTTTTTGGACTACTTCCACCTGAGCGACCGTCGCATCGGCATTTATCTGGGCGACGTGGTCGGCAAAGGGCTGTCCGCGGCCATGTACGCCGCGCTCACCGTCGGCACTCTGCGCGGCATTCACAAGACCGGCTGCCCCCCAATGACCGTGCTCTCCACTCTGAACCGCCGCCTGCGCACCCGCGCCGTCCTCGGCCGCTACTCTGCGGTGCAATACGCCGTGTACGACCCGGAGTCGCGCGAGCTGCTCTATGCCAATGCCGGGTTGCCCAGGCCGATCCATTTCTCCGGCAGCGCCTGCTGCGAAGTGGGCCAGGGAGGGCTGCCCTCAGGCCTTTTCGACGAGGCCCAGTACGATCAATACAGCGTCACCCTCGCTCCCGGCGACGCCGTTCTGTTTCTCACCGACGGTTTGATTGAAGCTCACGATCCCAAACGCGAAGAGTTCGGCTCCTCCCGGGTGATGGAGATTTGCCGCCAGCACCTGCACTCGACTTCAGACGACCTTCTCGCCCACCTGTTTGCCGCCGTGGAGAAGTTTTCCGGCAACAACGCCCCGCAGGACGACATCACCGCGGCCCTGCTGCGCGCGTCGTAACCCGGCTCCGTCCGCACGCGTCTCGTATTCCGGGGAACTGGGCTGCCTTCGCGCGGCCAGCCGCGCAAGCAACTGCTCCGCCGCTGCATGCGGCATTCATTGACACCATCCGCTGCGGCCCCTACGATACTTTGCGCCACGGGCAGCGCTCCGCCGTTCGACTCCAGCGCGCTCCCTTCGCGGCACTCGTCCGCCAGCGGAAAGGAATCCCGGTGCGATTGGCATGGAAGTACGCGCGGTTGACCGCTGTCTTTATCCTCTGGATGGCGTGCGCCGTGTGGCCGCCCGTGGCCGCCGGCCAGGCCGTCGCTGCCGAAACCGCGCCCACCGTGCGCCCGCGCCCGCTGCACATCGCCAGCCGTGCTCTCCCCAACGGCCTCCGCATCCTCCTGGTCGAGGACCACAGCACCCCGATTCTGAATCTCCAGGTGTGGTACCACGTGGGCTCCAAGGACGAACGCCCCGGCCGCACCGGTTTCGCCCATCTGTTCGAGCACCTGATGTTCAAAGGCTCCGCCCATGTGGCGCCCGAGGAGCATTCGCGGATCATCGAAGCCGCGGGCGGCCTGGACAACGCCTACACCAACGACGACGTTACCGTCTTCTGGGAAACCGTGCCCAGCAATTTCCTCGAGCGCGTTCTCTGGCTCGAGGCCGACCGCATGGCCTCGCTCACCGTGGACCAGGCCAATTTCACCTCCGAGCGAGAAGTGGTGAAAGAGGAACGCCGGCTGCGCGTTGAAAATCCTCCCTACGGCCGCCTGTTCGAAGATCTCTACGCCGTTGCCTTCACCGTTCACCCCTACCATCACACCACCATCGGCAGCATGGAGGATCTGGACCAGGCCACACTTCCCGACGTCCAGGAGTTCTATCGCCTCTTCTACCGCCCGGACAACGCCACGCTGGTCGTCGTCGGCGACGTGGATCCTGACCAGGTTTTCACCCGGGCGGGAAAATATTTCGGCGGCATTCCCAAGCCCGCCCAGCCCGTGCCCCGCCAGCAGCTCGTCGAGCCGCCGCAGACGGAGGCGAAACAGTTCACCAAATCCTATGGCGCCAATTCCCCGCTGCCCGCCGTGGTGGAAGGCTTCAAGATGCCCGCCGCCTTCTCGCCCGACTATTACGCCCTCAACCTCGCCTCCTCTATCCTCTCCAACGGGGAGAGCAGCCGTCTCTACCGCAGGCTGGTGTACGAATCTCAAATCGCCGCCCAGGCCGCGGGCGTCGGAAATTTTACCGAGGACCCCAACCTTTTCCTGGCCTTCGCCGTCATGAACCAGGGCAAAACGGCGCAGGAAGGAAAGGAAGCCATCGAGAGTGTTCTCGACCAGTTGAAAAACCAGCCGGTCAGCGATCACGAGCTCGACAAAGCGAGAAACCAGGTTCTGGCCGCCTCCATCTTCGCTCGCGAGAGCGACCAGCAGACTGGCGACAACCTGGGTTTTGCCGCGGTCATCGGCAAAGATCCCGAACTCATCAATCGCGACACGGACCTCTATCTCCGCGTGACTCCGGAGGATATCGAGCGCGTGGCCCGCGAGTACTTTGTCCCCGCGCGTTCCACCGTCCTGTTCATCACGCCGCCGGCCGCGGGGCGCTGAGCCATGGCGACGGGGCTCAACGGGCGAACGTGGAGGCGCGCGGCTGGAATGACGATGAATCGCATCCTTCTTCGAGTGTGGTGGCTGGGAATTCCGGCTCTCGCCGGCTCTTTCTTTGCCTTTGCCCAGGCGCCGCCGGCCGCGGACAAATCGGCGCAGCAATCCCCGCCTCCCGCCGTTTCGCCGCAGCAACCACCCGGCCTGCCTGCCGCGGCGGGCCAGCCCGCCGGCAAAGTGCCTCCCGGCGTGAGCTTGGAATCCCAAATGCCGCCGCCGGCCGCGCCCCGCCCCTTCGATTTTCCCCGTGCCTCGTCGTGCGTTTTGACCAACGGTCTCGAGGTCTTCGTCGTGCCCCGAACCCGCCAGCCGGAAGTTACCGTCACTCTTCTCATTCCCTCCGCCGGTGCATTCTTCGATCCGCCCGGCAAGGCCGGACTCGCTTCGCTCACCGCCGCAGTGCTTCCTGAGGGCACCTCGCGCCGCACCGCCCAGGAAATTGCCGAGGCCATCGACTTCGTCGGCGGCACCCTCACCACCGGCGCGGAGAGCGACACGGCCAGCGTCACCCTCACCGTCGTGAAGAAGGATTTCCTCCTGGCCATGGACCTGCTCTCCGACGTCGTGCTGCACCCTGGTTTCCAGCCTCAGGAGATCGAGCGGAAGCGCCGCCAGGCTCTCTCCAATCTGGAAGTCGAGTTGGCGGATCCGGGTTATCTCGCCCAGGTTGTCGCCGCACGCGCCCTCTATGGCCTGCATCCCTACGGCCTTCCCGAGGACGGCACGCTCGACTCCGTAAAAGCCATCTCCAGAGACGACATCACCGAATTCCAGAAGTCCCGCTACGTCCCCCGCGGCTCGTTTCTTTCCATCGCCGGCGACGTGACGCCCGACGAAGCCTTCGCGGCCGCTGAAAAGTTTCTGGGCGACTGGGTCGGCATCGCCCCGCCGTTTACCGCTCCGGAAATCCCCGCCCCGCCGGCCGGGCTGCGCTTCATCCTGGTGGACAAACCTGATTCCGTGCAGACCCAGATCCGCGTCAGCCGTCCCGCCATCCCCCGCAACAATCCCGACTACCTTCCTCTCTTCGTCGCCAACCGGGTTTTCGGCGGCGGCCAGAACAGCCGCCTGAACTCCCGCATCCGCCAGCAGAAGGGGCTCACCTACGGCGCCTATGCCCAGCTCGCCAGCCGCGCGCGCGCCGGCGGCCTTTCCGCCGGCCTCTCCACGCACACGGAAACCACAGTCGAAGCCCTCCGCCTGGTCGTGGACCTCATGGCCCAGATGGCCTCCGGCAACGTTTCCCCGGACGAGTTACGCTTCGCCAAGGAGTATCTGGTCGGCGCGTTTCCCATGCAGTCGGAAACGCCCGAACAGATCGCAGGCCGCATCCTCTCTCTCCCGCTCTACGGCCTTCCGCCCGATTATTTCCAGCATTACCGCGAAAACCTCCAGGCCGTCACCGCCGCGCAGGTCAATGCCCTGGCCCCGAAATATTTCGGCGCCTCGAATCTTTCCATCGTGCTGGTGGGCAACGTGGCCGCCTTCCACGACGCGCTGAAGCAGGCCTATCCCGGCGCGACCATCGAAGAATTTCGCGCCTCTGAGCTCGACCTGCTGGCCTCCGACATGCGCCGCAAGCCTTCCGGCTCGAGCCCCGACGCCGGCGCCGGCCCCGCCACGCCGGAATCCCTCGAGCAGGGCAAAGCGCTTCTCGCCGCTGCCGCGAAATCCGCCGGTGGCGATACGCTCGCCGGAATCAAAACCGTGGACGTGGCCGCGCAGGGTAAGCTCTACCAGCAGGCCGGCGATGCCGACGTCGCCCTCCACCTCCAGGTTTCCTATCCTGACCACATGCGCCTGGAGATGAAGCTTCCCGCCGCCGAGCTCACCCAGGGTTTCGACGGCTCCGTCGGATGGCTCCAATTTCCCGGAGGCGTTTCTGAGGTGGCTCCCGACGCCATCACCGAGTTCCGCCGTTCCATCCTCCTTACCGGAGGCATCGGGATCATGAATGCCGCGAGCGGCGGCACAATCGAGATGCAATATCTGGGGGAGGAGCAAATCCAGGGAAAAAAGACCATTGCGATTTTATGGCGCGGGCCTTCCGGTGCCGTGCGGCTCCTTCTCGACCCGGATACCCATCTGCTCTACGCGGCTCGCTTCATTTCTGCCAGCCAGCAGGGCAGCGCGGAAACCCTCCAGGTGTGGGACGACTACCGCCCCGTCGATGGCGTCCAGTTCCCCTTTCACACCGTCACCTACCAGGACGGCGTGCGCCATTCCGAAATCTTCGTCCAGCAGGTCCATTTCAACCAGCCCATGGACGCGTCGTTGTTTGCAAAGCCCGGATCCTGATCCCCCCATTTTGTACCGCCGGCTCCCGAAGCTTCGGGATTGCCGGCGTCTTTTCCCATCTTCGCTCGCCACTCGTCTCTCATCACTCGCCACTGCCTTTGTTCCTCTGCGTTATCTTTTTCCCTTTCCGCCTCCGTGCTCTCCGTGTCTCCGTGAACTCCGTGTTAAGTCCGATCTTTTCCCCTTTGCGGCCCTTCGCGCCTTTGCGTCTTTGCGAGAGATCCCTTGCCGCTCACACCGTCAGCACCACCTTCCCCACGTTCTTCCGCTCATGAATGTACCGGTGCGCCGCCGCAGCCTCGGCCAGCGGAAACGTTTTCCCCACCACCGGGTGGATCGCGCCCGCTCTGTGCATGGCCAGGATTTCGTTCATCTCGCGCCGCATCACCGCCTCGCGGCCCTCCATTCGCCCCAGGTGCACTCCAATCACCGCCTGGTTCCGCTCCATCAGCTTCATGGGCGAAATCCACGGCATCTGCGCGAATGCTTTCGCCGCCCGCGGAAGGCTGCGTTTTCCCGACGGCCCTGCCGCTGCCGAAAATCCGAACACCACCAGCCTCCCCATCGCTCCCAGGCAGCGCAGGCTTTTCGCCCACGATTTCCCCCCGATGGGGTCGAGCACCATCTCGATCCCGTTCGGCGCCGCGCGCCGCACCGCTTCCACAAAATCCTCCCGCGAGTAGTCGATCGGATGATCCACGCCCAGCGTGCGCAGGAATTGCTGCTTCGACGGTCCCGCCGTCCCGAACGTCTCGAGCCCTCGCGCCCGCGCCAGTTGCACCGCCGCCACGCCCACCCCGCCTGCCGCGCCCTGGATCAGCACCCGGTCCCCTTCCCTCAGATTCCCCATTTCGAACATCGAGTGGTATGCCGTCAGGTAATTCACCGGGATCGCCGCGGCTTCTTCAAACGAAAGCGCCTCCGGAATCACGAACACGCCTTCCGCCTCGCAGGCCGCAAGTTCCGCGTAGGCATTGAAGCGCGTCATGGCCACCACCCGGTCGCCGGCTTTTACGCGGCCGTCGGCGGACGCGCCTTCCACTGTTCCGGCCACTTCGAACCCCGGAATAAACGGCGGCTTCGGTGTGCCGGGATAGAGGCCCATGCGCTGGAGCAGGTCCGCGAAGTTGATGCCCACAGCCCGCACGCGAATCAGGCATTCGCCGGCCTTCGGCACGGGGTCGGGCCAATCCCGCAGCTCGAAGTTCTCCGGCGCTCCGTATTTTTTCACCACCGCTGCCTTCATTGGTTTCCCTCCCGCTCCCACCCTCTCGCCTGCCCGCCGGGGTGGCGTGGCCGTCATCCTTCCCGGCTCCGTGTCCTCCGCTACTCCGTTAACTCCGTGTTAAGTCCGTTCTTTTCTCCCGCTGTCATTCCGCTAGCCCTCCGAGCTCTGGCGGCTCTTGCTGGCAGTTTTTCCCCTCTTTGCTAGCCATAGGAGCCCGCGGCGGAGACGCGGTTTGTGCGCCCCGACCTGCTTTCGGGGCCCGATTCCATCGGGACTTGCCACTGCCTTACTCCCCCGTGGAATCCGCGCTCGTTCCGGTGTATTTTACCGCCGGGACGACCATCAAAATGAAACTCGCCCCAGCCGTCGGAGCCCCGCCGCGGAGACGCGGTTTGTGCGCCCCGACCTGCTTTCGGGGCCCCGAATCCATGGGGACTCGCGACTTACTCCGTGCCCCTCATCGCATCGAGTTGAACCTGCGGATTCTGTCTCTCTGCCTGGTTCTCGCGTTGTTGGTTCCCGCGCCGGCAGGATCTGCCCCGGACGGATGCAGTGATGCCTCGGCTGGAGTTCAAGTGCAGTCGGAAGACGACTCCTACACCTATTACGTCGTCTCCACCACGGTCGCTCCCGACGCAAAAGCCAAAAGACAGCACGCCGAGCGCGTCACCCTCCTCATCGAAGCGACCATGGCCGTCGAGGGCGTGGATAAGAGCGGCACTCCCTATCGCGAGGAAGTTCCCCTGCAGTTCCGCCTGGCCGGCGTCCGCTATGGAAGCTACTCGCGCACGGTCAAAGGACCGATTCGCGGTCCTCGCGTCAACCGCCGCGTCTTCGGCGTCACCATTCAGCGCGTCTCCTGCCAATCGCAGGATCCCTCCGACGATTCCACCGACAGCTCAGTGAACTAGGCGCGATACTCGCGATTTGGTAGCGCCAGCATCTTGCTGGCGGTTTTTCCCCTTCTCTACTCGCCACCAGACACTAGCCACTCGCCACTTCCTCAGCCCCCGCTGTCATCCCGCCTGCCCTGAGTGCAGTTGCGAAGGGAAGGCCAAAGTTGGCCTGAGGGACCTGCTTTTTCTCCTCTCTGCGTTCCTCTGCGCCCTCTGCGCCTGCCCGCCGTAGTCTGGAGGGCCTCTGCGTTATCTTTTTCTTTCTCCCCCTCGAACTCCGTTGTGCATATTCCCAGTAAAATGGTGTATGCTCCCCGTATGGCCAGAACGAACATCGACCTCGACGAAACCCTCATCCGCAAGGCCCGCAAGCTCACTCGTCTGAAGACCAAGCGCAAGATCGTCCACAAGGCGCTCGAGCTCCTCGTCCGCTCGGAAAGCCGCAAGGCCATCCTCCGCTACTATGGAACTGGCATCTGGAAGGGTGACGTGAAATCCGCGCGGAGAAACCGAGTCTGATTCTGGTGGATAGCTCCGTTTGGATCGATTTCCTCGGCAATTCTCCCGGACCCGCTGCCTGCGAACTCCGCCGCATGATTTCTGAAGCCGAGCCTTTCGCCCTCACCGGCATCGTCGTGGCGGAAGTCTTGCAAGGCCTGGTACGCGATGCCGCCCGCGTCGAACGCCTTCTCTCCCAATGGCCCCTCGTCGAACCTCGCGGGTTTTCCACCTACCGCGAAGCCGCCGCCATCTTCCGTCTCGCGCGCTCGAAGGGCATTGCCCTGACGACCATTGACTCGCTCATTGCCGCTGTCGCCCTCGAACACGGCGCCGCCGTCTTCACCCTCGACAAAGATTTTCAGTGCATCGCCGCCCTCAAGCGCCTGCCCCTCTACTCCCCGCCGTCGTGACCGGTGTGGCGCCGGCCTTTAAGCCGGCATCTTCTTCCTGCCTTCCCCCCATTTTCGTTTCTCGATTTTCGGCTTTAGCCACTGCGCCCATCTTTGCCCTCTGTGCCTGCCCGCCGTAGTCTGGAGGGTCTCTGTGGTCACTCTCTCCCCCTCCCGTCGTGAACTTGCGCCACCGGTCTCTCGGGGGACTGGGTTCCCCTGTCGGGGGAATTTCTCCCCTCTCGGCCGGACTCTTGCTCGCCTGCACCTCCAGCTCGCCGGCAACTGCTTTGCTTCCCGCTCGGCCGGTGCGAGAATTCACTCCAGCGATGGGCACCTCGCGTGCTCTTAGCCAGCTCGGCCCATCCGGGCACAGCTTGATCATGGAGGCAATTCAAATGGCCACGAAGAAACTGAAGAAGGGCAAGAAGCTCTCTGGCGCGAAGACCTTAAGGAAGTAACAACGGCTGGGGCCGCCCTTAAGCCACCCGGCGGGTGACGGCTACATATTCGGCTTTCAGCATCCACCTGCCCGGCTCCGAGGTGGCCCCTTCTGTTGCAGTTTTCGCTCCGAGCCCCACGATTCGGCTCATGGCCCCCGTATCGCCAGCCTGCCCTGACACGGGAAGGGCATCTCGAAGATCCTGTCCGCCCTGAGAGAATTGGCGAAGTGCGCGAAGTCGAGGGGCTGTCGGCGATCTCTCCCCCATCCTCGCTCGCCCGCCCTTCCTCCTCGTAGGGGCACGACACGGTCGTGCCCTTGCAACCGAATCTCCCTCGGACCCGCCGCCCGCTGATGGCTTTCTCCCTCCCGCTCGCCACTAGCCACTAGTCACTCGCCACTGCTTCTGTGCCGCCGTCTTCACCCTCGATAGGGATTTTCAGCGCCTCGCCGCCCTAACGCATCGCCCGCTCTACGCCCCGGCCGTTTGACGCGCCTCGCCATTTTGTACCGCCGGCATCCTGCCGGCGTCTTTTCTTCGCTTCCCTCGCCTGCCCTTCCTCCTCGTAGGGGCACGACACTGTCGTGCCCTTGCAACCGAATCGCCCTCGGGGCGCGCCTTTTGCGTCTCCGTTTTGTGGAGTCCGATGGACCGACTCGCAGTCCCGACATCGGACCCGCGCATTTTGCGGGAAGCCCTGAGGCCGCGCTCCCGTCCCCGCCCGTTTTTCGAGCGTCCACCCGCACGCTCGCCTCGAAGGCCCTTCATGAGGGACGCGTTTCGACCTCCACCCTCACGTCCTCACCCGAACGTTGACTTTGAAACTCCGAGTTGCGAATCTCGACCTTCGCCGTTCGTCGATTGGGGCCAACCGCTTTAGCTGGCAGATCCGCTGGGCCGAGGCTCCTCCTTTAGCTGTATTTAGCTGACGTTGATAGCAACAGATTTGGTTCTGTAAGTTGATGAATTGATTTAATAGAGAGAATTACCATGAAATGCTTGCCTCACAGGGTAGTTTAGAATATATAGACCTCCAGGGAAAAGGGGACGCGACCAACGCGCGGGATTCTTTGGGCGGGGCACCATGCCCAAACTGGAGGGATCCATGGTCATCAAGGACTACCTCGGAATAACTACAAATCTACTGTTAAGCCTCAGCGTGGTAGCCTACGGCTTGTTTGCATGGGCCCGGGAGAGCTCACCGCTAGGCCAGACTCCTTTTAAGCGCCGCGCATACCTCTGCTGGTGGACGTCCTGGTTAGCATGGGTCATAGCCTGGACCCTGATTCTAACCATGACCCACGCTGATCTAAACGGATATATGCCCCTAAAGATCATCACAATGATTTTCGATAATCTCAATAGCATATGTCTAATTATTTTATTCTTCGTGCTTACGCGCGGTGACGACTTCGGGCGGAGAGATATTCTGTTCGCCTTCGCAGGAATAACCTGCCCTATCGCAGCCGCCGTCGTCGTTCTGTATATCGTTGTCGGCGGAATAAGCCCTGACATTGGATATCAGATGCACTTCACGTGGTCGCTCTGTTTGGACATTATTACACCAATGCTAGTTGGCTGGGGCGTTTATCTGCGTTTCGACACTCTGGTCCCGCTCGGTGTTGGTTTCACATACGGCCTGCTTCAGCCTTTTGTTGATACTGCCGAGCTAGGACTTCCAGCCACAGTCGGTCTCATGAATCCTTACAATTCCATAATAACCATGCTCACGGGGGGCCTCAAAGTCGTATGGGCTCTTGTTTTTATGCACGTACTCGCTTATGGAGCTGATTCGGGACGGAACCTGGTCAAGCCATCGACAGACAAGTTTCGCTACCTCCCACTCAAGCGCCCATTGGACAAAAACATCTTGCGGCACGGCATCCTGTTGGGTGCCGTGTATGTAATTCTGTTGACCATTAGCCTAATGCGCTATAGCCCTAACTTGGTTTCGTTTAGCATTGCATTTGGTGTTGTCATGGGCTTCTTCGGCCTGCTGGATATATGCTTCCGCGTTGGGGAGCATTTCTCGCAACCGGACAGGGCCAACCCGGCCTCCAGGTTTTCAGCAGCAGCGACTCGGCTCGTAAGTCACCTGAATGACTTGGTAGTTGCAAGGGATTCTGGGGACCGGGCAGCGCGAGAGAAGATGGAGGGAAACGTAAGCGAGGATTTGGCGCAACTGGCCGGAGTTATTACTGACTTAAGGTCGCAGTTTTCTCCAAGCCTTGGAAGCCAACTCGACACGTTGGTGCAATTCCTACAAACCGTGGACACAGACGAGGTCAAGAAAATCGGTCCCGATTCGGAAATCACGAAACGTTTTACAGAGTTGGAGAAATCCATGGATAAAGAGCGCGGGAAGGGTCAGTAGAAACGGAGTGGGATCCCGTCCCCTAATGGCCGGGCGCCCCATGCTTCCTGCCCCACCGGGAAGCGTGGGGTTTTTCTCGATCCCTACCGCAGCTCTTTAAGCCACTGCCCTCAAATCCTGCCGGGTGCCCCATGCTTCCCGCCCCACAGGGAAGCGTGGGGTTTTTCTCGATCCGTACCGCAGCTTCTTAAGCCATTGCCCTCAAGTCCTGCCCTTCCTCCTCGTAGGGGCACGACACGGCCGTGCCCTTGCAACCGAATCTCCCTCGGGGACGCCCTCACGCGCCCGCCCACGTACACCCTGCCGTCCCAGTGGCACGGCGCTCCGCGTTCTCTGCGCCCCAGTCCGCGCAGTCCAATGGACTTACCGCCGCCCAGCGGTCCCGGACGATTCACGAGGACCTCCGCAGCCCTGCGATCGGGCTCGACGATCGAAGAGGACACGCCTATGTACACTTCCTCTCGTATTGAATAGAATCCACTTAATGACTGACACCGCGAAGGTGACGCCAGAAGAGAAGGTGACGAAGGAAATTCCTGATCTGCCTCTGTCACTGCGAAGAGCGTTGGAGGCGGGGGAATGCGTTCTTTTTGTCGGGGCGGGAATCGGCACCTATCTAAGGGATAAGAAGGGCGAGCCGGCGCCAGACGGCGAAGAATTAGCTCGCCGCCTCGCCAACCACTTTGGAATTGATACCGAGGGCAATTTCGACCTCTCGAGGATTGCAGAGATTGTGGAACTCCGGAAGGGCCGAAAAGAGCTCGAAACCTTTCTAAAAGATGAACTCGATAACCTTGAGCCCGACGCGACAATTCGGTGGCTTCCAAACACTCGCTGGCGAGCAATTTTCACTACGAACTACGATTACGCACTGGAGCGCGCTTATCAGCTCACACCCAAACCACCGCAGAAACCCGTGAGCTTTTCAATCACGCCAGAACTAACATACGTCGACCCGCGCTTTGACGTTCCGATTTACCACCTCCATGGGACGTTCTTTAGCCAGTCAAAACCCCAAATCGTCATCACGCAGAGCGACTTCGTAACGTTTCGTGAGTCACGCCGGATGCTCTTCGAGCTCCTTAAGAAGGAGTTCGCGACGTCTACGGTACTGTATATCGGGTACTCAAACCGCGACCCAAATTGGCAGGTAGTCCTTACAGAAATACGCAATGAGTTTTATCCATCGCCTATGCCGATGTCTTTCCGCGTGGCCCCGGCAACCCCCGCCTTGGACGTTGAAATCCTTCGGGCAAAAGGCGTTGAGACACTTAACATGAAGCTAGATGAGCTCGTTTCTGCGGCCGCCGCGACGCTGAAGGAAGCTGCGAGTATTGTGGACCTTCTCGAAACCGCTCGGAAACAGGTTCCCACCGAGCTAACCACTGAGTTTGATAAGAGCCCGGCAGCAATCCTGCGCTTCTTGAGTTCGTGGACCTACGTAAACGGCGCAGATTTTGACCAAAGACCAAATATCGCCCAGTTCTTGAAGGGAGACATGCCGAACTGGGGGCTCTTGGGAAGAAGGCTTTTCTTCCAACGGGATCTAGAGGATGAAGTATACGACGAGCTCTTGGATTTCGCGACCTCGGTCTCACAGTCGCCAACCAGCCTCCTCGTCACGGGTCCCGCCGGTTACGGCGCCACAACTCTCCTGCTGTCGCTTGCAACCAGGCTAGTCTCCGATAATGCAGGGCCCGTCTTCTTGCATCGGCCCGGCAGTCCCATTTCCGAGGGAGACGTTGAACTGGGGGCTTCGCTTTTCCCCGCCAAGAGGCCCTTCTTCCTTATCGACAACGGGGCTGACCATGTGGGCGAGCTCGCGTCGGCCCTCTACACCCTGCGCGAAACTGACCGCGCCTGCTGCTTCCTCATTGCTGAGCGGACCAACGAATGGCGCCAGCGCCGGCCACGTCTGCGACCCAGAGAATTTGAAATAGAGCACCTAAGTGATCCCGAAATTAATCGACTACTGGACTTTCTTGGGGCAAATAACGCGCTTAACAAATTGGCAGACCTAAAACGCGAATTGCAGTTTCAGATGATAAAGAACAAACACCGTCAGGAATTGCTGGTCGCGATGAGAGAATCTACCGAAGACAATTCTTTCGACGCAATCCTAGAAGACGAGTTCCGCGGCATCGGGAACGATCTCGCTAAGGGCGCGTACCTCACCACCTGCGCATTTTATCAGCATGGCTCTCTTCTACGAGACAGCCTCTTGGCCGAGCTGATCGGCCGCACAGTAACAGAAATGTATGAAGAAACAGCGGATGAGACCGAAGGCGTGGTTGTTTACGAGCTGCAGGATCCGCTCTACGGGAGACACACCGCCCGCGCACGACATCGCAAAATCGCGGAAATTGTGTGGGCACGATGCGGGGATACTGCCGAGAAGGAAAAAATAATTCAAAAGATTTTGGACTCCCTAAATCTAAATTACGGCTTGGACAAAGACGCCTTCGAGAGCTTCGTCAGAACAGACTCCTTTGTCGACACCCTGCGGACCCTAGAAGGGAAGACCAAATTCTTCGAGACGGCTTGTCAGAAAGAGCCGCTGAGCCCTTACGTGCGACAGCATTATGCACGAATGTTGCTGCGGGAAGGCCGACCGGAAGCCGCCTTGGGCCAAATTGACCAAGCGATCGAAATCAAGAAAGACGTTCGAGTCCTGTACCACACCAAAGGCTTGATTCTCACAGAAATCACAATCACGACCGAAAGCGAAGAGATTGCACGTCGCAGGCTCGTCCAGGCAGAAAGGGCCTTCCGCCAGGGCATTACGATGTATCCGCGCGACGAGTATAGTTATCAGGGTCTCGCCTCGCTGTTCCTGAAATGGGCGAAACGCGCCCCAGCCGAAGCTGCCGAATACGTGGCAAAGTGCGAAGAGGTAATTTCCGAAGGCCTTCGCGTTGTCAATTCCAGAGAAGCTTTATGGCTCGTATCAGCGGAGGTACAGCAGTTCCTCGGCTCTGCCCCCAAATACCAGCAGGCGCTAGAAAAGGCCATCAAAGACAACCCAAAGAGTGTCGTGGGCCGCTACCTGCTCGGCCGTCACTACCGAAGGACCGGTCAACCCCAGCGCGCGATCGACACCTTAGAACCCGTAATCAAGGAGTGCCCAGACGAATTCCGATGCTGTCTGAATTACGCACTCTCAATGCTGGATATTGGGGCAAAGTATCCAGCCACAATAGCGATTGTGCGCCTAGGCTCGCTTTACGGAATGAAAGAGCCTCGGTACATTTCGATACTGGGCGGCCTGCTCTTCATGAACCGGGAATTTTCTCAGGCCGCAGCGGTGTTTGACGAAAGTAAAAAACAAGAATTCTCCGGCTCCGAAATGAAGCAGATCCATTTCTGGGCACTGGACCCCACGGATCACTCAAAGCACCTCCGAGTTGAGGGTAAGGTGATGGCAGTCCGCGCTGGATTCTGCCTCATTGACGTGGCCAGCCACCCTAGACTCCTCTGCCCTGCAACAAGATGGGGAGGCATGCTGATGCGCCAAGGGCAAGGCCTAACGGTGGAGATTGGCTTCTGCGCGAAAGGACCGATTGCTGACAAGCCGCTGCCGATATAGCGAGCCACTGGCTGCTGCCTAGTTCCAGACGTGTTCCCCCCCGCCCCTACTTTTCCGCCCAAGAAAGAACCGCTGAACCTCTGCTTTTTTGATATTGCCCCAACGTCCGGAAGCGGGTCAGCTAGAAACTTGGAGCGTATAATGCTCGAAAGAGAGGATTACATGTCCCAAGGCGCCTTTTCGCTGCAAGTACTTGCCGACGACGAAGCTGAGGTTCTGGTCAAATTTGCGTTCATGGAACGCCCGTTACGGGCCAAGGTAGTTGAACGCGAAGCCGCCGGCCTTTGGTTTGAGGGCAAATCGCTTGCTAACGCGATGACAAAACTAGCTGTTGACCAAAGATTTGCCCCCACACCTGATTCTGGCGACATTAGTGGCGAGTCAGACCTATTCGTTCCGTTTCAGCAGATAGTGTGGCTGATCGCCGCAGTCTAGGGCTGAGCGCTCCTAGCTCCCCCCTCGGGGAAGCTCGCGCGGCAGTTCCAGATCCGGGCCGGAATTGCTGAAGCTTATGCCTTCGATCCCCGCCCCTTTGGCCACACTCACGATGCCCCCGAAATCAGCAAGAAAGAACCGCCAAACCTCTGCTTTTTTGATATCGTCCCACTTTTCCCTTGCTTTTCTCTATCCACTAGGGCATATAACAATAGGGTGACTATACGTGGACAGCGCCAGACCAATCCGAGAGCACATCGCATTTCGATCTAAGTCCCATAAGAATCAGGCGATTGGGCACTCCGGCGCAAATTGCCGAAAATCGCTCCCCTGTGTTTTCAACAACTTGGACACTCCCGCTTCACTCAATTTTCACCTATGTCCTGTATTTTCAGGCGGTTGGGCATTCCCGCACAAAAAAGAGGGGGGGGTACCCCCCCTCCCCCAGAAATCGGACTCTACTCTCCGGCCCTCACTCCTCATCCCAGCCAGCCTCAGGGCGACGACGATTCCTTGCCGCGCATCCAAACGAAGCGGCCTTGCTCCTTGCTCCCCACCAGTCACCAGTCACGATTCACCAGTCACCGCTTTTGTGTAAACTAGAACTCCACACACCTATGAAATCATCCACTGTTCGTACTCATCTTCTTGCAGCCCCACTTCTCTTGCTTCTGGCAGCGGCTACCTGTTTTGCCGGCTCGCCGACAGACGTGCCGCCCGTGGACAAGCAGCCCAAGGACGGCCCCAAATCCATCCTGATCCAGGCGATGGAGGAGGAGCTCCAGCGTTCCGTCACGGGCCTGGCCAAGGCCAGTCCGCCGCCCTACTTCATCAGCTACCGCATCACCGAGCAGCAACGCGCGGAGGTGCAGGGCTCGAACGGCGCGCTGCTCTCCAGCGATGAGACGCACACGCGCTGGCTCCAGACCTCGGTGCGCGTGGGCAGCTACCTGCTGGACGATACTCACCGCGTCGCGGGCGAAGATTCCGGCTCCCAGGCCAGCTTCGGCACCGTTGCTCCGGTGGACGACGACCCCGGCGTGCTGCGCCGCCTCCTCTGGCGCGAGACCGACCGTCAATACCGCGGCGCCACGGAAGCGATGCTGCGCATTCAGACCGGCAAAGACGTGAAGATAGAAAGCTCAGAGGCCCAGGCCCCCGATTTCTCGCGCGAGCAGCCCCACGTCTATTACGGCCCTTACGTGAGCTTTCATCTCGACCGTCGCCCGTGGGAAGAAAAGGTGCGCCTTTACACCAACGCCTTCCGTTCTTCCGCCGCCGTCCTGAACTCCATCGTCAGCATGACCGCGCTGGCCCAGAACAATTACATGGTGACGAGCGAGGGCACCCGGCTCCAATTCGGCCAGATCCGCTATCGCCTCGAGCTCTTCATCCAGGGCAAGGCCGCGGATGGAATGGACATCAACCGCTACGCCAACTTCGACTGGGTCGATCCCTCCGAGCAGCCGGACGACAAGAAGGTGCTCGCCCAGGCCGCCGAACTCGTGAAGCAAATGGAGGCGCTCGTCAAAGCCCCTCTCGTCGAGCCCGCCGCCGTGCCCACGTTGCTCACCGGCCGCGCTGCTGCCGTCTATTTCCATGAGATGTTCGGCCATCGCGCCGAAGGCCACCGCCAAAAAGACGTCAGGGAGGGCCAGACCTTCGCTAAAAAGGTCGGCGAGCCGATTCTCCCCAGCTTCCTTTCCATCTACGACGATCCCACTCAGAAGCGCATGGGCCATGAGGACCTGCTCGGCTATTACCCCTATGACGACGAGGGCGTGCCCTCCCAGCACGTGGTGCTGGTGGACCACGGCGTGTTGAAGAACTTCGAGATGTCGCGTTCGCCCCTGCTTGGTTTTCCCGATTCGAACGGCCACGGCCGCGCCCAGATGGGGCTCGTTCCCGTCTCCCGCCAGGGCAATCTGGTGGTGGAGAGCAGCAAACAGGTGAGCGACGCCGAACTGCGCACAATGCTCATCGAAGAAATCAAAAAGCAGGGAAAGCCTTTCGGTTTGATCATTGACGACATCGCCGGCGGTTTCACCTTCACCGGCCGCGGCCAGCCGCAGGTGCTTCAAGTCACGCCGCTGGTGGTGTACCAGGTGTATGCCGACGGGCGCCCCGACCTGCTGGTGCGGGGCGTGGACGTCATCGCCACCCCGCTCGTCTCCCTGACCAAAATCGTGGCCACGGGAAATAAAGAGGAAGTGTTCAACGGCTACTGCGGCGCCGAATCCGGTTCCGTGCCCGTCGCCGCCGTGTCTCCCGCCATTCTGATCAGCGAAATGGAAGTACAAAAGAAAGAAACTTCCTCCGACCGCCCGCCCATTCTGCCTCCGCCCGCCCATGATCCCCAGGCTACGGGAGGACGGCCATGACCCGCGCCCGCTGGTTTCCGCTCGCGGGGATTCCCGTGCTCGCTGTGGCGCTCGCGGGCGCCGCCTTCTCGCGCCCTGCCGTTTCCGCCGCGGCCGAAGACAAAGACCAGACGTTGCACGCCATGCAGGACGAATTGGCGCGCTCGCGCGCGCGGCTCGTGCTTCCTCCTCAGGCTCCGCCCTATTATCTGGAGTATCGCCTGCTCGACATCGACCAGAAGACGGTGGCGGCCTCGTTCGGCGCGCTGCTTTCCAGCACCACCTCGCGCAACCGCTTCATGGATGTGAACGCGCGCGTCGGCGATTACCAGCTCGACAGCTCGAATTTTATCGGCGGCAGCGATTTCCAGGGCTTTATCGGCTCCACGGGCGGTGTGGGCATCGACGGCGACTACAACTCGCTCCGCCAGGACCTGTGGCTGGCCACCGACCAGGCTTACAAACAGGCGCTCAACCAGCTCTCCAGCAAACGCGCCTTTCTGTTGAACCTCTCGCGCCCCCCGGAGATCGCCGACTTTTCGCGCGTACTGCCGGTAAAGGACGTGGAGCCCAAAATCGCCCCGGACTGGACCTCGCGCAACTGGGAGCAGGAGGCGCGCGACGCTTCCTCCGTCCTCCGGTCGTTCCCCGAGCTTTACAGTTCGCGCATCAGCTATCACATGGCGTCGATGAACTATTACCTGCTCAACTCGGAAGGCACGGAAGTGCGCGTGCCGCGCCAGGTGGCAGCCATCGAGGCCAGCTTCGAGACCCAGTCCGGCGACGGCTACCCGCTCCACAATTTCTACGCCGTATATGCGAATACGCCGGCGGAGCTGCCTCCGCCCAGCGTGGTGCGCGAGGGACTGGAAAAGGCGGCTCGCAACCTGATGGCACTGCGCAACAGCCCCTCTGCGCCGGATTATTCCGGCCCGGTGCTGTTTGATGCGCCCGCGGCGGGAGCCCTGATTGCCCAGATCGTCGCGCCCTCGGTAGGCGGCTCGCGCCCGCCCCTCGCGGCGATGCAGGGTTTCGAGCAGTTGCTCGAGCGTGTGGGCGGCAGAAGCGAGTGGTCGGGCCGGATTGGAACCCGCGTTCTTCCCCTCGGTGTTTCGCTGCTGGACGACCCGCTTCGCAAGGACTACCAGGGAACGCCCCTCATCGGCGGCTTCGCCGTGGACGATGAGGGAATCCGTGCACAGCGCGTCTCGATTGTGGACAACGGCACGCTGAAGCAGCTCCTGATGTCCCGCCGCCCCGGCCCCGATTTTGACGCATCCAACGGACACGGCCGCGGCTTCTACCTCAGCGATCCCCGCGCCACCATGAGTAATCTCTTCTTCGAGGCTTCGGACACCAAGACCCCCGAGGCCCTGCGGAAGCAGTTCTTCGACCTTTGCAAGCAGGACGGCCACGCCTGGTGCCTCGAGGTCAAAAAAATGGACAACCCCGCGGTTGGGTTGTCCCGCCAGGATGATTTTTCCGAGTACATCGGGGCCATGGCCGGAGGCGCGGGCGCAGGCGACCGGCTGCCGCTGCTCGTTTATCGCGTGTACGTGGAGGACGGACGCGAAGAGCCGCTCCGCGGCGCCCTGCTGCGGGGGATGAACCTGCGCGCATTGCGCTCCATCGCAGGCATCGGAAACGACTACGCGCCCTTCGTTTACATGCAGAGCCAGCAGTTCGGATTTGCTTCCACGGCGCTTTCCGCGTTCGGCAGTGCCCAGGGCGGCCTGCCCACCTCGGTCGTGGCGCCGTCGCTCCTGTTTGAAGATGTGGATGTGCGCGGGGCCCGCGGCGAACCGCGGCGCGCTCCGCTCCTTCCTCCTCCGCCGTTCAACTGATACGCCGCGGACCAGATTTTTTCATCGCGCTGCTCGCCTCCATCCTGCTGCTGCGGCGAAAACTGCTCTCTCCACCACATTTGCTGTACCATTCGAGCGCGTCACCGCGATAATCATGGAGCGCCGGACGCGGCGGAGCATTCCAATCAGGCAGCAGTGAGCGGACAGGAAGAAATCCGGGAAAAGCGGCTGGCCGCGGGCGCCTCCGTCGTCTCTGCGCTCGTGCTCGTGGGGCTGAAGGCCTTCCTCTCCTACGCCACAGGCAGTCTCGGCGTGCTCTCGGAAGCGTTGCACTCCACTCTCGATTTGATCGCCGCCGTGATCACCTATCTTTCCGTGCAAGCGGCGAGCCAGCCGCCGGATGAAAGCCATCCTTACGGCCACGAGAAGATTGAAAGCTTCTCGGCCTTTGTGGAGACGATGCTGCTGCTGGCCACCGCGGTGTTCATCATCTACGAGGCTGCCGAGCGGCTGTTCTTTCAGGGCGTGAGCATCCGGCCGAGCTTTGTGGCCGTGCTCGTCCTGTGCATCTGCCTGGGCGTGGACGTAGCGCGGGCCCGCGCGTTGACGCGTGTGGCGCGCCGCTATGCGAGCGAGGCGCTCGAAGCCGACGCACTGCATTTCTCCACCGACGTATGGAGCACGCTGGTGGTTATCGGCGGCCTGCTGCTGGCCGCTGCAGGCGAGCCCTTCGGGCAGCCCTGGCTCCGCTTTGCGGACCCGCTGGCCGGACTGTTCGTTGCCGGCGTGGTGATCCGCATCGGGTCGCGCCTGGGACAGAAGACGCTCGAAACGCTGCTCGATGCCGCGCCGCTGGGCCTTCAGGGGCGCATCCAACGCGGGGTCGCCGCGATTGAAGGCGTGCTGGCCGCCGATCGCGTGCGCGCGCGCCGCGCGGGCAACTCCTACTTTGTGGATGTCACCATCAGCGTGTCGCGCACGGCTACCTTCGAGCAGGTGCACGCGGTGAGCGACGCGGTCGAACGCCGCGTCCGCGAGATCGTTCCCGCGGACGTCATGGTGCACATGGAGCCGCGCGCGGGCACGCGCGAGAACGTGTTCGATCGCGTGCGCGCCATCGCCCAGCGCCGCGGCCTCGCCATCCACGACGTTTCAGCGAACCAACTAGATGGGAAATTGTTCCTGGACCTGCACCTCGAGGTGGACGAAGGGCTGACGCTCGTGGAGGCCCATCGCGCCGCCACCGAGCTCGAACGCGACCTGCTCTCAGAGATTCCCCACGCGGGCGAGGTGAACATCCACATCGAGCCGCTCGGCGCGCACATCCCTTCCGCGGACACGATGAAGGATCTCGGGATGGCTGTGCAAACGTACATCAACGACCTGCGCAGCGAATACCACGAGCTGGTGGAATGCTCCCACGTGCAGGTGCGCCGGGCGGAGAACCGCATCGTCGTGTCCTGCAAATGCACCCTGCAGGCCAGCCTGCCGATCACGGACGTGCACGACGTAACCGGCGCGCTCGAAGACCGTGTGCGCGAGCGCTTCCCGCAGATTGCCCGCGTCACGATTCACCCCGAGCCGCCGGGGGAGAGCTAGCGGACGGCGCCGCGGCGAGACGAATGTTCTTATCGCGGATTGGGTTGACTGGCCGCGCGAGCCCGGCGCTGCCATAGTTGCGCCCCCAGCGCGATGACTGCCGGGAAACAGACCAGAACGTACCGTGGTTCGGGCGTTTCCACTTGCGTAAGATACAGCGTTCGAAGCGTCAGGTAGACGGCAAGGAACATCGCTCCCGGCGGGAGCGCCAGCGACGTCGCTCCTCCGCTCCCTACGGCGTCACGCCGCCTTAGTGCGAGGATCCTCCAGCAACCAGCCGCTGCCAGGAGCAGGAACACCACGTTCGCCAGCCAGAGACCCAGCGTGACCAGCATGTCTTCCCGGTCGTATTCCCATTCCTTTGCCAGGGGCAGGAGCTGCCCCGAGTACGGCAACAACTCCACGCGCGGCGTCAGCCAAATCGTGGCAATGCGGTTCAAAGGCACCCAAAGCCACGTGCGCAGCGGATGGCGCCGCGTGCGTTCGCGAGCCAGTTCCGCGAACTCCTGGTCCAGCAGCGGCGCGATCGTGAGCGCTTGGTTGTATTCCTCGAACAGGTGCGCCACGCGCTCGCGTTCGGCCGGCGAATCGAATGCGGTGGCGGGGAGATCGTCCATTGAGATCGTCTGCTGTTCGATCTTCCACGGCACCAGATATACGTCGCGAAACCGCACCAGCCATGTGTTCGTCCAGGCATAGAAGCCGCGCGGCACGTAGTCACCGGACATCTCCGCATAGCGCGTGCTGAGGAGCTGCAAGCGGCCCAGCGTGGACACGTTACGAATGCCCCATGGAAGTAGCGGCAGCAAGAGTCCAGCCGCCAGCCACACGCCGGTGCGCACGATGCGGAGCCACTCGCGCCGCCGCGCACAAAAGACGGCAATGGCCGCGCCCGCTGCGGCCAGGAGCAAGGGCGACTCCGCACGCACCAGTGTGGCTATTCCCGCAGCCGCGCCGGCTAAGAACCAACCCATCCGGTCGCATTGCGTTCCATCCAGCTCTTCTTTTTGCCAGGCGCGGACGAGCAGCAGCAGCGTGAGTGCACTGAGAAAGACGGCCAGAACCTCCGTAAGCGGCACGGCAGCGTAATTGGCCACGAAGGGGCAAAGCGCGGCCAGCCAGAGAGCAGCCAGCCATACGCGTTCGCGCGACGCCTGCGGCGCCAACCGCGCGGCCAGCGCGGCGATCAGGAAACATCCGGCGACGTCGAGGATGGCCTGCGCCAGAAAGAGCGCGGCGGGCGATGGCCCCGCAAGCCATTCCACCGCGGCGATGAACAGGGGATAGCCCGGCGGGCGCGCGTCGGTCGGCACCATGCCCCCGTCGTGAATCAGTCCATAGGTATGCGCGTTGAGGAGGTTGTGTGCCAGTTCGAGATAGATGGGGGAATCGCCCGCAGTGGTGGGGAAAAACCGGACGAAGCCGAGCCGGAACGCAAATCCCGTCAGGGCAGCCGCGACGCCATGTCGCCGCATCTGAATAGAGAGTGCCATTGACAGGGTCGGAACCCCACGTTAGCTTGGACTCTCCTCATGTCGGACGGCAAGCCTGTCTTTCACGATGAACGTACCCAGCGATGGAGCGTGACTCGGCGCACGCTGGAACTGGGCGGAATTGCGCTCGCGTTACTTCTGGCCGTGCTGGCTGTGGGCGCGGTAGGAAAGTTGAGCCTGGGCAATCCGGTGTGGCCTGCGTTCAAGCCCGCAGTCCATGCCATTAAGGTGAAACCGCGCCCGGCGAAAACCGCAGTCACGCGTCCGGGGCGCAAACGCCGCGTGGCGGCGCTTGGCAAAGTTCCCGAGAACTACGACCCGATCCAGGCTGCATTCTACGTGAGTTGGGATTCCACGAGTTTTGCTTCGCTGCGGCAGAACTACCGCCACCTGGACCTGCTCATTCCCGAAGAACTGCACGCTATTTCCCCGGACGGGAGGCTCACCCACGAACTGGATCCGAAACTCGAGGCCTGGGAACACAACCTCGGCGTGGAGCTCCCGACGATGCCGCTGGTGAACGACACGGATGGCAACGCGTGGCACGCAAACGAAACGGCGAAGGCGCTGGAGAGCCCGCGCGCGCGGCGAAGAATGGTGAGCGAGCTCCTGGGCTTTGCGCTCGGCCACCATTTCGCGGGGATCGTGGTGGACTTCGAACTGTTGCCGGAGCACTCCTGGCCCGCCTTCCGCGAGTTTCTGGGGGAACTCGGCGCCGTGCTGCATCGCGCCAACTTGAAGGCCATGGTGGCGCTGCCGGCCATCGATTCTGGAATGGACTACAAGGCGATTGCGCCCAATGTGGACGCCATCATCCTGATGAACTACGACGAGCACTGGTCCACCGCCGCGCCCGGCCCAATCGCCTCGCAGGACTGGTACACGCGGAACATCGATCAGGCGCTGAAAGAAGTGCCGCCGCAGAAACTGATCGTGGCCGTGGGGAGTTACGCCTACGACTGGCCGGCCGCGACAAAGAAGGATCCACACCCCACGGCGCAGGCGCTCAGTTTTCAGGATGCCGTGGTGCGTGCGCAGGAGGCGGAATCGGATATCGAGTTCGATCCCGACCACCTGAACGCGCACTTTTCCTATTCGGACGACGATGGCCGCGCGCACCAGGTGTGGATGGTGGACGGCGTGGCGGCTTACAACCAGATCAGCGCAGCCGAGGCGCGCAGCGCCCAGGGTGTCGTCCTGTGGCGGCTGGGCTCGGAGGACCCTTCGCTGTGGTCCGTGATCGAAGCAAAGTCCTCAACGGAGGAAGTGAGGGCGAAGCTCAACACCATCCCCCCCGGCTACGACCTCGTGCTCGAAGGCGATGGCGACATCTGGCGCATCCTCTCCACTCCCAGCGCCGGCGCGCGCACAATTCAATATGATTCCTCCTCGAATTTGATCACGGGGGAAACCTACACGAAGTTTCCCGAGACCTACCGCGTTCAGCAGATGGGCGCCGTGCCTCATAAGGTTGCGCTATCGTTTGACGACGGCCCAGACCCGACCTACACGCCGCAAATCCTGGACATCCTGAAGGAAAAGAACGCGACAGCCACCTTTTTTGTGATTGGCGGCAGCGCCAAGGACTCACCGCGCCTGCTGCGGCGGATCTACGCGGAAGGCCACGAGGTAGGCAACCACACCTACACGCACCCGCGGTTCAGCAACACGGACATTTCGGAAACGTTTATTCGCACCGAGCTGAACCTGACGGAGTTGGTGATCGAATCAAGGCTGGGTGCGAAGAGCCTGCTGTTCCGCCCGCCATACGGGATCGACCACCAACCCGATTCCGCGGACGAAGTAGTGCTGCTGCCCATCCCGCAAAAACTGGGCTACCTGCTGGTGGGGGCGCGCATTGACCCGCACGACTGGGGTTCGGAGGGCGGGATACCGCCGCCCGGCCCGGACGAAATCCGGAAGCAGGTGCTGGCTCAGGCGCGGACGGGGAAGGGAAACATCATCCTGCTGCATGACGGCGGAGGCAACCGCTCCTCCACCGTAACGGCATTGCCGCTGATCATCGACGGGCTTCGCGCCGAGGGCCTGCAAATCGTGCCGGTCTCCGAGCTGATCGGGCAGACGCGGGAGGAGGTGATGCCTCCGCTGACGGGGAACGAATGGCTTCTCTCCCGGCTGGATGCCTTTGTGTTCGACCTGTCGAACATCGCGGGCATGACCATGACGGTGATTTTCATCGCCGGAATCATCCTGGTAAGCGGCCGGGCGATCATCGTGGGCCTGCTGGCGCTGGTGGAAAAGCTGCGGCCGACGGAACCGGAGCATCCCGGCTACCGGCCGCTGGTGACCGTGGTGATCCCCGCGCACAACGAAGAGGCGGCCATCGAGGCGACGGTGCGTTCCGCGCTGGCTTCCGAGTATCCGCATCTGGAGATCGTGGTGGTGGACGACGGTTCCACCGACCGCACGGCGGAAATTCTCGACACCCGGTTCGGGCCGGATGCCCGCGTCCGCATCCATCATCAGGTGAACCGTGGGAAGCCAGCGGCGCTCAATCAGGCCCTGGCCATGTGCGCCGGAGAAATCGTGGTGACCATTGACGCCGACACCATCGTGCACCCGGCGGCCATTGGGCGGCTCGTGCGCCATTTTGCGGATTCTGAAACCGGCGCCGTGGCCGGAAACGTCAAGGTGGGAAATCGCAGGAGCTGGATCACGCGCTGGCAGGCCCTCGAATACATCACCAGCCAGAATATGGAGAAGCGCGCCTTCGACCTGCTGAACTGCATCACCGTGGTGCCCGGCGCGCTAGGCGCCTGGCGCGCCGAGGCGGTGCGAAACGCCGGCGGCTTTTTGGCCGATACGCTGGCGGAGGACACCGACCTGACCATCTCCCTCCGCCGGCGCGGATGGCGCATCTCCTACGACGAGGAGGCGGAAGCCTACACGGAAGCTCCCGAAACGTCGCGCGCGCTCATCCGCCAGCGGTTCCGGTGGACCTACGGCACGATCCAGTCCGTGTGGAAGCATCGCGACACGTTGTTCCGCCCGCGTTACGGCTCGCTCGGTTTCATCGCGCTGCCCAATATCTTTTTGTTCCAGATCCTGCTGCCGTTGGTGTCTCCGGTAATCGACCTGATGTTTCTGGGCACGATTCTGATGTGGGGAGTGGCGCAATTGCCGTTGTCGCGTTTCGGGCAGGTGTGGACCGGCGAGGACGTGAGGCGGTCTCTGGCCTTCTTTGCGCTGTTCATGCTGATCGACTTCGCCACCTGCGTGGTGGCCTTCGTGCTCGAACGGCATGAGGATTGGTCGCTGCTCCTCCCGCTGATTCTCCAGCGGTTCTACTACCGCCAGCTCATGTACATCGTGATCTTCCGCGCGGTGGTGCAGGCCTGGAAGGGCGGCGAGGTGGGCTGGCGCGGCGTCCAACCGCAGCCGCGCCCGGCGTCTGGCGAAATCTGAAGCAGAGCCGCTGCCCGGGCCAGGGCTGGAAGTGCGGGGATTTAGGCCCCCGGACCGACGCGGGGCGACTTCCGGGTTTTAGCCCCTGAAACCAATGACTGCGCGCTTGTCGTCTAACGATTTCGGATCCCGCGCGTCCACTCTCAGGAGGCCTCTATGAAACTCACGCCGATTCTTACGGCCGTCTTCGGTTGCGCGGCGCTGGCGGTCGCGGCGCCTCAGCAGCACACGAGCTCAGAGATGCAGCATCACCACTCGTGCCTCGAAGAGGAGCACTCGTCGATTGAACGGGGCGAGGGGTTCGGCATGGCCATGGCCGCGGACCATAACGGGTATCCCGGCCCGCGCCACGTGCTGGATATGGCCTCCGCGCTGAGGCTGACCGCGGAGCAGCGCGCCTCGATGGAAAAGGTGTTTGCGGGGATGCACGAGAAGGCCGTGGCGCGGGGGAAGGAATTGTTCGAAGCGGAAGCCAGGCTCGAGCAGATGTTTCGGGACGCGCGTCCGGAGGCCGACCTGCGCGAGCAGTCCTTCCGGATCGATTCCATCCACGCGGAACTGCGCTGGATTCACCTCTCTGCGCACCTGGCGGCGCAGAAAATCCTCACGCCGGAGCAAATTGCAACGTACACGCGGCTGCGGCAGGAGCAGATGTAGCGGCGTCCGCCCGCGGCGAACCGACTTCTGAGCGCGGCGCACCGGCACGAGGGTAACCGGGCGCATTCCCGGAATGCCGATTGCGGATAATTTCCGGGTAGCCGACCACGTGCAAGTTGGCCAGACCAGTCAACACTAGGGCGTTTGTCGGTACTAATCCGACCGACGAACCGATAACTTCCGGGCTGCCCGTAATCCGCCCAGAATCGAGGTCGATGCCAAGCGCTGAGAATCACTCCCCACAAGCCGCCCATTACCAATCCGAACCTTTTTTCTGTCACGGCAGAGGCCGCGGGGTTCGAGTCTCGTCGTCCCCGCTATTTTCCAAAGCAGTTAGGCGAAATTCACTGAGACCCTTGCGGAGCAGAAGAATCTTCGAATATCGCCTTGTGGAGTAGGGAGGAAAGCAGACAAGTGAATTGCTTTGCGGCAGCAAGACCTGGCAATGCGGGCGGGAGAGCAGGGGCCTAGAGGACGGCCATTGGGACTTCACAAATTAGGGATTTTTATTCACTCTTGGATGGCTCCCAAAGCTCGATCGGATTGCCATCTGGATCTTTAAGCCACGCAAAGGTCCCCATGGAGGGATATTCCTCGGTCTTTTCGATTACCACGCCTTTACTCTTAAGATGGCTGAGGACTTCTCCCATGTTCTTCACTGTGTAATTAATCTTACCCGTTCGTGGCTTATCCTTGATGTCTTGATCCGTGGGCATGATCGCCCACGCTATCGTTCGCTTAATCTCCGGGTTTGCAAGATCCCTATATTCGAACGATGCATAGATTGAACTGCACTCAGCATCTTCGCCTTGAGGAACTATTCCGAGACAATCGCGATACCAAGCTGCCAGTCTCTTTGTATCGTTAGAAAACAGAAAAGCGCCGCCAATTCCGTCGATCATGAGTTCCCCCGTTACGCAGTGACTCGTTTATTGCCCTTTATTTCGATCATCCCAGATTTTCGGCTCCCAGAGTTCAAACTTCTCATCGCTGCCAGTTTCCGAACCGGCAGGCAAAGTTCCAATTCAAAATGCGACCAATCCGTCGCGTTTTCTTTGTCTAAGAAAACCTCAAGTGCCGGCGCATGCTCGGGCTCGTGGACACTATTGATAAGCCAATCTCTGTAAAGGTAGTCCCAAGCCGTTGCTACCTTATGGATATCGCCGGAAACCTTTATGGCGGCGTATCGCATGGCTGGCATTTTCACTTTCGACATTCCTTCCATGCACTCGAAAGGAAAAGACGACGCAAGACAGACCTCATATCGATAAAGATGCTTTGGGGTCACGTGTGGATCGTCTACCGTCATTCCGAAAAGAATTCCTTGCGAAAAAATATCCTGGGATTTGGCCCATTCGATCACTGTCCTGAGGGCGGCAAGTACTCTGTCCAGTTCGAAGGCGTTCGTAACCCGAATATAGGCGACTTGCCTTTCGGGAATGTCGATCAATCTCACTGGAAAAGCAGCTCTCTTTTCTTCCGCGCTCATGGGGAGACCATATTCCTCTTCCGGGAAGAGTTCTTTGCAAATCTTGCTCTTTTTGATCTCACCGCTTTTTCGAAACTGACTTGGCGAAGTATCGTAGCCGGATCGGAAGGCGCGCGAAAACGTGGCCGATGACGAAAAACCGCAATCTAAGGCTATATCGGTCACGCTTTGGTCGGAATAACGAAGAAGACGAGCGGCCTTTTCAAGACGAAGCCGGTTCGTAAAATTGTTTAGGGTTTCGCCCGAAACCGCACCAAAGATCCGATGGAAGTGAAATTCCGACAAGCAGGCAACTCTAGCCAGCTCCTTTAGTTTCACCTGGCGATCCAGATTCCCGCGAAGATAGTCGATGACCCGATCAATTCTTCGGGAATATTCGCTGCTGGCCTGGGTCTTTGTATTTGGCACGGACTCTACTGGCATTGTGGCATAGAAATACCACAATTGGCCCTATGCGGTCAGCATCCAAAAGTCTGGCTGCCATTCGTCGTCAAGAGTCTCGGAAGAGGTGGCGCATTTTGCTTCAAGGGAGATTGTCGAAAAAGAGATAGACCGAAGCAATGCGACCGTTCCGGGCGACGATAAAATCGGTTCCGGCGTAGGCTGGTGGTTTGCCGGGAGTGCCGGATACCCATCGAACCCGTCCGGCACAATCAACCCACGAATACACTTGATCGTCGGCGGCTTTCACCTCCTAGTGGCGAGCGACTCGGAAATTGAGAAGATCGTTACTGGCCTGCGCGATAGATTCAAAGTAGAGTATGTCGCGCCTGGCCACTGCACCGGCGAGCCCGCCTTTACGGCGCTGAAGAAGGCGCTCGGTGATCGGTACCTTTACGCTGGACTCGGTACAACATTGGCGCTGACTGCTTCACAGAAGTAATTGTTGATTCCCGTCATGCCAGCATAGTTCGCGAGTCGTCGGCAAAAAGGAACTATGTGGTTGTTGACGTAATATCGCCATTACACTTATTGACCCCGATTTTGGCGAACAAAGGCTACGGCGAGGTGACTCACAACACCGGCACGGGATCGTACACGGCGCAATGCCAATAGACGGAATCCAGGGGGTTATCGCGGCACCTCATTCTCCCGCAGAGAATCCACCAGCTCCTTTGCTTCTCCTAAGCTGCAGCCGTAGAGTTTGCGGGCGGCGTACATGGCGGTGATGGTCTGCCCGCGGGCGGCGAGTTCGCGGAGTTGCTTCTGTTGGTCTTCGCGGTTGAGCGATTTCAGGTGCGTGAAGTCCTGCGTTAAGGAAACCGAATCGGCAATGACCCTGTAGGGGCGCAGGGCGTCGAGGAACTTGTGCGCGCCGGGCACAACGTCCCAACGTATACGAAGGAACGTCGGCGCGGTCATCGTGACTGGATAATCTCGATAAAGAGTCGAACTGGTGCCATACCAGCGTTTTTTCAATGGAGCCTGTTCGCCGCGTTCGGCCTGCAAGGCGTCCGCAAGAAGAGCGGTATCGCCGGATAACTCGATTTCGACATAGCGGAGGTATTGGGTTTGCGTGGTGCCGGGCTTTGCCGGATCGGGTGTTTCGACGCGCTCCTTGACCAGCCGGGCCGACGCGATCTCGCCCAGGGAAAGGAAAACGACAGAGGCGTAATCGGCGGGCAACTGGTAGTTCAGATAAGAACGATATTGCACGTAAATTCCCGTCTCGTTCATACGGACGAGCCAATTGGACGGGTGGAAGCGCGCAGTGACCATCCTGAGAGTCAGAAGCACGAAGAGCAGTAGAAATGAGCCAAAGAAGTAGCCGGGCGGCCACTTTCGCGTGTAGGCGTTGAAAAAGAAAGCCGCGGTGGCGGCGAATCCAGTAAGCCAGACGATCAACGCTCGCATACGCGAGTGGCGGAATACGCGGTCCCTGGGGCCAATCTCGACGTCTTGAAGGCACAGCAGTCGCATAGGAGCTAAGCTCCGACGAACGACAAGAGTTTACTACGCCGGAGTTGCTAGCGATAGTTACTTGCGATAACACCCAAAACACAGCGATCCTGAGCAGTTTTTCTGCGTCATTGTTGGCGTAACATCGCGATAGCGCTCACGACCGCACAACCGTCTCTCCCACGGACGGTTTGTCGGCGATCCGGAAGTAATTCGGTTACTTCCGCATCCCACCGTTAATCGGGCACTAGCCATCGGCTGGCAAGACTCCGCCTCCGAGCAGCAGAGTGGAGGTATGAGTACCAATCCCGGGCCACCTCCTCACCCGACATTGGCTCGCCGTCAACTAAGGAACGAGCCGACCGCCACCGCAACGATCGTAAGCTTTATTAACCAACCGATTGAATAAGACACCAAAAAAACTCTGTGTAGCTTCATAAATGCGGCATTAGTGAGGATCAGCGGCAAGGGGCCGATCAGCCACACTGCAACAGCCAGTTTGACCGCGCCCGATACAGAATGAAGACCCAGCCGGGCGGTGACATAGGCAAAAACACCGCAGGTCAGAAAAGGTAGCGGACTGGTCAGAGCGATCGCTCTCCCTTCGGCACCCTGTCGCCAGATTTCGGGATAGCTGTAGCGCCGATGAATCCAATCGCCGGCGAAGAACCAGACAGTGAATGACGAGACGACACCGGCGCCAACAATGACCGCAACGAGTCGGGCCCAGTTCATACTGTCCTCCCTCCAAATACGCAGGCATTGTACTCGTACTTCCCACCAAGCGTCTTGTCCTGTCGGCTCATTTCTTAGCGGGCCACCCGAATCAGTTCTGTCGTAACGCCTTTTGGATTGACTGCACGGCGCGCTCAATGTCTGAAAGGTCTGAATCATTCAGCTGTGAGAGATATGAAGCCAGGAACTTCACGCGGCGCTTGCGGCCCTCCTTCAGCATAGCCGCCCCCTTTTTGGAGGCCTCGATCAACAATGCCCGGCGATCCCGCTGATTGACACGCCGGCGTGCCAAGCCATCAGCCTCAAGCGCATCCACGATGCGGCTCATGGTTGGGGGCTTCACCTGTTCAGCTCGGGCCAGATCACAGAGTGAAACCGGTCCACCGAAAACGATCACTGACAGCGCCGACAGCCGGGCTGGGGCAATGCCGATGGCCGTGTCCTGCACACGAACAAGGCGGAGCAGTTGGATGGCAGTACTATGTAGGTGGTCAGCCAGGTTTTCGATTTGGATTCTTTTTGCCATCAATTAGCTATGCTAATTATTGTCTTGACATAGTCTACTGCACGTCGTATTAATTAGCAATGCTAAGTAGTTAGGCAGTTCGACTCAATAGATCAACCTGGAGGTCCCCTATGCAGCAACAATTCCGGCTTTCTCAGATCAGCGCGATCATGCTGGGTGTACGCGATGTACCCCAGGCGCTGGCGTTTTATCAAGAAAAGCTGGGTCTTAAGGTGATCATGCAAGAACCACAACTGGCCCTGTTGCAATGCGGAGCTGTAATGCTGGGGCTAAGTCGCGGACATGTCCGTGCTGCACCCAACGTCACTGGAGCAACAGAAGTTGTCTTTCAGGTGGAGACCGTAAGAGTAGCCCACCGGGAGCTGATCTCTCAGGGGGTCTCCTTTACCTCTGAACCGCACCAAGCCACACCAACCGACTGGGTCGCCCACTTCCGAGATGTAGATGGCCATCTGCTCTCCATTTTCGGACCCGAAGGCCAGACTTCTTAGCTTAACCAAGGTGCGGAAGAGCAGGTTTTTGGTGATCGCTGAGGGCCTTTCCCTTCACTCGCTCGGAAGCGAGAGGGTCGTGTGCGAACAGTTCCAAATCGCTGGATCTCGGTGTACAAATCGTGTCGAGTTCTCCTCTAGACCCACTTCAACAGAGTTCGTCCATCTCGGCGGGCAAAACTTTAATGACGCAACCCATTCTGGATGTGTTGTCGGCAAGCCGGAAGTAATCTGTCCTGGCTGGGGATTAGTAACGGGAAGTCGGCTTGTAGGAAGTGATCTCCCCGCTTGGCATCGATTTCGGCGTACCCGGAAGCTATCCCGCCCCGGAAGTCCCGTTCTCGCAGACCGACGCACACCGGGGCGGGGTAACCGGGCGAGTTTGTAGGAAGCTCTGTGATCCGTTCACAGCGCCTGGAAATGCTTCGAGACGCGGGGACAGTTACGAAACAGGGTCAGGGACGAGCTTCGTACACAATGTTGAAAGGAGTTTCTGTGGCGCGCCGAAAGCGAGTGAATCCGGCCGACGAGATTACCTGCCTCATGCGCGCCTCGCCGGATTGCGCTCCCAGGCAGAGTCCAACTTCCTGTGAACGCGAACATGGCGTGCACAGCAGCGTCGAGAAGGAGTAGTAGACGCGGCCCACGGGATTCAGATTGTCCTTCAATTCATCGCTCGCAAACGGCTCGACGATCATCCAGGTGCCGTCTTTGCTCAGCGACTCCCGGACGTGCACGGCCGCTCCGACCGGATCCCCCATATCATGCAAGCAGTCGAAGACGGCCACGAACTCATAGTCCTTTCCCGGAAATTCCTTGGCTTTGGCCACCTGGAACGTGACCCGATCGGCGACGCCGTCCTGCCTGGCCGTCTCGCGGGCGGCTTCGATCGATTTATCGTGGTAGTCGAATCCGAAGAACTTGGACTTGGGAAATGCTTTGGCCATCAGAATCGTGGAAGCGCCCTTCCCGCAGCCCACGTCCGCAACGCGGGCCCCCGCTTCCAGCTTCTGCTTCACATCGTGAAGGGCGGGGATCCAGGAAGAGACAAGATTCGCAGCGTAACCCGGGCGGAAGAACTTCTCGCAGCCGTGGAAGACGCCGTCATCATGTTCGTGCCAGCCCATGCCGGCGCCGGTGCGGAAGGAATCCGCGATCCGGGGCACGGCCGCCAAGGACCCCAGCGCGAGTTCGAATGCGCCAGGAATGTAGGCGGGGCTGTCCTCCATTGCGAGCGCAAAAGCCTGCTCCTCAGTGAGGCTGAACTTGTTTGACTTCTCATCGTAGGTCACGTAGCCGCCCGCGGCCTGCGAGGCCAGCCATTCGCGCAGATAGCGCTCATCGGTTTTGGTTTTGGCGGCGAGTTCCGCCGAGGTCATCGGGCCCGCGGCGAGCGCCTTGTACAGTCCGAGCTTCTCTCCAATCACAACCATCCCCGTGTGCACGGCGGCACCGAGATCCCCGACAAAGCGGCCGAGAAAAGCATTGAGTTTGTCCATGTCGACGGCCATGTGAGCCCTCCTTAGCGAATCAGCGGACCCGGCTGGTTTGCGCCGGTCTCCCCCGCCTGCACGGGGACGGAAAGACCGGGCTGAATTCGAGCCCCAAATTCAGAGAGTGAGAGAGAGTCCTAGAAGCGCGACATCTTAGTCTCAGGGGTGGAATTATCCGACGAGGTGGGTGCTGCGTCAACGGCGCTGGACACGTGGGAGAACCCATGCCGCGTGATTGCCTGCATGTAGGCGCTAACGTAGAATGCCAAGCTCGTGGCGGATACTGCCTCCATTACCGGCCGCACCATCTCGCACTATCGCGTCGGGGAAAAACTGGGCGGTGGCGGCATGGGCGTGGTCTACAAAGCCAAGGACACGCGGCTCGGCCGCGGTGTGGCGCTGAAATTTCTTCCCGACGATATTTCCGGGGACGCGCAGACCATCGAGCGATTCCGCCGCGAGGCGCGTGCGGCCTCCGCGCTGAACCATCCGAACATCTGCACCATTTACGACATTGGAGAATTCGAAGGCCGGCCGTTTATCGCCATGGAACTGCTCGAGGGCCAGACGCTCAAGCGCCGGATCGGCGGCAAGCCTATCGAAATACCCGATTTTCTGGAAATCGCCACTCAGATCGCCAACGGGCTGGACGCGGCGCACTCCAAAGGAATCGTGCACCGCGACATCAAACCCGCGAATATCTTTCTTGTAGAGCGCGGGCAGGCGAAGATTCTGGATTTTGGTTTGGCGAAGCTAGGAGCCACGGCCCAACATCCCGCGGAATCGCTGGACCCCGAGTCCATGCGCACTCAATCGCACATGCTCGATAAAGAGCAACTCACGAGCCCGGGCAGCTCCCTGGGCACGGTCGCGTACATGTCGCCGGAGCAGGCGCGAGGCGAGGAGTTGGATGCGCGCACGGATTTATTTTCGCTCGGAGTGGTGCTCTACGAGATGGCCACCGGGTCGGTCCCGTTTTCCGGGGCGACCTCGGCGGTCATTTTCGACGCCATCCTGAATTCCACGCCTCTTCCGGCAACGGAATCGAATCCGCGCCTGCCGGCAGCCATCGAAAACTTCCTCAGCAAAGCGCTGGAGAAAGATCCCGACCTGCGCTACCAGACTGCTTCCGAACTGAGAGCCGACCTGAAGCGATTGAGACGCGACCTCGACCCTGCCGCGAGCCGCACACGGGAATCGAAGGGCCAGGCGCCGGTCACGACCACAGCGGCGGCGCCGGCAGCGGAGAAATCGGTGGCGGTGCTCTACTTTGAAAACCTGAGCGGGAGCAAAGATGACGAGTATTTCCGCGATGGAATGACGGAAGATATCATCACCGAACTTTCGAAAATCAAAGAGCTACAGGTGTTTCCACGTGCGGCGGTGCTGGTTTACCGCGACAAACCGGTCACCGGACCCCAGGTGGGTCACGAACTCAAAGCGGCTTGCGTGCTCAGCGGAAGCCTGAGACGGGCCGGCAACCGCCTGCGCATCACGGCGCAACTGGTGCAGACGCAAACGGGCCATTCCATCTGGGCCGAGCGGTATGACCGGGAACTCAAGGATGTTTTCGAGGTCCAGGACGAAATCGCGCGCAGCATCAGCCAGGCCCTGCGCATCACCCTCTCGCCGCAGGAAGAAAAGGCCATCGCGCGGAAGCCCACCGAAAGCGCGCAAGCCTACGACTATTACCTGCGGGGCCGGCAGTATTTCCACCAGTTCCGGCGCAAGGGATTCGACTTTGCCCGGCAGATGTTCGCCCGCGCCATCGTGATCGACCCGGGATATGCCCGCGCCTACGCCGGAGTGGCGGATTGCTGTTCGTTTCTCTACATGTACTGGGACAGCAGCGAAGATAACTTGGATGAGGCGGACGCGGCCAGCGGGAAGGCTCTGGAACTCGACCCGGATCTGGCGGAGGCGCACGCTTCGCGGGCACTGGCTCTGGCGATGAGGAAAAATTTCGCGGGGGCCCGGACGGAATTCGAGACGGCAATCCGGCTGGATCCGAAGCTCTACGAGGCGTATTACTTCTACGCCCGCACCTCATTCCAACAGGGAGACCTGGCGAAAGCGGCGCAGCTTTACGAGCAGGCCTGCAAGGTCAACCCGGATGATTACCAGGCGCCGAGCCTGCTGGCTCCGGTTTACAAATCGCTGGGACGTGACGCAGAAGCTGACGCCACCCGGCGCCGGGCCTTGAAGCTGGCTGAAAAGCACGTGGAACTTCACCCGGACGATGCCCGGGCGCATTACCTGGGGGCGGGCATCCTGTGCCAATTGGGAGAGCGAGCGCGAGGTCTGGAATGGGCGCAGCGCGCGCTGGCGACGGACCCGGAAGAAACCTCGATCATTTATAACGTCGGCTGCGTCTACGCTCTCTCGGGCGAAACCGAGAAAGCGATCGACTGCCTGGAAAAAGCGACGGCGCAAGGGGACTGGTATAAGGGCTGGGCGCAAAAAGACTCGGACCTGGATTCCCTGCGCAGCAATCCTCGCTTCCAGGCACTGCTCAAGTAGCGCGCAAGAGAGTGCCTCTTGGGGCTTCGAAAATTGACGGAAGGTGGTGAGAAATGCGGGCCCATGCGCAAGGCGCGGTTTCTGGACCGCCGGAGCCACCTGTCCGGTGGACCGATCTCGTTGCGGGACTAGCAGGGGATCGCTATCGCAGTTTTGCGTATTCGGCTTTTGCGGCGCGAAGGATGGGGATGTCGGGGTCGGCGTCTTTCCACAGCGCGAGGAAGTCCTGATAGGCGGCCTTGGCCTTGGCCCTGTCGCCCTGCACGGCATAGGCTCTGCCGATGTCGAGACGCGCGAGAGCCCCGATGGGCTGGTTCAAGACTACCCCGCGATGGTCGAGGATTTTCTGAAACTCGGCGGCGGCCTGGCTGCCCTGATGAGCGGCCAGATAGGCTTCGCCTCGCACAAAAACGGGATACATGGGGGTCCAACTGAAAGGACTGCTGGTTGACCCGCCCAGCTCATAGGGCGCGGCGGCTCTCAGACTCGCAATGGCCTCAGCAGCATTTCCCCTGTTCAGCGCAAGCCTGGCGCGGAGGGTGGGCAGGAAATTGAACTGCACGATAGTGTCTTCCGGAAACCTCTTGCCCAAATCGCCGGCCAGCGCTTGCGCTCGGGCGTCATCCCTCGCATATGCCAGTGCGAGCGCGGCCAAATACAGCACATCGCGGCTGGACGAGCGCCTCAAAGCCAGAGTGACACGGCGCCGGGCTTCGTCCGTGTTGCCGAACCAGGCTTCTCTCAGGCCGGACGTGGCAGTGTACGCTGCCGGCGGGTCCTTCTCCCCGGCCCGTTGGGCGGAGTCCATCGCACGGCGGGAAAGCTCCCGGGCGTCTCGAAGCCGCCCGGAATAGGCGGCAGTATCGGCTTCCAAGCTCAGCAATTGGTCCTCAAACCCCGGCAGGGCCGCAGTCTTTGCAATTTGCCGCGCCATGCCGGCTGCATCATTCTGCAAAAACGCAATTTCATAGAGGCCGATAGATAAGAAAGGATTGTTCAGTTTGCGATCGAGGGCTTGCGCGTAAGCGGCTTTCGCCTCATCGAGGCGGTTCAGGGCGACGGAGTTGAACATGCGTTGAGCGTAAGCGATGGGAAAGTCAGGATTCAGACGGATTGCCTCGCTGGCTTCCTCCGCTGCTTTCTCATATTGGCCGATGACCGGCAAAATTGCTCCCGCCAGGAGATCGTGAGGATGGTACGCCCGCGGATAGGCCTGTATCCAAAGCCGGCAGGCTTCGATGGCCTTTTCGATGTTTCCGGTGACATGCTGTTCGTAGCTTGCGGTGATCGAATACTTCTCCGCCTCACTGGTCCGGTCGCGCAGTTCATATGCCTTGCGGAAGTAGTCCGCGGCGCTTTTGGACTCAAGAATATCGTTTTCCAGGATTCCCAAGTAGGCGTAGGCGAGGGCAAATTGCGGGTCGAGTTCGATGGCATGTTTGAAAAACGGAATCGCCGCGCCCGACCCTGCCGTGTTGAGAACTTTCATTCCCGAGCTGAAAGCTTTCAGGGCCTCGAGCGAGGGGGTGGTGGCCTGTTCCAAAGGCGTGTCAAACTTTCGGACTGTGCTGAGAGACTCGCCCAGTTTATTGCGAAGCTCGGCGGACGCTTTTCCAAGGGCTTCGAGCACGTGGTTTTCGTCGCTGGCCTGTGCCTCCGTGCTGGCCAGCGATTCGCCGCTGGCGCAGTTGACCGCCTTGAGGGTCAGAAGGTACTGCGTGCCAATCCGCCCGATCGAACCGTCGAGGACGGCGGCGCTCGCGGTCCGCTGGCAGAGTTCCCGCGCAATTTCCGGCGTGAGTTTCACTTCCGGCTTCTGGCCCATCATCTGCAAGGTCTGCTGAATTCGCTGGTCGGAGATAGCGCTCAGGAAGGGTGATTGCTCCAATTGCACGGAAAGCCCCTGCCGCAGGGTGCCGTCAAACACCGTGTCCCCGGTGGTGTTGGTGAAGTCCGCGAGGACGATGGTGTCCTTGTCCGTGAGCGCGTGGGCCTTGCGGGAGAAAAACAACCAGCCGCCCACGATCAGCGCCGCGACCAGGGGTATTGCAATAGCGGCCGCCGCCTTTCGAAACCAGGCCGATTTCACGGCCGGCTTCACCGCGGCCTCGCCTGCCGGGATGGCTGCACGGCCCGAATCGGAATCGCGCTTCAGCCGCTCGAAATCTGTGCGAACGTCGGCGGCGTTCTGGTAGCGCAGCTTGCGGTCTTTCTCCAGCGCCTTATGGATCACCTCTTCCAGCTTCGCGGGGACCTCCGGATTCAGGCGCACCGGCGCCACGGGCGCTTGACTTAGAATGGCCGCGGAAATCATGCCGGCGGTTTCGCCGCGGAAGGGCCTCGTTCCGGTGACCATTTCGTAGAGCACCACGCCGAATGAAAACAGGTCAGTCCGCGCATCGAGCTCTTCGCCACGAACCTGTTCAGGAGACATGTAGGCGACGGTGCCAATCGCCGTTCCGAGTCGAGTGAGCCGTTCCAGTTCGCTGGCTGTGGGCATGGCGGAAAGATTCACGGCACCGCCGGCAGGCCCCAGCTTTGCCAGCCCAAAATCCAGGATCTTGGCGTGCCCGCGCTCGGTGACAAAAATGTTGGCAGGCTTGATGTCGCGGTGGACGATGCCCTTGGAGTGGGCCGCGTCCAGCCCCTCCGCGATCTGAATGGCCAGGTCCAGAGCTACGTTCAGGGGCAGCGGCCCGGCTTCGATGCGCTCTTTGAGCGTTTTTCCCTTCATCAACTCCATGACGATGAACGGCCGGCCGTCCTGCTGGCCGATTTCGTGGATCACGCAGATGTTGGGATGGTTCAGGGCGGAAGCGGCGCGTGCCTCGCGCTGGAAGCGTTCCAGGGCGGGACGGTCGCTGGCCAATTCGTCGGGCAGGAATTTCAATGCGACGTGGCGGCCGAGGGTCAGATCCTCGGCTTCATAGACCACGCCCATTCCGCCGCCACCCAGCTTTTCCAGGATGCGGTAGTGCGCGAATGTGCGGCCGATTATGGAGGAAGAATCGGGCACAGCATTTGCATGTTACGCCCGGCGCTCCAATGCCGGCAATCCGGGAAGATAGGCCCGGCAGGGGCCGAAGGCATCCATCTCAGTCGAGCTTGATAGCGAGACTCTTGAACACTGCCCTCAGACTGGCAAGCCAAGCGACTGCGATTTTGTCCGCTTGGTCGATGTCTTCGGACAACAGAATAACTAAGTCCGGTAATGAGAGTTCCGTAGTGAGCCATTCAGGTTGCTGATGATGAAGACGAAGCAGACTAATGAGGGAAGCTGCCGCCTTCGCCGACCGATGGCGTGGTCCAGCAGGTCCCTCCGCCATATGTCGTTCCAGGGGACTCATCGCCGCCGCCCTCGAGTCATTCACAGGGCAGCGGGACCTGATCCGCGCCTGGGCATTATCGGCAAAGCTCGGGTCACGAAGATATGCCACCGCTGCGAGTTGAGGCGTCACCCAGCTTCCGGAGTCAAATGCGGTCCAAAGCTTGCTGAGGGTATTCTCATCATACCCAAGCGCGGCCAGCGCGACAGCACCGACAAGGTGCGGACGCCAGTCAGTTTTATCGAGCAAGCGGCCTATTTCTTGAAATGCCTCCCTGGACTTCCGAGAGGATTCCAATATCAAAGAGATGGCGCCCTTAGCCCCTCGCGGGTCCAGGTGCAGAAGCGTTAGATAGCCAGGTACCGAGATTGGCTCAGGAAGAGGCTCAAAAAGAGGCCAGAAGATCCCATACAAGGGGCGCTGCTTCTTGGCAATCTCCGCGGCCCGCTGGATCTCTTCCCTGCTTGGCATGCCCTATCCTGCCACGCCTCGCTGACCGGTCAAGCGGCTCGGATGTGGAGAGTTGCTCGAGATGACTGGCCCAGGAAACCGCTGGCGTAACCCGGTCCGTGCTGGTAGCATCGGAAATGCTGGGCTGTATCCCGGATACCGGGAATGGCACCGGAGGGACCATGAGCATCCTGCCGTCTGCGGGCAACGGACGAGTGACCGTGCCCGAAATTCTTTCCCGCAAAAAATTCCGTTCCGGCGAGCCGCCATCGACCGAACGCAAAATCACGTCGGTGACGGCGTACGACTATCCCACCGCGCGCCTGGTGGACGAGGCCGGAGTGGACATCGTGCTGGTGGGCGATTCGCTGGCCATGGCCGTGCTCGGGTACGAGAACACGCTGCCGGTGACGCTCGACGAGATGCTGCACCACACGCGCGCGGTGCGGCGGGGCGTGAAGCGGGCGCTGCTGGTTGCGGACATGCCGTTCGGCACGTTCCATAACAGCGCCGAGGAAGCGATCCGGAACGCCACGCGGTTCGTCAAAGAGGCGGGCGCCGAAGCGGTGAAGATCGAAGGCGGCGAGCGGCGCATGGACCTGGTGGCGCGCCTGGTGGAAGCGGAAATCCCAGTGATGGGCCACATCGGGCTGACGCCGCAATCGCTCCACTCGCTCGGCGGATTCCGCGTGCAGGGAAAAAGCGCGGAAACGGCGGAAGCGCTGGTGCGCGACGCGCAGGCGCTGGCTGCCGCAGGCGCGTTCAGCATTGTGATTGAGGCGGTGCCGCGGGAGATCGCGGCGCGCATTACGGAGCAGGTGCCGGTGCCGACGATCGGGATCGGAGCGGGGCCCGACTGCGACGGCCAGGTGCTGGTGCTCAGCGATCTATTGGGACTCACCAACGGCCACACGCCGAAGTTTGCGCGGAAGTATGCGGACCTGGCGGAAACGATCCGCGGGGCGGTGGCGCAGTACGTGGACGACGTGCAGAAGGGGGAATTTCCCTCCGATGCGGAGTCGTATCATCTGCCGGTCCCGAAGCTTCGGGACGACGCGGTGCCCGTGAAGAAGACGTAGCGCCGGTAGCGCGAGGCGGGGCCGGCATCCTTCTTTTTGAGACATCACCCCTTGGAGCCACCACCATGACGCAGGACGAAATCCGGTCGCTGTTTGCCTTCAATGCGTGGGCTAATCACCGCGTGCTCGAAGCCTGCGCCGCGCTCACGCCCGCACAATTCATGCAGACGGCGGTGTCGAGTTTTCCCACCGTTCGCGAAACCCTGCGTCACATCATGGGCGTGGAGTGGCTCTATCTGGAGCGGCTCCAGGGCCGCTACCCCACCGAGCTATTGCCCGGTGAAAGCTTTGAGACGGTGGCGAGTTTCGCGACGCGCTGGGACGGGATCAAAAAAGGCCTCGAGGACTACATCCGCAGCCCCGACCTGGGTGATCTGGAGCGCATCATCGAATACCGGAACTTGAAAGGGAAGCACTTCCGGTATCCGTTGCGGGCGCTGCTGCAACACGTGGTAAATCACAGCACCTACCATCGCGGCCAGATCACCACGCAACTGCGCGAGATTGGCGCGAAGCCGCTTTCCACCGACCTGCTGCGGTATTACGACGCGCTCGCCGGACTCCCGGTGGAGTAACGCCGGAAGTCCGCCCGCCGGGCCGATGGAGACAATTCGCACCGTCGAGTGGATGAAGCAGGTTTCGCGGCGGGCGCGCGCGGAAGGGCGGCTGGTGGGTTTTGTGCCCACCATGGGCGCGCTCCACGCCGGACACGTCTCCCTGGTGCGAGCCGCGCAGCGGGATTGTTCGCCGGTAGTCGTTTCGATTTTCGTGAACCCAGCGCAGTTCGGACCCGGCGAGGATTTTGCCCGCTACCCGCGCGCCCCGGAAGCCGATTCCCAATTGCTGGAATCGCTGGGCGTCGAATATCTGTTCGCCCCGGAAGCCGCGGAAATCTACCCGGCGGGCTTTTCGAGCCACGTGGAAGTGGAAGGGCTTTCGTCGCGACTGGAAGGCCGCGCCCGGCCCGGACATTTCCGCGGCGTGGCCACCGTGGTGCTCAAACTGCTCGAAATTGTGCAGCCCTGGCGCGCGTATTTCGGCCGCAAGGACGCGCAACAGGCGCGCATCATCCAGCAGCTCCTGCGGGATTTTCACCTGGATGCGGAGATCGAGGTCTGCCCGATTGTGAGGGAGGAAGACGGGCTGGCGCTCTCCAGCCGCAACGCCTATCTCTCCCCCGACGACCGCCGCGCCGCGACCGTGCTCTATCGCGCTCTCGCGGCAGCGCGGGATGCGATCGGGCGTGGAGAACGCGGGGCGGCGCGGCTGGTGGCCGTCATCCGCGAGGTGATGGCGAAAGAGCCGCGGGCCGTGGCGGATTACGTGGAGGTGGTGCGCGCGGATTCGTTCGAGCCGGCGGAGCGGCTCCGCGGTGTGTGCTACGCAATGCTGGCCGTGTTTTTCGGCGCCACGCGGCTGCTGGACAATATGCTTGTCCAGGAGAAGGACGGCGAATTCCTCTGCGAGCTGTAGCAACGGCGCTTGATCTGCTAGCAATGTGGAAGTCGAGTCCAGGCGAGCGGAACATCGCCGCCTGGAAGGCGGCGCTACCAGCGTTAGCAGCAGCCAGCTATGTGCGCTTCAGTTCTTCGAGGGCTTCCAGGACTTCGGCGGCGTGACCTTTGGCCGCGGCCTTCTCCCACACGCGGAGCACTTTTCCGTCCGGGCCGATCAGCACGCTGCTGCGCACGATGCCCAGGAACGATTTGCCGAGAAACGTCTTCATGCGTCGGGCGCCGTAGGCCTCGATGACGCGGAAATCCGGATCGCTGACCAGCGTGAAGTTCAGTTTGTGCTTGGCGCGGAACTTCGCCATGGTGTCGGGCGGATCCGCGCTGCAGCCGACGATTGTTGTGCCCACACGGTCGAACTTCGTTTTTGCGTCACGAAACTCGGACGCTTCCGTGGTTCAACCCGGGGTCAGCGCTTTCACGAAAAAATAGAGCAGAACGTTTTTCCCTTTGTAGTCCGAGAGGGAAACGGTCTGCCCGTCGTCGCTGGGAAGCGTAAACGGCGGAGCCACATCACCTGGCTGTAGCATTCATCACCTCAAATTCGTTTGCGCAGCTTTGCAGAAGCGGCCTGTCGATCGCCTCCGCTCACGAAGCCGCCAGAAGCCGTCGCAGGGCTTCGTTCACCGCCTGCGGGTTGGCCTGGCCTCGCGTGGCGCGCATCACCTGTCCGACAAGGAATTTGAACACGCCTTCGTTGCCCGCGCGATATTTTGCGGCCTGTTCCGGGTTCGCGGCTATGACGTCACGGCAGGCGCGCTCGATTTCCCCGGAATCCCGAATTTGCCGGTGTCCCTCTTCCGCGGCGATGCGGGCGGCGGGAAGGCCAGTCTCGAACATCTTCGCGAAGATGGACTTTGCGCTCGCGGCCGTCACTTCGCCGCGGTCCACCAGCGCAATGAGTTCCGCCAGAGCCGCCGGCCGGATGCGGCTCGCGGAAATTTCCTCCCCGGCGGCATTCAGGCGGCGCAGCAGTTCCGTTTGGATCCAGTTGGCGGCGGTTTTCGCGGCGGCGCCCGCGCGGACAGTTTCCTCGAAGTAATCCGCCAGTGCGCGCGTCGCGGTCAGCACTCCCGCGTCGTAGGGCGTGATGCCGTATTCGCGGACGAAACGTGCGCGGCGCGCCGCGGGCAGTTCGGGCATCTCTGCGCGCACGCGGGCCAGCAATTCTTCCGAAGCCTGGACGGGAAGCAGGTCCGGCTCGGGGAAGTAGCGGTAATCGTGGGCGTATTCCTTGGAGCGCATGGGCTCGGTGCGGCCTGCGGCCACGTTCCACAGGCGCGTCTCCTGCGCCACGCGCCCGCCGGATTCGAGGGTCTGTACCTGGCGCTCGATTTCGTATTCCAGGGCGTGCACCAGGTAGCGGAACGAATTCAGGTTTTTCACTTCCGCCTTCGTCCCGAAGTTTGGCTCGCCGCGGCGGCGCACGCTCACGTTGGCGTCGCAGCGGAGCGAGCCTTCCTCCATGTTGCAATCGCTCACTTCGGTGTACAGCAAGATCTGTTTCAGCGCAGTCAGGTAGGCGTGGGCCTCCTCGGGCGAGCGGAGGTCCGGCTCGGAGACGATTTCGATGAGCGGAACGCCGCCGCGGTTGAAGTCAATGTAGGTGCTGCGCGCGGAGTCGGGGAAACCCTCGTGCATCCCCTTCGCCGCGTCGTCTTCCAGGTGCAGCCGGGTGATGCCGATGCGTTTCGAGTGCCCGTCGTGCTCGATTTCGAGCCAGCCGCCGGTGGCCAGGGGGAGCTCGTACATGGAGATTTGATAACCCTTCGGCAGGTCGGGATAAAAATAATTCTTGCGGGCGAAGCGAGAGCGCTCCTGGACGGTGCAGTTGAGCGCGAGGGCCGCTTTCACCGCGAGTTCGAGCGCGCGGCGGTTCAGCACCGGGAGCGCTCCCGGCAGGCCCAGGCAGACGGGGCAGGTGTTGCGGTTGGGCGGGTCGCCGAACCGGGCCGAGCAGGCGCAGAAAATTTTCGACGCCGTCTTCAATTGCACGTGCGTCTCGATCCCGATAACGGGCTCGTAGCGCGCGAGCACTTCGGGCGAGACCCCGGACGTTTCCTGCGCCGTCTTCGTCATGGCAAACGGGAATTATAGCATCCCGATTCCACGGCTACGGTTCCGGCTGCCGGCCGGGTGGAACCTGGGATCAGGAGCCTCCGCCGATCCGGAGCCGCACTCCACCGCGAACCTCGCGGCCGAAAGCAGGGAACCCCAGCACGTCCTGATATTGTTTGTCGAACAGATTCGAGCTGCGCACAAACAGCGTGGCGTGGCGGTCCACGCGGTAGGACACGGTGGTGTCGAAACGCGCGTAGCCCGGCGCGTGCGTCAGCCCCATCCCCAGAAAATCCGAATCCGTCCGTATCCCGGTGAAGTAGCCCGCCAGATTGGCATTCACTCGCCGGGCGGACAGGTTCAGCACCACGCTGCCGGAATGCACCGGCCGATGGAACAGATGGTTGCCCGGAAGCATCGTCGGGTCGAACGCATTGGGAGACCGCAGCACGCGCGAATTGTCGTACGTGTAGTTCCCCGCGATGGACAGCCAGCGCACCGGCCGGCTTTCGACCACAACCCGCGTGCCGCGCGCGATGGCCAGATCCGTATTGAAGAACGTCCCCGTGCCGAACATGCACCCCGCCGCCGGCGCCAGAAACGCAAAACTAATGACGTCATGCAGCTCCGTGTAGAAATAGTCCGCCGAAACGCGAATCCGGTTCGAGGCCAGATGCTGCTCCAGCCCCACGTTTCCGGTGCGGCTTTGTTCCGGGCTCAGCGACGGATTGCCGGGGAAGCAGGGATCATTTCCAAACGCCTGGTCGAGCCGGGGCGCCACGATGCCCTGCGCGTAATCGCCCCGTACGCGCGTGTCGCCCCAAACTCCTTGGCTTTCCCGCAGCAGATAGGAGGCGCCGACCCGGGGAACCACCCGCGTCCCAAAACTTCCGTTGTCCTCGGCGCGCACTCCCGCTTCCAGATTCAGTCTCGGTGCCAGACGCCAGCGGGCTTCTAGAAATCCTGCCTGGTCGATTCGCTGTGCATGTTGGCCCCCCAGGCCGCTCGGGAAGCCGTTCTCCGCCTGGAAGGCGTAGCCTGCCGTCGCCGTCACCGTCGCGGTTTGATAGCTGGCCTGGGCGTTGAATCCCGCCAGATTGAACTGGCTTGTGGAGACGAAATTCGGCGCGTCGTTATCCACCCAGCGCGGCGTGGAATCCGATCCGGCCACGAGCCAGCTCCAGTGCGGGCCAGCCCGCCCGTTCCACGAAAGATTCGACGTGAAATCGTGCCGTGAATAATGCTGGGTCAGGTCCGGCGGCAGGAACAGCGTCTGGCCGGGCAGCCCCGCGTCGCTCGTATTGGCGCGAAGCGCCAGCCGTACCGAGTTCCCCTCCGAGAACGTCCATCCGAAATTGCCGGAGTACGTGCGGTTCAGGAAAAAATCATTCGGCCCCTCGCCCGCTGTGGCGAAGTAACCGAAGCCGGCCGAGTAATCGAATGGCCCCGCCAGGCCGCTCAGATCCGCCTCCCCGCGGCCCGTGCCGAACGTCCCGCCCTCGCCGGTCAGGTCCAGTTCCGGCTGTTTCGTGGCGCCGCGGCGCGTGAACACCTGGATCACGCCATCCACTGCGTCCGAGCCGTAGAGCGCGCTTTCTGCACCGTGGACGATTTCGACTTTCTCCACGTTGTCGAGCGTCATGTTCGAATAGTCCATGAAGCCGCCGGAATCGTTCACCGTGGTCCCGTCCACCAGCACTTTCGTGTGATTGGAGTTGCCGCCGTCCAAAAACAGGCTCGTCAATCCGCCCCCGCGGCCCGTCTGCGCCAGGCTGAAGCCCGGCTGCGATTCGAGCAGGAAGGGGAGGGAAGTGGCCCCGCTCTGGTCGATCTGTTGCCGCGTCAGAATGGTTACGTGCGCGGACGATTCTCTCACCTCTTCCGGCGTGGATTGCGCAGTCACTTCCACGCTCGACGAGAGCGGGGCGAGCGCCATCGTAATGTTCAGCTCTTTCGACTCGCCGGGCCGGAGCTCCACGTCCCGTTCCACTCGCGCAAACGAAGACCGCGTCACGACGACTCTCGAGCGGCCCGCGGGGAGCGACATCCGGTATCGCCCATCCGGGCCGGAGGTGGTGTTCCCAACCTGTGCACCGCCCGGAGAAGTTGCGCTGATTCGCACACCGTCCAGCGCTCTGCCCCCGGAATCCGTAATCGTCCCGGAAAGCGTTGCGGGTTGTTGAGCATCGAGCCGGAGGGAAAACAGCAGGCAAAGCAGGGACACAGCCAGAAGACGCTTCATGGTTCCTCCTCTCCCTCTCGCGCGGGAGAAAAAAGGTGCGTCCCGTCCCGAGGGCTCGGGACCGAGGCTTCGGTCCTGAAGTTTCGGGAGGGACGGCCGGCTCTTCCGGTCTCCTGGCTCGGCGGCAGCCCCTGATGGCGGGCCTTCCCCCCCGGTGAACCGGGGAGTGGCCCGCGCGGGGCCCCGAAATGTGGCTAGCAACACAGGGGCACGGTCCCGCAGCTGCGGGATGCCCCTACGAGCTGGCCTCGGGTTGCGTTCGCCTTACAGTCGCGCGGCGGCGACGGATTTTCACCGTCTTCCCGTGCAAAGAGCTGGCGGGTGGATCGGCGCAGCGTCCGGTCCCGATGCTTCGGGACGAGACGCCGCAGGGTTGGCGATGGAGCACCGGGGTGAGCGGCGCTCCGGTTACGAGTGACAATCGATGGGGCACGACTCCGCATGGCGGGAAGCCCCTACTCCGACTCCGCGCCGGAAAACGTGACCTTCGGTATCCCTCGCGCCGTGTATTCGACGTACAGGAGGGTCCCGAAAACCTGCTGGAGCAGCGCCTGCTGATAGACCTCGGCGGGTTTTCCCACCCGAAGCGTTTTCCCGCGGTCGAGCAGGATGATGCGGTCCGCAAATTCCGCGGCCAGATTCAATTCGTGAGTCACCACGACGACGGCATAGCCGCGGTCGGTGGCGATGCGGCGGAGCCGGCGCAGCAGGTCCACCTGAGCGGCAATGTCCAGGTGGAGGGTGGGCTCATCGAGCAACAGCAGGAGCGGCTGCTGGGCCAGCGCCCGTGCCAGCACCACGCGCTGCTTCTCGCCTCCGGAAAGTTTGTGCATCCAGCGGCCGCGCAGGGGATCGGCGCCTGCCTCGTAGAGGGCCTGCCGCGCCACCGCCGCGTCGTCGTCGGTTTCAAACCGCAGGCCGCGGCTGTAGGGATAGCGCCCCTGCATCACGAAATCCCACACGCGCACGGGAAACAGCAGCGGCGTTTCCTGCTGAACCATGGCGATGCGCTGGGCGCGCGTGCGCAGGTCCATCCGGCTCACTTCCAGGCCTTCGAGCTTCACGCGGCCGGAAAGCGGCGCCAGCGTCCCCGCCAGCAGGCGAAGCAGAGTGGATTTGCCGCTGCCGTTTCGGCCCAGAATGGCCACCACCTCCCGCGAGCGGACGTCGAACGAAGTGGCTTCCAGCGTGAACAGCGACGCGCCTCCCTCCGGGGAATAGGCGAAACTCGCGAGGTCCACGCTGACGCGGGGCGGCTCCGGAGGAAGGGCCCGCCCCGGCGCGCCGGAACTCGCCGCTGTGGCCTTCTCTGCAGTTTTCTCCACCGGATTCACGCCATGTTTCTCCGCAGCAAGTAAATGAATACCGGTGCGCCGACGAGCGCCGTCATGGCCCCGACCGGCAGTTGGGTGGGCGAGACGAGCGTGCGCGCGAGCGTGTCCGCGAGAACCACCGCGATGGCCCCGCCCAGCGCGGTCGCGGGGATCAGCAGCCGGTAGTCCGAGCCGAACAGCAGGCGGACCAGATGGGGCACGATGAGGCCCACGTAGCCGATGGCGCCGCTCACGGAAACGGCCAGGCCGGTGAGCACCGAGGCGCCCAGATACACCACGAGTTTTACGCGCACCACGTCCACGCCCAGGTGCATGGCCTCCTGCTCACCGCCCAACAGGAGATTCAGGTCCGCGGCCGTCGTATAGATGGCTGCCACGCCGAGCACCAGCACCAGGAACAGCCAGCCGGTGGCCACCGGCGACGGCGTGGAAAGATCGCCCATCAGCCAGAAGGCCATGCCGCGCAGCTCGCGGCCGGAAATCGTGGTCATCAGGAACATGATCAGCGCGGAGAGAAACGACGCGGTAATGATCCCGGCCAGCAGGAGCGCGTAGCTGTCCAGCTCGCCTCCTCGCCGGCCGAGGAAATAGACTGCCGCGGCAGCCGCAACGGCCCCGGCAAACGCCCCAAACGGCGTCGCCCCGGGCAATTGCGACGCCCAGATGAGCGAGAGAATCGAGCCCAGGGCGGCTCCGCTCGATACTCCCAGCACGTACGGGTCGGCCAGGGGGTTGCGCAGGAGCGCCTGGAAGCTGGCCCCCGCGACGGAGAGAGAAGCCCCCACGACCATCGCCAGAACGATTCGCGGCCAGCGGATGTCCAGGATGATCAGCCGGAAGTCGCTTGAAATCTGGTCCGTGCGGCCGGTGGCGGCGTGGAAGAGCAGCGACGCGAGGTCGTACATGGAAATGGACCGTGTTCCGAATTTCAGGGAGATGAAAACCACCACCAGAAGCACGCCGGTCAGAAGCGCGCAGGTGAGCAGCAGCCGGCGCGGAGTCAGCGCGCGCATCATAGCTCGCCCCTCCGTGAAGCGGGGGGGCCTGCCGGCGCAGGCGCGAAGGCCTCCGGATGGAGTTGGCGCGCCAGGTCTTCGATGGCGTCGAGCATCCGCGGCGTGGGACGGTCGAGCGCGTCGCTCACCACGGCAAAATGGCCCTCGCGCACGGCAGCCAGGCTGCTCCACCCGGGACGTTTCTCGAGCGAATGGATGGTGGACTGCGGGTCATCCGGATGCGTTCCGGCAAACACCAGGTAGTCGGGATTTTGCCGCAGCACTTCCTCCAGGTTGATCTGCGGCCAGTCCTGCGGCACGTTCACCACGGATTCAGCGCCGGCGTGGTGGAGAGCATCGGCGATAAACGTGTGCGGGCCGGTGGAGATGATGGGGTCGAGCCACACGACGAAAAAGACGCGGCGCGCCGGCCGTCCGGCCAGCCGGCGCGAAAGTTCCGTGAGCCGCTGCTCCATCGCCGCAGCCACGGCATCACCTCGAGATTTGGCCCCCAGCACTTCGCCGAGCCGCCGCGTCGAGGCAATCACGTCCTCCACGGTGCGCGGGTCGGTGGTGTAAACCGCGATGCCCAGCCGGTCCAGTGCCTCGACCGTTTCCGGGCGGTTCAGCGCACGCGTGGCCAGCACCACATCGGGATGCAGGGACACAATCTGCTCGAGATTCGGATTGATAGGCCCGCCCACGCGCGGCCGCGCCCGCGCTTCCGCCGGGTAATCGCAGAAGTCGGTGACGCCCGCGAGCCGCGCGCCAAGACCGAGCGCGAACACCGTCTCCGTCAGGTTGGGCGCGAGCGAAACAATCCGCTGCGGCACGGCAGGGATGCGCACCAGCCGGCCGAGATCGTCGTGGAATTCGACCAGCGACTCCGCGGCCTTCGCGGGCGCCGGGGCCGCGGGAGCCGCGGACGGAGCCGGGGGCGCGGCCTGCGCGCGCGCGGCCAGCGCGGCCAGCAGGATCCACGCGGCCGCCAGTTTCATCGTGTTGCGGTTCATCCGCATCGCGCCAAAAAAAAACCCCATGCGAGCATGGGGCGTCCGGCCCGCGCTCTCTCTCGCGAAGAGCACTGGGGAGAAGCGGCTCGGGCAGGTTTCCTGGCTTTCGGCCGTCTTCGAGGGACCTTCCGGAGCTCGCTGGGAGCATCCGAAGAGTCGCGTATCGAGGACCGAGGTCGCTGCGGCGCCGCCTGCAAAATACGAAGCAGGCTGCGCGCCCCCTTCCCGGCTGCGTCCCGCCCCGAATCTTCGGGGCCGTACACGCTGCCAGTGGGGTCCGTCCCGCCGGGCGGGACAGAAACAGCAACGGCCGATTACAGTGGCGGGACCGCGGCCGATTTTCACGGCCTTCCCTTTTGTGTCCCGTCCTTCCCGTCCCGAGGTATCGAGACGGGACGGACGGGGCGCCACCAGAGCCGATCAATTGTCGCGAGCCAGTGTATGTCGCGCGCCGGGGTGTGTCAACGCAACGGGCTGCATGGCGCGAGCCTGGAGTTCGTGGCCGGACAGATGCAGATCACGCGGAGCTGTGGGTATCGCCGTCGTCGAAGCCCCAGCGGAGGCTGTCCACGCACCAGCGGCCGTCCACGCGGACCAGTGTGAACTGCGCCACATAGTCCTCGTCGTCGTCCGACGACACATGGATGTCCAGCAGTACGCGGTCTGAGGATTTCCCGCGCATGCTTACCTCCTGCTCCTCGGTATGGAACATGTTGCGGTGGGCGCGGACGAGCCTGCGAAACGTAGCCAACGGAACGCGAGCGCGGTAGGCGGGAGAGAAATAGGAGTACGCGCCGGAAATATCGTCCTGATTCAGAGCTTCGAGCTGCGCGCGCGCCGTGCGCAGGGCTGCGCTCGCCGAATCTGGCGCGGCCGGTCCGGAGCCAGGCGACGTCCCGTCCGTTTGAGCCGCGGCAGGCGCGGGCGGGGCGGGGCGCGGCGACCGGCTCTCATGCCGCAGCAGCAGCCAGGTGGTGAGGGTGAAGGCCAGCGTGCCGGTACCGAGCAGCGCGGCCAACCGCCGCAGCAGAGCCCGCCGCCTGCGGCGTTCGCGATCGAACGCAGGCCGCCAGGCGGGAACGGGTGCAGGTTCGGGCGCCGCCTCCGGCACGAATTCTCCGCCGTTTACCGGTTCTTCCACTGCGGTTTCCGTTTTTCCACCAGGGCGCGCAGGCCTTCCTGCGAATCCTCGAGTTTGTAGAGTTCGTTCAGGAAGATATCCATGGAGGTCTTCAGGCCATCCTGGAGCGAGAGGCCCACGCCGCCGATGATGGCCTTTTTGGCCATGCGCAGGACGGCGCCGGACTGCGCGGTAATCTGCGCGATCATGGCGTTCACGGTTTTTTCGAGCTGGTCCTCGGGCACCAGCCGGCTGATAAGGCCCAGGTCGCGGGCGCGTTCGGCGGTGATGGGCTCGCCGGTCAGCACCAGCTCCATGGCCAGCCGCGGGCCCACAATCTGCGGGAATATCGTGGCGGCGAGAGGCGGGAAAACGCCGAGTTTGATTTCCGGCTGCGCGAAACGCGCGCGCGGAGTGGCCACAACGATGTCGCCGAAGGCAGCCAGCTCCGAGCCGCCGCCGATGGCCGGGCCGTCCACCACGACCATCACCGGTTTTCCCACGTCCACCATGGCCAGGAAGGCGCGGTGGAAGGCATCCGTCATCTGGAAGACGCGCTGGGCGGTGTACTCCCCCACGTCGATGCCGCCGGAAAACGTTTTGCACGCCGAGTCGATCACAATGAGTTTCACGGCCTCGTCGTCGCCCGCCCATTCGATCCCGGCGGCCAGCTCGCGCAGCATCGCCTCGTTCAGCAGGTTGTGCTCCGGATGGTTGAGGGTGAGCCGTGCGAGCGGCCCGTCGGTGGTGTAAATGATGAAGCGGAAGTCTTCCCGTTTGACGCGCTGTACGGCCGCAATAGCCACGTCAATCATCGGACGCCGTGCCTGCGATACGCGTTCCATGGTTATGCCGCCTCCAGGGCGAGTGCCACGCCGAGCCCGCCCGAAACACAAAGTGTTGCGAGTCCCCGCCGCGCGCCTTCCGGCTGGCGGCGCAATTCGTGCACCAGTGTAGTGACGATTCGTGCTCCGGTTGCGCCGATGGGATGCCCGAGCGCGATGGCGCCGCCGTTGGGATTCAACCGCGCGCGGTCGAACTCCAGCTCGCGGTCGCAGGCCAGCACCTGCGCCGCGAAGGCTTCGTTCAGTTCGATGGTCGCGTAGTCCCGGATCTTCCACTCGGTCCGCTGTTCCAATTTGCGGCAAGCGGGCACGGGGGCGATTCCCATGCGATGGGGTTCGACGGCCGCGACGGTGGCATCGACGATGCGCGCGAGCGGCGGGCCGGCCAGCGTTTTCAGCCGCTCTTCACTCACCAGCACCACGGCCGATGCCGCGTCCGTGATGCCGCTGGCATTGCCCGCAGTGATTGTTCCGGTTTTCGCGAACACCGGTGGAAGTTTCCCGAGGCCTTCCAGCGTCACGTCGGGGCGCACGTGCTCGTCTTTTTCCAGGCGCGTGGTGCGGCCGTTCGCGTCCGTTTTGTCCACGGCAACGATTTCCTGACTGAAGCGGCAACTCTCCATGGCGCGGGCCGCGCGCCGATGGCTTTCCAGCGCGAATTCGTCCTGCTCGGAACGCGGAATGCTGAATTCCTGCGCGAGCAGTTCGGCCGTTTCGCCCATGATCATTTGCGAGAGGGGGCAGAGAAAGCCGTCGCGGTACATCGCGTCCACGAGCGGCTGGTGGCCCATGCGCATCCCCCAGCGCGCGTCCAGCAGATACGGCACGCGGCTCATCGATTCCGCGCCGCCCGCCACGATCACATCGGCGGAGCCCAGCATGATCTGTTGCCATCCAAGCAGGATGGCGCGCAGGCCGGAAGCGCACGCCATGTTCACGGTGAATGCGGGGACGTCGTCGCCGAGACCCGCCCGCCAGGCCACCTGCCGCGCCACGTTCGGGCCGACGCCTGCCGGCCGGGCATTGCCCAGGATCAACTCATCCACCAGCCGCCGCGACGATGCCGAATCCGTGCGTTTGCGGTCGCCGGGCGTGCGCTCGGCCGGAGCGCTTCCGAAGGCGCGCCGGAGCGCCTCGCGCACGGCGATCACGCCGAGGTCGGGCGCAGAAAGGTCGGCCAGGCCGCCGCCGAATTTCCCGATCGGCGTACGCACTGCGCTGGCGATGTAAACTCCGCGATTCATAGAATGCGCCGCTGTGGCTCGCTCGCGAGCCTGGAAAGGCACCTGAGATTTTGATGCTAGCACAACTGCCCGGTGGCATGACGGACGGACGGCGTGCCGGTCACCCGCGACTTCACGGGGCGGTTTTCAGGCTCCGCGGTCTCCCTGCAAGCCGATTTATGAGGAGTTGTGGCGAACGATTTCGGATGGTTAAGAAGCAGTCCTGGGCCACGTTTGACACACGGGAGATGGCAGAGCGGGTCAGATGGCTTGAGGAGGCGCGGCTCAGCGCTTTTGCAGCGGCTCATAGCATTGGACCAGCACTTGGACATTCCCCGAGTCGCATCCAGATAAATGGCCAGGATTCCCCTTCAGCGTGCTGTCGAATAAGTTGAGCACGGTCCGGCGAATCAGGTCGAGGTATTCCGCATACCGGGAACGTTTGTCTTGGGAAGTAGCGGTCATCCAAGGCAGATCGGTGAATGCAGTATGGCTCATTCCGTGTCGCAGCATGGTCACATGATAGCTGCCGCCGGAAGGGCTTCGGTACGCGTCGAGTGCGGCGCCCGAAGGCTCGAGTCTAGCCCTGGCGTAATCTATGGCGGTCGTGTGCATCCCCGTGTAGTCCGCTGCGTCGAGCCCGGGATCAAACCAGTCGAACATTATGAAAACTCCCCTGAATCGTCGATTGGGTAATGGCCAGTAAGGACGCTGGAGCCGGAGTTCGTCGAGCCGGCCGTCTTCGTTCAGACACGACTTAATCCGTGAGTCGAGCAGGCAGGCGGTTGCTGCGGAACGGCCGCCCTGGGAATGTCCGAAGGCGCCGATGCGCCTCAGATCGATTGCCCGGAAGAATGGGGAATCCTTCGTGGACGACAGCGTGGCCAGGAATCGCATGGCAACCAACAGGTCTTGCGCCCAGAGTACGTCGCGTTTTTCGTAAAACCTTATTGTTTCCGGCTCAGAAGTTGGCGCATACCTCTCCCAAAGCTGGCCGTCAAAAATCACGGCGCCTTTCCCGGGCAAAACGACTCCCAGTGTGTCGTGGACGTGTTCCACAGCCGCCACAACGTAGCCGTTGCTGGCCAGGTCTTCCAGTTGAATCGCATAATCATAGGGAGAATTACCCAGGCCATGAGAAAAAAGGAGGAGAGGGAAGGGTCCGCCCGTTTGCGCAATTTGCGCATTGTCGTGCCCGTTCGACCGTAGCGTGCCTGCCTCGAGAGATGGCAAAGCCTGTCCATAACGCTCGCGGATTGCGACAGCCGCTGCTGGATCGCTCAAAAGAGCCTGCAGATCCGGAAGGTAGTTGCCGATCGGTTCCCCGGAAGAATTCGCCGGATACCAAACGTCAACCTTTACGGGGCGCGCCGAACGCGCAGCATCAATCCAGGCAAACCTCATGCGGCCAACGGGGTATGCTCCGGTGGGCGAAGGCAATTTGAGACTGCTGCTTACTTGCTGCCCACTGATGGCAGCGACTGTCAACAGCGTGATGGCGAGTGAACCTGCCAGCCTGCTACGCCCCACGACGTTTTCTACTTTTGGGGTGAGAGATGGACGGCGAGGAGTCTCCAAGTGTTGTCCCGCTTGGCGAAGACAAATGTGCCGTCCAAAACCTGCTTGGCATCCGCCGCGGACTGGAGCCGGCCCATGAGTACGGCCGTATCTTCGTACAGACGCACGATTGGACTGGCAAGGTCGAGGGCGGGAAGTTTCTGCACGGCTCGCGTTGGATCGTCCGGCACGAGGCGTTCTTTTGTCAGCACGTCCCCGGCGGGCGTGGTCGCGATGAAGCGCGGGTCCATAATGGCGTTCAGTCCGGCACGGTCACCCGTGCTCATTTCCCTCAGCCAGTTACGAGCAGCTTGAAGGACCTCATCTTGTGCGCCCTGCTGGGCCGGCGCGAGTGCGACGAATAAAATCATGAGGCACCCGCCCAAAATCGAACGCAGTGTCATACCGATATCCTCCTTTTTCCAGGCGGCCCATCGTACGCGGTCGGGCACCGTATGCGAATAGACTCCTACAGGAACCTTAGACACCGGGTGAATCAAAAAAGTGCTCGAAGTTCATCCGCAATGTCCGCATCCGATGCATCGCCTCCGAGGGCCTGCGTCCACATTTGAGGCTCACAGTACGTATATCGTAATTATGGGGAACTGACCTTCGATCCCGTGTCCGGGCGATGCTCCTGGGGGCGACGCGGCTTGCCAGCTTGACTTTTCCTCACCTCCGGCAAACGATTCCGCTGCTCCTCAGGGAGGCACTTCCGCAAAATGCCAGCAGGATTTGGACCCATTGCGGGAATAGCGGTTGGCCACGCGCAGGACGAGCGCGCCCTCACCGGCTGCACTGTGCTCATCGCTGAACGCGGCATGACGGCCGCATGCGACGTGCGCGGCGCGGCCACGGGTTCCCGCGAACTGGGCGTGCTGGAGCCGGGACACATCGCCGGCAAGATTCACGCGCTCGTGTTCGCGGGCGGGAGCGCCTTCGGCCTCGACGCCGCCTCCGGCGTGGTGCGCTGGCTCGAAGAGCGCGGAATCGGATTCGATGCCGGGGTCGCTCGTGTGCCCATCGTGCCAGCAGCCATCCTGTTTGATTTGGCGATTGGCGATCCGGCGCGGCGACCCGGCGCGGAGATGGGATATCAGGCCGCGAGTGCTTCAGGCAGCGGCCCTGTGGAGGAAGGAAACGTAGGCGCAGGCGCCGGCGCGAGCGTCGGAAAACTGTGTGGCATCGAGCAGGCCATGAAAGCGGGCATCGGCTGCTGGACGGAAGAATGCGCGGGAGCGCGCGGCGAGACGGTGCGCGTGGCGGCGCTCGCCGCCGTCAATGCATCTGGCGACGTGCGCGAGCCGGCCACGGGACGCCTGCTCGCCGGGGCCCGCACAGCGCCAGGGGCGCGCGATTTGCTGGATACGGCCGCGGCGCTGCGCCGGGGACAGGCACCGGCTGGATTCGGCGGGCCGGCGTCGCCCGCAGGCAGCACCGTGCTGGTGGCCGTGGCCACGGACGCGGCGTTCGATCGCATCGCAGCCCGGCGCGTGGCGGTGATGGCGGGTGCGGGCATGGCTCGCGTGCTGTCTCCCGCGTTCACGCGGTTCGATGGCGACATTGTATTTGCGCTTTCGTGCGGGGAGCGTGAGGCGGCTGTGGAGGCGGTGGGGGCTGCGGCGGCAGAGGCGGTGGCGAATGCCATCGTGCGCGGCGTCACGCAGGCGCGGTCCGCCGGTGGGTTGCCCGGGTTGGCGGGATAGCCGGTCTTTTGAAGGACGGGAGAGGAATCGAAAGGAGCACAGGCTGAAGCCTGTGCCACTAGGCGCGGCGGAGCCGCTCGGCCCAATGAGACAGGTGGTTCAACGACTGGGTGTGCGTGCGGTCCAAGGCCAGGGGAGTGATGGAAGCGGCCCCGGCAAAAATAGCCGCGTAGTCGGTGTCCGGTTCGAAATCGGTGATGCGTTTCTGCTCGCTGAGCCACACGAATTTTCGTCCGCGCGGGTCCACGCCGTCCTGGAGATAGTTTCGCGTGATTTTCTTCGACTGGCGGGTGAAGCGGACGTCGCCGTTCCACTGTGCGGGCAGGTTGACATTGAGCATCACGCCCTCGGGGAAGCCCTCCGTGAGCGCGAGTTCGGCGAGTGCGCGGGAAAACTGTGCGGCGCGTGAGAAATCGGGTTGCGCGTGCCGCCCCACCATGGAGATGGCGCAAGCCGCCAGGCCGTTGATCGTGCCTTCCATCGCCGCCCCCGCGGTGCCGGAGTAATAGACGTTTTCTCCCAGATTGCCGCCGTGGTTGATCCCGGAAAGCACCAGGTCCGGCGGGCCGGGCAGCAGACGGTGCAGCGCCAGAATCACCGCGTCGGTCGGAGTGCCCGCGACAGCCCATTCCCGTTCTGCTCGCTGCTCGTAGAACACCGGGTCGAGCAGCGTGATGGACTGCGCGGAGGCGCTGCGCTCGCCGTCCGGCGCCACGACGTAAATGTCGCCGAGGCCGTCGAGTGCTGCGGCGAGCGCCCGCAGACCAGGGGCGGCGATTCCGTCGTCGTTCGTCAGCAGAATGGTCGGCATAAATCAGGCGTTCCGGAAGAGCGGCAACCGGTGTGCGCGAGAAAAATGGTCGGGACGACTGGATTTGAACCAGCGACCTCACGCACCCCAAGCGTGCGCGCTACCAGGCTGCGCTACGTCCCGACGACAAAATTCAGAGTATCACCGCGTTCCAAGCAGGGTCAAGATTGCCCGCAGTTCCTGGCGCACGGCCACGAGCGTTCTGCGGACATCTCCGGGCGGCACCGCAGGCTCCTGGGCGGTAGGAGATTGGGGGCCGCGCTCCGGAAGCAGATCGAGCTGCGAGGTGGCCAGAGCGCTTTCCGCGCCGGATTCCGCAGGCGTGACCAACACCGGGGTCCTGGCGCGCAGCGAGGCGAGCCCGTCGCCGCTGGCGAGCGCCTCGGCCAGGTGCCGTCGCGCTCCCGGAATCGTAAACCCCTCTTCATAGAGCAGGCGTTTGATGGCCTGGATGAGGTCGATGTCCTGCTGCCGGTAGAGCCGGTGGCCCTTGGGCGCTTTCACCGGCTGGAGCATGGGAAACTCGGTTTCCCAGAAGCGCAGGACGAAGGGTTTGGTATTTGTGAGGCGGCTGACGTCGCCGATGCGATAGAGCCGTTCGGGCTCTGCGGAGTGCTGTGCGGGTGCTGCCATCCTGCCTAACTATCGTAAGCCTGTGCGGCCGCGTGTCAATAAAAACTGCGGAAGCATCGAAGCAGCTTCCGCGTGACCGGCCATCCCTCCGGAATAGAGTCCGGGACAGCGAATTTACGGGTCAGTGTGAAGTCTGGTCTTTCCTTCGGACGTGCAGCAGTTTCTCGACTTCGGCAATGACGCTTCCGGACTCGTCCCTGACCTCGACCACGAAGGTTCGCTCGATCTTTTCCCGGGTATTCAGCGCCTGCTTGATCTCTTCGATCTGCTCGTCGGACAGCCGGAAACTGGCGGAGACTGTTCCTCTTCCGGGCTTCTTGAAGCGGATGCTGGCGGACTTGTCCCAGACGGTGTACTGCTCCCCTAAATTTTCGATGAGCATGAGCATGAAGAAGGGATCGGTCATCGAGTACAACGACCCTCCGTAGTGCGTGCCAACGTAATTGGAATTCCAGCGGCGAAGCTTCATCTCCACATCAATCTCTCTCCAGTCGGAGCGGAGCCGCTTGACTCGGATGCCCGAGCCCAGGAACGGAGGCCAGAGATTCATCAGCACCCGTATGTGGCGCTTGAGTGCTCTTTTCACGCGACGCTCCCTACGGCCCGCAGGCGACACCATTCATGCTGCCACAGTTCACTCTGCGCCAGCCCGGCACACTCAGGGAGGCCATCTCTGTCAACGGGCCAGGAGACCGGGGGGCGGCCCGGGTAAACCCGCCCGAGGGCAGGGAGAACCTATGGATTATGGGTACAACTTCGTCATTGTTGACTTACTTTTTCTGAACAGGTAGTATTTCAGCCATGAAGAATACCCATCGGACCGGCACGATCCACTTCACGGTGAAAGGCCAGGTGGTCATCCCGCACTGGTTGCGGAAGGAGTTTGAAATCGAGGAGGGAACTCGGGCGCTGGTGTACCAGGAGGGTGACCGCATCGTCCTGAAGCCGCTCACCCCTCAGCACATCAAACGGCTGAGGGGCTCGCTGAAGGGAACCGGAGTTCTTCAAGCTCTGATGGCGGACCGCAAGCGCGAGCGCGAGCTGTAGGCCATGGCCGTCAAGGTACTCGACAGCTATGCGCTTCTGACCTTTTTCCAAGACGAATCCGGGGCGGAAGAGGTGGAAAAGCTGCTGGCCAAGGCTGAGGCCGGCACCCACACGTTATTGTTGTCGGTCGTGAATTGGGGCGAAGTCTACTACAACACGATGCGCAGGATTTCAGAGCCGGCAGCAGAGGAGAAGGCGAGGGAGATTGCCTCACTCCCGATTGAGCTCGTGCCCGTGGGGACCGATCTGGAACTGGTGCGCCAGGCGGCGATGTACAAGGCGAAGAAGAAGCTCCCGTACGCAGACGCATTTGCCGCCGCGCTGGCCAAGCTCCGCGACGCCGAGCTCGTGACCGGCGACCCGGACTTCAAACAGGTGGAAGATGAGATCAAGATTCTCTGGCTGAAATGAGCGGAGGTCCGCGCATAGCCCGTGCCTGCTGCTACTTATCGCGTTTGCGCTGGCGCTGGAGGAAGCGGATGGGTGTGCCGGTGAAGTCGAAACTGGCGCGGAGGCGATTCTCGAGGAAGCGCTCGTAGCTGAAGTGCAGCGGCTTCCTCTGGTTGGTGAACAGCACAAACGAGGGCGGCTCCGCCGACGCCTGTGTGAGATAGAGGATTTTCACGCGCTGCGCGCCGGGGACGGTGCCGCGGTCGAGGTCGGTGGTTTTCAGCCAGCGGTTCAGCTCGCCGGTAGAGATTCTCTTGCGCCGCGACTGGTTCGCTTTCTCGATCAGCGCGTACAGCTTTCCGATGTGCTGGCCGGAAATAGCGGAGAGAAACACGACGGGAGCGTAGGCGAGGAATTTCAATTTCGTGCGGATCAGCTTTTCGAACTGCTCACGGAGCCCGGCCGGTGTCGTTTTTTCCGCCATTTTCTCGGCGGCCAGCTTCAGCGACAAATCCCATTTGTTCAGGACGAGAATCAGTGCGCAGCCGGAGCGGGCGGCGAGTTCGGCAATGGAAGCATCCTGCGAGGTGACTCCCTCGGCGCCGTCGAGCACCAGCAGTGCCACGTCCGCCTGCTCTAGATTCCTGCGCGCCATCACCACGCTCAGTTTCTCCGCCAGCAGTTTGGTTTTGGCTTTGCGGCGAATCCCCGCGGTATCCACGAACTGATAGACGATGCCATTGTGCTCGACGCGCGTATCCACGGCGTCGCGGGTAGTGCCGGGTTCGGGGGAGACGATGGCGCGCTCTTCTCCCGCCAGCCGGTTGAGCAGCGTGGATTTCCCGACGTTGGGCCGTCCGATGATGGCCACGCGCACGGCCCGCGGCGCTTCCTCTGCCTCCGCGCGCGGGAAATCGCGCGTGATTTCGTCCAGCAAGTCGTCCACGCCGTAGCCGTGCTCGGCGGAAATGCCCACCACGCGTCCGCCCAGCGAGTAGAAATCCGCGGCGAGCGCGGCGTGCGCCGCCGTGTCCACTTTGTTCGCGGCGATAATCAGCGGTTTGCCGGTGCGGCGGAGGAGCTGAGCCAGTTCCGCGTCGAGCGGCTGCACTCCGGCGCGCGCGTCCACCACCAGCACGAGCACCGCCGCGCGTTCCATGGCCACGCGTGCCTGCCGGAAAATCTCCGCGGGGATACCCGCCTTTTCATCGGGCAGCAGGCCGCCCGTATCCACCAACTCGAAGGCGCGCCCGTTCCAGTGCGCGGTACCGTAGATGCGGTCGCGGGTGATTCCGGGCTCGTTGGTGACGATGGAGCGGCGGCTCTCGGTCAGCCGGTTGAAGAGCGTGGATTTGCCCACGTTCGGCCGGCCCAGAATCACCACCGATAGAAGTTGGACGCCCATTCGATTTGAACTCCCCGCGAACCAGCCCGCGCATGCCCGCAGGCACGGGTGGAGCGGACGAAAGACCGGGGGTACGCCCTTCCTGCGTCAGGGCAGGCCGGGGCTACCGAGCGATCCAGCGTTCGCGCGGGGGCGCAACAGTGTAGCTCGCCCGCACTCCGCGCGCTCGATTTCGGCGCCGGGGGCCGGCCGGCTGCTCACGTCCCGCACCGCAGGGACGGGATATACTGCGTCGCGCGCGGGCTGAAAGATACAGGGCTCGGGGTGCGTATTAGATGACGGGGAAAGGGAAACCCGAGGGCATGGGCGGAGAAGACCTGGCGGCGACGGTAGCGCGCGCCCGGGCCGGTGACCGCGAGGCCTGGGGCGAGCTCTACAAGCAATTTGCAGAGCCGCTCTTCCGCTTCTGCCGCCGCGTGCTCCCCACGCGCGAAGACGCGGAGGACGCGGCCATGGATGTGTTCGTGAAGCTGCGCAGCAAACTCGGACAGTACGACCCGGAGCGGCCCTTCACGTCCTGGCTCTACAGGGTCGCCGCGAACCACTGCTGGGACCTGCTGCGCCGGCGCAAAGTCCGGCAGGATCTGGAATCCGAGGACTCCGAGACGCTGCCGCTGGAGCATCCCGACCCCGGGCAGCTCGACCAGATGATTTCCCAGCAGACCGGCAATGGGGTGCGCCAGGCGCTGGCCCAGCTTCCCGACCGTGCGCGCATGGCGCTGGTGCTGCGCTATTACGCCGAGATGAGCTACGACGAGATTGCGGAAGCCCTGGGACTCCGCCGCGCGTTCGTTGGCGTGGTGCTGCTGCGTGCGCGCCATGAACTGCGCGCGGCGCTCGTCCAGGGCGCGAACGCCCCGCCGGCAACGGCGAGCGCGCGAGGTGGGCGATGAGCACGAGGGAGCCCGTAAACCCTGCGAATCACCTGGACGAAGTTACCGGCCTTCTCTATATCGAGAGCCAGCTCGAGGCCGCGGCCGCGCGTGAAGCGGTGGCGCATCTGGAGCAGTGTTCCGCCTGCCGCCTGTTGCTGGACACGCTGAAGCGGGAGTCGCTGCTGCTGCGCCAGGCGCTCGCGGAACAGGACGAACCCCTTCCGGCGCGCCTCGCCGTACCCCGCATCTCCGAGGGTCTTTCCTGGGGATGGCTGATCGCCTTCGGGCTGGCGACGGCGGGGCTGTACACCTTTTGGAACGCTTACGTGTCGCCCTGGATGGATGGCCTCCAGCAGTCCGGGTTCGGCGGCCAATTTTTCTTTACCTGGCTCATGCTCAATGGAGCCTTCTGGAAAGGATGGAACGATATGCTGCAATTCCTGGTCTTGGGTTCGCTCGTGGTTGTGACATCCCTGCTGCTGTTCCTGTTCCGCAGGAATTTGCGCCGGATGTCCTCCCTTTCCATCTTTCTTGGCGCTCTGCTGCTCCCTGTGCTGGTGCATGCGCCCGCGGCGCAGGCGGCGGAATTCGTCAAAACGAATTCGGGCTACGAAGTTCCGGCGGGAGAGACGCGGCATACCGATCTCTTCGTGCTTTCTTCCGCGGTGCGCATTGACGGCACGATCGACGGCGACCTGTTCTGCATGTGTCATACGTTGACGATCGAAGGCCACGTGACCGGCGACGTCTTTGCCTTCGCCAATACCGTGTTCATCACCGGAAAGGTGGACGGAAACGTGCGCACGTTCAACGAAAATCTCACCCTGGAAGGGCACGTCGAGCGAAACGTGATGAGCTTTGTTGAACACTTCCAGATGACCCCTCGTTCCGATGTGAAAGGAAGCGCCACTCTGTTTGTCGCGAATATGCGGTTGGACGGTCCGATCGGCCGGGGCCTCACCGCATTCGTCGGCGACGGAACCATCAACGCTCCCATCGACGGGGATGTTCTCGTTTACGGTGGCAGAGGACACCACGGGCCTTTGCAGGTGACTTCCCAGGCCGACATCAAAGGCAGTTTCCGCTTCAAAGGCCACAAGCGTCCGGAGATATCCTCGCAAGCGCGGCTGGCCAGCGCCCCGCAGATCGAGATCGTCCCCGAGGTCCCGGAGTATCAACAGGGCCGCAATTATCGGTACAACGCGTTTATCTGGGGCATCGCCTTCGTGGTGGGCCTGTTCTTCATCTCCGTGGCCCCCGGAGTGGTGCAGGAAACCTCGCGGGAGGTAGCCAGGATTGGCCTGCCGCTGGGGATGGGTCTGGTGGGCTTTATCGTCCTGCCCGTCGCTGCGGTGCTCGCATGCATCACCGTCGTTGGTCTGGGTCTGGGGGTATCCGCACTGTTCCTCTGGCTCTTCCTGGTGTTCTTTGGGCAGGTGTTTGCGGCCGTGTGGCTGGGAGAGGCCATGCTCGGGGTCACTCAGGGAACCTGGCCCATGACCGGACGCCTGGCGCTCGGCTTGCTCATCCTGCGGCTCGGCGCGCTGATCCCGTTCCTGGGCTTCTGGGTGAGGTTCCTATCGTGTTTGCTGGGAATAGGCGCGCTCGCCCTGGTGGCTTACCACCACATGCAGCATCGGGCGACGCCACCGCAGGCCGCGCCCGTTTTGCCGGCGGCGCCGGCCGCATGATGCGACGCCGCCTCCCGCGCAGCCTCAGTGGATGATGGCGAGCTTCCTCGCTACGCGGCCGAGGATGTCGAGAGCCTTTTCCAGGTCTTTGCGCGTGTGCGTCGCGGTGACGATGGCGCGCAGCCGCGCTTTCCCCTCCGGCACCGTGGGGAAGCCGACTGCCGGTGCGAACACGCCGGCTTTGAACAGCTCCGCTGAGAGTTCATAGGCCTTCGCCGCGTCACCCACCAGGATCGGCGAGATCGGCGTCTCGCTCGCGCTCGGCGGAAAGCCCTGCTGCGACAGTCCTTTCTGAAAATACCGCGTATTCTCCCAGAGTTTTTCCACCAGTTCCGCGCCCGGCCGCGAAGCCAGCAGAGTAAAGGCCGCCTGGCAGGTGGCCGTCACCGAAGGCGGATGCGAGGTGGAAAACAGGAACGGGCGTGCGCGATGGTACAGAAATTCGACGAGGTCGCGCGTGCCGCACACGTACCCGCCCATCGCCCCTACCGCTTTGCTCAGCGTGCCCACCTGGATATCCACGCGGCCGTGGCAGCCCAGGTGGTCCACCGAGCCCCGGCCGTTGCGCCCCAGCACTCCGGAGGCGTGCGCATCGTCCACCATCATGATGCAGCCGTAGCGCTCCGCCAGGTCGCACAGCGCCGGCAGCGGAGCCACGTCGCCGTCCATACTGAATACGCCGTCGGTGATCAGCAGTTTGTGTCCGGGCCAGGCTTTCGTTTCTTCGCAAATTTTGGCACAGTCCGCCGTGTCTTTGTGTTTGAACACGCGGATGGCCGCCTTCGACAGCCGGCAGCCGTCGATGATGGAAGCATGGTTCAGCTCGTCGGAGATGATCAGGTCGTCTTTGCCCAGAATCGCCGCCACCGTCCCCGCATTGGCCGTAAACCCGGACTGAAACACCACGCACGCCTCGGTATGTTTGAATTTCGCGATCTGCCTTTCCAGGTCCATGTGGATGCGCATGGTCCCGGAAATCGTGCGCACGGCCCCCGCGCCCACCCCGTATTTCCGGATGGCGGCGAGCGCCGCGGCGCGGAGCCGTGGATGGCTGGCCAGGCCCAGATAATTGTTCGAACTGAGGTTGATCACTTTCTTTCCGTCGAAGGTGGCTACCGGCTTCTGTTCCCCCGCCAGCACGCGCAGGTGGAAGTAGCGATGCTGCTTTTTCAGCTCTTCGAGAGCGGTTCCGAGGTAGGCGAGCTGCGGGCGCGCTGCATTCGGCATGGTTCCTCCGCGTGTCCGGGCGAGTGGGACAGCCCAGCCATTATAGGCTGGCCCGATGGGTGGAAATCGTCGGAAGCGGCGCGCTCGTCGGGCGGGAAACCGCGGGCGCGCGAATCACTCCGCGCCGTTGGGCAGCAGCAAAACCTTTCCCGCCGCGCCCTGCTCGAGCAACTGAAACGCGCGCGCGTAGTCTCCCAGCCGCATCCGTTCTTTGAACAGGGGCTCGAGGTTCAGGCGCCGGTCGCGGAGCAACGCGTCCATCTGGAGCCAGGTCTCGAACATGCGCCGCCCGTAGATTCCCAGCACGGTAGCGCCCTTGAAGATCACATCGTTGAGCAAATCCAGCGTCACCGGCTCCGAAGGAATCCCCAGCAGCGACGCCCGCCCGCCGGGCCGCAGCATGCGTAATCCCGCGCGAATCGCCGCGGGATTGCCGCTCATTTCCAGCAGCACGTCCACGCCCGCGCCGTTGGTCTCCGCCAGGACGCGCTTCGCCGTGTCGGTTTCTCTCGGGTCCAAAACCAGATCCGCGCCCATCTCACGGGCCAGTTTTTCACGGTGCGGCGAGATTTCCGTTGCGTAGAGCGTCGAGCAGCCACACGCCTTCGCCACCGCGATGCTCATCAGCCCGATGGGGCCGCAGCCCGTGACCGCCACAGTGCAGCCCGCGATCGGCCCCGCCAGCACGGAGTGGACCGCGTTGCCCAGCGGGTCCATGATCGCGGCGTAGTGATCGGGAATCGCGGGGTCGAGCTTCCATACGTTTGTCGCCGGGATGCGCACAAATTCAGCGAAGCAACCGTCCTGATCAATTCCCAGGATGCGCACGTTCTGGCACAGGTGCGGCTGGCCCGCGCGGCAGGGACGGCAATGCCGGCAGGCCACGTGCATTTCCGCGGTCACGCGATCGCCGCGGCGGAATTCGGTCACGCCTTCGCCCACCGATTCCACAACGCCGCAGAATTCATGGCCGAACGTCAGCGGAGGATGCAGCCGCGAAGCGGACCATGCGTCCCAGTGGTAGATGTGGAGGTCGGTGCCGCAGATGGACGCGGCACGCACGCGGACTAGAACTTCTCCCGGACGCGTCGCAGGTACTTCGACGCTTTCAATCTGCGCGCCCGGCTCGGCACGCGGCTTCCGGAGAGCCTGCATCGTCGCAATCGTCATCGAGCTCCGGGGCCCAGGCCCGATGAAGGATGCTAGCACAGGTGGCACAGGCTTTCAGCGTGCGCGCCTTTCCCGCACCGCACGCGCATCTTTTTCGCTACAATCCCCCGGCCTCGCGCCGCGCATCTCAATGCCATTGGCGCCGCGCGGGCCGCGGGAGGGACGATCTCGATGGGGTTCGGCGAACGGCTGGGTGAAATCCGCGCGGGATTCCATTCCTCCTTCTGGATTGCCAACTTCACGGAACTCTTCGAACGCCTCGCCTATTACGGCACCACCGCGGTGCTGGCCATTTACCTGAACGAGCAGCTCCATTTTTCTTCCGAGCTCACCGGCTGGCTGATGGGCACCTTCGGCTTTGTGGTCTGGTTCCTTCCGGTGCTCGGCGGAACTCTCGCGGACCGCTTCGGCTTCCGCCGCGCGCTGCTGTTCGCCTATCTGGTGATGACCATCGGTTACTTCCTGCTCGGTTCGCTCTCCGCTCCCTGGATGCAGTCCGTCCGTCAGGCGCTGGGCGACAAATGGCTCGTGCTGGCCATCCTGATGATTCCCGCGCTCGGGCCCGCCGTGGTCAAACCCTGCGTGGCCGGCACCACCGCCCGCTCCTCCTCGGAAAACGTCCGCTCCATGGGCTACTCCATCTACTACACCATCGTCAACGTCGGCGGCACACTGGGCCCCATCGTGGCCTGGCTGGTGAGCGAAAAGCTTGGCTGGGGCATCGAAAACGTTTTCCGCGTCTGTTCGCTCAGCGTCTTCCTGATGTTTTGGTTCACCCTGTTTTTCTTCCACGAGACGGGCGTCGAATCCCGCGCCCAGGTGGCCAGCATCGCCGCCGCTCTCCGCAACATGGTCACTGTCCTCGGCAATTTCCGTTTTGTCTTATTCCTGCTGATTTTTTCCGGCTACTGGGTCGTCTTCTGGCAGGAGTTCATCGGCGCCCCGCTCTTCATCCACAAATACGTCAGCGCCAGCGCCCCCGTCGCGCTATTGCTCTCGACCGATGCCGCCACGGTCATTTGTTTCCAGATTCTGGTGAGCTACCTGACCCGGCGTATTCCCGCCATTCCCGCCATTTCGCTGGGCATCCTGATTTCCAGCCTTTGTTGGATCATTCTGGCCGTGCATCCCGCCTCGCCCGCGCTCGCGGCCGCCGTCGGTTCGGTTTTCGGGGTGTTCGGTTGGCGCGTAAGCGTGGACCCGGTGGCGCCGATGTTTGTTCTGACCCTCTTCGTGCTCGCCCTGGGGGAAATCACGCAATCCCCGCGCTACTACGAATACGTCTCCCGGCTCGCGCCGCCGGGACGCGAAGGCCTGTTCATGGGCTACGCCTTTCTTCCCATCGCTATCGGTTACTTCATTGGGGGAATTCTGGGCGGCAGCCTGCTCCACTATTTCGGCGAGGTGCTCCACCAGCCGCAGCGCATGTGGTGGGTGGTCAGCGGCATTGGTGTGGCCACAACTCTCCTCATGCTCCTCTACGACCGGTTCGTCAAACCGCCCGCCGCAGCCTCTTCCTAGCTGACATTCTGGGGGCCGGTGTGGTGGGGGCTGGCGGCGCCTTTAGATTGTCATTCCGAAGCCCGGCGCCTTCGCCGGGCTGAGGAACCTGCTGTTTCCCCCGACTTTTCTTTCACCGTCCCGTCCGACTTTTCTTTCTTTCCGGCCTCAAACTTCCAACCTCGAGCCTCCAGAAAAGACAAAACCCCCGGCGGCCCTGCGGCTCCTCAAAAGCGAGCAGCGGGCACCGGGGGCGATATCCCAAGAGCCGAACGTATAGTCTTACTTGGCTCCCAGTACGGCGTCCTTGAAGGCCTTGACGGCGAAGATCTTGGCCACTGTCTTGGCCTTGATCTTGATGGCCTCGCCGGTCTGCGGGTTCCGGCCCATGCGCGCGGCGCGATGCCGCTTCACGCAGCGGCCGATTCCCGGAATGACGAACTTTCCGGCCGCGCCCTTGCACTCCTTGGCGGCGAGAGCGGCGAGCGCGTCAAAGAATCCGGCTACCGCCTTCTTTTTCATGTCGCACTTCTCGGCCATCGCCGCAACGATCTGGCTCTTGCTCATTGGCTTTGCTGCCATGGAATTCTCGTCTCCTCTTTAGAAAATGAGTTTGGGGTGATTCCGCTGCCTGGTTGCGTATATCCCCTGCAACCGAGTACGGCGCACTATAGCCGCCGCACCCGCCTAACGCAAGGGAAATATCGCGATATCTCCCAGCAACAGATTTTTATAGTTCGGTTCAGGGCTCATCGCGGCCTCCAAGGTAGTCGTATTGGAGGTCATATTGTCTATTTTCGTCACCTTTTGGAGGGCAACGATTAGGCGACGGGACCAGCCGGTGGATAGCTATATTGAAGCGTACGACGGCGACGGCCGCCGCGTGTTCAAATCCAGTGGTAAGCTTTATTGGTACGGTCCCGAAGCTTCGGGAGGCGATGAAATTCTCGCGGAAACCGACGGCTCGGGAAACGTGACCGCAGAATACGTATTCTTTGGCGGGAAGCGAATCGCTATGCTTCCTGCCGGGGGCAGCGCGCAGTATTACGTCGAAGATTTCCTGGGCAGCTCGCGCGTGGTCACCCAATCGAACGGAGTCGTTTGTTATGACGCCGACCTCACTCCCTTTGGTGGGGAGTTGCCCTACACGAACTCCTGCCCGGCGCAGAACAACTACAAATTCGAAGGCAAAGAGCGCGACACGGAAACTGGCAACGACGATTTCGGGGCGCGTTACTACTCCTGGCGCTTCGGCCGCTGGCTCTCGGCGGACTGGAGCGCGGTCCCGGTTCCGGTTCCCTACGCCAACCTCACCAACCCGCAGACGCTCAACCTCTACGCCATGGTCGCCGACGACCCCGAATCCTTCGCCGACCTGGACGGCCACGACCCGCAAGGAAATGCCGCCACCAGCGCGGCGGATACCTGCGGCGGACAAGAATGTACCGGGAAGAACTCGGACCCGGGCAGCGCCGACAATAAAGACGGCTCGGGGACGAAACAGCAGATGTCCCTTAGCTCAAAGGGGCTCGATTTCATTACGAATCATGAAGGCTATAGCGACAAGGTGTACAAGGACGCGGCAGGGAATCCCACAATCGGTTACGGCCATCTGATCTTACCCGGGGAGAACTTCGATAAAGGAGTGACGAAACAACAGGCCAAGGACCTATTAGCGCAGGACGCGAAAACGGCCGTAGACGCCGTTAACAAAAATCTTACGGGGAAAGTCTCCCAAACCCAGTTCGACGCATTGGTCAGCTTCACCTACAACGTCGGCGCGGGAGCCCTCGCAAAATCGACCCTCCTTAGCAATATTAACGGAGGAAAAGAAGTGACGAAGGAAAACTTCACGGACTATAACCACGCTGGCGGTAAGGTTGTGGCCGGACTGACGACCAGACGGACCGACGAGTTCAACCTTTACTCTAGGGGAGTGTATTGACCCCGGCGAACAACGGATTAGGACCGCCCCAATTTGTGCACAGGTGAACCAACAAGGAGGTGGCACTCGGATGAGATTCCTGGCTTTGTTGCTATTGGTCGCGTCAGTCTCTGGCCCTGTGCAGGAGCCCGATCGCTATGGAGTTTGCATCGATAAAGCAAAGACCCAGCGTGAAATGGACGCCTGTGCCAGTGATGAGGCAGCACGCGTCGATGCCCAGCTAAATGAGGTGTATCGCGAGCTTTTATCACAGGCCGCAAGCCAACCCGAGGCCATCCCGAAGATTAAGGCGGCGGAGAGGGCATGGATCCTCTACCGGGACGCATACATAGAAGCGATGTATCCGGCAAAGGACAAACAAGCGGAGTACGGCACCGTCTATCCGATGGAAGTCGACCTCCTTCGTGCTAGGTTATCGCAGCGACAGGTTGTTGCGCTGAAGGAGCTTTTGCAGCAATACAGTAGAGCGAAGTCGTCACAGAATGGTGTTTCAGACTCCGGTGCAGCGGCCCCGAGCGTGAGCCCAAAGCTTGGTGGGTGATCCGGTCCCCATTAGATCGCGGCGTCCAGTCCTTTCAGCCGAGATAATGGAATGGACCCATCCCAACTCCCGCGACGAGCCGGTCGTTGTCAAGCTCGTGCGCAGTCCGGGGCGCGTGCGGAGATTCCCCTCCATGTTTCATCCTTCCCGAGCTAACATCCCCTCATCCCCATGGCCACGGACGTCTCAGGCTCGACCACAGCCGAATACATCTTCTTCGGCGGCAAGCGAATCGCCATGCTGCCCGCGGGAGGCAGCGCGCAGTATTACGTCGAAGATTTCCTGGGCAGCTCGCGCGTGGTCACGCAATCGAACGGAGTCGTTTGTTATGACGCGGACCTCACGCCCTTCGGCGGCGAGCTACCTTACACAAGCAGTTGCGCGGCCGCGAACAATTACAAATTCGAAGGCAAGGAGCGCGACACGGAAACCGGGAACGACGATTTCGGCGCCCGCTACTACTCCTGGCGTTTCGGCCGCTGGCTTTCCGCGGACTGGAGCGCGGTCCCGGTTCCGGTTCCCTACGCCAATCTCACCAACCCACAGACGATCAACCTCTACGCCATGGTCGCCGACGACCCCGAATCCTTCGCCGACCTCGACGGCCACGATCCACAAGGAAATACAACCACCAACGCAGTTAATACTTGCGGCGGACGGCCCTGCGACGGGAAGAATTCCGACGCGGGCAGCGTCGACAAGAAAGCCGACTCGGAGGCGCAACAGCAGCGGGCGGCTAAACCGCACGTAGTTCGCATTGTAGGCAACGGGCATGGCGGGAAAGCGCTGAAGGCTCAGTGGCACTACATGATAACGCATTCAAAGCATGCCAGATCAATTCTGAAGACTGCCTTGAAGAACGGTGACCTGACTGTTCGCGCGGTGGACGGTGATGCTTATTATAACTCACGGGATAATAGTATAAATGTTGACCCGAAGCTTCATCCTCGCGTCCAGACAGCAGACGGGCCAGAACCGGCACCAACTACAGCGATTCTAGGACATGAACTAGGCCACGCGGCAGGTGCCGAGGACAACGGGCCTAATAAGATGAATAACGTCATTGAGAATGGGAATCCAATTCGACGTGATTTGGGGCTGCCGGATCGTACCCAATATGTACCGCCGGGTTCCACCCAATTTTAACGGAGGATGGCATGCGATTGCTCTATACTACAATTCTCATCTTGGCGACAATTGGTTCCCAAGGCTACGGAGGGAAAGTGTTGAATAAGGTGGTGGTATTTTGGATCCCGCCCGAGGTCCAAACATACGTACCTGTCACTGGGGAAAATATTGAACAAAGGGCTTTCAAGATCGTTTCCATCAAGAACGAAAGGCAGGCCGATCAAGTCCTCAGTTTAATCCAGAGATCGAGCCAAAGTCTCGACTCCAATGAAATTAGAATAAAGATAGTAAACAACGATATATTTTATATCTGCGATAAACATGGGGTAGGGATATCGTCGACACATGAAGCGGTTAAGATTGACATCCCGAAGTTGAAACAGGTGCTTTGCGAATAGCCGGGTGCCGCTCGATAAGGACGAGGGCGTTGTCAAGAGACACCTCTGTTCTGCAATGCTTTGCAGCACCGCTTGGATTGACCTGCTCCCCACACTCTGCGCAGGGAATCATACGACGTCTCGCGCCCCTAGCTGACCTGCCCCCTGGCTCCGCGCACGCGATCATACGACGTCTTGACCTCCGCTCAACTCTGCTGATGTGCTCATAACGCAGCTTTCGGCTCCTCTTCCCGTCACTCTTCCCCGTTGCTCCGGGGTTTGCCGTGCCACCACCGCGGTCATCGATCTGCCTGCCAGCGCTGTTGCGGCGTAGGCCGCAGCGAATTCAGCCGGCGTCCGGTATCCCAGGCTGCTGTGCGGCCGTTCCTCGTTGTATTCCTCCCTCCAGGCTCCGATCTTTTTCCGCGCGTCAAACAGATTCCCAAACCAGCTCGCGTTCAAGCATTCCTCCCGCAACCGTCCGTGAAAACTCTCCACGTGCGGGTTCTGCACCGGCTTCCCCGGCTCGATGTGCACCAGCTCGATCTCCCGCTCCAGGCACCAGGCCAGAAAATGACGGCTCGTGAATTCCGGTCCGTTGTCGCAACGAATCACCGTTGGTTTTCCTCTCTCCACCAGAATCTGTTCCAGCACCCGCGTCACCCTCCGGCTGCCCATGCTGGTGTCCACTTCCAGCGCCAGTGCTTCTCGCGTGTACACGTCCAGCACGCTCAGCGTGCGGAACTTCTGCCCGCTCTCCGCGGCATCGTGGACGAAGTCCAGCGCCCATTCCTGATTCGGCCCATTCGGCGCGGGTCGCGGCGCTCCCACACGCACCAGCCGTCTGCGCGTCTTGCGCCGGATCATCAGCCCCGCCTCCCGGTACACCCGATACACCCGCTTATGGTTCACGCGGCCGCTCTGGTCCACCAGAATCTGCAACCTCCGGTAGCCCCACCGCGGCTTCTCCCGCGCCGCCTCCACCAGTCGCGCTCGCAACTCTTCATCGCTGCGCCGGCTCGCGTACCGATAACTGGACTCGGCCACGACCATCAGCCCGCAGACCCGTCGCGCGCTCACCAGGTAGTGCTCCCACAGCCAGCGCGCTTCTTCCCGTCGGTCTACGAGCTCCAGCCGTTTTTTTCAATCAGCGCCTTGAGCATGTCCTTGTCCAGGCTGAGGTCCGCCACCAGCTTTTTCAGACGCTGGTTCTCGTCCTCGAGCTGGCGCAAACGCTGCGCCTCGCCCACGCTCATCCCCCCGTACTTGGCCTTCCAGGCATAGATGGTGTGCTTGGAAACCCCCAACTCCCGGCCCACCTCGGCGGCGGACCGCCCGGCCTCCATCTGCTTCAAGGCCCCGATCATCTCCACTTCGCTGTACTTTCGCTTCGACATGCTTCCCCCTTCCGCGCCAGAATGCGAAAATCATATATGCTCGTGCGCGGATCTGGGGGAGCAGGTCAGTCTCAAACCCCTATCGCTCCTTGAGTGACCCTACCTACGGCCTCACTGCGTTCACCTATGACGCCTTGGGCCGAACCACCCGGGTTACACAGGCGGATGGCAGCGCGGTTACTACCGCTTATTCCGGCAACTGCGTCACGGTGACCGACGAGCAGAGCAAGAACCGCCAGAGCTGCTCTGACGGCCTCGGGCGATTGACCTCGGTCGTCGAAGATCCGGGCGGCCTGGGCTACCTCACCACGTATTCCTACGACGCGCTCGGCAATCTCTTGAGCGTTCTGCAGAACGGCTCCCGCCAACGCTCCTTCGCCTATGATTCACTCTCGCGCCTCACCAGTTCGACCAACCCGGAATCAAACACCACCGCCTCTGGTACGACGGTCTCCACCACCTACATGTACGACTCCGACGGCAATCTTTCCCAGAAGACCATGCCCGCCCAGAATCAGTCGGGCTCCGCCACGGTCACGCTCACGTACTGCTACGACGCCCTGAACCGCCTCACCGCCAAAGGCTACACCGCGCAGACCTGCTCGAACGGCACGATGCCGTCTCCGGTCGCCAGCTATTCCTACGACCAGACAAGCTACTACGGGCTGAGCATCACGAACGGCATCGGCCGCAGAACCGGGATGAGCGATGCCGCCGGCAGCGAGGCCTGGTCCTATGACGTGATGGGGCGGGCGCTCGCCGACCAGCGCACCACGAACAGTGTCACGAAGACCTTTACATACACCTACAACCTCGACGGGACCCTGGCGAGCCTCGGCTATCCTTCCGGCCGGACCATCACCTACGCCCCGAACGCCGCCTCGCAACCCGTCTCCGCCGTGGACAATCCAAACAACATCAATTACGCCACGGGCGCGCATTACACCGCGTGGGGAGCGTTGGCCGCCCTGCAGAACGGTGGCACCGTGACCGCCACGTACATCTTCAATAATCGCTTGCAGCCCTGCTGGATCTATGCAACCACAGGAACGGCACTGCCCTGGAACTCCACCGCGTGCACCGGCTCCGCCACCACCGGCACCACCCTCGATTTGAAGTACAATTTCAACTTGGGCTCCGCCGACAACGGCAACGTCATGGGCATCACCAATAATCGCGACACCACCCGTTCGCAAAGCTTCAGCTACGACTCACTGAATCGCATCGCCACGGCGCAGACGAGCTCCACCAGCGGTTCCACCTGCTGGGGCGAGCAATACGGCTATGATGCGTGGGCCAATCTCCTCTCCATCAGCGCGCCATCGGGCTACTCCGCGTGCACCGAGGAGTATCTGAACCTCGGCGTGAACGCCAGCAATCGAATTACGAACCCCGGGGTATCCTACGACACGCCGGGAAACGAACTCGGCGACGGCATCAACAGCTATTCCTATGACGCTGAAAACCACCTGACCGCGGCTGCTGGCGTGACCTATACCTATGACGGCGACGGAAACCGCGTCCAGAAGTCCAACGGCAAGCTGTATTGGTACGGCGCCGGCAGCGACCCGCTGGACGAAACCGATTTATCAGGAAATCTAACAAGTGAATTCGTTTTCTTCGGCGGCAAGCGCATCGCCAAGCTCCTGCTTCCCGCTGGGACCGTGGACTATTATTTCGCCGACCACCTCGGCACCTCTCGCATCGTCACAAACTCGAGCGGTACGGTCCTCGACGACAGCGATTTCTACCCCTTCGGCGGCGAACGCCCCATCCTTTCCTCCAGCGGCAACACTTACAAGTTCACCGGCAAAGAACGGGACACAGAATCGGGGTTAGACAATTTTGGAGCCCGCTACGATGCGTCGAGCTTTGGCAGGTTCATGACTGCCGATCCGAAGCCGATCGGCGTTCACGCCCTTGACCCGCAAACGCTGAATAGGTATGCATACACTCGAAACAATCCGCTCGCGTACGTCGACCCCGATGGTAGAGATCTTGAGAAAGCCTGGAACGACATCAAGACCTTTGCCAACTCCATCTACGTCAAAGTATCGATTGGTTTTGGGGCGGAGTTGAAAGCGAAGCGGGGGCCAGTTGAGGCAAAAGTCGGCGCTGCATACAAGGCGAACGCCGAGACTTCACAGGATGCGATTCTGAAAATCTCCAGATCGGCGGAAGCGGGGGCGTCAGCTGGAACCGAGAATCAAACGGTATACGGTAAGAGCGTTTCAGTCGAGCAGACGGTTCTTACACTTCAGAACGATATGCACTTGACGGGCGAAGAACCACCCGTAGTGAAAACCGGGGATAAGGCTGGGGTTGCGAATGCATCTGAGGACAAACTAGGGATCGGACTTGAGGGGGGAGTCATTCTGGTTGGCGGCGGTGAAGTGGGGGCCACGAGAGAAGGCTTAAATGCTCTGAAGGACGCTGTTTCTGAGGTGAAAGCCTCCTTGGCAAGCCCCGGCCCGCCACCGGCACCCAAACCCCCGCAGCCTCCACTGTGCGCAGCGGACAACCGTCAGAAATGCAACTAGCGAGCGAATCATGAATTTCACGCGCTTTCAAAGAGTTGGGCCGGTTTGGGTGCCGAGTGTATGGCTAAGGGACGATTGGCTGACCTCTTCCCTAACCGCTACACTGTTCTTTGTTTCCGCTCTTTGCGTGCTCGCACTAACCCCTGCACTTATGAGAATGGACGTCACAAGACTCGCGTATTGGATCAGGGTTCCGCTAACTGCTTTGGGATTCCTCGTACCGATCGGCGTGCTTTTTCTGTTCGTTGGCATGTGGCGGTACTGGGTACGACTCGATAACTCCGGTGCCTCGGCGAAGCGAGTATGGTTTCTCATTTTGTTGATCGGATTTTGGTGGGGAAGCCTCCTCTACTATTTTGTCGTGTATCTTCCCCAAGTAATTCGAACAAGAAGGGCGGCCACCTGAGTATCATGTTCCGCCGAATTCTCATCGCCGGTTGGGTGTTTATCATCGGAAGCATCGCGTTGTTGGGTCTCTTTCCCAAACTGGCCATATGGATCCCCCATTCCGCCGCAATCCGGCCCATTCTGATTCTTTTTGTCTTAGTATCACTTGGGTACGGCCTCGCCCGGCTCTACGGCCAAGGCATGAAGCGCGCGAAAAGTAGGGTGCCGCGTGGTGATAGCCGACGCTACCACGCGCCGAGATGAGCGCGACCTACCACTACGACGCTTCCGGCAACACCCAGAACGACGGCACCTTCTCCTACACCTGGGACGGCGAAAGCCAGATGAAATCCGCGGCGGGCGTGAACTATGCCTACGACGGCGACGGCCGCCGCGTGTATAAATCCAGTGGTAAGCTCTATTGGTACGGCGCGGGGGACGAAATCCTGGCGGAAACCGACGGCTCGGGAAACGTGACCGCCGAATACATCTTCTTCGGCGGCAAAAGAATCGCCATGCTTCCCGCGGGGGGCAGCGCGCAGTATTTCGTCGAAGATTTCCTGGGCAGCTCGCGCGTGGTCACCCAATCGAACGGAGTCGTTTGTTACGACAGCGATTTCACGCCGTTTGGGGGTGAACTGCCCTACACGAACTCCTGCCCAACGCAGAACAATTACAAATTCGAAGGCAAAGAGCGCGACACGGAAACCGGCGACGATGATTTCGGCGCCCGTTACTACTCCTGGCGTTTCGGCCGCTGGCTCTCGGCGGACTGGAGCGCAGTCCCGGCTCCGGTCCCCTACGCCAACCTCACCAACCCGCAGACGCTCAACCTGTACGCCATGGTCGCCGACGACCCCGAATCCTTTGCCGACCTCGATGGCCACACACCCGGCCAGACGTACCAGCTAGCGGCTCCGCCCAGCGGTGCATGGGATCCTACTTTCGCGGTCAGCGACAGTCCATTCTCGGTCGAGTACCTGGCCGGGACCAATCAAGTCATCCAGGCGCAACAGCCGAGCATTGCTCAGGCCGCGCAAGCCATTGCAAATCACCATGCCACGGACTACCTCGAGGCCAACAGCAAGGACAACTATAAGGCTGGTACCAACAAGTGTAATCAACTGGTGGCCGATGCGGTCCAACAGTCAGGAGCGCCCAGGCCGCAGGTTCCGCGTTCAGGCATCCTCGGGTGGCTGGGATTCAAGAGAGATCCTACCGCCCATGAATGGGCGGATCCGAATGTTTCCATACCAGGCTGGTCGGGTACTAAGTCTCTCGCACAATCCCAGGCGGGCGACGTGATTGCGCAGGCCCACGGGACTTACGGACACGCTGGGATCGTGGTGGGGCCAGGATTAACAGTTTCAGTAAACTCGACCACGAACCCTGCAGGAATCGTAACCCGAAACAATTGGGGATTCAGGCCTAGGGGGCAAAATGGAGAGGGACCACATGATCCTGCGCCTGTAGTGAGGTCCTACATCGGGGGTAACCAATGATGGGACGGCCCATGGGAGTCGTGATTGTCATCTTTGCATTGGTTCTTGTCTTGGTAAGCGGATGGGCGTTGCTGTATCCGTCCTCCAGTGACCCCAAGAACGTCAAGTACGTTCTCTGGAAGGCCGGCCTTTACAAAATGGATCTTGCCGTCGCGACTGGGGCGATGGTGGGCGACCGTAACCGGGACAAACTGGTGGTGGGCAAGACGAGAGCCCAACTTCAGGACAAGTTCGGTACCCTCCTCTCGCCTGTGGATGCATCCCCATATCTAAGGAGTTGTTATCAGAACTCCCCCTGGAAGAATAGGGAGGCCGTCTTCCTCGGGCAAAGTTCGTGGATGGTTGTCTTTGAGGGCGACAAGGCTACAAACCTAGTGCTTGTCAAGGGATGCTAGGAGACTCGTCCGAGATCCCAACCTGCGCCAACATCGGCCACCGCACCAGCGTCACGGACGCCGCAGGGTCGGAGGCTTGGAGCTATCAGGTGGACCCGGCGAACCAGCGCAGCGTGCACGTGGACCAGCGCACCACGGCCAGCGGCGGGAACAACATCACGAAAACCAGCACGTATTACCTGGACCTGGCAGGCAACGTCACCTCCGTCACCTATCCCACCGGCCGCGTGGTCAATTACACGTTTGACGCCGCGGGGCGGCCCAGCAAAGCCACCGACGGGTCCAACGGCATCACCTACGCCAGCGATTTCCAGACTCCGCCCGCGGGCTGCCAGGCCAACGCGGCCTGCTACACGCCGCAAGGCAGTTTCTACGCCCTTTCCATCGGCCAGACTTCCTCGTTTACCGGCCTGAATCTGAGCCATTCCTACAACAACCGCCTCCAGCCGCTGGAGTTCAAGGCCTCCTCGACGGGCGGCTCCGCCATGGACATCACCTACAGCTTCGTGGACCCCGTGAGCGGTAAAAATGCCGGGCACGTCTCCTCGATCTCCAACAACCTGAATTCCAGCCGCTCGCAGTCGTTCACCTACGACCAGGTGAACCGAATTCTGAGCGCGGGCACGCTGGCCACCACAGGGAGCTATTGCTGGGGCTATCAGTACAGCTACGATGCCTGGGGAAATCTGCTGGCCCAGGCCGGCTGGACGCCCAACTACAGCGCCTGCACCGAAACGATCATGGGCAACGTCACCGCCGACGGCTACAACCACATCTCCGGCTTTTCCTACGACGCCTCCGGCAACACGCAGAACGACGGCACGTTCTCCTACACCTGGGACGGCGAAAGCCAGATGAAATCGGCTGCGGGCGTGAATTACGCTTACGACGGCGACGGCCGCCGCGTCTTCAAGTCGAGTGGTAAACTTTACTGGTACGGCGCGGGGGACGAAATCCTGGCGGAAACCGACGGCTCGGGAAACGTGACCGAAGAATACGTATTTTTCGGCGGCAAGCGCATTGCCGTGCTCCCTGCCGGAGGCAGCGCGCAGTATTACGTCGGAGACTTCCTCGGCAGCTCGCGCGTGGTCACCCAATCGAACGGAGTCATTTGCTACGACAGTGATTTCACGCCGTTTGGAGGTGAGCTGCCCTACACGAACTCCTGCCCAACGCAGAACAATTACAAATTCGAAGGCAAAGAGCGCGACACAGAAACCGGCAATGACGACTTCGGCGCCCGCTACTACTCCTGGCGTTTCGGCCGCTGGCTCTCGGCGGATTGGAGCGCGCTGCCGGTTCCCGTGCCCTACGCCAACCTCACCAACCCCCAGACGCTCAACCTCTACGCCATGGTCGCCGACGACCCCGAATCCTTCGCCGACCTCGACGGCCACGACCCGAAAGGAGATGCCGCCACCAGCGCGGCTGATACCTGCGGCGGAAAAGAATGTACCGGGAAGAACGCCGACCCCGGCAGCGCCGACAATGTAGCCGGCTCGACGCCACAGCAGGCGCCGGCCGTGGCCGCTCCCGTCCTTGACCCCCCTGCAACTCCGGCCCCAACGACAGCTCCGCCCACCGTCGAGCCGCTCCCACCTGGTCCACCACCCCCCGGACCATTGCCTTTGCTTTTGGCAGCCACTGCGGTGGTGGTTGCGGCCGACTTGGCCATCACGCGCACGGCAGACGCGATCGTTGCAAACTATAATGATCAGGCGAAACGCGATGCCGCTGACTCGCGCGCTGCCGGTGAGAACGCGCAAAGGCTGGGCCTCATCCCGGATGCCCAGGATTCCTCAAGGAGGCATACCAAGGACAAGCATCAGGCAGATCATCCCAGCAGGACCGGAGACAAACTACGGAATAGGCCTAGTTGGAAGCAAAAGAAGTTCGGGGGAAAAGGAAACGGGAAACGAGCCAACAAGCACAGTGACCAAAACTAGCCCGTAGCACTCTTCGACAAATGAGAGGGAGCAACGTGAAGGACCCAATTCAGACAGACAGCGCCCCAGAACTCGGCCGAGCGTACTTTTATGGAATCGGGACGAAGAAGAATTACAAAAAGGCGTTTCCTCTGATATTGGATGCTGCGCGGCGAGGCTGGGTCCATTGGCAGTTCCTCACTGCCTATGCCCTGGCTCACGGACTCGGAGTGAGGCGTCACATGCAGTCCGCTCGATACTGGTACCTCCGGGCCGCTAAACGCGACCATCCCGGCGCACTTTTTAACCTAGCTCTCATGTACGATCAGGGGAAAGGAGTGAAACGAAGTCCCCGAAAAGCCCTCCTTCTTTACAAGAGGGGGGCCCAAGCAGGCGACGCGGCCGCCCAGTGCAATCTCGCGTTGGCGTACCTCGACGGCGTGGGAACAAGGAGGAATCTTTCGGAAGGGATCCGCTGGCTGAAAAGAGCTTCTCGGAAGGGAGATCCTAAAGCCCGATACAACCTAGGGATTGCATACCTCGATGGTGAAGGCGTCCGCAAGAATAAGCGCCTCGCTCGATTTTGGCTACTGAAAGCATCAAAGCAGGGCCACAAGCGAGCAAAGCAAACCATACAGAGACTCTCACGGCCTGGAAGTGCCCCCTAGCTCGGCGCACGCGAACATACGACTGAGATGCTGGTGAACCGCTCCCATTCTCCGTATCAATCGAAACTAGAGGTTTTGGGCAGTAAAATCGTTTTCCCCTTGTCTGGCGCGGGTTTTGCGCACTCTAGAGACTCAATCAACAGACTCCGAAATGCGGGCCCTCTCGGGGTCCCGGTTGCTTCCTTTCTCACCCGGGGCAGTTCCGCGAACGCCGCCGGCGTCCACAAGGCTGCGCTTCCTCTCGTCGATGGCCCCCAGAAACCCTACCTTCGTGCTCCGCATTCGTCCCGAACGATTCTGCGGGACGCGTGCGGAGATTCCTCTCCCCGTTTCATCCCGCCGGAGCTAACATCCCCTTATGCTCATGGCCACGGACGGCCCAGGCTCGACCACGGACGAACATATCTTCTTTCCCCCGGCTGCGCTCGGGACAGGCGGCGGGAAGCGAATCGCCATGCTCCCTGCCGGGGGCAGTGTGCAGTATTACGTCGAAGACTTCCTCGGCAGCTCGCGCGTGGTCACCCAATCGAACGGAGTCGTTTGCTATGACGCGGACTTCACGCCCTTCGGCGGGGAGCTACCTTACACAAACAGTTGCGCGGCTGCGAATAACTACAAATTCGAAGGCAAAGAGCGCGACTCAGAAACGGGGAACGCGCCTCTTGCGTCCCGACTTCAGTGTCGGGACGACGATTTCGGCGCCCGCTACTACTCCTGGCGATTTGGCCGCTGGCTCTCGGCGGATTGGAGCGCGGTCCCGGTTCCGGTTCCCTACGCCAACCTCACCAATCCTCAGACCCTCAACCTGTACGCCATGGTCGCCGACGACCCCGAATCCTTCGCCGACCTCGACGGCCACGATCCGCAAGGAAATGCCGCCACCAGCGCGGGTGATACCTGCGGCGGACACCAATGTACCGGGAAGAACGCCGACCCCGGAAGCGCCGACGATAAAGCCAACTCGGCGACGCAAGAGCAGCAGGCTGCGACGGCAAAGGCGGCGGCGGTCGGCGCCATGACCGGGGCACTGACCTTTGCGGTCGTTGGTGCCCTAGTTGGGGCCAGTGCAGGAGTCGTCGTCGCCGCTCCCTCAGGAGAGACCGGAGCAGTGATTACTGTGCCTGTTCTGTCCGCGGGAGGTGCACAGGCCGGAGCTGAAATCGGCGCGGCCGCCGGTGCGGTCATGGGCGCTGCCGTCGGCTTGGTTTACAGCAAAGCCACGAAGGCCACTGAGGCCATCCAGAAACATTTCATCACGGCCAAAGAACACCTGGAAAAACTGAAGGGCGATCCCGGGAAGGATCCGAAAAGAAACTGGAAGGACACGATGCGTAAGTCCGCTGAGAACATGGACAAGCGGGCAGACCAGTTGGCGAACAAGCACTTGGGAAATGCTGTTCACTTTACGGCAGACGTCATTCGAACGATCGCAGGCTACTTTTAATGCGTTCGGAAACTGCGGGTACAAGCCGATGACACCTCCTCCAAAAAGGATGACTCGCGTAGTCCGTGACTTGATTAAGGAAAGCAGAAAGCTGGCGTCCGCGGCCGGAGGATCCAATCCAGCGCAAAGGAAAGCCGCCGCTGCCGCCTACCGAGCCGACCGGAAGTTGTATGGCAAGAGCATGCATCTGGTACGCGAGCTTTTGTTTGCCTTGAAAAGAGGATTCCCAACAGTGCACTCGGAGGTCATCGGCGCAATCGTCGCGGATTTGGATGACCTGTGGGAATACGGCCAGCATCTGGACCGCGACCTCAAAGCGCTGTGCAAGATGCGCCTTCCTCAGCACAGAGATGAGATGCAAAAGATCATAGTTGGCCTCGACGTCGAGCAGTTCGACTATGCAAAGGATTGCATAGAAAGACTGCACAACAACCTGCCAAAGCTGGACCGGGTCCTGTTCCACGAGGGCAAATCACCCACCCGGCGCAGGCGGGCGAATCCAAGCAAAGGCGCGCCACGGGCGTAGTCCGACTGCGGAACGGTCTAATCACGGCTGATTAGATGACGGCGTCGGCTCCTTCCGCCGAGTAGACTTGGTTGCTGTCAGACGACCAGGGCTCGGACGAAAGGAGCCGAGCAATGTTGATTATAGGTTGTGATTTTGACATGCGCCATTGAGATGCTCCTGGCTCCGCGCACGCGACCATCCGACGCCGTTGCCTCCGAACCGCTCCCATTCTCTGTATCAATTGAAACTAGAAGTTCTGGGCACCAAAATCGTTTTCCCCTTGTCTGGCACGGGTTTTGCGCACTCTAGAGACTCAATCGACAGACTCTGAATTGCGCGCCCCGTCGGGGCACCGGTTTTTTCCTTTCTAACCCAGAGCAGTTCCGCGAACTCCGCCGGCGTCGGCAGTGCTGCGCTCCCTCTCGTCGGTGGCCCACAGAAAACCTACCATGGCCTGCCCGCCGCCTTCTGGAGTGTGCTCCGCATCCGTCCCGCATGACCCTGCGGCACGCGTGCGGAGATTCCGCATCCTCGGTCCTCGTCTCACTTTGACCCATCGGTCTCTCTCATGTAGCCGCCCTCGCCGCTACCGCCTCAAATTGAGACGCGACGACTCGTCCATGCCCCGCCTTTCTCTTGCGCCATCTCAATTTGATTCACTCCAGAGATCGCCCAATTCCCCGCGCCGCCCACCGTCTCAATCTGCGACCCGGTTTGTGGTCTCCGTTTTCTGGAGTCCGATGGACCGCTCCGCAGTCCCGACATCGGACGCGATTCCTTCGGGACACGCCTTTTGTGTCCCGAAGGAATCGGGACGCCCCAGTTCCCAACGGCCATGTAATTATTTCCTATTGACTCATAGTTATGACTTGCGATACACTCCGCGCGGGTCGACATCGATGCACCGCGCCGAACCAAGCCGAGACCTCGCCGCCGAACGGAACACTAACCTCTTTGGTTTCTGCACATCCGCACCATCTTGTTGCACGGGAATACACAACTCCTTTAGCTTCTGCACATCAGTTCCAGATCACTTTCACCCCTCGCATGTGCAGATGCCACGCACCTTAAAGTCGCGTGTTTTCAACAAAACGTCCGAATTTCTTCTCAACTCTTTTGCTTTCTGCACTTACAAAAATAGGGGGGAGGGCCTGCACGCCGAAGCCTTGGCGAAGGCGCGGCGATATTGCGCACCAAAAGCTGAATGTATGGAGGTTAGTCGCCTCGCTCGCATCTCATCCAACCCGCGTCCCCGCAACCTCCGTATTTTCAGTGGTTTGTGCAAATACCCTCCCCGCAAGCCTATTGTTCTCAGTGGTTTGAGCAATTTTGAAGGGGAGGGGGGTGCGATATCATTTTTTCAAAAGCAGATGTATGGCCTGTGCTTCGGTTCCTCTCAAACCGAGTGTAGGGTCTATTCCCCGATTCCTTGCCTACGTGCGCGCGAGTTCCTCGTAGAAATGCGCCACAGCCTTGATCCCGCCGAAATAATTCTCCAGCGACATGTGCTCGTCGGGAGCGTGCGCGTTTTCGTCGGGCAGGCCGAAGCCCAATAGGACGCAGGGAATCTTGAAGGCGTCGTGCATGTCGGTGACAAACGGGATGGAGCCCCCTTCGCGGATGAACACCGCCTTCTTCCCGAATCCCTTCTCGAGAGCGCGGTGCGCCGCCTCGAAGTACGGATGGTGGTAGGGAGCGACCCAGGGCTTTCCGGAGCTGAGCACTTCAAGTTTGCAGGTGACCGTCTTGGGCAACAGGTGGCGGATGTACTTTTCCACCTGCTTCACGATTTTCTCCGGCTTCTGGTTGGGCACCAGGCGCGTGGAAAACTTCGCCCACGCTTTTGCCGGGATCACCGTCTTGGCGCCTTCGCCCATGTATCCGCCCCAGATGCCGTTCAGTTCCAGCGTGGGCCGGCACCAGAGCTGCTCCACCACCGAGTAGCCCTTCTCTCCCGCCAGCCCCGGAGCGCCCACGTGCCTCTTGAAATCGCTCATCTTCCAGGGCAGCCCATTGAGCGCCTTGCGTTCGGTCCTGCTGAGCGTGGCCACATCGTCGTAGAAGCCGGGAACGGTGACGTGAAAGTTCTTGTCGTGCATCTTGGCAAACAGCTCGGCCAGGATGGTCAGTGGATTCGGCACCGCCCCGCCGAACACGCCGGAGTGCAGGTCCTGCGCCGGGCCGCTCAGCTCGATCTGGTAATAGTTCAGTCCGCGAAGGCCGTAGGTCACCGAAGGGACGCCCGCCGCAAGCATGCTCGTGTCCGAAACCACCAGAACATCCGCCCGCAGCCGCTCCTTGCTGTTTCTCACAAAGTCGTAGAGCGCCGCCCCGCCCACTTCTTCCTCGCCCTCGATGATCACTTTCACGTTCACCGGCAGCCGCCCTTCCGTTGTCTTCAGGGCCTCGAATGCCGCCAGATGGATATGCACCTGGCCCTTGTCGTCCGCGGTGCCCCGGCCGTAGAGATTTCCGCCGCGCACGGCCGGTTCAAACGCCGGACTGGTCCACAGATTGTCAGGCTCGGACGGCTGTACATCGTAATGTCCATAAAACAGGACAGTGGGTTTGCCGGGCACTTGACGGGTCTCGGCGAAAACCAGCGGATGACCCTTGGTGGGAATCACCTCGACGGAATCGAACTGTCTGCGCAGCTTTTCGGCCACCCAGCGGGCCGCGCGCTCCACGTCCGCTTTGTGTTCCGATTGCGTGCTGATGCTCGGGATTCTCAGAAATTCGACGAGTTCCGCCAGGTTGGCGTCACGGCGCGACTCGATGTATTCGATAGGGGTCATCCCGGATCTGCTCCTTGGTTAGGGGCCCTGGGCGGGCAAGGCGTCAATTCTACGCATCGTGCTCCCATCGCTGCAAGTGGGCTGGCGAGGTTTGCTACACCAGCCTGCAACAGCATGATTCAGGAACGCCCCCGGTGGTGGAATTCGGGCTGCAGCGGGAGGGCGGCATTGACGCCACTCCGCGCTTGGGGCAGGATACCCGCGTATGGCCACTTCCGAAGCCGAGAATAAGAGGCGCAGCTCGCGGGTGTTTGCCCGCATGCACGTGCGCGCCGCAGGACGCGATACCCGCGGTCACAAGTTCACCAAGCAGGCGGAGACCATCGTGATCAATGCCCATGGGGCGTTGCTCTATCTCGACGCGGAGATGGACATGGGATCGCTGGTCACCTTGCGCAGCCCGGCCACCGAGGAGGACCAGGAGAGCCGCGTGGTATACATCGGAGGCGCGTCAGAGCGCGGCCTGCGGCTCGGACTCGAATTTGTTTCTCCGGCGCCGCACTTCTGGGGCATCGAATTCCCGCCGTCGGACTGGAGGGCGCCCGTTCCGCCCCCAGCGCCTGCCGCCTGAATCTCCTTCCGCTTCTTCACCCGGCGCCCGGGATGAAAAATCAGCCCCGCCTCTTCGGCTGTATGTTTCTTTCCGACGCAGCTTCCGGCTTACGGCTTGTTCCGCGGCGAGCCCGGACTTAGGATTCAGGAATGGCGGTTGTGGCGCACCTTTCAGAAATGGCCGGACAGGGTCCTTACGTGCCATATCGCCGGGCGTTGCTCTCCCCCGCCCAAATCCGGGAAATGAGCACGCCGCGGCCCGCGCGCGCGATAGCGGACGCGGCGGTGTGCTGGGCGTGGATTCTGGCTGCGTTTGCCCTGGTGGCGCTGCACCCCGCGTGGTGGACCGTGTTGCTCGCGTTTCCGGTGATCGGCAACCGCTACTACGCCCTGTTCATCATCGGCCACGACGGCATGCACCGCAGGCTGTTCCCCACCATCGCGCGCAATGACCTGTGGAATGATCTCCTGGTCCTGGGGCCCATCGGGGCGATTACGCGCATCAACAACCGCAATCACCTGGCCCACCATTTGCGCCTCGCCTCGCCCGACGATCCCGACCGGCACAAACACGCCTGCTTCAATAAAGCGGAACGCCTGCCTTTTGTGGGCTACCTTTCCGGGCTGCTGAGCGTGTGGAGGTCTGTGCGTGCCGTGTTCGTCACGCGCGGGCGGCGGGATGCGCAGGCACGGGCTGCCGCCGGATTGCAGGAGGGTTACCGGCTGCGCGATGTGCTGATCCTGGCGGGCTGGTTTGTGGGGCTGGCCGGCGGGTTGACGTGGAGCATCGGCTGGTGGGCCTATCCGGTCCTGTGGCTGGCGCCCGTGTACGTCTTCATGTTCCTGTGCGACAACTTCCGCTCGTTTGCCGAGCACAGCCATCCGGAAGCGGACCGGCTGGCGGACCAGCACCGGCTGATCACCTACAGCAGCAATCCGCTCGAGCGAATGCTGGTGGCTCCGATGAACATGAACTATCACGCCGCCCACCATCTATGGCCTTCCATCCCGTACTACAACCTGCCGCTGGTTGACCGCATGATCCGGGACCATGCGGGGGCCGCCGGAATGGAATGGCGCGGGTCGTATTTTTCTTATCTCGCCACCTATTGGTTGGCGTTGCCCATCGCCGAGTGCAAGCAGGGGCGATGAGCGCGACCGTCGTCTCCGCGCAGGATATCGCGCCGCCCGAAGAGTTCTTGCACCCGCCGCGCCCTTCGATAGACACGGAGGAGGTTCCGGCGTGTCCCGTGTGCCGCGGAGCGCGGTTCGAGGAGTTCGCGGCCGGATACGATTATGAGCTTCTGACCTGCGCCAACCGTTGGCGCTTCGTCGAGTGCGCTCGGTGCGGCCACGTGTGGTTGAATCCGCGGCCGGCCATCGCCGCGCTCGGCGTCATCTATCCTTCCACCTACTACGCGTACAACTACGAGCGGATCAATCCCGTCGCACGGCGAGCGAAAGAGCTCCTCGATGGGAGGAAAATGGCCGGAATCCTCCGCCATTGCCGGGCGCAGCCGCGCTCATATCTGGATGTCGGATGCGGCGACGGACGTTTCCTGCGCCTCATGGAAAGCCGTGGAGTGCCGCGCGCGGCGCTCTACGGGCTGGAGCTGGGCCGCAGCGTGGTCGCCTCGCTGCGCGAACGCGGATACACCGGAGTGTTCTGCGAGCGCGCGGAGGATGCTGCCAGCCTGCCCGAAGGCGGCATCGATCTCGTCACCATGTTTCACGTGATCGAGCACGTGGATAATCCCGGAGCGGTCGTCGGCCGGATTCGCCGCTGGTTGTCACCGGGAGGTGTGCTGGCTCTGGAGACGCCCAATCTGGACAGCCTGGATGCCCGCATGTTCTGCCGGACGTATTGGGGCGGATACCACATCCCGCGGCACTGGAACCTGTTCACGCCCAAAACGCTGGGAAGGCTGCTGGAGGATAACGGCTTGGAGGTTGTCTCGACAGTGTTTCAAACCGGCCATTCCTTCTGGATGTATTCGCTGCATCACCTGGTGCGGTTCGGGCGGGGGTCGCGGCCGCGCGCCGGGGCGTGGTTCGATCCCACGAGAAGCCTCTTCGGGGTCGCAGCGTTCACCGCGTTCGACCTGATCCGCGGGCGACTCGGGTGCAAGACCTCTGCGATGCTGGTGATCTGCCGCAAATCTGCGGAGGCAGGAGGCCGCTTCACGTAGCGAACAGGAAAACGCGGTGCGTGCCGGATTCGAGAGGCGCGTTTCGCGCGGGAGGCTACTCGTAGCGCACGGCGGTGAGCGGATCCACGCGCGTGGCGCGCCGCGCCGGGACGTAGCAGGCTACGAACGCAATGGCCGCGAGCAGCGCCGCGGTGCCTGCAAGGATTACGGGGTCGGTGCCCTTCAGGCCGTAGAGCATGGGGGCCAGAACGGGAGAGAGGATGAAAACGCCGGTTATCAGACCGGCTCCGATTCCCGCCAGCGCGAGCGTCATGCCCTGCCGGACGACCAGGTGGAGGACGTCCTCCGGCTGCGCGCCCAGCGCCATGCGAATCCCGAGGTCGTGAGTTTGCTGGGTCACGGAGTAGGACATGACACCGTAGATTCCCACCGCAGAGAGAGCTGTGGCGAGCGCCGCGAAGAAACCCACCAGTGACATGTTCAGGCGGCGGCGGGACGCCAGCGCCTCGACGTAGTCCTCCATGGTCCTGACTTCTGAGATGGGCTGGTCTTTGTCCACGGCCTCGACTTCGCGCCGCACCGCGGCCGCCAGTCCCATTGGGTTCGCGGCGGTGCGGACCACCAGGCGCATCAGCGGCGAGGGATTCTGCAGGTAGGGGACGTAGAAGATGGGAGCTTTCGCTTCCCCCACGTCGTTTTCCGTCGTGTCGCCCACCACGCCGGCAATCGTGAGCCAGGAGTCGCGCAGGACAGGAGAGAAAGCGGTGCGTCCTTCCGGCAGGAAGCGCAACTGCTTGCCGACGGGGTTCTCGTCGCGGAAAAAGTGGCGGGCCAGGGCGGAATTGACCACGGCCACGCCTGCTCCCTGCTGCGCATCGGATTCGGAGAATTCGCGGCCTTTCAACAGGGGAATTCCCATGGTGGAGAAGTAGGCGGCATCCACCACACGGAATTGGGCGCTCTGCTCCTCGCCACGGGGCAGCGGCGCCGCTCCGGCGATTTCGAAGTTGGCGTATCCGCGCCACCCGGTCAGCGGCAGGTAGTCGATCATGGCCGCCGACTCGACGCCAGGAAGGGCGCGCACCCGCTCGCCCACCTGGCGGAAGAAGGAAACGAACTGCGCGGGGTCGCTGTAGCGGTAGGCGGGCAGGCTGAGCTGCGCGGTCAGAAGATTGCGCGGGTCGAATCCCAGGTTTTCCGAGAGCACGTTCAGAAAGCTCCGTGTCAAAAGTCCTGCGCCGACCAGCAGCAGAAGCGAGACCGCCACCTCCACGACCACCAGCAGGCTCCGCAGGCGTTTTCCGCGCCGGCTGCCCGCCGAGCCTCGCCCGCCTTCCTTCAGCGCCTCGCTCAGACTCGCCCGCGAGATCTGGAAGGCGGGAGCGAGCCCGAAGAGGATTCCGGTGAGGATCGAAACCACCAGCGTAAACAGCAGAACATCCGCATCAATGCGGATCGTGCGCGCATAAGGGATTTCATACAGGCTGCCCGCAGCGGGCAGAAACAGCGGAAGCAGTCTCAGACCTCCGAAGGCGAGCAGCAGCCCGATGGCCCCGCCGCTGATGCCCAGCAGCACGCTTTCGGTCAGCAGTTGCAGCAGCAGCCGCGCGCGCCCGGCCCCCAGCGAAGCGCGCACAGCCATTTCGCGCTCGCGGGAGGTGGCGCGGGAGAGGAGCAGGTTGGCGATATTGACGCAGGCGATCAGCAGCACCAGCCCGGCCACCGCCAGCAGCATCTCCAGCGCGGGACGCAGTGCGCGAGTGGCCTCGGCGTGCATGGCCGCCACGCGAACGTCGGCGCCCTTATCGATGCCGGGATACTCCTGCTGGAGCTGGCGGGCGATGGTCTTCATTTCCGTCTCCGCCCGGGCCACGCTCACGCCGCGCCGCAGCCGCCCGAAGACGATCAGCACGTGCTGCTCGCGGGCGGGATTGCCGCGATCGAAAGTGAACGGCAGCCACAGGTCGTACTGCCAGCCGGCATTGCCCCAGAGATTGAAATTGGCAGGCAGGACTCCGATCACGCTGTAGGGTTTGTCGTCCAGGGAGATGGTGCGGCCCAGGACGTCGGCGCTGCCGCCGAAATGCTCCTGCCAAAAACGGTAGCTGAGGATGGCGACCTGCCCCTTGCCGGGTTGCTCTTCCTCAGGGCGGAGGGAGCGGCCCAGAACCGGTGTCACCTGGAACAGGTCGAAGAAGTTCGCGGTAACGCGGGCGCCCCATACCTGTTCCGGCTCGGCCGCTCCGGCGAAGTAGTAATAGCCCGCCGACCATCCGGCCAGTTGCTCGAAAGAATGATTGCGCTCGCGCCAGTCCAGAAACTCTCCCGGAGAGGCCTCGCCGCGGGTGATATTGCGGCGCGCGTCCGTTTTCCGGACCATGACGATTTGGGAGGAATCGGCGAAGGGCAGGGGACGGAGCAGGACGGTGTTGACCACGCTGAAAATGGCGGTGTTGGCGCCAATCCCCAGCCCCAGGGTGATGAGCGCCACCGCCGTGAAGGCAGGATTCCGCCACAGCGTCCGCAGGCCGATCTTCAGGTCCCGCCAGAAGTAGTCTCCGCCCATGCCTCAGCCCGCCCGCCGGTTGCGCGAGCATCCTCCTCCGGAACAAACCACGCGGTGCGGCAGATACTACTACACTTCGCGCGAAGACGCCGAGCCTGAATAATCGAAGTTGTGTATTACTGGAAAAGAAAGGCGGACGAGCTGGGATCCCGCCGGTCGTCACCCGTGCTACGCCGCAACGGTCAGGCAGAGTTCCCTTGGTTCGAGAGTCTGGCGCATTGCGTGCCGACATTCCAGCCATTTCATCGTGTGCCGCGAGTTACAATTCCAAGTGGAGGAGTGGCCGAGGGAGGAACGAGAGCTTCAAGAGCAGATCACCCGCGCTTGTCACGCAAGTTCTTGCGAGAATTTGGTGACAGTCCTCGAGTTTCGGTCCCTCGCGCACATGAGTGTAACAAACTCAATCTAACTGGCCCCGTTCGTCACTTCCCAGAACGCCGTTTCTGGCCCGTGACCGGCACTTGTCCAGCGACCCGGCTAATCGGAAGTCGGCCTAGCTCTGTCGGGGCAGACGATGGACGCTATGACAGCTACTTCACATGCTTAATCGTCCCGTCTGTTTGAACCATGTATATGCCGCTTTTGGTTCCGACGGTCTCCGGGAGAGGTTGTTTTTGGCGTACCACGTGGAAGACGTCAGTATCCTCGGGAACGTCGGTCAAAACGTGGGTGTGAAATCCCCCAGCGGGTTTTGACCCTGGCGGGGCTGAATGTTTGACCTCCAGAATCGACTTATGTAGTTGGCGTGTTTCGATGATATTGACGCCATCGGCGGACACTAGATAACGCACGTCTCCGCCGAGTGGATAGACATCGGCCACGGTCTGCGCCGGCAAAACGTACACGTACAATTGGCCTGAGTCCTGCGGAAGAACATAGGCATTGTAGGGTCGCTTATCCAGGTGGGTGTTTTGCAGCGAGATTTCGATTGCTTTGGCAGCAATATAAAAGAACCCGGTGTCCTTCTGCGGCGGGTCATAGGTTTTCACCGTGAATTGGTGCGATTCGCTGCCCTGAGTTGCTTCGTACACAACCAAGAAAGCGTCCTTGGCCTCGTTGAATCTGCCAAAGACGACGACCCATCCTGCTTCGGTCTTCCTGGCGATGTATCTCCTCACGACTCCCTCAGCGGGCTTGAGGGCCAACACGGCGTCGGAGGCATGCCAGCACGCGGTGTCGTACTCCGCGAGCATTCGTCCTCGGGCAGTGATTGCTGCTAACTCCGAGTCAGTGAGTGGTTTGCTCTTCTGCGCCAACACTGAGGAACAACCAACGACAAGCGCGATAACCAGCGTCAAGAACCTTCGCATTCCTTCATCCTCCTGACTGGCGTGACTACGCGTTCGCTGTCCGAGAACTTCAGGAATTCTTAACACGAGAAATATATACCTTTACCTTGACATCGTGGCGGAGTGGTGATTACAGGACAGCCTTCAGGGGCAAGGTTTCGGATCAACAGTTGGACACGGTGCCTGATTGACGCGCTTAAGCGTGCGGCGGTCGAACCCCCCGGGGATCGTAGTGACAATTTGGTGACTGTGCGCCCCAGAATGCAGCACTCGAAACGCAAATTGTCACCAAACGCCTCGCTAAATGCTTTTGCAGGTTAGAATTAGAAACGGAGGAGTGGCCGAGCGGCTTAAGGCGGCGGTCTTGAAAACCGTTAGGCCCGTGAGGGTCTCGGGGGTTCGAATCCCCCCTCCTCCGCCAGCCTCTCCGGCCAGGAAAGGCTGCCCTCAGCATCCGACCAGGATGCTGACCCTGAGCGAGCGGAGCGAGTCGAAGGGTTCCTCACTTGTCTTCAGCACCCCGGTTCACCGGCGAAGGACCCCTACCCCTACGGCATCTCTTCGATTGAATTCACGCCCGCACTGCGTTTCAAGTTCCGGAATGAGCGGAGAGGAATTTCCTATAACGCGGGGCGTTCGTCGAGGCCGACGAGTTTCCGGAATTCAGGATCGTCATGCATGCAATCGAGATCGGAATCCTTGGCCGCCCATTCGTGGAGGCCATATCCGGCCGCAAAGGCCTTCTTAAGGGTCTCGAGCGCCTCCGCCTTTTTCCTGAGGCGGCCGTAAGTGCACGCGGCGTTGTAGAGGGTATTGCCGTCATTGGGGCGAAGGGCGACGGCGGTCTGGAGGTGCCGGACGCATTCCTCCGATTCCCCTGTATAGGCGAGGTTGCAGGCCAGCAGAACACGGGCGCGGACGTCTTCCGGCACCAGTTCCAGTTGCTGGCGGAGAACCGTGGTCATGCGATCGCGGACGCGCTCGGATTCTTTTTTCCTTCCCAGCCGTTCCAGCGCATTTCCATACGGGATATAGGTGTTGTAGTCGTCGCCATTGGCTTCGATGGCCCGCTCCGTCAGCGCGGCGGCTTCTTCGAACCGCCCGGAGGCGAAATAGGCGCGGCCCAGCAGGTTCCAGGAACCTTCGCAGTCGGGCGTGTGCTCGATGGCGCGCCGTGCCAGCACCGCGGCCTCCTCGTATTTCTTCTGGGCGTAAGAGAGCCGGGCGCGCGCCACCATCACTTCGGCCAGGTCGGGCGCGAGGGCCATGGCCCGGTCGCAGGCAGCCATCCCGCGTTCGATCCACTTCGGGTTCTGCTCGCGAGTCTCGTAAATTCGGCCGCAGAGCTGGGCAATGCCGCCGTGTGCCAGAGCGAAATTCGGATCCAACTGGATGGCCTGTTCGAACATCTGCAAGCCGTAGTCCAGGTTCTCGCGGCGCGTGTAGCTCCTGCCGCGCAGGTAAAAATCATAGGCCTGCGGGTTTTCGGTGGGCTTCCGCGCAATCGTCTTTTCTTCCTGCGGCGTGAGCGTGATGCGCAGGGCCTGGGCGATGCTCCGCGCGATTTCCTCCTGGATGGCGAACACGTCTTCCAGTTGCCGGTCGTAGCGCTCGGCCCACACGGAATGCCGCGTGGAGGCTTCCACGAGCTGCGCGGTGATGCGCACGCGGTTGCCGGCGCGGCGGATGGAGCCTTCCAGCACGTAGGCGGCGCCGAGTTGCTGGCTGACCTGTTGCGCCGTGGCCGGTTTGTCGCGGAACGCGAGCATCTCCGAGCGGGGGAAGATTTCCAATTGCGCGATCTTCGATAGTTCGGTGACGATGTCTTCCGTTATCCCGTCGCGGAAGTATTCGTCTTCCTTCGAGCCGCTCTGGTTCTCGAAGTAGAGCACGGCCACGGACTTCTGCTTGGCCACGGCCCCGTGGGCCACGGAACCCGGCGCGCCTTTCTCCGCTGCGGGACGGCGGCTCGATTCCATGTCCCGCTTGATGCGTTTCAAGTCGCCGCGGAGCTCCGCGGCGGATTGGTAGCGCAGGTCGAGGTCCTTCTCCAGCGCTTTGCTGAGGACGTTTTCCATCGCCGCGGGAAGGCGGGGATTCGATTCCGCCGCCGGCGGGGGAGTGGAACTCAGGATGCCGTTGAAGATGACCGCGGCAGTGGAGCCGGAAAAAGGAACGGATCCGGTGGCCATCTCGTAGAGCACCACACCGAGGGAAAACAAATCCGAGCGCGGATCCAACTCTTCGCCCCGGGCCTGCTCCGGCGACATGTAGGCCACCGTGCCCACCGAACTGCCCGGGCTAGTGAGGTGCTCTTCCCGGAGGAAATTTGATTGGGTGCGCATGGCCGCAGCGCCAACCGACTCGGAAGCCGGCTGGAGCAGGGGCGCGAGCTTTGCCAAGCCGAAGTCCAGGATCTTGGCCTGGCCCCGCGTGACCAGGAAAATGTTTGCCGGCTTGATGTCCCGGTGGACGATCCCTTTGGAGTGCGCTACATGGAGCCCGTCGGCAATCTGTATGCCGATGTCCAGAAGCTCGGAAATTTCCATCGGCTTGCCCGCAATGCGGTGCTTCAGGGTCTGGCCCTCGAGCATCTCCATGGCGATGAACGGCTGGCCCTCGAACTCGTCGATGTCGTAGATGGTGCAGATGCCCGGATGGTTCAGCGCGCTCGCGGCCCGCGCTTCGCGCCGGAATCTCTCGATAGCCTGCGCGTCTGCGGCGAAGCCCTCGGGAAGGAATTTCAAGGCCACATTGCGGCCCAGACGGGTATCCTTGGCCTTGTACACCACGCCCATTCCCCCGCCGCCGAGCTTCTCGCCAATCACGTAGTGGGAGATTTTCTGCCCGATCATTCCCACGCGACTCCTTTCCACGAGAGCGCTTCAGAGGGGAAGCTTTTCATGGCGTCATGGCCCGATCGAGCCCGACGAGTTTCCGGAATTCCGGATCGTCGTGCAGGCACTCGAGATCGGGATCCTTGGCCGCCCAATTGGGGTTGCCGTATCCGGCCGCAAAGCTCTTCCTGAGCGTCTCCAACGTTTCCGCCTTCTTCCCGATCACGCCGTAGGTACACGCAGCATTGTAGAGAATGTTGGAATCGCCCGGGCGAAGGGCAACGGCGGTCTGCAGGTGTCGCACGCATTCCTCCGGGTCTTGTCCGAGGGAGCCCAGGGTCGCAGCCAGCAGGATGCGGGCGCGAACGTCTTCCGGCACCAATTCCAGTTGCTGGCGAAGCACCTTGCACTGGCGCTCGTCGACGTGGTCCGCGTCCTTTTTCCGTTCCAGCCTTCGCAGTGCGTTGCGGTAGGGAAGATAGGTATTGTAGTCGTCGCCGTTGGCCTCGATGGCCCGTTCCGTCAGCGCCGCGGCCTCTTCATAGCGGCCGGAAGCGAAGTACGCCCGGCCGAGAATATTCCAGGAGGTATCGCAATCGGGTTTGCGTTCGATCGCGCGCCAGGCCAGCAGCGCAGCTTCGTCAAATTTCTTCTGCGTATAGCAGAGTCGGGCGCGCGCCACCAGCACTTCGGGCAGGTCGGGCGCAAGCGCGGTGGCCCGCTCGCACGCCGCCAGTCCCCGTTCAATCCACTTCGGGTTCTGTTCGCGATATTCGTAGACCAGTCCGGAAAGGTGCGCAATCCCCGCGTGCGCCAGGGCAAACTTCGGGTCCAGTTGGATGGCCTGTTCGAACATCTGCAGCGCGTAGTCCAGGTTCTCCCGCCGCGTGTAGCTTCTGCCGCGCAGGTAAAAATCATACGCCTGCGGGTTTTCCGTGGGTTTGCGCGCAATGGTTTGTTCTTCCTGCGGCGTCAGCGTGATGCGCAGCGCCTGCGCGATGCTCCGCGCGATTTCCTCCTGGATGGCGAACACGTCTTCCAGTTGCCGGTCGTACCGCTCGGCCCACACGGAATGCCGCGTCGCGGCTTCCACCAGTTGCGCGGTGATCCGCACGCGGTTGCCGGCGCGGCGGATGGAGCCTTCCAGCACGTAGGCGGCGCCGAGCTGCTGGCCCACCTGTTGCGCCGTTACCGGCTTATCGCGGAAGGCCAGCATTTCCGAGCGGGGAAAGATTTGCAGTTGCGCGATCTTGGAGAGCTCCGTCACAACATCTTCCGTAATCCCGTCGCGGAAGTATTCGTCCTCTTTCGAGCCGCTTTGGTTTTCAAAGTAGAGCACGGCCACGGATTTCTGCTTGGTTTCAGCCCCCTGGCCGCCGGAACCCGGAGCGGTTTTCCCCGCAGCGGGGCGGCGGCTCGATTCGAGGTCGCGGCTCAGGCGCTTCAGGTCGGCGCGCAGCTCGGCGGCCGACTGGTAGCGCAGGTCGCGGTCCTTCTCCAGCGCCTTGTTGATGATCCCTCCCAGCTCCGCGGGCAATCCGGGATTCAGCCGCACTGCCGGCGTCTGCGTTTCATCCAGGATGGCTTTGAAGATCACCCCTGAACTCTCGCCGCGGAATGGCAGTGTCCCGGTGGCCATCTCGTAGAGCACTGCGCCGAACGAGTAGAGATCCGTGCGCGCATCCAGTTCCTTGGCGCGCACCTGTTCCGGGGACATGTAAGCGACCGTGCCGAGTGTCGAGCCAGGACTGGTGAGTTGTTCCGCTTCCAAGCCCTCGGTCATTTCCTCCGTCCCGCCCGCTCCGCCAGCTCCGGCTCCTGGTCCCGAGACTTTCGCCAGCCCGAAGTCGAGAATCTTGGCGTGTCCCCGTTCGGTCACAAAAATGTTTGCGGGTTTGATGTCGCGATGGACGATTCCTTTGGCATGCGCGGCGTCCAGAGCGTCGGCAATCTCCACCGCCAAGCCCAGCAGAACATCCGTCTCCACGGGCTTCCCACCGATGCGATGCTTCAGCGTCACGCCGTCCAAAAATTCCATGGCGATGAACGCCTGGCCGTCCTGCTCGCCGATGTCGTGGATGGTGCAGATATTCGGATGATTCAGCGCGGATGCGGCCTGCGCTTCCCGCTGGAAACGGGCGAGCACCTGGGGGTCGCGGGCAACGTTTTGCGGCAGGAACTTGAGCGCGACAAAGCGATGCAGCCGCGTGTCCTCAGCCTTATAGACCACGCCCATGCCGCCGCCTCCAAGCTTTTCGACAACGCGGTAGTGGGAGATGGTACGGCCTGCAATTGACGGGGCGTCTGGCACAGGGCGTGTATCTTACGCCAGCGCCCACATGCAGGCAATTGCGCCGCACAGGCAGGTCAGCGGGCCACTGGCGAGCCGGCCGACCTCGCGCACCTGTGGTGTTCCGGAATGGCCGAATTTCTTATCTTCAGCGCCCGTTTCACTGGGCGAAGGGCTGCTTCGTGCTGGGCCGTTCCCCGCCCCTGTCTTCCGTCCCAATTTCTTAGAACAGGTTAACCCTAAGAGGGACAGTAACTTTCGTACCAGTGCGCTCGGAGCGCGAAGCCGCTAGACTTTTTCCGCATAGATGACCATGTCTCCAGGTGTGACCAGTCAGCGGGCAGAGACGCAGGGTGCGCCGGATTCGCCGGAGCGCGCCCGGTTTCTTTCCGCTTCCTCGGCAACTGCCTGGATTGCCGCGGGATGGATCCTTCTGGTGGGCGGATACGTGGCCGGGGCGCTGCTCATGCGGGCCGGCGACCGGCTGACGGCGTTCGGCGACCTGATCCAGTGCTTTGTGCCCCTGCTCGCCAACACGGGGCTGTTGCTGAACGCAGCATCGCCGCGGTGGAGGCAGAACTGGTTCTGGCTCCTGCTGGCGCTGGGCTGCACGCTGTGGATGGGCGGCCAGATTGTTTGGACGCACTACGAGGTCTTTCTCCACCAGCCGAACCCGAACCCGTTCGTCGGCGACCCCATTTTCTTCTTCCACACGGTGCCGATGATCGCGGCGCTCACGCTGCAGCCCCATCTGCGGCGGCAGGAGCGCGGGACGCGCTACGGGGTGGTGGATTTCGGGCTGCTGCTCGTGTGGTGGACGTTTCTCTATTTGTTCTTCGTCATCCCGTGGCAGCACGTGGTGGTGAGGGTGGACTACTACGGCGACGCCTTCAATTACCTGTACCTGGTGGAGAACTCCATCATGCTGGCCGGGCTTGCGGCGCTGTGCTGGAAGGCGCGGGGTTCGTGGCAGCGGGTGTACTTCGCGCTCTTTTTCTCCTTCGCTCTCTACCTGCTCGGCTCCACGCTGATCAACATGGCCATCGACGCGAATCGATACCACACGGGCAGCCTCTACGACGTGCCGCTGGTCGCTTCGTTCGCCCTGTTCGGCACGGCGGGGCTGGTGGCCTATCGCTCCCCGTGTAGCGCGGAGGTCTACGGGCCGGCGGCCGGGCGGAATAGCGTGTGGCCCTCGCGGTTGGCCATGGCTGCTCTGGTCTCTCTTCCGCTGTTTGCGCTATGGAACCAGTTGCTCAGCGATGCGCCCGCCTCGATTCGCCAGTACCGGCTGCTGTTGACGCTCGCGGCCATGCTTCCCTTCGACGGCCTGGTGTTCTGGCGGCAGCATCTGGTGAACCGGGAGCGGCAGGAGCTGCTGCGAAGCTCGGAGGAGTCGCTGGAGAACCTGCGCCGGCTCCAGAGCCAACTGGTGCAAACGGAAAAACTCTCGTCGCTCGGCCAGCTCGCAGCCGGTGCGGCCCACGAAATCAACAACCCGCTGACGGCAATCCTGGGATTCACCGACCTGCTCGAAGCCGACCGCGCGCTTGCGCCGCGGTATCGCACGCTCGTGGAGAAAATCCGGGCGCAGGCCCTGCGCACCAAATCGCTGGTCACCAGCCTGCTGAGCTTCGCGCGCCAGGTGCCGGCGGAAAAGGTTCTGCTGGACATCAATCAGGTGCTGGCCAGTGCCGTGCAGTTGCGCTCGCTGGACCTGCGCGATAAGCGGGTGAAACTCGAGTTCGCGCCCGAGACGCTGCTGCCGGGCGTGCGCGGCGATCCCAACCAGCTTTTACAGGTGTTCTTCCACATCATCAACAACGCCGTGGACGCATTGGAAGAGGTGGGCGGCGGAGTGCTGGCTATCCGCACGCTGCGGGAACGCCACCGGGCCGTGGTGGAATTTTCCGACACCGGCCCTGGCCTGCAGGACCCGAAGCGAGTCTTCGACCCGTTCTACACCACGAAACCGGTTGGCAAAGGCTCGGGCCTGGGCCTCTCCATCTGCTACGGCATCCTGCACGAGCACGGCGGCGAGATCACCTGCTTCAACCGGCCGGAGGGCGGCGCCACGTTCCGCGTGGAACTGCCCGTTCTGCCGGCCATCGTGCCGCAAACGGTCGCCTCCTACTATTCCGCCACGAAGATTTCCTGATTTCCGCAGCAAAGCCACTCGCCGCGTCTTGCAGCTCTCCGACCGCTGCGCTACAGTCCCCGCTCTGACGTTTGCACGCCATAATTGACGGGGGCTAGTGATGAAATCTTTGGCGCGTTTTTTTGCTCTACTCCTTTTCCCACTCCTCCCCGCCAGTTCCGCTGTTGCCCAGACTGCCAGCGCCAATCTGGAGAGCCTGGTAGCCGCGCCCGGCGTGTCCGGATACGAGGGAGTGAAAGGCGGGCCTGCCGAGTGGATTCAGAAGCGCGCAGAGTCCTTGAAGCCCGCGCCCGCGGTCACCGTAGATGCGCTGGGCAACGTGCTGGTGACCATCGAAGGAACCGGCCCCGGTCCGCGGCGATGGATTGTTGCGCCCATTGACGAGCCCGGTTACGTAGTGAGCGAAATCACGCCGGACGGCTACCTGCGTCTCCAGCGGCTTCCGCAGCAGTCGCCGCAATTCTTGTTCGATGCGCTGCATTTTGCGCAGCAGGTCTCGGTCCTGTCGCGCGATGGCCGCCGCTTGCCGGGCGTGATTGCCGGCCTTTCCGTACACCTTCAGCCGGGCCGGCGCGACGCTCCCAAAATGGATCATCCGGACGAAATGTACGTGGACATCGGCGCATCGAGCGAAGCGGAGGCACGGAAGGCGGGCGTGGATGTGCTCGATCCCGTCGTCGTCAGCCGGCGGCTCTACAGCCTCTCGAACCGGTTGGTTGCCGGCGCTCCCGTCGGCGACCGCTACGGCGCCGCCGCTCTTCTCGAATTGGCCAGATTGCTGAACGACAGAAAATTCCCCGGCACAGTCACGCTCGCGTTCGTGACCCAACAATGGCTGGGCGGGCGCGGGCTGCGTCGCGTGCTGGAAGGAGTCAACGCGGACGAGATGATTTACGTCGGCCGGCTGTCTGCGTCGCGTGCGCCGGCTACGGGCGTGCCGCTGCTCGCCCCAGGCGCCGGGGCTCCGCCGCAGCCGCCCGGTTCCGGCGTGCTCATCGGGGCGAGCGATGCCGCGAAACCGCTGGAAGGGTACGCGGCCGAGATTCAGAGCATGGCGCGCGAGATCGGAGTCAAATTGCAGCCCGCGCCCGCAGGCGCGCTTCGTTTTGTCGGTTATCTCCCGCCGCCGAAGCTGCCCGAGAAATTTGCGCAGCTCGCCCTGCCGCTGGAATGGCCGGCGACGCCTATCGAAACCCTTTCCGAGCGCGACCTGGACGCACTGGTGAATCTGATGGAGCGCGCTGTGCGCGGGCAGTTGCCGAATCGTGGCAGCGCTTCCGGAGCTGTCGCCGATGGATTCGCGCAGGGCCCTCCTCACACGCCCCTCCCGCTGGAAGAAGTCTTGAAGCAACTCTCCGTCAGCTATGGTGCGAGCGGCCACGAGGCGGCGGTTCGCGAAAAGGTTCTGAGCCTGCTCCCGCCGTGGGCAAAGCCGGAGACCGATGCTTCTGGCAATTTGATCCTCCACTTCGGTGCATCTCCCGCTGGCGGACATGCGGATGCAAGCAGAACAGCCCCGCCCATCGTTTTTGTCGCCCATCTAGACGAAATCGGCTACGAAGTCAAAGCCATCGAGGACGACGGCCGGCTGGAAGCGGCAGAACTGGGCGGAGGACCACCGCAATATTACGTGGGCCACCCAGTGCTCGTGCACAGCCAGCAATTCACGCGCGACGGTGTGATCGAGCTGCCTGCCGGATGGGACACGGCGCAATTCGCCTGGCCGAACTATCGCAGCGGCGCCCACGCCCGTGTGGACGTGGGCGCGCGCACCCGCGCCGAGGCGGAAGCGTTTGGCATTCATGTGGGCGACTGGATCACCATCGAGAAGGAATACCACGCGCTGGCCGGCACGCGCGCCAACGCGCGTAGCTTCGACGACCGCGTGGGCTGCACGGCTCTGGTCGAGGCGGTGTGGGCGCTAGGGCCTGCGCTGCCGAACCGCGATGTGACCTTCATCTGGTCCACGGAAGAGGAAGTCGGGCTGAAAGGGGCCGCCGCTGCTTCGGAGCGGCTCGCGGCTGCGGGCCGGACGCCCCAGACGGTCTTTGCGATCGACACATTTGTGAGCTCAGATTCGCCGCTCGAAAACCCGCGGTTCGCCCACGCCGTGCTCGGCGAGGGGTTTGTGGTCCGCGCGGTGGATAACTCCAACGTGGTGCCGCGGGCGCTCTCCGACCGCGTGGTGGCGATTGCGCGCCGGCACAACATACCGGTTCAGTACGGCGTGACGGGCGGAGGGAACGACGGCTCGGTGTTTACGCGCTTCGGCGCGGTGGACGTGGCGCTGGGCTGGCCGCTCCGCTATTCCCACTCGCCGGCGGAGCTGGTGGACACGCGCGATGTCCACGCGCTGGCGGACATCGTGGTGGCTCTGGCGAAGGAGTGGTAGGCGGGACGGCGGCAAGGAGAACGGCAGAGAGCCGCGGAAGAAAAAGTGTCGCCCAACTCGCTTCTCTCGGCCGGCGAGACCTGCCTGCGGCAGGCAGGCGCCGGCGCTACATCGGATCAGCCGGAGGCGCCGACATAAACTTCAATGCGGCGCCGGTCCGCCTCCGACATTTCCGTGAATCGAATCCCCATGAACGCGTCGGGCATGACGTGCTGGACGACTCCGGTGGCGCGAATCGGCGCGGGATCTCCGGGGAGCTGGAATTCGAGCCGGAGTTGTACGCCTTCTTCGAGCGTCTTCTCCGTCTTCACCAGCATGCCGCCGGCGCTGATGTTGCGTCCTTCGACGGAATAGGGCTGACCGGCAGCCTCAGCCCGCACGACGGCCGTGAGAGGAACCCGCCGGAATTTTCGTTTCTCCACCATATCTGATGGCTATCGGCCGGGTGCGGCGCTTACTTTCGCCCTCCGATGGCCCCGCCCCAATGCTCGCGAACGCGATGGTAACACGCGCCCGGCCGGCGCAATGTGGCGTTCGAGGGCGTGTTTTCGCGGCGTCAACCGCTGCCGCGGGCGCCTTCTGCGTGCACCAAACGTGCGCCCCGGGCATTCGTTTGAGCGTATAATCCGCGCGGATGACTGCAGTTGGCAACTCGCATTCCAAAACTAACGAGTTTTTCTGCGGCTCACTCAGGAGGAAACCATGTCCGAGGATCCCGAGCATCAACAGCACGAAGAGCACCCTTCTCATCACCAGCATTCCTGCGGAAACCTGTTCGGTTGCGGCGAGGAGCAGGGCACGGGGGTGCTGCGCGAAGACGTCAAAGACGCCGCCTACACGCCTCGCACGGCGGACCGCCTGCTGCATATGGACGAGGTGAATCAGGAGCAGCTCGACGGCTTTCTGACCGCTCGCGGCCGTTCGCGGCGGCGCCTGCTGCGGGCCAGCACGTTTCTGGGCACCCTGGCGGCTGTGGGGCCGTGGTTCAATAAACTCGCGGGAGCCACGGAAGCGCTCGGCGCGGCGGCGGGTGCGGGTGCTGCCGGCAGCGAGCAGAAGAAGAAGAAAGAGGAAGGGCACGTGCACGTAGTCGAGTCAAACGACCAGACCGTGCGCCTGGGAATCTACGACACGAACCTGCCGCCGATCATCAAAGTGGACTCCGGCGACACCATCAGCTACCCGAATACCTGGTCGCATTTTCTCAACAAGATGCAGCCGGGAGTGCCCATCGACATGCTCGCCAAATGGCGCGTGGACAATCCGGGACACGGGCCTCACTCGATCATCGGCCCGGTGTACGTGAACGGAGCGGAGCCCGGCGACGTGCTGGAGGTGCGCTATGTGCGGGTTGCTCCCTTCGATTGGGGCGCGGTCTTCAACAACCCCGGCTCGCTGAAGACGGGGCTGTTGCCCGGGGATTTTCCGGATGGCCAGGTGAAATACATGAAGCTCGACCTGCACGGGATGACCACGGAATTTGCGAAGGACATTCATGTGCCGCTCAAGCCCTTCCAGGGGACGCTGGGTCTGGCGCCGCCGGACGGGTTCTTTCCGCCATTGAGCCCGGGAGTCACCAACTCCGTACCTCCGGGCCCGCATGCCGGCAATACGGACCTGAGCGAGATGGCTGAGGGGTCCACGATGTTCATCCCCGTATGGAAACCCGGTGCTCTGATTTTTACCGGCGACTCGCACGCGGTGCAGGGCGACGGCGAAATCTCGCTGACGGCGTGCGAGACGCGGCTGAAAGAGCTGCGCATCCAGGTGCTCCTGCACAAACAGAAGAATTTCGTCTGGCCCATTGCGGAAACTCCCACCCACTGGATCCTGCTGGGGCTGGATAAGGACCTGAACATGGCCATGACGTCGGCGGCGCGGAATGCCATCAACTTCCTGGCCGCGCGCACCAGCCTGTCGAAGCTGGACGCCTACGGGTTGTGCAGCATGGCCATCAGTTTCCGGGTGACGCAGGTGGTGGACATCGTGCGCGGTGTTCACGCCATGATTCCTAAGAGCCTGTTCGCGCCCGAACTGCGCGCCAAGATCACGGTCGTTTAGTTGCCCTGGTGGAGTGGCGCTGCCGGGCGGGCAACGTTGGAGAAGATGGGGAATCGACTGAGCCCTGAAGCTCCGAGCATTCTTGCACGCACGCTTACCTCAGCCCGTGACCCAGCTGAGGCTGCTCGAATCCGGAAACTCATCCTACGCGGCTTTTATGGGATCTCGGCCGCGCCGAGGGGTAAGTCCGCCGCGAAGACGTCTCGCCGACCGTCTTCTGGCGCGGGCTCGAGCCCGCCTAGAGCGGCGGTGAGGCCTCGAAACACAGCGCGAAAGTCGGCGAGCGCGCGGGGCTCACGTATATAATTTGCCCGTTATGGTCGACCTCGCTGCGAATCCTCCGGCTTTCCGGCGCCCTCGCTTCATCGCGCTGGAGGGACCCATCCGGGTGGGCAAATCGACGCTGGCGAAAATCCTGGCGGAGCGCATGCACGCCAAACGCATCTACGACTGCGAGGACAACCCGTTCCTCTCCGCCTTCTACGACGACGTGCCGGGCAGCGCGTTCCGCGCGCAGATGTATTTCCTCATCGAGCGTCACCGCAGGATGAAACAGGCGGCAGTGGACGCGGTGAGCGGTACGGTGGTAAGCGACTTCCTGTTCGAGAAGGACCGCATCTTCGCCAACATCAACCTGGACAACGAAGAGCTGCGGCTCTACGACAGCTATTACGAGCTGCTGGCGCGCGACCTGCCCCTGCCGGACCTGGTGGTCTATCTCCAGGCCACGCCCGAGGTTCTGCGGCAGCGGATTGGGAAGAAGAAAGAGCCGTCCGAAGCACACATGGCGGACGAGTACCTGGATGAAGTGGTGCGCGCGTACGAGCACTTCTTCTTCCGCTACTCGGCGTCCGATCTGCTGGTGGTCAACACCTCGGAAATTGATTTCGTGGAGCGCGACGCGGACCTGCAGCAACTTCTGCGCCGGCTTCAAGAGCCGGTGAAAGGCACGCAATACTACCTGCCGCTGGGCCGCGAGTAACGCCGGCGCTCCGCTGGCTGCGTGGCTTTGGGGCTCTCCCTCCTAAAGGTCAATTATCACTCGCGGTTTATCGGGCTGTAACACACGCCGGTTTAGGGTTGCTTGCCCACAATCATTCCTCCGGAGGAATCCAGATGATTACCAGCGTTACGAAGAAAATGCCGGCAGGCTCCCTTGTAGCCGGCCTTTTGTTTCTCGGATTGCTCGTGGCGGCGACTCCCGCGGCAGCGGGAGCTCCGCCGGTGGCTATACCGCCCTATGCCATCTCCCTGTTTGCGGCCAGCCCCATGGGTACCTCTCAACCCGATTCGATCGTTCTGTGGAGGGACCGCGTGATCGTCGGATTCGGAGATGGCGTGGCCAAGGACGGCTCCGACGGCAAGTCCAGCACGATCGTGGAATTCTCGCTCAACGGGACGGTGAAGCGCATCTTTAGTGTCCCCGGCCACAACGACGGCTTGCGCGTGGTCGACGACGATGACCTCTGGGCCTTGCAAAACGAAGACGCCAATCCCAATCTTGTGGTGATCGAGCTGACCACGGGCAAGCAGAAACTCTATAATTTCGCGCCCACTCCCCACGGTGGCGGCTATGACGACATCGCTGTCCAGGACGGCAAAGTGTACCTTTCCGCTTCCAACCCCAGCGGAAATCCCAACACGGCCCCCGCAATCGTGCGCGCTACGCTCTCCGGCAATAATGTCGTCCTTGAAACCATTTTGAACGGCGATGACAGTGCCACGGACATTACCACTGGCATGCCTGTCACCCTGAATTTGCAGGATCCTGACTCCATGACCTTCGATCCCCGCGGGAACATCGTCCTCGTCAGCCAGGCGGATAGCGAACTGATTTTCGTTCGGCATCCCGGCAAGGCCGATCAGACCGTGGGCCTGCTGCCGCTCACATCACCGGTTGCGGTCCCGCCGGCCCCTCCCATCACCGTGGACGACACTACGTTTGCGCCCGATCCGAAGGCTTTCCTGCTCGTGACGGATCTGAGCGGTAACGCCATCTACCGGATCGATGGCGGGACGTTCGGCTTCGAGCCGGGCGTGGCCTACTCCGCTTCCGACAGCTTTGGCATCGTCGGCACTCTGAACCTCGATACTGGAGTGGTCACGCCTATCGCCACCGGCTTCGGCAGCGCTCGCGGACTGTTGTTCGTTTCCCCAGACCGCGGCGAGCACCGCGACGACAGGTAATTCCCGGTGAGGATCCGGCGGTCTCAGGCGAGCAGGGGACTGCTCACGGCTTCCACACCTCGATGGCGATCTTTCCGTCTGCGCGCACGATGGCGTGGAGCATGCCGTTGGTGTTGAATGGCGTGGCCACATGGCCCTGGCGGTCGAGAGCGATGACTCCACCTTCGCCGTGCTGTTCCACCAGCTCTTTCATCACCACGTCGTCGGCGGCCTCGTCGAGCGGGACGTGGAGATACTTCACGCGCTCGCAGATGTCCGCGGCCACCACGTTGCGAATGTAAAATTCGCCCTCGCCCGTGCCGGACACCGCGCAGCTTTCGTTGTTCGCGTAGGTGCCCGCGCCGATGAGCGGGGAATCGCCCACGCGCCCGGTCATTTTGAACGATGTGCCGCCCGTCGTGGTTCCGGCGGCGAGGTTCCCGGCCTGATCGAGCGCGACGGCACCGGTGGTCCCGTGGACGTGCTCGTCCGCTAGGCCGGCGCTTTTTTTCGCCGCGCGCTCCTCATACCGCTTCCACTCGCGCTCATTGAAGAAATAGTACGGAGACACCAGCGCGACCCCCTGCGAACGGGCAAATTCCTCCGCGCCGGGTCCGACCAGCAGTACGTGCTTCGTCCGCTCCATCACCATGCGCGCCAGGCTGATGGGATTGGCAATGTGGCGCACGGAAGCCACGGCGCCGGCCTGGAGCGTGCGGCCGTCCATGATCGAGGCGTCCAGCTCCGGCACTCCGGCCTGCGAATAATAGGCGCCGCGCCCCGCGTCGAAGGCTCCGGAATCTTCCATGATGCGGAGCGCGGTTTCGACGGCATCGAGGCTGCGGCCGCCCTGCCGTAGGATGGCGGCGCCAGCCTCCGCTGCGCGCGTGATGGCCGCGCGGCCCGCTTCGGCCTGTTCCGGCGATTGATTCTTGTAGTCGCCCGCGCCGCCGTGAATCACAAGCACGAAGTCGTGTCGCTGCTGCGGATTCGCCGCGGCAGCGACGGGCTGCGCAGTGCGCGGCGCAACGGCTGCGGCGACAAGAAGCAGGGCGGTCCCGGCCGCCAGAGCGAGTCGGATGGGTATCATTTTTCCCTCCAGAAAGGGGATTGCTGAGCGGAGCGGACTGTACACCGGAGAGGGACGGCGCACAACGACGGCGAGAATTTGCACGGGTTGGGACGGGGCGCCGGCTGCGGGCCGGCGAGCGGATTCATTTCAGGCTTTCTCGCGAACGCACAGGCAGGATTGCCGGTGTTACACCATGTTCAGGCGTGGTGTAATAAGCCGGCCGGAGAGTTTGCCTGCGGAGGTGGAGCATCGAACGCGAAACGGCCAGCGTGGTGATTATCGGCGGCGGCGTGGTGGGCTGCGCGGTGGCCATGGAAGTGGCCGCGCAGTGGGAAGACGTATTTCTGCTCGAAGAGATGCCGCAGCTCGGCATGGGCGCCAGTTCGCGCAACAGCGGCGTCATCCACTCCGGCATTTACTATCCGGCGGGCTCGCGCAAAGCGCGCCACTGCGTGGAGGGCAACCGCATGACCTACGAGTTCTGCGCGGCGCACGGCGTGCAGCACCGGCGAACGGGAAAAGTCGTGGTGGCCGCGAGCACGGGGGAAGAGCCGCAACTGGAGGCGTTGATGCGCCGCGGCCAGGCAAACGGTGTGCCGGACCTGCGGATGATCAACCGCCAGGAATTGCAGATGCGCGAGCCGCATATAGAAGGCCGCGCGGCGCTGGAAGTTCCCTGCTCGGGGCTGGTGATGAGCGACGATCTGGTGAAAGCCTACGCACGCGTGGCTGCTGGCCGGGGCGCAAATCTGCTGACGCATGCGAAAGTCACCGCGCTGGAGGCTGCAGGCGCAGGCGCGCGAGTGACCAGCGAACGCGGCACCATCGACGCCCGCGTGGTGGTGAACTGCGCGGGACTGTTTTCCGATGAGGTGGCCGCGCTCACGGGGTTCACGCGCTACCGCATCCAGCCCACCCGCGGGGATTACTGCGAAGCCGTGCCGGCGAAAGCCCACCTGGTGCACGCGCTCGTCTATCCGATGCCCGAAGCAGGGATTTATACGCTCGGCGTGCACCTGACGAAAACCCTGTGGGGCACTCTGCTCGTGGGACCCACGGCGCAGCCGGCGGCCAGCAAAACTGATTACGAGAGCAACCGCGTGCCCGTGGCGGAATTTGCCCGCGACGCCCGCCGGCTGCTGCCGGAAATCGGGGAGGCGGATTTGCGTCCGGCGTATTCGGGAATTCGCGCGAAACTGGCGCCGGCGGAAGCGAGCGGCGGGCGGCCGAAGGAGCCCGCGGATTTTGTGGTGGAACGCGACCCGCAGATTCCGTGTGTGATTCACCTCATCGGCATCGAATCGCCGGGATTGACGGCCGCGTGGCCGCTGGCCAAAGAAGTCGCTGGGCTGGTGCGCGAGACGCTGGCGTAAACGCGCTGCTGGCTGCGCACCTACGGCCGGCGCTGCACGATCTCGGAGGCGGAAACGAGGCGAATTCCCCGGGCCTCCACTTCCGGCAGCATTTCCGCCAGGACTTCGAGAGTGGCAGGGTGGGGATGGCCGATGGCCACGCACCAGCCCTGCTCCCGCGCCAGACGCTCGGCGCGCTCGAGCTGGCGGCGGATGGCGGCGGGCTGCTCGTCATCGTCCAGAAAAATATTACGTGCCGCGGCAGGGACGCCCGCGCGCACCGCGGCTTCGTATGCTCGGGAGCCGGACACCGTGCGGCTGTCGATGAAAAACAGCCCGCGGGCGCGGAGCGCGGCGGCCAGCTCCGTCATCAACGCGCGGTCGGACGTGGCGCGCGAGCCTTGATGGTTGTTGACTCCGGCGGCGTAGGGCACTGTCGCCAGCATCTCGTCCATCACACGCGCGACTTCCTCGGCCCGCTCCCCCACGTGCAACTCAATCTTTTCGGCTTTGTCCTCGCCGGCCTCCGATTCCATGGGCAGATGGAGCAGAACCTGAATCCCGCGGCGGTGGGCCTCTTCCGCAATGGCGGTCGATTCGGGCAGATTGGGAAGCACGGCGACGCTGATTCGCGTGGGAAGGGCCAGCACGGAGCGGGCGGCGGCAGCGTCGTAGCCGAGGTCGTCCACGATCACGGCCAGCACGGGAGCAGCGCCCCGCGGCAGAGCAGGGGCGGCGGAAGCCGGCGCCAATTGGAAGACCTCGAGGACGAGCAGCGTGTGGGCGCCGGAATTCACCGCGTAGGCTGCGGACGCGCCGGAGCCGTCGCGCGGCTGGAGCGTGACGCCACGCACTTCCGCCGCACTCTGCCAGGCAGATTCGAGCGCGTTCAGGCGGGCGGAGTCCGGGAGCGAAACCAGCACGCGCGCGGGCCGGTCGAAACGGGCGGAGTCCGCGGGCACGATCCGAATGGGCGACTCCGCGCCGGCAGCGCCGCGGGCTGCGGCGGCGAATTCGGCGGCCAGGCGATCCGGGTCGGCTGCTACTGGCGGCTCCTTGCGAGTGCAACAAGCGCAGGCCAGGAAAACCGGGAGAGCGGCGAACAGGAGTAGCGTGCGACGGCGCCTCAGCCGGGCCGCGGCGGAATTTGCGCTGCGAGAGAAAGCGAAGGGCGGAAAGCCCTGACGGCGATTCACCTGAGCTACGCGGCTTTGGCCGCGGGAGCGGGCTGGCTCTGGCTCCGAAGCAGCTCGATGGCTTTCTTCAGGGCCGGGTCGTCATGCGTGTGCGTGGTGTTGCCGGCCGCAGGCGGGCTGGGGGCCTCGCCGCCGGACTCGTCGATCACCGCGCTGGAATCGTCCTCGGGAGCGGGAATCTCAACGGAGGGTTTTACGCCCGTCTCGTTGATCTTTTTACCTGTAGGATCGTGATAGAGGGCGGTGGTGAGGATCAGTGCGCCGCCGTCTTCGAGCGCAATCACGCTCTGCTCCGAAGCGCTGCCGAACGTGCGCTGCCCGATCGTGGGGACAGCGCGGTCCTGAGAAAGGGCTGCGGCCAGGATTTCCGCCGCGCCGGATGTGCGCGCCGAAATGAGCACCGTGACCGGGCCGGTCCACACGGTTTTCTGCGGATCGGCGGTGAACTCCTTTGCCGGAACGGTCTGGCCGCGCAGCGTGGTGATCGTGCCGGAGCTGAGGAACAGGTTTGCGGTGTCAATCCCTTCCGTGACGCTGCCGGTAGCGCAATCGCGCAGGTCGAGCACCAGTTTGTGGATCCCCTGGTGGGAAAAATCCACCAGCTTCTGCCGGATTTCCGCGGCGCGACCGGCGTTGAAGGAGGGCACGCGCATGTAGCCGATGTCATCCTCCAGCCTATCCGTCACCAGGCGCGGGACCCCCAGGACAGCGCGCGTCACTTCCAGGCCGTGGGATTCCGTGCCCCCGTGACGCACCTCGGTGAGTTTCACAGTGCTGCCGGGGTCGCCTTCCAGCAGCAACTCGGCCTGGCGGATGGAAATCTCGCGGGTGGAGAACCCCCCAATGGTTTCCAGGATGTCGCCCGTGGAAAGGCCGGCCTTCTGCGCCGGGCTGTCCGGCAGGGTGGTGAGCACCAGCAGGTAGCCGAACCGTTTGGAGAGCACCACGCCGATATCGCCGCGGGCATGGGCCTTCAGGCGCGTCTGGTAGTCCTCGTATTCGCGAGCGCTCAGATAGCCGGACTGCGGGTCGAGGTATTCCACCAATCCGTGCATGGCGCCGCGGGTCACCTGCCTCATGTTGGGCTCATCCACATAGTCCTGTTCGACGCGCTGGAGCACCTCGCTGAACACGCCGAGAGACCGGTAGGCGCTGTCTTCCCCGGAGCGCGCGAGGGCATAGCCGAATCCGGCGTAAAGCAAAACAAGCGCCGACAGCGCGAGTATCAGGATGCGAGTGGGGCGATTCATCCGGTCAATCCTTTCAAACCTCGAAGTATAGCATTTTCGCGGGCGGCCGCAGGGCTCGGAATGCGCGGCGGCAGGCTCGGGGGCCCAGGGAACGCTCGTACCGCGTCGTCGCGCGGACAGCGCTACTGAGTCGAGACGGCCACCTGGAAAACCTCCGGCTCGGCGTAGGTGATGTACGTTTGCGAGATGCGATCGTGCCAGCTCAATCCGTGTTCGTCCCACGCGGACCACAGGAACCCGAGCGTCCCGGCAGCGGCGGAGAGCAGATAACCAAACGAACGCCAGGCCAGCTCAGTGGTTCCGGGCGCCCGGCCGTCGAAGCCCACCACCCGCAGGCCGCGCAGCGCCATCCCGGGAGTTGTCCCTCCCACGAAGGTGAACAGCAATACGTACTGCGCATAAATCAGAAACGCCGCCACGACACCCACGGCAATTCCCACGCGGGAAAGTGAGAACTCGCCGCCGGCCAGGTGAAAGGCCAGAAAGAATCCTCCCACCGTGAAGGCCAGAAACGCCGCGTCGAGCAGGGCCGCGCAGCGGCGCTCGCGCAGGTCCGACACCGGCAGGGCCTCGTCCTGGGGCTGCTGATTTTCCATCGTGGCCGGCGAAAAATCGAAGACCGGCTGGGGAACGCGGATTTCGATCCGTTCCGGAGCTCCTCCCGGCATCGGGCGAGCGGCCGTGCGCAGGGCCGCGCGGCGGTTATCGGCTTCTTCCTGATCGTCTGCGCCAGGCGCGGCGGGGAAAATAGACTCCGCCGCACTGGCAGCCCCGGACTCGAGCTCGACCGGTGTTTCTTCCTCGATCGCAGGGGCCGTTGCTGTCCCGGCGCCGCCATCCAGGGCATGCGCTTCGGCCACGGGCGACAGTTCAGGGTCCTCTTCCGGCAGCGGTTCTTCGCACGCGATTGCTTCCTCTTGCCCCATTTCGACTGGGTGCCGCGTTTCTTCTTCCACGGGCTCGGTCGCTTCCTCATGCGGGGCGATGAGAGGTTCCACTCCGGAGGTGAGAGAGCCGCACTCAGTTTCCTCGGCTTTGCCGGCTGGCACGGCGCGCCAGTAGTCCGTGTCGATCGCGGGAATGGAGGCGAGCGGCGAGGCCTCCATCGGCGCCTGGGCCGCCACCGGAGCGACGGTCTGCACATCAGCCAACTCGACGGGATCCGCGTGAACTTCCAGCGTTGTGGAATCGGCCAGCACCACCGCAGGCTCGGCGGCAATGGGAAGCGCGGCGGGAGAATCAACAGTCTCCGCCGCGTCAGCGGACGATTCGGCGGGGGCTGCGGGCCGTGCGTCGCCATTCTCCGGGACCTCCGCAGACAGGCCGGCCAGGTCGGCTGTGAGATCGGCAGTGATGTCCGCCTCTTCGATGGGCTGATAGGTTCGGAGCGCTCCCGCGCCGTTTTCAGGGCGCGAGGTGGCGGATGTGGCCGTATGCGCTGCGGCATTCAGCGCGGCCGGCGCGGCCGCGGAATCCACGGGCAGCGGCGAGGCTGCGATCGGTTCCGCGGCGGGCACTTCGAGCCCCGCCGGAGCCGCCGCCTGCACCTCATCCGGCTCCTGGAGCACCTCCGATTTTGAGTGCACGCGGAACGTCAGTACGGACTGGTTGGTCCCGCCCTTTCGAGACTGGCGCTCGCGGCGGTTGCGGTAGGATTCCAGCCGTTCGGAAACCTCGCGGCGCCATTCGGGCACTTCCGCCGGCGGAGGCTCTGTGTGGCCCGAGGCCGTGGATGGAGCGTCCGGCGAAGACGAGGCGGATGCGCCGGCGCCAGCCGCGGCCGCGCGTGCGCGTCCCGGACGCCGGGATTCGATGGGCACCGCAGCGAGGATCGCCCGAATGCGCTCGGCAGCTTTCTTGCGCGTGTCTCCCGCGGTTTCATCCGGATCGATGCCGGCGTAGCCGTCACAGATGGCGGTGGGCTCTTCGTGAATCAGGCCGCACTTCAGGCAGGGTGTCTTCATGGTCCAGTTTTTGCGCCGCGGAGTGGCCTCAATCTCAGGACCGCCACGGAAAGTTAGCACGGCAGGAAGCGAGAAGCGCTGCGCGTTCGCCCGTGTGTCACCAAACTGGCACGGGGGAGCAGAACGGGGCCCGAGTAGCGGAAATGGCGTTCGGAGTCGCCGCGGCGGCCAAACTCCGCACAAGATCGCAGAAAGCCGCCGGGACCAGCCTCGATGCACGGCCATCCGGCAGGAAAGGTGTGCTACCTTACCCGGCCCATGGCGCTGAAACTGGAAAGCAAGCTGGTTGGAAGGGTGGTGGTGTTGAGCTGCCACGGAAGGATCACCACCGGAGAGGAAACGCGCGCCCTGCAACACGAAGTCACCAAACTCACTCTGGGAACCAAAAACGTTGCGCTGAACCTCGCCGGGGTCGATTTTGTGGACAGCGGCGGCATCGGCATGGTCGTGCGGATTTTTCGGTCGCTGCGGGCGCATGGCGGTGATTTGAAGCTTTGCCAGGTGCCGGCCAGCCTCTTCAAGGTTCTTGAGATCACGCACATGCATACCGTGCTGGAAATGTACGAATCCGAGGCGCTGGCGGTGGAGGCGTTCCGGCAGCGTCCCTCCGCGGTGCACGAACCCGCGCACGGCCCCAGAAGGAAGGTGCTCTGCGTGGACCAGTCCCACGATGTTCTCGCCTATCTCGGCGTCCTGTTGCGGCGCTCGGGCTATGAGGTGTTGACCACGCAGAGCGTTCCCGATTTTGCGCGCTTCCTGATGGCCACCAAGCCGGATGGCGTGGTGGCTGGACACGGTATGCAGGGAAATGAACGAATTGCGGAGGCGCTCCAGCGCGCCGGGCCACAGTTGCGGGTGCTCATTCTGCCGGCCGAGTTTTCGGCGGCGGAGGCGGGCCAGGCGGGACAGGAGCTCGTCGAGCGCATCGGAGAGCTGTTCCGCGAGGGCCAGCAGTGAGTGGTGAGCTGCGGCGGGGCGCGGCAAAAGCTGGCGAACCCGGAAACTTGAAGAAGCATCTCAACTTCAGCCTCTGCGCAGCGGCGCGCGATTGGCGGCTGCGGAGATCCGGTCAGGGGAAGAACCAAGGTGATGAAGAAAGCGTGTCTGTCGGGACTTCGTTTCCCCCTGGCGGTGTTGGGGCTGGTGGTCGCAATCTCCCTCTCGACATCCGGGCAGCAGGCTTCCGGTGCGGAGAGCGCGGATCCACGGAAACCTGATGAACGAACTGTCGCGGAACAGCAGGGGCCGGGACCCGGAAGCGAACAGATTCCAGCGAAGGCGTCCGGGCAGGCTGAAGCGAAGCCCGGGGAGCAGCAGAAAAAGGCCAAGGCAGACGAGTCACGGAGCGGAACTTCGAACGACCGTATGTTTTTCCTGATGCCGAATTTTCTCACGCTGGAGAGTGCAAGCCAGGCGCCGCCGCTCACCACCGCGCAGAAATTCAAAGTAGTGGCGCGAAGCACATTCGACCCATTCCAGTTCACGTATTACTTCGCTCTGGCCGGCATCAGCCAGGCGGAGAACTCCGAGGCTGGCTATGGCCAGGGAGCGCAGGGATACGCGAAGCGATTCGGGGCCATTTTTGCCGACACGACCATCGAGAACTTCATGGTGGGCGCGGCCTTTCCTTCGTTGCTGCGCCAGGACCCGCGCTACTACCAGAAGGGAAAAGGCGGGTTTGGCCGCCGGACGTGGTATGCGCTGACGCGCGTCGTCGTGACGCGCGGGGATTCCGGGCACACACAGTTCAATGCCTCCGAGGTTTTCGGAAGCGTCATTTCCGCTGGAATCTCAACCTACTCTTACCATCCCCACGGAGAACAGAATCTGGGGGACGCGTTTGGAACCTGGGGGACGCAGTTGGGCCTGGACTCGTTTGGCTTCATGATGAAGGAGTTCTGGCCCGATATTCGCCGGCGCTTCCGCAAAAAGCACGGGGAACCAGCGGGGAGCGCAAAAAGCGGCAGCGAGTGATGTTTACCCCGCGCGGCGCCTGGCCGGAAGCATGAAACAGCGGCCCGCCCGCGCGTTGCAGGACTCCGGTTCGCGTGCTAGGCTCCCCTCGGTTGAATGATTTCCCTGTGGCGGAATTTCGTGCGGCGCGGCGATAGCGCTGTTCCCTCCAAAACGCCGCGCACTGCATCCAACCGGCTCGTGAATGCCCGACTGCCGGACCCGCGGAGAAAAGCCGCGCTGCTCGCCGCCGCGCAGTTGTGGGCCGTGCTCGCATTCGCTGCGGGAGCTCCCCAACAGGCGCGCGTGCCGGCGCGGCGAGGGTTAGTCCAACTGGAAGCCCAGCAGCAGCGCAAACAGGGAAACGTCTTTTACGCCGACGGAGACGTGGACATTCACTACGGGACCATGCGGCTGCGCGCGGACCACGCACAGTACAACTCCGAGACGGGTGAGGCCCAGGTGCGCGGCCACGTCCGCTTTGACACGCAGTCGCACAGCCTCGAGGCCACTGACGGCTCCTACAACATGCGCACCAGCCAAGGGACCTTCCACAACGTGCGCGGCGCCGTGCGCGCCGTGCGCGTCGCAAACCGCAACGTGCTGGTCAGCCAGAATCCCTTCCTGTTCTCGGCGCGCGAAGTGCGGCGGACGAGCGACGAGACCTACCAGGTCTACAACGCCTGGGTGACGGTGTGTCCGGCGGACCGTCCCACCTGGAAGTTCTACACGCGGAGAGCGACGATCCGAATTTCGAAAAGCGCCCGGCTGCGCTCCGCGAATTTCCGGCTCATGGGCGTGCCCATCCTCTACCTCCCGTTCGCCAGCGTGCCGGTGGGCCGGCACCTGCGGCAGTCGGGCTTCCTGCTCCCGGAGATCGGGCAGTCCACGCTGAAGGGGTTCATCATCGGCGACGCGTTCTATTGGGCGCCGGTCATCTGGTTCGACACGACGATCAATGCGGAACTGTTCAGCCGGCGGGGCCCGGCGTTGATCGTGGACCTGCGCGCGAGGCCGGCGGACACGTTTTCCGCCTCCTACCATTTTTTCGGAGTGGACGACCGCGGGCTGCCGGGAGCGAACGGAGTGCGCATGCCCCAGGGAGGGCACGAATCGCACTTCACAATGGATGCAGAGCTGCCGAAGGGATGGCGCGCAGTAGCCGATGTGAATACGCTCACCTCGTTAACGTTCCGGCTGGCGTTTGCGTCCACCTATGCCGATGCCGTGAACTCGGAGGTGATCAACACCGCCTTTGTGACCAATAACTTTCGCGGATTCAGCCTGAATTTTGCCGGCAACGGGTATAAAAACTATTTCGGCACGCCTCCGGCGACGACTCAGGGCGCTCCTCCACAACCATCCGTCGAGCTGCGCACCGCGCCGGAGGTGCGCTTCGATTCGGTGGACCTCGCGCCCTGGAAGTGGCCGGTGTATCTGGGCCTCGACGCGTATGCCGGCGGCGTGAGCCGGACCGACCCGGTGCTGGAGACGCCGGCGCTGGTCGAGCGCACGGAAATCGCCCCGCGGGTGACCCTCCCCCTCCGGTGGGGGCCGTGGATCGGGCTGACCCCCACGTTTGCCGTGCGCGTCACGCGGTACGGGGCGCAGGACTCCGGCGGCGCCGTGCTGGATAATTCGTTCGTGCGGAAGACGGCGGAGGTGACCGTGGACCTGCGGCCGCCCTCGTTCGACCGCATTTACGGCGACGGCGACTCCCGCTGGAAGCACGTCATCGAGCCGGACGTCACCTACCGCTACGTGACCGGGGTCAACGATTTCGGGAGTATCTTGCGGTTCGATGAAAACGACACGCTCACGGACACGAACGAGGTGGAGTATTCGGTCACGCAGCGGCTCTTCCACGGCACGGCCAACGGGACGGACGAAGTGGTCACCTGGCGCGTGGCCCAGAAATACTACTTCGACCCCACGTTCGGCGGGGCGCTCGTTCCGGGACAGCGCAACGTCTTCCAGGCTGTGGATTCCCTCTCCCCGTTCGCCTTTGCCGACGGCGTGAGGCGTTTTTCGCCGGTCACCAGCGACCTGCGGGTGACTCCGGGGGGGCGCTACGAAATCGAGCTGCTCCAGGATTTCGACACGCAGAAAAACCTGTTGCTGGCCACCGGGACGCTCGTGAAATTCAAGCCTTATCGCGAGTCGTTCCTCACCCTCGCGCATTTCCTGACCCACGGCGATACTCTGCTGCAGCCGCACTCCGATCAGGTGAGATTCCAGGCCGGCTACGGCGACGTGAACCGGCCGGGATTCAACCTGATCACGGGGATGAGCTACGACTTCCTGAATCACTTCATTCAGAACCAGGCGGTGGTGGCCAGTTACAACGGCTCGTGCTGCGGTCTGGCGTTCGAATATCGCCGGCTCGCGCTGGGATCCGTGCGGGCAGAAAATCAGTTCCGCGTGGCGTTGCTCATCGCCAACCTCGGCACCGTCGGGAATATTCGCCGGCAGGAGAAATTGTTCTGAGCGGGCGGGCGGCGCCACCCCGCCGGTCCCCTGCGGCCTCGACAGCCGGGGAACTCGCGTTCCTGCCGGTTGCCAAACTTTCGGCGCTGCTGCGCGCGAGGCGCCTCTCTCCCGTCGAACTGCTGCGCGTGTACTTGGAGCGAATCGAACGACTCAATCCGCGGCTGAATGCCTATCTGACCGTAACCGGCCAAGCGGCGCTGGCGGAGGCGCGGCGCGCCGAGCGGGAAATCGCGCGCGGCAAATGGCGTGGACCGCTGCACGGCATTCCCATCGCCCTGAAAGACAACATTTACACGCGAGGCGTGCGCACCACGGCCGGGTCCAAGGTGCTGGCTGATTTTGTGCCCGAGCAGGATGCGCTGGTCGTCATGCGGCTCCGCGCCGCGGGAGCAATCCTGCTGGGGAAAACCCACCTCCACGAGTTCGCCTACGGCGTTACCAGTAACAACGTCCACTTCGGCCCGGCCCACAATCCGTACGACCTGGACCGAATCCCCGGCGGTTCGAGCGGGGGGAGCGCCATCGCTGTTGCGGCAGGCCTGTGCGCGGCGGCGGTGGGGACGGACACGGGAGGCTCCATCCGGATTCCCGCGGCATTGTGCGGTGTCGTGGGATTCAAACCGGCGTTCGGCGCCGTGCCGATGGATGGGATTGTTCCGCTGTGCGCCTCTCTGGACCATGCCGGGCCGCTCGCGCGAACCGTGGGGGATGCGGCGCTGCTCTATCGAGCGATGCATGGCGGTCCCCGCACGCGAGCCGCGGCTCCGCGCTCTGTGCGCGGGCTGCGCCTGGGCTGGCCGGAAGGATATTTCTTCGACCGCATCGAGCCGGAGGTGATGGGCGCGGTCGATGCGGCGCGGCGCGTGTGGGAGAAGAAAGGCGTGCGCGTTGTGAATGTGAAGCTGGGGCAGATGGAAGCGGCGAACCGCGCGTCCACTCCCATCGCCCTCGCGGAGGCGTATCAATACCACCGCGAGGCCGGATATTTTCCGGCGCGTGCGGCGGACTATTCGGACGACGTGCGCGCCCGGCTGGAGAAAGGAGCGAGCGTGACCGCGGCGGACTATCTCGACGCGCGAACTGTCGTCCGCCGGGCCACCCAGGAATTTCGCGAGTGCGCGATCCAGATCGACGCGCTGCTCGCGCCCACAGTCCCTATCGCCGCTCCACGTATCGGCGAGGAACGCGTGACGATTGCCGGCGCGGAGGAGGAAACGCGTGGCGCCCTGCTGCGGCTGTGCCGCCCGGCAAACCTGTGGGGCGCTCCGGCGATTTCGATTCCCTGTGGGGCGACGGAGCAAGGCCTGCCCATCGGGCTGCAAATCGTCGGCTTCGAGGGCCGCGAAGCCGCGCTCTTCGCGCTCGCGGAAGTGTATGAAGCGGCGACGCCGTGGCACGAGCGCAGGCCGCTGACCGGTTGAAGCCGGGATGGGCTGGAGCGCATCCAATCCAGAGGGTTGCCAGAATCGGAGCGGCCGGCAGAGCGGTCGCCGGATGTTCCGTAGACTCGCGGCCATAGGCACACTGCGATGGAAATAACGTATCTCGGGGCGTTTGTGGCGGGATTGATTTCCTTTCTCTCGCCGTGTGTCCTGCCTCTGGTGCCCGGGTACATCTCGATGCTCTCCGGCATCGGCGTAGACCGGTTGCGGAAGGGCGAAGGGGCGCAGGCCACGCTGCTGTGGAGCGCGGTGTGCTTCGTCGTGGGATTTTCGACCGTCTTCGTTTCGCTGGGCGCGGGTGCGACCACGGTGGGGCAATTCCTCCGGGCCAACCGCGGCGCCATGGCGCCGGTGGCGGGCGCCGTGATCGTGCTGTTCGGGCTGCACCTGGTCGGCCTGCTCGTGAAAATCCCCATCCGTGTGGGGCTGATTGTGGGCGGGCTGCTGGTCGCGGCCGGATTGGCCCTGAAATACTTGCCGGGGCTCGAGGCCCACGTCCGGCCGATCGAGCTGTATTCCGTGTCGTTGATTTTTCTGGCCGGACCGTATCTATCGGGCTGGCTGACGCGCGACGTGCACCTGCGCAATGTGGGCGGCCAGCCCGGCATGCTGGGAGCCTTTCTTCTGGGTTTCGCCTTTGCCTTCGGTTGGACGCCATGCATCGGCCCCATCCTGGGCGCGGTGTTGCTGATTGCCGGGGCGCAGGAGACGGCCTGGCAGGGCGTGCTGCTGCTGCTCGTGTATTCAGCGGGGCTGGCGCTCCCCTTCCTGCTCACGGCGCTGGGCGTCAGCCGCTTTATGGATTTCTACCAGCGCTTCCGGAAGCATTTGCACGCGGTGGAAGTGCTCAGCGGCGTCCTGCTGCTGGTCGTGGGCTCGCTGGTTTTCACCAATCGCTTCACCTGGTTGTCGGGTAAACTGGGGTTCCTGCAGCAATTCGCCCGCTAGAGGCGGAAGGAAGCTATGAAAAAGAGCAGTTGGATTCTCGTCGCGATTGCGCTGCTGACGGCGCTGGCACTGACGGTTCACCGCACCCAGCGCATCGCCGCTGGTCCCCGCACTGCCGGGAGTTCTGCCCCGGTGGCGAAACTTTCCACCGCGGGAATGAAGCCGGCTCCGGATCTCATCCTCAAAGACCTCAGCGGCAAAGAAGTCAGCCTGAAGGATTTCACCGGGAAAGTGGTCCTGGTGAACTTCTGGGCCACCTGGTGCGATCCCTGCCGCACCGAGATTCCCTGGCTCATCGACCTCCAGAAGAAATACGGCAGCCAGGGTTTCGAAGTTCTCGGCGTCTCCATGGACGACGAAGGGGAAAAAGTGGTGCAGCCCTTTGTCGAGAAGGAGCGCTTCGACGTCAATGGCCAGAAACTGGCCATGAATTATCCCATTCTGATCGGGGATTCCGACGCCGCCGACAAATTCCTCGGCGGAATCGGCGGTATCGTGGGCCTGCCCACCTCCGTGCTCATCTCGCGCGACGGGAAGCGCGTCAAGAACGTGATCGGGCCGGTGGACCCGGACAAACTCGAACGGGACATCCAGAGCCTGCTCTGAGAGGCGCCACCGTGGACGAGCACGAATTCCGAAAACACGCCGATGCCGCTCTCGAGGCGTTGCGCAAACGCCTGCTCGAGCTGAGCGATGAATTCGAGTTCGAGGTGGAAGGCGAAGGCGACAAACTGGAGCTCTATTTCGAGGAGCCGGAAGAGACCCGCTTCGTGATCAGCCCGAACTCGGCCGCGCGCCAGATCTGGATCTCCGCGCTTTCCACCAGCTTCAAGCTGGGATGGTCGGATCAGGCCGGGGCTTTCGTGATGGAGAAGACCGGAGAAACGCTGGCCGCGGTGATGAGCCGCATCCTGACGCAGCAGATCGGCAGCGCCATCACGGTCTAGAGGAAAAAGGATGCAGGGACGTAGGGGCGCTGCTTGCTGCGCCCCGCATCGAGAGGAAGCAGCAACTAAGGATGCATGAAGGAGAAGGAGTGAACCGCAAAGGCGCAGCGGAGAGAGAGGTCGCAGAGAGGAAGATGCGCCGGTGCGCCTGTCTGGCCTTCGCCCTGTGCCTTCTCGCGCCGCCGGCCGCGCCCGCCTCGGCCCAGGACAGTTCCAAGCCGTTAAAAGCCGCTGATGCCGTGCGCACTCAGGTGTACGTCTCGCTCGAGCCTGTCCCCCAGGGACGCCGGTTCGAAATCGCCGCGGTCGCCCAGGTGGCCCCGGGCTACCACGTCCAGGCCAACAAAGTTCTCGAGGATTATCTGATTCCGTTCACGGTGACCGCGGATTTGCCCCCGGGCTTCCGCCTGCTGGGCACTTCCTATCCGAAAGCGCAACTGAGGAAATTCCCGTTTGCGGCGCAGCCCATGGCCGTTTACGAAGGGCGGTTCACCGTGCGGTTGACGTTGGAGGCGGAACCGGGCGCGCCGGCCGGAGCCGTGAAGATTCCTCTGACGCTCAGATTCCAGGCCTGCAACGATCAGCTCTGCCTCCCGCCGGCCCGCCTGCCGCTCTCCGCGGAGTTGGAAGTAGCGCCGTCAGGGGCCGCGGCCAAATCCGTCCATCCTGAAATTTTCCGGAAACTGTAGCGATTCAACTTTTCCCGGAAATCCTGTAGCCCGCCGCCACCCCTGAAACGAACCATCACCGAAAGCGTGTCACCGTGGCCGTGATGTCATCCCTTTGCGGTGTCTCCTTGCAAAACTCGTTCACCGAGCGAAACAGTCCGTTCAACATGTCGCGCACCGGAGACGCACGATACGCATTCAAACAGGACATCAGGCGATTCTCGCCGAACTCCTCCCTGTTGACGTTCGTTGCCTCGGTGACTCCATCCGTAAACATGACGAGCGTGTCTTGTTCGTCGAGGGACAACTCCTCTTCCTCGAAGCTGGCATCCTGGAATGTTCCCAGAATCGGCCCGCCGATCGTCAAGCGGCGAATTCCCTTTCGGGTCAGGATCACCGGTGGATTGTGGCCCGCGTTCGAGTAGATGAGCCGTCCGTTAGGCGACAGCACGCCGTACACAAGCGTCACAAAACGTGATTCCAGACCCCGGCGAACCAAGGCCCGATTGATCCGCGCAAGCGTGACGGCGGGATGATTCTCCTTCTGCGACTCCACGGCAAACATCCCTTGCAGCATCGCGGCGAGTACGGCGGCGGCCGTCCCTTTGCCGGACACGTCGCCGAGGGCTACCCCGAACTCCCCGGAGGGCAACTCGATAAATTCGAAAAAGTCTCCACTGATGGCGCGACAGGCGACCGAATTGCCCACGGCCTCGTAGTATCGGCCGGCACGTGTGGCTCGGGACAGCAGAGCGGCTTGCACCTCTGCCGCGGTTCTCAGCTCTCGATCCAGTTGCGCTTTTTCCACATGTTCGATCACTGCGGTGAGGTCATAGAGCCGTTCTTCGCGGACGATTTTCCCTTCGGCGACCGTCCACACGATGGTGGCACGGTAGCTGATCGGCACTCCGATCGCAGGAAGGCCGAACCAGCCCCTTCGGTCCGTTGCCGTGATCATGCCCAGGCCGGCGACTCGGTCGCCATCCACAAGCACGTCGGATATCTGGGTCTTCCAGTCAGGAAACATCGAATAGAGGATCTTCCAGGAGTTGGCGATCTCTGCAAGCCCGCGGAGGGTACGGAACATGGGACTGATGACAACGGCGTCCTCGGCGTAAAAACTGACGAGCCGGGGCAGATCCTGGGCATTCAACGCGCTCTGCACGCTTTGCACCCAGGCACCCGCTTCTTCGGGCGTCATGGACACCGGTCTCTGCCTGGGGGCCTTGAGGTCCAATTCATCCGCTGGTCTGGTGGGCACGGTCGGAGACCAATCTGCAGCAAACGCCGGGCGCACGACTCTGCCAAAATTGTGCGCCTGCTCGAAGGGGAAAGCAAAGCGGCCGGCATCCGCCAGCAATTTACTTGAGAGCCGAATCAGTCGCCTAGCCTCGTTCGTAGCGCCAGCGTCCCGCGCCGCCCCGCTGGCAAGATGAGCTAGAGGGATGAGGCCGGCGCGGAGGTGGGGTCTTTCACCAGTCACCAGTCACGACGGCCAGATGCGGCACCGCGCGGCGGAGTCGTGTGACCACGCGCTCGCGTCCCAGGGCGACCATGGTGTCGAACAGCGGCGGCGCCACGGCCACGCCGACGATGGCCACCCGAGTCGCGTTGATCAGCACGCCCGCCTTCACGTTTTCCGCCGCAGCCAGGTCGCGCAGCGTTTTGTCGCAGGCGTCGTGCGTCCATTCCGGCTGCGCGGCATAAGCGTCAGCGAGTCTGGGGAACCATTCGGCTAGCCGCGGCTCCTTCCAGAACTTCGCGCGCGCCGCTTCCTCGTAAGAAAAATTGTCCGTAAAGAACGCGCGAGCCCATCCGGCAAAATCCGGCAGCAGCCGCGTGCGCGGCCGGATCAGGTCCACGGTGCGCGCCAGCCATTCGCGGCCCGCGCCTGCAGCCCATTCGTCGCGCCACAGCCCCGCGCGGCGTAGCTCCACTTCCACGGCGGGCAGCAACGTGTCCAGCGGCAGCTTCTGGAGGTATTGCTGGTTGAACCATTCCAGTTTTGCCCGGTCGAACACGGCGTTCGTGCGGCTCACGGCGCCGAGCGAGAACTTCTCGATCATCTCTTCCGCCGAGAGCAGCTCCACGTCGCCCCCGGGCGACCATCCGAGCAGCGCCAGAAAGTTGCGGAACGCTTCGGGCAGAAATCCCTCTTCCTGATACGAAGCCACGCTCGTGGCACCGTGCCGTTTGGACATGCGGCTGCGGTCCGGCCCGAGGATCAGCGGCACGTGCGCGAAGACGGGCGGCTCGGCCCCCAGCGCCCGGTAGAGCAGCACCTGCTTTGGCGTGTTCGAAAGATGGTCCGCGCCGCGGATCACGTGCGTGATGCGCATCTCGATATCGTCCACCACCGCGCCGAGTTGGTAGGTGGGCGCTCCGCTCGACCGCAACAGAACGAAATCCTCCAGCTCTTCGTTCGCCACTTCCCGCGGGCCGAACACCGTGTCGTCAAACCGCGTGATGCCGCTGTGCGGCACTGCGAATCGTATGGCGGCAGGCTTTCCCGCCGCGCGCTCGGCAGCCTGCTGGTCCGCTGTGAGATTGCGGCAGCCGCACGCGGATTTTCGCGCCGGCTTCGCCTGCGCAACTGTCCCCGAATCTGCGGGTGTATCTTCGCCGCCTTCCTCCGGTGCCGCGTCTCCGCCCGCATACAATGAAGGCGCGCAGAAGCACCAGTAGCCGTGCCCGGCATCGAGCACGCGCCGTGCCGCCGCCGAATACAGCTCCATCCGCTGCGACTGGAAGACGGGCCCTTCGTCCCACTGGAGCCCGAGCCACCGCAGGCTTTCCAAGATGCCGTGCACCAGTTCGGGACGGTTGCGTTCCACGTCCGTGTCTTCCACGCGAACGATAAACGTGCCGCCCTCGTGCCGCGCAAACAGCCAGTTGAACAGTGCCGTCCGCGCCCCGCCCACGTGGAGATAGCCGGTGGGAGAAGGCGCGAAGCGCACGCGGGGTTGGTTGGAAGTTGGCAAGGAAGCGTCTCAGTTCACGACGAAATCGAAAGTGTAGCATCCTGCCCGGTACTCCCGAAAAGTCGAGCGAAGCCTTGGTGGTGGGTCAAATTGAATTTCCTTCCCTACACCTATAGTATTCGGCTGGCTCGCTCTTCCATATGCTACGGCGCTCCTTTCTCCTCGGGCTCGCTCTCTGCGCATTAGGGGTTGCCCCTTCCCGCGCACGGGACACATGGCAGGAGCAAGCCAAACTCCTGGCCGGCTTGCTCGACTGGCATCCCGGCGCGGTGGTCGCGGAAATCGGCGCGGGAGATGGCAAGCTGACTCTCTTGGCCGCGCAGCGTGTCGGCACTTCAGGAAAGGTTTACACCACCGAGCTCGATCCCCAAAAGCTGGCCCATCTGGAAGAACTTGCGGCAAAGGAGCGGAACATCACGGCCGTCAAGGCCGCCCAAACCGGCACCAACCTTCCCCCCGGCTGCTGCGACTCCATTTTTATGCGGCTCGTCTATCATCACTTCACGAATCCGGCGGAAATAGACGCAAGCCTTTTTCGCTCATTAAAGCCGGGAGGGCGGTTGGCGGTGATTGACGAGGACCCATTGGAGGGATCCTCGATTCCCGAGGGCGTCCCCAAAAACCGGGGCGGACACGGCATACCGCAGAAAATCCTTGTGAGCGAACTGCTGGCTGCTGGCTTCGAGGTGGAAAGTGTTCATGACGACTGGCCCAGTCGCGATGCGTCTCATCTCATTTACTGCGTCGTCTTCCGAAAGACGAAACCTTAGCTCCCATCAGCCTCGCACTGACCCGTTGCCCTGCTTCCGCAGCACAATCGAACCTGCGCTGGTCCCGCGGATGTTCCACAGCAGCAACGATGAGCCTTGACCCTGTCGGAAACGCCCCGTTATAGTCCCAAACTGCGACGTTGCCGTGTCTTTGCCGGAGCCGCCGTAGCTGCCTTCCGGCGGTGCCGGGTAGGTTTGTGTCTGCCTGGCCGGTCAGTCGAAGTGTCCGCGCAGTGGGGGTGCGAGGCGCGCCGGACAGGCGTACCTCGATCGAGCGCAACCGTGTTCGTACAGGAAAGCACAGTCTCGTTGGCCCTGTTTCTGGCCGCGGCATTCACGGGCCTCTTCTTCGCCTTTCTCTACGGCCTGAAGCGGCAGGTGTATCTGCTCTGGTGGTCCGCGGCGTGGGGAGCGCTGGCGCTCTACGCACTGCCGCGCGCGGCGGAATACTGGCTTGGGACCGGCTCGTGGGCGCAGCCGGTCAGCGCCTGCCTGCTGGGCGTGACGGCGCTCCTTTTCGCGCTGGGCGCGCAGCGCTATGCCGGCCTGCCCCTGGCGAAAACGGAAGCGGCGATTTCCGCGGTGATCCTGGCCGCCTGGTCCATCGTCGTCTACCTGAAATGGCTTTCTGTTCCACCCTCGCTGGTCAGCGGAGTGATGTTCCTGTTCGTGGCCCTGATGTTCTGGAAGGAAGGCCACAAACAGCAGTCCTACCCGGACATGTTTCTTTCTGCGGCCTTTTTCGGCTGGGGCGGCGTGCTGGCCGTGTCTGCGATCTGGCAGGGGCTGGCGGAATGGCTGGATTCGGAAGTGCGGCTGCTCTTCGTCGTGCCGCAACTGCTCATCGCCGCGCTCATGGTGATGGCGCTCTATGAGGAAGAGAAGCGCCGCGTGGAGCGCAACATGCTCGCGCTCTCGAACCTCAACCTGGCCACTTCCGGCTTCGTCGGCGGAGAAATCCAGCGCATGCTCGCTCAGGCGCTCGACCGCGTGCTGAACGTGGCGCGCATCCAGATGGGCGCTCTGTTCCTGCATCACGGCGACCCCCTGGGCCCGCGCTCGGTGATCGCGGCGGGATTGAGCGACACGTTCTGCGCCTCCATCCAGGAAGAAAAGCTGGACGATTACCAGGTGCAATTGGTGAAGCGTCTGGGCGGCCTCGTCGTGCTCCGCGACCTGGCCCGCAGCTCCTCCTGGGCGCCCCTGGAACGGGAAGAAAGCTTCCGGCGCTTCCGCGAACTGGCCCTCGCCGAGGGCATCCGTACGCTGGCGGGAATCAGTCTCCAGGCCAAAGAAAAAGTCTTCGGCCTGCTGCTGCTGGGCGGGACGGAAAACCGCAGCTTCACGCCGGCGGAGCTGCGCCTGCTGCTCGCGCTCGGCCACCAGATCGGGATGGCGGTGGAGAACAGCTATCTGATCCAGCAGACCGCGCGCCGCACCGAAGAGCTGCACACGCTCAACGAAATCGGCCGCGTGTTCAGCTCCACCCTGGACCTCGAAGAGCTGTTCAACCACATCTTCACGGAAATGCAGCGGCTGTTCGACGTGAGCAACTTCTTCATCACCATCCACGAGCCGAAAGCGGCCCAAATCCGCTACGAAGTGGAGATTCTGGACAGCAAACGCCTGCCCCGGCGCACCCGCCCGGTGGGCAAGCACCTGTCCGAATACATCGTGGAGACGCGCCAGCCGTTGCTGATCCGCGAGCGGCTGGACGACGAGTTGAAGCGGCTGGGGCTGGAAGGGCTGCTCCCGCAGATGAAATGTTTCTGCGCCGTCCCCCTGATTCTCTACAACCGCGCCATCGGCGTGCTCGGCGTGCACAGCCCGCAGGAGCGCGCGTTCGACGAGGGCCACCTGGAGCTGCTCCGCGTGCTCGCCAGCGAAGCGGGCATCGCCATGGAGAACGCGCGCCTCTTCGAGGAGGAGCGGAAAAAGGCCCGGCACCTGCTCCTGCTGAACAACGTCTCGCGGCACGCCATCACCACTCTCGATCCCGACGAGCTGCTGGGGAAAATGACGGCGGAGATGGAGAGCGCGCTCGCCTACGACCACGTGGGCATCGCCATGCTCGATTACGCCACCAAGGAAGTGGTGGTGCACGCCGAGGGCGGCCGCCGGCAGGGCGGCAAGGGCAAACGCATCCCCTTTGACAATGGCCTGCTGGGCCACGTGGCCCGCAGCGGCCAGATGATCTCCGTCCACGACGTCACCAGCAGCGGCATCCCCGCCGTCCTGCCCGATTCCGTTTCCGCCATCGGCTTCCCGCTGATTTACGCGGACCAGTTGCTGGGCGTGCTCTACGTGGAGACCTCCACGGCCTGGGATTTCACCGACGACGAAATCACCCTGCTCCAGACGCTCACGGACCAGGTCTCCGGCGCGCTCCACAACGCGCTCACCTTCCAGCGCGCTCAGGAACAGGCCATCACCGACGGGCTGACCGGCGTGAAGACCCACCGGTTCTTCATGGAAGCGCTGTCGGTGGAATGGAAACGGTCCACCCGCGCCGGCCGCCCGTTTTCCCTCGTGCTCATGGACCTGGACCGCTTCAAATTCGTGAACGACTTTTACGGCCACCTCGAAGGCGACGTGGTCCTCCAGCGCGTGGGCAAAATCCTCGAGCAGAGCTGCCGCCGTTCCGACGTTGTCGCGCGATACGGCGGCGACGAATTCGTCGTGCTCATGCCGGAAACGAACGTGGACCAGGCCCGCCAGCTCGGCGGGAAGCTCCGCTCCTCGATTGCCTCGGATCCCATGCTTCGCGAGAAAAACATTTCCGCGAGTTTCGGCATCGCCGCGTTCCCGCTTCACGGCTCGACCCCGCAGGAGTTGATCCAGGTGGCGGACGCCTCCATGTACGTCTCCAAACACCAGGGGGGCAACGCCGTCTCCACCGCCGACCACTACGACACCGACGAGGCCCGGCGGTGGAAGCGCGACGTGCTGGAAGCCTATCTGGGCGTGGAGTTGAAGCGCCAGTTCACCACCGGGCCCCAGGCCTTCGAGGAAATCCTGCGGCGCCTCCAGCACTTCACCCAATCGCTCAGCGGCGACCTGCTCGGCGCCTCCGATAATGGCGAGGAGCTGAGCAGCTCGCAGGCCCCGCTCACCTCCGCGGTCATCGAGACGCTCACGCAACTCTCCATCGCCATTGACGCGAAGGACCCCTACACCCAGGGCCACTCGCAGAAAGTCTCCGCATACGGAGTGATGCTCGCGCAGTCGGTGGGACTGACGCCGCACGAAATCGAGGAGATTCGCCTCGCGGGGCTGCTGCACGACGTCGGGAAAGTGGGCATTCCGGAAGCCATCCTCAACAAACCGGGCCCGCTCGATCCGGACGAGTGGGAAGTGATGAAAACGCACGCCACGCTGGGCGCGCAGTTGCTCGACCCCCTCTGCGACGTCCCCAGCTCGGCCGGTGACGCCCAGACCGTCTCCACCGTCAGGAAAATGGCCGGCAGGCTCCGCGAGATGGTCCTGCATCACCACGAGTTCTACGACGGCTCCGGCTATCCCGCCGGGCTGGCCGGGGCCGACATCCCTCTCGGTGCCCGCATCATCGGCCTGGTGGATTCCTACGACACCATCACCAGCGACCGCATGTACAAACGCGGCCGGACCACGCGGGAAGCCATGGCGGAACTGGAACGCTGCGGCGCGGCGCAGTTCGATCCCGAGCTGGTGAGGGCGTTCCTCGACGTCCTGCGCCGGCTCCCGCAGCCGCAGGTGAGCACGCGCGAACGGTAGGACAGGCATTCCTGCCTGTCCTCTCTTGCCGGCCGGACGCACGACACCGCCGATGTGTCGGAAACCGGACAGGCAAGAATGCCTGTCCCACTGGAGGCCCTCCATGCAAACCGCCACAATCCGCTGGCAACAGGGCGAGCGTTTTGATGCCGCCACGCCATCCGGGCATCACCTGGCGCTCGATTCCGACCGGGAAAGCAACACTGGGCCGGGGCCGATGGAGCTGCTGCTGGCAGCACTGGGATCGTGCACGGCCACGGATATCGTCATCATCCTCGCTAAGAAGCGCCAGAAGCTGGAGAGCCTGGAAGTCACCGTCTCGGGCGAGCGGGCGGAAGAGCCGCCGCGCGTGTGGACGCGGCTGGACGTGGTGTTCCGCGTGCGCGGTCGCAACGCCACCGGCGGCTCGATTGACGAAAAGGCAGTAGCGGATGCCGTGCGCCTGAGCGAGGAGAAATATTGTTCGGTGGCGGCAATGCTCCGCAAGACGGCCGCGCTCACCATGCGCTACGAGATTGCCTAAAGCGTAGCCCCGCTCAGGACGCCTGGTGGCGCAGGCCTTCCGCGTTTTCTGGGTCCCGACGCATTTTGTCGGGAAGCCTGCGCTCCTCTGTTCCACCCGCCCGGCCCCTGCTACTCCGGCAGAACGTCGCCCCACCCGAGCCACCCGTGTTTTGCTTCGCCGATTCCGAGTCGGCCACGCCAGGCGTGCATCATGGATTCGTCCCCGCGCAGCAGCCGAGGTGTTAGCGGGAGCTGCGGACTCAAACGCCAGGAACAGGCCTTGTGCGACCACTACACGTTGCGTAGAATGCCGCTTCTCGTTGAAAGGAGAGGACCTGTCGAAATGGCAGCTGAGGGCTCAGTGACCCGCAGGATCCAGGCGAAGATCACCGGCGTCTCCGGCTATGCGCCGCCCCGTGTGATGACCAACCAGGATCTCGAAAAGATCGTGGACACCAGCGACGAGTGGATTCGCACGCGCTCGGGAATTCGCGAGCGGCACGTGGTGGAGAACGGAGTGGCGGCGTCTCATCTGGCCACGGAAGCGGCGCGCCGGGTGCTGGCCCAAACTGGAACAGAGGCCGACGAAATCGAGCTGATCATTATAGCCAGCGTCACCCCGGACATGATGTTTCCTGCCACGGCGTGCCTCGTACAGGACAGATTGGGCGCAAAACGTGCCTGGGGCTTCGACCTATCCGCAGCGTGCAGCGGATTTGTGTATGCCCTGACGGTGGGGGCGCAATTCGTGGGCGCGGGCTCGCACCAAAAGGTGCTGGTGATCGGCAGCGACGTAATGACCTCCATCCTAGATTATCAGGACCGGGCCACCTGCGTGCTATTCGGCGATGCCGCAGGGGCGGTGATCCTGGAACGTGCGCGCGGCGAGAACGAAGGCATCCTGGATTTTACGCACGATGTGGACGGCTCCGGAGGCCCCTGCCTGTACATGCCGGGGGGCGGCTCGCTGCATCCGCCGACGCACGAGACGGTGGAGAAGCGGATGCATTACGTCCATCAGGACGGGTCGCAGGTGTTCAAGTATGCGGTGCGGCGGATGGCGGATTTGGCGGAAGGGCTGCTGGCACGCAACGGATTTACGAAGAACGATCTGGCGCTGGTCGTGCCCCACCAGGCCAACCTGCGCATCATCCGCGCCATGCAGGAACGATTGGGATTGGACGATTCCAAGGTGCTGGTGAACATCGACCGCTACGGAAACACGACCGCGGCCACCATCCCTCTGGGAATGTGCGACGCCGTGTCGCAGGGCCGGCTCCGCAAAGGCGACCTGGTCATGCTGGTTTCGGTCGGTGCCGGCTACACCTCGGGCGCCATGTTGCTCCGCTGGGCCTACTGATTCACTCCGGCAGTTGCGCGGTCCCGTCGACGAACAGCAGCAGAATTACAGCAGCGCGATCTACCAGCCCTGCGCTCCGTTCAGTAGGAGCGCATCTCGGCAGCAGCGGCCGCCGTGCGCGCCAGTCGCTGGTCCAGCAGAACCGCGGCAAACTGGGTGCACAGGGTTTGCTCGCGCTCGGCCCAGCCATGTAGCTCTGGAACGAAGCCGTTGACCGCCCGCTTCAACGCAGCTAATGCCCGGTAGTAGGCACGGGCAGCGCGAAGGCTACGCGCTTCAGGGCCCACCTGCGGGCAGATGCGCTGGAGTTGAACCAGTTGCGGGAAGTCCTCGGCGTGCAGGGGCCGGTTCGGAAACCCTTCAATCTGCTGGACATAGCCGGTCAGGGGCTGCGCGGCCACAGACGCCAGTACCGCCCGGGCATAGAACACCACGAACTGCCCCAGGGCAGCAATCGAGAAGACGAGAATCAGAGCACCAAGCATATTCTCTTCAGCGTGCGCAGTATGGCGGGAGCTACTCGCGCCCACAATGGCGCGCAGGTACTAGGCACGTGGACACTGTACTTTGAGCCAGTCCTCGCGTCCGGCAGCGTCCTGCGTTTCGTCGAACGAATTCCAGGATCAGGAGGGTTAATGCCATGCGAACCCGATTCGTGAACTCTGTCAAACGAGCTGGCTGGCGATTCCTCATCCTCAGCGCGGCCCTTCTTCCGGCTGCCGCGCGCCCGGCCGGGCCGATGCCGCACGGGGCTGCGGAAACTATGGAGCGCGGCAGCCGCATCTCCAGCGCGCATGAAGACTCCAGACGCAGCGCGGGTGCCGTGGAGCCCGGAGTGCGCGGCGTGCTCGCCGAGCAGGCCGCCGCATGGAATCGCGGAGATGTCGATGGGTTTCTCGCCGGCTATTGGAACTCCGAGAAAACTGTATTTGCCGGGTCGCAGGGAATCATTCACGGCTGGCTGGCGGTCCGGGAGCGGTACCGGAAAAATTATCCGGACCGGAAAGCGATGGGAACGCTCGCATTCTCGGATCTGGAGGTGACGGCTCTGTGTCCCGGCGCTGCCCTCGCGGTCGGCAAGTGGCATCTAGACCGGGAGGCCGGACCGGTCGGCGGCGTATTCAGCCTGGTGCTCCGAAAATTCCCGGACGGATGGCGAGTCATTGCCGACCACACGAGCGTGGTTCCGGATGCTCCTCGCGCAGGATCATAGCGCGGGACGAGCCCCTTCATTCGCGCGCCGAAGCGCGAGCATCGTCCCCGCGCACCTTCCGAAAACTTCGAACCTCCCGGCCCCACCCTGCATCCAGAATTTTTGCTCGTCGCGGATTTCCCTTCGCGGCCGATTTCCGGAATAATGTTGCACTGCATGAATACGGATACGTCATCTCCTCTGCCTTTTTCCCGCACTACCGCCGCGCTGATTCTGCTGGGCCTGGCCCTGCTCATTTACGTCGGCAATGCCGCGCATCCGGCGCTGCTGGACGACGCCGACGGCGGCCATGCCGTGGCTTCCCAGGAGATGGTCCAAACCGGTGACTGGGTGGTGCTGCACATCAACGGCGTGCGCTGGATGGAAAAGCCGCCGCTGCATTACTGGCTCGTGGCCGTGAGCTACCTGCTGCTGGGCGAAAGCGCCTTTTCCACCCGTCTGCCGCTCGCGTTGGCTGTGGCCGGATTGGTCGTAATGGTGTTCGTCTTCGGCCGGCGATTCTTCGGCGACCGTGCCGGATTCTATGCGGGCCTGGTGATGTGTACCAGCATCGGGACCTACATGTTCACGCGCATCATGATTTCCGAAGCCATTTACGCCCTGGAATTCACCATTGCGTTCTATCTGTTCCTTCGCGCGTGGACGGGCACGATTCCGCTTCGCGCGGGCTTCTGGGGAGTGGCTGTGGTTTGCGGGCTCGCCGTGCTCACCCGCGCGCTCATCGGCATCGTCTTCCCGGTCGCCATCTTCACCATCTTTGTCCTGCTGACGGGAATGCGCCACCGCTGGCGGGAGATGCCGGTGCTTTCCAGCCTGCTCATCTTTCTGGCCGTCGCCGCCCCCTGGCACATCCTGGCGGGAATCCGTGCGTGGCGGCCGGATGCGCCTGGATTTTTCTGGTATTACTTCATCAACGAGCAGGTGCTGCGCGCCCTCGGCTACCGCTACCCCCACGATTTTTCCGCCGTCCCGCTGGGGATCTGGTGGCCGGCCCACCTGATCTGGTTTTTTCCCTGGAGCGTTTTTCTGCCTTTGGCGTTTCGCCGCTTGCCGCGGCCGCGCGAGTGGCGCCGTTTGGACACCCACGGAATGGCGCTGTTGTTCGTGTGCGTCTGGGCCGCATTCATCTTTTTCTTCTTTTCGCTCACCGCCAGCCGCATGGAGTACTACAGCTTCAGCGCCTGGCCCGCCGTAGCCCTGCTGCTCGGCCGCGGCATCGCCATCGCCGAGCAGGAGTCCGCGGTCTGGATGCGCCGGTTGCAGGCCGGTGTCGCCGTGGCCGGCGCGCTGGCCGCGGGCATTCTGGGCTGGCTGCTGTGGTCTTCGCGCAACATCCAGGTGCACGGTGATATCAGCGACCTGTTGCAATTGAAGGAGCTCGATTTTTACACCGTGGCGATGGCCAGCTTCTTCGATCTCACCACGCGCGCGTTCGCGTTCCTGCGCACACCCTCGGTGCTGGCCATGCTGTTGTTCCTCTTCGGTTTCAGCGGCGTCTACCTGCTGCGCCGGCGCGGGTGGACTCTGGGCGCCAACGTGGCTCTGTCCCTGGTCATGGCTGCCTTTTTCTTCGTCGCCAATATGGCCTTCCAGGTGTTCGAGCCGCACATGTCCTCAAAGCTCCTCGCGGACGACCTGCAGCCCTACCTGCGGCAGGGCGACGCCGTGGCCATCTATGGGGAATATTACGGCGGATGCGCGCTCGGATTTTATCTGCACCGGCAGTTATTCCTTTATAACGGCCAGTATCAGGGCCTGGAGTTCGGCTCTTACTATCCCGACGCACCCAGGGTTTTCCTGGACGACCACAGTTTCCCCCCGCTGTGGAACAGCTCCAGGCGCGTCTTCCTGTTTGCCCCGAAAGGAGAGACGCAGGAAGTGCTGGTGCGACTCCCCCGGCAATCGAGCTACATCCTGGCCGAGAGCGGAGGGAAAGTGATCTTCGTCAACCAGCCTCTCACTCCCAATCAACCCTCGCTGGCCCAGCTCGAGGAGCAGCGCACGCTTCCTTCCGTGCTGCAGCCCTAGCCGCCCTCGGCTACGCTCGGAGTCGGTTGCGCGCAGGATTTCGGTTCGTTGGCCAGGACCGTGCAGCCGGCAATCGCGGGATTATCCGGGTCAGGGGAGTTGTCTGGGGATGAAGGAGACGGCGTAGCGCTTCAGCTTTCTGCCAGGAACGGGTTCCACGTGCTCAATGCGCGCGGCCACGAAAACGTTTTCCGTGTCCTTTGTGTAGGGCGCGGCGACGCAAACCTCTGAGCCCAGGGCATACGTGAGCGGACTGAGGAAAGTAAGCCCGGCTCGCGAGATGGATTCCACGCGGACGAAGTCCTCGGCTCCGAAACGAGCTTCGCGCAGGCACCCCGGCATTTCCACACGCACGGGCAGGTTCTGCCGGGCGCTCGAGCTTCGCGCGGGGAGGCCTTGCGGCTGCGGTTGCGCCGCTTCGGGGAGTTGGGTGGACTCGTGCTCGGCGGCGGGCGCCTCGCCGGAGGCCAGGCGCCAAACTGTGGCTTCGCCACACCTCGGGCAGTGACGGCTCAGGCTGCCGCCGGCATGGAATACGTCCCGCTCAATGTGGGTGAGCGCCGCCTGCTCCCGTCCGCCGCAAGCGCTGCACTGGATCGAGAGGGGCGCTCGCGGCGCCTTCGGCGCGGGCGCTGGCGGGAAATTGACGGCCCAGAAATTCACGTCGGGGCCGAGCAACGCGACTCCGTGGAGGCGACCGTCAGGCGCGCCGCCGAGCGGGCCGATAATGCGCGCCGTCGCTTCCGCGCCCGTGGCCACGTTTCGGATGGTCACCTGCTGCATGGGAGCCATCCGGTGGTTGAGGACGATGACGGCCTCTTTCGGGCCCACGTAGCGGGTTTCCGTCGTTTCCATGAAATCCTGGCCGGTGATCTCTGTGCCGAACACCTGGATGGGGATCACGAGGGGGAGTTGGCTGGTGAGTTGCGGCAAGATGGGCATTGCAGGATCCTCTTCGCAATTCTCTGGCGGCTCTCGGGCGCGCACGGGATCGCGCTGCTGCGCGGCTAGCGGGGCGCCCGGTTCGCGGCGCCTGCACGCGGTGGACGTGAAGCCGCTGTCCTTTTCATCTAACACCGCCGCGATGAAATTGTTCTGTGGGATGCCCGCCGCATGGATGCGGGATAGGAATTCGGCATCGCAACCCTGCGGCGGCTAGGAAAGCCGAGTGGTCGGCTACGCGAAAAGTGTCCAGTTACGGCGCTCCGGGAACCGCCACCGCCCAAGCAGCCTTCCGTAACTTCCCACGACGGGACTTCTGGGGAGTCAGGGGAACTTGGCCGGTTACGGCGTCACAAAACACTAGATGTATCATTCTGTGAGCGAGGGTCATTCGGCCATGCGCATGCGTCTCGCTTTAGCTGTCATAGCGGCCTTACTTTCGCCGGTCATTGTCAACTCTTCACGGCCCCAGGAATCGTCCGACAGGGTTGAGGTGAGGCTCGTTGCGGAGAAGAGCGTGATTCGCCCGGGCCAGAGACTTAAACTTAGAGTGGAAATCTGGAACGTCGGTACAAATGACGTAATCATCGCCCAGCATATCGACTACCCGTACCGGAATGCTGTTTTGGAACTGTTCTTGGAAGTGGGCTCGCAGATGCACCGTTCAATCACGGGGATGGCCGTCGATTCTATTCCCGAATCCAACCCTGATCTTGCGGCGACATTTATAAATAACTGGCTCACCCTCAGAAAGAACCACTGCTATGGAACTTTCGTTTACATGGATCCGATGGACTTTCCGCAGCTGCGGAAACCGGGCCGATATCGAGTCCGCGCGCGATATTCTTCGCGCGGAATCTCCTCGACGGGGGCTTGGGACGCTGCACGCCTCAATCAGGAGGACCTTGACAAGCTTCCATTTAAGCCTTGGAGCGGAACCATTGAATCGAATTTCGTGAGAATTCAAGTTAGGCCCCAGATGAAACCCGGTGAAACCGCTAGGTAACTCAGGTCCGCTCTCAACGAGGAATCTGTGCGCCGTCAGGTTATGAAACTAGCGGGGCGATTTTGCCCCAGTGCCCGGTCACTCGGATGACCGGATACCTGGCCCTTGCGGTCCACAAACGGCGTTCTGGGAAGTTACGACTATCGCCCAGGCGGTCTCCCGTCCCTTCCCAGAACGGGACTTCTCCGGAGTTAGCGGGAACTGGTCCGATTACCGCGTTTACCAGGACCTGGGCCATTACTTCCGCTTGCCGGCCATTGAGGAGCTGATCGGTTCGGTCACGGGGAGACCTGGATTGCTCCTCCTGACTGCACCCTAAATTGAGGACGGTAGATGCCTCTGCGATTGGCGGGCACTGGAAAAAAAACTCAGACCGGCCAATCCCTTAAGGATGCTTGTGGAGAACGCGAGGAACGCGCACATCAGCAGGACATAGCCAAAATCAGGAACTCGGACGACAGTGGTGATCAGCGGCATCCCAAAAAGGCGGGGTATGCCGATGACGATCAGCAGCCCCCAACCGAGATTCAACAGAATCGCGACAACAAGCATCGTTACTCCCCATACGGTTGGCCGAACGGGCGGGCGTGCATGGCGCGAAGTCAGTCGTCGAACCACACGAACGACGATCCATACCTGCGCGAAAAAGATCAGCAACAAGACTCCATAGGCAAGTTTCAGCCGCGCCGTCGATGCCATGGGTGGAGGGTCCTTGCCGGTCAACAACAGCGCAACCCCGTCCGCAATTTGATTCAACCGTCCCTCATCCGGCCCGCTGTAGATATTCTCCAGCAAGACGAACCCCGAACCTTTTCCCGGAATCAGCACCATGTTCGCGTGGTAATTGAAAATGCTTCCTTCGTGCCAGATGGCAGGTATACCCGCAACAGGACCTATCTCCCAACCCATGCCGTAGGAAGTCTCGCGCTTCCACGTGGCAATCGCCGGCCGATGCATCTCACGGATTCCGGCTGCGGAAAGAATTTGGACCTGGCCATACCGGCCGCCATTCAGCTGGGCCACCAGATAATGGGACATATCCTCCGCCGTCGAAATAAGGTACCCCTGAGGGAGACTTCCTCGGTTGTACGGCAATTCTGTGGCGCGCGGGAAAAAGAACCAGTAGAGATACCCGGCGGCCAGGCCGTTCTTTTCCGCCTCCACTTGAGAAGTATAGCTATGCTCCATCTTCAGCGGCGCGAAGATGTGTTCCTGGATGTATTTTTCGTAGGACTGGTGGGAAACCATCTGCACGAGCAGCCCGAGCACCGCGTAGTTCGTACCGCTGTACTCAAAATCGCTTCCGACCGCACGATCGAGGTGCTCGGTCCGCAGGCTCCGTACGCGATTTTCAAGCGCACGGTCGCTCACATCGGAACTGGTTGCAAATTTCTCGGATGTTTCCACCGATAAACCGCTCGTTTGATTGAGTAACTGTCTAACCGTAACCTCTCGAGAAGAATCGTCTGCCAGCGTGAACCAAGGGATGTATTCGCGAACTCTTGCATCCAGGTTGATTTGTCCCTTCTCCACCAGTTGCATGACCGCCAAGGCGGTAAATGATTTGCTCAGAGAGCCAAGGATGAACGGCGTCTGGGCAGTCACCGGACGGCCCGTAGGATCCGCCACGCCAAAACCTGTCACGCGCGTGATGTGATCTTGCTCCACAACGGCCAAGGCCGCTCCAGGAATGCGCTGTTCCGCAACCCTGTTCGCCACGTACCTGTCGACTTTTTCGATTTGGTCTGTGGGCAGCGCAGTTTGCGCATTGGTTGCAGCACAAGAGACCAGCAAGGCGGTCAAAAACCACAGGATCGCCTTGAAACGAGCTGAGATGGAATTCAGGGATCGAACGCGATGCGGAGAGTTCATGACTGGACTTTCGGACAGTACTGGGGTGGTAGGCTCCACCGGCCCTGGACGATGCACTATAGGCCGAAGTCGCGTGCCGAGACTAGTTTTTCGTTCGCTCTCAGCTAGGACGGGCCCGGTCGAGTGGTGTTGGACGGCAGCGCCGTGAGATAGGCGGCGAAGTTTTCGTTAAACAACGCGCCGGGCCGTTTTTCCCTCAGAAGCGCCACGGCATCCTCACCTTTTATCCCCAGATAAGTCAGCACCAATCCCGCGACCAGAGCCGACCGGTTGAAACCCAGGCCACAGTGCGCCAGAACTTTCTCGCCGTTGGTCACCAATTGAGCCCCGAGCTTCGCCAGCGCGTGCAGCTTGTTCAAATCCGGCAGGTCCCCATCGCAGATGGGAAAGTACACATAGAGCATGTGATTGGGAACGTTTGGAATGCCCAAGTCTAAATCACCGTCCAGATCTATCACCGCAGTAATGCCATGCTCCTCGATCGGCCTCCAGTCATCGATCGACGGGGAAATAAACAGCTGACGTTGCTCATCGAGTGGTACGAGATCCATCGAAGGTTTTCCCGACTTATGAGTTCAACAGTAACGTTTTGTTGAGAATGTTTCAATGGCTCCTGGTAAGTCGCCTTATCAAACAAGTCAGTCACATTCCGGAAACGGCGCTATGGGAGGCTACGAACGAAGCTCCGGGAACGATGCTCGCTCATTCGGAAACGGATGACCCTCTACCGGCGGATTCAAGAACTCGCTTCGAAATTCCGCCCGTCGCTGAAAGGTTCTCAATCCGGCACCGCTCACAGGTTGTATCGCGCGGCAAACCCCGCCGCGAGATGCGGTAAGATGGAAACTCGAACGCTCATGGCACTGCCAGACGCTCCCGCCCCGCAGCACCATCTTCCCCGCTGGCTTCGTGAGACCGCCTACGGATTCCTGATCCTGCTCTCGATGGCCATGGGCGCCGGCGTGGGCGTGCTGTTTGTCTACAACAGCGAACTGCCGGAAGTCCGCGCCCTGGAAGACTACAAGCCCGACACGGTCACCGAACTCTACGCCGACGATGGCCAGTTGATCGGCAGCTTCGCCCTGCAACGCCGCATCCTGGTGAGCTACGACCAGATCCCCGCGATGCTGCGCGATGCGCTCATCGCCACCGAAGACCAGCATTTCATGAGCCACTGGGGCGTGGATGTGCCCCGCGTCTTTCAGGCCGCCATGCGCAACGTCATCAATCGCCGCATCACCCAGGGCGCCAGCACCCTCACCATGCAGCTCGCCGGTACGCTTTTTCTCAACCGCGCCGACCGCAGCTATCGCCGCAAGATCCAGGAAGCCCTGCTGGCCGTCCAGATCGAGCGTTACTACACGAAACGCCAGATCCTGACCCTGTACTGCAACCAGATTTATCTCGGCCACGGCAATTACGGCTTCGAGGCCGCCTCCGAATTCTATTTTGGCAAGACGATGAAGGACCTGACGCTGCCCGAGGCCGCTCTGCTCGTCGGAATCGTCCCCGGGCCGAAGTATTCTCCGCTGCTCCACCCCACCCTCGCCCTGGCGCGGAGGAATTTGGTCCTCGGCCGGCTGGCTGCCGCCGGCAAAATCACCCCGCAGGCGATGGAGGCAACGCAGGCCATGCCGCTCGCATTGCACGTCCAGTATCCGCGGAACGACCTGGCCCCCTACTTCGTCGAAGACCTGCGGAAATATCTGGAGCACAACTACGGCACGGAGGCGGTCCACGAGCACGGCCTGCGCGTGTACACCACGCTCAATGTGGCCATGCAGCGCGCCGCGAATCGGGCCCTCAAAGACGGCCTGCACGCCTACACCCGCCGCCACGGCTGGAAGGGGAAGCTGACCAACATCCTGGCCGACCACCTCGGCACCCTCGACAAATACCAGGCCGACGACTGGCGCCGGCCCATCGAGAAGGGCGACTACGTCACCGCGCTGGTCACCGAGGCAGGCGACTCGTTTGCCTCGCTGCGCATTGGGCCGTATCGCGCCACGCTTTCGCCCTCCGATATGGCCTGGACGGGCCAGAAGCACCCCGCGAAGCTGCTGAAACCGGGCGACCTGGCCATGGTGCGCCTGCGGGAGATCTCCGGCACTACCGCGCGCGTGGACCTGGAAGAAAAACCCACGGCGCAGGCCGCTTTCGTGGCCATCGAAAACTCTACCGGCGAAATCAAAGCCATGATCGGCGGCTACAGCTTCGAGGATTCCAAGTTCAATCGCGCCACGCAGGCCACGCGCCAGGTCGGCAGCTCCTTCAAGCCCTACCTCTACTCCGCCGCCATCGAGGAAGGCCACGATCCCTTCGAGACCATCGTGGACGAGCCCATCACCTTCCAGAGCGGCGGCCAGGATTATTCTCCCCACAACTACGACGGCAAGTTCGAGGGCCGCATCACGCTGCGGAGGGCCCTGGCCGGCTCGCGAAATGTTCCCGCCGTGGAGCTGGCTTCGAAGATCGGCATCCAGAATGTGATCGACATGGCCCGGCGGTTTGGAGTCACCTCGCCGCTCCAGCCCTATTTGCCGCTGGTTCTGGGCGCGGCGGAAATCACGCTGTTGGAGCACACCTCGTCGTTCACCGTATTCCCCAACGACGGCATCCGTATCGAGCCCCACTTCATCCGCAGGGTCACCGCATACGACGGCGCGGTGCTGGAGGAGGCTCGGCCGAAGGTGTACGACGTCCTGAAACCCGAAGTCGCGCGCACCATGACGGCCATGCTCGAGGACGTGGTGCAGTTCGGCACCGCCATGCGCGCCAGGGACCTGAAGCGGCCCGTGGCGGGGAAGACCGGCACCACCAGTGATTTTACCGACGCCTGGTTTCTCGGCTTTACTCCCTCGCTCACCGCCGGAGTCTGGGTGGGCAACGACGACAACAGCGTCCCGCTCGGCAACAAAGAAACCGGCGCGAGGGCCGCCCTGCCCATCTGGCTCGAATTTATGAAGGAAGTGTGCGACGACAAACCGCCCGAACAGTTTGTAAACGTGGTCCCGCTCGAGAAACTGGCGCCCTCTCACATCGTGCTCGTGGATACGCCCGACTCCGCTCCCACCGAGGACGCGGAAGAGCACGGCATCCGCGAGAAGAAGACCACCGCCCCTCGGCCCCCGGTCCCGAAGCCCGCCTCGCCTGCTTCAGGCGGAACAGCCCCGGCCAGCCCCCACCCGGTCTCAGGCAACTCACCCGGCCTCTAATGTCCGACGCGCTGCGGAAGGGCGGGGCTTCAGCCCCGCCGCCAACCGCGCCCGGGAAGGGGGACTTCACACCCTGAAGCCGAATTCCTTTCTCCTCCGTAGGTATCTCTGAGACGGTCTGCAATCCTGAGCAGTCATCTTTCTTCTCACCCGCTGCGATTCCGCCCACATCCGGTACAGGCAGCCCTGGTCTCCAACTGGCCCTCAGGCCAGTTGTTCCGGCATCTTCCGCATGCGTATCCTGAGTTTGCGTCCGCAGGCGATGGATCGCCGTGGAACCTAAAATCCGCCCGGGCCCTCTCGCCGTTTCTGGAAGGAAGCGATCCCTCCATTGTGTCCCTCCCGCCACGGCTGCAGCTTCAGCCCGGGAAGGACGGCTCAGGCCGCCGGGGAATGGGGATCAGGGAAGCCCGTGACCATGATGAGCAGCGCAGCATCGTTCTACCTGCCCACCGGCTATTGCTACCTGTGGGATGGCCCGCTGGTGTCGCTGCAAATGGTGTCGAATCTCATTGTGGGGATGGCGTTCATCTCCATCCCCGCGGCACTGCTCTGGCTGGTGCAGAAGCGGCGCGACGTTCCCTTTCAGGGCGTGATTCTCTGGTTCAGCGCGTTTCTGGTGGCCTGCGCGGCCACCTGTTTCCTGGACGTGTGGAACCTCTGGCACACCAGCTATTGGCTGGCCACAGTGATGAAGGCCGTTGCCGCCATCACCTCCGCAGCCACCACGGGTTATCTCGTCCTCTTGCTCCCCAAAGCCGTCACGCTCCCCAGCCCGCGGCAAATGGAAGTGGCCAACGAGCGGCTGGCACAGGAAATTGCCGGCCGCGAACGCGTGATGAAGCAATTGCAAACGCTCAACCAGGAACTCGAAAGCCGCGTCCGCAGCCGCACGGAAGAGCTCGAAGCCGCCCTCCGCGAGATGCAAAAGGAAATCGGGGAGCGCCGGACCATTGAAGCCGCCCTGCGCCGCTGGGAAGCCATTTTTGCGCACGCCGGATGGGGTGTCGCGCTCGCCAATCCGGAAAATTACCGGCTGGACGCCGTGAACCCCGCCTTCGCCGCCATGCACGGGTGGACGGTGGAGGAGTTGACGGGCAAATCCCTGGCGGAGATCCTGGCTCCGGAGTGGCGCCTGAGGCTGGCAGAGATGGCGCGCGTCACCGACGAACTCGGCCACCTCGTGTACGAGGCCGACCATGTCCGCAAAGACGGCACCCGTTTCCCCGTGCTCGCGGACGTGGTGGCCTGCAAGGATTCAGCCGGCCGCGTGCTCTACCGTGCCGCAAACTTCCAGGACATCACCGAGCGCAAAGGAGCCGAGCGCGAGCGCCAGCAGGCTAACGAGCAGCTCACCCGCCTGCTCCGCGAGACCGAAGAACGCAGCCGGCAGAGCGCCCTGATTAAGCAAATGAGCACTCTGCTCCAGACCTGCGCCAGCACCCGCGAAGCCTACGATGTGGTGCACGAATTCGCAGCCCGGCTGTTTCCCAGCGATTCGGGCGCGTTGTGCCTGCTCAACCCCTCCGTCGCGCTGATGGAAGCGGTCGCGGCGTGGGGGCGCGAGCCCTTGCGGGAAACGATGTTCGCCCCCGAGGATTGCTGGGCCCTGCGCACCGGCCGCGTGCACGTCTCCAGTCCCGACGGCGTCACGCTCAACTGCGCCCATGTGGCTGCCTCCTCGGCCACCAGCTACGTTTGCGTTCCCATGATGGCCCACAACGAGGCTATCGGCGTGCTCAGCGTGCGCTGCGGCGATGCCGTCACCGCTCTGCCCCTGGCGGAGCGCCAGCAGGCGTTACAGGACCGGCAGGATGTCGCTCTCAACTTTGCCGGTGACATCGCGCTCGCCCTCGCCAACCTGCGTCTGCGCGATACGCTCCGCACCCAGTCCACCCGCGACGCGCTCACCGGTCTGTTCAACCGCCGCTACCTCACCGAATCGCTGGACCGCGAGGTGCGCCGCGCAGACCGCAACGCGCGCCCGCTGGGTATCGTCATGCTGGACCTGGACCAGTTCAAACCCTTCAACGATACCCACGGCCACGAGGCCGGCGACGCCCTGCTCCGCTCCTTTGGCCGTTTCATTCAGAAGAACACGCGCGGGGAAGACATCGCCTGCCGCTACGGCGGCGACGAGTTCGTGATCCTGCTCGTGGACGCGGACCTGGAGGTGGCCCGCCGTCGCGCCGAGGAGTTGCGCGAGGGATTCAGCAGAATGGTGGTCCGTCACCTGAACCAGAAGCTCGATTCCGTCTCGTTCTCCATGGGCGTGGCCGCCTTTCCGGCACACGGAACGACTTCAGACGATTTGCTGGCTGCGGCGGACGAGGCGTTGTACGACGCGAAGGCACAGGGACGCAACCGCGTGAGCATTTACAAAGGCCAGCCGTGAACGCGCCGGAGACGATGGCAGGTGGGTCAGTTTGCCGGGTGGCACAGCCACTCCTGGCTGTGTACACGTGCGAAAGCCCCAAATCGAACACGAGAAACCAACCCAGTCGAAGCCCTGACTCCTGCCTCGGCAAACTGACCCGCTACCAGCCTATGTGCGCGCTAGCGCCGTGCGAAATGATCCCAGCCGAGTGGCCGCAGTTTTCCTGTCCGGCCGTTCTTTTCGAGCAGAACGGTTCGGCGGGCAGTGAGTTCGCCGATGCGGGTGATCGGAATTCCCCGAAAACGGGCCGGGATGTGGAAGACCAGGCGGCGAGGCACCGTGAACAGGAGTTCGTAGTCGTCGCCGCCGTGGAGCGCACGGCGCAGGGCCGCTTCGTCGTCGCCGGCCGAAGTCGGAGCGCGGCGCGGGCCAACCCGCTGTTCGCGCGCCACGGGCAGCAAAGAGGCATGAATCACAGCACCGGCTGCGCTGGCAGCGCACAGCCGCGCAAGATCCGTGGACAGGCCGTCCGAGATGTCCATGGCCGCCGAGGCGAGTTGATGGTTGCCCAGCCAGGTGCCCAGGGCCAGCCGGGGATTGGGATAGAGATGCCGCGCGACGGAATAGGAATCCGCCCGGCGTGCGATGGCGCGCGAGCCTTCGCGCATCAGGATCTCGAGCCCCGCCTGTGCCGCTCCCAATCGTCCGGTGACGTAGAGCAAATCGCCGGGACGCGCCCCGCTGCGCGTCACCACGCGCCTGCGGCGTACCTCGCCAATCACGGTGAGCGCCGCGACCACGCGTTCGTTCCGGGAAACGTCGCCACCGATCAGCCGCATGCGGAAGCGCCGGGCAGCCAGCGCCATGCCCCGCGCGAAGGCGTCGAGCCATGCGCCTGCTCGCCCCGCCGGCAGCGCAAGCGTCAAAAGGAAGTAGCGCGGTGTGGCGCCCATGGCAGCGAGGTCGCTCACCGCGCGAGCCAGGGCTTTGAACCCCACCGGATAGGGTGGATGAATCCGGGTGAGGAAATGGCGCCCTTCGATGAACGCATCCGTGCTCACCACCCAATCGCGGCCGCGCAATGTGCGCACTACGGCGGCATCGTCGCCGATTCCAACAGGGACGGCCGGCGCGTCGCGCGTGCCTATTGCGCTGGGTATCACGCCCGCGAGGCGGGCGATGATGTCGGCCTCAGTTCTCATTCCAGTTCCGCGCGGCTCCGTCGGCAATCCGGTGCGCGCACTACTACAGTTGCGGGAAGTGCGCCCCAGAGAAAGCATAGCGCGGGTAGCGCAAAAGCATTCCACGGAAAAAATGCGGAGCCGGCGCGAAGTTTGGCTGCCAACGTGCCCGTCCCACCCGAGTCATTTCTTCTTGACTTCGGGGTTTCGCCCTCATTACACTCCGGAAGATTCGATTGGTTCTCGCGTTTCCAGCGCTTGAGCATCCGGTGGGCGGCAGTTGCGGGGGCAACTGGCCGCGATCCAACGCAGAAAATTCTAGATCGTAAGAGAACGGCATGAAGCCAAAGTCGTTTACATTTCTTCTAGTTTCCGGCGACCGCGGAACGCTCCGCAAGGTGCGCGTCCCGTTCTATGTCGTGCATTTGCTCGCCATTTTCGCCGTCGTCGGGGGAATTACCGTCTTTGCGGCCGTGGGTTCCTACGGCCGCATGTTGTGGAAGGCCGCAAGTTACAACGCCCTGCGCCGCGACCAGGATCAATTGAAGCGCCAATTCCAGAACCTGCAAGCCCGCGTCAAGGACTCCGACCAGAAGATCTCCTCGCTGCAATCCCTGGCCACCGATGTGGCCATGAGCTACGGCATTTTGGGCGCGGGCCGCACTCCCTTTTTCGGCACCAACAATCCGCCCGAGAGCGAAGCGGCATTCAACCAGTCCGTCGAGCAGTTTCATTTCCTCATGAAGAACGCCTCGGCAGTGGCGCTTTCCGCCGAGGGCATGAACCTGGGCCCGGGCCGCAATTGGGAGGAGATGCAGTTTACCCCTTCGCTCTGGCCGGTAGTGGGCACGCTGACGGGAACCTTCGGCGAACGCCTGGACCCGTTCAGTGGTGAGGGCGCGTTCCATGCCGGGGTGGACATTTCTGCCCCCTATGGGACCGAGGTGCGCGCCGCTGCCGATGGAATCGTCGAAGACGTGGACACGCACACCGGACTGGGCCGCGCCATCACCGTCGATCATGGATTCGGCATTGAGACCGTCTACGGGCATCTCTCCCGCTACGGCACCGAGCCGGGCAAGCGCGTCAAGCGCGGAGATGTGATCGGCTTCGTGGGGGACAGCGGGCGGGCCACTGGACCGCACCTCCATTTCGAAGTCCACGTTTACGGAACCCCCGTGAATCCCTTGAAGTTTTTCAAGAGCAGCGGCAGCGGCACAGGCACCGGGGAGTAGGCGGAGCCAGGCTTTTGATGCCCGGGGGAAGGCTGGCCTTAGCGGCAGCAAGAGCGAATCGCGGCTCTCCACAGGTCTCCCGGTTTTCCACAACCCCTCTATTGTCAATGGGACAGGTGCCACTTGCAATTTGCATGCCGCGCTGCTATCTTATATTGGTTTCCTAGGCTGGCGTAGCTCAGCTGGTAGAGCATCTGATTTGTAATCAGAGGGTCGGGGGTTCGATTCCCTCCGCCAGCTCGTCCAGACGGGCAAAACGAGTTCGCTACCACTGCGGAGCAGATTCGAGAAGAAGACGAAGACAGGGTTTGTGTCTCTGGACGCAAGCCCTTTTTGCGTCCATGCGCCTCGGTGTGTGGACGGGTGGGTGAGCGGTTAAAACCAGCAGACTGTAAATCTGCCGCTCCTTGCGGGCTACGGAGGTTCGAATCCTCCCCCGTCCACCAGTTTCGCGATGTGCACGCAGCAGGTGCGGAGCGAGTGAGCCGGCCCGGCGGAAGATCTTGCGCTTTGCGCGAGGCCATCCGCGCGGGCATCCGGAGGGCCTGGGTAGCTCAGTTGGTAGAGCGCGTCCTTGGTAAGGACGAGGTCACCGGTTCAATCCCGGTCCCAGGCTCCAGTTTACCCTGAGTCCCGCGTGGCGGGACGAAGGGCTGGTCCTGAGTCCTGTTTGACGCGCGAGGGGATTGCGGCAGGGATGCGGGGGTAACTCAGCGGTAGAGTCTCGGCCCTCCAAGCCGGTGGTCGCGGGTTCGAATCCCGTCCCCCGCTCCAGTTTGTTGCGGCCGGAGCCGTCGGGAGGATGGAAAGTCATCGGCGACGAGGCAAGGGATCGAATAGCGGGGAGATTTCTCTCAGGAGTTCTTCCTCCGGCAAGCGCGGGCCGATCGAGGCACGTCATTTCAAGCAACTGAGGGTAGAAGCACAATGGCCAAGGAAAAATTTGAACGGAGCAAGCCGCACGTGAACGTGGGAACGATCGGCCACATCGACCACGGCAAGACCACTCTGACCGCGGCGATCACCAAGGTGCTCTCCAAGCACAACCCGAAAGTCCATTTCCGGGCCTTCGATTCCATCGACAACGCTCCGGAAGAGCGGGAGCGGGGGATCACCATCGCGGTGGCGCACGTGGAGTACGAGACGGCCAACCGGCATTACGCGCACATCGACTGTCCGGGACACGCGGACTACATCAAGAACATGATCACCGGGGCGGCGCAGATGGACGGGGCGATTCTGGTGGTGGCGGCGACGGACGGGCCCATGCCGCAGACGCGGGAGCACATTCTGTTGGCGCGGCAGGTGGGCGTGCCCTACATCGTGGTGTTCCTGAACAAGTGCGACGCGGTGGAAGACCCGGAGCTGTTGGAGCTGGTGGAGCTGGAAGTGCGCGAGCTGCTGAAGACCTACCAGTTTCCGGGGGACGCGGTGCCGGTGATCCGGGGCTCGGCGCTGGGCGCGTTGAATGGGGAAGAGAAGTGGGAGAAGACGATCCTGGAGTTGATGGAGGCGGTGGACAAGTACGTGCCGCTTCCGGTGCGGGATGTGGACAAGCCCTTCGCCATGCCGATTGAGGATATTTTCTCGATCTCCGGGCGTGGGACGGTGGTGACGGGGAGGATCGAGCGGGGGAAGGTGAAGGTAGGGGAGGAAATCGAGATCGTGGGTTTCCGGGAGACGCAGAAGAAAGTGGTGACGGGCGTGGAGATGTTCCGGAAGCTTTTGGACGAAGGGATGGCGGGCGACAACGTGGGATTGCTGCTGCGGGGGACGGAAAAAGAGGATGTGGAGCGTGGGCAGGTGGTGTGCAAGCCGGGGTCGATCACGCCGCACAAGAAGTTCAAGGCGGAGGCGTACATATTGACGAAGGAAGAGGGGGGGCGGCACACGCCGTTCTTCACGGGCTACCGGCCGCAGTTTTATTTCCGGACCACGGACGTGACGGGAGACGTGAAGCTGGGGGAAGGGGTGGAGATGGTGATGCCGGGAGACAACGCGACGGTGGGGATCGAGCTGATCACGCCGGTGGCGCTGGAGAAGGGGCTGCGGTTCGCCATCCGCGAGGGCGGCCACACGGTCGGCGCCGGCGCCGTGACCGAGATCGTCGAGTAACAACCGGCCGGGTGGGCGGCGAGGAAAGCGAACATGCGCGAACTCATTACGCTGCAGTGCAACGATTGCAAGAACCGGAACTACGCGACCATGAAGAATCGCAAGAAGCACACCGACCGGCTGGAGACGAAGAAGTTTTGCCGCACCTGCCGGAAGCACACGGTGCACAAGGAAGTGAAGTAGGAGGCAGGCAGGCGGCGGGCGATTTGGAGCGGGGCGAGCCGGGACAAACCCTTCGGGCCAGGAGGCCCTGAGGGTAAATCCCGGGCACAGCGCCCGGGATTTAGGGGAGTAGGTTTAACGGTAGACCGCCGGTCTCCAAAACCGGATGTGGGGGTTCGAATCCCTCCTCCCCTGCCAGGGATTGGAGCATGAAAGGACAGGAGACAAAGTTGGCGGAAGCAACAAAGGTGATGGCAGGTGGCGAGGGCCGCGAGCGCCCCGCCTGGCTCGAGCGGCTCGTAGCCTGGGTGCAGGACATGCGCAAGTTCCTGCACGAGGTGCGCGGGGAGATGGGCCACGTCACCTGGCCGGCCCCGGTCGAGGTGCGGTCGACGACGTTTATCGTGATCGTCACGATTTTCTTTTTCGGCGCGTTTTTTTTCGTGGTGGATGGAGCATTCGGAAGGCTGATTCAAATGATTCTGACCAAATACGGGAAGTCGTAGGATGGCCGTGGCCAAGAGCTGGTACATCATTCACACCTATTCGGGCTTCGAGAAGAAGGTGAAAGAAAGCCTGGAAGGGCGCGTCACCGCGTTCGGCCTGAGCGAAAAGATCGGCCGCGTCATGGTGCCCACCGAAGACGTGATCGAGGTGCGCGGCGGGAAAAAGATCATCTCGCCGCGGATGTTCTATCCCGGCTACGTCCTGGTCGAGATGGAAATGAATGACGACACCTGGCACGTGGTCCGCTCCACCCCGCGGGTCACCGGATTCGTCGGCAGCGGGCAGACGCCCTCGCCGCTCTCGGAGGAGGAAGTGCAAGCCATTCTGAACCGGAGCGCGACGCCCACGGAGAAACAGAAGCCGAAGCTCACTTTCGAGCGCAACGAACAAGTGCGCATCGTGGACGGGCCGTTTTCGAGCTTCAACGGCGTGGTGGAAGAGGTGAACCCGGACCGTAACACGTTGAAAGTGTCCGTCACGATTTTCGGCAGGTCCACCCCTGTCGAGCTGGATTTTACCCAGGTGGAGAAGACGAGCTAGGCGGCTATGGGACTGTTCCAAACCAAACTCGAGGTGTGGAACCCGGCCGCTCCCGGACGCGCGGAAGAGTTTGAACTCTGGGTGGACACGGGCGCGGCCTACTCCTGGCTCTCGCGGAAGAAACTGGAGGCCATGGGCGTCGCGGTGAGCGATCGCATGGAATTTCGGACGATTGAAGGAAAGGTGATTGAGCGAGATGTGGCGCCGGTCTTCCTTCGCCACAATGGGCGTACGGGCGGCGACACGGTGGTCCTGGCGGAAGAGGGGGATCTGGAAGTGATGGGCTCGCACACGCTGGAAAGCCTGGGACTCATGGCGGATCCGGTGCAGAAAAGGCTGGTGCGGACCGTAGCCTTAGCGCTGGGCAGCGCCGCGTCCGGGACGAATTGCTGAATTTGATTCGGGAGCGAGGAGCATGGCGAAGAAACTTCAAGCGATGGTGAAACTCCAGTTGCCCGCGGGCAAGGCCACGCCGGCTCAGCCGGTCGGGACCGCGCTCGGTCCTCAGGGCGTGAACATCATGGAATTCTGCAAGCAGTTCAACGGCAAGACCGGGAAAGAGCCCGAGGGGATGATCATCCCGGTGCTGGTGACCATCTACACCGACCGGACGTTCACTTTCATCCTGAAGACGCCGCCGGCCTCCGAGCTGCTGAAGCGCGCCGCAGGAATCGTGAAGGGCTCGGGAGAGCCCAACCGCACGAAGGTGGGAAAAGTTTCGCGGAAACAGGTGGAAGAGATCGCCAGGACCAAGATGCCCGATCTCAACACCACCAAGATCGATTCTGCGATCCGCACGGTGATGGGCACGGCGCGAAACATGGGCATCGAAGTGACGGAGAACTAGGAGCGCACGCATGAGCCGCTTGGGAGGAAAGAACATCCAGAAGGCGCGGGCCCAGTTGCGGGGGCGGCCCTACCCCCTGCTCGAGGCCGCGGACCTGCTCAGGAAAGTGAAATTCGCCAAGTTCAACGAAACTGTCGAGCTGGTGGTCAACATGGGCGTGGACCCCAAACAGTCCGACCAGATGATTCGCGGCACCGTGGTGCTCCCGCACGGGCTGGGGAAGTCCAAGCGCGTTCTGGTGATTGCCGGCGGCGAGAAAGTGACCGAAGCCCGCGACGCCGGCGCCGATTTCGTCGGCGGCGAGGACATGGTCCAAAAGATCATGGAGGGCTGGATCGATTTCGACGCGGTCATTGCCACTCCGGACATGATGCGCTCCGCCGGAAAGCTCGGAAAAGTTCTGGGTCCGCGCGGGCTGATGCCGAATCCGAAGGCCGGCACAGTAACCTTCGACGTTTCCCAGGCGGTGAAAGAAATCAAGGCCGGAAAAGTCGAGTTCCGGCTGGATAAGACGGCCATCATCCATTCGCCAATCGGCAAAGCGGATTTCGAGGCCCCCAAGCTGGCGGAAAACGCCCAGGCGCTGCTGGCGGCCATCGTCAAGGCCAAGCCGGCCGCAGCCAAGGGCAAGTACATCAAGCGGGTCACGCTGACCTCCACGATGGGCCCGGGAATTCCCATCGACCTGGCTGAAGTGGAAGCTTCAACGGGCGCGGCAGCCTGACGCGCAGGGAAGACGGTAAAAGGATCGAGCCATGAATCGCAAAGTAGACCGCCAAAAACGCGTCGAGGAGCTGCACCACGAGCTCGCCCAGGTCTCCACCGTGATCCTGAGCACCTTTCAGGGAATCAAGGTGGAGGAAGACACACGGCTCCGCCGCGCCGTGGAAGCCGCGGGCGGCAGCTACCAGGTGGTGAAGAACACTCTCGCCGAGCGCGCCGCGCAGGGAACGGCTGCGGAACCGCTGCTCAAATCTCTGGCGGGAACGAATTCCATCGCGTGCACCTCGTCGGACCCGGTGGCGCTCGCCAAGGCGCTCACCAAGTTCGCCAAGGATGTGCCCGCCTACCAGTTCCGCGCGGGCATCGTCGAAGGCCGCGTGGTATCGGTCGGTGAGATTCAGCAGCTCGCCAGCCTGCCGTCGAAGGAAGATTTGATCTCCAAGGTGATGTTTCTGCTGCTCGCGCCGGCACAGCGCGTGGCCAGCGTCACCGCGGCGGTGGCGCGCAATCTGGCCGTGGTGATGAACGAAGCGGCCAAAGAGAAAAAGTTCTCGGAATAATCTTTCAGGGAGGACGGGAAACGGACATGTCAACCAAAGTGGATACGCTGCTCGATCAGATCAAGGGGCTCACCCTTCTCGAAGCCTCGGATCTGGTTAAGAAAATGGAAGAGGCCTTCGGCGTTTCCGCCGCGGCCGCCGCGCCGGTGGTCGTAGCCGGCGGGGCGCCCGGTGGGGGCGCTGCTCCGGCCGCCGAGGAGAAGACGGAATTCGCCGTCGTTCTCACCGAGGTGGGCGCCAACAAAATCAACGTCATCAAGGCCGTTCGCGAGGTCACCAGCCTCGGCCTCAAGGAAGCCAAGGACCTGGTGGATGGCGCCCCCAAGACGGTCAAGGAAGGCGTGAGCAAGGACGAGGCCGCCACCATCAAGAAGAAGTTCGAGGAAGCCGGCGCCAAAGTGGAAGTGAAGTAGGCCGGCGGGGCGTTCCGTGCGTGCGGAACGCGCCAGGGAAACGCCGCCGCGCCCGCTGTTCCGGGCGATGCGCCGTTCCAGAGATTGATTTCCAGCCCGCGCTCCGGCAAGCCGGAGCGGAGATTCGGGAGAAGATTCTGCTCGCACCATTTTTTCTTGGAATTTCACCCCGGGGGCCGTGGTGTTTGCGCCTGGCCTGCGGCTTCCCGGGCGTTCCGTCCGCCGCGGCGGACATCGTGAGGTAAGACGACATGCAGAATGGACATTATCAGAACCGCGAACGGCGGCGCCTGGACTTTTCGCGCATCCGGGCGACGATTCAGATTCCCAATTTGATCGAGGTCCAGAAGCGCTCCTACCAGCGGTTCCTGCAGATGGACCTGCTGCCGAGCGAGCGGGAGGACACGGGCCTGCAGTCCGTGTTCAGCTCCGTCTTCCCGATTCAGGATTTCCGCGGGCTGTCCCAGCTCGATTTTGTGGACTACTCGATCGGCAACTGGGAATGCAAGTGCGGTCATCTGCGCGGGCTGCATCACCTGCGCGCCACCTGCCGCACCTGCGGCGCGTCCGTGGTCACCGACCCGTATAAATCCGGCGACGTAATTTGCTCGAAGTGCGGCACCTTCAACCGCAACACGCCCACGTTCTGCAACAAGTGCGGCGACCCGGTGGCGCTGCAATTGAAATACGACGTGAGCGAATGCCAGGAGCGCGGGATGACCTATGCCGCTCCGCTGAAGGTCACCATCCGGCTCACCATTTACGAGAAGGATCCGGATACGGGCGCGAAGAGCATCCGCGACATCAAGGAACAGGAAGTATTTTTCGGCGACATCCCGTTGATGACCGAGAACGGCACGTTCATCATCAACGGAACCGAGCGCGTCATCGTCAGCCAGCTCCACCGCTCGCCCGGCGTCTTCTTCGAGACCGCTAACAACCGCACCTACTTCCTGGGGAAAATCATTCCCTACCGCGGATCGTGGGTGGAATTCGAATACGACACGAAGAACACGCTCTACGTGCGCATCGACCGCAAGCGCAAGTTCCTGGGGACCATCTTCCTGCGCGCGCTCGGAATGAAGTCGAACGAAGAAATCCTGCGCAACTTCTACCAGGTGGAGCGCGTTTCGCTCCGCGAAGGGAAATTCTACTGGAACCTTTCCGAGGGGCTGATCGACCGCAAACTCTCGCACGAGATCAAGCACCCCAAGACGGAAGAGACGCTGGTCGGCTCCGGGCGGCGGATCACCGAGCCGCTCTACAAGGAACTGGTGAAGGCGCGCGTGGCACAGGTGCAGGCGGACCTCACGGACCTGGAAGGCGCTGCTTCCGTGGCCGACATCGTGGACCGCCAGACCGGCGAAGTCCTGCTGGAAGCCAACAAACCGTTTACCGCGGAACTGTGGGCCCGCATGGCGGAGGCCGGCCTCGGCGAAGTCGATGTGTGCTTCCCGGAGCGCGACGAGGTGGGCACGGTGGTGAGCCGCACGCTCGATCGCGACACGATTCATAGCTCCCGCGAAGCGCTCATCGAGATCTACCGCAAGCTGCGTCCGGGCGACCCGCCCACGCTGGATACGGCCACCGCGCTCTTCCAGAGCATGTTTTTCGACGCGCGCAAATACGATTTCAGCAAGGTGGGACGTTTGAAGTTCAACATCAAGCTGGGGCTCAACACCCCGCTCGACAAGCGCACTCTGGACACTCCCGACTTCATCGCCGCCATCAAGTACCTGCTGAAGCTGCGCAAGAACGTGGGCACGGTGGACGATATCGACCACCTGGGCAACCGCCGCGTCCGCGCCGTGGGCGAGCTGCTGGAAAACCAGTTCCGCATCGGACTGGTGCGCATGGAGCGCGCCATCAAGGAAAAGATGTCCGTGTACCAGGAAATGTCCACGGCCATGCCCCACGACCTGGTGAACGCGAAGCCGGTGACCGCGGCCATCCGCGAGTTCTTCGGAAGTTCGCAGTTGAGCCAGTTCATGGACCAGACCAACCCGTTGAGCGAAATCACCCACAAGCGGCGCCTTTCCGCGCTGGGGCCCGGCGGGCTTTCGCGCGAGCGCGCGGGGTTCGAGGTGCGCGACGTGCACCCCACCCACTACGGCCGCATCTGCCCCATCGAAACGCCGGAAGGCCCCAACATCGGCCTCATCAGCTCGCTCTCCTGCTTTGCGCGCATCAACGAGTTCGGCTTCATCGAATCGCCGTACCGCAAGGTCCGCAATGGCCGTGTGGTGGACTACGTTCAGGTGCTCAACGCCGGCGACAGCGAATTCAAGGCCGGCGACATCGTGGAGTTGGACAAGGTGGAAAGCGTGAATGAAGAGCTGAAGCGGCGCAAGGTCACCGCCGAGGCCCACTGTTTCTACCTCTCCGCCTGGGAGGAGGACCGCTACGTCATCGCCCAAGCCAACGTGCCGCTCGACACCCGCGGCCTGATCGACGCCGAGTTGGTGAACTGCCGCCAGGCCGGCAACTTCGTGCTGAAGAGCCGCGAGGAAGTGGATTACATCGACGTGTCGCCGAAACAGCTCGTCTCGGTGGCTGCCAGCCTGATTCCGTTCCTGGAAAATGACGACGCGAACCGCGCACTGATGGGCTCCAACATGCAGCGCCAGGCCGTGCCGCTCATCCGCGGCGAAGCGCCGCTGGTGGGCACGGGGATGGAACGCGTCACCGCGCGCGACTCCGGCGCCGTGGTCATCTGCCGCCGCGAAGGCGTGGTGGACCAGGTGGACAGCGAGCGCATCATCGTCCGGGTGGAATCCGACCATTCCGGCGTGCTGAGCCGTGAAGTGGGCTCGGACATCTACACGCTCACGAAGTTCAAGCGCTCCAATCAGAACACCTGTATCAGCCAGAAGCCGCTGGTGCGCGTGGGCGACCACGTCAAGCAGAACCAGGTGCTGGCCGACGGGCCGTGCACGGACCGCGGCGAGCTGGCGCTCGGCCGCAACGTCCTCGTCGCCTTCCTTCCCTGGCGCGGGTACAACTTTGAAGACGCCATCCTGGTGAGCGAGAAACTCGTTCGCGAGGACTACTACACCTCCATCCACATCGAGGAGCTGGAAATCGAGGCTCGGGACACCAAGCTCGGTCCCGAAGAAGTCACCCGCGACATTCCCAACATCAGCGAGAGTTTCCTGCGCAACCTGGACGAAAGCGGCGTCATCCGCATCGGCGCCACGGTGAAACCGGGCGACATCCTGGTGGGCAAAGTGACGCCGAAGGGCGAAACCACGCTCACTCCCGAAGAAAAGCTGCTCCGCGCGATCTTCGGTGAGAAGGCCGGCGACGTTCGCGACGCCTCCCTCTATTGCCCGCCGGGCATCGAGGGCACCGTGGTGGACGTGAAAATCTTTTGCCGCAAAGGCGCGGAAAAGGACGAGCGGCACAAAGCCATCGAGGCCTCGCAGGAAACGCGGCTGGAGAAGAACCTGTCGGACGAAATCCGCATCCTGACGGACGAGCGGCTGAAGCGGCTCGCCGAAATCCTGTCCGGCAGAAAGCTGGCCGCCGACCTGCACGACGAAAAGACAAATAAGCGCCTGCTGACCAAAGGCGTGACCCTCACGCGCGACATCATCGAAAAGGTGTCCACGCGCAACCTCAAGCGGCTTCGCCTGGACGAAAAGGACCCGCTCCTCATCGAGAAAATCGATGAGATCGAGGAGATGACCTCGCGGCAGATCGACGTGCTGCGGAAAATCACCGACGAGCGCATCGGCAAGCTGAAGAAGGGCGACGAGTTGCCGCCGGGCGTGATCAAACTGGTGAAAGTGTACGTGGCCATGAAGCGCAAGCTGTCCGTGGGCGACAAGATGGCCGGCCGCCACGGGAACAAGGGCGTGATCGCGCGCGTGGTTCCCGAAGAAGATATGCCCTACCTGCCGGATGGAACTCCGGTGGAAATCGTGCTCAACCCGCTCGGCGTTCCTTCGCGCATGAACGTCGGCCAAATTCTGGAAACGCACCTGGGCTGGGCCGCGCGCGAACTCGGCGGGCAGCTCATGCGCATTCTGGACGATTCCACCCGCGCCGAAGCGGTGCGCAAGTGGTTCAAGGAAATCTTCGGCGAAACTTCGGTGTGGAAATCGGTTTCCGAAATGGAGGATGAGGACCTGCTGGACCTGGCCCGCAGCTTCCGCGACGGCATCCCCATGGCCACGCCCGTGTTCGACGGCGCGCGCGAAGGGGAAATCCGGCACCTTCTGGAGCTCGCCGGACTGCCCGTGGCGGGAAAGACGGAACTGTTCGACGGGATCACCGGAGAAAAGTTCGGCCAGCCCGTCACGGTTGGGTTCATCTACATGCTCAAGCTTTCGCACCTGGTGGACGACAAAATTCACGCGCGTTCCATCGGACCGTACTCGCTCATCACCCAGCAGCCGCTCGGCGGCAAGGCGCAGTTCGGCGGGCAGCGCTTCGGCGAAATGGAAGTCTGGGCGCTGGAAGCCTACGGGGCGGCGCACATCCTGCAGGAGCTGCTGACCTGCAAGTCGGACGACGTGTACGGCCGGGCCAAGATCTATGAGGCCATCGTGAAGGGCGAACCGGGAATCGACCCCGGAGTGCCGGAATCGTTCAACGTCTTGGTGCGCGAGCTCCAGTCGCTGTGCCTGGACGTCGAACTGATGAAGCGGCAGAAGCCCGCGGAGAAGGCAGCGGACTGAGCGGCGCGCCGGGGCTTCGCACAGGAGTTCCCGCGCGCATGAAGTGCACAGGATTTTTTCTGGAAGCCGTCCCCGGCAAAGGACGGCAGGAGGAAGGCCTTGTACCGTAGCAGCCCGTATGATCGTGCAAGCCAGATCGCCGATTTCGACTCCATCCGGATCAGCCTGGCAAGTCCGGAAAAGATCCGCTCTTGGTCCCACGGCGAGGTGACCAAGCCGGAAACCATCAACTACCGCACCTTCAAGCCCGAGCGCGACGGCCTGTTCTGCGCCAAGATTTTCGGCCCGGTGACGGACTGGGAATGCCTTTGCGGGAAGTACAAGCGGATGAAGCACCGCGGAGTGATCTGCGACAAGTGCGGCGTCGAGGTCACGCTCAGCAAGGTGCGGCGCGAGCGCCTGGGGCACATCGAGCTGGCCTCTTCTTGCTCGCACGTGTGGTTCTTCAAGGGCGTGCCCAGCCGCATCGGCTACCTGCTGGACATCAGCATGCGCGACCTGGAGCGCATCCTCTACTTCGAGGGTTTTGTGGTCGTTGACCCGGGCGAAGTGCCCGGCCTGAAGCAGAAGGAGCTGCTCACCGAAGACAAATACCGCGAGCTGCAAAAGGAATACGCGGGCAAATTCCGCGCCGGCATGGGCGCGGAAGCCATCAAGGAATTGCTGCGCGAGACGGACATCGAGAAGCTCGGGGAAGAGCTGCGCGTGAAGATGAAGCAAGACGCCAGCCTGCAGAAGCGCATCAAGTACGCGAAGCGTTTGAAGGTTGTCGAGTCGTTCCGCAAGAGCGGCAACAAGCCGGAATGGATGATCCTGGACGTGATTCCGGTGCTGCCGCCGGAGCTGCGCCCGCTGGTGCCGCTGGACGGCGGGCGATTCGCCACTTCCGACCTGAACGACCTCTACCGCCGGGTGATCAACCGCGACAACCGGCTGAAGAAGCTGATGGAACTGCACGCGCCCGACGTGATCGTGCGCAACGAGAAGCGCATGCTGCAGGAAGCGGTGGACGCGCTGTTCGACAACGGGCGGAGGGGCCGCGTTCTCCGCGGCGCCAACAACCGCCCGCTGAAATCGCTCTCCGACGCGCTGAAGGGCAAGCAGGGACGCTTCCGCCAGAACCTGCTGGGCAAGCGCGTGGATTATTCCGGCCGTTCGGTGATCGTCGTTGGGCCGGAGCTGCGGTTGCACCAGTGCGGGCTGCCGAAGAAGATGGCGCTCGAGCTGTTCAAGCCGTTCATCTACCACAAGCTCGAAGCCGGCGGCCACTGCACCACCATCAAGCAAGCGAAAGAAATGGTCGAGCAGCAGGACGCCATCGTGTGGGACATCCTCGAAGACGTCATCCGCGAGCATCCCGTGCTGCTGAACCGCGCCCCCACGCTGCACCGGCTGGGCATTCAGGCCTTCGAGCCCGTGCTGGTGGAGGGCAAAGCCATCCGCATCCATCCGCTGGTGTGCACCGCATTCAACGCGGACTTCGACGGCGACCAGATGGCCGTGCATATCCCGCTTTCTCCCGAATCGCAGATCGAAGCCTCCGTGCTGATGCTGAGCGCGCGCAACATCCTGTCGCCGGCCAACGGCCTGCCGCTGGCTGTGCCCACGCAGGACATGGTGCTGGGCATCTACTACCTGACTAAGGACCGTCCCGGCTCGAAGGGCGAAGGCCGCGCGTTCGGCTCGACGGAAGAAGTGATTCTGGCGCTGGAAGCCGGCGAGGTCGAGCTGCTCACGCCCATCCGGCTGCGTTACACCGGCGAGGTGATTGATCTGGTCACGGCGTACGACGACCAGGACATTCCCCACGCGCAGTCCATCACGCTGAACCGCCAGTTCGTGAACACCACGGTCGGCCGGGTGATCTTCAACGACCACCTGCCGAAGAGCATGCCGTTTATCAACGGCCTGCTGAAGAAGAAGGGCCTGCAACTGCTGGTGCAGTACGCCAACCTGCGGTTCGGCCAGGCGCTCACGGTGCGCATGCTGGACGAGCTGAAAGAGCTGGGCTTCCTGTACGCCACGCGCGCGGGCATCTCCATCGGAATCGACGACATGGTGATTCCGCCGGAGAAGGAGCGGCTGGTGGCCGAAGCCGAGCGTGACGTGGTGAGCGTCCAGAAGCAGTATCTGGACGGCGCCATCACCAACGGCGAGCGCTACAACAAGGTCATCGCCATCTGGAGCGACGTCACCGAAAAAGTCGCGGAAAAAATGTTCAAGGTGCTCGAAGAGCACGACAAGCAGGGCGTGATCAACCCGATCTACGTCATGGCCGACTCCGGGGCGCGCGGCTCGAAGCAGCAGATCCGGCAGCTTTCCGGAATGCGCGGGCTGATGGCCAAGCCGTCGGGCGAGGTCATCGAGACGCCCATCACTTCCAACTTCCGCGAAGGGCTCACCGTGCTGCAATACTTCATCTCCACGCACGGGGCGCGCAAGGGCCTGGCGGATACGGCGCTCAAGACGGCCGACTCCGGCTACCTGACGCGGCGGCTGGTGGACGTGGCCCAGGACGTGATCATCAGCGAGCTGGACTGCGGCACCTCGGAAGGCATTTACGTCGAGCCGATTCTCGAGGCCGGCGTGGAAGTCGAGCCGCTGCGCGACCGCGTGGTGGGCCGCGTCTCGCTCGAAAAGATCAAGGACTACGAAGGCAACACGATCGTCGAGATCAACCAGGATATTTCTGAAGATCTGGCGAATGCCATTCAGGGCGCGGGCATCGAGCGGGTGAAAATCCGCTCCGTGCTCACCTGCGAATCCCGCCGCGGCGTGTGCGCGCGCTGCTACGGGCGAAACCTGGCCACCGGGCGCATGGTGGAAATGGGCGAGGCGGTGGGCGTGATCGGGGCGCAGTCCATCGGCGAGCCGGGCACGCAGCTCACCATGCGCACGTTCCACATCGGCGGAACGGCCACGCGCGTCACCGAACAGTCCCGGGTGGAAGTGAAGAGCTCGGGGTTCATCAAATTCATCGACATGAAGACGGTCGAGGGCCGCGACGGCAACCTGATCGCCATGAACCGCTCCGGGTTGATCGCCGTGGTGGACGACAAGGGCCGCGAGAAGGAGCGCCACCACGTGGTCTATGGCGCGCACCTGAAAGTCAGCGAGAAGCAGCCGGTCAATGTCGGCCAGATCGCCTGCGAATGGGATCCGTACACCTTCTCGATTCTCACCGAGGTGGGCGGCTCCATCCAGTTCAAGGACCTGCAGCCGGGCGTGACCATCGAGGAGCAGGTGGACGAAGTCACCGGGCTTTCCCAGCTCGTCGTCACTCTTCCTCCCGGCGATGAAAAGCACCAGCCCACTGTGCTGGTGCGCGATTCGGCCGGCCGCGCCAAGAAAAAGTACCTGATGCCCACGCGCGCCCACCTGATGATTACGGACGGAGACGACGTGCATCCGGGCGACGTGCTCGCGAAGATCCCTCGCGAGACCACCAAGACGAAGGACATCACCGGCGGCCTGCCGCGCGTCGTGGAGCTGTTCGAGACGCGCAAGCCGCGCGATCCCGCGGTGATCAGCGAGATCGACGGCATCGTCAAGTACGGCGAAATCACCAAGGGCCAGCGCAAAATCACCGTGGAGAGCGAAGACGGGCGCACCATCAAGGAGTATCTGATCCCGCGCGGCGTCCACATCAACGTGCAGGAAGGCGAGCACATCCGCGCCGGCGAGCCGCTGATCGACGGCCCGCTCAACCCGCACGACCTGCTCGCCGTGCTCGGCGAGAAGTTCACGCAGGCCTATCTGGTGAACGCCATCCAGGAGGTGTACCGCCTGCAGGGCGTCAACATCAACGACAAGCACATCGAAACCATCGTCCGGCAGATGATGCGCTGGGTGAAGGTGGAAGACGTGGGCGACACGGCCTTCCTGCTCGACGAGCAGGTGGACAAGTTCCGCTTCCGCGAGGAGAACGACCGCATCCTCGCCGGTGGCGGGCGGCCGGCCACCGGGCGGCCCATGCTGCTGGGCATCACCAAGGCGTCGCTCTCCACCGACTCGTTCATTTCCGCGGCCAGTTTCCAGGAGACCACGCGGGTGCTCACCGAAGCGGCCATCAGCGGCAAAGTGGACTACCTGCGCGGCCTGAAGGAAAACGTGATCATGGGCCGTCTGATCCCGGCAGGGACCGGGCTGGACTTCTATCGCAACGTCCAGCTCCTCACGGAAGTGCCGGAGCCCGAACCGGAACCCGAGGAAGTGCCGTTGTCGCCCGAGGAAGCGGCGGCCCTCGAATACCTGCGCAAGGACACGGGAGCGCCGGCGGAAGGATAGGAACCTCTTCTCTTCAGCAAGTGTTCTCTAGGGGCCGGGGCCGCAAGGCCCCGGCCCGTTTTTTTCAACTCCTGAACAACGTGCCCAAGCACGATACGCGCCGGCGGCTGATAGTGTGATACACTATGGTTCGTGGCGAAGTTTCGTTTCGCTCCGTGGCTCTTGGACTGGCTCTTCGGGCTGTCCGGCTTTTCCTTTGACTGGGACGAAGCGAACAGCACAAAGAGCGTTCAGAAGCACGGAGTGAGCTGCGAGGAAGCGGAGGAAGTGTTCACTGAGCGGCGATTTGTCCCGCTGGGCGAACAGTACCAACCGCCCACCGAAGAGCCGAGATACGGCCTGCTGGGGGAGACGCGTGGAGGCAGACGGCTTTTCCTCGTTTTCACTCTGCGCCGGGAGAAGATCCGCGTCATTTCGGTTCGTGGGATGAATCAAATGGAAAGGGAGTTCTATGCGTCGCTACGTGAAGAATGAATCGGAGTACAAGCGTGTGGGTTTTGAATCCGCACGAGTTCGGGCGGCGATGAAGCGGGCCGGGGCGTCTCGCAAGAGGCCGACTTCGGTGGCCCTCGACCCGCAATTGATTGAAGAGCTCAAGGCCGAAGCCCGCGCCCGCGGCGTCCCTTACCAGGTCATGATGCGCATGTTCATCATCGAGGGTTTCAAGCGCCTCAAACGCGCCGGGTGATGGGCGGCCGCGGGCCGGGGGGGCTGAGGCCGGCCCCCGTCGCAAAACGGGCCTGTGGCGGGGCGGAGGCGGAAAACGGGACGCGCTAGATTGGGTTGTGCCCCCGGGGCAACAGGGTTCTAAGCGACGCAATTTCCATCCTCGTGGGTAGAGGCTTGGAGGAGGAGACTAGGACGCCGGGCTAAAGCCCGGCCCTATACGTGTCTGGCGCCAGCGGGGCGTGGGGGCCGGCCTTTAGGGTGGCTGTGCTCTGCCGGAGCGCCGCGGCGTCTCGTTAATTGGGGTTGTGCGCCCGGCGCACAGGGTCTAATTTCTACGAGAGTTGCGGGCTAAGGGGTAGAGGCTGAGAAAGGCAGTGGCCCCTCGACTCCGCTCGGGACGCAAAAGGCGCGGCGGTGGTCAGTGGCCAGTGACGAGCAAGGAGAGCTCCGATCGGACCGGCTAGACCGGATTGTGCCCCCGGGACGAAGGGCTGAGGAGCCGCGTTTTAGGTCTTCTTTCCCGAGAGGTTCCTCACCACGGATGCCAGTTGCTGGGCAAGCCTACAAGACTCCCAGAATCCAGCCCTCGATGGCAGCCGTTTCGCGGTCCTGCGGCTCAATTTGGGGGTGGAAGTAGGCTTCAAGGCTGCCGTCGCGATCCGCCCCTTGCAGCCGCTTGGCGACGGCAAACGCGTCCTGCTGGTCGGGTGTTCGTCCCTCGGCCGGAAATGTCCTGTTCCAGAGCGCAGGATAGACTTCTGCGACCGCCGAGCGGTTGTGCGGAACGTCCCACCCGTCGAACGGCCAGAAATGTACCCGGCCTTTGGCGTGTTGCCGGATGTAGCGCAGCCACGGAATGCCCGCGTGGGTGGACTTTGCCACCGACCCCTGCACGTCGAACTGGAACACGGACTTAGCGGTGCGCGCCCGGAGTTCGGTCACCCGCCGCCACCTGGAGCTGCCGGACCGGGCCGCGGCATTTCCGGTGAGGCCGTCCCGGACAAAATCGACGTAGATGTCCTTGTCGGTCGGCCAGTGGTGCTGGAAATCGTCAAGGAACGACGGCCAATCGAGAGGCAAACCATGCTTCTCGAAATACCGTGCTGGGAACGAGAACCCGTGGTCGATGCCAACGAGCATCGCAGGCCCCTCCGAAAGCCTCTCGACCAGCCACTCGGCGATGCCTCTGCGTGTCCAGTACTTGCGTGGGCTGGGCGGCGGCGCGACTTCGCGTGGCACGAACGAGCGGTCAGCCTCGAAGACGCGCAGGCCCTTGAGGCTCGACGAGGGCGTCTGAGCACCGGAGTAGTCGATTCCGACATACCGTTCGAATGCGGAGTTCATGCAGGCGCCGTAAGTTCGAGAAGAGCCGAATGAGACGTGCGGCCCTTGCCGGCGTCTTCCCCGCCAATCCTTGCAGAGAAGTTCGGGGTGCTGCAAGTGGGTTTAAGTCGCTTTCTGATGCTTGACCGGCGGATGGCCGGCAGTTACACCCATAAGGCGGAAAGAAGCCGCAGGTAGCTCACGGAATTGAACGCTGCGCACGCAGAGGGCGAGGGACCACGGAAAGCATCGCGGGCTTACAATATCTGAGCTGAAAGTAGGCGGTAAGAGTGTGATTGACCACGCGAAATACTATGCGGCGCTGAGCGATGAGGAACTCCTCGCCCTTGCAGCGCAAGACTCGTCGCTAGTGGAGGCGGCCCGATCAGCATTGTGGACAGAATTGACCCGCCGCAGTTTGGAGAGTAAGACTCTGGGCCGCTACAGAGTGGAGAAACAACGTCAAAGTGACGCAGAAATATATTCTGGCATCCCAGCAAAAGAGGGTGGATGGGTCAAGGTCTTAGTACGAAACCACGCGCTTCGCTTTCCCTCGGCGTGTCCGTCGTGCCTGAAACCCAATCCAGATACGCAGATTGTCGTAAGTTCGGAGCAACAACGCTTTGCCGGGTATAGGGTCCTCTACACAAAATATAAGTATCTTACTGTAAGGGTTCCTTACTGCAGCGCATGCGCTCGGAGATTGTCGATGTGGAAGGCGGTCACCACAGCCGCCATTTTCCTTGGAATCTTGGTTGACGTAACCATTATGGTCTCGTTTAAGCTGGACCGGTGGGTGGGTTGGGTATTGATTATTCCTTTGTGTGGACCAGGGATTTGGGCGTCGACGAGTCTTGGACGTTATGTGAGGCTAGTTGGCTATGATGAGCGCTGGCTTGAGTTTTGCTTTAGATCCCCGGAGTATGCCAATCAATTCCATCAGTTGAATGCGCCGATGTAGCGATTGCAGAATGATTGAAATGAAATTAGCCCTTATCGCCACAATCGTACTCGCCGCGACCATTCACCTTCCCCCAGGAAGCGAGGCCCAGCAGCGTCCCAGCAGAATAGGGCAAGACGCTCAAACCAAATCTCGCCCTAGCGGGCAGCAGCCTGCAGGCCAGAATAATGGCGCATGTTCCGCTACAGAAACACAGACCACTAGCAGCCAACCGCTCCATGGCGATGAATCCCCCCAGTGGGCGTTGGTATTCGTTGGAATCGCCACGTGCCTCTTTATTGGATGGCAATCGTGGGAAACCAGGCGAGCTGCTGAGGCGAACCGAACGAACGCGGAAGTGTTATGGGCCAGTCAGCGAGCGCAACTGGTGGTCGGTGCGCGTGGGGATGCAACCGAGGATTTGATGAGTGCGGAACCCAAAGTCAGGATGGTACTAAGCAACAAAGGAATGACTCCTGCCTACGATGTCAGTTACGAGACCTGGATCGAGGTTGTTACTTCGTTGGCGGGGGACTTCACGCCTAACGCCGAATACATGAGAACTCCGCACAAAATATCCGTATATTCGCATGACGAGCCGATAGGTTTTGACATTCCGCTTAGCAAAGCACTTACAAAGGCCCAACTCGCTGATTTGATGGCCCTTCGTTCGTATGTTTGCTTTCGAGTCCGAGCAGAATATCGTGATGCGCGTTTCCCGGGAAGGTACGTCGACTTCGGTTTCTGTGTAACGAAACAGGGACTTCTTTTCCTATCGAAATATCACAACTCTAACTAACAGGAGCATTTGTATTGTTAGTGGTAACACAAGTTAGACACTACCGTCGTTCGTGTGCTGCCTCCGCGGGTAGCTGGCAAGCGCAGCACGCATGGGCCCGCGAGCCGGTACCTACGAAAGAAACAATTCGGCGGGCCTCAGAAAAGCAAAGGAGACGGGCCAGGGAACTGAATGGCCCAGGCTGCATGCAGATGCTGCGAGGAATGTCGTTACTCGGCCTCGGCGATGATTCTGGCGCAGGATCTCGGTCCAACTATACCGGCGAATGCGAGACCCTGAAGTATTTCTGTTCAGCCCTTCCATATTCACCGCGCTCCCATCCACTTGCTCTTAGTTGATTGTCCCTCGAGTCCTCCAGGCTGAAATAATCGGCCTTCTTCCGGTAATAAATACTGAATTCCGAATATGGAAGCGTAGCGAGTACCAGCCTTGTTCTATCAAATGGGGAGCCGCCGCCGTTCACAGTTTGCGCCTTGACGTTGGCGAGGTCTCCAATCTCTCCTGTTTCGCAAAGGTGTTTCCACCACTGAGTCTGCAAATCTAGGCCGAGTTCGTATCCGTCTCTTCCCCACTTGAAGTAAATTTTCGGCTGCTTTAACGCCGGGCTAAACAAGTCAGTAAGCACGCGGTCCGGGAATGCGCGGAGGGTGTCCGGAGTGATGAACTTATCTTCAAAGCCCACGAGGGTTTCGGAGAACTCCCCGGTGCTGCGAAACTCGTTGCGGTTGTTCCAAGTCAGCCCGGGCGGCCATCCCTCGTCGGACGGGGGCGCAATGACCGTGAAAAAGATACCGCTGCGGTAGACGTTGTATTCCGACGCTGGCACCCTACCTATCGCTTCATCGAACCGACGCCCTTCTTCTTCGTTGTTTACAAGCTTGAAGTCCCACAGAAGGGGATGCCAGTTGGGCTGGATAACAACCCTGAAGGGCGAAAAGGCCCTGCGGGATCGCTGTGAGGCATAGAGCTCGAATACTAAGTATCCCAGAAGGTCCAGTACGACGCTTTGCCGCACGGAAAAATCACAAAGGTACCGCAGGATTACATAAAGCGCGGCTGCGACCCCAACGGCCTTGGCTAAGGGCCTTAACACTCTCCACGCACTGTCCTCCATCGGCGATGTCTGCACTGTGGTCGCGGAAGCGTTTCGCCGAGCGAATATCCATGCGAGCCACGAGAGAGGCGCAAACACAATTAGGTTAATCACGTAATCTTGCGGCGGTGGGGCGGGAAGTCCGTTTGAGGTGTATAGACAAGTCGGGGCAAGCAGCGGCCACCATGCGAACTTCAGCCACAGCCAAAGCACTAGAGCAAGAGCATTGTTGCCGGCGACGACGAAAGCTATGACCCCCAAGAACGCTATGAACGCTTTCGAAGTAGTCTTCAGCATCGTCTTCTTACCTCCAACGAGCGTTTGCAACCAGCCGAGCGTAGCATGACGACTTACGATGACGATTTGACTCGCATATGGTTACAGAGTTTGTGGTGTGGGATGTAGCTGTATACTGTGGTGACGCTGATCCCAACGGCCAACAGCCGGAATGCAAAACTGAGATTGTGGCCCAACCCGCAGATCACGAGCCCTTTTTCGAACGGTTGAGCTTGTAGTCCTTGTAGCCACAACTCTTCCCGCTTCCTGTGTTCCTCGACGATCGCCCACTCGTAACTGTCGGGGGGAAGCCCTTGCACAATTTCGTCACACGGGTCACCAATGAGGCAGGTTCCTCCAGATTGGTTCGCGATGCCATATTTGGGCCGCTCGCTCGTAGGGGGGTCAACGTCCAGATAATGGCCCGGCCCGAGAACAGATTTCACGAGATTCTCGGCGGTTGTTGGTCTACGCCCCGAAGCTTCCTCAAATACGAAACCAACTCCCTTCTTAATCGTATCCTGGATCAAAAGGGAGTAGGCCCGATCTTCGACGTACCCGGAGAATTCCTGCCCCTGAAGTTGGTGAGGTACCGCTAGCACCACGACTGATTTGCTCATTGGGCGGCTCCGCTGATGTGAGTCTTGCAAGGCCTCAACGGCGGGAGGTGTGTCATGGCTCAAAACAATTGCCCCGGTCGATTTCCAAGTGTAGTTGGAACTGACTTGAGGTCACAGATTCTGACCTCATCCTGCCGGCTGACGTTGCCGGGTCCAGCTTTCTACCCAGGCTGACCAGCGCGATTTCCACGGCGTTGTGGTGTTCGAGGGCCCCCAGGGGATAGTTTATAACCCTTCTGAGGCCGGTGCGTGTCCGGGCAATCGATCTCCACTTCGATTCTTTTTACTTCTTCTGGCTCGCGGCCGCCTTCTTGATGAGCGGCGCGGCTGACTTCGCGTCGGCTTCCGTCTCGAAGCCGAGTACGGCTGAGAACTTTCGCCCGATCGCCTGAGCCACAAAGAAAGTCATGTTGATTCCCGCCCCCGCGATGGCCTGGGCGATGGCGAAGCCGAGACCGGGCTTGTCGTCCCCTTCCACAAGCAGTGTCGGAATCGAAGATGCCGAGAGCCCCGCTTCCGCAGCCGCTGCCGCTACCTTCTTGCCTGCGATGGGATAAAGCTCAACTGCGGCCTTTGCTCCGATTCCCTCATGGCGATATCCCATCAGCACCTGCAAACTTGCGCCGGCTTTGGAAAGCGGCTCGAGCGTACCCGCTAGCGTTCCAACCTGGTTCTCAATCTCTTTCCGCCAAAGCGTAATGCTTTTCACTGTGACTGACATGGCAGCACCTCCTGTGAAGTCTCAATCGAGAGCGGATGAAGTGAACGTTACGCCCAGGGGAGCTTTTGCGCAAACTGTGGGTCGCGACAATTCAGTCGGGGGAAAGATCCTTCCTTCGTCAGGGCCTTAATTCAAGAATTTATGTATTTTCATATCGGGGCAAAAAATGCCGAAGTGTGCGCGTTTCTGAGAGGCGAAATAGGTTTACATAAGTTTGTTATCAGGACGCAATGAGGCAGTGGTCAGGGGCCAGTGGGGGTATTGCAGCGGGGAGGCGCAGCAGGCGGGGAGGGAATATGCCTCAGGTCAGAAGACCTGAGCTGCACGTCATCGCTCGCAAAGAGGAGCCGGGGAGGAAAGGCTCATCGCTCGGATTCTTCAGGACGCCCTTCGACTCCGTTGAAGGAGAGCCGACGTGCGACAGTCATTGGAAGGCTGAGCGGCGTCCGGTTCCGAAAAACGCCGGCTGGAAGCCGGCACTACACGGCGGGAGAGATGCGGGCTAGAATAGGCGTCCATGAACTGCCCGAGCTGTGCAACCGGGATGACCGACTGGAAGCTGGAAGGGAAGATGGGCGGAGAAGTCACCGCCGATGTGTGCACCGGTTGCCAGTCATTCTGGTTCGATCAGTATAAAGAATTGCAGCTCACTCCGGGCTCGACGCTGAAGCTCATGAAGTATATCGGGGAGCACTCGGCAGGGGCGAAGCCGGCGCTGGCGGCTGTGCTGCGATGTCCGCGATGCACGGGCGCACTGTCACTGGCGCACGATATGGCGCGAAACATGCGCTTCGTCTATTGGCAATGCGGAAATGCGCATGGGCATTTCATCGGGTTCTTCGAGTTCCTGAAAGAAAAGAATTTCATTCACCCGCTCTCGCCGCAGGAGATCCAGGAGTTGCGGCAGAACGTGCAGACGGTGAACTGCGCGAACTGCGGGGCGTCCATCGACCTCGCATCCAACTCAGTCTGTCCCTTCTGCCATTCCCCCATTTCGATGCTGGACATGAAGAAGCAGCGTGAGATGCTGGCGCAACTGAAGGAAGCCGCGGAGCCGCAGCCGGTGGATCCGAACCTGCCGCTAAAGCTGGCACTGGCGAAGCAGATATCTTCATCGCTATTTCCAGACAGCGATGCGGAGTGGTGGAGCGACGCCCGCTCGGGCGACCTGGTGCAGGCGGGCCTGGGTGCGGTGGGCCGATGGCTCGGCAAGCTGGTGGTGTGATCGCACGCCAGGAAATTCGGCGCACCGTGCGTGCGGAAGCGGCTCGGAAATCCGCCTCATGAGGTGTCCCGCAGAAATCTTGCAGAAGCCGGGCGCGGCCCTTCCTACGTCAGGGTGAGCAAGCGGCGCCCCTACAACAGGTGGCCGGCGCTAGATAACTGGGACCGCCGCAGCCCGGAGCATAGCGGATCCATTCGCTCTGGGCAATCTGAGGATCAGGTCTCCGCTCCACTGCTGGCGTGTATTGAGGTGGTAGAGCGGTGCACAGACAAGATTGTCTGTGCTACCCGTAGCGGATAGAAAATCGCGGGCGGAGTGGTCGTTGCGCTTGGCTCGCGCGTCTCCCTAGAATCAACCATCAACCCAGGCCCCCGAATGTCGGCCCCCCCTTCCAACCCGGCAGAACGCACACCTTCGTCTCCAGGCACGGCTGCAGCAGGGAGGACACAGCCGCCGAGCCAGCGCGAGCTGGTGGCGGCGCAGGAAAGGCGCGAGCAGGAGCTGTGGCGCTGGTGCCTGCTGCTGCTGGTGCTGCTGGCGGTGGCGCTGGGCGCGGAGTTCGCGCAGCAACTGGAAGCGCTGAACCTGCAAATCGCGGCGCTGCCATTGCTGGTGATCGGGATGATCGGCTGGCTGGCGGTGCTGGTGTGGCGTAGGCGTTCGCGGGTGGTGAGCGCGCGCCGGGAACTGGTGGAAGCGCAGTCGCAGCAACTGGCCATGGCCGTGGGCCTGCCTTCCGCGCGCGAGTTCGAGCGGCTCTATTACATCATCCAGCGTTCGCAGCAGGGCTACCGCGACCTGATCGACAGCTTCGAGGATCCGGTGCTGGCGCTGTCGCTCGAGGGCGACATCCTGGCGGCAAACCGGCGCGTGGTGGAGCTGTTTGGACACGACTTCACCGAAGTGATCGGGCACCGGCTGGATGAATTCGTGAGCGAGCCGTCGGTGGCTTCGGCGCGGGCAGCGCTGCCGCGATTCGAGGAGCGGCGGCACTGGTTCGGGGTGGTGCGGGTGCGGCTGCGGCCTTCAGGCGAGCTGCGCTTTTACGATTGCGTGCTGCACGCGGTGGTGCGGGACGGGCGCACGGCGGGAATCAGTTGTCTGGCGCGCGACGTGACCCAGGAGCGGCAGAACGAGGCGCGGTTCGCGGAACTGTTCAATTCGCTGCAGGAAGGCGTCTATTTCACGACGCCGGAGGGGGAAATTCTGGACGTGAATCCGGCGCTGGCGCGGATGCTGGGATACGGTTCGCGCGAGGAACTGCTGAGCAAAAACGCGAAGGAACTGTATTTCAATCCGGCGGAGCGCGCGGCGGAATCCGCGTTGCTGGAAGAGCAGGGCCGCGTGGTGGCGCGGGAAATCGTGCTGAGGAAGAAGGACGGGAGTCCGGTGACGTGCCTGGACACCGCCTCGCTGGTGCGCGACGCGGCCGGACATCCCGCGCGCTACCAGGGCATCCTGGTGGACATATCGGCGCGGCTGGAGATGGAGCGGTCGCTGCGGGAGCAACAGGAATTTGCGCGGAGGTTGGTGGAAAGCTTTCCGGACCTGATCGTGGTGCTGGACCGTCAGGGGAAATTCACATTCGTGAGCAACCGGGTGCGGGACATGCTGGGGCTGTCGCCCGGGGACCTGCTGGGGGTGCGCTACGGCACGCGGGCGCATCCGGAGGACTTGCAGCACCTCGAGGCGCTGGTGCACGACATTCTGGACGGCGTGAAGACGAACGACACGCTGGAGTACCGGTCGCGGCACCAGGACGGGACTTGGCGGATGCTGCGGGCGACGGTGGCGCCGCTGGCGGATGCGGCGGGAGCGGTGACCGGGATGGTGGCGTCGCTGCGGGACGTGACGGAGCTCAACCGGCTGGAGCAGCAGGTGATGCAGAGCGAGAAGCTGGCGGCGATGGGACAGATGATGGCGGGCGTGGCGCACGAACTGAACAACCCGCTGACCGCCATCCTGGCGGTGAGCGACATGCTGCGGGAGCACTCGGAGGACGCGGGCCACCGGCGGCAGCTCGAACTGCTGCACCAGCAAGCGCGGCGCGCCGCGGACATCGTGCAGGATCTGCTGTCGTTTGCGCGGCCGCCGGCGCCGCGGAAGGGGCACGTGCAGCTCGCCGAGGTGCTGCGGCGCGCGCTGCACCTGCACGAATACTCGCTGCGGCGCAATAATGTGGCCGTGGATTTCCTGCCGGAGAAAGGGATTCCGGATGTGCTGGGGGATGCGAACCAGCTCATCCAGGTGTTCCTGAACCTGGTGGTGAACGCGGAACAGGCCATCCGGGAAGTGCGCGAGAGCGGAACCGTGCGCGTGCGCATGGGCCGGGGCGCCGCGGGAGAGCCGCAGGTGTGGGCCACGATCCAGGACGATGGGCCGGGCATTCCCACGGATGTCCTGGAGAAGATTTTCGATCCGTTCTTCACCACGAAGCGGCCCGGCCGGGGCACGGGACTGGGCCTGAGCATCTCCATGGCGATCGTGCGGGAGCACGGCGGCGAAATTCACGTGCAGCCGGCGCCGGGAGGGGGCAGCGTGTTTCTGGTGACCCTGCCTGCCGCGCCTGCGGCTGACGCGCAGGAAACTTCCGCCCTGCCCCACGGTGTAGTCGAATAGGCCGGAAGGAGCGCGCGGGCGGCGGCGGGCCGAAGGCTATTTCTTGGGGTTCGGGCCGGTGCCGGCATCCACACCGAAATCCCACAGGTAGAGATCCATCCCCTTTTCCGGGATATTCTCGATGAACGCGTACTCGCCCGGTTCGAGCTTCTGGCCCAGGGTGTAGCGGAAAGTGTTGCGGGCGGCCACCCAGCGCTCGAGCGAAATCTGATTTTCCTTCGTGCGGGATTCGCCCACGAAGTCAGTGTCGATTTCCGTGAGCAGGCGGGAGGACCCGCGGACGCGGGCGCGGATGAGGGCGATGTGGGGTTCGCGCTGGTCCGCGGTGCGAAAGTAGAACTCCGGCTCCGGGTCATGAATGCGCATCTTGGCGTGCGCGCCTTTCAGCTCCACGCTGTGCTTCGTGGGCACCACGGGAATCGGAGTAATCACCTGGATGAACAGGCGCTTCATGCTCAGATGGGAATCGGCGAGGTCCTGCGAAAGGGGAGCAACGGCGCCGTTGGCGACGACGTAGAAGCCGGGCTGGTCCGGGAGGAAGACGCTGGGCGCGACTTCAATGCTCGTGTCGACGTCCAGGGAAACAGCGCGCTCGTGCTGGGCGATTTCCTTCAGCTTTTCGTCGATCTGCTTTCTTCGCGCTGCGTCTTCCGCCTCGCCCTTGTGGATGGCGTCCCAATCCACGAACTGGGCGGGGATTTCCTCCCAGGCTTCGCGCTCGACGCTCCAGTAGCGGACGCGGTCGTTCACGATCTTGTATTCACGGACGAGCTGATAGCTTCCATCTTTCAGGAAGAGGCGCGTGCCCCGCGGCAGGGGCGCGGGAACGTTTTCCTGGGGTTGCGAGGGCGGAGCGACGGCCGGCTTCTCTTGTGCGGGCGCGGCTGGCGGAGGCGGAGCGGACTGTTGCGGCCGGGCCAGCGCCAGGGCGAGCGGCGCGAGCAGCAGCGGCGCAACCAGCCAGCAGCCTATCGGCTTCGTGTGCATCTCCGTGCGGGGTTCCCAGCTTGCGGCATCACGTGCTGATGGGAGGATGCGCCTGGAGCCCGGGGGTTTGTCTCGCGGGTGAGAATATCAGCTCTCGACGCGCACACCCTTCCAGAATGCGACGTGATCTTTGATCTGCTTCGCCGCGGGGTTGGGCTCGGGATAATACCAGGCGGCATCAGGATTGCGTTCGCCATTCACTTCCACGTCGTAGTAGCTGGCCAGGCCTTTCCAGGGGCACTGGCTGGTGGTTTTGCTGGGCTTCAGGTATTCGCGGTGGAGCGAATCCGGCGGGAAGTACTGATTTCCCTCCACGGCCACCGTGGCATTGCTTTCGGCGATGACAACTCCCTTCCAAACGGCTTTTGGCATGGTTTCATTCCTCCCGGAAAGTCGCGCCGCATTCAGGCGGCAATCCAAAGGCTCTGGGCAAAGGGCCATTCCGCATCCACCCACTGGGATTCGCAGCGGAAGCCCGTGCGACTGCTCATCTCGACCACCTCGTCGCAGGTGTATTTGTGGCTGCTCTCAGTCCAGATGGTTTCGCCGGCGGCGAATCGGACCTCGATTTCGGCCCGGGGGATGCGCACGATCTGGTCCGCGGCGGAGCGAAGGTGCATTTCGATGCGGCGCTCGGAGCGGTGGTAACGCACGAAGTGCTCGAAGCGGGAGAGATCGAAATCGGCGCCCAGTTCGCGGTTGATGCGCGCGAGAAGGTTGCGATTGAAGGCGGCGGTGACGCCGGCGGGGTCGTCGTAGGCGAGGAGCACACGGCTTTCCGATTTCTCGAGGTCGGTGGCGAGGAGCAGGGCATCGCCCTTCTGCAGGATCTGACGAACGCGGCGGAGAAACTGGTCGCCGGCCGGCCGGTCGAAATTTCCGATGGTGCTGCCGAGGAAGAGGACGAGCAGACGGACATCCGGCTGGCGGCGCGCGGCCACTTCCAGCAGGCCGTCGAGATAGGCGCGCTCAAAACCGACGATACTCACCGATTCCAGGCGGCCGAGGTCCGATTCGCAGCGGTCCAGGGCGGAACGGGAAATGTCGATGGGGTAGTAGTTGACGTTCTGTCTTTTGGCCAGGGCCTCGAGCATCCAGCGGGTTTTGCGTCCGGTGCCGCTGCCCAGCTCGGCGACGACCATGGGCCCTGGAATCAGGCTGATGATCTCCTCCGAGTACCGCTCCAAAAGGCGCGCGCCGGCCCGGCTGAGGCCATATTCGGGGAGAAGGGTAATGGCTTCAAACAGCATGGAGCCGATTTCATCGTAGAGATACTTCGAGTACAGCTCTTTTTGGCCCGGTTTGGTGAGACCCTGGCGGACGTCGGCGGCGAAATCGGCCAGCGCGGTTTCCGTGATGTGTTCGGTCGAGAGCCGTGCGGCAGCGATCATGGTTCATTCCTCCACGCAGCGGAACGTCGCGTACACGTAAGGATAGCGGGGCTGGAACCAGTTACGGAACGGGCGGCGCAACATGCATTGCGAGGTGCGAGGGGAGCCGCCCTTCATCACGTAATGCCGTCCGTCGAAGAAATCGGCGGAGTATCCGCGATAGAAGGGAAAGGGCTCGAAACCGGGGAGCGGGGCGAACGGAGTGCGGGTCCACTCCCAGCCGTTGCCGAGGAGATCCTGGATGCCGAATGCGCTGGCGCCCGCGGGATGGGCGGCCACGGAGTCGGGCTCCCACCGCGCGGCATCGAAATTCCCGCGCGGGGCAGCCGGCCCGCCTTCGCGAGGGCTTCGGAGGGCAGGCGGGGCGTCGCCCCAGGGATACAGACGCTCTGCGCCTTGGGGCGTGCCGTAGGCGGCGCGATGCCACTGCGCTTCGGTGGGCAGCGATTTTCCCGCCCAGCGCGCAAACGCGGAGGCTTCTGCATGGCTCACATAGACGGGCCAATCGGCTGGTAGCGGGATGCGCTGGAACATGCCTCGCCAAAACCAATTGTCGCCGGCGCGCTCCCAGAAGAGCGGATGGCGGAGGCCGCGGGACTGGATCCATTGCCAGTCTTCCGCGTTCCAAAGTGCGCGGTCGGTGTAGCCGCCAGCGCGGACAAAATCGAGGAAGTGGGAATTGGTCACGGGATAGACGTCGATGGTGAACTCGGGAGTGTCCTCGCGGGCGACGTCGAATTCGTTGTCCCAGCCGAATTCGAATCCGCGGCTGGACGTGGCGGAAGAATCCAGGCGGGCATTCGGGCGCGGCTGGCCCAGAGTTGCGATGCCGCGGGGGATGCGCGCCGTTTGCGGCGCTTGCGGAGGGCGGCGAACGGGAGCGGGGGCGGAGGCGGCGGGGCCGCGCTTTTTTTCGCAGGGCAACTGGTGGAGCAGGTAGGCCAGAGTTTCGGCATGCATCCAGCGGTGCTCGATGGCCACGTGGAGGAGAGTGCCGTCCTCCACCTGGGGCGAGGAGTTGCGCTTCTCGCTGTGCGCCAGGAGGGCATCGTCCAGGCGGCGCCGACATTGCTCGTTATAGCTGCGAATCTGGGCTTCGCGCGGCCAGTCGGCGGGCTGGTCGGAGGGGAGATTGCCGTTAGTAGGGTCGATGCCGAAGGCAAATAATTTGTCGAATCCGGCGTCGTGCCCGGTGAGATGGAAGGCACCCCGGCCGAGCAGGTTCCAGTCGAACGCTTCCAGATGGCCGAGGTAGAAGATCAGGCGGTGGCGTTCGGCGATGGTGCGGTCGTAGAGAGCGCTGGGTGCAACATGGGTGAAAAGCGCGTCCGTGTGGTCGCGTGCTTCCCGCAACCGGGCCAATAGCGGGCGAAGCGTGTCCGTGGCTGGGGCAGGTGAGTGCATGAGATCACCGGGGCGGCAGGGAGGCTTTTGTACCGCGACATCTGCAGCCCCTACAAGCGGTTTTTCCCGCGGGTTGGCGAGTCTCCGGCACGAGTGCGTCTCCAGGTGGATGGCTGCGCCGACTTCGCGGCCTCATTTGGATGCCGCAGGGCGCGAGGAGGAGACGCGAAAAGGCAGGGGAGAGAACAGGATTGAAGGCCGGCTGCCCTTCGACTCGCTCCGCTCTCTCAGGATCAGCATCCTGGTCGGATGCTGACCGGCGGTACGAAATGGCTCCGTGGGTATCGCCGAAGCCTGCTGTAAGGACATATTCGTTGAGCCGAGGGGAGGGGAAGCGTAGGATGCACGCGCGAGAGGACCAAATCTGCGGGAAGAAATCTGGCCTCTTCTGCACAACTCTTTCCTTGAAGGAGGAAAACCGCATGCGAATGCTGCTGAGAGTATCGATACCGGTGGAAGAGGGAAACGCCGCCGCGAAGGCGGGAACGCTGGGTTCTACGATCGAGAAAATTCTGGCCGAGCTGAAGCCCGAAGCGGCGTACTTCTTTGCGGACGACGACGGCCAACGGTCGGGCGGCATCGTGTTCGACATGAAGGAGTCATCGCAGATTCCGGCAGTCGCCGAGCCGTGGTTTCTGGCGTTCAACGCAAAGGTGTCTTTGCGGCCGGTGATGAACCCGAAGGATCTGGCCGCGGCGGGTTCGTCGATCAGCAAGGCCGTGAAACAATACGGGGAATAGATGGGGGAAACGAGAACGGAAAGCCCGTGCTGCAGGGCTCTGCTGGTAGGAACCTCATTTAACTTGTGATATACAGCGGCTCAGGCGTGGTTACGTGCAGGAGGGGAAATGGAGTTTCGCCAACCAGCCCCCGGCCAGGACCCCCCTAGAGATGACCGTCGAAGGAGCGAGCGTTTTTCGCTGGTTGTGCCGGTGGCCTTGCGATGGCATGGCCCGGGCGGCGAACTCCTGCAGTGCGAGGGTCAGGCAGTGGAGGGCAACGCTCAGGGAGGATTCCTGGAAATTCCTGGCCCCATCTCCGCGGGCACCGAGGTGGAGCTGCAAAACCTCGTCTCCGGCGAATCCCTTTGGGCGCTTGTTGTGCGCGAACGCTCGTCGAAGCAAGGCGCATTCGAGGGAATTGCCGTCGCGTTTCATTCGGCAGCGCCGGCCTTCTGGGGCGTGACTTTCCGGCTGAAGAAGGCCACTGCCGAACTCCGCGAACTCGAGCAGGAAATCAAATCGGGCGGAATCGATGCCCGCGTGCTGCGCGACTTTCGCGATGCGGTGGATTACGTCCGGAAAACGGCCTGGGCGGTTCAGGAATGGCAGGAGCGGCAGATGAAGCAGCACGATACAGCCACGGTTCTCCCGCTGCTGATCGCCGAACGTGTCCGTCGCACCACGGAACTGAGCACGGTCATACTGACGGACCTGGAGGACAAGCAGATCACCCCGGAAACCGCCGGGATGGCGGAACTGATGCGCGCCATCGGACGGCTCCACGCGCGGCTGGCGGATTCTTTCACGTCTGGTGAGCCTCGCTAGAGGAGGCGAAGGGGCGCGATAGGGAACGGAGCCAGAGTGGGCGTGCGGGGATGGGATGCAAGAAACAGGCGAGCGAGAAATCGCAGGACGCAGAGGGGCTTCTTCGCTGACGGCAGGCCCTTCGTGGCTCCGGGCAAACTGGAGTGGCAGGGCGGCTAGTGCTGGAGGCTGTGGCGGAGGACGGAAAGAACCATCAGGTCGGAGAGAGTGAAGAGCAGATGGCCCGCGGTGACGCCGGCCGCTTCCGCAGCGTCGGCGGCGCGGGAGAGGATGCCGAGATGCCGGGTGCGGGCGAACTCGCGGACCTCGTCCAGCGCCACGCCGAACAGGCGGGCGACTTCGACGTCTGTGAAGAGCTTCTGGCTGGCGCGAACCCTCAACATAGGTGACTCCATCGTTTCGCTATGCGGCAAAATACACCGGGAGCGAAAAGTGAGAGCAACTGGAATGCCACGGCTTTGACCAAAGGCGCGATAGCGTTTACGCCTCCGGCAAACCGAGATTCACACAGGAGTTACGCGGTCCGGAAGCGCAGTTGCTCGCCCCTATTTTTGCCCGCGGAAGGTTACGCAGACGAATCCACCCTGTGAAAGTTTTCGCTAACTCTGGAAGGATTTTCCAATTTCGCGGATTTGCTTGGCGTGCCGGATTTCGTGGTAGGCGAGCAGGCGCATCCAGTCGTACAGGTTGAGGCTGCCCAGGATGGGATGCGGCCTGCGGTAGGGGGCCAGGTTGCGCGAGGACTGCTCGGCGATGAACTTGAGGGTGCGGCTGCGGGCGGAGGCATAGCTCTCGAGCGCCTCCTCCCGGGCTTTGACCAGCTCGGAATCGAGCGGGATGGGGGTCTTGCGTTTAATCCCCCGCCAGGCGGTCAGAGCGACCGGAATGTGCATCTTCTGCAAGAGGGAATGCCGCCTCGGGCGGCCGGACAGCTCTTCTCGCGCGCCCTTCCACACCGCACCTTCCACCATGGTTAGGTGGGCAACCACCTCGCTCGCCGACCAGCCGCCATTGGCCGGGGCCTTTTTCCATCGGTTGGCGGGAATCTGCTCGCAGGCCGCGACGAACTCGAGATGGGCGCGATTGAGGAGCTCGACGATGGCAGCGACGTCTCTCATATTGGCACCCTGCGTTACAGGTCGAAGCCTCCGGTGGTTTCAAAGGCGCGGGCCAGACGCAGGACCCGTCCCTCTTCAAAGTGCGGCCCCATGATTTGGAGACCGACCGGCAGGGTTCCGCAGACTTTTCCGCAGGGCAGGGAGATGGCCGTGACGCCGGCGAGCGAGCCGGTGACCGTGTAGATGTCCGCGAGGTACATGGCCAGGGGGTCGGCCGTACGCTCGCCGAGGCGGAAGGCGGGCACCGGGGAGGTGGGTGTGAGAATCAGGTCCACCTGCTGGAAGGCGCGGTCGAAGTCGCCTTTGATGAGCGTGCGCACCTTTTGCGCTTTCAGATAGAAGGCGTCGTAATACCCGGCAGAGAGGGCGTAGGTGCCGAGCATGATGCGCCGCTTCACTTCCGGGCCGAAGCCCTGGCCGCGCGTTTTTCGGTACATTTCGCCGAGAGTGGCGCCGGGGACGCGCAGGCCGTAGCGCACGCCGTCGAAGCGCGCGAGGTTGGAGCTGGCCTCGGCGGTGGCGATCAGGTAGTAGGTGGGGATGGCGTAGGGTGTGTGAGGCATGTCGACCGGCGCCGGAACGCAGCCTAGTTGTTTGAGGCGAGCGATGCCTGCTTCCACTTTTTGGCGGACGGCGGAATCGAGCCCCTCGCCGAAGTACTCCGCGGGGATGCCCAGGCGTAGCCCTTTGACGGGGGAGTCGAGTTCGGCCGTGTACCGGGGGACGGGATGGCCCGCGGAAGTGGCATCGAGGGGGTCGCGCCCGGCAATCACTTCCATGACCCGGGCAACGTCTTCGACGGTGCGCGCGAAGGGGCCGATGCGGTCGAGCGAAGAGGCGAAGGCGATGAGGCCATAGCGGGAGACGCGGCCATAGGTGGGCATCATGGCGGGCACGCCGCAGAGCGCTCCGGGCTGGCGGATGGAGCCGCCCGTGTCCGTTCCCAGGGCGACCACGGCGAGGCCGGCAGCGACGGCGGCTGCGGAGCCGCCGCTCGAGCCGCCGGGGACGCGGTCGAGCGCGGCGGGGTTGTGCACCGGGCCGAAGGCGGAGTTTTCGTTCGAGCTGCCCATGGCGAACTCGTCGCAATTCGTTTTGCCGAGGAAGATGGCGCCGGCGCGGTCCATGCGCTCGATGGCGGTGGCGTCGTAGGGCGGGACGTAGCCTTTCAGGATCTTCGAACCCGCCGTGGTCTCCGTGCCGCGGGTGTTGAGGACATCTTTGAGGGCTGCGGGGACACCGGCGAGAGGGGGCAGGGGCTCGCCGCGGGTGATTTTGGCGTCAATCGCGTCGGCTTGAGCGAAGGCGCGTTCGGGGGAGAGCGCGAGGAAGGCGTTGAGGCGGGGGTTTTCCCGCTCGATGCGGGCGAAAAACTGTTGCGCCAGCTCGCGGGCGGAGATTTGCCTGGATTCGAGGGCGCGGCGGATGGAGGAAATGGTCCAGGCGTTCGAGCCGGGCGGCGGCGCCGCGCTGGCGGGAGGGGTGGGCGCGGCGCTCATCGGTCGATCACCTTCGGCACGCGGAAGTAGGGCGGTTCGGAGTCCAGGGCTTCCGGGGCGCGGCGAATCACTTCGCGGATGACGGCGGCATCGCGAGGGGCGTCTTGGCGCAGGTGCTGGGCTTCGGCCGGGTCGATGGATTTATCACCGTCCTTTTTCCCTCCGCCAACTTCCAGAATCTGCGCCAGCGGTTCGACGTTTGCGGTGTTTAGCTCATTCAATTGTTCGCAGTAGGAGAGGATGGAAGCGAGCTGGGCGCCGTAGGTGGTGAGCTCGGTCTCGGTGAGTTCGAGGTTGGCCAGCTCGGCCACACGCATTACGTCTTCCCGGGTGATCTTCATGGAGTTTGTATTCTATCGCATTGGGCAGCTTTGGCTGGTTTGAGTCGAGCGGGGCGCGGGCCGGGGAACGTGGTGAGGGAGAGCCTGGCTGCCGCGGTGGTTTCCGGCACGCGGCTGAATTCCGGTTCAGGAGGCGGCAACCACGGGCTCTGGTGGCAAAGCTATTGACCTGCCCGCTCGAGGGGAAGAATGCCGAGGCGGCGGACGAGGTCACGGTATCTGGGATCCGCATGGAGAGGATCGAATTCCATGCGCACGTTGAGAAGAATCAATGCGCCATCGCGGTATTGATAAGCCTTCTCCAACCATGCGAACGCCTGGTCTCGTTCGCGCAACACGGAATAAATCTGGGCAAGATTCATGGCAGCATCCTCCCTGTGCTCTGCCTGTTCCAGCAGGTTGTGGAGGATCGCTTCGGACTTTTTCCGCTCGCTGGCAAGGGCGTATGCGACGCCGAGCTTGGCGGATACCCAGGCATTCCCTTGATTCACGGCCAAAGCTTTTTGAAGGTCGGCGACGGCTGTCCGGAACTCTTTCTTTCCGAGGTGGGAGTCAGCCAGGCACATGTAGGCAGGAGTGAAATTGGGATCCAGTTCCAGGGTTCTTTCCGCTTGCGACTTCGATGCATCGAAACGGCGCGCGTATCCAAGGAGTTCCGCAGTATCCGCCATAATGATGAGGGAAAGCGGATCGGCTTTTTGCGCGAATCCCACCTGCTCGAGAGCCCGGTCAATTCTTCCTTGTGAGACGAGCCAAAAGGCATACCACTGGTGCGCTGTGGCGTAGTTGGGGTTCAATTCGAGAGCGCGATTGAATTCGCGCTCGGAGCCGGGCCAGTCCCACTCGTAGTGCATTTTCACAAACGCCAGGGAGGTATGGGCCTCGGCCAGCGAGTCATCGAGCTGTAATGCCTTGAGGGCCGCTTCCTTGGCTTTGGGCATCGCCTGGCTTCTGGGTATTGAGGGATTCCACGAAGAACCCAGAAGGGCGTAAGCGTCGGCAAGACCGGCGTACGCCGGAGCGTACCCGGGATCAGCGGCAATCGCCTGCTGGAAGGAGTCGATGGCCTTCACGTAGGCGTCCGCAGTCCGCTTGTTCCAGAAGTAGCGTCCCTTCAGGTAGAGCACATAGACCCGGGGATCGGTGGCGGGAGGGTTCGCCAGCCGTGCGCTTACCGCCGGAGTCAGCCGGAGTTGGACTTCCCTGGCGACGGCCCCGGCGACATCACTCTCCAAGGTCAAAATGTCGCGCAAGTTCCTGTCGTAATCTTTGGCCCATAAATGTGTTTCATCTTTTACCTGAATCAATTGCGCGGTAATGCGGACACGGTCACCGTCGCGGCGAACGCTCCCTTCCAGGATGTAATCCACACCCAGTTCCCGAGCGATTTGCCGGGTGTCCTTACGTGCATCCTTGTACTGCATGGCCGAGGTGCGGGCGATAACTCCCAGGCGGCGCGGCTCGAGGCTGCCTAGCTGCGTGATCATTTCTTCGGTCAGGCCCTCGCTGATATATTCCTGCTGGGGATCGCCACTCAGATTTTCGAAGGGCAGGACCGCCAGCATGACCTTTGCGGTTTCCGGGCGCGCGGGAGTCCAGATCCGGTTGCGCGTGAAGTAGATTACGGCGGCGACCGCCAATGCTGAGGCAAGTGAAAGTGCAATTGCCCGGCGGAACTTCACCGGAGCGCTGCTGGCGCGGGCGAAGGTGGGCGGAGCGTCCTGCGCCGGTGTAGCGTCGTTTCCAGCGCGAGTGGAATCGATTCGCTTTACATCCTGCGTGAAACGGTAACCGTGACGCGGAACGGTTTCGATATACTCGCGCCCGTCGGGTGGCTCTCCCAGGATTTTTCGCAACTGGAAAACGTGTTGCGAAAGGTTCGACTCATCTACAAAGGTGTTGGGCCAGACCTGGCGCATCATCTCTTCTTTGCTCAAAGAGTGGCCGGGATTCTGGACCAGCAGAGAGAGGATTTCGAAGGCCTTGGGAGTCAGGGCAATCGGTTTACCGTCGCGACGGAGGGCCCGTTCTCCCAGATCCAAACAGAACGGGCCGAAGTCGTAGACCGCTTTGGGTTCCAGGGGCATAGGGCTAGAAAGGCAGATGACCGGCTCTTGACCGGAGGTCGCTCATTGCGGGGCGCTTCGGCATTATATGCACTTCCCGGGTTGGCAGCCACGAAATCCCAGAAAGTGAAACTTTTTGCAGATTTACGGAACGTCCGGAGCTGATCCAGCAGACTTGGACGCCTCATGTCTCTGCCGATCCGCTCTAATTTGCCGCATCGCTCCCGGAAATCAGCACCGAAAGAATTAATAGTAGTGCGAACGTCCTCTGCCTACAGCACCAAAGGAACGCTCAGTCATTCAAAACAAATTAACCACAATTTGAACGCCGACAGACCAGCGTCCACCCCCGCCAGCATCAGAGTTGCCCTGTCTTTGTCAAAGCTGGAGGGAAACGATGCTGGTCCTTGGTAAATGCGCGCGCTTCATAGCCTCCCCTGCACCCCCGCATATCTATTTCGAAGGACCGCGAGCCACTTCCGACGCCGGCCTGGTGGGGGTTCGAGGGTTGGGTGAACACGATTGGTGGCAGAGGAAGGGTTGGCCGGCTTCGCTGCTCCGTCTGGCGGTTTGTGCAGCGATGATGTTCTTGGCGGCTCCGTCCGCGGATGCCCAAGCACCAGCACAAGGGTTCATGGGCGGTTACATGGAGTTGTCCACCGTAGCAGACGGCTCGGGCGGCCTTGTTTACGGGCCCGGGCAGACGGTAGCGATCGACGGGGTGATTCCCCACGTTTACAACGGCGGCTGCCTGTCCATGTTTGTCCCCTTTGCCCCCACCAATAAATTTCCGAAACCTTTTCTGGAAATCTATCCCGTAGCGGATTTTTACGTCATGGTAGACAACGGAACTCCTCTCATGCCCTTCGATAAACTCACGGACGTAAACAAAACGCCAAACACGATTATCGGGCTGTCGGATGGCTCGTTCGTGGATGAGATTGTGGCCATCACGATGCCTGCCGGGCATACCGGCGCAGGCAAGTACCGGATTGTGATGGATGTGTGCCAGACCGGTGTTTACGATCCGTTGGGGGGCGACATCGTTCTAGGCGATGCTTCCCAAACCGGTTTCATCGTGCAGGAGCCAGCGGTCTTGCCGCCTTTGGACCTCAGCCCCATAAAAACAAGTGCCAGCGAATATGTATCTGCCTTGTCGGATACGAAGATCGGTCCTAAGGGCGCTCAGATAACCATCCCGGGAGGATGCTCCCTGTATAAGAAGCTGGGCGACAAAGTGCCGGCGGCCACGTTGCTCGCCGGGTTGTTCCAAACCACCCTCACTTATTGCGCTGACCTCATTGGACATTACCAAGGACTCGCTGCCGATCCCCCTGACCCGAACTACAAAGTATTCGCGGAACTGGGCAATATCGGGTATGGACCGTTTTCCGCTAGCACGCCGCTCGAGCGTGCGGCCAGGACGCTGGCTAACGCGCTGGCCGACCAGGATGCGGCGAGCAACGCTTTTCTGAACTCCATTCAAAAATTTCAGGGCGCGCAGCAGGCCGGCGACGATGAATGGTCCCTGCTTCAGCTCATGCAGATGAATAAATTCATCAACCTTCTCATCGGCCCCGGGGGCTCGATGCTGCGGACTTACGCCGCGCTCGAAGCATTCAATATCGCCTTACAGCAAGACGCGCTGGGCACCACGCAAGAGGCTCAGGATCTGGAGGCCTTTCTTCCAATCCTTCGGCAGACGCTTGGGGCCATGCTGACTCCGCTGGGCGGTTTTTTTCAGCCTCACTACGATCCAAATACCGGGGGGAAGCTACTCAGTCCGGTCGGGCTACAAGCGTACATTGAGGTCTATCTGGGGCTGTATCCTATCCCCGCCGAGCTGCCCGGCATTCCTCAAGAACGGGCGCTGGCGGGGCTGCCGCCCATTGTTCTGCCCTATCCCACGGCAAGCACCGGCGGGAATTACAACGCGGCGCCGGGCGCGACGATCACTTTCAATGCCGGCAGTTCGACCGATCCAGCCGGAGGTTCCCTTACCTATGCTTGGGACTTGAACGGCAATGGCACCTTCACGGATGCCACCGGGGCCCAGCCCCAATATTCCTACAGCCAGGCGGGGACGCGAACGATAGGCGTCCAGGTGACCGATTCGAGCGGCTTCACCAACGTTGCGTATGCGCTGGTCAATATCGGCGACGTGAGCTCGCAGGACATCATCACGCAATCGGGCAGCGATCAAATCTTTGACGTGCATGCTGACGGAAGCTACTCTCAGCTCACGCCCGGAGTTCCTTTTATCGACTCCAGTGTCAGGAAGCTGAAGGTCGATGTCAATGGGGACATCTGGGAGCTGGGGGGAAACAACGGATTTGGTATCAGCGGCACTTATGGCGGCATACTTCATCATTACGATTCCAAGGGGAATCTGCTGGCCACAATCACGCCGGCACAAATCGGGTCGCTCGCCGGACTCTCACTGGTGTCCCTCGATGACTTCGATATTGACGGCAGCGGAAGGATCGATCTCACGGCAACCGAGGATTTAGGCCCCGGTTGCTTTGATACATCGTTGACTGTCTGCACAGGGCACGTCGCCGGGCCCGGCGTGGTACTCCGCATGGTTCCGGATGCCAGCTCGGCTGCGTTTCTGGACGAAGTGGAAACTCGCAATGTCTCTGTTCAGATCGTCAAAGGAGTGCTGGTTGCAATCCAAGTCCCCGCTTGCACAGGGTTGAATGGAGCCGGATTCCTCCGCGTGGACCCCAACAACGGAAACGTCGTGGTCAGCGACGTGAATGGCGGCGACCCCACGCGATGCGACTTTGGAGTCTTCAGTATCAATCCCACGACCGCGGCAATCACGGAGGTGATCCCGGGAAGCGCCATTATTAACAGTTGCTGCGATCTCAGCGACCCTACTTACGGAATGTATTACGCAACGGATATGACATTTGGCGGGAGCAGTCTCCACTGGGGGCCCTACGGAGGCCTTGCACCGCAAGGGCCGGGGTTGTTTGCGGTGGATGCGCAAGGCAACTATGTGATCGCCCCGGCTCAGGCTGCTGGTGGCGGCTTTATCGGACGAGTGGATGTTCCTCCGCAGATTACCAACAATGGCGGCACTCTTGATGTCGAAGTGTTTCCCGTGATTACGCATTCATTGGGAACTCCCTTTGTGGTCCTGAATTCCATGACCGTTGACGCCGGCGGGGACTACGTCGGGGTGGGCATTAATTTTGCCGTTTCCCTGAACCCTGCAATCTTTCGCATCACGCCGGATGGCCAGATTTTTACGGTCAACACGGCGTTATCTCCCTCCAGCGGACTTGCGTTAGTGGACGTTGTTCCGCAGATTCGAGCGGTCACGCCAAGCGACATGCCGGCGCCGCCGGCCGTGACGCTCTCGCATCTCACCGTCGGACAGGATTCTTGTCCCGGCTCGGCACAATTGAGCGTGATGGTAAAGAATACGGGCAGCACGCCGACGCCCCTTCCCGTGCAGGTGATTTTCTTCGACGGCGATCCGGGGCTCGGAGTGGCGGTGGGAGTCGCGACCACCAGCGGCCCGGTTCCGGCGGGCCGCTCGGTAACGCTGTCTGCGCCGTGGGCCCTGCCATCCGCCGGCACTCATTCCATATTTGCCCTGGCCCTGGGCGCGAACACTGTGAACGTCGAGTTCGAGGTTTGCGTGCCGGCGCAGTATTCCACCAACCCCCTGCTGCTTTCGCCGCCGAGCGGCAGCAACGGCACGGGCACCACCCACACGGTCGCCGCCCAATTGGTCGACATTTTCGGCGGGGGCATCAGCGGGGCTCCGATTACGTTCACGGTTTCGGGGGCGAACACGGCTACGGGAACGGTCAGCACGGACGCCAACGGCAACGCCCAGTTCAGCTATTCCGGGACAAACGCCGGCCAGGACAGCATCGTGGCCACGATCAACCATGGCGGAATGAGCGTGCTGACAAGCAATACCGTTGCCGAGACGTGGACATCTGTGACGCCACCCGTGGTGACGCCTCCTGCAAGCATCTCCATACCCGCGACCGAGGCCGGCGGCGCCAGAGGCAGCGCTTCGCCGGCGCTCGCTGCTTTTCTGGCGGGGGGATCCGCGGTGGCCAGCGTTGGCCCTTCGCCGACGCGGCTGGCCCCGCAAGTGGGCGGCGCCGCAGTGGACAACACGTCGCTGTTCCCGGTGGGCACGACGACGGTGACCTTCCAGTTCCAAGATTTCGTCGGAAACATCGGCACCGCGACGTCTACGGTCACGGTCGCTATCGGAACGCCGCGCATCACTGGTTCTATCGCCGGGGTCGGAACCGACCCGTCCGGCGCCATCTACGCGAACGTCGTGCTCACAAACACGGGAAGCGGGAACGCGCGAAATCTGCGAATCAATTCTTTGGTGTTCCGCACGCTCTCCGGTACTGGAACCGTCACCTACAACTCGACGTTGTCCCCGGCTCTGCCTCTGGCAATTGGTAACTTGGACGTGGGCGCTGCGGTGACAATCCGTGTGTTTCTGAATGTCCCGGGGACGGTGACACGGCTGTCTATCACCGAGAACGGCCCGGTGCAAAACGTTGTGGGCACGAACTACAACTATTCGACGGCCGAGGGCCTCGTTCCGTGATCGGAAGCTGCGGGAGAAGGGAAGCAAAGGAGAACTACATGCGACGCCAGCTTTACTGGGTTTCTCTCACTCTCGGTGTTCTGCTTGCCGCCCAGGCGGCCCGGGCGGACTCCCTGACGTTCACCGTGCTGCCAACCGATGTCTCGGGCCCGGCTGGCACGACCGTAGGCTGGGGCTTTTCCATCACCAATAACAGCGCGACGAACTATCTGGACATCAGTGGTATCGATAGCGGCCTTTTTCTGGCTACGGACGGTACACCGGATGCCTCTGTCTTCGTGTTCCCCAATTTGGCGCCGGGACAGACAATGACCCAGGTATACGACCCTGTGGATGGCCTGGGGCTGTTTCAGTTCACGTGGAACGCGGGTCTAACGACAGGAACAATGGAAACTGGAGTTTTCACTCTCTACGGGGCGTTCTGTGATCCCCTCACCGATCAGTACTGCGCGGAGGATGGCTCTGTCGCAAGCACTGCCCTCGCAACCGGGGACTATTCTGCGACGGTGAGTCCCTTGGGTGGGGTGATCACCCCCGAGCCGTCTGCCGCGCTGTTGCTCGGCACGGGGCTGTTCGTGCTGGCGTGGTTTTCCCGTCGCCGGTTGGACGTGCGCGCCTAATTCCGCCTAACCTCACCCGTCCAACCTTCTTCCGACGGCCTCAGCGAGAGGACAGGTCGCCAGCGCTACGACCCGCGGTACTAGCCGGCGGAAGACGACGCCGCGGCGGTGCCCGCGAGGCCGAGTTCACCGGCTACGGCACGCATGGCGGCGATGCAGTTGGCGATGTGCTCGTCGAGCGGGATACCCAGCTCTTCCGCGCCCTTGGTGACGTCTTCGCGGCTTACGCCGCGGGCAAAGGCTTTGTCCTTCAGGCGCTTCTTCACCGAGCTGACTTCCAGGTCGAGAATGCTCTTGCTGGGGCGGACGAGCGAGCACGCGGTGAGGAAGCCGGCCAGCTCGTCGCAGGCGAACAGGGCGTGCTCCAGTGCGGATTGGCGGGCGACGCCAGTGTAGTCAGCGTGGGAGAGAATGGCTCGGATCATATCTTCCGGGTAGCCGCGCTCGCGGAGGATCTTGGCGCCCTCGGAAGGATGGCCCTGGGAGGCGTGATGCTCCTGGTTGGGCCAGCGCTCGTAGTCGAAGTCGTGGAGGAGGGCGGCAATGGACCAGAGGTCCTCGTTGTGGCCGCCTTTTCGGGCGTAGGCGCGGACGCAGGCTTCCACGGCGAGGGCGTGTTTGCGCAGGTTTTCGTTTTCGGTGAATTCGCAGAGGAGCTTCCAGGCGTCGTCGCGAGTGGGCATTTGAGTACAGTGGCCAGTGGCGAGTGGCCAGTGGCCAGCAGGAAGAGAGGATACGATGGGGGCGGGTTGGGGGCCAGTACCGAATTGGACGGGCGGCTGGGAAGAGAAGAAGGGAATGAACGCGGAGGACACGGAGTCCCGAATCCCGAAGCTTCGGGATCGGGACGGAGAACACGGAGAGGAGAGCCGGAGAGGACAGCGACCTCGGGACTCACGAACCCGCTCCACCTTGCCGATGAGAAAGAGTGTGGATGGGAGGATTGCGGTTGAGACAGGGGTATTTGCAGAAGGGGACGGCAATGAACGCCCGTAGGCGGGCGCCAGCGGACGACAGCAGGCGATTTGCGGACAATTCCTGAAATTCCGCTTGACACGCCGTAGGGCGCAGTGCATCCTTTGCCCGCGCGCCAGTTTCTGCCTTCCCCTTTGATGAGTTGCCTCCCATCCGCTCGCTGGAAAAAGGAGCGAGGAACCCGTGTCTGAGGCACAGGCTACGCACGCCCCCGAAACCGGGGTGGAGAACGAACGCGAAGTCGTCCGATGCAAGGTGTGCGGGCTGGTTCAGTACCGCACAAAGACCGACAATTGCCGGCGCTGTCTGCGCATCCTGCCTCCGCGGGTGCAGTACCTGATACCGCCGCCCGCGGCGCAAGAGCTTCCCGGCGACGATCGCCAGCTGTTCGAGCACTGGCCGAACGCGCAGACGGTGGAGAATATCGGGCACCGCATCCGGCAGTTGCGGGAGACCCGCGGGATGACACAGAGCCAGTTGCAGGCGCGCTCGCGCGTCTCGCGCTCTTATCTCTCGCGGATCGAAAGCGGGCAGATGACGCCGAGCCTGGGGACGCTCGAGAAAATCTCCGAAGCGCTCGGCGTGGGGCTGAACCGCTTCTTCCTGCCGGAATCAAGCAGCGAGACGCTGATGGAAGACCCGTTCATCCAGGGGCTGCGGCCGTTCCTGCGGCAACTCGACTGGGAACAGTGGCAGTCCATCCTGAGGCGTCTGCAGGTAATCAGCGACCACGTGACGGCGGTCACGGCGGTCGTGGGGCAGGGCTCTCCCCCGCGAGAGCCGGCGGCGAGCGGTGGGCCAGCGCCCTCGGACCGCACGCCGATACCCCAGAACGGGAGCGCGCGGCCCCGAAGCGTCGGGGGGACGCCCCAAGCGCTGAACCGGTAAGGCCGGAGCGGTCTGCCGGGGCCCAGCCCTTTTCCCCCGGTGTCCTGTCTGTGGCTGCGGGTTGGCGGGGTGACTGCCGCTAGGCGAACCTTACTTTGACGTCGGGGCGCTTTTCCAGGTGCACAGTGTCGATAAAGCGCACCTCACGGTTCTCGAGAGTCATGATGAGGGACTGGGAGCGGATGCCCTCTCCGAAAAAACGCACGCCTTTCAGCAGGTTTCCTTCCGTCACTCCGGTGCAGGCAAAGATGATCTTCTTGCCGGGTGCGAGCTCATCCGTGTCGTAGATTCGCTTCGGGTCCTTGATCCCCATTTTCGCGAGACGCTCTTCGTGCTCCGGTTTGCTGACCACCAGGCGGGCGATGATTTGGCCGTTGAGGCATCGCAGGGCGGCGGCGGAAAGGACCCCTTCCGGCGCGCCGCCCGTGCCCATCACGACATGAACGCCGGTGCCGAGCACAGCGACGGAAATGCCGGCGGAAAGGTCGCCATCCGTGATGAGGCGGATGCGAGCTCCTGCCGCGCGGATATCATTGATCAGTTTATCGTGGCGCGGGCGGTCGAGGACGATCACGACCAGGTCCGCCACGGCGCGGTTCAACCGACGGGCAATCGACTTCAGGTTGTCCGCCACGGGCGCGTCCAGCTCGACGGCGCCCTTGCACGACGGGCCCACGATAATCTTTTCCATATACAGGTCGGGCGCGTGGAGCAGGCCGCCGCGTTCGCTGGCGGCCAGCACGGTGATGGCATTCGGGGAGCCCGTGGCGCAGAGGTTGGTGCCTTCGAGAGGATCCACGGCAATGTCCACTGCGGCGTACCCGCGGCCGTCGTGAGCGCCGGCGCCCACTTTTTCGCCGATGAAGAGCATGGGCGCTTCGTCCCGTTCGCCTTCACCGATCACGATCGTGCCGTCCATGGGCACGGTGTCCATTACGCGGCGCATGGCCTCGACGGCGACGTCGTCTGCTTTGTGACGGTCACCGAGGCCCATGGTGCGAGCCGCGGCGATGGCGGCCTGTTCCACGACGCGGAGGAATTCCAGTCCCAGTTCGATTTCCATGGCGGTGCGGCTCCCCTCGGAGAGTGTGACGGCCCGGCGACGGCGCTCGAGGCGCGGGCCAGCGGGCAAAACGGCCTACTTCTTATCGCAAATTGGGGGGCGTGACAATACGGGGGTGACTGGTGACTGGTGATTGGTGACCCTTCCTTCGTCAGGGCAGGCTGGTGGAGGAGAGGAGGGCTGACCTGAAGGTCAGGGCTACAGGGAGAGAGCCAGCCAGGCGCCGAGAGTGGCGGATTTCTCCTCGGCGCGCCAGGGGCGGCCGGCCTGCGCGCCGAGTTCGGCGAGGGCTCCGTGCAAACGGCGCTCGGGTCGCCGCAGAGCGCGCGAAGCGCGAGCGAGAGCTTCGCGCTCGAGCACGAGAGTGGAAGGCACGCGGGAGGCGCGCGCTCCCGCTTCCAGCACTTCGCGGAACAGAACCCCTTCCAGGGCATGGGCGCGGACGTGGCTGCTGCCGATTCTGGATAGATCGGGATTGCTGGAGACGACCAGGGCGACGCCTGCCAGGTGGAATCCGGCGAGGCGCAACTCTTCGGCCAGCGCGCGCACCACCGCGATTCCAACTCGGAGCGCTGCCTTCCTTCCGCGGGCCACGGCCTTCGGCGGGGCGGGCACGAACGGCATGATGCCGCCGTGATAGGGCTGGCGGGACTCCGGGACGTTCGGGTCGCAGAGCTGCACTTCGCGACGGAACAGCAGGCGAGGAGCGGAAGCCGGGCCGGCCAGGGCCACAACGATGGCGCGGCCTGTTTTCACCCGGAAGCCTAGTGTTGCAGCGGATTGCAGCATGGATCGCTCAGGAGTAGGCGGGGATGCCGGTGATTTTTTCGCCGATGATGAGTTTGTGGATGTCGTGGGTGCCTTCGTAGGTGTAGACGGACTCGAGGTTCATCATGTGGCGCATGATGCAGTAATCGTCCACGATGCCGTTGGCGCCGAGGATGTCGCGGGATTTGCGGGCGCATTCGAGGGCCATCCACACGTTGTTCATTTTCAGCATGGAGACTCTGCTGAAATCGGCTTTGCCGGCGTCTTTCAGGCGGCCGACGTGCCAGGCGAGCAGTTGGGCCTTGGAGATTTCCGTAATCATCCAGGCCAATTTTTCCTGGACGAGCTGGTGGCTGGCGATGGGTTTCCCGCCGAACTGTTTGCGCTGCTTGGCGTATTGCAACGCGGTGTCGTAGCAGGCCATGGCCGCGCCCGTGGCGCCCCAGCCGATGCCGTAGCGCGCCTGGGTGAGGCAGCCGAGCGGGCCTTTGAGCCCTTCGACGCCGGGGAGAAGATTCTCCGCCGGGATCTCGCAGTCGTTCATGGCCAGTCCGGAAGTGATGGAAGCGCGGAGCGACCATTTGCCGTGGACGTCCCAGGCTTTGAAGCCCGGCGTGCCCTTTTCGACCAGGAAGCCGCGGATGACGCCGTCTTCCGTTTTGGCCCAGACTACGGCGACATCGGCAATCGAGCCGCTGGTGATCCACATTTTTTCGCCGTTGAGGATGTAGCCGCCGCCTTTGCGCACGGCGCGGGTCAACATGCCGCCGGGATTGGAGCCGAACTGGGGCTCGGTGAGGCCGAAGCAGCCGATGGCTTCGCCCTTTTGCAGTTTCGGGAGCCACTTTTCTTTCTGTGCGTCGGTGCCATAGGCGTGGATGGGATACATGACCAACGCGGACTGGACGGAGACGAAGCTGCGCAGGCCGGAATCGCCGCGCTCGAGCTCCTGCATCACCAGGCCGTATTCGACGTTGGACATTCCGGCGCAGCCGTAGCCCTTCAGGCTGGCGCCGAAGAAGCCGAGCTCCGCCAGTTTGGGCACCAGATGCTTGGGAAACGAGCCTTCACGGTTGTGCTTCTCGATGATGGGGATGATTTCGTCTTCTACGAATTGGCGGGCGGTCTGCCGGACGAGTATTTCATCGCCGGTGAGAAGGGAATCGAAGTCGATGTAGTCCACATGTGCGAAGGGCATGACGTCTCACCTCAGAAGTGTGGCGCGCGCGAGCAGGTAGTCTAGCAAGGGCGTCTCCACCGCAGCAAATCACGGGCGCGTGTTCCGCAGAATATAGGTTTTCAAACGGGGAATTTGTGAATAGTCTAGGCGGCGCCGGAGGTGAACCGATGGCGGACTCAGGGGCTCAAATTGCGCCAGCGGGCGGATTCGGCACGACGCTGCGCCGCGACGCCTGGTGGGTGGAAATCCTGCCGGTGGTGATCGTGCTGGGCGGGTTCGGTGTTTACGCCACGCTGCGGGCCTTCGAGGGACGTTTCTACGAGTGGGGACCCTATCTCACCCCTTTCTATTCCCCGCTCATCGACCCCGGGCATCACTGGTGGCCGTGGTCGCCGGCGCTGCTGATTCTCGGGGGGCCGCTGGGGTTCCGGATGACCTGCTACTACTACCGCAAAGCGTATTACCGGGCGTTTTTTCTGGATCCGCCGGGGTGCGCGGTGGGGGAGCACAAACGGGAATATCGCGGCGAATCCGCGTTTCCCTTCATCCTCCAGAATGTGCACCGCTACTTCTTCTATCTCGCCGTCGTGTTTCTCGCATTCCTGTGGCACGACGCCATTCGGGCGTTTTTCTTTGCGGACGGACTCCACGTGGGAGTTGGCACGGCGATCATGCTTGCTAACGTGGTTCTGCTGAGCCTATACACGTTTTCCTGCCATTCGCTGCGGCACCTGGCGGGCGGGAAGCTGGACTGTTTCTCCTGCGCGACGTTCGGGAAACCGCGGTACACGGCTTGGCGGTGGGTGACGCGGCTGAACGAACGGCACATGCTGTGGGCTTGGACGAGCCTGTTTTCCGTGGGATTCACGGATTTCTATATCCGCATGGTGGCCTGCGGCGCAATCCGGGACGTGAGGCTGTTTTGAGCGATTCCATCGAGATGCACGAGCACGACGTGCTGGTGATCGGCGCGGGCGGGGCCGGACTTCGCGCGGCGATCGAAGCGCTGGCGCAGGGCGCGTCGGTGGGAGTGATTTGCAAATCGCTGCTGGGAAAAGCGCACACGGTGATGGCGGAAGGCGGAATCGCGGCGGCCATGGCCAACGTGGACCCGGCCGACGACTGGCGCACACATTTCCGGGACACGATGCGCGGGGGCAAACTGCTGAACAACTGGCGCATGGCTCAGCTCCACGCGCAGGAAGCGCCGGAGCGGGTGCGCGAGCTGGAACAATGGGGCGCGCTGTTCGACCGCACGCAGGACGGGCGAATCCTGCAGCGCGCGTTCGGCGGGCACACCTTCAAACGGCTCTGTCACGTGGGGGACCGCACCGGGCTGGAGATGATCCGCACGCTGCAGGATCGCGGCGTGCAAATGGGATTCGACGTTTACATGGAATGCACCGTCGCGCGGCTGCTGAAAGACGGCGAACGCGTGGCGGGGGCGCTGGCCTACTGGCGCGAGCAGGGCCGCTTTGTGCAGTTCAAGGCGAAAGCCATCGTGATCGCTACGGGGGGAATCGGCAAAGCCTGGCGGGTCACCTCGAATTCCTGGGAATACACGGGCGACGGGATGGCGCTGGCCTACGAAGCGGGTGCGGAACTGCTGGATATGGAATTCGTGCAGTTCCATCCCACCGGAATGGTGTGGCCGCCCGGGGTGCAGGGGATTCTGGTGACGGAGGCGGTGCGCGGCGAAGGCGGGGTGCTGCGGAACCGGCTGGGCGAGCGGTTCATGGAAAAATACGACCCGAAAAAGTTGGATCTTTCCACCCGCGACGTGGTGGCGCGCGCCATCTACACTGAGGTGCGCGAGGGCCGCGGCACGGAGCACGGCGGAGCGTTTCTGGACATCTCGCAGAAGCCGGCCGAATACGTGAAGCGCAAACTTCCCAGCATGTACCACCAGTTCAAAGAGCTCGCGGACGTGGACATCACCAAAGAGCCGATGGAAGTCGGGCCCACGTGCCACTACATGATGGGAGGCATCCGCGTGGAGGCGGAGACGGCGCGGTCCTCGCTGCCGGGACTGTTTGCCGCGGGGGAAGCGGCGGCGGGACTGCACGGGGCGAACCGTCTGGGCGGGAATTCACTGTCCGATTTGCTGGTGTTCGGCCGGCGCGCGGGACTGGCCGCGGCCGGGTACGCGAAGTCGGCGCCTGCTCCGTCGGTGGCGCCCGCGGACGTGGAGGCGGCGCAGCGCGAGGCGCTCGCGCCGTTCGAGCGGCGCGAAGGGGAGAATCCCTACACGCTGCATCGGGACCTCCAAGTGCTGATGCAGAATCTGGTGGGCATCTTTCGCACGAGAGAGGATTTGGAGAAGGCGCTGGGCGAGCTCGAAACCCTGAAGCGACGGCTGGCCGGCGTGAGCGTGGAAGGCTCCCGGATGTTCAATCCCGGGTGGCATCTGGCGCTGGAGCTGAAGTCCATGCTCACCGTTTCCGAGGCAGTGACGCGCGCCGCGATGATGCGGGAAGAGAGCCGCGGCGCCCACAGCCGCATCGAATTCCCCAATAGCGAGGCGGCCTGGGGGAAGAAAAACATCATCGTAAAGCGCGAGGGGGCGGCCATGGCCCTGCGCCAGCAGCCGGTGGCGGAGATGCCGGAAGAGCTGAAGAAAATACTGGCGGAAGAGAAGTAGCGGAGGACGGGGATGCCCGATGCCACGCTGAGGATTTTCCGGGGCGACGCCCGTGGCGGCGCCACCGCCGACTATCGCGTGCCCGTCGGCCCAGGGATGGTGGTGCTCGACGCGCTGCATTATATTCAGGGGCATCAGGCCCCCGACCTGGCCGTGCGCTGGAACTGCAAGGCCGGCAAATGCGGTTCCTGCTCCGCAGAAGTCAACGGGAAGCCGCGGTTGACCTGCAAGACGCGCATGGACGCATTGCCGCTGGACGAACCGATTACGGTCGTACCTATGAAGGCGTTCCCGGTGATCAAAGATCTGGTGACCGACGTCTCCTGGAATTACAAAGTGAACCGGAAAATTCCGCCGTTCCAGCCGCGGCCGGGCGTGGAATGGAAGTATTCGCAGGAGGACGCCGACCGCGTGCAGGAATTCCGCAAATGCATCGAATGCTTCCTGTGCCAGAACGTGTGCCACGTGCTGCGGGAGCACCGGCAGCACGAGCAGTTCGGCGGGCCCAGGTTCTTCGTTCGCGTGGCGGGCCTGGAGATGCATCCGCTGGACGGGGCGGACCGCGCGAGCCTGTTGAAAGACGAGCTGCGCATCTCGCTGTGCAACATCACGAAGTGCTGCACGGAGGTGTGTCCGGAGGAGATCCGCATCACGGATAATGCCATCATCCCGCTGAAGGAACGGGTGGTGGACCGCTACTATGATCCGCTGGTGCGGATCGCGCGTGCGATTTTTGGAGGCTAGAAAGGCTCAGCGGTTTGGCCCCCGGAGCGGAATTGCGCCGCGGGGCAGGGAGGCTCTATGAGCTACGAGCTGAAATCCATCTCGAAGTCGGGGATCGACGAGGCCATTTCCAAGGCCGAACTCTATCGGTACCTGAACGAGCCGGAGGAGACGGAATCCATCTGCCACGACATTTTGGCCATCGACTCCGGCCATCAGGTGGCGTTGCGAATGCTGGGTATGGCGATCACGGATCAATTTGACGGGAGCGGTGGGGATCGTTTTGCCGAAGCGGAGACGATCCTGCGCCGGCTGAGCGACCGGTACGAGCAGCTCTACTACCTGGGCATCCTGCAGGAGCGGCGGGCGAAGGCGCTGCTGCGCGCCGGGCGTGCTCCGCACACGCTGCTGCCGTTCTTCGAAGAGGCGCTGCGGTGTTTTTCGCGGGCTGGGGACATCCGGCCGAAGGGGAACGACGACGCGATCCTGCGCTGGAACCGGTGCGTGCGCATCCTGCAAAGCAATCCGGAGTTCGCGGCCGAGGAACACATGGTTATCGAGGACCACGACAGCCCGCCGGTCTGAGCCATTCAGGACTGCCCGCTCTTCCCCCCGCTGCCATCCCTCCGGCTGAGGATCGCCCAGCCCCTGCGTGTTCGTTTTGTTCCAGGCCGTCGATCCGTGCAAGACGGCGCGCCGACGAGGCTCCATAGTGCGCAGCTGGAACGCACGGAGGCAGGAACATCATGAGGCGACGGCAATTCCTGGACGGCACGGTGAGGCTAGGCACGGCAGCGGGCATCAGCGCGCTGCTCCCGCGCGCTGCTGGTGCCGCGACTGAGGAGCAGGCCCGGGCCGCGGCCGGGGAAACGAAGATCCGGAGGATAGCGCCTCCGCCCTCCGGATACATCTACGTCGCTTTTGTAGTTTCGGCGGAGACGGCGCTTATCGACCTGGCCGGGCCGTGGGAAGTGTTTTCCGACACCGTAGTGGAAGGCCGGGGCCCGAACGGAAAATCCTGGCCCTTCTGGTGTTTCACCGTTTCCGACAAGATCGAAATCTTCGAGGCGGGAGGAGGACTGAAAGTCCTGCCCGATTACACGTTCAAGAGCGCGGCCACGCCGCACGTGATCGTGATCCCCGCGCAGTCGGGGCGCTCCGACGCCATGTTGGAATGGCTTCGCAAACAGAGCCAGGCGGCGGACGTCACCATGTCCGTTTGCACCGGCGCGTTCGTCCTCGGAAGGGCCGGCCTGCTCGACGGCCTGCGCACGACCACGCATCACCAGGCCTACGACCGGTTTGCCCAGCAGTTTCCCAAAGCGGTCCTCGAGCGCGGCGTGAGGTTCGTCGAGAACGACAAGATTTCATCGTCCGGGGGTCTCTCGTCCGGAATCGATCTGGCGCTGCACGTGGTGGAGCGGTACTTCGGGCACGATGTGGCCCAAACAACCGCGGATTACATGGAGTACCAGGGGCAGGGGTGGAAGGTCTGAACGGCACTGAAGATCAAGAACAGGAGCCTCACGCAAAGACGCGAAGTCGCAAAGTGCCGCTAAGAAGAGGAGAGAGCAGAAGACGAATCGTGGGGGCAGGGCACTGCTGTGTTTTCCCTGCATGGGGACTGCAAAACGCCGCAAGCGGCTGCACGAGCGGCCGGGAGCGACGCAATGCGGGCAGTGAAGGCACGGCAGTGCCGTACCCCTACGGGCGCTCGGGGCGTGAATGGCGATTCGCGTGACGCCGGTGGCGCCGGAGAGGCGGTTTCCAGATTGGGGCCGGGGTTTGGCCCTGGAGGTAATCCATGCGCAGATTGCTTGTACCCATGCTTGTACTCGCAAGCAGCACCGCCATGCACGGCCAGACAAATACTCCCAAAGCGGCTTATGACTTCTCCCTGCCGCGGGAGGAAAGAATCAAATTGGCGGAGAGCGCCGCCCCGCCTGAGATATCAGGCAAAGCCACCGTGTATCTGCTGGAGCGGACGGGTTATGTGAAGGTCCGGGAGGGCACGAACGGATTTTCCTGCATCGTGGACCGCCAGAGCCCGCTCAACCTGGAGCCGAGTTGCTTTGACGCGGAGGGGAGCGCCACCACCCTGCTGACCAGGCTGTATGCGGAGGAGCAGCGAGGCAAGGGGAAGAGCGAAGAACAAATCAACGCGGAGATCGAAGAGGGTTACAAGACGGGGAAATTCCTGGCGCCGAGAAAACCGGGAATCGTGTACATGATGTCCGACCAGGGCTATATCCTGATTCCCAGCGCCAACCGGCTGTATCACCTTCCTGCCCATCTGATGTTCTATGCTCCCTACGCGACGGACAAAGATATCGGATCGCCAGCACCAGCTCCGGGCATGCCGCGCGTGATTCGAGGCGGGCAACCCGATGCCTACATCATCGTCATACCCGTAACGCACGAAGCGCATTAGGGGGACGATTTCGCGCTGAACGGGCTGTGGGCGGGCTTCCTGCTATCAGCTGGGCGGTGAAGGAACGGCGTGACTCGCCCGGAATTTTGCCGGCGTCGTGCCGGTGAGCGTGCGGAAAACCCGGGTGAAGTGGCTTTGGTCCGCGAAACCGGCAGCCAGCGAGAGGTCGGAGAGCGAAACATCCCTGGCGAGCTGCTCCATCGCGTACTGGACGCGAAGCTCGTTGACGTATTCCCCTACTGTCTGCCCATATTTCCGGCGGAACACACGCGAGAGGTGCGCCGGATGCACGCACACCTGTCGCGCGATCTCTCCGAGCGTCAGGCTGCGCTGGAATTCCGCGCGGAGCAACTCCACAGCGGAGGCGAGCCAACGTGGTTCGACGGTTTCGCCACCCGGGCGGCGGCGCGAAACCTCGGCCAGCATTTCCAGCAGGATTCCTTCAATCGTGAGCCGCGAAGCAGCATCGCGCTGCCGGTATTCCCGGCGCAAACGCGCGGCCAGCCAGGCGAGCGAGCCTCCGGGGCGGTAATGTGAGTACGTGGGGGGCGGGGCGACGTCGCGCACCCGCTCCAGCCACGCGCTTTCCAGTTCGATGGCGAAGAGGCGGCCGCCGCACCTGCCAATCTCGCCGCAGTGCACGGTGCCCGGCGGATGGAACGCGACGGAGCGCAGGCCATAGTGGATGGTCTGCCGCCCGAACGTCTCGCTGTAGCTGCCGCCGACCAGAAGGCTGAAGTAACACGCATCGTGGCTGTGCAGGGGCACGCGGCGCGGTTTCGGGTGGCACACTTCAGAAATGGTGGCGCCCGCGCACACGAATTTGCGGGTGACGCTACCGAAAAACTGACCGGGTTTGAGCGCAGTAGCCGTCATGAGAAAGGGCCATGCCGTTATGCATCCGCCGCCGCCCGCGCGCGTCGCCGAGCGCGCGGAGTCAGGTGCCCCCCACGGACGTACGGGCCCCCGGCCCGCAACGCCTCCACGCGCCGCGGACTTATGTCTCACAAGACGCGGTGGGGAGGCTATGGGTTTCCTGCACATCCGACGGCGGGGCTGCGGGGATGCCGAACAGCCGCTCGTTGTCTTTCCGGCAGGGCGGCGCATGGGAGGCGGCCCGGCTCCTCCCCCCCTCCGCCGGGCGGAAAGCTCACACCACCGCTTCGGACTGATGCATTTCAACCTCAGGGGGTAACGATGTACCTTTCCAATTCCACGGCTGAGGCTCATTTGACAGCGCTGAGGCATGCCTGTAAACTACGGGTTTTCGCAGGCGGTGTTTTTGCCGCTCGTAGGGCCGCAGATGGAAAAGAAACGCCTCGACTACTACCGGAAGAAGCTGCAGGGACGTCGCGATGAGCTGATGAGGTCCATTGCGCGGACAGAGGAAGCGGGACGGCAGGCGGACGAAGATACGACCGTAGACCTGGCCGACAAAGCCGCAAACTCCTATACAAAGGAATTCCTGTTCGGGCAGACGGATACGGACCGCACGACCCTGCAGCTCATTGAAGCCGCGCTGGCGCGCATGAAGGCCGGCTCGTACGGGCTGTGTGCCAGTTGCGAGAACGAGATTCAGGTGAAACGGCTGGATGCCGTGCCGTGGACAAAGCATTGTCTGGCCTGCCAGGAGAAGCAAGAGAAGGGCATGCTGTAGAGGAGAAAAGCGAAACTCGAATCCCGAAGGTTCGGGACGAAAATCGAAGAACGGGGATGGGGCGGAGGCCGGATCGAGGCTTCGCCCCTTTTTTGTTGCCGCGCCGGCATCACTGCTTCGAGGGCCTGCCGAATAGGTTGCTTTTGGTTATCTTCCTTTCGTGCTAAATAGGGAGCCGCTTTCCTCTCAGGCGGGCGGGAATGGACAGCAAATGGGCGGCGCGGCTGGCATCTGCCGCGCGCGGAATGGTTCGCGAGGCGGCCGGGGGGCTGGTGGCGCTCTGCTTTCCGGATGAATGCCGGGTGTGCGCGCGTGCGCTGGAGGAACCCAGCCGGGTGCCCGTGTGCGGCACGTGTCTGGGCTCCTTCCGCGTGATTACGGCTCCGTATTGTGGCATCTGCGGGCGGCCTATGGTAGCCGGGGCGCATGTGGGAGAGGCAGGGCCGGTGTGCGCGCTGTGCCGGCGTGGTGTGTATTCGTTCGATCTGGCGAGGAGCTACGCGGCGTATGACGATGCCCTGCTGCGGACGATCACCCTGCTGAAGTACGAGGCCATCCGGCCCTTGGCGCGCCGGCTGGGGGAGCGCCTGGCGGAAGTGGCGCGCGCCGATCCCGCGGTTGGAGTTCCGGACGTAGTGGTACCTGTGCCATTGCATCCCGACCGGCAGAGGGAGAGGGGATTCAACCAGGCGGAGTTGCTGGCCCGCGGGGTGGCGTCGCGGCTGGGCCTGCCTATGGAGGCGGAGGCATTGGAGCGGAGAAAGCCGCGGCCGCCGAAACTGAAACTCTCTCGTCACGAGCGGTGGCACGCCGCGCGTGGCGCCTACGCGGCTGTAACAGGAAGGCAATTTGACAATCGGCGGGTGTTGCTGGTAGATGATGTATTTACGACCGGCGCGACGCTGGATGCCTGCGCGCGGGCGCTCCATGAGGCCGGCGCCGCGCATGTGACGGCGCTGACGGTTGCGCGAGTGGTGGATGCCTGGACCGGATCCCTGCCGTAGTGCGCCGGGAGCCCGCCCCGGCCGCCGAGGGATGTTCTCCGGTCCCCGGCGCGCATCTAAAGACTATGAGGCCGTACCGCTACAAGCCGCTCTCCAGGCTGCCGGAAGTCGGCGGGGAGTCCCGCGCCCGGCTGCGTTCCTCGGTGGCGGCGGGGGCCGCGCCGGAGGCGGTTCCGGTCCGGCGATCCGTTCTGCAAGAGCCCGTGCTGGTGCTGAATTCGACGTACGAGCCGATCCACGTGACGGCGGTCCGGCGCGCTCTGGTGCTGATGCTGAAGGGCGTGGCGCAGATGGAAGAAACCGGCCCGGCGCGCGTGCATTCGGCGCGGGAGGCGCTGCCGGTGCCTTCGGTGATTCGTCTGCTGACGTACCGGCATATTCCCCAGCAGACGCGAGCACTGTCGCGGAAGAACATCCTGCTGCGCGACCGCTATACCTGCCAGTTCTGCGGGAAGCAGTTTTCTTCCTCGGACCTGACGCTGGACCACGTGATGCCGCGTTCGCGGGGCGGGCCGACGTCGTGGGAAAACCTGGTGGCCTGCTGCTACGAGTGCAATAACCGCAAGGGCGACCGCACGCCGGAAGAGGCGGGGATTCAACTGGAACGGCGGCCGCGTCCATTCACGCTGCACACCTCGCGGCAGTTGATGCGGTTGATGGGGCGCCACGACGAAAAGTGGCGGAAGTACCTTTTCTTCTAAACCTTACCGGCAACCGGGAGAGTTGAAAAATCACTGGCAACTTTTTCGGAGTTCGTGCATCCTAATAACAAGTACCACCCAAGACCACCCCGGGAAGCAGCGTTGGCTCCGCCAAGGCTGCTTCTTTTTTTATGGGGACTTTTTTTGCGGGCTGGACAGATCCGTCTGAGGTCGGGAAAGGTCCCGGCGGCCGGCGAGTCTCGACGGAGGACGTTGGGATGCAGACGGCTCGACTTCGGCGCCCCGACACTGAAGTCGGGGCGCAAAGGACGCGCTACCGGGGACGCTCCTGACGGAACAACACTTGGACGCCCTTTCGCCAGTCTTCATTCAGGCCTACGCGCACCACTTCCACTTCCTTTGAGACAAAGCGCAGGAGCGTTTCCGTGGCGGGGTGGAAACGAAGGCCCGGCGCGACAAGATAGAGCAGCGGCGGGCGGTCGGCGAGCGGAAGGCCGGGGAAATAGCCGAGGGCTTCCAGGTCGCCCTGCTCGCGGTGCCAGCGGACACGCAGCCAGTAATCGAGCGCCTGGGGGAGGAGCTGGAGATCCTCGTCCACTTTCAATTCGAGGATGACGAGACGGCCGTCGCGAGTGGCGCCGAGCAGGTCGAGAACGGCGCGGTCGGTGAACGAAAAGGCGGGAACCTGAGAATAGACGAACCGCGGATCGATCCGCGGTTCGATGCGCGCCGGGTCTTCCAGAATAAGGCTTTCGAGCCAGCGCTCCGCCTGCGCGCGGTAGAGCGGATGGCGCGAGTCGGGCGGGTCAGGGTGACGGAAGCGGCGCAGCTCCTCGATGCGAGCAGGGATGAGACCGGGCCGCGCGCCGGCGGGAACCAAATCCCCGGAGCCGCCGGCCACGCGCAACAGTCCCGCCTCGTAGCGCGCGAATTCCAGGCCGCGGAAACGCCAGGAAACAGCGCGAGTGCCGGGAACGACCACGGCATCGAGTCCCGCGACGCGGGAATCGCGGGCGCCGAGGCCGAAGGATTCCCCGGCACGGTTGGCCTCGGCCTGGAGGCGTTCGACCTCGCGGCGGGGCACGAGCTGGGAATCGAGGTTGCCGGAATCGCGCGGGTCTACGCGGCGAAGCCGGGCGCGCGCCCAATCGAATTCGTAGAGTTCGAGCGGAAGGTCGCGCGAGAGGGCCTGGAGGCGATGGCAGGTGACGGCGCCGCGTCCCTCGGGTAGGAAGAGCCGGACGCCGGCGACGCGTTTTTTGGGATTGTGCTCGCGCGTGTAGTCCAGCCAGAGAAGGGCGCAGACCAACGCCGCGTCTGTGGAGGCCGAGGTCTCGGCAGGGGGTACGCCCACCACGGCATGCGCCTGGTTTCCGCGCGCCTGCAGGCCGCGTGCGTAGTTGCCGGAGAGCGAGCGCTTCAAATCCGGGGAGGTGGTGAGCGAGAGCACGTCTTCGTCGGGAAACTTTCCGGCGAGAAGCTCGCGGAATCGCGCGCGAAATTGCGCACGGGTGACGCGGCCGGGGGCGAGAGGAACGTCGCGCGAGCGAAGCTCGAGACGGCCGGGGCGCGCGCGGCCAAATTTCTGCACGGCCAGCTCGACGTGATCCTCCGATTGGGCGAGAACGGCTTCGATGCGGCGGACGAGCGTGGCGTCGCCGGACCAGAGGTTGAGCAGCAGCCGGCCGCCCTGCTCGCGGAGTTCGTGGTCGGGATCGATCAGCCCGACCATGAGTTCGCCGTCTTCGCGCACCTCCACCTGGCCGCGCTCTCGCAGGGCAGCGATGGCGCGGGAGAGTTCCTCGGCGGAGGGCAACGGAGCGGCGTCAGGCTGTTTCACGGGAGCTCACTGGAGTTCGAGGCCCGTGATGCGGATCGAAGGAGGCTGCCGGTTCCAGAGAGCGGGAACGTGTTCGAAGGTGAGCTCGAAATCGCGTTCGTGGCCGGGAGCGAGCGGAGGCGCGCCGGGCAGAAAGATGCGCACCGTGTCCCGCAGGACCACCTGATTCACCAGGTCGTGGAATTCGACAGTGGCTTCGATGGCGCGGACGGGGCGATTGCCGGAATTCGAGACGGTGCCAACTACATAAGTAAACTGCTGGTTCAGCATATTGCTGGCCTGGCTGAGCTTCAGTCCGGAGAAATGAATCTGCGAGGCATAAGCCTGCTCCGCGGGCCCGAAGGGGAGTGGCGCGGGCTGCCCTGCGGTCTTCGTCCCGCCGGAACCCCGGTTGAGAACGATGGCCGCGGCGATGAGCAGCAGGACGATAGCGGCGCCGGCGGCGAGAGCCACATAGAAGCGGTTGGAGGGGGAATTCTGGTCAGCGGGGAGGCTCATGGGTGTGCTCGCGAGCGCGGCCGTCAGCGGCCCAGGGCCAGCCGCAGGATCAGCGATTCGTGCAAGCCGGCCCGGAACATGCGCTGCTGCACCGAGCGGATTTCGTAAGGCACCCGCCAGTATTCGATCACCTGATGGTCGATGTCCGCGATGATGAAGGCGGCGCGGGCATCGCCGTCGCGTGGCTGGCCGACGGAGCCGGGATTGAGCAGGTAGCGGGTGCCGGGCTCGACGTGGAGCGGCCAGAAGCCGGACTGCACGCCGTATTTGGGATGAATGACGGCGAGTTGGTTCTCGTGGAACGAGAAGCCGCCCTGGAGATGCGTGTGGCCGAAGAAGCTGAGGTCGGAGGAAGCCTCGAGCAACGAAGCCAGCGCCTGGCCGGGAGCGATCACGTATTCGTCCTCGTCGCGGATGGCGCCGTGGATCAGAACCATGCCGTTGAGTTCCAGCGGGCCGGGAGGAAGGGACTCGAGATACTGCTGGTTTTCGGGGCGAAGCTGGTGGCGGGTCCAATTCACGGCGCCGCGGGCTACGGGATTGAAGTCTTCCGCTTCGGTCAGACCGCAGCACACGCGGTCGTGATTGCCGCGGATGGTGGTGGCGTCGAGGGCCCGGATGCGGTCCACCACTTCATTGGGGTCGGGGCCGTAGCCCACCAGGTCGCCCAGGCATATCGCTTTGTCCCAACGCCCCTCTGCCGCTGCCAGCCCGGCTTCGAGCGCGGTGATGTTGGAATGGATGTCGCTGAGGATCAGATAGCGCATGGGCGCCGGCCCTGGGCCCGGCAGGTTCGGGGATTATAAACCGTGCTACCCCTGCCGTATAGCGCCGGGGCGGGATATTACAGGGGCGATACACCTAGCGGATCAGCATGCAATCGCCATAGCTGTAGAAGCGGTAGGCTGCCTCGAGGGCGTGGCGGTAGGCGTCGAGGATGAATTCGCGGCCGGCGAAAGCGCTCACCAGCAAAAGCAGCGTGGATTTGGGCAGGTGGAAGTTGGTGAGGAGCTGATCGACGACGAGGAATTCGGCGCCGGGGTAGAGATAAACGGAAGCTTCGCCCGGGCCGGAGGGAATGGATTGGCGGCCTGAGGCGCCGGGTGCAGCGGCGCGGGCGGCGGATTCGAGAGCGCGGACGACAGTGGTGCCCACCGCAAGAACCGGGCGGCGAGAGGCGCGCGCGCCGTTGATTGCAGCCGCGGTAGCCTCGGGAATTTCATAGGCTTCCGGCTGCATCTGGTGGCGTTCGACTTCATCCGTGCGTACGGGCTGAAACGTTCCCGGGCCGACGTACAGAGTCAGGGCACACAATTCGACCCCGAGGGCGAGCAGGCGCTCCAGAACGGCCGGGGTGAAATGCAAACCCGCAGTGGGGGCAGCCACGGCGCCCGGGCGCCGGGCGAAAATCGTCTGGTAGCGCGAGCGGTCGCCGGGCTCGTCCGGACGGGCGATATAGGGAGGAAGGGGAATGTGGCCGAGGCGCTCGAGCGAGGCCGCGAATTCGTCCGCGTTCTGGAACCGAAGGCGGCGGGCGCCGAACGCTCCGCGAGATACGACTTCCGCTTCGAGGGAAACAGGAGCGCTGCCCGGAGTATTGCCAGAAGCGCAGCCAGGAGTGGCTGCTCCACTCTGGAAGATGATGCGCTCACCGACGCGGACCTTCCTGCCCGGACGGACCAGGGCGTCCCACAGACCCGGTTGGATTTGGCGGGTGAGGAGCACTTCCAGTGGAGAGGTCAGGTATCCGCGGCGGCGGCGCGGTGGAGGCTGCGAACGAATGCCGACGCGGTGGCCGTAGAGGCGCGCGGGGATCACGCGCGTGTCATTCACAACCAGCAACTCGTCGCCGCGGAGCAGGCCGGGCAATTCGCAAAAAAGGCGGTCCTCCCAGTTTCGTTTCCCGTGGTCGAGCACCATCATTCGCGACGCGTCGCGTTCCGGCAGGGGATGCTGGGCAATGCGATCCGGGGGAAGTTCGTAATCGAAGTCGGAGAGCCGCATGCGGTTGTTGGCTTCGGGCAATGGTCCTGCGCTATCGTATGCCGGCGCGCCGCGCAACGCTGCGAGCGGCTGCGCCATTCTACCGGAGCGCCAGGGCCCGCGCCCGCTCAGGAGGTGATTCCCCATGCAAGAACCCAGCGCCGTAGTGACAGCACGCGGCGCCGAACGCATTTCCGGAGGCCACCTGTGGATTTACCGTAGCGACGTGCGGAGCGCGCAGGCGGAGGCCGGGGACATCGTGCGCGTGACGGACGAACGCGGCCGGCTGGTAGGACGGGCATTCTGGAGCGACCGGTCGCAGATTGCGTTGCGCTTTCTGACCGTTCACGACGAGCCGGTGGACCGGGCGTTTTTCGAGCGCCGGATGCGGGCGGCGGGGGATTACCGCGGCAAGGTGGTCGAGGACACCGATTCCTGGCGTCTGGTGCACGGAGAGGCGGACCTGCTGCCTTCGTTGATTGTGGACCGCTACGGCGACTTTCTGGTGATCCAGACGCTGTCCCAGGGGACCGAGAAGAGGAAAGGCGAGCTGGTCGAGATCCTGGCCGAGCAGTTTGCGCCGCGGGGGATTCTGGAGCGCAATGAGCCAAAGTCGCGCGTGCTGGAAGGACTGCCGCAGAGCATTTCGGTGCTGCACGGCGAAGTGCCGAAAATCGTGGACGCCCGGATGAATGGGGTGCACTTTCGCCTGGATCTGAGGCGGGGGCAAAAGACCGGAATGTTTCTGGACCAGCGGGAAAATTACCGCGCCGCGGCGCGATATGCTTCAGGCGAGGTGCTGGACTGCTTCGGGTACCAGGGAGGATTCGCCCTCCACGCGGCGCGGCAGGCCCAGAGCGTAGAGGTTGTGGACATTTCCGGTGAGGCGCTGGCCGCTGCGCGCGGGAATGCAGGGCTGAACGAGGCCAGCCATGTGAGTTTTCGCGAGGGCAACGCATTTGACATCCTCAAGGAATACGATCAGGCGGGTCGGCGATTCGATACCGTAGTGCTGGATCCGCCGGCGTTTGCCAAGAACCGAGGTGCGCTGGAGGCGGCCAGCAGGGGCTATAAGGAGATCAATTTGAGGAGCCTCAGGCTGCTGCGGCCGGGGGGCGTGCTGGTCACCTGTTCGTGTTCGTACCATCTCTCTGAGGCGGCCTTCGGAGAGGTACTGTGGGAAGCGGCGGTGGATGTGGGGAAGCGGGTGCGGGTAATTGAGAGGCGAAACCAGTCGAGAGACCATCCAATCCTGCTAACATTGCCTGAGACGTTCTATCTTAAATGCTTGATACTGAATGTCTTAGATTAGTCAGGAAGGACCTGAGAAAAGACTTGACAACGAACGACTCATTTAATATGCTTTGGTTGCCTTAAACACCACTCTCAAGGAGGGAAGCGCAATGAACACCATCACCCGTTGGGACCCGGTGAACACCCTGGCCAAGTTCCAGGACGAATTCTCTCGGTTCTTCGAAGAGCCCGGATTCCGCGGGCTGCGTACACCGGCATCACTGACCGTCTGGACGCCGGCGGTGGACATCTTCGAGACGGAGCACGAGCTGGTCCTGAAGGCGGAGTTGCCGGACATGGACGAGAAGGACATTGACGTCCGCGTGGAGAACAACACGCTGACGTTGAGCGGGGAGCGGAAGTACGAGAAGGAGTTCAAGGAGGAAAACGCTCTCCGGATGGAGAGGTACTACGGCACCTTCAGCCGCACCTTCACCCTTCCGAATACGGTGAAGCTGGAGGCCATCAAGGCCGAGTACAAGAATGGAGTGCTATCGGTGAGGCTGCCGAAGCGTGAGGAAGCCAAGCCGAAGCAGATCAAGATCGCAGTAGGCAACGGGAAGTAAGCCTTCGGTCCCAGGGAGAGCCGGGGGTGAAAACTCCCGGCTCTCTTTTTGTCTGCAGGGCCCCCGGCGTAGGATAGGCGCTGAAAAGCGGAACAGGAACAGGGACCATGGTTCGCATGGACAAATTCACACTGAAAGCGCAGGAGGCGCTGGCGGAAGCGCAGGAGCTGGCCGCAGCGCGCGGACACCAGCAAATGGAACCGCTGCATCTGTTGGCGGCGCTTGCCGCGCAGAAAGAAGGGGTTGTGCCGCCGCTCCTGGGAAAGCTGGGAGTGCGGATGGATGCCCTGGTGACGGAAGCCGAGGCGGAGCTGGCAAAGCTTCCACAGGTAACCGGTGCGGGGCAGCAATACCTGAGCGCGGCCACGAATGAAGCGCTGAAGCGCGCGTTCGATGAGGCCGGGCAATTCAAGGACGAATATGTTTCGACCGAGCACCTGCTGCTGGCGCTGGCGGGAGGGAAGGACGCCGCGGCGCGTCTGCTGGCGAAGCATGGGGCGACCCGCGAGGCGCTGCTCGAGGGGCTGGTTGCGGTGCGGGGAAGCCATCGGGTGACCTCTCCGGCGCCCGAGTCCACCTATCAGGCGCTGGCGCAGTACGCGCGGGACCTGACGGAACAGGCGCGGCGGGGGCAACTGGACCCGGTGATCGGACGGGATGAAGAGATTCGGCGGGTGATGCAGATTCTGGCGCGGCGGACGAAGAACAATCCGGTGCTGATCGGCGAGCCGGGCGTGGGGAAGACGGCGATTGTGGAGGGGCTGGCGCAGCGGGTGGTGGCGGGCGACGTGCCCGAGGTGCTCAAGCCGAAGCGCATAGTGGCGCTGGACCTGGCGGCGCTCGTGGCGGGAACGAAGTATCGCGGAGAATTTGAAGACCGGCTGAAGGCGGTGCTGAAGGAAATCAGCGAAGCCGCGGGACAGGTGATCCTGTTCATCGACGAGCTGCACACGCTGGTGGGCGCGGGAGCGGCGGAAGGCGCTATGGACGCTTCGAACATGCTGAAGCCGGCGCTGGCGCGCGGCGAGCTGCGGGCGATTGGCGCGACGACGCTGAACGAATACCGGAAGTACATCGAGAAGGACCCGGCGCTGGAGCGGAGGTTCCAGCCGGTGCTGGTGGGCGAGCCCACGGTGGAGGATACGATCGCGATCCTGCGCGGGCTGAAAGACCGCTACGAGGTGCACCACGGGGTGCGCATCAAGGACGCGGCCATCGTGGCCGCGGCCACGCTTTCGCACCGGTACATTTCCGACCGTTTCCTGCCGGACAAGGCCATCGACCTGGTGGACGAAGCGGCCGCCAGCCTGCGCATGCAGATTGATTCGCTTCCCGTGGAGATCGACGAGATCGAGCGGGAAATCGTGCAACTGGAGATCGAGCGGCAGGCGCTCGTGCGGGAGACGGATGCGCATTCGAAGGAGCGGCGGAAGGAGATCGAAGGGCAACTGGCGGGGCTGCGGGAGAAGTCCTCGGGACTGAAGGCGCGCTGGCAGCAGGAGAAGGACGCCATCCTGGGCCTCCGGAAATTGAAGGAGGAGATCGAGCAGGCAAAGACCGAGGAGCAGCGCTACGAGCGGCAGGGCGACCTCTCCAAAGTGGCCGAACTGCGCTACGGCGTCATCGCCGGCAAAGAGCGCGATCTGGCCGCGGCGCAGAAGAAACTGGCCGAGGTGCAAAAATCGGGGCACATGCTGAAGGAAGAGGTGGACGAAGAGGACATCGCCCGTGTGGTGAGCAAATGGACGGGCATCCCTGCGGGGCGGCTGCTCGAGGGCGAGGTACAGAAGCTGGTGAAGATGGAAGAGCGGCTGCGCGAGCGCGTGGTGGGGCAGGACGACGCGCTGGGCCGCGTGGCCAATGCGGTCCGGCGCAGCCGCGCCGGCCTTTCGGACCCGCGCCGGCCGATCGGGTCGTTCCTGTTCCTGGGGCCCACCGGAGTGGGGAAAACGGAGCTGGCCAGGGCGCTCGCGGAATTCCTGTTCGACGACGAGCACTCCATGGTCCGCCTGGACATGTCTGAATACATGGAGAAGCATTCCGTGGCGCGGCTGATCGGGGCCCCGCCGGGGTACGTGGGATACGACGAGGGCGGGCAATTGACCGAGCAGGTGAGGCGCCGGCCGTATGCCGTGGTGCTGCTGGATGAAATCGAGAAGGCGCATCCGGACGTGTTCAACGTGCTGCTGCAAGTCCTGGAAGACGGGCGGCTGACGGACGGGAAGGGCCGGCTGGTGAACTTCCGGAACGCGGTAATCGTAATGACCAGTAATGTGGGCTCGAGCGCGCTGGCCGAGCTGGGAGCTACGGACCCGGCGCGTGCCCGTGCGGAGGCCATGGATGCGTTGCGCGCCACGTTCCGGCCGGAGTTCTTGAACCGGGTGGACGAGGTGGTGTTCTTCAACCCGCTGGGCCGCGAGGAGTTGGGCCGGATTGTGGACATGCAGGTGGCGCAGGCGGCAAAGCAACTGGAGAGCCGCCACATCACGCTGGAACTGACGGACGCCGCGCGGGAGACCGTGTTCCGCGAAGGCTTCGACCCGGCGTATGGGGCGCGGCCGCTGCGGCGCGCCATCCAGCGGCTGGTGCAGGATCCGCTGGCCATGCAGATTCTGGAAGGGCGGATTCTGCCGGGGGGGCACGTGGTGGTGGACCGGGACAAGAAGACCGGGGAGCTGCGGTTCACGACGGTGGACAAAACGGCGGCTGTGGCATCGAAATAAGCGGGGATCCCCGGCAGCGTGGTAGTGTGAAGCGAGGGCGGAAAAGAGGAACACGATGCATTCAGGGAACGGCATTAAGACAGTGCTGGTGCTGGGGGCGTTGAGCGGGCTGCTGCTGGTGGCGGGCAACATCCTGGCCGGACCACGGGGGCTGACCTACGCCCTAGGGTTCGCCGTCCTGATGAACGCGGGCGCGTACTTCTTCTCGGACAAGATCGCCCTGGCGTCGAGCGGCGCCCGGCCCGTGACGCGGGAAGAGGCGCCGAAACTCTATGCGGTGGTGGAGCGGCTGTGTGGAAAGGCGAATCTTCCGATGCCGAAGCTCTATCTGATCCCCGAGCAGGCGCCGAACGCGTTTGCCACGGGCCGGAATCCCAGCCATGCCTCGGTGGCCGTGACCATGGGGCTGATGGAGCTGATGAACGAGGAGGAGCTTGAAGGAGTGATCGCCCACGAACTCTCGCACGTGCGCAATTACGACATCCTGACCACTTCGATCGCCGCGACGATTGCCGCAGCCATCACGTATCTGGCGAGCATGGCCCGCTGGGGGATGATTTTCGGCGGGATGCGGGATGAGGAGGACAACCGGGGCGGGGGTGGCCTGATTTCGCTGCTGCTGATGGCCTTCCTCGCGCCGCTGGCCGCGCTGCTGCTGCAAATGATGCTCTCGCGCAAGCGCGAGTCCGCTGCGGACGAGACGGGGGCGCGGCTGGTGGGGCATCCCTACGGGCTGATCAGCGCGCTGGAGAAGCTGGGCGCGTACAACAAGCGAATTCCGATGGATACGTCGCCGGCAACTTCCTCGCTCTACATCGTGAAGCCGCTCACCGGGAGCACGTTCTCCAATCTGTTCAGCACGCATCCGCCGCTCGAAGAGCGCATCGAGGCGCTGAAACAGATGGTGGTAACGCACTGAGCCAGGCGCCCGCAAAAACAACGCGAGGCGCGTAAAGATTACCAGCAGGCAGCGCGGCCAGCGCACCCGGCGTCCTTCCCTTCACCGAAGTTAACCCGTTTCTCTTCAGCCGATTAGAGCGGCACTGACCCTGCCGAAAGGTTTGGCATCGCACATGCCATTCCCAGCGTGGGAGATAAGGAGATCCCCCGAAATGAGTGAGGAAAGAAACGAGTATTCACCGCAGGCTACAGGGACGCCTCGCTGGCTGGCCATTGCGCTGATCATCCCAGTGGCCATATCCGTGTGGGCGCTGTGGTCCAGCTCCAACGCCCGACAGGCCACGCACGATGCGGAGCAAGCGTCGGTCGCCCAGACCAAGACGCTGCAGGCCAGTGTGGACCAGTTGCAGCAGCGACTGACCGTCTCCGAACAGGAACGGCAGGCGGCGGAGTCGCAACTGGCTAACGTCGGCGAGCAGCTCCACAAGACCCAGGGCGCCGTGGGCTACACCCGGAAGCAGAACAAGGAATTGTCAGCGCAGCTCAACGACGTGCAGAGCAACGTGAGCAGCGTCAAACAGGAACTGGCCGGCAAGGCCAACGGATCGGATGTGGAAGCCGTGGGCAACGACGTGAAGGGCGTGCGCTCCGATCTCGACGCGCAGAAGCAGAACCTGCAGATGGCGCGGAGCGAGTTCGGCACGCTGATCGCCCGCAATCACGAGGAGGTCGAACAGCTCCGCCGGATGGGATTGCGCGACTACTTTGAGTTCACGCTGAAGGGCAAAGGCGACGCTCAAAAGGTGGGAGGAATCACCATCGAACTGCGCGGTACGAACACAAAACACCACGAGTTCACGGTGAACCTGGTGGTGGACGACATGAAACTCCAGAAGAAGAACCGTTCGCTCAACGAGCCGATCTTCTTCTACACCGCCGGGAGCCGGCAGGCGCTCGAGCTGGTGATCAACAAAGTGGAAAAGAACAAGGCCAGCGGCTACCTGAGCGCGCCGAAGCCGGGCGCGGCGGTGCAGGCTTCGGGCAGCTGACCCCTCCCCGGAACGTTTTGCTGCCCGTGGCGGGCCAGGAGAACCACCGAGCTCCTGGCCCGCATTTCTTTTTTCCCGCTGCGCCGCACCCGGCCGGGAGGCGCGAATCGGAGTGGACGGGACGGCCGCTCGCGCATCCGGCTCGTCCCGGCTGCCGCCCGCGCTCAGGCCGACTTCAGCAGGAAGCGCCGCTTCCTGGCCACAAACTCTTTAGCCAGAGCGGGGAGCTGGTCGTGGGTCAGTTTGCCCTGCTCGTAGAGCTTCATTTTTTCCTTTGATGATTTGCGCCGGCGGTGATGGCGCTTCCAGGCCTTGAACCTCTTTTCGTGCGCCATGATTTCGCTTTCCCTCCTCTTGGCAGGACAAATAGTCTAACACCTCGGCCCGAAATCCGCGTTCCGAGAGGCTGGGGGTTGCTGTAGGATGAGGCGTGCCTTCGCTCGCCATCCACACCGGGCGCGCGCTGACGCCCCACGCCGAAATCCCCGATGCCTTGATCCTGGTGGAAGAGGAGCGGATCCGCGCCATCGGGCCGCGCAGCGGGATTGCGTTGCCGCCGGGCTGCCGGGAAATCGATGCGCGCGGGCTGACTGCTGTGCCGGGCTTTGTGGACGTCCACATCCACGGCGCCGCAGGCCGCGATGCGATGGAAGCGACGCCGGAAGCTCTGGCCGGCATCGCCGCGTGCCTGGCGCGCCACGGAACAACCTCGTTCGTGGCCACCACGGTTTCCGCCGGAATCCCCGAGACGCTGCGCAGCCTGGAAGGCCTGGCGGCCGCAATCCGGGACCAACAATCCGCTCCGCAGGCGGCAGCCGAGTGCCTGGGCATCCATCTGGAGGGGCCGTTTCTCAGTCCCGTCCGCCGCGGCGTCCATCCGGCCGAACACTTGATCCCGCCGTCGCCGAGCGTGCTGGCCAGGTTTCTTGCCGCGGCCGGAGGGTTCGTCCGGATCCTGACGCTGGCACCGGAACTGCCGGGCGCGGAGGAAACGATTGCTGCGGCGCGTTCAGCGGGCCTGGTGGTGTCCATGGGCCATACGGATGCGACGTACCGTGAGGCAGTTCGCGCCATCGAGCAGGGGGCCCGCCATGCGGCGCACGTGTACAACGCCATGCGGCCATTCTCGCACCGGGAGACGGGGGTGATCGGCGCGGTGCTCACAGACCCGCGCGTCACCGCGGAGGTGATTGCCGATGGCGTCCACGTGGACGACCCCGCCCTGCGCCTGCTGCTTGCCGCGAAGAGCGCGGAGAGCGTCCTGCTGGTGAGCGACGCGACGGCGGCGACGGAGATGCCCGACGGCAACTATCAACTCGGGAGCATCGAGCTGACAGTGAGCGGGGGCGTCTGCCGGAGCCGCGAAGGACGCATCGCCGGGAGCACACTGACGCTGGACCGCGCGGTGCGCCGCATGGCGGCGCTCGGAGTGCCGCTGGCCGCTGCCGTGCAAATGGCCACTTTCAATCCCGGCCGGCTGCTGGGGATTGAAGCGCGGAAGGGGCGGTTGGTTCCCGGCGCCGATGCGGATATTGTGCTGCTGGATGAAAAAGGGAACGTCTCGAGGGTCTACGCGCGCGGGATCACGGTTTCGGGGTGATCCGGCGCCGCCGTCGATATCGCGCAGGTCTGGAATTTTGCGCCACAAATGAAAACACCAGCCAAAGCGATCTGTGCGGTCACGCCGCAGCAGGTGGCCGCCTTCCGCCTGGAGCGGCATCATCTGCTTTCCTCAAAGGGAAATGATCCCGTCGCAGTCTGCCGCGATGTTTGCGGGATGCAGGCACAGCTCATGACCGCGGCGCGAATGAACATAGCCGCCAGGACGCGGGGGCTCTCGCCGGCGCGCATCGAGGCCGCGCTATGGCAGGAGCGCACGCTGGTGAAGACGCTGTGCATGCGGCAGACGGTGCACCTGCTGCCCGCAGCGGAATTCCAGGTGTACGCGGCCGCAGTGCGCCGCAGCCGGGTGGCGGCAGTCGAACGAATCATGGCGCGGTTCCGCATTACCGCCGGCGACCGGGAAGCGCTGCTGCGCGCGATTCTGGAGACGCTGGAAGCCGGGCCTGTGGCGAAGGGCGAATTGACCGCCCGCATCCGGCCGCGCGTCAGCAGCCGCGTGCGCGCGTGGATGGACCGGGTGTGGAATGCAAACCGGCTCGCGCTGGTCGAAGGCCTGATCTGCTACGGGCCGGACCGCGGGCAACAGGTGACCTTTGTGCGCGTGGACCAATGGCTCCCCCGTGTTCGTCGGGTGACCGAGAATGAGGCAAAACGCGAACTGCTTCGGAAGTATCTGCAAGCCTACGGGCCGGCGACACTGCGGGATTTCTCGCACTGGAGCGGCATCCCGGTGAATGAGGCGCGGGAGACGTGGGACGCACTGGGCGACGAGCGAGCGGACGTCTCCGTTGCGGGCCGGCACGCGTCGTTGCTCCGCAGGGACCTCCGGAAATTGCGCGAGAGTGAACGGAGCGCCCGGGGGGTACGCCTGCTGGCCGCGTTTGATCCCTATTTGCTGGCTCATGCCGAGAAGGAGCATCTGGTGGCGCCGCGGCATTACAAACGCATTTTTCGCAGCCTGGGATGGGTAATGCCGGTCGTTCTGGCGGGAGGAGTCGCGGCAGGAACCTGGTCTCACGCCATGCGTGGTGCGCGAGTGGACTTCTCCGTCCATCCGTTTGAGCCGCTTACGCGGGCTCTTCGGCGGGGCGTCGAGGAAGAGGCCGTAAAGCTGGGAAATTTCCTCGGCGCGGAGCCGAGAATCGAGTTCGCGGGCCGCTGAGATCCGCGCGAGCAACAAAAGCCGCAGGGCTACCTGAAGAATCTGGCAGCCTTTCGCTATCAGGTTCTCCAAGAACAGCAGGTAGCTGTTTCGTCCGTCCCTCAGCGCTGTCGTAATCCACGGTTTTTTGACAGTATTTGATAGGTTTGGTTCTCCAATTGTTTCCGAAAGTTTTTCCGGCTTGACCCCCGCGCTCGGGTATTTTCCCAGCTCGTTCGCCCTTGGTGTGGTGGCATTCACCCATACTTGTGGTAGAGTTAGACCATATGCTTGACCTCCGCTCCAGGGCACGCCAGAGACTCTTGGGCTATTATTTCACCAACCCCGCAGCGCGGCACCACCTACGGGATTTGGCCGGGCGGCTGGGCATCGATCCGTCCAACCTGTCGAAAGAGTTGGGGCGTCTGGAGCGCGAGGGATTGTTTCGCTCGGAAGTGAGTGGCCGCCAGAAGTATTTTCAACTCAACCGCGGGTATCCCCTTTTTAGTGAGGTGCGCAGCATCGTCGCGAAGACTGTTGGTGCAGTTCCTCTGCTCGCACAATACCTCAAGAAAATTGAAGGAATAGAAGAGGCGTATTTGTATGGCTCGTTCGCGCGAAACCAGCAGGACACCGCGAGCGACATTGACGTTCTTGTGATCGGCAAGCCCGAAAGCGGCGCTCTGGCGGAAGCCGTGCACAAACTCGAACGGCGGCTCGGACGCGAAATCAACTATACGGTTCTGACGCGGAAGGAACTGGAGTCACGGCGCGCCCGCAAAGATGCCTTCCTGGAAAACGTCTGGCACAATAAGCGCGTCTCGCTTGTCGGTGACGCATGAAGAAACTCAAGCCCCATAAAGTCGACTGGGCGCAGATCGAACGCTTCCTCGCAAACGCCGACAAGAAGCTCGCCTTGGCTCACAAGATTCTTGCTTTCGACGAGGAAGCCTGCCTCCAGCAAGCCTACGACGCAATGTTAAAAGCTTCCCTCGGTTTCATGTTCAGCCACGGCTTCCGTGCCCGGAGCCAGCCCGGACACCACATCGCGATTATCGATTTCGTCCGGGCGCACATCGATAAGAAACATGCCGGCCTTCTGACCGTGTTCGACCGTCTCCGTCGGAAGAGAAACATGGCGCTTTATGACGACGCCGGATTTGTTTCCCACCACGAGGCGGAGCAGGCTCTCGAATCCGCCCGCGACTATTTACGCGTCATCCGAGCCGACATTACTACGCGAAAGTCCTGAGCCGAGACCACGACGGATCGCATTTCGGAAGGCACTGAGATTGAGATGAGCTTGTGTGTCCCCAGTGAGACCCATTCGACCTGCTTTGCGGGATGCCCGATTAGGACCATACCGCAGGCGCTGCGGATTAAGGATTCAGCGGAATGTTCAATTCGGAGGAGAGCTTGTACGGGTCGAACGGACTGCAAGAGAAATAACGCCCGTCCACGGCAAAAGTGGGAATCTTGCGCCGGCCGTCGTTCACGCACATCACCAGGTCTTCTGCATCGGGATCGGAATCCACGTCAACTTCCCGGAACGGGACGTTGCGCTCGCGGAGGAACAGCTTTGCCCGGCGGCAGTCGCCGCACCATGTGGCGCAGTACATGATAATTTCACTCATCGTGCGACAGCGTGCCGCAGACGTCCATGCCAGCCGGGCGCTCTTCCGGCGGAACTAAGGCAGGCTATTTTGATGCCTTGGGCGGGCGCGCGGTGCCATCCCGCTCGAGGGGCCCGGCCGCGCGGCGCTGGGTGACCCGAGGCACCACTTGGATGCGGATGAGCGAACGCTCAAGCGCAAGCTGGGCGCGCTGGAAATCCACTTCGCTGGAATGTTCCTGCAAGCGCTTGAGCGCGCGCTCGCGCGCGGCTTCGGCGCGCCCCAGGTCAATCTCTTCGGCCAACTCCGAACGTTCGGCGAGCACGATCACGCGGTCGCCCAGCACCTCGGCAAAACCGCCCAGCGCCGTGGCGTAACGCGTCTCCTCGCCCCTTCCGGAAACTGAGTACGCCCGCGCCCAACTCGGTGAGCAGGGGCGCGTGGCCGGGCAATATGCCCAGGTAGCCGTCGCGCCCGGGAAGCTGGATGGAATCCACGTCTTCGTGGAGCACTTGGCGCTCCGGCGTGACGACTTCGAGCGTGAGCTTTTTCTGGTCCATCGCCGCAGTTTGCTAGGCCGCCGCCAGCTTCTCCGCTTTCTCGAGCACTTCCTCGATGGTTCCGGCCATATAGAAGGCCTGCTCCGGCAGCGCGTCGTGCTTGCCTTCCGCAATCTCCTTGAACCCGCGAATGGTGTCCGCGATTTTCACGAACTTGCCTTTCGACCCGGTGAAGGCTTCGGCCACGAAAAACGGCTGCGAGAGGAACTTCTCGATGCGCCGGGCGCGCGCCACCGTCAATTTGTCTTCTTCCGAAAGTTCTTCCATGCCCAGAATGGCGATAATGTCCTGCAGATCGCGGTAGCGCTGCAGGATGGATTTTACCTGCCGCGCCACGCCGTAGTGTTCCTGCCCCACGACGCGCGGATCCAGAATGCGGGAATAGCTGGCCAGGGGGTCCACGGCGGGATAAATGCCGCGCTCGACCACGGCGCGAGAGAGGTTGGTGGTCGCGTCGAGATGGGAGAAGGTGGCGGCGGGGGCCGGGTCCGTGTAGTCGTCCGCGGGCACGTAGATGGCTTGTACGGAAGTGATGGAGCCTTTCTTTGTGGAGGTGATGCGTTCCTCCAGCTCTCCGATTTCGGTGTTCAGGTTGGGCTGGTAGCCCACCGCGGAGGGCATGCGGCCGAGCAGGGCCGAAACTTCAGAGCCGGCCTGCACGAAGCGGAAAATATTGTCGATGAACAGCAGCACATCCCGGCCTTCCACGTCGCGGAAATATTCCGCCACGGTCAGGCCGGTGAGGCCCACGCGCAGGCGCGCCCCGGGCGGCTCGGTCATCTGCCCGTAAACCAGTGCGGCTCGGGAGTTTTCTGGATCGCCTGCCTTGATTACGTGCGATTCCTGCATTTCGAGCCACAGGTCGTTTCCTTCGCGCGTGCGCTCGCCCACGCCGGCAAATACGGAGACGCCGCCATGCTGCATGGCCACGTTGTGAATCAGCTCCTGGATGAGGACGGTTTTGCCGACGCCGGCACCGCCGAACAGCCCGATTTTTCCGCCTCTCAGGTAGGGTTCGAGCAGGTCCACCACTTTGATTCCGGTCTCGAACATCTCCGCCTGGGTGGACTGGTCTTCCAGCGAAGGGGCCTGGCGATGAATGGGGAAATACGTTTCGGCGACGATAGGGCCGAGCTCGTCCACCGGCTCACCGAGCACGTTCATCACGCGCCCGAGCGTGGACCTGCCGACCGGCACGGTGATTTCCTTCCCGGTGTCGTAGGCTTTCATGCCGCGCACCAGGCCTTCGGTCGGCTTCATGGCCACGCAGCGCACGCGGCCTTCGCCCAGGTGCTGCTGCACTTCGGCGATGATGTCGATCGGCGCCGGGACGTCGAATCCCTCGGAGACCACGCGCACGGCGTTGTAGATGGGCGGCAGATGCCCGCTCTCGAACTCGACGTCCACCACCGGCCCAATGACCTGGGCCAGCCGTCCTACCGCTGCTGCTTTCTCTGCCATGCTCCGCTCCTTAGCGTGACTGGTGACTGGTGACTGGTGACTGGTGCTTCGAATCCAGACGCGCGCGGAGGGATTTGCCGAGCGCATTAATCAGACGTCCCGTGGAGTCGCACCCGGAATCTACTCGCTCAAACTCTTCCTCCGAGATTTTCCCTAAATCGCGGCTGAGAAGCATGAAATAGCGGGTTTCTTCCAGCTCCCCACGGGCAATCTGGAGTGACCGCAGAAATTCCTTGGTCGTTCCACGTCCAAACCCTTCGGCGACGTTCGCGGGGACGGAGGACGCCGACCTTCGCACCTGAGAAACTATGCCGTATTGGTCAGACCTGGGAAATCGTTCTGTCATTTGAAATATCAGCAAGGCCAGTTCATGTGCCTTTTGCCAGGCCTCCAACTCCCGATAGGACTTCAGCTTCACCGTTGTTCTTCACGAGTCACCAGTCACGAGTCACTATCCTGCAGACGCCGCACCGCTGACCACCTCGATGATCTCCTTGGTGATGGCGGCCTGGCGCACCTTGTTCATGTGCAGCGTCAGGCTGTCGATCAGGTCGGAGGCGTTCTTGGTGGCGGAGTCCATGGCCGTCATGCGCGCGGCATGCTCCGCCGCGGAGGACTCCAGCAGCGCGCGAAACAGCTCGGTCTCGACGTACCGGGGCACCAGGTGGTCGAAAATCTCCTGGGGCGGCTGCTCGTAGATGTAGTCCACCGGGACGGTTCGCGGAGGCGCGGCGGCTGCCTGGCCCCCGGCGGCCTTTTCGCCGCGGGGCGCCGCGACGACCTCCGCCGGGATGGGCAGCAAGCGGTTGACCACCAGCCGCTGCACCATCACGTTCTTGAATTCGTTGTAAATCAAATAGACGGCGTCGGTCTCGCCGCTGGTGTAGGCGGCGATGGCCAGCTCGGCCAGCTCCTTGGCGTTTTCGAATTTCACGTTCATGGTGGCGCCGATCATCTCCGCCTTGAGCGGCAGGCGCGTGCGGCGCATGGCGTCCCGGACGCGCTTGCCTACGACGACCAATTCGATCTTCTTGGACGCGTATTCACGCAGGAACTCCGAGGTCTTGCGCAGAACGTTGGAATTGAAGGCGCCGCAGAGCCCGCGGTCGGCCGAAATCACCAGGGCCAGCACCTTCTGCTCTGGCCGAACGGCGAGCAATGGGTGCGCCGCGCGTTCCGGTTCCAGACGCCCCTCGGCCGACTGGAGCACGCGCAGGATCTGCCGGGCGTATGGCCGCGCCGCGAGCACGCGTTCCTGAGCCCGGCGCAGCCGCGCGGCAGCCACGAACTTCATCGCCCGGGTAATCTGCTGCGTGTTCTTCACCGAGCGGATGCGGCGCCGGAAATCAATCAGGTTGGCCATGGGTCAGCGCTGTGCCTGCCTCCGGAGCTACGACGCGGCCGGAGAAGAGGCCACAAAGCGCTCCTTGAACGCCGCGAATACCTGCGCGGCTTCCTGCTTGATGGCGTCGTCCAGCGCCTTCTTCTCCCGCACTTTCTCGAGCAGCGGCTGGTGGTTCGTCTCCAGGAATTGGAGCAATTCGCTCTCGAAGCGGCTGACCTGGGAGACCTCCACGCCGTCGATCAGGCCGCTCGATGCGGCCAGGATGACGAGCACCTGTTTTTCGATGGGCAGGGGCGCGAGCTGGCCCTGCTTCAGGATTTCAGTGAGGCGCTGGCCGCGGGCGAGCTGATCCTGGGTGGCCTTGTCCAACTCGGAGCCGAATTGCGCGAAGGCGGCAAGCTCGCGGTATTGGGCCATGTCCAATCGTAGAGCGCCGGCCACCTGGCGCATGGCCTTGATCTGGGCGTTGCCACCCACGCGGCTCACCGAAATGCCGACGTTGATGGCCGGGCGGATGCCGGCGTTGAACAGGTCGGCTTCCAGGTAGATCTGGCCGTCGGTGATGGAGATGACGTTGGTGGGGATGTAGGCGGAGACGTCGCCGGCCTGCGTTTCAATGACGGGCAGCGCGGTGAGCGAGCCGGCGCCGTTCTTGTCGTTCATCTTCGCCGCGCGCTCCAGCAGCCGCGAATGCAGGTAAAACACGTCGCCGGGGAACGCTTCCCGGCCGGGCGGGCGCCGCAGGAGCAGCGAGATTTCGCGATAGGCCTGGGCATGTTTGGAGAGGTCGTCGTAGAAGACGACGGCATGTTTGCCGTTGTCGCGGAAATATTCGCCCATGGCACAGGCCGCGTAGGGCGCGATGTACTGCATCGAAGCGGGCTCGGAGGCCGAGGCGGCGACGACAATGGAATAGTCGATGGCCCCGGCATCCGTCAGCGTCTTCACCACCTGCGCGATCGTGGAGCGCTTTTGCCCGATGGCGCAGTAGATGCAGAACATGTCCAGGCCCTTCTGGTTCACGATGGTGTCCAGAATGATGGCCGTCTTGCCCGTCTGCCGGTCCCCGATAATCAGCTCGCGCTGGCCGCGCCCGATGGGGATCATGGAATCAATGGCCTTGATGCCGGTCTGGAGCGGCTCGCGGACGGGCTGGCGCGCCACCACGCCGGGCGCCATGCGTTCCAGGGCGAAGCGTTCCTTGGACTCGATGGGGCCTTTGTCGTCCTGCGGGCGGCCCAGCGGGTCCACCACGCGGCCCACGATCTCCTGGCCCACGGGAACGGACATGATCGTGCCCGTGCGCTTCACCGTGTCGCCCTCCTCGATCTTCCAGTACTCGCCGAGCAGCACCACGCCTACCTGGTCCTCCTCGAGGTTCAGGGCGATGCCGAACACGTCGTGGGGAAAGGAGAGCATCTCGCCGGACATGCAGCGTTCCAGGCCGTGGACGCGGGCGATGCCGTCGCCCACGGAGATCACCGAGCCGACCTCATCGACTTCGAGGGCCTGCTTGTAGCTCTGAATCTGTTCGCGGAGGAATTTGGCGATTTCGTCCGCTTTGATCGTGGGCATGCGCCGCTCCTACTCCCGGGTGAGGCGCGCGGCCATCCGGTCGAGCTGCGCGCGCACCGAACCGTCGTAAATCGTGGATCCCACGCGCACCACCAGCCCCCCCACCAGCGAGGGGTCCACGGCGTAATGCGCCTCGATTTTCTTGCCGGTCAGCGATTCCAGCGAGCCGGCCAGTTTCTGCTTCTGCGGAGCCGAAAGCTCGCGGGCCGAGGTGACCGCGGCTTCGGCCACGCCCAGGCGCTCGAGCAGCGCGGTCTCGAATTCCCGCGCGATCTCCTGGAGCATGTGCGTGCGGCGATGGTCCACCAGCACAAAGAGAAAATTCCGCAACTGCTCGCTGGCGCCCATCCGTGCGGCCAGTTTTCCGAGCAAATCCTTCTTGCTTTCGCGCGGGATGGCGGGCGAATCCAGGAAGTTGCGCAAGTCAGCGGAGCCCGCGGCCAGTCCGGCGAACGCATGCACCTCCTGCCGCAGCGTTTCCGGATTGCCGGAAGCGATGGCCACGTCGGCGAGCGCGCCGGCGTATTGTCCGCTGACCGATCTCAATTGGGCCTCCCGGCCTGCCGGCTGGGGAGGGCCAGTTCGCCCAGGAAGACGGCAAACATGCCCTCGTCCGCGGCAGGAGTGATCTCGGTGCGGAGGAGCGCTTCGGCGCATTCGATGGAGAGGCGCGTGGCGAAGGCGCGAAGCTGGGTGCGGGCAGTGCGGCGGGCGGCCTCCACTTCCAGGTGTGCGGAGTGCTCGATTTTGGCCGCATCGTGCCTGGCGGCCGCATGGATGCGCGCGACCTCGGCCTCGGCATCGCGGCGAGCGGCGGCGCGCATCTGGTCGATCTCCGCGGCCAGGCTGGCCAGCCGCTGCTCGGCCTCGCGCCGCTGTGCATCGGCTTGCGCCTTCACTTTCGCCGCTTCTTGAATCGCGGCGGTAATCTGCCGGGCGCGCGCGGCGAAATACCCGGGAGCCTTCTTCACCAGAAGCCACACCACCAACCCCGCCACGATGGCGAAGTTGAGCCATTGGAACAGCGAGGTGAGCTCCGTGGCATCTCCGCCTTCCTCGGCCGCAAACACAGGATGGACCGCCAGCAAAACCAGGCCGCAGGCCGCCAGCAGCGCCAGGACGGGAGTGCGAAATCGCTTCACGACGTACCTCGCGGTCCCGAAGCTTCGGGAGGGGGTGCGGGGCCGCGGCCGGCCAGCAGGGCGCGGGCAATTTCGCCGCCCATGAGGCCGCTTTCGTGTTCGAGCTGCTTGCGGGCGACGGCCACTTCCGAGTCGAGCGCGGCCTTCTGAGCGTGCACGAAGGCGGTAGCATTCTCGCGGGCGGCGTGGATTACTCCCATGCGCGCGTCGAGCGCCTTGCGCCGCTCAGCTTCCTGCTCCGCATGGAATTCCAGGCGGGCCTTGCGAAGGGCGGACTCGTATTCGTCCCGGGCCTTTTTAGCTGCCGCCGTGCTCTCCTCGGCTTCCCGCCGTGCGCCTTCCGTGCGCCGGGCGCGTTCCTCCAGCGCGTGTATCAAAGGCCCGAAAAACTGGCTGCGCAGGAAGAAATAGAAAAGGAAGACGAGAATAACGGTCGGAATGGCCTCGAGGAAGAGACCCTTGAGTTGTTCCATCAACCCCATATGGTAGGGCCCAAAACTCCACTCCTGTCTGTTGGTCCCGGTCCCAGGTCAGAGGATTGCCTTCACCGGGGAAAAGGCGCCAACCCCAATGCAATCCGCGAAGACCAGGCAGAGCGGGTTTTATAGCATCCCCGGCGCGCGGGGTCAACGACCGGCGAGACGCGTCACGGCGCCTCGGGCGGCCCACACTGCGGCTGCGGCCGGAACAGCGCAGGCGCGCGCGGGTTCCGGAGCGCGTTCAACCGACGCAGGGCTGCCGGGCCTGGTTGACCCGCGCATGCTGTGGCGATAGATTCGTGCGTGATGATGGCTCGTAAACTGCTTGTCGTCGCCGGTGCCTTCACTGTCGCTGGCACGCTCCTTGCGGCCTTAGGCGCTGGCCGGACCCTCTGGAGCCGCGTTTCCGGCGGTCCACCGGATGCGCCCCGGTCCCAGCCCGATAGCGCGCAGCAGCCCGTGCCCAGCACAGCGGTCATCGAGCCGGAGGAACTCGTTCGAATCCTTCAATCGCGCTCGGGGGAGAAGCCGCTCATCTTGCAGGTCGGCTTCCGTTTCCTCTACAAATCGGCGCACATCCCCGGCGCGGAATATATCGGACCCGCTTCGAAGGAGGAAGGTCTGCGCCAATTGCGCCAGCGCGTGGCCCCGCTCACCCACAGCAGGTCCATCGTTCTCTATTGCGGCTGCTGCCCCTGGTCTCGGTGCCCCAACGTCAAGCCAGCCTATGAAGCCCTTCACAGCATGGGCTTCACGAACGTGAAAGTGCTCCGCATCGAGGAGAATTTCGGAACCGACTGGGTATCCAAGAGCTATCCGACTGCCAAGGGAGAATAGCCGCCGCCTGGATTGCGGCGCGCTTTCGGCCAGCCCCGGCGCGCATCCGGTTGCCGCGGTTGCGGGCTGCGCGCACGGGCTGATAGACTGGCTATTCTTGTCTGCATCAGTTCGCGGCGCCGTGGTACGCGGCTTGCGATTTTCCTTTGGGCACGGCCACGGGCTCCGGCGTTTGGGGGGAGGGGCGGGTTGGCCAAATACGACCTGGCAATCATCGGCAGCGGTCCGGGTGGATATGTGGCAGCCATCCGGGCCGGGCAGCTCGGGCTCAAGACCGTGGTCGTCGAAAAAGACCCCCCGCTCGGCGGCACCTGCCTCCTCATCGGCTGCATTCCCACCAAGGTGCTCCTGCATCACGCCGAACTCTACGATCACTTCAAGCGCGCCGAGGAATTCGGCTTTGAAGTCAAAGATGTGAAAATCAACTGGCCCGCCATCCTCGCCCGCAAAGACAAAATCATCACCAAGCACTCCAAAGGCATTGAGTTTCTTTTCAAGAAGAACAAAGTCGAGCGGGTGCAGGGATTCGGGCGGCTCGCCGGCCCCGGCCGCGTCTCGGTGGAAAAGGACGGGAAGAGCACCGAAATCGAGGCCGCCAACATCCTGCTGTCCACGGGCAGCGATGCCCGTTCGCTCCCCGGCGTCGAAATCGACGGCAAAGTCGTTCTGACCAACCGCGAAATCCTGTCGCTCCCGGCCATTCCCAAAACCATGGTCGTGGTCGGCTCGGGCGCAGTGGGCTCCGAATTCGCCTCCATCTACAATTCGTTCGGCACCCAAATCACGCTTCTCGAAATGCTCCCGCGCATCGTTCCGCTGGAAGACGAAGAGATTTCCGCCGAACTGGCCAAGGCGTTCAAGAAGAAGGGCATCCAAATCGAGACGGGCGCGAAGGTTGCCGCCGTCAAGAAAGACGCGAAGTGCGCCACGGTCAGCTACACGGACAAGGACGGAAAATCCCAGTCGGTCACGGCCGAAAAAATCCTGATGGCCGTCGGCCGCCGCCCCGTCACCGAGGGCATCCATCTGGAAAAGACGCGCGCCCGCGTGGAACGCGGTTTCCTGCACGTCGGTCCCTATCAGGAGACGGACGAGCCCGGCCTGTACGCCATCGGCGACATCGTGGCGGGGATGCCGCAACTGGCGCACGCGGCCTCGATGGAAGGGATCGTCGCCGTGACGCACATTGCCGGCCGGCCCACGCAGCCCGTGGACCGCGCGCGAATCCCCAACTGCACCTACTGCGAGCCTCAGATCGGCTCCGTGGGTCTGACCGAGCGCGCCGCGCGCGAAGCCGGCCACGCCGTGAAGGTGGGCAAATTTCCGTTCCTGGGCAACAGCAAAGCCACCATTCTGGGCGCGCATGAAGGATTCGTGAAGGTCGTCGCGGACGAAAAATACGGCGAAATCCTCGGCGTGCACATCCTCGGCCCGCTGGCCACGGAGGTCATCGCGGAAGCCGTAACCGCATTGCAGCTCGAAGGCACCGTGGACGACATGATGGCCATGATCCACGCGCATCCCACGGTGTGGGAAGCGCTGGCCGATGGATTCAACGCCGTGCGGGGAATGTCCATCAATGCGTAAAAGCGAAATTGGAAGCCCGAAACTCGCAAGAGCAGACCCACGACCGGCCTTTCCGGCCGAATTTCGAGTTTCGCCTTTCTCCCGCAGGAGAACTGAGTGACGCCGCAGACGCCAAAATCCGGCTGGGTCGTCGAATTGGGAGTCGTGCCCTACGCCGATTCGCTGGCGCTTCAGCAGCGGCTCGTGGCCGCGCGCCAGGCCGGCGCTGCGCCGGACGTCCTGCTGCTCTGCCAGCATCCCCACGTCATCACCCAGGGACGCAACGGCCGGCGCGAGCATCTGCTGGGCTCCGGGCGCGTCCTCGAACAGATGGGCGTGGAATTTTTCGACACGCGCCGCGGAGGCGACGTGACCTATCACGGCCCGGGCCAACTCGTCGCCTATCCCATCTTCGATCTCTCCAGCCATCGCCGCGACCTGGTCTGGTTCGTCCGCCGGCTGGAAGAGACCATGATCTCCGCTTCGGTCGAAATGGGCGTTCCGGCGGAAACCCTGCTGCCGAACTGGGAAGGGAAGACCGGCGTGTGGGTCCGCCGCACCGGTCTCCCGCCCGGATTTCCCCCGGCAAAACTCGGCGCCATCGGGGTGCACGTGAGCCGCTGGGTCACCTCCCACGGCCTGGCTTGGAACGTCTCGACGGATCTCCGCTATTTCGATTTGATCGTGCCCTGCGGCATCGCCGGCTGCCGCGCCACGTCCCTCGAGCAACTGCTGGGCCGCGCCGTGGATTTCGGCGCGGCGTCGCGTGCGCTGGCGCGGCACATGGCTGGAGTTTTCGGTCTCACGCTCGAAGAAATCTCTGCCGCGGAATTGTCTATGCGGCTGGAAGAATGTGAAACACACGCTCACGCGCTTGCGACCGGGTAGGGGCACGACATGTCGTGCCCCTACGATCGACACGCAGTCCATGGACGGGAAAGTACAAAGCGTAAGATGCAATCTCTGAGATTGCCGAAGACGAGGTTCTGGTGACCCAGGCGAACACATCCGTCACCCCCGAGCAGCAGCTCGATCTCTACCGCTACATGCTGCTGGACCGCATCGTGGAAGAAACGATGACGAAGCTGTTCCGCCAGAACAAAATCGTCGGCGGGCTCTACTCCAGCCTCGGCCAGGAGGCCATTTCCGTGGGCACCACCTACGCACTGGAAAAACGCGACTGGATCGCGCCCATGATCCGCAACATCGGCGGACTGCTGGTAAAGGGCGTGCCCCCGCGCGACATCTTCACGCAGCACATGGCGCGGTACACCTCGCCCACGCTGGGCAAGGACGGCACAAGCCATTTCGGCGACCTGAAAAACCTGCACATCGTTTCGCCCATTTCCATGCTCGGCGACCTGATCCCGGTGATGACCGGAGTGGCCATGGCCGGCCGCTACCTGGGGCAAAACATCGTGGCGCTCACCTGGATCGGCGACGGCGGCACCTCCACCGGCGCATTTCACGAGGGCCTGAACCTCGCTGCGCAGCAGCGCGCCGCGCTGGTGTTGGTGATCGAGAACAACCAGTGGGCCTATTCCACTCCGGTCAGCCGCCAGGTGCCCATCGAGAATCTGGCGGACCGCGCCAAGGCCTACGGGGTCCGCTCCTTCATCGTGGATGGAAACGACGTGGAAGCCGTATTCACTACCGCGCGCGAAGCCGTCCGCCTGTGCCGCTCGGGCGAGGGCCCCGTGGTTCTCGAAGCCAAGACCATGCGCATGCGCGGCCACGCCCAGCACGATCCCGCCGAATATGTGCCGAAGGAAATGATCGACTACTGGAAGCGCCGGGACCCCATCGACTCCTACGAGAAGCGGCTGACCACCGCGGGCGTGCTCAGCGCGAAGAAAAAAGCGGAAATTCTGGCCGGGATCAACGCCGTAGTCGAAGAAGACCGCGCGTTCGCTGAGAATTCCCCCTTCCCGCCGGCTGAGCTTGCCGAGAGCGCTATCTACTGCGATGGCCCGCTGCCCATTGAGCCGCAATGGAAGCGTCCAGTTGCCGAGGTCACGCCGCCGCGCTCGTCGGTGAAGCCGGAGTGGGGCGTCAGCGGCAATGGCGAATTTGAGTTCACCGAAGGTGCAAGCACCCCCGTGTCTGCGAACTCGGCGGGCGCCTCTGTAGGGCCACGGTCCCGCAGCAGCGGGATGCCCCTACCACCCGGCGGCGATGGCGCCAAGCCCACCGTGCGCACCGCGTCGAAGCGGCGCGCGAAACCAGCGGCTCCTGCGCGGGGGAGGAAGTAGCCGTGCCCCAGGTCACACTCCTGGAAGCCGTCCGCCAGGCGCTCTTCGAAGAGATGGAGCGCGACCCCGCCGTGGTCTGCATCGGCGAGGATATCGGCGTGTACGGCGGCGCGTTCAAAGTCACCTCCGGGCTGCTCGAGCGATTCGGCTGGGAGCGCGTTATCGACACTCCCATCAGCGAGACGGGGATTATCGGCGCGGCCTGCGGCATGAGCTACCTCGGCCTGCGCCCGGTGTGCGAGCTCCAGTTCGTGGATTTCATCGCCTGCTGCTTCAACCAGCTCACGAATTTCATCGCCAAATCGTATTACCTGTGGGGCGCTCCCGTGCCCATGGTGGTGCGCGCGCCCTCGGGCGGGGGAGTTCACGGGGGCCCTTTCCATTCCCAGAACCCGGAAATGTATTTCGCGCATACCCCGGGGCTGAAGATCGTCTATCCCTCCACTCCCTACGACGCCAAGGGACTGATGAAGTCCGCCATCCGCGACAACAATCCGGTGCTCTTTTTCGAACACAAGGCTCTCTACCGCCGCATCAAGGGGGAAATTCCCGAAGGCGATTACTTCGTGCCTCTGGGCAAAGCCGCCGTCCGCCGCGAAGGCCGCGACCTGACCATCGTTACCTACGCGGCCATGGCCCACACCTCCATGGAAGCGGCCGCGGAGCTGGCCAAGGAGGGAATCGAGGCGGAAGTCCTGGATCTCCGCACCATCCAGCCGCTCGACACCGAAGCCATTCTGGCCTCGGTGAAAAAAACCAACCGCCTGCTCGTGGTCCACGAAGATACGCGGTTCGGCGGCGTGGCCGGGGAAATCGCCGCGGTCGTCTTCGAGCAGGCCTTTGACGATTTGGACGCGCCCGTCCGCCGCGTCACCGCGCTGGACACGCCGGTGCCGTATTCGCCGCCGCTCGAAGAGCGGTTTTTGCCGCAGGTGAACGACGTTGTGCTGGCCGCGCGAGAACTCGCGCGCTACTAGGCATTCGATTGTGAGGTGAGCGCCATGTCCGTCGACGTCATCATGCCCCAGATGGGGGAAAGCATTTTTGAAGGCACCATCACCAAATGGCTGAAGAAGCCCGGCGAGCGCGTGGAGCGCGACGAGCCGCTGTTCGAAATCTCCACGGACAAGGTGGACGCGGAAATCCCCGCGCCCGCCGCGGGAGTCCTGAAGGAGATCAAAATCGGTGAAGGGCAGACCGTTCCGATCCAGACGGTCGTCGCGGTGATCGACGGCGAAGGCCCGGCCGCAGCGGCTCCCGCTCCGGCCAAGCCCGCTGCGGCGCCTCCGGCTGCCCCGCTTCCGCCTCCTGTACCGCCCGCCGTGGAAGCGCCACTGCACTTTGAAGCCCCGGCGCGTCCCGCTCCGCCCCCGCCGCCTTCTCCCGCTCCGGCCGTGGCCGCGCCGCCTCCTCGCGGGGAAGACGAGAAAATCCGCAGCTCGCCGCTCGTCCGGCGCATGGCGCGCGAACACGGCATCGACCTTTCCCACGTGCCGGGCACAGGCTCCGGCGGCCGCATCAGCAAGCGCGACATGCTCGCGGCCATTGAACAGGGAGGCGCGACGGCCGCGGCTCCTCCTTCTGCCGCTCCGTTGCCCGCCGCCGCATCGGCCGCGCCGCCGCCGGCTACGGGCGCGCTCTACCGCCCCGCCTTGGAGCTCGCCGTGCCGCGGGAGCGGATTTACTTCGGCCGGTACGAGGTCCAGCCCCTGAGCACCATGCGGCAGAAAATTGCCGAGCACATGCTCGCCTCCATGCACGTCTCTCCGCACGTCTATTCCGTGGAAGAAGCGGACGTCAGCGGCATCGTGGCGCTGCGCAACAAGGTGAAGAGCGAATTCGAGCGTAAATACGAACTAAAGCTCAGCTACATGCCGTTCTTCGTCCGCGCCGCCATCGAGGGCCTCCGCGCGTTTCCCCAGATGAATGCCTCGCTCGACGGCACCAACGTGGTTCTCCACAAGGAATTCAACATCGGCATGGCCGTGGCTCTCGACTGGGGCCTGCTCGTCCCGGTGATCAAGAACGCCGAAGAGAAAAACTTCCTGGGACTCCAGCGCGCTATCAACGACCTCGCCGAGCGCGCGCGCACCAAGAAACTGAAGCCCGAGGAAGTCGCCGAGAGTACGTTCGCCATCACCAATCCCGGCGTCTTCGGCGGGCTGATGGGACTGCCCGTCATCAACCAGCCCAACATCGGCATCCTCGGCCTCGGCGCCGTCCAGAAGCGGCCCGTGGTCATCGACGACGCCATCGCCATCCGTTCCATGGTCTATCTGACGCTGAGCTACGACCACCGCGTCGTTGACGGCGCCATTGCCCATCAATTCCTGCACAAAGTGAAAACCGTCCTGGAGGACTGGACGGAGAACATCCTCTAGTCGTCATCTGTTCCGGCTGGCTCCGGATGGCCATCTCGGAGCTGGCCGGTATTCGGCCTGCGGGGATCCGCCGGTGCTCTCCCCGGGGCACCGCCCGGTCCGCAAACGTCCCTCTGGACACCGGAGCCATTCTGTCCTAGTCTCTTCGGGTCCTACGGAGGCTCTGGCAGCGGTGCGCCTTGTACAGGCCAGCCAGGGTTTCGGGGGGCATGAGCCGGAAGGGGTGGAGGGGGGGCTTTCAAGCCATCTACTTGTCCGTTTCTTCCGTACTCCGGTTGGGCCGGCGTCAGTCCCCTTGCAAGCCCGTTCTTTGGGGGGGAGGCAGGGGTTGATCCGGAATTAAAACTCATCAAGCGAGGGCAAACGAAATGACGAAACACATGAAGAAGCTGGTCGCGGGAGCTGCGTTCGCGGGTCTGGTCGCCGGCACGGCTGCGAGCGCCGTAGCTGCGTCCAAGTCGCTCACGGGCAAGGACTCCCAAGACACCAAGAGCAGCAAGAAGAAGACGGAGAAGCATGCCTGTAAGGGCAAGAACTCCTGTAAGGGCAATGGCGGCTGCAAGAGTGGCGACAACAGCTGCAAGGGCAAGAACTCCTGCAAGGGCAAGGGCGGCTGCGCGACCGACGGCTCCAAGAAGCCGGCCGCGTAATCGTTCCTTCCTTGTTGCACGCCTGATCCCGGCGGGATCGGAGCTACCGTTCCGGTTCCGCCGGCCTTTCTTCCCGCGCTAACGGAGAGGTATGCCCGCAAATCGCTTCAACGGCTTTACCGACTACGGCGTCGGCATCGGCCTGCGGATTCCGCACTACGACCACATCCTCACCAAGAAGCCCGTCGTTGATTGGTTTGAAATCATCTCCGAAAATTTCATGGTGGACGCGGGCCGTCCGCTGCACGTGCTCGACGAGATTCTCGACCAGTACCGCGTGGTGCAGCACGGCGTCTCCATGTATTTCGGTTCCGCAGAGCCGCTCGCGCGCGAGCACCTGCGCCGCCTGAAGGCGCTGGTGAAGCGCACCAAAACGCCGTGGCTCTCCGACCATCTCTGCTGGGGAAGTGTGGACGGCACCTACACGCACGACCTGCTGCCCATGCCCTACACGTTTGAGGCCGCGCGGCTTACCGCGCGGAAAATCCGCGAGGTGCGCGATTACCTGGAAGTGCCCGTGTGCGTCGAAAACGTTTCCAGCTACGCGGAATACCACGTTTCCGAGATGACCGAATGGGAGTTCCTCACCGAAGTGGCCGAAGGCGCCGACTGCGGCATCCTGCTCGACGTCAATAATATTTACGTTTCCTCGTTCAATCACCGTTTCAATCCCATGGACTACGTCGAGAACGTCCCGCACCATCGCGTTGCCCAGATCCACATCGCCGGCCATTCGAAATACCGCAAGTACATCCTGGACACGCACGACCACCCCGTGATCGACCCGGTCTGGAAACTCTACGAAACGGCCATCCGCCGCTGCGGGCCCACCGCCACTCTGCTCGAATGGGACGACCACATCCCCTCGTTCGACGAAGTGCACCGGGAGGCGCTCAAAGCCAACCGGTTCCTGCGCGCCGTGGCGGGTTCCCGCGCCGCGGCCGGTGTTCCCGCTCCCGCCGCGGAAAGCCAGCCCGTCCTGCCGTGAACCTCGCCCAGATCCAGCGCAAGATGGCGCGCGCGGTCTTTACGCCGCTCGCCCCCGGCTACCGCATGCGCCGCAGGGGTCCCGGCGGCGGCTCGATGAGCCGTTATGCTGCCTCGTTCATCAAGCCCAACGACCGGCTCACCTCCTTCGAGCGCCTGGAGATTTACAACCGCCAGTACTGGTTCCGCGTGCTCACCTGCCTGGCCGATGATTTCCCGGGTCTCCGCGCGGTTTTGGGCGAAAAGCGCTTCGACCGGCTCTCGGAGGCCTACCTCGCCGAGTGTCCTTCGCGCTCGTTCACGCTGCGCAACCTCGGCTCGCGGCTTCCCGGTTGGATCGAGAAGCATCCCCGGTTTGTGCGCCCCCACGCGCGCGCGGCGCTGGATATGGCGCGCCTCGAATGGGCGCAGGTGGTGGCCTTCGACGGGCCGCGAGAAACTCCACTGCAGCCTCAAGACCTCGTCGAGGGATTCGACTCGCGGATGAAGCTGCGCCTTCAGCCCTACATCACTCTGCTCGCCCTCCATTTCCCAGTGGACGAGCTGCTCCTGGAGGTCAACAAGGATTCTGAGGACGGCGAGGCCGCCAGCAACGCCGTCGCCGGCCGCCGCGCCCGCGTTTCCGTGCGCCGTTTCCGCACTCTGAAGCCACAGCCCATTTTCCTCGCCGTCCACCGCAGCGACGACTCCGTCTATTTCCGCCGGCTGGAGCCGGAGTCCTATGCCCTGCTCGCCGCGCTCCGTGACGGCAGGAGCGTTGCCGGCGCGGTCGCCGATGCCTTCAGGCGAAGCTCCATGCCCGCGGCGGAGCGTGCGGAAACCGTGCGGGAGTGGTTCGAGCTGTGGTCCGCCCTCGGCTGGTTCTGCCGGCCGAGCGCGCGCGGCGCAGACGTGTAACGCCGCACGCCCTCGCAAGACTATTCCGCGCTGGCTGCCGCTCCGCGACCCTGCGGGCCGGATCGGCGAATCTATCCAGCAAGCGCCCGAAAAGCGCCCGGAAAAGCCCGGAAGAAGCCAGAAGAGGGATAATGAGCGGCATTACAGCACTCTGGAATAAGGCATATGGGTTGTTCGAGCGCGCGGCTACCGCGCTCCAACCGGTGGTTCTGCTGGCCGCGCGTCTCTACTGGGGCTGGCAGCTATTCGAATCCGGCAAGGGAAAGTTCGCGCACATCAGCATGGTGGTGGACTACTTCGGCAGCCTGGGTATGCCCGATCCCGCTGTCACTGCCCGCCTGATTTCCGGCCTCGAAGTCGTCGGCGGCATTCTTCTTTTCCTGGGTCTCGCTTCCCGCCCCATCGCCTTGATTCTGACCGGCAACATGATTGGCGCCTATTGGATGGGCGACCGTGAGGCTTTCCTTTCCGTTTTTTCGGATCCCGACAAGTTTCAGGCTGCGGCTCCGTTCGTTTATCTGTGCGTGAGTGTGGTCGTTCTCGCTTTCGGCCCGGGGCCTCTCAGCCTCGACGGGCTCATTTCCCGGCTGCGCCGGAAACCGGAAGAGAAGACCTGATCTCGCGCGGTCGAGCGTTCTTACGCCCCGCCGCCGTCAGTTCAGCCGCCCACGCAGCGTCCGCGCATACTCATCCAGTCCGCCCAGCGGCACCACTTGGATGCCGCTGGATTCCAGCAGACTGGCCGCAAACTCGTGCCGGCGGTTTCCCCGCTGCGGCGGTGTTTCCGTGATGGCCGCAAATTCCGCGTCGGGAATTTTCTCGCGCACGGCCCCCGCAGTGTACGCCAGCACTTTGGCCTGCCCCGCATCCCGCCCCAACGCCACCGAATGCAGGAATCCCCGCTTCCCGTTCTCCCATCCGAAGTCGAGCCGGAAGGGATCTCCCGTCGCCGTAAATTCCTCCACCCGCACGCCGAAATGCAACCGCCCATCCAAGTGCACGCGGCGAAAGATGTCGCGTGCGCGGCGGCGGATCAGGGCGCGGTTGGGCTCCCGCTCGGCGGCGCCCGCAGCGCGGTACACGGCAGGCTCCACCTGGTCGTGGAACAGCCGTTCCACCTCCGCCTCCGCATTGGCGGTCAGCACGGCCTTCTGCGGTCCGAGCTGCAGCGAGTTCGACAGCGATTCCTCCAGCCCCGCCACGAGCGCCGCGCCCCCGCCCGGCCCCGCTGCCCGCTGTTCCATGTCGGCTTCCAGCGCGCGCAGCACGGCCACGTCCACCGCCGGGTAGAGCCGCCTCAACCGGGCGAAATCCGCCTCCTCCTCCAGCAGCCGCGCGTGCAGCCGCCCCTCCGGATCCACCAGCAGCACGCCGATGTTCATCCACTCGTCGCGCACCAGGTTCGGCACGTAGCGCAGGATTCGAAACGTGCAGGTCAGCAGGTTTTCATCCGCCATGGTTCACGTCCAGTTCCGGAACGGTTTCCGGTACGAATTTCGTGCCTCTTGAATCAACTCCGGCAGCCGGCCTACGCGGCGCACCAGCCGCTCGAGCAGGGCGTACAGCGCGTCCAGGTCCGCCTCGTACCACTCCAGGGGCACGCGGCGGGCCATGTCATCGAGCGTGCCGTCCTCTCCCATCCGTTTCATTCGCGACATCCAGGGCTCAAACGTCTCCATTCCCCGCACCCCGTCATACACACGCACCCGGGCGTACAGCCCCCGCAACGGCGCATCCGGGAAGTCCCAGTTTTGCGCGTTGAAGCAGAATCCCTGGTCAATCATCCACGCCTGGTAACGCGCCAGCCCCGGCTCGCGAAAAAAAATCGCCTGCCGCCCGTTTGTGTTGCACGTCCATTTATCGAAGGCGAACATGCCCGCAAACGTGTCCAGATTTTCCACCTCGCCCAGTTGTTCGTCGGGCAGAAAGTCGTGCACCGCCAGTTCCGCCGGCTTTCCCGGATAGCGCGACCCGAACTGCCGCCCGGCCGCGCACGGCGCCCGCGCATTCCCCATTTGCACCACCAGCTCCGCCGTGTTTTCGATCAGCTCCCTCCGCACCTCCACCACTTCCACCGGCGCCACGGGCAATCCCATGCGCCCGGCCAGCGATGTTCCTAGCAATTCGTTCACCAATATCTTCCGGTGTTGCGGATTGTTCTGGAATTTCACCACGTAGTATTCCCCATCATCGCACCGCATCAGGTGCGATTGCGCCCCTCCCCGCATTCTCCGGATGTGCTCCAATGCTAACGGCACGCACGTATGCTAGTGCCGGCCAGTGACGCCAGCAAGCTGAGTCGCTCCGATTTCAGGAATTGAGTTACCGCCTCGGGAAGTGGACCGGCAGCAAGAACACGAGTGGGACACAGTCTCCAGAACTTCCGTCCGAATCCGGTTTGACTGCCGGAACGTCCGTCCTGCTCTCTTCCGGCAAAGGGAACTGCAGCCCGAAAAGGATGGGTGATATCCGTCTCCGCGGGTACTGCCCGCTCAACCCACGTCTCCCCGCTTGTGGCGCCTTCTGCGCGGGTCCCTAGCGGCGGCGCTTCCTCCCCTTCTTTTTCGCGGCTTTTCGCGCCGGCTTCCGGGCCGCTTTCTTGCGCCGCTTTGCCTTTGCTTTCCTTTTCGGCTTCGGCTTGCGCCGAGCCTTCGGCTTTGCAGCGGGTGCCGTTCGCGGAGGCTCGGCAGGCTCAGGCGGTTCGGCCTCGGGCGCTTCTTCCTCTTCGTCCACGGATTCTTCGTGTTCTACTTCGCCCACCAGCTCTTCGTTGTCCAGGGCGCTCTCGTCGTCTTCAAAAGGGAATTCTTTGTCGTGCTCGGAACTGTTGGACATCTCGACCTCCGTGGACAAATGGATAAAGACCGGCAGTGAACAGCCCTCGCGGATATAAGCGGAGTTCAGCGCCTTTGTCAAGCCGCTGTCCCCCCGCCCCGGTACGCCCCCGGAATGGCACCCGACTCGCTGAACCAATCCGAACTATCCAGGGGGCATTATCCTGAGATGGTCTCCCACCCGCAGCGAACGCCCAGCGAGAAAAGGATTGGCCCGCCGCAGCGCCTCCACCGTGGTCCGGTAGGCGCGCGCCAGAGACCATAGCGTCTCTCCCGGCTGGACAGCGTGTGTCAACGGGCCAGCATTTGATCCCCCCGGCGGGGGCGTCTCCGCCGCTAATCGTTTGATTCCCGCACCCTTGGAAGCCCTCGCCGCGCTCGCAACCTGCGGCCGTCCCCCAGGATAAATCTTCAGAGTCGTGCCAGCCGTCAGCCGGCTTCCGCGCGTCGAATTCCAGCGTTCGATATCCGCCGCGGTCACGTCAAACTGCCGCGCCACGCGCTCCAGCGTGTCTCCTCGCCGCATCCGGTAGCGGACCAGAAGCCCCAGTCCCGTGGCCGCGGGCCGGTTTGCCGGAATCGTGAGTCTCTGGCCGTCTTCGAGCTGTGCTCCCGCCTCCAGGTGGTTGGCCTTCGCGATCGCCGCCGCGGAAACTCCAAACCGCCGCCCCACGCTCGCCAGGGTCTCGCCTCCCTCGACCTGGTACCGCCGCCACACCAGCCACTTCTCTGGAGGGACCGCCGCAATTTCCGCCCGAAATTGCTCCGCCGTTCCCTTCGGCAGCCGCAGCTCGAAATCGGGATCCGCGGGAGTGACCAGGCGAAGCAGTTCCGGATTCAGGGCTTTCAGCAGGTCCACATTTTCGCCGATCGCTTCCGCCGCGAGCCGCAGGTCGATGGGATGCCCCGGCTTCACCGTGTCGCACTCGATGGGCTCGTCTTCTTCGACGTCGATGCCGTGTTTTGCCGGGTCTTTCGCGATCATGGCCAGCGCCAGGATGATGGGCACGTAGTTCCGGGTTTGGCGAGGCAGGGCGTTCCGCCGGTGCAGTTCCCAGTAATCCGCGTATCCCGTCCGCTCCACGGCCCGCATCACGTTCCCTTCGCCCGTGTTGTAGGCCGCCAGCGCCAGATACCAGTCGCCGAACATCCCGTAGAGGTCCCGCAGATAGCGCGCCGCCGCGCGCGTCGATTTTTCGGGGTCGCGGCGCTCGTCCACCCACCAGGTGTGGTCCAGCCCGTATTTCGTGCCGCTGGAGGCCACGAACTGCCAGATTCCCAGCGCGCGCGCCCGCGAGAGCGCTAGCGGCTCAAACGCGCTTTCCGCCTGCGCCACGTAGATCAGATCCTGCGGCACGCCTTCCTCGCGCAGCACGCGCGCGATCATTCCCCGGTATCGCCCCGCCCGGCGCAGCCCGCGCGCCACGATGGCCCGCCCCCGCGGCGTCTCAAAAAAATTCAGATAGGACAGCACCGGATCCGCCGCAGTCAGCGGCAGATCGTGCTGCAAGGAAGCCATCTCCCGCTCGGCCCGTTCCTTCAGCCGGGGGTCCACCGGATAGGTGACGTCGGCAATCTCGTCGATGGGAGCGGCCGGCGCCCCTGCCGCCCCGGATTCGTTGGCTCCGTTGTTCCCGGCCGAGAGTTCCAGCGTCTCTCTCGCCGCCTCAATCCGTCCGTAGAGTTCCGCGAGCCGCGCGTCGGCCTTCAGGTCGTATCCGCTCGACGTCAGCCACTCCATGCCTCGGTCATACTCTTTCCGCGCCGCATCCATCCGTCCCGCCGCCGAATCTCGCTGGCCTGCTGCCAACTGAGCTTCCACCGCCTCTGCGAGCAATGCGACGCCGGATTTCACCGGCTGAACCAGCGACCCCGCGGACGATTCCCGCGCCAGTACGGGCAGGGGGTACTCAGCGGGAACCAGCGTGGCGTCCACCGGCGGTGCCGCATGTGTCGCTCGTCCCATTCGGCCACCCTGCTCGCATCCGCCGGCTAAAAACACGACGGCAACGGTCAGGGAAGCGATTGCGGCGTTTCGTTTCGAACTCATGGAATGTGCCGGCGCCCGGGGCTTGCGACAGACCCCTCGGTCCGGTCCCGGCAGGGTGGTTCGCGGCCCGCCAGTCGAACGGGCCGTGTGAGAGTGAATTTTACCCGGGGCTTCCGCCTGCGGTCAACGGAAGGAATCCCGCCAATTTCCGGGTCTCCCATCCCACCCCGCTGGCCGGTCGAAGGCTCCCCGCGCAGCCCCGATTGCTCATGGGCAACGCTCCGCATCGCGCTCGCGGCAAACGTGGTCAGCGCATTCCTGCTACGCCAGCGCCTGCCGCAGATCCGCGATCAAATCTTCCGCGTCCTCCAAACCCACCGAAACGCGCACGGTGCCGGGCGTCACCCCGGCTGTCTTCAGCTCCTGTGCGCTCATGTTGTAGTGCGACGTGAAGGCGGGCAGCACCACCAGCGATTCCACCCCTCCCAGGCTCGCCGCCAGCAGGAATACGCGCACCCGGTCGCAGAACCGCCGGGCGGCGGCCAGGCCGCCCTTCAGGTCGAACGCCATCATGCCTCCGAAACCCTTCATCTGGCGGCGCGCCAGCGCGTGGTCCGGATGGGACTTCAATCCCGGGTAGTGCACTCCCGCCACCTTCGGATGCCTTTCCAGGAACCGTGCCACCGCCATCGCGTTTTCCGAGTGCCGCGCCACGCGCACTGCCAACGACTTGATCCCGCGATCCAGCAAATAGGCCGCGCCGGGGTCCATCGACCCGCCCAGCTCGATCACCATCTCCCGCACTTTCGCGATTCGATCCCGGCTGCCAATCGCCGCTCCCGCGATGATGTCCGAGTGCCCGCCCAGGTACTTCGTGGCGCTGTGCAGCACCACGTCAAAACCCATGGCCAGGGGCTTCTGCAAGAGCGGGGTGGCGAATGTATTGTCCACCATGGCCACAAGCCCGTGCCGGCGCGCGAACCCCGCCGCCTTTTCCAGGTCCACGAGCCGCAGCGTCGGATTCGTCGGCGACTCCACGTACAGCACCCGAGTCCGCGGCGTCACCAGCCCTTCGATTCCCTCCAGGCTGCACGGCACGTGGCGCACACGAATCCCCAGCCGCGAGAACGTGTCCCGCATCAGCCGGTACGTCCCGCCGTAGAGCTGGGCCGAGGCGATCACTTCTTCGCCCGCGCTCAGATGTCCCAGGAGCGTGCTCGAGATCGCGGCCATGCCTGACGCCGTTACGATCGCCGCCTCGCCGCCCTCCAGCGCTGCCAGCTTTTTCTCCACCACGGCCAGCGTCGGGTTCCCGTACCGCGTGTAGATGTACGCTTTGCTCTTCCCCGCGGCCCAGCGCTTCATCTCCTCCGTGTTCGGGAAGGTAAAGTTGGAAGTGCGCGAGATCGGCAGTCCCACTTCCACACCCACGCCGTGGCGCTCGAGCCCGGCGTGAATGGCCACCGTCGCAGGCTTCCAGTGATTGCGAGTATTTTTCATCGTTGTGGTCCTTCTTGGGATTCGCGAGCCAGGCGCGAATTGGAGGACACAGACTATGGGGTTCCGGGCAGGCCACCTACAACCAAATTGGATTCCATCGCGGGCGGCGCCGCGGCTATTCTTCCTCCTCCTCCGACGGCACGCCGCGTTCCTTCTTCGCCAGGTCGATGATTTTCTGCGCCAGCTCGCCCGGCACGTAGTCGTAATGCGCGAATTCCATCGTGTAGCTCGCGCGACCCTGGGTCATGGAAGTGAGCGTGTTCGCATAGCTCAGCAGCTCGGCCAGTGGCGCCTGGCCCTTGACGATCACGCTCGACCCGCGCGTCTCGTTGCCGCTCACGCGCCCGCGCCGCCCGGAAAGGTCGCCCACAATGTCGCCCAGGAACTGCTCCGGCGCGTACACCTCGATGTTCATGATGGGCTCGAGCAGCGAAGGCCGCGCCGCCTTCATGCACTCGCGGAAGGCCTTGGAGCCCGCCAGCTTGAAGGCCAGTTCGGAGGAATCCACGTCGTGGTATTTCCCATCGTAGAGCACGGCGCGGAAATCCGTGACCGGAAAGCCCGCCAGGAATCCGCGCTCGGCCGCATCGCGCAGGCCCTTTTCCACCGCAGGAATGAAATTCCGGGGGATTGCGCCGCCGAAAATATCGTCCACGAACTCGACTCCCGTGCCGCGCGCGAGCGGCTCCATGCGGACGCGGGCAACGCCGAATTGACCGCGGCCCCCGGTCTGTTTCTTGTGTTTTCCTTCCGCGTCCGCCTTGCCACGGATGGTCTCGCGATAGGGCACTTTGGGCGGTTTCAAGGTCATGTCCACGTGGTAGCGGTTGTGCAGCTTCGAGACCACCACCTCGATGTGCTTCTGCCCGGCGCCGCTCAGCAGGAACTCCTTGGTCTGCGGGTCGCGCGAGAAGCGCAGCGCCAGATCCTCTTCCATCAGCTTGTGGATGGACTGGCCGATCTTGTCCTCGTCCGCGCGCGTTTTGGGCTCGACGGCGAACGTGATGGACGGCTCGGGAATCCGCGCCGTGCGGTAGTAGATCGGCGCAGTCTTGTCGCCCAGCGTTTCGCCCGTGTAGGTGTCCTTGAGCTTGGCCACGGAGCCGATATCGCCCGCATGCAGCTCCGCCACAGCCGCGGCCGTTTTCCCCTGCATCACCTGGAGGTGCTGGAAGCGCTCCGGGGCATTGCGGTTGAAGTTCTGGAGCGTCGCGTCGTTCTTCACCACGCCGGACATTACTTTGAAGAAGCTGATGCGCCCCGCAAACATGTCCACCACGGTCTTGAACACGAACACGGAGACCGGGGCAGAGTCGGCAATATTACGATCTATCTCGCTACCTTTGGCTCCTGCCTCGCTGGTGCCTTTCAACTTCCCGCGCGTCAAGGGCGACGGCATCATCCCGGCGATAAAACCCAGGATGGCCTCGCTCCCGGCATTGTTGAGCGCCGAGCTGACCATCACCGGAAAGACTTTTTCGGACATGATCGCTTGATGTAATCCCTCCCGCAGGTCGGCCTCGGGCAGCGTGCCTTTGTCGAAGAACTCCTCCATCAGCGCGTCGTCGCCTTCCGCCACCGTCTCCACGAGCTTGGCGTGAGCCGCATCCGCGGCCTCGGCCATGTCCGCGGGGATGTCTTCGATCTTGGCCTTGCCGTCGGCGCCCGGCGTATAGACGTGCGCCTTCATAGCCACGAGATCCACCAGGCCTCGAAAATTCTTCTCCTGCCCGATGGGCAGATGGACAGGGACCACCTTGCGGCCGAAGGCCTGCTCGAGCGAGCTGAGCGCGCGGGCAAAATCCGCGTGCTCGCGGTCCATCCAGTTGATGACGAAAGCTCGCGGGATGTCGTACTCGGTGGCGTAGTCCCACACTTTTTCGGTGACAACCTGCACACCCGCCGCCGCGTCCACCAGGATCAGCGCCGAATCGGCGGCGATCATGGAGGCTTTCGCTTCGTTCACGAAGGTCGAGTCACCCGGAGTGTCCAGCAGGTTGATCTTGGTGTTCTGCCACTCGGCGTAGGCCACACCGGTCGAAATGGAGATCTTTTTGGCGATCTCCTCGTCGTCCCAGTCGGTGATGGTGTTTCCTTCCATGACTTTGGTGAGCTTCGGCGTCATCCCCGCGGTGTAAAGCAGCGCAGAGGTGAGCTGGGTCTTGCCCGTGTGGATGTGGCCGAGGATGGCCACGTTCCGGATAGCTTCGCCGGCGTAGGCTTTCATTCGGTTCCCCTGAAGACTGCGAAGTGCGCTGTCGAAATTGCGGATGCTAGCATAGGGCAGTGACTGGTGACTAGTGAATGGTGACCCGCCTTCGCCCACGACGACGGGCTTCGGCGGGCATGCTGGTGGCGGGTGAAGGGTGATGGAGAGATTCAAATTGTGAACACCCAGAAGCTTGCAAGTTGCAGATTTGGCAGTGGATAGAAATTCCCCACCCCCTCCCTCCGGGAATGCGCAATCGCTTGAGCGGAAAGGGGTTGCGCGAAAATGAATTTCTAAGTGGTTTCGATGGATGAAGATAGATTTTCGAGGCAAAAGCTCGTCTCGATTCCGGGGGAAGATCTGCTGGCGCGGCAGACGCGGTGGACGCAGATCTCCTCTAATTGCCGCGTGTGATTCGTGAGCGTGGATGGCGGGGCGGTCGCTCGGGGACATACGCGCTGAGCGCGGGAGTCGTAGTGTGAGGCGCGGAAGTGGGATTGTGGATAGCAGGGGTACCCCCGGGGTTTTTGTATGTGCAGAAAGTGCGGCATTTAGGCTGCGGCGCGAATTATGTGTTGAAGGCATTGGAGTTCAAATGGCGCAGTTTGTGCAGATCCGAACGGATTTCGGATGTGCAGAAACTAAAGGGGTTTTGGATCGCGGCCGTACACGGTGGCGCAGATGTGCAGAAGCTAAAGGCGTTAGGCCGGGATTGGCCTCGTGGCTCCCGGATTGGTCTGACGCGGTCCATGAACAGTTACTCCGGCGTTACGGTACCACAGTCGGTATAGTCTTGTCAAGAGGAAACTAGTGACGAAAAGTGTCCCTTCCTTCGTCAGGGCAGGCGACAGTTCAGAGTTGAGCGTCCCGATGGAATCGGGACACAAAAAGCGTGTCGCAGATTGAGACAGGTATGGCGATGGAGCGAGCGTGTGGGAAACTGCGGGAGTGCCGAGATGGGATTGGCGTCGCAGATTGAGACGGAAGGGAGGTGGGTAGGCTGTCCAAAGTCGAAGGTTGAAAGTCGAATGTCGCAGATTGAGGCGGCGCGAGACGTTGGCTTCGCGGGGTCTCGAAGGATAGCTCATTGCGGGCTTCGGACTCAGTCCCTCCGGATCTGTCGCCGTGAGGTTCCATGGTGGCCTACGGCCGTCGTGGGTTGACACCGGGTGTGAGGGCGTAAAATTACACGTTATGCTTGCGGGCGCAGACGGGTGCAAAGGCGGCTGGTTGCTGGCCATGTGCGAGAGCTGGCCACCGGCCAACGATCTGTATTGTTGCGTCTGCCGGGATTTCCGTTCCCTACTGGAAGTAACACGTCATTGTTCCCCAGTTATGGTGGATATTCCCATCGGCCTGCCCACGGGCGATGAACCCCGGATTTGCGACATTCGAGCGCAAGAGGAGTTGGGCAAGGAGGGACGGGCAAGGGTTTTTGTTACTCCTCCAAGGGAAACCCTTACCGCGAGGTCCGCCCAGGAGTTTCAGGATGTTTACAAGGAACTCCGGCACGTGGGGGCAGGATACCCGGTCTGGGGAATCGTGCCGAAATTGTTGGAAGTGGATAGTCAAATGAATCCAGAACTTCAGAAGCGAGTGCGCGAGTTTCACCCCGAGCTCACATGGAAGCGGATTGGCGGAGAAGTGCTTCCTTCGAAACACTGTCGGGCGGGCATCGAGGCACGCGTCGAGCTGTTGGGAAAGCTTTTCCCCGAGGTCGGTTCTTCGATCGCTTGGGCTGCATCCCTGGGGCGAGCAGCTAGGCTTGACGACTTGCTTGACGCCATTGTGGGTCTTTCTGTGGCGGATGGAGTTCAACGCGAGGGTGGGCCGCAATTCCGGTTGCCTGAAGGGGAGCCGCCGGAGGATGAAAGGGGATTGCGCATGGAAATGTGGTACTGAATCAGCGAAGAGCTGCTGGAGATGAATTCGGCAGGGGTTCTGCTGTCAGTGTGCCGGGGCCGGGTACGGTCGGACAATTAATTGCTGAAGGGCCGTCAAGCACCTCATGAGGCTGTCGGAGTTATTCGCTGCGACATCGGGCCTCCAACCATCGGGGGTTTCTTGAAGGAACTCAATCAGCCGCGACGCATATGCCGGTCCAACGTTTTGTCCACTGCCCGGCCGCGGCAACATGTCTTCACGAATCGCGCGGCTAGTCGACCTCCGGATAAGGTTCAGGAGGGATTCTTTCGGGTCGGCAAGGTCATCAGGGTTTCCGGGCACCTCCTGCTGATCGACGCCGATAAATTCTGAGAGCCTTTCTGCGTCCGCGAGCAGCCACGATTCCAATTCGCGCACCGCAATACGAAAGCACATCAGGCCGGCCGGGTGCGGCAGCCATAGGGTCCGGGCCTCCGGTGCGCAGCGCTGACGGTCAAGATCAATCAAGACCAGCCAATGTCTGAACCTTGCGGAATTGTTGTACCCGGGAAGACAACGCAAGAGCGCGTCTTTCCCGTTCTTTCCATAAACGGCATAGGCTTCTGTGTCCAGATAGCGGCAAACGCGGCGGAGTAAGGCCTCGTCTGTGATTCCTTCCACCGCGCCGGACACCCAGGCCGACGCGGCCATCACTCAGTGCCTCCGAAGAAGCTGAGTTGATCTGCATGAGCCGGTCTTGTCCTTGGCATTACCGTATCGGCGAGATTGATCCCTCCTTCCAATAGCTCGCGGACGTCGGCCAAGTCGCCGGCAGTTTTCACGCTTGTCCCTTCGGAGGTGGGATCTAGAAGCAGGACTTCATCCATCCCGACACCTTCTCTGAGCAGATCGCTCGAATGTGTCGTCGCGATTATCTGCCTGCCCGTCTGTCGTTGAATCCGGGCGAACATTTGCGGCAAGTATCGGATAACCTCCGGGTGAAGCGAAAGTTCGGGCTCTTCGAGGAGCAAGGGTCCCGTCCCATCCAGAATTGCCCAGAGCAGGCCGATCAGCCGCAGTGTGCCGTCAGAGAACTGATCCTCGTTCTGCCATGCCCCCCGCGGGCGCCAGTGCGAGTATTTACCGCGGAGATGTGGGGCGCCCTTCACGGAGTCGCGGGTTAACTCAAGCTTTTCCAGTTGAGGCACGGCGACTCTCAATGCGCCGCCGATCTGGCGCAAGCGAAGGACTCGTTCTTTTTGGTGAGTCTGGGCAAGCTGTTCGAGAAAATCTCCCCCGTAAGGATCTTCTAGGCGCCGCACATACCGCTCGGGTTCTCTCACCAACTGGGGCACAACGTGCAGATAGCGGACTGAAGAGAAGAAGTCGGCGACCTGCCGAAAATGTTTGTTCACATTGACCTGCTGCAGATAGGTCTGTGTGAGCCGATCGGGATCGCCTTGGTCATCTCTGTCAGGTCTAGCAAGGATTTCTTTGCCTCTTTGAAACACGATTTCGCGGCCAATCAGGGGTCGGCGCCGTTTCTTTTGGTCAAAACAGATCTCGTATCGCCACAATGCGGGGTCTTCGTCTGTGCCAACGAAGGCCGTAACAGTGATGGCAGGATTCTGTCGAGCGAAGAGCGCGCGAAGGCTGGAGACGCCGCCTCGGTTTTGAAGGGCTTGCTCGAATCCTCCTCCCACGGCAACGATGTCGTGCAGGAATCGAAAGATGTCGAGGAAGTTGGACTTTCCCGAAGCGTTGGGTCCAACGACAAACGCGCGGCGCTGCAGCGGCACGTCGATTTTCCCGAAATTTCGCCAGTTCTCAGCGACGATTCGCGTGAATCTGAGTTGCCGGCCGTTTGGTGTTGGCATGGGTGTCCGGTCTCGAAGGCCTGCGAACCGCTATCTTCGCACGAATAGAAGGCTTGAAGTCAAACACCGACCCGGAAGGAGCCGCGGAGGCGATGCCCCAAACCATGACCGGCGTGTCGAACGCAAACTCCGGCGTGCCGTTGCGGTCGAGCAGGATGATGCCTCAGGTGCCTCCGGTGCGCGCGGTGAGCAGGCGGATACCCTCCTCTGCCGCCTTTTGGGCCGTGCTGCTGCGTCTGATACCGTCGGTCGAGAAGTGCCGCGCCTGGGTCCTGGTCGCGCCACACGAACTCGGATGCGGGCTACTCGGTGTCAAATTCCTCGCCTACAAAGAACTCAGCAGTTGTCTTCAAGAAGGAGGGTTTCAGGGATCCACTTAGCCCGAGCTTTCGAATACCAGCTAGCTTTTCACTTAGGACACTAAATGGGAGGAAACCGCAAATTTTAGCCAATGGTTTCTCACGAAGACTAAAGGTCGGCCTCAAGAGCTCTTGTTCGACCTTGTCTCTACGATCATCCGGGGCGACCAGGTAGAGGCTAATATCCAGATTCGGTTGGAGCGCCAGCAGGTCGCTCATCCGCAACAGGCCAGAATAAATTGATGTTGTGCACTCCACCTCGAATGCGGCAACGATTGAGTTACCAGCCAGCCAGAGGACGTCGATCAACTCGATCGTGCGAGTTGTAGCTTCGTTAAATTGGGTTGGCAATTGGTCGAGCATTCTTGGCAGGGAACCAAGCGTCTCACCCTGCCATTTTCGCCCGCGGTCGTTGCGCGCCACCCAGACTTCAAGGCCAAGCTCTGCTCCAAGGGTCAATAGGTGGTACTGGATCTCTGAATGCCTGGTCGTTTCCGATTCGGAAGAGGCCAGCGCGTCGAGAGCTTTGGCTCCAGCGGTTGGCTCAGGCAGGGGAACGCTGACGAGTGCCGCGCGCTTACTCTTGCCCTTCTTTTGCTCAACTTTGTAGAGGGGTTTTCTTCCAAGCTTCTTCGGGTCCACTGGGCGGGAGATAGGGTTCTTCTCCGCCTCGCGCAGCATGGAGAAAACCAACTCGCCATCCTTTGGGTTCTCAAACCTCCGCAGGCTGCTGCGTATGAATCCCTTGAACTTCCCCCTATCTTTCGGGCCTGTATAAAACCGAACGCGGCCCTCCAATTGTTCCATTGGGAAACCGAATTCCGGATCAAGCAAAACAAGTGGTTTCACATCAAATCGGACTGGGAAATCTTGCTCTTGCCAGATTTTTCTGGTGTCAGAGCTGGTCCCAAGAATCTCCAATGCCCCGACCCATCTCATAACGCCTGTTAAGTAGCAAAGGAAAATGTCCCCCTTTTTCATTTGCTTGGCGGTCTTTACTTGCCTAGGCCGGAATCCAGAGACATTTGCCCCGGACTCGCGAAACTCGCGCCACGTCGTGCCCGTGAATAAGTCCAGCCAATAATTCATACGCGCTTCGGGAGGTGCAAACAGCTCAGATGAATTAGACATCAGGATATTGGCCTGTGTCCATATCGAGTCAGCCGGCAGACATCATCGACTACCGGATACGCGACTAGACGGTTCAGCGGGATTTCCTCCTTACTATTCCTATGCCAGACTGGCATCAGGGGAACGAATGGGGTTGAAACTCATGCAGTGGAAGTTCGGCATTCTCTCACTCGGATTGTCCTTTGTGCTCTATTCCGCACCTCTTCTCGATGCGCAGGCGCGGCAGCCGCGCCTTGTTCATCTTGCAATCCCCGTCTACCTGCCGCTGGCAATCCAGGCGCAGATCGCAGGCGAGGTCAGGCTGGAGCTGGCCATCGGCCCGGATGGAGCTGTGAAGTCGTGGAAGACGATGAGTGGCCACCCGCTGCTGTTGAGGGCGGTCACGGACAGCCTGCCCCAGGCCCAGTTCGCGTGCGAAGGCTGCAAACAGGAATCCTACTCCTACGTCGTCACTTACGATTTTGTACTTCCTGAGGACCGGTTCGCCAGCGCCTGCGCGGAGCTTCACCAAACGGGCAAAGAGCCGCTCATGCCGCCGTCCACGATAGACTCCTCCCCTGACTCATCTGCTTCGCTTAATTCCTCGCCCACGCACGTTACGGTGCGGTCGGGACGAGCGATGTGCCTGGCCGTGGATCCTGCGACACCGCGTGTTCGTTCGGCGCGGTGTCTGTGGTTGTGGAAATGCGCGCTGCGGCTGACGCCGCCTGCCAGCCAAACGCCGAAAGCCGAACAGGGGAAAGACTGACGGGGTGCGCCTGCTTGAGGGGGGGGGATCTCTCGCACAGCCGCAAACAGGCAAAGGCTCGCAGAGGAGGCACCGGGCAGAGACGCCGGCAAGATGCCGGCGGTACGAAATAACGGCGGAGAGAGAGGCGCACAGGCTGAAAGCCTGTGCCACTAGATTCGAGGGCAGGCGCGGGCATGCTCCGGTCAAATTTGCCAGTGGCTACCCTCTCCCTTAGCGGTCAGGGTAGAATGGCGTCCGGACCCATTCAGGGCGGCCGTGCGGCCCTGCCCATCTCCGCTGCCCGCTGCGATCCCGGAGCGAGTCCTGCGACTTTGAAAGGAGGAAATCGGCCATGAAAATCCTGAAAATCGCCGGCATCGCGATCGTCGTCATTGTGGTGATCCTCATCGCGATACCTTTCTTCATCAATGTGAACAGCTTCCGGCCCAAGGTCGAGTCGGAGATGTCCGCGGCCCTGGGACGGAAGTCGGAGGTAGGCAACCTGAGCCTATCGATCCTGACCGGCAGCGTCTCCGCCGACAACATCTCCATCGCGGACGATCCAGCCTTCAGCAAGTCGCCCTTCTTGACGGCGAAGTCGCTGAAGATTGGCGTGGAACTGATTCCGCTCATCTTCTCCAGAGAATTGCACGTTACCGGCGTCACCCTGGACGAGCCCTCCATCTCGCTGTTGAGCAACGCCAAGGGCGTGTGGAACTTTTCGACCATAGGAGGGGCCGCGCCGAAGGCCAGCGAAAAACCCGCCGCGGCGAAGTCCGACAGCGGAGGGATGGCCGGTCTCTCCGTCGCCAAGATCAATGTGAACGACGGAAAACTGGTGATCGGCAAGGCGAATTCCCCGGCAAAGCCGCTCACGATCGAGAAGGTCAACCTGGAGGTCACGGACTTCTCCTCGACCACACAATTTCCCTTCAAGCTGTCGGCGGCTCTGCCGAGCGGGGGAGACTTGAAGCTGGACGGAAAAGCCGGACCTCTCTCCGGCGAGGGCACGCCGCTTTCGGCCACGCTGAAAGTCGCGAAGCTTGACCTGGCTACGATTGGCGCAGACCCCAGCGTGGGCCTGGCCGGCCTGGCGAATCTAGATGGCTCGCTCGATTCTGACGGGAAGAACGCCAAAGTCAACGGCACGCTGACGGCGGACAAGTTGAAACTGTCGCCGAAGGGCGCGCCCGCTCCCCATCCGGTCCAGGTGAAATTTGCCACCAACTACAACCTGAAGACGCAGGCTGGAAGCCTGCCGCAGGGAGACATTTCCTACGGAAAAGCTCTCCTGCACCTCACAGGCAGCTATCGAATGGAAGGCGAAGCCACCGTGCTGAACATGAAGCTCGATGGCCAGGGAATGCCGGTGGATGATCTGGAGTCGCTGCTGCCGGCGCTGGGCGTCACGCTTCCTTCCGGCTCCAGGCTCAAGGGAGGAACGCTTTCCACCAATCTCGGCATCGTGGGACCCGCGGACAAGCTGGTAATTACCGGCCCGGTAAAAATCGAGAACACCGCGCTGACCGGCTTTGATATGGGCGGAAAGCTCGGCGCTCTCTCCTCGTTCGGCGGAAAGGCGGCATCGAGCAAGGACACCGTGATTCAAAACTGCAGCACCAATGTGCGGGTGGCGCCGGAAGGCACCAAGACGGACAGCGTCAACCTGAACGTTCCCTCGATCGGCGTGGTCACCGGCTCCGGAACCGTCAGTCCAGAGGGAGCACTGAACTATCACATGGTGGCCAATCTGAGCGGTGCCGCGGGCGGTCTGACGCAGGTGATGGGCCTCGGCGGAGGCAAGGGAAGCAGCGGCATTCCGTTCATGATCGAGGGAACCACCTCGGATCCAAAGTTCGTTCCCGACGTGAAAGGGATGGCCACCAGCGCGGTGGGGCAGGCCATCGGCGGGAAGCTCGGCACACAGAATCCTGTTGGGGCGCTCGGCGGACTGTTCAAGAAGAAGCCCTAGCCAAAATCCAAACGGCAGTGGCATGGCCCTTGCGACGCGCGCCATGAGTCGTGCGCGGCCACGAGCTAAAGCGCGGCCCGCGGGACCGGATGCCGGCCTGAAGGCCGGCGCTACACGCCCACGCGAAATTTGCCATCCGGCGAGGCTACGCCCCAGACCATGTGCGGGGTGTTGAAGGCGAAGGCGGGCGTGCCGTTGCGGTCGAGCAGGATGATGCCTCCGGTGCCTCCGGTGCGCGCGGCGAGCAGACGGATGCTTTCTTCCGCGACGGGCTGCGCGGATCGTCCCGCGCGCAGCATGTCCACGGCTGTTTTCGCCATCACGATCTTCATGATGGCTTCGCCCCAGCCAGTACTGGACACGCCTCCGGCTTCGACGTCCGCGTAGCAGCCGCAGCCGATCATGGGGGAATCGCCGACGCGTCCCGGAACTTTCGAGCAGGTGCCTCCGGTGGATGTTGCCGCAAACAGGCGCCCCTCGCGGTCCATGGCTACCGCGCCCACCGTGCCGCCTGATTCTGGTCCGGATTGCAGGGGGCCGGGCTGCGGGCGGGGCGCCGGTTGTCCCGCTGGGGCAGATGCCGCCTCCAGTTTCTCCGCGTAGGCGGGGGAATACAGGAACACCGGGTCGTGGAATTGCCGCTGGTGGCCGAAGCGGCGGCAGAGTTTCCAGGCGCGGCGCTCGCGTTCAACGATCAAATCCTCCGGGCGGCAAAGCGCGAAGCCCTGTTCGAGCGCAAATCGTTCCGCTCCCCCGCCCGCCAGCAGCATGTGATGGCTCGCCTCCATCACTTTGCGAGCCAGGCGGATGGGATTGTGGATGCGTTCGACGGCGGCCACGGCGCCGGAGCGGAGCGTGCGGCCGTCCATGACGATGGCGTCGAGAGAGACGTGCCCGTCGCGGTTCAGGTGCGAGCCGGTGCCGGCGTCGTATTCGGGATTGTCTTCGAGCGAGACGACGGCGGCTTCGACGGCGTCCAGGGCGGAGCCGCCGGTGGAAAGGACTTTCCAGCCGGCGGCGAGAGCGTCGCGGCAGCCGGTCTGGCAGGCTTCGATGGCGGAATCAGCAACGGCGAAGGCGCCGCCGTGGACGATGAGCGAAGGATTCACGGGGACATTCTACGAGAATTGCGTGAAAGCCGGGCGAAGAGAACACCAAAGACAGGAAGTAACGCGGAGGGCGCAGAGAACACAGAGTTCACAGAGAGGAAACAACAACCCAGAGGACGCTAATCTCCCTGGGGTTTTGCGGGGTGCAGGGAAAGGTCCGGTGCAGTGCCGGAATCCACGCGGCCCTGCGCCGCAGCGGCGGCGCGCGCGGCAGGCACGGGCGAAGAAACGGGCGCAGCGTCCCGTTGTGGATATTCGGACTTCGGGAGTGCCCCTACAGGGGCATCGACAGAGGGGACGCGCGGGATCACGTCCACCAGATGGCCTGCCTGAATTTCGTTCCAGGTGTGAACGATGCGCTGGATCACGGAAATATTCGGTCCGATGGCGAGCAGCCACAGCGCGGGCGCCATGCGAGGGCCCAGCGCGCCCAGAATCAGCAGTACGATGCGCTCCGGGCGCTCCCAGAAGCCGGCCTTGCAGCTCGGGATGAGCGACTCGGCGCGGGCGCGCGCGTAGCTGACCATCACCGAGCCGGCCATGGCCACGCCGACCAGGATGGCGTAGAAGAACCGGTCCATGCGAGCGTAAAAGACCAGCAGGCCGAGATAGAGGACGAGGTCGGAGTAGCGGTCGATGACCGAGTCGAAGAATCCGCCGAAAGTGGTGACACGTCCCTGCGCCCGGGCCACGCGGCCGTCGGTCATGTCGAAAACGCCGGCCAGGATCATCACCGCGCCCGCGGTCCGGAAACTTCCCGCCGCGAACAGGACCGCGGCCCAGACGTTGACCATGAGGCCAGTGAAGGTGAGGACGTTGGGATGAACACCGGTGGCGGCGAGCCCGTCCACGATCTTGTAGAGCAGCCAGTGGCCGGCCTTCCCGATTTTCTCTGTAATCATTTGAGCCCGCGCCCCTGCCCGTGCGCGCTCCGCACCCCGCGATTCATTCCGAATCCTCGTGAATGGTCACCAGCTTCACGATTTCCAGCTCTTTTTTTCCTGCTGGAGTCACGACGCTCACCGTATCGCCCGCGGTCTTCCCCAGCAGCGCCCGGCCGATCGGGGAGGTGGTGGAAATCCATCCCTTCGCGGCGTCCGATTCTTCGGTGGTGACCAATTTGTACTCCGTCTTCACGGATTTATCCACGTCCAGAACCAACACGCGCGAGCCGTAGGCGGCTTTGTTCCGCGGCAGGTTGTCCAGGTTCATCATGGCCACGTTGGAAAGGCGCTGCTGCAACTGCCCCATGCGCGCCGTCAGGTAGGACTGGCGCTCTTTCGCGTATTTGTACTCGGCGTTTTCGGAGAGGTCGCCGTGGGCGCGCGCCTTCATCAACTCCTTGGGCAGCTCGTGGTTCAGCTCGTGCTCCAGGCGCTGGAGTTCCTCCAGGATTTTGTTGCGCAGCCTCTGTTCGATCTCGCCCATCGCCCACCCAGCCTCGTCCCTGCGCGCAGCCGCCTGCCGGCAATTCCCCGCGCGTTGCAATCTGGCGGAGAGGGGGGGATTCGAACCCCCGGTACACGTTTTAGCGCGTACAACGGTTTAGCAAACCGCCGCCTTAAGCCTCTCGGCCACCTCTCCGCGAGCACAAATATGGATGCTGCCCCAGACCGGGCGCCTGCAGCACGTCAAAAATTATACCATGCGCCTCCGGCCCGTCTGTCCCCCTCACGCGGGGGGATCATCGCTCGTCGCCGCCCGGTTCTCCCGCGTCGCGCGCAACACCCCCGAATCATCCAGGTAGAAGCTCCGGAAGCCGTAGCGCTGGGGCTGGGCCGACAGCACGTAATGAGCGATCCGGCCTTTCACGTCACTTCCCGTGTAGGACAGGTTGTAGCCCTCCCGCCTGGCCTTCTGCGCCGCCGGCCATTCCTTCTCTCCCAGCGCCTCCAGGGACGCGGGGTATTCGCCGCCCGTGGCCTCCGCATAGGCGGAGAGCTGCCGCGCGATTTCGCGCATGGACGCGGCGGCCTGCGTTTCCGCCTGCTTCCGGCTCGCCGCCTGGCGGTCCGGCACAATGTAGAGCAGAAACGCCCACACGGAGCCGATCAGAGCCGCGAAGGCCAGCAGGATGAGCAGCCGTCGTGCGAGCGACGGCGGCTTCTCGCCTGGATCCGCGGCGCGGGGCGTCAGATCCGCGCCGCAATGCGGGCAGAGTTCGCTCGCGGCGTTGATTTCGTACTCGCACTCCGGACAGGTGTACATGCAGAACGGAAAACCGAAATTCGAACATCGAAAACCGGAAAAACGAAAAACGCGAGACGCGGTCAGGCTTCCGGGGCGTGGCCCGCCACGATCAGGCCCATGGACAGCTTAGCGCCTCCGGCCAGCGCCAGGCGGAAGGTGAGCAGCCACGTCTCCGAGTCGTCCTGATAGCGCAGGGCGGGGCCGGCAGCCGAATCATCTCCCGGCCACAGGCTCCAGACGCTGGGGTGCTTCGTCCCGGTGGTCTTTGCGCTGCGTTTGAGCGCATCGGCTCGCGGGATGGTGGCGGGGTCCGCATCTTCCGCCACCGGCGAGAGCAGCGCGAAATCCCGCTGCGGCGCAATGCCGGTGTGGTTTCCATCCACGGGAGCCCACCCGTAGCGGAGAGTGTACAGCCCCGCTTTCACTTTCTGGTTGCGAAAATCGGTTGTGTCTGTGGCCACCCGCATCACGCCCAGCAGCGTTCCCTCGGCGATCTGCCCGAAGGTCACGCCCAATTCCTGAGACGGCGTCGCGGCCAGCGGGGCCTCTTTGCGGAGCCACACGTCGCACAGCACGCCGCTTGCGCCTTTCACCTCGATTCCGTCCGCCGCCACCGCGTCGCGCAGCGCCGCTGGGAGTTCCGCCGGCGGCGCCGCTCCCTTCCCCAGGCTGTATGTCTCAGCACCGAGCGCGAGGCCGGCGCCGCAGACCAGCGCCGCGGAGAAAATCAACAGAAGCGCGAGGGTCGAGTAAAGCCTGCGATTCATCGGGGATCAAACTCCTCCGGAGCCTCTGCCGTCCGCCGGGCGGGCCGTTTCCCTGGTGCCGCAAAGATTCGGTTGATTCGCTTCGCTCCCGAGCGCGAGTCCGTGCCCGGCGCGTCAGGCCGCAAAGTGGCCAACGAATGCGCCGCGGCGGCCCGAATCCTTCCAGGTTTCGCCGAGATGGTTGCCCTGATAGCTGCCCTCGAGCGTCACGGCCGGCATGGCATGGGTCAGGTGGGCGGCCAGCGGGGGATAGAAGACTTCTTCGTTGTGGCAGATTTCGTCGCCCGCGGCGATGGCGCGTGTCGAAATTTTCACGGTGTTGGCGATGACGCTCACCACGCCGTGGTGCGCGCCCATCTCGAAGCGGATGGGGCTGGACTCCACGGCGAGCACGGTCGAGAGCAGTGGCCCGGCCTGGGCCTGCGCGAAGCGCACCAGAGCAGTGCGCTGTTCCGCCGTCGCACGGGAATCCACAATCATGACCGCGCGCGCGGGAAGCGGGTTCGAATAGGGGCTGCCCAGGGTGGCGCGGGCGCGCACCACGGCGATGACGCTCAGTCCCTCGAGCCGCACGCCCTCCCACTGTCCTGCGGAAACGTGCCAGGCCAGCACGGCCTCATTGCCGGTCAAACCCACCTCGCCATTGGCGAAGCATGGGCCCGTGTACACGTCTGCGGTGCGGAACTCCGCGTAATCGCCGGAAATCGTGCCGGCGCCGGTGTCGGCGGGCGTTCCGGCGGCTGCCGGAAGCGAAAAGATCAGCGCAGCAGCGACAAAAAAGAGTGCGGCTTTCATGGTTCTGCCTCCCCTGCTCGTCTTAGATGTCATTCTCCTACCATTCGCTGCGTGCGGCAACGCGTGCCAGCCCGCCTGTGCGCTCCCTGCCCCACACGAGGTCATTCCATCCGGCAGCAGCCGCGGCTGCCGCGGCACTCGTCCAGGCCCGCAATCTGCCCGTCCGGCCCGATGAGCGATTGAGTTTGCGCGCACCAGAACGGCCCGGCCTTCTGGGATTCGTGCGATTCCGGGGCGTCGTGATCCGGCGAGTCGTAGAACATCGTCTTCGCGCGGAGGCAGCAGCACACCTCGCGTTTCGCGATCAACATGGGGAGCAGTGCCATGGCTACGCCCTCCCTGCAGCGAGGATGGCCCGCTTTACGGCCACGCGGGCGAGCTGCACCTTATATTTGTTCCCGCTCAGAGAATGCGCGCCACGGACTGCGGCCTCTCCCGCCTTCGCGGCGTTCGCCTCATCCACCGCTCGTCCGGCTAGAGCGTGCTCGGCTTCCGGAGCGCGCCACGGCACGGGCGCCACGTGGCCCATGACGATGCGCGCCTCGCGCACGGTGCCGCCCTCCATACGCAGCGCTACCGAGGCCGTCGCCAGCGGCCAATCGAGCGACTGCTTCTCGCGCACCTCGTACGTCGCTGTTTTCCAACTCGCAGCACCTTCCGGGATCAACACCGCGGTCAGAATCTCGTTGGGCGCGAGCGTGTATTCCCGCTGATGCTCGCCATGCGGCGCACGATAAAAGTGCTCCAGCGCAGCCTTCCTCGTCGCTTTCCCGCCCGCGATTTCTAGTTCCGCGCCCAGCGCGATGAGCACGGGCGCCAGGCTGGACGGGTTCACGAAATACGCTGGGCCTCCGTTGCCCAGGATGGCGTGATAACGGTTGTCGCCGCCGGGCACGAGGGCTTTCCCCTTCGCATCCCGCGCCAGCAGCCCGAAGCCGTTGCGGAAGTACCAGCACCGCGGTCGTTGGAGCAGGTCGCCACCCACGGTGCCCATGTTCCGAATCTGCATGCTGGGCACGGCCGCGGCCGCGGCCACCAACCCCGGAAAATCTTTTTGCAGCCCGGCGTCGTCGACCAGCTCCTCGAGCGTCACGGTAGACCCGATGCGCACACCGCCGTCGCCCCGCGTGATTCCTCCGAATTCCTTTACGCCTCGGATGTCCACCAGCCGTTTCGGGGTGACCACGTAGTTCTTCATCAGGCTGAGCAGGTCGGTGCCGCCGGCCAGGACCGCGGATTCCTGAAAGCTGCCGCCCAATTGTGCCAGCGCCTCTTCCCGCGTTGCCGGACGTGCATACGTGAAGCCTTCCATGTCACGCCCTCCCTGCCGCCGGAGCGGCTTCCAGCGCCGCCAGCACCTTTGCCGGCGTGATCGGAATCGTCGGCACGCGTACTCCGATGGCATTGGCCACCGCGTTTGAAATCGCCGCGCCCGGCGAGACCACCGGCGGCTCGCCCAGGCCGATCACTCCGCGTTCGTCGTATCCCGGCCCGGTCATCATGTGCACGCGGAATTTGCCGATATCCGCCAGCCCGGCCAGTTTGTAGAACTCCATGTCCGGGTTCAGGCATCGGCCCGTCTGTTCGTCCATCAGCTTCTCTTCAAACAGCGCGTAGGTGACGCCCATGATGAGCGCTCCGAACACCTGGCTTTCCGCCGTTTTCGTGTTGAGCACCAGACCGCAGTCCTGCACGGCCACGATTTGCTCGATGCGCACCACGCCCGTTTCCGTGTCCACGGCCACTTCCGCCATCTGCGCGCCCCCGACTCCGCTGGAGATCAGGTCGAGTGACCGCTGCCCCGAGGCGGAAATGGGCGTGGCGCCGAGCTTGGCGCATGCCTGGTTCCAGGTGATGGCCCGTCCTGGATCCGCTGCGACGCGGACTTCACCCTCAGCAGCTTCCAATTCTTCCGGCTTCGCGTCCAGATAGGGCGCCACCTTCGCGAACAGCTCTTTCAACGCATTGGTGGCCGCATGGCGCGTGGACGAACTCACACCTCCGACTGTCGTAGAACCGCCCGAGGCTCCCGAGGGCGGGTAATGGCTGTCTCCGATGTTCACCGTGATCGCCGAAATCGGCAGGCCGAACGTTTCTCCAGCCACCAGCGCGATGATGGTTCGAGTCCCCGTCCCCAGGTCCTGGCTCCCAATCGACACCTCCGCGGACCCGTCCGGATGAATGGTGCAGGTCGCGTTGCTCTGGTGGCCTCCGCCGCCCCAGGTGTGGATGGAAAGGCCCAGTCCCCGCTGCACCGGCCCGGGTTCGCGTGTTCCCCGCGGCCGCCATTTTTTCTTCCACTCGATCATCTCCGCGGCTTTGAGCAGCTCTTCGTGGTACTCCTTCGCCCGCGGTCCCGTGTGTTCGATGTTTTTGAGGAAGAAGTCGAGCGGGTCCATGGGAATGGCGGCGGCCAGGTCATCCAGCGCGCACATGGTGATCACGCAGCTTTGCGGATGGTTCGGCGCCCGCCAGGCGCGGCCGGGGCCGATGTTGGTGAGCACCGCTGTGTGTTTCGTCCGCCGATTCGGCGCCCGCATCACATACGGGATCGGCGGGTTCCCGGCCGCCGCGGGTCCCGAGGTTCCCCACGACTCCGATTCCCAGGCGACCAGCGTCCCGTCCTTCTTTGCTCCGGCCTTTACCTTGGCGTAGATGGAGGGACGCGCGCCTGCTTCCATCAGTTCCTGATCGCGCTCCAGCATCATCTTCACCGGGCGTCCCGCCTTCTTCGCCAACTGCGCGCAGGCTGGCCCCCACGGGTCCGCTCCGAATTTGCTACCAAACCCGCCGCCCATGTACTGCGTAATGATTTCGACGTTCGCCGCGGGGATGCTCAGCGCCTTGCTGAACTCGCCGGCGACGCCGGTAACGTTTTGCGTGGAAACCCACGCGGTGAGCTTTTCGCCCTCCCACGCGGTGACCTGACCGTGTGCCTCGAGGCAGCAGTGGGTGATGACGCCCGCGCCGTAAGTGCCCTCCACGGTCACCTCGGCCGTCTTCATGGCTCCGTCGGGATCGCCTTCCTTCACCTCGGAGCCTGCCTGCGTGTGCTCCTTTCCCGCTTTCTCTGGCGGCACGTCGTTCACCAGGTGCGGCATCACCGCGTATTCCACCCGAACGGCGCGAGCGGCGTCGCGCGCCTGCTCTTCCGTGTCTGCAGCCACCGCCACGATCTCCTGCCCGGCCCAAAGCACTTCCTTTCCGGGCTCGAACATCACCACGACGGCGCGCACACCGGGCATTTTTTCCGCCGCGGTGGTGTCGATGCTTTTCACTTTCGCGTGCGCGTGCGGCGAGAGCACCATTTTCCCGTAGAGCATTCCCGGACGGTTGATGTCGTACGAGTACTTCGCGCGGCCCGACGATTTGACCGGCCCGTCCACGCGGTTGAACGATTTTCCGATCAGGAAGCGCCTATTGGCCGGTGGCCAGTGGTAGTCCGCCATCACGCCCTCCCCGCGCTGATGCGCTTTGCGGCTTCGAGCGCCGCCTCGCGCACGCCCATGTAGGTTCCGCAACGGCACAGGTTGCCGCCCAGCCCTGCGGTCACCTCTTCATAGCTCGGATTCGGATGCCGCTTCAGGAACGCGGTCACCGCCATCACAAACCCCGGCGTACAGAACCCGCACTGCTGCGCGTCGTGCTCGACGAAGGACAGCGACACAGGTGAAAGCTCGCCCTCGCCTGCCAGCCCTTCGATCGTAGTGATCTCGCTGCCCTGCGCCGCAATCGCCAGCACGCTGCACGAATAGACCGCTCTCCCGTCCAGCATCACCGTGCAGGCCCCGCACGTGCCCCGGTCGCACACCTTTTTTGCCCCGGTGATGTCCAAATGGTCCCGCAGCGCGTCCAGCAGCGTCACCCGAGGCTCCACTTCCAGCGAGTGCGATTTGCCGTTGATGCTCAGCGTGATCGGAACGGGCCCCGGTCCTACCGCTGCGGTTTCCGCTGAGGCTGGTGACGCTCCGATCAGCCCTTCCGTCACCATCACTCCCGCAGAAACCGCCGCGCCTGCCCCTTTCAGGAATGCGCGGCGCGAAAATCCCTTTGACGCCGCTCCGTCCTCCGTTTCCGGGGATTCAGGTGGCGAGCCGCTACGGGGAAGCCGGCGATCGTCGCGCTCATCGATCATGTGCGTGCCTCCAGAAATGATTGGGGTCCTGCTAGCGGAAAAGGGGGAAGGCAAACCGAAGCGCCGCAGATCATTTTGCCCCTCAGTGGAAGGCTCATCCTACCCCACTCGCGCAGGCGCCGCAATCGCGGGGCAGCGAACAGCGACCTGCGTTCCATCCAGGCGGAAACCTTTCCGGCATTGCCTCCGGCGGCCGGTCAGCGCCTACGCAGTCGGATGCGTCAGGAGGTTACCGCGTTTCACTGCTGCCGCCGCGCGTTCAGCCTCAGAGATTGTCCAGAAAGAACTGCGTCACCCGGGTCCACAGTTGAATCTCCGCCGCCGGGTCGTGGATTCCATGTCCCCGCCCCGCATAGATGGCGAACTCCGCGTAGCGGTCCGCGCGCACGAAGGCCTCCTGCAATTCCAGAGAGTTAGCGAAATGGACGTTGTCGTCGCCGGTCGCGTGTGCCACCAGCAGCTTTCCGCGAAGCTCCGCCGCATGCGTCACCGGAGAGGAATCGCGGTAGCCCTCCGCATTGTCCGCAGGCAGCCCCATGTAGCGCTCCGTGTAAATCGTGTCGTATTGGCGCCAGTCCGTCACCGGCGCGCCCGCAAATCCCGCTTTGAACACGCCCGGCTCCCGCAGCATGGACATGCAAGTCATGTAGCCGCCGTAGCTCCAACCCAGGATGCCGATGCGCGCCGAATCCACATAGGGCAGCGTCTTCAGGTAATTGACGCCGCCCATCTGCTCTTGCATCTCCGTCTGGCCGAAGTGATGGAAAATGGCGGTCTCGAAGGCATGCCCGCGGTGCAGGCTGCCGCGGTTGTCCAGCGTGAAAATGATGTAGCCCTTCTGCGCCATCAACTGCAGCCACAGCCCGTTCGCTCCGCCCCACGAGTCCGTCACCGTCTGGACTCCGGGCCCTCCGTAAACGTAAACGAGCACGGGATATTTCTTCGTGGGCGTGAACCCGGGCGGCGTGATCATCCGCACGTACAGCGACGAGCCGTCCGCTGCCTGAAGCGTGCTGAACTCCGGTTTCGACAGGGCATAGTTCGCGAGCTCCGGCACACGGTTTTCGTTCAGCGTCGCGGCCAGCGACCCGTTCGAGCGGATCACGTCCTGCCGGGGCGGCGAGGTCACCGTGGAATAGGTGTCCAGAAATCGCGCGGCGCCCGGCGCCATCAGGATCGTGTGCGTCCCTGCCGCTTGCGTCACCTGCTGGATAGCCCCGCCCGCCAGCGACACACGGTAGAGCTGCCGCTCGAGCGGCGTCTTTTCCGTGGACACGAAATAGACCACGCCGGCCTTCTCGTCCACGCCGGTCACTTCCGTCAGTTCCCATTTGCCCTGGGTCAGCTGCCGAATCACACTCCCATCCGCAGCGCACAGGTAGATGTGCCGGAATCCGTCCCGCTCGCTAGTCCAGAGAAATTGCTTTCCGCCGTCGAGGAAAATGGGGTCGCCACCCACATTTACCCAATAGCGGTCCTTCTCCTCGAACAGCGTGGAAGTGCGACCCGTGGCCCGGTCCGCCTCCAGCAGGTCCAGTTCGTTCTGCGCGCGGTTCAGGCGCTGGATGGCCAACTGCTTCGAGTCCGGCAGCCACGCCACCCGCGGCAGGTACACGTCTTTATCGGCGCCGGTATCCGTCCACCGCGTGTCGCCTCCGGCGACGTCCACCACGCCCACGCGCACCACCGGGTTCGCTCCGCCCGCCTGCGGATAAGACTCCCACTCGACCGGCGCCGGGAGCGCCAAGTAATTCACCAGGGGGTAGCGCGTCACGTGGCTTTCGTCCATTTCCAGATACGCCACCGCGCTCGAATCCGGCGCCCACCAGTACGCGGTCAGCAGGTCCAGCTCCTCTGGGTACACCCAGTCGAGTTCACCTTCGAGCAGCAGTTCATTGCCACCGCGTGTGAGCTGCCGCTCCTGGCCCGTCGCCAGTTCCACTACCCACAGGTTGTGCTCGCGCAGGTAACTCGCCCATTTCCTGTCCGGCGAAAATTTCACGTCCTTCAATTCCGCCTCTCCCGAGACCACGCGGCGCGAGCTGCCCGCGCGCAGGTCGAACAGGAACAGGTTGCCGCCGGAAGCAAACAAAAGGGCGTCGCCCCGCGGCGACCAGAAATACGGCGGCGCGGGATGGCGCCCTAGCCCCGTGGCATTGCTGACGCGCTGCGGCCCGCCCGCGCGCATCTGGTCGAGCTGCGCCGTGCTCACCAGGACGCGCGTCTGCCCCGTACCCGCATCCCACGCGGCGAGTTCCGTCCCCTGCGCCCCGGCCCGGATGAAACTCAGGAGCGTTCCATCCGGACTCCACGCCGGCGCGCGCAGTTGAGTGCCCTGCAAGGCAGGCGACCCATAAATCGCTTCCACGGTCAGCTCTTTGTGCCCTGTCTGCGCCGGAAGCCGGTACGCCGCCAGCGCGATCGCTCCCATCGCCCCTGCGACCAAAATGCTCCGCCCCGCGTGCCTGAACATGCGATCCCCTCCTACCTGGCGCGGCATTGTAGTCCCGCCATCGCCCGCACCTGCAGAAAACTGTTCACGAATGCTGGTAAGACTTCCCTGTGAGCCATGGGAAGCAAACGTACGGACGGGGCTTCAACCGCTGAAGCAGAATCTTCTCCGAAACTTCCGATTGGTCCTAGTTCGCCGGCCTGTAGTACTTTTGCCCCGCGCAGGCGCGGCAGAGCGTGCGCCCGTCCACCACTACTTCGCGTTTAAAGTTGATTCCCTCGCCGCACCCGGCGCACACCACCCGCGGTCCTTTAAACCCGGGCAAATCCTCCGGAGGCACTTCCACGGTGCACCAGGTTGTCTCGAAGAGTTCTTCGTCGGGAAGCAGCGCGTAGGCTTTCTGCTGTCCCGTCCCTTTCTCCATCTCGGGAAACATCTCCCGCGCCCGCTGTTTCGACGATTCTTTCGCTGCCACGCGCACCCCGCGCCCGGTGTTCAAATCCACAAAGGTGGCCGCCACCTTCCCCCAATCGAAAAACTTCAGGCTGCGCTTTCCCAGCCGGCAATTCGCCACGAGCGCCACCGCGTCCGTCACGCACCGGTCGATTTCCACGTAGGTGACCAGCCGTTTCCGCTCCTTCACCGGGTCTTCGATGCCCAACTCCCGCATTCCCAGCATCGCCAGCCGCACTCCCAGCACCTGCCCGGCGCACAGATGCCCGTGCGCCACTTCCGCCAGCTTCAGATATTCTTCCAGGGTTTTCACTTCACAATTTCTCCGGGAGCGCGTCGCCGGGCGAAGCAGCCGTGAGTTCGGACGCCCGTTTCCTTCTGGCCAGGTAGAACGCGGCCACCGTCAGGGACAACGAGAGCGCCAGCAGCGTCCCGTCCCGCAGCAAAGTCCGCCCGCTGATGGGCTCCCCCAGCCCGAAACACCCGCAACTAATCTGCTGACCTTCCTTCAGGTCCGGCTGATAGGCGTGCACCATGGCCGTGAAGAACACCGCCAGCAACGCCGTAGCGCTGGCGGAGGCCAGCCGCAGCCAGATCCCGGAGATGAGCGCGATGCCCAGCGCCAGTTCCGCCCACGGGAGCACGTGCGCGACCGCCACGGTCGCCGCCTCCGGCAGCAGCTTGTAAGCGTCAATCGACATGGCAAACAGCAGGTAGCTCGCCCGCAGCTTCGTGTAGCCCGCGTACACAAACACACCGCCCAGCAGGACGCGGCCCGCCGTCATCGCCCACCACGCTGGTGAATGCCGGCGCATGCTTATTTCGAGAGTTCCTCGTCGAAATAGCGCCGCAGCAGGGAGTAGGAGGCATTTCCCGGCAGGACATCGGTTCGCCCATGAACCGTCACGTAAATCGTCGGCGTGGACCGCACGCCCCGCGCGAGTCCCAGGTTGCGGTCGCTCTCCACGTACGAATCCACTTTTCCGCCCTGCACCAACTCCCGCACCCGCTTCATTTCCCGCGGCGACAGCACGGCGGCCACCACCGCGTCCACATTTCCGTTCCGGGTCCATTCGGGCTGTTTGTCGTAGAGCGCCGCATCCACCTCCTGGAATTTTCCGATCCGTGCCGCCGCGGTCTGGTACAGCGCCGCTTCCCGCGAATGCTCGTGGCCTATGACTCCAATCAGCGGAAAATCCCGATGGATCAGGTACACCTTTCCCGTGGCCACGTAATCATCCAGCATCGGACGAATAACGCCCGCATAAAACGACCGGCACACCGGACAGGAGTAGTCGCTGAACACTTCCATCACGATCGGAGCGTTCCGCGAACCCAGCGTTTTGTCCGGCGGCCCCGGCTCCGATTCCGCCGCAGGTTTGGCGTGGTTCCGGGTCTGTCTGCCGGTGGCTCCGGCGGCGCCCACCGCCAGTGCCGTCACACCTGCAACTGCCAGAACTGCTCTCCACAATCTCATGCGGTTTGTCCTCCGCCATTTGAGCCCCGGATGGGGCGCTCGAAGACCACTCATCTTACTCCCAATCGTTCTCCTCGCGCCGGCCTTGCTCGATGCTCCTGAGTACGCTTCCGGAGCAGCGACGCCGAGGCATTCCACAGCTAGTGCAGCGGCCTATAAACGCTGCGATGCAGCCGCGGCGAGGCTCGGATGCCCGTTTGCTCGGGCAGCGGATGCGGAGTGTCGCTCCATCTGTTGATAACACAGGAGTTAGTGGCGATAGGGAGCATGAAAATCCAATACTTGACAACGATGCACTCAACATGCATAATAGCTCTCGGTTTCAGCACTTGGAGCCCGGGCTACTCTCTCCCGGGCAAATTGTTTGGAGGAAGCAGCCAATGAGCAAGATTATCGGGATTGACCTAGGCACCACCAACTCTGTCGTCGCCGTGATGCAAGGCGGCGAGCCCGTGGTCATCCCCAACCAGGAAGGCGGCCGGACCACACCTTCCGTCGTGGCCATCACGAAGGCCGGGGAACGGCTTGTGGGGCAGGTGGCCAAGCGCCAGGCCGTGACCAATCCGGAGAATACCGTCTATTCCATCAAGCGGTTTATGGGCAGGCGAGCCGAGGAGGTCCAGGAGGAGCAGAAGCGCGTGCCCTACAAGGTGATCGGCGGGCAGGACAACCACGCCCGTGTGGAAATCGCCGGCAAGCCTTACAGCCCCGAGCAGATTTCCGCCATGATCCTCGGAAAACTGAAGAGTGCCGCGGAGGATTTTCTCGGCGAGAAAGTCCAGAAGGCGGTGATCACCGTCCCTGCCTACTTCAATGACAGCCAGCGCCAGGCCACCAAGCAGGCCGGTGAGATTGCAGGCATGGAAGTGGTGCGGATCATCAACGAGCCGACGGCCGCGGCGCTCGCCTACGGCCTGGACAAGAAGAAGGACGAAACCATCGCCGTGTTCGACCTGGGGGGCGGCACGTTCGACATTTCCATCCTGGAAGTGGGCGAAGGCGTGGTGGAAGTCAAGGCCACCAACGGCGACACGCACCTGGGCGGCGACGATATCGACATCAGGGTGATGGACTACCTCATTGCCGAATTCAAGAAAGAACAGGGCGTGGACCTGGGGAAGGACCGTATGGCCATCCAGCGGCTGAAGGAAGCGGCGGAGAAGGCCAAGATCGAGCTGTCGCAGATGATGGAGACGGAGGTGAACCTGCCGTTTGTCACCGCGGACGCCTCCGGCCCCAAGCACATGCTGATCAAGCTGACACGCGCGAAGCTCGAACAGCTCATGGAAGACATCCTGCAGCGCACCATCGCGCCGGTAAAGCAGGCCATGACGGATGCCGGGGTCACACCCGACAAAATCGACGAGGTGGTGCTCGTCGGAGGCGCCACGCGCACCCCGCGTGTGCAGCAGATTGTGAAGGATCTGTTCGGCGGCAAGGAGCCCCACAAGGGCGTCAACCCCGATGAAGTGGTTGCGGTGGGCGCAGCCATCCAGGGCGGCGTGCTGGGTGGCGAGGTGAAGGACATTCTGCTGCTCGACGTGACCCCGCTCTCGCTGGGCGTAGAAACGCTGGGCGGCGTGATGACCACCATGATCACGCGCAACACGACGATTCCGACGCGGAAGGCGGAGACCTTCTCAACCGCGGCCGACAACCAGCCCGAAGTGGAAATCCACGTGCTGCAGGGCGAACGGCCCATGGCGCGCGACAACCGCACCCTGGGCAAATTCAAGCTGCTCGGCATTCCACCAGCTCCCAGGGGCTTGCCACAGATCGAAGTCACTTTCGATATCGACGCCAACGGCATCCTCAACGTGACCGCCAAGGACAAGGCCACGAACAAGGAGCAGAAGATCACCATCACTGCGTCCACCGGCCTCTCCAAGGATGAAGCGGAGAAGATGCGCCGCGAAGCGGAGGCCCACGTCGAGGAGGATAAGAAGAGCCTCCATGAAATCGAAGCTCGCAATCGGGCCGACAATCTCGTGTACCAGACGGAAAAACTGATCCGGGAAAACCGCGAGAAGCTGGCCGAATCCGACATCCACGCAGCCGAGCAGGCCATCGAGGAAACCAAGAAGGCCATTGCGGAAGGCGGCGCGGAGCGCATCAACGCCGCAGCCGAAAGCCTGACGCGCGCTTCCCACCGCCTGGCCGAAGCGATGTACAAGACGGCGGCGGCGGGATCCGGCACGCCCGGCGCGGCAGGCGCTCCCGGCGCCACGGCGGAGGGGACGCCCGGCGAGAAAAAGGAAGACGTGATTGACGCTGAATACGTGGACGTGGATGAATCCAAACGTCCCAACTGACGCCGTTTCGGGGTGGCCGCCGCGCGCGGGAGGAGCCCAATTTGAGCGCTGCTGACGGAGTGCGGCGGATCACCCCGCCCCAGGCGGTTCAAAAGCTGAAGGACAATCTCTACCTGGTCCACGTCGGCATCTCCGAATCGCCCGGCGCGGACTGGAAGCGCCTGTTCTACGAGGCGCAAGGGCAACTGTCGGGCGAATTCATTCCCCGATCGGTCGAAGTCATCGGCGCAACCCTTCGCTTCCGGGCCTCGAACGAAAGCGTAGCGGAGCGCATCGCCACGGTGGACCGCTGGCTCGAACGCGCCAACCAGAAAGAGGCGGCCATGGGCCTGCGCACCGAGGAACAGCGCCGCCGGCGGCTCGAGCTGGGGCAGGAGCATCAGGAGTTGACGGAAGTAAACGCGCGCTGGGCAAGACTGTAGCGCCGGCCCCGCCGCGGCGGGATGTGAGGTTTTTCTTCCAGGGATTGCGGGCGGGCAAGGCGTACGCAGCGGGAGATATGGCGACCACGACAAAAACGGACTATTACGATCTCCTCGGCGTCCGCCGCAAAGCTACTGCCAAGGAAATCCGCCAGGCCTACCGCAAACTCGCGCGCAAGTATCATCCCGACCTGAACCCCGGCGACAAATCGGCCGAGGAAAAATTCAAGCAGATTCAAGAAGCCTACGACGTCCTCTCCGACTCCAAGAAGCGCGGCATCTACGACCAGTACGGGTTCTACGCCGACAACATGCCTCCTCCTGGCGCGGGTGCTCCCGGCGGCCATGGGCCGGGAGGATTTCCCGTGGATTTCGGCGGTTTCGAATCCGCCGCCGGCCCTGGCGCGGGCGGCAACTTCCGCGACATCTTCAGCCAGTTTTTCTCCGGAGCGGGGGGCGCCGCGGCGCATCCGGAAGCCATCGAAGTGCCGGCGGACCTGGAATATCAGATCGATATCGATTTCTGGAAAGCGATCCGCGGCACGGTAGAAAAAATCAGCTACACGCGCCTGGAGACCTGCCACACCTGCCATGGCAGCGGGAAAGGCGCCGGCACGGAGCAAACCTGCGCCGCCTGTGGAGGAACCGGCCGCCGCGCCCAATCCACCATGGGCATGAGGTTCAACGTGTCGTGCCCGCGCTGCGGCGGCACGGGCCGCCTCGGCAGCCCGTGCCACACCTGCAACGGCGAGGGACGCGTCCGCCGGACGGAGACGATTGACGTGCGCATTCCCGCGGGCGTGGACACCGGCTCGCGGGTGCGCGTTCCCGGCCGCGGAAATGTTCCTCTGCCCGGCTCGGCTCCGGGCGACCTCTACATTCTGACGCGCGTGGCTCCGCATCCCTATTTCTCCCGCCGCGGTGACGACATTTATACGAGCGTTCCGGTGACCGTGGTGGAAGCCGCGCTGGGCGCCAAGGTGGAAGTGCCCACGATTGACGGCCGCGCCCTGCTCCGAATTCCCCCGGGGACTGCCAGCGGCCAGAAATTCCGGCTGCGGGAGAAAGGAGTCGCGCCCGTGCGCGACCCCCGCCACCGCGGGGATCAGTACGTGGAGGTGCAGATCGTTCCGCCCAGCACGGTGGACGAACGCGCGCGACAGATGCTGAAGGATCTGGGCCGCTTCTACGACCAGGATCCGCGCAAGGTGATTTTCGAGAAGGCTGCGAAGTGACTCCCGTGAGCGCACGAACCAAAAAACGCGGTGCGGTCGGCTACATGATCAGCTCGGTAGCCGAGCTGTATAAGGTGCACCCGCAGACGTTGCGTCTCTACGAGCGCCACGGCCTGCTCAAACCCTCGCGCTCCCAGGGCAACACCCGGCTTTATACCGAGGCGGATATCGAGCGGCTCGAGGTGGTCCTGAACCTTGCGCGCGACATGGGCGTCAATCTGGCCGGCATCGAAATCATCCTGAACATGCGCGAAAAGATGAACCGCATGCAGGAGCAGATGGAACAGTTCCTGCGTCTGCTCCAGCAGGAACTGGCCCGCGGCATCCCCGCAGTCCATGCCGAGCCTTCCAAGGGCGCTATCGTCCCTGTAAAGTTTCCCCACACGCCTGCCAAACCAAAGGGCCGCAAACCTTGAACGCACCAGGCTGTCCACTGGTAGGGGCGGACTATTTGTCCGCCCTCCTGGTGGCGCGGGCGCAAATCGAGGTTTGAATGTTTCCGTTCCGAGACATTCCGCGCTTTCCCGTGTTCAATCACCGAGGCACCCCATGCGCAAGTACATTCTTCCTCTCATAGCATTCACACTTTCCGCCGCTGTTGCTGCGCCCCAGGACCGCCCGTTCCCCGTGGCCCCGCTGCCGGAGCCTCCCGCGCCCGCCGCTACCTATCGCCACGGCTACTACCTTTTCCTCTCCGACCCACCCTTCGCCTGTGAACAGTGCTACGTTCCACTGCTCCTCACCGCAGCTCCTCTCGAAGAAACCGCCAAAGATCCCGCGGGCCAGGACTGCGACCTCATCACCACCTACGAGCGCGATTCCATCTATCTGATGAACGGTATCGTGCACGTTGCGCCTGCCGATATCGTCGCCGCGCCGCGCACCATCCGCGTCCGCAAGCGCAACTACCGCTACCAGGAAATCACCGCCACAGAAATCCTCCACCTGCTTGAACATCCTGAGGGCACGATCCCGGTCTCCCGAACGTTCTTCCATTCCGATCTGCCTCTGGGCCCAACTCTCGGCTCACTCATCGCCGCCTTTCGCGCGGTGAAATAGGTTCCTGAGCCGCCCGCCGCTTGCCTCCCCGCTCGCCCGCGTCTATTCTTCCTCCCATGGCGCGCGCCGATTGTCCCGAATGCGGTGGCACGGGCTGGAGAACCGTGGAAGCGCAAGGCTCCGCCGGGGCCGCACGCGAAGCCGTCCTTTGCGCCTGCACCCGGGAGGGCCACGAAGACTCGCTCTACGAGCGCGCCCGCATCCCCAAACATTACCGGCATTGCGATTTCGCCAGCTTTGAGACCGACTTACCCCGCGAGGATGCCCGGGCCGACGCCTGGAACCGGAGCCTGAAAGCGGCCAAACTCCAGGTGGAAAAATTCGCGCGCGAATATCCGGGAGGCAGTGAGCGCGGGTTCTTGCTCATGGGCCCCTGCGGCGTGGGAAAGACGCATCTCGCCGTCGCCGCGCTCGCCGAGCTGATCAAGCGCGGCCACGACGGCCTCTATTACGACTACCGCGACCTGCTCAAGACCATCCAATCGAGTTACAACACAGTGAACCAGACGAGCGAAATGGAGGTGCTCGACCCGGTCGTCCGCACGGAAGTGCTGCTGCTCGATGACCTGGGCGCTTCCAAACCTTCGGCCTGGGCGCTCGAAACCGTGGGATACATCCTCAACTCGCGCTATAACGAAAATCGCGTGACCCTGCTCACGACCAATTATCTGGACCGCGACCCCGCGGCGCCGGTGCGCATGCCCTCCGGCCAGTCGCTCGTCCGCGTGGAGGATTCGCTCGCCGAGCGCATCAGCGAGCGGATTCGATCCCGTCTCTACGAAATGTGCCGTACCATCGAGATCGAATCTTTCGACTACCGCCGCGACATTCGGCGCGCAGGTCCCTACCGCGCGTAGTGCCTGCCACCTCAGAATTGACATCCCCGCTATTGCCGCGTACCATTCTTTCGGTCGAGGATTTACCTCGAACGCTTCTTTTCCTTCCTTGTCTGACAACCCTTTTTAGGGTTTTAGAGGGACTCTACGTCTCGGTCGGACAGGGCATCTAACGCCGAGGGAGGCCGCAAGGTCGGCCATGGACAACAACATCGCAGAGAATCTGTCGCCATCTGAGTCACAAGCTGTTCCTGAATCCGTCGCCGCTCCGCCCTCCGAAGCACCGCCCGTCGCTGCCGCCGAGCCCCACGCAACCGCGTCCGCTGTCGCGGATTCGCCCGTTGTGGCTCCCGAGCACCCCGAGTCGCCGGATGCGAGCGCTCCTGCCTCGGAGGCTGCCGAGCGAGCACCGCGGCCGTCTGCGTCCAAGGATGCGTCCGAATCCGAAAGCATGGATGCGCTGCTCGAGCAGTACGCGGCGGAGCACGAAGCTCCAGCCGAAGGCGACGTCTTAGAAGGCCGCATCGTTGCCGTCACCGACCTCGGCGTCGTCGTGGACCTCGGCTCCAAATTCGAGGCCCTGATCCCGGCGCAGGAACTCACCGACATCAAGGGCGGCATGATTTTTGAGCTGGGACAGTCGATCCCGGTGATGCCCCTGCACGAGGAAAAAGAGGGCTACAAGCTCGTCTCCTTCCTGCGCGCGTTCCGGAAGCGCGCCTGGGAGGCCATCGAAAAGGCGCACCGCAATCACGAATCCATCACTGGAAAAATCACCGAGCGCATCCGCGGCGGCCTCGTGGTGGACGTCGGGGTCCCCGCCTTTCTCCCCGCCTCGCAGGTGGACCTGCGCCCCGTGCGCGAATTCGACGGCTGGGTCGGCCAGGACATCACCTGCCGCATCCTGAAGATGAACCGCAAGCGCGGCAACGTGGTGCTCAGCCGCCGCGTGCTCCTCGAGGAGGAACTGAAGGCGCAGCGCGACGCCGCGCTCGCCACGATCGAAGAAGGCGCCATCGTCCGCGGCACGGTCAAGAACCTCACTGACTACGGAGTTTTCGTGGACCTCGGGGGCGTGGACGGGCTGCTCCACCTCACCGACATCTCCTGGGGCCGCGTCACCAATCCCGCGGAAGTCGTCAAGGTCGGCGACGAGATCGAAGCCAAAGTCCTGAAGTTCGACCGCGAGAAGATGCGCATCTCGCTCGGCCGCAAGCAGCTCGTGCCCGATCCCTGGGTCAACGTTCCGGAGCGCTACAAGGCCGGCCAGCGCCTCATCGGCAAAGTCGTGGGCATCACCGACTACGGCGCGTTCGTCGAGCTCGATCCCGGCGTGGAAGGCCTGGTGCACGTCAGCGAGATGACCTGGTCGAAACGCGCCAAGCATCCATCGAAGATCGTCGCTCTCGGCGACGAACTCGAGGTCGAAGTCCTCAAGGTAGACCCCGAGCAGCGGCGGATCTCGCTGGGCATGAAGCAGACCCTGCCCGACCCGTGGCTCACGCTGCGCGACAAGTACCCGCTGGGCACCATTGTCAGCGGCCGCGTCCGCAGCATGACCGATTTCGGCGCCTTCGTGGAAGTCGAGGAAGGAGTCGAAGGCCTGGTGCACATCAGCGACATCCGCTGGACCGAAAAGCCCAAGCACCCCAGCGAGGCCCTGCGCAAGGGCGAAACCGTCGAGGCCAAGGTCCTGAAGATCGACATGGAGAACCGCCGCCTCTCCCTCGGCATCAAGCAGGTGCACGACATCTGGGCGGACTGGGCCGCGGCGCACAAGATCGGCGAAGTCGTGAAAGGCAAGGTCCTCCGCGTCGCCAATTTCGGGGCTTTTGTCGAGCTGGCTCCCGGCATCGAAGGCCTCTGCCACATCAGCGAGATCGAAGAGCGCCGCAGCAAGAACGACCGCCAGCAGCCGCGCAAGAGCAACGACAAGGACGCCGCCGCTTCGAGCCCTCTCGTCGTCGGCACCGAGTACGACTTCAAGGTCGTCAAGAAGGATCCCGAGCAGCGCCGCATCGGCCTCAGCTACCGCGGCGCTCTCCAGCATGAAGAACGGCGCACGCTCCAGGAGTACCGTTCGTCCAAATCCTCGCGTACCGCGACGATCGGCGACATTCTCCTCTCCAAGCGGGAAGCCTCTTCCTGAGTGATTTCGGCGTACTTCCGCACGCCGGCGCATCCGCCGCCGCCGGCAGAGGCGCTGTGAGTTTGTGCGCGAACTGTGTGCCGTAGGGGCGATTCTCTTCCTGGTAAACGGCCTTTGCGGACCGCAGTGGAAAATTTCGTAATCTGGTGGTAGGGTTGCGGTTACCAGGGGCTTACAGGTCCACTCCAGCAGGGGCCGCTGCAGCACTGGGAGAGAGCGTGCATGAGTTCGCCGACGGTCACAAAAGCGGATCTCGTTGAAGAAGTCATCCGCGTCACGGAATTGCCCCGCAAGGAATCCGAGACCATCGTCGAAACGATTTTTGAAAGCATCATCCAGACCCTGAAGGAAGATAAAAAGATCGAAATCCGCGGGTTCGGCAGCTTCCGCACTCGCCAGCGCCGCGGCCGCACCGGCCGCAACCCCAAGACCGGCGAAAAAGTCGAAGTCCCGGCCAAGCGCATTCCCTTCTTCAAGCCCTCGAAAGAGCTCAAGGAATTCGTCAACGGCGATTCCGGCGCGCAGCCTGCTCCCACGCCCGCGCCCTCCCAGGCGCCGCACTGACCGCGGGAATCGAGTCCACGTGGACTACCTCTGGACACCCTGGCGCTACCGCTACGTCGCGGAAGCGGGCAAGGACGGCGCCTGCATTTTCTGCAGCGCGCTCGCTGCGGGCGATGACGCGGGGCGCAAAATCCTGCATCGCGGCCGCCTGAATTTCATCATCCTGAACCTCTACCCTTACACCACCGGCCACTCTATGGTCGTGCCGTACCGGCACGTGCCGGATCTCGCCTCGTGCGACGCGGATACGCTGGCCGAACATCTGCAACTCGCCCGCCGGCTCCAGGTGGCGCTCGCCCGGCTCTACAATCCCGAGGGCTTCAATCTCGGAATGAACATCGGCCGCTGCGCTGGAGCAGGCGTCACCGGACATGTCCACATGCACGTCCTCCCGCGATGGACCGGCGATTCCAGCTTCATGACCACCGTCGGCGAAACCCGCCTCCACCCCGAGGAAATCGACATGACCTATTCAAAGCTCCGCCGCGAGCTTTCTGAGCCTGCGCCATGACCAAGCCGCCAGCCAACGTCTTAGAGCTCCCTCTGCATGAGCGCGCAGCGATGGCCAGGAAGGCTGCCGTTGAAAAGATTATCCTGAGGAACGCCGCAAGCGGCGGCACCATATTCATCCTTCGCGATGGCAAGGTCGTGGAAGTCCCAAATGCAGAGCTCCGCGAGATGGCTGCCCGCATCCTCGCCGGATAGTTATCCTGCATTTCTGTTTGTTCCTGCCCCACGATATACTTCGAATTTCCGGTCGACGATTACTCTCTCGGGAGACAGCGCGTGCATCTGGGACTGAGCGAAGAACAGAAGCTGCTGCAAAAGACGGTCCAGGAATTCGCGGAGACCGAGGTCAAGCCGCTCGCGCGGCATCTCGATGAAACCGGCGAATTTCCGCGCGAGACGTTCCGCAAGGCGGCGGAGCTGGGCCTGACCGCCGTGGCCATCCCGGAAGACGGAGGTGGTGCCGGGTTCGACCACGTCAGCTATGCCATCGTGATTGAAGAAATCTCGCGCGCCTGCGCTTCGACCGGCTGCATCCTCTCAGTCCAGAATTCGCTCTTCTGCGATCCTGTCCACCGATACGGCACTCCCGAACAGAAGAAAAAATTCCTGGTGCCTTTCGCCCGCGGCGAAAGAATTGGCTGCTATGCCCTCACCGAACCGCAGGCTGGCTCCAACGCCGCCGCGCTACGCACCGTCGCCGTCCGCAAGGGCGACCGCTACATCGTCAACGGCACCAAGGCCTGGATCACGAATGGCGGCGTCGCGGATGCCGTCATCGCCTACGTGAACACCGACCCGTCGAAAGGCGAGAAGGGAATCACCGCGCTGCTCATCGAACGCGGCACGCCCGGCTTCAAGGTGGGCAAAGAAGAAAAGAAGCTGGGCATCAACGCCACCGCCTGCACCGAGCTGTCCTTCACCGATTGCGAAGTCCCCGCGGAAAACCGCGTCGGCAATGAAGGCGAAGGCTACAAAGTCGCCCTCTCCACTCTCGATGGCGGGCGCATCGGCATCGCCAGCCAGGCCGTCGGCATCGCCCAGGGCGCCTTCGAGGAGGCGCTGCGCTATTCCGGCGAGCGCCAGGCCTTCGGCGGGCCCATCTCCCAGTTCCAGGCCATCCAGTTCATGCTCGCCGACATGTCCACGGAAATCGAGGCCGCCCGCCTGCTCGCCCGCCGCGCCGCCTGGAAGCAGGACACCGGCGCGCGTTTCTCCATGGAAGCCGCGATGGCCAAATTATTCGCCAGCGAAATGGCCACCCGCGTCACCCATAAAGCCATACAGATTCACGGCGGCAATGGCTACAGCCGCGAATATCCCGTCGAACGCATGTACCGCGACGCCCGCATCACCGAGATTTACGAAGGCACGAGCGAAATTCAGCGACTGGTCATTTCGGCGTGGGTGTTGAAGTCGTAATTAGGAATTAAGGAGTGCGAGCCTCGCCTCCGCATCGGTCTGGGGTCCAATGATCGGCAGCCGGCCCTTGTAGCAGCGTACTCGGGAGACAGAACGTGGCCGCTTCAAAAACGCGCAAAGTTTTTGGAATTCTAGTGTGGTTCAGTGCTCTCCTCACTTTCAACGTTGCGTCCCATTGGTCTCGAAACGCGGACTATAACGGCCTGTACATATTCCTAGAGGTGCTGGGGCGGTTGACGACCCCCATGGAACTAGCAATTTCGACAGTCGTTGTGTTCGTGATCCTTTCAATTGGGGAGCCGAAATCAATCACTAGCGAAGGTCAGACATTGCAGAAAAAACCTTCCCTCCGCAATGCACTCTACACAATCTACGTAATGGTTGGAATTTTGGCGCTGGTACTCGGTATTGGGTTGCTGGTTACCTCCTGGCCTAGAGGCGGCAGTACGCAGATTGCTGATCGGACTGCTCAATCAAAACCAAGAAATGACAAAGCGCCAGTGAATCCCAAGGCCCTTGACAGCCTCGAACTGATGTCGAAGCCCAAGGCTGAGTTGGGAACCGCAGAGGACGGGCTCCTGCCGGAGAAGGAAAAGGCAATGCGGGAAATTTTAGCCATGCGGCTCTCCGGTGTTATGCAAAAGCAACATACAGGAATCCGCGTTGATGTCGTTGGCGACGCCCATGATGTTCTGGTATTCCGAAAGCCCTCGATGAACGATGAAACCGCCGACCAATTGATTCAAGAGTTCAGGAAGGACGACGCGAACTTCTGGAACGGAGTGCGGCTGATGAACTACAGCCAGGTCGTCTTCTCTGGTGACGGCTACAAGAGGGTTGTCACCAGGGCGGAATTTCTGGGCTATGGTAAGGACTACGAGAAATACAAAGCGGCATTTTTAAGAGGAGTGGAGTTGACTCAGGGCTTGCCCAACGAATCAGAGCCAGTCAAACCGCGAGCGACCGAGCCGAAACCACGTTCTCCGGTTGGCACCTCTGGGCTGAGCGAGACGCTGCAATGGCTCAGCGGGGCTACCGACGAAGAGTCAGGGGACGGAAATAACCATCACACATTCGAAAGCAATGACCGGAATAGCTGCGCGGTGACTATCACAGAGACCCGAGCTTTAGCGGGTCCAGGCTTCTGGATTAAAGAATCGTTCTCGCTCACGGACATTGACCCCGCCGATATTCAGGTTGAGAAGCTTGCGCAGGGCGATCTCAAGAATCTTTTTCAGGGACTATCTGCCGTCACTTTCCACACAACCAACTATAGTAAGAAGATAATTCACACCTCAGGCGCTCTTGTTGCTTTGAGCGACGTCAAGGAGATTCCCTCGTCAAAGTACACTCTGTTTACGAACGACTGGTTTGCTCCACGATTCGCAAAAGCTTTCAAACACGCGGTAGAACTTTGCGGAGGTCAGCGCTCATCCTTCTAGAAACGTCTTAGCTGCCGCCTACACCGGGTTCGGCAGTCATTGAAGTCCGGCCCAGACGCTAACGGTTCGGCTTTGGGATCGACCTCGCCGGAACCCGATAAGGGGGGACAATGTACGCTAGTGGGGAAATTCCAATGGTCGGTGATGTTGTAGAAGGTAGCGGGGGTAAGGGCGAAGTGCTGGAAATTAGTCTAGTCGGCTTGGGTGGAGAAGAAACCGCTACCGTCCAATGGACGACCCCGCGGGAGAAGGTGCCCGGAAGCGGAATCTTCCAACTTCCGGCTCCGGTTACAGTTCCTACTCGGTCGCTTACTCGTGTGCGCGGAAAGGCTATATAACTCTTGAGTTTCACTCCTTGCGGCATCATCCCGGCCACCGCTCGTGCACCCATGGGAATCGCGGTGTATCCTCCTCCCATGTTTGAGCTGAACTGCGGCCAGGAATTCGATCCCGCGCGCGATGAGGAATTCTTCGCTGCCATTCCCGCGCGCCCGGCCGTTTTCCTGATCGAAATGCGCGAGCCTTCCGCGCGGCCATATCTCGCGCGCACTGCGGACTTGCAGCGAAGGCTCGGAGTCCTGCTGGGGCGGGTGCAGCAGCCCTCGCACCGACTGAATCTGCTCGAAATTGCCGCCCGAGTCCGGTATCGCGTGGTCGGCTCCGCATTTGAGCAATCGCTGGTCCTCTATCATCACGCCGTGCGCATCCACGCCGGACGCCACCGCGCCTGGATGCGCCTCCGCCCGCCCGTCGTGGTCAAACTGAAGCTCCGCAGCGCCTACCCGCGCGCCTACGTCACCCGCCGCCTCCTCGATGACGGCGCGCTCTACATCGGCCCGTTCGGCTCGCGGCGTTCAGCCGACGCCTTCCTCAGCCAGTCGCTCAATTTCTTCAAGATCCGCCGCTGCCAGATCCGCATCCGTCGCGACCCGACGTTTCCCGGCTGCCTTTATTCGGAAATGAAAATGTGCCTGGCGCCGTGTTTTGCCGGCTGCACGGACGAGGACTACGCCGCGGAAGTCGTGCGCGTCGAATCCTTCCTGGCCTCAAGCGGCGCCTCGCTCGTCGGGGAATTCGAGCAAAGCCGCGACGCCGCCACCGCCGCGCTCGATTTCGAACGCAGCGCGGCCATCCACAAGAAAATCGAGAAGGTCACCGCCACGCTTCGCCTGCTGCCCGAACTCGTCCGCCGGATCGACGAGCTCGACGCCGTTCTCCTCCAGCGCGCCACTGCGGAGCGGACTATCGCCGCTTTCGCCGTCCGCCATGGATTCCTCTCGCCGCCCTTTCTCCTCGATTTCGGCACGCTGGCCGCTGATCCTCGTTCCGTCGAGGCCATTCTCCGCGAGAATCTCGAATCGCCAGCGCCCGACGAGTTGCCCGGCGGGTCTCGCTCGCTCGCGCTGATGGCCGATCATCTTTCGCTCCTCGCCCGGTGGTACTACTCCAAGCCGCGCAGCGGCGAAATCTTCTACGCCGCACCGGGACGCGGCGCCCAGCCCGCAGCGGTGGTCTGGCCCTATCGCCGGATCGTCCGCGCCTGTTCCCGCCTGCTGGCCCAGCCCTGATTCCTGTTCGCGTCCGCGCAGGAAGAAATGCCGGAGAAAGAAAGCGGGAGAGCCATCGGACCTCGACGGCGGGGTTGTAACCCGCCCTTCCCTCCGCGAGCGCCTCGACGCGCCTCTGCTATACTGCCGGTTCTTTGCACACAAGAACCCCCATGCCGCAGCTCGCCTCGCCGGAAGCCACGCGCTCGTATGCCGCGCGCTTTGCAGGCAAAGCCGCGCCCGGCCATTTTCGCGGCTGTCGCGGCCTGACGCTGTCGTCCCTCGGCATCGGCACCTATCTCGGCAATCCTGATCCCGCAACCGACCTCGGTTACACACAATCCATCGTTGAAGCCGTCCTCGGCGGCTTCAACGTTCTCGATTCCGCGATCAATTACCGCTTCCAGCGCAGCGAGCGTTCGATGGGCGCGGCAATCGCCGAGGTCGCCGCGCGCGGCATCCCTCGCGAAGCGCTCCTCGTCTGCACCAAGGGCGGCTATCTGACCCCGGACGGCGAAATGCCCACCAACCCGCGCGACTATTTCAGCCGTGAATATTTTTCGAAGGGCATCCTTCAGCCTGCCGACGTCGCCGCCGGCTGCCACGCGATGACGCCGCGCTATCTCGAAGATCAACTGGCGCGAAGCCTCCGCAATCTCGGTCTCCCCTCAGTGGACATTTATTATCTGCACAATCCGGAAACGCAGCTCGAAGAGGTTTCGCCGGAGGAATTCCGCACGCGCCTTCGTGCGGCGTTTGCCTTCCTCGAAGCTGCGGTGTCAGCGGGAAAAATCGGACACTACGGCATGGCCACCTGGAACGGATTTCGCGTGCCTGCGGGCTCACCAGCACTTCATTCGCTCGCCGGCGTCGTCGCCGTGGCGCGCGAGGTGGCCGGCGATGCGCACCACTTCGGTTTCGTCCAGCTCCCTCTGAATCTGATGATGCCGGAAGCCGTAGTGCTCCCCAATCAGCGCGTTGCCGGCCGCGATCTTCCCCTGCTCGCAGCCGCTGCCGAACTCGGTGTCACCGTCATCGCAAGCGCGCCCACGCTCCAAGGCCGGCTGGCCCGCGGCCTGCCTCCGTCGTTCGCCGGTGTCATTGGCCTCACGAGCGACTTCGAGCGCGCGCTCCAGTTCGCGCGCTCCGCTCCCGGCCTCACTACCGCGCTCGTGGGCATGAGCCGCCCGGAGCATGCCCGCGCCAACCTCCGCCTGGCTGGCGAGCCCCCGCTCCCCAGCGAAAAATTCTGGTCATTGTTCCGCGAAGAATGAGCGATCCGCAACCGGTCCGCCGGGGCGAGCCCGCCCGGTGCGCGTCCCGATTCTCTCTGCGCACCTCCGCGTCCTCTGCGTTATCTTTTCTCTCCGCATCCGCTCCGTGTTAAGTTTTTTTCTCTTCCCCCATCCACTCCGCAATCGCCCGGTCCAACTGGTCGAGTTTCCCGTTGAAAAATGTCCCGCGCCCTCGACCAGCACCAACCGTTTCGGCTCCGCCAGCGAGTCCACCAGCTTCTCCACGCGCTCCCGCGCCGCGAACTGGTCTTCCGTCCCTACGACGAACAATTTCGCTTTCGTCGATCCCCGCAGGTAGGAAAAATCCGAATCGTTCACGGGAATCCCGATTCCAATCAATCGGGTCACCCGCGCGTCCTCTGCTCCCACCCGGAGCCCCACCCAGGCCCCGAAACTGAATCCCGCCAGCACCACCGGCAGGCCGGGAAACTCCGCGGCCAGATAGTCGAGCGCACACCGCACGTCCTCTCGCTCGCCGCGCCCGCGGTCATGCACACCCTCGCTCAGTCCCGCCCCGCGAAAATTGAACCGCAACACCGGCAGCCCCGCAGCGTGCAGGCTTTTCGCCGCCTGGAACACCACTTTGTTGTGCATGGTCCCGCCGTATAGCGGATGCGGATGGCACACCACGGCGGCCATTGCCGGGTTCGCCTGCGTGCTCGTCCGCAGCAGCGCCTCCAACCTCCCGGCCGGGCCGTCGAGAAACAGGCTGCGATGGAAGACTTTGTTCGATCCGTCCATGGACCGTCAGGGAGGGTCGCGGACCGCTCGCCGTGTCAGCTCGACGGGGCGCGAATACCGGTCGTGCGGCTGTACTGCACCGCTACGCACATCGTGGATCCCCGCTCGATGATCCGCACCACACGGCTGTCAATCTCTTCCGGAGGCTCCTCCGGTTTGAACGGTATGGCCACCCACACGTGCTGCCCTACCGTGTACGAGCGTGTTGCTTTGAACAGCACTCCAGTGCGCGAGATGTCCACCGTCTGCGTCTCTTCGCTCCCGTTCTCGCCGCGAACCCGGATGGGCAGCACCAGCTTCGACCGATCCTTGGCGCGGCGCTCCGAGGGGAGCTGCATCACGCTGCGCTCGCGCACGTTTACGGGCGTAGGATCCGACCGCGCGCTGTGGAACCGGACGGCCACTTCCGCCGACCCGTCCGCCGCGTTGTCCACCCGCACCACGGTGGCGGGAAACTCGACGTCTCCCCCCATCGATTTCGGGTCGTACGGCACGATCACCCACACCGTGCTGTGCATTTCGTAGGGCTGGCGCGTCCGGAAAAGCACGCCGTTGCGCGACACGTCCAGCGTCGTTGTCACTTCCATGGATTCCCGCGGTGGCCCGATTTGGCGAACTCGGATGGCCAGTTCCGTCCGCACTCGCGGCCGCTCGCGTCCTTCGCTCCCGGGCATGGATGGCAAAGTAGCCGCCGCGCGTCTTCAAGTCAAGCCGCCCGTTCCTTCCACTACGCTACTGCTCGCTTCGGCAACCCCCATTGCGTGGCGTGCAGGTTCGGTGATAGGGTGAGATAATATTTCCCGTGGAAAGCGTGAGGATTTCTGTATGAACGAGATGGAACGCCGCATGTCCCGACGTTTCAATATGAACCTCCCGCTGATGATTCGCTTTCAGAACGGCACCCTCAAGGTCGAGCAGGAGGCCCGCACCCGCGACGTCAGCTTCCGCGGCCTCTATTTCGTCATCGACAGCGCCTTCCAGGCGGGAATGCCCGTCGAATTCGTCCTCACGCTCCCGAAAGAAGTCACCATGGCGGGCGACGTGCACATCCAATGTTATGGCACCGTGGTGCGCGTGGAAGATTTCGAGAGCCGCCGCGGGGTCGCGGCCCGCATTGACCGTTACGAGTTCGTTTCCGCGCTGGCCTGACCACGCCGAGCGGAGCCCGCGACCCGCCGCTTTCCTCCGGAGGCTGTCATGGGAAAATATGACATTGGCAATGCGCTCGAAGAGCTGAATGAAGAGGCGCTCCTCCCGCATCCCGTCCGCCTGCGCGACATGATCCTGCGGACCGACCTCGACCCCCAGGCCGCCGTGGAGGTCAATCGCGAATTCCAGAGTTATCTCGCCCAGTTCGGCCAGGCGCAGAAAACCGGCCGCGGCATCCTGGAAACCCTCGCCGCCCACCGCCCCAAACAATCCTGACCCGACGCTGCCATTTTGTCGCTCCCTCACGTGCCCCTCTCGCGGCAATTACCGTCGGCTTTTGCGATAATGCTTTCTCCACCAGCCTATGTCGCGCGAAACTCTGCTCATCGATGCCGACGACACACTCTGGGAGAATCAGGTCCACTTCGAGCGAGTCATCGATGGTTTTCTCGCCATCATCGATCGCCTCGGCTTTTCCGGTCCCTACGCCCGCCGCATCCTCAACGAAACGGAGCGGCGCAATATTCGCCAGTTCGGTTTCGGCGTGCGCAGCTTCCATGTCGCGCTCGAAGAAACCTATCTGAAGCTCGCCGGCAACATGGCCCGGCGCGAGGTCGTCAAGCAGATCGGCGGTCTCGTCGCCGAGATCTCCGCCACTCCGCCCACCCTGCTCGCCGGAGTTGCCGAAACGCTCGCCTATCTCGCCCCCCGCCACCGCCTCATCCTCTGCAGCAAGGGCGAGCCCGCGGAGCAGGCCGGCAAGCTGGAACGCTCCGGCCTCCAGATTCATTTCCAGGCCATCGAAATCGTGGCCGACAAGAACTCGCAGACCTACCGGGGGCTGGTGAAAACTCATCGCATCGTCAAATCGCACGGGTGGATGGTGGGCAATAGCCCGCGAAGCGACATCAACCCCGCGCTCGCCGCCGGGCTCAACGCAGTCTTCATTCCTCACGCAAAGACGTGGGAATTCGAGCACGACGAGATCTCCAGCGGGCCGGGCAAACTGCTGATCCTGCCCGCATTCCGCGCGCTGCGCGACTATTTCTAGCCCCAGTGGCCACAACTCGCCGCAGCGGGCCGCACATTCGCGCCCGAAAAGGAGACAGACCGTGAGCCGCACCACCGACTGGCGCTCCGAATTTTTCGAGTTTGACGACGCCACCTATCTCGCCACGGCCGCTCAGGGCCCGCTCCCGCGCGTCGCCATCAAAGCGCTCGAGTCCTCGCTCGAACTCAAGCGCCGTCCCTACCGAATTGAGGAATCCATGTATTTCGATCTCCCCGAGCGCGTCCGCGGCCTTCTCGCGCAGCTCACCGGCGCGGCGCCGGAGGAGATCGGCCTCACCACCGGCGCCTCCACCGGCCTCGCCGGAATCGCCTCAGCTCTCCCCTGGGAGCCCGGCGACGAGGTGCTCATCGCGCGCGGCGAATTCCCGGCGCAGGTGTGCACGTGGGCTCCGCTCGTCTCCACCCGCGGCGTGGTTCTTCGCATCGTTTCTCCGCGCGGCCCCTATCCGCGCGCCCTCGATTTTGTCGAGCAGCTCACCCCACGCACGCGCCTGGTCAGCGCCAGCCTGGTGCGTTTCGGCGACGGCTCCCTGCTCGACGCTCAGAATCTCGCCGCGAGCCTCGCCGGCTCGCGCTGCCGCCTCCTTCTGGACGTCACCCAGGCCTGCGGGGCCCTCCCGCTCGACCTCCGCGCCCTCGGCGCCGATTTCGCCGTCTGCGCCGCCTATAAATGGCTGCTCGGCCCCTACGGCACCGGCTTCGTCTGGGCCCGCCGCGAACACGTCGAAGCCATGCCTCCCGCGCCGTTCTTCTGGATGGCGGCCTCTGCCGACGAACATTTTCACGACCTCGACTTCGATCCCGACTCCACGGGAGCATTTGCCTGGCGCCCGCCTTCCAGCGCGCGCCGCTGGGACGTTGCGGAAACCGCAAGCTTCTTCCACCTTTCCGCCTTCGCCGCCTCGCTCGAATTCGTGCTGCACGCGGGACCTGCCAACGTCCTCCAGCACAACCGCGAACTGCTCGACGCCATCGTCCAACGCCTCCCCGCCGACCGCTGCGTACTGGCCAGCCCCCGCGACTCCGCTGAGCGAGGCCCGTATCTGTGCATCGCCGCGCGGAGCCACCAGGCCACCCGGCAGCTTTTCGAGCATCTGCGCGAACAGAAAATTTACGTCAGCCTCCGCAATCACGCCCTGCGCATCGCCCCTTACCTCTACAATACGGAGGAAGACATCGAGCGCCTGTTGCGCGCCATCACCATCTGACCCCGCCGCGCATCCATGAATAGGAAAACGTTGTCATCCCGAGCGTAGCGAGGGACCTGCTGTTCGCCGGTACAACGGAGCGCCGACAAACATGAATCAAGACACTCCTCCCACCTCCTGGCCGCGTGTCGCGGTCATCGGCGCAGGCGCCGTGGGATGCTATTTTGGCGGCAGGCTCGTTCGCGCGGGATGTCCGGTAACGTTCCTCGGCAGGCCCGGTCCCAACTCCAGCGTCGTCGCGCTCGCAGATCAGGGGCTCTATTTCGATAGCCCGGAATTCCAGGAAAACCTCCGCCTCGACACCTCCACCGACCCCTCCGCGGCCTCCGCAGCCGATATTGTTCTGATCTGCGTCAAAACTCTCGACACCGCCTCCGCCGCTGCCTCGCTCGCCCCGCATCTTCGCTCCGATGCCATTGTCGTGAGTCTCCAGAACGGCGTTGAGAACGCGGCGGTCATCCGCGAGAGCCTTCGCGATGAGGGCCGTTCGCCGCTGCCTGCCGTGCTTCCCGCTGTCGTTTACGTTGCCGCTGCCATGCCTGCTCCGGGCCATCTCAAACACAGTGGCCGCGGCGACCTGGTGATCGGCCCCGGCTCTGACGCCTCGCTCACGCCTGCCGTCGAGCGCGTTGCCCGGCTCTTCACGCGAGCGGGTGTGCCCTGCCGCATCAGCGACAATATCGACGGTGAGCTTTGGGTGAAGCTGGTGTGGAACTGCGCCGGCAACGCCATTTCCGCGCTGGGCCGCGCCAGCTATGGACTGGCTGGAAGCCTCGAGCCCGTCCGCCGGGTCATGGCGGCGGCCGCAGAAGAAGTGGGCGCCGTCGCGCGCGCTGCGGGCGTGAGCCTACCGGACGTGGACCTGGTCGCCATGGGTTTCAAACTGGCCAGCGCTCTCGGCCCGGCTACCTCTTCCACCGCGCAGGACATCGAACGCGACCGCCCTACCGAAATCGATTCGCTCAACGGCTTCATTGCCCGCCGTGGCGCCGCTCTCGGCGTGCCCACGCCCGTCAATCACACCCTCTGGGCGCTGGTCAAACTGCGCGAAGCCGCGTCTCGCTCTTCGTAGTCCCGCGAGCGCCACTGGTATCGACGGACCAAGCCTGCCCTCCGTGGCGGAGCGCAGCCCCGCGACCCGTTCCCCTCGTTCCGTTTGTCTTTGATTCTTCCTGCGAGACTTCAATACACCGGAGCGGTTGCCCGGAACGGAATCGTCACAATCGCCGCCAGCTCCACCGCGCGCCCCTCCCGTTGCGCCGCGCGGAATTTCCACCGCGCCAGCGCCTCCATCGCGTTCTGGTCGAGCAGAGGATCCAGGCTTTTCACCACTTCAATGCTGTCCACCGAGCCGTCTCTGCGGATGATGGCGTACAGGATCACGTCGCCCTGCACCCTCGCGCTCATGTAGGCGGGCGGGTATTTCGGGTCCACTTTCCGCATCGGCTCCGGACCTTCGATTCCTTTTGCTTCGAGTGCGCCGGGGACTTCCTTCCCATTTTCGTCCAGCTCCGCGAAGTTCAGCGTCCACGTCCCCGTGACGCTCGCCAGGTTCGGCATGTTCACGTGCAGCGTATAAATCCGTCCGGGCTCCAGCAGCGCGGCCGGATTCAGCACCGTTTTTATCCGTTCCCGGATGGATTGCGCCGGCGTGCGCGTCTCATCAGCGGTGAGCGCGGGAACGCCGGGCTGTCGCGGCAGTCCGGGCGCCATCGGCCGCCCGCCGAGCCCCAATCCGCCTCCGCTCGGTCCCGGCGGCCCGGCAATGTTGGCCGCCGGTCCGCGTTTTCCCCCCACGATCGCGATGCCGGGAATCTCACTGCCGCGCGCGCTCCCCGCGCGTTTGCTGGCGGCTGCGACTTCGTGCCCGCTCGCCGCGTTTCCCGCCGTTCCCGGGTTTTTCGCGTCCGGGGACATCGAAAATTGCGCGCTCAGATTTCCCGAGGGCACTTCCAGGTTCGGCGCGGGCGGCACGGGGTTCACGGAAAGCGCCACCAGTTTCTGGCCGGCCACATCTGCAATCGGAGTGGCGTGGATCTCCGGCGCGGCCTCGTCCGTCCGCTTTTCGGCCTCGAAGCTGGGCCTCGCGTTCGTTTTCACTTCCAGCGCCGGTTTCGGCAGGTCCGGATGCTCCGAGGTAAACGTCATTTCCGGCAGTGCCGCGCGAACGTCTGGAGCGGCGATCTTTGGCCGCGGCCTGGCCAGTTTCTGCTGCATTCGCGTCCGGGAATCGAGCCGCAGGTGCCGCCGAGGAGCCACCGGCTTTGGCAGGTTGGGCCACTCCACGATTTGCGGCAGAGGCGTAAGGATTTTCGGCGGCTCGGGTGCCGCGGCCGGTTCGATGAGCGTTTGCCGCGGATGCGTCACCACCTCCGGCTTTGAAATGATCGTCTGCTGCGGATGGAAACGGTCCGCGCCATGACGTGCGGTTTCACGCGTCCGGCGCGGCGCTGTCTTACGGTTTTCGGCGCGTAGCGCGGGAATGTACGGCAGCAGGATCTTCGATCCGCCCGCCCAGGCCACTTCCGCCTGCTTCTGCGCCGGCTCACTGCTCGCCGAATGCACCATGGACCACATCCGGAACGGGAACACAACGGCCAGTATGTGCACGACTGCGGAGAAGCAGATGAGTTGCCAATTGTTTCCTCCCCGGATCCACGCGTCCGGGAAGTAGGGTCCCACCGGCCAGCCCCGTGGTGGCGCGGGGCCCCGCAACAGCACCAGGACGCCGCTCCACAGCCCCGTTTGCGGCCAATCCCAGACGGAGCCCAGCGGGCGCGTAAATCCCCGCGCGCCGCCGCAGTGCTCCTCCGCAGATGGCGCATGCCCGCTTGCAGCAGAGGCGCTCATGGGCTGTCATTATAGCCGGACTCGGTCGCCTCTGCCCCCTTCTCCAATCCTCCCCGTGCCTGCGGCGAACTTGCGACTCGGCCCGAAAGCTGCGACGATTGCGGCGTTTCCCCGGAGGACGCCATGTCCCGTCCACTTAAAATCGCGCTCATTGCCGTCGGAGTCGTCGTCGTTCTCGGGCTTATCATCCCGTTCTTCATCGATGTGGACCGCTACCGGCCTCAAATCATCGCCCAGGTGGAAAGCCAGACGGGTAGAAAAGTCGAGATCGGCCACATCAGCGCGCGGCTCATCCCCACTCCCGGCTTCTCGGTGGACAACGTCACGCTCGGCCCTCCCCCTGGCTTCGCTCCCGTCAATCTCGTCACCGTGGATAGGGTCACGGGCTCCGTGGCGCTCCTGCCGCTGCTGCACGGCGGCGTGGAGGTAAGCTCGGTCGAAATCCTCAAGCCGCACATCACTCTCGCCACCGACGAGCACGGCCACACCAACTACGATTTCTCCGCTCCCGCCGGCGGAAAGAAGTCGCCCGCTGCTCCCTCCTCCGGTGCTTCACGGCTCGCCGTCGATTCCGTCTCCGTTCGCGACGCTGAGCTGGATATGGTCGATGTGCGCGGCCGCCGTCGCGAACCTCCCTCCGTCAAAGTTTCCGGTTTCTCCGCGGAATTCAGCAACCTCGATCTTTCTCCCACCGGCATGTCGCACTGGAAGGGCGAGATTCCGCTCTCCGGACTGAAGGCTGAGGTTGCCGGTCTGCCCGCGGTCAGCTTCCGCTCCGGCAAAATCAAGATCGACAGCGGCGACATCTCCGGGGACTGCGAGGTCGAACTGCCCGGCGTCGCCCGCGTCAAAGGCGCCTTCTCCGTCCTGAATTTCCCGAAGATGCTCTCCGCTCCCGCAGGCGGCCACGGCGAGGCGCTGGGCAACGGGAAATTCACCTCGGGTAAAATCCTGTTCGCGCCCTACGAGGCCACCAATCTTTCCATGGATCTCAAGGCCTACGCCGACCACATCGATGCGCCCACCACCCTGTCCCTCTACGGCGGCACGCTCTCCATCAATCCGCGCATCGAAACCGCGCCCTCCGCCTCCGGCGCCAGGAGGTTCACCACCTCCATCCAGCTCTCGCGGGTCGACCTGGAAAAACTTGCCGCCGCCGATCCCGGCACGCGCGGCAAAATTACAGGCCGGGCCGAAGCGAAGCTCCAACTCGCCGGGTTGCTCGGCGGAAATCTGATGAACTCGCTCACCGGCCAGGGCAACTTCGATCTCCGCGACGGCAGGATTTCCGGCCTTGAGGGCGCCAAGTCCTTCCAGGCGCTCTCCAAGATCGGCGGCCTCTTCGCTCCCGGCCTCACGGGCGGCGGAGACCTTTTGGAAGCCACTTACAGTTCCGTTCAGGGCGACCTCAGCGTGCATGGCGGGCGCATCTACACCACCAAGACTCACGCCGAATCCAACCGCGGCAGGGGCGATATGCACGGCAGCATCGGCTTCGACCACACGCTCGATCTCTCCGGTACCTGGATCCTCGCCGGCGGTAGCGCTTCCGGCGGACAGCAGCAATCCGCCAATCCGGTGAACGTCCTCGGCGGCCTTTTTGGAAAAGTAACCAAACACACCGTCGGCGAATTCCCCATCCCCTTCATGGTCAAAGGCACCCTGCAACACCCGAAGATCTTCCCCGGTGGCGGCGGCTGATCCTCTCTCCGTAGGGGCGGACCATCTTTTCTGTCCGCCCTCCCTGAAGTTTCAACTCTGGCGCAGGTCCAGTCGTCGAACGCTGGCAGCGCGAAGCCCTTTGACTGCGAGAGGCCGCACTTTGGCCTCTCGCCTTTCTTCATCCCTCTCTCGCTTCTGCCGGCCCGGCCGAGAGGCGGGGCAGCGGGGCCGGTATCGGGGCGCTATTTCAGTCCGTAGAAATCAAGAGCCGCATCACCCTGTTCCACCGAGCGCGTGCGAACCAGCGGCCCGACGCACGCGGGGCAGACGGCGACCTTTCTTGCGGTTCCAGGAGGTCGAAGGGGGGCTGGCCCCCTTCGCTGTTTATGGAAACAGAGCGTGCGCCGGCAAATCAATTTGCAACCGCAGCCAGGTCGGCCTTTAGTTGCGCGGAATTGAAGCCGGGCGCAAAGCTGGGCTGTTGGGCTTCCGGCGGCAGGATGGCGTAGGCCTCGTCCACGCATTCCTCCCACCAGCCCCAGGTGCCTTGCTGCGTATTCCCCCAAGTCAAAACGGTGACGCCATTCTGGTCGTAGGCAACCGCATAAACCGCGTGGCCCTCATTGGTCAGCGGGCCCGGCGTCCACGGTTGGCGGGCGTCGAAATCCTGAACGGCGTTCTCCTGCACCTGGAAGCCGAGGTAAACGCCGCCAAACAGGTTGATGGCCTGTTGGACGTGGGTATGGTTCTTGGGGTCGATGCTCACGTAGGCGATGATCTTTTCCCCGGAAACCGGGTGCTGGCCCCAATAGTTCAGCACATCCAGCTCGTTCAGGCCGGAGTCGACGCCACCGGTGAGATGCATGTACAGCTTGACCACGCCCGTCTTGGACATGATTTTCTGCTTGCCGAGCATGCCGTCAAAAACTGTCTCGGCGTGGGCCAGGGCCGCGATGGTGCAGTCTCCCAGGGTGTCGTTGCCATCTATGGGAAACAGCGTGGTGGGGACGCTGGTCTTCAGGTTCGGGTACACCCGGGCGGTCAACACGTCGTAGGCGGCAGGCGGGGCAGGAATCGCCGCCGTAAGATAAGTTTTGAAACGCAGAGTGCGATAGTCAACCTTTGGTGGATGCTTTCCGAAGCGATTGTTCGGCATGGGATGGTACTCCTTTCGGGGATGAACCCCACAACCGTGGGTGGAACTAGCTTCTTCCGTTTCCGCCAAAGCGACGGAAGGGAAGCGCCATCCTGACCTCGCGGGAGACTGGCACCATATCCCATAACATAAAAGTACGCAAGGATGTATTATCTTGCGAAGAATAAGAAGGCAGAGAGAATTAACGGCCTTTTGCGAGTGGCTCGGAATTTTCGCTGGTTCATCCGCCGGCTTCCCCAGAGTTCTCAGCGGAGTCCGGGCGCCCAGTGGCGGGAGTAGGCGCCGGAGAAAGATATGGATACGGCACAGGCACGGAGAGCACTGAGGAGCGCAGAGAAGACGGGGCAGCGTCGGCTCATTCCTCGGGCCGCGCGAAAAAATCCAGGGCGGCGTCGCCCTGCTCCACCGTGCGCGTGCGTACGAGCGGCCCATACGCTGCGGCGAGAGTCATTTTTCGAGTGCGCTCGAAAATGATCAGAGTATGCGCGGCCACAAGCCCGGAATCTGTGAGAAAGCTGAGGGCACTCTCATATCGCTCTCCCTCGGCGTACGGCGGGTCGAAGAACAAAATGTCCGCAGCCTCGCCCCTTCCCGCCAGCTTCTCGAGCCCCCGGCACACGTCTCCGGGAATTACTTCCACATCTTCACTGATTCCCAGGCTCTCCAGATTTTTCCGGATCAGCGCGAGGGAGGCGCGGTGATTCTCGAGAAACGCCACTCGCCGCGCGCCCCGGCTCGCCGCTTCAATTCCCACCGCGCCGGTGCCCGCGTAGCCGTCCACAAAAAAACTGCCCTCGATTCGCCCCTGCAGGATGTCAAACAGCGTCTCGCGAAGCCGGTCGCTCGTCGGACGCAACTCCATCCCGCGCCCGCTCGCAATTCGCCGGCTCCCGTATTTTCCTGCGATCACCCGCACCGCACTCACCCCACGGCCGCGAGCTGATACCGCCGCTTCCACTCCGGCCCCAGGTACGCCATCAGCCTCGCCAGCTCCGGCGATTCGCCGCCTTCCACCATCGCCAGCGCCTCGCGCCGCGCCGCTTCCAGCAGGTCGAAGTCGCGGAGAGGATTGGCCACGTGGAAGCCCATATCTCCGTGCTGTCGCGTGCCGAACAGCTCGCCCGGCCCGCGCAGACGCATATCCACTTCCGCAATCTCGAATCCGTTCGTCGTCCGCACCATGGTGGTCAGCCGCTCGTTCGCTTCTTCGCTCATTTTTCTCGGCGCCACCAGCACGCAGAACGACCGCTCGCCCCCGCGCCCCACGCGCCCGCGAAGCTGGTGGAGCTGCGCGAGCCCGAAGCGGTCGGCATGCTCGATCACCATCATCGTCGCGTTGGCCACATCCACGCCCACCTCGATCACCGTCGTGGAAACCAGGATCGAAATCTCGCCCCGCCGGAAGCTCTCGATCACCGCCTCTTTTTCCTCGCTCTTTAGCCGCCCGTGCAGCAGCCCCACGCGCAGCTCGCCGAACACGCGCTTCGACAGCCGCTCGTATTCAGCAACTGCAGCTTTCAGCTCAACTTTTGATTCTTCGATGACGGGATAGACCACGTACACCTGACGCCCTTTCTTCGCCTCGCCGCGCGCGAATTCCCACACGCCCGGCAGGTTGTCCTCGGAAGTGACGCGCGTTTCCACCGGCCGGCGTCCTGGCGGCATTTCGTCGATCACGGACTGGTCCAGGTCGCCGTAGAGCGTCAGGCAGAGCGTCCGAGGAATCGGCGTCGCGGTCATCACCATCACGTCCGGCTGCGCGCCTTTCTCCATCAGCCGTTTCCGCTGCAGGACGCCGAAGCGGTGCTGCTCGTCCACGATCACCAGTCCCAGGTCGCGGAACTGCGCCGCCTCTTCCAGCAGCGCGTGCGTCCCCGCCACCATTTGCGTGGCCCCGCTGCGCATCCCCTCCAGCACTTCGCGTTTTTCCGCCGGCTTCATTCCGCTGATCAGCAGGTCCACGCGGTAGCCGGCCGGCCCCAACAGACGCCGCGCCGTCAGGTGATGCTGCACCGCCAGGATTTCCGTCGGCGCCATCAGCGCTACCTGGCTCCCGTTCTCCATCACAATCACGGCCGTCTCGAACGCCACCAGCGTCTTTCCGCTGCCCACGTCGCCCAGGAGCAGCCGGTTCATCGGCACCGGGCGTTCCAGGTCCGCCGCGATTTCTCCAAGGACGCGTTTCTGCGCCCCTGTGGGTTTGAACGGCAGGATGCGTTTCACCGCTTCGCGGATGCGCGGCTCCCGGACGGAATAGGCGTGCCCGCGCTCCTGCTGCGCCTCGCGCCGCCGTGCCGCAAGCCCCAGTTGGTAGTAAAACAGCTCTTCAAACACGAGCCGTTTCTGTGCCGGCGTGCGAAATGCGTTGAGCGCTTCCAGGTTCGCGCCCGGGGCAGGGAAGTGCGCCTCCTCCAGCGCCGAGCGCCGCGAAGGAAATCCGTAACGCCCGCGAATCGCTTCCGGCAGCGCATCTGGAATCGACGGCTCCAGTTGCCCCAGCGCCTGATGGATCACCCTCCGCAGCATTCGCGAGCTGATTCCGCCCATCGCTTCGTAGATGGGCACGATTCGGCCCACCTCGGTCGAATCCTCCGTGCCACCGCCCAGCAACTCGAACTCCGGGTTGATCATTTCCAGTTTGCCCGGCCGGTAGGCGTCGAAGTCCGCCTTCCCGTGCAGCACGATGGCCTGCCCCTCTTTGAACCGCCCTTCCAGGTAGTTGCCGTGGAAAAAGCGGCAGTACAGCACCCCGGTCGCGTCCCGCACCGTCAGGTAGTACACCGCGCCGCGCCCGCGCCGGAATCCGCCCAGGCTTCCGTGCACCACCTCTGCTTTTGCCGTGATCACGCCCCCGCCGCGAATTTCCCGGATGGGTGTGAAGTGGATGCGGTCTTCGTAGCGGAAGGGCAGGTAGCGCAGCAGGTCTTCCAGCGTCAGGATGCCGCGTTCCCCCAGCGTCTGCGCCCGCGCCGGTCCCACCCCTTTGAGGTACGTCACCTCGGTGGTGGGCGCGATGGTTCTTAGCGGCGTTGGCAGATCGTCCCCCGTGCGTTTCCGCGCTAGCTTACACCATGGACCGCACGGCCCCGCATCGCCCGCCGTCCGCCACACCATCTCGCTGGCGCGCACTCTATGGATGCAGTAGAGTCCCCACTCCCGGCCCGCACGCGGAGGCGTCAACGTCTCATGCCTTCGGTACCACCGCGACGCTCCATCTTCTCCGGCCTCGGAGAGACCTTCCTCGCCGTCGTGCTCGGCAACATCATTTATTTTGCTGCCGCGCCTTATCTTCCTCCGGCCTTGCAGCATCAACTGTTCCGTCCCGATCTCGGGCTGCTGCTCGATTTCCTGGTCTGCGCGGGAGTGTTTGGGGTCATCCGTTCGGTCCGCACGCGCCTGCTAAGCCCAAGTAAATGAGTGCATTACGACCAGCTCCGCGTCCCGGCTCCCTTCCGATCCCAGACCCGATCTTTGCCTCGGCCACGGAACCTTTGGTCCCTCCGACGCGTCTTTTCCTATGCTCACCCTGGAGCATGTCGCCGCGTCAAATGATATTGGTGGCGCATTTTCCGGCCTGCGGCCTGGTAGAGTCGGAGTGGCAGGTGCCGGGCGCGCTATGACCAAGGCTATGCTCCCTGCGGAAACGGCGTTGTCTTTCGAACGAGAGGCCCAATTACCCGCGGCCAGGACGCTCGACGAGAGCGCGGTGATTCGTTCCGCCCAGCGCGGCGACCGCGAGGCCTTCGAGGAACTCGTCCGCCGTTACGACCAGGACGTTCTCCGCCTCGCCCTGCAGATTACGCGCCGCCCGGAAGATGCGCACGACATCTATCAGGAAGCCTTCCTGAAGGTCTATCGCCATCTGGACCGCTTCCGTTTCGAGTGCAGCTTCTACACCTGGCTCTACCGCGTAGTCACCAACGTTTGCCTGGACCACCTCCGCCGCCGCTCCAGCCGCCCGGAGGACCAGGCGCCGGAGTCTTCCGCGCCCGCGTCCGCCGCCGACGAGGATTTCTTCGATCGTCAGGCTCATCCCTCGCCGCAAAGCAATCCGGAGCGCGCCCTGCTGGGCAAGGAGCTGGGCCATCGCATCGCCATCGCCATGGAGCGGCTCTCCCCGCGCGAACGCATCGTCTTCGAGTTGAAACATTTCCAGGGTCTGCGCCTTCGCGTGATCGGAGAGATGCTCGGCACCACGGAAGAAACCGTCAAGAATTCCCTGTTCCGCGCCACGCGCAAGCTGCGCAGCAATCTCGAGGCCTACCGCTGATGGACGCGCCCCACAATTCGCTCGCCGCTCCCTGCGCGGAATTCGAGCGCCGCCTCACGCTCTACGTCTGGCAGGAGCTGGAGCCCGCCGATGGCGAGGCCGTCGAGCGCCACGTCTCCGACTGCCCAGCCTGCGCCGCGGCTCTCGCGCGCGAGCGCACCCTGCTCGAACAATTGAGCACGCTCGAGCCCGAGCAGCCCTCCGAACTGCTCGTCGCCGGGTGTCGCCGCACTCTCTCCCGCACTCTCGATCGCGCGGAAGCCTCGGCACGCTGGTGGAAGCGCATCAAGACCGCCTTCCGCCCCGCGGTGTGGCTCACCGCCCGCCCCGCATGGACCGTCGCCGCCCTCGTCCTCGTCGGATTTTTCGCCGGCCGCTATGCGGCGCGCTCCACTTTGCTCCCGGCCAGCTCCGTGGAGCCTGCGGCCGAAGCATCGGTCGCGCCTGCCGGCTACGAGAATTCCTCCATCCTCGGTATCCAGCGCCTTCCCGGCGGCGATGTTGCCGTCCGCATGCGCACCGATCAGCCCTTCGTGGTCCAGGGCACGCTCGACGACGGCGCCATCCACCGCGCCCTGCTCTCCGCGCTCCAGTCTTCCGATACACTCGATCCCGACGCACGGCTGGAATCCGTTGACCTTCTCCGCGGCAGCCGCACCGACGCTGCAGTCCGCCGCGCGCTCTGCCAAGCCGCGCTTCACGACCCCAATCCCAGTGTCCGGCTGAAAGCCATTGACGCCCTGCGCGGTCTCGAGCAGGAGGCCGACGTGCGCCAGACCCTGCTCCGCGCGCTCGAGCACGATGAGAATCCCGGAGTGCGCGTCGAAGCCATCAGCGCGCTTCGCGCGTACCTGGATACCTCTCCCGGCGACGCCTGGACCCGCGATGGCTCCGTGGTCCGCATCCTGCGCGACCGCCGTCGCAAAGATCCCAACGAGTTCGTGCGCCTCCAGAGCGACGCCGCCATCCGCCAGATCTCTGCGCGCGACGTTCGGTGAGCCGTGCATTTCAGAAGGAGAGCAGCAGCGCAGTGCGCCATACGCTACGAATTCGCTCGCCCCGGCCGCAGCCGGCCTCCCCGCGCCTGAATCTACGGGCCGTCCGCCGCACCTCATTTCTGCTCTCCCTCGCCGCGCTGCTCGCGTTGCTCACCGCTTCGCACTCCACTGCCGCCACCTGGGGCACGGATTCCGGCGCCCGTCGCGTGGTGAGTGAACAGACTGGCTCCGTCTCCATCCACGACGGCGACCACATCCGCGTCAGCATGGAGATGGGCGACATTCGGGTCCGCACGCAGGCAAGCGGCGCGGTCCAGTACCGCCTTCGCGTCGAGGCCCCCGCCGGCTCCACCCGGGACGCTTCCTCCTCGCCGCGCTTTCAGATTTCCGCCCGCTCCAGCGCCGACGGCGCGGTGATCGTCGGCCGCACGGTTCGCGAACGTTCCTCCGAGCGCTTCTGGGTCACTCTCGAGCTCGATGTTCCCCGCGCCACTCCCCTCGAGATTTCCACCCAGGGCGGCGCCGTGGACGTCGGCGACATTGACGGCCGGCTGATCTGCGACACCGCTGGCGGAAAGATTCGCGTCGGCCGCGTCGGCGCCTCCGCCCGCCTGCGGACCGCCGGCGGCGACGTCATCATCCAGGACGTCGCCGGCGACCTCGTCGCCACTACTGGCGGCGGCAACATCCTCGCCGGCGCCGTCCGCGGCTCCGCAGATCTCCGCAGCGGCGGCGGCCACATCCGCGCGGCCCGCGTGGATGGCGAGGCGCACATGGAAACCGGTGGCGGCAATATCTTCCTGGACCGCGCCGGTCGAAACCTCGTCGCTACCACCGGCGGCGGCCGCATCATGGTCGGCGAAGCCGGGGGTGAACTCCAGGCTCGCACCGGCGGCGGCGGCATTCGCGTTTGGCGTCTGGCCGGGCCGGCTCGCATCGAGACCGGCGCCGGCTCCATCTTCCTCGCCGGATTCGCCAGTCCCGTGCGCGCCACCACCGGCGCCGGAGGAATCACCGCGCTCTTCTCGCCGGTGCACGTCGCCGCCCCCGCGCCGCCCTCCCCCAGCTCCAAGCCGCCGAGCCCCCCTGCTCCGCCTCGCGCGCCTCGCAACAGCACCCTCGCCGAGTTCCAGTGCAATGGCGGTGACCTCGTCGTCTTCCTCCCCAGGGATGTCAGCCTCAATCTGGACGCTGCCATCGAAGGCGGCGACAACTATCGCATGTTGGTTGACCCCTCCTTTCCGCTCACGCTGAAATCCGACGACCTCGTGAGCGGCAAGGCGATTCGCGCCGAAGGCGTCATGGGCGCCGGCGGCCCGCTCCTCCGCCTGCGCGCCGTATCCGGAAACATCATGATTCGTCCCGTGGAAGGCCCGGAAGCAATGGCCCTTCCCGCCCTCCCCGCGGCGCCCGAGCCGGCCTTTCCCCGCCTGCCATCGGACACGAAGCACCCGGATGCCGGCATCGATGCCGACCTCAACCGTCTGGAGACTTCCATCGCGCAAATGCAAAGCCAGCTCGAGCTGCGCCAGCAGGCTCTCGAATCCTACGCCTCGGCGCAGGAGCTTCAGGCCATGAGCACGGCCAGGCGCTCGGCTCATGAGCACCACGCCGCGGAGATGCGTGCGTTTGGTTCCGCCGGCGGCCCTGGCGTGCAAACCTCCCGCGACATCGACTACGACTGGAGCAGCGATCAGCTCTCTCACATGGAAGAGCTGCGCGAGCAGTTCGCCGCCTGGCTCACCGACCACGTCATCATTTCCGCCGCACAGATGCGCCCCCGGCTCATCCGCCGTGTCGATCCCGTCTATCCGGATAAGGCGCGCGATCTGGGATTGGAAGGCGCCGTCCGCCTGCGCGTTGCGGTTGCGCGCGACGGCTCCATCGAGGACGTCAAGGCCCTTTCCGGCCAACCGCTGCTCGCCGAAGCAGCCACCGACGCCGTGAAGCAGTGGCGCTACCGCCCCACCCTGCTGAACGGGAAGCCGGTGCCGGTCCTGACCGTCCTCACCATCACGTTTCATCGCCCATGAGGCGCTGCCGCGTGCCGCGGCCAGTGCTGCGGTTCACGGCTGGGGGATTTAGAGGATTGCCCGAAGGAGGGTACTCATGAAACTCGCCGCGCTCTCGCCCGCACGGTTCGCCGCGCTGCTTCTGCCCGCGGCGCTCCTGCTCTCCGCTGCCGCACTGCCCGCAATGCCGCAGCGTTCCTCCGTGGAATCGTTCGACCGCACCGTGCCGCTGCCCGCAGGCGGCTCGTTTTCCATCTCCAACGTCAATGGCTCCATCGATATCGTGGGCTGGGACCGCGACGAGGTCCAGATTTCGGCCCGCAAAATCACCGCTGGTCCCGCCGAAAGTCTCCGCCAGGTCACCATCTCACTCGCTCTCTCGCCCGGCAGCGTCTCTGTTTCCACCCGCTACCCTGAAGGCGGTGGCGTCGAGGTCAACGTCGAATTCCACGTCCGTGTGCCTGCTCGCGTGCGCCTGGCCTCCGTCACAACTGTCAACGGCTCGGTAGCTGTCCACGATGTCTCCGGCGAGGGCTCGCTCGCCACTGTCAACGGAAACGTCCTGCTCTCCCGCGGGGCAGGCATGTTCTCCGCGCACGCCACCAACGGCAATCTCACACTCGAACTTCTCAGTCTCGAGGGCGGTCTGCCTCCGGAACCCGCCTCCGCCCGCCGCGCCTCGCTTCGCGCGCTCTCCGCACAAACCATCAATGGTTCCGTGGTCGTGGCTCTCCCCGCAGGGGTCGGCGCCGAGCTCGAGGCGCACACTCAGAACGGGGATTTTTCCAGCGATCTGCCCCTGCTCGCGCACACCTCGGCCGCCGGCCGCTCCATCCGCGGACGCGTTGGTTCCGGCGGGCCGCTCCTCCAGCTCCGCACCGTCAACGGTTCCATCCGCTTACGAATTTCCCAGCCCCTCGTCTAATTCTGCGGGGGAACAGTCGCTCCTCTGGAGGCACACATGTTCGGCAGAGTCATGGGATGGATTGGCGGTGGGTTACTGACCGGCGCTCTCGCGCTCACGACCACCGGCGCCGCTGCGCCGCAGGCCCAGGCGCCGCCCGCGCCGCGTGCGCGCGAGTCCTGCGTGTGCACGCCGGAACAGTCGCAATGCGCCGGCGTGGATCTCCAGGATCTCCCCGCGTTCACGGATGTGCAGGAACTCGCCGCCCAGAAAATGGCTCTCGCGTCCGAGGCTATGGCCCGGGCCGGCCTCTGGATGCAGGATGCACCGCCGGACCCGCAGGACGCTCCCGGCGAAAGCTCCATCGAAATTTTCACCTCCCACGCCGGACAGGGATGGCTGGGCATCCGCATGGAAGAAGTCAGCGCGGAGAAGGCGAAGGAATTGAAGCTTTCCGCCGACCGCGGCGCGCTGGTCACCCACGTCTCCCCGGATTCGCCCGCCTCCAAGGCCGGCCTCAAGGCCGGCGACGTCATCACCGAATTCAATGGCCAGCGCGTGGAGGGCACCGTCGCTCTCCAGCGTCTCGTCCATGAGGTTCCCGCGGGCCGCACCGTTGAACTCTCCGTCTGGCGCGACGGCCATGCGCAGTCGCTCAGCGTGGAAATCAGTTCGCGCCGCGCCGCCCGCTCCGGCGGCCACGATTATTTCTACGTCGGCCCCGACAATCCCGACATGCCCATCCAGATTCCAGGCATTCCTCCCGTGCCCGAGATTCCCCCCATTCAGATCGGGCCGTTCTCCACGTTTCGGATGTTCGGCTCGCCCGTCCTCGGCATTGACGCCGAAGATCTCTCCGGCCAGCTCGGCAATTATTTCGGCGCTCCCGATGGCCAGGGCGTTCTGGTTCGCGAAGTCATGCCCGGCACGCCCGCGGAAAAGGCTGGTTTGAAGGCGGGCGATGTCATCCTGCGCGTGGATGGAAAGCGCGTGAAGGACGCGGCCGAACTGCGCTCCGCCCTGCGCGACAAAACCTCCAAGGACGCCGAAAGCCCTGACTCCGGGAAGGCCGCGCCCGTTGCTTCCGATCTCACCATCCTCCGCGCCGGCAAGGAAATGACCGTCCGCGTGGAATTACAAGTGCCGCTCAGACGGGCCGGACCCGCCCACCGCGTCGCCGTCTAACGCCGGCTCCGGGTGCGCGCACGCACCGGTCCATCCCGGCTCACAACGCCGTTCCGCTCTCCTCAGTTTATTTTCTTATTTCTTTCCGGTTTGCCGCACGATCACTGCCTTCGCCGCGGGGACTTCCAGCCGCATCAACCTCTCCTGCTGTGCGGGGTCGCAGAACAAATCAATCTCCAAATCCGTGCTTCGCACGCGCAGCACATCCATCCTCTGCCCGTCCATCACCTGCTCCCCGCCATATTCCACCGTCACCGAACCCGGCGTCAGGTCCTGCGGAATCAGCACCGAATACGTTTTCGGGTCTTTGTGCTCCCAGTCGTACAGCCGCGCCAGGATTTCGTACTGGTGGTACATGTTGTTGTCCAGGATCACCACCGGCGGGGCCTCGAACCGGAACTCCTGCGAATACGGCGACGCTCCCTCCACCTTCAACTCCATTTTCGCCACCGTCCCGTTGAACTCCACCGCCGCCGACGCCTTTCGCGGGCCTGTCGCTGACCATTCGTAACGCACCGGCGCTCCATCCGGCGTGAGCGTCAGCTTCCCCGTCACTTTCGCCTTCTCTCCGTTTTCTCCCGCCACGTCCGCCGTGCCCCGCGCCGTCCAAGCCCCGCCGCTCTCGCGGATCTCAAACTCTTCGCTTCCCGCCGGCTGCCCATCCACCTGGATTCGGAGAGTGCCGCGGTCTTCCACCAGCAGGCTCCCCTCGGTGCCCTTTTTGTTTTTTCCCTTCTGTTTTCCAGAGTGAGTCGGCTCCGCCGCCCCCGCGCTCCCCGGCCAGATCATCGCAGCAGTCAGAGCGCCAGCCAGCGCCACCGCCAGCGCCGCCGCTGTCCATGCGTTCCTGCTCGCGATCTTCATCGTCCCACGCGCTCGAACCATTCCAGCTCCAGGATGCGCGCGATCACCTCCCGCGGCTCCCCGCTGCTCTCCACCCGCGCATCCGCCGACCGGTAGCTCGGCAGCCTCTGTTCGTAGAGCTGCCGCAGGCTCGCCTCGTCGCGGAACAGCGGCCGGTTGGTCATTGTCGCGCACCGCCGGATCAGTTCCTCGATGGGGCAATCCAGCCAAACCACCGCCGCTCCAGTTCCCCGCAGCAACTCCTGATTCTGCGCCTGCGCAAACGTTCCTCCTCCCAGCGCCACCACTGCCGCTCCGCCCCATTCCGCCGCCTCTCCCAGCACGCGCGCCAGCGTCTCGTGCTCCAGTTCGCGGAACGGCGGCTCGCCGTGCCGCTCAAAAAACTCACGGATGGTGATTCCCGCCTCCTGCTCGATCCGCTCGTCTAGGTCCACAAACCGCCGGCCTGTCTGCGCCGCCAGCAGCCGACCGACCGTGGTTTTCCCGCTGCCCATGAAGCCGGCCAGGCAGACCAGCCCCACGCGCTTCACGCGCGCCAGGCTCTGCTCCTCGGATGTCACCTGTGAGTTTTGCGCCAACTGTTCCCGTCCCTATCCCGAATCCCGAGGCTTCGGGATGGGGATTCGGGCTCCCGGGATCAGTCCCGCTTGTGGATGAGGATCTTACCACTGAACGAAGTCAGTTCGACGCGCGCCAGTCCTGCCCCCGTCGTGCCCACCAGGCTGCTGCTCCCTTTTCCCAACCCCAGCAGCCGGAGCGGGTGGCTCTCCGGCTTCAGGTTCACCTGATTCTCCACGTTTCCCTGCCTCGAGTGCGCGCTCAGTTTCACCGAATCTTTCTCCGAAAGCCATATCTCGATCAGGCCCGACGTCGTCGTCAGTTTGTAAAACCCGTTCGGCGCGAACTGCCCGTCATAGAACAGCGACCCCGAAAACGTCTGCGCGTGCAGCGACCGGCTGGTCGGCTGCAGGAATCGCGCCCCGCCCGACGTCGAAATAAACTCGATCCGGCCGACGCACCGCGTGCACGTGAACGAGCCGTCCACCGTGTGCACCGTCAAGTCCCCCGACACGTCCGTCAGGTCCACTTTCGCCAGCACCGTGTCCACGCTCACGTCCGCGTACACTTGCGCCACGCTCACTGACCCGCTGTCGTTCTTTATTTCCAGCTCGGTCTCTTCCGGCACGTAGATTTCGTAGTTGGCCTGCAGTTCCGCCGGCGACACGTCGTCCCGCAGCACGTGGGTCACCAACTCGATCCGGTTCCCGTTCTGCGTCGCGTCCACTTCCACTCCTTCGCTCGCATGGTTCGCCAGGATTTCCACTTCCATCCTCGGCCACGATTTCACTACGATCGTTCCCTGCGCGTTCCGCAGCGTCACCATCGCGCGCCCGTTCACCGTGAACCGTTTGTCCAGCCGGTGCGTCCCGCTCCGCTGCGGTGCCGGGTCGTTTCCGCCGGCGGCCGGCCCCGCTTGCGCTCCCGGCGCCAGCAAGGCCAGCGAACACAGGCCGAGCGTCCAGCCGGCCGTTCCCGATCTCAGCGCCGCGTTCATTTCAGTCCCCCAGGGCTTCGCGTTCCGATAGTGCGTTCAGCAACTCCGCCTTCTGCTGGTACGCGGTCGCCAGATACTGCCGTGAAAGTTCGTCGTTGGGGTCCTCGCTCACCTTCTTCTGGCACTCCCCGATCAGATTGTCCACCAGCGCCAGGTTCTGATGATACGACGCCACCACTTCCGGGTCTCTCAGGTGTACTTCCCGGTCTTGCTGCGCCTCGGCGTTCGCCAATTGGTCATGCACCTGCGTGAGGTTCCACCGGGACGTCCCGTCACCCGGCTGCCGCGACACCTGTTCCAGCGGCGACTCCGGGGCCATCAGCAGGAGCAGCGCCAGCGCCGAGATTGCCGCCGTCGCCAGTGCCGTCCGCGGCGCCGCCGGCAGCATCTCCCGCAGCCGATCCGCCAGGCTCTTCCGTTCGCGGAACAGGCCTTCCCGCTCCAGTTCGCTTCTCAATGAGGTCCAGATGTGTTCGGGGGGTTCCAGTTCGGGCAGGGTTGCTGCTGCGGATACGACCAGTTCCAGGTCCGCCATCCGCGTGCTGCACCGCGTGCAGCTTTGCAGATGGCCGGCGGCCTCCGGTGTCCTCTCTCCTTCCAGCCACCGCGCTGCGTGTACGTCGAACTCTTCACACCGCATAACTGCCTACTCCCTCGATCCGGTCTTCTCGCTCGCTTCCAGCCGCTGCTGCCGCGCGTGGCTTCGGGCCGCATCCTGCAAAATCTCCCGCAGCCGTGTCCGCGCCTTGTGCAATTGCGACTTGGAGTTTCCGATCGAGCATTCCATGATCCGCGCGATTTCGTTGTGTTCGTAGCCCTGCACGTCGTGCAGCAGGAACACCATCCGGTATCCTGGCGGCAGTTCCGCCACCGCTCGTTCCAGGCGCACGCGGTCCACCGAGCCTTCGATCAGCGGATCTTCCGCGCCCACGTCGCGCTTGGGACCGCTGCTCTCGTCGTCGGCATCGGCCGGCTCGTCCAGCGAAGTTTGCGGCAGCGTCTTCTTCCTCAGCCGCATCAGCACCACGTTCACCGAGAGCCGGTGCAGCCAGGTCGAAAATGCCGCGTCGCCGCGGAAGGTGTGGATCTTCCGGAACAGTTGCAGGAACGCTTCCTGCGTCAGGTCCTCTGCTTCCGCCGGATTTCCGACCATCCGCAAGACCACCGAGTACACCCTCCGGCTATGCAGCCGGTACAGCCGTTCGAATGCGTCCGGATCACCGCTCTGGGCCCGGCGGATCGCTTCGGCTTCGGGAATCTCTCCTTCAGTCGCTCGTCTTGGTCGGGCCACGAAACCCGTCCAGACGCATCCATGATTCTCGGATGCGTCCGCCTCCCGGGGAGTTGTACTTGCCTTCAGGCAGCGCGGTTACGCCTGCGCGGACCCCTCGCGTCGCAGGGCTTTGACTTTCCGCCCCCGCCTTTCCACCCACTCCGAGGGCTCCTTCTCCGCCCGTTCCCTCTGTTTTTCCAGCTCTCCCCGCAATTCCTCCACCTCGCCGGGCGCCAGCGTCTCCAGCAGACACTTTAGCAGAATCGTTGTTTCCTGCAGGCACGTGTTCCAGTCGTCGTGCGTTGCTTCCAGTTGCGCCCACGCCTTCATCGGCGCCAGGTTCACCCCGTCGGCCAGCTCCCCGGCCGTTTCTAGAAACGTCTCCTGTGTAAACCACAAGATTTCTTCCAGCGTCCGCAGCTTGTGGAACCACCGCGCCCTCGCGCTGAACAGCACGCGGTGCAGCAGCGCGTTCCATTTGCTCGCCGTTCGCGCCGCTTCTCCGCGGAACGTTTCCACGTCCAGCGGTCTCACTTCCGGCAGCGTCCCGAAGTGCCGCGACCTCCTCTCCATGGTCCGCAGCGCCCCGCTCAGCACCGCCGCATGACGTTGGGCCAGCGCTCCGCACAGACTCGCCGCTTCCCGCGCGACTCGCAACTCCCCCGCTTCGCTTCTCCTCAGCCCCTCGTCCAGTGCGAAGCTGATCAGGCTATACCCGGTCTCCAGTTCCCGCACCGAAGGCTCATAAACCGCAGCTTTCTCCGCTGAGAGATGCCCCAGCCATACGGAGAGAATCGTGCGCTTCCGCAGCTTGCCCAAGTCCGACCCCTCGCCAGAGAGGCCGGATTATACCAGTACCGCCACTCCCGCACCCCGCTTTCCTCTTAGACGCCCCCGCTACCCCGCCGGCTACAGCACGGCCGCTCCTGGCCGGGCGCCTCAGAGGGATCCACGAGTAGCGGGCTGTCTGGCCTGCCCTCTGGCTAGGCGATCGGCAACCTGCAAGGCGTCGTTTTCATGCTCGTTCCTTTTCCAATCGCATTCCGGGATGCGTCTGTCTCGCGGCACCACCTTCCTTGACGCTTCTATTCCGCGGCACCTATACTCGCTCCGCTTTGCAACAGGGGGCAGCGCTTGCCGTTTGAACCACTCGACCAGTACCGGCAAAGGCAGAAAAATCTCGAGGAGATTGTAAAACTCGGGGAAGAAGCCTATCCCCGCCGCTTCGACTTCACCCACACCTCCGCGCAGCTCCTCGAACTCTTCGACGCGAAGTCCCACGACGAACTCGAGGCCGAAAAGCCCGCAGTTCGCACCTCCGGCCGCATCGTCAGCCTTCGCGGCCATGGCAAAGCCGGCTTCGCCCATTTGCTCGGCGGCGGCAAGCGTATCCAGATTTACGTGAAGCTCGACGCCGTCGGCGATCGCGCCTTCCAGCTCTTCCGCCTGCTGGATCTCGGCGACCTCATCGGCGTCGAAGGCCGCATGTTCCGCACGCGCACCGGCGAACTCAGCGTGTGGGTCACGTCGCTCCGCCTGCTGGCCAAGGCCCTGCTCCCGCTGCCCGAAAAATGGCACGGCCTCGTGGACGTCGAGCTCCGCTTCCGCCAGCGCTATCTCGATCTCATCTCCAACGACCGCGTCCGCGAAGTCTTCCTCAAGCGCGCCCAAATCATCCGCGAGATGCGCGTCTTCTTCGACGCTCGCGGCTTCCTCGAAGTCGAAACCCCGATGATGCATCCCATCGCCGGCGGCGCCGTGGCCCGCCCCTTCGTCACCCATCACAAAGCTCTCGACCTCGACCTCTTCCTCCGCATCGCTCCGGAGCTCTACCTCAAGCGCCTCATCGTCGGCGGCCTCGACCGCGTTTACGAAATCAACCGCAATTTCCGCAACGAGGGCATCTCCTTCAAGTACAACCCCGAATTCACCATGCTCGAGTATTATCAGGCCTACGCCGACTACAACGACGCGATGCAACTCACCGAAGACCTTCTCAAGAGCCTCGCGCATAAAATCACCGGCAGCCTCCAGGTCCGCTACGGCGAGCATGCGCTCGATTTCTCCCACATCGAACGGCTCACGATGCGCGCCGCCATCGCCCGCCATTGGCCCGCCGGGGCCGGTGCGCCTCTCTCGGCCGCCGAACTCGCCGCTCCGGATGCCGTCCGTGCCGCCGTCGCGCGTTACAACTCCTGGGCGCGTTCGCACTCGGCCGAACCGATCGCAGGGGTGGAATCCACTTCCCCCGGCGAGCTGACCGGACTGCTGTTCGAGCACGTCGCCGAGCGCCATCTCATCCAGCCCACGCTCCTCCACGATTTTCCTGTCGAGATTTCCCCGCTCTCCAAGTGCCGCACCGACGACCCCACACTCACCGAGCGCTTCGAACTGTTCGCCGCGGGCATGGAGCTCGCCAATGGCTTCTCCGAATTGAACGATCCCGAAGAACAGGAGCGCCGCTTCTCCGAGCAAGTGGCCCGCGGCGGAGACGAAGTTCCCCGCCAGGTGGACGTGGACTACGTTCGCGCCCTCGCCCACGGCATGCCGCCCACCGCCGGAGAGGGTATCGGCATCGACCGCCTCACCATGCTGCTCACGGATTCGCACTCGATCCGCGAAGTCATCCTTTTCCCGCTCCTCCGCCCGGAATCCTCTGCCGCCACTGCTCCCGAAACGCCTTCAGCCCCGCCGGCTGGCCCGGGAGACTGATCGTGCGGCTCGTGCCATGACGCGGAGTGGCGCATGAGTCTCGCCGGATTCGTCGCCCACCGCTATCTCCGTTCGCGCCACCGTCCCGCGATTCTCCGCATCATCTCCTGGCTCTCCGTGCTCGGCATCGGCGCGGGCGTGGCCACACTGGTCATCGCCCTGGCCATGAATTCCGGCTTTCGGTCCGCGCTCGAAGATCACCTGCTCGCTGTCACCGCTCACGTGCATCTCACGCGTCCCGGTTCGGAGGGCATCCGCGACTATGACGCCGTCGCAGACCGCCTTTCCCGCCTGCCCCACGTCGTCGCCGCAGTCCCCGCTCTCTACCAGACTGTTCTGCTCTCCGGCGGCGGCCGCGCCCGCGGCGTGGTGCTCAAAGGAATCGACCCCGCCCGCGAGCGCCGCACCGACAGCGTCCTTGCCGGTCTCCTCCGCAGCAGCGATCTATTTGCCAAGGACGCGGACGGTCTCGACGCCGTCGTCCTCGGCGGCGTCCTGGCCGACGACCTGCACATCGCCGCCGGCGATTACGTCACCATCACCAGCCCGCGCGGGCGACTCACTCCTTTCGGCATGATCCCGCGTTCCCGCCGCTTCCGCGTCGCCGCCATTTTTCATTCCGGCTTCTACGATTACGACGCCAACTGGGCCTTTGCCACTCTTGCTGCCGTGCAGGGACTGGCCGGAGTCGGCGACCTCGCCAACGTGATCGAATGCCGGCTCGACAAAGCCGATCTCGCCGATGCCCTCGCTCCCTCGCTCGCCGCCGCCGCCGGCTCCGGCTTCGTCCCGCGCACCTGGGAGGAGGAGAACCGCGCGCTCTTCCGCGCCCTGCGCCTGGAAAAACTGGTCACCGCGATTTTCATTGGCCTCATCACTTCCGTCGCCGGACTCAACATCCTCGTCGTGCTGGCCATGACCGTGCGCGAGAAGGCTCGCGACATCGCCGTGCTCATGGCCATGGGCGCCCGCCACGACCAGATCCGCGACATCTTCGTCCTCCAGGGATTGATCGCCGGCCTCTGGGGTACCGTCGGCGGCGGTCTCCTGGGATACGTCCTCGCTGTAGTTCTCAATCACTGGCGGTTCGTGCCTCTCGACCCGGAGGTGTACGCCATTTCTTACGTCCCGTTTTCGCCAAGCATTTCTGACACTGTTTTGATCGCCTTTGCCGCGCTGGTCATTTGCGTTCTCGCCACGCTCTATCCAGCGCGTTTGGCGGTGCGGGTTTCCCCCACGGAGATCCTTCGCTATGAATAGCTTGCGCCAGGCACACACCCGGCCTCACCCCGCGGGGATTGGCTGCCCAGTTGCTCGTTACTCCCTTGGAAAGGTCTCGGAGGCTTTCACTGTGACCACCATTACCCGAAGAAGAAAACAGTTTCCCCGGCAACGCGCACGGAATGAGCGATTTGCATCCCTCCCGCCGGCGCTCGGTGCCCGGTTGCTTCGTCGTGGCCACTCGTTCTATCTCAAGTTGGAGAGAAATGAGCAAACAATTGCGCACTCCCCTTCGCGGATTCTAAGTGGCTCAGGCCGCAGCACGCATCTAAGTGAGTGAGAGAGGATTGACGAGAATTGGCCCAGCCGCCGCTCGCGCAAAGATGAGGACAACGTGAATCCGGCTCCCGACCCGCGCGAAACTTCTGCAGCCGCAGCCGCCGCTCCGTCCCCCGCTCTCATGTGCGCGGAAAAACTCCGCAAATCCTATGCGACCGCCTCCGGCCCGCTTCCCGTTCTCAACGGTCTCGACCTGGAAATCGGACGCGGCGAGATGGTTGCCGTGGTGGGACCATCTGGTTGCGGAAAAAGCACGCTCCTGCATTTACTGGCTGCGCTGGACACTCCGACAAGCGGTACAGTATACTTCGAACAGGAAGCGCTCTCGGCGTTTTCCGCCGCGAGACTGGCGGAGTTTCGAAATCGGCAGATTGGTTTCGTCTGGCAGCGGCACCACCTGCTGGCCGATTTCACGGCGGAAGAGAATGCCGCGTTTCCCCTGCTGCTGCGGGGCGTACCCATGCGGGAAGCCCTCCAGTCAGCCGGCGAAGGGTTGGATCGAGTGGGACTTTCAGACCGTCGCCGCCACCGCGCGGCGGAACTCTCCGGGGGAGAACAGCAGCGCGTGGCCATTGCTCGCGCTCTTTCCGGCCAGCCGTCTCTGCTGTTCGCCGATGAACCCACCGGTGATTTGGACGAGGACACGGCCGAATCCGTCTTCGCCCTGCTGCGCCGCCTGCACGACGAACGGCGGCTGACCTCCATTCTGGCGACTCATAACCTGGGACTGGCCCAGCGCTGCGATCGCGTTCTCCGCCTCGAACGCGGACAGGTCCAGGCGCAGGCCGCTTCCCGGGGCGTCGCGCAGGGCGGGGAGAGGACGCTCAGGTGACCCATGTTTGAACGCTACACGGAGAAGGCCCGTAGAGTGATTTTCTTCGCGCGCTACGAGGCCACTCAGTACGGCAGCCCCTATATCGAAACGGAACACCTGCTCCTGGGCCTCCTCCGTGAAGATAAAGCCATGGCCAATCGGTTCCTGCGCACCCATGGCTCCATCGAATCCATTCGCAAGGAAATTGAACAGCGCATCACCATCCGCGAGCGCATCTCCACTTCCGTGGACGTGCCCCTGAGCCAGGAATGCCATCGCATTCTCAAATTTGCCGCTGAGGAGGCGGACCGCCTCAGCCACAAGCACGTGGGCACCGAACATCTCCTGCTCGGAATCCTCCGCGAGGAGAAGTGCTTCGGCTCTGAGCTGCTTCAGGAGCGCGGCCTGCGCCTTTCCACACTGCGCGATGAGCTGGCCCGCAGCGCGGGCGAAAAAGTTCCCGTCAACCGCGCCAAGGAGACTTCCTTGCTTGCCGAATTCAGCCGCGACCTCACCCAGGCCGCTATGGAAGGCCAGCTCGATCCCCTCGTTGGCCGCGATCGCGAGTTGGAACGCGTTGTCCAGATCCTCTGCCGCCGCACCAAGAACAATCCCGTGCTCATCGGCGAGCCCGGAGTCGGCAAGACCGCCATCGTCGAGGGCCTCGCCCAGCGCATCGCCGATGGCGACGTGCCTCCGTTCCTCTCCGACAAGCGCATCCTCTCGCTCGACCTTTCTCTGATCGTCGCCGGCACCAAGTACCGCGGCCAGTTTGAAGAGCGCCTCAAGACCATCATGAAAGAATTGATGGAGAACCAGAACGCCATCGTCTTCATCGACGAACTGCACACCCTGGTGGGCGCCGGCTCCGCCGAGGGCTCCCTCGACGCCGCCAATATTCTCAAGCCCGCGCTCTCCCGCGGTGAGATCCAATGCATCGGCGCCACCACGCCCTCCGAATACCGCAAGTCTGTCGAGCGCGACCGCTCGCTGGAGCGCCGCTTCCAGGCCGTCAAGGTCATCGCGCCGAATGAAGAGGAGGCCATCCGCGTCCTCCAGGGCGTCCGCGAGCGCTACGAAAAATTCCATGCCGTCAGCTACACCGACGAGGCGCTGCGCTACGCCGTCTATCTCTCCAGCCGGTATATCCCCGACCGTTTCCTCCCCGACAAGGCCATCGACCTCATCGACGAAGCCGGCGCGCGCGTCAAGCTCCGCCAGTCCATGCTGCCCGAGGAAATCACCGAGGTGCAGAAGCGCATCAAGTTCATCACCCATCGCATGGAAACGGCCATCGCCAATCACGAGTTCGAAAAGGCCCGCTTCTACTCCGAGGAAGAGCGCAAGGAGCGCGAGCACCTGCAAACCCTGCGCGAAAAACTGAAGATCGACGATTCCGTCTCCGGGGTCGTCTCCCGCGAGGACATCGAGGAAGTCGTGGCCCGCTGGACGGGCGTGGAAGTCACCGCCATCAAGGAAGACGAGCAGCAGAAGCTCATCCGCATCGAAGAAGAACTGCACAAGCGCGTCATCAGCCAGGACCGCGCCATCGCCGCCCTCGCGCGCGCCATTCGCCGCAGCCGCGCCGGTCTCAAGGCTCCCGGCCGCCCTGTCGGCTGCTTCCTCTTCCTCGGTCCCACCGGCGTGGGCAAAACGGAAGTCGCCCGCCGCCTCGCTGAATTTTTGATGGGCAGCGAGAAATCGCTGGTGCGCTTCGACATGTCCGAGTACATGGAGAAACACTCCGTCTCCAAGCTGATCGGCGCGCCTCCCGGCTACGTGGGATACGAAGAAGGCGGGCAACTCACCGAGCGCGTCCGCCGTTCGCCCTATTCCATCATCCTCCTCGACGAAATTGAGAAGGCCCATCCCGACGTCTACAACATCCTGCTCCAGGTCTTTGAGGACGGCCAGCTCTCCGACGGCCTCGGCAATACCGTGGACTTCCGCAACGCCATCCTCATCATGACTTCGAACCTCGGCGCGCGGTACCTCCAGAAGCGCTCCACCATGGGCTTCCAGTCCGCCGCGGAAGACATCAACGAGCAACGCATGGAAGAGATGGTCATGGGCGAGGTCCGCCGGCTATTTAATCCCGAGTTCCTGAACCGGCTCGACGAAATCATCATCTTTAACCCGCTTTCCGACGAGGATCTGTTGAGCATCATCGATATCCTGGTCGGGCAAATCAACGACACGCTGGTGCACCGGCAGGTCCAGATCGTGCTCACACCCGAGGCGCGCCAGTGGATTCTGGAGAAGACCTGCGCGGACCGCAGCTATGGCGCTCGGCCGCTGCGCCGGGCCCTGCAACGTTACGTTGAGGATCCTCTCTCCGAAGCCTTGATCCGGGGTGGTATCTCTCGCCCCGCCACGCTGGAAGTTTTTGTGGCGGCCGACGGCCTCGGTTTCCGGCCCGTCGTTGAAGCAACCTCGATGGTACAATAACGAATCTCATCGCGCGTGCCTGTAGCGCTGGGTCCGACGAGGAGCGACTGATCTTGTGGTGGGGGAACGCGGCCCCGCTCGGTGAGAGGGCCGCCTGCGTAAAATTCTTGCTCCGAGGGCGCCTGGCCCGCGCGTCCTGCCTTTGTGTCTGCGCCCTGTCCTTTCTTCCTCTCGCTCGCGCTGAGCGGCTCCCCTCCAGGCCCAGTCCGCGCCCCCCATCATCGAACGTGTGGACATCGTCGGCAATCGCCGCATCCCCACCGCCACCCTCCGCAGCAAGATCTTTGCCCAGGAAGGCCAGCCCTATAACGAAGACAGGCTCCGGCGCGACTTCCAGGCTCTCTGGAACACCCAGTACTTCGAGAACATCCGCCTGGAGGTGGAAAACAGCCCGGACAAGCCCAACGAAGTCATCGTCGTCTTCTACGTCACCGAGCGCCCCATCATCCGCCACATCAAATACAAGGGCATCAGTGCGATTTCCGAATCCGACATTCTGGACCGCTTCAAGGACCGCAAACTCGGGCTCACGGTGGAAAGTTCTTTCAATCCCACCAAGATCAAGCGCGCCGAGGTCCTGATCAAGGAATTGCTCGGGGAACATGGCAGGCAGTTTGCCACCGTCACCCCGGAGTATTCCAAGATTGCCGGCACCAATGCCGTCGAGCTCACGTTCGTCGTTAACGAGGGGCCCAAGGTCAAGGTCGGAAAAATCACCTTCATTGGCAATAAGGCCTTTTCCGACCGTAAAATCATCCGTTCCATGCGCAACGACCGCCCTTACGGCTTTCCGGCCGGGCCCTTTTTCGTCAAAGTGGGCAACAAGACCTTCGACCGCCGCAAGCTCGACGAGGATATCGAGCTCGGCATCCGCTCCCTCTATCAGGACAACGGCTACTTCACTGTCGTCGTCAAGGATCCCAAGCTCGAGACCGTGGACATCCAGAAGTCCGGCATCCCCGGCCCCTGGCCCTTTTTCGGCGGACGCCACGGCAAGGCCACCAACATCACCATCGAGATTGACCAGGGCGAACGCTACCGCATGGGCAAGCTCGTCGTCCGCAGCCGCGATCCCGAGCATCCCGAGATGATCTTCAAGACCGAGTTTCTCGAAAGGGCTTTTCCGATCAGGCAGGGGGACATCTTCTCCACCGAAAAGGTCCGCAAAGCCCTTGAAGAGTATAAGGACCTGTTCGGCAATTACGGCTTCATCGATTTCACCGCCCAGCCCCAGACCGACGTGGACGTCCCCAACAAGGTCGTCAACCTCACTCTCGAATTCGACGTGCAGAAAGCCTACCGCGTGCGCCGCATCGAATTCGTCGGCAATACGACCACCCGCGACAAGGTGATCCGCCGCCAGTTGCTCCTCGACGAGGGCGATTTGTACAGCAACCGGCTGTGGGAGCTCAGCATCCTGCGCATCAACCAGTTGGATTACTTTGAGCCAATCAAGAAGGACCAGAACGTCGACCTGAAGCGCAATCCCAAGGAAGGCACCGTCGACATCACCCTCAAGGTCAAGGAAAAGGGGAAGCAGTCCATCGGCCTGAACGGCGGCCTCAGCGGCATCGCCGGCACGTTTGTCGGTTTCAACTACCAGACCAACAACTTCCTGGGTCTCGGCGAGACCCTCAACTTCTCCACTCAGTTCGGCACCCTCGAGCGCAGCATCGTCTTCGGCTTCACGGAGCCTTATTTCCGCGACAAACCCCTCACCACCGGCTTCACCCTTTTCGATTCGCGCTACAGCTTCGACACCGCTCGGGAGACCGCCATCCTGCTCGGCAGCCAGCTTCCCATTACCGACCCCAACGCCACGCAGAATTACAACCAGGACAGCAAGGGCTTTACCGTCTTCGCCAGCTACCCGCTCAAGCGCTATTCGTTCACTCGCGTCGGCCTGAGCTACGGCTACACAGCCACCAATATCACCGCCTTCAGCGACGCCTCCCGCCTCCTCTTTGAGACCCTGCAATTTCGCAGCGCCGCCGGCCCCTCCTCTCTGAACGGAATCGACCAGAGCCAGATCACCGTCAATGCGACGTACAACACCGTCAACAGTCCGCTCAATCCTACGGCCGGGAAAGAGATCTACCTCGCCATGTCGTTCGTCGGCGGGCCACTGGGCGGAAACGTGAACTCGATTACGCCGACCCTCGAATACAAGCGCTTTTTCGCGGTCCGCAAGAAGCGCAATGTCATCGGCCTTCGCTTCCTCACGGCGTTCACCACCGGTTACGCCGGCAAGGAGGTACCGCCCCTCACTCGGCTCTATCTGGGCGGCGAACAAGACGTCCGCGGGTTCGATATACGCACCGTCACCCCCGTGGCCTTCGTCCCTACCAACAATCCCACCAACATCACCTATACCGACCCCAGCTTGCTCGGTGGCGGCGGCTCTCCGACCACGCGCCAGGTCCCGATCCCCATCCTCCTGTACCAGTTCTCGTTTCCCGGCGGCGACATCGAGTCGGTGGGTAATTTTGAATACCGCATTCCCCTTTACGGCCAGTACGTCGGTCTCAGCTACTTCCTCGATGTGGGAGTCAACGGCATCCTCCGCCGGAACCAGTTGAGGCTGGATCCGGGCGGTCTCGCCGATCTCCAAAACACGTTCAAGAACCAACCCATCCCCAGCGAACTCCCGCTGGCCCAGAAATCCAATTTTTACCCGCGCTCCTCCACCGGCCTCGAGTTGGTCGTCCAGCTTCCCATCGTCCAGGTACCCTTCCGCATTTATTACGCTTACAACATTTCCCGGTATGCGCAGGTGGTCCAACCGCCGCGCGGGCAGTTTTTTATCAGCCCCTCTATCTACAACTCGTTGTGTTCCAGCGGCGACCCGGCATGCAACGCGCAGGTGCTGGCGCAGCAGATTCTCCCGCAGGTGCACAACTTCCTTGACCAGAACAGCAAACGGCTGATTTACTCCGAACCGCTGCGCACGGTCCGCTTTACCGTGGCGCGGACGTTCTAGGGGCCGGGAGATGACAGCACAACTACGAACGGAACGAGAGCAGGCCGGCAAGGGGGCACGACACATGTGCGGTTCGGCCGCGGCGCCCGGGGGACCCACTTCACCAGGACAGGAGAGATGCGCAATTTGAGAGACACATGCATTCGCGGCGGCCTCGCTGCCCTCATCCTCGCGCTTGCCGGGCTGGCCTCCGCTTGCCATAGCAACAGCGGCACCACCGTAATGGTCCAGGTCTCGCCCCTCAGCCAGACCGTGGCCCTGCAAGGCACCGCACAATTCTTCGCCGGCGTGACCGGTGCCACCGACACCACGGTTACCTGGCAGGTCGACGGGGTCACCGGCGGCAATTCCGTTTGTGGCACCATTTCCACGAACGGCCTGTACACCGCGCCGTCCGCCCTTCCCGCCACCACCGCCTGTGCAGGCAGCACGAGCACTTCGACCGCCTGTAACACCACCACGAACGGCACGATCACGCTGAATAGTGGTTGTGTGCTGATCTCGGCGGTGAGCAACGCGAACGCGGCGGCTACGGGCACCGCCGGCGTCACTCTCACTTCCGGCGTCACCCTTACGGTGACTCCCTCGGGCTCGGCCACCATGGGCACGGGCGAGAAGCTCAGCTTTATTGCCACGGTAACGGGGTCCACGAATCTCAATGTAAGCTGGTTTGTTAACAACGTGCAGGGCGGCAACTCCACCCTCGGCACGATTAACTCTACGACCGTTGGAAACGGCAGGCTGGCCAACGCCGCGATCTACACGGCTCCGTCTCCGGCGCCCTCCCCCAACACCGTCACCATCGAGGCGAAGGCCGTGGCGGACACCACCCAGGTCCAAGCCATTGCCGTTACCATTACCGCCGCGACGCCTCCCACGCTTTCCTCCATCGCACCGCTCCAGATTCCAGCGGGTGCCTACTCGGAAGACATCTATCTTTCCGGAGCGAACTTTTTGAGCACGACTTCGGTCCTCTTTTCCGGTGTCAGTGTAGGCACGCTCACGGGAGGAAGTGTGACCGCCATAAACGCGGATCTGATTCGCGCGCGCCTTCCCGCCGGCCTTCTCGGCACGCCGGGGAGTTACACGGTGGCTGCCGAGGAGCAAAATGGAGTCACCACCCCGGCCCTTCAGGTGCAAGTCGTGCCGGTGCGGCCTTCCCTGCTCGGCGCCACTCCCTCCACGCTCACTCAGAATTCTCCCACCACCACGGTGGAGCTGGCCGGCGGCTATTTCACTCCCTCCACGCTCAGCGAATGGAACGGCCATCTGGTGAGCAGCACGCCGGACGCGAGCTTCCCGCGCAGCATTCAGGCCACACTGAACTCCAGCGATCTCATCGAAGCGGGCCTGTTCCAGATCGCCGTGCGCACTCCCGCCGCTACGCCCCCGCGTTCTGCCGTGGACGTTGCGATTCGTCCAGCGGCTGCCCCGGCTGTGTTCAATACGATTACCGGATTCAGCAAGAGCAACGGGACCTCCGGCGGCCCCGTGGCCGTCGCGCTGAACGACATTAGCGGAATCGCCGTGGTGGTGGACCAGGGCTTGAACACGCTCGACCTGCTCGATCCGGCGTTTGCCTCCGTGGCCTCTCAGGTGGTTGTGGGCACCACACCCACTTCGGTGGCCGTGGACGGGCTGCGCAATCTCGCACTGGTCACGGATTCGGCCTCGAATGATCTGGCTGTCGTGGACCTTTCCGCGTCTGTGCTCTCCACCACACTCCCCTGTGTGGGGACCGCGCCTGTGGCGGTCGGCGTGGATGAAGTGCACGGGCGTGCGCTGGTCGTGGATCAGAATGGGAGCGCCGGCTTCGTATTGGACACGGTGCACCCGATGGCGTGTCCCGTAGTCCGTGCCGTCACATCGATTACCCGCGCCGGTGGCACGGTTACCGCGACCTTGGCTTCGGCTCTCACCATCCCCGGCGGCAATGGCTCCGGAATCATCACGATTTCCGGAGTGGCGAACACCAGTTTCGACGGCACGTTCGTGGTGCTCACCGGTTCCGGCACGACTACGCTCACTTGGGCCCAGGCCGGCGCAGACGGCAGCAGCACAGGCGGCTCCGCGGTGTCGGGTTCCGTGCTCGGTACTGTGGCCGTCAGCACGGGCACCAAGCCGCAGATCGCCGTGCTGCCGCAGATGGGCTGGGCCATTGTCACGCCGGGCGGCTCGGGTACGCTTACCGTTGTGGATCTCACGCGGCTTTCCGTGGTCTTCACCGCAGCTATCACCGCCACCACTCGCGGCGTCGCCGTGAACTCGGAAACCAAGACCATGCTCCTCGCGGAACCCTCTTCGGCTGCGGGCTTCCTGTTCAGCCTTCTGGACCAGTCCATCTCCAGCGTGACGCTCAGTGTGGGCAACGTGGCCGCGGCCGTGAATCCCTTCACCAACGTGGGTGTGCTGTTGAATCCCGGTGTGCACGAGGCGTTCGAGCTGGATTTGAGCACACCGGCCCAACTCTCCACGATTCCCCTGGGGAGCGACCCCGTTGCTGTGGCCCTGGATTCGGCCACGAACATGGCCCTCGTGGCTGACGACGTGGACGGCTCCGTAACCGTAATCGATCTTGGCGCCACCCGCTCGCGGCTGGCGACGCCCGAGCCGCAAATCCTCCAGGTGAACCCCACCATCACGCTCACCTCTGCTTCGGCTGTTCCGATCACCATCATCGGCGCCGGATTCGTTCCCGGCTCGCAAATCCGCCTGGATGAGACGGTCATCCCGACCACGTTTGTGAACAGCCGCGAGCTGACTGCATCCATTCCCACCAGCTTGCTCACTCGGCCGCGCCGTTTGGTGGTGGACGTGCAGAACTCTGCGTCTTTGTTTTCCAATGTCTTCAACCTCTTGGTGGCCCAAGCGGTCGCGGTGGGCACTTCTCCGCTGGGAGTGGCCGTGGATCAGGATAACGATCGCGCTGTAGTGGCCAATTCCGGCGATGGCACCGTTTCGGTGATCGACATTTCTTCCCCCGGCACGAATCCCGCGTTTGGCACGGTCATCTCGACCGTCACTGTCGGTAACACCCCGATTGACCTGGCTGTGGTGAGCCGCATCGGAGCCGCGGTGGTTTCCAACAGCGGCAGTTCCAGCGCTTCGATCATTAACATGACCACCAATCCCGTTACCGTTCCCGCGACTGTGACAGTCGGTGCCGACCCCACTGGCGTGGCCGCCAGCGAATCGCTGGGGACGGCATTGGTCGTCAATACGGGGAGCAACTCGATCAGCCTCTTCCCTGCGAACGGCATCTCCGGGACCCAGGCGAGCGGCCTGGGCGTGGATGCGGGGCCGGTGGCCGCCGCCATCGCTCCGGATCTCAACATCGCGGTAACCGCACAGGCGTCCACGTCGAACGACGCGGAGATCCTGAACGTCTCGACGGGAGCCGTGAGCGCTGTGAACCGCATCTCGAATATATCGACTCCGACAGGCGTGGACTACGACCCGGTCAACCAGGTGTTCCTGATCCAAGCGAGCGGCTCCAACACCATCGTCAGCCTCAATACCACCACCCTGGCCACGAGCAGCATTCGCACCGGCGTGAATCCGACTTCGCTCTCCTACAATTTCCAGGACGGCACGCTGCTCACCCAGAACGGCGGAAGCAACTCGCTTTCGGTGGTGGATCTGCCCAACCGCCAGGTGCGTGATGTCTTGCCGATTTCGGGCAGCCCGCAGTATGCGCTGGCCATCCACCGCCGCCTGGAACTGGTGGTCATCTCGGACTCGGCGAACAACCAGGTTCTGCTTTATCCCCTGCCGCGGTAGGAGGGCGGGCCTGGGGTTCCCGTTGACCGTTTCGGAAAGGCGCGCCATAATGTGCGTTTTGCAATTCCATCGCTGTTGCAGCAAGGAGATGTGATGAACAACCCAGTCAGAGCTTTGGTCGTTCCGGCCCTCATTCTCACGGCAGCCGCCTCCCTGTGGGCCCAGAGTTCCCCGCCTCCCGCCGCCGGGGCCCTCCCCAAGATGGCCATCGTGGATATTCGCGCCGCCATGTTGAGCACGGCGGAGGGCAAACAGATGGCCGCGGAAATTCAATCGCAGTTTTCCGCCAAGCAGGCGGAGCTGGAAAACATGCGCAAGAGCCTGGAAGACGTCCAGACGCGGCTCACGAATGGACGGCAAACGCTCGGTGACGAGGAGCGTATTCGGCTCGAACGGCAGGGCCAGCGCATGCAGCAGCAATTGCAGCGCAAACAAGAAGAGTACCAGCAGGACTTCAACGATGCGCAGCAGGACGCCATCGACAAGCTGGGCCGGAAAATGGGCGACGTCATTTCCCACTACGCGCGCGAGAACGGCTACCTGATCATCATGGACGCCCAGGTGTGCAACATCTACTGTTCCAACCAGCTCGATGTTACGCAGGACATCATCCGGCTGTATGACCAAGCCAACCCAGTGAAGGCTGCCGCTCCTGCGCCTGGCCGCCCGAGCACACGTCCAGGCCAGCCGGGCACCAATCCTCCTCCGGCAAAGCCCAAGCCATAGCCGCCTACCGGCATCGGAGACATTCCCGGGCGGCGCCGAAGGCGTCGCCCCCGAAGCCGCGGCGGCCCCCGGCTGCGTTCCCCCTCGGCTTGCATTCGCGGTTGCAGCGCGATATAGTGTCGTTTCCGGGCGAGGGTTGAACACCAGAGTGGGCGAAAGCCCACTTTTTTGTTGGCCGGGATGCCGGCCGCGAGCCGGGTGTACGTACACGCGGACCCTGGTCCCGGTGTCGGCATGAAGCTCGAAAAGATTCGCGAAGCAGCCGAACGCGTCGCAGGTTCCGCAGGCCTGGACGTGGTGGACGTGGAATGGAAGGTCGGCCGCCAGCGCTTTCTCCGGGTGATCCTGGACAAGCCTGGCGGGGTCAGTCATGGGGACTGCGAAAAAGTGAGCCACGAACTGGGGGTCATCCTGGACGTGGAGCAGCTCATCCCCGGGCCTGCGGGGTATGTGTTGGAGGTGAGCTCGCCGGGACTGGACCGCAAACTGACCAAGCCGGCGGAGTACGAGAGGTTTAGCGGGCGCCGCGCCCGGATTTCGCTCTCGCAGCCCATCGAGAGCCAGACGTTTTTCGAGGGGCGGCTGGCCGGTTACGCGGAAGGGCGCGTGAAGCTCGAGGTGAACGGGAGGGTTGTGGCCCTGCCGTTTGAGTGGATTCGCAAGGCGCAACTCGTCGTAGAATTTTAGGCCGCGGCGGGTGGGGTCAAGGGAGAAGCAGGAATGGCAAGTCCACTGACGCAGACGATCGAGCAGATCAGCCGGGAGAAGCATATCGAACCGGAGATCATCGTCGCCGCCATTGAAGACGCGATGGTAGTGGCTGCTCGCAAATACTACAAGACGGAAGAAGACATCCGCTCGCGGTTCAATCCGGACACGGGGCACGTGGACGTGTTTGCCGTGCGCACGGTGGTGGAGCAGGTGGAAGACCCGCAGCGGGAAATCACCGTGGCGGAAGCGCAGAAATTCGACCCGCAGGCGGCCATCGGGAGCGAAATCCTGTTCTCCAAGCCCACCGACGTGCTGGGCCGCATCGCGGCGCAGACCGCCAAACAGGTGATCCTGCAGAAGGTGCGCGAGGCCGAGCGCGACACCATCTACAACGAGTACAACGGGCGCGTGGGCGAGATGGTGAACTGCATCGTGAAGCGCACCGAGGGCCCCGACCTGATCGTGGACATCGGGCGGACGGAAGCGCGGCTGCCAAAGCGGGAACAGTCGCGGCTGGAGAGCTACAACCTGGGCGAGCGGCTCCGCGTGGCGATCAAACTGGTGGAGCGCGCGGCGCGCGGGCCGCAGGTGGTGGTGTCCCGCGCGGACGGGATGCTGGTGCAGCGGCTGTTTGAAATGGAAGTGCCCGAAATTTACGACGGCACGGTGCGTATCCGCGCGGTGGCGCGCGAGGCGGGCGAGCGGACGAAGATCGCGGTGGAGAGCCGGGACAAGGAAGTGGACCCTGTGGGCGCGTGCGTGGGAATGAAGGGCATGCGCGTGCAGTCCATCATCCGCGAGCTGCGCGGCGAAAAGATCGACATCATCCCTTACTCGGAGGAAATCGTGGCGTTTGCGCAGAAGGCGCTTTCGCCGGCGAAGGTTACCCGTGTACAGATCGTGGATACCGAAGAGAAGCGGCTGGAAGTGATCGTCGAGGACACCCAGCTCTCGCTGGCCATCGGCAAGAAGGGCCAGAACGTGCGGCTGGCCAGCAAACTGATCGGGTGGAACATCGACATCAAGAGCGAGGAAGAGAAGCGGCAGGAAATCGAGGAGCAGATGTCCGCACTCACCGCCCCAGTGACTGCACTTACGGAATTGAAGGGCGTGGGGCCGAAGACGCTCGAGAAGCTCGAAGCCCACGGCATTACCAACATCGAACGGCTTGCGGACATGTCTGCGGAACAACTGCTGGAGATTCCCGGCATCGGCGAAAAGATGGTGGAAAAAATCCGCCAGGCCGTAGTAGCGCATTTCGAGGGTTTGGAAGCTGCGCAAACCGGCGCGGAAGCCGCGAGCGCGGCCGCGGAGACTCCGGCAGGCTCCGAAGAGGCGGGGGCGGCGGCGGAACCCGTCGCCGAGCCTGTAGCGGAAGCGGCGGCAGCTTCCGCGGAGTCCGCTGCGGAGCCGGCGGCTCATGAGGAAAGCTCCGAGAAGGCGCCGGAGCCGGATTCGTCCGAAGGGGAGGGCGGCGGGCAAGGATGACCGAGCACGTCCAAATCCGCATCAACGAGCTGGCCCGCGAGTTGGAGGTTAAAGCGAAGGCCATCATCGAGCTTCTGCCCGGCTTTGGCGTGACCGAAAAGAAGACGCATTCGAGCTCGATCGATGTGGAAGTGGCGGAGAAAGTACGCCACAAGTTGCTTGGCGCCGAACTGGAAGAAGCACCCGTCGCAGTAGCGCCGGTCAAGGAAGAGGAAAAGAAGGAGGAGCGGGAAGAAGCTCCGGTGGCCGCTGCTCCGCCCGCGGCCGCAACACCGCCTCCTGCCCCTGCAAAGATCGAAGCGCCGGCGCGATCGGCAGTGAAGGCCCCCGTGGTTGTGCCGGCGGAAGCGGTCAGCCCGCCACCGGCTGCGCCGCCGGCTGCAAGACCCATTGCGCCTCCGGTCGTGGCAAAGCCTGTTGCTCCTCCGCCGATCCCGGCGAAGCCTCCCATCAGCGGCGCGCCACCCAGCGCGGTACCAGCGCGTGCGCCGCTGCGTCCGCCCGCCCAGGCGGGCGCGCCCAGCGCTACCCCCGCAGTGCGAGCGGTCGGGCAGCCGCTGGTGCAGCGACCGCAGGCTGTTAAGCCTCCCCCACCGTTGCTTCCGCCAAAACCTCCGATCGCCGTGCCGGCCTCGGATCGATCCACGGGGCCAATGCCGCAACTGCCGCGCAAGCCTCCAATCCCGGGAACCGCGGGCTCGGCAGGAGCGCGTCCTGGACGCCCCCCACGGCTCACCGCCTCGCCGGGCGTGGCGATGGGCGTGGTGGCGCCGGCGAAGCCGGAAGCGGGGAAACCGCTCTACCAGCGGAAGACGACGAAGTCCGCGGCGGGCGCGCGGCCCCTTGCCGAAAAGCGATTCGAGGAAGGCGAGCGCAAGTTGCATCCGGTGCGCGCGCGGGCGGGAGCCGCCGAGCGGCGGGGTCCCGCAGGACGCAGCGGCGTGGCCGAAGCGCCGCCGCCCGTGCCTCGCGAGCCACGCGAGGTGACCATCACGGAAGGGATAAGTGTTCGCCAACTCGCGGAGAAACTCGACGTGCGCGCCAAGGAACTGCTGTCCACGCTGCTGGGGCGCGGTGTGTTCGCCAGCATCAACCAGCCGCTGGACGTGCAGACGGCCACATCGCTGGCCGAAGCGTTCAATGGTGTGGTGACCGTCAAGTCGTTCGAGGAAGAGGTGGTGGAAGAGGTCTCGCGGGAAGAGAAAACGACGGGGATGGAGCCGCGAGCTCCGGTGGTTACGGTGATGGGGCACGTGGACCACGGCAAGACCAGCCTGCTGGACGCCATTCGCGAGACGAGCGTGGCCGCGGGCGAGGCCGGCGGAATCACGCAGCACATCGGGGCGTACGAAGTGCACGTGCATGACCGTAAGATCGTGTTCATCGACACGCCGGGCCACGAGGCGTTTACGCGGATGCGCGCGCGCGGCGCGAAGGTGACTGACGTGGTGGTGCTGGTGGTGGGCGCGGATGATGGCGTGATGCCGCAGACGCTCGAGGCGATCAGCCATGCCAAGAACGCCAACGTGCCCATCGTAGTGGCCATCAACAAGATCGATAAGCCGGACGCGGACCAGGAACGGGTGAAGCGCCAACTGGCCGACAAGGGATTGCTGCCGGAGGAGTGGGGCGGCGAAACGGTGATGGTGGGAGTTTCCGCGCGGGAAAAGACGAATCTGGACAAGCTGCTGGAAATGATCCTGCTGGTGTCCGACCTTCGCGAGCTGAAAGCCAGTTCCACGGTTCCGGCGAGCGGCACCGTCCTCGAGTCGCGGGTGGACAAGGGGCGCGGGCCTGTGGCTACGGTGCTGGTGCAGAACGGGACGTTGCACGTGGGCGACTTCTTCTTCTGCGGCGCGGTGTATGGAAAGGTGCGCGCGATGTTCGACGACCGGGCGCATCCGGTACGGGCGGCGGGCCCTTCCACGCCGGTGGAAGTGCTCGGCCTGCAGGGCGTGCCCGAGGCGGGCGACAACTTCCAGGTGGCAGACGAGGGCAAGGCGCGGCACATCGTGGACTACCGGCAGTCGAAGATCCGCGAGCAGACGCTGGCGCGCACGTCGACGGGCCGGATCACGCTCGACCAGCTCCACGAGCAGCTCAAGGCCGGTGAGGTGAAGGAGCTGGCCATCGTGTTGAAGGCCGACGTGCAGGGCTCGGTTGAAGTGCTGAACGAAGTGCTGCCCAAGCTCTCGACCGACGACGTGAAGATCAAAATCCTGCATTCGAGCGTGGGCGCGGTGACGGAAACGGACGTGCTGCTGGCGTCGGCGTCGAACGCCATCATCCTGGCGTTCAACGTGCGCCCGGATCGCAAAGCGTCGGAGTTGGCGCAGCAGGAGAAAGTGGAGATCCGGACGCACACGGTGATTTACGAGCTGACCGACGAACTGAAGAAGGCGCTGGCCGGGCTGCTCGAGCCTGTGTACAAGGAGATGCACCTGGGCCGCGCCGAGGTGCGGAACACATTCCGGATCAAGGGCGTGGGCATGGTAGCGGGCTGCTACGTGACGGACGGAATCATCAAGCGCGACGCGGAGCTGCGCCTGGTGCGCGAGGGCGTGGTAGTGTACACGGGCCGCGTCAGCTCGCTGAAGCGATTCAAGGATGACGCCAGCGAGGTGCGCTCCGGCTTCGAGTGCGGTCTGGGGATCGCCAACTTCAACGACCTGAAAGTGGGCGACGTCATCGAGTTCTTCACGGTGGAAGCGCTGGAAGCCGCCGCGGCCACCCGGGCCTGAACGGTCCGCCGCGCCTGCCGGCGCGGCTGCGGGCTCCGCGGACCGGGGAGGCAGACGATGCCTGTCGGATTGCTCACGCTGGAGATTTACATCCCCGATGCGAGATCGCTGAAGGACAAGCGCCAGGTGCTGCGCAGCCTGAAGGACCGGCTGCGCCGGCAGTTCAACATCGCGATTGCGGAACTCGACCACCAGGAGACCTGGCAGCGGTCGCTGGTGGGCGTGGTGACGATATCGAACGACACGCGGCACCTGGAGGACGCGCTCGAAAAAGTGGCGAATGAATCGGAGCGGCTGCTGGGGCGCGACCTGGTGGGAAGCACGGTGGAAGTTCTGTGAACCATGAGCGGGCATATCGCCATCTGAGGTCTGACTCCCATGACCACCGTCCGCCACCGCCACGAGCGCGTGGCCGAAGAAATCCGCCACGAATTTGAAGCCATGCTCGCGGGGGAGCTGAAGGACCCGCGGCTGGCGGGGCCCATGCGCGTCACGGAAGTGTGCGTGACGCCGGACCTGAAGCACGCGCGCATTTTCCTCGCTGCATTCGGAACGCGGGAGGAGCGGCGCGGGGTGCGCGACGGGCTGGCCGCGGCGATGGGCTTTGTCCGCCACCAACTGGCGCAGCGGCTCGACCTGCGGCGCGTGCCGGAAATCCATTTCGTGGTGGACGCCTCGGGAGTGGAAGGCGGGCGGCTGGAAGAGCTGCTGCACCCTCCGTCGTCCGGCAGAGACGCGTCCTGACGCCGCGCCGAGATGCCACGCCAGCCCCAGCCACCGCCGATTGACGGCGCGCTCGTCATCCAGAAACCGCGGGGGAGAACTTCGCACGACGTGGTGGAGATGGCGCGGCGGCTGCTGGGGTTCCGGCAGATCGGCCATCTGGGAACACTCGATCCGCTGGCGACGGGTGTGCTCGTGCTCCTGCTCGGGCGCGCGACGCGGCTGGCGCGTTTTTATTCCGGCCGGCGAAAGCGGTACGCGTGCACAATACGGTTCGGCTATGCGACGGACACCTACGATGCGGACGGGAAGGCGCAAGGCGAGGACCAGGCGCCATCGCTCACGCGCGCGGAGATCGAGCCGCTGGTAGCGGAATTCACCGGTCACCTGCTGCAGACGCCCCCGGCGTATTCGGCGAAGAAGATCGCGGGGCGGCCGGCGCACGAACTGGCGCGGAAGAACCGTCCGGTAGAGTTGAAGCCTGTGGAGGTGGACGTTTTCGAGTTTCACGTGGAGCGTGTGGAGGGTCCGCGGACGCGCTGCGTGATCGAATGCGGCGCGGGGACGTATATCCGGTCGCTGGCGCACGACCTGGGGGCGCGGCAGGGAACCGGGGCGCATCTGGAGGAGATTTCGCGATTGGCAGTAGGCGAGTTCACGCTGGACCAGGCCGTGTCGCTCGAGGAGCTGGAATCGGCGGCGCGGCAGGGGCGTGCGGCGGAGCTGATCGTGCCGCTGGAACGGATGCTGCCGGAGTTGCCGCGGGCCACCGTGCTGCCGGTGGTGGAACGGCGTGTGAGACATGGAGCGAAGTTCACGTTGCCGCTGGCACAAATCCAGCCCGCGCAATTCACCGCGCCGCCGGGGGCGACTTCGCATCTCGATTCGGGCGTACCCGGGCCTCCCCGGTTGCGGGTATTCAGCCAGCAACAGAAGCTGATTGCGGTGGCCGAGGCGGTGGTGCCACGGACGTACCAGCCCGTAGTGGTGTTTGACGCGGTTCCGTAGGGCAAGCAGGCAAATCAGGGCGGGAGAATTGGGGTAGGTCATCGGTGTGTCCGGACGCTGAGGCGAGACGAGCACGTATTGCCATCAGCGGTGAAAACTCCGGCTTCGGATTACGGGCGCGGGCGTGTGGGCGGCTGGCCTCCTGGAGGTGTCTCGGCGGGCGGAACAAAGGGCTGGACCGGGCGGCGCTCGAAACCATCCGGCGATTCGAACTGGCGGCCTGGCGAGATTCCGGACTGTCTTTCATGCCCCGCGTAAAAGACCTCCAGGATGCGCGGTGCCAGGCGCACCATTCGCGGGGTGACCACGACAATGAGCTCGGTCTGCTGGACCTGAGGATTGCGGTTGGTGGTTAGGTCCTGGAGGCCGGGAACTTCCGCAGCGCCGGGGAGGCCGGTGATCGAAAGAGTCTGCTGGTCGGAGAAGATTCCGCTGAGGACGGAAGGCTCGTTGGGGCGCAGGCGCACCGTTTGCTCAATGGTGCGGTTGGTGAGAACTGGAATGCCGTTGAAGTTGGTTGCGGAGAGGCTGCGGATTTCAAGGGTGAGGGTCAGCGTGACATCACCGGAGGGATGAATGTGTGGAGTGGCTTTTGCCTTGATACCGAGGTCTTCGTACTGGAAGCCGGGGTAGGGAAGCTGGGAGTTGGCTGCGGCGATCTGGTTGGAGTTGATGATGACGGTGGCTGTGTTGTTGTCGGGATCGGTGACAACGGCGTCGAGAAGGCCGTCGCCATTGAAGTCGCCGGAGGCGATACCCTGGCAAGGCTCGGAAGGCGCGGGAAGGCCGGAGCAGGAGATGGCCGCGCTGGTCTGGTTGGAAACGCTGTCGGGAAAGGTGCCGTTGCCTGCGCCGAAAAGCAAAGTGAGGGAGCCGTCACCACTGTTGGCCACCACCAGATCCTGTCGACTATCGTTATTGAAATCGCCGGCAACGAGGGCGTCGGGCTGATTGCCCACGTCGAAGATGGTGCCCGTGAACGTCCCATCGCACTGGTTCAGAAATAGGGCCACGGTGCCGCTGGATTCGTTAGCCACCGCGAGGTCGGGGTGAGCCTGGGATGAATTCGCGAGACATTGAAACGAGGAGTTGAATCCCGCAGCCACGACGGCCACGGGCTTCCTACCGTTCGTACCCGTTGACAGATCGGTTTGAGCCACCGCCAAACCACTGCCGCCGTTCATTACGGGCTGACCGGCCTGATTCCATTGGAGAGTTGCGCTGCCGGAGCCCATAACGGCAGTAAAGGTGCCATCGAAGCTCGAGTCTGTGACCCCGAAAACGTTCACCACGCCGCCGGGAACAGTGAGGGGCGAATTGAGCGTAGCGGTCACAACGCCGCCAGCCGAGCGCGAAATCGCGGTGATGGGGTCGGTCAGCAGGAGGGTGGCAGAATTGGAAACGGAATTCGCGACGGCGAGATCGGGGTGCCCGTCGCCATTGAAGTCCGCCGTGGCGATGCCGATGGGACCCTGGCCGTTGGTGAGTGGAATCGTCTGCGCGGGCTGAAAGGTGCCGTCGCCATTGCCGAAGAGAATGGAGACGCTGTTGCCATTGGTGTTGGTGACGGCGATGTCCATGTGGCCATCGCCATTGAAGTCGGCCAGCACGATTCCGGAAGGCTCGGCGCCGACGGGATAAGCGACAGGCCCCTGAAACGTGCCGTCGCCGTTGCCGAGCAGGATTTGAACGTTATTCGTTCCCTGATCCACAACGGCGAGATCCAGGGGATGGCCGGCGGCGCGGAAGGTGGCAGCGACGACTGCGACGGGACTTATCCCTGCAGCATAGGGCACCGAAGTCTGGAAGCTGCCGTTGCCATTGCCCAGGAAGACGGAAACGGTACCGTCGTCGTGATTGGCGGTAATGAAGTCGAGGAAGGAGCTAGTGGAGCGGAGGACGGCGGTGGTGGCGCCTCGCGGCGAGGTGCCCGTGCCCAGAGTTGTTTCCGTGATTCCGGGAACGGCGCCGGAAGTGGTGAACTCATTGGAGAGCGTGGCGAAGTTGATGGGGTAGCGCTCGCCGACGAAGAAGGAGGCGGGCTCGCCATCCTCCGCGCGGAGGAGGATGCGCTGGGCCGTGTGCACGGCGCTCAACTGGCTGGCGAAGTTGACGGTGGCGCCCGGCAAAGTGGCCAGAAAAATAGTCTGGCCGCCGCCGAAGGCGATGAGGGGAGGAACCAGGGAACTGAGCGAGGTTCCGCCGGTGCCGAGCAGAGCGGAAATCTGCTGAGAGGAGGAACCGGCAAAGGCGGAAGGAGTTCCGAAAAGCTCCTCAATCACCTGAACGAGGCCGTTGGTCGATTGCTGGGCGAGCTGGAGCTGCTGCTGCGAGAGGGTGACGACCCGCGCGCTGGATGGCGGAACGATTCCGAGAGTTTCGGCGGAGTTGCGGTCCACCTCGAGAACGTCGATTTCGAGCATGACCTCGCCGCGAGGCTGTTGGAGCTGGCGGACGAGCGCGGTGGCGAGCGCCACGTCGCGTTCGGCGCCGCGGATGGTGAGGGTACGCGAGCGGATGTCGAGCTGGGTGTGAATGACGCCAGCAATTTCGCGCACGGTGCGGGCCATCTCGTTCATCTGCTCGGGGCTCTCCGATTCGGACAGCAGGAGCGTGCGTTCGATCTGCGGCATGTACTCGCGGCGCTTCTGCGGCGTGTCGTTGACGACCAGGAAAGTGCGCGCATCAACGGGACGGATGAAAGTGCCGGTCTGGTCGGCGAGCAGAAGGGAGGCGGTGCGGAAATCGACGGCGGAGACGCGAAAACGGACCTGAACCTGAGTGGCGTCCTCGTCGAAGACGGCGAGCAGGCCGAACTGGCGGGCGAGCTCGAGCCAGGCGCCGCGAGCGGTGCCACGGAAATTGAAATCGCGGGTGCCGGGCTGGGGCGCGAGCGTGGGAGGCGCAACGGCGAAGTCGGGGATGGAGGTGGATTCGCGGATGGCGTGGCGTTCGAGCTGGCGGAGGCGCTCGCGGGCGGAACCGTTCTGCGGATCGAAGCTCAGCGCGCGCCGAAGGAAGATGGCGGCGCCGACGGGATTGTCGGCCAGCATGGCGCGCTCGGCTTGGTTGGCGTAAAAGCCGGCGAGAAGAAAGCGCATGCGTTCGACCTCGGCGCGGTACTCCGGGTTGCGGGGTTCGTCGCGGAGGGCTTCGGAGTAAGCGGCGAGGGCTGCTTCGGGTTTTCCGGCGCGCTCGGCGTCGCGGCCTCTGGACCAAGCGGAGAAAGAAGGGCGCTCGGGACGGCCGGTGGTGGAGTCCATGCCCTCCTGAGCACGGAGGGGGAGTGGGACGGCCGCGAGAGAGGCGGCGAGGATGGCGACGAAGAGGGAGCGGGGGGTCATTGTTTGCGAGATCTTCGAGCAGGGTTCACCGGCAGTGTCCGCTCTACCGTTTGGACGCAGAATGATTGTAACGGGAAGCCCGGGCAGAGGGTGGAATATCGACGCGCCGGCTCTCATGGGGTGACCGCGCAGGGTGCGATGGCAGCTTCCGTGATGGTGACGCCGTGGGATTCGAGCGGCAGTGCCAGATCCCAGTTGGCAGCCGCGGCGAGGTACAAAAACGTGTCCATGCGATAGACGGCGAGGCGGAGGAGCGGATTGGAGTGAGTGGCGAGCCAATCGCGGCGCAGAGCGATGTATTCGAGGACCCATTGGCGCTCGCTGGTTGCCGCCGTCGAGCCTGTGGGTGCGGAGGGTGAGCCCAGGCGCGCCAGCGTCGCGTCCCGCAGGCGAGCCCAGGCGCCGTGGATGAAACTGTCGTAAACGACGGCGGAACCGAGCGGGGTCTCGATGGCCAGGCGCCGGGCGGCATGGATGGCCGGGTCCCAGTAGATGAGGTCAAAGAACGCGTCCTGGACGCGGTGCATCACCTCGTCGGCCGCAGCTTCTCGGAGGAGCGAGCGGAGGCGCGGATCAGAGTCGAGCGCGGAGTCGCGTGCGGCGAGGCGAGGCAGATAGCCGCGGAGTTCCGCGGCATGCGTGGCGTCCGGCGAATCGCAATAGGCCTTGACGAGCAGGGCGAGATTGCCGCTGGCGAGAGTGGTCTGCGAACGGCCGTAGGTGAGATGGCCGGGATCGCCGGGGACTACAGTGATGCTGGCGCAGTCACCGGAGGGAGAGCCGGTTTCGAAAACGTTGACGATGGACTGGATGGTGCGTTTCTGAAGTTCGGTGAGCACGGCGGGCCTCCGGGGGAAGTCGCGAGTGGCGAGAAAAATACAGAACGAGAAGCCAAAAATGCATAGAGCACTACGTCCCGCGGGTAGCGGGCCAGGGCGCGAAGCGGACGCAAATGCGAGTTCATATCTTGTCCCAGGAGGGTTTCGGGTAGCTGAAGTGTTGCGAGGGAGTGTTGAGCGGCGTGGGAGCAGGGTTCGGATTGAGGGGAGGGAGATGTTTGACAAGTTCGGCAGCGGAGAGATTTTCGCTGGGATATGTCTTGGCGTACCAGTGTTCGTAGCGCAGCTCTTTGAGAGTCTGGAGAAGGAGATTGCAGGTACGGACGATGACCGTGGCCCTGCTGGTGGAGATGGAATTGGAAGCGAGCAGGGTGACCAGGCGGCCGAGGAGGAAATTGATGGATGCGCCGGAGCGGAGATCCGAGAGGGGGCCGAGGAGCTGAGGGATGACGTTGTATTCGGGACTGGTGCGGGCGGCGCGCTCCCTGGCTTCGAGGAGGCGGCGCTCCTCCGAGACGGCGTGCCAGTGACAGAGGTTGGGGTGGGTCGCAGAACGAATCATGCGGCAACGGCGGCCGGCCATGTCGGTGTGTTCGCAACGATTTTCGGGTGAGGGATGTGACATAAGGGTCTCCTAGGGGTCAGAATTCAGAGGCTCGAGGCTGGACGAATACGAACCGGAGGGAGGCAGCGAAGCTGGCGGAAGCCGGGCGGGCTTGAGGTCGAAACTACGCTGGAGATGATTGCTGGGTACTCCCCCGGGGTGATCTCCTTTCGTAAGAGTTGCAACTAAAAGAACTTAAAGCCGAGCATTTTCGAAGAGTTGCCAACAAACGACTTAGAGCAGCGGTTCACGGAAGAGTTGCCAACACAGGGGTTAGCAGCGGACTGAGGGGCGGAAGCGCCCTGGGGCCGGCGAATTGACGGCCGAACATTCACGAAGAGCACTTATAGCATACTCATAACTAAAAAGCAAGAGAAAAATGATGGGTAGGAGAAGATCGTGGAGGGGCGGGCAGGGGGACCGAACGAGGGCGGCGCGGGGAAGACGTGGCGGGGCGAACGTCTTGACGTTGGGGCGGGATGCTGGTAGTGTGAGATTTCCAGTTGCGAATGATTTGCAACTGATGGCAGGGACCGGCCGCAGGGGTCCTTCCGAGGAGCTAAAGTGCTCTCCGCTCTACTTGTTGCGCTACGCGAGGGTGTCGAGGCCGCGCTCGTGGTGGGCATCGTCCTGGTGTATCTGGGGCGGACGGGGAGGCAGAACCTGACACGGTATGTGTGGTTCGGGCTGGGGGCAGCGGTGGTGGCGAGCCTGGCGGGCGCGGCGCTGCTGGACCAGTGGAAGATCAGCGAGGATGGATTCGAAGGGCTGCTGATGCTGATGGCCGGGTTGCTGGTCATCACCATGGTTGTGTGGATGAACCGGGTGGCGCGGAGCCTGCGGCGGGAGATCGAGCAGCGCGTGGAGACGTTCGCGCAGCGAAGCGCGCTGGCGGCGGGCCTGGGACTGGCGGCGTTCGTGTTCGTGATGGTGGTGCGGGAGGGGGTGGAGCTGGTGCTGATCCTCCGCGCGGTAGAGTTGTCGAGCGAGGGTGTGGGCACGTGGATCGGGACGTCGCTGGGACTGGCGCTGGCCGTGGCGGTGGGGGTTTTCTTCTTCCACGGGACGCTGCGGATACCGCTGGGGCGATTTTTCGCGGCGACGAGCACCATCCTGTACGTGGTAGCGGCCCAACTGTTCTTGACCGGGCTGCACGAAATGAGCGAGGCGGAATGGCTGCCATCGAGCCAGAAGGAAATGGCCATCGTGGGGCCGATTGTGAGCCATGAGGTTTTTTTCTTCGTGCTGATCTTCAGCGTGGCGGTGCTGCTGATCCTGCGGGAGTGGTTCGCATCGAGCAACATCGCGGCGATTGAGGGCGAAAATCCGGCGGAGCGGCGGCGGCGGGAATGGGAGCGGCGGCGGCAGCGGCGTTGGATGCTGCTGGCGGCGAGTTCGTGCCTGATCGTGGTGCTGGGACTGACGGCGGATTTCGTTTATTCGGAGGTGGCTGCGGCGCCTCCTCCGGCTCAGGCGGTGACGGCGCAGAACGGCGTGGTGCGGATCCCCACGGCTGCGGTGGAGGACGGGCGGCTGCACTTCTTTACGTTGGAGTCGGAGGGGACACAGATCCGGTTTCTGGTGATCCGCAGACCGGGAGTGGGCTATGCGACGGCGCTGGACGCGTGCGCCATCTGCGGGCCCGCGGGCTACCGGCAGGAAGGACAGAACGTGATTTGCCGGAATTGCGGGGCGCCGATTTACATTCCCACGATCGGGCAGTCCGGCGGATGCAACCCGATCGGTTTCGCGTCGCATGTCGAGGGCAGCCAGATTGTGTTTATGGTGGCCGCGGTGACGGAAGCGGACCGTCCATTCCTCAAACACTGAACACTCCACAATGTTTTTCCGCATCCTTGGCGAGTCGTTTCTCCGCAACCCGGCGCGAAAATGGCTGGAGGCTGCGGCGCTGGCGCTGGGGATGGCGATCACCACGGCGGCGCTGGTGACGGCGCTGGACGTGGGCGACCGGATGGCGCGGGAGTTCCGGCGGCTGGGCGCAAACCTGGTGGTGACGCCGAAAACCGATACGCTGCCGTTGGAGATTGGGGGGACGGACTACCGTCCGGTGGAAGAGGGCGCTTACCTGCATCAGGAGGACCTGGGAAAACTGCGGACAATATTCTGGCGCTTCAATATCGTGGGGTTCAGCCCGTTTCTGGACGCGCCGGCGGAGGTGGAACGTGGACCGAGCCGGCTGGCGACGCGGATTGTGGGGACATGGGCGGCGCATGCGGTTCCCGTGCCGGACGGGACGACGTTCACGACCGGAGTGCTGACCACCCATCCCTGGTGGAAAGTGGAGGGGGCCTGGTTTGCGGACGCGTCCGGGGGCGCGGCAGGAGCGGGGTTGAACGCGCCAGTCGATGCGATGATTGGGGCGTCGCTGGCGAGCCGGGCGGGGATCCGGCCGGGCGACGTGGTGATGGTGCGCGCGAGCGGGCATGAGATCCGGGTGCGGGCGAGCGGAATCCTGACGAGCGGGGGACCGGAGGACCAGGAGATTGTGGCGCCGCTCGCATTCGTGCAGGAGTTGACGGGACATCCCGGCGAATACCGGCGGCTGCTGGTGAGCGCGCTGACCACGCCGGAGAATGAGTTTGCGAAGAGGGATCCGGACACGATGAATCCCACGGATTACGACCGGTGGTTCTGCACGCCGTACATTTCCTCGATTGCGTTCCAGATCAAACAGGCGATGCCGGGAGCGGAAGTCCGGGTGGTGCGGCAGGTGGCGGAAACGGAAGGGCGCGTGCTGAACCGGCTGAGCGCGCTGCTGTGGCTGGTGAGCGTGACGGCGCTGGTGGCGGCGGCGCTGGTGATCGGGTCCACAACCGCGACCACGGTTCTGGAACGGCGGCGTGAGATCGGACTGATGAAAGCGCTAGGCGCGGGGCGACGGATGATCGTGGGGCTGTTTGTGGCGGAGCAGGTAATCGTGGCCGTGCTGGGTGGTTTCGCCGGATATCTGACCGGCGAAGGGCTGGGATACCTCGTGGGGAAGGCGGTCTTTGGAGTGCCGGCGACGGGACGTCTGGTTCTGCTGCCGGTGGTGATGGCCCTGGCGCTCGGAGTGACGCTGGCGGGGAGCCTGTGGCCGCTGGGGCGGGTGGCGCGGCTGGAGGCAGCGCCGGTGCTGCGGGGGGAATGATGTTCTGGCGAGTGCTGCGGCAGATGATTGTACGGGGGCGAGGCAGGCTGGCCGTCGCGCTCATCGCCATCGTGAGCGGAGCGACGGCGAGCGCAGCGCTGCTGAACCTGGAGTTCGATGCGGAAAGGAAATTCAGCCACGAACTGCGGACACTGGGGCCGAACTTGCTGATTCGCAGCGCGGTTCTGCCGGGGGCGAGCGATGAACCGGGAGCGGTGTTCGCTGAAGAGGCTGTGGGGCCGGTGCTCGCGGGGGAGCAGCGAACTGCCGGCGAAGCGGCGACGGCGTGGGCGCCGAGTCTGTATGTGATTGTGAGGTCGCCGGGGCGGGAGACGAGCCTGGTGCTGGCGGGGACATGGCTGGACGCGTATCCGCGTCTGGCGCCGTGGTGGAGTGTGAAAGGCGCGTGGGTGACGAACCGGACGGATTCGGGCGTTTGCCTGGTGGGGCAGCAGGCGGCAGCGAAACTGGTGGTTCGGCCGGGCAGCACGCTCGAATTGCGCTATGCGGACCGGACGGCAACGCTGCACGTGGCGGGGGTGGTCTCGACCGGCGGGGCGGAGGATGACCAGGTGTTCGCGAATCTGCCGGTGGCGCAGCAACTGGCAGGGCTCGCGGGAAGAGTGAGCGTAGTGCAGATGAACGTGGCGGGCACTCCGGAGCAGGTGGAGCAGTACGCGGTACAACTGTCGGCGCGGCTGCCGGGGCTTGAGGTGCGTCCGCTGCGGCAAATCTCGCAGGCGGAGGGACAGTTGCTGGCGCGGGTGCATGCGCTGCTGTTCTGGTCGGTGGGGCTGATCCTGGTGCTCACGTCGCTGTGCGTGCTGGCGACGACGCTGGCGCTGGCCATCGAGCGACGGGCGGACGTGGGGCTGATGAAAGCGCTGGGCGGGCAGATGACGCGAATCATCCGGCTGTTCCTGGCGGAGGCGGGACTGCTGGGCGCGGCGGGGGGAATCGCAGGGGCTGTGCTGGGCACGCTGCTTTCGGCGTGGATCGGGCGGCAGGTGTTCGGGACGGCGACGTCGCTGCGATTCGAGGTGATTCCGCTGATCGTGGCGGTGATGGTGGCAGTGGCGCTGCTGGGGGCGCTGCCGCTGCGGATGCTGAGCCACGTGCGACCGGGCATAGTGCTGAGGGAGAGCGAATGAGCGTGCTGGTGGAAGCGGAGCACCTGACGAAGGAATATGGCGGGGTGCGCGCGCTGGACGATCTGAGCTTCGCCGTGGAATCGGGCGAATGGATTGCCATTATGGGGCCGTCGGGGTCGGGAAAAACGACGCTGGTGAACATCCTGGGCGGGCTGGACACGCCGACGAGCGGGCGGGTGCTGGTTGCGGGCGCGGATATCGGGCGAATGGACGAGGCCGGGCTGACGCGGTACCGCGCGGAAAAGGTGGGCTTCATCTTCCAGCAGTTCCACCTGGTGCCATACCTGACGGCGCTGGAGAACGTGATGCTGGCGCAGTACTTCCACAGCATGACGGACGAGCGGGAGGCGCAGGAGTCGCTGGAGCGCGTGGGGCTGGCGGAGCGGGCGACGCACCTGCCGTCGCAACTGTCGGGAGGAGAGCAGCAGCGCGTGGCCATCGCGCGTGCGCTGATCAACCACCCGCGGATCATCCTGGCGGACGAGCCGACGGGAAACCTGGACGAGGCGAACGAACGAATCGTGGTGAACCTGCTGAGGGAGATGCACACGCAGGGACATACCATCCTGCTGGTGACGCACGACCCGATCATCGGGCGGCTGGCGGACCGGAGAATCGAGCTGGCGCACGGGCGGCTGACCCAGGTGACGGTGTATTCGGCAGACGACGAGGAACGGTTCGATCACATGCTGCAGCAGATTTGGATTTGCGGCGAGGAGGGAACGCCGGCGCGGATCGAGCGGATGCGCACGGTGGGCCAACTCGATCCCATGCGCATGCTGGGGCGGATGGCGAATTCTGGACTGGTGTCCGTGGAGGATTCCCAGGTGTCGCTGACGGCGTCGGGAGAGGCGCGGGCGCGGGACATCGTGCGGCGGCACCGGTTGGCGGAGCGGCTGTTCATGGACACGTTCCGGATCGAGGATCCGGAAGCGCATACGCAGGCATGTAAATTCGAGCACATCATTTCGCCGGAGCTGGACGAACGCATCTGCACGTTTCTAAACCACCCGAAGACGTGTCCGCACGGGAATCCGATCCCGCCAGGAGAGTGCTGCGGCGACGGGAAGAAGCGCGCCTGACCGGGGCCATGGCGCCATTCTTCGATCCGCGGAAACGGCCGACGTCGGTGAAAGTCAACGTGTCCACGGGGAAGGGTGTGGACATTGAATGGGGCGACGGGCACGCGAGCCACTACGAGTTCGTTTATTTGCGAGACCAATGCCCCTGCGCGACGTGCAACGAGGAGCGGGATAAGAAAGCGCACGCAACGGTGCCGAGCGGGGCGCCGGCCGGGCTTCCGGGAATGGGGCCGTCCTTGCCGATGTACAAACCGAAACCGACGGCGCGGCAGGCGAAAGCGGTGGGGAATTACGCCATCCAGATCGACTTCAGTGACGGGCACACGACGGGGATTTATAGTTTCGAGTATTTGAGGAGCGTGTGTCCGTGCGCGGAATGCCGGAAGGCAGTGGCGAGTGGCTAGCCCGCCTACCGACAGGCGAGTGACGAGTGGCGAGCGAAGAGGGGAAAAGAGGCCGGCTCCCTCCTGCCTCGGGACAGGTGGAAGCCGGCGGTACAAAATGGGGGCGTGCTAGAATCGGGCGTCGCGAGAGATTTCGGAGAAAAGCAGGTCCCTCGCCCGCTGCGGCGGGCTGCCTTCGACTCCGCTCAGGGCAGGCGGGATGACAGGGCGAGGGGTTTGCAGCGCCGCGCTGGTAGGCGCGCAACCTGGGAGCCGCGGCGGGAATCGAATGGCCGCGGAGGAACGAGAACGTGGAGAAGCTGATCATCATCGGGAGCGGGTGCGCGGGGCTGACTGCGGCGATTTACGCGGCGAGGGCGAACCTGTCGCCGATGGTGATTGACGGGCACGAACCGGGCGGGCAGCTCACAATCACCACGATGGTGGAGAACTACCCGGGGTTCCCCGAGGGGATCCTGGGGCCGGACCTGATCGAGAACATGCGAAAACAGGCGCAGCGGTTCGGCGCCGTGTTCCGGGCAGGAGTGGTGACGGCGGTGGACGTGTCGCGGCGGCCATTCCGGGTGGAAGTGGGAGCGGAGAAATTTGAATGCGAGACGCTCATCGTCGCGGCGGGAGCTTCCGCGCGGCTCCTGGGTCTGGAGAGTGAGCGGAAATTGATGGGCCACGGGGTGACCACCTGCGCGACCTGCGACGGATATTTTTACCGAGGGAAGGAGGTGGCGGTGATCGGTGGGGGCGATACGGCGCTCGAAGAGGCGATTTTTCTGACGAAATTCGCGACGAAGGTGACGGTGGTGCACCGGAGAAACGAATTCCGGGCGTCGAAAATCATGCTGGACCGCGCGCGGAACAACGCGAAAATCCAGTTCCTGACGCCGTACGTGGTGGCGGATGTGCTGGACTGCGCGAAAGGCGCGGTGGAAACGGTGCGGCTGCGGCAGACGAACAACGGGAAAACGCTGGATTTGCCGGTGCAAGGGATGTTCGTGGCCATCGGGCACGAGCCGAATACGAAGGTGTTCCGCGGGAAGCTGGAGATGGACGAAGCGGGGTACCTGGTGGCAAAAGACGGGGCGAAATCGAGCGTGCCGGGCGTGTTTGTTGCTGGAGACGTGCAGGACCACGTGTACCGTCAGGCGGTGACGGCGGCAGGATCGGGCTGTATGGCGGCGCTTGAGGCGGAACGGTTCCTGGAATCCGGGGAGCACACGCGCTGAGTTGCTGCGGGCCAGCAGCGTTTACGGGAGGGCCGGCGGGGAGCCGGGGAAGAGACTTCTTTTCCAGATTCACAATCCAAAGAAAATCCAGACTGAAGGCCATTGAGACGCCGGCGCTACCGGTGTGGGGCTCGGGCGGGCGATGATACGCGCGACGCTCATCGCGCTTTCGCAGAACGCCAGGGCAAAAAGGTTCGTGCTTTCCAACCGGCTGGCGCGGCGGGCGGCGCGGCGGTTTGTGGCCGGCGAAGAACTGGACGACGCGATCGCTGCGGCGCGGGCGTCGAACGATGCGGGCCTGAAAGTCTCCCTCGATTTTCTAGGTGAAAACGTGACCACGCGCGAGGATGCGGAGCGCGCGCGAGAGATGTATCAGGGTGTGTTCGAGCGGATCGCGCGGGAGAAGCTGGATGCGAACGTCTCGGTGAAATTGACTCAGCTCGGGCTCGATTTCGGCGCGGAGTTCTGCCAGGAGCAGATGCTGCCGATCATGAAGCGCGCGGAATCGCTGGGAAATTTCGTGCGCATCGATATGGAAGGCTCCGCTTACACCCAGCGCACGATTGACATCGTGTTGCGGCTGCGGCGGGAGTCGGCAGCGGTGGGGACAGTGATCCAGTCGTACCTGCACCGGAGCGAGGAGGACGTGCGGGCGCTGGTGGCGGCGGGCTGCCGGATCCGGTTGTGCAAAGGGGCGTACCTGGAGCCGCCGGAGATCGCGTTTGCGGAGAAAAAAGCCGTGGACGCGAATTACGTGAAACTGATGCGTATGCTGCTGCCGAGCGGGGTGTACCACGCCATCGCAACGCATGACCCGGCGATGATCGCGGCGACGAAGCAGTTCGCGGCGGAGCTGGGCATCGCGAAAGACGCATTCGAATTCCAGTTGCTGTACGGGATCCGGCCGGATCTGCAACGAAGGTTGATCCGGGAAGGATACCGGATGCGGGTGTATATCCCCTACGGGCGGGACTGGTTTCCGTATTTCATGCGCAGGTTGGCGGAGCGGCCGGCGAACCTGATGTTCATTGCCAGGAATATGTTCCGGTAGCGGGGAACGGGAACAGAAGAGGGGAACAGAGGCGGACACTTAGGTCCGCCCCTACAGTTTGCGGCAGATGGTGACGCCGTCGCGCAGCGGCACCATCACCGGAAACAAATCCTTCGAAGCGTAGACCATGCGGTTGAATTTCTGGATGCCGCGCGTGTCCCGGTCGTTCCGTGGGGCCTTCCGCGCGGCGCGGCCGCTCCAGAGAGTATTGTCGGCGAGGAGCAGACCGCCGGAGCGGACGCGGGGAACAGCCAGACGCAGCGTGTCCGAATATTGTTCTTTGTCCACGTCGATAAAAATCAGGTCGAATTCGCCGATGGATTCGGCGAGCTTTTCCTGCGCCATGCCGACATGGATGTGGATGCGATCGGCCATTCCGGCGCGGCGGAAATAGGCCTCGGCGCGGCGGGCATTGTCCATGCTGCCGTCGGCGTAATGCACCTCGGCTCCCGGGCCGGCTCCGATAGCGAACCAGAGGGTGGAATAGCCGATGGCGGAGCCCATTTCGAAGATGCGTTTGGCGCCGGAGATTTGCGTGAGGAGCGCGAAAAGGCGGCCGACGGCCGGCGCGACGATGGGGATGTCGCGCTTATAGGCGTAACGCTCCATGTCCCGCAGGACCGGGTCGCTTTTGGGCAGCAGGTTGTACAGATATTTCTCGACGGCGGGATAGGTGATGTTTTTGGCGCTCCACATGGCGATGGTAATCGTCAGCCCAGCGACTCGCCTGGCTTTAATTCGTGGATTTCGAGGCCGGCGACGTCGCGGGTCAGCTCGCGGACGTGCTCGGGACGCCCGGTGAGCGGTGGAAAGGTTCCGTAATGCATGGGCAGGACGTGTTTGACGCCGAGCAGGCGGATGGCATGCGCGGCCTCGCGCGGGCCCATGGTGTAGAAATCGCCGACAGGGAGGCAGGCCACGTGCGGCTCGTAGAGCTCGGCGATGAGCTTCATGTCGCCGAAGGCACAGGTGTCGCCGGCGTGGTAGAGCCTGAGGCCGCCGGGGAGGTGGATGATGAAGCCGGCAGGCTCGCCGACGTAAACCAGCTTGGCGCCGTCGTGGACGCTCGAGGAATGGAAGGCGTGGGTCATGCTGACTTCGACGCCGGCCACCTGGGTGGTACCGCCCTTGCTCATGCCCACGACGTTGGCTGCGCCCTTGGACTCGAGCCAGAGCGCGAGCTCAAAGATGGCCACGATGGAGGGTTTGTGCTGGCGGGCGAGCTCGAGCGTGTCGCCGACGTGATCGCTGTGGCCGTGGGTCAGCAGGATAGCGTCCACGCGGGGCTGCTTTTTCTCTGATTCCGGGCACAACGGGTTGCCGCTCAGGAATGGGTCAATCAGAATTACTTTTCCGGCTGCGGACGTGATTCGGAATGCGCTGTGGCCCAGCCAGGTGATCTTATTGCCGCGGGTATTGAGCATGACGATTCCTCCGATGGGCAGGGAAATAGTACAGCAGGCGGGCCGGGAAAGCTGGGAGGGCCGGGCGAGCGCACACCCTCGAAAGAGCCGGCGGACAGGTGCGGGTGCGCCCCGACGAGTTGGGCAGGTTATTTCTGCGGGGCGGTGGCCAGCGTTGCCTCAATGGCTGTAACGAAGGCCTTCCGGGGTTGCTCTCCGGTGAGCTCGCCGATCAGCCGGCCAGTCGGGTCGTAGAAGAAAGTGGCGGGGAGGACGCCGGACCACTTGGGACTGACGCGGTTGATGAATTCTTCTTCTTTGCCGGGCTTTTTGCGGTAATTCGGAAAAATAGGCTGGGTTTTGGCGAGGAAACGGAGCGCCAGAGATTCCTCAGCGTCATCATCCAGGCTCACACCGAAGACGGCCAGGCCTTTAGGTTGATACTGGTGGACGAGCTCATTGACCATGGGAAATTCATCGCGGCAGGGCTCGCACCAGGTGGCCCAGAAGGTGACCATGAGCGGCTTGCCGCGCTCGGCGGCGAGTTTTGCGAGGTAGTGGTCGGCGTCGATGACTTCCAGGGAGCGCGGCGGGGCCGGTGCCGGAGTTTTTTGCGCGGGCGCGGAGGATTGTGCCGCGGCGGCCACGAACGCGGCGAGGAGCAGGCCGGCGGCTAGAGGTGCGACGGCCGTTCTGGCGCGAATGTGCTGCCGTGTGGAACGGCTTTGCGTCATTGGCTGGCCATTTTTCTTCAGGCGCCTCTCCATGTGATGCTGCCTGCGGTCCTAGGAGCGGGGAACGCGTTTGATGGTGCAGCCGAACGCTTTGGTTTCCGAGACGGCGACGGTCCGGCCTGCGGCGACGGCCTCGAGGGCATCGTTCAGGTCGCGCTTGCTGATGCCGGAGGGGTCTTTGCTGTCGTCGATGCGGCCGTGGTAACGGAGCGTGCCGGAGGCGTCGAACAGATAGGTCTCCGGAGTGAAAGAAGTGCCGAGGGCGTCGGCGAGGCGGTTGTCGTTGTCTTTCAGGATGGGAAAGGTGAGGCCGTGCTCGCGGGCGTGGGCGGAGACGGCTTCGGGGGATTCGGTGCGGTTGGCGTTGATGCCGACGACTCCGAAACCGCGCGCGCGCCACTGCTGGGCCAGACCTTCCATGCGCTCGTTGTAAGCGTTGGAGACGGGGCACTGGACGGAGACGAAGATGACGAGCAGCCCGTTCTTATTGGCGTAGTTGGAGAGGCTGATGGTCTCGCCCGTGAGGGTGGCGAGTTGGATGGCCGGCATCTTGCTGCCGATGGGAGGAGCGGGGGGGACTTCACCAGAGCCGAACTTTTGCTGCGCGAAGGCGATGCCGGCCGTCAACGCCAGAATAGCGAGAACACTCAAAACTCGAAGGCGCATGCTTTCCTCCTGGGACGTGGCCCGTTTTCCGGGCCTGAATTGACGGGGTGCTCAGCGCGGGCCACCCCGATGGGTTTAGATGTCGCGAGCGCCCCGAATGTTAACACCGGATGGGAAATGGCAGAGGGGCTGCTACGCGGATTCGCGGCCCGAGGGCGCCCGCTCCATCTGCAGGCGCTCCTCTCCCGCATATACGACAAATCTTCGGCCTCGGAGGAAGCCTACGAGCGTCATTCGGAGTTCGCGAGCGAGGCGCACGGCCAGACTGGAAGGCGCGGAAACCGAGGCGACCAGGGGGATGCCCGTGGCTGCGGCCTTCTGGATGATTTCGAACCCGCCCCGGCCGCTGACCATCAGGAGCGAGTTGGAAAGAGGAAGGCGGCCGCCGAGAAGGGCCCAGCCGGCGATTTTGTCCACGGCGTTGTGGCGGCCGATGTCTTCGCGCTGGACTTCGAGCTCACCCTGAGCGGAGAACAGGGCAGCAGCGTGCAGGCCGCCGGTGCGCCCAAAGATGGCCTGGCCAGCGCGGAGGCTGTCCGGGAGGAGGCATAGGGTTTCGGCGCTCACACGGAAGTCAGGATTCGGCGGAGGAATACCGCGGAGACGCACGGAGTCGATGGAAGCTTTGCCGCAAATGCCGCAGCTCGAGGTGGCGTAGAAGTTGCGGCGGACGCGGTCGAGGCCGGCGAGAGCATCAGCGTCCAGGTCAACCTGCACGATGTTGCCCTGTTCGGTGGGTTTGCAGCCGGAGGCGGGGGCGATCGAGCGAATCTGCTCGCGGCGCTGAATCAGGCCTTCGGTGAAGAGGAAGCCGGCGGCGAGTTCGAGGTCGTGGCCGGGGGTGCGCATGGTGACGCTGACGGGGACATCCCCGGCGCGAATTTCGAGCGGCTCCTCGCCGGCGAGGTAGTCCTGGAAGGGACGGAGGCGGCCGTCCTGCCATTCCTGGACGAGTGTGAGGTCCACGCTGCGTGGTGGTGGCAAAACGAGTTCGCCTCTGGCATGCCGTGATTGCCGACAGCAAAGGGAGCATACACCACCTTGGAATGCGCACGAACGATGGGCGGTGCGTCCGGCTGACTCTGTGGGACCAGGAAAAGATTCAACACGGAGAACGGGGAGACACCGAGGACGCAGAGCGAGGAGCCGGCTTTGCGAACGGGAGGCTATTTCCATGTGGGCACAACGGGGGGCGTGTCATCTGCGCGCAGACCGAAAGTTGTTTGCGCGGGGCTTTGGTGATATAAAAACATTGATGGTCGGAGGGGTCGCTCGCAGGATCGCGGGCGCGCACTATTAACCGAGGAGCTTTCCGATGGCTTATGTGATTGCAGAACCCTGCATTGGGACGAAGGACACGGCCTGCGTGGACGTGTGTCCGGTGGACTGCATCCACCCGCGCAAAGACGAGCCGGCCTTTGCCAACGAGACCCAACTTTATATTCATCCCACGGAGTGCATTGACTGCGGCGCCTGCGTGCCGGTGTGTCCGGTGACGGCGATCTTCGCGCTGGAGGACCTGCCGGAGAAATGGGCCAATTTTGCGGCCACCAACTCCGACTGGTACGCGAAGAAGCAGGCTTGATCCGGGGCGCGAGATTCGCACGACAATCGTCCATCCATCCATGCGGCTTTCGGAGTTCCCGCTTGGAAGTTTCGAGCTGCTTTTTGGCGCGTTTCCCTCAACTGTTTTCGGGAGCGCGATAGTGTGCCCTGGAGTCCTTGATTTGCGGCTGATGAACCCCTGAAAATGAATTGTCCGGCAGGCTTAGTGCGGGGAGCGCGTGAGGGTTGGCTCGCGCCGATGGGCGCGGCGAAGGCGGGGATAGCGGCGCGGCAGGGCTTCGCCGCGTGCGTCCGCGTCCAGCCAATCGCGCACGGCGCGGCGCAACGCTTCGAGGCACAGTCCACGATAGCCGGCAGGGAATCCTTCCACCTTTGCGAGGCCGCGGCGCATGAGCGAGCGCATGCCGTCCAGGTTGTGCTTCTGGTGGTGGTAGAAGCCGGCGGCAATCTGGATGATGCCCTGGAGGAAGGTCTTGTCGGGCTCGGGGGCAACGAGCCAGATGGCCTCCCAGGATTCGTGCGAGTGCCAGAACTGGAGGGTGTTGAACTGGCGTAGGCCGCGTGTGAAGGCGGCGCGTTGTTCGCCGTCGGTCATGGAGTTGATTGGCTGGCTCGGAGCACGAATGGTGGTGTCCGCCCCACCGTCTGCAGAACAACCTACCAGACACAGATGCAGACGCATAGACTGGCTGGCATGAGAGATTCCAGTGCGATCGAGGCGCCGAAGATTGCCGTCCAGCCGGTTGGCGTGCGGCTAGGAATCGTGCCGGCGCGGGGGAGTCGCAGACGGCCGCACTTCACCCCTAGGCACCCGGACACGGGCTGCCTTGCCGTAAGGCGGCCCGCTAACTTGAAAGCAGTAGTGCGGCGCAAACCACATAGGGTATCGTACTCACTTGCTCCTGGGGGAATTCCTTGTCGAAGTTTCGACTGTTGCTGCTCATCCACGCGCACCAGCCCATCGGGAATTTTGAAGCCGTATTTGAGAATTCGTACCAGAAGTCGTATCTACCCTTTGTGAAAGCGGTGGAACGGCACCCCGGGATCCGTATCGGACTGCACATCAGCGGGCCGCTGCTGGAATGGATGGACGCGCGGCATCCGGATTATTTCGCCCTGCTGCGGGAACTGGTGGAAAAAGGGCAGGTGGAGATGGTGGGCTCGGGATTCTACGAGCCGATTCTGATTTCGATTCCCCCCGAAGACCGCATCGAGCAAATCCGGCTCATGTCGCATTACCTGGAGAAGCAGTTCGGGCGGCGGCCGCAGGGGGCGTGGCTGACGGAACGAGTGTGGGAGCCGCAATTGCCGTGGACGCTTTCGGCGGCGGGGGTGGAATACACGCTGGTGGACGACGTGCATTTTCTGGGGGCCGGATTTGAGCTGGCGGACCTGTTCGGCTACTACCTGACGGAAGACCTGAACCAGGTGGTGAAAGTAATCCCCGGGCTGAAGCGGCTGAGGTATCTGGTGCCGTTCGGGCGGGTGGAGGAAAGTATCGAGTTCCTGAGGCGGTCGTCGCAGGCGCATCCCGGCGGGATGGCGGCGATGGGAGACGACTGCGAGAAGTTCGGGGTGTGGCCCGAAACGTATGACCACTGCTACGTGCACGGGTGGCTGGACCAGTGGTTTTCGGCCATTGAGAAAAATTCCGAGTGGCTGGAGACGGGACTGCCGGGCGACCTGGTGGCGGCGTACCAGCCGCTAGGCCGGGCGGATCTTCCCACGGCGTCTTACACGGAGCTGACGGAATGGGCGCTGCCCACGCCGGCACGGAAACGGTTCCACGCGCTGCTGCAGGAGTTTTCAAACCGGCCCGACGTGCTCGTGTTCCTGCGCGGGAGCTTCTGGCGGACGTTCCTGACGAAATACAGCGAAGCCAACCTGCTGCACAAAAAGATGCTAAACGTGTCGGCGAAATACCACCGGCTGGCGAAGGAGGTGCGGCGGGGACTGCCGCTACGGCGCGCGGTGGATCAGGCGGGAGTGCATCTGCTGCGGGCGCAGTGTAACGATGCGTACTGGCACGGGGTGTTCGGCGGGCTCTATGCTCCCCATCTGCGGGCAGCGCTCTGGCGGGAGCTGGTGATGGCGGAAAAGCTGGCGGACGCGGCGGACCACGGTGTGCCCAGCTATGCGGAGGTGTTCACGCTGGATTTCGACGCGGACGGGCGGGAGGAGATGTACCACGTGTCGGAATCGTACGCGGCGCTGACGAAGCCGTGGGACGGCGGGACGATGGTGGCTCTGGACTTCCGCGTTTCGGACGTGACGCTGATCAACTCAATCCAGCGGAGGCCGGAGGCTTACCACGACCGGCTGCGGCAGGCCGGAGCGTCGCCGCAGCAGGCCACGGAGGTCGCTTCGATCCACGACATGACGCGGGTGAAGGAGGCGGGGCTCGACCGGTTCCTGCGCTACGACCACTGGGCGCGAAACTCGTTCCGGCTGTACCTGTTCCCGCCGTGGAAGAAGTGCGAGGACTACGGGGAGCTCCGGCTGGAGGAGTCGCCGGCGTTCGCGGGCGGTGAGTATGCGGTGGCGGCGGGGACGCCGGAGCGGCTGGAGCTGCTGTTCCAGGCCCCGTTTACCGCGCGGGCTGCGCTGAAGCCTCCGGAGGGCAAACTGCTGCACGCTTCGAAGACGTTTCTTTTCTCACGGACCGGGAAAGGATTCGAGATCGCGTGCCATCTGGCGCTCTCCAATCACACGGGAGAGCCGCTGCGGCTGTATGCGGGCCTCGAGACGGTGTTCAACCTGCTGGCGCCGGACGCGGCGGACCGCTACTTCGAGTGGAATGGGGCGCGGCAGCCGCTGAGGTGGGCGGGGACCGTGCCGGGCGGGGAGCTGCGGCTGGTGGATGAATGGCAAAACGTGTCCATCACGCTCACTGCGGGAAACGGGCGCGAGTTCTGGATTGCGCCAATCGAGACGGTGACGGAATCCGAGGAGGGATTCGAGCGGGTGTACCAGGGTTCCCAGATTCTTTCCGTGTGGCCGCTGGAGCTGCCACCGGGCGCGCTCTGGACGGGACGGTTCACGCTGCGGGTGGGACTGGCGCGCACGCCGGCGCCGAAACGGAAGGCGTGAGCGACGGATTGCCGGTTGCTGAGCGCGTCTGCTAGAGTGCCGTATCGGAATTTGGAAGCGAGGTGGAAGAGGCATGGCCGTCAGTAAAGAACTGCTCGATATCCTGGTTTGCCCGGTCTGCAAGACGCCGGTTACGCTTACGCCGGACTCCCAGGGCCTGAAGTGCGGGACGTGCCATCGCGTGTATCCGATCCGCGACGACATTCCCGTGATGCTGGTGGACGAAGCGCGCGTCGAAGGAAGCTGACGGGTAGAGATTCGAGCTCGCTGAGGATGTGATTCGGCGGCGAGACCAGCGGCGCGCAGGAGAGGGCGGACAGGTGGGTCCGTCCCTCCTGAAAGCAACCTGCTGACGTTCCTGAAATCCTTTGGAAACTGTGATGGCATCCCCAAAGAAACTCGCACGCTGGCTGGGCGGGATGGCGAATCGCCGCGTCGGCGTGGTGGGCGACTTCATGCTGGACGGCTACGTGTGGGGGAACGCGACAAAGCTTTCACCCGAGGCGGCCGTGCCCGTGGTGGACTTTGTGGAGGAGAGCGAATGCCCGGGGGGCGCGGGAAACGTGGCGGCAAACCTGGCGGCGCTGGGAGCACGGGTGAGCGCGTTCGGCGTATCCGGAGAGGACCTGGAAGCGGAACGGCTGCGGACGGCGCTCGTGGAGCGGGGGATTGAAGCGCGCGGCGTGCTGGCTGACCGCGGGCGGCGGACGACATTGAAAACGCGGATCATCGCGCGGCACCAGCAGGTGGTGCGCGTGGACCGCGAGACGCGCGCGCCGCTCAGTGGAGAGATGGAGGAAAGGCTGATCGCAAAAATCGTGGGGGCACTGAAAGGAACCCGCGGCGGGCGTCGCATGGAAGCGCTCGTGATTTCCGACTACGACAAAGGGACGGTGACGGAGGAGCTGGCGCGGCGCGTGCTGGCCGTATGCGTGAAGCTGGGCGTTCCGGCGATTGTGAAACCGAAAAAGTCGATGCTGGCGACGTATCCGGGCGCATCGACAATCGTGCTGAATAGCGAGGAGGCGGGTTTTTTGGTGGCCCGGCCAGTGGAGGATGACGAGTCGGTGGAGCTTGCGGGGGCGCAACTACTCGAGAAATTCAAATCAGGCGCGGTGGTGCTGACGCGCGGGCCGCGCGGGATGATGGTATTCGAGCCGGGAGCGGCGCGGCCTGTGCGGATTGCCGCGCTGGGACAGGAGGGGCCGTTTGGCCCGCGAATCGGGGAGCGCGAAACGGCGAAGCGCGGATTGCAGGTGTTTGACGTGACGGGAGCCGGAGACACCGTGTTGGCGACGCTGGCGCTGGCGGTAGCGGCGGGAGCGCCGATGGGGGACGCGGCGGTGTTGGGAAATGCGGCGGCAAGGATTGTGGTGAGTAAATTGGGAACAGCGACGGTGTCTGCGGCCGAACTTGGGGCGCTGGTGAGCTCGCTGTAAGCGGAATTGTCGCGGGGAGAGCAGAAAATTCGGGCGGACAGGAGCGTCCGCCTCATCGCGGGCGGGATTGATTCAGCGGACGATGTGGATTTCTTCCGGGGCGTAGCTGATGGACTGGTCGGAACGTTCCACCCAGAGGCGGATTTCCTTGGTGTCGCGTCTTTTGGGGTCGCTGCCAGCGGGAAACGGCGAGTAGGCGCTGACGGCAATCGTGATGATGACGCCGGAAGCGCCTCCAGGACTTCTGGAGGAAACCAGGTCGTAGCTCTTGACCGGGCCGTATTCGCCGCTGGGTCCCCAATCGCGCATGAAATCCTGAAACGAATAGCTGGAAGCCGGCTTCCAGGTGCGATAGGCGGCCTGATATTCGCCGGACACGAGCTCGGAGAGGAACAGGCGGGCGGTGGCCTTTTCCGTGTGGAAGCGGAGAAGAAGATAGAGCGGAATGGAAACGGCGAGCAGGACAGCGGCAGCGATGATCACATAGCGCGGCAGTTTGCTCGGTTCAGGTCCTGCGTCTCCATCCATCAGGCCCAATGAAGGCTCCTTTTCACAACTCTGTCGTCTCATGCGAGGAAGAGAACCGTAGCAAATGCCGGAGCGGGGCGCAAATGGGGGGAGTGACTGGTGACTGGTGGCTGGTGAGGGAAAGACCTCCGTCAGGCTGTGGTGGATCAGCGGCGAACAGATCAGACCTAGGTGCGGGCAGAGCCGAAGGGCCGCGGGGCTTTCGCCCCGCGCTACACGTCGGTGCTGAGGGCGCCGGCAGCGCCTTCGGGGAGTTCGATGGCGTATTTGGTGCGGGATTTTTCCTGGTGCTCCTCGAGGGCGAGGGCGATGAGGCGGTCGATGAGCTGCGAATAGGAGAGGCCGCTGGCTTCCCACATTTTGGGGTACATGCTGATGGAGGTGAACCCGGGAATGGTGTTCAGCTCGTTCAGGTAGATTTTGCCGGTGCGCTTTTCGAGGAAGAAATCAACGCGAGCCATGCCGCGGCACTCGATGGCGAGAAACGCGCGACGGGCATAGTCCTGGAATCGTTTCACCTGGGCGGGCTCGAGTTTGGCGGGGATGCGTAGCTCGGTGCCTTCCTCGAGGTATTTCGCGGTGTAATCGTAAAACTCGCGGTGCGGGATGATTTCGCCGGGAAGGGCGGTCTGGGGATCCAGATTGCCGAGGACGGCGACTTCGATTTCGCGGGCGTTGACGGCGCGTTCGACCAGGATTTTCTGGGCGAATTGGGCGGCTTCGTCCATGGCCGCGGGGAGATCGCGCGCGCGGCGGACTTTGGTCATGCCGACGGAGGAACCGAGCGTGGCGGGTTTGACGAACACGGGAAAACGGAATTCGCGGGCAACGGCTTTCTGCACGGCCGCGGGATCGCGCTGCCATTCAGCGCGTGAAATGGAGAGATATTCCACGACGGGCAGGCGCGCCTCGCGGAACAAACGTTTCTGGACGTCCTTGTCCATGCCCACAGCGGATCCGAGAACGCCGGCGCCGATGTAGGGCACTCCGGCGAGCTCGAGCAGGCCCTGCACCGTGCCGTCTTCGCCGAATGTGCCGTGGAGGACGGGGAACATCACGTCAATGCGCGAGGGCGGGCGGGCCGGGGACTCGCCGACAGCCATGAGCGAGCCGGCGCTGGGGTCGGGCGGGAGGACGACGCGGTGGCCGCGCTTGAGCACGTCGGGCAGCAGCTTCTGGGCGCTCTCGCCGACCAGCCAGCGGCCGTCCTTGGCGATGCCGATGGGAACGGCCTCGTATTTCTCGGGGTCGAGCGCGCGGAGGACGGATTGCGCGGAGGCGATGGAGACTTCGTGCTCGCCGGACCGCCCGCCAAACAGAACGCCCACGCGGATGCGTTTGGAATTCATGGCGGCTCAGGCCGGGGGGATGCGCCGGGCCATCAAAGGATTTTCTTTCCCAACGCGGAGAGCACCAGCTCGATGCTCAGCAGCGCAGTCTGATTGTGCTGGTCGATCACGGGGTTCACTTCCACGACTTCGAGCGAAACGACGGATTTGGTGTCCGCAATCATTTCCATGGCCAGATGAGCTTCGCGGTAGGTGACGCCGCCGCGGACGGGAGTACCGACACCGGGAGCGTCCGCGGGGTCCACGAAGTCGAGGTCCAGGCTGACGGCGATACCGTCGGTCTCATCGGAGGCGAAGCGGATGGCTTCCGCCATGACTTCGCGCATGCCGCGTTCGTCCATGTCGCGCATGGTGAACGCGTGGACGCCGGACTCTTTGATGATCTTGCGCTCCTTCGCGTCGATGTCGCGGACGCCGACGATGGAGATATTGTGGGGGTTCACCATGGGTTTGGGGCCGGCGAGCTGGGTCAGTTCGTCGGGGCCGTATCCGGCGATGGCGGCGAGCGGCATGCCGTGGATGTTGCCGGAGGGCGAGGATTCGGGCGTGTTCATGTCCGCGTGTGCGTCGAGCCAGAGGAGGCCGACACGCTTTTCTTTTTTGCGGAAGAAGGAGGAGACGCCGCCGAGGGTGCCCAGGGCAACGGAGTGGTCGCCGCCCATGACGAGAGGGAGCAGGCCTTCATCCAGGGTTTTTTCCACGATCTGGGCGAGGCCTTTGGCGGTCTCCACAATTTCGGCCATGTACTTGGCCCGCTTTTCGCCGTAGTGCTGTTCTTCGGGCTGCTTGACCAGGACGTTGCCGATGTCTTCCACCTGGTGGCCGATGGATTTCAACTGCTGGGCCAGGCCGCCGACGCGCAGGGCGGAAGGGCCCATATCCACGCCGCGCCGGCTGGCGCCGAGGTCCATGGGGACGCCGATGATGCGGATTTTTAGCGGCATGGTGTCGGTTGAGGCTTCGGACGGCGCTCGAAGAGTCCCCCGGCGAGGATCAAGGATATATGCGGTAGAGCATGCGAGGGAAGGGAATCACCTCGCGGATGTGCGCGGTTCCGCAAATCCAGGCAATGGTGCGCTCGAGGCCCAGGCCGAAGCCGGAGTGAGGGACGCTGCCGTAGCGCCGCAGGTCCAGATACCACTGGAAGGATTTTTCGGACAGGCCTTGCTCGCGGATGCGGCGGACGAGCAGATCGTAGTCGTGGATGCGCTGGCTGCCGCCGATGATTTCTCCGTAGCCTTCCGGCGCGAGCATGTCGAAACTCAGGGCGCGGTCGGGCCGCTCCGCGTCGGGCTGCATATAGAAGGCTTTGATGGCCGTGGGATAGTGATGGACCATCACGGGGCGGTCGTACTGCGAAGAGAGGACGGTCTCCTCGTCGCCGCCGAAATCGTCGCCCCACTTCACGTCCTTGCCGCTTTTCTGAAGGATGGTGATGGCCTCGTCGTAGGAGATGCGGGGGAAGGGCTGGCGGACGGCGGCGAGTTTGGAGGCGTCGCGGCCGACGACTTCCAGCTCGCGCGCGCGATGGGCGACAACATCCTCGACGATGTGCGAGACGAGATTTTCGCCGAGCAGCATCATATCTTCCAGCGTCGCGTAGCTGGCTTCGGGCTCAAGCATCCAGAATTCGGTGAGATGGCGGCGCGTCTTTGATTTTTCGGCGCGGAAGACGGGGCCGAAGCAGTACACCTTGCCGAGAGCGGCGGCGGTGGCTTCGATATAGAGCTGGCCGGATTGGGTGAGGTAGGCTTTGCCCTCGTCGAAGTAGTCCACTTCAAAGAGCGTGGTGGTGCCCTCGCAGGCCGCGGGGGTGAACATGGGTGCGTCGGTAAGCACGTAGCCTTGGCTATCCATGAAGTTGCGCGCGGCGTGGACGGCCTGCGCGCGAATGCGCAGGATGGCAGCCTGCCGCGGTGTGCGCATCCAGAGGTGGCGGTTTTCGAGCAGAAAATCAGGGCCGTGCTCTTTGAGCTGGATGGGGTAGGGATCGCTCTCGGGGACGCGCTGGACGACCAGGACTTCTGTGATGTGCAGCTCGTAACCGCCGGGAGCGCGCGCGTCCGGACGCACCGTGCCGGTGACGATGCAGCTCGACTCCTGCGTGAGCCCCTTCAACGCGTCGAACGCGGCCGGGCTTTCTTTTGTGGAGACGACGCCCTGGATCGTGCCTGTGCCGTCGCGAAAAATGGGGAACAGGAGTTTGCCGGCCTCGCGCAGGTTGTAGAGCCAGCCCTGGATGGTGACGCTCTGGCCTGCGAACTGGCCGACACTTTCTATGGTGACGACGGGCATGGTTTCGGAGGAATCCTCTCTGCCTGCGGCGAAAGTATGACGGCTCCCTCGGAAAAGCAGGTCCCTCACCCCAGACAGCGGGGTTCGGGATGACAGGAGCGCGGACAGACGCGGCGCCTACTGCGCAGGCCGCTCTATTTTACAGGGATTAGCGGTGGGCCAAAGCGGCGGCGGTACGTTCCAGGCGTTCGAATGCGGCCAGGGTGGCCGGAAGGGGATGGGGCTCGGTGGGTGATTCGCGGATTTCGAGAGTGAGCGGCAGTTCCTGCTCGGCAGTGGCCAGCGCGGCCATGGCAGCGTCCCAGTCGATGGAGCCCTGCCCGGGAAAGAGGTGGTCGTCGCGCTCGCCGGAATTGTCGTGCAGGTGCGTGGTCACGACGAGGTCGCGCATGGAGTCGAAGGCGGGGCGTACGCCTTCCCAGAGGTGGGCGTGGCCGATGTCGAAGCACAGGCGCAGGTCGTGCAGGCGCGAGTCCGTGACGAACTGGCGAAGCGCGGAGGGCGAGGCGTACTCGCCGGGCATGTTTTCGATGGCAATGGTGACGCTGCGCTGCTTGGCAAAGAGGCAGAGATGCTCGAGGGAGCTCATGGCGGCTTCCAGGCGGCGGGGATCTGCGGCTTCGCGGCCTGCGCCGAGGTGCATGACTAGAAAACGAAAGGGAACGGCCTCGGCCAACTCGATGGCGCGTTTGATTTCGTCCACGGCGTCCAGGCGGCGGACGCGTTCCAGGTCGGAAACGGAGATGGGCGTGGAGTTTTCGCGCGCGGCGCCGAGTTCGCGGCAGGTGGGGGCATGGACGGAATGGACGCAGAGGTCGTGGTGGTCGAGCCAGCCGGCCAGCTCGCGCACGGCCTGCGGTGAACGGTAGTCGAAATGCGAGCGGGCGCAGAACAGCTCGAGCTGGGGGATGCCGGCCTGCTGAATCTCGTCGAGCAGAGCGGTGCCGAGCCGCTGGCTGCGGAAGAGATAGGTGGAGAGAACGCGCATGCGCCTCATGGCCCAGCCTCTTTCGTGGGGAACGGCGCGCGCCGCTCCGTGGGCTGGGGCCTCCTATTATGGCAGAGGGGCGGGGGAGAGTGGCGAGTGTCGAGGGGCGAGTGACGAGTGGGAAACTACAGAGCGCGGGAGCGGGGCCCGTGCCAAAAGGCGCACAGGCAGTCCCGAAGCTTCGGGAGCCTGTGCTACTTCAGCCGCCGGCGATGGCGCCGATGATGAAGAAAGGTTCGCGGCCGGAGACGACGGCTTCGGGGAGCGGCGCATCGGGCGGCTCGAAGGTCAGATCCTCCTCGCAGGCGAAAAAACGCAGAAAGGGGCGGCGCTCGAGTGTGACGTGGTCGCGGATGGTGCCGCGGAGCATGGGATAACGGGCTTCGAGCGCGTCCAGCACGGAGCGCTGCGTGATCGGCGAGGCCACCTCGAGCTCCACGTCGCCCTGCACATGCGCCAGCGTGCGGAGATGCGCCGGGAGCACGACCAGAATCACGGCAGCGTCTGGACCTCGACGGACAGCACAGCCGGGAGGTCGCGCACGATGGGCGTCCAGGAGTCGCCGGAATCGGCTGAAGCGTACACCTGGCCGCCAGTGGTGCCGAAATAAATGCCGCAGGGGTCGCAAGTGTCCACAGCCATGGCGTCGCGCAGCACGTCGACGTAGCAATCCTTCTGCGGCAGGCCTTTGGAGAGCGCCTCCCACTCGTTGCCGCCAGTGCGGCTGCGATAGACGCGCAGCTTGCCTTCGGGGACAAAATGCTCGCCGTCGCTTTTGATGGGGACGACGTAGATGGTCTCCGGCTCGTGGGCGTGCACGTCGATGACGAATCCGAAGTCGGTGGGCAGATTGCCGCTGACTTCGCGCCAGTAGTCGCCGGCATTGTCGCTGCGCATCACGTCCCAGTGCTTCTGCATGAAAAGCACGTCCGGGCGCGAGGGGTGCAGGGCGATGCGATGAACGCAGTGGCCGACCTCGGCGTCGGGGTCGGGAATGTACTGGGAATGCAGGCCTTTGTTGATGGGTTTCCACGTCTTGCCGGCGTCGTCGGTGCGGAAAGCTCCTGCCGAAGAGATGGCAATGAAAATGCGCTTGGGGTTTTTGGGATCGATGAGGATCGTGTGCAGGCACATGCCGCCGGCGCCGGGCTGCCAGTTGGGGCCGGTGCCGTGGCCGCGGAGGCCGGAGAGCTCCTTCCAGTTTTGTCCGCCGTCGCGAGAGATGAACAACGCGGCGTCTTCGACGCCTGCATAGACGGTATCGGGATCGGTGAGCGAGGGCTCGAAATGCCAAACGCGCTTAAATTCCCAGGGTGCTCGGTGCCGTCGTACCACCGATGGGTGGAGAGGGTCTTACCGGATTCCGCCGACGTGTCGTAGACAAACTTGTTGCTGTCGCCCTTGGGCATTCCTCCCGGAGGCGTGGCTGGCTCGCCCGGCGGCGTCCCTGGTTGAATCCAGGTTTTGCCGCCATCATCGGAGCGCTGGACGATCTGGCCGAACCAGCCGCTGGTCTGGGAGGCGTAAATTCGGTTGGGGTCAACGGGCGAACCTTTGACGTGGTAAATCTCCCAGCCCGCGAAATGAGGGCCGGAGACGCTCCATTGCCGGCGGCTGCCGTCTGCGGAAAGGATGAAGGCGCCCTTCTTGGTGCCGACCAGAACTCGGACTTTGCTCACTTGTCTCTCCTTCCCGGGGTCCGGGTATTTTCCCACTCAGTGGGCGAAAGCTCCATCCCATGCGAGACCGGGGCGGTTTGCGGAAGAGCGGCCATATTGGACCACGCGAACCTCCCCTCAGCGAATACGACGTGTGAGCCGCCTGCTTTCGACACCTTGCGGCTCCGACCGGCGCGAAGTGCCCCAATCCGCTGGAACCAGGGCATTTTCGCCGGACGCTTGCGGGAAGGCACTATGGCACATATAACTTGCACATTGCAAGTGATAAATGATAGCCTCGGCCTGGATGACAAAGGAGCGCATCTTCCTGCGCCGCTCGGAGTGCCCTCTGAATGCTTCCGTGGAGATGCTGGGCGACCGCTGGACGCTGCTGATCCTGCGCGACATGATGGTGAGCGGTCTGCACACCTTCAAGGAGTTCCTGGGGTCCGGCGAAAAAATCGCCACCAACATACTGGCGGACCGCCTGCGCAGGCTGGAAGCCGACGAGATGATCGATTCCCAGCCTGATCCATCCGACGGCCGAAAGCGGATCTACACGCTCACCGCCAAGGGAATTGATCTTGCGCCCGTGCTGACGGAAATGGTGTTGTGGGCCTCGAGGCACGAGAGAACCGGGAACCAGCCGCTCGTCGAGCGCATGAACAAAGACAAACAGCAATTTCTGGCGGGGATCCGGCGGCGCTGGGAGGAGAGGCAACCTCCGCCGTAGACATGGGGGCGCTAATCCGCCGAGCTTTCCATCTAGGGTAAGCCGACGGCGGCGCCGGCGCGACGGGGGTCGGCGGCGCCGAGGCGGTCGCCGGTGACCGGGTCGATGCCGATGGCATTCACCTGGCCGATCCAGGAGCGCACCTTCACCATGTAGCCGCGGGCTTGGAGCTCGCGGACGACCGCTGCGGGCAGAGTGTCTTCGACGTAGAGAACGTCGGGCATCCATTGGTGATGAATGCGAGGAGCGTTGACGAGCGGCTGCGGGTCGCCACCGAACCGCATCCACTGGAGGACGGTGAGCAGGGTGGCGGAGACGATGCGGGGGCCTCCGGGCGAGCCAGCCACAAAACTCAACTGGCCATTGCGCAACAGGATCGTGGGCGTCATGGAGCTGACTGGGCGGCGGCCGGGGGCGATGGAGTTCTGGTCAGACTGCATGAGGCTGAACAGTTTGTTGGGCGCGCCGGCGCGCGTAGTGAAATCGTCCATGCTGTCGTTCATGAGGAAGCCACCGGGAGCGGTGACGGCTGAGCCGAAACTGTCGTTCAATGAAAACGTGTTGGACACGGCGTTGCCCGCAGCATCCACGATGGAGAAATGAGTTGTGTGGCCGCCGCGAGCGGCCTCGCGCTCCGCAGCATCACGCGCGGCGGCATCGCTGCGCTGCGCTACATCCTGGCCGGGCTGTGGCTGCGCGTCAAAAGGCAGGGGATTTCCCGCATGAACCTCCGTGGAGGCGGAGGCGCGTTCGCCGTCGATGGTGGTGCGGCGCTCGGCGGCGTAGCGCGGGTCCACCAGGCCGCGCACAGGAACGTGGAAGAAGTCGGGGTCGGCCAGAAAGGTGGCGCGGTCGGCGAAAACGCGGCGGAGGGATTCGGCAATCCAGTGGAGCGAGCGCGCGGCACCGTCCGCATGGGCGGCCGTTGCGGCGGAGTCCCACCGGGCCAATTCCTGCGTATCGAGCATTTCGAGGACGCCAGCAAGCGCCACGCCTCCGGAACTGGGCGGAGGCGCGGAAAGAAGTTCCCACCGCACGCCCTGCTCGCGAACCGGGACGCGGATGGGCTCGCGAACTTTGGGAGTATAAGCGGCGAGGCCGGCGGGAGTGAGCAGGCCCTTGTGGTGGCGGAAGTCGCTGGCCAGCGACCATGCGGTACCTCCGGTGTAGAACTCCGCAGCGCCATGATGGGCGATGCGGGAGAGCGTGCGGGCCAGCTCGGGCTGCCGGAAGACGTCGCCTGCGCGATACAAATGGCCGTTGCGCAGGAAGATTTTGCGGCTGCGCGGGAAACGCTCCAGGCGCGGGCGCGCCGCTTCCAGAGCGCGGGCGAGTTTTTCGCTGACGGGAAAGCCTCGCCCAGCGAGCTGAATGGCCGGGGCCATCACGCGGTCGAGGGGCATGGAGCCCCAGATGCGGAGGGCGAGGTCGAGCCCCGCGACGGTGCCCGGGATTCCCGAGGCGCGGTAGCCGAGAGTGGTGGCCTCGGAATCGAGAGAGCCATCAGGGCGCACGAACATGTCGCGGGTGGCCGCGGAGGGCGCCGTTTCGCGGTAATCGATGAAGGAGGAGCGCCCGTCGGACATGCGCAGGAGCATGAAGCCGCCGCCGCCGATGTTGCCGGCTTCGGGCTCGACGACGGCCAGGGCGAAGGCGACGGCCACGGCAGCATCCACTGCATTGCCGCCGTGGCGGAGGATATCGAGACCGGCTTCGTTGGCGAGCGGCTCATCGCTCACCACCATGGCGCCGTGAGAGCGCACGGCGCCCGGAGTCCAAACGGGAGAGGGAATTTCGCCCGCGGCAAAATCGATTTGCGGGGCGGACCGAGTCTGAGCAGGCGCGGCCGGTGGCGGGGTTTGCGCAGCGCCCGGTGGAAGCGCGGAGCAAACCAGCGCAGCCGCCAAAAGAATTGCGAGGGGCCGCACTGCGGCCCGGGGAACTGCCGGGGCAGACGAGTCCGCGGCTGCGTTTTTTCGGGTGCGGCTCACAGCGGAACTGGGCGTCCGGCGATCATCTCTCTCGCGCGCGCGAGGAGTTCGAGTTTGGCGCGCGCGCGGTCGCGCGGCAGGGCATCGAGGCCGCCGGCGGGGCCCAGAAAGGAGCGGCCGGAGGGGAGCTTCGGCAGTAGGGATTCGAGTTTCCGCGCCAGCTCGCGCACGTCTTCCAGCTCGGCGCTTCGCCCTCTGACGAGGCCGAGATGCACCGGCTTCGGTGCGCCGGAGGAGGCGAGGCGGTCGAAGAGCTTCGCTTCGCCGGCGAGATCGAGGGCGATAACGTCGGCGGGAAGCTCGAACAGGGCGTCCCAGTGCGCGGCGATGCCGGGAGTCTGGAGGAAGAGGGTGAGCTCGACGCGCCGGCCGGCCTTCCGTGCGGCGTCGCGGGCCACAGCGAGAGCGGCAACGCCGGCGCGGAGTGCGGTCCAATCGCTGGCCTGCTCGACGGGGGCGTGTTCGTCCACCTGGATGTGTTCCGCGCCGCCTTCGGCCAGCGCGCCTACCTCAGCGGAGAGCGCGTCGGCAAACGCCGCGGCCCGGGCGTCGAGCGCAGCGACGTCGGAATCGCGAGCATCGGAAAGTTTGGCGAGGGTGAAGGGGCCGCACAGAACGGCTTTGACTCCAAGTTTGCCGGCCTTCCCGCGCGGCGTGCCGACGGCGCCCAGGGCATTGCAGGCAAAACGGTACTCATCAGCTAGCAGCGGGCCGCGGCGCGTGGGACGCTTGCTGACCCGTGGAACGCGGTAGCTGCCGGGACCGAAGGGGAGCGGGCGTTCAGCCTCCAAGTCCACGCCATCGAGTTTTCCGGCCAGATAGGAGATGGGATCGCACCAACGCGTCAGCCCGTCGGTGACCAGCTCGATTCCCGCGGCCACCTGTTCCTCGATGGCGCGGCGCACCATGAAGTTTTCCGCGTCGGAGAGGTCCGCGGCCGTCTTCTCGCCGCGGGCCACGGCTTCGCGCGCGCGCACCAGCACTTGCAGATCGTCGCCGGGGCCGCTGCGGGGGTAGCTTCCAGCGCTGGCGAGTATGAGCTCCATCGCAGGGTAGTCTGCCGCGAGGGCGCTACGATTCCTCTCCGTTGGGGAGAAGGGAAACGAAATCGATGGCCGGGGTGGAGGGGAGGATTCCGGCGTCGTGCCCGCGGGCCAGCAGCTCGCGGACGGCGCTGCGTCCGATTTCGCCCATGCTGAGGGTCCAGGAGTTCACGTACATGCCGACGAACTTATCAGCCAGATCATAATCCATCTCGCGAGCGAACTGGAGGGCATAGGAGAGCGCGGGCTCACGATGGTCCAGGGCGTACTGCACGCTTTCCTGGATGGCGCGGGCCACGCGGCGGCTTACGTCGGGGCCGAGAGCCCGGCGAACAGCGTTGCCGCCCAGAGGAAGCGGGAGGCTGGTCTGCTCGCGCCACCACATGCCCAGATCGATCACGCGGTGCAGGCCGGCGTCTGAATAGAGCAACTGGCCCTCGTGGATGAGCAGGCCGGCTTCCACAGAACCGCTGCGGACGGCGCCGATAATTTTGTCGAAGGGAATGGGAACGGGCTCGAAGCGAGGCGTGTGCAGGCGCAGAGCCACGTAGGACGAGGTGAGCATGCCGGGGACGGCGATGCGCTTCCCAGCCAGGTCGGCGGGTTTCAGCGCGCGTGCGGCCACCACCAGCGGGCCGTAGCCGTCGCCGAAGCTCGAGCCGCAATCGAGCAGCGCATATTTCGAGGCCAGCAGGGGGTAGGCGGAGAAGCTGATCGCGGTGACATCGTACTTCTCTTCCTGCGCAGCCTGGTTCAGGGTTTCGATGTCGGAGAGGGTGTGCGCAAAGCGCAGGCCCGGGACGCGCACCTTATTGGTGGCCAAGGCGTAAAACATGAAGGCGTCGTCGGAATCCGGGGAGTGGGCCAGCGTCAGGTCCCACGCCTCCGGGCCGCGGGCGGCGGCCAGCGCCTCCTTCTGCCGGGCTCCCTCCGATTGCGAAGCGCCACTCATTTCTTCCATGGTCTTGTGTCCGCGAGAGCCGGCGGCAACGGTCCGGCGCCTGGAACGATCCCGGAAGGGAGAAGGACAGTTCGCAAAGGAGCCCGCCGCGCCGGGCCGGGCGATCACACGTGCATGCGAGACCGGCGGACAAAAACGAGACTAGCATAGAAGCGGAGAGGCGACAATCGAGGTATCCACAGGCGGCCAGCGGCGGGGATGCGCTTCACAAATCGCTGGCGAGGCGTTTGATGGCAGTAGAGAAATCGGAGCGGTTTTCGATGTAGGGTTCCCAGTCGCGGTCGAGCGCTTTCTGGTAAGTCTGCCAGTCGCGCTCGTAGAGATGATTCCGTTCGGCGTAGGGTTTGTAGGAATCGTGACCGGAGCCGGCGAGCATGGCTTTTACGACCTCGCCGGTGGTGTAAAAGAGCAGGGCGTGCCACAGGTCGCGGGGGATGGGCTTGGACTGGGCGAGGAATTCACGGTCGAGCGCGTCGCGGAGGGGATCGGCGAGACCATGAGAAGCTTCGTGGAAGAGCACCTCGAGCCCGGCAAAGTCCTGATTGCGCGGATCGCGGCTGGAGACGGTGATGTGCAGGGGATCGAGCGAGGTGTAACTGCCGAAAACTCCGGCGTAAGCGCAGACGTCCACGTGGATGGCGCCCCTGGGCCAGGGCGCGCGGTAAATGGCGGACAGCCGGTGAGAAATGGTGGCGCCGAGCACTTCGACCAGAGGAGCGACGGCGTCGATCCAGGCCCGGTTCGCGCGATCGTCGTCCGGCCACCAGTGCGCGCGGTAGACGGGCGCGGCTTTGAAGAGCGCGGCGATGATGCCGGAAAGGAATCCGGTGGCTTCGGCGGATTCGTCGTCGCCCATTTCCGCCAGACGGTCGTTCATCAATACGAGGTCCTGATCGAAGAGAAGATCGTGAGGGGCGATTTTGACCTCGTACTCGTTCACGGCGGAACTCCAGTCGCGGCGCTCTTTGTCCGTGAGGGCGTCGAGAGAGAGCGGGGCGGTGGCCGGGTTCGAGGCAGCGGACTGGGTGCGCACCACGGGGCGCTCGCTGCGCAGCCGCGCCTGTTGGTAGAGAACGTGATGAAGATTCACCCAGAAGCTGCTGTAGAGGGCGAAGACGGGCAGCGGTCCGCGGGGCACAGTGATGGAGGGGCGAGCGTTGGTGCCGATGACGGGCTGCGGGACCTGAGCCATGGCCACGGAGGGGAACAGAAGGCAGAAGAGAGGGAAGAACGCGGCGAAGAAGCGGCGAGAGTTCTGTGCAGGCCTGTGGTTCGAGCAGCGCATCTGAAAGAGGGTCTCAGCTCTTTGGGGGCAGTGCTCTGGCAATTGTGGCGACGACGGCCAATTTAATGAAATCTCCCGCGAGGAAGGGAAGAACGCCGAGCTTCACGGCCGGGACGCCGCCGACAAAGGAGACGAGCCAGCCCCACCCGCAGAGCAGGATGATGGCCTCGCCGGGCGCCAGAGCCGCAGCCGCGGCGAGCCATCCCGCGAACTGCCGGAGCGAGGATGCGCGCGCAGACAGGAGTTCGACGAGGCGCCCGGCGACGAACGCGGCCAGCGGAAATGCCAACAGGTAACCCGCCGTAGGCCCGAAAAAGCGCGCGGCAGCCGGTGCTCCGTAGGGCTGAAAGACGGGCAGGCCTGCAGCTCCTTCAACGAGGTAGAGCAGGGCCGCCAGGGAGCTGGCGCGCGCGCCGAACAGCACGGCAATCAGGAGGACTCCAAACGTCTGGAGAGTGAGCGGCACGGGCGTCCAGGGCAGGGGGATGGAAACCTTGGAACAGAGAATCAGAATGACGTTGGCGAGCAGCAGAGGGACGGCGAGGCGCGCCAGCCATCCTCTTGCTTCGCTCGAGCCGTGGCGGAGAACTTGCGTATAGGTGCTGATCATGGGTCTCCCTGCGGGTCCAGATTATAGCTGAATCGAGCGGCGCGTGGCGCGCCGTCCCACGCCAGAGCAGCCAGAATCCCGAAGCTTCGGGAGGCGTCCCCACCGTCAGTCCGGGCGTTCTTCGAGGCGATCGTTCAGCCGAGGGTCGTCCGGCCCGGCAACGTCGCCCTTCCTGTCGACGCCGCGGAGCACTCCCGAGGAATCCAGATAGAACGAGAGCTTGCCTCCCGGGCCATACTGAATGGGAGTGGCGACGATTTCGAAGCGGCCGCCGGCTTCGCGCGAGGGAGAGAACACGCGGTAGCGATACGTATAGTTGTTTTTCTTGCCCGCGGCCAGATCCGCGTCAATCAGGTTGGCGGCATCGGGCGAAATCCCTTCTTTGGGCGCGGGGCCGAGCTGTGCGAGGGATTCGGGGAGCGAGCCGAATGCTTTGCGATAGGTCTCCGCGGCGTCGGCTATCCGGCGCATCTCGTCCACGGCGTTCTGCTCGCGGAGCACGATATCCTGCGCGGCCCACTGCTTCGCGAGCTCGGGAATGTTGAGCATCAGCAGGCCCAGCGAGATCAGGCGCCAGCCTTCGGGCTCGCGAACCAGACCGAAATCGGCGGAGAGGCCGCTGGGAAGCGTGGCGGTAACGAAGGCGAGATTGCCGCGCACGCGCTCGTGGCCCATCCGCAGCTGTGTGGTCTCGGACGGAGAGGAGCAGCGCAGGACGGGCGTGCCCTCCGTGGAAGTGGAGAGCAGCGGTTTGCCGGCCTCGCGCACGGCCACCAGACGTCGCATCAGCTCACGCTGCTGGACCTGCGGCAGGTTCCGATAGGCTTCCGCGCTTGCCTCGGGCAGGAACGTGGCGAACTCGCCGATCTGCTGCCGGCAGGCAACGGAAAGGGCATCGACGAGAGTCTCGGAGGGTGAGGGGATGGACGCCGGGACCGGCGGGTTCTGCGCCGACAGCGGCGCCGCGCAGGGAACGGCCAAGGCGAGAAAAGCGGCGATAGCGAACGTCGAGCGAGTCGTCATGGCGCGAGTCTTGCCCGGGCGAAGATGGCGGGAAGCTCCTTGGAAAATTGCGAACGGGGCATGACTTCGGTGCAGCCAGCCCGGCGCGCGCGTTCGGCCAGATCCGTCTGTACGTGAGAAAGGAAGGCGATCAGGGGCATAGAGTTGCCTGGAGCGAGCTGCTCGACGGCACGAAGCGGGTCATGGGCCGCATTGAGGTCCAGGACAATGAGTGCCGGCGGGTGGGCGCGCGCCTCTTCCACCAGGTCTTCCGGGGTGGCGAAGCAGGCGAGTTCGACGCCGGTGTGGCGCGCCGTTTCGATGAGTTTGGCGCGGAAAAAGAGATCGTCCACCAATGCGAGCACCCGGCCCATCCTTCTCTGCCCTCGCCCCCTGCCGCCCCGCTGTGCGAGGCTAGCAGCTTCGTACCTGCAAGTATAAGATTTGTTAGGAATGAATCCTATCGCGCGCGCGGCGCTGGAGGCGTTTGAAGCGGGAGGAACGTCCACGCTGTCGCGCGAGACGCTGGAGGCGGCTCTGGCGCGCGGCGGCGCACTCTGCCGCGAGTCCTGCAACGGCGTGCTGGACGATTTGCTGCGGGAACGATTGCTGGTCGCGGAAGAGGGCGGCGCGAGGTTTCGCCGGACGGAGGCGGGACGGCTGGCGCTGGCCGGGCCGCTGGATTTGACGCTGTACACGCGCGCCGGTTGCCATCTTTGCGAGGAAATGAAAGCGGCGCTCGCGCCGCTGGTGCGCGAATTCAGGGCGCGGCTCGCGGAGGTGGACGTGGACCAGTCGGAAGAATTGCGGACGCTGTATGGAAATGATGTGCCGGTGTTGTTTCTGGGCGCGCGGAAAGCGGCGAAACACCGGCTGGATGCGCCGCAGATGCGGCGGCAACTGGAGAGAGTAGTGGCGACTGGCGTGTGACGAGAGGGGAGCCTGCTCGCCCTCCGGATTGAGTGGGGTAGGGGAATCGGGCCCGAAAAAGGCCACGGTGCTGGCGCCCTGCGATGCAGCCCAGATCAGTGATGGGCTTCCAGTTTGGCGCCGACGGTTTCGTCGGGAACGTCGCCGGGGCGGCCTTTGACGCGGTCGTACGCGGTCAGTTCGCACACCGAACCGAGCCCCTCGTTATAAAAGGTCTGCAGGCCGAGCACGCTGCGCAGGTCCTCGTTGAACCGGCGAAGGCTGACGAGTTGGGGAGCGTGCGCCGGCACCTTCTTGCCGTCGGAGCGCAACAGAAATTTCTGATAGCCGGCGTCCCACAGGCGCGTGAACAGGCCTCCGGAAATCACCGTGGGCAGCTCCGTCATCTCGAACCGGCCATCGGGCGTTCGCCGGAATTCGGCGCCGCAGCCGTGACGCTCCACGCGGACCACGCCACCTGTGCTGGAGACGGCGAAGCCGGCGCGGGGCAGTGTGTCGATCTGGGCTTTGGTGAATCGCTCGTTGACGTACCACATGGGCTAGATTTCGCCTCCGAGAGTGCGGATGCGCGCTTCCAGTTCAGCTACGGTGCGTTCCAGCAGTTCGCGGTGGCGGGGATGCCGGGCGGAGGCGAGGTCGGCGAGCATGCGCTTTCGCGCCAATAGCAACTCCTCCCGTTTGCGAATGCGTTCCTGTTCCTGGGGACTGCGCTCGGCCCGCGGACGGCGCGGGTGGGACTGGGCAGGGTCTTCGCGGTGTTCTTCGACGGCCTTGCTTTCCCAGCCTCGAGCCATGGGACACTCATTATACCGCAGACGCCGCGGGGCTGCACGGGATGGGACTTGGTTTTGTGACTATGATGGGCGTTCTGCTAATCTCGTAGACAACCTGGTGATGCAGCTTGGAGGGCGGTGCCGCATCAAATAGAGAGGCGGCCGCGCGTTTTCGCCCGCACTGCTTCGCCGGCAGGATCCGCACGCAAATGAGTGGAGGAACACAATCCGCAGGAGTGGTGACTGCCGCAGAAGCCCGCCGGCTGGGTTCGACGCTGGTGGAGCGGGTGGGAAATACGCCGCTCGTTCGGCTGGATCGCGCGGGGCGAGAGTTCGCCCCGGTACAGTTTTATGCGAAGGCGGAATGGTACAACCCTGGCGGGTCTGTGAAAGACCGGCCGGCCCTGAGCATGATCCGGGCAGGGGAGCAGAGCGGTGCGCTCGTCCCGGGAAAAACGATTCTGGACGCGACCAGCGGCAACACGGGAATCGCCTATGCGATGCTGGGCGCGGCGCTGGGATATGCGGTGAAATTGTGCCTTCCGGCGAGCGCCTCGATCGAACGGAAACGCATTCTGCGGGCGTTCGGGGCGGAACTGGTGATTACGCCGGGGGACGAGGGGTCGGACGGCGCCATTCGCCGCGTGCGCGAACTGTATGCCACAGACCCGGAGCGGTACTTCTATCCGGACCAATACAGCAATCCGGCGAACTGGCAGGCGCATTACCGGACGACGGCGGAGGAAATCTGGGCGCAGACGGAAGGCCGCGTCACGCACTTCGTGGCCGGGTTGGGCACCAGCGGGACGTTTGTGGGCACGGCGCGCCGGCTAAAGGAGCGCAACCCGGCGATCCGCTGCATCAGTTTGCAGCCGGACGGACCGTTTCACGGGCTCGAGGGATGGAAGCACATGCCGTCCGCCATCGTTCCGAAAATCTACGACCCTTCCGTGGCGGACGAGAATCTGGAAATCCAGACCGAAGACGCGTATGAGTTGGCGATGCGGCTGGCCCGCGAAGAGGGCCTGCTGGCGAGTCCCAGCGCCGCGGCGGCGCTGGCCGGCAGTTTCCTGGTGGCAGTGCGGCTGCCGCGCGGGGAACGGGCGGTGATTGTGACGATTTTTCCCGATTCGGGGGACAAATACCTGAGCGAGCGCTTTTGGCAGGAGCAGGGAAAACTGTGAGGCTGCGGCTCACCTCCCGGGTGCAGGATGAGATCCGCGAACACGGCGCGCGCGGCTACCCGTACGAAGTGTGCGGCGCACTGCTGGGCCGGGAACTGGATGCCGACGGAGCTGGACCCATGCGCGAAGTGACCGCGGTGCTACCGCTCGAAAACCGGCGCGACGATTCACCGCGCAACCGCTTTTCGGTGACGCCGGAGGACGTGCTGCGGGCAGAACGCGCAGCAGCGGAGCAAAGGCTGGAGCTGCTGGGCTGGTACCATACCCATCCGGACCATCCGGCGCGGCCGAGCGAGTTCGACCGCGAGCACGCCTGGCCGTGGTATAGCTACGTGATCCTGGGAGTCGCGGCGAGCGTGCCGGGCGAGATGGCTTCGTGGCGGCTGGCGGACGACCGCAGCGGATATGCCGCGGAAAGCATCGAAGTAGGCTGAGAGGGAGAGCGCGATGGCAGTAAAAGTGATGATTCCCACGCCGCTGCGGCCCTATGCCGGGAAGCGCGACCACGTGGAAGTGGCGGCGAAAACGGTGGGCGAAGCGCTCGACACGCTGATCGCGCAGCACGGCGAATTGCGGCGGCACCTGTACCAGGACGACGGCAGGCTGCGCAGCTTTGTGAACGTCTATGTGAACGACGACGACATCCGCTACCTCCAGAAGGAAGCGACTCCGGTGCGGGATGGGGATACGGTAAGCATTGTGCCGTCGATTGCAGGAGGAAGCTGTGGCGCGGGCACTCCTGTCCGTGCCAGCTCGTGGCGATGACGATGGGGACAAAAACAGCGGCGGCGGAGACAGCCCCCGCGGCGCTGACGAAAGAGGAGATCCTGCGCTACAGCCGCCACCTGATCATGCCGGAAGTGGGCATGGAGGGGCAGCTCAAGCTGAAGCAGGCGCGCGTGCTGATGATCGGCACGGGAGGACTCGGCGCGCCGCTGGGGCTGTACCTGGCAGCGGCGGGCGTGGGACATCTGGGGCTGGTGGATTTTGACACGGTGGATTTCACCAACCTGCAGCGTCAGGTGACGTTTGGGACCAGCGACGTGGGCCGGCGGAAAGTGGAAGCGGCGCGCGAACGGCTGGCGAACCTCAATCCCGAAATCGAAATCAACGTGTTCGAGACCATGCTCACCAGCGCGAACGCGCTCGAGCTGTTCCGCGATTACGACATCATCGTGGACGGCACCGACAATTTTCCCACGCGCTACCTGGTGAACGACGCATGCGTGCTCTCCGGCAAAATCAACGTGTATGGCTCGATTTTCCGGTTCGAAGGACAGGCCACCGTGTTTGGGGCTCCGGGCGGGCCGTGCTACCGGTGTCTGTATCCGGAGCCGCCTCCGCCCGGGCTGGTGCCGTCCTGCGCGGAGGGCGGCGTGCTCGGTGTGCTGCCGGGAATCGTCGGGTCCATCCAGGCGATGGAGACGATCAAATTGATTCTGGGCAAAGGCCAGCCACTGGTGGGGCGCCTGCTGCTGTTCGATGCGCTGATGATGAAATTCCGCGAGCTGAAGCTGCGGAAGAATCCTGATTGCCCGTTGTGCGGGGAAAAGCGCGCGATTACAAAATTGATCGACTACCAGGAATTTTGCGGGATTCGCGGGGAGGAGGCCGCGCCCACCGTGAGCGTTCCGGAAATCACCCCACGGGAGCTGAAGGCGCGGCTGGACCGCGGAGACGACATCTACATCCTGGACGTGCGCGAGCCGCACGAATACCAGATTTGCCAGATCGGAGGGAACCTGATCCCGCTCGGCGATCTCCCGCGGCGCGTAAACGAACTGGACAGTTCGCGCGAAATCGTGGCGCACTGCCGGAGCGGGAAACGCTCGGCGGATGCGGTGGCGTTCTTGAGGCAGGCGGGGTTCCGCAAAATCTGGAACCTGAAGGGCGGGATCCTGGCCTGGTCGGATGAGGTGGATCCGCGCGTGCCGAAATACTAGGTAGCACAGGCTTTCAGCCTGTGCTTCTCGGGTCGTACCGAAGAAAAGGATTTCAGCACGGAATTCACGGAGACACGGAGATTACGGCGAGGACAGTGCGAGGGATAACGCAGAGACGCAGAGTACGCGGAGGAACGCAGAGAAAGAAAGAGGAGAGGGGAGATCATGGCGGACGCGAAAATCACACCGCGGGACAATGGCCCGCTGTTCATCGAAGGCGAGTTCAGTATCGTCGATTCCACGGGAAAGGCGTTCGGGCTGGCCGGGCGGACGGCAGTGGCCCTGTGCCGCTGCGGGCACTCCAACAACAAACCGTTCTGCGACGGCGCCCACAAATCGTCAGGCTTTTCCAGCCAGTGCGCGGCCCGCGACCTGCCTCCCCCCGCGCCTAAGCCGTAAGTATGCGTGCGATTCGCATCACACTCATTACAGCAATCCGGCTAGAAGGCGATGGGGAGAGCTTCAAGGCCTCGGAGTAAGGCGCTCTTCCGCCAGCGCAATGACTCCGCGGGCTCGGCCAGGCGGAGATTCGGGAAACGCGCGAACAGCGTGTTGAGGGCGATGCGTCCTTCCAGGCGCGCGAGCGGAGCGCCGAGGCAGAAATGGGCGCCCTGTCCCAGGGCCAGATGGCGGTTCGGCTCTCGCGCGATGTCCAGCGTCTCGGGGTTGGGAAACTGCGTCTCGTCGTGATTCGCGGAGCCGACGGCGGCGAGCACCAGCTCGCCGCGAGCGAGCGTCTGCGAAGCCAGCCGCATTTCCTCCTTTACCATCCGGGGGCTGGCGATATCGAGCGGGCTGGTGAACCGCAGCAGTTCCTCGACCGCGGAATCGGTCAGCGCCGGATTTCGTTCGAACCGCTCGCGCTCGGCGGGATTCTGAAGGAGCGCGAGCGTGCCGCTGGCGATCAGGTTGACGGTAGTTTCGTAGCCGGCAATGAGCAGAAGGTTCGTCATGGCCAGCAGCTCGTCTGTGCCCAGTTTGTCGCCGGCTTCTTCCGCTTGGACCAGCGCGGTAATGAGATCGTCGCGCGGGCGCGTGCGGCGCTCCGCAATCAGTTTGCGAAGGTGGCGAAAAAAGAGCCACAGGTCGGGCAGGGCTCGGAAAACATCCAAGCGTGCGTATGCGGAGATACTCGTGCGCGACCAGGAATGGAAGCGGAGCCGGTCGGCGGGTGGGATGCCGAGCAGTTCACCGATGACGGTAAGCGGGATGGGGAGCGCGTAGTCATTAACGAGATCGAGGCGACCTCGCGGCTCGGCGACATTGAGCAGGCCGTCGCAGACGCAGTGGATGCGCTCGCGCAGGCGTTCGACCATGCGCGGCGTGAACGCCTTCTGCACCAGCATACGCAGACGCGTGTGGTCCGGGGGATCGGAATTCAGCATGTGGCGCACGAGAGGTTTTGCGTAGCGGATGGCGACGGGCATGCGTGGCGACCAGTCGTTTGCAAAGCGGTCGTCTTTCAGGACGGCGAGCACGTCGTCGTAGCGGGTGACGAGCCAGGCAGTGAGTCCAAAGGCGGCGCGAGTGCGGTACACGGGCGCTTCGGCGCGCAGGCGCGCGTAGAACGGATACGGGTTGGCTTTGAACTGCGGGCTGGAGAAATCGGGCGCTGGGATGGTAACCACTGGCGTGAGGTTGGCGAGAGTATGAGGAAGAGGAGTCGACGAGGCAAGGGGCGGGGAAGAGGGCGAACACACCCTCCGCCCCTACGGGGAGGGGGGACGGACGCGCCGGAGAGAGGGAGCTAACCGAGTGTGGACCATTGACGATTTGGTGTCTCCCCCGCAATCCTTCCTTGTACAAAGCTACATGGCAGAGTGACCATACTCGACGCACCCCGCCCGGAGCGGATCCGCAGGCTGTACCCCTTCCGACTCCACGGCGAATACTCTTCGGAGGGGCCAGGCGATGAAGCCGAATGTGGAACGTTTTGAAAAGCGTGTACCGATGGCCATCGCGGTACAGCTTTCCGGACATGGAAACGTCCAGGGGACGGAAAGCACGTTCACCGAGAATGTGAGCGCAAATGGCGCGCGGGTCTATTCCGTGCGGCCGTGGAGGAAGAACGACCGGCTGATGCTCTCCTCGCTGCCCGGCGGCTTCCGCTCGCTCGCCCGGGTCACCTACTGCCAGTCGCTGCAGGGACAGGGCTTCGCGCTGGGACTGCAATTCCTGGAGAAAACCACGGGATGGGTGATTGAAGTCCCGCCCGCCGACGAAGCGAAACTTTCTGCCTGATGGCGTCCAACCCGACGCGGAAGCTCACTCCAACGAAAGATCGAACAGAAACATGCCGGGGGCGCGGCGGCCCTCGAAGTGCGAGCCGACGTGGAGAGTGCGCCTTTGGCGGGCGGCAAAATCCCCGGTCACCTCGTGCCTCACGCCTTTCATGGCTTTGCGGTTTCCGATAAACACGGCAATGGTGTGCGTACCTGGAGCGATCGACTCGACCCGGGAGAGTGAATCCGCTCCAGCTTCCATCACGCCCGCGCGTTCAAACAACACCTGGCCGTCCACCATGACGGCAAAGTCGGCAAACCTGGGGAGATTCGTCACCTCGACGTCCACCTGCGCCTTTTTGGCCGCGCCTGCAGGCACCGCGGGTGTCCCGCCTGCTTGCTGCGCGGCCGCGGGACCGGGCGCGGAAGAAAGGTTTCTCGCCGTGTAGCGCACGGTCCGCGGCGAACCCATCGGGCCCAGTTCGGGCATGTCCCGATCGTTCAGCTTCAGGTGCAGCGCCCCGGCATTGTCGGTGCGCACCTGAAGAATTTTGTTCGCTCCCGCCCTCAGCCTGCCGCCGCTGCGGAGAGATTGCATTTGCGCCGGGTTGTCGTCCGCGGTGATTTCCACGTTGGCGGGCGCGCTGGCGGATACTTCCAGCCGCAGAGGAAACCCGCTCACGTCCAGTTGAGGCGCGGGCGCGGCCGCTGGTGCGGGCTTATCCAATTTGGCAGACGCTGGAGGTCTTACTGCCGGCACGGGTTTCGATTCTCCCGGTGCAGAAGAGGCAGGCGCTGGGGCGGCGGGCGCAGGCGCCTCTGGCGTCGCAGATGGGTTCGCGGCGGCTGGCACCGGGGGAGGCGCGGACTTCGTCAGAGTCTGGTCGGGCGACACGGGCATAGGTTGCTGGCGTGCGGCCAGTTCCGCGGCCTCGCGCTCCCTATTACGCTTCGCCACTCCGGCGCCCCATAAGATCGCGACCACCAGCACCGCGGCCAGCGAGTAGATCCAAATCTTGGCGTTCGAACGCTGCGGCTGAGGGGCCGGCACGACGCGGCGCGGAATTTCCGGCGCCGGAAGCCGTGGCGCGGGTGATGTGGCAGTACGCTGGGGAGTGGCGGATGGTGCAGGCGGCGCCGGCGGCTGTGCGGGAACCTGCATCCCGGAACGGCGCATCTGCGAGCTCGAGCCGAGCGGCACGGTGACCGCACTCGAAATGGTGCCGCCGGGACTGACGGCAGGCGCTGGCGTGCGCATGCCGGAAGCGGTGGCGGCGGTCTGGCTCGAGCGCAACGCGGCGAGGTCGGCGGCCAGTTCGTCGCCGGTCTGGTGGCGCGCCGCGGGGTCTTTGGCCAGGCACTTGAGGATGATGCTTTCGAGTGCGACTGGCACGCCCGGATTCAATTGCCGCGGAGCGATGGGTTCGGTGTGGACGATTTTATAGGAGACGGCGGTAATGGTGTCGCCGGTGAACGGCTTGTCGCCCGTGGCCATCCAGTACAGGATCACACCCAGAGAGAAAAGGTCGGAGCGGCCATCGAGTGGCATGCCCGTGAATTGCTCCGGCGCCATATAGGCCGGCGTGCCCAGCAGCGTGCCGGTGGAAGTCACCTGCGCTTGGGCGAGCTTGGCGACGCCGAAATCCATGATCTTGGCGCGCTCGGGCGAGCCAGTGAGCTGGATATTAGCGGGCTTGATGTCGCGGTGAATGACTCCATTCGCGTGGGCGTAGGCCAGCGCTTCGGCGAGCTGCTGGCCGATTTCGCAGACTTTGTCGAGCGGGTAGTGCTCGCCGGTGTTGAGGACGTCTTCGAGGGTGTGCCCAGGAACGAATTCCATCACGAGGTAGGGCGTCTCGCATTCCACGCCGGCGTCGAACATGGTGACGATGCCGGGATGCGCCAGCCGGCCTGCCGCGCGCGCTTCGCGGGTGAACCGTTCGCGGTACTGTTCGGCCATGGGGCCCACAAGCGCCGAAGCGTGGATGGTCTTCACTGCCACCACGCGGTCCATCACCGGGTCGCGGGCCTTAAAGACCGCGCCCATGGCGCCGGCGCCGATTTCTTCCACGACTTCGTAACGTCCGAACTGCTTCATGGCGGTCTGCGGCGTACTCTAACATAGCTGAACACACCGGGCGGACACCGGTTGCGCGGCGGGGCGCGAAACGGTTAGAGAACTGACGCAATGAGGCCGGTCAACCCGATGCCGGCAGGAAATCCGGGACTGGAGCGGAGTTCCCAGGAGGGAGAGATAGCGGCGATGGTGGCGGAGAGGCGCCGCGGGAGGCACCAGTGACTCGGGGCATCCCGCGCCGCATACTCAGTGCACGAATCCCACTTTGGGCTCGGGCGCGCCGCCCGGCGCTTCCGGGATTGGGCCGAACTGAGCTTCGTACCGTCCGATGTTTTCGCCCAGCGCGCGCAGCAGGCGCTTGGCGTGGCCGGGGCTCACGATGACGCTGGCCATGAGTTTGCCCTGGGGCGCGTTGGGAAAGACGTAGATGAAGTTCAGCGTGAACTCCTCCGCATTGTGGTGAATCATGACCAGATTCGAGTACGTCCCCTGCAGCTCTTTTTCGTCCGCTTTGATCTGGAGCTGTGGTTCGGGTTTGGGCTGATCGGTCATGAGCGCCTCCTGTGCCAAAACCCACTATAGCAGAGGGGGGGCAGGCGCGCCGCCCCGCGGGCGTGATGCGGAGGCACCCCGGCAGAATTCAATCTTGACTGCAGGCATGGATTAACGCTACTTTATTCTTTGCATTAAGCGGGATTAATACCACCGCGCTTTGACATGCAGGATGTATCCGAAAACGTGATGGCCCCGCCGCCCCTCGCGGGCGGCGACGTCGCCGCGGCGCACGGCGTGGCGGGCCCCCGCCACGGCGTGCCCACTCCCTCGCTGCCGGAGTCGTATCGCAGCGTCAGAGTGCCCGCAGGCGCGAGCTTTCTGAGGAAAATGCTGGCCTTTGCCGGGCCAGGCTACCTAATCGCTGTCGGCTACATGGACCCGGGAAACTGGGCAACGGACGTGGCCGGGGGCTCGCAGTTCGGCTACAGGCTGCTCTCCGTAGTGCTGCTGAGCAGCTTGATGGCCATGTTCCTGCAGGCGCTGTGCGTGAAGCTGGGCGTGGCCACGGGGCGCGATCTGGCACAGGCCTGCCGCGAGCACTATTCGAAACGGACGGCGATCGCCTTGTGGCTGGGTGGCGAGATTGCCATTGCGGCCTGCGACCTGGCGGAGGTGCTGGGATCCGCGGTGGCGCTGCAATTGCTATTCGGCATCCCGTTGCTTTGGGGCGTGCTGATTACGGCGTTTGATGTGCTCCTCATCCTGCTGCTGCAGGGACGAGGATTCCGTTGGATTGAAGCGTTTGTGGTGTCGCTGATCTGCGTCATCAGCTTGTGCTTTGCCTACGAGCTATTGCTTGCTCGGCCCATCTGGGGCTTGGCGGCGCGCGGGCTGATTCCCTCAGCGGAGCTGCTGCACAACGGGACGATGCTGTACATCGCGGTGGGGATTCTGGGCGCCACGGTGATGCCCCACAACCTCTATCTTCATTCCAGCCTGGTGCAGACGCGGTCGTACGCTCAGGACGGAGCGGGAAAACGCGAGGCCATCCGCTTCGGCATACTGGATTCCTCGCTGGCGCTGGGATTTTCGTTCTTCATCAACGCGGCGATCCTCGTGCTGGGCGCTGCCGTGTTTCATACACGCGGAATGCACAATGTGGCGGAGATCAGCGACGCGTACAAATTGCTGAGTCCGGTGCTGGGCGCCACTTTCGCCAGCACGCTCTTTGCCGTGGCCCTGCTGGCTTCCGGACAGAATTCCACGCTCACGGGAACCCTTGCCGGGCAGATCGTGATGGAAGGGTTCCTGCGATTCCGCCTGAAGCCGTGGGTGCGCCGGCTGGTGACGAGGCTGGCGGCGGTGGTGCCCGCGGCGCTGGTGATCGGATTCATGGGCCCCGGCCGGGTGACCAGCCTGCTCATTCTCAGCCAGGTCATCCTGAGCCTGCAGCTACCGTTTGCCGTGGTGCCTCTGGTGCAGTTCACATCCGAACGCGCGAGGATGGGCGAATTCACCAACCGGCCGTGGACGGTGGCGCTCGCCTGGTTTGCCACGGCGGCAATTATCGTGCTCAACGCGCTGCTGCTGTGGCAGATCTACCGGGGCATTTGAGCGGAATTCCTGCTTGCGGAGGAATCACAAACGAGCGAATCCGACCTGCGGGATCTGAGTGTCCGCGTTGCGAGGGCACGGCATGCCGTGCCCTGCGTTCCTTGTGACCCCGTCAGTGGATGGCGGAGAGGGCTTTGGCCACTTCGTCCACGTCGGGGACTACGGGAATGTCGTAATTTTTAGCCCAGACGATTTTGCCATCTTTGCCCACGATGAAAATGGCGCGGCCGGTGATGCCTTTGTCCGCGAGGTACACGCCGTACTGCGTGCCGACGGCGCCGCGTGGCTGGAAATCGGCCAGCAGCGGGTACTCGATGTGCATTTTTTCGGCGTAGGCTTTGTGCGACCATGCGCTGTCCACGCTGATGCCCAGCACCTGGGCGTTGAGCTGCTCGAACCGTCTCATTTCGTTTACCACACAGGCGTGCTCCTGCGTGCAGGTGGGGCTCCAGTCGAGCGGATAGAAAATGATCACCACGTTTTTCTTGCCTCGGAAATCGGCGAGCTTCACTTCCTTCTGGCTCTGGTCCTTCAACGTGAACTCGGGGGCCGTTTGGCCCGTGGCGACCGTCATGAGTCCTCCTCTCGAATGACTTCGTGCAACGTATTTGTCGAGCCCGGCCCGCCGCGGCGGGCGCTCCCGCCACTCGGAATTGAGTGCGCAAACCCTGGCGGCGTCCGTATGATAGAGGAAGGGCCGGGAACTGGCAAATTCCGCGCAGCGAGGCTTGGGGCGTGAACGAATTGCGGCAGATCGTGGACCGTTACCTGGCGCTGGTCGGAGGATTTGGCCCGGCGGTGCCGCTGGAGGCGTTCGGTTTCGAAGCGGAGGAAACGGCGCGGTTGTTCAGCGCCTTCGACGAGGACTACCAGGTGAGCCGTTATATGAAGTTTTCGCGGGAGACGGGCCCCGAATATTCCATCAACGGGTTTGCGCAGACGCACGTGGCGCTGGACGAGGGAATTCGGGGGCTGTTGTAAGCGGGAGACCGGCGGAGGACAGGCTGAAGCCTGTCCCACGGTCAGGATGCCGGAACGGTGACGCGGCCCAGCCGTTGGTGGAGCTGCTCGTGCTGGCTCCAAATTTCCTGAGGCAGAGCCGAGCCGAACCTGCCGAAAAACTGCCGGGTGGACTCCAGTTCAGCAGCCCAATCGGCCGGGTCCACGCGGAGAAGTTCCTGAACGGTGGAAGCCTGGATGGAGAGGCCGTCGAGAGTCAGCGCCGCGGGCGTAGGAACAAAGCCAATGGGAGTTTCCGAGGCATCGGCTGTGCCTTCCACGCGTTCCACAATCCACTTCAGCACGCGAACGTTGTCTCCATAGCCCGGCCACAAGTATTTTCCGTCCGCGCCTTTGCGGAACCAGTTCACGTGGAAGATTCGGGGCAGGCGGGGGATTTTGTGTCCCATCTCGAGCCAGTGGCCGAAATAGCGGGCCATGTTGTAGCCGCAGAAGGGAAGCATGGCCATGGGGTCGCGCCGCGTGATGCCCACCTCCCCCGTGATGGCGGCCGTGGTCTCCGAGGCCATGGTGGCGGCGACAAACACTCCGTGCGGCCAGTCTCGAGCTTCGTACACCAGGGGAGCCACGCGCGCGCGGCGGCCGCCGAACAGGAACGCGGAGATGGGCACACCCTCCGGATCCTCGAAGCGCGGGGAGATGGAAGGCGTCTGTTTGGCGGGAACGGTGTAGCGCGAATTGGCTTGGGCCACCGGCTCGCTGCCGCCCATGTGCGGTCGTCCGCGCCAGTCGATGGTGCCCGGAGGAGGCGCGCCGTTGATTCCTTCCCACCAAGGCTCGCCGGACGGCGTGAGGCCCACGTTGGTGAACACGGAATTGCTCGAGAGCGCAGCCATCACGTTGGGATTCGTCTTGCGATTCGTGCCCGGAGCGACGCCGAAAAATCCTGCCTCGGGGTTGATGGCGCGCAGCGTGCCGTCGGAGGCCACGTGCATCCACGAAATATCGTCGCCGATTGTAGTGACCCGGTAGCCCTGCTTTTCCAGAGCAGACACCATCATGGCCAGATTCGTCTTGCCGCAGGCCGATGGAAACGCCGCGGCGATGTAATGGGTCTTGCCGGAGGGGCCGGTGAGGCCGACGATGAGCATGTGCTCGGCCATCCAGCCCTGTTCGCGGGCCATCCAGCTCGCAATGCGCAACGCGAAACACTTCTTCCCCAGCAGCGCGTTGCCGCCGTAGCCCGAGCCGATGCTCCAGATCAGTTTCTCCTCCGGGAAGTGGAGAACGTAGCGGCGGTCCGGGCTCAAATCGCCCAGGGAGTGCAGGCCGGGAACAAAATCTTCGGAATTGCCCAGGCGGTCGAGCGCCACGCGGCCGATCCGCGCCATGATGTACATGCTGGCCACGACGTAGGGACTGTCGGTGATTTCCACGCCCACCTTGCTGAAGGGGGAATCGGCCGGGCCCATCAGGTAGGGCACGACGTACATGGTGCGTTCGCGCATGGACCATCGGAACAGGCCGGAAACCCTTTCCTTCGCGTCCGCGGGCGACATCCAGTTGTTCGTAGGGCCGGCGTCGGACTGCAGCCGGGAGCAGATGAACGTGATTTGCTCGGTGCGCGCCACGTCGCTCGGGTCGCTCCGGTGCAGGTAGCAGTTCGGATGGGTCCTGGGATTCAGGCCGATCAGCGTGCCATCGGCCAGCATTTGGTCGATCAGCGTCTGGTGCTGCGATTCGGAGCCGTCGCACCAGACGATCTTCTTCGGCGTAGTGAGCCGAGCCGATTCCTCGACCCACCGCTCGATTGGAGAGCCCATTCTTCCTCCCTCACGTGCTATCCGGGGGAAGGATCCGCCTGCGTCCGGATCCCGGAAATCGCCGCAGCCACACCGGGCGGGAGCCCGCCAGTCCCTCTGCGAATTTCCTAGCCTATTCCGTGCAGCGCGGAATTGCAAGAATGGCCTTCAGGAGCAGCCACCTATGGCTGTGCACTACTGGACGCCTCAATTTGAATGCAGCCGCTCGCCGCGTCAGCCGTCCACCGCGCTCATGATTTGACCGTGAGCACCGGGCAGTGCGCTCCGCGCACCAGGCTATAGGCCTTGGTGCGCAGGATGTGGCCGGAGAAGCCCCCACTCTTCTTTGCGCCGATGACGATCAGATCCGCCTTGGTTTCGCCGGCGATCCGCAGGATTTCCTCGACGGGATCGCCATAGGCTACGTGGATTTCCGGCTTGCAATGCAATTCGCCCTTGCCGGGCACGAGTTCTTTCAATTGACGGGTGATGCGTTCCCGTTCGAGCACGGCATCGCGTTCGGGGATTCCGGTCTTGTATGGGGCCACGTGCAGGAACAACAGCTTGGCGCGGTGCTCCTGCGCGATGGTAAATGCAAATTCCGCCTCGCGATCCGCCGCAGTTCCGAAATCCGTCGCCAGCAGGATGGTCCCGAACTCCGCTTCGTACGGAGGTTCCTGGGTCACTCCCGGGCCCACCGTCAGGACGGGGATGCGGGCTTGCCGGAAGATTTGCTCGGCCGCCGAGCCGAACACCACCTTCAGCGGGCCGCTCAATCCGTGCGTACCGACCACGAGAAGGTCGATCTTGTATTTCTCCAGGAGGACTTCCAGCGCCGGCCAGAGTGTTCCTTCTTCAATCACCACTTCATAGGGCACGCCATAGAGGCGACCGGAATCCACCATGGCCTTGGCGCTCTGCCGCGCAAGATTGAAGATCTTTTCGCTGGAGGGAGCGCCGAGGTCCGGCTCCATCACCTCGTGCCCTTCATAGGTGACCACATGAGTCAGGTAAACGCGCGAGCCAAACCGCCGCGCCAGGGAGACTGCATAATCGAGGGCGCGGTCCGCGAACGGGGAAAAATCCGTCGCCACCATGATCCGCGCTAAGGAAATCGATGGGCCGGCCGGAGTTTTTTGCTCCACCCTTTCTTCAAGCTTCACTGTGTCGGTCATATGAACCTCCTTCGCCACACCCTTTCGGAGCGTGGCCATGACCGGGGTGTCCGCAGGCGGCATCCCATGCTTACTCTCACCCTTTCGCGGTGGGGCTTCGGTGACAAACGTCACACCAAAATGCGCCTCGCATCACACGCACCCCGAATATCGTCTGCGTCCGCTCCCTTTCCGCGTGCGTGCGCGGGACCGGGTGATATATTCAGGCCATGTACGCGCGAAAGTGGATCGTGGAGGTGGAGACGGAAGGGGAACGCCGGCCCTGCCCGCTGGAATGGCTCGACTCCTTCTGCATGCGCAATTTTACAAATGCTCCGGAGTTCGACGACACGCTGCCCATTGGAGAAGGCCGGCTGGAAGCGAGCTTCCGCGTGGATGGAGAGCATTTTGCCGCGGCGCTGGGTGAATGGCTGACCCGGCGGGGGAAGGGCAATGGCCAGCCCGTGCGCGTGACGCTGCGGCCGGAGTGAGGACGACCCGGAGAGGGGTTTGCGCGGCTGAGTCAGGCCGGGCGCGGGGCGCTCGATTGCCGCGCCGGCGCTGCGGCGGGTGGTTCGAGCAGTTCGCGGATGCGGGGCAGTGCGGCGCGGGCCGCCGCTTCGCCCGCGGCCATCAGTTCCGTGGCGCGCGAAAAATCGTCCCAGGCGAAATCCCTGACCTCCGGAGAAATCAGCACGTCGGCGGACCGGTCGCGGCGCTGCAGGGCCTGCTGCTGCATGATGGCGAACGAACGCCACAGCACCTCGCCCATGTGCTTCGGCCGGGGAGCCGGGCCGGACATCCCCAGATACACTCCGATGACGAGTTCGGCGCCGAGTATGCGCGCTGCTTCCACGGGCACCGGGCCGGTAAGAAAGCCGTCCACGAGCAGGCGGCCATCGTGTTCAACGGGCTGGAACAGGCCGGGATAGGCACAGGAGGCGCGCAGGGCGATGCCCAGATCTCCCTTCGTGAAATAGTAGGGTTCGCCGGAAAGCAAATCGACGGCGCAGATGGCCAGCGGGCGTTTCATCTGCTCGATGCTCTGCACGCCGCAGAACTCGTACACATAGCGGCTCAGCCGGTCGTTGGAGGCCAGACCGAAGCGCGAAAGGCTCCAGCGGGCAAAATCGCGAAAGGAGGTGGCCATGGCGCGACGGGAAATGGAATCGACAGGTGCGCCGCTGGCGTAGGCCGCAGCAATCAGGCCGCCGACGCTGGTCCCGGAGAGAAAATCCACGCGGATGCCCGCATCTTCCAGTACGCGCAGGATGCCCAGATGGGAAATCCCGCGCGCGAATCCTCCGCCCAGCGCCAGCCCGATGCGGGGCGGGCGCACGGGCTCCGGCGCGGGCCCCTGGGCGAACTCGCGGATGCGGCGGAGTCCTCCGCGGAGGAGATCCTTCACGCTATGCTTCATCATTCCAGCGCTGACCTTGGATTGCAGGGACCCGCCCATCCGCGTAGGCGCCGCGAATCACGAGTTCCTGTAGATTAGGATGCTACCGCGAGTGGGGCTGGCTGCCAACTGCAGTTGCCGGGACTATAATCCCAACGCGCAACGGCGGGCACGACGCAGGACGAACTCTCCCCGCGCCGGCAGCTCTCGAGAGGCATGCCCCGGAGGCAACCCGTGAATGCTGGAATTCGCAAGGCCGCTGTACTCGGCGCCGGAACTATGGGCGCCCGCATCGCCGCTCACCTGGCCAACGCGGGCGTGCCCTGCTACCTGCTGGATATCCGCCCCGCGGAGCCGAGTGCGGAAGAGGCAGCACGGAAGCTGACGGCGGAATCGCCCGAAGTGCGCAACCGGATCGTGCGCGCGGGCTTCGAGGCGGCGAGGAAGGCGCGGCCGGCGGCGTTCTTCACGCCCGAAACCGCACGCCTCGTCACCATCGGCAACTTCGACGACAACCTGGCGTGGTGCGCCGAGGCGGACTGGATCATCGAGGTGGTGGCCGAAAACCTGGAGATCAAACGGAAGCTGCTCGAGCGCGTGGAGCAGCATCGCCGCCCAGGAACGCTGGTGACCACGAACACTTCCGGGCTGCCCGTGCGGTTGATTGCCGAGGGCAGGTCGGAGGACTTCCGCCGGCACTTCGCGGGCACCCATTTCTTCAATCCGCCACGCTACATGAAGCTGGTGGAGCTGATTCCCGGGCCGGACACGCGGCCGGAAGCGCTCGCGGCGTTGGAGGAATTCTGCGACCGCGTGCTGGGAAAGGGCGTGGTGGTGGCGAAAGACACGCCGAATTTCATCGCCAATCGCATCGGAACGTTTTCCATGCTCAACGTGCTCGCGCTGATGCAGGAGCTGGAGATGACCATCGAGGAGGTGGACGCCTGCACGGGTCCGGCGGTGGGCTGGCCCAAATCGGCCACGTTTCGCACCGCGGACATCGTGGGACTCGATGTGCTGGTGCACGTGGTGCGCAACATTTATGAAAACGCGACGGGCGACGAGATGCGCGAGCGCTACCGCGTCCCCGCGCTGGTGGAAGAGATGATGAAGCGCGGCTGGCTGGGCGACAAAACAGGCGGCGGATTCTACAAGCGCGTGAGGGGCGGGGAAGGGAAGGAAATCCTGACGCTGGACTGGAAGACCATGGATTACCGGCCGCGGGCGAAGGCGCGGTTCGGCTCGATCGAGGGTGGTAAGTCGATTGACGATACGCGCGAGCGGCTCCGCGAGCTGCTCGGCCCGGCGCTGGCCGGGCGCGATGGCGATAAGGGCGCACGCTTCTTGTGGCGCTCGGTTTCCGAGATGTGTCTCTACGCCGCACGACGCGTGCCGGAGATTGCGGACAACGTAGCCGATGTGGACAATGCCATGCGCTGGGGCTTCGCGTGGGAGATGGGCCCGTTCGAAATCTGGGATGCGGCGGGAGTGGAGCCCATGGCCCGGCGCATCGAGCAGGAAGGCCGCCCGCTGCCCCCGCTGGTCAGCGCGATGCTCTCGTCCGGCCGAAAGTCGTTCTACCGCTCCGACGTGGGCCGGAGGTCTTATTTCGATCTGGCCTCGAAGGGCGAACGCGAGGAAGCGGTGCCGGCGGGCGTCATCGTCCTCGACCGGCTGCGGGCGGCGGGGCGCGAGCTGGAGCGCAACGCGGGCGTCAGCCTGCTTGACCTGGGCGACGGCGTGGTGTGCTGCGAATTCCACTCCAAGATGAATACCATTGGCGCGGACACCGTGCAGATGCTCCACGCGGGGCTGAAGCGGCTGAAAACGGATTTCGACGCCATGGTCATTGCCAACCAGGCCCCGAATTTCTGCGTGGGCGCGAACATAATGATGGTCCTGATGCTCGCGCAGGAGCAGGAATGGGACGAAGTGCACCTGGCCGTGCGTCAGTTCCAGCAGGTGAACCTGGCGCTGAAGCACGCTCCCAAGCCGGTAGTGGCCGCGCCGTTTGGGATGTCGCTCGGGGGCGGGTGCGAGATTCCGCTGCACGCCTCGCGCATCCAGGCCGCGGCGGAAACCTATCTCGGGCTGGTCGAGGTGGGCGTGGGACTGATCCCCGGTGGCGGCGGGACAAAGGAAATGGTGATCCGCGCGAACGAGCACGCGCGCTCCGTGAATCCCGCGGGCGGCGATGGCTCGGACCTGGACCTGTTTCACGCCATGAAGCCCGTGTTCGAGCAAATCGCCATGGCCAAAGTGTCTACGAGCGCGGAAGAAGCGCGCGGGCTCGGCTATCTGCGCCCGTCGGACCCGGTCAGCATGAACAAAGACCGGCAAGTGGCGGACGCGAAGGCGTTGGCGCTCGAGCTGGTGCGCGAAGGATACCGTCCCGGCCATCCGCCTCCCACCGAGCCGTCGATTCGCGTGCTCGGCGAGCAGTTCCTCGCCGGGGCCAAGCTGGCGCTTCACATGATGTTGCGCGGCAGCTTCATTTCCGAATACGACGCGCACGTCGCCCGCAAGCTGGCGAATATTCTCGCCGGTGGCCCGCTCTCCGCTCCGCAACTGGTGAGCGAGCAATATCTCTTGGATTTGGAGCGCGAAGAGTTCGTGAGTCTGTGCGGCGAGAAAAAAACGCAGCAGCGCATGGCCCACACCCTTAAGACCGGGAAGCCTCTGAGAAACTGAGGACGGGTGGGTTGACAGCGGAGGTCTCGCGAAAACACGTTTCCGGCCGCCAGCCAGGTTCATCCGCGTCGGCAAGCGGCAGACCTTCCATGAGTGTAGCGACGCATCTAGGAATCCGACTGACCGAGTACGAGCGACGGATTCGCACATTCATTCCCTGCTACGAAGAAATGCTGGATTCCGCTGCGGCCCTGGTGGACCCGCGCTCCGCAGTGATTCTCGACCTGGGAACCGGCACGGGGGCGTTGGCTGCGCTGTGCCTGCGCGTGGCTCCGAAGGCGCGCGTGACCGGTATTGACAGCGATGCCGGCATGCTGGCCATGGCGCGCCGGCGGCTGGGCAGGAGCGCCACGCTCATCCATGGCCGGTTTGAGAGCGCTGTGTTTCCGCGTGCCGAGGCCGTGGTCGCGTCGCTGGCGCTGCATCACATTTTCACGCAGCCACGAAAAAGAGCCGTCTACCGGCGCATCTACCGGGCACTTCGCCCCGGAGGCCTGCTGGTGATCGCGGACTGCTGTCCCGCGGCGGACGCATCACTGCGAATAGTGCAGAGGCGCGACTGGATCAACCAACTGTGTCGCACCTACTCGCGCGCCCAGGCCATCGCGTATCTGCGTGCCTGGCGGCGCGAGGACTGCTACATGCAGCTGGAGATCGAGTTGCAGATGCTCCGCTCGTGTGGTTTTCAACCGGAAGTCGCGTGGCGGCGCGGCATGTTCGCCGTTTTGGCCGCGCGCAAACGGCGGTCATCATAACTCCCGCAGGCGAGCAACAAAAAAAGGCCATTCCTCAAATCTGCTCTTCCCTGCAAAGTTGCGAGCCCACAACGACAAACCAGATGGCCTGGGCGAAGATGAGGGCGCCGAAGCCATGGACGTTGGGCGTGAGCACGCCGGAGCTGACGGCGGCCACGATTACCGGGCCGAGAATGCAGCCGTAGATTCCGACCGCGCGCGAGAGCTGGCCCTTCCGAACGATCACCACAGACCAGAGCAGGATGGAGCTTGCGGACGCTACCGCGAACAGGCGCGCGTAGGCCTGGTTCAACTCGAAGTTGTAACGCATGGCGAGCTGCCAGCCGTCTTTCTTGTCTGGAGCGGCATCGACGATGTGACGGATGAGGCTCGGTGTCACCAGGCCGTCGAAAACGGCGGCGTTCGCCACAGCGATCAACGCAAAGGCGTAGAGGACGAGCGCCACCATCGCGGTGCGGTCGGGCGCGTCGAGCCGGCGCGACAGGCCCCAGGTGCCGAGAAAGACGACCGGCACGCTGGCGAGCGCGAGAGAGTGCACCGCGATGAGCATGCGCGCTACGGACTCCGCCTCTTCCGGGGTGGAGGTAAGCCCGCGGGGATGAATTGCCATGGTGACCACCATCGCGAGCGAGCCGACGATCAAAGCGATTCCGCTCTTGCGCGCGTCTGTCATACGTCGAACACTAGGAAGGATTCCGGGAACGGTCAACATCCGGTAGACGAAAGTGGCGAGAAACCGAACAAAACGAGGGCGAAAGTCCGGGAACTCCAGCGCAGCCGCGCCACCGAAAATGGACCGGCGCGTGGCGCGCACACGTGACGTGCTGGGCGACGCGCTGGTGGCGCTGCTACACGAAAAACCCTTCAACTCGATTACCGTGCAACAGGTTTTGGACCGGGCGCACGTGTCGCGCTCCACCTTCTACACGCACTACCGCGACACGAATGATCTGTTCCTGAGCGATGCGGAAGATTTCTGGGGAATGATGTCGTCGTTGCTGGCGCGCCGAAAAGAGAAATCGAACCGTGTGGCGCCCGTCGCGGAATTCTTTGCGCACGTGGCGGAGTGGCGCAGGTTCTACAACGCCATGGTGGCGTCGGAAAAGCTGCGCGACATGTTTGAGCTGGGGCAGGGGTATTTCGCGCGATCGATTGCGGCCAGGCTCGCGGAACTGTCGGCGGGGCGCCCGCTCTCCGCGGCTCGGCGTACGGCGATGGGGCACGCCTACGCCGGTGCGATGTTTTCTTTGCTCTCGTGGTGGTTGAGCCAGGACACGGGCATTACGGCGGCGCAGATGGATGAGATGTTTCACCGGATAGTGTGGGCGGGAATTGGGCGGAGGAATGCCGAGGATGGAAGTGGCCGGAATCGAGAGAGCGCCCAGTCCTCCAGGGAAGCTTTGCGATAAGATCCCGTCTCCATCTCTCCCGGCTGGAATGTTGAAACCGCTGGGCGTATCCTTACGTACTTTGCAATCAGCGCGAGTCGGCTGCACGGCGGTCTGCGGGGTAGCAGTCTGAGATTCTGAGGGGGAAGCTCATGAAGTTACCAGGGAGAGGCCGTGGACTGCGCGCAGCGGCTGGAACTGCCATCGCTCTTGCCGCGCTACTGTGTGTGTATCGCGTGGCGGAACGCGACGCCGCCGCGGAGGAGCCACGCTACTTTGCCATCAAGGGCGCAAAAATTGTGCCCGTCTCGGGGCCGGTGGTGGAAGGCGCGACAGTGGTGATCGCCAATGGATTGATCACCGCGGTCGGCAAAGACGTGCCCATTCCCGCCGAAGCCTGGGTGATCGAGGGCAAAGACCTGACGGTGTATCCGGGCTTGGTGGATGCGCTCACCGACGTGGGACTCGGCGCAGCGGAGGCTCCCCAGCCGCCGGGAGGCGCAAGAGGACGCGCGGGCTCCGGAGGCGCGGTGACGCCGGAAATGCTCTCCAAAGGCCCGCAGGACCGTCCGGCATCCACACCGTGGATTGATGCGGCAGACGAACTGAAAGCAGACGACAAAAAGATCGAGACGTGGCGCTCTGGCGGGTTTACTACCGCTCTGACGGCGCCGAAAACAGGGTTGTTCCCTGGACAGGGCGCCGTGATCGACCTGGCAGGCGCCCGGCCGGGCGACCTGGTGGTGAAACCCGATGCAACCGTGCAGTTGACGCTGAACGCGCCGGGGGGCTTCTTTGGTTTTCCCGGCTCGCTGATGGGCGGGATCGCCTATATCGAGCAGGTGTACCTGGACGAGCAGCAGGACGTGGAGGCGCAGCGAGTTTATGGGAGCGCCCCGCGAGGAAATGAACGGCCGGAGTACGACCGCGTGCTGCGCGCTCTGGAAGCCGCGCAGCGCGCGGGCGAGCCCGTGCTGATCCCGGCGAACACCGCGCCCCAGATCATCCGCGGGTTGTGGCTGGCGGAGCGCATCCAGGCGCGGCCGGTTCTGTACGGCGTGCAGCAGGGCTACGAGGTGGCCGACGCGCTGGCGGCGAAGAAAGCCGTTGCGCTGGTGAACGCAAAGTGGCCGGAGAAGGAAAAAGACGCGGATCCGGAGGCCGAGGAGCCGCTGCGCACGCTGCGCTTCCGCGACCGCGCCCCCGGCACTCCTGCGGCGCTCGAGAAGGCGGGCGTGCGCTTCGCGTTCTACGATGGTGGTTTGGCCGGGCCGAAGGAGATGCTGAAGAACGTGAAGAAGGCGATCGACGCGGGACTGGCCCCGGAGGCGGCCCTGCGCGCCCTCACGCTTTCCGCCGCGGAGATTTACGGCGTGTCCGACCGGCTGGGCAGCATCGAAACCGGGAAAATCGCCAACCTGGTGGTGACCGACGGCGACCTTTTCGGCGAGAAGACAAAAATCAAATACGTCTTCGTGGACGGAAGAAAGTTCGAGATCAAAGAGGCGGAAAAGCCGAAAGAAGCGCCGAAGGGAGACCTCACCGGGAAGTGGACCATCGCGATCTCCGGCCAGCAGGGGCCCATGCAGGCTACCGCGGAGCTGGCCATGGCTCCCGGCGGAACCGTGACCGGTTCCATCACTCATCCATATGGGACCTCGACGGTGAACACGGGCTACCTGAGCGGGAACTCGTTTTCCATCACCATTTCTGCGGACCCGGGAGACGGCCCGCACGACTACACATTTTCCGGAACGCTCGACGGGAACACGATAAAAGGGTCGATCAACGGCCCCGACTTCACCGCGGAATTCACGGGCACACGGCCGGGCGACAGGCAGGGCGGGGAAGCGCGCTCGCAGGGGGACGACCATGAATAGCCTGAAACTGCTTGCCGCACTCGGGGTAGCGGGCCTCGTGGCGCCGGTGTGCGCGGCGCAGGATTCGGGTGTGACGCTGATTAAAAACGCGACCATTCTCACGGTGACGAAAGGCACCATCGAGCACGGTTCCATCCTCATCCGTGACGGCAAAATCGCGCGCATCGGCAAGGACCTGAAAGCTCCCGAGGGCGCCACGGTCGTCGATGCCACGGGAATGTACGTGATGCCGGGGATCGTCGATTGCCATTCCCACATCGCCGTCGAGGGCGACGTGAACGAGGGCAGCGTCGCCGTTTCGTCGATGGTATCCGTGGGCGACGTGCTGAACCCGGAAGACATCGACATTTACCGCGACCTGGCCGGCGGGGTGACCGTGGCGCACGTCCTGCACGGCAGCGCAAACCCCATCGGCGGGCAGAATCAGGTGATCAAACTGCGCTGGGGGAAACCGGCCAGCGCGCTGAAGTTCGAGGGCGCGCCGCTCAGCATCAAATTCGCCCTGGGCGAAAATCCCAAGCGCAACAATTTCCGGCCGCCCCCGGGCATCCCGCAGCGCTATCCGGAAAGCCGCATGGGCGTGATGGACGTGATCCGGCAGGCCTTTGTGGACGCGCGGGAATACAAGAAAACGTGGGACGAATACAACCGGCGCGTGGCTGCGGGGGAGAAAAACGTGATTCCGCCGCGCCGCGACCTGAAGCTCGAGCCCCTGGTGGAAGTGCTCGAGGGGAAGCGCTGGGTGCACGCGCACTGCTACCGCGCGGACGAAATGGTGCAGCTCATGCTGCTGGCGGAAGAGTTCGGTTTCCACGTCCGTACTCTGCAGCACGTGCTCGAGGGCTACCGGGTGGCGGATGAAATCGCCGCGCACGGCGTGGGCGCTTCCACTTTCTCGGACTGGTGGTCCTACAAGATGGAAGCGTACGAGGCCATTCCCTACAACGCGGCCATCATGACCCGGCGCGGCGTGATCGTCTCCATCAATTCGGACAGCGCCGAGGAATCCCGCCACCTGAACCAGGAGGCGGCGAAGATGATGAAGTATGGCGGACTGACGGAGGATGAAGCCCTGCGGCTGGTGACCATCAATCCCGCCATTCAACTGGGAATCGACAAGAGGGTAGGCTCCATCGAAACCGGCAAGGACGCCGACCTGGTGATCTACAACCATCACCCACTGAGCGTTTACGCTGTCGCGCAGAAGGTGTTCATCGACGGCCACCTCTATTTTGATCGTGAGAAGGACCTGGCCATGCGCGCCGACAACGCGAAAGAACGCAGAGGACTGATCGAAAAGGAAAAGAAGGCTGCCGAGGCCGAAAAGAAGCCGGGCGAAGGCAAGGGCGGCGCCGAAAAAAAGCCCGGCGCTCCCGCTGGGAAAGAAGAAAAGCCGAAAGAGCCGATCAAGCCGCCGCGCGTGGAAGTTGTGGCCGTCGGCGCGTTCAACTGAGGCGGGGAAGACGACCATGCACAGAGAAGAATTCTTGAACCGGAAAACGCTGATGGCGGGGGTCACGGCCGTGGTGCTGGCCACAGGGTTTGCGCTGGCCGCACCCGCTCCGGCCCAGGAGAAGCCGAAGGCGAAAGCTCGTGTCGCCGAAAAGACATATGCCATCCGCAGTGTGAAAATCATCACGCTGGCCGGGCCCGCCATCGAGAAGGGCAATATCGTGATTCGGGACGGGCGCATCGTGGCAGTCGGCGCGGATGCGGTTATCCCGGCGGACGCGGAAGTGCTGGACGCAGCGGGCCTCGAGGCTTACCCGGGAATGTTCGACGCCGTGGACCAAATCGGGCTCGAGGAAGTCGGCGCCGTGGCAGCCACGGTGGACTCGCGGGAGCTGGGCGAATTCAATCCGCAGCTCACCGCGGCGACCGCGGTGCATCCAGCCAGCGAGCACATCCAGGTGACGCGCGCGGCGGGCATCACCGAGGTGGTCGCCTCGCCGTCCGTGGGTGGATTTGGCGGCGGCAGCGGGATCATCCTCGGACAGGCGTCGGTGATCAACCTGGCAGGATGGACACTCGACCAGATGCTGGTCCGGCGCTCGGCGGCCATGGTGGTGAACTGGCCGAATCTCAACACGCGCACCTTCGATCTCAGCACGTTCAGCGTCAAGGAACGTCCGTTCACGGAAGCGAAGAAGGAATATGAAAAGAAGATGCAGGAGCTCACCGATTTCTTCGAGGAAGCGCGGCACTATGAGCAGGCCGCGACAAAAGGGTCCGGCCGGAATTTCACCCGCGACCTGAAGTTCGAGGCCATGATCCCGGTGCTCGAGGGCAAACTGCCGCTGCTCGTCCGGGCGGACCGGGCGCGCGAGATCCGCGGTGCCGTGGAGTTCTGCGATAAGCAGAAGGTGCGCATGATTCTGGCCGGCGGGGCCGAGTCCATGAAAGTGGCCGACCTGCTGAAGGCCAAAAACATTCCTGTGATCCTGGGGCCGACCATGCGGCTCTCCGACAACGAAGACGATCCCTACGATAAGTTCTACACTCTGCCGGGCGACCTCCAGAAGGCGGGAATCCGGTTTGCCATCGCTTCTTACGATTTGATGTTCGTGCGGCGGCTGCCGCAGCAGGCCGGGAACGCGGTGGCCTACGGGCTCTCGCACGACGACGGGCTGAAGGCGATTATGCTGTATCCGGCGCAGATCCTGGGGCTGGATAAGGATCTGGGAACGCTCGAGGCGAGGAAAATCGCCAACATCATGATTACCAACGGCGATCCACTCGAATTGCGCACGGAAGTGAAGTACCTGTACATCAACGGCGAACCCACCTCCACCGACAACAAGCACAAAGAACTATACGAAAAATACAGCAAACGGCCGTAACGGCACGATGGCGAGGAGCACGAAGTCCCACCCTCACTGCCTGCCCCGGGCGCCGCTCGGGCTGTAGTGCCACTGCGGGGAGCGGTAGTGCCCACAGGAGCGCCCGTCCAGCCCTCCTTTCCGTTTTCGGCGCGCCGCAGTGTACACTAGCTCACCTTCGCGCCCATGAATCGCGAGTATCACCGCTGGTATAGTCCGCGGCTCGGCAGGGAGATGCAGCTTCTGGTGTTCGGCCACGCCGGGACGCCATTGCTGGTCTTCCCCACCTCGCAGGGGCGGTTTTTCGAGTACGAGGACCGCGGGATGATCGCAGCGACGAGCTGGCGGTACGAATCCGGAGCGGTGCAGGCTTATTGCGTGGACAGCGTGGACGCGGAGAGCTGGTACAACCGGCGTGTGCATCCCCGGCTCCGCGTCGAGCGGCACATGGCCTACGAAGCCTATCTGCTGGACGAGGTGCTTCCGCTCATGCGCGTTAAGAATCCCTCGCGCGAGCTCGGCGTAACGGGATGCAGCTTCGGAGGCTATCACGCCATGAACTTCGGGCTGCGGCATCCGGACCTGGTGAGCTGCGCGGTGAGCATGAGCGGCGCCTTCGACATTCAGCAGTTCCTGGACGGCTACTACGACACCGATTGCTATTTTCAGTGCCCGCCCCACTTCCTGCCGAATCTCAGCGATCCCTGGTATTTGGACCGGTACCGCGGGATGCGCATCGTGCTGGGGACGGGCGAGCACGACATTTGTCTGGGAGAAAACCGTAGGCTCTCCGGAATGCTGCATGCGAAGAATGTGCCGCACTGGCTGGACGTGTGGGGCGAAGGCGCGGTGCACGACTGGCCCTTGTGGCAGGGGATGGCGCAGAAGTATTTTGCCTGAGGCGGCAGAGGGAGGCACATCATGAAGCGCATCGGCATTCTGTTCGGCATGGAGGAGACGTTTCCTCCCGCGCTGATGGAGCGCATCAATTCGCTGAAGGCCCCCGGGGTCACCGCGGAAATGCTGAAGACCGGAGGGGTGCTGATGGCCCAGCCTTCCGGCTACCGCGTGATCATCGACCGCATCTCGCAGGACGTTCCCTTCTACCGTTCGCTGCTGAAAAACGCGCTGCTGAACGGGACCATCGTGCTGAACAACCCGTTCTGGTGGAGCGCGGACGACAAATTCTTCAACTACGCGCTGGCCTCGCGGATCGGCGTGGCCACGCCGCGCACCGTCCTGCTGCCGCACAAACAGCATCCTCCGGACACCACGGACCGATCCATGCGCAACCTCATCTACCCGCTCGACTGGAACCAGATTTTTTCCTACGTCGGCTGGCCTGCCTTCCTGAAGCCCCATGCCGGCGGCGGATGGAAGCACGTTTACAAAGTCCACGACCCAGAGGAGTTCTACCAGGCCTACGACAAGACCGGCGATCTGTGCATGACCCTTCAGGAAGCCATCGAATACGAGAGCTACTACCGCTGCTACGTGATCGGGCAGGAGAAAGTGCGTGTGATGCAATACGAACCACGAGAGCCACACGCGGAGCGCTACCTGAAAGCTCCCTCGCCGGTTAGCCCCGCATTGCACGAGCGGATCTTGGGCGACGCCCTCAAGCTCTGCCGCGCTCTGGGCTACGACATCAACACCGTCGAGTTTGCCGTGCGCGGAGGCATTCCCTACGCCATTGATTTCTTGAACCCGGCGCCCGATGCCGACTATCATTCGGTTGGCGCGGAAAACTTCGAGTGGGTGGTGACTGCGGTGGCGGAACTGGCCGTTCGCGCCGCCCTGAGCGAAGCGAATCCGGCGGCCGAGCTGCGCTGGGCTCCTCTGTTGCGGGGCGTGCATCTGGGTGCCAGCGCAGGCTCCCGCTAGCGGCGAGCCGAGAATGGAAGGGCGGCGTTTCAACCCCGCCGCGAACCCCGTGCTTTCATCAGGGGTCTTAACCCCTGAAGCCCGGCGCCGGGTTTTCAGCGACCCTCAAAACCGGGCGTTGAGGAAAGAGCAGGAAGCGGCACGAGAGGGCGAACGTTGATGCGACCGAGTTTCACCATCGGCATCGAGGAGGAATATCAGACCGTCGATCCCGTCACGCGGGACCTGCGCTCGCACATCGCCACCGAAATCCTCGAAGAAGGGAAACGGATGTTCTCCGAGCACGTGAAGCCGGAGTTCCACCAGTCCGTGGTGGAAGTGGGCACGACGGTCTGCGCGAACATCCAGGAAGCCAAGCGCGAGCTGGTCAACCTGCGCCGGTCGATGATCACGCTGGCGGAGCAGAACGGGCTGAGGCTGGCCGCCGCGGGCACCCATCCCACCGCCGACTGGCGCACTCAGGAGGTCTATCCGGACCAGCGCTACTTCTCGATCATTGAAGACATGCAAATGGTGGCGCGCGCCAACCTGATTTTCGGCCTCCACGTGCACATCGGTATCGAAGACCGTGAGACCGCCATCCACCTGATGAACGTGGGCCGCTATTTCCTCCCCCACATCCTCGCGCTTTCCACGAATTCGCCCTTCTGGATGGGGATGAATACCGGGCTGATGTCCTACCGCTGCAAGGTGTTCGATAAATTTCCTCGCACCAACATTCCGGAATTCTTCGCGAGCTGGGGCGAGTACGAAAGCTTCGTGAAACTGCTGGTGAAAACGGGCTGCATCGACGACGCCAAGCGCATCTGGTGGGACATGCGGCCGCATCCGAATTTCACCACCCTCGAGGTCCGCATCTGCGACATCCCCATGCGCGTGGACGAGACCATCGCCATCACCGCGCTCATCCAGGCCACCTTTGCGAAGCTCTACCAGCTTTTTTCCTCGAACCAGACCTTCCGTCCCTACCGCCGCGCCCTAATCATGGAAAACAAGTGGCGCGCCGCGCGCTACGGCCTGAACGGGAAGCTGATCGATTTCGGGAAGCAGGAAGAGGTTTCCGTGCGCGACCTCATCGTGGAGTATCTGAGCTTTGTGGATGAAGCGGTGGACGAACTGGGCAGCCGCCGCGAAATCGAATACATCTACCGGATATTGAACGATGGCAGCGGCGCCGACCGCCAGTTGCGCGTATTCGAACAGACGAAGGACCTCAAGAAAGTCGTGGACTACATCGTCGAAGAGACCCAGGCGGGCCTCGAAGAGGCCGTGCCGACATCCGCAGGGGCCGTCTAGTGCCGGCTCCTCCGCCGTTCGACCCGGAATTCCTTCCCGGCGCGCGCAATGCCGTACGCGTGTGCCTCCGCATCCAGCCGGAAGAGAAAGTCACGCTGATCACCGACCGGGAGACAGAGGAGATTGCGCGCAGCATCGCCAGCGAAGTGGCCGCCGTGGGTGCACCGCACCGGCTGTGGACTCTGGAAGACGAAGCCGAACGCCCGCTGCGCCACATGCCGCGGGCGGTGCTCGACGATTTGGAATCGAGCCAGGTGAGCGTCTTCGCGGCGCAGGCCCAGACCAGCGAGCTCGCCTCGCGAATGGAAATAACTGCCGTGGTCAACCGCCGTCGCATCCGCCACGCCCACATGGTCAACATCAACCGCCAAATCATGCTGGAGGGCATGCGCGCGGATTTCGGTAAAGTGGACGCGCTGAGCCGCCGCGTGTGGGAGATGGCCGGGCGGGCCGAACACGTGCGTGCGGAAACGCCTGCGGGGACGCGCCTCCAGGCCGATCTGACCCCCAGATACAAATGGATCAAAACGAGCGGGATCATCAGCCCGGAAAAGTGGGGCAACCTGCCGGGCGGCGAGGTGTTCACCACGCCCGCGGAAGTCAACGGCACCTATGTGGCGGACGGTGTGGTGGGCGATTACCTGTGCGGGAAGTACGGCAACCTCGCGTCGGAGCCGCTCTCCATCCGCATCGAGGGCAACCGCGTGCGCGAGATCCATTCCGATAACCACGCGCTCGAAGACGAATTCTGGCGCTATACCCACACCGACGAAAACAGCGACCGCGTGGGCGAGTTCGCCATCGGCACGAACATCGAGCTGAAGCACGTGATCGGCCACATCCTCCAAGATGAGAAGCTGCCGGGAATTCACATCGCTTTCGGCAATCCCTACGGGGAACACACCGGAGCAGAGTGGTATTCCGGCACGCACATCGACGTGGTCGGCACGCGCTTCAATATCTGGCTCGACGACCGCCAAATCATGCAGGACGGCAAATTCATGCTGTAGGGGCGAACCCGCGCCTGCGCTGAGGCTTTGGCGAAGGGTGTCCGCCCTCTGGTTTTTTCGGTATCCTACCCGCCGGACCAGCCCATGATCCCTGCCCTCCGCGAGCGCTTCAACCACGAATTCACTTCCGAAAAGTACCGCGCGTTCCTGGATGCGCTGGATGCCGCCTGCGGCGCGCACGTGAAATTTCGCGTGTGCGAAACGCCGTGCTTCTTTCCACGGCCACTGTTGGAGCGGATGGCGGCGGCGGGCCGCGAAATGATCCACCAGCTCGTGGATGATGCCGCGTACCGTGAAGCCTCGCGCGCCGCGATTCCCGTGGAATTCAACGTCCCCGCCGAATCCTCGCGCCCGCTGTTTGTCCAGGCGGATTTCGGGTTGGTCCGCGGCCCTGGCGGTGAAATCGAGCCGCGGCTGGTGGAAATCCAGGGTTTCCCCTCGCTCTATGGTTATCAGACGCTCCTGCTCGACGCCTATCGCCGGAGTTACGCCCTGGATCTGTCGCTCGAGGGCTTTCTGGACTTCCCGGATGCGGATTCCTTCGTGCGCGAGCTGCGCCGCGCCATCGTCGGAGAGCACGACCCGGAAAACGTGGTCCTGCTCGAAATCCAACCCTGGGAGCAGAAGACCCTGCCGGATTTCACCGCCACGGAAAAGCTGCTGGGCGTCCGACCGGTCTGTATCACCGAGGTGCGGAAAGAAGGCCGCCGGCTGTTCTATGAGCGCGATGGCCGCCGCGTCTCCATCCACAGGATTTACAACCGTGTGATTGTGGACGAGTTGGTTCGCAAGAACCCGGCGCTGCCGTTCTCCTTCCGTGAAGACTTGGACGTCGATTGGGCCGGGCACCCCAACTGGTTCTTCCGCATCAGCAAATTCTCGATTCCATTTCTGAGGCACCCCGCAGTGCCGCGCGCGTGGTTCCTGGATCGCCTGCCCGGTTGGCTGCCGGACCTCGAGAACTACGTGCTGAAACCGCTCTACTCATTCGCTGGCCTGGGCGTCATCGTCGGCCCCACGCGCGCCGACCTGGATGCCATCCCGCGCGAAAAGCGCAGCGAATATTTGCTCCAGGAGCGAATGCGCTTCGAGCCCGTCATCGCGACACCGCACGGCGCCACGCAGGCCGAGTTGCGCATCATGTATCTATGGGCGGGTGGCGAGAAGGATGATCTGAAGGCCGGCCCGTGCATCGTGCGCATGGGCCGCGGCAAAATGATGGGCGTGGACCACAATCGCGACCTCGAATGGGTCGGCGCCTCCGCCGCTTTTTTCCCAGCTGAGTCTTCTTGACCGGCCAGCTTGGAGATAGTCCTAGGTGTGCTCGAAATCGCCCGTTGCATCTCGTGGAAAAACGCTTTGGCGAGTTTCGGCTCGCCGGGCACATTGGCTCCGCGTAGGAAACAATAGTGGAGGAACCGGACTACGAGCGCGTTCGGTTGTCCGAATTCCTTGCGCAGGGAACTTATGCTCAGAGCAATCTCTTTAACCTGTTCGGCCTCATCCCAAGACAGGCATTTGGCCGTCTCGGTGTCGTCGTTCTGACCAAACAAACCCCACCGACCGCTGCTGCATTCCTCAAGGCATGAGAAGAGCAGAGGGCGAGACTGTCCTTCCTATTCCCCCAGCTTCTGTACTTTTATGGGCGGCTTCTTCATCGCGCCAACTGCCTGAGTCACAGTCGCAGTTCTAGGCTGCACTCACGAGAATCCTAGCTGCCTTTCGCGAGCGCGGCTTGCGCCGAATGATGATCTCTACATCGCGGTCCAGGCCGTTCAGGAAATGGATCAGCCGTTCTACAGAGAAGCCGTCCAGCCGGTAGTTCGAAAGGGCTGAGATCTTCGGCTGGCCGACATTCAGGCGTCGCGCCGCAGCGACTTGGGACAGCCCGAGTTGCTGGATAATGTGATTAATCGACACGGCCAGCCGCACCTTTGTGTGCTCTTGCTCCGCATTCGGAACGTCCAGATCGGCGAAGACATTTCCCGACGACGGAGTCATGCGAACTTTATTTGCGCTTCTGACCATAGCGCACCTCGTAGTCCAGCCGCGCTTCCTTCATTCGCTGCGCGACCAATTCAACGTCGGCTCTTGCTGTTTTGACCCCGGTGGGCGATTTCTTCTGGAACGCGTGCAGCACGTAAACAGCCGCCTCAAATCGGACCGTGTAAACCGCCCGGTAAGTAGCTCCCCGACTGTCCTCCACCACCTCGAACACTCCGCTGCCTTCGCCTTTCCACGGCTTTGCCTTTGGATGCTTCCCGCCGAACTGTGCCACACTCAGCGCCCTCCCAATCCCTACCCGAACCGGCTCAGGAAAGGCAAGCAGGTCCCGTTTGGACGATCCCGCCCAGATCAAGGGCTTCTCGCCCGGCGCTCGATACACCCTGCTCACAGGACTATCCCACTTTTGGGATACATTGTCAAGGTGTCCGTCTCCCGAGCCATTCCCGCCGCTCAGTTTAGCAGGCAGTAGCTGGCTGGCTTTGCGCCATGTTGCCTTTCCGGGCCCGCGGGCGTCCAATAGGGTGAATCAAGGCAGCCGAAAGGGAGCGGACAATGCGTGAAGCGGTGATTGTCAGTTCGGTGCGGACGGCGGTGGGAAAGGCCGGCAAAGGTGCGTTGCGCACGGTGCGGCCGGACGATCTGGGAGCCGTGGCTATTCGCGGGGCTCTCGCGCGCGTGCCGCAACTCGACGCGAAAGAAATTGACGACGTCATCCTCGGCTGCGCTATGCCCGAAGGCGAGCAGGGCTGGAATGTGGCGCGCATCGCATCGCTGCGCGCGGGTTTGCCTGTCGAAGCTTCGGCCATGACCATCAACCGCTTCTGCTCCTCGGGTTTGCAGGCCATCGCCATGGCGGCGGAGCGGGTCCGCGGCGGCGGTTCCGAGGTCATCGTTGCCGGCGGCACGGAATCCATGACCATGGTCCCGATGGGCGGCAACAAGGTGTCGCCGAATCCCTGGCTGATGGACCACTATCCCGATGCCTACCTCGGCATGGGGCTCACCGCGGAGAAACTGGCCGCCAAGCATGGCATCACCCGCGAAATGGCAGACGCATTTTCCCTGGCCAGCCATCAGAAAGCGCTGGCGGCCATTGCTGCGTGCCGGTTCAAGGAGGAGGTCGTGCCCGTGGAAGTGAGCGTTACATCCATGAACGGTACGAAGCCGAAGACCACCTCCTACACGTTTTCCATTGACGAAGGCCCGCGGGCGGACACCTCCGCCGAAGCGCTCGGCAAGCTGAAGCCCGCCTTCCACGCCAAGGGCACCGTCACTGCCGGCAACAGCTCGCAGATGAGCGACGGCGCGGCTGCCGCCGTGGTGATGAGCGCGGAGCGTGCGGTCCAGCTCGGCATCAAGCCGCTGGCGCGTTTCGTTTCCTTTGCCACTGCAGGGTGCCTGCCGGAAGAAATGGGCGTCGGACCCGTCTTCGCCATCCCGAAGGCCCTGAAACTCGCGGGATTGAAGTTGGACGACATCGCGGTGATCGAGCTGAACGAAGCATTTGCGGCGCAGGCCATGTCGGTGATCAAACTCGCCGGTCTCGATCCGGCAAAGGTGAACCCCAACGGCGGAGCCGTCGCCCTGGGGCATCCGCTCGGCTGCACGGGCGCGAAGCTGACGGCCACGGTGCTGCGCGAACTGGAACGTCGCAACGCCCGCTACGGCATGGTCACCATGTGCGTGGGCGGCGGCATGGGCGCCGCTGGGATTTTCGAGCGCCTGAACTGAAGAGTGGCACAGTCCCGAGCCTTCGGGATCAGCCTGTGCGCCTTTCGTTTCCTTCGGAGCGCTGTCGCTCGCGAAGCCGCTGAGCCGGCGCCTGAGTCATGACCCCCACGGGAGCAGGCGAGTCATCCGCTACTCTCATTCCTGGTGCTGCCGGCCGTTAGCGTCCTCGTCCGATTCTTTCGACGCGAGCCCCGCGCGGGCCAATAGCCTCCTCAGCGCACCTTCACCTGCCGCCCCGCGCTGTTCTCCCGCGATATCGCCATCCCGGTCGATCACCACGTAGATGGGATACACAGTGGCCTGATACATCGCCGCCAGATTCGTGTTTTCCATCAGGACGATGTGGCTGGTGCGCGGGTGGCGTTCCAGATGCGCTTTGACCTTCTTTTTCGATTCGGCCACATTGATGGCCAGCACGATCAATCCTTTGTCCGCGAACTCGTGGCCGAGCCGGTCCACGATCGCGGCCTCTTCGTTGCAGTAGGGACACCACGTGGTCCAGAAATCCAACAGAACGACTTTTCCTTTGACCGTGGCGTTTGAGAACTTCTCGCCGTCCATGGTTGTGGCGGTGAACCTCGGCGCCGATTCTTTTTTCTGCGGTGCGGCGAAGGCGCACATCGCCGCCAGGAGTGCCGCGCAGAGTAGCGCTCTCCGCCAGAGTGCGGTTCGATCCATATTGTGCGGAATATACCACAGAAGAGAATATCGAGAGTGGGAAACAAGGACCGTGGAGGCCGCGATCGGCGAGCGCCAGATTGAACAGATCCGAGACGGACCGGATCCCAGACTTTTTGAGAGGCCCAGGGTCGTCCACAAAAGCGGCCGTGCCACCCTCCGCCCTGATTCGGATCTGCGGAGCGGAGACGCAGGCGCCGGATGAGTCTGTCGGTTGCGGAACGGAAGGATCCGTGCCAGTATCGGAAAGCAGAATCACTGACCCGGAGTGGATTCCATGAATCTGTCGATCAAGCTCGCAATCCTGTTTCTGGCCGCCGGCCTGGGAACTGCGTCCGCCGTCCCGGCTCAAGAAAAGAAGATCAAGCGGGAGGAGCTGCCCGCCGCAGTCGAGAAGACAGTCGCAGAACAGGCAAAGGGCGCGGCCATCCGGGGATTCTCGAAAGAGATCGAAAAGGGGAAGACGTATTACGAGGTGGAGCTCACCGTCAATGGCCACGGAAAAGACGTCTCGATGGATGAGAACGGAACCATCGTCGAGGTCGAGGAAGAAGTCCCGTTGAATTCGCTCTCCGCGCCCGTCAGGGCAGGGCTGGAAAAGGCCGCGGGCGCAGGAAGAATCACCAAGGTCGAGTCTCTCACCAAGGGCGGAAAGCTGGTTGCCTATGAAGCGATAGCAAACACCGGCGGCAAGCGGTCCGAGATTCAGGTGGGCCCTGACGGCAAGAGGCTGTCCCACCCGGAATAGGTGGGTCTACCGGCCGCGGCCTGCGAGGGCCATCATCCCGCCGAGAATTCGCCACACGCATTTCACGGTTTCCCCTCCGCGCCAAAAATCGTGCCGAGCACTCCGGCCCACATCCTTTCGATCGAGTCCACCTGGGCTTGCGATACGCCATAGCTCGAGAGCCAGAGCTGCACCTCGTGTTCGCCCGGGATGCCTTCAGTCGTGAGCCACAGCAGGGCGTCGTTCAAGTGGCGGACGGAGAGGCAGAAGCCGCGCGGCGGCCGAACGAATTCAACGCGCCCTTCGAAACTCTCTCCTGTCGCGGCCTCCAGCACGTATTCGGTGCCGGGGGTGAGGCCGCCAGCGCCCTCGCGGAACAGCCCGCCCGGAGCAGTAAGGCGCCGGTAGGCCTCCTCGCGAGAGACGCTCACTTTGCGCCGCGGCCAGGCCACCCGCCGGGGCGTTCCCGCATGCCGCTCCAGATAGTGGCGAAGATTCACGAGCATGAAGCCCCAGCCGTAGTCAGTCGACGCAAAGTATTCGTCGGCCCACTCGCCACCCGTTGAAAATCCGGACTGCACCAGCCGCACAACGGTGATTCCGCCTCGCTGCTCGAGTTTCCACTCGACCGTGACGCCCTCAGCGCCGGGGACTCCGCCGGCCTGCTCGGTTCGGAGAAGCTTTTGCGGCTCCCAGGCCACGATGGGCGCTTCGCCTTCGCAATCCGGGCCCCAGGAAGCGAATATCGAGCCGCCGGGTCCCGGCTTCACGCGCGCCGAAAGCGGAAACCAGCGCGATAACTCCTCCGCGTCGGTCAGCGCCTTCCAAACCGCCGCGGGCGATGCTGCGACCTCGATTTCCTTCTTCAGGCGTTTGATCTGCTTTGCCGGACCGTCGGTCATGCAGCTCTCCCGAAACTGGTGCTGCGCGCCCGGCTGGAAACGAGTGGACTCTCGCGCATCGCGGCCCGTGCCGGCTCAGGGCTTGGTGGCTTTCGTGGTTTGGAGCAACTGGAAGGGTGCGTCACCCGCGCGATAGTACTCCAGGATGGTGATCGATTTCGGCTTCCATTCGGTGTACGTCGTTTTCAACGCTGTTCTTTGGCCGCCGACTTCGAATTCGCCCTGGAAGACCAACATATCGCCGTCCCAATGTCCGGTGAAAATCGTACAGCCGGGAAATCCATTGCCGACGATGTATTGCTTATAGGCTTTCTCTTTTGGGTCCCAGGTCAGAATGCCGTGGCCGATTTCGTCGCCAAACGAGGCGTGCGTCGTGAAATCGATGATCAGGGAGTAGCCGCCGGGCCCCAGCCTCGCGTCGTAGGTTCCTGGGCCGGTGCTGCCGTTCGGAGACCACGCCGTCTTCTCCCAGGTCTCCGTGTATGACCAGGTGCCGACGAGGAGCTGGAGTTTCTCCATTTGCACGAGGCCTTCCGGTTTTTGCTGGCCGGCCGCGGGCGAGAGGCAGAGCACTGCCGCCAGAGCGATCAGTGTGAGAGTTCCCGTGGGTTTCATGGATTGCCCCCGCTGAGATTTACTGCGCTGCCAGAACTGCCGCCCAGCGATCGAGTGCGGCTTCCATCGCTGGTTTTGCTGCTTCGAGTCGAGCCCCGCCGTCGGCCCAGGCAGAAGCCCGCAGCCCGATCATCTTCTGCGGGCCCATGGCGAACGCTTTGAACTCCAGCGCGCCTTGGACTTCGTCCCAACCCACGCAGGTCTCGCTCTTCGTCAGCGCCAGCACCCGGCCGGAAAGAGTTTCCCCCGACTGGAGCGTAAGGCGACAGGAGTCGCCAACGGTGCCAAGCGCCCCCGCACGCGTCAGCCAGCGCCCCAATCCATCGGCCGTGCGCTCGAGCGGCACGACCTGTTCCGCGATGTAGGCCGCCGGTCGCATCAGCAGCCACGACGCGCGAGGCATGCCGAAATAATTTTCCGCGTAATGCTTCAAGAGTGCCAGCGCCATGCTCCAGCCGGAAGAGACGCCTTCGTATTCCTGGTCCCACTCCGCGCCTTCGCGAAAGCCGGATTCCACCAGCCGCAGCACAGTTTCCCCGCCCGCCTGCGAGAGCGTCACTTCCAGAACCCCCGGTTCGCGCCCCGGCGGTGCATTCTCCCAGCGGATTGCGTACGATTTCCCCGGCTCGGAGCGCAGGACGTGGTAGGAGATGTGGAAATGGAACGAGTCGAAGAACCAAGTGATGGTAGCTCCGGGCTCGGCAAATCCTTCCGCACGGTCGACGAACCATTGCGAAATTCTCACCGGGTCGGCCCACGCCTCCCACACGCGGTCGGCGGGCGCGTGGATGCGGATCTCCTTCTCGATTTTGCGGCCGCGATGTTCCACGGGCTTCGTTTCGTGTTCGGTCGTCATCGGCGTTTCCTTTCGGGGTGGCGATTCGCGGAGGGTTCCGCTGAGGCGTCGCGCGGGGGAACGGGATAACACCCCAGAACCAGCCGGTAGGGACGCCCCGCGCCCGCGCTTCCGTCGGCCCGTTGCGCAGGAGAAGCGAAACGCCCGATCACGTCCACCACGGCAGCCTGGAGAGCCCGGGCAAACGCGGCGCGTTGCCCGGCGCTCTCGAATCGAAATTCCGAATTCATAGAAAGAGTGGTGAGCCGTTTTCCCTGCGCCACTGCTTCGCGGCTCGCGCGGCCGAGTTCGGCCTGGAGTTGCGCAGTCAGCGCCAGCAGATACGCGGCGCTGAACGTGTCTTCAATGCGGCGCGGGTCGGCGCCCAGCCTTCTCAGCAACTCGGGAGAAAGCACATAGCCGCGCGCCGTCGCCACGTAGCACTGCTCGATCATATTGCGTTTGCGATGGCGTCCCGCGCGGCGCAGCAGCCCGACGCGAGCCAGTTCGCGGACGTGGTAGTTGAGCCGCTGGCGCGGCAGCCGCAGCCGGCGGGCCAGGCCTGCGGCGGAGTCGGGGCGCTCCAAGGCTTCGAGGATGCGGCGGCGCAGGGGATCCAGGATGGCGGCGGCGCGGGGGGCGCTGTCGAGCAGGGCGAAGCTGGCGGGGGTCGCCATGGCCGCGCATTTTAGAATAGACAGTATATCTTGTCAAGACAAATCTTGTTATCAAGTCTGTGGATACGCGGCATCAAGTGGGGTTCACTTGACGCGCCGTTCGTCTCCGCTTCTTACCGGCTTCCAGCTTTTTCGGTCCTCTGAGCGCGAGATGTCAAAGTGGATTTTGTCCGTCCCGGAGAAGACATTGATGTTGCGCCAGAAGACTTTCTGTTCGCCTTCAAAGCTCGCCCAGGAATAGCTCCAAAGATCACCCTCAATGGTCAGCTCGCCCCACGGGCCCGCCGGCGAGGCGTGCGGGGAAAGCGGCTGCGTGCGGTAATTCTCTCCTCCCGTTGCCGTCGTCATCACCGGGAGGAAGACCAAAAGCCCTTCCGTCTTTCCATTCACCACCTGCTCGCAAGCGAAGAAGAGTCCGGTCCGCACGCAGTGGTTCTCGATCTGCACGGGGCCTTGTTGTTCTCCCACAGTGGTGATTTCCCATTTGCCGTCATAGAGGCGAAGCGGCGCATAGGGATCCTCGATCACAGCGGAGTTGCGCCCCACCGCAGGACGGATCCCGAGAAAGGCCGAGGCGCAAGCCGCCAGCATGGCTGCCAGGAGAACTCGTTTCATTTCACCCGCCTCCTATGCCCTATCTTACGTCAACCTGAAATTCCAGTGCTTGCGTTTACCGTCATCTTTCATGTCCCGCGGGGAGAAGAGCGCGGAGGAAAACGAAGGCGGCCGAGGTCACACTGAGGGTCAAGCTGCAGGCCGCCACGCAGGGGGCCTTCTGCCACTGGATTCTCTGAGGCGCGCGGATTGCTACGGGAAGCCCTTCCCGGTAGGATGATGGCCGCAGGCCCACGGGTAGCGCACCTTCCGACACCGGGCCAATTTCGCAGGACGCGAGGAACGCCATGGCCAGCACTACTGTTTCCCAAACCGTTGCGCGCGGCGGCAGCTTTCTGGTGGAAAGCCTGCGGCCGGACGAGGTATTCACCCCGGCGGACGTCAACGACGAGCAGAAGCTCATCGGGCAGACCACCGAAGAATTCATCGAGAATGAGGTCGTGCCGCTCATCCCCGACCTCGAGCAGCACAAAGCAGGCGTGATGGTCTCGCTCCTGAAGAAAGCCGGCCCCCTCGGCCTGCTCGGCGCCGCGATTCCGGAGGAATACGGCGGCGCGGGCCTGGACAAAGTGTCGGCCACGCTGCTCGCCGAAAAACTGTCCGCTTACGGCTCATTCTCCGTGACCCACGGCGGCCACGCGGGCATCGGGACAATTCCCATCGTCTATTTCGGCACGGAAGAACAGAAGAAGAAGTACCTGCCGAAGATCGCCAGCGCCGAGCTGATTTCCTGCTACTGCCTCTCGGAGCCGCAGGCGGGCTCGGACGCGCAGGCGCTGCGCACGCGCGCCGAGCTCTCCAAGGACGGCAAGCACTGGATCCTGAACGGCCAGAAGATGTGGATCACCAACGGCAATTTTGCCGACCTGTTCGTGGTGTTCGCGAAAGTGGACGGCGAAAAAATCTCCTGCTTCCTGGTGGAGAAGGGCACGCCCGGCTTTTCCGTCGGTGCCGAAGAGAAGAAGATGGGCATCAAGGGCAGCTCCACCACCGCGCTGTTCTTCGAGAATTCGCCTGTCCCCAAGGAGAACCTGCTGCATGAGATCGGCCGCGGTCACATTGTCGCCTTCAATACGCTGAACGCCGGACGGTTCAGCCTGGGATGCTACTGTCTGGGCGGCGCCAAGCGCGCCCTCGAAGTCTCCTCCAAGTACGCCAAGGAGCGCACCGCCTTCGGCAAACAGCTCGCCGAGTTCGGCCTCATCCGCCAGAAGCTCGCCGAGATGGCCATCCGCACTTTTGCCCTCGAAGCCATGATTTACCGCTCGGCGGGGATGATGGACGCCTTCATGGCCGGCGCCGAAGCAGGCACGAACAAAACGCAGCACCTGATGAAAGCGCTCGAGGAATACGCCATCGAAAGCTCCATCAGCAAGGTGTACGGAAGCGAGGCGCTCGACTTTGTGGTGGACGAGGCCGTGCAGATCTTCGGCGGCTACGGCTACCACGAGGATTACCCCGTGGCCCGCGCCTACCGCGACAGCCGCATCAACCGCATCTTCGAGGGCACCAACGAAATCAACCGCATGCTCATCATCCAGATGTTGATGCGCCGCGCCATGGGTGGCGTTCTCCCGCTCATCCCCAAAGCCATGAAGCTGATGGAGGAAATCCTGGCCGGGCCTTCGTTCGAGGAGGGTTCCAGCGAACAGTTTGCGGAAGAATCGCGCATTGTGGCCAACGCGAAAAAGGTGTTCCTGCTGGCTGCGGGCAGCGCGGTGCAGAAACTGCGCGACAAGCTCGCCGAGCCGGACAACCAGGAAGTCGTGGCCGCGCTCGCCAACATCGCCATGGACGCCTACGCCATGGAATCGTCGCTGCTGCGCGTTCAGAAGTCCGCCGCCCGCACCGGCGCGGCCGGCGTGCCCGCGATGACCGCGGCCATGCGCGCGTTCCTTTCCGATGCCGCGGACCGCATCGAACACGAAGCGCGGACAGTGCTGGGAGCCGTGGCCGAGGGCGACATGCTGCGCACGCAACTGCTGGCGCTCAAGCGCTTCTCCAAGCGCGAGCCTGGCAATCCCATTGCGCTCCGCCGCGAAGTGGCCGCGGCGGTGCTCGCTGGCGACCGCTATCCCTTCGAATATCGGTAGCGCCGGCCTGGCCTGACGCAGGAAGGGCGCCTGCCGCAGGCAGGTCGTCCCGTTTATCCTGAGCGAAGCCGAAGGGCGCCGGCCTCCAGCTTCATGGAGGTCGTTCGTTAGCCCCAAGGCATGCAGCCTGTCCCAAAGGACAGGGCGGGTCATGGCGAACAGGGGTGATGTTGTCCGTGCACCCTGGTACCTCAGGGGGGTTGTGGACGCGGACTCAGTTCCGTATCCTCGGAATATGGAATCCACGAAGAACTCGAAGGGCGTTGTGATCGCGATTCTGGTGCTGGTCGTGATGGGACTGACTGCGCTGGACGTTTATCAGGATCGCATCATCGCGAAACAACGGTTCGAGATGACCTGGCTGCTGACGCATGCCACGATCCGCCCGGATCTCATCGCCGCGGATGTGGCCAAGAACGCGCAGGGCGCGGCGATGGTAAATCGCGCGCAGGCGCCCGCCGCCAGCGTGGCCCAGGTTCCTCCCACAACGAAGCCCGCCGCGCCGGCTCGCCCGGCAGCGAAACCCTGAACCGCAGCCACCGCAGGGGCACGACATGGCGTGCCCTATCTTGCCCCGATTGACCCACAAAGAGACCGCGCGAGAGATCAGCTCTAGAAGAACGCCATCCCTCCATCCACATTGACCGCCTGGCCCGTAATAGCGGACGCCCGTTCGGAGCAAAGAAATACGGCAACCTCGGCAATCTCGGAGGCAGCCTGCGCCCGGCCCTGGAGAATTCCTTTCAGTGCGCCTTCCAGGATGGCGCCGGGGTCGGCGCCCAGGATGCGGCCCAGACCCTCGCCGATTTCCCGCGACATGCGCGTCTCCGGAACGGGGCCCGGGCAAATCGCGTTGACGCGCAGGCCCTGCCTCGAGGTTTCCGCGGCGAGCGTGCGCGTCAGCGCGAGCATGCCGGCTTTCGAGACGGCGTAGGGCCCGTTCAGCCCGAACGCCATTTTCGCCGCGACACTGGAAATGTTCAGGATGACGCCCCGCCCGCGTTCCAGCATCTCCGGCACCACCAGCCGCGAGAGCAGAAAGGCGCTACGCAGGTTGGCGGCCAGCGCCGCATCCCACTCCTCAGGCGAGATGTTCTGCACCGGCTGTACGGGGCCGAAGATGCCTGCGTTGTTCACCAGAATGTCCACGCGGCCGAAGGCATCGACCGCCGCGCGGTACACCCGTTCGCAGCCTTCAACCTGCGATACGTCTGCGGCGATTGAGGCCGCGCGGCCGCCGCTCCCGAGGCTTCGGGAACGGATTTCCTCCGCCACCTCATCCACTTCCGCCGCCGTCCGCGCGGCCACCAGAACCGCGGCGCCTTCTTCGGCAAACCTCAGCGCGATGGCGCGGCCGATGCCTCGTCCCCCGCCGGTAATGATGGCGTGTTCTCCCTTCAGCAGCATCCGTCATTTTCCCCAGTAGCATCCCGATCCTTCGGGATGCGCCTTTCGTCTGCAACTGGCACACGCCCGCTAGCTTCTGCGCCGCTCCTCTGTTCCTCCCAGCCTCGCAGCATATCACCCCGCCCCGCTTCGCTTCCGCTCGCCTGCGACCTTTCCCACTTTGGGTGGCACATCCTCCTTCCTTCTCTCGGGCCTTTCCAGGTTTGAGCACGGGGTGCTCCATCCTTGCGTCCCTCAGCAAGGGTGGGGTCTTTTCCGAGTTTCCGTGGGCTTCAAAACTCCAACACTACCTCAGTGCCTCGCATCCGCCCCGCAGTTCGGGGCGCGTGCGGAGATTCTCCTTCCCGCCATATATCTGCGGCATTACAATTGTCCCGCTGCCGTGAGCTACGACGGCAACAGCCTGCGCGTGAAGAAAGTCGCCGGGAGCGCGACCACGGTGTACATCTTTTCGGGGACTAAAGTGATCGCCGAATACCAGAACGGCGCCGCGCCCTCCTCCCCCACCACGGAATACATTTACTCCGGCAGCCAGCTCCTGGCCACGGTCACCAGCAGCACCACGACGTATCACCACACGGACCATCTCTCCGTGCGCATGACCACCGACGGCACCACCGGAAGCCCCACCTACGGCCAGAAGATCGGCGAGCAGGGGCATTACCCATTCGGCGAGAGCTGGTACGCCGCGAACACCACCACAAAGTGGCAATTCACCGGTTACGAGCGCGACTCCGAATCGAGCAATGATTACGCCCTGGCGCGCTACCACGTCAACCGCCTCGGTCGGTTCTCGTCCCCCGACCCCCTCGGCGGCGACCCGGCCAATCCGCAATCCCTCAACCGCTATGCCTATGTCACCAACGACCCTGGAAATCTTACTGATCCCCTCGGCCTATCGGGCGGCGCCAGGCAGGCTCCGCCGAATACAGGTTTTGACTGGCAGAGCTACCTTTTCCAACTGACTGTTTCAGTTGGGTCTGGTGTCACCGGTGGTCAGAATGGAGATTTTGGCTTCGAGCCTGGAGGGAACTTAGACCTTGGGCAGATTCAAAACCCCGGCGGCGGCGTTGGCGGTGGGGACGGCGGCGGCGGCGGGAGCGCGGGTCCAGCTCCCCATCTCGCGGAGTGCACCCGTCTGTACTTCGGTGTGCAAACCACGGGGTTTACAGCATCCCAATCTGAGCCCAATGGAGGGTCCAATGGGGTCTTCAATGGGATCGGCTCAGATACGCGGGGACAGCCAATAAACATTCAGGTAGTCAACAACGTATTCTACTACAATTCGGCTGGACTCACCCGGGAATATCTTAATGACCATCCGGGTTACTCGGGGCCTCCCCTCAACGGCTTGACGTATCCCAACCTCCCGGAAATGAACTACACCGCCCGCGATTTATACAACCCGGTAATTGTCCTGGAGACGCAAATCCACGAGTTGGGCCACTCTCTTGCAGCTATCATGGGGCTGACACTTACCGAACACGGGGGTGAGGCCGTGGCGAATAGTTTTAAGGATTGCGTATTGAACGGACCCAAGGGCACGCGCTGATGGCAACAATCCAATTCCCTGGCGCCCACCCGCAAACCGAGTGTTCCTTCCGGAGGCGTTTATGATGCCGGTAAATAGGAAGTGGGCGAGCATTGTCCTTGCAGGAGCCGCTGGTATCGGCGTCTTGCTCTACTTCCAAAGGGAGCTCCTCACGGCGCCACTTCGAAACCTAGGAGGGCGCCCGGGCGCTTCCGGCCCTCAATCTTCGAAGCAAAAGATTGTGTTCAAGGAGGATGTCGATGGATCAATTGCAAACAGCGATGGATTCACGATCGACCTGCGCGGCTTCGTGTCGTCGGACGGGAACGAAGTCAGCTATTCTGTGTCAAGTCCGGTAGCATCGGCGAGCGTGACTGCCGAATTCGGCAGGCGATTGGCCACGGCTGACTATGTGGTGGTCAGGGAGCCTTTTAGGAATGCGGAAGGAGGCGTAGTGGGGGAGCGGGCCGTTATTTTCTTTCAGGGCAGCCGCACCCACCATGAGGTAGCGGCGGTCTTGTGGACCTACGGTCGCAACCTCCACTCGATCGAGTCGGGGTCGCTGTACCATGCTCTCGAATTCGAAAAGCAGATACATCGGTGAATTGAAGTGCCCCTAGCGCCGCGCACGTGATCATCCGACGTCTCGGCACGGCGCGGGGCCCCCATTTTCTGTAACACTTCCAGAGTTAGTCCTCGGTAGTTTTTCCACCTGCCAAATCGCGCTCGGCCGCGCCCTGACAGGCGAATTCGCTCGGCGCCCTCTCTCCGAGAGCCCTGTGAGGCCGACTCTCATTGTATTCCCGCCTCCTGGCCCCGATCTCCTGTCAGGCCCCCGCAGCCTTCTTGCCCAGCGGCGCCCACAAAATCTACCTCGGTGCTCCGCAGCCGCCCCAAGCCGTTCGAGGCGCGTGCGGAGACTCTGAATTCTCACGTTTTCGTCTCACTTTGACCCGCCCAACCCTCGATCGCCCCCAGTCCCGGAGCCTCCGCCTCAATATGAGACGCGCCCGTTTCTCTAGCACGCCGCCCTGGCCCCCGTCTCACTTTTTCTTCCTCCCTCCCCCGCTCTCCACTCTCCACTCGTCACCCGCCACTGCTTTCCTCCATCTCAATCTGATTCACGCCGAAGACCGCCCAATTCTCCGCGCTGCCCACCGTCTCAATCTGCGACTTTCCGTTTCTAACGGCCATGTAATCATTTTCTATTGACATATATATATCACTTGTGATAGAGTCCACGCGGATTATCATCGATGCACCGCGCCACGCCAACCCGAGACCTCGCCGGCGAGCGGAACACTAACCTCTCTGGTTTCTGCACTTGCCCGCCATCTTGTTGCGCGGGAACACACAACTCCTTTAGCTTCTGCAGATCACTTGCACACCACTTTCTGCCCTCGCATGTGCAGATGCCACGCAACTTAAACTCACGTGTTTTCAACGAAACTTCCGAACTTCTTCTCATCCCTTTTGCTTTCTGCACATACAAGAATAGGGGGGAGGGCCTGCACGCCACAGCCCGCTCGCCGTGGCGACCCTTGGCGAAGGCGCGGCGATATTCCGCTTCAAAAGCAGACCCCTCGTCTTTCCCGCGTTCGGGTCGCTGCTCCCCACTCCTGCGCTTCTTGCGTCCTGACTGCACCGGGACTAGTCACTGTTCTTATAACTCCTTTGGAATGCATACTTACCAAAAATCTCTCCGCATCCCCTTTAGAATGCATACTTACAGAACACGCGTTTTTAAGTCCTTTAGATTGCATACTTACGTCAAGACCCCCGGGGGGGTGCCCAGCCCGGCCCGCCACGATGACTCACGCTTTGGGAGAGTGCCGCAACTCGTGTATCATATGAAGTTTATGAGTGACCCAAACGGAAAGGCCACGGCGCAGGCTCGCCCGCGGAGGAAGCTGGTGCGCGTGAGCCCGCGCGGATTCTGCGCCGGAGTGGTGCGTGCGGTGGAGATTGTCGAGCGTGCGCTCGAGTTGTTCCGTCCGCCTGTTTACGTCCACCATGAAATCGTGCACAACCGCTACGTGGTGGACCAGCTCCGCCTTCGCGGCGCCATCTTTGTCGAGTCGGTGGAGGAAGTGCCCAACGGCGCAGTGCTGATCTTCAGCGCGCATGGAGTCCCTCCGGCAGTGCGCGACCAGGCGCGCCAGCGCGGCCTGCGCGTGATTGACGCCACCTGCCCGCTGGTCACCAAAGTGCACATGGAAGCGCTGCGCTTTGCCCGCGAGAACCGCACCATCATCCTTATCGGCCATCGCGATCATCAGGAAATCATCGGCACATCGGGAGAGGCGCCGGACCGCACGCTGGTCGTGGGCAGCGTCGAGGAAGTGGACCGCCTCGAAGTGGAAGACCCGGACCGCCTGGCCTTCCTGACCCAGACGACCCTGAGCCTTTACGACACCCAGGAAATCGTGGCCCGCCTGCGCCACAGGTTTCCGAATATCCTCGGGCCTGCCTCGGACGACATCTGCTATGCCACGCAGAACCGCCAGGAAGCGGTGGAACAGATTGGGAAGGAAGTGGACCTGATCCTGGTGGTCGGCTCGGCCAACAGTTCCAACTCGAACCGGCTCGTCGAAGTTTCGCAGCGCGAGGGAACGCAAGCGCGGTTGATTGAAGACGCAAACGACATTGACGCGGTGTGGCTCGAAGGCGTCGGCAGCGTGGGATTGACGGCGGGCGCTTCCGCTCCGGAGATTCTGGTTCAGCAGGTGAGCGAGCGGCTGGCTAGCCTGGGCTTCAGCGAGCAGAGCGACCTGGATTTCATCCGCGAGGATGTGCGGTTCACGCTGCCTCCGGAATTGGTTTCTATTGTTCCCGCCGCGGCCGCGCCGGGGGCAGGAGTTCACTAGGGGGCGCCCCGCAGCAGGTCCTGGAACATCGGGCCCGGCGCGGGGCGTGCAGAACGAAAGGGTAGGTGCTTGGCGGTAAGAATCCACCGTGACCCGAAAAAGGTCGCGCTCATCGGTGTCCCTTCGAGCGCGGGCTCGCACGGACTGGGAACCGAGCGCGCACCCGCAGCATTGCGCGCCGCAGGACTCCAGGTCCGGCTCGAGGCCGCAGGCTACGAAGTGATCGACCACGGCGATACTCCCACCTTTCTCTACCAGCCGGACGAAGAACATCCCCGGGCGCGGAACACCGAAGCCGTGGTGCAGGCGATGAGCGCGCTCCGCACGAAGGTGGAGCTGGCGGTGAAATCCGGCGCGCTGCTGCTCATCCTGGGCGGCGATTGCGCGATCACACCGGGAACCGTTGCGGGTGTGCGGCGGTATTACCGCGAGGCCGGTGTGTTTTGGATGGACCGCGACGCGGACCTGAATACTCCCACGAGCAGCCCTTCTGGCTGCGTTCACGGGATGACGGTGGCGCACCTGATCGGTCGGGGGGCTGCGGAGATTGTTCGATTTTCCGCGGATATGCCGATGGTGCGGCAATCGAATCTGGCGCTCTACGGGATCGAACGGCTGGACCCGCCGGAGGAACAGTTTCTGGCTGGCTCTACGCTGCGGGCGTATTACGCCGCCGATATCGTGCGTCGCGGCCCGGCGGCGACGGCGCGTGAGGCCATCGACCGCATTCACGCGCACCAGATTCCGTTCCTGCTTCACTACGATGTGGACGTGGTTTCGAGCCCGGATTTCACGGCCTGCGGTTTTCCGGCGGAAGGCTCGCTGAACGCCGCACACGTGCGCGAGGCTCTGGCGCAGGTGGTGGCGGAGCCGCAACTGCTGGCCATCGAGCTCTGCGAGTATTTTCCGGAGTTGGATGCGGACGGGTCCGCGGCACGATTTCTGATCGAGCTGTTCGCTGAGGCGCTGGCCGGACGGCTTCGCGCCCTCACCGCGCCGCCGCAGCAAGAAGTCCCGGCGGAAGCGGAACCTGCGGCCGAGGCTGTCGAAGAAGAACCGGCAGCGGCAGCCACCGAGCATCCCGCAGTCGCCTCCCTTGCGCCGGAGGAGCCCGCCGCAGTGAGTCAACAGGTGGAGGCGGTTCCGTCCGCAGGTGATGGCGAGCCGGCGTCTTCCCAACCAGAGGCCACTGCTGCGGAAACGGTCAGCACGCCCGCGGGCGACGCTGCGGCAAAATCCGCCAGCGAATAGTTTCCTCCGGGGCCATTGTTCTCTACGACGTAGCGGTCACGGCGCGGGAGTGTGCGTGCCCGTGCCCAGCCCGGAGCTAGGGCTTCGCAGGCTCACCGGAGCGCACGCCCGCCACCACACAATCGCGGCCTGCAGCTTTGGCGCGGTAGAGCGCGAGATCGGCAACCTGCAGAAGCCGCTCGGTGGTTGTGCCGTGGTCCGGAAAGCAGGCGATCCCGACGGAAAACGTGACGCTGCCAAGAAACTGGCCGTTGGCGGAAATCTCCAGCCGTTTGGAATCCTCGCGCAGCCGCTCGGCGCGCTGTATGGCAATCTCCAGCGAGGATTCCGGCATGATGATGGTGAACTCCTCGCCCCCGTAGCGGCACACGATGTCGTCTTTGCGCATGCGCGACTGCAGAAAGCTGCCGATGGCGCGGAGCATGGCGTCCCCGGCGGCGTGGCCCAGCGTGTCGTTGAATTTCTTGAAGTGGTCGAGGTCGAGCATCAGTGCGGCGAGCGGCCGCTGTTTGCGGTCAGCGCGCCGCACTTCGCGTTCCAGCGATTCCTCCATGTAGCGGCGGTTATAGAGGCCGGTGAGTGGGTCGCGGATGGACTGGATGTGCAGCGTCTCGCGCAGGCGCAGGCTGGCCAGTGCCAGGCCCAGGTGGTCGGCCACGGAAAGCGCCAGACGGTTTTTCGCGTCGGTCATCACCGGACGCCCATCGGGTCCGGGCGGGCCCATTTCCAGGTGGAGCACGCCGACGGCTTCGCCTTGCGCCACCATCGGCACGCACAAGTAGCCGTTGCGGATCCCCGGCCGCACGTGCGCGCAGATGGAGGATTTCGCCGGATCGTCCACGCGATGCACGCGCCCGCTGCGCAGCGCCCAGCAATTCTCCGGAGCGAAGACGGGCTCGTGGGCGGTAAAGCCTCCCCACACGGCGATCACTTCCACCAGATTCTTTGAGGCGTTGGTCACCAGCAGCGCGCCCGAATCGTTGGGGAAAAGCTGCAGCGCGGATTTGGTGATGACGGAACATGCCTCCTCGGTGGTGAGGCAGGTCTGCAGGTGGTCGCCCATTTCGTTCAGCAGCAGCGTCTCTTTGTTGCGCACTTCCAGCTCGCGCACCCACTCGGTCAGCATTTCGTTGGCCTGCTGCAGCGCGTTCTGGGCCCGCTGCCGCTCGCGGTCGGCGAGGTGCAGCGTGTACGCCGTGCGCAGGATGAGCCCGCAGAACACCATCACGTTGGTGACGGCAAACAGCAGCAGGCGCACCTCGGAGGAATACAGGCCCATCATCTCTCCCCGCCAGCAGAGGTAGCCGAGCAACGGAGGGATCAGGAGGGCCGCGGGCAGAAATCTGCGCGCCAGCACTCCGCCGGCGCTGTCGGAATGCGTTACGTCGAGTAGCCCGCCCTCGAATCTCTCCATCAGAAACCCGGCGGCGAGCAGCAGGAACGCGATCGAGCTCGGAGCCGACATGGAGACAAACGAGGCGATCTGGCGCGCCGAGGTCACGTCGTAGCTGCGCGCCAGCAGCGCCGTCAGCGCCACCGCTCCCCCGGCAATCGCGAGAATCTGGCCGCGGGCCACGCGCCGCGAGCTTTTCGGGTCGATCACCAGCAGGCCGACTCCCAGCAGCAGGAAGCAGAGCGCGGAATTGGCGGCCATGGCCGGCACTGGGCCGGTTTGCGCGGCGACGGTGAGATTCGATTCGCGCAACGCGTCCACCACGCGCACGCCTGCGTACGACGTGACCACCAGGGCGGGCAGCCAGCGCGCGCCCGGCCCCCACCGCACCCAGAAGTCTCCGGAGGGCGGACGCAGGAACCACAGCGCCAGACCGAGAAGCAGGAAGCACAATGCGGATGCGGGATGGACCGGTGCGGCGCCGAAAAACAGGCTCTGGAAAGCGACGGCCCCGGTCGCCCAGCCCGCCAGCGACACCAGTGCTCCTGCGGCGACGAGCACCGCCGCAGAGTGCGCGGGTGCACGCAGCACTGCCGCGAGCCGATCCTTCATTCTGAGCAGCGCCCCGCCGGTTCCTGCCCGCGGCAGCGAGCCAAATTCACTCGCCGGACAGGCGCGGGTGCCGCGATGGGGAGAGCCGAAGCGGGGCGGCGACCCTCCAATACGGTCCCCAGCATTATCCCGCCGGCGCTTGCAGTCAAGTGCGAGTGCACGTTTCGGAGCCAAGGACGTTCTCTGTTCCATTGGGAAGGGAAGCGAACCCCCAGAACTTCAACGCGGTGGACACGGTGAAACGGAGGGCGCGTTGAGCTCCGGCGCGTCCGGCGGCTGCTCACGCCTGCGGTTGTGCCAACCCTTCGCCGGCCACAATTCGCTGCAAGGAAGGAGCGGCGCGGAGGAAGACGTATTGCCATGATTTCTTGCATTCGTTAGGCTAAATGAGATCGAGGCCCGGGTGGCGGAACTGGTAGACGCACGGGACTTAAAATCCTGTGTCCCGAAAGGGACGTGTGGGTTCGAATCCCACCCTGGGCACTTCCGAAGATTCGAGTGATACCTTGGACGTTGACAGGAATCTCCAGCCTACCTGTTACTAGCCTGCCCGTGCCCGTCCGGCAGGCGGGCGCTGGCATTGTTGGGGGGTCACCAGTCACCAGTCACGAGTCACCAGTCACCCGCTGCCGCGGCTTCACGCTGCCGCGGGTCGGGATATCCCTTTTCTGTGGCTGAACACTACCAGCAAAAGGACGACAGCGATGGCCAGCAGCGGAGCAACGGCGACGAGACCCGGCACGCGGCTCTGGAAAAAGCCGCTGGCCAGAGCGGAGAAGCCGTAGGTGATGACAACGCTGGCCTGAAGTCGCGCGGACGGGTTCCACGCGCCGCCCTCGACGGAGGCTTCTTTCTTTGCCGCCTGTGGCCGCGCGGAATGGAGAAGGCGAGTGAGTCCGGAAAAAAGGCTGGTGATGGTCCCAGTGACATAGGTGGTGGCGACTCCGGGAAGATTCAGGCGGCGCACGGCGGCGCTTTGTATCCCCATGGCCAGCGCGGAAAACGCGATGAGAGTGTAGACGACTTCGGAGCCGCGCAGGGGGCCCTGCGGCGCGAGGTGCCACAGCACGGTGAAGGCGGAAAGCATGACCGCTTCCAGGAGCAACGCAGTAGTCACGCGGCGGTCCCAGGTGCCCGGCTGGCCGCCACTTTCGACGATAAGTGCGCCGAGCGCGACTCCCGCAACGAATCCGGCGAGGGCGACGAGGTTGGAGAGCGCGGCGAGACTGCGGCCCTGCCCTAGGCTGAGGCCCAGCAGGACCGTGTTGCCCGTCATATTGGCCGTGAATACGTGATTGAGACTGAAGTAGCCTATGGCGTCCACGCTCCCGGCGGCCCATGCGAGCAGCAGCACGAGCGAATCCCTGCGGGTGCGGGAGAGCATCGGGTCTGGAATGGCAGTCATGGAACGCTCCTGTTGCCGGATTCTGCCGGAGCTGGCATTTCGGGGCCAATTCGGGCGTAAAATCCCTCCAAAGCTTCGGGAGGCTGCCTGGGAGTGTCAAGGGGAATTCCGCGGAGGCGCCCCCGCGGGAAAGCGCTCCGAAGCTTCGGGGCTCGCGCCCGGCGCCGCAGTGGGGAGGGGAGAATGCGACGATTGGGATTCGCACCGGCGGCAATGTTAATTCCTGCGGCCTGGCTGTTGATGGCCGGCCGGGCGCAATCGCAGACGCAGCCCCCATCGACCCCGCCGGCTGCTCCTGCTGCCCAGACCGGCTCTCCCGCGCCGCCCACGGCCCAGCAGGTGTTCGACCATTACGCGCAGGTCATGGGCGGCCGCGCGGCATGGGAGAAACTCACCTCGCGTGTCTCGCGCGGCACGGTGCGCATCGAGGGAATCGAGGGAACCGGCACGCTGCTGGTTTATGAGCGGGCCCCCAACCAGGAGCTCGAGGTGATGAAGCTGCAGAACGGCTACACTTTTCGCGACGGCTTCGACGGCAAAGCGGGCTGGGAGCAGGACCCGGCGGGTAAAGTGAAGGAACTGCAAGGCGCGCGCGAAGCGGACCGCAAGGCCCTCGCTGATTTTTATTCCGAGATCAATCTCGAGAAGATTTATCCCCACCCGAAAATGATCGGCCAGAAGACCGCGGATGGCCGGCTGGCGTACGTCGTGGAGGCGTGCGTGCCCGGTGGCCGGCAACGGCTGCTGTATTTCGACGCCGAGAGCTGGCTGCTTTTCCGCACGGATCTATTTGAAAACCCGCTTTCACCCACCCCCACGCTGGTCGAGCGGCAGGACGACTATCGGGACGTGGACGGGATTAAGTTTCCCTACCGGGGGAGCCTTCAGGGGCCGGGCGTCAACGTCCAGTATCGAATCACGGCTCTGCACCACAACGTGACCGTGACCGATGATGAGGTAGCGCGGCCGGCCACGAGCTCGAATTAGACATTTCTCCTCCACCCAGCCGGAGTGGAACTGAAGCCCGCCTGCATCCGCGCAGAGGCTGTTCAAATCGCCGGGAATCGTCTTGCTTCCGCCTGCACCCGGTCATATCCTACTGCGCGAAATCGGGTGCCCATCATTCGCCGCGAAGGCACCCGTTCCGGCGAGCTTTCGAAGGGGGAGGAGGGCGCGCCGGCGGGCGGGTGGCCGCGGTCCTCGCGCGATTGAGTGCCCGGGTGTTCTTCCCCACGACGGACGATTACCGCAAGATACAGTCGAGTCCGCAAAAACCGCACGGATTGACTGCCCGGGCGCATCCCGAAAAGCGATGCGCGCGGGCGGGGAACGGGACGGGCACGAGGCGGCGTTCCGAAGCCTGAACGATTCATGGCATCCGAGCACACACCCCCCATCCTTGAGCCCGGGTATTCCTTCGCCTCGGTAACCGACAAAATCAGCGCACTGGCCCTGACCGGGAAGACGCCGCGCGGGTGGTGGCTCGGTTTCACCATCAGTTTCGCGCTGCTGATGCTGCTCAATATCGCGGTGGCCTACCTGTTCGCCGTGGGCGTGGGGATCTGGGGCATCAACATTCCCATCGGATGGGGTTTCGCAATCGTCAATTTCGTTTGGTGGGTCGGAATCGGGCACGCCGGGACGCTGATCAGCGCGATCCTGCTGCTGCTGCGGCAGAAGTGGCGGACTTCGATCAACCGGTTCGCGGAAGCGATGACCATCTTCGCCGTGGCGTGCGCGGGCACCTTCCCGCTGCTGCACATGGGGCGGCCGTGGCTGTTCTACTGGCTGCTGCCGTATCCGAACACGATGTACACCTGGCCCCAGTTCCGGAGCCCGCTGGTGTGGGACGTATTCGCGGTGTCCACCTACGCCACGGTGTCTTTGCTGTTCTGGTTCGTGGGCATGGTGCCGGACCTGGCCACGCTGCGCGACCGCGCGCGCCACCGCATCACCCAGGTTGTGTACGGGGTGCTCTCGATGGGCTGGCGCGGCTCCGCGGTCCATTGGCACCGGTATGAGACCGCATCTCTGCTGCTGGCCGGGCTGGCGACGCCGCTGGTTCTGAGCGTGCATACGGTGGTGAGCTTTGACTTCGCCATCGGAATCATTCCCGGGTGGCACACAACGATTTTCCCGCCGTATTTCGTGGCCGGGGCCATCTATTCCGGCTTCGCGATGGTGATGTCGCTGGCGATCCCGCTGCGCAAGTTTTACAAGCTGGAAGATTTCATCACCATGCGGCATCTGGACAACATGGCGAAGGTGATGCTGGCCACGGGACTGATCGTGGCCTATGGGTACCTGATGGAGTGGTTTTCGGCGTTTTATTCGGGGGACGTCTACGAGAAGTTCATGGTGCTGAACCGCTGGACGGGCCCGTACATGGGAGTCTACTGGTCGCTGATCTCGTGCAACATCGTGATCCCGCAACTGTTGTGGCTGCGGCGCGTGCGGGCGAACGTGCTGGTGCTGTTCGTGATTTCGATCGTGGTCAACACGGGGATGTGGCTCGAGCGGTTCATCATCGTGGTCACCAGCCTGCACCGGGATTTCCTGCCGTCGTCGTGGGGCATGTACTGGCCCACACAATGGGATATTTACACATTCTTCGGCACGCTCGGATTGTTCCTCACCCTGTTCTACCTGTTCATCCGTTTCCTGCCCGTGATCGCGATCTCCGAGATGCGGGGGCTGGTAAGAGAGGAAGAGGGGGGAAAGCGATGAGCGGACGCGGGAAAGGCGAGTAGGCGAAAGGTCCGATGGGCCAGATTTTCCATCGCAGCACGAACACAGTCGCGCGGGTGAGCATCTACGGCTCTGTGGTCGCGCTGCTGGTGCTGAGCTTTGTGCTCTACGGGCTCAGCAAATCGCCGTATTACACGGACGTGAACCAGCCGAAGGATCAACCGGTGCCGTTCAGCCATCGCCACCACGCCGGGGAGCTGGGCATCGACTGCCGGTACTGCCACACGTCCGTGGAAGACTCGTCGTTTGCGGGACTGCCGCCGACGAAGACCTGCATGACCTGCCATTCGCAGATCTGGACGAACACCCCGATGCTCCAGCCGGTGCGGTCGAGCTACGCCACCGGAAAATCGCTGGAGTGGGTGCGCGTGAACGCGCTCCCCGATTTCGTCTATTTCAATCACAGCATTCACATCCACAAAGGCATCGGCTGCACCACCTGCCACGGCCCGGTGGGCGACATGCCGCTCACCTGGAAGGCCAACACCCTCCAGATGAGCTGGTGCCTGGAATGCCACCGGAATCCGGAGAAGTACGTGCGGCCGCGGGAGCTGGTGTTCAAGCCGTTGTACGAGCCCCCGGCCAACCAGGAGGAACTCGGCGCGCGGCTGGTGGAGGAGTACAAGATCCCGCAGGTGAACCGCGGAAACCTGATGCTGACGAACTGCACCACGTGTCACCGATAAGAGAACGCAGCGCCGCGCGCGGGGAGCGGGAATCGCGCCACGGCGAAAGGGGCCCACGAGACGGGCGATGACGGCGGACGACAACAACGGAAGCGCGCGGCGCGGGGTGGACCTCGACGCCATCCGTGCCGGGCTGCGGGCGCGCGGCGGCCGGCGCTTCTGGCGCAGCCTGGACGAGCTGGCGGAGACCCCGGCCTGGCGGGAATACGTGGAGAAGGAATTTCCGCACGACCCGCAGGAGGAACAGGGAGTTCCCCGGCGGGACGTGCTGAAATTCATGGCCGCCTCTGCCGCGCTGGCCGGCCTGAGCGCGTGCACCAAGCTGCCCGAAGAAAAAATCGTTCCTTACGTCGTGGCGCCGGAAGAGATCATTCCGGGCAAACCGCTCTTCTATGCTACCGCGATGCCTCACGGAGGCGCCGCCGCGGGCGTGCTGGTGGAAAGCCACATGGGACGTCCCACGAAAATAGAGGGAAATGCGCAGCATCCCGGCAGCCTGGGCGCGACCAACGCGATTACACAGGCGTCCGTGCTCACGCTCTACGACCCCGACCGGTCGCCGGTGGTGATTCGCGAAGGGCGAGTCAGCAATTGGACGACGTTTGTGGATTTCCTGAAGCCGGTCATGGAAGACCGGAAGCGGCAGAGGGGCGCCAGGATGCGCCTGCTGACCGAATCCGTGATTTCTCCGACGTTGGCCGCTCAGATCCGGGACTTCCTGGCCGAATTCCCGGAGGCCAAATGGCATCAGTGGGAGCCCGCGGGACGCGACGCAGCGCGGGAAGGCTCGCGGCTGGCGTTCGGTCAATATCTAAACACGGTATACCGGTTCGATCGAGCGGACGTCATCGTGTCGCTCGACGCCGATTTCACCTGTGCCGGGCCGGGCGCGGTGCGCTATGCCCGCGAATTCATCTCGCGGCGAAAGATGGAAGGACCGGAATCGAAGATGAACCGGCTGTACGTGGTGGAGGCCACGCCTTCCAGCACCGGCGCGATGGCCGATCACCGGCTGCCCCTGCGGGCTTACGAAATCGATCAGTTCGCGCGCGCGCTCGCCGCGGCGGTGGGCGTGGGGGTGGCAGGAGCAGAGCTTCCCGCGGAGGTTCCGGAGAAGTGGCTTCTGGCCCTGGTGCGCGACCTGCAGGAGCATCGCGGTGCCTGCCTCGTGGTGGCCGGGGAATACCAGTCGCCGGCGGTGCACGCCCTGGCTCATGCCATGAACTCAGCGCTGGGCAACGCGGGCCGCACCGTGGAGTACACAGACCCAATCGAGGCCGAGCCGGTAAACCAGCTCGAATCGTTGCGCGCGCTCGCGGACGAAATGCGCGACCCGCGGAACGTGGAGCTGCTGTTCATCCTGGGGCCGAACCCCGTCTATTCCGCTCCCACTGATTTTGAATTCCTGAAGCGGCTGCTCAACGTGCGCGTGCGCGTGCACATGGGCCTCTACGAGGACGAAACCGCGGAGCAGTGCCATTGGCATATTCCTGAAACGCACTTTTTGGAATCGTGGAGCGACGCGCGCGCCTACGACGGCACGGTCACCTTTATCCAGCCGCTGATCGCGCCCATTTACTCGGGAAAATCGCCTCACGAGCTGCTCGCGGCGATGATGGGAAAAGCGGGACAAACGGCCCACGACCTGGTGCGCAATTACTGGAAAGCGCAGAGCGGGATCAAAAAGGAAAAAGCCTTCGAGGCCTACTGGGAAACTTCGCTTCACGACGGCATCGCGGCGGGCACGGCCCTTCCGGCAAAACCCGCACCGATGGACGCGAATTTCGTCGCGAATCTGCCGTCAGCTCCGAGCGAGAAGGCCGCGGGGCTGGAAGTGACGTTCCGGCCCGACCCGACCGTGTTCGACGGGCGGTTCGCGAACAACGGCTGGCTGCAGGAATTGCCGAAACCGTTTTCCACGCTGACGTGGGATAACGCCGCGCTGATCAGCCCCGCGACGGCCGCCGCGTTGAAAATCGCCAGCGGCGACACGCTGCAGTTAACGCTCGCCGGGCGCCATGTGACCGCCCCGGTCTGGATCCTTCCGGGACAGCCCGACGACGCGGTGACGCTGCATCTGGGCTACGGCCGGAGGCGCGCTGGGCGCGTCGGCAACGGGCAGGGATTCGATGCGGGCGCGCTCCGCGCATCCTCCGCAATGTGGGTGGCTTCCGGCCTGCAGATCCGGAAGACCGGCGGCACCTACCCGCTGGCCGTCACCCAGCACCACCACATCATCGATCGCGAGGGGCATCGCGTTGAGGAAGAGAGCGAGGCGGAACGCGAGCGCGACCTGGTGCGCGTGGGAACCCTCGAGGAATTCAGGAAGAACCCGGCGCTCTTCAAAACTGAAGAGGAGGAGAAGACGGCGGGTCTCACGCTCTATCCCGGATTCAAGTACACGGGTCACGCCTGGGGCATGGCAGTCGACATGCACAACTGCGTGGGATGCGAAGCCTGCGTGGTGGCCTGCTTTGCGGAGAACAACAGCCCGGTGGTCGGAAAAGATGAGGTACTCCGCGGCCGGGAGATGCATTGGATCCGCATCGATACCTACTACCACGACCGGCCGGATGGCGACCTGAAAAACCCCGAAGTCTATTACCAGCCCATGTTCTGCATGCATTGCGAGAACGCGCCGTGCGAGGGCGTGTGCCCGGTGGGGGCCACCGTGCACAGCTCCGAAGGCCTGAATGAGATGATCTACAACCGCTGCGTGGGCACCCGCTACTGCTCCAACAATTGCCCCTACAAGGTCCGGCGGTTCAACTTCCTGCTGTTTTCCGACTGGACCACGCAGAGTCTGTACGGTGTGCGCAATCCCAATGTGACCGTGCGCAGCCGCGGCGTGATGGAGAAGTGCACCTACTGCGTGCAGCGCATCCAGGCGGCGAAAATCGACGCGGAATTGAAGGACCGCGAGCTGCGCGACGGCGACATCGTCACCGCCTGCCAGGCCGCCTGCCCCACCGAGGCGCTCGTGTTCGGCGATATCAACGACCCCAACAGCCGCGTCTCACGGCTGAAGGCGCAGGAACGGAATTACTCGCTGCTGGCCGATTTGAACACCGTACCGCGCACCACCTACCTGGGCCGCGTGCGCAATCCCAATCCGGAATTGGAGGTCTGACAGGGAAACGATGAGACGGCCAACAATCTACGGGATGATGGCCGAGTTCGACTCGCCCGATGCACTGCTGGCCGCCGCGGAGAAGGCCAGCGCCGCGGGCTACCGGCGCATGGACGCCTACTCTCCGATGCCCATCGAGGGCCTGGCGGATGCGGTGGGCTTCCATCACAACTCGCTTCCCCTGGTGGTGCTGTGCGGCGGAATCCTGGGAGGGCTCACAGGGTTCTTCCTCCAGTACTACGCCAGCGTATTCACTTTTTCGGAGAACGTGGGCGGGAAGCCACTGAATAGCTGGCCGGCGTTCATTCCCATTACCTTCGAGCTGTCCATCCTCTTCGCGGCGCTGTTCTGTGTATTCGGGATGCTGGCGATGAACGGGCTGCCCACTCCTCACCATCCCGTCTTCAACGTGCCCGCATTCGCGCTGGCCACGCGCGACAAATTTTTCCTCTGCATCAAGGCGCGCGACCCCCTGTTCGACGCGAAGAAGACGAAGGATTTCATGAATGGCCTGGGAGCCCTCGAGGTAAGCGACATTGAAGAGTGAGCGGAGCACATCCGGTGCCGTGCGTGGCGGAGTGCGCAGCGCCGCGCTCGCCGCGCTGCTCCTCTGCCTGCCCGGCTGCCGTCTGGACATGCACGTCCAGCCGAAATACCTGCCGCTGGCGAAGACGGACTTTTTCGGCGACGGCCGCTCGGAGCGCCCGCTGGTGGAAGGGACCGTGGCGCGCGGCCACTTGCGGCTGGACGAGCATCTGAACACCGGAAAAGTGAACGGGAAGCTCGCCACCACCTTTCCGTTTCCGATCACGCGTCAGGATCTGGAGCGCGGGCGCGAGCGGTTCAACATCTACTGCACGCCCTGTCACGACGCTTCAGGCACCGGCCGCGGCATGATCGTGCTGCGCGGCTTTCCCGCGCCGCCGTCGTATCACATCCAACGGCTGCGCGACGCCCCGGTGGGCCACTTTTTCGACGTGATTACGAACGGCCTGGGAAATATGTATAGCTATTCCTCGCGCGTGAAACCCGAAGACCGTTGGCGCATTATCGCCTACATTCGCGCCCTGCAACTCAGCCAGGCGGCCACCCGCGCGGACCTGCCGCCGGCGGAGCGCGAGCGGTTGGAGAAGCTGCCGAAATGAGCATGAGCGACATACCCGACGTGCAGCTCGAGCGAGCGGGGAAACGCGCGCTTCTCGTGGGTCTCGTCGCCGCCATGGCGCTGGCCGGGCTGGCCCTGCGCAACACGGACCAGTTTATCCGTTCGTATTTGTTTGCTTACGTCTTCTGGATCAGCTTCCCGCTCGGCTCGCTGGCGCTGCTGATGCTGCACCATCTCACCGGAGGCGGTTGGGGTTTCGTCATCCGGAGGCTGTGCGAGGCGGGCGCGCGCACCTTCGCGCTCATGGCCGTGCTGTTTCTCCCGCTGGCGGCCGGAATGTCGCGGCTGTACATCTGGACGCAGTGGAAAACGGCGGCGGAAGCCCATTCGCCCTTCAAATTCGCCTACCTGCGCCCCTCCTTCTTCCTGGGACGTGCGGTGTTCTACTTCGCTGTCTGGATCCTGCTCGGCTACCTGCTCAGCAAATGGTCGCTCGAGGAAGACAGCACCGGCGATCTGGGCATGCACCGGAGAATGGAAGCGCTGAGCGCGCCGGGGCTGATCCTGTTCGGCTTCACCTCCACGTTTGCGGTCTTCGACTGGGCGATGTCGCTCGAGCCCTTCTGGAACTCCACAATCTACGGCATGGTCTTCGTGGTGATTCAGGTCTTCACCGCTCTGGCGTTTTTGATCCTGGTGGCCCGCAGGTTCGCGGAGCACGAGCCGCTGGCGGCCGTGGCCTCGCCCTCGCGCTTCCACGACCTGGGAACGCTGCTCTTCGCCTTCACCATGCTGTGGGGTTATCTCGCTTTTTCGCAATTCCTGATCATCTGGGCCGGCAACCTGCGGTCCGAAATTCCCTGGTACATGCACCGCGGGATGGGGGAGTGGGCGGGAGTTGCGGTTTTCCTTCTCGTCTTTCACTTCTTCGTCCCGTTCTTCATCCTGCTGAACCGGCCGATCAAACGCCGCAAGCAGGTGCTGGCGCGGGTTGCCGCGGCATTAATTCTGGTCTCGGCGGTGGACGTCTTCTGGCTGATTATGCCGGCCTTTTCCCCGACGCTGCCCCGCCTGCATCCCACTGATTTGCTGGCGCCCGTGGCCATCGGCGGCCTGTGGTTCTGGGCGTTCACCAGGGAGGCCCGCGGCCGGCCCCTGGTTCCGTTGCGCGATGCGCGTTTGGAGGCTGTGGTTGAGCACGGAGCATAACCAATCCGGCGGCGGCCCGGCCGGCTACGAGAAGCGCGACGCCGATCCGGCCAGCCTGGTCCATTTCGGCGTCGGGCTGGCCCTGACGCTGGTCGTGGTGTGGGCCGGAATGTGGTGGCTCATGGGTTATTTCAGCCACGTGCAAAAACTCGGACCATCCGCCACGCCCTTCGGGCAGCTCGAGGAAAAGCAGTTGCCGCCGCTGCCCCGCCTCCAGGTGAATCCCGAGCAGGACCTGAAAGCGCTCCGCGAGCAGCAGACCGCCGCGTTGGACACTTACGGATGGGTGGACCGCGACCGCGGCATCGTCCACATCCCCATCGACCGCGCGATGGACCTGATTCTGGAGCGCGGCGTGCTCCCGGCGCGCGCGAATGCCTCCGCGGCCGGCGCCGGGCCGCCGCACAGGCACGCAACGCCAGGGAAACGTATTTCACGCCGAGAAAGGGGCGGGTCATGAGACGCAATCGACAGCATCCCCGAGGGGGCAGGGAAGTGGGGAGCGGATGGCGTGCGCTAGGCGCACGCAGCGCAACTCTCGCGGCCGCGCTGCTCCTGGCGGCGCTGTTTGCGCCCGCCGCCGCTCGCGGACAGGCAGACCCTCTGCCGGTGATGCAGAACCCCTCCGGCAATCCCGCGGTCATGAAGGACATCGGAATCGATCAGAAGCTGGACGCCCAGGCGCCCCTGGATCTCACCTTCCGGAACGAGCAGGGCGCCGTGGTGCCGCTCCGCCAGTTCTTCGGCAAACGGCCCGTAATTCTCACGCTCGTCTATTACCAGTGCCCTATGCTGTGCACGTTTGTTTTGAACGGAGTGCTGAACAGCGCCAAAGCGCTCTCCTTCGATATCGGCAAAGACTACGAAGTGGTGACCGTCAGCATCGACCCCACGGAGACCGCCGTGCTCGCCGACGCGAAGCACACCATGTACGCCGGCCTGTACGGCCGGCCCGGCGCGGTGGCGGGCTGGCACTTTCTCACCGGCCAGGAGGCTGCCATCCGCCGGCTCGCCGATTCGGTCGGCTTCCGCTACGTCTACGACAAAGCGTCTGAGCAATTCGGCCACGCCAGCGGAATCATGGTGCTCACTCCGCAGGGCCGCGTGTCGCGCTACTTCTACGGGATTACCTATCCGCCGCGCGATTTGCGCTTCGCGCTCGTGGAAGCGTCGGGTGGGAAAATCGGCACGCCCGTGGACGAGATCCTGCTCACCTGCTTTCACTACGACCCGACGACGGGAAAGTACGGCCTGGTGATCTCGCGGGTGATCCGGCTGGCGGGGCTCGCCACGCTTCTCGCCATCGGAGGAATGGTGCTGGTGCTGCGCCGCAGGGAGAACTACGCCTTGCCGCCGGAGGTGCGCGGCCCGAAGGGCTGAGGCCGGGCGAATCGCTTCGATGTCCATGCCGGGAATAAATTCGGCTCTCTTCGCGGCGCTCCAGTCCGTGCCGGGAATCCCCATCTTCCCGCCACGTGCCTCGACGATCGCCCGGGGCGTGGACGAGCTGCACTATTTCCTCACTGCGCTCACGCTGTTCTTCACCTTCGTCATCTTCACCATCATTTTCTACTTCATGGTGCGCTACCGCCGCCGCTCGCCGGACGACCAGCCGCCCGCCACCGTCACCTACATGTCGCTGGAGCTCACCTGGACGATCATTCCGACGCTGCTCTGCGCGGTCGTGTTCGTGTGGAGCTCCAGCCTCTACTTCCGCAACTCGCGCCCGCCCAACGCCTCCATGGAAATGTTCGTCGTCGGAAAGCAGTGGATGTGGCACATCCAGCATCCCGAGGGCGTCCGGGAAATCAACGAGCTGCACGTGCCACTGGGCGTTCCGGTGAAAATCACGCTCACCTCCCAGGACGTCATCCACGATTTCTACATTCCCGCCTTCCGCGTGAAGCGCGACGCCACGCCCGGACGCTATAACTCGCTCTGGTTCCAGGCCACCAAGACAGGCACCTTTCATTTCTTCTGCGCACAGTACTGCGGCCAGGGACATGCCTCCATGATCGGTTGGGTTCACGTGATGACCCCGGAGGATTACGCCGCCTGGCTGGCCGGAGGCACTCGCGGCGAGACTATGACGCAGGCCGGCGAGCGGCTCTTCAACCAGTACGGCTGCATCACCTGCCATGTGGCCGACGGCACCGGGCGCGGCCCTTCGCTCGTCGGGCAATTTGGGAAGCCGCAGAGACTCCGCGACGGCCAGAATCTCGTGGTGGACGAGGCCTTCCTCCGCCGCGCCATCACCCAGCCCAATTCCATGCCCATCCCCACCTACGCGCCCGTCATGCCCAGCTTCCAGGGCCAGTTGAATGAGGAGCAGATTTTGCAGCTCATCGCCTATGTGAAATCCCTCAGCGGGGAAGAAAGGAAGGGGAAGGGCCAATGAGCGCCGCGCTCGCAGAAGCGCCGCCCGAAACGCGCGTCCATTACCTGAACGCGAATTACGGGGTCAAATCCTGGCTGTTCACCACCGACCACAAACGGATCGCGCTGCTCTACCTCGTCTCCATCACCCTGATGTTCTTCGTCGGCGGCTCGATGGCCGTGCTCATGCGCCTGCACCTCATCGATCCCGCGGGCAGCCTGGTCCATCCCGACACCTACAACAAACTCTTCACCATGCACGGCATCGTGATGATTTTCTTCTTCCTGATTCCCTCCATCCCCGCCGTGCTCGGCAACTTCCTCGTCCCCATGATGGTGGGGGCCAAAGACCTGGCCTTCCCGCGCATCAACCTGCTGAGCTGGTACCTCTACATTGCCGGGGCGGGGCTGGCCCTCTACGCCATGGTCTCGGGCGGCGTGGATACGGGCTGGACCTTCTACACGCCCTACAGCAGCACCTATGCGAACTCGCAGGTATTGGTCACCGCAACCGGTGTTTTCATCGCCGGGTTCTCCTCCATCCTCACCGGTTTGAATTTCATTGTAACCATCCACAAAATGCGTGCCCCGGGACTCACCTGGTTCCGCATGCCCCTGTTCCTCTGGGCTATGTATGCCACCAGCATCATCCAGGTGCTCGGCACCCCGGTTGTGGCCATCACGCTCGTTCTGGTGGGTCTCGAGCGTCTGTTCCACGTCGGGATTTTCGACCCCGCCGTGGGCGGCGACCCCATCCTGTTCCAGCACCTTTTCTGGTTCTATTCGCACCCCGCGGTCTACATCATGATTCTTCCGGGCATGGGTGTGGTCAGCGAGATCATCACCTGCTTCTCCCGCAAAAAAATCTTCGGATACCACTTTGTCGCCTTCTCCAGCATGGCCATCGCGGTCATCAGCTTCCTGGTCTGGGGCCACCACATGTTCGTCACCGGAATGTCCGTCTACGCCGCGCTCATTTTTTCCGTGCTCAGCTTCCTGGTGGCCATTCCCTCGGCCATCAAAGTCTTCAACTGGACGGCCACCCTCCACCACGGCTCGATTTCCTACGATGCGCCCATGCTCTACGCCCTCGGTTTCATCGGCCTCTTCACCATGGGCGGCCTCACCGGACTGTTCCTGGCCTCCCTCGCCACCGACGTGCACCTGAACGGCACCTATTTCATCGTCGCCCATTTTCACTACATCATGGTGGGTGGCGCGGTCATGGCCTATCTCGGCGGCATCCATTTCTGGTGGCCGAAAATCACCGGGCGGATGTATCCCGACCTCTGGGCGCGCCTCGCTGCTGCCATCGTCTTCATCGGCTTCAACCTCACCTTTTTCCCGCAATTCATGCTCGGATATCTGGGCATGCCCCGCCGCTATGCCACCTACCCCGCCGAGTTCCAGGTGCTCAACGTGATGTCGTCCGCGGGCGCCTCGATTCTCGGCCTCGGCTATCTGATCCCGCTGATTTACCTGATTTGGTCCATGCGCTACGGCCCCATCGCTCCCGCGAATCCGTGGCGCGCCAAGGGCCTCGAATGGGAGACGCCCTCTCCGCCGCCCACTCAGAATTTCGACGTCACCCCGGTCGTCACCGAAGAGGCCTACGCCTACGGCCCGCCCGGGTCTGAGCAGGAGGAAGCGCATGTCTGACGCGGCCGCATCCCACGCGGCGGAACATCCGCCCTACCTCGCTCACCACTTCTCCGACATCGACCAGCAGAACGAGGCCGGCACCCTGGGCATGTGGCTCTTCCTAGTCACCGAAATCATGTTTTTCGGCGGCCTCTTCGCCACCTATGCCATCTACCGTTTCCGTTTCTTCGAAGGGTTCCGCGACGGCAGCCATCTTCTCAAGGTCCAGTTCGGCGCCATCAATACCGCCGTGCTCATCGGCAGCAGCCTCACCATGGCACTCGCCGTGCGCGCCGCTCAGTTGGGCCGCCGCAAGGCTCTGATCCTCTTTCTGATCCTCACCATGCTCCTCGGCGCCGCCTTCCTGGGCATCAAATGGAATTTTGAATGGACCGCGGACTACCATGAGCACCTCGTGCCGGGGATGAGCTTTTCGCATCCCGGTCCGAACGAGGGCGCAATCGAGCTGTTCTTCTGTTACTACTTCTTTATGACCGGACTGCACGCCCTCCACATGGTCGTCGGCCTCGGCATCATGGCCGTGCTCCTGTGGATGGCCGCCCGCGGCCGCTTTGACCGCGGCTACTTCGCTCCCGTGGAAATCAGCGGCCTCTACTGGCACTTCGTGGACATCGTCTGGATTTTCCTTTTCCCGCTGCTCTATCTGATCGGAGGGCGCTACTGATGCCGGCCCACGTCCATGTGGTTCCGGTGTGGGTTTACGTCGCCGTGTTCGTGTGTCTCATGGTGCTCACCGCCGCCACTACCGGTGTGGCCTACATCGACCTCGGCCCGTTCAACACGCTCGTGGCCCTCACCATCGCCGTTATCAAAATGTCGCTCGTGATCATCTTTTTCATGCACGTCCGCCACGCCAGTTCGCTCACCCGGCTCGTCATTGCCGCAGGCTTCCTCTGGCTCCTGCTGCTCATGGCCTTCACGCTCACCGACGTCGCCACCCGCCGCATCCCGCCCCCTCCGGAAGGCTGGGGACCCGCCACCGTCGCCCCATCCCCCACTCGCTAACCCCCAGCCACTCGCCACTGCTTTCTCCCTGTGCCCCAAATGCAAACCACGCTCGTTTCCGTTCTCCTGCCGGAGCGCGATATCATTGCGAGGTGAGTCGGAATCGCCCTGCGCACGCTAAACCCTCCACTCTGAGGAACCCCTGGAATGCAGCCTCCCGCCACTGAGCTTCGCACCCCCACGCGGAAAGATGTTCACGCCTTCGAGGACCGCATCTTCCACTATCTCCGCTACTCGCTGGGCCGCAAGCGCGAAGGCGCCAGCCGGGAAAACATCTATCTGGCGCTGGCCTTTGCCATTAAACACGACCTGCTCGACCGCATGATCGAAACCGTTGAACGTTACGAGCGCAACGACGCGAAGCGCGTCTACTATCTCTCTATCGAATACCTGCTGGGACGCTTCCTGCGCGACCACCTCCGCAATCTCGGCACCTACGACATCGCGCGGCTCGCCATTCGCGAATTCGGCTACGAGCTGGACGACATTCTGAACGTTGAGCCCGACGCGGGCCTCGGCACCGGCGGCCTGGGACGCCTGGCCGCGTGCTTCCTGGATTCTCTCGCCACCCTCGGCATTCCCTGCTACGGATACGGGATCCACTACGAGTACGGCATGTTTCGCCAGGAAATCGGCAACGGTTACCAGCTCGAGCGGCCCGATAGCTGGTTGCGGGAAGGCATGCCCTGGCAGGTCGAGCGCATCCATCGCACCTGCTTTGTTCCGCTCTACGGCGAAGTGATTGACGGCGTGGACCGTCACGGTCGCCACAATCCCATGTGGCTCGACTGGAAGCTGATTGCCGGCGTTCCCTTCGATTTTCCTGTGGCTGGATATGGCGGGCGCACCGTCAACATCCTGCGGCTCTTCTCCGCACGCGGCTCGGAAGAGTTCGACATGTCCATCTTCAACGCCGGCGACTACATCCGCGCCGTCGAGCAGAAGATCCGGGCCGAGACCATCACCAAGGTCCTCTATCCTTCCGACGCCGTCCAGGTAGGCCGCGAGCTCCGCCTCATCCAGGAATATTTCCTTGTCTTCTGCGCCATCCGCGACATCCTCAACCGCCACCAGCGGCAGCACACCACCTTTGAGAACCTGCCGGACAAAGTCGCCATCCAGTTGAACGACACACATCCCTCGCTGGCTATCGCGGAATTAATGCGCGTGCTGGTGGACCACCACGAAATGCCCTGGGACCGCGCCTGGGAGATTGCCTACCGCGTGTTCGGCTACACGAATCACACGCTTTTGCCGGAGGCGCTCGAAAAGTGGCCGGTGCCCGTGCTCCAGGCCGTGCTGCCGCGCCACCTCCAGGTGATTTACGAAATCAACCAGAAATTCCTGGACGAGGTGGCCAAGCGGTTTCCCGGTGAAAGCGACCGCATCCGCCGCATGTCGCTCATCGAGGAGGGCGAGCCCAAGCAGGTGCGCATGGCGCACCTCGCCATCGTGGGCAGCAAATCGGTGAATGGCGTGTCCCGGCTGCATTCGGACCTGGTGCGCACACAGCTCGTGCCCGATTTTGCGGCCATGTATCCGGAGCGCTTCAACAACAAGACCAATGGCGTCAGCCATCGCCGCTGGCTGCTGTTCTCGAACCCGGAGCTCGCCGGCCTGATCACCCAGGCGATTGGAGATTCGTGGATTGCGAACCTGGGCGGCCTTCGCTCCCTCGAAGCGCTGGCCGGAGACGCCAGCTTCCAGCGCGAGTTCCTGCGGGTGAAGCAGGCCAACAAAGACCGGCTGGCCACAAGCATCAAAGACATGCTCCAGGTCACCACGCACCCGGAATCGCTCTTCGACGTGCAAGTCAAACGCATCCACGAGTACAAGCGCCAGTTGCTCAACGTGCTGCACATCATTCATCTCTACCTGCGAGCGGCGGAGGACCGCCGCCTGGAGGGCGTGCCGCGGACCTTCGTGTTCTCCGGAAAGGCGGCGCCCGGCTATCAGACTGCCAAGCTGATCATCAAACTGATTCACAACGTCGCCAACGTCGTGAACCGCGACCGCCGCGTCCGCGACATGCTCCGCGTCGCCTTCCTGCCCGACTACCGCGTCACCCTGGCCGAACGCATCATGCCCGCTGCGGATCTGAGCGAGCAGATTTCCACCGCGGGCATGGAAGCGAGCGGCACCGGCAACATGAAGCTGGCCATGAACGGCGCGCTCACCATCGGCACGCTCGACGGCGCCAACATCGAAATCCTGGAAGAAGTGGGCGCTGAGAATTTGTATATTTTCGGGCTGACTGCGGAGCAGATCGAAGCGCACCGCCGCGCACGCACCTATCGCCCCCGCGAGCTGTACGAAAAAGACGCGGCCATTCGCCGCGTGATGGACGCGCTGGGCGGAAATCTGTTCTGCCCCTTCGAGCCGGGACTCTTCCAGCCTCTTTTCCGCTCGCTGGTGGAGGGCGCGGACCCGTATTTTCTCCTCGCGGATTTTTCTTCGTACGTCGCCGCCCAGGAACGCGCCGCACGCGACTTTACCGACCCCGCGAGTTGGGCTCACAAGGCGATCCTCACCGTTGCCCGCATGGGCAAATTCACGAGCGACCGCACCGTCTCCCAATACGCCAAGGAAATCTGGGGTGTCGAGCCGGTGATGGACTGATTGCCACCGGGAAATTCCGATCCGCTTGGGACCGCAGTAGCATCGAGCGAGAGGGGCCCATGACGACCGAGGAATGGCGTGATGATTGAAAGATTAGACTCGCGGATGCGATATAAAGTCGCAGAGGACCTGATAGGTTTCGAAGTTCAGAGGGAAGAAGGCTTCGCTCCGGTGGCGCACACAATACAGCCGGGCAGGATCGTCTGGGCGGATATCGACAAGGTTGTTCTATGGGAGGGGCAAGCGGTCGTCATGTTTTTCTGCGAACAAACTAAGATGTACGTGGATCACAAAACATTTGTAAATTCAGTGCGCCGGACGCCTTCCGGAAATGGCTAGGATTCTCCTGGCCTGACCATGCGTACCCGGTGCATCTCGTGGCTGCGAATAAAACGCCCGTTTAAGACCCAGCCCTCCGCGCGTCCTGTTTGGTAGGCCGTTCCGCCAACACTGTGCCGCGCTCTTCGCAGAGGAGAAGATGGCGGTAGACAGCCTCGCTTACGTTTCCTGGGACCTCTTCTCCGCTGACCGATCCGCAGTGCTCACAGCGCACTTGTCCTCGGCCACTTCTTGTCAGCTCTGGCATGCTTGCGGGCTCCAGCCGTTAGGCGCGCGGTCATTTGAGGACCCCTGCGGAAATAGCCTCGCATATACTTTTTATAATATCTAAACGAGCTATTTTTTCCGACACCGGGCGCCAATTCATTTGTGCAGCGCTTTTCAGTTGGTCTTCCCCAGCTGTTCTAGAATCTGTTCGGCCTTCCTAGACTTGCCACGCAAGAGGTACAAGTCAGCAAGAGATTTCAGATACGCCCTGTTTTTCGGTTCTAGGTGCACGGCTTGTAGGAAGCACCGTTCCGCGTCTTTGAGCGCGTAAGCGGACTGATAGGCCAGACCCATTCTCCACCAGACGCCTGCCTTGGGAGAGTTGAGGCTTTCAGCGTGATGAAGAGCTTCCAGCTTCTCCCTTTTGTGGTTGCTCGGGTATGCATCCGCCAAATCTGCCCACAACTCGGGGTCCTGCGGCATAACTTGTATCGCTGCGTTGCACGCGGCAAAGGCCCTTTTGGGGTCGATCCTGCCGTACGCCAGTCCCATCGCCAAATAAACGCTGGGATCATGTGGGCGGATTGAGAGAGCCCGCTGAAATGACTTCTCGGCTCGGGGAACGTCATTGGAATTCGCATACGCATCGCCGAGCTTGACCAAAACGTCCGCATTGTCGGGGTCGAGCCGGGATGCCTCTAGGTATGCGTGAGCCGCTTTGCTGTACTCTGCCCGAACTTGCTCTAATGTTCGCTGTGTTGCTGCCCATGTGGCCTGCAGATTTGCAAACTCCGGGGGCGGCAGGGGGTACATTCGGGCGGTGCGGGCTAGTTCGTCGCCGAGCATGGCCCAAGCTTTTGCTGTCTCGGCGTTCGACTGGGTTCTTAGCCCGCTCACGTCCTCTGCGGGAATCGCGAAGTTTAATCCCTGGGACTCGCGGAGAAAAAAGGTCATGACTCCAACCAGTTCCCCATTGCGGTCAAAAAGGCCTCCCCCGCTCGACCCTGGGGAGATTGCAGCAGTGGTCTGGATGACGGTACCGGAGGGATCAGTGCGAATCCCGGATACCAAACCCTCTGAAAGGCTCAGTTCGAGTCCGCGTGGGGCTCCGATGGCGTAGACGCGCTCGCCGACCTCGAGGGTTCTCCAGGGTCGGACGCTGGGCGCGGCGGTGGCCGCGAGGCCTTGAACCGAGAGCAGGCAAAGATCTTCCTGCGCGGAGAGACGCAGAACGGAAGCAGGCCAAGTGCGGTTCCCTTGCTTCACTTTAAGCTGGAGCCCGGCCACGACGACGTGCTTGTTCGTAAGCAACTCCTCGTCGCCGACTGCGACCGCGCTTCCTTGTGCCACCGGAGCGCCATTTTCGTCGGCTACCTCAACAACGAAGATGGCCGCCGACAGCTTTACGAAAAGTTCCTGGGGCGTGAGGCCAGAGGACTGCTGGACCTGTTGCCCGGTGTGAGCCGTGTCTCGGGGCCGCGCGTTCGCGTTGAGCCACGCACCCACCGCGAGGGTCAATGCGAGACCAGCAACAGTCGTCTTGTTGCCCCAGCAGGCGCGAGTCATTTTCCTGTCGCCTGACCTCAGCATCGCGGCCTCGCACGACGCGCCCGTTTCACAAACGCCTGTAAAGGTTGCGCGGGTTCCCCCATGCCATTCACACATAGCCGAGGCCGGCAAGACGGTCATGAATGATCTTTTCGCTTTCGGGGTCCGGGCCCGGACCCTTCTTCTGGGCGCCGGCGACGAGCGAACGGCCCTGCATCGAGGGCGGAATCTCGTACCTGGCCAGATCGAGCAGCGTCGGCGCAATGTCGAGCAGCTTCGCTCCGGCGAATTCGCCGCGCAGCGGACAGTTCGGCGCGGCGAGCAAAAACATCCCGAATTGTGCGTGGTTGCAGGCGTCGGGACCGGTGTCGTTTTCCTGCACGTGCAGCCGGCCGTATCCCACGCCGCCGATCGAGCGCCAGGCCAGTCCCCCGAAGTGCACGATCAGATCGGGAGCCACGTTGCGCACGTGCTTGTAGATTTCTTCCGGTTTGAACACCAGTGTGCCGAGCGGCTTTCCTTTGTCGTCGGTGAGCGCCTCAAATTTGGCCTTCAATTCATCGCGAAAACGCTCGTAATCGGTCTGCGGAATCATTCCCTGCGGCTCGCGCCCCTGCACATTCAGGAAAACGCGGGCGTAGTAGCCCCCTTCGCTCCACACTTTCGTCCTCGGCCAGTTCACCTTCAGCTTTGCGAGCGGCGTAACCTGCTTCGGATACTCCTCGAGCGAGAGTAGGCCCTCGCGCACCAGCCATTCGTTCACCGCAAACCCGCCGTCCAGCCGCCGCGCGCCGTGATCGCTCACGAGCAGCACGATGGTCTCGTTGTCGAGCATCTCCAGCACTTCGCCCACCTGCGAGTCAATCCACTGGTAATACTCGGGGATGACGTTCTGAAAGGGATTGCCGGGAACGTGCTGCACGTGGTGCGTATCGTAGCTGTCCCAGAAGCCGTGATGCACGCGGTCCATCCCGATATCCACGTAATGGAAGTAGTCCCAGGGCTGGTTCTGAATCAGCCATTTCACCGCGGTCCACTGTTTACGGCTCATCTCGAAGATCTCTTTTCTGAGCCAGTCCTTTTTGTCGGTGCGGAAGCCCTGCACGTCCACTTCATATCTGCCGGTAAGCTCGTGGAGCTTCTGTTTGATCTCCGGCGGATGCGTGAATTCGTTTTTCGCGGTATCGGGCGTCAGAAAGCAGCCGACGCTGATGCCGTTGATTTTGCGCGGCGGATAGCCGGGCGGCACGCCGACAATGATGGACTTTTTCCCTTCGCGGGCCACCTGGTCCCACATGGCGAACGCAGTGATGGATCTGGAGGTGGCAAATCCCAGGCCGCCGTAAGAATGATCAGTGCGGTTGCGGAAGCCGTACACGCCGAGCGAGCCAGGGTCCTGGCTGGTCGACATGCACATCCACGCGGGCACGGTGATGGGAGGGATGACGCTCTCCAGGCGGCCCCAGACGCCGGTGTCCATCAGCCGGCGAATGTTCGTGAGGCGCTCGTCGTTGAAAATAATTTCGGGCGCGCAGCAGTCCAGGCCCAGGATGCAGATTTTCATCGGCCCGCCTCGAATGACGCCGGGGTTGGTGCGTTCAGCAGCTCCACGAGGAGGCCAGCGCGAAGCCCTTTGAGTGCGACAGGCGGTGTGAAGCCTGTCGCCTTTCCGGCCGCGGCGGCAAGACTCAGGCCCCCCGGTCCTGCCGCGCCTCCCAAACGCAAAGGCCTTCGGCCCGAATCAATCTGGCGATGGGGCATAGAGCAGCGATTTTCCTTCCATCGCGGGATGCGGCGCAACGCCGAAGTGGCAAAGGATTGTCGGAGCGAGGTCGCGAATATCCGGCGAGCCCGCGGCGGGCGTCGTAGCGCGGTTCATCAGCAGAACTCCAGGAACAGCCAGCGGGTCGATGATGTGGTCCCCGCTCCACCGCCGCAGATTGTCTTCCAGTACGTCATGAGGCATGCCTCCCAGCGCCGTCTGCCAGGAGACGCGGTAGCCCGGCGCGTAGTTCACCAGCAAATCGGGCGCCTCGGAGGCGCACGCGCCGGAATAAATCTGGTCGGCCCGCGCAACGCCGTTGATCGCGACGCACGCCGCCGCCGGGTCCGTCAGCCCGGTGAGGCCCGAGACGATGGCGCGGCGCACGCGTTCCGCGTCGCCGTCTTCGCCCACAATCCCGTCTCGCTCCCGTCCTTTTTTGTTCAGGTAAATGCCGGAAAGCCCCAGCGCGTAGGCGTGCGTCCTGCCCCAATCCACCTGCGTGAAGCAGTCGCCCAGCTCTTCATCGGGTTTGTGCGAGCCGCGCAACGCCAGCAGGCCCTGCTGCCAGAGCCACGTGTTGAGATGCACGGCCCGGCGGAATGTGCCGAACCCGTGGTCGGAGAGAACCACGAGCAGCGTGTCGGGATCCGCCCGCCCCATCACGCGTGCCAGCACGCCGTCGTAATGCCGGTAATGCTCCTCGATCTGCCGCGAAAACTCGCGCGTGGCGCCGGGGTTGTGGAAGGGATGGCCGATATCGCGGAACCGCCAGAACATGTGCTGAACGCGGTCGGGCGTGTCGAAAACGATGAAGAACAGTCCTTCGCGGAAGCGTGCCAGCTCGTGGTCCATCATGCGCTCGCGCTCGGCGAGCACCAGCGCGCACTGCGCCAGGTAGGCAGCTTCGTCGATCCGGCCGTTGTTCAGCGCCGTGTGGTCTTCTGCCATGCCTAGTGTAGAGAACGCGCCGATTTCGCCGGCAAGTTCGCGGGCATAGTCCACCGGCGCGGAAACGGGAAACAGCGGCGCCGCGGGATCGAAATTCGCCGGGGAGACGTAGAACTCGAGGTGCGGCGCGAGCGCGCGCAAGAAGAACCGCACCTGGCCGCTGACGGATTGCAGCGCGGAGATTTTGAATTTCACGCGCACCCACCCGCTCCACTCCCCGCGCGCCAACTCCACGATGGCGGGCGCGCCGCCGGTGTGGATGCGCACGCGTCCCTCGGCACGGTCCACTTCCACGCGGATTTCGGCGCGGGAGTCCGCGGGAGGAGTGGCGCGCGTGTTGCGCGGGCCAATCACATGCGTGAGAAAAGAGTCGCCGGAAGCGGGCAGGACCACCAACTGTTCGTTCTCCTTCGCCTTCGCGTCCTGCTGCTGCGTGTAGAACGTGCCGGTGCCCTGGCTGCCCCGCAGGTCGGGTACGCCAACGCCGGAAAGCATGCGGCCGCGCAGCTCGTCGGGAGGAAACGTGCAAGGGCAGCGCAGGATGGTAGCGGGAATGTCCGCTGCGTTGAGCACCTGCCAGAATGGGACGCCGCGCCGCTGGTTGCGCACGCGCGGCGGAGAAAACATGTTCTTTGGTTTCTCAAACCGCGTCAGCGCGAAATCGGGGAGATACGTGGCGGGATCGCGAGTGACGAAATCGAACACGCCGTGGCCGCCGGGATTTGTCCCCGTGGCGAACGAGGACCACGCAACAGGCGTCTGCGCCGGACAGGTAGTGCCCAGCCGCGAGTAGAAACCCTCACGGCGCAACCGCGCGAATGCGGGCAGCTCGCCCCTTTCCATCATCGCTTCCACGATGGAGGGTTCGAGCCCGTCCAGGCCGATTACAATGGCTTTCCGTTTCACGCCGGGACTCGCCTGGAGTGGGACATTGCTTGTAGCGTCGTGCATGCCGCAGAGGCCGGTTGCAACGCGAGGAATCGGGCAGCAGGAATCCACTCCGCAATTGATTCGCCCGCCGCGGCCATCCAAACGCGCGGAGCAGGAACCCCGCGTCCCGTTTCAGGGCCTCTCGGTGTTTTTGGACGTCCAGCGGTCGGCCAGTTTGCGATACACATCCTGCAGCTTTCCCCAGAACATCATCGCCAAGCCCACGATGGTGCCGAGTAGGCCGGAGAGAGGCAGAACCTGGTCAGGGCCGATATAGAGAATCATGGATCCGACATTCCTTTGGGATCCCAGGGACTATTCCGATAAACCGCTGGGACCCCATCTGTAGATGCCCCGGGGTCAGGGAGCGAGACACAGTAAGCAATTCCGGTTTCAGCGCCATGCTAATGGAACAACGACTATGAGCCAAACGCAGAATGGAGCGGTGCTTCCCGAGAGTCAATGCAATGACCAGAAGCCTCCCCTGAACGCTCCAGATCGGCGGAGCCATTCTACGCGACCGCATCGCGGCTTTCCAGCAATCCGGAGTGAAATGCCTGAACAGCGGGGGAAACGTTCCGTCGCCGGGCCGGTCCACCTCGTGCAGCGGGGCGGCGCAATCGGCGAGGGCACACCCCGCTCTCGCCCAGCTTTGATGCCCGCGCGGCTCCGCATAGAATGGGACGCAAATCACGCAGTTCGACTGGAGGCGTAGGTGCAGGTTCTGGTCACCGGCGGCGCCGGATACATCGGCAGCGTCATCACCGAGCGGCTCGTCCAGCGCGGCGACGCTCCCGTGGTTCTGGACAATTTCTACCAGGGCCATCGCGATGCGCTGCCTGTGGGCGTGGAAGTCGTCCAGGCAGACCTGGCGGATCTCCACGCTCTGGAACGAGTGTTCAGCGGCAGCGCCATCGAGGCGGTGGTGCACATGGCGGCCGTTTCCGTCGTGGGCGACTCGGTTCGCGAGCCGCTGCGTTATTACCGCGAAAACGTCGCCAATCTTCTTCCGTTGCTCGACGCCATGGCGCGCGTGGGCTGCCGGCGCATCGTGTTTTCGTCGAGCGCGGCAGTGTACGGGGAGCCCGCGAAGGTGCCCATCGAGGAGGACTGTGCGGCGCGCCCGGTGAATCCCTACGGATGGACGAAGCTGATGGGCGAGCGCATCCTGGCGGACGCGGCGGCCGCGCGCGATGGCGCAGGCTCGCTGCGGTTCGTTTCACTGCGCTATTTCAACGTGGCCGGGGCCACGAAAGCCTCCGGCGAGATGCATCATCCGGAAACCCACCTGATCCCGCGGGTGCTGGAAGCTGCGCTGGGCGAGCGCCCGCACGTGGAGCTTTACGGAACGGACTACCCGACTCCGGACGGCACCTGCATTCGCGACTACATCCACGTCGAGGACCTGGCGGATGCTCACGTGCTGGCGCTGGACCGCACGCCCACTGCGTCCGGAATCTACAATCTGGGCAACAACCGGGGCTACTCCGTGCGGGAGGTGATCGAATGTGCCACGCGGGTGACGGGGCGGAACATCGCGGTTGTGAATCATCCCCGCCGCGCGGGAGATCCTCCGCAGCTCATCGCCAGCCACAGGAAGGCAGCCGAAGAGCTGGGCTGGCGGCCGCACCGGGGACTGGAGGAAATGATTGCCAGCGCATGGGATTGGCGCCTGCGGCATCCCGAGGGCTATGCGAAGTGACTCCCGCGCGGTGGCTGCCCGTCTCCGCGCGGCACTGCCTCCCGCCTGTGCTATGATTTCGCGCGGACGATGACATTTCCCGCGAAGGTCTTTCTCTCTTTCCTCGCCGCCTTTGCGCTGGCCGCAGTACTGCTTTTCTCCGCCGCCGTCGGTGGCGAGCGGCGCGCGTTCTCCCAGATGGAAGCGGGCCAGGTTTCCGGTGCGTTCGAAAACGTCCGGCGCGAACTGGAACGGGGATCGGAAGACGTCAGCCGCCGCGTGGGTCTGGTGGCGGAGTCGGAAGCCACACTGCGGATGGCGCTGGATCTAAGCCGCGCGCAGCCCGATTTCTCCGTTTACGCCAACGACGCCACCGGAGCGTCGCGCACGCACGCCCTCGAGCTGGTCGAGTTCGTGACCGGCGACGGCACGGTAATCTCCTCCACCGAGACCACCGGGGCAAGCGGCCAGAAAGAAGATTGGGTGGCCGCCGCGGCCCAGGCCACGGATGGCCGCGCGTTCCTACGGCGTGAGAACACCGCAGGCGAGCCCTCCATTGCCCAACTGGCGGTGCGCGAGATTGCCGTGGGAAGCCGGAAAATGTACGTCGTGGGCGGGCGGCTGCTGGACCACCGCCTGCTCGCCGCCCTCCCGCTGGGCCCCGGAATGCTCACGCTGCTGTTTGTGAACGCGAGCGGGAACTGCGACCCGCAGCAGCTCACCGATTCCACGGGGACGCCGGCTTCGGCCGGCACCGCCGCCGAATTCCTGACGCAGGTATGCAGGAACCCCGCCGCGGGCGGCGAGGGCCACCGGTATGCCGACAGCGTGGCGCGCGAGGACGATTACGCCCTGCCTCTGGCCGCACTCGATCATGCCGTGCTGGGCGCGGTGGTCATCGGATATTCGACCGCGCCGCAGCTCGCCGAAGAGCAGGTATTGTGGCGGCGGCTGTGGCTCGCGCTGGCCATTGGTCTGGCCGCGGGAGCTGCGATCAGTTACGCGAGCGCGGCGCGGCTGGTGAAACCGCTGGTGCGGCTGGCTCGTTCAGCGCGGGATATTGCTGCGCTGGCTCCCGGCGCTCGGGCCGAAGAGCGCGGCGGGCCGGAAGTGATCGCGCTGGCGCAGGCGCTCAACCAGGCCGCGCAGAAACTCGCCGCCGAGCGGGAACGGCTGATGCAGGCCGAACGCGTGGCCGCGTGGCGGGAAATGACGCGGCGGATCACCGGCGAGATCGAGTCGGCGCTCGACGCCCTGGCCGAGGCCCGCGACTCGGGCGACGTCTCCGAGGGCATTGCCGGCTTCCAGCGCGTGCTTGACCGCTTCCGCGAATTCGGAGAGCTGCTGGTGCTGCCGGTGCAGTCATTGAAACTGAACGACGTGGTGCGCGGGGTTTTACGCGATCAGGAGCCGCTCTTCAACCCCACGGTCAACGATGTAACCCGTCCGCCAGTGTCTCCCGAAGTTTCGCTGGCCGAGGATTTGCCGCCCATCCGTGGAGATTCAGCGGCGCTCGGCCGGGCGATGGACACTTTCCTGCTGTATGCGGTGTATTCCATGCCCACGGGAGGGACTTTTGTGGTGCGGACCGAGCGCGCGCCGGGCTTCGTGCTCCTGCGCATCGAATGGCCGGGGCCGTTTCCGAACGACGAAGAGGCCGCACGGCTGTTTTCCTCCACGCCGTTGAAACGCACGTATGTAGCCGCGCTGGAGCTGGCCGCGGCCCAGGCCACCATCAGCGACCATGGCGGGACGGTGGAAACGGTTCGCGGAGAGCGCACCTCCGCTCTCGTGATTCGAATTCCCGAGGAGCCCGCGGCCTCACCCTCAAGCGCAACCGCCCGCGAGCCAACTGCCGTGCCAGGTCCCGCATCCACGTCTCCGCTCACCTGACCACGGCCCGAGTCGCGTCGCCTGGGTAAGCTGAAGCTTGCGAATCAGGCCGCCTTGCTGAATCTGACCTTGGCGGCATAGCCGAGCGCGTAGAGCACGCGCAGCATGAGGTCCGTGGAGATGTCCTTTGTATTCCGGTTCATGATGGCGGTAATGCGAGTGCGCGAGCTGCGCGCCAGCCGCGCCACCTGCGCATGAGTCAGCCCTTTCCTGTGAACCACTTCAATGATCTTGGAATTGAGGGTGCTGCGCAGCTCAATTTCCGCTCCATCGGCCGGCAAGAGCCCCAGGGCTCTGGCCAGACTAGCGGCAGTGCGCGTCACGGTCACTTTAGGCTTCATCGAGCGGCTCAAGTTCCTAGTGTCCCACATCTGGGACCTGGCAATGACGGGAGGATCAGCTTATAGGGCGGCGACTGGTGCGCTGTGTAGGGGCACGGCATGCCGTGCCCCTACGACTGATCAGGTCGGCCGCACTCCGGATGCGAGTATTTATTGCAGACTTGCAGGAATGCTGGATTAATGGGCCGAGGGTCTTGCCGTCGCCCCGCAGAATCCCACCCGCGTCATTTTTTACGCGGCGAGGTCCCCGCGCACTAACAAGATTTCTCTGCCTCCGGATGATGGGAACGTGTGCGCCAGGCCGCAGTCGAAGTTGGCCGAGCGTAGACCGGTGTTGTACCCGAACACAGGCCCGACGGAGAAACCCAAGAAGCTGACTAGGGAGCAGACCATAATCGTCTTGCGAAGGGAAGTACCAGAAAGCCGGAAATGCGGATTGACGTAGCTGACAGAAGTCGGCTAGATAGCCCAGTAAGAAAGGACATGACCATATGCGGACGGTTCGTGCCTATTTCGCGAGGAAACGGCGCCGAGAGAGAAGATCCGCCCGCGCATGGAGTATCTATCGGAGTAGTTTTATTTTGCTTGTCCCGCTGTTGGCCACGTCGTTCTTCAGTCGAGCTACGCCACAGAAGTCACCCAAGGGGGACCCGCTCCCTCTGCTGAATGAGGTCAGCCAGCGATACGCCGACGCCAAGTCGTTTCACATTGAGGCGGTCCAGGAACGTACCTCAAGCAATGAGTTGGAGCGCGATTGGCAGAAGACTCTGTTCACTGCCATTGTCATGCCCGGTGGCCGATACCGCTATGAAGGCCGGTCTGGTTTCGGCTCCGCGATTCTGGTGTCGGACGGAACTACACGCTGGATCTACCACCTCGACGAGCATCTCTACACGCAAGAGCCTGCTATTACGGCGCATTCGGAAAATCACCGCATAATCACCGCAGAGGAAGCGCCGGCACAGGAAGCAAAGCACCTCGAGAGTCAACTCGCCCGTCTCGCCGATTCGGTGAAATCTGCAACTTTCCTTCCCGACGAAAACATTTTGGTGAACGGCCGCAGCATTGCATGCTACGTGGTTCACTTGGGCAGTGATGACCTCAAGACCAAACTTGCGGATAGGAAGGAAGAGCAGACCATCTGGATCGATAAGTCCCGCAAGGTAGTCGTAAAGACTCTCATCGCGGACCAATCTTATACTATCCTCGCCGGTTCAAATGCCCACATTCCAATGTCCTTTGAAACGATGACCATTTATCCGGTCGTCGAACTGGACAGGGAAGAACCCGAGGGTGCTTTTGCCTTCGTGCCGCCAGCCGAGGCCAAGCGGGTCGCGGCGTTTCCCTACCACATCGGGAGTGGCGCTCATCAGTCCGAAGGGGACAATTTCATAGGCAAACCGGCTCCGGAACTGCTTCTCAAATCCTCGGATGGAAGCCTCACCAGACTCAGCAGCTTTCGCGGCAGGCCCGTGTTCATTGAGTTCTGGGCTACGTGGTGTGGGCCTTGCGTCGACTTGATGCCCAGTTTGGCCGAGCTCTATGCGGAGACCAGCGACAAAGGGCTGGTTTTCATCAGCATCGACCAAGATGACGAGCCGAGCGCAGCCACAACCTTCCTGGCGCGCGAACGCATCAATTGGCCCAATTACCACGATGACGACGGATCGCTAGGGAAAGCCTTCCACCGGGAAGGAATTCCCCTGGGTGTCCTCATCGGCGCCGACGGCAAGGTCATTTTCTACAGGACCGGATATGAAATCTCCGATCTAAGGGCTGCCGTCGCCAAGCTGGGCCCGAATTTCATCACGATTACGGAGCGTCCGAAATAGTCACCTGCCTGCTCAAGCGCAGTCGTTTGGTCTACCCGGGCATTACGAAGGTAGAGGCGCGACGTGCCGCCGGAACCTGGCCCGATCCCCCCGCTCGAGCATCACCGTGCCGCCCCCTTCGCCTGCGTGCCGCCGAAACCCACGCGCGTCATTTCTCCCCAGGCAACGTCCCCGCGCGCGTACTGCCACATGCCGCGCAGCCGCCACCACAGGTGGGCCTGATGATAAGGAAAATGCTCGGCGAAGCAGCAGAGCAGGAGTTTGGCCACCTCGCGCCAGTCGTTGTACCGCCGGTAGGTGATCTCTTCCAGCAGCACGCCGCCAATGGAAAGCATGGTGGAGAATGCGTAGCCGAAAATGAGGAACAGCAGCAGGAAGTGGCCGCTGAGGATGCCCATAAACGCGGCCACCACGATGGAGGCCAGCCCAACCATCTCGATCACGGGCGCCAGCGCCTCGTAAATCCACAGGTTGGGCAGGGCGATAAACCCGATCCGGCCGTAGCGCGGGCGGAACAGCATGTCGCGGTTGGGCCACAACGTGTCGATCATGCCCTTCTGCCAGCGCGACCTCTGCTGGCCTACCGATTCCCAATCCGGGGGCACCTCCGTCCAGCACACCGGATCGGGCACGAAACACGCGCGATAGTCGATATTCTTTTCCCGGAGCCTGCGATGCATGCGCACCATGAGGTCGAAATCCTCGCCGATGGCTGCCGGGCGGTACCCGCCCACTTCGCGCACCAGGTCGCGGCGGAACACGCCGAAGGCCCCGGAAATGATCATCAGCATATTGAAGTAGCTCCAACCCTCGCGGCCCACCAGGAACGCACGAAGGTATTCCACCACCTGGACGATTTCGACGAAACGCCGGGGCAGGCGGACCTTTTTGAGCTGGCCCTCTTCGACCACGGAGCCGTTGATGGCGCGTACGATGCCGCCGGCGGCGACGACGTGCTCGGGATCGGCCAGGATGGGGACCATCACTCGGATGAGCGCGTCTTTTTCGAGCAGGCTGTCGGCATCGAGCACGCAGACGTAGGGGCTGGAAGCGACGTTGAGCCCGGCATTGGTGGCGTCGGCTTTGCTCCCGCCGGCTTCTTTGTCCACCACGAGCAGCCGGGGCTCGGTCTGGCTCATGTAGATGCCGCGAACGGCCTGGCAGGGCGCCTCCTTCACGTAGGCGAGGTCGGTGCGCAGGAGCTGGAATTCGCGGGTCAGCACGTCGAGGGTGTCGTCCACAGAGCCGTCGTTCACCACGATCACTTCAATCGCCGGATAATCGAGACCCAGGAACGAACGCACGGACTGGGCAATGCTCTGGCCCTCGTTGTGTGCCGGGGCGATGATCGAAACCGGAGGCGAAAACGGCGAGTCCCGGAAGCGCTCGAGCCGGATGCTGGCGAGCAGACGCTGGTGCAGCACGCTGGCGCGGATCGCAAAGATCAGGAGAAATAGGTACAACAGATTGGAGACCAGATAGTACAGGAACAGGGCATCGTTGAGTGTGAGGATCAGGGCGTTCATCGATTTTCCCTGACCAGAGCCGGGCCGGGCGCAGACGCCTGCTTTTCCGGGGCTCCTGGCGCCGCCCGCGTCGCCGGCATCTCCGCAGGCAGAGCGTCGGCCTCAACCGCTATGGCTTCCCGAAGCCTGCGCTCCAGCCATGCGAGCAATATGCGTTCGCGTGGCCGCTGTGTGTCGGTCGCATAGAACCGGAGCAGCCGCAAAACCTCCGGGTCATGGGACTCGGCGAGCAGGCGCGCAGACTGTGTGCGCACGCGCCAGTTGGCGTGATGCAGCACCGCGTCGAGGAGCAGCCGCGGAGCCCCCGCGCCCACCGCGGCCAGCAGTATGCGCCGGGAGCGCTGGCGGCGCCGCGGGTCGGCCAACCCATTGAGCACGGCGAGCATGGCGCCGGAGCGCTGCATTTCTCCCACCAGCGCCTGCAGCGCGTAACGGTCGCGCGTGTGCACCGCGCGCACCAGGATTTCTTCCTCAAACCCTTCGAGCCGCGCGAGCGCCCCGGCCGCCCGCAGCCGCACAAAGCGGTTGGGGTCGCACAGCGTTTCGAGCAGGACGGGAATCGAGCGCGGGTCCTGCATGATTCCCATTGCCACCACCGCGCGGAGGCGCACGAACCACTCCGAATCGGCGGCGAGCTGCTGGAGCGCAGCGAGCGCCAGGCGCGGCCGCGCCCCCGCCATGGCTCGCGCGGCAGAGGCGCGAACCTCCGGCAGCGGGTCGGAAGCGATCAGCACCAGGTCTTCGCCGAGTTCCGCCGAAGCCACCTCCGCCAGCACGCGCGCGAGGAGCGGCCGGAGCTGGTCGTCGGTAAATTGCATGGCCCGCAGCAGCATCGAGGGGCGGTCGCGGCAGCAATGATAGAGGGTGCTCTGGAGCACGTTGGCGGGCAGGCGCAGGCGCTTCATTTCCAACCGCTCGAGGATGGGCTCGGCCGCTTCCGGCATCGCGTAGCGGCCCAGGCCGCGGGCGGCGGCGATGGCGGTCTGCTCGTTGTCGTCGTCCAGCCCTTCCGCCAACGCGGGGATAGCCTCTGGACAGCGCATGCGGCCCAGCGCCACGAGCGTGTACAGACGTCTCCAGCCGCGGCGGCGCCGCGCCTGGTGAATGCGTTTGTCCAGCAGGCCGCTGATGCGTAGGCAGAAGCGGATGCTTTCCGCCTCCTCGCGCCCGGCAACTTCCAGCCGGTCGAGCAGGATTTCTTCCAGGATGCGGTCGTCCAGCGGGTCGCGCCGCCAGGCCTCGGGCAGCATCCGCCCGGCCAATATTTCGGGCAGTTGCCGCCGGAGGGCCTGGGCGCGCTCGTCGCGGCGGCCGAAATACCTGCGGCGTGCGGTCCGGCGGCCCATGATGAAGGCGAGCAGCAGCGCCGCGCCGATGAGGCTGGCCACGACTGCCTTCACGACGTAGCTGGCCGGGCCGAGCAGCTCCACAATTCTTGTGATCGGATTCATGGTTTGTCGCGCTAAAAGCGCACCCCGTAGGTGACGCCGAAACTGGCCTGTGTGCGCGCCTCCGAACGGTCCTGGAACAATCCGTAGGCGGCCACGTACTGGCGCCGCTCGAAATCCCGACGAAAGCCCGCGCCCCAGGTGCGCGCCGCAAAGCGGCCAATCTGATCCGTGAGCGCAAAGTCCTCGCTTCCCACGGCAAAAAAGAGGTTGCCGGTGAGGCGCGACCGGATGGGGAAAGTCAATTTCGCCTGTCCCGAAGGCTGCCAGCCGGGCGCGAGCCCGGGAAAGGAACTCCGTGCCGCGGTCACCGCGAGCTGGAACATCCAGTCGTGCGGCAGGTACAGGATGGCGGAGGGAGTCACAGCCAGCACGCGCGCGGTGGAAAACCAGTACCACTGCTGGTGATAGTTGAATTCAACCCCGCGCACAAAGTGGCGGCCTGGTATCGAGCCTCCGCGGTCCAGCTCGAAGAACGCCTCGCTGCGCGGAATCACGCCGTCGTCGTGGTTCCACGATCCTCCGACCGTGATGGCCGTGTGGGCCTGGGGTTTGAAGGTCACCTGGCCCAGATTGCGTTCCGCGTGTCCCCCGAAGCGATCCCAATAGGAAACCTCGAAATAGCTGATCCATTTCGCGTTCCAGTCTGTTTTCCATCCCGTGTTGAACGCCCCGGCGGTGTCCGTGTAGTTGAACATGTCGATGTCCGTGCCCACATGCAGCTCCTGGCGGGGCGGCTCGGCAACGGACTCGAGACCTTCTTTCGCCTCTGCATCATCGGGGGCCAGGCGGCGCGCCTCGGCGAACGCCTCGCGGGCCTCTCGCGTCCGGCCCAGCGCGCGGAGCGCGCGGCCCTCTTCCAGCAGCACATCGACGCGCCGCGGATCCGCAGCGTGCGCCTGCTTCAGCAGCTCCAGCGCGGATTCCGCATGTCCCTGGCGGCGCAGGATCCCGGCCAGATCCAGCAGGGCATCCGAATCGTGCGGATGGGAAGCCAGCACGCGCCGGAAGTCGGCTGCGGCTTCATCCAGGCGGCCCATCCGCACCAGCGCGCGCGCATGCCAGCCCACCGCGTCCACGTCTTTCGGCACTGCGGCCATCCATTTCTCGGACACTTCGAGCGCGCCCTGCGCATTTCCCGCGTTCAGCAGCGCCCGCACCTGCGTTTCCCAATCATCGTCGGGTGGCGCTGTGGCCCCGGCCGGCAGCGCCACCAGAGCGGCCAGCGCCAGGCAGGTCGCGGCCACGAGGAGCAGTCGCACTGTCACGAAACGGAACATCCAGGGGCACACCCTCCTGGATGGTGTATCGGCATGAAACGCGATTTTCTGCAGTGCTCGGGGAGGCGGAGGATTACTTCGAAGGTGCTGTGGCGTGCGGAGCCGCGGTTTCTATGAGCGGTTTTCCTTCCGCATGTTCCAGCCGGAGGCCCAGCCACTGCGCAACGGTGGGTCCGATGTCCACCATCCGCGCGCCTTCAATTATTCCGGGCTGAACCCCCGGCCCATTCAGAATCAGCGAGGCGTTCATCATTTCGCGGTCGGGAGGAAATCCATGAATGCCGGGAGTGGTTGCCGGGCCGATCGCTTCGCCTGCAACGCCTCCGACGAGGCCGAAGCCGTCGGCGGGTTCGAGAGCCAGGAACGCACTGGCGTCGCCGCCCAGCGTTGCAATCTGGTCCTGCGACAGCACGCGGCGAATGCCGCTGCCTGGCTGCGCGGCGAGCGCATCGAACAGTTCGCGGACGGTGGCAGCGGCTTCCCGGTCGTCCGCGTTATGGAGATACACGTAGGCGGAGCCGCTCGACGTGGCGACAGCGGCGCGCCAGGAGGTCACATGATTCTTCTCGTCCACGGAGATGAGCCCGTGTTGCCGCAGGAGCACGCCCGGCCGTAGCACTTTCTCTTCTTGGGTGAATCCGTGGTCGGAGACGACCAGGAATAATGTTTCGGGCCAGATGCCGGCGCGGTGCGCCGCCTCCACCATGCGCCCCACCTGCGCATCGGCGGTTTCGATGGCTGCCAGCGCCTCCGGACTCCACGGACCATGCTCGTGCTGCTGATGGTCCACGCTCGGCAGATGGACGAGCATCAAATTCGGGCGCAGGCTCTCGAGCACTTCGACCGCGATGTCGGCGAAGGATTCGTCTTTTGCCGGCAGCGCCTCAAATCCGGCTTCGAAGCCGGGAAAGCGGCGCGACACTTCTTCCCACAGCCCCGGCGTTGAAATCGCACGCAGCAGCTTCGCTCCGTCGATCCCGTGGCTTCGCCAGAATTCCGGCACCACGGCATCGCCGTGTGCTCCCATCGTCACGGGCCAACTGATGAGCGCTGTGCGCAGGCCCTGTGCGCGTGCGAGTTGCCATAGTGTCGGCACGCGGATTTCCGGCTCGTACCAATACCATTCACCGTCGCGAACGCCCATGGGGTCGAACACCGAGTTGGTAACGATTCCGTGCACACGAGGCGACACGCCGGTGGCCATGGTCGTGTGCGCCGGATAGGTGACCGCGGGCATCACGTCCCTCACCCCCGGGCTCCAGGCGCCGCGGGCCATCAGTTGTCTGAGCGTGGGAATTTTCAGGCCGTGGGAATCCGCCTCGGTATAGCTGGCCGGCATCAGCCCATCCACTGAAATAACGATGGCGTAGCGTTCGGCTGCGGGCGCGGAGGCTTTCCGCGCAGGCGACGCGGGCGGGAAGCAAACCAGGAGCGTGGAGCAGACCAGGATGGGCAGCGCGCGCGCCGCCGCCCGGCAATCCGTTTTCGCAATCCTGCTCATGCCCGGCCCCCCTCTTCGATCCGCGTCTGCAACCAGCCTAATGTAGCGGCACAACCTCATTTCGACAACCCGTGCCGGATTCGGGAGAGTCCCGTTGCGATGCGCGCCCGGAGGCGCTATCGTGCTCGTGACCTCAGGAGCGGGTTCCGTAAATGGACGAACGCAACTTCTACACTGAGAAAGAAGAGACGAAACAGCTCACGCTCATCTGTCCGCACTGCCGCCAGGAGGGCACCTACCCCATCCGCTGGAAGGTGCGCGAGAAGAAGGAGCGGCTGCCCGGCGGAGCGAACAATGAGGACCGCGCAAAGTTCGAGAAGGCGCGCACGTACATGGTCCGGGTGGACGACATGGTGGCCTGCCGGAATCTCCGCTGCCGCAAGCGGTTCGAGCTAACCGGTCAGACCGTCGTGCTCATGTAGCCCGGCTTACACGTCAGCGGTGCCCGCGGACCCGGCCGCCGGTCGGCTTTGTCTCCGCGCGCGACACCTCGCGCGCTCTTCAAATCTCCGGATACATCTCGAAGAACGCTTCAATCGACTGCCGCAATTGCTTCTCGATTTCGTCCTTACTGCCTTCGATCAGGTGCATGGTGATCTGCCCGGAGCGGCCGCCCTGAAGAATCACGGGGGCGCTCTTCACTTCCGCGAGATCCTCCGCGGGAAACAGCCGCATGCCGTAAACCAGCGCCAGCTTTGCCATGGCATTCTCCCTGGCCCCGAGGCTACGAAGATCTCACCTGGCCGTCAACCAGTACCCTGCTGATAACATTTCGCACGCCTGCTTTCTTTTTTCCAGCGGGGTAGGCGATAATACCGGCCTCGAAAACCGCACTGGGATTCGAGCCGCTTCCATGGTTGGAGACGCGCGCCAATTCACCCGTCGCTCGGGCCTGGGGGCTGCCCGCCCCGTTCGCTTCAGACTGTCCCTGGGGATTTGTCTGGGGTTGCTGTTCGGCCTCCTGGGCGCCGGCGCGGCGAGGAGCGCGGAAGCTCGGAACGCGCCCGTGCGCTCCAGCGGTCCGGGAGCACAAATTGCCGTCGCGGATTTCGACGGCGACCGCTATCCGGATCTGGCCAGCGTCCAGGCAAACTCCACCGACGGCCCCCGCACCAGCTACAGCATCCGCCTTCGGCTCACCCTGGCGGGACACCAATCGATCCAGGTGATCGGACCAATCGGCGGACTGGAGATTGCCGCTCGCGACGTCAATGGAGACCATGCGATCGATCTGGTTTTGACCGCCTCCTGGTTTCGCCGGCCCGTAGCCATCCTGCTGAATGACGGCCACGGGAATTTCTCGCGCGTCGAGCCCTCTGCCTATCCGGGGGCTTTTGGGCAATCGAGTGCCAATTGGGCCGGCACCGAATCCTCCGTATCCGTGGCTGCCGCGGATCCTGCGCAATGGCGCGCGGATGTTTCCACGCCTTCCGGCCGCCCTCTGCGGGCGCGCCCGCTGATGCGTTTTGTGCTTCGTACCGGTCCCGGCGCCCTGCGCAGTCTTTTCCTGATCTCCCATCCATCCCGTGCGCCCCCCTCGGAAGTGTCATACCTCTAACAGCCTGGCGCCTCGGGGCCCTCGTTTCGAGGCGCGCTGCTTGAATCGAAAACCAGTGCTGCGCGGCCGCGCGGCGGCTGCAAGCGCGACTCGTTGCCGCGGGGCGTTGCCTGTTGCTCCTCTTCGATCCGAATGCGAGGGCCGTGGCCGGGAACCGCCGCGGGTCTCAGGGAGGTTTCATGCGAAGGTTGTCGAGCCGTCTCTTCCTCGCGATCCTGCTCCTGCTCTGCGGCGCCCGCAGCGCGCCCGCCCAGCAGGCGTTCACCTGGGAGCAGGTGCGCCAGCGCTTTGAGCAGAACAATCCCACGCTGCTCGCGGGCAAATTGAACATTGAAGAATCGAAGGCCCAGGAAATCACGGCCTATCTGCGTCCCAACCCGGGCCTCACGCTGCTGGCGGACCAGATCGATCCATTTCCCGGTGGACCGGCGCACGGAGCGCTCGCGTTTCTGTTGCCCTCCGCGACGCTCAACTACTTGCATGAGCGCGCCCACAAGCGGGAACTGCGCCTGGAAAGCGCGCAGGGGGCCACCGCCATCGCCGAATCGAGCCAGGCGGATTTGGAACGGGGTCTTCTGTTCAGTTTGCGCGGCGCCTTCGTGGGGACGCTCGAGGCTAAAGCAGTCTTGCGGGTCGCGCGGGACAACCTGGACTATTGGGACCGTGTGCTGCGCATCAGCCGCGACCGCTTCCAGGCCGGAGATCTCGCTCAGGTGGACCTGGATCGTCTCGAGCTCCAGCGCGTCCAGTTCGAGGCCGACGTGCAGACCGCCGAGGTCAATCTGAGGACCGCAAAGATCCAGCTCCTGATGCTGCTGAACGACCGGACACCCGTCGAGAAATTCGACGTGACCGGCCCGTTCGAGTTCAACGACGGCCTTCAGCCGCCTGAGGAATTCCGGAAGATGGCCATGGAAAACCGGCCCGACTTGAAAGCCGCGATGCAGGCCGTGGACAAGGCCAAAACCGACCACAAACTTGCCGTCGCCAACGGCTCCACGGATCCCATCTTCGGCTTCGACGTGGGCCGCAACGCGCCGATCGACCAGTACTTCGGGGTCAGCGTGAGCATTCCGCTGCGGATTTTCGACCGCAACCAGGGAGAAAAACTGCGCACGCAACTCGACATCGACCGCAACCAGAGGTTGCTGGACGCCACGCAAGCCCTGGTGTTCAGCGACGTGGACTCCGCCTACACCCTGGTCAACAGCAATCTGATCCTGCTGCGGCCCTACAAGGCGAAATATCTCCAGCAGGCCGTGCGCGTCCGCGAGACCATCCGGTTTGCCTATGAACACGGAGGGGCGTCCTTGCTGGATTTTCTCAGCGCCGAGAACGACTACCGCAGCATCCAGCTCAACTACGTGAGCCTGGTGGGTTCGTATTTGACGGCTGTGGCCCAATTGAACCTGGCCGTCGGACGGGAGGCGATTCCATGAGAGCCAAATTCTGGAGCCCGCTCGAGGCGGCATTTCTTTGCCTGCCACTGGCCATGTCTCTCGCCGGTTGCAACCAGAGCAAGGCTGATCCCAAGGCGGAGGCTCCTCCTCCCGCGACCGTCGTGGCTGATTTTGACCCCAACAACTTCAAGGTGGACCACCCGGAAAAGTTTCCGCTGGCGGCGGCGGTCGAGCACAAGGCGACCCCGGCCTTGAATGTGACCGGCGTGGTCCAGCCCGACATTGCGCGCGCCGTGCCCGTAATTTCTCTGGCCGCAGGGCGGGTAGTGGAAATCAAGGCCCGGCTCGGCGACGAGGTGAAGAAAGGCCAGTTGTTGCTCCGCGTCAGGAGCAGCGATGTGTCCGGCGCGTACCAGGTGTACCGGAAGGCCGAGAACGATGAGCGGCTGGCGCGGCTGCAACTTCAGCGCGCCCAGGTTCTCTACGATAAGGGCGCCATCGCCAAGAGCGGGCTGGAAGCCGCCGAGAACACCGCGCAGGATGCCAAAGTAGATCTGGACACCGCCACCGAACAGTTGCGGCTGCTCGGCGTGGACAAGGACCATCCGTCGGGGATCGTGGACGTCATCGCGCCCATCTCGGGCGTGATCACCGACCAGCAAGTCACCAACGCAGCCGGCGTCCAGGGGCTTTCCGGCCCGAACCCGTTCACGATTTCCGACCTGTCGTATGTGTGGATTCTCTGCGACGTTTACGAAAACGATCTCGACGCCGTGCATCTCGGTGAATTCGCTGAGATCCGGCTGAACGCCTACCCGAACAAAGTCCTCAAGGGGCGGATCGACAACATCCTGCCGGTTCTGGATCCCAGCATCCGCACCGCGAAGGTACGCCTGGAAGTCCCCAACCCGGAACGCTTGATGCGCATCGGGATGTTCGTGACCGCGACGTTTTACGGCAAGCAGGCGGAAACTCACGTGGCGGTCCCGGCCGCCGCCATTTTGCACTTGCACGACCGCGATTGGGTCTTCGCGGCGCTCGGCGGAGGCCGCTTCCGGCGCATCGAAGTCGTCGCGGGAGACATGCTTCCCAACCAAATGCAGGAAATCATTTCGGGCGTCAGGCCAGCCACCCAGGTGGTGTCGAACGCCTTGGCTCTGGAAAGCACGGTGGAGCAATAAATGATTGGCTGGCTTGTTGATTTTGCCCTGAGCAACCGGTTCCTGGTGCTGGTCTTCGCGGTCCTGCTGTTTGCCGCCGGCATCGTTTCGTTCCACCGCCTCCCGGTGGACGCCTATCCCGACGTGGCCGACAACTACGTGGAGATCATCACGCAGTGGCCGGGAATCTCCGCAGAGCAGATCGAGCAGCAAGTCACGATTCCGTTGGAAATTGCGATGAACGGCATCCCGCACGTGGTGCATCTTCGCTCGTTCTCGCTGTTCGGCCTTTCCGACCTGAAGCTGATCTTCGACGACGAGGAAGACAATTTCCGGAACCGCGAGAGGGTACTGGAGCGGTTTTCGCAGGTCACGCTGCCGCCGGGCGTCGTGCCCACCATGGGCACGGACTGGAGCCCGGCGGGCCAGATCTACTTCTTCACCCTGCACAGCACCAATCCCCAGTACGACGTGATGGAGCTGAAGTCCATAGAGGACTGGGTCGTCGAGAAGAACCTGAAATCCGTGCCGGACATCGTGGACGTGGCCAGCTTTGGCGGGCCCACCCGCGAATACCAGGTCCGGTTGGATCCCAACAAACTGATCGCCTACGGTCTCAGCCTGAGCCAGGTCGAACAGCAACTGGCGAGCAACAACGTGAATGCCGGGGGCAGCTTCATCGAAGCCGGGCTGCAGCAAATCAACGTGCGGGAAGTCGGGCTGGTCAGAACTGTAAACGATATCGCCAACACGGTTCTTTATTCGAAGAACGGCACACCGCTGCGGGTCAAAGATATTGCCGTCGTCACGCAGGGCCCTAAGATCCGTCTCGGCCAGTTTGCCCGCGCGATTCGCCGCGAGGACGGAGTGATCGTGGACAATGACGACGTCATTTCCGCATGGGTCCCCATGCGAAAGGGCGCTGATGCCGAGACGGCCCTGGAAGGACTCCACAAAAAAGTGCAGGAGCTGAACGACCACATATTGCCCGCTGGTGTAAAAATTGTTCCGTTCATCGACCGCAGCGATTTGATCCGCTTCACGACTCACACTGTGCTGCATAACCTGACCGAAGGATTCCTTCTGGTTACCATTATCCTGTTTCTCTTTCTCGGGAATGTCCGGGGCGCGCTGATCGTAGCCCTCACCATTCCGTTTGCGTTGTTGTTCGCGTCGATCTGTCTTGACCTTCGCCAAATTCCCGCGAATCTGCTTTCGCTGGGAGCCTTGGATTTCGGCATGGTGGTGGACGGCGCAGTGGTCATGGTGGAAAACATCGTGCGCCACATGGCGCGTCCCCGGACCGAACATCGCACCTTGCGGGAAACGCTCTCCGATGCCGCGCACGAAGTGCAGCGGCCTGTCTTCTACGCCATCGCCATCATCATCACCGCGTACCTGCCCATTTTCACGCTGCAGCGGGTTGAGGGCCGTTTGTTCAAGCCAATGGCCTGGACCGTGGCATTTGCCCTTCTCGGTGGCCTCTTCTTTTCCATTCTGGTCGCGCCCGTGCTCTGCAGCCTGTTCTTCCGCGCGGGCGCCCGCGAGTGGCGGAATCCTTTGATGACCCTCCTCACCGGCTTCTATCGGCGGAGCGTCGGCTGGGCCATCGAACATCGCCGGGTGACCGTGGGCGTCGCCGTAGTTGCCTTTCTCGGCAGTCTTTACCTGTGGTTCGGTCCCGTGATCGGTTCGGAATTCCTGCCCCACCTGGATGAGGGCGCGCTCTGGGTGCGCGGCACGCTCGCTCCCAGCACGGGGCCGAGCGAAGGAATTCGGGTGATGAACCAGGCGCGGATTGCGCTTTGCTCGTTTCCCGAAGCCACCGAGTGCACCAGTCAAACAGGCCGTCCGGACGATGGGACCGACACGACCGGCTTCTTCAATACGGAGTATTACGTGGGCCTGAAACCGAAGGAGCAGTGGCGCCCCGTGTTCCATCAGGACAAAGAAAGGCTGATCGCGGCGATGAACCGTGAGCTCGACAAAATCCCCGGGGTAATCTGGGGATTCTCCCAGCCGATTGCCGACAACGTCGAAGAGGCGGTCAGCGGGGTAAAAGGCCAGCTCGCCACCAAGGTGTTCGGCGACGACTTGAAGGTCCTCGAAGAAAAGGCCAATCAGATTGCCGACATCATGCGGGGGATCAAAGGAATCCAGGATCTCGGCGTCTTTCATGTTCTTGGACAGCCGAACCTGAACGTCACCGTGGACCGCCGGCAGGCCGCCCGCTATCAGATCAATGTCGCCGATGTCCAGGACGCCATTCAGACGGCAGTGGGGGGAAATGCCCTGACTCAGGTTCTGCAGGGTGAGGCGCGTTACGATCTGGTGCTGCGGTACTTGCCGGACTACCGCGAGAAAAGGGAGGCCATCGAGAAGATCCGCCTGCTCTCGCCCGCCGGGGAGCGCGTATCGCTCGCGCAGCTTTGCCGCATCACGGAAGAGGAAGGCGCGTCGGAAATCTATCGTGAGGGCAACCAGCGGTATGTGGCCATCAAGTTCAGCGTGCGGGGCAGGGACTTGGGCAGCGCCGTCGAGGAAGCGATCCGGAAAGTGCACGAAAAAGTCCAATTGCCGCACGGATACCATATCGACTGGGAGGGAGAGTACTCCAGCGAGAGGCGCGCGGAAGCGCGCCTGTTCGTAATCGTACCGTTAACCGTGCTGCTGATTTTTTGCATTCTGTATGCCATGTTCCGTTCCATCAAATGGGCCCTCCTCATTCTTGTCAACGTGGCCCTTGCGCGGATCGGCGGCCTGCTCGCCCTGCTGATTACCGGCACGCACTTCAGCGTTTCCTCGGGAGTCGGATTCCTGGCGCTCTTTGGCGTTTCGGTGCAAACCGGCGTCATCATGCTCGAATACATCAATCAACTCCGCGCGCGGGGCTATACCATCCAGAATTCCGCGATCGAGGGAGCGGTTCTGCGGCTTCGTCCCATTATGATGACCATGTTGGTGGCTACGCTCGGGTTGTTGCCCGCGGCAATGTCCCACGCCATCGGCTCCGATTCGCAGCGGCCGTTCGCGATTGTGATTGTCGGGGGTTTGATCGCCGATCTGGTGATGAGCGTGATCCTGATGCCGACCTTGTATGTCTGGTGGGCGGGCGAGGGCGACCGGCTTCCCCAGCCCGAGGCGCAGTTTGAAGGAAGCTGAGCTGCCGAATCTGTTGCTTTGGGCCCGCGTCTAGGTAAGCGCCGGGTGTAGAGACTGCAGGTTGCGGGGCTGGTGGAATGAGGTATCGTGCTGCCGGGGGGATTGCCTTGCTGAAAAGAGCCGTTTTGATCGCCGTATTCATCCTTCTGGCGGCCTCGCGCGCCGGCGCGCAGGCCGGGCCGGGAGAAGGCAGCCACGAGTTGCAGGTTTGGACCGGCGGCGGCCACGGGCTCAACGGGAGCACCTCGGACACCGGCGTATGGAATGTCGGCGGGCGGTACGGCTGGGTTTTGACCGGCCCGGTGGGCCCCGGTTTTCTGCGCGGCCGGTTCGAGTATGCCGTGGATGTGGTTCCGATCTTTTGCGTCTTTCAACGTACCGGCGCGACATACGGAGGGGGCGTCAATCCCTTCGCGCTGAAGTGGATTTTCGTGCCGCGGCACAACGTTGCGCCGTATCTGGATCTGGGCGGGGGCACGCTGTTCACCCTCGACAAGGTGCCTCCGGGCACTTCGCGCACGAATTTCACCTCCAGCGGCGCGCTTGGCGTGCACTTCATTCGCCAGAAATACGCCTGGAGCATCGAGGCCCGGTACATGCACATATCCAACGCCGGCCTGACCGTGCCGAATCCCGGAATCAACACGCTGCAAGTGCGCCTGGGCTTCGGCCTGTTCCGCCAGCCGCGCTAGCCATTTCCCTCCTGTGCCATTGACAGCGGGGGCCGCGGAGGCTAGCGTACCCCGCCAACATGAACGCGCGCCGGTTCACGCTGCGCCTATTCCCCGCGTCTTTCGCCATTTGCCGGCTCGAGCCGGACGCCCCGCTGCCCGGCTGGTTTCCCCGGCGCGGATTCACAGCCGCGATTCGCGCCGCCGACGAGCTGTGCGTCTATTGTGACGAGAGCGCGGTGCCGCAGGACGTACAGGCGGTGCGCGGCTGGCGTGCGCTTCAGCTCCTGGGCCCCTTCGATTTCAGCGAATCCGGAGTGATCGCGGCTGTGGCTGCCCCGCTGGCGGAAGCCGGCATCAGCATCAGCGTGCTGGCCACCTACGACACCGATTACATTTTCGTGCGCGACGCGGCGCTCGACAATGCCGCGGAGATCCTTCAGGCCGCGGGACATCGCGTGGTGGGTCAGGAGTGAGTCCAGGCAGCACGGATTCCGCAGCGCGGATGTCCTTCGTACAGCTCCTAGAATTGAATTGCGCTCTCATCTCCACTGGCCCCCCGCTCCGGGCCAGGCGTATGCTCGGTTCCAGCCAGGAAGCGGCCGGGCGGCATTGAGCATCCCGCTCGCGCGTGCTCGCATCGCACGAGGAGCGAGATGCGAATTCGGCCCGCGGGCACACCGGTACGGGGAAGGGAACCGCGCGCCGGACCTTTCCGGAGCGCTGTGAAAGGAACGGTATGAGACGAGTCCAGCAGTTTTCCTGGGGAGTTCTCGCCGCCGGACTGCTGATTTCCGTCGCCATGGACGGCCAGAACGGGCCGCCGGGCGCAACGCCGCCCCCCGCCACCGCCGTCTCGCCCCCTGCGGCGCCCGCCGCTGCGCCGCAACCGGCTGTTCCTGCGTCCACTGCCGTCAAACCACAACGAATCGTCGTGCCCGTGGGAACCCATCTCCCTCTCGTTCTGCACAACGGCGTTTCCACGCGCAGCGCTCATCCCGGAGATCCCATCTACCTGGAGACGCTCTTCCCCATCCTGGTGGACGGCCGGGTCGTCATACCTGCCGGCACCTACGTGAGCGGCGAAATCACCGAGGCGAAGCGTCCCGGACGCGTGAAAGGCCGGGGAGAGATCATGCTGCGCCTGACCAATATGATCCTGCCGAATGGATATCAGGTGAGTCTGCTCGCCACGCCCAACGATGCCTCGACCGGCGGCGCAGACACCGTGGACAAAGAAGGGAAGATTAAAGGCGACTCGGACAAAACGCGGGACGCAAAGACAATCGGCGAGACCACGGCCGGCGGCGCGGGCATTGGCGCGATCACCGGCGGGGGAAAAGGCGCGGGAATTGGAGCGGGAGTCGGTGCGGCCGTGGGTCTGGCCGCCGTCCTGCTCACCCGCGGGCCGGAGGTGGAACTCCCGCGCGGCACCACGCTGGACGTGGTTTTGGACCGGCCCGTCTTTCTCGATTCCGATCGCGTCCAGTTCACTGATCCGGGGCATGCCTCGACGCTGGCCGGGCCGCCGAACCACCAGCCGGTCCGGAACGCCTGGCCCGAGTAATTCCCTGCCGTTCGATTCAGCGGCTGGCGGACGGAACGCGATCCGCAAACCGCATGGCACTGAATGCTTCGACCGGCAGCGCCGTCTTTCCTTCCGTGATCCATTCGCCGAGCGCCTGCGCCGTTGCCGGCGCCAGCAGAATTCCGTTGCGGAAATGCCCGGTGGCAAACCATAGCCCTTCGACGTCCACAGGGCCCAGCACGGGGAGGTGGTCCGGAGTGTCCGGGCGAAGGCCGCTCCACGTTTCCGCTATCCGCGCTTCTGCCAGCGACGGGATCATGCGCACTGCATCCCCCAGAAGCCGCGCGATTCCTGCGGCAGTCGTCGCCTTCTCGAACCCCGCATTCTCCACCGTCGCGCCCACCAGCAATCGTCCGTCCGCGCGCGGCACCAGATAGGACGGGCCGCGCAGCACCCGCCGCACCGGCATCGCCCCGGGACGCAGGGCAGCCATCTGGCCGCGCGCCGGAATCGTCGGCGCGTATCGCTCCGCCCCCTCAATCTGCGCGGTAAACGATCCTGCGGCGAGCACCACGTGTCTCGCGGCGAGGTGCCCCTGCCGCGTCTCGACTCCCGTCACTCGCTCCCCGGCGCGCAATACCCGCGCGACTTCGATTCCGGCCCGCAACTCCGCGCCTTCGCGCCCGGCCGCTTCCGCCACGGCCTCCGACAGCAGCCGATTGTCCACCGCGCCTTCGTTCGCCAGAAAAGCGCCTGCTGAGGCGTCTGCCGCCAGCGCGGGCTCCATCCGCCGAAGATCCGCCGCGTTCAGCCGCTCGGGATGGAATCCCATGCTGCGCACAGCCGAGAGCCAGTCCGCCCGCCGCTCCTCCCCGCCTTCACCGAAAAACACTTCGAGGGCGCCATCGCGCCTATAGTCGGTTTTTCGTCCCGTGGATTGTTCGATCTGCGCGACGAACGAGTCGTAGAGGGCCAGGCTGGCTTTGGCGAATGGCACCAGCGGCAGCGCTTCGCCCGATTCCGCCGCCGGGGTCAGCATTCCCGCAGCCGCCCAGGATGCTTCTCTGCCCGGCTCCTGCCGGTCCAGGAGCAGCACGCGCAGACGGCGCCGCGCCAGTTCGCGCGCCACCGAGCAGCCGATAATGCCGGCACCCACGATGATGACGTCACAGGATTCCACGCGTTGAGTCTAGCGCAATGAAAAGCGAAAATCGAAATCGGAGCCCGTTCCTCGGGCGGAGATCCCGATTCCATCGGGATTCGAAAATCGCAAACCGGAAGATGAAGGACCGCAGCCAGGAGTGGCCGCGCCACTGGGGCTCAGAGCGAGTTCGCCAGCTCGATGGAAAGGACACGCGCCTTCTCTGCCAGGATGCGCGCGCGGCTCCAGTCCGGGATTTCGCCCGCTTCGCGCGACTGGGAGAGGAAACTCTGAATCTTCTCGACCATGTCGCGCTGCGCGTCGCTCAATGGGCGGCCGGAGGCTTTGCGCAGGTTGGCTTCCGCCTCGGCGACGGATTTCTGGGTCTGGCTTTTCAGTTGCGCCTCATCTGCGGGAGAGATGCGCAGCGTGATTTGAGGAGGAGCGGGTTTGGGAGCGGGCGCTTCCGGCGCAGCCGGCGGCGGTGCGGGGTGGGGTTTAGGTTCGACGGGCTTCGGCGCGGGAATCGTGGCCGGAGCGCCGCCGCCCGGCGCAGTTTCTGTCCCGGGCGCGGCCGGTTTTCCCCCGCCAGTTTCGGCAGGGCCGGCTGGTGCAGGTTTCACGCTTTCGGCGGGGGCGGGTGCCGTCTCCGGCGGCGCGGCCTGGACTACATGCCGGTGGCAGGAGATACCACCGGCGCAGGCCATAGCGAGAAGCGCGACCTGGAGGCGCTTTGTGCTGGGCGGCATGGAGTCTCAGCGGGCCAACGGCAATTCCAGAATGAATGTGGTTCCCCGGCCCGGCTCGGATTCAAAGTCTATCGAACCGTTGTGAAGCTGCACAATGCGAAATGCCGTGGCCAGCCCCAGGCCGCTTCCGGACGGCCGCGTGGTGAAAAACAGCTCGAAGATGCGCCGCCGGTGTTCCGGAGCAATCCCGTGTCCCGTGTCCGCCACGCGAATTTCAGCCGACTCGCCGCGCCGCCGCAGCGCGATCTCCAGCCGGCCGCCCTGCGGCATGGCTTCGCAGGCGTTGAGCACCAGGTTCATCAGCGCCTGCTGGACGAGCGCGCGGTCCACGCGCACCGGAGGCGGCGGGTCCGGCTGCTCCACACTGGCGCGCACGCCCGCGCGTTCGATCTGCGGCCGCGCCAGCGCCAGCACCTCGCCGACGAGTTCGGAGAGCGCCGTATCTTCCAGGTGCAGTTCGACCGGTTTGGTGAAATCCAGAAAGCGTTTCACCACGCGGTCCAGCCGGTCGATTTCCGTGTCCAGCACATTCACCGCCGCTTGCGCGGCTTCCGGATCGGCCGGCAGGCTCTCGCGCAGGTTTTCCAGCCACAGCCGCATCGAGTTCAGTGGGTTTTTCACTTCGTGCGCCACCCCCGCCGTCACGCGAGCCAGCGCCGCCATTCGTTCGGACACCTCCAGCTCCGAGTCCAGCCGGTCCAATGATTCCAGGTCGCGCAGCGTCACGAGCGCGCCCATCTGCGATCCGCCCTCGGCAATCTCCCTCACGCTGGCCCGCACCCGCTGCGGCCCGCTCCCTCCGTTGAGCGCCACTTCCACCTGTTCCACGGCGTGCAGCCTCCCGTCAGCCAGGCCCAGTGCTTTTCCCAGCGGCTGGTCCGCGGGAAACAACTGCGCGGCGGTCCGTCCGATCAGCTCCTGCGGCTTGCTCCCCAGGAATTTTTCCACCGCCGGAGTCGCCAGCACGGCCTGACCGGTGGCGGAAAAGACGAGCACGGCCTCATCCAGCCCGGCCGTGAGTGTGCTCAGGTTTTCCCGGAGGCCGCTGAAGATGGCGCGCACTCCGCGCAACTGCTGCCCGATCTCGCTGATCTTTGTGCTCACCTGGCCCAGTTCGTCCCCCGAGCGCAGTGGCTGCGAGTCGAACTGCCCGCGCGCGATGCGGTCCAGTTGCGCGGTGATTTTCTGCAGCGGGGCCAGGGTCATGTTGCTGATCAGGAAGGCGAGTCCGGCGGAGACGAACACGCCCAACAGCGCCAGTTGCGTCGCGGCCCGCAGCGTCGGCGAAATTTCGTTGCGCAGCAGCGCCGAGTTCAGCCCCACCCGGATTTCCCCGAATGGCCGGGTGCCCAGGTTGAACGGCAGGGAAACCTCATAAATCTGCGACGGGCCGTAGAGCACGCGAAGCTGCTCCACGAAGTCGAACTGCGCCAGCGTCTCCAGCCGCGCGCGCGGCAGCCGCAGGTGGCCCACCAGGTCCGGATCGCTCGACACCAGGGCCACGCTGTCCCGGTCCACGATCGAAACCTCATAAATGGTGGGCGAATAGCCGACCGCCGCAGCCAGGGCCGCGGCCAGCCGCGGATCTTTCTGCAGCACGCCGCGCACGTAGGCGTCCACGTCGGAGTCGCTCGGGGAGGCGGGACCCTGGCCGCGCGCCGCCGCGTCTTCCAGCGCGTTGCGCGCCTCATCCAGAACGAGCTGGGCCACGTAGTGGGCGCGGTCGTCCAGGTGGCGGAAGGTCTGGCGCACCAGTGCCGCCACCGACACCAGGGAAACCAGGGCCACTACGGTGAGCACCAGCAGCGCGGTGGTGAGCGTGAACTTAGTCTTCAGGCGCAGCCGCATGGTCGTTCCCCTGGCTGGCGTACTCCTTCAACTTATTGTGCAGGGTTTTCAGGCTGATGCCGAGCAACTCCGCGGCCCGCGTCTTGTTGTTGCTCGTGGCTTCCAGCGTCTGGCGGATCAACTCGCGCTCCGCCTGCTCCACGGTGACTCCGGGCGGAAAGCGCAGCCCGCCGAGCGAGGCCAGCCCCGCGGCGGCCCGGCCGAATTGGGGCGGCAGATGCTGCCGGCCGATGATGTCGCCCGTGGCCACGATCACGGCATGCTCGATCACGTTGCGCAGCTCGCGCACGTTGCCCGGCCAGGTGTGCGCTCGGAAGGCTTCCATCACTTCCTGCGTGACCCCGCGCACCCGTTTGCCGTGTTTCGCCGCCGCGTCCGCCAGGATCGATTCTACCAGCGGCGCCAAATCCTCTTTCCGGGCGCGCAGCGGCGGCAAGTGAATGTGGAACACGTTCAGGCGGAAGCAGAGATCCTGGCGAAGGTGGCCCTGCGCCACGGCCTGCTCGGGATCCTTATTGGTCGCCGCGAGCACGCGCACGTCCACCGGTGTCTCCGACTTTCCCCCCAGCCGCCGCACTTTGCGGTCTTCCAGCACGCGCAGCAGCTTCGCCTGCGTCGCCAGCGGCATCTCGCCGATCTCGTCGAGCAGCAGCGTGCCTCCATCAGCCAGCTCGAAACAGCCCAGCCGCCGCTCCGACGCCCCGGTAAACGCACCCTTTTCGTGGCCGAAGATCTCGCTCTCCATCAGCGATTCGGGAATCGCCGAGCAGTTGATGGCCACAAAGGGCCCGTCGGCGCGCGGAGACAGCCGGTGCAGCGCCCGGGCCACTACTTCTTTTCCCGCACCCGTCTCTCCCGTGATCAGCACGGAAGCGACCGATGGCGCGGCCTGCTCCACGGCCAGAGTCACCTCGCGCATCGCTTTCGAACTTCCCACCAGCTCGCCTAGCCGGCCCGTTGCGCGCAGCTCGCGCGTCAGCGCCGCCACCTGCCTCCGGTCCCGCACGCGGCCCAGCGCCCGGTCCAGCAGCGCGCGCAGCACCTGCGGTTTCAGCGGTTTTTCGATGTACCAGAACGCGCCCGATTCGATGGCCTGCACCGCGCGCTCCTCGCTCCCCTTGCCGGTAATCAGGATGGCGGGCAATTCGGCCAACTGGTCTCCCAGACCGCGCAGGAACGTCAACCCGTCCATTCCCGGCAGCTCGACGTCGGCCAGGATCACCGCCGGGCGGAAATCGGACAGGGCTTTGAGCGCCTCTTCCGCGCTCTCCACGCCAAGAACCTCGCACCCCCACTTCCGCAGGAGTGCTTCGTAGCCTTTGCGGGCGTTTTCCTCGTCTTCGATAACCAGGATGCGCCCGGCCGGTGGAGCAGTTTCCGTCATTGTTCGCTTCAAGCTTAGGCATGGGAGACACCGGCTTGCAACGTTTCTCTTTCGAGCCGCGGTGGCCGCCAATCTGCGTCCTGGCCTCCGCCTGCGCCGGAGGCCCGGTGTTAGGATGCGGGCGGAATCCGGCTCGAGAGTGCGCGTTCCGCCGCCCTGCCGCTCCATTTCCCGCGAATGCAGGGGTCACGGAACTCCCGGCCGGTTGCCCCCGCCCCCGCTATTAGCCCTCACACACAGGGGCTAAAAAATGTAGTTGGCGGTTTACGTGCCGTTTGTCTAGAATCTGGCGTGAGTTTCGGGGCCGGGGGGTCTCTTCCCATAAGGCCCAGCCATTATCAACTGATGCGCGGGTGCCGGTCCGTGAGGGCGGGGGCGCCGGACCGGGTTTGTGGCAGGGACTCCGTGCATCTATAGCTTGTTCGGGAGGAGGACCTCATGAGACTGCTCGCGAGACCTGCGGCAGGACTGACCTTGGGCTTGCTGCTGGCACTCCCTGTGTGGGCCGCGGCGGATGACGCGCCGAAGTCCGACCCGCCCGCAAAGAAGAAGGACGCATCGAAGAACACATCGAAGGACGCCTCCTCCCCCGCAACTTCCGCGGACGGTTCTGCGGCTCCCGCCACCGCTGCGAATCCTGCTCCGGCGAATCCGGCTCCTGCTCCGCGCCCGGCTGAAAATTCCTCCGCGAATGTGCCGGTGACCCCGGTCACTCCGCTGGTCGGCGAGCGGGGGACCACGTTCACGCTGGAATCGGGCGAAACTCTGGGGCGTCATGCCGTGGGGTTCAGCGTCGGCGCGGAGAAATTCTCGCGGGCGCCCGGCGACGTCACCGTTCTGGATCTCGATCTCGATCTCGCCGTGGGAATCACCGACCGCATTTCCGCGTTCGTCGAATTCACTCCCTACAGCCACATCCATGCGGGACGGCCCTTGGAGCTCAGCCTGAACCCGACGCTTGCGGGCTGCGATCTGGTGCCGTTGCACGGGAGCACGCAGCCAACGATTTATCACAACATTAACTGCACCGGCGGCGCCCAGCCGGTCGCTGCCGCCTACGTCGAGGATTATCCCTTCGCCAGCCACAACGGCGGCGGCGTGGGCACCTTCGAGTTCGGGTTCAAATTCAACCTGGCGTCGCAGACTCGTTCCAGCCCCATCGCCTTGGCGCTGCGCACCGATTTCATCATCCCCACCGTCACGGGCCTGAGCGACCTGCTGAACAACGAAGTGCAGAACGGCGCGTTCAATTTCCAGGTGATGCTGGCCGCCAGCCGCCGCTTCGGCAGCACCATTGAAGCGACGTTGAATCTTCCCGTGTATATCACCCTCGACCCGCATTCCGGCGGGGTCCCCTTGCTGAACCAGTCGAAGCAGTTCCGCCCCGGCTTCGGCTTCACCGTGTTTCCCCAGAAGCGAATCCAGATTATTTCCGAATACACCGGCGTGGTTTTCTTCCACACGGCTACGCAGAACACCACGTTTGGCCCGCGGGATCCGGTGGGCTCGGTCTCCGGCGTGCGCCTTTACCCGTGGAGGAATTTCGCCATTGATCTGGGCTACCGCTCCGAATTCGGCCTGAACCAGGTGACCGACCGCAACGGCTTCGTCATCCGCGCGGGCACCACGTTCGTGCCGGCAAAGAAAATTCCCCCTCAGGTCACGCTGGAATGCGGTGTAGCCCTGGCCGAGCCCACTTCCGTCGAGGCCACCTCCGGCGCGCCGGTGAACATCACCACGCGCGCTTCCGCCAGCGACAATGGCCCCATCGCCTACAGTTACGACGTATCCGGCGGGCGCATCCTCGGCAGCGGCTCCCAGGTCCGCTGGGATTATTCCGGGTTGGCGGAAGGCACCTATACCATCAGCCCGAAAGCAACCAGCGGTAAGCTCGTCGCGGAATGTCCCTCTGCCACCGTGACGCTTTCGGTGAGACCCGCGCCGCGGCTGGTCTGCTCGGCCAGCCCCTCCGCGCCGGTTTATCCCGGCGAGTACGTGGATGTGACCGCGACGGCCACCGACCCGAAGGGCAATCCGTTGCCCTATCCGGTCACCTACACGTGGCATGCCAGCGGCGGCACCGTGGAAGGCTCCGGCTCCAGTGTGCGCGTCAATACCACCGGGCTTGCTGCCGGCGACTACCCGGTGACGGCCCGCGTGGAAGGTAAAGGCGGCGCCGCGGACTGCAGCGCTCCGGTGAGCGTGAAGAACATCGAGCCGGCCCGCGAGATCGCACGCTGCACCTTCAAGAAGTTCAGCGCCAGCGTCACCAACGCCTGCAAGAACCCGCCGCTCGACGGAGTGCCGCCGCGCTTCCAGCAATTCCCCGGCGCCACTCTGGTGATCGAAGCCACCGCCGATCCCTCCGAGACGCACGAGGAGGCCTCCAAGGCCATGAAGACCAAGGCCCGGGCAAAGCTGACTCCGGAGCAATTGGCCAAAGACCGCGCGCAAAATGTGAAGGAAGACCTGGTGAAGCGCCTCGGCCTGCCCGACTCCGCCATCGAAACGCATGCGGCGGTTGGCAAGAAGGGCGCCGGAGCCGCCAACCAGACCATGACGATTACCCTGGTTCCGCAGGGCGCCAAGTACGAGCCCAAGAACCCGTAGCAGCGGTCCGATACTTCGAACGCGAGGCTCATGGCGCGCCCGCTTCCGGCGGGCGCGCCGGCCTCGCCCCGTCTCCGGGATGAAAGCAGCCTCCGACCCGCGCCGCGCGACGCTCCTTTGCGCTTTGCTCGCTCTCCTGTGGCTCGCCGCGCGCGCGCCCGCCGCGGGCGCGCAGGTGTGGCGTCCCATGGGCCCGCCGGGCGGCGATGTGATTTCGCTGGTGCAGGCGCCGTCGGACCCCGCACGCCTGTATCTGGGGACCGTGGACGGCCACATTTTCTCCTCCGAGGATGAAGGGCACCGCTGGGTGCTCGCCGGGCGTCCCGGGACCCGCGCCGATCTCGTGGTCCAGTCGCTCGCCGTGGATCCCCGCGATTCCCGGGTCGTGTATGCCGCGGGTTGGACCCTCGACCCCGCCGCGGGCGGTGGGGTATTCCGTTCAAGCGACGCCGGGCACACCTGGCAACCCGCCGGACTCGCCGGCCACGCCGTGCGCGCCGTCGCTCTCGCGCCTTCTGTTCCCGACACGCTGGTGGCCGGCGCGCTTGACGGAGTGTTCCGCTCCGCCGACGCCGGCCGTAGTTGGGAGCCCATCTCGCCGGATGGCGATGCGGCTCTGCACGACCTGGATTCCGTGGCCGTGGACCCGCATCACCCGGAAGTGATTTACGTGGGAACCAGCCACCTCCCCTGGAAAACCACCGACGGCGGCCGCCACTGGTCTTCCATCCACGAAGGCATGATTGACGATTCCGACGTCATGAGCATCGTGGTGGACCGCAGCCATCCCGCGCGCGTGTTTGCCAGCGCCTGCTCCGGCATCTACCGCAGCGAAAACGGCGGAGCGCTGTGGCGGAAAATCGGCGGCATACCCAATACGGCGCGGCGCACCCACGTGATCCGCCAGGACCCGCGGCGCCCGCAGGTCCTGTTCGCCGGGACCACCGAAGGCCTCTGGAAATCGGCGGATGGCGGAGCCGCCTGGCGCCGCGTGACGCCGCCGGACTGGAGCATCAACGGCCTGGTGGTGAGCGAAGCCACTCCCGGCCGCCTGGTGATCGGCACTCAGAAGCTGGGTCTTCTGGTAAGCGAGGACGGCGGGCAGACCTTCCGCGTCTCCAACGACGGGTTCAATCACCGCCGCATCATCTCGCTCGCGCTCGATTCCACCAATCCCGTCCGCGTGCTCGCCGTTCTGGCCGATGCTCCCGAGCCGCTGCTGGCCACCGACGATGGAGGCCGCACCTGGAAGCCGCTGGGACCCGGGCTGCACAGCGAGGCGGTGCGCGGGATTTACGCCTCGCCCGGAGGCTGGTGGGCGGCGCTCGAGCGCGGCGGCCTGATGCGCTACGACCCCGCTCTGCGGGGCGGGGCCTGGATCCCCACGGGAATGCTCTCCGGCGACATCCAGCCGCCCTCGGAGCCGTCGCAGCCGCTGCTTCTGAAGCGGCGAAACCCGCCGCCGCCCCGCGCGCAGGTAGCAAAGCCGGCTGCGGGATTGCGCCCTCTCCGCGCTGTGGTGGACGACATGGCGTTTTCCGCCGACGGGTGGTACGCCGCAACCGAGGACGCGCTCCTCGTCTCCCGGGACGCGGGCAATACCTGGCGCTCGGTTCCCTTCGGCCCGCTCAGCCTGCCTACGCGCAGTGTTCGCGTCTCGCCCGATGGCCGCCGGCTCTGGGCCGTCTCCCTCCGCGGCATCGTTTATTCTCTCGATGGCGGCCGCTCCTGGGACTGGCGCGACCTGCCCGTCGATGCCGGCGGCGCGCTCCACCTGGACGCCGCGGGCGAATCCAACTTCTTCGCCATCGCGAATCGCGCGCTCTTCGTCTCGCTCGATTCGGGACGCACCTGGCGCAAGGCCGGCAACGGCCTCCCTCAGGTACCCATCCAGCAGGTCGCGATCGTCGCCGGAACCGTCTTTGCCGCCGCGCAAAGCGGAGGCATCTACTACTCCCGCGACCACGGGCTCAGTTGGTCGCGCCTGGAAGGCTCGCTGGCCGAGGCCTTTTTTCCCGCTGTGGTGGCCAGCGCTTCTTCGTCCACGGTTTTTGCCGCCTCTTCCACCGACGGGCTGTACGCTGTCGAGTTTGCATCTTCCGGTGCTACGGCCGAGTCTGCCGCGTCCCCCCGTTCCGCTCCCAGGCATTGAAGTTCCCCGGTTCCCGCCGGCAGTCCCACAGTGGAACATGGCGTCTCTTTTCTGCACTTTACAGAAAACATATGGCTTAGAGCACAGTACATGGGGCGGAACAGTTTATGCTGTACCGTTATGGGAATTCCGTTATAATTGGCACTGGAGCTAACTGTTTTAGAACTACTGCTTTCGGCGCTCCCCTTTGGCGCTCCGGTTTTGGCACCTGGCCTGCACCATCACGGCATGAAGGCCATTTCCGGCCCCGGGGGAGCACCGATGCTGACAGGCACAGCCGATCATTCCCATCCCGTTGGCGTTGCTGGAGCGCTCGTGGATCAGCACCCGGGTCCGCACACGATTCTCGTCGTGGACGACGAGGAAGAGGCGCGCAAGCTCTGCGCCGATGTTGCCGAGGAAGCTGGCCTCCGCGTGCGCTCCGCGGGCACCACGGAAGAAGCCTTGGAAATCCTGGACCAGGTCCCGGTGGATCTGGTCGTCACGGACATGCGCGTGCCGGAGCTGGGCGGCCTGGACCTGCTGCGCCGCATCCGCGAGAGTTTTCCTCAGATTGCCGTGCTCGTGCTCACGCAGTACGGCACCATCGAGTCCGCGGTCGAAGCCACGCGTCTGGGCGCCGCCGATTTCGTCACCAAGCCCTACCACGTGGCGGATCTGCGGGCCAAGCTCGACCGCATGGTGCGCGCCCTGGACCTGGAGCGCGAGAACCGCGTTCTGCGGGAGGAACTGCGCAGCCGCCCGGGCTTTGGAGAGCTGGTGGGAGTATCCGCGAAGATGCAGCGGGTGTACCAGCTCATCGAAAAAGTCGCCCCTCACACCTGTCCGGTGCTGATTCTGGGTGAGAGCGGCACGGGCAAGGAGCTGGTGGCGCGCTCCATCCATTTTTCGAGCCCCCGGCGGGAGCGGCCGTTCGTTCCCGTGGATTGTTCCGCTTTGGTGCCCACGCTCATCGAGTCGGAGCTGTTCGGCTACGTGAAGGGCGCGTTCACCGGCGCCACGCAGAGCCGTCATGGGCTGCTCGAGGCCGCCGCGGGCGGAACGCTGTTTCTCGACGAAATCGGCGACCTGCCCGTGGACCTCCAGGCCAAGCTGCTCCGCGCCCTCCAGGAACGCGAGATCAAGCCTGTCGGCTCAAACGAGCGCGTGGCCATCGACGTCCGCGTGATCGCCGCCACCAACCGCGACCTCGAAGAGGCCATCCGCAAGAGCCAGTTCCGCCAGGATTTGTACTTCCGCCTGAACGTCGTGCAGATCAAGCTTCCGCCTCTGCGCGAGCGCAAGAACGACATCCCCATGCTGGTGAACTCGTTCCTGGAAAAATTCAGCGCGCCGCAGCACGCCGTGGGAAGCGTTTCCGAGGAAGCCATGAGCCGCCTGATGGCCTACGACTGGCCGGGAAACGTCCGCGAGCTGGAGAACGCGGTGGAGCGCGCCGTGGCGCTGGGCACCGGGCCCGTGCTCACCCTCACCGACCTCCCCTCCAACCTCCAACACGGCATCTTCGAGCGCCGCATGGGCATGGACGAGCTCGTCCCGCTCGAGGAGCTGGAACGCCGCGCCATTTTCCGCGCCCTGCGCGAAACCGGCGGCGACAAGCTGGCCGCGGCCCGCCTGCTGGGTATCGGCAAGACCACGCTCTACCGCAAACTGAAGGAATACGAACACCTGAAGGAATCCGCCAACTGACCCTCGCGCCGCCCGGCTGAACTTCCGCCGCGCCACGCGCGTACCCTCCTGTAGGCATTGCTCCATGCGGACGCTATTGCGCATTGCGGGTATCGCGCTCGTGCTCTTGCTGGCCGGCGAGTCGCTAGCGGGCGACGAAATCGGAAGTGGCATCCTCCATCCCGGGCGGCGGGCTCTGACGGCCGCGCTGGTGGCGCAGTCGGACGCGGCATTCGCCCGCGTGCATGCGACGCGGGAGGAGTTCGAAGTGTCCGCCACGGATGGCGTGCGCCTGCGCGGATGGAAGGTGCGCGCTGCGCTGGCCATCGCCACCGGCGACTGGGTGCTGCTCTACCACGGGGTTTCAGACAACCGCGTGGGCATGATCGGCCAGGCGGAAATGCTGCTGCGCCACGGATACTCCGTGGTGATCATGGACGCGCGCGGCCACGGGATGAGCGAAGGAGACATGGTCACCTACGGCTGGCTCGAGCGCAGCGATTCGCGCGCGATTGTGGACGCGCTCGTTGCCCAGGAGCACCCGCACTGCCTGTTCGCATCCGGCGAGTCCATGGGCGCGGCGGTCGCCCTCCAGTCCGCGGCCCTTGATCCGCGCATCGAAGCCGTGGTGGCGGAGAGCGCGTTCCGGAACCTGCGCGAGGTGTCCTACGACTACGCGGGCCTGCGGGTGAGCCCGCTGCTGGGCAAAACGCTGCTCCGCCCCGTGGCCATCATGGGGCTGCGCAGCGCGGAGAAGGAGGGCGGCTTCAGCGCCGAGGACGTCTCGCCGGAACGCGCTGTGGCGACGCGCGCGTTTCCCGTGCTGCTCATCTGCGGCCTGGAGGACCGCAACATCCCGGCGCGCCACACGCGAGCCATCTATGCCGCCGCAATTGGCCCGAAGCAGATGTGGCTTGTGCCCGGCGCGGGGCACACGCAAGCGCTGGGCCGCGCGCCGGTGGAGTTCGAACGGCGCGTCACGCAGTTCTTCGCTTCGCTACACGCCGCAAAGGCGGCCTTTTCGGCTCCGCCAAAGTCCTGACGAGAACCGGAAAGGGTCATGCTGGTTGCGGGTAGGGCGTCGCTGCTGCCAACGAGCAGCAGGCCTGCACGAATTATTTTTGGCGCTACCGCTCGATGGCCAGCGCCACGGCGTTGCCTCCGCCGAGGCACAGCGCGGCGATGCCGCGATGCAGGTTGCGCCGCTCCAGCTCGTAGAGCAGCGTCACCAGGATGCGCGCGCCGGAAGCGCCGATGGGGTGTCCCAACGCCACCGCCCCGCCGTTCACGTTCACTTTCTCGGGATTCAAGTGCGTTTCCTGTGTTACCGCGAGCGCCTGGACGGCAAAGGCCTCGTTCAGTTCCCAGAGATCCACGTCGCGGTCGCGGTCCCATCCGGTTTTCTTCAGGATTTTTTCGATGGCCGTAACCGGAGCCATCATCACCCATTTCGGCTCGACCCCGCTCACTGCCTGCGCCACGATGCGCGCCCGCGGCGCGCGGCCCAGTCGCGAGGCAGTGCGGTCTGAAGTAACCACCACGGCGGCCGCGCCGTCATTCGTTCCCGGAGCGTTTGCGGCCGTTACCGTCCCGTCTTTCTTGAACGCGGGCTTCAGCTTCGCCAGCGACTCCAGGGTGGAATCTTCGCGCGGCGACTCGTCCTTGCGGATTACCACCGGCTCGCCCTTTTTCTGCGGGATTTCGATGGGCAGAATTTGCGCCTCGAAAAAGCAGGATTTCATGGCTTGCACGGCCCGGCGATGGCTCTCCACCGCAAAACGGTCCTGCGCCTCGCGCCCGATGCCGTATTTTTCCGCCACCAACTCCGCGGTCATGCCCATGTGGAAGTTTTCATAGGGGTCCCAAAGGCCGTCGGTGATCATCGAGTCCAGCAGTTGCGCGTGGCCCAGGCGCAGGCCGGAGCGCGCATTCGGCAGCAGGTAGGGACAGTTGGTCATGGACTCCATGCCGCCGGCCACCACCATTTCCGATTCGCCCGTGATGACGGCCTGCGCGGCGAGCGCCACCGCCTTCAGCCCCGACCCGCAGACTTTGTTGATAGTCATGGCCGCGACCGTGGGAGCGAGCCCTCCGCCCAACGCGGCCTGCCGCGCGGGTGCTTGGCCGAGGCCGGCGGAAACCACGTTGCCCAGGATGCATTCGTCGATTTGCTTCGAGTCGACTTCCGCGCGGCGCACGGCCTCGGCCACAACCTTCGCGCCGAGCTGCGTCGCGGAAAAGGGACTCAGGCCGCCCTGGAATTTCCCGATGGGCGTGCGAACTGCGCTCAGTATGACGGCGGAATCCATGGCCGCACCTCTTCTGTTCTTCTTTCGTCTTCCAAAAGCTTACGCCCAGCGGACAGGCTGGTCAATTTCATGGGATGTCATCGCCGCCCGCGCTCGACCCGCCGCCGCCGCGTGCGCTACCATGCTGCAAATGGCCGAAAGGGTTGAATCCACATCAGAAACCGGCGGCATCGAGCTGAATGCCGAGCAGCAACGCGCCGTCGAGCACGGCGAAGGGCCGCTGGTGGTCATCGCCGGCGCGGGCACGGGGAAGACGCGCGTCATCGTCGAACGCATCCGCCGCCTGCTCGAGACGCAATCGGACCTGAAAGCCGGTGAAATCCTCGCGCTCACCTACACGCGCAAAGCCGCGGGCGAAATGGCTTGGCGCGTCCGGAAATCGATCGGGGAGCGCGCGAAGGGACTGGTTGCAACCACGTTTCATGCTTTCTGCCACGAGCGGCTCCTGGAGCAGAATCCCGAACTGCGCCTGATCGAAGAGGTCGAGCACTGGATCCTGCTGCGGAAGAACCTGGCGCGGCTCGGGCTGGTTCGTTACCGCCGGCGATACGACCCCGGACAATTCCTCACTGATTTTACAAACTTTTTTTCGCGCTGCCAGGACGAGCTGGTGACCGCGGAGGAATATCGCCGCCACGTGGAAGGAGAGGCCGCTCGCAAGGCCGCGGGCGCGGACGACGAAGCGCGCGAGTCCATCGAGAAACAGCTCGAGGTAGCCCGCGCCTACGAGGAGAGCGAACGCCTGCTCCGGGAGAAAAACCTGCTCACTTTCGGCGGCAGCCTGATGGAAACCGTGCGGCTGCTCGAACGGGATCCTGCGAAGCGCGACGAATTGCGCTCCCGGTTCCGTTTCGTCCTGGTGGACGAATTCCAGGACACCAATGTGGCTCAGATCCGCCTGCTCGGCCTGCTCGCCGGCGCGCCGCGCAACCTGTTCGTTGTGGGTGACGACGATCAGGCCATCTACCGCTTCCGCGGCGCATCGTACGCCAGCTTCCGGATGTTCGAGCGCGAGTTCCTGCCGGCCGGAGTTGAAACGCGGTCCGATGGCGGCGCGCGCGCCCTGCTCACGCGCAATTATCGCTCCACGAAGCGCATCCTGCGCCTCGCGGACGCCGTGATCCGGAACAACGGGGATGCGAACCGCATGTTCCCAGACAAACAGCTCTCCACGCAAAACGGCGAGGGCGACCCCATCCGCATCGCCGGACTCGCGAGCGAAGCGGCCGAGGCGGAATGGATTGCGGCGCAGATTGAAGCAGAGCACGCGCGCGGCCGGCCCTGGTCCGGCTTCGCGGTGCTCTACCGCACGCACGCGCATCGCGAAGAAGTGGTCGCCGCGCTCGAACGTCGCGGCGTCCCCTTCGTCATCCGCAAGCTTTCCGTGTTCACCAATCCGGTTGTACGCGATCTGGTCGCCGCGCTCCGCTGGCTCGACCATCCCGGCGACAACGTGGCGTGCGCTCGTGTGCTGGCCATTCCGCGATGGGGTTTCACGCCGGTGGAGCTGGTGCGTCAGGCGCAGCGCGCCGGAAAACACCCCCGAAAATCGCTGTGGGCCGCGCTGGGCGCGGAAGAACCGGAAGAAGCAGCCACGAAGGCGGATGCGGGTTCTGAGCTGCTCCCTGCTGCAGAACCGTCAGCCGGCTCGCCGCTCCTCGCCGAACTCGTCGCACTTCACCAGCGCCTCAGCCAGATGGCGCGGCACGAACCGCTGCCCGCCGTGTTCGACGAGCTCGCCACCGCGTTCGGCGTGCTCCCACTCGTCCGTGACGCCCACCGTCGCGCCTTCGCCGCGTTCCGCAAATTCGTCGAGGAATGGCAGGCGGCCCATCCCGGCGAATTCCTGCGCGACTTCCTCGACTATTTTCGCTACTTCCAGCAGGCCGGTGGCAGCGTGACGCTCGACGAAGAACGCCGCAGAGTGGAATCGGAGGAGGCCGGTGATTCCACAGGCGACGCCGTGCAATTGATGACCGCGCACGCTGCGAAGGGCCTCGAGTTCGACCATGTGTTCGTGATCCGGCTGTGCCGTAGCGCCTTCCCCGTGCGCAACCGGCGTCCGCTTTTCGAATTTCCCGACGCGCTCATGAAAGAGGAATTGCCGAAGGGCGACCACCACGTGCTCGAAGAGCGCCGCCTGTTTTACGTCGCGCTGACGCGCGCGCGCAAGCGGCTCACGCTCACCACCATCGCCCGCGAGCGCTCCAAGCCGTCCCCGTTCCTCGAAGACATCGAGCAGGAGATGGCCCGTCTGGCGAAAGACGTGGAGCGCCTGTTGCCGAAAGTGGCCATCGAGAAAGACGGCGCAACATCCGCTGCGCCGGCCACAGCGAGCGCCTCATCCTCAGAGCCGCTTTTCCCCGGCAGCACCCAGCCTGAATACGATTCATCATGCATCGGCGAGTGGGCCGCGGGCTACCGGCCGCCCTTGGCTATGCCGCTGGAGTTGAGCCCGGAATCCATCGACACCTACCGCTCATGCCCGCAGAAGTTCCTGTTTGGAAACCGCTGGCACGTGCGCGAGCAGCCCGGCGCTGCGATCACCTTCGGCAGCGTGATGCACACCACCATCCAGCACGCCGTAGCCGAACTGCGCGAGGGACGCCCGCCGGCGCTCGATCGCCTGCTCGCCCTGTTCGACGAAGAGTGGCGCAAACGCCGCGGCGCCGGATTCGAGGACGACTACCAGGAAGCCACGTACCGCGAAGAGGGCCGCGAGCAACTCCGCAAATTCCACACGCGGCTCATCGCGGCGCCCCCAGCCGTGCGTGATCAGGAGAAAACGTTCGGCCTGCCGCTCGCAAACGATATCTTGCTGACGGGCCGCATCGACCAGATCAATGCGCTCGCCGGCGGCGAGGCGGAAATCGTGGACTACAAAACCGGAACGCCGCACGACGAGAAGTACGTGAAAAAGAACCCGCAGCTCACGTTTTACGCACTCGCCGCCCGCGATGCGCTCGATCTGGGCATCCCCGTCGCTGCTTTTCACTACCTGGAAAACGACACTGTAATTCGCGTCCAGCGCGAGGCGAAGGACCTCGACGAAGCCGAATCCATCGCGCAGGAAGTGGCCGCAGGAATTCGCGCCGCGCAATTCCCCGCGCGGCCCGGATTCCAGTGCCGGTTCTGCGACTATCGCTTGATTTGCCCGGCCCACGAGCGGGGCGCGGGCGCGTCCGGCGAAACCACTGAGGATTAGGCACCAGAAGAAGGCGGAACGCCTGGCGATCAGCCCATCGAGGAGAAGCGCTCGGGTTCGATGATGTAGCGCACACGCACTTCGCCGGGCCGCCGGTGAGGATACTTGTCCTGGCCTAAATATTTCTTCGCCATCTTGTCGATGTGCTGGTCGGCGCCGTTCTCAGTGACTTCCACGACGTGCCCGCGAACTTCCAGGTAACGATACGGATTGTCGGGATCGAGCACGGCGATGGAGACGCGCGGGTCGCGCCGCATGTTGCGGTCTTTGGCGCGTCCCTTCGCCGAATTGACGACTAGACGTCCGCCCTCCAGGTCAATCCACACGGGAGTCACCTGCGGCCTGCCGTCGGGCATCAGCGTGGCCAAGCTGCCGAAGGCGCGCTTCTGAAAGAGGTCGAGATATTGCTCGGGAATCTTCGCGGGCATCGCAGATCCTCCTCCGCTGGCAAGGAACAGCGGTGATGCGGACAGCATCTCGCAACTCCGCGAAAGAGGCAATCCTGCGGAGAGCAGGGAAGCGGTGCAAAACAGAAGCGGGGCGGCCCGTTTCCGGATCGCCCCGCTCTCGTTCCACTCGCGCAGCAGGCTCAACGCCTCGCTTCGCGATCCTGCTTGGGCCTTCTCGTCGTTCCACGTACGCGCATTTCGTCCGGGACAAGACTGCGTCGCGCTCCCCTCTGCGGCGCGCAACGCATCGGCCACATTCATCTATACGGGCGGAGCAATTCGATGTCAAGAAAAAAGATAGGACGCAGGGCAAAGTAAAACATCCCGAAAACTTTTCCGCGGCGGCCGCGCGCACCGGTTCGCAGCATGCCCGGCACAGCGGCGCGCGTTTCGTTCACTTTTTCGCGACAAGAACATAATAGCCGTCGCGCGCAGTCACCTTGAGGCCCGGCCGTTCCACGCGCACTTCAATCTCGTGGAACTCCTTGGAGCGATCGGTGCCGCTCGGGGAATAGGCCAGGGTGTAGCGGTTGCGCGACTCGTCGAGGATGTGGGAGTAATCCTCCTCGAGGGCACTGCGACCCGCGGCGTAGAAGATGTCGCCGCCGGTGGCATCGACGTAGCGAGCGATAGCCGCGCGTTTGCGGTCCAGCACGGCCTGGCTCACCCCGATCCCGTACACGGAGACGTCGGAGGAAAGCAGAGAGCGGACGGCTTGCCCGTAGCTCGCGGTGTTGTTGTGCGAATTGCGGCCGTCGGAAACAATCAGCAGGAGTTTGCGCCGCTCGCGGGGCCGCTGGTGGAGCATGTCGGCGCAATAGAGCACGGCGTCGTCCAGGTCTTTCGACTCGCGGCCGAGAATTTTCGCGGACTGCGGCACCCCGGTTTCCTGGGACGAGGTGGTGGGATTCGGCGGCATGGTCATGGTGGGGCTGGCCGAGCCGGGGAAATAACTCGACAGCTCGGTATTCTTCAGCACGGTGTGGAGTTTGTCTTGGTCCGTGCCGAATTCCGCGACGGTGCGGGGAAACTCGGCGAACAGGACCACGGCCATTTCGTCCCCCTGCGCCATACCGCCCAGCACCGCGCTGAGGCTGCGGGCCACCATCTCGGCGGTGCGCTGCGGCAGTTCGTCGTCCACCAGGAGGACGATGGAAAGAGGAAAGGGGTCGTTCGAGAAATAGTTGATCTTCTGTTCCACGGCGTCTTCAAAGATGCGAAAGTCCTTCTTCCCGAGATTCAGCACCGGGTCTCCCGAGTGGTTGCGGACCAGCACGGGCACCAGCACTTCTTCCGTGCGCACGCGGAATATGGCCGGGCCCTGGTCTGCCTGCGTAGGCGGAGTGGGCTGCGATTGCGGCGCCGGAGCGGGCGGGGTTCCTGCGGATTGGCCCGGCCATGCGGAAGCCAGCGCCGTGCCGCCCGCCAGCAAGGCGATGGCCGCCGCGGCGCGCAGCGCCCGCCGCGCTTCGTTCACGACTTTTGTTTTCGCCGGCATCCCGTACAATAGATGCTTCCCGCTGGACAGCGGTTGGGCCGCGGGGAGCATCCTAATCCTCGCACAGATTCGTCCGGAGAACACTCATGCATCTCGGCGCAGCGCAGCGTGCAATCGGAGGAGTCCTGCTGGCGGGATGCCTGGCGGCGCTGCCCGGCGTGCGCGGACAGAATTCCCCGCCGGATCGGGCGCCGCAGCAGCAGGAGCCGCGCGAACGCGTCCAGCAGCCGCTCAAAATCCAGGTCGGAGTGGTGAACCTGTTCGTGACGGTGCGCGACAAGCACAACGCCATCATGGGCGACCTGGGCAAAGACGATTTCCGCGTATTTGAAGATGGCAAGGAACAAAAGATCCAGTTCTTTTCGAAAGAGCTGGACCTGCCGCTCACTATGGGACTGCTGGTGGACACCAGCGGGAGCATGGAGCGCATGCTGCCGGCGGAACAGCAAACGGCCTCCGCGTTTCTCGAACGGGTGATGAAGAAGGGCGACCTGGCCACGCTGATCACCTTCGATCAGGACGCCGATTTGCTGGTGGATTTCACCGGGAGCATTGCGGAGTTGGAACGCGGCCTGAGCCGCGCGCGCATCAACGAACCCTTCGCGCCCGTCACTCCCAGCACGGTGCCGGACCCGCATCCCCGTGGGACGGTGTTCTACGACGCCGTGTATCTGGTGGCCCGGGAGAAACTGGCGCAAGAAGTGGGGCGCAGGGCCATCGTGGTGCTCACGGACGCGGTGGATGAAGGCAGCCGGGTGCGCCTCGATGAAGCGATCGAAGCGGCGCAGCGGTCCGATGCCGTGGTGCACATCCTGCTGCTCTCCGACCCGGGCTGGTTCTTCACGCAGGGCTCCGGCGCGGGCGTGGCCCATAAATTCGCGGAAGAAACCGGCGGGCGAATGATCGAGGTGAGAGGGGCGAAGCACCTGGACCAGGCGTTCGACCAGCTCGTCGAAGAGCTGCGCAGCCAGTATTCGCTGGGCTACTATCCGTCGAACTCGACGCACGACGGCCACTACCGGAAGATCAAGGTCGAGGTGACGCGTTCGGACACGCGCATTCTCGCGCGGAAGGGTTATTACGCCCCGAGGAATTAGGAAGGCAGTGGCTGGTCCCGATGGACCCGAAGCAGTCGGGACGCAAACGGCGCGAATCGGGATCTGCGAAGACTCCGATGGCCGGCCACACCCCTGGTTGGCAGACGAGTGGCCCCTCGACTTCGCTCGGGACGCAAAAGGCGCGCTAGTGGTTAGTGACGAGGCGTGAAAAGGAAAGTCAGGAGCTTGCCTTAATGGCGGCATATCGCCCCCCCTCCCCCGTTATATTGCTCAAACGATTGATACCAGATGGCTTGCGCGGAGGGGACTTGCACAAAGTACAGAAAAAAAGGGGGTTGCAGTGACGCGGATGTGCAGCGCCGCGCGGAGGGAGAGGAGTTGCCATAGGTTGGGTTTCTGAGACGGCATATCGCCGCCCCTTCGCCAAGTGTCGCCACGGCGGCCGGGCTACGGCGGGCAGGCCCTCCCCCCCAGGTCGTGGATGTGCAGAAACAAAAAGAGATGGCTGCAGCGGAAGTGCCGGCGTTGAAACGATTGGAGTTTAAGTGGCTGGGGAATGTGCAGATGCGAGGAGATGGTGACGGGCGTTGAAAACAGAGGTGTTGCATCTGCACGCGATCCGGGCTCATACATCTGCACAAACCAAACGAGTTAGTATGAAGTTCGCTCGCGAGGTCTCGGATTGGTCTGACACGACGCATCAATAATCATCCGGATGGACTATAACATAGTAGTATACAAAAGTCAATGGGAAATATTTACATGACGGCTAAATCTCGAGGTTCGCAGATTGAGACGGTGGGCGGCGCGGGTAACGTGGCGGTCTCCGGCGTGAATCAAATTGAGATGGGGCGGGTGGGTGCGTGCCGCGGAGAAAGATGGGCGACGTCTCAATTTGAGGCGGTGGTGGGGAGGGCGACTGCGTGAGAGAGATCGATGAGTCAAAGTGAGACGAGAGCTTAAGAATTGAGAATCTCCGCACGCGCCCTGAACCGGGCGGGGCGGATGCGGAGCACTAAGGTAGCTTTTCTGGGTGCCACCGACGAGAGGAATCGTAGCGCTGTGGACGCCGGCGGCCTTCGCGGAACTGCTCCGGGTGAGAAAGGAACAACCCCCCGCTCCGATGGGGGCCGCATTTCAGAGTCTCTTCATTGAGTCTCTAGAGTGCGGAAAACCCGCATGGGAGGCGGGGAAGACGAATTTTCTGCCCAAGACCTCTAGTTACGGCTGATACAGAGAATGGGAACGGTTCAATGCGTGGAACGTCCTATGATCCCGTGCGCGGAACCAGGGGGGCAGGTCGGAGCCCTCGTTGAAAGTCTTCACGGTTTCACAAGCATGCCCGTCAAGGGTCTGCCGTCCGCCGTCAGCGCCTTAATCACTTTTTGCTTAAATCGAACAGAAAGCTGTAAATAGTTATGTAGTTGGAACTGTCCCCCGGCTCATCGGTATAAACCAGGAAGTCCATGGCCTTTTCTCCGCTAGCAAGGGTCGTGGCTATAGCTCTTGTGCCGCAGAAGAACCCATAGTCGCTGACTTCAACTCTTGTTACCCGTCTCCAACCGGCCCCGTCGGGCAAATAGCCGCCGACCATGAGCACAGGGTGAAGCGCTCGCTCTGGGACGACTGAGTACATCACGGCCGCGTAACGGGCGGGTGGCCCACACGAAAGATTCGTTCCCTCGGTTGATTTCCATGCACGCCGTGAGGATACCACTTGTTGGAGTTCACCGCAGAGTATAGAAACGGGGGTGCCCCACCCTTCGATTGTGGTGTAGGAAGGGTGGGGTCTTTGACGTTTCAGTTGCTTTCTTCCCATGCCCAAGAATTTGAAACGCATCTATGGAAAGGGAACGCTGCATTTTATTACCTGCAGTTGCTACCGGCGGCTTCCCCTGCTGGGTTCGGCGCGGGCGCGGAATCGATTGGTGCGTATCCTGAGAGAAGTGCGGGCACGTTACGGCTTTGCTCTCTATGGCTACGTGGTGATGCCCGAGCACGTCCACTTGTTGATTGGGGAGCCGAAGATCGGCACACCATCCACGGTGATGCAAGTGTTGAAGCAGCGGCTGTCGCGCGAGCTGCGGCGGAGAAAACGGCGGGTACCGGTGGGCCAGCTCGCGCTACCCTTTGCAAAGACTGATGTGGTGCTGCCGCATTTCTGGCAGAAGCGGTTTTACGATTTCAACGTTTGGAGTGGAAAGAAGATCAGGGAAAAACTCGAATACATGCACCAAAATCCGGTGAAGCGTGGGCTGGTTTCCGGTCCGGCACACTGGGTCTGGAGCAGCTACAACTACTACGAGGGAGCGGAAGGGCCGCTGCTGAGGATGGATCGGATGTGAAGAGGCCGGATGGGAGAGCGAGGCTGGCCAAACAAGGTTCGGGAGGGAGACCGGATAGGGAAATTCAAAGACCCCACCCTTCACACGGCGAAGAGTGGGGCACCCACCCAAAAGTCCCGACACCTTAGAAGAGAAGCAAAGGCCGCACCACCCGCCGAAACAACGGATCGAGGAGGACAACGGACAGGGAAATTCAAAGACCCCCACCCTTCACACGGCGAAGAGTGGGGCACCCACCCAAAAGTCCCGACACCTTAGAAGGGAAGCAAAGGCTGCACCACCCGCCGAAACAACGGATCGAGGAGGACAACGGACAGGGAAATTCAAAGACCCCCACCCTTCACACGGCGAAGAGTGGGGCACCCACCCAAAAGTCCCGACAGCTTAGAAGAGAAGCAAAGGCCGCACCACCCGCCCCGCCCGAAAATCGAAATTCGAAAATGCAAAAACGAAGGACGGCGGAACGTGCGCTAGTTGTTCTTACTGGTAGCCGGGGAGGGGGGCGGTTCCGGAGGCGTGGCGTAGTAGCCTTTGCGGGCGCGGACCACTAATCCTTTGCGGCTCACATCCACGCCGATCTTACGGAAACTTCCATCGGTGGCACGGTTGGAGGGGACATAGGCCAGCGAATACTGGCTCCGGAGTTCCACACCGATGTCCTGAAACGATTGTCCGAGGTCGTCCACACTGTAGGGAAAGAAGGAACGGCCGCCGGTTTCCGAGGCGAATTCGTCGAGCACTTTGTCCGCGTCTCCCTTGAGGTATTTGCGCTGGGCGCGTTTGCGGGGGTCGCTTTGTTCCGTGGCGGAGACCCATTCGGTGCTGCTGCTGATGCAGTAGATGGAAGCGCCGGCGCGCTCGGCGGCCTCGACGGCGGCTCCGCGTGGGGCTTCGGAGAGATTGTCGTCGCCGTCGGTGATCACCACGATGACGCGGCGGACCGCGGAATGGTCGGCGGGCTGCGGGGCAGCGGCGAGTTTTGTGGAGGCCTGGATGATGGCGTCGTAGAGGGCGGTGCCGCCCCCGGCGCGCTGGCGCTGCACGGCGGCGGTAAGCTTTCCGGCGTCGTCGGTGTAGTTCTGCACGACGGCGGGCTCGTTGTCGAAGATCATGAGGAAGGCCTGGTCCTTGTTCCGGCGCAGAGTGTTGGTGAGGAACTCGATGGCCGCGTCCTTTTCAAATTCGAGGCGCTCGCGGATGCTGTTGGAGGTGTCGAGGAGGAGGCCGATGCGGAGGGGCAGGTCCGTCTCGCGGGCGAAGAACTGGATTTTCTGCTCCTTGCCGTCCTCGAAAACGCGAAAATCGGATTGATCGAGATCGGTGACCAGCTTTTCGCGCCGGGTAACCACCGTGGCGATGATATTGACCAGGTTTACGGGGACGCGGAGGGGCGGTGCGCTGATGCCTGGAGTGGGCGCCTGGGAGGCGGGGGGCGAAGGAGGCGGCTGCTGGCTGGCGAGGCCAGCGAAGGCCAGCAGCAGAAGCGCAATCGCAACGAGCGAATGCTTCACCGCAGAATTATAGGTACCCCGCGAGCGCGGCGTCAATTCGGCCGGGCGGGCCGGCGGTGGCCTGGCGGAGCGTTTCGAGAAAATGGCGGAGTTCGGGGGGAAGGGGGGCACGCAACTCGAGCCGGCGACCCGTTCGAGGATGCGCAAAGGCGAGACGCGCGGCGTGCAGAAAATTCCTGTCCAGAGGGGGCAGGGGCTTTCCGTTGGCCATGGGGGATTTGGGCGCGCCATAAAGCGTGTCGCCGACGACCGGATGGCCGAGCGCGGAGAAATGGACGCGGATCTGGTGGGTGCGGCCGGTGCGCAGCGTCGCTTCAATGAGCGTGTAGGGACCGAGGGAGGCGAGGGCGCGCCAGTCCGTGTGCGAGGCGCGGCCCTCGCCCGGGCGGCGGCGCGTGGTCATGCGGGTGCGGCGGCGAAGGTCGCGAGCGACAGACAGACGGATTGATCCACTTGCTGCTTTCATTCCTCCGTGGACCAGAGCGAGATAGATTTTTTCCACGGTGCGATTGGCAAATTGTGCGGCAAGCGCGTGGTGGGCCGCGTCGTTCCTGGCCACGACGATGGCGCCGGAAGTGTTTTTGTCCAGCCGGTGGACGATGCCAGGGCGTCCGGCGCCGCCGGCGGCTGAGAGCGAGCCGTAGCGATGGACGAGTGCGCCTGCCAGAGTGGGCGCGCCGGGCGGGATCCCCGCGCCGGGGTGGACGGGCAATCCAGCGGGTTTGTTGACGACCACGAGGTCGTCATCCTCGTAGAGAATTTCGAGGGGCACATCAACGGCCTCGGCGCGAAGGGGCTCGCGAGGCAGGAGGGTGACTTCCACTACTTCTCCGCCGGCCAGGCGGTGAGAGGGCCGCGCGGGTTCGCCGGCGACACGCACCAGACCCTGGTGGATGAGAGCAGCGAGCCGGGTGCGGCTGAGCGCGGGAAATTGGGCGGCGAGATAGCGGTCCAGGCGCTGGCCTGCGGCGCTGGGGGAAACCTCCAGACGCTCGATGTGGGGAGAGTGGCTCATTTTGCGGGAACGGGGAGTTGTTGTGATTCCGCCAGGCGAGAGAGGCGATTGCCGCGAATGGTGAACATCTGGGCAGGCTGGGGCACGACATGTCGTGCCCCTACGGCGGAAATCATATCAGGCCGTGGCAGGACCGGGACTCGAGGGCGCGGGGCGGGCGACACGGAAGCGCGGACGGAACCAGAGCCAGGCGCCGAGCAACATGAGTCCCACGCTGACTACTTGCATCAGGGAAAATTCGCCGCCGGCGAGCAGAGTGCGGCCAGGGTCGCCGCGAAAGAATTCCACGGTTCCGCGGGTGAGGCCGTAGAGAAATGCATAGGCGCCGATCACCTGGCCGGCCGGACGTTTGCCGACGCCGAGACTGAGGAGGATGGCGACGTTGATGAACTCCGCGGCGGCCTCATAGAGCTCGGTGGGGTGAAGGCGGATGCCGAGCGGAGTGCCGACGAGCTGATGCGCGTACGGGTTGGTGAAGACGACGCCCCAGGGCATGGAGGTGGGCTTGCCGTAGCAACAGCCTGCGGAGAAACAGCCGAGGCGTCCGATGCCGTGGCCGAGGGCGAGGGGGGCGGCGTAGACGTCTCCGAGCTTCGCATAGGAGAGCTTGGTGCGATACGAATAGACAACCAGAATGACAACAGCGGTGAGCAGACCGCCGTACCACACGCCACCGGCTTGCAGGGTGCTCCAACTGAAGATGTCGCCTGGGTTCTGGCGGTAGTAGTCCCAGTCCGCGAAGACCAGCCAGACCTTCGCGCCCGCGAGAGCGGCCAGGACCATGTAAACGCCGAGATTCCAGACGCGGTCGGGATCGAGGCCTGCGGCGGGAGCGCGCCGCTGCGCCAGCCACAGGGCCAGCAGGATGCCGAAGGCGAGGAGCGTGCCGTAGGTATGGATGGTGAAAGGCCCGAGGTGGAAGAGGATGGGGTGCATGGTCAGGCTCGCTCCGTCTCGGGATGCCGTGCGAGCAGGAGTTCGAGCAGGACGAGAGCCGCGCCAATCACAATCGCGGCGTCGGCCACGTTGAACGCGGGCCACTCAAAGCTGCGGAAGTAGAAGAGAAGAAAGTCCACAACGCCCCCATCGAGAAGCCGGTCGAACAGATTGCCTGCCGCTCCCCCCAGGATTAGAGCAATTCCCGCGCGCGAGCGTTGCCCGCCGGCGCGTCCTGCCACGAGCAGCCAGGCCATGGCCACAGCCGCCACCAGGGAAAGGCCGATGAGCGCCACGCGCACCCAGGGAAGACGGGAATCGGCGAGCAGGCCGAAAGCGATGCCGGGATTTCGCGTGTGGACGAGGTCGAAAAAGCCGGGAATCACGGAGCGGTGCCAGCCGGCAATGGTGAGGCGCTCGACGAGAGTCTTCGTGAGCCGGTCGGTCACCAGGACGGCCAGCGAAAGGATGGCCCAGGGAATGGGAAAACGGTTCATGCCTTTTGCGCTCGTGCGATCTCCTCGAGAGCTGCGACGCACCGTTCACATACGGTGGGCCACTCTCCATTCTCTCCTACCCGCTCGGAATAGTTCCAGCAGCGCTCGCATTTGCGACCGCGTGCGCGCTGGACTTCGATCGACAGCGCCGTGGCCGGGCCGCCGTCTCCGGACGCGGAGGGAGCGGCCAGCTCTACCTGTGAAACGATGAAGAGCGCAGGAAGTTCCCGCTGGAATTCGCGGAGCAGCTCGGCCAGAGGGCCGGCCGCGCGGAGCACGACGCGGGCCTCGAGCGAGGCGTTGATTTCCTTCGCGTTGCGCTTTTCTTCCAGCGCCTTCAACACCGCATCGCGCACGCCGAGCAGGTCCTGCCATTTGCTGGAGCGAGCCGCAGGCAGCCCGGTGGTGAGTTCGTCCGGCGGTGGGAAGCGCGTCATGTGGATGCTGGCCGGATCGCCGGGGCGGCGGGGCATGTATTTCCACACCTCCTCAGCAGTAAAGACGCACGCGGGGGCCAGGAGGCTAGCCAGTGCCCGGGCGATTTTTTCCACCGCGGTCTGGGCGGAGCGGCGGGCGGGGTTGCGAGGGGCGAAGGTGTACAGGCGGTCCTTCAACACGTCGAAATAGAAGGCGCTGAGGTCCACAGCGCAGAAATCGTGCACGGCGTGAAAGACGCGGTGAAATTCATAGGAATCGTACCAGCGGGCGCATTTTCCGGCGAGTTCGGCGGTGCGTTCGAGCATCCAGCGGTCCAATTCCTGCATTTCCGCGGGAAGCACGGCGTCGCGCGCCGGGTCGTAGCCGGCCAGATTGCCGAGAGCGAACCGGAAGGTGTTGCGGATTTTCCGGTAGGCTTCGGAGAGCTGCGTCATCACCCGCTCGGACATGCGCACGTCCGCGGTGTAGTCCTGCGAGGCGACCCAGAGGCGCAGCAGGTCCGCGCCGTATTTCTCGCAGATCTCGCTGGGCAGAATGATGTTGCCGAGCGATTTGGACATGGGGCGGCCATGCTCATCGAGAGTCCAGGCATGAGTGAGCACTTCGCGATAGGGAGCGCCATCGCGCGCGGCCATGCCCAGCAGCAGGGAACTGTGGAACCATCCGCGGTACTGGTCCGGGCCTTCCAGGTACATGTCAGCAGGCCAGCGTGCGTCTCCACCCGTGAGCACGGCGAGGTGGCTGGAACCGGAATCGAACCAGACGTCCAGGATGTCCGTCTCTTTTCGCCATTTGGCCGCGCCGCAGCGGCAGCGCGTGCCGGCGGGGAGCAGCTCTTCGGGCGAATGGGCGTACCAGGCGTCGGCGCCTTCGCGCTCGAAGAAGGGGATTACGTGGCGCAATTTGGAGACGTCCTCGAGGCGCTCGCCGCACGCGTCGCAATAAAAGATGACGATGGGCACGCCCCAGTACCTCTGGCGTGAGATGCACCAATCGGGGCGGGCGGCCACCATGCCGGTCATGCGCTCTTCGCCCCAGGAGGGCATCCACTTCACGCGGTGGATTTCCTCGAGGGTGCGGCGGCGGAGGTCGTTCTTTTCGATGCCGATGAACCATTGTTCGGTGGCGCGGTAAATCACAGGGTTGTGGCAGCGCCAGCAGTGCGGATAGCTGTGCGTCAGTTTGCCTTCGCCCAGCAGAGCGCCGCTGCGGCGGAGGAGGGCAATGACTGCGGGGTTGGCCTCGAAAACTGTTTTCCCTTTGTATTCGGGAAGGCCTTCGACGTAGCGGCCGTCGTCATCGAGGGGCGCATAGGTTTCCAGCCCGTATTTCTGGCCGGTGTAGAAGTCCTCGGCGCCGTGGCCGGGCGCGGTGTGGACGATACCGCTGCCCTGCTCGGTGGTGACGTAGTCGCCGAGCACTGCGGGGACTTCGAGGTCGAGGAAGGGATGGCGGAACTTCAGTGTCTCGAGTGCGCGGCCTTTCCAGCGGCCGCGCTGCGCGCCGATTTTCAGGCCTGTGCCGATGGCGACTTTGTCCGCCATCTCCGCGGCCATGAGGAGGGGGCCGGCGGGAGTGTCGTACACCGCGTAGTCGAAATCGGGATGGAAACAGAGAGCGCGGTTGTGGGGGAGAGTCCAGGGCGTGGTGGTCCAGATGACGGCGGCGACATCGGGCCCGGGCAACGGCGCTGTACCGCTGGGCGAGACCACTGGAAATCTCACCCAGATGGAGGGGCTGGTGTGATCCTCGTACTCGACTTCCGCCTCGGCCAGAGCTGTGCGGTCGTAGATGCACCAGTAGACGGGTTTGCGGCCGCGATAGACGTAGCCGCGGTCGAGAACGGTGAGAAATGTGTCGGCAATGACGGCCTCGTAATGCGGGTCCATGGTCAGGTAGGGCCGGTCCCACTGCGCGAAAATGCCCAGGCGTTTGAACTGCTGGCGGTGGGCCTCGACGTATCGGGAGGCATAGGAGCGGCACTGTTTGCGGAAGGCGACGGGGTCCGCAGAGCCGCGCCCGCCCATCTCTTTTTCCACCTGGGTCTCGATGGGGAGCCCGTGGCAATCCCAGCCGGGAATGAAGGCGGCACGGAGGCCGGCCAGGGATTTCGAGCGCACCACCATATCTTTGAGGATTTTGTTGAGGGCGGTGCCGAGGTGGATGTGTCCGGTAGGGTAGGGCGGGCCGTCGTGGAAGACGTAAACGGGGGCGCCGGCGCGGGCTTCGAGCACCCGCTCGTAGGTGCGCGCCGATTCCCATTCGGCCAGTTGCCGCGGCTCGGTCTGCGGCAGATTGGCCTTCATGGGAAAATCCGTGCGCGGGAGATTCAGGGTATCTTTGAGCTTGAGGGTCTGCGGCATGGGGTCAGTCCCAGCAGGAAAGTCTGCGGGACCGGGTACACGGCCGGAAACGCAAACTCGTGCTGAAACTTCGTATGTTACAATGATTTGTGATTGGAGTCAGCCGCGGCGGGCCGGACATCCTTTTCCGTGCCGCCGAATCTAATGTAGGAAGCGCTCCCAGGGCGGTCGGGTGCGCCCTGGCGACGCGGGTTCCGCAGGAGCACGGTAGGCCTTGCTGCCCGCGGTAAAGACGACGGCTGGCACCCGGCAAAACCAATGTCGAGTTCTCTGAATCAGTTGAGACAGATGCCGCAGCCGAGGCCGGAGCCGGCGCCAAAGCCGGAGGAGCGGACTCCGAAGCTGCTCTCGAGTCAGGAGCGCTGGGGCGGCTCGTTTTTCTCCAACCTGGTGGAGTTCCTCACCGAGAGTCCCGTGCGGCTTCCCTCCGGACGGGGGCGCCTGCCGTTCACGCCCGAAGCTGCTGAGGAAGGTTTCTTCGATAACCTGAAAGTCGCGATGAGCGCGGAGCCGCGCGCGGCCCGCGACGGCGATCCCTCACCATTTCTGATCCGCCACGTCTCCGGCTGGGCTCAGTTCAAGCAAAACCTGCGCGAATTCATCTCGCCGCCAAAACTTCCACCGCTGAAAGTCACGAGCGCGCCGGCACCGCCTCCGAAGGAGATCTGGTCGAGAGACGAGAACGCCTCGCGGGCGCAGTGGCTCTCCGTGCTGGTGCACGCGCTGATCGTGCTGCTGCTCGGTGTTCCGCTGGTGTACCAGGCGGCCACGACGACGAGTAATGCAGGGACCAGGGAAGTGACCTCGGTGGACATGTCCAATCTCTCCGACTACCTCATGAAGCTGCCGAAAGGGAATGATAGGTCCCAGGGCGGAGGCGGAGGCGGCGAGCGCAATCCGATCCCTGCGAGCAAAGGCAAACTTCCGAAGTTCTCCCTGAACCCGCAACTGGCGCCGCCGACTGTGGTGATTCAAAATCCGAATCCGAAGCTGCCGGTGGAACCCACGGTGGTGGTACCGCCTGACATCCGGGTACCGCAACCGAACCTGCCCAACTACGGCGACCCGCTCGCCGCGATGGTCACGAAATCGTCGGGGCCGGGAGCGGGGGGCGGCATAGGGACCGGTTCGGGCGGCGGCGTAGGCAGCGGCTCGGGTCCTGGCGTGGGCCCGGGCGATGGCGGCGGGATCGGCGGCGGCCATTTTCATCCCGGGCGCGACGGGATCGGATACCCCGTATGCGCGTATTGCCCGGACCCGCCGTTTACCGAAGAGGCTCGAAAGGCCCGGCTGCAGGGAAGCGTAATCCTCAATTTGGTGATCCTCCCCGACGGAACTCCCAGCGAGGTTCAGGTGATCCATGGACTGGGACTGGGGCTGGATGAGAGCGCGCTCCGGACCGTGCGCACGTGGCGCTTTAAGCCCGTCGTCGGCCCGGGAGGGAAGCCCGTTTCCGTGGAATTCTCCGTGGAAGTAAACTTCCGCCTGCTGTAGCGTTCCGGCTGCATAGCCACCTGCTGTTCGTAACCGATCCCACTCGGCGTGTCTGCGGCGGAAGCTGGGAACGTCCACCCTTCGAGCATTTCTTGAGGACACATCGGCCGGGGGGCTTTGCGCCTTCGCGCTTGTTTTCTGTTACGATGCGCGCCGATGAGGAACGTCCACGTTTGTGCCGCCATACTCTGCGCTGCGGCACAGCTTGCTTCCATCCCTTCCGCACCAGCCCAGATACCCGCGGAGCGCGGGCGGCTGGAATTTGTGGCCCGGGTGACGCCTGCATCGGGCCGGGCGGAGCCGGCGCGCGGGCTCACCGTCTTCCTGCTCAGCAAGAGCTACCACGAGATCCAGCGAGAAGCGGCGGACAAAACGCCGCAACCCGAGTTGAATGCGTTCATTGACGGTCTGCGGTTCAGCCCCGAGTTGAAGGAATGGATGAAGAAGAATCGCACGGTCACGCTCATCGGCCCCGAGTTCCGCGACCGGGTGAGCCCCGAGGATCTGTTCCGGGTCCCCGAATTTCTGGACGCCTACGTGAGCAGCAATCTCTCCGGCCTGAACCAGGGATTCCCCGCGCCGAAATACACCTCCGAGGAGCGCACGGCGAACCCGAAGAAGTACGAAGCAAACCGCAAGGTTTACGAGGTGCAACTGCGGAAGTATCTCGCTCTCCATCCGGATTCGAAAGATGGGATGGACACAATCCTGGGCCAGGTGGACCCCAGTAACGGGTGGGGGATGGAGCAGGAGCGCTGGCGCGAGAAGGCGCACACGCGCGGCCTGGAACTGGCGCAAACGGATTTCCTGGCGGCGAAGACGGAGACCAACCTGGACGGCCGCGGGGCGTTTGAGGCCACGCCGGGTTCCTATTGGCTGTCCACGCTGGATGGCGAAGCGCTGAGCGGTGATCAGCACCTGCGCTGGGATGTGGGCGTCGAGGTGCGTGCGGGCGAGGTGACGCGCGCCGAGCTGAACAACGTCAACGCCGAAAAAAGGCCCTGAATCCCGCCGGCGGAAGCAAAGGACTGTAGCGCTCCGCACCGGAAGCGCCGGCAATCGGGGAGATAGGAAATGACGGACGCGCACGCCTGGGTGGAGGAGCTGGCCGGGCCCGACCCTGCGCGGCGCGTAGCCGCCCGGGTGCAGCTCCATCGCGCGGGATGCGCGCTGGTGGAGGAGATTTTCGCCGCTTGGCGGCGCGACCCTGAATTCGCCGTGCTTGTCACCGGCGAACCCATCGTAGGCGTGGCCGTTCCGCCGGAGATATTCGCCCGCATTCGCCAGCAGTTGAACATGCCGCCGCTGGCGAGCGTGCCCGCCGAGCTGAAGACCGCGGAATTTGAACTGCACGGCCCCGGCCCCAGCATGGACGTCCTGACGCCTGTGGACAACGAAGGGGCCATACAGAAATTCCTCGACCGGTTCGGCCCTGGAGTCCAGCAGGTGGAGTTGCCGGTAAGCAACGTGGAACAGGCTACGAAGATTCTCGCCGCGCGCTTCGGCCTCGCTCCCGTGTACCCCGAGCCACGCGACGGCGCGGACGGAACGCTGGTGAATTTCTTCCTGGTTCCAAAATCGGGCGGGGGAAAGGTGCTTATTGAGCTGTTTGAGGGGAGGCGCTGACGACTCGCGCCGTCTGCGGGGCCCCGGCACCCGGCGACACCCACGCCTCTTGCAGCGACACGTCCACCGGAGGCCACTCGAGCGGCTCGGTCAGTCCGATGCGCTGGAGGATGGGCGCGCCCTCGGCGCGCGTGGCCAGCCGCGGCGACGAATGCCATTCGATTACCAGTGGCGTCGCCTCCACGCGCTCCACGCGGGCGCCGGCAAAGGTGATGCGGGCCATCAGGCCCGTCTGCACCTCCGGCGGCGTGTACTGCTGGAACACAAAGTTGCCCAGCGAATAGAAAATCCAGCCGTCGTGATAATGCTCGATGCGCTGCGGCACGTGCGGGTGATGCCCCAGCACCACGGCGGCGCCCGCATCGATGGCCGTGTGGCAGAATTCCTCCGTTTCCGGGGCGACCCGAGCCGAGTACTCGGTCCCGTCGTGCAGTGAGACGATGACAGCGTCCGCTACGCGCCGCGCCGCGGCCACATCCTCCCGCACGCGTTCCGGATTGCGACCCGCGATGACCCCGTGCGTTGCCTCCGGCGTGTCATTACGGTCCGCGTAGGTGTAGCCGAGGAACGCGAATCGCACACCGTGGCGAACGAGGATCGCCGGGCGGTGCGCTTCCGCGTAGGTCATACCGGAGCCCGCCGTGGCGATTCCCGCGTGGTGCGCCAGGTCCAGGCTGAATCGCATGCAGGCGTCGCCGCCGTTCGCGAAATGGTTGTTGGCCACCGAGAGCACGTCGATCCCCGCATGCACCAGCCCGGCAATCGCCGCAGGGCGCACGCGGAACACCATGCCCTCGCCGTAATACGGTGGCTCGCCGCAGAAGGGACCCTCCAGGTTGGCAAAGGCGATGTCCGCGGCGAGGAGTTCCCGCTCGATGTGCTCGAACGCCATCGAGTAGTTTCCCGTCTCCTGCATCAGGGTGCCGAGCGAGCGCCCGAGCAGGATGTCGCCCACGGCTACCAGGGTGGTGCTCGCGGGGGGCTCCACGCGCAGTTCGGGGGCGTGCTCCGGCTCGACCGCGGAGAGGAGTGTCGCGGCCAGCAGCAGACTGGCGACAACGATGATCCGGCGCATTGTCTGGGGAGTGGACTGTGCCCCTGAAGGGCAATCCTCCGGCCACCAGCCAGCATTGTCAATGCGTCATCGCAGCACCCGCTCCTCTCTTTACACGGGTCTTTATACGGGCGGTCTCGCCGAGGTTTTCCTGTTTCGTTTCCCGTCCAATCCCTCCCATAGGCCACCGTCTCTCGGTTATCCTTCTGAATCCTTATGGCCTCCGCCGCCACATCGCCGGACCCTCCAGCGCCTTCCGCGCGCGACTGGGGCGCCGCCATCCTTCTGGCCGCGGGCCTCGGCACACTGGCCATTGCGCCGATTCTCGTGCTCGGAAACGTATCCGGCCACGACGTCGAATTCCATCTGCCCAACTGGATCGATGTGGCGCAACACTGGCGCGAGGGCGTCTTCTACCCGCACTGGTCGGGCGGCGGGCATTTCGGCTACGGGGATCCACGGTTCATCATTTACCCGCCATTCTCGTGGCTGCTGGGCGGCCTGCTCGCGACGATACTGCCCGGGACGATGCTGCCCGGCGCTTACGTGTGGATCTGCGTTGCGGCCAACACGCTGGGCGCATGGCGGCTGGCGCGAGAATGGTTCTCGGAGCGGGCCGCGTTGTGCGCCGCCGCGCTCTACGCCACGAATCCCTATTTGCTGCTCGTCTATACGCACCGCTGCGCCTATGCCGAACTTCTCGCCTCGGCGTTTTTTCCGGTCGCGTTACTGTTCGCACTGCGAGCGGCACACCCCGGCCGCGACGGCATGCGCGCGGCGCTGGCGATGGCGCCTGCGTTCGCGTGCATCTGGCTGTCGAACGTTCCGGCCGCGGTTCTGGGAAGTTATGCGCTCGGGTTTGTGCTGCTGTGGCTGGCGATACGCGCGCGGTCGCCGTGGCCACTGGTGCGCGGCGGATTGGCGATGGCGCTGGGACTGGCCCTCGCCTCCTTCTACATCCTGCCCATCGCGCTGGAGATGCACTGGATTCAGAGCGAGGGCGCGTTCGCCGGCGGGCTGAGCCTGTGGAACAACTTCCTGTTCCACCGCAGCGATGATGCGGACCACACCGCCTTCAACCTGCTGGTTTCCGCGCTGGCCTGCGGAGAAATGGCGGTGGCCGGCGCGGCCTTCCCGCTCGCGCTTCGCCGATTGCGCGGCCCAGACGGGCAGGCCAGCGAGCCGTTGCGACAGGGCCTGCCTGCGCTCTGCGCCGTCGCCGCGGTCTATGCCGTGATGTTATTTCCCTGGAGCGAGCCCGTGTGGCGCGTCCTGCCGAGAATCTGGATGGCGGAATTTCCCTGGCGCTCGCTTTACATCTTCAATCTGGCGCTGGCTATGGCGATTGTAGCGGCCATTCGCTCGACGAAGCGGCCTTTGGCCTGGGCCGGGCTGGTGGCCGTCATTTGGCTTTTGGCGGGCGGCGCTATCCTGTCCGGCGCGCCCTGGGCTCCTGACGAAATCCACGAGATGCTCGCCGCCGCGCAATCGGAGAGAGGCTACGAGGGCGTGGTGGACGAATTTCTGCCCGTCGGCGTGGACCCGGAAAGATTGGACGCGGATGCGCCCCGCCTTGCCGTCATCGATGAATCGGGGGAGCAGGTGAAAGACTCCAGCGCGAAAATCACCGTGCTCCTGTGGAACACGGAAGAAAAGCAGTTTGCCGTGGAGAGCCCAGAGCCGGCGCGGGTGTGTCTCCATCTGGTGAACTACCGCGCCTGGCGCGCCAGCGTGAATGGAGCGCGTGTGACCGCGGAGACCGAGACGGACACGGGCCAAATGGTGATCGCCGTGCCCGCCGGCCATAGCGATGTCCGCGTCTGGTTCGGACACACCCCGGACCGCACGGCTGGACCGGCGGTTTCTTTCGGCGCGTGTTGCCTCCTGCTCATTCTGCGTTTACGCTCGGGCCGGCCTGCGTAAATTCCGGGGGTTCCAGCGTATCCAAGCAATCTCGAACTACATCCAATCCTTTCGCCAGTGAGTGGACAACAATGGTGATCGTCGCCTCTTCCATTGCCGGCCGGTTCGCCTCGGGTCTCCTCTACGACAGCTATCTCCGGACCGGCACCGAGGAGCAGCAGCGCCGCTGGAATCAGGTGTATGAGGCGGCGCGAATGACAGAGGCCCAGAGGCAGTTGGTGGGCGGCTTTGAGCGAAGGATGAAGATTCTCGTCTTCAGCGGCATCTGGTGCGGCGATTGCGTCGAGCAATGCCCGCTGATCCAGCGAATCGCCGAAGCCAATCCCGGGAAGATCGATCTGAGGTTCATCGAACGCCCCAGGGATGGCGAGCTAATTCCGGAGCTGCGCATCAACGGGGGGAACCGCGTCCCGGTGGTTCTTTTTCTCTCGGAAGACGACCAATGGTGCGCTACGGCCGGGGACCGAACGATCCACCGCTACCGCGCGATGGCGTTCCGGAAACTCGGGGCCCACTGCCCCACGGGCATCGTACCTCCGGAAAAAGCAGAGCTGGACGCGACGCTGGCCGACTGGCTCGACGAAGTGGAGCGCGTCCAATTGATGCTGCGGCTCACGCCCCGCCTGCGCGAGAAGTACCAGGATTAGGCTTACCGGATTTGGAGTTCAGAACTCTTCGGTCCAACACGACCCACTGCAGAAATTTGGCTGGGAGGCATGGACTCGAACCATGATTCTCAGATCCAGAGTCTGATGTCCTGCCAATTGGACGACCTCCCAGCCGGTGGAGGCCACAGCAAAACGCCCCGAATCCCGAGCCCTCGGGACGGGGCGTATGTATCTACTGTATTCGGCGACCCGATTTCCGTCAACCCGCGTGGCGAGGAATGGTGGCCCTAAATCCGGAGTCGCGCGCGACGCCGTGCCTTGGTGGGGCACGACATGTCGTGCCCCTACGGCGCCGCCTGCTCTGCTTCCGCCACTTCGGCAGGCTCGCCGATAGGCACCAGCTTGCCTTCCACGACGTGGAAGGCGCTGCCCCGCCATTCGATCCGATTGCAGAAATAGCTGGCCACCCAGGTGAGGAACCCGGTGGCATCCCGCAGCGGAACCAGCCACAATCTCCGCCGCAGCAATCCGTCGCGCAGGCCCCAAACGCCCACGGTCCAGGCAGCCGCGAGCCGCAGCACCAGATACGCACCGAGAAACGCCACGGCAATCCACCTCTCCGGCGCGATGGCCGCAGCCAGCAATGCCCACGGCAGCCCGAACGTCAGCAACAGCCCGAAATGTCCGCCCGGGCGCGCAAACCGCGTGGTCAGCGCCCAGCGCAATTGATGTGCTGCAAACTCGCCGAGCGATCGCCGGCCGTACACCAGGTCCACCGGGTCCCGGAGCAGCTCCACGCGGTAGCCGCACGCTGCGATGCGGCTGCCCAGCTCGTAGTCATCAGAGTGATAGTCGGCGATCGCTTCAAAGCCCCCGATGGCTTCGAGCGCCTTCCGCGTGCAGGCCATGGTGGCGCCCAGGGCAAACTTCACGCCCTCGAGCCGCCAGGCGGAAAGTACCCCGGCCTGGAATTCGGAGGTGATCCCCACGGCCTCCAGTTCGGCGCCCAGCGAGCCGTTGGTCCGGGCGCGATACATGGCCGTGGCGGCTCCCACACGGGGATCCCGGAACGGGGCAGCCACCTGCCGGAGGTAGTCCGGCGTCACGCGTACGTCGCTATCGTTGATGACCAGGATGTCGTAGCGGGCTTCCGCGGCCAGCTGGATCAGTTTGTTCACCTTTCCATTGGTCCCCACCGCGGGGGCGCTGCGAATCAGGCGAATCGGCACTTGGGGAAAATCGCGGATCACTTTTTCGATTACCGCCGTCACCGGGTCCAGAGGATCCGCCACCCCAAACAGGATTTCGTAGTTGGGATAATTCTGGCGGCAGAAGCTCGCGAAATTCTCGTAGGCTTCGGGGTCCAGGCCGCGGCACGGCTTCAGGATGCTGACCGGCGGAGCAAACGTCTCATCACCCGCCGCAGCCGGGCGCCGGAAAAAACTCACCGCGCTCCAAATCGAAAGCAGGTAGTAGACGAACGGCGCCGTCGCCGCCGCCAGCACCGCCCACCGCAGAATGTGCCATGCCTCGTGCATCGACCGCTATCCCGCCCACACCAGGGCCACTCCCAGGCACACCAGGCAAACGCCCATCCAGCGGTTTGCGTTCACCTGCTCGCCCAGGAAAAAACGGCCGCCCAGCGCCGCCATCACATAGCTGAGCGCGGTGACGGGCACAACAAAGCTGACGTTTGCTCGCGACAGCAGCACCAGTAGTGAAAAAAACGCCAGCGCCATCATTGCCAGCCCGGCCCACATCCACGGCTGGCCCAGAGCGCACCACACCAGGCGCGCGATGGCGCCCGGACGGAACGAAGTCACCTCGCCGATGCGTTTCATGGCCAGGCTCACGAACATCTCGCCGGATGTGCCGGCCACAACAACCAGAAGGACGAAGAGGGCGATCTGCATCTCAGTCACCCCGCGCAGGCGCGGAAACGGCCGCGCCGGCCGCCGGCGCCTCCAGAGTCGTTCGTGGCGGAGTATTTCCCACCAGCGCGACGCCCAAAGTGATGAGAGCCACTCCTGTCCACCGCAACGGGCTTACCGCCTCGCCCAGGAATACATGCCCCAGCAGAGGGACGACGGCATAGGCCGCCGCGGAGGCCGGCAGCACGAAGCTGAAATCCGCCCAGGTAAGCACCAGCATGTAGGAAAGAAAGAAGAGCAGCAGGCAGCCGAAACCCGCCCACACCGCGACCGAACCTGTGGCGTGGCGGAGGAATTCGAGGAGCGGGCCCGCCTGCCATGCGGCCGGCGGGCCTACGGCGCGCATCCCCTTCCCCATGAGTGTGTCGCCCGATGAGCCAAACACCACCATCAGGAACAGCAGGAGGGCCGTCTTCCCGCGGATTTGCCGGCCGGTTGTCATGGCCGGAGTTCAGTCTGCTGCCGGCGGGGCGGTGGAAGAGGCCGCGGGGACGGTGATCACGGTTTTCTGCTCGAGCCCCTTCCGGGCCATCCGGTTTCGCTCGAAACGCAATCTCAGGAAATCGACGGCCTCGGTGGTCAGCCGCTTCCGCTCGTCCCTGTCCCACAGCGCCTCGCGCACGATGCGCCAGATGATGCGCGGCCGAAAGTAATATTCGTCGAAGAAGCGGTTCACGCCGGAGAGCATGTCTTCTCGCGTGAGTCCGGGATACTGCAGGTGCGGGAGTTGGTGGCCTTTGCCGTCGGCCAGCGCCTCGCCGGCCAGAAATCCCTTGTCCGCCGCAAACGTGTATAGCTCAGTGCCGGGCATGGCGTGAGCGATGGAGACCTGGATCGTCTCGGGGTCCAGTTCCTTCGCGAAATCGATGGTGCGTTGGATCGTCTCTTTTGTTTCCCCCGGCAGGCCGATGATGAAGTCGCCGTGGACGCGGAGGCCCACCTTCTTGCAGTTCTTGGCAAACGCGCGGGCCATCTCCACGGTGGCGCCCTTCTTGATATTCTTCAGAATCTGCGGGTCTCCGGACTCGTATCCCACGATAAGCAGCCGGGCCCCGCCGTCGGCCATGGCCTTCAGCGTATCGTAGTCGCTATGCACGCGGGCGTTGCAGCTCCAGATCTTGCCAATCGGGGCGAGCCGCTTGGAAATCTCGATCACGCGGTCCTTGCGGATATTGAAGGTATCGTCGTCGAAGTAGAACTCTTTGGCCTGGGGAAACAGTCTGGTGGCCTGCTCGAATTCCCGCACCACGTTGTCCACTGACCGCGTGCGCCAGGCGTGGCCGGAAAGCGTCTGCGGCCACATGCAGAAGGTGCAGAGGGCAGGGCAGCCGCGCGACGAATAGAAGGCCACGTAGGGATGCTTCAGGAACGGGACGTTGTAATTCTCGATGGTCAGGTCGCGCTTATAAACCTCCGTGGCGAAGGGCAGGGCATCGAGCTCCTCGGAGTGCAGCTTGGGCCTTTCCGGGTTGTGCACCACTTTCCCGTTCTTCCGGAAGCTCGCGTTCTGGATCGTGTCCAGGGCGCGCCCCTGGGCGTATTCCACGACCGCATAGTCGAACTCGCCCCGCACCACGAAATCGATGGCCTCGCTGGTGCGGAGACTCAGCTCCGGCTGGGTTTCCACGTGCGGCCCCACGAAGCAGATCTTCAGGTCCGGCCGCGCGCTCTTCATTTGCTCGGCCAGCCTCACGTCGTTGGCAAAACCCACCGTGGAAGTGAACAGCACCACGAACTCATAGTCCCGTGCGATGCGCACGGTCTCCTCCGGCGTCACCTTGTGGGGGCAGGCATCGAGCAGGCGGCTGCCGGGCAGCATCCCGGCCGGAAACGCGAGCCAAACCGGATACCAATACGATTCGATCTCGCGCGAGACCGGCCAGCGCGAACTGGCCCCGCCGTCGAACTTCTCAAAGCTCGGCGGGTTCAGCAGCAGTGTCTTCATGACTCCGGACGTCATCCGCAACCCCCAAATTGCTGCGCCCCGGGGGCCCGGGGCGCCAACCAACTATCTTACCTCATGCCGCCGCGATTCCGCAGTGCCCCGCCGCGGCCGAGCGGCCCCTGTGCTCATTGCAGAACGGTCGAAAGCTGTCCGGTCATCCGCAACAGTTCGAGCGAAGCGCGCTGATTGTCGAAATCGGCGTCCAGGAAGGCCAGCCATTTCGTGCTCTCCTCGAGCCGCAGTTTTTCCACGTCGCGGAGGTTCGCGTGGCCTTCCTCAAATTTGGCTTGCTCGATCTGCAGCTCTTCCTGGGCCAGCTTGAGCTCCAGGCGGGCCACTTCGCGCGTGGCTTCCGTCTCGCGCACGCGCCGGGCCTGGCTGCGGACCTCGTTCTCGACGCGGCTGCGCGTGGCGGAAAGCTCGAGCTCGGAGCGGTGGAGGTCCGCGCTGGCCAGCTCGACGGCGGCGGTGGTGCGCGCGCTGAAGATGGGAATGTTGATCTGCAATCCCACGTTGACGTTGTTTTTCTGGAAGGTCTTGAAGTAATTCTGGTAGTTGTTGATTTTGCTCAGCAGGCTGTATTTTGCCACCAGGTCCACCGTGGGGAAATACCCGCCACGCTCGCCTTTGAGCCGCTCCTGTTTGGCGCGATAGTCGAGCTCGGCCTGGCGAATTTCCAGGCTGTTCTCCACACCCATGGCGATCAGCTCGTGAATCGGGCGGTCGGCGGCGGAGGCGAAATTCGGGGTGTGGTCCGTGTCCACCAGATCGATGCGCCGGTCGGGAGCGACGCTGCACAAATCCTGCAGGCCGGCCTGGAGGACGTCCTCGCGCCCCTCGAGCTGCAGGCGCCGTTGCACGACGCGCGCCGAAACCAGCTCCGCGCGGGTGATCTCGATGGGCAGCTCCTTGCCTTCCGCCACGCGCTGCCGGGTGATGTCCAGCACGCGGGTCGAGCTGTCGCCTTCTTTCCGAAGGAGCTCGAGCCCGTGCCGCACCTTGTTCAGCTCGAGATAGGTCGAGGCCGTTTTCACCATCACGGAATCGCGCGTCAGTGTCGTTTCGAGCTGCTCGATCTGAGCCTGAAGCGCCTCTTCCCGGTACTGGCCCCGCAACGGCGGGTTGAAGAGCGTCTGCACATAGGCCATGTTGAAGAGCGAGGGCGCGGTGCCGCCCGGCGTCTCCGGGATCCCATTGGTGTAGACGGCTCCGGAGCCCGTGAACAGGTTCGGCTGGAATCGCGCTTTGGTCAGGTTGGCCTGCCGCCGCGCCACGCTCGCCCGGATCCGCGCCAACGCCACCTCGCGGCTGCTCTTCAGCGCGCGCTCCAGGGCGCTCTTCAGGGTGAGTTCCGCGGGAGGGGCGCCTTCCTGCGGCGCGGCTTCTCCCTGCGGCGGAGCCTGCTGCGAAGCCACGGGGGCGCAGATCGCGCAGTGGAGCAGGAACAGGCCCACGACGCCGGCCACGATTCCGCTGAGGCGCCGTCTCCGCGGCTGCTCCAGCGCCTGGCTGTTCTCCGAGCTATTCATAGCGCAACGATTCCGTTGGCTGGAGTCCCGCCGCGCGATTCGCGGGCAGATATCCGAAAAGCACGCCCGTCAGGCAGGTCACCAGGAACGCCACGATCACCGAGATCCAGGAGACGGAAACCGGAAAGCCTGGAGGCAGCACCGGCCTGAGGACCACCGGAAGGCTCACCGCAAACAGGATTCCGGCCAGCGCCCCGGTCCCGCTGATCAGGAGCGCCTCCAGCAGGAATTGCCAGCGGATCTCGCGCCGCGGCGCTCCCACGGCCATGCGCACGCCGATTTCGCGAGTCCGCTCCGTCACAGTAACCAGCATGATGTTCATGATGCCGATCCCGCTGATCACCAGGGCGATGAATCCCACGAGCAGCAGGATGATGGTCAGCGCCACCGAGATTTTTCTGGCGGTGTCCAGGATCGCGTTCAGATTATCCACTCTGTACACGGCGCCCGGCCGGTGCCTCGACTTCAGGATTTGTGCCACCTGCCGCGTGACGGCGGGAACCTCGTCCAGGTTCGAAGCCTGGGCGTAAAGTGTCCGGATATGATCGTCGCCCGTATAATATCTCAGCAGCGAGAGCGGGATGATCGCGGTTTCATCCTGGATCTCGGAAAGGCCGAACGTGGACATCCGCTCGCGAAAGACGCCCACGACCGTGAAGTGAAGCTCTCCTATTCGCAGTTGCCGGCCCACCGGACTCTCGTGGAGGAAGGCCTTCGCGGCCAGTTTTTCTGACAGGACGCACACCTTCGACCGGGCGCCCATATCGTCCGCGTCCAAAAAGCGGCCGCGCAGGATGACCAGATCGCGGATGCTCTGGAACCCCTGAGTTACCCCCGTGAGGGTCACGGCCCGTGCCACGCCGTCGACGACCACGGTCATCCCGGTGGGAGAACTCCCCGCCACTTGCTTCAGCCCCGGGATGCCGTCGCGGATGGCATCCAAATCCACCATGGTCAGCTCGTCGCTTTCGACCGCCCGCTGACCAGGGCCCGCGCGCACCACCTCCGCGGTCACCAGATTGGAGCCCACCGCCTCGATCGCCGAAAGGATGTACTCTTTCCCCGTGGTCGCGACCGTGGCCACCAGCACGATGCAGGCGCTGCCGATCACCACTCCCAGCATGGTGAGCGCGGCCTTCAGTTTGTTCGCGCGGAGCGCTTCCAGCGCGACGACCAGTGTTTCGGTCTTCAGCTTCTCCTCCTGCCCGCCCCACTCATAAGATGCTTCCCGCGGGGCCCCCGCTCCATCAGCGGCCGCGGTTTCCCTATTTCTTCCGCGAGAGAAAACCGAGCACGCGGCTGGCAAAATCGTCGGAAAGACCGAACACTTCCTTCGCCCGGGAGTACAGGTTCACCGCCTGCTTGTCCGTCCAAATCAAAGCCCTTTGGAGCAGGCCGTCGCTCGGCCGCGGACGGTAGTTCGTGGACTTCCCCGCGGTCGTCACGTGAACCTCGGGCGTGTAGTAGTAGAGCGCCAGACTCTTTCGCGATACCCCTTCGGGACACGCCAGCCGGTCGGGAAACCCGTGGAAGGAATCCTCGTTCGTGTTGAAGATGAGCGCATGGTTCAGCAACGGCTGCACCTGGGCGACGCGCCGAGTCATCTTCCGATCCCACAGCTCGATGGCCCCACCCCATTCCGGCTGCCATCCTTCGTTGAGGTACAGGATCAAATTGATCCGGCGTCTCCAGTTCTTGTGGTGGTGATGCATCGTAAAATCCGCGTGTACGTTCAGAAAACCGCCGCAGGAGGATTGGTGCAGTCCCCCGCCCTCGAGGGTCCCGTCCGATACCAGTCCTTCGATCCCGGTGAGTTCACTGAGCCAGGCGAGGAACTCCGGCGAGTTCAGCTCGTCCACGACCTGCCCGATTAGCCGCGGGAACATCTCGCGCTTCGGCAGGCCCGTTTTGTTCTCATTGGCGTGTTTGTACTGGATCCACGCACCGCTTTCCGGCGCCGGGAACTCCTGCATCAGCTCGCGGGCTACCGCAGCATCCAGAAAATCCTCCAGGTGCAGATGCGGAAACGGCTGGTTCGTCCGATACTGTTTGGACAGCGCCGGCAGTTGCCGGTTCCAGCGCTCGTAGTCAAACAATGGTGTCCCGGTTATCGCGGCCGCTTGATTCGGCATATAGATGGACCTTTTCCCGCTTTTGATGATTGTATGACATGTCTTGTGGGTTGCCTGGCCCGCAGGGAGGCGTTTTCGCCTCGTCGCTCTCCGCCGGGCTGGCCCCGCCCGCACAGGCTGGGCCCCGCCATCATAATCGAGACTCACCCGCCACAGAATCGAAAATGCGCTCGATCTCCAGGAACGCCAATGCCCCGTATCTCCGCGCAAACTCCGGCGCTTGCTGGCGGAAGTACCTCTGTGTGGCGAAGCGGAGACTGGAAGCGCCGAGAGCGGAATCTCGTGGGGCTGGGCCGAAAGACAACGGCCGCCCTTCACTGTTCTCCGGTGGCTCCGAATGCCTCTGAGGAGTTCGACGAGTTCGATATGCGCGGCTCGTCCGTGCGGCAGCCCGCGCCTCTCACACCTACATTTCGAGCCTCGAGGCAGCTCGTCAGCGCGGTGGCCAACAGTTTTCCGTCCGCCGTGAGCGCGAGATCGCGCAGGTTTTCGGGGTCCGCCTGCCAGTCGTAGAGGGCGGGGCCATTCAGGCTGTGGTCAATCAGGAGCCAGCGCGACGTGACGAGGGCGGATAAGGAGCCCGAATAGTTGGGCATTCTTTCGAGCCCGGGATAAGGCATCTGCGCCAATTCCGAGATGGGGAAGGGCCAGGAAGGATCTGCGCCGCGCGCTTTCCAAAACTGAGCCAGCGAGGGAGCGGGAAATCCGCCAGCGTCCTTCTTACCGGCAAGCTCGAGAAGCGTGGCGGGCAGCGACACGAGCGAGACGGGCCGCTCGACGCGCAATCCACGGGACATGCCGTGGTTCCCCCAAACGATCAGCGGAACATGCAGCAAATCCCAGTAGAGAGAGTTGCGATGGCCGGACAAGCCATGCTCGCCAAACAGCTCGCCATGATCCGCGGTGACCACCACCACCAGATTGTCCGCCCGCCCGCGCTTTTCCAGGTCTTCGACTAGTTCCCGCACGCAGGTATCCATGTAGACCAGGGCGCCGTCGTATTCATTGCTGCGGGATTTATCCAACTCCGCGGGAGCGAATTCCGCCGCCCCGAGAGCGGGAGGTGGAAGCTGTGCTGACGAAAACAGATTGCGGTAGGCTGGCGCAGGCTCCTCACCGCCGGCATTGGCGTCGTAATAGTTGAGGACCAAGAAGAAGGGTCTTTTGGGAGCTGAATCCAGCCACCGGAGCGCGGTGCGGTTAACGTCGCGGGCGCGTTTGTATCCGAGAACAAAGCGATCGCCGGTAGCCCAGGCGAGCCCGTCGCCGATGATTCGGCCGTAGCCGGTCTGCGCGAACATGGCTCCCACCGACCAATATGCATCCTCAAAGTGCTGGAACCCGCCGGCCATGCCGCGCGCCGCCGCAAACCAATCCATGTTTCCGGAAAAGCCCCCGGTAACGTAGCCCATCTGGTCAAGCGATGAAGCCACAGTGGCGTAGCGGCCGTCGTATCCGTTCAGGACGGCGCCATGTTCATGCGGATACCGGCCGGTGAGGATGGAAACGTGGGAGGGAAAGGTCCACGATGAGGGAGCAACCGCATTGTCGAAGGCAATCCCTTCCGCCGCGAGGCTCTGCAAGAACGGTGTGGTCTGCCGTTCATAGCCGTATGCCGACAGGTGGTCTGCCCGCACCGTGTCCAGAATGATCAATACGATGTTCGGGGACCCGGCGCGGGGGGCGGGCAGGGCGGCTTGCGCTGCATTCTCACCCCAGCGGCCCAGGCTGGTCACTCCCAATGCCGCCACGCAGATACAAGCCGCGGACACTGCAAACATTCTGGGAGAGAGTTCCAGCGCCCTTCGCCAGTGCTTTTGGAACCAGCGCCCGGCGGCGAACGCGAGGCCCAGCGCCAGGATGAGGGCGCTGTAGGTTGCGAAGCGCTCGCTGAGCCACAACCAATCGAAGAAAGCAAGGAAGGAGAGAACGCCGAACAGGATGCGCACACGCTTGGCCTGCGCGGCGCGGAACAGGCGGAAGAAAAGCTGCAACGCCAACGCCACTCCCGCGAACCCCAGAAGCGTAAACAGCGGGGAAAGGTACAGGATAGAAGGTTCGGCAGTCGATCCGAAGAATCCATGGCCGGTCCAGCGGTCGGCTTGAGCCCCGTAGAATCCCGCGCCCTCGAGGAATCCTGTGAGGGCTCCCATCGACATGGCGAGAAGAAAGAGGTTGCGTGACCGGAACGGATCGTCTGGCTGCCCGTCGTGGAGGTCACCTGCCAGCATCACTGGCTCCTTTCTACCCAGCCTGAATCGCGGCCCAGCCCTGCCGGAGGACTGCACGACCCCGCAAGATTGCCCTCCTGCCGGGAGCGAACTTCCTGCTGTGTGCCACACTAAGAGGATCGCCGGGGGAGAAACGATTGGTTTGCGAGAGACCCGGCAATGCGGCGCGGAGGAAAAGAACGACCATCGGGAATCCCACGGCTACGAAAGGGACCGGTTGGGCGCACAGCCATTCATGGAGAGATCGGCCAGAAACAGGGAAAATGGCGGTAAGTTGACGGGTCGATGCGCCCACTTGAACTGACAGCAGGCACCCATCCTTCAGCACGGCTGCGAGGGGAATAGGGGTTATACAGGCCAGGGATGCAGAGGACGGGAGAAAATCGCCCGGCCCGGAGTACCCCATTGTCATCAGACACTTACCCCCGGAAGGGCGCTCGTTATTGTCGGACCTCGAGGCTGCCTTCGCAAAGTGGGTTTCTCGCACCGCGTGCCGCCCCAATGAGACTCCATCCCTCCTCTAATTACACGGGGAGGGGGGAAAGGTTGCGGTGAATTAACAGTTTTACCGGAGTTTCCAACATTACTGGGAAGGTCGAGGGAATCCTGCCGGCGCCAAGCGTCAACGTTCCAGCCGCGCCTGCCGTTTCGCGACCCACGCGTCCCGCCGGGAGATCACCGCATAGGCCGCCAGGACCACGAAGACCGGGTCAATCGGACGGCGATAGTAGTCCCGGCCGTGAGTCAGGTAATAGATCATCGGAAAGAAGAGAAGCACCAGCGCAAACGGCATCGCCACGACACTCCCCCTGCGAAACGCCCACCAGAGACCTGCGAGGGCGAGCACGTCCAGGCTGAGGCTGAGAAAGATGTTGGGCGGGTCAAACGGTTCCTGGGCCAGGTACGCAGGGTCGAAACTCCAATAGCTCGTCCAGAAGTATAAGGCGCGCCGAAACGTCATCACCGTAAACCATCCGGGGTGCCCGAGGATGAACGCTAAGGCCTGTTCTCGCTTCCGATTCATGTATGCCAGCTCGCCCATTTGTCTGTACTCCCGAAACTCCGCTACATTGTCGGACAGATGGTGTCCAGGAGGAGCAAAGTGCGAGGAATCGCCGTTGTTGCCCAGGTACAATTCCATACCCAGACCGTCTCGGAACGGAATAAAGGTGTGAAATGTCGAATAGTTTCTGATGAACCACGGCGCAACTATGATCAGAAACCCTGCGGCCATCGCGCTGGCCGGGAACAGCCAACGCAGCCTTCGCTTCCCGCGCCGGAAATACGCCCAGGCAACCAGAAACGGTAGAACGGATAGCACAATGGGCTCAGTCAAGGCCGCCAACCCGCTCAGGACTCCGAACCCAAAGTCCCAGCCGCCCCCGGCGGAATTCTCGAGAAAAAGCGCGTAGAACAGCAGGACTGCGAGCAACAGCGTTGTGAGGATCGTCGGCCAAATGAAGTCAGCCGAAAAATAAATTGCGTACGGGAAAAAAGCCCAGATCCATCCCGCCAATGCGCCAGTACGCTCGTCGAACCCGATGCGCGCAAGGTGATAAACGGGAATACAGGTCAATGCGGAAAACAGGCTCCCCAACGATAGCATGACGATCGCCGACGCCTTCGTGTACACGCCGAACAGTTCGAAGACGCCGGCAAGGATGTAGGGATATACCGGAGTGACCATGGCCGTGGGGCCGGTCTGACCGAACAGCAGATTTCCGAAGCCCCGTCCTTCCACCAGTGACTCTGCAACTCTCCCCACTTCGCCTGCAAACCTCCAATAGTTGCGGTCCGGGTTCAACCGCTCCGGATAGAGGAAGGCCACCACGGCTAGGCGCAGGCACAGAGCGACGAGCACCATCCAGAGACATGGGCGGAAATACGACCGAGAGTCTCTCTCCAACGCCGGCCCCCTGTTTCCCCGTCACTCACCCGGGGCCTCGACCGGGCGACTGAGATCCCCTACTTTCCCTCTGCGCTCAATTCAGACGGCAGACGGAAAGGCGGCTATTCCGATAGGGACACTGCAGCCCCGACCCGGCCGGCTGCTCGACCAACACCCAATTTACCCCGTAGCGCGCTTTTAGTTGCAGAAAATCGGCGGCCTGGAATTTTTCCCAACCTTGCAGCCCTTGCACCTGCTCCCACCATTTTTCGGCCAACTGCGGAAACATAGAGACCGCTCCGCTGTCCTTCACTTCGTCCGCCAGCCGGCTGCGCTCCGCGATGGCCCGGAAGGACTGCGCGTCCTCTCCGGGGCGTTCCAAATACATCGGGTCCATTGCAAAATACGCGTCCGCCGGAGTGTTTTGCCGGATCCACCCAAAGGCCTGCACCCATTCATTCCGACTCGGGCGGCCGGGCCACTCGATGTGCGCCGACTCCGGGAAGAGCCGAAATTGGACGTACGCCATCCCCGCACACAAGGGAACGAACAACAGCAGCCAGCGCGCCATGCTCCGCTTCAATGCGAACTGCCCCGCCATTCCTCCCATCAACAGTACCAGCAGCACGTATGCCAGATGCAGGCTCCGGAGAGGCTGGAACCGTGCCAGGGCTTCAAACCTTCGAGGAATATCCAGAATGAGCGCCCCCGCAAGGGAGAGAAGGACAAACGGCACCAGGCTCCGGCACAACAGCTCCACGTTGGCCATTCGCCGTGCACGCGCAATCGCTCGAAACCAGTAGAACAGGGCGAGCGGCGCGAGAATTCCCACCCAGCCGTACCATGGCCAGCGTTGGACATAGTGATACGCATGCGTGAGCGCTGCCTGGTGATACGCCTCAGTGGGTGGACCGAAGGTGATACCGAACACCAGCAGCGCTCCTGCTGCCTGAGGTTCCCGCGGACGACTCCATGCGAGCAGCAGGATGAAAAAAATGCCGTACACCGGCATCAATGGATGGACCAGCCCGGCCGCCAGCAGCCAGGCGATCGCTATCAGGTTCTGCCTCTCCAGCGCTGCGGCCACCGCGAACATGGCCGCAAACGTGGAAAACGACCGCGGATTCACATATTGATCCATGACGAAGAGCGCGGTTCCCGCTACGGGCATCGTCAGCAGAGCCGCCTCCAATGCCACCGCGCACCACCGCGCCGGCTCCCCCTCGAAGCACAAGCAGCTCACCTTCCAGCACCCCAGCAGGAACAGATAGATGCACAGCAACTGCCAGAACAACAGCACCACGTCGAGCGGCAGATGCAGAAGGCGCACGCTTCCGGCCATCAGACTGGGGAAAAAGGTGAGCGAAGCGTGCGACTCGAAGAATTCCGCACCATAGGGATACAGCGAGGGGTTCAGCAGTTTCTTTACCGGCGGAATGTAATACGCCGCATCCTCCGCCCAGGGATGGTAGCCGTGAACCAAGAAGGCGCCGGCCGTGAGCAGCAGAAGCCAGATCGCCGGTTTGGCTTTCAATCGGAAACTCCGGGAGCGGGTAGTTGGCAGGCGCCTCGCTCGAGTGCGAAAGGGTACGGGACCATCTGTGCGATTGGGCCGGCCGGTGAGCCCGTTGCCGGCGTGTTACTTTGCTGCCGCGCGGGCCTGCAGAACCGGCGTCTCCTCTGCGGGGGTCGAGTAGTAGCCCATGTCCAGCTTTCTTCCCCGTTCGCTGAAAATGCGGTAATGCGCCACTCCCAGCTTTTGCAGGGCGAATTTTGCCGTGGTAGCCAGGACCCCGAGGCCGTACCGGACGCTCCTCCGGAAATTGATGGACGATGCTTCGTCGAAGTACTTTGCCGGGCACGACACTTCCCCGATGCGGAACCCGAAATAGACCGCCTGCGCCAGCACCTCGTTGTCGAACACGAAGTCATCGGAGTTTTCCAGCAGCGGAAGCTTCATCAGCACTTCCCGGCTGAACCCCCGATACCCGGTGTGATACTCGGAGAGCTTCGCGCCCAGAATCAGGTTCTGGAAGGCGGTCAGCAGGCGGTTGGCCACGTATTTGTACACCGGCATGCCGCCCTTCAGCGCGGTCCCCCCGATGATCCGCGACCCCAGAACGATGTCGTACACGCCGTAGGCCACCATGCTGGCAATCGCGGTCACCAGCAGCGGGGAATATTGGTAGTCGGGATGCAGCATAATCACCACGTCAGCGCCTGCGTTCAGCGCCTCGCGGTAGCAGGTTTGCTGATTGCGCCCGTAACCGTAGTTCGCGTCGTGCCGGAAGATTTTCAGCCCCAGACGCGCCGCCACCCGCACCGTCTCATCCGCGCTGTGGTCGTCCACCAGGATTCGCAGGTCCACGAGCGCGGGAAGCTCCCGCACGGTCGCTTCCAGTGTTTTTTCAGCGTTGTACGCGGGCAAAACGACTGCCACCCGCTTCCCGTTAATCATCCCCCGCCCCTTTGCTGGGCGTGCGCTCTCTCACCCCATGCCTTGTGGCAACCATCGAACATTTTGACCGCCTTCCGAGACAAAGACAAGCCTGCGGCCTTGCGGGGGCTCCGCAGCCGTCCCCGGGGTGCAGTGAGATGTGATAGCCTCGCCCGTTCATGCCCGATTCTCGCGACTCCCCGTATTCGCCCGCGCGCTTCCGGCTTCGCACTCTGCTTCTCCTGGCCGGCCTTGCTGTTGCGGGAATTCTGATCCACGGCTATCACTACGGCTTCGATGACCAGTGCGTCTATCTCCCCGCGATAAAGAAAGCGCTCGACCCCGGTCTCTACCCCTTCGATGCCGCTTTCTTTCTGGCCCAGACGCGGCTGGGTTGTTTCGTAGACGCGGTCGCAGCGACCATCCGGTTCACACGATTGCCCCTGCCCTGGGGCGTATTTCTCTGGCATTTTGGCTGCGTTCTCCTCCTGCTTGCCGGATGCTGGAGGATGGCGTGCCGCTCGTTCCACACAGTCGCGGGAATACGCGGAAGCCTGCTGCTGGTCACCGCGTTGCTGACGCTCCCGGTGGCGGGCACATTCGTGGAACTCTGCGAGCCTTACCTGCACACCCGCGCACTCTGCACCGGACTGCTTCTCTTTTCTCTCGCGGATCTGCTGGAAAAGCGGCTCTCCGCCGCCGTCTGGCTCCTCATGGCCGGATTGATCCACCCCACCATGGCCCTGCTCGGGATGTGGCATTTAGCCATCCAGGCGTGGCCCGCTAAAACGCGATCCGCCGGAAATTCAGCGTTGCCCTCCAGAGTGTTCGCTGCCGCCGCACTGGCAGCCATCCCTTCAGGACTGCTCGCGCGGTGGTTCGCAAATCCCTCCGACCCCGCGTGGCGCACCGCGCTTTCCGGCCGGCGCTATCTGTTCCCCGCGCAGTGGACCTGGTATGAATTGCTCGGGGCGTTCGCGCCCCTCGCCATTCTCTATCTGTACTCGCGTCTGGCCGGAAGCCGCGGCCTCGACGAGCTGGCGCGTATCTCCCGCAGGCTGGTCATTTCAGGCGGCATCGGGGTGGCCGCGGGCCTGGTGATCGGCCTCACACCGGCGCTACTGCCGCTGGTGCCGCTGGAACCTCTCCGCACGCTCCACTTCATTTATCTGTTCCTGGTCCTGTTCACCGGCGGCCTGGCCGGAGAATTGTTGAAGCGCCCGTGGAAGCCTGTTGCCGGTGCATTGCTCGTCCCGCTCGCCTTGGGAATGTTTTTCGTCCAACGGGTGGAACTCGCCGCGAGTCCGCACATCGAATGGCCGTGGATGACGGTGAGCAATGATTGGCGCCAGGCGTTTGACTGGGTCCGGCTCCATACTCCGCGGGATGCCCTGTTTGCCATGGACCCGGATTATCTGCACCTCCCCGGCGAGAACGAACACGGCTTCCGCGGCCTGGCGGAACGCAGCCAGCTTGCCGAATCGAACAAAGACCGAGCCGTTTCCCGCAATCTTCCCGCGCTGGCCTGGGAGTGGAGAGCTGAGGTGCGCGCCCAGCAGGGAATCGACGACTTCAGCCGCGCGCAGCTCTCCGATTTGCGGCGCCGCTACGCCCTGAGCTGGCTGCTGCTGAGGAAGGGCGCGGGCCGGGCCGCGGCTCGACCCGCTCTCGACTGCCCCTACGAAAACTCCACACTCCGCGTCTGCCGCGCACCCGAGTGACTCGGGCGCTCTTGGCGGCTCGGCGCTCCTCCCATCCTCCGCCGCTTATGTGCGCGGCATGGCCTTTCTCCGTCTATTTCTTGTCCTGCTTGTTCTGCCTCTTCAATTCCTTTTCCGCCCTCTCCAACGATTTCCGGAATCGTTTCCGGTAGGGCTCGAGCTGCACGGCCTGCCGATACTGCTCCGTGGCCGCCTGCCAGTTGCCTTCACGCTCGTAAACAACGCCGAGCCAATCGCGCGCCTCCGCCTTGGTCACCGAATCCGAATTGCCCGGATACTCGGCTAGGAACTGCTTCAACTCGGCTTCCGCGAGATCCAATTGCAGTCCGCCGATGACGCGAGAGACCGCGCGGTAGAACACGAGGCGCGGATCCTGCGGGGCCACCGCGTGCGCGCTGCCCAGCACGCGCGCCATGCTCAGTGCGTCACGCTGATGCTCATAGAAATCGAGCGCCTCGAGATAAAAGTGCACTTTGGGAGGATGTTGCTCAAGCACCAATTCATATTGTTTGCGGGCTTCCTCCGGCTGCTCCGCGCTGCGATACATGGCCGCGAGGGCCAGGATTCCCTCCTGGGGATCGAGCGCCCGGATCGCTTCCACCTGCTGGCGCGCCTTGTCCTTGCTCCCGCCCAGAAACCAGGGCGCGTCCGTGTAGTACTCCTCCAGATCCCGCCGCGCGGGGATGTTCGTTCCATCCAGCTTTACGGCAGTCTCCATCGCGCGCCGGGTCTTTCGCGCCAGGAAGAAACTCGACTCGATCTCCGCCTTCCTGCCGTAGGCGCGTCCCAACCACATCTGGAAATCCGAGCTCTGCGGGTTCAAGCGGCAGGCATCCTCCGCGGCGCGCACTGCCGTATCGAAGCTGTTGAGCTCGTAAGAACTCCGTGCCAGCCAGTAGTGCAGCACCGGGTCCTGCGGAGTGAGTGCCAGGGCTTCCTCTGACCCTGTTTGCACATGCTGGTATTCTCCGGCTTCGAACAGCCGGCGCAGTTCCTCACCGTTCATCGCCGGGCGCCCGCCTGCCAGCAACGGCGCAAAAGCGCATACCGCGCCAGCCAGCAGAACGGCAATCCCGCGTGCCGCACGCAGCTTTGCCGCTTGCGATCGCCGGATCGAGAATTTTGGATTTACAAACCGCATGGTCTCGGGCACGCCAGCGGGGCTCTCATGTCCCCGTGGGCATTCTCTGAATGACTGCCCTAACTTTGATGCCGTCTGACAGGTCCACGTCGCCGGGAAGGGCTACTTCTTCACCCTCGCTTACTCCCTCGAGCACCTGGAAGTCGGTGGGGCTGCTGATGCCCAGCCGCACTTCGCGCCGGTGGAGGACGTGCGTGTTGACGCCCAGTCCGCCGCCGCCCTCAACGACGTACACGTAGCGGTGGTCGCCCTCGTCCCGCACCGCCCCCCGGGGGACCACCAGCGCATCCTTGGCCTGCCGCACGATGATCCGCAATCCCACATTGGCATTGGGCAGCAGATTCTGGCCGCTATTCTCGACCGAACAGAGCACTTCGCCGACGCTGCGGGCGTTTCGAGGCACCACCGTCTTCGGCACCAACTCGGTGCGTCCCGCCCAGGTTTGATTGGGGAGCGCGTCCCAGGTAATCTCCACCCGCTGGCCCGGCGCGACCGGGCCCAGTTCCGGCTCGTCCACGAACGCGCGGACCCGCAGATGCTCCAGGCTCCCAATCTCCGCCAGCAGGTCTCCGGTATGCACGTAGTCGCCCACGTGGACCGGAAACATATACAGAGTTCCGTCGATCGGCGCTGTGAGGTTTCCTTGCCGCACCATTTTTTCGAGCGAGGCGATTTCGGCCTTGGCGCGCTCCACCTGCAACTGCGAAGTCTCCACGGCCAGCTTCGCCCGGCGTGCCAGATCCTGCTTTCGCGCCGTGATTTCCTGGGCGGTGGCTTCGGCGCGGGTCAGCGCCAGGCGGTTGCGGCTGACCTCATCGGGGGTGGCGGCCTGCTGGGCGGCCAGCCGCTCCAGGGAAGCCTGCTCGCTGCGCAGGCGCGCGACATCTGCCTCGGCCTTCACCTGGTCCGCTTCGAGCTGCGCGCGCTGATCCGCCGGCCCTCCGGCGCGGGCGGCGCGCAAGGCGTCCTCGGCATCCAGCAAAGATTGCCGCGTCCGCGCGAGCTGCGCTTCGGCGTCGGAAGTGTTCAGCTTCAGCAGGAGATCACCTTTATGGACCTGCTTCCCCTCGGTTGCGTTCACTTGCGTCACAAACGCGTTCAGCTCAGCGCGAATCACCGCTGCATCGATCGCCTCTACGATTCCATTCGTGGTGACAACTTCGGTCAGGCTCTCTCGCACCACTTTCACTGCGCCCACTCCCGGAACCGGTGTCCGCCGGCCCAGCCAAACGAGCAGGCATACCAGGAGCGCCACGCCCCCGGCGGCCAGAAGAAGCCGGCGAAGCTGTTTCCTCTCCATGTCCCCCTGCGGCGCCTCAGCGTGCCGCGAAAACACTTCAGTGTAACAAACGGGGCCGCAGCGTGCCTACGCGACGAGGCCGGCGGTTCCTGGCTTGCATCCGCCTTCTGCGCAATTCGGATGGAAGCGGCAGGCAGCGAGTTGCTTTGTGTCCTTCGTCCCGCTCGTGATACGTTTGGGCCGAAAGAGAACCGGTTCCTCGGTTCACGACCGCGGGCCGTTCCGGCCACTGACGGAACGCGGGCGCAGGCCAATCATGGCATTCGCCACCACCCGCCCGACTACCAGCGCGCCACCTGTCACGCTTCGCAGCGCACTGGTCCGGATTGCCGGCGAGGACCGCGTGCTCACGCGTCCCATCGATGTGCTGGCGTTCGCCGCGGACGCCAGCTTCTACCGCCTGATCCCGAAAGCAGTCGTGCTGGCGAAAGGAACCGCGGAGATTCAGGCGCTGTTCCAGTTCAGCCACGAGTCGCGCATTCCCCTCACCTTTCGCGCTGCGGGCACCAGCCTCTCCGGCCAGGCCATAACAGACGGCATCCTAGTCGAAGTAGCGCGCCACTGGCGCGGGGCGAAGGTCGAGGAGGGCGGCAGAAAGATCCGCGTGCAGCCCGGGATCATCGGCGGCCACGTGAACCAACTGCTGCGGCCTTACGGCGTGAAAATGGGGCCCGACCCGGCCTCCATCAATGCCTGCATGATGGGCGGAATTCTGGCGAACAATTCCAGCGGCATGTGCTGCGGGGTGGCGCAGAATGCCTACCACACGCTCGATTCGATTACTTTCGTTCTACCATCGGGAACGCTGGTGGACACCGCGCGTCCGGACGCGGGCGAACTCTTCCGTTCCCGCGAACCCCGGCTGGTCCAGGGCATCCTGGAATTGAAGGCGGAAATCGACGCGAACAGCGTGCTTCGCGACCGCATTCGCGCGAAATACAGAATGAAGAACACCACGGGCTACTCGCTGAACGCCTTCGTGGATTTCGAGAATCCGCTCGACATTTTCCAGCACCTGCTGATCGGTTCGGAGGGCACCCTCGCATTTATCGCCGAAGCTGTGCTGCACACCGTGCCCGACCTGCCCGTGAAATACACCGGCCTTCTTCTATTTCCGGACCTCCACGCCGCGTGCGCCGCCATCGTGCCTTTGCGCGACGCGGGCGCCAAGGCTCTGGAGCTGATGGACCGCGCCTCGCTTCGTTCCGTCGAGGAGCAGCCCGGCATTCCGCCATCGATCCGCAAATTGCCGGCTGCGGCTGCGGGACTGCTCGCCGAGTTCCAGGGCGCAAATCTATCCGAGCGCGCGGCCATCGAGCAGCAGGCTCGCGATGGCGTTCAATCGCTCGAATTGCTCGAGCCGGCGCGGTTTACCTTTGACCCCGGCGAGCAGGCTCTGCTCTGGAAAATCCGGCAGGGGCTGTACCCGTCGGTGGGGGCGGTGCGCAAGAGCGGCACCACGGTCATCATCGAAGACGTGGCTTTTCCAGTCGAAAACCTCGCCGATGCCGCCATTGACCTGACCAAACTGTTCGCCAAGCACGGCTACGACAATGGAATCATTTTCGGCCACGCTAAGGATGGCAACCTGCACTTCATCATCACCCAGTCGTTCAACGATCAGGCCGCCATCGACACCTACGCGCGTTTTCTCGACGACCTCGTCCACCTGGTCGTGGACCGCTACGACGGCGCGCTGAAGGCCGAACACGGCACCGGACGCAACATGGCGCCGTTCGTCGAGAAGGAGTGGGGCGCGGAAGCCTACCGCCTGATGAAACGTCTGAAAGAGCTGGCCGATCCCGAAAACCTGCTCAATCCCGGCGTCATCATCAATCCCGATCCCAACTCCCATCTGCAGGCTCTGAAGCCTACTCCCTCGATCGAAGAGGAAGTGGACAAATGCATCGAATGCGGCTTCTGCGAGAGCAAATGCCCCAGCCGCGACCTGACCGCGACTCCGCGGCAGCGCATCGTCCTGCGCCGGGAGATGACGCGCCTGAAGAACGAACCCGCCAGCGCGGAGTTGCTGGCCGCGCTCGAAGCGGATTTCCCCTATACCGTGCTGGAAACCTGCGCGGTGGATGGCCTGTGCGCCACGGCCTGTCCGGTGGGCATTGACACCGGCCAGCTCACCAAAAGGTTCCGCAGGATGAGGCATTCCGCCGCGGCGCACGGCAGGGCCCGAAGCCTCGCCGCCAATTTCGCCGCCACCGAGCGCGTGCTCCATGCGGCCTTGCGCGTGGGCCACGGCGTTCAGTCCGTTTTCGGCGCGGGCACCATGGCGGCAATCACGCGCCTGATGCGGTCCATTTCCGGCGGCGCGATTCCGCGCTGGACGCCGGATGTGCCGCGGCCTGCGAAGCCCCTTCCGCCCACGGAACGCGCCGGCGCCCAGGCCGTCTATTTTCCGAGCTGCATCTCGCGCGTTCTGGGAACTCTTCCCGGCGAGTCTGAGGAGATGTCGCCGGTGCAAGCATTTGTGGCGGTCGCGGCGCGCGCCGGTGTTCCCCTGTTCATCCCGCAGGATGTTGCCGGAACGTGCTGCGGCGTCCCGTTCTCTTCCAAGGGCTTCGATCAGGCGCATGAGCTGGCCGCGAACGCGGCCATCGAACGATTCTGGAAATGGTCGGACGAGGGACGCCTGCCCGTTGTCGTGGACACCAGCCCCTGCACCTACGGTCTGCTGAGCTGCCGCAGCTCGCTGAGGCTGGAGAACCAGAGGAAATTCGACGAGCTCAAAATTCTCGATGGCGTGGCCTTCGTCCATGACCAGTTGCTCCCCAAACTCACGGTTCGGCGGAAGCAGGAATCGGTCGGGCTCCATCCCGTGTGTTCCGTCGTAAAGATGAACCTGACAGCGAAACTGGAGGGCATCGCGCGCGCGTGCAGCAGCGCCGTCGTGGTTCCCTTGGCCGCGGGCTGCTGCGGCTTCGCCGGAGACCGCGGCTTCCTGTTTCCCGAGTTGACTGCATCCGCCACGCGAAGTGAAGCCGCGGAGCTGGAATCGGCAAAGCTTGACGGATATTTTTCCAGCAGCCGGACGTGCGAAATCGGCATGACGCGAGCCACAAAGCGGCTCTGCCGCTCGTTTATTTTTCTTGTGGAGCAGGCCACGCGGCCGTGAGCGCGCGGGAAAGGCGGGGCTTGACTCCGCAGCGGTGCCCGCGGTTAGAATCGTGACGTGAGCGAAACGCACAAAACGGAAACTCCAACCGGACCCGGCGCGAAGCCGCCCAAACTCATTCATCGCGTGTGCATCCAGTGCAACAACATGTTCACGGTCTCGCCCGACAAATTCGACGCCAAGCAATGCCCCAACTGCCACAAGGGCTGATCTTGCCGGCGTTACTTTTCCATTCCCGCCGGCGTATATCCCCGATGAAGCGCCCATGATCGAAGCCCGTGGTCTGACCAAGGTTTTCCAGGACAAGAAGCGCGGCGCCGTCCGCGCCGTGGACGGCGTGAGCTTCCACTGCGAGCCGGGACACATCTACGGCCTGCTGGGGGCCAACGGGGCGGGGAAGACCACCACGCTGCGCATGCTGGCCACGCTGCTGGCGCCCACGGGCGGCGGAGCCACCGTCGCGGGATATGACGTGGTGGCGCAACCGGAGATGGCGCGCGCCAATCTCGGCTTCCTTTCCACCGCCACGGCGCTCTACGGGCGGCTGACGGCCCGCGAATTTGTCGAGTATTTTGGCCGGTTGCACGGCCTCTCGGAAGATACGCTGGCAGCGCGCCGCGAACCGCTCTTCGCCCGGCTGGAGATGAACGAATTCCGCGACCGGCGCTGCGAGAAACTGTCCACCGGCATGAAGCAGAAGACCTCGATCGCGCGCGTCCTGATCCACGACCCTCAGGTGATGATTTTCGACGAGCCCACCACCGGGCTGGACGTGATGACCGCGCGCACCATCGTTTCTTTCATCCGCGAGTGCCGCGAGCGGGGCAAGACCGTGATCTTTTCCACCCACGTGATGACGGAAGCGGAAAAGCTGTGCGACCGCATCGGCATCATCCACGGCGGCCGCCTGCTGGCTGAAGGCACGCTGGCGGAGCTGCGTTCGCGGCACGGGATGAACGATCTGGAGGACGTATTCGTCCATGTGGTCACAGGATCGGAGGCAGTTCCGTCTTGAGCCTGCGCAACATCAGCATCGTGTACCGCAAGGAGCTGACGGACTCGCTGCGCGACCGGCGCACGCTCATCTCCACCATCGTCGTTCCCATCCTGCTGATTCCGGTGATGACCATCGGTCTCGGCAGTTTCATGAGCTCGATGATGAAGAAGGCGGAGAAAGAAGTTCCCCCGGTCATGATTCTGGGCGGCAACGATTCGCCGCGCACGGTGCAGGCCCTGGAACGCCTGTCCGCGGTGCACGTCGTCGCCCCCTCTGACGACTACGCGCGCCGCATCACGGACAAAAAACTTCGCGCCGCCGTGCGACTGCCTCCCGGCTTCGATTCTTCGCTCGACCGTGGCGAGCCCGCCAAAGTGGAGATCTACGTCTACGAAGGCGACATGAACTCCGAAATCGCCGGCGGAAAACTGCAGGCCTTCTTCCAGGATTTGCGGCAGCGCACCGTGGAAAAGCGAATGGGGGAGCGGAATATTTCGACGAGCCTGCTGCGTCCCTTCGAGGTGACGCGAAAGAACGTGGCGCCCGAGGAGAAGGTGAGCGGCGCCGCGGCCGGCGCCCTGCTCCCCTACCTGGTGATCCTGATGTGCCTGACCGGTGCCATGTATCCCGCGATCGACCTGACCGCGGGAGAAAAAGAGCGCGGCACGATGGAAACGATCCTGACCAGCCGGGTTTCCCGCACGCACCTGGTGATCGGAAAATTTCTGCTCGTGCTCACCACTTCGCTGGTCACTGCGCTGCTGGCCGTCACTTCCATGTGGTTCTCCTCGCGCATGGCGGCAAAGATGCTCGCCGAGCAGTTCACCAAAGGCGCTCCCGCGGCGGAAATGCACCTGGCTCTCCGCGCGAACGACCTGCTGGTCGTGTTTCTGCTGATTCTCCCGGTGGCCGTGCTGTTTTCGGCCGCGCTGCTGGCCATCGCGTTGTTCGCGAAAAGCTACAAGGAGGCCCAAAGTTACATCTCGCCCCTCATGATTGTGGTGATCGTGCCCGCGGTGGCCTCGCTGATTCCCGGCGTGGAGTTGAACGTGCGGCTGGCGCTGGTGCCCATCCTGAGCACAAGCCTGGTGAGCAAGGAGATTTTCACGGGTACGTATCACTGGGGTTTGATCGCCCTGATTTTCGCTTCTTCCTGCCTCTACGCGGCTGCGGCACTGTTCACCGCTGTGCAGATGTTCCAGCGCGAGGACGTCCTCTTCCGGGCCTGATTGGTGACTCGTGACTGGTGGGAAGAATCCTTCGGTCGCCCGCACACGGTCAGAGTGGGCCAATGAGCAGCTCCCCGGCGGCAGATCAAGACGCCGATAGGGCTCCGAACGCGCCGATATTCTCTTTTTCACCAGTCACCAATCACCAGTCACTGTTCACCGCCTTTTGCTACACTTTCTCCGCCATGCCCGCTGAGCCCCTGATTCACGTCCAGGACCTCTCCAAGGAATTCCGCACGTTCCGGCGCCGGCCGGGGATCTGGGGCGGCATCCAGAACCTGTTTGTGCGCGACTACCAGACCGTAAAGGCGGTGGACCAGGTCACCTTCGACGTGGCTCAGGGAGAAATGGTCGGATACATCGGGCCGAACGGCGCGGGCAAGTCCACGACCATCAAAATGCTCACTGGGATTCTGGTGCCCAGCTCAGGCGAAGTGCGCGTGGGCGGCTTTGTGCCCTGGCGCGAGCGCACCAGCTACGTCCGCACGATAGGCGTTGTGTTTGGCCAGCGCACCCAGCTCTGGTGGGACATCGCCGTCATCGAGTCCTTCCATCTGCTGCGGAAAATGTACGGCGTGTCGCAGCGCGACTTCGACGAGCGCATGGCCCTGTTCGGCGAAATCCTGGGGCTGAAGGAATACCTGCACACGCCGGTGCGCAAACTGTCGCTCGGCGAGCGCATGCGGTGCGACCTGGCCGCCGCGCTGCTGCACAATCCTCCGCTGCTGTTCCTGGACGAGCCGACGATCGGGCTGGACGTGGTGGCCAAGGACCACATCCGGAAATTTCTGACGGCGGTCAATGAGCGCTTCCGCACCACCGTGGTGCTCACCACGCACGATCTGGACGACATTGAAGCGCTGTGCCGCCGGATCATCATCATCGATCATGGCCGGCTGCTGTACGACGGCCCGCTCGATCTGCTGAAACAGAGGCTGCTGCGCACGAAGCAGGTGAAATTCGTGATGCGCGACGCCGCGGCGTGTGCGCGGCTGGCCGCGCTTCCGTTCGACGGGCTGGAGATGGAAACGGTGGACGAGTTGACCTGCCGCGTGCGCTTCGACCGCACCAAGGTGGACACGAGCGATCTGGTGCGGCAGGTGCTCAGCCGCGTGGAAGTGCGCGACCTGGTGATCGAAGACGAATCCATCGAAGAAGTGGTGAAGCGCATTTACGCGGGCGAAGCCCTGCGCGAAGTCAGCCTGCAATGAGCGCCCCCGCGAATCGACCAGCATGAGAGGCCCCGCGAATGGTCCAACAATGAGCGCCCCCGCGAATAGACCAGCGATGATGCGGCTCGCGCCCTATCTGGAATGCGCGCACATCGGATTTGTGAATATCCTGGCATTTCGTCTCCGCTACTTCACCGGAATCTTCACCTACCTCATCAACGTGACCGTGTACTACTTCATCTGGTCGGCGGTCTTTCGCAACTCGAACGGGCCGATCGCCGGCTACGACCTGGGACAAATCCTCACCTACGTTGCCGTGGGCTGGATCCTGCGCTCGTTCTACTGGAACACCGTGGACCAGGAGATGTCCTACGAAGTGCTCGAGGGTAAGATCGCCATGCAGCTCATCCGGCCGCTTTCGGTGCAGGGGATGTGGCTGGCGCGGGCGGCGGGCGAATCCACGTTTCGCCTCGTGCTGCTGACGGCGCCGACGGCGCTGCTGGTGATTCTGCTGTTTCCCGTGCGTGCGCCGTCGAGCGTGGCGCACCTGGCGCTGTTCTGTGCCGCGGCGCTGGGTAGTTTTGTGATCGTGGGCGGCATCAATTTTCTGATCGGGACCTGCGCGATTTATCTCACCTCTATTCTGGCGCTGATCCGCGCGAAGTTCTGGCTGATGGAGCTGCTGTCGGGCGTTCTGATTCCGATAAGTTTTTTTCCCGGCTGGGCGCGGACGGCGCTGGCCTGGCTGCCGTTTGAGCACATCGCCTATACGCCGCTGCAAATCTATCTGGGCAAAATCTCGACGCGAGAGGCGGTGCTGCTGCTCGTGGTGCAATGGTGCTGGGCCGCGGCGCTGGTGTGGCTGGGCGCGCTGTGGTGGCGCGCGTCCATCCGGCGCGTGACGATTCACGGAGGGTAGCGTGCGGCGCCACCTCCAATTGCTCGGCGCCTACTTCGCGAATTATGCGAAGGCGCGCGTGGAGTATCGCGGCGACTTCCTGATCGGCCTGGCCACCAGCATGCTCGCCACGATTTTTGGATTCGGCTTCCTGCTGATCCTGTTCACCAAGATCACACAGTTGCGCGGCTGGAGCCTGGAGCAGGCGCTGTTTCTCTACGGCTTCGGGCTGATTCCCTTCGGTTTGTTCAATGTTTTTAGCCCCAATATCTATGAGTTCGGGAACAACTACATCATCGAGGGGAAGTTCGACCGGGTGCTGCTGCGGCCCGTCTCGTCGCTCTACCAGGTGCTGTTCGAAGCTTTCCGCATCGAGTCGCTGCACGAAGTGGCCACGGGCGCGCTGGTGGTGTGGTGGGCGGCGCGGCGCATGGGATTCGTATGGACGGCGGGCGATTTTGCGCTGCTCGTGCTGTATGGCGTGTGCGGCGGAGTGATTTACATTTCGTTCTTCATGCTGCTGAGCTGCGCTTCGTTCTGGTTTGAAGACCGCATCGGCATCCACCCGCCGGTGTGGAACCTGATCGCTTTCGGCCGGTATCCGCTTTCGATTTACAGCCAATGGATCCAGTTCCTACTGAGCTGGCTGATCCCGTTCGCATTCGCCAGCTTTTATCCGAGCGCGCACCTGCTCGGCCGCCGCGAACTCCACGACCTGGCGCCGCTCGCGCCACTGGTGGCAGCGGCCTGCCTCAGCCTGCTGCTGTTCGCCTGGAACCGCGGCCTGCGGCAGTATTCCTCGACCGGCTCGTGAGTGTCTCCGGACAGAAACGAACTGCCGAGCCGTTGTGCGCGTGTCCGGCGTACCGAACTCAGCAGGAAATACGTCGTACGGGAAGGCGAGCGAAACGACAGGGCTGGAGTTGCCGTGTGATCGCTCGGCGGTGACCGGTGGAAACGTTTTGGCAGGACGTGCGGTACGGGTTGCGGGCGCTGAGGAATTGGCCGGGGTTCACGCTGGTGGCCGTGTTCACGCTGGCGCTGGGTATCGGTGCGAATACGGCCATCTTTACAGTGGTGAACGCGGTGCTGCTGCGGCCGCCGGCATTCCCCGACCCCTCGCGCATCGTGCTGATCACGGAGAAGAGCAAATACCCGGTCTTCACCACCTCCTACCTCAACTATAAGGACTGGCGCGATCAAAGCCGCTCGTTTGAATCCATGCAGGCGACGTGCGTGACGGCGCTAACGCTGACCGGAACCGGCGAGCCGGAACGCCTGACCGCGCGCTACACGACGGTTGGATTCTTCCCGTTGCTCGGCGTCGATCCGGCTGCGGGACGCAACTTTCTGCCGGAAGAAGACCGCGCGTCCGGCCCGCCTGTGGCGATGATCAGCTATGCGCTGTGGCAGCGCCGGTTCGGAGGCGCGCGCGACGCGCTGGGGCGCACGATCGAGCTGGACTCGAAGCCGTACACGCTCGTCGGAATCGTGCCGGCGAGCTTCCAGTTCCTGCCGGCGGCCGACGTGTACGTGGCGCTGGAACCCTGGGCGGCCACGTTGCCGGACGACCGGAACTGGCATCCGGGAATTCTGCCGGTGGCGCGGCTGAAGCCAGGCGTGAGCATCGAGCAGGCGCGTGCGGAGATGCTGGGGATCACGGCGCGGCTGGAGAAGCAGTATCCCGACTACAACACGGGGACGAGCGCGGACGTGGTGCACCTGCAGGACCAGTTCGTGCAGAACGTGCGGCCGGCGCTGGTGGTGCTGCTGTGCGCGGTGGGATTTGTGCTGCTAATCGCGTGCGCCAACGTGGCCAACTTGCTGCTGGCACGCGCGGCCACGCGAGCGCGGGAGATGGCCATCCGCACCGCGCTGGGCGCGAGCCGGATGCGGCTGGTGCGGCAACTGCTGACGGAGAGCCTGATGATCGCGCTCCTGGGCGGCGGGCTCGGGCTCGCGCTGGCGAGCGCATCCATGGGGCCGCTGCTGCGGCTGGCGGCCGGCGCGGTGCCGGACACAGGAGGAATCGGAATTGATCGCTGGGTGCTGGCGTTCACGGCGGTGGCTGCGCTGGCGACGGGAATTCTGTTCGGGCTGGCTCCGGCGGTGCGCGCGGCGCGTGCGGATCTGCGCGAGGCGATGAACGCAGGCGCGCGTGGCGCGGGTGGAGCGGCACTGCATCACCGCGTGCGGTCGGCGCTGGTGATCAGCGAGTTCGCGCTGGCCATGCTTCTGCTGGTGGGCGCAGGCCTGCTGCTGCGCAGCTTTGAACGCATGCAGGCCGCGGCGGCGGGGTTCCAGCCGGACCACCTGCTGGTGGCGGATCTGCCGCTTTCGCGCAACGCGTACGCGAAGCCACAGCAGCGCTTCGCGTTTTTCGACCGGCTGCTGGAGCGGGCGCGGGCGCTGCCGGGCGTGCGCTCGGCGGGCGCCGCGTCGTTCCTGCCCATGAGCGGAAACGGCTCGATCATCCATTTCAACATTCACGGCCGGCCGCCGAAGAGCCCGCACGAATTCGTTGCCGCGGGCTACCGGACCGTCACGCCGGGGTATCTCGAAACGCTGGGTGTGCCGCTGGTCGCAGGGCGCAGGTTTGCGCAGTCAGACGATGAAAAGGCGCCGCCGGTGGTGGTGGTGAACCAGTCGTTCGCACACCAGTTTTTCGGCGCGGAGTCCCCGCTCGGAAAGCGCATGCAGCTCGGCGCCCTGCCGGAAGATTCGGTGCCGTGGATGGAAATCGTGGGAGTGGTGGGCGATGTGCGCCGCGGCCTGGCCACCGAACCGCAGGCGGAGATGTATCTGCCCTACCGGCAGGCGGATGGCGTGCTGCCGGTCTTTTCGCTTTCCATCGTGCTACGGACGGCGGTGGACCCCGCGGCGGAAACTTCCGCGCTGCGCGGCGCGCTGGCGGAGATTGACAAAGACCAGCCGCTGGTGCGTGTGCGCACGATGGAAGCCAACATGGCCACCTCAGCGGTCGAGCCGCGGTTCCGCACCTGGTTGCTGGGCCTGTTCGCGCTGCTCGCGCTGGTGCTTTCGGCAATCGGGATCTACGGAGTGATTTCGTATTCCGTAGCGGAGCGCGTTCAGGAGATCGGCGTGCGCATGGCGCTGGGGGCACAGCGCGCTCAGGTGTTCCGCCTGGTGACGGGACAGGGTCTCCGGCTGGCGCTGGCCGGCGCAGGACTGGGAATCGCGGCGTCGGTGGCGCTGACGCGTGTGCTGCGTAGCTTTCTCTACGAAGTGAGCCCGTTCGACCCGGTGACCTACGCGTGTGTGGCCGTGCTGCTTGTGGCGGTGGGGCTGGTCGCGTCGTATGTTCCGGCACGGCGGGCGACTGGCGTGGACCCGCTGGTGGCACTGCGACACGAGTAGCTGCTGCCGTAGTGCTAAGAAGAGGACGGAAAACCCGCAGAGTCGAATATCCTCCCAAACAGGGAACGATTGTCCCGCTCCGGAACTGAGAGCGTCTCACACCTGAGACAACCCTTCCGATCCTGCTGCATTTGCCGCAGTTAGCCGCGCGTCATTGGGCACCGTTGTGCAATGGGGCTTTGTGGAGAGGTGCAGGAATGCTCGTTTGGCAATCAGATGGAAAGCGGTGGGCGGACACACCCACCTCGGTCCGCCCCCAGGGGTGGCGTGAGGACGAGATATTACGGCAGAGCAGGTGGCAGCTTTCTAGGAGGATGCGGGTGGCGCTGGAGTTTGCAATGGCGATTCTGAGCGCGCTGGGGTCGAGCTGGCTGATCCTGCGGCTGGGACTGTAGAGGGAGCGTGAATCCTCCGAAAAAGCTTCGACTGTGGCCGCAGGCCGAGAGCGGAAAATCGGCGGGCGAGAGTGTGCAGATCGCGGGCTGGGAGCAGCTCGTCGAGGCGCTGGCCGAGGGCCAGCCCGGAGTGCTGCGGCGAGCGGCGGCGGGAGCGCGGGAATCGAGCGGAGCGGTATTTGTGGCAATCGCGCGTGGAGCCGCAGGGGGGCGCGGCGTATCGTTTGCGGCAATCGATGGGCCCCCGGAAACCGAAGCGGCACTCGGCCACAAGGCGCTCGTCCCCATCTGGCGTGCCGCGCTGGAAGACCGGCGAGTGATTTCGGGAGAGGCGCCGGCAGACCCCGACGGCCGAATTCCGTTTACTCGCGAACCGGTCGAGAGCGTGCTGGCGATTCCGCTCCAAGCGCGGGGCGAGGCCCTCGGGCTGCTGGTAGCCGGATTCCGGGAAGAGGAGCCGGGTTCGGCGGCGCGCGAGCGGCTGGAGGCGTGGGTTCCTCTGGCGGTGCTGGCGCTGGTGGAAGAGCAGCGCGCGGGGCGCGCGCGGGCGCAGGACCAGTGGCTGGCTGCGCTGCTCGATTCGATGGAGAACGCGGTGCTGCTGCTCGCGCCGGACGGGAGAGTGCAACTGGCCAACCCGCGCTTGCCGGCGCTGCTGGGCATCGATCCAGGGCGGATGGCGAAGATCAAAACGTTCGACGAGCTGGTGGCGGCGGTCCGGGGGAACTTCCGCGATCCGCGCTCGGCGGAAGCGCGGTGGCGTGAAATCCAGCGGCGGGACGACGAAGTGGCGTGGGACGAGGTGGAGCTGGAGCGGCCGGCGCCGCGCGTGCTGGAACGGTTTGCGCGTCCGGTTCGCACCGCGGACGGCGAACGGCTGGGCTGGCTGGAACTCTACCGCGAGACGGCCGGGGAACGCCTGCTGCGCTCGCGGCTGCCGCAGGCGGAAAAGATGGCGGCGCTGGGCCAGCTCGTCTCCGGGGTGGCGCACGAGCTGAACAATCCGCTGACGAGCATCCTGGGATACGCGCAACTGCTGCGCGACCGGGCGGCCCGCTCGGAGCACGCCGAGGAGGCGCGGCATATTTTCGAGGAGGCGCAACGCGCAAGCGCCATCGTGCGGAACCTGCTGCTGTTCGCGCGAGGGGAGAAGGCGGAGCGCGGGCGAGTGCGCCTGAACGAAATCGTGAAACAAACGCTGGCGCTGCGGAACTACGAGCTGCGCGTGGCCAACATCCGTTTGACGCTGGAGCTGGAGCCGGGCTTGCCTGCGGTGATGGCTGACCGGCACCAGATGCAGCAACTGGTGCTGAACCTGTTGATCAACGCGGAGCAGGCGGTGGAAAACGGTCCGGCGAAGCGAGGCGAGATTGAAGTGCGCACGCGCTCGGCGCGGTCCGGGGTGGGCGGGCGGCTCACGGTGCGGCTCGAAGTGCGCGACAACGGCGCGGGAATTCCGCGACAAATCCTGCCGCGCATCTTTGATCCCTTCTTCACCACGAAGCCCGCAGGGGTCGGCACGGGGCTAGGCCTGTCCATCGTTCAGGCCATCGCGCGGGAGCACGGCGGGGAGGTGCGCGCGGAAAGCGGGGAGGGGCGCGGAGCCACGTTCGTGGTCGAGCAGCCGGCGGCGGAAATCGACGGGGAAGAGCGGAAGAGCGAAGTCCCGGCGGCGGAGTTCGAGCGGCCAGCGGCCATCGTGCTGCCCATGGAGCAGCGGAGGATCCTGGTGGTCGAGGACGAAGCGACGGTGGCCAACCTGGTGGCCGACGTGCTGCGCGAGGAAGGCCACGAGGTGGTCTCACTGCTCGACAGTGTTGCGGCTCTCGAACGGCTGAGCACGGAGGACTTCGACCTGGTGATCTGCGACCTGAAGATGCCGAAACTCGATGGCCGGGGGCTGTACGAGGAAGCGCTGCGCCGTGGGCGCCTCAGCCGCGACCGCGTGCTGTTTATCACCGGCGACACGCTGCGGCCGCGCACGATGGACTTCGTGGAGCGTGGCGGGCTGCCCTACCTGGCGAAACCTTTCCTGGTGGAGGAGCTGACGCAGATGGTGCGCGGCGTGCTGAGCCGCCGCGGTGATGGCGAAGGCATGGCGCCCGTGGCGCGCCGGGCGCAGTTTCTGGCGGAGGGTCAATGAATCTGGGGCGCCCCTCAATTGTGCTCGTCGTTTCGTCCCAGGAACGGACCGCCCTGCGGCTGGGCGAATGGCTGGCGGATGGGCCTGCGGCATGCGAGGTGCGCGACACTGCGTCCATGGAGCAGGCGAGGCGGCTGATTGAACGGTTGCTGCCCGGAGTGATCTTCCTCGACGCGGCGGTGATTGACAGTAGCGACGTGCGCGCGGCCGTCCGGGAATTGGCGCGGTACGCTCCGGTAGTGGCTGCGGTGAATCCGGAAAGCGCGCGGGAACTCTCCGTGCTGGTGGTTGCCGGGGCGGTGGACTGTGTTCCCGAGGGCGAGGAATTCCTGGACCTGGCTGCGGCACTGGTGGAACGGCGCCTGCTGGCCGCGCGACGGCTGCTCGAACGAGTCGCCGAGGGGGATACGGACGAGTCCGTCGATTTCGGCTCGCTGCTGCGGCACGAAATGAATAATCCGCTCACAGGAATTCTGGGGAATGCGGAAATGTTACTAAACCGGCGTCATCGCCTGCCGCAAGAGGCTGTGCCGCGACTGGAAACCATCGCCGACCTTGCCGTGCGGCTCAGGGAGACTGTGCGCAGGCTGAGCATCGCCTGGGAATCGCGCCACCGGCCGCAGCATATCGGGTGAAAAAGGCAGTGGCGAGTGACGAGTGGCGAGCAGAGAAAAGGCGATGGCGGCCGGAGCCTGCCAGCAATAGATAGCTGCAAAATATAGGCGAGCAGAGATTCGCCGGAGAAACGGCGGCAGGCTCTGGAGTGTCTCTGCGCGGCGGCCTCAGTCGCGTGAAGACGGTGTGATGCCGGCGCTACCCGAAGGCTCGTAACCGGAGCAGCGGACGACTGGCAGCCGCGGGTATTTGGGAAAGGCAGGGTCCGTAGCGGAGCGTTCGCACAAATAGAACTCCGCGCCGCGCGAGGACTCCACTCGCCTGGCATGGCGGCAGGACGCGCAGAGACCGATGGCGAGGTCTGCGGGTTCGGGGTTTCCGGCTGCGGGCATTGGAGGAGAGTAGCGCCGCGAACGAAGAACGGGAAGAGTCCAATCGCGAACGGGGCGTTCCAGCCGGTGTGGTTCTTGCATTCCTTTACTTCCGGGCGGGATTTGCCTACCATTTGCCTGTCTTCGCACCCGCTCCAATCGCCCGAGGGGGGCACGCTTACCCGCCGGAAAGGCGTGAGCTTCAGGCAATCCAGGAGCGTGGGGCGAATCACCATGCACCGTACTCCCCGGTTGATACTCGTGGATCCGAGCGGCGCACGGCAGGAGCTTGCCGTGCGGAAGCTGCCCTTCCGCATCGGGCGGCAGGCGGGCAACGAGCTGACGCTGCGGGACAACCGCATCAGCCGGCAGCAGGCGCAGATTGTGTTTGAAGACGGGCGCTTCATCCTCCTGGACGTGCAGAGCCGGCACGGGACGCGAGTGAACGGCGAGAAGGTGGAGCGGCACGTGTTGAAGCCGAAGGATACGATCGACTTCGGCGTGCCGGATTCGTTCCGGATCGTGTACGCGGGCGAGGAAGCGTCGCTCGACGAGATCATCGAGCGAGTGGAGACGGCGGCGTCGGCGGATACACCGTCGCGCGACCTGTATCACCTGGGCGTGCTGCTGGACGTGGCGCGGGCGCTGCATTCGAGCCTGTCACTGGAAGACGTGCTGGGTTCGGTGGTGGACGCGGCGGTGCGGGTGACGCACACGGAACGCGGCGTGCTCGTGATGCTGAATTCCAGCGGAGAATTCGCGGCTACCGTGGCGCGGGACGCGCACCGGACGACGATCGAGTCGAAATCCGTGGACATCTCGCAGAGCGTGCTGCGCCAGGTGGCAGCGTCGCGGCGCGAGCTGATCGTCACCGACATGGGCGACGAAACGCAGTGGCAGGCGCAGGCCAGCGTGGTGCGGCTGCAAATCCACAGCGTGGTGGCGCTGCCGCTGGAGCGCATGCGCATGGCGGACTCGCTGGACACGACCTCGGCAGGACAGCAGTCGGAGCTGCTCGGCGTGCTCTATCTGGACAGCCACCAGCCGGCAGCGGCGTTTTCCGATCTGGACCGTGCGGTGCTGCGCTCGCTGGCGATTGAAGCCTCGACGGTGATTGAAAACGCGCGGCTGTTCACCGCGGCGCGGCAGATGGAGCGGATGAGCCACGAGCTGGAAATCGCGTGCGACCTCCAGCAGCAATTGCTCCCCAAATCGTTTCCGCAGGCGCCGCACTTTGCGGTGGCGGGCTGGAACCTGGCGTGCCAGTCGGTGGGTGGCGACTACTTCGACGTGCTGGAGCTGCCGGGAAAGAAACACGCCTTCGTGGTGGCGGACGTGGCGGGAAAGGGAATCGCTGCGGCGCTGCTGGCCTGCATGCTGCAGGGCATCGTGGCCACGGCCTCGGGCTTTGACCTGGACCCGGCGAAGGTGGCCGCGCGCATCAATTCCTATCTCTACGAACGCTCGGGGATCGAGCGGTACGCCACGGTCTTTCTCAGCTCGTTGGACGCGGAAGGAAACTTCGAATACGTGAACGCGGGCCACGTGCCTCCGCTGGTGCGCACGGCGACGGGACAGGTGTACCCGCTGACGTCGGAGAGCTTTCCGCTGGGCATGTTCGACTTTGCCGAGTTCCACTCTTCGAAGGTGAAGCTTTCGCCCGGCGACATCGTGCTCATTTATACGGATGGGTTCACGGAGGCGGCCAACCCGGAGGCCGAATTCTTCGGGGAGCCGCGGCTGCGCGACCTGCTGAAACAGGACCCGGGGAAGACATTGGACGAACTGCTTGCGAAAATCCAGGCCGTAGTGCGAGAGTTTACGCGCGGCGCATCGCAGAGCGACGATATGACACTGCTGGTGGTTCACTACAAGGGCGCGGGGGCATGAGCGCGATGCCGGCAGCGAGCAGCCCGCAGGTGTGGCTGGAGCGGCTGTCGAAGGCGCTGGCGCATCTGGACGCCGAAAGCGAAACGGCGGAGCTCTCCCGGCGCGTGGTGGAAGCAGCGCATGTCCAGTTCGCGCTGCCAGGCGCGCGCCTGTGGCGCGTGCACGATGGTGCGCCCTCAGTGTGGCAGGAGACCGGGGCGCTCTCCGAAGCGGACGCGGAGTTCATCCGCGGCGCTCTCTCGGCAGTGTCCCCGGGCCAATCCGACGGAAAGCGGTGGGCCTGCGCGCTGCCGGGCGACGGCGCGCCCTCGTCTGCGCTGGAGGTATCCGCGGGCGGGCCGCTGGACGACGCGGCGCTGAACGTCCTCCAACTCTTCAGCCGGTTTGCGGGAGTGGCGCTGGCCTCGAGCGAACGCCGGGGCGCGATGGCCGAGCTGCAGAGCATCATCGAAGCCACCAAATCGCTCAACTCCACGATTGACCTGGCGGAGCTGATGAACATCATCCTGCGGCTGGCCAGCCGCCAGACCGGAGCGGAGCGCGCCACGGTGTTCCTGGTGGACCGCGAGCGGGAAGAGATCTGGTCGCTGGTGGGGCTGGGCCTGGAGCAGCAGGAAATCCGCATGCCCATGAACCAGGGGCTGGCCGGCTGGGTGGCCACTCACGGCGAAACAGTGAACATCGCAGACGCTTACAAGGACGAGCGATTCGTCCGCGCTTCAGACCAGAGAACAGGCTTCCGCACACGCTCGCTGCTCTGCCACCCCATCCGCAACAACAGTGAGCAGATTATCGGCGTGTTGCAATTGCTGAACAAAAGGTCGGGTGCGTTCAATGCCGGCGACCAGGCGTTCCTGGAAGCGATTTCGCTGCACGTGGCGCTGGCGCTGGAAAATGCGCGGATGCACCGAGCCGTGATCCAGCAGGAACGGCTGGAGCGCGATCTGGCTCTGGCGCGCAGCATCCAGGCGAGCCTGCTGCCGGAAACGCCGCCGCAGCTTTCCGAGTTCGAAATCAGCGTGTTCCACCGGCCCACGCAGATGGTGGGCGGCGACTACTACGACTTCCTGATGCTGGATCAGGACACGCTGCTCACTGTGGTGGCGGACGTGGAGGGCAAAGGGGTGGCGTCGGCGCTGATGATGTCGAACCTTCAGGCCATGCTGCATACCCTGGTGGGCCATCTGCACTCGCTCGAGCGGCTGGTCGAGGCGATCAACAACCTGATGGCGTCGGAAGGCCGGCAGCGGAAATTCATGAGCATGTTCGTGGCCATGCTGGACCGCCGGCATCGCGGGCTGCATTACATCAACGCCGGCCACGTGCCTCCCGCCGTCATCCGCGCCAACGGCGACGCCGAAATGCTTCGCGAAGGCGGCATGGTGATCGGCGTCATGCCGGGGCAGAGCTACGACCGGGGATTCCTCCGGCTGGAAACGGGCGACGTGTTCATCGCCTGCACCGATGGAATCACGGAAGCGATGGACCGCGGGGGCGATGAGTACGGACTGGAGCGGCTGGTCGCGTCGGTGACCAAACATCGCCACGAGAAGGCAGCGGAAATCGTGAAGCGGCTGCTCCATGAAGTGGACGAATTCTCGCGCGGCGGCGCCCACGAAGACGATCGCGTTGTGCTCATCCTGAAGGTCGTCTAGAAATCCATCCGTTTACGGCGATTTTCGGCCGCGCTCTTTCACGACGCGCGGTAGTTGCTGCACTGCTGTTGCCTGCCCGCCGGTACGATAGGCACTACAGGCGGCTTGCCATCTCCGGCTGTGCCTTGTTTGGAACGCCCCAGGGTAGTACGCTTCCTCCCGCTTGGTTGTGTCCTGGGGTGGGTGCTCACAGGTTCTCCGCGAGGCCAGGTCTCCTCATCGGCACGCGCGCGGCGTGCTCACCGGCGCGAGGGACAGAGGCGACACCCGCCCGCTCGAAAGTTGGGGTGGAGGTCTCGACCGATGAGGGCCCTAAGACCTTGGCGGCTTCCAATCCTCGTAATTCTTTTCTGCCTCGCAGCCCGTAGTCTAGCGGCACAAACCGTCATCACCACGATTGCTGGCGGTGCCGCGCCCACGAATGGGCCGGCGCTGCTCACGTTCCTGGGTCCGATCACCGGCGTGGCAGAAGACGGGTCGGGAAACCTCTACGCCGTAACCCCTACGGGCTATGTCTATAAGATCGACACTGCTGGAAATCTGACTATCCTTGCCGGCAACGGGAGCGGCGGATACAGCGGCGACATGAGCGTCGCGACCAGCGGGATCTTGAACCGTCCCCAGGGCATCGCGGTGGATGCGGGCGGGTTCAACGTGTACATCGCGGACACGGGGAACAACGTCATCCGGGTGATCAGCGGCGGCGTGATTTCCACATTTGCCGGGAACGGCGCGCGCGGGAACGGCTGCGCAGACGGCACCGCGCCGAAGTCCTGCCCACTCAACCAGCCTCAGGGCGTTTTTGTGGATGCGACGAACAGCAACGTTTATATCGCTGACACAAATAATCACGTTATTCGGCAGGTTTCCGGCGGGCAAATCAAGCTGGTGGCCGGCAACGGCACTGAGGGCTTCAATGGAGACGCGGCAGTCGCCGCGACCTTGGCACAGCTCGACACGCCCAGCATGGTGTGGGTGGACGGCTCGAAGAACATTTTCATCGCCGACACGAACAACCAGCGCATCCGTGAGGTGACCTTTTCCACCGGACAAATCAGCACGGTGGCTGGTGGTGCCGGGGGCACCGGCTCATTCGGGCAGGGCACAGGCAGTTTTTCCGGAGACGGCGGTTTGGCGACGGCTGCGACGCTAAATCAACCCTCGGGCGTGTTCGTGAGTCCCATGGGCCACATCTTCATCGCCGATACGAACAACAACGTGATTCGCGAGGTGACGGCGGTCGGCGGGAACATCAGCACCATTGCGGGAAATTCTTCCTCGCTCGATCCTGTGAACGGTTCGCCCCTGGCCGGGTTTACAGGGGACGGCGGCGCTGCCACTTCCGCGACCCTTTCCGATCCGTTCGGGGTCGTAGGTGACGCGAGCAACAACCTGTTCATCGCGGACACGATCAACCACCGCCTGCGGCAGATCAATGCGATGGGAACCATCAACACGATCGCGGGCAATGGAGTGATCGGAGATTTCGGCCTGCCCACTTCGGCCAGCCTGGCGCTGCCCTATGGCGCGGCAGTTGACACAAACGGGAACCTGTTTATCACCGACTATGCCAATGACGTGGTCCGCGAGGTTCCGTCGGGAACGCAGACCATCGTGACCGCCGCCGGAACGGGCATTCCCGGTCATGCCGGCGACGGAGGAACGGCCACGAATGCGCAGCTCAACTTTCCCCAGGGCATTGCGGTGGGGAGCGTTTTTTTTGCGGATTCACAGAACTTTGCCGTGCGCGACCTCTCCGGATCGAATCTGAGCACCGTCGTGGGCACTCTCGGAGCGCCGGGATTCAGCATGACGGGAGGCCCCGCAGCCACGACTCCAGTGACTAATGTGGAGGGCGTTGCGGAGGACGCATCCGGAAACCTGTACATCGCCGACCCGGGAGCCCATGCAGTGTGGAAATTGGACTCAACGCATACCACTCTTTCTGTATTCGCAGGCAGCCCCGGCTTGGCCGGATACGCAGGAGACGGCAGCCCGGCGAATATGTTTGACACCGTGTTGCTCAACGCGCCGGGCGGCGTGGCCGTGGATAAGGCAACCGGAACCGTCTATATCGCGGACACGAAAAATAACGTCATCCGTGTCGTGTCGCCCGCTGGGATCATAAATACGTTCGCCGGCACGGGCACCCGCGGATTCCTGGGCGACGGCAGCCTTGCGGTCAACGCTGAACTGGACCGGCCCGAGGGCGTGGCCGTGGATTCGATGCACAACGTCTATATCGCCGACACGGGGAACAACGTGGTCCGGGAGGTGGACGTTTCCGGGAGCACCCTCAACATCAGCACCGTAGTCGGCAACACCTCGATTAAAAATCCCGTCACCGGGGCACCGCTTCCCGGCTTCAGCGGGGATGCGGGCTCGCCGACGAGCGCGCAGCTCAGCTCGCCCATCGGACTGTCGTTCAGTCCCACGGCCGCGGACATCCTCTACATCGCGGACGCAGGCAACAACCGCATCCGCGCCAGGGGCCTGGCCGGGGCGCAGATCACGCTCAGCGCCACAAACCTTATGTTTCCGGCGACCGCGGTGGGGCAGCTGTCGCCACCACAGACCCTGACGATTACGAATCCGGGGACGATGCCATTGCAGATCACCGGGATCACTGTGCTGAATTCACCGGGCAGCTTCCGCCTGCCAAATGCCATCCCGCAGTGGATCCAGCCGGGCCAGTCTTTTACGTTTCCGGTGATCTTTGAGCCTTCCACCACTGGCGGCATTACTGCTCAGCTTTCCATATCGGATAACGCACCCGGGAGTCCCCAGACGGTCGGCCTGGTCGGCACCGGCACTCCTCCGGCGGGGTGTACAAACAATTGGATCGGTGGGGCCACGGGGAGGTGGCTGGCAACGCCCGCGAGCATGTTTTGGAGCAAGGGGACCGCTCCCGACATGAATGACACGGCGTGCATCATGGGGAACGTCGTGGTGACACTGGACGGCACCGCGAACGTCCTGAACCTATTCGTCGATGGCTCGCTCACCATTGGCTCCGGTGGCGCGTTGACCCTGGGTTCCTCGAGCTCTAGCGCCACGATCCAAAATCTGACTTTGAATGGAGGGACGCTGAACGGTCAGGGGACAGTCGTAATTGGCGACACCTTCACTTCGACGGGCGGAACGCTGGGCGGTCCGATGCAGGGGGTCACCATCCTTGGCACTGCGACGATAACCACGGCTCCGTTGACGGACGGAGGCATAGTCCGATACAACGGGGCCACGACCCTGACGGGAACTACCCTGAACGTTGTGCCCGTGTTTCCCACCTCAGTCGGACCTACGGGTACTTTCACCATGCAAGGGACCAGCATGGTTGCCGGGCCTGGCGGCTCAGTATTCCTCAGCTTGGGCACAATTTCCATCCCTTCCGGCAGCAACGCCACGATCGGCCCGACGGTCCAAAACAGCGGACACATCACGGTTGGGAGCGGCACACTGACCCTGTCGCAGGGATTGATGAACACCGGTTCCACACTCGTCAGTGCCAATGGCACGCTCAACCTCAACGGTTCCAGCACGATTACCGGCGTTTTTGGGGACCCTGGAGGCACGGGAGCCGTGAACGTGGGAGGGTCGGTAAACTTTGCGGTTCTGAGCCCTGCGCCCGCATCCATCGGGACGTTGAATATCGGCGGCGGCTCCGTGATTTTATCGGGAACGACTCTGGCGGCGACCACCGTGAACCTCACGGGGGGCGGATCGCTGCAAGGCATCGGAACGATTCAGGGCAACGTGGTGAACACGAGCGGCACGGTCATACCGTTCTTGTCAGCGCCAGGATTGGGCACGTTTGCGCTGACGATTGCGGGGAGTTACACGCAGATGCCGGGCGGCACTCTTTCGACAGTTATCAGCAGCCTGGTGGCGGGAACGGGCTACTCGCAGCTTGCCGTCACGGGCACGGCGACGCTCGGCGGCACGCTGAATGCTGGGTTCACCTTCAATCCGGTGGTGGGGAACAGCTTCGCGGTGGTGCGCGCGGGCACGGTTTCCGGCACGTTTGCAACGGTAATACCTTCCACCGTTTCCGGCGGCCTGACAGTCATGCCCTCGTACCCCGCTGCACCGCCCGCCGCCATCGTGAATATCGGGGCGGCAGCACCGCCGATGATTATCATGACCACGCTGCCCGCTGGCGCTGCGGGCGTTCCATACGGCGCAGATATTCAGATTAGCGGAGGGCTGCAGCCGCTGACGTTCGCGGTGACGAGCCCCGCGTTGACCGGCGGGTTCACGATGACCACCACCGGTAGCGGAAACGTCCAGGCGGGCCACGTGTTCAACGCTTTGCCTGCGATGGGCACGATCACATTCGGAGTCATGGTGACGGACGCGGCCAGTAACACGGTCTCAGCTACGATTACGCTCCCAATCGGCGCCGCGCCTGCGAACGCGCAGCCTCAGCTCCTGAAAGGCCAGTACGCACTGCTCTTCCAAGCCTTCAGTGATTCGAATGGGGACGAGCAGGGCATTACCGGAAGTTTGAATTTCGACGGAATTAGCGCGGTTACAGGCACCGTGGACATCAACAGCACCAGCGCGGTTTCGCAAATGGTAGCCGTCACGGGAACCTACTCGGTTGGGCCGGATAATCGCGGATTCATGACGCTGACTGCCGCCGGCATGATGGGAAACTTCTACGTGGCCATGTCGGTGGGCAACGTGTACCGCGGAGTTGCGTACACGGTGCGGCTGACACAGTTCAACGACTACAACGCGAACGACAGAATCGGATCGGGATTCCTGCGCCTGCAGGATACAACCGCGTTCACTAAGACCTCGGTGGCGGGTACCTACGTTTCCGGCCTTACGGGCCAAGGCCCGAGCCCGGGGTTACCGCGCGTGGCCCAAGCTATGCTGATCATGTTTGACAACATGCTCAACGTGACTTCCGGGAGTGGCGACTTCAATAGCGCCGGCACACTGGGGAGCTTCACCCTCACCGGCACTTACACGGCCCCGGATGCGAACGGAAGAATGGTGCTTACGCTGACGATTACGCCCGGGGGCGCTTCCACGGCCGTCGTGTACATCATTTCCGCGAACGAAGCGATCGTGATGACTCTCGATCCCCGGGCGACCAACGACTTGCTCATCGGCTCCGCCTGGAAACAACCGAGTCTGGAGGTGGGCAATTTTTCCAATGCCTCGCTGGCCGGCCCCGATGTTGTGCGCATGCTGGGCCGAACGAGCGGAAGCACGGACACCCATGCCATCATCGGGCTGGCCACGACCTCTGCGGGAAGCTTGACAATCAATTTCGATGAGAACAAGGCAGGGACGGTCCTCACGAATCAAACCTGCAGTGGACCCTACAACGTGGCCATGAGTGGCCGGGCCTCGGCCGCTCTCGCGGGCCCTGGCTGTAATGGTGGTAGTGGTGGTAACAACTTGATTCTCTACTTTGCCCAAACCGATCGCGGCTTCGTGATCACCGACGGTAGCTCGGCCGGAGCGGGAGTGGTCGAGCCGCAGATGGGCGTGCCGTTTGCCCCTTCGCCTTTCAATAGCACTAACTACTTCGGCGAACAGGAGACGGTCACACCAAAAGAGGCACTTTCGGGCATCGCGACTGTGCCCATGGCCGGCACATTTAACATCACCAGTGACGATAGCCATGCCGGTGGCGACTTGACCTTCGGTCAGATCTTCATGCCGAGTTTCACGGTGGCGTCCAACGGCCATTTCACCAGCCCAGCGAGCGGCAACAATGACGGCGAAACGGGGTACGTGACTTCGCCGTTTGAACTGACGTTCTTCAGTACGGGCGGATCCACTTCCAACCCTAGTCCTTCGTCTCATCCGGATATTATCCTGGGGCAATCCGTCCCTGCCCCTCCGGGGACGCCGTCTCCGGCCGGCCCATCCGTGAACTTCCCAACGCCAGTGGCGGTTGGAATGAACGCGCAGTCCATGCCGATGACGATCACTAACACGGGACTGGGGCCGCTGGGCATTATGTCCGTAAACGCGAGCGGTTCGCCCGACTTCAGCGCCTCGGGCACATGCGTCCCGGTGAGCGGGGTTGTGGTGGTCCTGCCGCAGGGCACCTGCACGGTCATCATCACGTTTGCGCCCACGGGCACCACGTCCCTCGGCACCATGCTCAGCGAGACTCTCATCCTGAACACGGACGGCACCGGCAACGGCAAAGTGACCTTCACGCTCACCGGCACGGCCACAGGCGCGGGCTGCACGAAGACTTTCGCCGTGGCCAGCGGAGCCTGGGAAACCGGAGCCAATTGGGCGCCCGCGGGGATGCCCGGGAGCGGAGACACCGCGTGCGTCCTGCCCGGATATAGCGCCGCGTTGAACAGCACGCAAACCATCGCCGGGCTCGACGTTCTGGGGACTCTTAACGGCGGCGCCACCGGCGTCTTGACCGTGACCGGGACGTCCAGCCTATCCGGCACAATCAGCGGCAACATTACCGTGACGTTTGCGGGCCTGCTGACGTGGACGGGCGGCACGATCAGCGCTACCGGCACACTCATGGCCAACGGCGGCATCAACATCAGCGGGACCGGGACGGCAACGCTAAGCGGGGTTACGCTGACCTCAACGGGGCACACCGTGCAGAGCGGCACAGCCACATTGGACCTCGAGAACGGCGCGGTGTTTACGCAGACCGCCAGCGCCATCTATGACGCGCAAAGTACTTTCGGCATCCTCACCTCCAGCACCGGCACGTTCAACAATGCCGGGACGTTTCAGCGACCCATGGGGTCGGCGGGTGGGGCGTACCCGGTCAATGTACCGTTCAACAACACGGGCACAGTCAACGTTATTATTTCCGAGTTGGATTTCAACGCCGGAATGCTCTGTGCTCCCGCGGCAAGCTGCAACGGCCCGATCACCGTAAGCGGGATACTCCAGCTCACCGGCACCCAGCTCCCCAACGCGATGTATAACCTCGGCGGCAGCATCACCATCAACTCGGGCGGAGAGATGAACGGGGTTGGCGGCGGGACGGTCAATTTCGTATCGGGTGCATCCGTCTCGGGCGCGGGGACATTCTTCATCGGCGATACGACCACTGTGGCGACGGGGGCGGTTCTCGGAAATGCGGCTGTTACCGTGATATCCGGCGGGACGTTGCGCGGCACGGGCACGCTGGGGACCATGGGCGGGCCGCTGACCAATCTGACCATGGGCGGCGGCACTATCCATCCCGGGGCATCGCCGGGCACGCTGACGGTGAATGGGAATTACACGCAGACGGGCGGAACGCTCAGCATCGACATAGGCCCAACAGCGGCCAGCTTTTCCCAGCTCGTCGTTAATGGCACTGCAAAACTCGGCGGGGTGCTGAACATCAATCAGTTCGGCGGGTTCATACAGGGTCCCAACCAGAAGTTCATCGTCGTTCTTGCAACCGCATATGGAGGCGGCACCTTCTTACTCAATCCACAGCCTCCACTTCCAGCGTCGCCGATGTTCGGCATCCCGACGTACAGCGCCGCGCCCACGGGGGTAGTGCTCACCACGGGAGGGGCCGCGCCCTGCACGAAGACCTTCGGCGTGACCAGCGGCACTTACGAAACCGCGGGGAACTGGATCCCCTCGGGAATTCCGGCCAGCACGGACTACGTGTGCGTTCCGGCGGGGAACTCCGCGACTTTGTCTTCTGCGCCCACGGTGGCGGGCTTGAACCTGGACGGTACGCTTACGCTAAACGCCGGCTCGGGCTTTACCGTTAATGGACCGACAAATATTTCCGCCACCGGCGTACTGACGGGTGCGACGGGGGCGAGCCCTTCGTTCACTTCGGCCGGCACATTCACATTGATGGGCGGGCAGATTACCGGGACGGTTGTGGTGAGCGGCAATTCCGGGACGACCATCGTCCTGAATGGCGGGACGATCGCCGCTGCGCAAGTGGGCAGCAACGGCACCCTGAATATCACGGCGAGCACGACGATTCAGAATGGCGCCATACTTACGGCATTTATTGGATCGACAGCGAACCTCTCCTCCACCGCGAGCCTGCTGAGCGGCGCGGGTACAGGCCAGACGTTTGTTAATTCGGGCACGCTGAATAAACTTGCCGGAGGCGCGGGCGGCGGGAATATCAACGTGCCGTTCAATAACACGGGGACGGTGATGATAGTTGCCGGGACGACGCTGAATTTGGCGGGCGGCGGGATCAGCACCGGCACGTTCACTGTGCCTGCGGGCTCAACCCTGGGGTTCATCGGCGGCGGGGGAGGGGGGCCGACCTTCAACATTGGGAATGGGGGAACTCTCAATGGTGGCGGCAGTGTCTTTGTTTCCAGCATACTGAACTTCCAGGCAGGCTCGTCGGCCAGCGGCCTGAGCGCGCTCACCATTTCCGGCGCAACAGCCCTCGTAGTCCTGGCAAACGGGGTGAACCTCGGCGCCAGTTCGGTCACGAACGGCGGCACTCTGGCCGGCACTGGGACCGTCATCGGCGACGTCACGAGTTCGGGCCTCGTCCAGGTAGGAAGCCCTTCTCCCGCCCTCTCCGCCGGAGTCCTCACTATCAACGGAAATTACACGCAGAACGCCCAGGGCGTACTTGGTATAGAGCTGGGAGGGACAACGCCAAAAACGGGCTACGGCCAACTCGCCGTCTCAGGTGTAGCGACGCTCAACGGACTCCTTGGCGTGGGCATCATCGGCGGCTTTGCTCCTGCCGCCGGGGACGCGTTCGCCCTCCTGCTGGACGGGTCTGTTTCCGGCACGTTCACTTCGCAGAATCTCCCCTCGCCCCCCTCGGGGTCCTTGTGGAACGTGACGTATCCCCCGGCCTCGCCTGGCGGAGTGGTGCTGACGGCTACACCGACCGCGGCGCCGATGATTTCCGCGGCGCCCAACCCGCTGCCGTTCGGCAACCAGCCGCAGGGCGTGATGAGCTCAGCCCTGACGCTCACGTTCACCAATCCGGGAAGCGGGACGCTGACCATCACGGGCGGGCTAACCCCGATGGGCGGGAACGCGGGCGATTTCCAGCCGGCCGCCGGGGGCACCTGCGGGGCGCCGCCCTTTAACGTCACCCCCGGGCCAGGCTGCACGGTGAAGTACACGTTCACGCCATCCATGGCGGCGGCGGAATCCACGACGCTGCAGGTGGCGAACAACAGCGCGACCAACCCGTACATGGTGACTTTGAATGGGATGGGGATCCTGCCGACGGTGACGTTCACGCCGACGGCGGCGACGGTGGTGAACTTCGGCGCGGTGAGTCCGGGGACGCCGAGCGCGACGCAGACGGTGATGCTCTCCGTGGCCGCAGGCACGGGAACGCTGCAGCTTTCTTCGATTTCGATCGCGCAGTCGGGAGTGGCGGCGCCGGACTTCGCGTTCGCGGCGGGGACGAACTGTCCGACGACCGGGGGAGCGGTGACGACGAGTTGCGTGGTGGTGATGACGTTCACGCCGTCGATGCCGGCGACGGAGAACGCCACGCTGACCTTCCAGGGCTCGAACCTGACGGGGAGCCCGGTGGTGTTTCAACTGACGGGGATCGGAGCGTCGACGGCGGCGGGGTTCACGTTTACGGCGACGTCGCCGACCGGCGGGAACGGGGCCACGGTGTCGATCCTGCCGGGAGACACGGCGACGTTCACGCTGGTGATCCAGCCGAATCCGGGATTCATCGGGCCGATCACGGTGGCGTGCATGGAGATACCGGCAATCCCAGCGACGATTCTGACGACGAGCCCGGCGACGACGATCAATGTGATGACGTCGCCGAGCGGGCCGATCACGGTGACGTGCACGCTGCAGACGAACTGCGTGCCGGCGCTGGTGGGGCCGCGGGCGCCGTGGAACGTGCCGGGGCCATGGACGCCGGCGCCACTGGCGGAGGTGAGCGGGCTGGTGCTGTTGCTGGCGATGCTGTGCCGGAAGACAGCGCGAGGCTCGGGCCGGAGATCCCGAAGCTTCGGGACGGGAGGCGTGTGGGCGCAGCGGGTGGTTCCGGTGGTGGCAGCGTGCGTGCTGGTGCTGTTGGTGATGACGTGGACAGCGTGCGTGAGCAATCCGCCGGCGGCAATCCCGAACGCGCCGACGACGCCGGCCGGGGCGTATCAGATCCAGGTAGTGGCGACGGCGCCGGGCCCAGCGGGACAGCCCCCGGTGAAGCAGACCGTGTCGCTCACCGTGCACATCCTCTGATCGGTTTCCAGAGCGCTGCCCGACGAGCCCTGCCATCGGTTACCCTGCGCATGGGCCTCGTGCTAGTGTTACTGTGCGCGGGTTTGCTGCCGGAGGCCTTCTCGTGCCATCGAGCGAAATCCAAAAAATTGCCGTGCTCGGCGCGGGCACCATGGGGAATGGCATAGCCCATGTGTTCGCCCGCTGCGGCTTTCCGGTAATCCTCCGCGACGTGGAGCAGCGGTTTCTGGACCGCGCGCTCGACACGATCAGTAAGAACCTGGACCGCGAAATCAAAAAGGGTAAGGTGGCGGAAGCCGAGCGCCCGGCCATCCTCGGCCGGCTGCTGCCCACCACCGATCTCGCCGCCATCGCCGCCGCGGATTTCTGCGTGGAAGCTGTGCCGGAGTCCGCGGAGCTGAAGACCCGCGTGCTGAAGGAAGCGGACGCGGCGCTGCGGCCGGGAGTGATTCTGGCCACGAATACGTCCTCCATTTCCATCACCCAACTCGCTGCCATCACCTTGAGGCCGGATCGGTTCGTGGGCATGCACTTCATGAACCCCGTGCCGGTCATGGTTCTGGTCGAAGTGATCCGCGGGCTGGCCACCAGCGACGAAACGTTCGAGACCACTCTGGCGCTGTGCGAACGGCTGGAGAAGAAACCCGTGGCCGTCAACGATTCTCCCGGGTTCGTCTCCAACCGTGTGCTGATGCCGCTCATCAATGAAGCCATCTTTACGGTGATGGAGGGGGTGGCTACGCCGGAGGCCGTGGACGCGGTGCTGAAGCTGGGCATGAACCATCCCATGGGGCCTCTCGAGCTGGCCGATTTCATCGGGCTGGACGTCTGCCTTGACATCCTCGAGGTGCTCTACAAAGGCTTCGGCGACCCGCGCTACCGCGCCTGCCCCCTGCTGCGGAAATACGTTGCCGCGGGTTGGCTGGGGAGAAAGAGCGGGCGGGGATTCTACAAGTACGGTTAGCAGGGGAAGGGAACGTGCGAACGGGACAGCCTCGGCTCACCGGCGCAGCAGGATGCTGCGGCGCGAGCTGCAGGCCTTTCCACGCTCCCACCAGGACCGCGAGCGGCATTCCAGGAACCGCGAAGACGCGCGATGCTACTTGAGACGCTGGCCGGTCGCCGGATCAAAGACGGCGTTGCGCAGGAATTGTTCGGTGGTCCACGGGGGCGGGTCTCCGCCAAGATACTGGTGGAACCATTCCAGATGCGCGGAGTAGTACAGGGCCATCTCGTACCAGCTCGGCCAGTGGCCCGCGTTGGAATAGATGATGAGCCTGGAGGGAACCTTCATCTTTTGCAGTGAGGTGAAGAATTGTAGTGACTGGGTGTAGGGAACGCGAAAATCGTCCTCGCCGGAAATGACCAGGCACGGCGTGGCGAAGTTTTTCACGTAGTAGGATGGCGAAAAATCCTGATACAGCGACGAATTCCACGGCTGGCCTTTGAGTTCCCACTCGGGAAACCACAATTCCTCGGTCGCACCGTAGAAGGAGCGCAGGTCGAAGAGGCCCATCATGGAGGCGATGGCCTTGAAGCGGCTGGTGTGGCCTTCGAACCAGTCCATCATGTAACCGCCGAACGACCAGCCCATGGCGCCCATGTGATTGGGATCGACGTACGGCAGCTTGGCGAGCGCATCGGTCACCTTCATCAGGTCCTGGAAAACCATGCCGCCATAATCGCCGGAAATTTCCGCGGTGAAATCCTGGCCGTAGCCCGTGGAGCCGTGGGGGTTGGCGAAGGCGACCACATATCCGGCGCCGGGATACACCTGCCAGTCGCCGCGGAAGGAATCCTGCCATTGCTCCTGAGGTCCGCCGTGGACATTGAGGATGAGCGGATATCTCTTCGATGGATCGAAGTCGTGCGGTTTGACGATGAACACTTCGATTTTCGCTCCCCCCGCGCCCTCCACCCACATCCGTTCGGCGGGGCGAATGTCCACTTCGTTCGCGACTTCGCTGTTGAACCGCGAGATTTGCTGAGGCACAGGCTTCTCACCGGCCAATTCCGCCGAGAAGATTTCGGAGGGTTCCCCCACGGAACGCCGCACGTAGAGCAGGCGCCGTCCGTCCGGGGAGAGCTCAAAGGAATCGATGGTTTTGTCCGCCAGCACTTCCTGAATCGCGCCGGACGCGAGCGTCACGCGGAAGATGGGATTGTCGCCTTCGACGGGAGCGGAAAAGCACAGGGATTTTGAGTCCGGGGCCCATCGAAAGTCGTCCACCCAATTCCGAAAGGAATCCGTCAGCACGCGGGAAGCGCCCGTGGCGCGATCGTAAAGCGCCAGCCGGAAGAGGTCCGATTCATAGCCCGGCTGTTTTTGCAGCCGGTAGGCGATATATCTTCCGTCCGGCGAGTACCTGGGGTTTCCGTCGAAGGCGGGATTCGAGGCGGTGATGTTGCGCGCCGGTCCGGGGCCAGTGAGCGAAACGATCCACAGGTCGAAATTGGTGGAAGAGGCCGGGTCGCTGTCGTGAATGGAATCGAAGACCAGTTCGGTACTGTCCGGGGAAAAGTCGTACTGCAAAGGGCCGCCCAATTGGAATGGAGGTGAGTCAAAATCGCCGGGCGTCAGGTCGCGCGTTTCGCCATTCGAAACGCGGGCCAGCAGGATGTGCGTGCGCTTTCCGTCCTTCCAGGTAGTCCAGTGACGATAGAGCAGGGTGCTGGCCATGTGCGCGTGGAGCGGTCCCTTGCTCCACCGCTCGTCGATCTTCTTGTTGCAGGCGTCGTCCGCGCCGCACTCGGGATAGACGTCGCTCGAGAAGGCGATCCGCTGGCCGTCCGGAGACCAGAGCGGGTCCGCCACTCCGGTGGAGATTTTCGTGAGCTGGCGGGACTCGCCGCCGCTCGCGGAGATGAGATAGAGGTTATCGCTGCCATCACGCGAGCTGATAAACGCGATCCGCTTGCCGTCGGGGGAGAAAACCGGGGAGGATTCCCCTTTCTCTCCGTTGGTGAACTGACGCGCGTTCTTGCCGTCCGCGTCCATCATCCAGATGTGCCTGACGCGCCTGGCCCTGGGTAGGTCGTCGGTGCGTAGAGTGAATACGATGGTCTGGCCGTCCGGCGATACGTGCAGATCCTCAATGCCGCGCAGCCGGTAGAGGTCTTCAATGGTGAAGGCGCGTTTGTCGGCGCGGCAGGGCAGGACCAGTAAAAGAAGCCCCGTTGCGAATGCGAGCAATTTCAGACGCATCAAGCTCTCCTGTTGGAGCAGAGGGTTTGGATGGCCCGGGGATTAAATCACACCGCGGCCATTCGTGCGAGTCACCCTATGAGGAGGCGCAACCTGCGGGGAGCATCGGGCGCGAGGTCGTTTCTCGGTTGCGCCGGAGAATGCTTTTGAGGTGCGCCGGCTGGATGCGATAGAGTGAAATTCTCCCGGGGCAACGGCAGATGGGCGATGGATCAGAGGGGGGAGAGGTTCTTCCGCGAGGGTTGCGGGGAGGAAACGAGGGGCCGAAATAAGGTTTGCTTTTTCTTCGCCTTTTTCGTACGATGCCCCGTGGAAATTCCCGAACCGGGAACGGCCTGTTGTAGTAGACTCCGGCCGATTCTCCCTGAAGACGTATCCGGCCGGTAAACACCTGATCGACAAGGAGCGAATATGGCGGACGATAGGCAGGAAAGGCTCAATACGGGGATCAGCCAGATCGAGAAGCAGTACGGCAAAGGCTCGATCATGCGGCTGGGCAGCCGGGACGTGTTTGTTCCCGTGAGCGTAATCTCCACCGGCTCGGTCTCGCTCGATGCCGCGCTGGGCGTGGGAGGCTTCCCGCGCGGGCGCGTGATCGAAATTTTCGGCCCGGAGTCGGGCGGGAAAACGACGCTAGCGCTGCACGCCATTGCTAGCGCACAGCGCCTAGGGGGCCAGGCGGCATTCATCGACGCGGAGCACGCGCTCGACCCCGTCTATGCCCGCAAACTGGGAGTGGACGTGGACAATCTACTGGTATCGCAGCCGGACAACGGGGAGCAGGCCCTGGAAATCACCGAAACCCTGATCCGTACCAATGCGGTGGACATTGTGGTGGTGGACTCGGTTGCCGCGTTGGTGCCGAAGGCCGAGTTGGAAGGCGACATGGGCGACCCGCAGATGGGTTTGCAGGCCCGGCTGATGAGCCAGGCGCTGCGCAAGCTCACCGCCATCGTCTCCAAGTCCAAGACCTGCCTCATCTTCATCAACCAGATCCGGGAGAAGATTGGAGTGATGTTCGGCAACCCCGAGACGACCACCGGCGGCCGCGCGCTGAAGTTCTACTCATCCGTCCGCGTGGATATCCGCCGCATCCAGGCGATAAAGGAAGGGGACAAGGTGGTCGGCTCCCGCACCCGCGGTAAGGTGGTGAAGAACAAGCTCTCCGCGCCCTTCCGCGAGGCGGAATTCGACATCATCTATGGAGAGGGCATCTCCAAGGAGACCGATTTGCTCGATATCGGGGTCGAAAAGCAAATCCTGGAGAAGTCGGGCACGTGGCTCTCGTTCGGGGGCGAACGCCTCGGCCAGGGCCGGGAAAGCGCCCGCGTTTTCCTGAGAGAGAACCGCGACATCGCCGACAAGCTGGAATCGGCAGTGCGCAAAGCGCTGGGTATTGCGAGCGGTCCGCAGGTGGAACCCGAACCGGGAAAGCCAACACTGGCCGCCGCGCATTCGAGTGCAGCCATCAAGGCTCGCGCTGCTCGCTAGGCGACTGGCCGGATCGCCCCCAATCGTGCACGAACGGGGTGCTGAAAATCTCAGCGCCGGGGTTCAGCGTTTTTTGGGCGATGGTGTCGGAGACTTATTGGCTTGGCTAAGACCTCGCCCTTCCTTTTGTGACCATCCTGCCGGGGGCGTCGCAATTCAACCCATTTTCCCAAATCGGTTCCGACTTGCACCGGGGCCTACTGGGCCGCGCGGACGGCCGGTCGACAGGCCGGGCACCACTGTCCCACGTTCTTCTTGCCTTAGCCCTCTTTCTTCTCTACACTTTGCCGAGATTCGGGGCCTATCACTGGGCCCGAAACCAAGCTAACGATGAGAGCGTTCAGAGAACACGGGATCGCATGGGCATTGCTGCTGGCGGGTACTGCCTGTCTGTTCCTTGCGCCCCAGCCGGTGATGGCTGGCTCGGGAAGGGGCGCTTCGCGCCCTGCCGCGGCAGCGCGGGTCAATGCAGCGGTCCACCACCGTCGGCCCGTCCTGATCGATCCGACCAAAGACGACGTGGCTGCCTATGACGATCCGGTGGTTCGGGAGGCGGCAGTCGAGGCGCTGGGGCACGAGGACGGGGGAGTGGTGGTGGTGGATCCCAACTCCGGCCGCATTCTCTCCGCCGTAAACCAGCCCGTGGTCTTCTCCGCCGACTACATTCCCTGTTCGACCATCAAGCCGGTGATCGCCGTGGCCGCGCTAAATGAAGGCATCCTGACGCGCGACTCCATGCTGCGGGTCTCCCGGCGCCGGTATATGAACCTGACGGAAGCCATGGCGCACTCGAACAACACGTTTTTCGAGTCGCTGGGTAGCCAGATGGGGTTTGCCACGGTCACGCGCTACGCCCGGCAATTCGGCCTGGGCGAAACTGTCGGACGCGACATCCCCCGGGAGCAGCCTGGCGAGGTTCCGGAGACACCTCCCGAGCGGGGCGGTGTGGCGCGCATGTCCAGTTTCGGGGAGGGGTTCCGAATTACCCCCCTCCAGCTAGCCGGGGTGGCCTCGACGCTCGCCAACGGGGGAACGCTCTATTACCTCCAATACCCGCGGACAGAAGAAGAGCGGCGGAACTTCGAGCCGATGGTGCACCGCAAGCTGGACGTAGCGCAACAATTGCCGGACGTGCGCGAAGGCATGCTGGCTGCCGTGTTGTACGGCACGGCGAAGCGCGCCTATGACCCCGGTGGCGATGAAATTTTGGGCAAAACGGGCACCTGTTCGGACGACGGCCGGCGGCTCGGCTGGTACGCGTCCTACAGCAACCCGGAGCACCCCCGGCTGGTGGTGGTGGTGCTGCTGCGCGGCTACCGTCACCGGATCAATGGTCCGACGGCCAGCGCAGTGGCGGGAAAAATCTATCATCGACTCCGCGAGCTGAACTACCTCACTCCCGCAGCCGCCCAGGAAGAGCGGCCGGCGCTGTCTTCCGACGGCGGCCACTAAACGGGATTCCGGCAGGTCACCCAACCCTTCGCTCTCCGCCTCGATGTGTCTCCTGCCAGTATGGGTATGATTGAGATGGAGCGCTGACTGTTCCGCTTCTCGATGCGCGTTCTGAGCCGGCCGGGAGGAGTCCGGCCCGCCGTGCCGTTCACCGGGCGGGCAGATTCTTTTGCTTGTACTCCAGGAAACAATCCGGGCAGAAGGTGTGGCTGAACTCCGTATCGGAGTGACGCGAGAGGTACTGATCCAGACGCTGCCAGCGCCCCGCGTCCTTCCCGGCACCGTCATCGTCTCGAATCTTCCCGCAGACGCAGCAAATAGGCAGCAGTTTTTCGTACAACTCCACACGTTTGCGGTCGGTGAGGTCGCGGATCACCACCAGGCTGGCCGGACGGCCGTCGAAGAACGTCCTGTCGGCTTCGATTTCGGTGAGCAGCTCGGTGCCGTCACGCCGCCGCCGGCGAACCTCCGCGCGCCGCGGGACTGGTTCGCCCGCAGTGCGCTTCCGATGGAGTTCCACGATCCGCGAGACCTCATCGGGAGCAAGATGTTCCGCAGGATCCATCCCGATCATCTGCTCCGGCTTGGAATAGCCGTGCAAGTGCGCGTCCGCAAGATTGGCGAAAACCAATTTGTCGTCCTGCACGATACGCACGGCCACGGGCAGGCCCTCGAGCAGATCGCGGAATCGCCGCTCGCTGGCCCGCAGCGCGTCTTCGGCCTGCTTTCGCACCGTCACGTCAACGCAAAAACCGATATAGCCTGCTAGCGTGCCGTCAGCGTCCCAGCGCGGTACGCCGCGGTCCAGCAGCCAGCGGTATTCGCCGTCGTGGCGGCGCATTCGGTATTCCATTTCGTAGGATTTACGGCCCTTTATGGCCTCGTCGAAGGTGTCCAGGCACCGTTTGTAATCTTCGGGATGGAGCCCTTCGGCCCAGCCGAAATTCAGCTCCTCGTCGAGCGTGCGGCCGCGGAAGTCGAGCCAGCCTTTGTTCAGATAGTTCAGGTTTCCCGCCGCGTCTGCCATCCAGATCAAGGCCGGGGCTGTGTCTGCCAGCGTTCGGAACAGCGCTTCGCTCTCCCGCAGGGCCGCCTCTCTGCGCTTGCGCGCTGTGATCTCGCGCATGATGGCCACGAATTGCGGCTTTTCCGAGGCGTCCACCGACGGAAGTGTGCTCCAAGTAACTTCGACCGGAAACTTTTGGCCATCGGCCCGGAGAGCGTTTCCCTCCTTCGGACCCTGATTCAGAAAAAGGCACGGTTCCCCGGCAAGAAACGCGGCGATATCCGAGGAGCGCAGCTTGCCGTAGGCTTTAGGAAACAGCTCCTGCGCCTGCCGGCCGCTGAGCGAGCCAGGCGCGCGGCCAAGGACGCGCTCGGTTGCCCGGTTGGCGAACTGGATGGTTCCCTCCAAATTGCTGATCATCACACAGTCGCTCACCGATTCCAGAATTGCCTCGACGCGTTTTCCCGTTGCCGCTGTGGCCTCTTTCGTGATCACCTCCACCGCGGGTAACACCACCGAGACGAACAGGAGTGGGAGAGCGAGCAGGATGGCCACAGAGGAGGTCAGTATGGAGTCGAGAATAAAGGAGTTTGGTCTCAGATAGTCCACCATCAGATTCGAGATCGTGAAGGTGATGAACATCACCGCCAACGACTTCCACAACAGTTGCCGCGTGACGGTGGATGCCGGATTGGCGGGAAGGCCGCTGGCTCCCGTGATTGGTTTGGCCGGCGCAATCGGGTTGGCGGGGGAGGACACGAGTTCTCCATCACCCTTATCGGCAGAATACGGGGAAAGATTCAGCCGCCTTTCCCGCCCTGCCGTGGATGTTATGAAGAGGAACTCCCGGTTTGATTCGCATCTTTTCCGGGCACTGAAAACGGGTTAGCCTTAGCACTCGTTGGGGCCGCCGCGGGGAATCGGCGGGGGAGCTATGGCAAGGATCGTTCGCGCAATCTTTGTTCTGATCGTGGTAGCTGCGCTGGGCGCTCTGGCCTGGTCGGTTTCCATTCGCCGTGCGGCCGAAAGTGAAATCTCACGGCAGGCGGCGCTGGCTGCCGGCGTCGCGGAGCAGATGCAGCGCACCGTTGTGCTTTTCTTCCACGGGCGCGCGCGTTCCGGGCAGATCTTCGCGGGCGCTCTGGCCGGGATGGGCGTGGCGCCGGATGCCGTGAGCGGCATCCTGGCGGCCGCGAAAGCCGTTTTTGACTTCCGGCATTTCCGCGCGGGGAACGAGCTGGCCATCGGCCGCTCCGTGATGGGCGAGCTGCGCGCGGTCGAATACCGGATCGATCCGGAGCATGAGCTGTGGATCACTCCGGAGGCGCGCGCCTTCCACGCCGAGATCAAACCGATTCCGATCACCACGGCAGACGAAGGCGTCGGCGGCCGGGTGGAAGATTCGCTATTCAACGCTGTGACGGACGCGGGCGAGCGCCCCGAACTGGCGCTTTCGCTGGCCGACATCTTCGGCTGGGACATCGATTTCAATACGGACACGCGGCCGGGCGACACGTTCCGCCTGGTGGTGGAAAAGAAGCGTTACACCAACGGCACGCTGGCCCTTTACGGCCGGATCCTGCTGGCCGAATACGTGAACGCCGGCCATCGCTACCGGGCCGTGCTGTTTCACGACGCGGAAGGGCATCCCGCCTATTACGGGGCGGACGGAAAGGCGCTGAAGAAGGCGTTCCTCCGTTCACCGCTCCAGTTTCACGCGCCCATCACCTCGCATTTCAGCTACAGCCGGTTTCACCCCATCCTGAAAATCTACCGGCCACACCTGGGGATTGATTACGGCGCTCCGGAAGGCTCCCCGGTGCAGACCATCGGGGGCGGGCGGGTGACGTATGCGGGCCGGAGCGGCGGCGAAGGAAACATGGTTCAGATCCGGCACACCAATGGCTACGAGACCATGTACATGCACCTCTCGCGCATCCTCGTGCGCCAAGGCCAGCAGGTGGTGCAGGGACAGCGCATCGGACTGGTGGGCCACACCGGCCTGGCCACCGGGCCGCATCTCGACTTCCGCATCAAACAGAACGGCGCGTTCCGCAATTTCGAGACGCTCAAATTGCCGCCCGCCGATCCTGTTTCCCGCGCGCAACTGCCGCAGTTCATCGCCGAGCGCGATCGCTGGATCGCATTGCTTCCGCCCGCGGGCCCGCAGGTGGCCCAAGCGATTCCGGCGCTGCAGTCGCCGGTCCTACCATCAAGCCAGCCGCCGAATCGCTAGCTGCAAGGCTTGTGGCGGAATCACACATGGCTGTGATTTGGCTCACAATTGCTGTCTTGCGGATGTGCTATGCTTGGTTTTGGCGTTGCAGCCTCCCAGGCAAATCATCAGCCTCGAAAAAACCTCGGTGAGGCTCAGCCCGCTCCTCAGCCGGTCGGGAACGAACGGCCAAGATGCGCGCCTCGGCGGGGAAACCAATTCCCACCAGGGGGAGTCGAACGGAAATAGAGGAAGAGTGATGCCATGTCCACATTCGTAGAATCCGTGGTGGGAAAATCGAAGAAGGAAGTGATCGACCGCGCCGTCATCCGCTTTGCCGGCGACTCCGGCGACGGCATGCAGGTGACCGGGAGCCAATTCACGAACACCGTGGCGCTGTATGGCAACGATATTGCCACGTTTCCGGACTATCCCGCCGAGATTCGCGCCCCCGCGGGCACCATCCCCGGCGTCAGCGGATTCCAGCTCCATTTCTCGTCCAATGAGGTGTACACGCCCGGAGACGCGGTAGACGCGCTCATCGCCATGAATCCCGCCGCCTTGAAAGTGAACCTGGCGGACCTGAAAGCCAACGGCATCCTGATCGTCAATTCCGACAGCTTCCAGGAAGTCGATCTGCGCAAAGCGCAGATGGAGTCCAATCCACTGGAAGACCACTCGCTGGACAAGTACCGCCTGTTTCCCGTGGAGCTGGAACGGCTCACGCTCCTGGCGCTCGAGCCGGTGAACATCGATGCCAAGTCCAAGCACCGCTGCAAGAATTTCTTCGCCCTCGGCATGTGCTACTGGCTCTACAACCGTTCCATGGAATCCACCGTCCGCTGGATCGAGGAAAAGTTCGAGAAGAAGCCGTTGCTCGTCGAGGCCAATAAGCTCGCGCTCAGCGCCGGGTATTCCTACTGCGAAGCCACCGAGGCGTTTCAGATCAGCTACGAGATTCCGCCGGCGCATCTGAGCCCGGGCCTGTATCGCAGCATCAGCGGCAATCAGGCACTCGCGCTGGGATTTGTGACCGCGGCGGAGAAGGCCGGGCTCACTCTCTTCCAGGGCAGCTACCCGATCACGCCTGCCTCCGACATCCTCCACGAGCTTTCTCATTACAAGGATTTCGGTGTCATCACCTTCCAGGCCGAAGACGAAATTGCCGCCATCACCTCCGCCATCGGCGCGGCCTATGCCGGCGCTCTGGCGATTACCACCACGTCGGGTCCGGGCATGGCGCTGAAGACGGAAGCGATGGGCCTGGCCGTGGCCGTGGAAATTCCGCTGGTGATCTGCGACATCCAGCGCGGCGGGCCGTCCACCGGCCTGCCGACAAAAACGGAGCAGGCAGACCTGCTCCAGGCGCTGTTCGGCCGGAATTCCGAGGCGCCCATTCCTGTCCTGGCCGCCTCCACTCCCGCGGATTGCTTCTGGGTCGCAGTCGAGGCCTGCAGGATCGCGATCAAATACATGGTGCCGGTGATCATCCTTTCCGACGGCTATCTGGCCAACGGCGCCGAGCCGTGGCGGATTCCGCGCTCCTCGGAAATTCCTCCGATCCCCGTGAAATTTGTGACAGACCCGGAGGGATTCTTCCCGTACAAGCGCGATCCGATAACGCTGGCGCGCCCGTGGGCCATTCCCGGCACGCCCGGCCTGGAACACCGCATCGGTGGCATCGAGAAGCAGGACATAATCGGGAACATCAGCTACGAGCCGCTGAACCACGAAAGTATGGTGCGCACGCGTGCCGCCAAGGTAGCCGGCATCGCACAGGACATTCCCCCGGTGACAGTCGAGGGTGATCCCGCCGGCGACCTGCTGGTGGTGTCCTGGGGCTCGACGGCGGGCTCGGTTGCCGCGGCCGTAAAGGCGCAACGCGCGCGCGGCAGCAGGATGGGCCACGTGCATCTCCGTCATTTGAACCCGCTGCCGGGAAACCTCGGCGACGTGCTGAAACGCTTCCGGAAAGTGCTGGTTCCGGAGCTGAACATGGGCCAGTTGCTGTGGGTCCTGAGAGCCAAGTACCTTGTGGATGCCGAGGGTCTCAACAAGATTCAGGGCCGGCCATTCCGCCAGGCCGAGCTGGAAGAGAAATTCGCAGAGATGCTGGAAACTCGGGAGAGGGTCCAATGAGCACCGCAACGCTGCCGCCGCTGACGCGCAAAGATTTCCAGACCGACCAGGACGTACGCTGGTGTCCGGGCTGCGGCGATTACGCCATTCTCGCCGCGGTCCAGTCCGTCTTCCCGGAACTGGGCATCCCTCGGGAAAAGTTCGTGATCGTCTCGGGCATCGGCTGCTCCAGCCGCTTCCCGTACTACATGAACACGTACGGCTTCCATTCGATTCATGGCCGGGCGCCGGCGGTGGCCACGGGGATTAAAGCTATTCGGCCGGATCTGGAAGTGTGGGTGGCCACCGGAGACGGCGATGCGCTCTCCATCGGCGGCAATCACACCATCCACTTGCTGCGGCGCAACGTGGGCGTGAAAGTGATGCTGTTCAACAACCGCATCTACGGGCTGACCAAGGGCCAGTACTCCCCCACTTCGGAATTCAACAAGAAGACCAAGTCCACGCCATTCGGTTCGATGGACCGGCCATTCAACCCGGTGTCGCTGGCCATCGGTTCCGAGGCCACGTTTGTGGCCCGCTCGGTGGACGTTTTCCAGTCGCACTTGAAAGAGACGCTGAAGGCCGCCGCGAAGCACCGGGGCTCCGCGTTCATCGAAATTCTCCAGAACTGCAACATCTTCAATGACGGAGCCTGGACCTCGCTCACGGAAAAGGACGCGCGTACCGAGCACGTCCTGGTGCTCGAACACGGCAAGCCGCTTATCTTCGGCAAGAACCGCGACAAGGGCATCCGGCGCAGGGCGGACGGCGATATCGAAGTGGTGACGCTGGGCAACGGCATCTCCGCGTCCGACCTGGTGGTGCACGATGCGCACCAGACGCGGGCGTCGTACGCCTTCCTGCTCTCGCACATGGAGCACCGGCCGGGATTCCCCACGCCCATCGGCCTGTTCCGTTCCTGGGACGACCTGCCTCGCTACGAAGACGTGATCCAGGATCAGGTAAAAAACGTGATCGCCAAACGCGGCCGCGGCGACCTGGATAAATTGCTTCAAACCGGCGACACCTGGGAAGTGAAGTAGCCCGGAACAGCAGCTCGCCGCGTCCTTCGATTTCCGTCCGCATCGGCCGGCCCGCAGAACGGCCGGAGTGCCCGTTCCACCTCCGCCCTCCGTTTGTGGCAAGATAGTTGTCAGGACGCCGCCGAGTTGTAGATTTCGATCATGCCCAGTCTCACCGAGCAGCGCCAACTCGTGTTCGATGCCTTCCGCCGCTGGGGCTACCTGGAAGCGGACCTCGATCCGCTGGGCCTCGTGCGATTGCCCGCCGTGCCCGAGCTCGAAGGCGGAACGGAAGAGCATCAGGCGGCGCGCGCGTTCTACTGCGGGACCATCGGCGCGGAATTTGCCCACATTCTGGATGGCGGCCGCCGGCGGTGGATCGAGGAACGCATGGAAGCCGCCCCGGCAGCCCCCGACCGCGCCCGAATCCTCGAGCGCCTCGTCTCCGCCGAGCTGTTCGAGCAGTTTATCCAGGCGCGCTACCCGGGCGCGAAGCGGTTTTCGCTGGAGGGCAGCACCGCCGTGATCCCGTTTCTGGATGAAGCACTGGAGACCGCCGCGCGTTTCGGCGGCGAACACGCGATCATCGGCATGAGCCACCGCGGGCGGCTGAACGTCATGCTCCACACGGTGGGCCGCCAGGCCGCCGAGATTTTTGCCGGATTCGAGGACGTGGACCCGCGGAGCGTGCTGGGCGCGGGCGACGTGAAATACCATCGCGGCGCCACCGGGGAATTCCGCGCGCGCAACGGGCGCGTGCTCCGCATCCATCTGGTCTCCAATCCCAGCCATCTGGAGTTCGTGGATCCAGTGGTCGTTGGCCGCGCTTACGCAAAGCAGGCGCGCGCCGGGCGGGAAGGGAAACATAAAGTCTGGCCCATCGTGCTGCACGGCGACGGCGCGTTTTCCGGCCAGGGCGTTCTGGCCGAAATGCTGAACCTCGGCGGGCTGCGCGCCTATTCGGTGGGCGGCACACTGCACCTCATCGTGAACAATCTCATCGCCTTCACCACTCTGCCGGAGGATTTGCAGACCTCGCCATTCGCCTCCGATCTTGCCCGCCGCGCCGCGATTCCCATCTTCCACGTGAACGGCGAGGACCTGGATGCGGTGGCGCGCGTGGCGCAGATGGCCGCGGAGTACCGCGCCACCTTTGCGAGCGACGTGGTGGTGGACCTGTTCGGCTACCGCCGCCATGGCCACAGCGAAATCGACGACCCCACCATCACCCAGCCCGTGCTCTATCGCCGCATCAAGGAGCATCCCCAGGTGTGGCGGACGTATGCGCAGCGCTGCGGGCTCGACCCCGAGCCTATCGTCACACGCGTGCGCGAATCGCTGGCCGCGGAGCAGAAGGAAGCCGTCAAATTCGCGAAGATTCCAACGATGCGCAAGCTGCCGGGCTACTGGGCGCCGTTTTTCGGAGGGCGCTACAAGCCGGAATACGAGGTTGCCAAGCCGGTCAGCGCGGAAGAATTGGGCGCGGTGGGCGAATTGCTCACCCGCTATCCGGACGGTTTCCACATTCATCCGAAAGTGAAAAAACTGCTCGAACAGCGCCTGGAAATGTCGCGCGGCCAGCGGCCCGTGGATTACGGCATGGCGGAGGCCATGGCTTTCGCCACCCTGCTGCGCCAGGGGATTCCCCTGCGATTCTCGGGCCAGGACACGCGCCGTGGCACGTTCAACCAGCGCCACGCCGCGCTGGTGGACACGGAAACCGAGGAGCAATTCGTGCCGCTCGAGCACATCGGCGCGGACGGCGCCTGGTGCGAGATTTTCAATTCGCCGCTCTCCGAAGCGGCCGTGCTCGGTTTCGAGTACGGCGTGAGCCGCGATTATCCCGAGGCGCTGGTGATTTGGGAGGCGCAGTTCGGCGATTTCGCCAACGGCGCCCAGGTGTTCATCGACCAGTTCATCGCCGCGGCCGAGGACAAATGGGGACTGCTCTCCGGCCTGGTGATGCTGCTGCCCCACGGCTACGAGGGCCAGGGTCCCGAACATTCGAGCGCGCGCATCGAACGCTTCCTGCATCTGGCCGCGCGCGACAATTTCCAGATCTGCCAGCCGTCCGACGCCGCGCAGTATTTCCACCTGCTGCGCCGCCAGGCGCTGCGCAAGTGGCGCAAGCCGCTCGTCGTGTTCACGCCGAAGAGCATGCTGCGCCATCCGGACGCCTCTTCGCCCATCGAGGCCTTCACCCGCGCGCATTTCCGTCCCGTCCTGCGCGACCCGGATGTGAAGGATGCCGGCCGCATCCTGCTGTGCACCGGGAAAATCGGCCACGAGCTGCGCGCCGAGCGCAAGCGCCGCGCAGATTCCTCAACGGCAGTTCTCTTTCTCGATCAGATGTACCCGTTCCCGGAGCAGGACCTGGTGGACGCGCTCGCCCAGCATCCCCGCGCCCACGAAGTCGTATGGGTCCAGGAAGAGCCCGCCAATATGGGTGCGCTGTTCTTTGTGCTGCCGCGGCTGGAACGCCTGGCCACCGGCAGGGCGGTGCGGTCGGTAAAGCGCTCCGCCAGCGCCACTCCCGCCACCGGCTCGGCCAAAGCTCACGAAATGGAGCAGGAAACGCTTCTGACGCTCGCCTTCACCACCGGAAAACACTGATCCGACGGCAGCGCGAAGCCCGTTGAGTGCGAAAGGAGTCCGGATGTGGACTCCTTTCGCCTTTTTCAAGCCCGCCGAAGAGTGGGAGCGAAGCGCTCGTCCCATCCCGGACCGGCACGCGCGAGTTCCTTCTCGCACCCTCGGCTTCATCCGTATGTCTCGGCTTCGAAAGGCGGCGGCAACCCACTTCCCGGGCTCCTGCCGCACTCAATGGCCTCCGGTCTGCAGGCCCGAGAGATATCGGCCGCCCAACACACCCGCTTCTGCGATAGAATTCAGCTACGTCTCGTGCATCTCTGACCCTTGGGAGTTGCCCATGGCCGAACCAACAAAGGAAGAATTGATGGCTCGCATTGCGGAGCTGGAAAAGCAGCAGGGGACACGCAAGCGCGGCAGCCTTGAATTTCGAGTCGGTGAAAAAGGCGGGGTAAGCGTCTATGGCCTCGGCCGGTTTCCCGTCACGCTCTATTACGAGCAATGGATCCGTCTGCTCGACGCTGCCCCCGGCCTGCGCGAATTTCTCGAAGAAAACAAGAGCCGGCTCAAGATGAAAGACCAGAAGTAATCCGTCCCGCTTTCACTCTGTCCCCGGGGAAGCACATCGCTCTATGGGTATCGCTTGACTTTTCGCCCTTTCTTCGCCTAGATTGGATGCCGTGAAGGCGCCCCCCGAAGCTTCGGGGCACCGCCCGGGAGCGTGCCATGGCTCTGACCAAGCGGCAGAAGCAAGTCCTCGATTTCCTGGTGCATTTCCAGAACAAGAAGGGCTACGCGCCCAGCTACGAGGAAATCGCCAAGGGGCTGGACCTCGCCTCGCTCGCGACGGTGCACAAGCACATCCTGACGCTCGAGCGCAAAGGCTTCATCCGCCGCGGCTACAACCAGAGCCGCTCGATCGAGGTCTTGCAGCTTCCCAAGCCCGTCCGTGAAGAGATCATCGAACGCGCCGCGGTCACCGAGCTGCCGCTCATGGGCCGCATCGCCGCCGGCCGGCCGCTCGAATCGGTCGAGGACCGCGAGACGATTTCGCTTTCCGATTTCACGCGCTCGAAGAACGTGTTTGTGCTGAAGGTGAAGGGCGAATCGATGGTCGAGGACCATATCCTCGATGGCGATTACGTGGTGGTCGAGCCCACGCAGGTGGCCAACAACGGTGAAATCGTAGTAGCGCTCCTGAACGGCGAAGAAGCCACATTGAAACGCTTCTACCGCGAGGGCGCGGGCCGCATCCGACTCCAGCCTGCCAATGCGGAAATGCAGCCCATCCGCGTCGCCGCCGCGGACGTGAAGATTCAGGGCCGCGTGCTCGGCGTCCTACGCAAGTACTGATGTTTGGTAGCACAGGCACTCTTGCCTGTGCGCTCTTTGCAAGGCCGCCGTGATGATGGAAAAGCGCACAGCCAGGAGTGGCGGTGCCACTACACCCCGTATCTCCCCCGCCCGTTTCCCCCACTTCCCCCTTGCTCCCCGCCTCTGCCGGGGATAGATTCGCTCTTCCCGGCCGACTCTGGCGAGGAGGCACACAGATGAGCACATTGGATCCAAGCCGTCCCATTCCCGCGGCTGGGACAGGTTCGGCGCGCATTGGCCCGAGCGTGCAGGTGAAGGGCGAGATCAACGGCAGCGAAGACCTGGAGATTCACGGCAGCGTCGAAGGCACGGTGACACTCGACGAGCGGCGCCTGACCATCGGCCCGACCGCCAAAGTGAGCGCCGATCTTTCCGCACGCGAGATCGTGATCTACGGCAGCGTCAAAGGGAACCTGCGAGCCAAGGACCGCATCGAGATCAAAAAGGACGGCTCCGTGGTCGGCGACCTTTCCACCGCGCGCATCATGATTGAAGACGGCGCGTACTTCAAAGGCTCCATCGAAATCGAAAAGGGCGCCGAAGCCCAGCGCACCGTCAAAGCCCAGCCCGCCCACGCGGGATAGGACCGCCCCGCAGCAGATTCCCTGGCGATCTGCTTCGTCCTCCTCGCACGTTCGAGCGCGTCCACGCCTCGAGCTCGTTGACTTCGCCGGGCGGTTCCAGTATCGTTGGGGATTGTCTCTACAGGGAAAGGTGTGACTGAGCGATGCGGACGTATGTTCCCTCGGGCGGAAGAGCCGAGGAATTGAGCAAGGGCAATCAATGGTTCGTCGTGGACGCCGCCGGCAAAGTGCTGGGCCGTCTGGCCACGCGCGTGGCACGTGTGCTGATTGGCAAGGACAAGCCCGAATTCACGCCGCACGTGGATTGCGGCGACCACGTGGTGGTGATCAACGCTGCGAAGATCGTCCTGACCGGGCGAAAGATGGAGCAAAAGGTTTACTACCGGCACAGCGGCTATCCCGGCGGGCTGAAAGAGACGGGCGTGAAGAAGCGCCTCGCCGAGCGGCCCGAAGAGGTCATCCGCGACGCCGTACTGGGCATGCTGCCCAAGAACAAGCTGCGCGCGCATCGCGCCAAAAAGCTGCGGATCTACGTGGACGCGAAAGGTCTGGAACGTCACGCGGCGCAGAAGCCCCAGCCGCTGGCGGTGTAAGCGGGCTCCCAGCCGGCCCCCGGGAGTTCGCAGCGAGAGAAACAGCACGGATGAGCCGCTGAAGCAGTTCCCCGCAGGGTGGGACGCTCGCCGGATCGTTCGGAACGGGAACCAACGGAGGAACGCGTTTTGAGCACACAGCCATCGGTAGTGGTGGTGCCTGCGGTCGCGACGTCACCGTCGCCGGCGTCCCGAGGCATTGACCCGAATCGTCCGGCCTACGGGACCGGCCGGAGGAAAGAAGCCATCGCGCGTGTGTTCTTGCGCCCCGGCTCCGGAAAATTCACGGTCAACGGCCGCACGCTGGAGGATTACTTCAAGAATTTGGTGTGGCGGCTGATCGCCACCGAGCCGCTTCGCTTTACCGAACTCGAGGGCAAGGTGGACATTGCCTGCACCTGCCGCGGAGGCGGCGCGGCGGGCCAGGCGGACGCGGTGCGCATGGGACTCTCGCGCGCCATCTCGCGGCACGACACCGAGCTGCGGCCGCGGTTGCGCAAGAATGGATTTCTGACGCGCGATTCGCGTATGAAAGAGCGCAAGAAGTACGGCCAGAAGGGCGCGCGCAAGCGGTTCCAGTACAGCAAGAGGTAGTGACTGGTGGTCGGTGACCCGCCTTCGCCGAGGCTTCGGCGGGCAGTCTGGTGACTGGCGAAGGCTTACCGTAGCTGGGCTGGAAGGTGTGAGTCTGCACAGTAGTTCAATTCACGGCCGGCAAGATGCCGGCAAAAAAGGACGCTGCCCGGATGACGGGTCCGAAGCGTCCCTCTCATAAAGGAGGCACATGGCAGTCGAAATTTCCATGAAGGAGTTGCTGGAGGCCGGAGTCCATTTCGGCCACCAGACGCGCCGCTGGAACCCGAAGATGAAGGAATACATCTTCGGCGAGCGCAACGGGATCCACATCGTGGACCTGCAGAAGACGCTCAAGATGTTCCGCGATGCGGCACGCTACGTGAGCGAGCTGGCCGCGCAGGGCCGCGCGGTGCTGTTCGTGGGCACCAAGCGCCAGGCGCAGGAAGCCGTGGCGGAAGAGGCCAAGCGCTCCAACATGTATTACGTGAACAACCGCTGGCTCGGCGGGACGCTGACGAATTTCGCCACCGTGCAGAAATCCATCAAACGGTTGCGCGAGCTGAAGGCCATGAAAGAGGATGGCCGCATGGCCCAGCTCTCCAAGAAGGAAGCGGCGCGGCTGGAGCGCGAGCTGAAGCATCTGCAGGCCAACCTGGAAGGCATCGAATCGATGGCCGCGCTCCCCGATGCGCTCTTCGTGATCGATTCGGCGAGTGAGGACATCGCCGTGCGCGAGGCGCGCCGCATGGGCATCCCCGTGGTGGCCATCGTGGACACGAACTGCGACCCGGACCTGGTGGACGTGGTGATCCCCGGCAACGACGACGCGCTCCGCGCCATCAAACTCTTCACCTCGAAGATCGCGGACGCGGTGAAGGAGGGCCGCGAGCAGTTCGAGCGCTCGCAGCTCGAGTCGCAGAAGGCCGCGGAAGCCCCTGAGGGCGCGGCTCCGGCCCCGGCGGCCGAAACCGCCGCGTTCGTGGACGCCAGCGCATACGAGGAATACGAAAAGCAGGAAGGCTACTTCGTGGACCGGGCCTTCGAGACGCCCGCGGCCGAAGAAGTCCTGACTCCTACCGAGAAAGACAGCAAGGAGTAATCGTCCCGGGCGAAGGATCGGACCCCGCGCGTTTGGGACGGCGCGGGGAGATTCGCGGCCCGCGGATTCGCGCGGCGCGGTGCGCGTGACCGGCGCAAAGGACCAAGAGAGATCATGAGCACGCAGCCAGCCAAGGAAGGGCAACTGCAAATCTCCGCGCAACTGGTCAAGACCCTCCGCGAGCGCACCGGCGCAGGCTTCAGCGACTGCCGCTCCGCCCTCCTCGAGTCCAAGGGCGACCTGGAATCCGCCGCGGCCATCCTCCGGGAAAAGGGGCAGGCGGCGGCCAAGAAAAAGGCGGCGCGCGCGGCCACCGAAGGCGCCATCGGCACATACCTGCACGCCGGCGGGAAGATTGCGACGCTGGTGGAAGTGAATTGCGAGAGCGATTTCGTGGCGCGCACGGATGAATTCCAGCTTCTGTGCCACGAACTGGCCATGCACGTGGCCGCGCTCGACCCGCGCTACGTCCGGCGCGAAGACGTGCCCCCGGAAATCGTGGAGCGCGAGCGCGCGAGTTATCTGGACCAGGCGCGCTCCTCCGGCAAACCGGAAAACGTGCTCGATCGGATCGTGGAAGGCAAACTTGAAAAGTTTTTCGCCGAAGGCTGCCTCTACGAGCAGCATTTCATCAAGGACGAGCAGCTCAGCGTGCGCGACCTGATCCAGCAGACCATCGCCAAGGTGGGTGAAAACATCAGCGTGCGCAGGTTTGCGCGCTTCAAAGTGGGCGAACTGAGCGCGGCGCAGGATTCCGCGCCGGCCGGCCCGGATGCGGCTCCGCCGGATCCCGCCTGACAGCCCGCGGCGTGCTGCGGCTGCGCGTTGCCCTCTGATAGAATGACTGGGATGCGCCCGCGCCAGGGCTGCGGGCCGTCCAGCGCCGCCAGCAACCAGGGAGCAAGTTCAATGGCCGTGGCACAAGGAAGTTCCGTGGCACCCGCATCCCGCGCTAATCTCCATTACCAACGCATCTTGCTGAAGCTTTCCGGCGAGTCGCTGCAGGGGCCGCAGGGCTACGGCCTTCACGGCGAGACGGTGACGCGCCTGGCCAATGAAATCAAGGCGGTGTACGAGCTGGGCGTGGAAATCGCCGTAGTCGTCGGCGGCGGGAATATCTTCCGCGGCGCGCGCCAGGGCGGCCTGGGAATCGAGCGCGCCACGGGCGACTACATGGGAATGCTCGCCACGGTCATCAATTCGCTGGCGCTCCAGGACTCGCTGGAAAAAACCGGCTGCCTCACTCGGGTCATGAGCGCCATCGAAATGCACCAGGTGGCCGAGCCCTTCATCCGCCGGCGCGCCACGCGCCACCTGGAGAAGGGCCGCATCGTGATCCTCGCCGCGGGCACCGGCAACCCGTATTTCTCCACCGACACCGCGGCGGCGTTGCGCGCGGTGGAGATCAAGGCCGGCGCCATCCTCAAGGCCACGCGCGTCGACGGAATTTACGACGCCGATCCGGAAAAAGTGCCCGACGCCAAGCGCTTCGACAAGATTGACTACCTGGAAGTGATCCAGCGTGGCCTGCAGGTGATGGACACCACCGCGATTTCTCTGTGCATGGACAACAAGCTGCCCATCGTGGTGTTCGACATGAATAAGCCGGGAAACGTGCAGCGACTCGTGCGGGGAGAGAAGGTCGGCTCGGTGGTCTGCTCGGTGAAGTAGGGGCCAGTGCACATGCGGAGGTGGGTCGCATGACGGCGATCGCAAATACGAAAGACGCCATGAGCCAGGCGCGCGCGCGCATGGAAAAGGCCGTGGAAGATTTCCGGAAGGAGCTGGCGACCGTGCGCACCGGGCGCGCCAACGTGGCCCTGCTGGATCACATCCGCGTCGATTACCACGGCACGCCCATGCCCATCAACCAGCTCGGCACCCTGACCGTGCCGGACCCGGCGCTGATCCTGATCTCGCCGTGGGATCCAAGCGTCGTCCCGCTGGTGGACAAGGCCATCCGTACCTCGGACCTGGGCCTCAATCCCGCGACGGACGGCAAGGTGGTCCGCGTGCCGATTCCGGCGCTCACGGAGGAACGGCGCAAAGAACTGGTGAAGCATTTGCACAAAGCGCTCGAGAACCACCGCACCGCCGTGCGCAACGTGCGCCGCGACGTGAAAGAGGCGATTGAAAAGCTGGAAAAAGAAAAGAAAATCAGCCAGGACGACCTGAAGCGCACTCTGGACGAGCTCGAAAAGGTGACCCACCAGGAAACCAAGAAGCTGGAAGACCTTTCCGCTGCAAAAGAAAAAGAAGTGATCGAAATCAAGTAGGGGGACGGGACCGGCGCTCCTGGCCGTCCGCTTCCTTTGGGGAGGCCGTGGCAGTAGCAGGGCCAGGGCCAGGGAATGGCCTGCGTGATCCCCTCACTCCACCACACGCACCTGATCCGCGGGGAAGAGCGTGAAGGTGCATACCGGCCGTTCGGTGCCGCAGGCCAGCCGGCCAAGCCTTACGAGCTTCGCGGGCGAATCCTCCGGCAGCATGGGCCCATAGTTGAGCGCGCGAAGGCTTTGCGCCGCCCCGCGCAACGCGACATTGCCCCGCACGAACTTTACCGCGTCGGCGTGCTGGCCTGCGCCGAGCAACACGAAGAACTCGGCCCACCCGGCGGTGCCGGCGGGCAGCAGCCGGGCGAGGCTGTATTCTTGGATCAGTGGAAGCTGGTCGCGCGCGCGCAGGACGAGCGCCTCCGCCTCCTTCACTCCTCCGGCAAGTTTTTCCAGCCGCTCGCGTGTCTCCGGCGGCGGGTGCGCGGTGGCCAGCGCGAGGGCGTACATCCGTTCCGCCTCCGCCTTGTTTTTCTGCTTCTCGTACATTTGTCCCAGATGGTCCCCGGCTTCGCCGCGAATACTGAGCCGCCAGGCGGCCTCGAGGTAGCGTTCGGCGCGTTTCCACTCGCCGCGCTGGAAGCAGGTCCAGCCAAGGGTGTCCCAGTAGGTGGCGAGAGAAGCGACGCGAGCGAGGTCGCGCACCGTGAGTTTATCGAGCGTCACGTTGCTGAGATCCGACTCGGCGCCGGCGGCCGCAAGTTCGGCGAACTTCTGCGCCCGGTCCAGGTGCACGCCGTGCTGCGCGAGCTCGTAGGCGGCGCTGTTCCAAACCCCCGGCGACGGGCTGAGCGCGACGGCTTTGTCGAACGCTGCCTGCGCCTTGCCGGGCTGGTTGAGGTTTAACTCGGCGCGGCCCAGGTTCAGGTAGAGCCGCGGGTCGCCGGAGGAAAGCGCGACGGCCTTTTCCAGCTCCGTCTCCGCTTCCGCCCAGCGGTGCGCCTCGCCAAGCGTGGCGCCCAGGCTGGCCTGAGCCATGGGGTCGAGCGGCTTCACCCGGAGCTGCTTGCGGAACGCGGCGATGGCTTCGTCGTAATGTTGCTGCGCGGCTTCAGCCAGCCCCAGCCCTTCGTAGGCGAATTCGTCGGCCGGCTCCAGCTCGATCTGTTTGCGAAAAGCTTCGGCGGCCTTTGCGTTTTCCTGTTGGGCGAGCCGCACCGCCCCGAGGAGTTTCCACGCGCGTTTATGAGCAGGCTCGCGGGCCACTGCGCGTTCCAGGAGCTGTTCGGCCAGAGCGAACTTCTGTCCTGCGTAGGCGCTGGTGGCGGCCTGGACGAGTTCGTCCACCGGGGCGGAGTCTGGAATCGCATTCGCGCCTGCCTCCTTGGATTCGAGGACAAAAGATTGGGCCTCGTCATTGCGCACGGCGCGGCGGAAGAAGAGCGTGAAGTCACTCGCGCCGGCGGCCAGGATCTCGTGCTGGCGGATGTTGAGCGTGCGCGAGCCAGTAAGCAAACCGCCCGCGGCGGAGTAGGCAGAGCGGTAATCGCCGTAATCCCGCGACACGGAAGTGGCCACGGGAGCGCGCGCGGTGTAGCGCGGCGGGAAGGCGAGCTTCATTTCCATGGTCACCTCGGCCGGCGACCCTAGCACGATGGATTCGCCGGGCTTCGCAGGGTCCGGCAGCGCCAAAGGCGGGAGCGGAGGAGAAAGACGCGCGCTGCGGCTCGACCAGTCGAATAAGCCGGGTTCCACCACGTGGTAATCGAGCGTGAAGGGATGGTGCGTGTCCGCGGGGTCGGCTGGCCTTACTTCGCCGATTTCGCCGCGCAGGCCGTCGGAGGCCGCAATGGCCTGGCCGAGCTCTTTCCATTTCGACTGCGGCGCGCGGCGAAAAGCCAGACGGAGCAATACTTCGTTATCGCCGCGCAACGCGTAGTGCACATGCGCGTCGAGTTTGCCCAGGCCGTCCACCGAGCCTTCCAGCCGCCAGAACTGGTGCACGGGGAATGGAGGATCGGCAGGAGTCTCGAGAATTGTGGCTGGGCCGTCCGGCGGCACGCCCAGAGCCTGCCGGTGGCGGAGCGCGGAGATGAGAAAGCCGAATGGAGCAACCTCCGTGGTCGTGTCCAGCCAGAAGACGTCCGTGCCCGCCGTGACTCGGGTGATCACGCGGTCGAACTCGGCGGGGCTGGGCATTTCCGGGTCGGGATTGCGCTGCGCGCTGACGAGCACGGCGTCTGCGCGAAGGCCGGCCGCCGCGGCGAGCGCGGCGAGCAACGCGTGTTTATCGATCGAATCGGCGTAGCCGTTTTTCAGCACGGCGGCGAGCGGATGCGGCTCGAACCGGCCGCTTCCGAAGGGGAGGTTTACGTAGCGGAATTGGACGGCCACATAGTCGTACAGGGCGCCGAGTTTCTCTGCCGGAGTCTTGCTGGACTGGGTCAGCTCGTCCGCCTTCTTCTGGATTTCCGGCGTCGCCGCGGCGCCCGCGTGCATCACGGATTGATACCAGGCGCCGAGTTCTTCCCAGCTCGAGAAGGTGGACACGCGGATGTCCGGCTCATCCGCGGGTTTGGATTGCGATTTCCCTTCCGCGGAGTCCCCGGTTCGGGTCATGTGCGCGCTGGCCCAGGAATAGACGCGGCGCCCGGAGGATTCTTCGATGTGCGGGTCGAGGCCCGGGCGCGTTTTCAGTTTCAGCGGCCGCGCGGCGGGCACGTCGAGCTCGAACTTCTGGTAGAGCGTAATGGCGTTTTTCTCGAAGTCCTGCTCGAACCAGAACTGGCCGGGCGCCAGCGGCTGCTGGATGACTTCGATTACCTGATATTCCAGCGTTTCGCCGGGATGGAGCGCCGGAACGCTGATGTGCTTCTCTCGCGCGTCGGAGTAGAGCGGGGCGTCGCGGACGGCCTGCGCCGCCAGATCCTGGATGAGTTCGTGCGGCGCTTCGGTAGTGCTGCCGTCGGATTGGCGAACGCGGACGTAGGCGATGTCGATGTGTTCGGTGGAGCTGTCGTAGGGGAATGCGATTTCGTTGAAGGCCCGCACGCCGTCGTCGTTCTGCACTCGAATTCGCGCCGTGGTCTCCACGCGCCCCGTTCCGTCGTTTTCAAACCGCGCGTGCGTGGCGAGCGATTCGACGATAAACGGTTCCTGAGAGTAATCGGGTTTACTCTGCGTTGCGGATGCTGAAGGGGGGGGCGCAGGCGCCTGCCGGGCGGCGACGGGCGGAGAGAAACGCGTCGCGAGCACCAGCAATGTTGCCGTCGCGACCAGAAACAGCAAACGACGAAGCTCGGATTTGGCAAGCACCTTTGAAATTGACCCGCGGTCGCTGCAGCCACTGGAAGAATAGGGAGTGTGCAGGGGCATGACAAATGATTTCTCGAAAGTGCATCGCGTTCCCTCTATCCGGCGGAATAGCCGGCCATCGGCAGGAGGTCTTGTCTGTTTGCAACAAGTTGATTCTAGAGGACATAGGGCCTAGTCCGACCACTCCAGCCGGGCCCGCTGAACGCGTAGGATGAGCTCGCCTCGATTTATCCACACCTCGGAACTGTTTTGATTTGACAGATTTGCAGACCTTTTCTATACTGGCTTGGTTCGGCAGAGGGGTGTTCCTCTGTCTGTGGTGGTAGGAAGGTCCTCTGGCCCAAGCCCATCCCGACGGTTCGGGACGGGACGGGGGGAACAGGGGAGCGGCCGGAATGGGGCGCCAGCCCCGCAAAGCCGAGTAAGCCTCTCCGCATGTGACCTGAAGCATTCGCTCTAGGTCTCGCCAGGTGGCGGAGTTTCTTGCTTGTCCTCCGTTGTCGCTGCGAGTGGTTGCTCGCATGTCTGCCGATCACCGGTAAGCTGCGCGCGCAAAAATGCGCGTCGCGGAGCGTGAGGAGTTTTGCCGTTTTGCCGGCGAACGCGTGCCGGAAGGTTCGGGCGGGTTCAAGGAAGTAGAACAGCCGGAAGCGGCTGTTCCGCGGGAGATGACGTGCCGACATTTTCACAATTGGTGCGCTACGGACGCGAGCAGGTCCAGTCGAAGACGAAGTCGCCGGCTCTGGACGGCAGCCCCTCCAAGCGCGGCGTGTGCATTCGCGTTTACACCCAGACGCCGAAGAAACCGAATTCAGCGCTTCGGAAAGTGGCGCGCGTGCGGCTGACGAATGCGTCGGAAGTCACCACGTACATCCCCGGCATCGGCCACAATCTCCAGGAGCACTCCATCGTGCTCGTGCGGGGCGGCCGCGTGAAGGACCTGCCGGGCGTGCGTTATCACATTATCCGCGGCTCGCTCGATGCCGCGGGCGTGGAGAACCGGAAACAGGGGCGCTCGAAATACGGCGCCAAGCGGCCCAAAGCCGCGCAGAAGTAGGAGGAGCCGAGCATGCCCCGAAAAGGAGCAGTTCCACGCCGCACGGTCACGGCGGACCCGGTCCACCAGAGCGACCTGGTGCGGAAGTTCATCAACTGCATGATGTGGGACGGCAAGCTGGCCACCGCGCAGCAAATTTTCTACACCGCCATGGCGCAGATTCAGGAGAAGACGAACGACGACCCGGTGAAGACGTTCAAGAAGGCGGTGGAGAACGTGAAGCCGGCGGTCGAGGTGAAGACGCGGCGCGTGGGCGGCGCCAACTACCAGGTGCCCGTGGAAGTCAATAATTTCCGGCGCCAGTCGCTGGCCATCCGCTGGCTGATTGATTACGCGCGCTCGCGCGCGGGCAAGAGCATGGAGAACAAGCTGGCGGAAGAGCTGCTGGACGCGGCGAACAGCCGCGGTGGGGCCATCAAGAAGAAGGAAGACGTGCACCGTATGGCTGAGGCCAACAAGGCCTTCGCGCATTACCGGTGGTAGGAGCGCGCGGAACCGCATGAGCCCGGCAGCCCAAACGCAAGTGATCGAAATGGCACGGCAGACACAACTCGAGCATATCCGCAACATCGGGATCATGGCGCACATCGACGCCGGAAAGACGACGTGCACCGAGCGCATCCTGTTCTACACGGGTGTGACTTACAAGCTCGGCGAGGTCCACGACGGCACGGCGACCATGGACTGGATGGAGCAGGAACGGGAACGCGGCATCACCATCACCTCCGCCGCCACCACGGCCTTCTGGAAGCGCAACGGGATCGAATACCGGGTCAACATCATCGACACTCCCGGCCACGTGGACTTTACCGTAGAGGTGGAGCGGTCGCTCCGCGTGCTGGACGGCGCCGTCGCCGTATTCGACGGAGTGGCGGGTGTGCAGCCGCAGTCGGAAACGGTATGGCGCCAGGCGGACAAGTACCACGTGCCGCGCATCGCCTTCATCAACAAGATGGACCGCATCGGAGCGGATTTCGACCACTGCATTCGCTCGATGCGCCAGCGCCTCGGAGCCCACCCCGTTCCTCTGCAGTTCCCCCTCGGCAAAGAAGACCACTTCATCGGCGTCATCGATTTCATCGAGCAGAATGTGATCGTGTACACTGACGCCGATGACAGCCAGGGCACGAAGTTCGAGACGTTTCCGGTGGCGCAATTGTGGGATGCAAAGTTTGTGGCCGGACGCGAAGACATCGCCGCAGCCCTGAAGATTTCCGCGATTACCAAAGAGTTCTACGACGAGCATCGCGCCAAGGTGGTGGAATACATCGCCGAGCACGACGACGCGGTGCTGGCGAAATACCTGGAAGAGCACGACCTCTCGCCCGAGGAGCTGCGGGCGTCGCTGCGGCGTTCCACGATCGCGCTGAAGCTGGTGCCAGTGGTAGCGGGTGCGGCCTTCAAGAACAAGGGCATCCAGCCGCTGCTGGACGCGGTGGTGGATTTCCTTCCCGCTCCCACGGACAAGCCTCCGGTTGAAGGCACGACGCTGGACGGCAGCCATGCGCAGCTCCGCCGCGCCTCCGACGACCAGCCGTTTGCCGCGCTGGCCTTCAAAATCATGTCCGATCCCTTTGTGGGCCACCTCACCTACATCCGCGTCTATTCCGGCATCCTGAAGCAGGGCGATATGGTGTACAACGCCACCAAGGGTACGCGGGAGCGCATCGGCCGGCTGCTGCGCATGCACGCGAACAAGCGCGAGGAAATCGAAGCGGTCTTTGCAGGCGATATTGCCGCCTGCGTGGGGCTGAAAAACATCGCCACCGGTGACACGTTGTGCTCGGAAGACAAGCCGGTGCTGCTCGAGAACATCGAGTTCCCCACCCCGGTGATCAGCGTGGCCATCGAGCCCAAGACGAAGGCGGACCAGGAAAAGATGGGCCAGGCGCTGGGGAAGCTGACGCAGGAAGACCCGACGTTCCGTGTGAATACGGATCCAGACACCGGCCAGACGCTGATCTCCGGCATGGGCGAGCTCCACCTGGAAATCATCGTGGATCGCATGATGCGCGAATTCGGCGTGCAGGCCAACGTGGGCCGGCCCCAGGTGGCCTATCGCGAGACCATCAAGAAGGAAGCGCAGGCGGAAGGGAAGTACATCCGGCAAACGGGCGGTCGCGGCCAGTACGGCCACGTAAAGTTGAGAGTGGCGCCGCTGCCCTCCTCCGGCCACGAAGATATGCGCGAGTTGTCCACCGACGAATTGGACGCGCTGGCCAAGAAGATTGCTGGCTCGGGCGCGCGCTGGCGGTTCGACAAGGAGCACCGGCTGCTGTTCATCGACAAGATTGCGGGCGGCGCCATTCCCAAGGAATTCGTGCCCCCGGTCGAACACGGCATTCGCGAGGCCATGGAATCGGGCGGGCTGGCAGGCTACGAGATGGTGGATGTGGCCGTGACGCTCTATGACGGCAGCTACCACGAAGTGGACAGCTCGGAAATGGCTTTCAAGATCGCGGGCTCCATCGGATTCAAGGAAGCCTGCTCGAAAGCACATCCGATGCTGCTTGAGCCCATGATGCGCGTGGAAGTGGTGGTCCCGGAAGAGTACATGGGCGACGTGATTGGCGACCTGTACGCGCGCCGCGGGCAGATTTCCGGACGCGAATCGCGCGCCGGGAGCCAGATTATCGGGGCGCAGGTGCCGCTGGCGACGATGTTCGGCTACGCCACCGAGCTGCGCAGCCGCACCCAGGGGCGCGGAAGTTTCACCATGCACTTTTCCCATTACGAGGAGGCGCCGGCTTCCGTTTCCGAAGAAGTGGTGGCGAAGGCAACGGGACGCGTTGCGCGGTAGCGGATAGGTGGTTTGAGCACGAAGTTGAGTTTCTTAGGGGGATTGAGGAGCAGAGAGGGATATGGCCAAGGAAAAATTTGAACGGAGCAAGCCGCACGTGAACGTGGGAACGATCGGCCACATCGACCACGGCAAGACCACTCTGACCGCGGCGATCACCAAGGTGCTCTCCAAGCACAACCCGAAAGTCCATTTCCGGGCCTTCGATTCCATCGACAACGCTCCGGAAGAGCGGGAGCGGGGGATCACCATCGCGGTGGCGCACGTGGAGTACGAGACGGCCAACCGGCACTACGCGCACATCGACTGTCCGGGACACGCGGACTACATCAAGAACATGATCACCGGGGCGGCGCAGATGGACGGCGCGATTCTGGTGGTGGCGGCCACGGACGGGCCCATGCCGCAGACGCGGGAGCACATTCTATTGGCGCGGCAGGTAGGGGTGCCGTACATCGTGGTGTTCCTGAACAAGTGCGACGCGGTGGAAGACCCGGAACTGTTGGAGCTGGTGGAGCTGGAAGTGCGCGAGCTGCTGAAGACCTACCAGTTTCCGGGAGACGCGGTGCCGGTGATCCGGGGCTCGGCGCTGGGCGCGTTGAACGGGGAAGAGAAGTGGGAGAAGACGATCCTGGAGCTGATGGAGGCGGTGGACAAGTACGTGCCGCTTCCGGTGCGGGATGTGGACAAGCCGTTCGCCATGCCGATTGAGGACATTTTCTCGATCTCGGGGCGCGGCACGGTGGTGACGGGGAGGATCGAGCGGGGGAAGGTGAAGGTAGGGGAGGAAATCGAGATCGTGGGTTTCCGGGAGACGCAGAAGAAAGTAGTGACGGGCGTAGAGATGTTCCGGAAGCTTTTGGACGAAGGGATGGCGGGCGACAACGTGGGATTGCTGCTGCGGGGGACGGAAAAAGAGGATGTGGAGCGAGGGCAGGTGGTGTGCAAGCCGGGGTCGATCACGCCGCACAAGAAGTTCAAGGCGGAGGCGTACATATTGACGAAGGAAGAGGGGGGGCGGCACACGCCGTTCTTCACGGGCTACCGGCCGCAGTTTTATTTCCGGACCACGGACGTGACGGGAGACGTGAAGCTGGCGGAAGGGGTGGAGATGGTGATGCCGGGAGACAACGCGACGGTAGGGATCGAGCTGATCACGCCGGTGGCGCTGGAGAAGGGGCTGCGGTTCGCCATCCGCGAAGGCGGCCACACGGTCGGCGCCGGCGCCGTGACCGAGATCGTCGAGTAAGCCGATGTCAGCCGGAGAGAAAATTCGTATTCGACTGAAGGCTTACGACCACCGCGTGCTGGACCAGTCCACACGCGACATCGTGGAAACGGCGCGGAGGACGGGCGCCAACGTGGCGGGGCCGATTCCGCTGCCGACCACGATCAACCGCTGGACGGTGCTGCGTTCGCCGCACGTGGACAAGAAGTCGCGCGAGCAGTTCGAGATGAGGACGCACAAGCGGCTGATCGACATCCTGGAGCCCACGCCGGACACGGTGGACGCGCTCATGAAGCTCGATTTGCCGCCGGGTGTGGACGTGGAAATCAAGGCGTTCGGCCGCGAGCATGGAGTGAAGTAGGGCGGAGCGCAGCCCCTTCGTTCCTCAGGGCAGGCAAGAGTGGCTGCGCCACGAGAGGGAATTCGAGAATGGCAGTGAACGGAATACTCGGGATCAAGCTGGGCATGACGCAGGTGTATGGCAACGACGGCGCGGCCATCCCCTGCACGGTGATGCAGGCAGGTCCCTGCGTGGTGGTGCAGCGGCGCACAGCGCAGAATGATGGATACGAGGCCGTGCAACTGGGCTTGGTGGAATTCGTCAAGCCGCAGCGGGTGACCAAGCCGATGACCGGGCATTTCAAGAAGGCGGATGTGGCCCCCATGCGTTTTCTGGGCGAAGTGCGGCTGGAAGCCTCGCAGGCGGAGACGAAAGTCGGCGACCGCGTGCTGGCCGACAATTTCACGGTGGGCGAGTTTGTGGATGTCAGCGGAGTGAGCAAGGGCAAGGGATTCGCGGGCGGCGTCAAGCGGTGGCATTACCGCGGCGGCGACAAGTCGCACGGCTCGATGTTCCATCGCGCGCCGGGCGGAATCGGCGCCAGCTCGTTTCCCTCCCGCGTATGGCCGGGCCAGCATTTCCCGGGTCATCTCGGAAACCAGCGGCAAACGGCGCGAAACCTGAAAGTGGTGAAGGTGGACGCGGAAGAAAACCTGCTGCTGGTGCGGGGCGCGGTGCCGGGACCGGCGGGAGCCTACGTTTTTATCCGCCGCGCGAAGTCGGCGAAATAGAGGACGGAGCGATCATGCCGGTCGTGGATGTAGTGAATTTGAGTGGCGAGACGGTGGGGCAGGTGACCCTGTCCGACGCCGTGTTTGCCGCGGACGTGAACCCGCACACGCTGCACGAAGCGGTGCGCTGGCAACAAGCTGGGGAGCGTGCGGGAACGCACAAGACCAAGGTGCGCTCTGAAGTTCAGGGTTCGGGCAGGAAGTTGTGGCGGCAGAAGGGCACCGGCCGCGCCCGCATGGGCTCCATCCGGTCGCCTATCTGGCGGCACGGCGGCACGGTGCACGGGCCGCAGCCGCGGGATTACAGCTACCGGCTGCCGCGCAAAATGCTGCAGGGCGCGCTACGTTCGGCGCTTTCCGCGAAGCTGGCTGCCGACAAGTTGACGGTGGTGGAAGGTTGGACGGTCGAGACGCACAAGACCAAGCTCTTCCGGCAGGCGATGGCCAAGCTGGACAAAGGCTCCCGGAACTGGCTGGTGGTCGAGCCGCCGGGAAACCGGAACCTGGAACTCGCCGGGCGCAACCTGGAGAAGTTCGCCCTGGTAGCGCCGCGGGAGCTGCGTCCGTACGACCTGCTGCGGTGCGACCGGATGTTCGTTTCGCGGGATACGGTGCTGCGTCTTTCTGCGTCGCTCGAGCCGAAGGCGCGCGCGAGCCGGGCAGGGAAGGAATAAGCGATGTCGGAGAGCACGTTCCAGATCATCCGGCGCCCGATCATCACGGAGAAGGGCTTGGCGGTAAAGGAAACGCTCCAGACTGTGGTGTTTGAAGTGGCGCGCGCGGCCACCAAGACGCAGATCAAGGAAGCCGTGCAAACCATTTTCAAGGTCAAAGTGGATTCGGTACGCACGGCGCAGTTCCACGGCAAGATGCGCCGCCGCGGCCGGGCGGAAGGCTTCCGCCGGGACTGGAAGAAAGCCTACGTAAAGCTGGCAGCAGGCGAAAAAATGATCGAATACGGGGAGAACCTGTAACCCCCGTCTGCGGGGCGCGAGGAAAATATGGCGCTCAAATCGTTCAGGCCCTACACCAAGTCACGGCGCTACCTGACCGTGCTGGACAAGGCGGAGATCACAAAGGAGACGCCGGAGAAGGCGCTCCTCGAGCCGCGCAAGCGCTCGGGGGGACGCAATTCCCACGGTGAGATAACCATCTGGCACCGCGGCGGCGGACACAAGCGCATGTACCGCGTCGTGGATTACCGGCGGGACAAGCCGGGAATCCCGGCGCGTGTGGCGGCGATTGAATACGACCCGAACCGTTCGGCGAGGCTGGCCCTGCTGCACTATTCGGACGGAGAGAAGCGCTACATCCTCCACCCCGTGGGGCTGCAGGTGGGGATGACGGTTTCGACCGGGCCGGGCGCTGACATTCTGCCGGGCAACGCCATGACCATCCGGCACATTCCGCCGGGCACGCCGATGCACAACCTGGAGCTGTTTCCGGGCAAGGGCGGGCAAGTGGTGCGCGCGGCGGGATCGTCGGCGCAATTGTTGTCGAAAGAGGGCGATACAGCGCTGGTGAAGCTGCCGTCGGGCGAAGTACGGCAATTTCATCTGGACTGCATGGCCACCGTGGGGCAGGTGGGCAACCTGGACCACGAGAACATCACGTACGGGAAAGCGGGCCGCACGCGCTGGAAGGGACGCCGTCCCACCGTGCGCGGAGTGGCGATGAACCCGGTGGACCATCCGCACGGCGGCGGCGAAGGGCGCGTCAAGGGCAATCACCCGCAGACGCCGTGGGGGTTCCCAACGCTGGGAGCGAAGACGCGGCGGCGCAAGCCGTCGGACAAGTACATTGTGAGCAGGAGGAAGCCGTAGAACGCTGACGGGATGGCCGCCGAACGTTCCGGCGGAAAATTCCGGATGGGCCCGGCGCGGCGGGTGACCATGGAAGGACTGGCAATGAGAGCAACGCGTGCGTCTCGGACGGCGGCACGCCGGCCGAGGGTCCACAAGTCGAAGCCCGCGGCACGGCCGGCCAAGCCGGTGAAGGCAGTGGTTCGGCCGGGAGCGGCGCCTCCGGAGCAGGTGCTGTACCGGTTTTGCAAGCCGGGATGGGCAGTGGTGGTGGAGAAAGTGGCGACGGCGCTGGGCACGCGGTTTGTCTGCCCGTTCTGTCCCGCCTCTCATCGCGTGCCCGGACCGGTGCGCGGTTTCCGGAAGATGCGCCGGGCGCAATGGATCAAGCTGCGCCGCGTAACGGAGTAATCGAGGATGCCCAGGTCACTGAAGAAGGGTCCGTTCGTCGACGGCCACCTGAGAGAAAAGGTGGACGCGCTGAACGCGCGCAATGAGAAGAAAGTGATCAAGACGTGGTCGCGCCGGTCCACCATCCTGCCGGAAATGGTGGGACACACCCTCGCGGTGCACAACGGCAAGAAATTCATTCCCGTGTATGTGACCGAGCAGATGGTGGGACACAAGCTGGGCGAATTCGCGCCCACGCGATCGTTCAAGGGCCACGCGGTGCGCGCGGCGTTGGAAAAGGCCGCGGGCGTGGCTCCGGGAGCAGGAGCGCCCGGGGCGGGCGGCGCGGCACCGAGCGGCGGCGCGGCGCCGGCAGCACCGGCAAAGAGTTGATCGGCTGAGGACGGAGGAAATGGCGACGTTACCCGCAATTCCGCAGGTGATCGAAGGCCGGGCCCTGGTGCGCTATTCGCGCGTTTCGCCCCAGAAGGCCCGGCTGGTGGCCGACCTGATCCGCGGACAAAGCGCGGAGCAGGCATTGGGAATTCTGCGGTTCACGCGGAAGCGCGTGGCGCGCGATATCGAAAAAATCCTGCGCAGCGCGATTGCCAACGCGGAGCGAAAGGCGGAAGACACGGGCGCGTCGCTGGACGTGGATCACCTGTTCGTATCCGAGTGTTTTGTGAACGAGGGCTCGCGCTGGAAGCGCATCCGGCCGGCGCCGTTCGGCCGCGCGTTCCGCTACCAGAAACGCACCAGCCACATTCAGGTGACGGTGGCGGAGCGCCACCGCGCCGCAGCGCAGCGCGTGGCGGATCTGGCCGCGGAAGCGGAGAAGTCCAAGGGCGTGCGCGGGGCGGTTCGGCGCGCGAAGCGGGCACTGGCGGGCAAGCCGGCGCTGAAGCAGCCGAAAGCCGGCCCCAAGCCCCCCAAGAAAGACCAGGAGTAGGAGGCGGCGTGGGACAAAAGACGCATCCGTTCGGATTCCGGCTGGGCTACAACAAGACCTGGCGGTCGCGTTGGTACGCTGACCGCGAGTACGCCGACCTGCTGCATGAAGACATCGAGCTGCGGCGCGAATTGAAGAAGCGCCTGCGCTCGGCCGGCGTAAGCGTCATCGAGATCGAGCGGGCGGCCAACAAGCTGGTCATCCGGATCGACACGGCACGGCCGGGCATCATCATCGGGCGCAAGGGTGCGGAAATCGACAAGCTGAAGACCGAGGTGCAGAACCGCACGAAGCGCGAAGTGCATATCGAAATCCAGGAAGTGCACCGTCCGGAGCTGAACGCCCAGCTCGTAGCGGAAAACATTGCGCTCCAGCTCGAAAAGCGCACTGCCTTCCGCCGCGCCATGCGCAAATCGGTGGATTCCGCGCTGCGCTTCGGCTGCAAGGGAATCAAGGTGCGGGTGGCCGGCCGGCTGAACGGCGCGGAAATCGCGCGCAAGGAGTGGTACCTGCAGGGGCGGCTGCCGCTGCAGACGTTGCGCGCCGACATCGATTACGGCTTCGCCCAGGCCTACACCACCTACGGGGTGATCGGCGTGAAATGCTGGATTTATCAGGGCGAAAACGTGCCGCGGCGGCAGGAAGAATCCCGCTCCGCGCCCGATCGCGAGCCCGCGCCGGTAAGGTGAGGATTCCGACGCCATGTTGATGCCGAAAAAAGTGAAGTACCGCAAGCAGCAGCGCGGCAGGCGCACCGGCAAGGCCTGGCGCGGCGGCTCGCTGGCGTTCGGCGACTGCGGGCTGAAGGCCATGGAAGCGGCCTGGATTACCAACCGGCAGATCGAGGCGGCGCGCGTGGCGCTTTCGCGCTTCCTGAAGCGCGGCGGGAAGATGTGGATCCGGATTTTTCCGGACAAGCCGTTTACCAAGAAGCCCGCGGAAACGCGCATGGGCAAAGGAAAAGGGCTTCCGGAGTACTGGGTAGCCGTGGTGCTGCCGGGACGCATCCTTTTCGAACTGGAGGGGCTGGACGCGCCGACGGCGCGCGAGGCCTGCAACGTCGCGGCGCACAAGCTGCCTATCCGGACGAAATTTGTGACCCGTGTAGGAGTCGCCTGATGCCACGCAATACGGAGAAGCTGCGCCAGATGGGTGATGACGAACTGGAAGTGCACGAGCGCGAACTGGCCGAGCAGGTCTTCCGCCTGCGGTTCCAGCACGCCACCGGCCAGGCGGAAAGCCTGAAGAAGCTCCGCGTGGTGCGCCGGGACCTGGCGCGAGTAAAGACGCTCCGGCGGGAACGCGCAATCAAGGTGAGAGATGGAAAATAACGCGGCGGTAGCGCAGCCCCGGCGCCGGCAGACGAAAGTGGGCGTGGTGACGAGCACCTCGATGGCCAAGACCATCGTGGTGAAGGTGACCCGCAAGGTGCAGCATCCGCTTTACGGCCGGGTATTGCGGAAATCGAAGAAGTTGTACGCCCACGATGAGCAGGGCGAGGCCCGGCCCGGCGATACGGTCCGCATCGTGGAGACGCGGCCGCTCTCGCGGCTGAAGCGCTGGCGCCTGGCCGAAGTGGTCTCGCGCGCCAAGGGCGGAATCCGGTAGGGGAGAGCGCCGATGATCCAGATGCGAACCTGGCTGACTGTAGCCGACAATTCCGGCGCCCGCCGCCTGATGTGCATTCTCCCCCTGGGAGGCGACGCAGGATTGAAGGCCGGACTCGGAGACGTGGTGACGGCTTCCGTGAAAGAGGCTTCGCCGGAAAGCCAGATCAAGCAGGGAAAAGTCGTGAAGTGCGTGATTGTGCGCATGCGGAAAGAGCACCGGCGGCGCGACGGCTCCTATATCCGGTTCGACGACAATGCTGCGGTGCTGATTAACGACGCCAACGAGCCGGTGGGCACGCGCGTGTTCGGCCCCGTCGCGAGGGAATTGCGCGAGCGCAAGTTCACCAAGATCGTCTCGCTCGCGCCGGAAGTTTGGTAGCCATGAGCGTTAAGGAAAGAGCGAAGCCATGAGCGTTCGAGATCGTTCCAACCGGCGGGCGCCGCGCGTCACGGTTCTGATTCGCAAAGGCGACATGGTGCGGGTGTTGGCGGGGCGCGACCGGTTGGGATTCGCCAACCGCTCGGCACGCGTGCTCGCCGTGGACCGCAAGGAAGGCACCGTCACCGTGGAGCACGCCCAGATCATCAAGAAGCACACGCGGAGGAATCCGCAGAAAAACGTGCAGGGCGGCGTGCTGGACAAGGAAGCTCCGATCAACGTGTCCAACGTGATGCTGGTATGCCCTTCCTGCGACCGGCCCACGCGGATCGGCCAGAAGGTGCAGCAGGAAGGCAACCGCAAGGTGCGCACTCGGATTTGCAAGCACTGCGGCGCGACCGTGGACCGCTGAGGGACGGGACGAAACGGAAATGATGACACGACTCCAGGAACGGTATCGCAGCGAGGTGCTGCCGGCGCTCGTCAAACGCTTCGGCTACGGGAACACCATGGCTGCCCCCAAGCTGCGCAAGATCACGCTCAACATCGGGCTCGGCGAAGCCAGCCAGAACATCAAGCTGCTGGACACTGCGGCGGTGGAACTGGGGCTGATCGCTGGTCAGAAAGCGGTGATCACGCGGGCGAAGAAATCCATTGCGAATTTCAAGATCCGCAAGGGAATGCCCATCGGGTGCTGCGTGACGCTCCGCGGCGAACGGATGTACGAGTTCCTGGACCGGCTGTGTTCCATCGTCCTGCCCCGGGTGCGCGACTTCAAGGGACTCCCGGCCACTTCCTTCGACGGGAGGGGAAACTATACGCTGGGCCTGAAAGACCAGCTCGTGTTCCCCGAGATCGATTACACGCGGGTGGACAAGATCAAGGGCATGAACATCACGCTCACCACTTCCGCGCACTCCGATGAAGAGGCGCGCGAGCTGCTGAAGCTGCTGGGCATGCCGTTCCGCACGAAATCCGAGGAGCGTTGATGGCCAGAACCTCGCAATTTGCAAAAACCAGGCGCAAGCCCAAGTTCAAGGTCCGGGTCCGCAACCGCTGCCGCCTCTGCGGCCGGGGACGCGGCGTCCTGCGCAAGTTCCAGATGTGCCGCCTCTGTTTCCGCGAGCTGGCCCTGGTGGGACAGATTCCCGGCGTCGTCAAGGCAAGCTGGTAGGGAAGGGAGAGCCATGCAGACCGATCCCATCGCCGACATGCTCACCCGGGTGCGCAATGCATCGCGCGCCAAGCACCCGCGCGTGGACGTGCCGGCCTCGAAGTTGAAGATTGAAATTGCGCGGATCCTGAAAGAAGAAGGGTTCATTGCCACCTACAAAGTGGCGGATGAGAACCGCGTCAGGAAGACGCTGCGGATTTTCCTGAAGTACACGCCCGATCGCCACAGCGTTCTTTCCGGGCTGCGGCGTATCTCGCGCCCCGGCCGGCGCGTATTCTCCGGCAAGGCGGACCTGAAGAAGGTGATGGGCGGGATGGGAGTGAGCATCCTGACCACGCCCAAGGGCGTGATGACCGGCAAGGCCGCGCGAAGGAACGGTGTGGGCGGCGAAGTATTGTGCGAAGCGTGGTAGAGGAGAGGGCGGAGACGTCATGTCGCGCATAGGCCGCAAACCGGTGGTGCTGCCCCAGGGCGTGAAGGTGCATGTCGCCCCCGAGCACGTGGAGGTGCAGGGTCCCAAGGGCAAGCTCTCCGTGCCGCTCCCGGCGGGAATCCGCGTGGAGCAGAAGGACAAGGAGGTCCTGGCCTCGCGCGACTCCGACGAGCAGCGGGCGCTCCACGGGCTGACGCGCGCGCTGCTGGCCAACGCCGTCCTCGGCGTCACGGAGGGATTCAAACGCGAACTGGACATTGTGGGCGTGGGTTACCGCGCGGAAGTCAAAGGCAAGAACGTGATGTTCAGCCTCGGATATTCCCACCCCATCGAATTTCCCATGCCCGAGGGCATTCAGATTTCCGTGGCCCAGCAGACGCACCTGGTAGTCACCGGCGCCGACAAAGCCCAAGTGGGGCAAGTGGCGGCCAACATCCGGGCGCTGCGTCCCCCGGACCCGTACAAGCAGAAGGGGATCCGCCGCACGGGCGAGATATTGAAGAAGAAGGCCGGAAAGGCCGGAGCAAAGGCCGGAGCCGCCTGATCGAGCGGCGAGGAGAGCGAGCGTGGCACAACTGCCAGTGCGTAGGGTTTCGCGGGACGAGCACCGCCGCAGGATTCACCGGCGCGTCCGGCAAATGGTGACCGGCACGCCCGAGCGCCCGCGGCTGAGCGTGTACCGTTCGCTGACGCATCTGTACGCGCAGGTGATCGACGACACCACGGGGCGGACTCTCGCCTCGGCCAGCTCCAACGACAAGGAATCGCGCAAGCTCACCAAGGGCGGGGGCAACGTGGCGGCGGCCAAGGTGGTGGGAAAGACGGTGGCGGAACGCGCACGCCAGAAGGGTATTTTGCAGGTGGTATTTGACCGCGGTGGATACCGGTACCACGGGCGGGTGAAGGCGCTGGCCGAGGCCGCGCGGGAAGCGGGGTTGAAATTCTAAGCGTATGTCGAAGCACACATTGAGGGACACGCTGTCCATCCGCCGGCCCATCGAGGCCAACGCGAGCGCACTGAAAGACCACGTGGTGGCCATCAACCGGGTGACCAAAGTGGTGAAGGGAGGCAAGAACCTGAGTTTTTCCGCGCTCGTGGTGGTGGGAGACCAGCAGGGCCATGCCGGGTTCGGCATGGGCAAGGCGCGGGAAGTGCCCATGGCCATCCGCAAGGCCATCGAGCAGGCGAAGAAGAACCTGATTCGCGTGAACCTGAAGAGCGGCACGGTCCCGCATCTAGTGGTGGGGCGCTACGGCTCCGGCACGGTGCTGCTGAAGCCCGCACCCGAAGGCACGGGAATCATCGCCGGAGGCCCGGTGCGCGCGGTGATGGAAGTGACTGGGATTCACAACGTGCTGACGAAATCGATCGGCACGTCGAATCCGCACAACGTGGTGAAAGCCACCTTCGACGCGCTGATTCATCTGAAGGATGCGGCGAAGGTGGCGGAAACGCGCGGAAAAGAAGCCGCGGACATGTCCGCATAGCGGGCGGAGGCGGGAGCGATGAGCGCGGCAAAAAAGGAGCCCACGCTGAAGTTGCAGTGGGTGGTCAGTTTTATCGGCTGCACGCGCGACATGCGCGCGGCGATCCGCGGGTTGGGATTCCGCCGCCTCGAGCAGATCGTGGAGCGGCCGGATACGCCGGCCATCCGCGGGATGGTGCGTAAGGTCCGGCATTTGGTCAAAGTCGTGGGGGAGAATTGAGGCCGCCATGGAAGTGACACTTTCAAACCTGCGCCCTCCGAAAGGTTCGCGTCACCGCAAGGTGCGCGTCGGCCGGGGAATGGGCTCGAAACTCGGGAAGACGGCTGGGAGGGGCAACAAAGGCCAGAAATCCCGCAGCGGCTATTCCTCGCGCCGCGGATTTGAAGGCGGGCAGATGCCCCTGCACCGGCGAATTCCGAAACGAGGGTTCTACAACCCCTTCGGGCGCGATCTGGCCATCATCAACGTCACCGCGCTCAACGCGTTCGGCAAGGGTGAGGTGGTGACGCCGGAACTGCTGCTCGAGCGCGGCATCCTATCCAGCCGCCGCGACGGCGTGAAGGTGCTGGGCGACGGCGAATTGAAAGTCGCCCTGACGGTGCAGGCCCAGGCGTTCAGCAAGTCGGCGGAGCAGAAGATTGCGGCCGCCGGAGGGAAAGCGGAAATCGTGGCATGAACCGGTTTTTCAATTCCGTGGCGAACATCTTCCGCGTGGAAGACCTGCGGAACCGCGTGTTCTTCACCCTCGCGCTGCTGGCCGTGTACCGGCTGGGCGCGTTCATCCCCACGCCGGGGATCGACACGAAGTTGCTGGAAGAGCTGTTCTCGCGCAGCCAGGGATCGCTGCTGGGCGTGTTCGACCTGTTCAGCGGGGGAAATTTCCGCCGGCTGACGATCTTCGCCCTCGGAATCATGCCGTATATCACCGCTTCCATCATCCTGCAGTTGATGACGGTGGTGTTCCCGTACCTGGACCGGCTGCAGAAGGAAGGGGAACTGGGACGGAGGAAGATCACCCAGTACACGCGGTATTTGACCGTGGGCCTGGCGCTGCTGCAGTCGTTCATGATTGCGATGGCGCTGAGGACCGCGACCTTCGAGGCCAAAGCGCTGGTGTACAACCCGGGCGTGGGGTTCGTGCTGATGACCATCCTCACACTCACTACGGGCACCGCCTTCATCATGTGGCTGGGCGAACAGATCAGCGACCGCGGCATCGGCAATGGGATGTCACTCATCATTTTTGCCGGGATCGTGGTGGGGCTGCCGCGGGCCATCGGAGATTTGGTCACGAAGATCCAGAACAACGAGTGGGGCGTGTACACCGCGTTTTTCACCATCCTCCTGCTGGCCGTGATGGTGCTCGTGACGGCCGTCATCGTCCTGGTCGAGGGCGGGCAGCGGCGCATCCCCGTGCAGTACGCGAAAAAGGTGGTGGGCCGGCGGGTGATGGGCGGCCAGATGACCTACCTGCCGTTGCGCGTGAATTCCGGCGGCGTCATCCCGCCGATTTTTGCCAGCTCCGTGCTCACCATTCCGCCGACCATCGCCCAGTTGTTCGGCCAAAAGTCGAAGGCCATCGCTGACATCGCCGGCGGCCTGCGCTGGGGCGAGCCCTGGTACACCGTGCTGTATGTGTTCATGATCATCGGATTTGCGTTTTTCTACGTGGGCATCATGGTCAATCCGACCGAGCTCGCCGACAATCTTCGCAAGCATGGAGGGTTCATTCCCGGAATTCGCCCGGGACGCAACACCTCCGAATACGTTAGCCGCATCATCACGCGCCTGACGTTTGTGGGCGGCATTTACCTGGCCCTGATTTGCCTCATCCCGGAGTGGATGATTGCCGGTGTGCGGTTGAATCACCTGTGGGGACCCATTGGCGCCTGGTTCGACGTGCATGCCCCCCGATTCATCCTGGAAGGATTAGGAGTGAATTTCTATTTCGGCGGGACCTCGTTGCTCATCGTGGTGGGCGTGGCCATGGACACGGTGCAGCAAATTGAAGCTCAGTTGGTGATGCGGAATTACGAGGGATTCGGGCCCCGCGGACGGACGAGGGGCCGCCGTGGCTGACGTTGTGCCCCGTGCGCCGGCTCATCCGCTGTTGCGGGCGCTGATCCTGCTGGGCGCGCCCGGGGCCGGGAAGGGAACGCAGGCGAAGGAAGTGGCCAAAGTGTACGACGTGCCTCACCTTTCGACCGGCGACATGTTTCGCGAGCACGTGGCGAAGGGGACGGAGCTGGGTCTGCGGTCAAAGCCGATTATGGACAGCGGAAAGCTGGTGCCGGACGACATTGTGCTGGGCATGCTGGAAGAGCGGGTGGCCCGGCCGGATTGCGCGGCAGGATTCGTCCTCGATGGTTTTCCGCGCACGCTGCCGCAAGCGGAACGCCTGGAGGAGATTCTGAGCCTGCTGCCGCTGCGGCGGGCGCTGGCGGTGAACCTGGCCGTGGACGAAAACGCGGTGGTGCGGCGGATTGCCAGCCGGCGCACGTGCCGGGCGTGCGGGGCGATCTACAGCACCGACACGAAAATTCCGCGGGCGGCTGGAAAATGCGATGCGTGCGGCGGCGAGCTCGTCCAACGCCCGGATGACCGGGAAGAGGTGGTGCGGCAGCGGCTGGTTACGTATCACCAGCAGACGGCGCCGGTGGTCGAGTTCTACCGGCGGCGCGGGCAGTTGCTGGAGCTGGACGGGTCGAAGGACATCCCCTCCGTCCGGCAGGAACTGTTGGGCCTGCTCGATCGGTTGCAGTGACGCCGATGGCCCAGGCTTCAGCCTGCGTGGCAGCAGACAGGCCATGCCGGGGATGCTCGAAGAGTTCGAGTGACGTGGAGCGGCAGGCGTGGGCATCATTCTGAAGTCGAAGCCGGAGCTCGAAAAGATGTACCGCGCGGGACAGGTGGTGTGGGAAGTGCTGAGTGAATTACGTGCGATGGTGAAGCCGGGTATGAGCACGATGGATCTCGAAAAAGTGGCCGCGCGGCGCTCCAGCGAGCGCGGGGCGCGTCCGGCGTTCAAGGGATATATGGGCTATCCCTGCGTCCTGTGCACCTCGATCAACGAAGAGGTCGTGCACGGGATTCCTTCGCCGCGCCGGAAACTGGCTGAAGGCGACATCCTCTCGCTGGATTTCGGCGTGGCGCTGGATGGGTATTACGCGGATGCGGCCGTGACCGTTCCGGTCGGTCTCGTGGCTCCGGAGAAGGCGAAGCTGCTCGCGGTGACCCGCGAGTCGCTCGACCGCGCCATCGAGATGGTCCGGCCGGGCAACCGCCTGAGCGATATTTCGCACGCGGTGGAGAGCTGGACGGCCAGCCACGGTTTCTCCGTGGTGCGGGAGTTTGTGGGGCACGGCATCGGCACGAAAATGCACGAGGAACCGCAACTGCCCAATTTCGGCGAGCCGGGCCGCGGCCCGCGGCTGGAGCCGGGAATGGTGCTCGCTATCGAGCCGATGGTGAATACCGGTACGGCTGACGTGGAAGTGCAGGAGGACAAATGGACCGCAGTGACGCACGACCGGCGCCCCTCGGCGCATTTCGAGCACACCGTGGCAGTCACCTCCAACGGCCCATGGATATTGACCCGGCCGAAGGAGATGTCCGGTCCGTCCTGGTAGGATGGTGGGAACGGCTGGGCACGGGCCTGGCGCAATGAGGAATATGGCCAAGCGGGTCAACGAAAAGAAGAAGGGCGGCGAGGGCAATCCGAAAGAGGATGCCATCGAGGTGATGGCCACCGTGATTGAACCGCTGCCCAACGCCATGTTCCGCGTGGAACTGGAAAACAAGCATCAGGTGCTCGCGCACATTTCCGGAAAGATGCGCAAGAATTTCATCCGCATCCTGGCCGGCGACCGGGTGGCGGTGGAGCTTTCGCCGTACGACCTGACGCGCGGCCGTATCACCTACCGGTACAAGTAAGCCCGGCGGGAAGAGGGGAAGGGAATGAAAGTACGTTCGTCAGTCAAAAAGATTTGCGACAAGTGCAAGATCATCCAGCGGCGCGGCGTGGTGCGTGTAATTTGCTCGAACCCCAAGCACAAGCAGCGCCAAGGATAGGAGGCAGGGAACATGGCACGCATCGCAGGTGTTGACCTTCCGCCGCAGAAACGCATCTGGATTGGGCTGACCGCGATCTACGGCATCGGCCAGGCGCGCGCGCGCAAGCTGCTCGCCCTCGCCCGCGTGGAAGAAACCAAGAAGGTGAAAGACCTGACGGAAGAGGAAGTGAATCGCATCCGCCAGGCCATCGAGCAGCAGGGCGGCGTCGAAGGCGATCTCCGCAAGGAGATCCAGATGAACATTCGCCGGCTGATCGATATCCAGTGCTACCGCGGCATGCGCCACCGTCGGAACCTGCCCGTTCGCGGGCAGCGGACGCACACAAATGCCCGCACGCGGAAGGGCCCGCGTCGCGGCGCAGTGGCCAACAAGAAGAAGACGGCTTTGAAGAAGTAAGCTCCCGGCCGGCCGCAAGGCCGGGCCCGGCGCGGAAGCGATCCGAGAGAGGAAGCGAGAATTGGCCAAAGAAAAAACTCCGGCAGCAGCGGCGCCCGCTGGCGGCGCACCGGCGGGAAAGCCGTCGAAGCGCAAGAAGGAATTCAAGAAGAAGCGCGAGCGGCGCATCGTGCCGCACGGCATCGTGCACATTCGTGCGTCGTTTAACAACACGCTCATCGCCATCACCGACCCGGAGGGCAAGGTGCTGTCGTGGTCCTCGGCCGGCTCGGTGGGCTTCAAGGGCTCGCGCAAGGGCACGCCGTATGCCGCCCAGCAGGCCACCGTAAGCGCGGCGGGCGTGGCCCGCGACCAATTCGGGATGAAGACGGTGGAGGTGCGCGTGAAAGGGCCCGGCTCGGGCCGCGAGTCCGCCATCCGCGCGCTTTCTACCGCGGGGCTCATGATTCGCGCCATCCGCGACGTCACCCCCATCCCGCATAACGGTTGCCGGCCGCCAAAGCGGAGGCGGGTCTAGTGGCACAGGCTTTCAGCCTGTGCGCGGTTTCCACGGCGCGGTCGCTGGCGATCGCGGCTGCGGCCAATTCGGTTTTCCGTCCCCAGGCGGGACGGTAAGGAGAAGAAGGAGTGGCAAGACATCGCAATGCAGTTTGCCGGCTATGCCGGCGGGAGGGTGTGAAGCTCTTCCTGAAGGGACTTCGCTGCTTCACGGACAAGTGCGCCATCGAACGGCGCAACTTCGTGCCGGGGCAGCACGGCCAGAGCCGGCGCGCGAAGTTGGCCGGGTACGGGATGCAGCTCCGCGAAAAGCAGAAAGCCAAGCGCACCTACGGCCTGCTCGAGCGGCAGTTCCGCAACTATTTCGAGAAGGCGGAGCGCGCTAAGGGCCCGACCGGCGAAAACCTGATCATGATGCTGGAGCGGCGGCTGGATAGCGCCGTGTACCGCATCGGGCTGGCCTCGTCGCGGGCGCAGGCCCGGCAGATTGTCACCCACGGGCACGTGCTGGTGAACGGCCGCAAACTGAACATCCCCTCGTATCAGTTGAATGTGGGGGACGAGATCTCGATCAAGCCGAGGATGCTGCAGAACGCCATGGTGATGGAGGCGCGCAACGTGGCCCAGGGCATGAACCTGGCGCCCTGGCTCGAGGTGGACCGCGACGCCGGCAAAGCAAAGGTCGTGGCATTGCCCAAGAGGGAGAACGTGCAGACCCCGGTCATCAACGAGCAGCTCATCGTCGAACTGTATTCCAAGTAACTGAGTTTTTTTCGATTGCCCCGCGAGGGGAGGAGGCATAGAGCGTATGTGGAAGGGATTCCAGAAACCAAAGCGGCTGGCGGCCGAACTCGAAACCTTGAAGGACACCTTCGGGAAATTCAGCGCCCAGCCGTTTGAACGCGGGTGGGGAAGCACGGTGGGAAACGCCATCCGCCGCGCGCTCCTCAGCTCGATTGAGGGAGCGGCGATTACCGCGGTGAAGATCGAGGGCGTTCTCCACGAGTTCTCGCCCATTCCCGGCGTGGTCGAGGATGCCACGGATATCATCCTCAACCTCAAGCAGGTGCCTTTGAAGCTGACCAGCGACCAGCCCAAGACGGTCACGCTGAACGTGGACCATCCCGGCGAGGTCACCTCCGCCATGATCGCGGAGGACTCCGACATCGCCGTGCTGGACAAGGGCGTCTACATCGCCACGGTGAGCGAAGGCGGAAAGTTGCAGATCGAAATGCGCGTGAAGAACGGCCGCGGCTATGTGGGCGCGGACCGCAACTTCGACGAAGATCTGCCGATCGGTTACATTCCGGTCGACTCCGTGCACTCGCCGGTGCGCAAAGTGAACTACGAAGTGGAAGCGGCGCGCCTCGGCCAGATGACCGACTACGAGAAGCTGACCCTGGAAGTCTGGACCAACGGCGCCATCACGCCTCAGGACGCCATCGGCCTGGCCTCGAAGCTCATCAAGGACCACATGAGCATCTTCATCAACTTCGAGGAGCAGCCTGAGTTGCCGGAAGAGGCCGGCGAATCGTTTGCCGATTCGCGGCTCGAGCACCTGGACCGCTCCGTCGAGGAGTTGGAGCTTTCCGTGCGCTCCTACAATTGCCTGAAGAACGCGAACATCCAAACGATTCGCGAGCTGGTCATGAAGACCGAAAATGAGATGCTGAAGACCAAGAATTTCGGCCGCAAGTCGCTGAACGAGATCAAGGAAATCCTGACGCGCATGGGGCTCAGCCTGGGCATGAAGTTCGACGAGCATGGCCGCATCATCTGGCCGCCGCCGCCCAGCCAGACGGCTCCCGCGCCGGAGGAAACCGCGACGCTTTAAGGGGGCTGCCTGCCGCGGCAGGCAGGCTTGCTGCGCCCCTTCTGCTCGCCCCGTTCCCGGAGAGAGAATGCGACACCGCATAGCAGGATCGAAACTTGGACGCAATCCCGCGCATCGGCGGGCCACCTTGCGCAACCTGGTGACCAACGTCATCCAGCACGAGAGCATCCACACCACCATCGCGCGGGCGCGCGCCGCGCGGCCGCTCGTCGAGCGCATGATCACTCTCGGCAAGCGCGACACGCTGCACGCACGGCGGCAGGCGGCCTCGTTCCTGCTGACGCCGGAGGCAACGAAGAAGCTATTTGCCGATATCGCTCCGCGGTTTGCCGGCCGCAACGGCGGCTATACGCGCATCATGCGCGCCGGCTGGCGCATCTCCGACGGCGCCCAGCTCGCCATCCTCGAATTGGTCGGCTACAAGCTCAAAAAGAAAGAGCCGAAGAAAAAAGAAAAGGCCGAAGCTGAAGAGCCCAAGGCCGAGGAAAAGGCCGAAGCAGTCAAAACTTGATCCGGAGTCCCGTCGCCCTCGTAACATGCTGAAACTACAATAGATAGCGCTCCTCGCCCGGGGCCGGGGCAAGCACCGTCGGGCTATTGAAGGGGCCCTCCTCCGGGAATAGTCTGGAGCCAACGAAACGGAGGTCGCGAGCATGAACGCTCGGAAAGCGACCCTGGTGCTGGCAGCGCTTCTGTTGTTAGCCGCGCCTGTTTTCGCGCAGGATGCGCCCAATACTGCTCCGCAAGCCTTCTACGACGAGAGCAATAATTTTTACGGCCCGGACAACAACCTCTATCCGCCGTCGAGTGTCACCTATTTTCTGCCAGCCAATGAATCAAGCCAACAGTCTGGGGATCTTACTGCCGCCGTGAATGACAGCAAATTTGTCCCCTCCACGATGATGAACTACGAAGATGCGGTCGCGCTCGGCTACCAGCAGCTCCAGCAGATGAGGGCGAGTCAAAAGGCGGCCAGCCCATCCCTGGGCGAGGCCGCCCGCCAAGTGCGGGTACAAGCAGCTCCCGGCCAAAATCCCAGTGTCTCCGTGCAGCAGGACGCTTCCGGCAGCATGGCAATCTGCGACGCGCAGGGAAACCAGTGCCGGCCGTTTTCGTAACCCCGTAGCCGGCAACCGGAAATCCGCACCAGTCTATTTCTGCTGTGGCCAGGGATGACCGATCCAGCTCTCGTAGATCTTCCGTTGCAGATCCGTCGGTTTCTCTACAGGTACGAGGTGAATCACCATGTAGGGATTCGGCGCCAGTTTCACCGCGAATTCGCGCAGGATCCCGCCGCGCAGCACGCTGACCCGCGCGACATCTCCCGGCCGGAAGCTGGAAAAAGAGCCAGGAAAGCTTTCCGCCGTCACTTCTCTACCATTTACGGCCACGGCCACGTCGCCGCGGTCGAGCCCGGCCTGTTCGGCGGGGCTGCCGGGAATCAGGTTGGTGATCACCGGCCGTCCGTCGTCGGTCTTTCCGGCGGTGATTCCGGCCCATGCTTTCTCCGCCTGCGATTCGCGCACCACGCGGAGGCCCGCGTACGCGAAATACTGCTCATAAGGAAGGGCTTCTTTTCCGCTTATGTAGCTGTGGAAGAAGGCGCTCATCTCCTGGCCCGCGATCTCGGAGGCGGCGCGGACGGCATCGCCGGGCTCGAATCCGGGTTTGGGCAGCGCGTAACGGGAATAGAGAAGGCGCATCCAGTCGTCCAGCGATTTGCGGTCGCCGGTATCCTGCCGGATGGCGAAATCGAGCAGGTGTCCCACGATTTGTCCGCCATCGTAGTAGGAATAGTTCGTGTTGCTTAGATTGAAGCTGTAGCGCTGGCGGCCACCGGGGGTGAAGTTGTGGAACCAGGTGTCCCAACTCGTGTCCTCGATGCTGCGTTCGGGTCGCCCAGGCTCCTGCTCGAAGTTGGTTATCAGGCGGGCCATGGCGGCGAGATAGGTTTCCGGGCTGATGAGGCCCGCGCGGACCAGCGCCAGCTCGCCGTAGTAGCTGGTCAGGCCCTCGCTGATCCATAGCGAAGGTGTGTAGTTTTCGCGGCTGTAATCGAACGGGCCGAGAGGCCGCGGCCGGAGGCGCTTCACGTTCCAGGCGTGGAAGAATTCGTGCGCAATGACGAACAGTTTGCGCTCGTAGGCATTCAGGCCCGACGCGGTCGGCGAACGGTCGTCCCAATCGGCGCTGGAGTTGATCTGGGTCGAATCCAGGTGCTCCAGCCCGCCGCCCGCTTCCGGCCAGATATGCATCAGGAACCAATATTCGCGAAAGGGCGCAGCCTGGGCGCCTACGCCTGCCACGGGCGCGAAGATGGGTACCAGGTTCTGCACGATGCGCTCCGTGTCGCTCCCGGCGTGCGCGTAGTCCTTTCCGCCCATCACGTCGTGGACCACGAAGTGGTACGTGGTCCCGGCATACGTAAACGTCCTCTCCGTCCAGGGGGAGATTTCCAGCGGGCAGTCGGCAAACCAATCGTAGTCCTCCGCGGCAAACGAGTTCTCGCCGGTGTGCTGCAGTCCTGTAGCCACGCGCCAGCCTTCCACCCCGGCCGGCAGCACCACGGTCAGCCGCACCGGCCGGTCTTTTCCCTGCACCAGGTACATCCACACGGCGGGCCCGCCCAGGAAAGCATGGCGGTCGTTGTACTGAGCCCAATTGTTTGCCATGGTGTTGGCATAGAGCCGGTAGTGAACGGTGAGGGACGTCGCGCCATCGAGCTCGACGCGCCAGGTCTGTTTATCTGTTTTGTGCCAGGCCAGCTCGCGTCCCCCGGCGGCATGCGCGTCAAAGGCCTGCACGTTTCGCGCGTAATCGGTGATGCTGTAGGAGCCCGGCGCCCAGTCCGGTATGGCGAATTCCGCAGCGGTGCCGGAGAGGCCGCCGGCGTGGATGGTGATGGCGAGCAGATGGGTGTTTGGAGCGCCGAAGCTCAGCACGTAATCCACCGGCTCGCCGCTCGCGCGTAGCGCGCCCGGCGAAGCCAGCGCGAGGATGGCCAGAAATAAGAGCAGTTTCAGGTATCGCATAGCCGGCTCCGTTGCCTATCTCCCGCGGCGCGCGTGTACCCTACACAATGCGGTTGGCGCTGTCCAGCGCGCCGTCCTGCCCCTCGCGGCGCGCCTCGCGCCGGGCGGCCATCGCGGCAAAAGCAATCTGTCCTGCGGCCGCGCCGCACGCATCGATCAGCACGTCGCTCATCGCTGCGCCGCGCGAGGGCACAAATGCCTGATGCAATTCATCGAGCCCCGCCCATCCCGCTGCCATTGCCAGTGCTGCAATGGCCCAATGGAGTCGCCAGCCGCGCCGCGCGCCTCGAATTCCCCGCGTCAGCAGCAGGCTGAGGATGAAGTATTCGGTCACGTGCGCGCCCTTTCGAATCAGGTGATGCACCCAAGCCAGCGTGCTCCACTGCGCCCGCGGAAACAGCCAATGGAGGAAGGGAATAAGGATCCGGGAGGTGTGTTGAGCGGAAAATGAATCCGTGGAGAAGCAGGTAACCAGCGCGGCCCACACCAAAGCCGGCCACCACCATCGCAACCATTGCAATCGGACCAGGGCGCTCACTCGAGGCTGTAGTTCGGCGCTTCTTTGGTGATGATCACGTCGTGGACGTGGCTCTCGCGCAGCCCCGCGCTGGTGATGCGCACGAACCGCGCGCGCTCCTGCAGTTCTCGAATGCTTCCGACGCCGCAATAGCCCATGCCGCTGCGCAGGCCGCCGACGAGCTGTTCCACCAGTGCGGAGAGCGGTCCTTTGTAGGGCACGCGGCCCTCCACGCCTTCCGGCACGGATTTTCCGCGGTCCGCCTCTTCCTGCGCATAGCGGTCCGCCGAGCCCGCTTCCATGGCGCCGAGCGAGCCCATTCCGCGGTAGGTCTTGAACGTGCGGCCCTGGTAGAGGATCGTTTCGCCCGGCGCTTCCTCGGTGCCGGCAAACAGGCTGCCGATCATCACGACGGAGGCGCCGGCGGCGAGCGCTTTGGTGACGTCGCCGGAAAATTTCACTCCGCCATCGGCGATGATGGGCACTCCTGTGCCTTTCGCTGCGCGAGAGGCTTCCAGGATGGCGGTGATTTGCGGCATACCCGCGCCCGTCACCACGCGCGTGGTGCAGATGGAGCCCGGGCCGATGCCCACTTTGAGCCCGTCGATGCCCAGCGCGATCAGGTCGCGCGCGCCCTCGAAGGTGCCCACGTTGCCGGCCAGCAGCGGCATTTCCGGCAGGCGCGTCTTCACCGCGCGGATCGCTTCCATCACGCGCGTCGAGTGGCCGTGCGCCGTGTCGATGGTCAGGACGTCCGCTTTCATCCGCGCCAGCTCCACGGCGCGCTCCAGAAAATCGCCGGTGGCCCCGACGGCGCCGCCGATGCGCAGCCGGCCGTGGTCGTCCTTGGAGGCGTTGGGATACTGCTGCTTTTTTTGGATGTCTTTGACGGTGATCAGGCCCTTCAGGTTGAACTCGTTGTCCACCACCAGCAATTTCTCGATGCGATGTTCCTGGAGCGTGTGCTCGGCTTCGGTGAGCGTGGTGCCCACGGGAACCGTCACCAGGTTCGCTCCGGTCATCACTTTGCTTACCGGCTGGTCCAGGTTCTGCTCGAAGCGCAAGTCGCGGTTCGTCAGGATGCCTACCAGGCGAGTGCCGCGGGTCACCGGGAGGCCGGAGATGCGGTATTTGCGCATGATTTCAAGGGCTTCGCGGATGGAGATTTCCGGGCGGATGGTCACCGGGTCCACGATCATGCCGCTTTCCGAACGCTTCACCCGGTCCACTTCTTCGCGTTGCTTTTCCACGGACATATTGCGGTGGATGAAGCCGATGCCGCCCTGCCGCGCGACTGCGATGCCCAGGCGCGATTCGGTTACCGTGTCCATAGCCGCGGAACAAATGGGCACGTGGAGCGAGATCTGTTTGGCCAGGCAGGTACGCGTGTCCACCTGAGTGGGCATCACGGCCGACTGTCCGGGCACCAGCAGCACGTCGTCAAAGGTGAGCGCTTCCGTAATCGGTGCGTCCATCATGGCTTGGATCTCCGTAGGACGAGCCGCGGTGAAACAAAAAGGCCCAGCGGGACCCGCTGGGCGCGGCAAGGATGCAGTTGGGGCTGGTATCGTTTCACAAGTTGAAGTGTGCATTTTATGCGCCATGGGAGGGATGGTCAAGCGGGGTGGGGAAATGACTGGTGATTGGTGACCCGTGACCCGCCAGATTCGTAAAGTGTTGAAAAGAAAGGGAGTGGTGAATTTGGCGGTGCAAAAGAGTGCGCAAACATATGGGAGCACAGAAGTTAGAGTTTCGGGGGCGTCGCGATTGGGTGGAAGGTTTCGTCCGGATTCGTGTGGCGCGGCTCACGAATAGTAACCCTATATTTATATACAATAGTCAGTAATAAAGTGCAAGAACAAAAATGACGGGTGGGCGGGGGCATAAGCAAAGAGGGAGCGATGGAACGCCTTCCCGCCAAGAGGCAAATCGGAAGCCGAGGCCGCTGGCCGCCTACTTGTCATGGCCTTCGACTTGCTGTTCCATCTGCCGCCGGAATTCAAGGGGGTGGGCGATCTTGTGAAATGACTCGGGGGTGCCACCCGTGCCGTGCACGATGATGGTCCCGTAGCCGACCATCCGGCCAACAAAACTTTCCTGTACCTGGATGCTTTCCACCTTTCCGAGAAGAAGTTCAATCGTCCTGCGGCTGAGCATTCCTGTTTTAATCACCAGGCGCCTGTTGGTGACCGACATCTCCGTGGCGTTGCGTTTGAGCATGCCGTATGCCAGAAAGCAGACGGAGAGGAAGAGAAAGGCGTACCCCGCATCCAACTGGATGGATTTGAATCGCGGGCCGCTCATGGCGGGGCCTCCTCCGGCCAACAGAGCCACGCCGGCAGAAGCAAAGAGCAAAGCAAGGGCAATAGAGCCGATCAAGACGCTCCAGTGCAGCCGCGTCTTGTACATAACCTTTTCGCCGGGAAGCAGATTTCTTTCTACGTAACCCATCGGGCCTCCTCTAACAAAGGCGGGGAGGTTCCCGGTATGCCGATGCCGTCCTCGGGAACGATTGCGATACGTGGGAGCTTGTCCGTGGCGAAGCCCCGCGTGGGACAGGCAAGAATGCCTGCTCCACCGGTGGTGTGTCAACGAACGATGGGCGCGGGGAGCATGGGGGACTTGGTCAGCTTCCTCGCTGGAGGCTGACAGCCCGTCAAACTACTGGCGGGCCTAAGGGGCGAGCCTCAGGTCAGCCATCGAAGGCGTACGACGGTCGTCAATGGCGGGACCTGAGCTACAAACGGGGACACCCGGCCAGCGCCACATGGAAGACTTACTGGTGTACGGTGAACGTGACCGGGTTGCTGCTGTCCATGCTGGGAGCCACGGCAACGGCCAAAGGCCCCGAAGTCGCTCCCGACGGAATCGTGGTCGTGATCGACGTCGCGCTCCAGGAGTTCACGGTCACCGGCGCGCCGTTCAGGTACACCACGCTGCCACCTTGGGAGGCTCCAAAGCCCGTGCCCGTAATCACCACCTGACTCCCCACGGCTCCGCTGGTGGGAGAAAGATTGGTGATGACCGGCGCCGGCGCCGCCGCCGAACTGGTGGATACGTTGTCGAACGTGGCCGTGGCCAGGGCCGAAGTATTGTCGCTGTTCACCGCCAGCCCGATGTAGACGTTCTGGACCATGGTGATGGTCTGGCTGGTCCCGATCGGCGACCAGTTCACCCCGTCCAACGAGGCATAGCCGCTGAAGGTGTTCCCGCTGCGAACCAACTTCACCCAGTACGGCAGGGTTACTGGGCCGGGGGTGCTGGCCGAGGTGCTTTGCCCTCCGGCACTCAGGCGCTCATCGAAATAGATACGGGAACCATTCCCGAAAGCGGTGTAGGCGTTGGTAGAGCTTGCGGTGAGCGTCTCGCGAATCATCACTCCTGTGGACTCGACACTCAAACCACCCTGCAAGCTGACCAGCCGTGCCACGATCGTGCCGTCTCCGGACAGGGGCTGATAGGCGAAATGAAGTCCGTCGGCCGTGCTCCAGATCTGTTGCCCCGCCCCCTTCACCGTGAAGGTGCCGTTGGCATAGGTCGCACTCCCGGCCACGCCGACCTGTCCTACATCCTGATCCAGCCACGAGGCTGGCAGCGGTTGCGAGGTGACCGTGAAGGTGATCGGATTGCTGCTGTTCATGGTGGGAGCCACGGCAACGGCCAGAGGCCCCGAAGTCGCTCCCGACGGAATCGTGACCGTCAGGGAGATGGCACTCCAGGAGTTCACGGTCAGCGGCGCATCATTCAGGTACACCACGCTGCTGCCTTGCGAGGCTCCAAAGCCAGTGCCCGTAATCACTACCTGACTGCCGATGGCTCCGGTGGTGGCCGAAACGCTGGTAATGGCCGGTGCCGGCGCCGCAGGCGTACTGGTGGATACGTTGTCGAAGGTGGCCGTAGCCAGGGCCGAAGTATTGTCGCTGTTCACCACCAGCCCGATGTAGACGTTCTGGGCCATGGTGATGGTCTGGCTGGTCCCGATCTGCAACCAGTTCACCCCGTCCAACGAGGCATAGCCGCTGAAGGTGTTCCCGCTGCGAACCAACTTGACCCAATACGGCAGGGTCACCGGGCTGGGGGTATCGGCAGAGGAAGTTCCTCCGCCAGTGCTCAGGCGCTCGTCAAAATAAATATGAGAATTACTTCCGAAAGCGGTGTAGGCATTGGTTGAGCCTGCAGTGAGCGTTTCGCGAATCATCACTCCTGCGGACTGGGCACTCAAACCACCCTGCAAGCTGACTAGCCGCGCGACGATGGTGCCGTCGCCCGAGAGGGGCTGATACACAAAATTCAACCCGTCGGCTGTGCCCCAGATCTGCTGACCCGCGCCCTTCACGGTGAAGGTCCCGTTGGCGTAACTGGCGCTGCCCGCCACGCCGACCTGTCCTACGTCCTGATCGAGCCACACGGTGAGCAGGGGTGGTGCGCCCGCGGCGGTCACCGTGAGAGTAATCGTGGTTGTATTCGTCAAGCTGCCCGACGTGCCCGTGATGGTCACCGTGGATGTCCCCGTGGTGGCCGTGCCGCTGGCCGTCAGGGTCAACGAGCTCGTGGAAGTAGCGGGGTTGGGGCTGAACGACGCGGTCACACCGCTCGGGAGGCCGGAGGCAGAGAGGCTAACGCTGGCGTTGAAGCCGTTCTGCGGAGTGACCGTGATCGTGCTCGCACCGTTGGCGCCCTGGGCGAAGGTCAAGCTGCCCGGAGATGCCGAAAGGGTGTAGTTCGGCGCGGGTGCGGCTGTCACCGTGAACGTGACCGGGTTGCTGGTGTTCATGCTGGGGGCCACGGCAACGGCCAGAGGCCCTGAAGTGGCTCCTGACGGAATCGTGACCGTAATCGACGTCGGGCTCCAGGAGTCCACCGTCAACAGCGCACCGTTCAGGTACACCACGCTGCTGCCTTGCGAGGCTCCAAAGCCCGTGCCCGTAATCACCACCTGACTCCCCACGGCTCCGCTGGTGGGAGAAAGATTGGTGATGACCGGCGCCGGCGCCGCCGCCGAACTGGTGGATACGTTGTCGAACGTGGCCGTGGCCAGGGCCGAAGTATTGTCGCTGTTCACCGCCAGCCCGATGTAGACGTTCTGGACCATGGTGATGGTCTGGCTGGTCCCGATCGGCGACCAGTTCACCCCGTCCAACGAGGCATAGCCGCTGAAGGTGTTCCCGCTGCGAACCAACTTCACCCAGTACGGCAGGGTTACTGGGCCGGGGGTGCTGGCCGAGGTGCTTTGCCCTCCGGCACTCAGGCGCTCATCGAAATAGATACGGGAACCATTCCCGAAAGCGGTGTAGGCGTTGGTAGAGCTTGCGGTGAGCGTCTCGCGAATCATCACTCCTGTGGACTCGACACTCAAACCACCCTGCAAGCTAACCAGCCGCGCCACGATGGCGCCGTCTCCGGACAGGGGCTGATAGGCGAAATGAAGTGCGTCGGCCGTGCCCCAGATCTGTTGCCCCGCCCCCTTCACCGTGAACGTTCCGTTGGCGTAGGTCGCACTCCCGGCAACGCCGACCTGTCCTACATCCTGATCCAGCCACGGGGGTGGCAGCGGTTGCGAGGTCACTGTGAAGGTGACCGGGTTGCTGCTGTTCATGGTGGGAGCCACGGCAACGGCCAGAGGCCCCGAAGTCGCTCCCGACGGAATCGTGATCGTGATCGACGTCGTGCTCCAGGAGTTCACCGTCACCAGCGCACCGTTCAGGTACACCGCGCTGCTGCCCTGCGAGGCTCCAAAGCCAGTGCCTGTAATCACCACCTGACTCCCGATGGCTGCGGTGGTGGCGGAAACATTGGTGATGGCCGGCGCCGGCGCCGCAGGCGTACTGGTGGATACGTTGTCGAACGTGGCCGTGGCCAGGGCCGAAGTATTGTCGCTGTTCACCACCAGCCCGATGTACACGTTCTGGGCCATGGTGATGGTCTGGCTGGTCCCGATGGGCAACCAGTTCACCCCGTCCAACGAGGCATAGCCGCTGAAGGTGTTCCCGCTGCGAACCAACTTCACCCAATAGGGCAGGGTCACAGGGCCGGGGGTGTCGGCCGAGGTAGTTCCTCCGCCAGTGCTCAGGCGCTCATCGAAATAGATATAGGAACTACCGCCGAAAGCCGTATAGGCGTTGGTTGAGCCTGCGGTGAGCGTCTCGCGAATCATCACTCCTGCGGACTGGGCACTCAAACCACCGTGTAAACTGACCAGCCGCGCGACGATGGTGCCGTCGCCGGACAGAGGTTGATACAGGAAATTCAAACCGTCGGCCGTGCCCCAGACCTGTTGTCCGGCCCCCTTCACCGTGAAGGTCCCGTTGGCGTAACTGGCACTGCCGGCAACGCCGACCTGTCCTACGTCCTGATCAAGCCACACGGTGAGCAGGGGTGGTGCAAGCACCGTGAGCGTAATCGTGGTTGTATGCGTCAAACTGCCCGACGTGCCCGTGATGGTCACCGTAGCAGTTCCCGTGGTGGCCGTGCCGCTGGCCGTGAGCGTCGATGTGCTTGTGGCCATAGCGGGGTTGGGGCTGAACAACGCGGTCACACCGCTCGGCAGACCGGACGCAGACAAGCTGACGTTTCCGCTGAAGCCGTTCTGTGGAGTGACCGTGATCGTGCTTGAGCCGTTGGCGCCCTGTGTGAAGGTCAAACTGGTCGGCGATGCGGAAAGGGTGTAGTTCGGCGCGATGTTGACGCTCAAGGCAATCGTGGCTGTACTCGTCAAGCTGCCCGAAGTGCCCGTGATGGTGACCGTGGACGTCCCCGTGGTGGCCGTGCTGCTGGCCGTCAGGGTCAATGTGCTCGTGGCCGTGGCGGGGTTGGGGCTGAACGATGCGGTGACGCCGCTCGGCAGGCCGGACGCGGAGAAGCTGATGCTGCCGTTGAAGCCGTTTTGTGGAGTGACCGTGACCGTGCTTGTGCCGCCGGCGCCCTGTGTGAAAGTCAGGCTGGTCGGCGATGCGGCGAGCGTGAAGCTCCCGACCGAGTTCACGGTCAGGGCAAGCGTGGTTGTCTGCGTCAAGCTGCCCGACGTGCCCGTGATGGTCACCGTGGCTGTCCCCGGGGTGGCCGTGCTGCCGGCCGTCAGGGTCAACGTGCTCGCGGTATTGGCCGGGTTGGGGGTGAACGACGCGGTCACACCGCTCGGAAGTCCGGATGCAGCAAAGGTGACGTTGTCGCTGAATCCGTTCTGCGGAGTGACCGTGATGGTGCTCGTGCCGCCGGCGCCTTGCGTGATGATCAGGCTGCCTGGCGATGTCGAAAGAGTGTAGTAGGGCGTCGATGATGGCCAATTGTTGACCAAATTGGTGGCGTTGACGCTGCCGATTCCGGTCGCGAAGTCCCAACCGGTCGTAGCTCCGAATGCCGGCTTGTACAAGCTGTCGGAGGTTGAAAGCACCCCGACTGTGCCCGAAGGCAGGTAGCAGTTGGCTGTGCCCGCGCAGTTCACATCCATATCCGCCTGGGTTACGTCATAGAAAATGCAGTTAGCGGCCACAGCGGCGCCACTCGACGAGTTGCACGAACTGCTGCCACTGGAGCCGTACTCGGTGGCAGCAAGCTGGTAATAGGCGGGGTTGGGATTGCCCTGAGGGCCGCCGGCCTTCTGGTTCACGAGCGCCTGGATACCAGCCATGATGGGCGAGGCGAATGAAGTTCCGCCAGCGCCGGACCAGCCGCTGGGCGCGCCCGAGCAAGCAGCTCCGCCATTCCGGGTGTCAGACCAGCAGAAAACGTAGTAGTGACTCCAAAGGCCGTCGGCGGCAAACAGTGACACGTCCGGAGTGTCGCGCACGCCGTCCGCCGGGTTGCCGAGGACGGACTGCCAGGAGGGCTTGGGCCATCCCTGGCAACTGCCGCTCACGACTCCGCTGATGGATGGCGTCCCGGTTGCGCACCCGCTTGGGCCACCGCCTCCCGCTACCGTGGTAAGCAGATAGGAGCCTAGGGAGCTGTTGCAGAATCCGTTCGAGCCATAGGGTGTGGCATACCCCTCATAACTCGAGACCAGTTGACCCGCGCAGGAGTCGTCCCAGGGAATCTCCGGAATATAGGACAGGGCGGAGCCGTAAGCGGACGTGTTCGTCGAACTCCAGTAAGTGGCGTTCGTGTTCGAAGACGTATCGCTGAAGTCCGTGCCACCCACGGCCACGTTGTAGGGCGTGGACGCGAATGCATTGACACCGACCCCGTGAGTTGCCTCCGAGACGCTATTGTCGCAGCCGGCGGCCCCGCTATCGCCAGCGGCGACGAAAACGGAGACGCCTTCCGTCACGGCCTGCTGATACGCCGAGCCGTACGCCGCATTGGCCGACGCGCCGTTCTGCGTTTCGCACTGGCCGTAACTGATGCTCATGATGGCCGGCGGTTGGCTGCTGGAGTTGATGAGGTTCTGGAGGGCAATCAGGCCGCCGAACGTGGTGACGGTATCCGCGCACGACGCCATCTCGATGGCCGCGCTGGGTGCGGCGGCGCTGGCCCATTCCGCGTCCAGGATCGCTTCCGCGTCATTCGGAGCGATGATGCCGGGCCTGCTGCAATTGTTGGCGCCGCTGGGAGGCGCGGGATAAACGGTCGAAAAAGATCCCGATGAGTAGCTGGAAAGGCCGAGCGTGGAGCGAAAAGTGTTCCAGTCTGCCGCGCTGAAGATATCGGTGTCTTCAATCACTACGATCGTCTGACCCTGCCCGGAGTAACCGGCAGCAAACAGCGGATTCAGGTTGTAGATCGTTGCCAGGTCGGCAGGTACGAGCGCATAGGTGGGGCCATAGGAGCCACTAAACGTAAAATTGGGCCGCGCTTCGCGCATTGTGTGCATGGTGTGCGGCCTGAAGTCGTGCAAGGAGACGATGCCGGCAACGACGGGAGCGAGAGCTGCCGGGATCCTGGGATCACTCATGTTCGCGAGGTGTTTCTCGCCCTTTACCTCGAGATGATGGATTTCCGTCTTGAAGGCTTCGCGCACCTGGCCGGCAGTGCCGGAAAAATCGACGACCATTCCATTGGGATAGACGACGTTTACCTGAAATCCGTGCGAGCCGAGCCAGCGGGTGATGGTGTCGAGGTCTTGCTGGGCCAGACCAAACCGCGCGCCGAATTCCTGAGCGGTGATCCATCGGTGGAAGTTCGGAGATCCTGGCCTGTGAAGATCATCCACGAAATGCTGGAGCGCTTGTTCCTGCTCGGGAGAGCGGCGCAATTGGAGGAGCATATGCTCCATCGGGAAGTCGTCCGCAACCGCGCCCCGATCATTCGCGGCGTTGGCCTCGGCGCGGGTGTTGCCCTTGAGCTCGACCTGGTTTCTTTCATCGATATTCTGATTGATGAGGGTACGCGCACCCGGCGCGGATTCGACTTGCGCACTGGCGGAATTGGCCGTAAAGAGAAGCGCCAGCACGCCAGCGGGAATCGAGCCAAATCCAAGTGTTCGAAACATGGGTCTCCTCGAGTGAATGGACAATCCGGCCCAATCCCCAGACAGGGAGGATTGCGCCGACGGACAGAGACACCGCGCCCTCGCGGTTCACAGTTCCCGACAGGACGAGTCTTACCAGTTCCGAAGGACCAACTTACCCATTAGCCTGAAGGTTTGATAACTCAGGAAAGGTTGGAAATCAATGGGCCGAAAGGACAGTTCTTGGACAGGGGCCTGTAGTGCTCCCCTCCAAGACTGGACACACTGCCGAGCTCGACTGCACAAGGATGGGGCAGGCGGCGGTCTGAGGTCAGGCTGCGTGCCCGCGTTTGCGCCATCCTAATCTCGAAATATCGGTCAATTGTGCGAGGCACTCCACGTGGCAGCAAATGTGGCCAGCCGGGAGCAGCGAGCAATCCACAACGGTCCATGGAGTGTACTGACCGTTGCCGGCCTTCCAACGGGCAACCGTGATCTGGGCTTGGGCCTGCTGAGTGGGACAGTCCACGGTGACTACGCAGTCAACGCAGGAATCAACGGGTCTGTGAAACGAAGCGCGGTCGGACATATTCACCTGCTACACCAGTACCCGTTAGCACGCGCTGCCGGCCCAATGCTGTGAGCTAGTGCACAGACGGCTGTGACCTGTGATACGGGCAGGGCGGGGAGGGGAGGGAGGAGAAGGCGGAGGGAGGAGCCTCAGGTCAGCCATCGACGGCGCACAACGGCCGTCGATGGCTGACCTGAGGCTACAGGGTGGGGGCGCCCGGCGCCCGTGGTAAACTCCCCCCAATAGACTGGAGATTTTATGGCCGCTGACGAGAGGCATCCGGATGAGCGGGCGCGTCTGACCAGCGAATACGAGGAGAGCGTGCGCAGAGTGGCGTCCACCGAGGCGGAACTGAGGCGCATCGGAGCCGCGTTCGTGGAACTGGGGAACCAATTGCAGACCGAGCCGAGCCGCATCTCCGCCCAGCGGCTGACAGTGGAAAAGGATCTGGCGGTGTTGTGGCTGATCCTTCCGGAATACATCGAAAGCATTAAGAACATAGAAGCCAAGAAGGCGGCGCTGGATAGGCTCAAGTAAACTGGGATCGTGATTCCGTTTGAACCGCACCCGAGGCTGAAGAATCCGCATTGGATGACGCTAGCCGGACGGTATTGGCCGCGCAGCCTGGAGCGCCTCCCGCCCCCAGTTGAACGCTACTTTGAAGTCGAGCCGGGCATTCGCCTGCTGGCGCATTGCCACTGGCAGCGAGAGGCATTGGCCAGTGGCCAGTGGCCAGTGGCTAGTGAGGAGGGGGAAGGAAAAAGCAGGTCCCTCACCCCGGCAAACGGCGTCGGGGTTCCCTTCGTCCGCGCTCAGGGCGGGCGGGATGACAGGCGGCGGAGTGCACCGACGCTGGTGATTGTGCACGGACTGGAGGGCTCGAGCGAATCGCGCTACGTGCTGGGCTTGGCGGAGAAGGCCTGGGTGGCGGGATTCCACGTGGTGCGCATGAACCAGCGCAACTGTGGCGGCACGGAAGCGCTGGCGCCCACGCTCTACAATTCCGGGCTTTCCGGGGACTATCGCGCCGTGGCGCGCGAATTGGCGGAGCAGGAGGGGTTGCGGGAGATTTTTCTCGCCGGGTTTTCGATGGGCGGAAATCTGGTGCTGAAAGCCGCGGGAGAGATGGGGAGAGAGGCACCACCGCCCAGCGCGTTTGCCGGCGTCGCGGCGGTGTGTCCCGCGCTGGACCTGGCGGCGTGCGTGGATGCGATCCACGAGCCGCACAACTTTTTCTACGAGCGGTATTTTGTGCGCAATCTGATTAAACGCTACAGGCGGAAGGTGGAGCTCTTTCCGCAGCACTTTGCGCTGAACGGAGTGGGGAGCGTGCGCACGATTCGCGAGTTCGACGACCGGATTACGGCGCCGCTGTGCGGCTACGGGAATGCGGCCAACTATTACGACCGCGCCAGCGCGAAGCATGTGCTGGCCGCCATTGCTGTGCCCGCCCTGGTCATCACGGCGCAGGACGATCCCCTGGTGCCGCACGGGTCGGTGCGGCGGCCGGAACTGCTGGCGAATTCGCGGATCACGCTGCTGGATCCCGAGCACGGCGGGCACTGCGCGTTCATCTCCCGGCATGGGGGAGGGGATGAACGATTCTGGGGGGAGTGCCGGATTGTGGAGTTCTGCAAGGAGCAGTCCTCGTTGTTGTAGCGGCGCCCGCCGCACCCCCGTGTGTTTGCCGAGAATATTCTGCAACTTTTGCAGTGAGGCTGTGTTTCCAGTAGCGAGGCCGATCCGAAGGCCCGTGATCCTCACAGCCAGCGCCCTGCCGGGGTGAGGCAAGGCCGACCCGCCCAAGCGGGCCGGCGGGGAAGGAAGAAATGAAACGAACGCGCTATTTCGCAGGACTGTGTGTGCTCATTCTCGGCGCCGGACTGATCGCCTGCTCGAGCAACAACACGAGCTCGAATTCCAATCAGAATCCGCCGCCCGCCACCGCGGCGGTGGCCGTGTACGGCCAGGACGCGCCGGTGGCCGGCGTGATTAAATTCCAGCTCACTCTGATGAGTTTGACCGCCTCTGACGGGGTAAACACCACGACGCTGCTGAGCACACCGCAGACGGTGGATTTCGCGCGGCTCACCGGGCTGCGCACTCTGCTGGACCTGAACACGGCGCCTCCCGGCTCGTACACGAGCGTGACGCTGAACATCGCCAGCCCTGTAATCGGTTACATCGACACGACCACGAATCCGCCGAGCGTCACCATGCTGAACGGAACGCTCACTACGTCCAGCATCACCGTGCTGATGAATCCGCCGCTCGTGCTCACGAATTCGGACCTGAACGGGCTGCGGCTGGATTTTGACATGCGCCAGTCGCTGCAGGTCAACCTGCAGGGCCAGATTACCGGCACGGTCGTGCCCACGTTCGACATCCGCCAGGTGAATCCCGACCACGCCGAGGCCGAAATCGACGATTTGCGGGGCGGGGTGGTGTCGGTCAACACCTCGAATCAATCGTTTGTGATGCAGATACCGAACGGCCGGCAGATCACGGTGCAAATAGGCGCGAGCACGACAACGGACAGCGGGGACGACCTGACCACATTCAATACGAACACCATCGTGGAGGTTTCGGGTGAGTTCAACCGCACCACCATGGTCCTCGATGCCGACGAGGTTTCCGTGCTCTCGCAGGACCATTTTGCCGCCAGCGGCATCATCACCAACGTGCAGACGTCCACGGCATCGGACACCATGATCGGGATGTTTGTCCGTGACGCGCTCCCCGCCAATCCGGCCTTTTCGCCGGGCACGATCAATCCTTTCGACCTGCCGAGCAACGCGAGGTACATGATCTGCCGGCTGAACCTGCCGATCACGCAGCTCCTGTTCAACAGCTCGAACCTGATCACCGGGCAGAGCATCACGGTGGGCGGCTCGATCAGCAGTTCCTCGCTGACCGTCAAGCGCGTGGTGCTCCACCGACAGGGCGTGTTTGGGCCCTGGGTGGTGGGGAGCACGATGGTGCAGAACGGCAACACCGGAACATTTCAAATCACCGAGCAGGGCATCGTGGGGGTGCTGCTCAACAACACCGCGCTCACCGTGCTGATCTCGAATGCGACCCAATTCAACGGCCTGAGCGGCCTCAGCGCGCTTTCGGGCAACCAGCCGATTCCCCTGCATGTCGTGGGATTGCTGCTCCAGGATCCCGCGACGGGCGGGCCCGTGTTGGTGGCCAACCGCGTCACCACTCCGTAGCCTGACAATTTCTCCTGCATGCCCCCACACAGGTGCGGCGCCGTTTTTCCGACGGCGCCGCACCTGTTTTTTTGCCTGCGACGCGGGGGGCTCAGCCGGGATGCGACTGTGGAGCAGGCGTAAGTCCGGTGTGGCAGAAAAACCACAGGAGAGAATTACTCCGAGCGGGACGCGATCACGTATCCTTTTTCGGATTTGATTTCGACTTCAAATGGCGGGCGAATCCCGGGTCCCGCCGCCACCTTTCCACGAATCCACACGCCCGAGGCGCTGCCCAAAGCGAGCGGGTCGTACACAACCTGCGTGCAGGAATCCACCACCATGGGATGCGAAGCCGCATAACCGTATTCATGGCGGATTTTCCCGAGGTCGGTCTCCAGTTCCAGTTCGCACCGCCCATAGGGCGCCACGGCGAGCAGTCCCCAGTATCCGGGCGCGGAAGGGAGACGGATGACCATCCCCACTGCCGATTCTCCCGTCAGCCTGCGAAATCGGAATTTCACCACGGTCCAGGGTTTGGCCATTTCTGCCACCGTGGCCACGGGCCCGGGAGCATCGGGGAGCGGAATTTCCGCGTTTCCAGCCGTCGCGGAGCTGGCCGGCGTTGCTGTAGTGGCCGCCGTGGGAAGCACCACCGGGGCGGGGAGCGGAGCCGGTTTCATCCCATGCCATGCGAGCGTGGCGCCGGCCAGCAGCACGAGCGCGCCTATGCCAGCGCCGGCCATGACCGTCGGCGACTGCCAGGCCGGCGGCCCGGAAGGCCGCACCGGTTTTGCCTTCTGCTCCTCTTTTTTCTGTTTGTCTTCAGGCGGGCGCTGGGGCACACCCGGAATGACGGGATTTACGGGTTTGAACCGACTGTCCTTCTCAGCCGGGCCGGACATACCACCCCCAGCTTCCGTCCCTACTTCTTACGCAGGTGAACTTCCGTTCCGCCGCGCTCCCAGCGCACTTCGTCCATCAGCATGTTCATCAGGAAAATGCCCCGGCCGTGCTCAGCCAGTATATTTTCGGCGACCAGAGGGCTCTGAACGCTCAGCGGGTCAAACCCTTTTCCCGGGTCGCGCACGATGATCAGGATTCCGCCGCCATCCTCGCAGGCCACCGTGCATTCCACGCGCTTTTCGGGGTCCGACTGGCAGCCGTGCAGGACGGCATTGGCCAGCGCCTCGCGCAGGGCCATTTCAATCTCAAATCCCTTTCCGTCCGCAGGGTTGTGGTCCTGAAGCAGCAGCATCACCTGGTCGGTGAAGAGGGAGATGGCGTCGGCGTCCGCGGCGATCAGGGCGCTCAGCCGGCGGTCCAGCCGGTGCGCGTCGAATTCACGAAACGTATGAGCGGACGGGGTCGCTTCTGCCATGCTGGTTGGCACAGGACATCCCTCAGCCCCGCGCGCGGCTTCCATGATAGGGGGATTGCCCGCCGGGGAACAATGGTACGAACGTAATTCCTAAGCGAATCGGTCAGCGGGGCTACGCGGTCTCCCGATGGCACAGCCGGAGCGTTCCGGCCTGCGCTTCAGGCGTTGCCCCCGATGGCGGCAGTCCGTGCGGCATACTCTCCCACTGCGGCATCCATCACCCGGGAATGCAGGCGCGCGGGTTCCCCGGCCTGCTGGTGCAAGTATTCGTGCACGTTGGCCAGCGCAGTGATGAGTTCGGTCACCCCTTCGCGGTACTGCTCTTCGGAATCTCGCACCAGGGCCTTCAGCGCCATTTTCACATCTTCGAACATCCATTCGAATGCTTCGGGTTCCAGCGGCAGTTCTTTCTGGATGGATTCGACGGCGCGACGCGCGCGGCCATAAGTGCCCTCCACGAAATGGTCCAGGCAATGGCCGTCCTCGCGCAGAGCGCGCGGGACGTGCTGGTTGCACCCTTCGACCCGGCAAAGTGCTGGTCCGCGGTCCGTCATGGTATCCTCCCTCAGAACGGCATAACAGGGTAGATAGGGCACGCCCGTGTCCAGGAATTTTCCTATCGTTATCACGTTGAATTTACAGAGGTTAGCTAGGAAGGTGGGTGGGAAAATGTTTTCCATTGCCCATGCCCACGGGTGAAAAGGTGCCCATCTGGGAAGTCGCGGAATAACCTCGGGTTTGGCTGCTGGAGGCTCTCGCGTGGGAGTTGCGTGCACTGAAAGGCAGGGGCGAAAAGGCTATGGGGCGGGAAGGCAGCTTTGCGCCCAGTGGCGCTTCCCGCCCTGTGAGCTCATCTAGCGAAGGTAAATCGAACCGGAAGACGTCCTGAGCGTAAGCAGCGGGCCGCCTGAACCGGCTCGCCCGTGGATGTCGTGGTGGCTGAGCGTGCCCTGCACGGTGATTTCGCGGTCGGTCTGGATTGTGCCGGAACCGGAATGCGCGTCCAGCTCGAACCCCGCGCCTTTTGGCAGCTCCACGGTGACGTTTCCGGAGCCGGTCCGCAAATTCCACTCGCCGTGCTGTTCGCCGCTGGCTTCGATGTCGCCGCTGCCGGTGGAGCCGCGCAGGGCTCCCCGGACGCCCTTCGCGCGGATGTTCCCCGAGCCAGAGGAGGCTTCCACATCGCCCGGTCCGCTCAGCCCCACGCGGACGTTGCCGCTGCCCGACGACGCGCGCAGCGCGCCCGCCACGCCCTCTGCCGTGATGCTGCCGCTGCCGGAGCTGAGCCGGCCGCCGGCGCGCGCGTTGTGAAGCTCCACCTCGCCGGAACCTGCGCTGAGCTCCACTCTGCCGCCTGTGTCCTCCACGCAAATATTGCCGGAACCGGTGCGGCCGTTGATTTCGAGCTGCACACCGGAGGCGGAGAAATTGCCCGAGCCAGTCTGGGCGTCCAGGCGCGTGTGCGCCGGCACGCGGATTTCGTAGGAAATGCTGATGTTTCGATAGAGCTCGCTATCGTGGGTCTGGCCGATGCGGATGGTGTTCCCGTCCTGCTCGATGGGCGGGTTCTTCTCGATTTCGCGGATGCGCTGCTCGGCGTCGGAACCGCCCTCCCAGTCGCCGTGGCCGCTGCGGATATCCGCATGGATCACCACGCTGGACGAATCGCCCTGCTTCATGTGGATGTTGCCGGAGCCCGTGCGCACATCCACGGACACCGGCTCGGAAACTTTCAGTGTGCGGTCAAACGAACCTCGCGCATCGCTGCGCGGCGCTGCCCACGCACCAGCGGCAACCGCGGCTCCCAAAATTGCCGTCAATACGGCCTTTATGCCGATACCTGTTCTCGCGATCATCTGTACCCCCTTCCCCCGTTCGCTATGGATACGCAACGGGCCGCCTGCCGGTTCCGGCCGGTTGCCTCTGCCAGCATTGGACGCTTCTGCGGGACAGCGGTGAGCAATACGTGATGCGTAGGGGCACGGCATGCCGTGCCCTTACGGGCTGCCACGCACGAATTGCCGGATGGCGAGGCGCCGGGCCGGGAGCCTCAGGCGTTGGTCCCGTGGCACTTTTTGTATTTCTTCCCTGAGCCGCAGGGGCAGGGGTCGTTCCGGCCGACCTTGGCGCCGGCGCGCATCGGTTTGGGCGCCTCGGTCTGCGCGGGACCGGAGGAGAATCGGATTTGCGCCTGCTGCCGCCGCTGGCGCTCCTCGATGACCCGCACCTCCTGCTCCGGCTTGGCGGGCTGCATCAGGAACAGGAAGCGAACGGATTCGGAGTCGATGCGCTCCATCATGTCTTCAAACAGCGTGAACCCCTCTTTTTTGAATTCCACCAGGGGGTCCTTCTGCCCGTAGCCGCGAAGCCCGATTCCTTCCTTCAGGTGATCGAGCGAGAGCAGGTGGTCCTTCCACTGGGAGTCCACAACGTCCATGATGATGCGGCGTTCGAGCAGGCGCATCGTCTCCGAGCCGAACTGTTTTTCCTTTTCCTCGTAATGCGTCTTGACGCGCTCGGCGAGGGCGGCGGAGAGGTCGTCGTGGGACATGGTCTTGGCGTCGAGGCCGGCGGTCTTCACGTCGATGCCGAACTGGTTGAGCACCTCGGCCGCGAACTGCGTCGTGTTCCACATCTGCGGATGCTGGTCCCGCGGGCAGTACGTCTGGACGAGCTGGAGGGCGACGTCGTCCGCGATTTCCAGCACGTAGTCCTTTTGTTCTTTTCCTTCCAGGATGGAGCGGCGGATGGAATAGATCGTCTCGCGCTGCTTGTTCATCACATCGTCGTACTCGAGCAGGTGCTTGCGCATGTCGAAGAACTGGGCCTCGCGGGCCTGCTGGGCGCCCTCGATCTTGTTGGAGAGCATCTTCGACTCGATGGGCACCCCTTCCGTCATCCCCAGCCGGTACATCAGGCTCTGGATCCGTTCCCCGCCGAACAGGCGAAGCAGCTCGTCTTCAAGCGACAGGAAAAATCGCGAGGAGCCGGGGTCACCCTGGCGGCCGGCGCGGCCGCGCAGCTGGTTGTCGATGCGGCGGGCCTCGTGCCGCTCCGTGCCGAGCACGTGCAGACCGCCGAGCGCCACTACTTCGTCGTGCTCCTTCTGGCATTCCTGCACGTAGCGCTCGTAGATGGGTTTCCAGGTGTCTCCGGGCACCTGGTAGATGCGCCCCTCGTACTGGAACAGAACCATCGCGGCGCCGGCTTGCGCGTCCTGGCCGACCAGGGCGCTGGCCGCGGCGTAGGGCAGCGCCAACCGCTCCCTCAGGCAGTACTCGCGCGTGAGCGCTTCAGGATTTCCGCCCAGCAGGATGTCCGTGCCGCGCCCGGCCATGTTGGTGGAAACGGTGACGGCGCCCTTGCGCCCCGCCTGGGCGATGATTTGGGCCTCGCGTTCGTGCTGCTTGGCGTTCAGCACCTGGTGGGGGATTCCGGCGCGCTTCAGCAGGCTGCTGAGCATCTCCGATTTTTCGATCGAGACGGTGCCCACGAGGATGGGCTGGCCGGAGGCGTGGAGCTGCTGGATGCCGTTATCCTTGGTGTTGTCCTCCTGGAGGATCCCGCGCACCACCGCTTCGAACTTCTCAAGGTCGGTGCGGTACACCACGTCGGGATACTCGTGGCGCAGCAGCGTCTTGTTGGTGGGGACCACCACCACATCGAGGTTGTAGATTTTCTGGAATTCCGCGGATTCGGTTTCTGCCGTCCCGGTCATGCCGGAAAGCTTCTTGTACATCCGGAAATAATTCTGGAAGGTGACGGTGGCGAGCGTCTGGTTCTCGCGCTCGATCTTCACGCCTTCCTTCGCCTCCACGGCCTGGTGCAGGCCGTCGGACCAGCGCCGGCCCGGCATCTGCCGTCCGGTAAATTCGTCCACGATGATCACTTCGCCCTCTTTCACCACGTATTCCACATCGCGGTGGTAGAGGTGATGCGCGCGCAGGCCCTGCTCGATGGCGTGGAGGGTTTCAATGTGCGCCAGGTCGAACAGGTTGTGGATGCTGAGCAGACGCTCGCATTTGCTCACGCCCTCTTCGGTGAGCGTCACGGCGTGGTGCTTTTCGTCCACGGCGAAATCCATGTCCTTGATCAGCTTGGGAATGAGCTTGTCGATGCGGTAGTACTTGTCCGTGGATTCTTCCGCGGGGCCGGAGATGATCAGCGGGGTGCGCGCCTCGTCGATCAGGATGGAGTCCACTTCGTCCACGATGGCGAACTGGTGGCCTCGCTGCACGCAGTCCTGGAGGTCGTACTTCATGTTGTCGCGCAGGTAATCGAACCCGTACTCGTTGTTCGTGCCGTAGGTGATGTCCGCGGCGTAGGAGAGTTCGCGGTCGCCGTCGGCCATGTCGCTGACGATCACGCCCACCTTCAAGCCCAGCGCGAGGTAGAGGGGGCCCATCCACTCCGCGTCGCGGCGGGCCAGATAATCGTTGACGGTGATCAGGTGAACGCCGCGGCCGGCCATCGAATTGAGCACCGCGGGAAGAGTGGCTACGAGCGTCTTGCCTTCGCCCGTTTTCATCTCCGCGATTTTTCCTTCGTGGAGCACCATCCCTCCGAGGAGCTGCACGTCGAAGTGCCGCATCCCCACCTTGCGGCGGCCCGCTTCGCGCACCAGAGCGAAGGTGGGCACCAGCACCTGGTCCAGCGCCGCGTCCAGCTTTTCGCGGTAATCGGAGGCGGCGGGATCCGCATCTTTCAGCTTCTCCTGCACCTGCTGGCGCAGCGCCGCCGTGCGCTCCTTCAATTGCTCGTCAGGAAGCTCGCGCATCTGTTGCTCGAGTGCGTTTATTTCCACCACCCTCGGCTGGAGCTTCTTGATGTCGCGTTCGTGCTTCGTCCCGATGAAACGGGCGACCACACGGTCGATAATCTGGTCAACTTGCATGGATTCCTTTAGGCCCTCGAACTCCGTTCCGAAGCTTCGGGACGCCGTCCCGGCGGCTTATCGGCAGCCGGGACGCCCGAGAAGTTCTCCTGCAGCCGGGAAAGGCGAGGATTCACTACGGGCGCGCTCTCTTTTTTGATGCCGCAGAGAATTGTATCGTTTCTCTGCCGCATCGCGCAAAGGCCGGGCGGGTATGGCGTACCACCGCAGTCCCGCTGGTAGGGGCACGGCATGCCGTGCCCCTACGAATTCTCACCAACTTGCCGAATTCCGCTGCCCCCTCTAAGATGTTCCTTGCAGCGCAGCTTGCCTTCAGCTCCGCCAGCAGAACAGGAAAGGGAACCCACGATGCCGGCATCGCCTACGCGCGACCAAATTATCGAAGCCCTGCGGGGCGTGATCGACGCCCAGACGCGCCGGGACATCGTGTCGCTCGGCTGGGTGGCCGGAGTGCAGTCAAACGACGGCGCCATTTCCGTCAAACTCGCGCTGACCACGCCGGGCTTTTCCCAGCGCGAAGAGGTGATTCGCCGCTCGCGCGAGACACTCGAAAAGCTGCCCGGCGTGCGCACCGTGGTGATCGAGGTCAACTCGACCCCGGCCGCGCCCGCACAGGCGTCACAGGCGGTCCCCGCGCGGCCTCCGATTGAGGGCGTGAAAAACCTGCTTGCCGTGGCCAGCGGCAAGGGCGGAGTGGGAAAAACGACTACGGCCGTCAACCTGGCGCTGGCGCTTTCGCGGCTGGGCGCGTCCGTGGGCCTGCTCGACGCGGATATTTACGGTCCCAACGTGCCCGTAATGCTCAATGCCAGAGAGACTCCGCTGGTCGAAAACGAACGTCGCATCCAGCCGGTGGTGGCCTACGGGCTGAAGCTCATCTCCATGGGCCTGCTGGTGCCGGATGACAAGCCCATGATCTGGCGCGGGCCCATGCTGCACAGCGCGGTGACGCAATTCCTGCGCAATGTGGCCTGGGGAGAGCTCGACTACCTGATCGTGGACCTGCCGCCCGGCACGGGGGACGTGCAGCTCACGCTCATCCAGAATGTGGCCGTTTCAGGCGCCGTCATCGTCACCACTCCTTCGGTGGTGGCGCTGGCCGACGTGCGCAAAGCCATCGAGATGTTCCGCCAGGTGAACGTGGAGATCCTGGGCGTGGTGGAGAACATGAGCTACTTCTCCTGCCCGCACTGCAAGGGAAAGATTGACGTCTTTGGCCACGGCGAGGGCCAGCGCATGGCGGAGAGGTTCGGCGTGCCGTTCCTCGGAGAAATCGAGATCGACCCCGGAATCCGCATCGGCGGCGACACGGGTAAACCGGTGGCGGCGTTCGGGGAGGAATTTCCCGGCGCGAAGGGGTTCTATCAGGTGGCGCGCGCCGTAACCGAGCGGCTCGCGGCGGTTCAAGCATCGTCCACGGGCCCCGTGGTCCAAATCCTCTAGCGCCGCCTCGGTGCCGCAGCTATACTGACTCTTATGAAGGGCAGCATCCGATTAACGCCTCACAGCGAACAGTTGCTCGAGGAACAACTTGCCCGTGGTCCCTTCCGTTCGCCCGAGGAAGTGATTGAACGCGCGCTCGAATCGCTCGCGCAATCCCAACCCTCTCCCTCGCAGGATGCTTCCCCCACACGGACTCCCGCGCAGGCTATCGCCGAGATCCTGGAGATTCAGGGGCGGAACCGTCTGGTCGGGTTGAAGATCAAAGATCTCATCCAAGAAGGCCGTAAGTACTGACGGTGGCTTTTGTAATCGATGCCTCGGCGGCCCTCGCCTGGTGTTTCGCAGACGAAGCGACGGCTGCCACCAACGCCCTTCTCAACCGCTTGCAGGCAGATGAAGAGGCCGTGGTTCCGGCGCACTGGCCGGTCGAAGTCGCAATCGCGCTGTTGGTGGCAATCCGTCGCCAGCGCATCTCCCCCGACGATGCCCGGCGATTCCTCGCGGCGCTGGAGACACTTTCCATCCGGCGGGACCCGACCTCTGTGGCTCTGCTGCGGACGAAAGTGCTGCCGCTCGGCGAACAATTTCAACTGACTCTGTACGACGCTGCGTATCTGGAACTCGCCATCCGTCTAGGACTGCCGCTTGCAACGTGCGACCTTCAACTGGGAGCTGCCTCGCGGGCCGCAGGGGTCTCGTTGATAGCGCTCTAGGAGCGGGCGGGAGCGCTGTTCGCGTCCTCGGGATGCAGTTCCTGTCTGGTTTCCGTCTCTTCGGCCACCATGTTATCTTGCTGAGTCCAATCAGTTCTTGCCATGTGCGGAGTGTTCAGGGGGATTCGTTGATTCGATCGTATCGCGGCAAAGTTCCGCAGATCGCGCCATCGGCTTACATTGATGAGGCAGCCGTAGTCATCGGCGACGTGGTGATCGGCGAGGATTCGAGTGTGTGGCCGTGCGCCGTCGTGCGCGGCGACGTATATTACATCCGCATCGGCGCGCGAACGAATATCCAAGACGGCTCGGTGCTGCACGTGATGAAGGACATCTGTCCGCTGGTGCTGGGCGACAATGTGACCGTGGGCCACGCGGTGACGCTGCACGGATGCACAATCGAGTCGCGGTGCCTGATCGGGATGGGGAGCGTCATCCTGAATAACGCGAAAATCGGCGCGGGCTCCATTGTCGCTGCCGGGACGCTAGTCCCTGAGGGCATGGTGGTGCCCCCCGGCTCGCTCATCATGGGGCATCCGGGCAAAGTGCGCCGCGCGACTACACGGGAAGACCTCGATTCGATTGACCAGTACGCGGCGCGCTACGTGGGCTACAAAAACACCTATCTCCAGGAAGCCCACTCGTGAGTGAAGCCCGCAAATTCCAGGCCGTCAGCGGGGTGCGCGATATTCTGCCGCCCGAATCGGCGCTTTGGAACCGCGTCGAGCGGATTGCCTGCGAAGTATCTGTGGCCTACGGCTTCCAGGAGATTCGCCTGCCTGTCTTCGAGCAAACAGATCTCTTCGCTCGTTCGGTTGGCGCGTCCACCGACATTGTAGGCAAGGAGATGTACTCGTTCTCTGACCGCGACGAGTCCTCCATCTCGCTTCGCCCTGAAGCCACGGCATCCGTCGTTCGCGCCTACATCGAGCATGGGATGCACACGCTGCCCGGAGACGTGAAGCTGTACTACATGGGGCCGATGTTCCGGCGGGAGAGGCCGCAGAAAGGCCGCTACCGGCAGTTTTACCAGATTGGCGCGGAAGTGCTGGGGCAGTCCGACCACCCCGGCATCGACGCCGATGTGATCGAGATGGTGCTGGTGTTCATCGAGCGCTGCGGGCTGGTGGGACATACGCTGTACATCAATTCGATCGGCTGCAAGGACTGCCGGCCGAAATATGTTGAGGTGCTGCGCACTGCGCTCCTGAAAGTGAAAGACAAACTCGGGCCGGATTCCCAGCGGCGTATCGAGGCCAATCCGCTGCGCGTTCTGGATTCGAAGGTGGAATCAGAGCAGGCCGTCATCGAGACGTTGCCGCGGATTGCCGACCACCTGTGCGAGGCCTGCCGCGAGCATTTCAAGATGCTGCAAGCCATGCTGTTCATGCGGCAAATCGCGTACGAGGTGAACTGGCGGCTGGTGCGCGGGCTGGACTACTACATGCGCACGACGTTTGAAATCACCGCGCCGGGCCTGGGCGCGCAGAATGCCGTCTGCGGCGGAGGACGCTACGACGGGCTGGTGGAATTGCTCGGCGGGCCGCCGACGAAGGGCATCGGATTCGCGCTCGGCACGGACCGGCTGATATTGGCATTGCAGGAAGCGGGGAAGGGTCCCGAAGCCTCGGGACTGGACGCTTACGTGGCCTGGATGGGCGCGAGCGCGTATCCGGTGGCTGTGCGCGTGGCGCGCGCGCTGCGCGACGCGGCGTTTTCCGTGGAGCTGCCGCACGAAGAGACAAAGATCAAGAAGTCGCTGGGGCTGGCGGCGCGGCTCAATGCGCGTTTTGCCGTCATCTTGGGCGACAATGAAGTTGCGGCGGGCACGGCGACGGTGAAACGCATGGCGGATGGAGCGCAGCAGACGATTGCGGAGAAGGATTTAGCAGGGCATTTGCGGGCGGGGTAGCGCCGGCTTCCAGCCGGCGTTTTTTCCTGCGGTCCGGTCTGCAGGTGCGCGAAAACCGCCGGCTGGAAGCCGGCGCTACCAAGGGGAGCTTGCTTTGCTCGATTTTCTCGGTGAATTGAAACGCACGCATCGCTGCGGTGAGCTGCGCGCCACGGACGAAGGGAAAGAAGTGGTGCTGATGGGGTGGGTGCACCGGCGGCGCGACCATGGCCAGATCATTTTCATTGACCTGCGCGACCGCGCCGGCCTCGTGCAGGTGGTGTTCCGGCAGGATGGCGCTCCGGAAGCGCATGCGAAGGCGGAAAGCTTGCGCGCGGAATATGTGGTGGCCATCGAAGGCCGTGTGGCGCGGCGCGAGAAGCCGAACCCGGAGCTGCCCACGGGGGAAATCGAAGTCATCGCCACGCGCCTGCTGATCCTGAACACGGCCCAGACGCCGCCGTTCACGATCGAGGACGAAACCACGGCGGTCGAGGAGACACGGCTGCGGTACCGCTACCTGGACTTGCGGCGCCCGCGGCTGGCTCGGAATATCGCGCTGCGCCACCGGATCGTTCTGGAAATCCGCAAAGCCATGGATGAAATGGGCTTCTACGAAATCGAAACGCCCATGCTTACGCGTTCCACTCCCGAGGGCGCGCGCGATTATCTGGTGCCCAGCCGCGTGCATCCCGGGCAATTCTACGCGCTGCCTCAGTCCCCGCAGATTTTCAAGCAGATCCTGATGATCAGCGGGATGGATCGCTATTTCCAGATCGTGCGCTGCTTTCGCGACGAGGATTTGCGCGCCGACCGCCAGCCGGAATTCACGCAGCTCGACCTGGAAATGAGCTTTGTGCGCCCGGACGACGTGTTCGACGCCATCGAACGCGTGATGGAGCGCGCATTTGCCGTAATCGGCGTAAAGGTCGCGCGGCCATTCCGCCGATTGCTCTATAAGGATGTGATCCGGCGCTACGGAAGCGACAAGCCTGACTTGCGATTCGGGCTGGAGCTGGTGGAGCTGACGCAGCAGTTCGCGGCGGGGAAGCAGACCCTGGGCATTGAAGGCAGCGTATTTGGCCTTGCCGCGCCCGGCGCCTCGGCTTGGAGCCGCAAGCAAATTGACGAGCTGGTGGAGAAGGGGAAGGCGGCAGGGGCGAAGGCGGTGTACACGGTCAAAGTGACGGCGGAGGGAAACACGAGCGGACTGGAGAAGACAATCGGCGTGGAAGGCGTGAAGGCGGTAGTTGCCGCCGCCGGAGCCAGGCCGGGAGACTTGGTGGTGGCTGCTGCGGCAAAACAGGAAATCAGAGGGACGGAGGCTGCGGCGCTGGTGGCTGGGCAATTGCGGTTGTTTGCTGCGGAGAAGCTTGGGCTGATTCCCGGGAGCGCACAGACAGGATTGTCTGTGCTACAAAACCGCTGGGAACTTGCATGGATCACCGGCTTTCCGCTGTTCGAATGGAGCGAGGCGGATGGCGCGTGGGTGAGCGCGCAGCATCCGTTTACCGGGATCGTGGAAGACGACCTCGACCTGCTCGAACAACCCGAACGGCGCGGCGAAATCCGCTCCAAGGGCTACGACCTGGTGATGAACGGCTACGAACTGGGCTCCGGAAGCGTGCGAATTCATCGCCAGGACGTGCAGGCGCGCGTCTTCCGCGCGCTGGGGCTCTCCGACGAGCAGGCGCGGCAGCGCTTCGGTTTTTTCCTCGATGCGCTCACCTACGGCACGCCGCCGCACGGCGGCATCGCGCTGGGTATCGACCGCATCGCCATGCTCTTCGCTGGCGAAAAATCGCTGCGCGAGGTCATTGCGTTTCCAAAGACGGCAAAAGCGCAGGATCTGATGGCGGATTCGCCGTCAGCCGTCCCAACTGACCAACTGGATGAGCTTCATATTGCCGTGAAACCGGACGCGACCAAGCAATGAGCAGGATTCGGATACTTTCGGAGGACGTGGCGAACCGCATTGCGGCGGGCGAGGTGGTGGAGCGGCCAGCGTCCGTGGTGAAAGAGCTGCTGGAAAACGCACTCGACGCTGGCGCGACGTCCGTGCGCGTGGAGGTGGAAGGCGGGGGGCGGCACCTGATCCGCGTTTCCGACGACGGCTGCGGCATGTCGCACGACGACGCGCTGCTGGCTTTCGAGAGGCACTCGACCTCGAAACTGCGCACGGCGGACGATCTGCTTTCGATCGCCACGCTGGGATTCCGCGGCGAGGCGCTGCCTTCAATCGCATCCGTTTCGCGCCTGCTGCTCGAAACGCGCACGGCAGAAGAAGAGCAGGGAACTCGCGTGGAATTCGCGGGCGGCAAGCTGATTGGCGTGAAGCCTGCGGCGCATCCCACCGGAACAACGGTCTCCATCGGCGACCTGTTTTACTGCGTTCCGGCGCGGCGCAAATTCCTGAAATCGGATACGACGGAGCTGGGCCACATCGCGTCCGTGGTGACGCACTACGCGCTGGCACATCCCGGAAGACGCATCGAGCTGCGCACGCCCACGCAGGAAATCATCCAAGCAACGCCGGTGGAAACGCTTGCGGAGCGCGTCTATCAGGTGTTCGGCCGGCAGGCGCTCGACGAACTGATTGAGGTGCCGGCCACCAGCGGACCCATCCGCGCGAACATCACCGAGGCACAGCTCGAGCCCGGTGAGGAACGGCTTTCGATGGCCGTGGGGGGCTACATTTCGCGTCCCGAGGTGCAGCGGCCGAACCGGAACGCCATCTACATCTTCATCAACCGGCGGCTGGTGCGCGACCGGCTGCTGCTCCACGCGCTCACGGAGGCCTACCGCAACGTGCAGCCTCCCGGCGTTTTTCCCGCGGCGTTGCTGTTCCTGGAGCTGCCGCCGCAGGAAGTAGACGTGAACGTGCACCCCTCGAAGATCGAGGTGCGCTTCCGGCACCAGCAGTTTGTGCACGACTTTACGCGTGACGCGCTGCGCCAGGCGCTCTCCCGCGCGCGTCCGATTGCGTCGTTTCCCGCCGCCGCGGCAGCGGGAGCGGCGCCGGGCATGCCACTCGCGCCGGCGCCGGAAGGTTCCGTCCCCGTGTCGGCCGGAGTGCCCCAGCCCGCGCAGCCCTTCGGCCTGGGCGCAGCAGGCGCTGTTGCGCCGGTCCCGCCCTCCGATGACTTCGGGCTGACCAGCGCGCCCTGGCAGGCGGAAGCGCTGCGCTTCGGCTTTCCCGCAGCGCCGCAGGCGACGGGTGACGAGTTCGCCGCGCAATTCCGGTCGGCGGCGCACAAAGACGAATTCGATCCGCCGGCTTCGGCCGCAAACGGCGACCAAATCCTCGATCTGAAACCGCTGGGCCAGGTGAGCGCGAGTTACATTGTGGCGGTGAACTCCGCGGGACTCTGGATCGTGGACCAGCACGTGGCCCATGAACGCGTGCTCTTCGAGCAGCATCTGCAAGCCCGGCGCGCGGGCCTCGTGACCGGGCAGCGGCTGCTCGTTCCGATCGTGGTGGAACTGTCGCCGCGGCAGATCGTGATCGCGGAGCAGATTGCGGAAGAGCTGGCAGCGAACGGATTTGAAGTGGCTCCGATGGGACAGCGCGAGGTTGCCATCCAGGCCGCGCCCGCGCCGGTGTCCGCTTCTGACGTCGAACGGCTGCTGCGCGAAATCCTGGACGCGGTGGAGCGCGAGAACCAGGCCATTTCTATTGAAACGTTGCAGGCGAAAATCGCCGCGTCCACTGCATGCCACGCAGCCATCAAGGTGAACACGCCGCTCGACCCTCCGCGCATGGAATGGCTGCTCGCCGAGCTGGCGAAGACGGAATGTCCGATGAGCTGCCCGCACGGCCGGCCCGTGGTGCTGCGGTATTCGCTGCGGGAGATTGAGAAGGCGTTCAAACGAACGTAGTGACTGGTTACTGGTGAAAGACAGGCGCCGCTCTCCGGATGGTTCGGATTCCCGCTTTCAACTGTCAACTGTTGACTGTCAACTCCTCACTTTTAGCCTTCAACTTTCGAGTGTCGGCCTGTAGCATTCCACACAGCACACTGATGCCAGGACTCACCATCGCCATCGACGGTCCGGTGGGGTCGGGGAAGAGCACGGTGGCGCGGCGCGTGGCCGAACTGCTGGGCTACCTGCACCTGGACTCCGGAGCCATGTATCGCGCCGTGGCGCTGGGCGCTGCGCGCGCCGGCGTGTCGCTCGACGATGCCGCAGGTCTGGAACGGGTGGCGGACGACGCGCGCATCGAGATGGAGATGAACGGAGCGGAGCGGCGCGTGCTCCTCGATGGCGAGGACGTCACCGACACACTGCGCGGGCCGGAGATGTCGCAGCAGGCTTCGCGGGTCGCGCTGGTGCCCGGAGTGCGTCGCCTGCTCGTGACTCAACAGCAGCGGATGGGCGCCGCGGGGGGAATCGTGGTGGAGGGGCGCGACATCGGCACCGTCGTGTTTCCCCACGCGGGGTTGAAGATCTTCCTCGATGCCGACCTCGAAGTGCGCGCGCGCCGCCGCTGGCTCGAGTACGGCCAGAAGGGCACATCTGTCGAGCTCACCCCGCTGCTGGAGGAAGTGCGCGAGCGTGACCGCCGCGACCGCGACCGCGCCGCCTCTCCGCTGCGCCGCGCCTCCGATGCGGTGTACGTGGATTGCTCCGCGATGGAGGCGGAAGAGGTGGCGCGGCTCATTGCCATGCTGGCCCGCGAGCGGGAGGCCGCCGCAGGGGCGAAGAAGTAGCAGAGGGCGCGGCTGGGAGAGGGCGCAGCGTCTCGAAGCTTCGGGATGCGCCCCTACTTCCACTACTGCGGCGCCAAGATCAGTCACCGCAACGGCACAGCCACATTGCGCGGAGAGTCGCCGGGCAGTAGGCTCTAAACCGAGATGCGGCCCAGAATTCTCAAAGCAGCGTTCGTGCTGCCTTTGTTTTTCCTGATCGCCTTGCCGCTGAACGCCGCTGGATTCAAGCTGGGCATTCCCGGACCGGAAGACGCCCCACAGCTCGTCACTCCCGGCCCGGACCCGGTGATTCGCATTCCGGTAGCCCATCAGCATGCGGCCAGCGGCTGCGTCGGCTATCTTTACATTTCCCGAAAGTCCATGCGCTATGAGGTGTTGCATCCTGACAGAGACAAGGTCCACGCGTTTGAAGAGCCCATAGCAGATCTTATTGTGGCAAAGCAGTGGACCTTTCTCGGCTCCGGCATGCCTGAGGCGGAGTTCAAATTCCGGGACGGGCGCGTGTATCACTTTTTTCGGGTCAAGAAGAAGATGACGGAAGCCACGAACGAAAAATTCGGATGGGACGACGTGCTGCCGTGGGAACTGCTGGTAGACGCGGCCACAAAGTTCGATACCGTGGTGGCCCAGGTGCAGACGGCCAATGCGCAGGCGGCCGCGGCAGCTGCGCCCGCCGCGCCCGCCGCTCCGCCCGTGGATGACTCGACGGCGATGGACTCGGCCGGGTTGGAAGTGCCGCCGCCCCCGCCATGGGCGCGGCCACCGGCTTCTTCGCTGGCAGCGCCTGGCTCCGCCGGCACGGGCCGGCCCTAGAATATCGAGCGCTTGCACAGGAACCGATGTCACCAGAGCGAATACGGCTGGTTTTTCTTTCGGCGGCGCTGGCCGCGGCTGCGACGGCGGGTCTGTGTCCGCCCGCGTCCGGCCAGACCGCCAAGGAAGCGAAACAGGCCGCCGCGTCCGGCCAGCAGTCCCAAGGCGGCAACGTACCCTTGCGCGCCATGGTGGTAATCAGCGACGCGGTGCGGGGGTACCACGCCAGCATCTTCATTTCGCGTGTGGACGTGGGCCGCCGCCTGGCGAACGAGGCCGAGCAAATCTTCGGGCAGACCTTTTCTGCGACGAAAACAGTTGCCGCGGTACCTACGGACCCTCACGCCTTTGACGGATTTGACCTGGTGATCCTCCTGGACGTGCCGCGCTGCGAGATACATTCGGCCCTGTTCAGCAACCCGATGACTCTCAATGAAGGGTTCGTGGTGCGGAACGCCAAAGGCCAAGAAATCATGCGCGTGCAGGAGACGGCCAACGACAACGCGAAAAATCTTCTCAATGGGGCGGACCGTCTGGGCCAGGCGGTGACCCGCCGGTTCATTCAGGAACTGCTGATGAACGCGAGCGTGCGAAACATGCTCTCGCCGCCCGCGCCTGTGGAAGTGAAACCGGTGCTGGCCGATACCTCGATCATGGATTCCTCCGGGCTGGAAGTGCCGCCGCCCCCGCCGTGGGCGCGGCCACCGGCTTCTTCGCCGGCGGCGCCTGGCTCCGCCGACACGGGCCGGCCCTAGAATTTCGAGTGCTTCCAAAGGAACCGATGTCACCAGGACGATTACGGCTGGTTTTTCTTTCGGCGGCGCTGGCATCGGCTGCGATGGCCGGTCTGTGTCTGCCCGCGTCCGGCCAGACCGCCAGGGAGGCGAAACAGGCTGCCGCGTCCGGTTCACAATCCTCAGGGGGGACGGTGCCGCTGCGCGTGGGACTGGTGATCAGTGATTCCGTGCGATCTTATAAGACCGTGGTGATGCTCACGCGCATCGAGTTCGGGAGGCGCCTGGCCGATAAGGCCGTGAAAGTCTTCAATGAAACGTTTACATCCGTGCGGCAGATGACGGAACTTCCGGCAGACCCTCATGCTCTCGACGGACTCGATATCGTGGTCATCGTGGAGGCGCCCGAAGGCCGGACTCAGACTCCCTTATTCAGCGCGGCCATCTTTACGCTGAAGGCGAGCTTCACGGCGCGAACCGCAAGCGGCCAACTGATCCTCCAAGTTCAGGAAACGGCTACGGAGAGTTCCCGCAGCGCCGGCCAGGGTCCCGACCAGGTCGGGGAGGAAGTGGTTCGAAAATTCATCCAGGAATTGATCCTGAATCCGACCGTGCACAACATGCTGGCCCCGCCGCCTGCGGCTCCCGCCGCGGTGAAGGTTGCGCTGGAGGATACCGCGGCGATGGATTCGGCAGGGCTGGACGTGCCGCCGCCCCCGCCGTGGTCCACGCCGTCCACACCCGCACCCGCCGCGCCAGCTTCCGCAGGCAAACCCTGAGCGAGGCTCCGCCCCTGCAATTCGAATGTTCGTGGGAAGTTCGCGGCGTTGTGCGAAGCCGGACTTCAGCTCGGGCTGGACATGGAGGCGAGGAATTCCGCGTTCGACTTCGTCTTGCCCAGTCGGCCGAGCAGCAGCTCCATGGCTTCCACGGGTGACAGCGGGTTGAGCACTTTGCGCAGCACCCAGATGCGGTTCAGCTCGTCGGGTGGCAGCAGCAATTCTTCCTTGCGGGTGCCGGAGCGGTTGATGTCGATGGACGGAAAGATGCGCTTGTCCACCAGCCGCCGGTCCAGGTTGATTTCCATGTTGCCGGTGCCTTTGAACTCTTCGAAGATCACGTCGTCCATGCGGCTGCCCGTGTCGATCAGCGCGGTAGCGATGATGGTGAGCGAGCCGCCCTCCTCGACGTTCCGCGCCGCGGCAAAAAACCGCCGGGGGCGCTGGAGCGCGTTGGCGTCGATACCGCCGGAGAGCACCTTGCCGGAGGGCGGCGTGACCGCGTTGTAGGCGCGGGCCAGGCGCGTGATCGAATCGAGCAGGATCACGACGTCGCGCTTGTGCTCCACCAGCCTCTTGGCCTTCTCAAGCACCATTTCCGCCACCTGGATGTGGCGCTGCGGCGGCTCGTCGAACGTCGAGCTGATCACTTCGCCCTTCACCGTGCGCTGCATGTCCGTAACTTCTTCCGGCCGCTCGTCAATCAGCAGCACGATCAGCGCGATTTCCGGATGGTTCGCCGTCACCGAGTTGGCCACGGATTGCAGCATCATCGTTTTGCCGGTGCGCGGAGGCGCGACGATCAGGCCGCGCTGGCCCTTGCCGATGGGACACAGCATGTCCAGCACGCGTCCCATCAGGTTTTCCTTGGTGGTTTCCAGCCGGATGCGGCCGTGGGGATAGAGCGGGGTGAGGTTGTCGAAGAAAATCTTGTTTCGCCCGACCTCCGGGTCCTCAAAGTTTACGGCCTCGACTTTGATGAGGGCGAAATAGCGCTCCCCGTCTTTGGGCGGCCGCACCTGTCCGGACACGGTGTCGCCCGTGCGCAGGTCGAACTTGCGGATCTGCGACGGCGAGACGTAGATGTCGTCCGGCCCCGGCAGGTAGTTGTACTCGGGCGCGCGCAGGAAGCCAAACCCGTCCGGAAGGCATTCGAGCACTCCCTCGGAGAAGATCAATCCGTTCTTCTCCGTCTGCGCGCGCAGGATCTGGAAGATCAGCTCCTGTTTGCGCATGCCGCTCGCGCCGGGGATGTTGAGCTCCTTGGCGATTTTCGCCAGGTCGGTGATGTTGCGTTCTTTCAACTCAGCCAGGCTGATGCTCATTTCCGTTCCTTCCTCTTGCAATTTCTTCTGGGTCATACTCACTTTCTTTCTGATGGATTTGCTGCCGCCGTCCTGCGCAGTCTTCCGCGTGGGTCCGGCATTTCGCCGCCGCGCTCGCCGCGCGGTGCGCGGCTTCCGCGATGGGATTCGTTTGCCTCTCGTGAACTCTTCCGGAAAGCCTGCAGTCCGGGTGAACCGCAAGAGCCGGAGGGCTGAATATCGGGCAATTCGCTATGGCGCGGGCCGCCCCGGAAACGCGCTCCAGGACTGGCCGGGCCGGAGGAGCCTCGTCTAGTTCGCGAGCTCCTTGTCGGAACTTACCGTGGAATCAAACGCCGGAGCCACTTCCGGCACCGGAGCCGCGGCCGCGGCGGGCTTGGCGCGCTCGAGCGCCGCGGCCAGCACGTCGTCCATCGTCTCCACAAACTTGATCGTCATGGCCGACTGGATGTCCTGCGGCACCTCGGCCAGGTCCTTCTCGTTGTCCCGCGGCAGGATGACGGTAAAGATGCCCGTGCGGTGGGCGGCCAGCAGCTTTTCTTTCACTCCGCCGATGGCCAGCACCTTGCCGCGCAGCGTGATCTCCCCGGTCATGGCCACGTCGCAGCGCACCGGGACATGCGTGAGCGCGCTGGCAATCGCGGTGCCGATGGTGATACCCGCCGACGGCCCGTCCTTGGGGATGGCGCCTTCGGGCACGTGCACGTGAATATCCATGCGGCGGTAGAATTCCCGCGCCAGGCCGAACTGCGCCGCGCGCGATCTCACGTAGCTCATCGCCGCCTGCGCCGATTCCTGCATCACGTCGCCCAATTGTCCGGTGAGCGTGAGCCGGCCCTTGCCTTCCATCAGGCTCACTTCCGTGGACATCACCTGGCCGCCTACTTCCGTCCAGGCCAGCCCCACGGCCAGGCCCACTTCGCTCTTTTTCTCGGCGCCGAGGTCGCGGTATTTGATAACGCCCAGAAACTCGGGCGCGTTGTCCGCCGTCACTGTAATGTTTGCCGTGGCCTGCTTCGCCCCGCTGGTGGCCTGCTCCACCACTTTCCGCGCCACTTTGCGGGCGATGTTGGCGATCTCGCGCTCCAGGTTGCGCACGCCCGATTCCCGCGTGTAGTGCCGCACCATGTAGCGCAGGGCTTCGCGGTCGATTTTCAGGTCGTTTTCCGTCACGCCGTTCCGCTCGCGCTGCTTTTTCACCAGGTAGCGTTCGGCAATCTCAATCTTTTCGTGTTCCGTGTAGCCCGAGAGGCGCAGCACTTCCATGCGGTCCTGGAGGGGCTGCGGCACGGTGTGGAGCACGTTGGCGGTGCAGATGAACATCACCTTCGACAGGTCGTACTCGACATCCAGGTAGTGGTCCGAAAACGAGTGGTTCAGCTCCGGATCCAGGACTTCCATGAGCGCCGCGGACGGGTCCCCGCGGAAGTCCATGGACATCTTGTCCACCTCGTCCAGCAGAAACACGGGGTTCGTCGTCCCCGCCTTCCGCATCATCTGGATGATCTGTCCCGGCAGCGCTCCGATGTACGTCCGCCGGTGCCCCCGGATTTCCGCTTCATCCCGCACGCCTCCGAGCGATACGCGGACGAATTTGCGTCCCGTGGCGCGGGCGATGGACATGCCCAGCGATGTTTTCCCAACCCCCGGCGGCCCGAGGAAGCACAGGATGGAGCCCTTGGGATTCTTGACGAGCTGGCGCACGGCCAGGAATTCCAGGATGCGCTCCTTGATCTTTTCCAGCCCGTAGTGGTCTTGGTCCAGGGTTTTGTGCGCGCGCGCGATGTCGCGGATTTCCTTGCTCTTTTTCTTCCAGGGTACCGCGAGCAGCCATTCCAGGTAGTTGCGCGACACGGTGGATTCGGCCGACATGGGAGGCATCTGCTCCAGCCGGCGGAGCTCCTGCGTGGCCTTTTCCCGCGCGTCTTTGGTCATGCCCGCGGAGTCGACCTTCTTCTTCAGCTCCTCGATTTCATTCTTTTCGCCGCGGCCCAGCTCCTTCTGGATGGCTTTGATCTTTTCGTTCAGGTAGTACTCACGCTGGGCCCGTTCCATCTGCCGCTTCACGCGGTTGTTCACGCTGCGCTCGACGTTCAGCTTGTCGATTTCGATTTCCAGCACGTCGGCCACGCGGCCGAGCCGCTCCAGCGGATCGAACATCTCCAGGAGCTCCTGCTTCTCCTCGACGGAGATTTGCAGGTTCTGCGCCACGGAATCGGACAGCCGCACGGGGTCGTCCGAGCGCACCGCGGCCATCACCGTGTCGTAATTCAGGCTCTGCGAGAGCTTGACGTACTGCTCGAACAGCTGGGTCACGCGCGTCACGGTCTGGTCCACCTGCGGCGAACTCTCCAGGCGTCCGGGCATCAGGCGGATGGAGGCGCGGAAAAATCCGTCTTCGGTGCTGATCTGGAGGACCTTGGCGCGCTCCGTGCCTTCCACCAGCACGCGGATGTTGCCGTCGGGGAGCTTCACGCTCTGCACGATGCTCGCGAGCGTCCCCACCTGGTGGATGTCCTTCGGCTTCGGCTCGTCCACCGAGGCGTCGAGCTGCGTGGCCAGGAAAATCTTCTTGTCGCCCGCCAGCGCCTCTTCCAGGGCGCGCACGGACGATTCGCGGCCGACGATGAACGGGGTCATCATCTGCGGGAAGATCACCATTTCCCGCACCGGCATCATCGGCACGCGCTTCATTTCGAGTTTGTCCTTGCTGAACATCTTGTTCGATTCCATGGCATCGTAGCGGTCGGCGTCAGGCCACTTGCTCCCGGACGAAAGGCCGGCGAGACGCCGGCTCTACCCCGCCTTCTCGAGCAGGCTCCAGTTGATTTCCCGCGTGCGAATCATCTCCGCAGTCACAAAGAAATCCCGCGGCTTGCGCTGTCCCGGCGCGTGGTACATGAGGTCCAGCATCAGGTCCTCGAGGATCATGCGCAGCCCTCGCGCGCCCACCTTGCGCTTCATGGCTTCCTCGGCCACGGTCTCCAGCGCGTCGTCGGTGAACCGCAGGCGGATATTCTCGAAATCGAACAGCCGCTGGTATTGCTTCACCAGCGCGTTCTTCGGCTCCGTCAGGATGCGCACCAGCGCCGCCTTATCCAGGTCCGCCAGCACGCCTACCACCGGCAGCCGTCCCACGAACTCGGGGATCATCCCGAATTTGATCAGGTCGGTAGGCTGCACCTGCTCCAGCAGCGCGATGTTCCTTCGTCCCGGCGCGGGGACGGGAACGTCGGTGTGAAATCCCAGCGACTTGCGTCCGGCGCGGCGCTCGATCACTTTTTCGAGTCCCACAAAGGCCCCGCCGCAGATGAACAGGATGTTCGTCGTGTCCACAGGCGTGAATTCCTGGTGCGGGTGCTTGCGCCCGCCCTGGGGAGGCACGTTGGCCACCGTTCCTTCCAGTATTTTCAGCAGCGCCTGCTGCACGCCCTCGCCGGAAACGTCGCGGGTGATGGACGGGTTGTCGTCCTTCTTGGCAATCTTGTCGATCTCGTCGATGTAGATGATCCCCTGCTGCGCCCTGGCCACGTCGCCGTCGGCGTTCTGCAGCAGCTTCAGGATGATGTTCTCCACGTCCTCGCCCACGTAGCCCGCCTCGGTGAGCGTGGTGGCATCCACGATGGCAAAGGGCACTTCCAGCATCCGCGAGAGCGTCTGAGCCAGCAGCGTTTTTCCCGTGCCCGTCGGGCCGATGAGCAGGATGTTGGATTTGGTCAGCTCCACGTCGCTCGGCTGGCGGTTCAGGAAGATGCGTTTGTAGTGGTTGTACACCGCCACCGCGAGCTTCTTTTTCGTCTTCTCCTGCCCGATCACGTAGCTGTCCAGAAAGGTCTTAATCTCCGGGGGCCGCGGCGGCCGCCGCGCGGGCGGCGTGGCCTGCTCGCGCTTTTCCTCCTCCAGGATCTGGTCGCAAACCCGCACGCACTCGTCGCAGATGTACGCGCGTGGATAGTCGGAAGGCGAGCTGATCAGCTTCTCGACCTGTTCCTGGGTCTTGTGGCAGAACGAACAGCGCAACCCTTCTTCTGGCGTGAGTTTTTTCACCGGTTTGAAGGCCTCCGGTTCCCCTCCCCCGGGGAACCAATCGGCTCGATTCTACTCGTTCTCCACCGCCTTCAACCCCCGCGGCGCTTTCCGGATACTAACCTTTTGGAACAGCTTTGTCTCCCGCCCTCTAGCGATGCTTCTCGATGATTTCGTCGATCATGCCGTAGGCCTTGGCCTCTTCCGCGGACATGATCAGGTCGCGCTCCACGTCTTTTTCAATCTTTTCGAGGGGCTGGGCCGTGTGCTTCTGGTAGAGCTGATTGATCACCGCGCGCATGCGCAGGATCTCTTTCGCGTGGATGTCGATGTCGGTGGCCTGGCCGGAGAGGCCACTCATCCACGGCTGGTGGATCAGGATGCGCGAGTTCGGCAGCGTGAACCGCTTCTTCGGGGCTCCCGCCGCCAGCAGCAGCGAGGCGATCGAGGCCGCCTGCCCCACGCAGATGGTCACCACGTCCGGCCGCACGAACTGCATCGTGTCGTAAATCGCCATCCCGGCCGTAATCGAGCCGCCCGGCGAGTTGATGTACACCGAGATGTCTTTCTCCGGGTCTTCCGCTTCCAGAAAGAGGAGCTGGGCGGTGGCCAGGTTGGCCACGTGGTCGTCGATGGGCGTGCCGATGAAGATGATGTTGTCCTTCAGCAGCCGCGAGTAAATGTCATAGGCTCGCTCGCCGCGGTTGGTCTGTTCCACCACCATCGGCACCAGCGTGGTCGCGCGCGTAATGTGCTCGTTGCCGGAATTCATAAACGTTTGAAGTTTCAGGTTGTCCCTGTGAGGCCAGACCCGGAGCCCGACTCTTACTTGGCGGCGGTTTCAATCCGGGCGGTGCGGTGAAGCCACTCGAGAACTTTCTCACCCCGTAGCTTCGACCTCATGGTATCGAGCGTCCCTTCCTTTGTCAAGCGCGCGCGGAGCGCCTGTGCCGACTCGCCGCTGTGCTCGCCCGCGTGCGCCAGTTCCTTGTCCACATCTTCCTCGCTCACTTCGATCTTTTCCGCGTCCCCAATGCGGTCCAGCAGGATTTCGCTCTTCACATCGTCCACCGCAGGCGCCCTCTGGCGGGCCCGCAGCGCCGCCCAGTCCACGTTCACGCCGCGCGGGTCGGTGCCCTGCGCCACGAGCGCCCGCACCAAGTTCCGCAGCCGCGTGTCCATCTGCTGCTCCACCAGCGCTTCCGGCACCGGAAAATCGTGCCGGCTGAGCAGCGCGCCCAGGATTTTTTCCTTCACCAGCTCGGCCCGCCGCCGGTCGCGCGCCTTTTCCATTTGCTCGCGCAATTGCCCGCGCAGCTCCTCGAGGGATGCGGCCTGGCTCACGTCCTTCGCAAACGCGTCGTCCAGCACCGGCAGCTTCTTCTCCTTCAGCTCCAGGACGTTCACCGTGTACGAGATCGTCTTGCCCTTCAGCCGCGCGTCCGGAAATTCAGCCGGATAAGCGACCTCGAACCGTTTTTCCTCTCCCGGCTGCGTCCCGCGCAAATTCTGCGTGAACCCTTCCACCGTCTCGTCGCCCCCGATATGGCAGAGCACGTTTTCCGACCGGATGGGCGCTCCCCCGTCCGTAGGAATGCCCAGCACCTTCAGCACCGCGTAATCGCCGTCCTTCGCCGCGCGGCCCTCGATGGGCGCGTAGGTGGCGGCGCGCTCGCGCATTTGCTCCACCGCCCGCCCCAAGTCCGCCTCCGCAATGTCCATCGCGGGGAGCTCCACGGTCAGATCCTTGTACTCGCCCAGCGTGAATTCCGGCAGCACCTCGAACGAGGCCCGGAACTTCACCCCTCCCCCCTCGACCCAGTCCACCTGGTCGAGTTGCGGCCGCGTCACCATCGACAGCTTCTGGTCCGCCACCGCCTTTTCCAGATACTCCGGCACAAGCTTTTCCAGCACGTCTCCCTTGATTTCTTCCGCAAACCGCCGCCGGATCAGCGACACGGGCGCCTTCCCCGGACGGAATCCCGGCACCCGCGCGATCCGCGCCAGGTCGCGTGCCACGCGCTCGGTGGTCTTTTCGACTTCCGGCCCGGGGATCTCCAGCTCGAGTTGCCGCCTGCAGGATGCTGTGGCTTCGGTCACAATTCCTTCAGTTTTCCTTCGCGCCGCTTACCGCCGCCCCGCGACGGGGGCGCCGCCCAGTGGGCCGGCCCGGCGAATCTTCCCATCTGCGGCGTGAACATGGAGCGACCGATGGGAATTGAACCCACGCCTATACCTTGGCAAGGTATCGTTCTACCGTTAAACTACGGTCGCTGTGCGCTTCCCGAGGAAGGCTTTATTTTTATAGCACGCCTCTCACCGCTGGTACAAGCCGGGCGCGCTATTCCAGCGCAGCCGCTCAGTTGATTTCCTGGATGCGCGTGCTGCGCACAACGGGAGACTTCTTCTGCCGCACGGCGAACCCTGCCGCCTTCCCCCGGTCGATATATACCCTCGCAAACCGTTCGCCGTCCTTGTAGAAAATGGTCACTTGCCAGTGGTGGTGTTTCCGCCGCTTGTCTTTGCCCAACCGGCTCTTTCCTTTTCTCCCCGCAACCGCCTTGGCCATGAGTTCTGTTCTCCTTGAGTGCCGGTGTGTCCCTCGCGCGCCCCAAGCCCCTCGGCCGGGCCCACGCGATCGGACGCGTCTGCCGGGTCCGAATCCTGACTGCGTTTCATCTGCTGCCGGAAAGCTGGGCGAAACCGCCGCGTGCTGCTTGCCGGGACAGGATAGCAACACTCCCGCTGCCCGCGCAGAAAAAAAACACTCGATACATGCGAAGGGACGTGGCCGCGCGATAAAGCCCGCAGAACTCCCGCCAGCAAGCGGCTCGTCCGTCCCGCGCCACTTTCCCGATGTGCGCGGAATCCCTGGCGACACCCCTACCACTTCCCTTTCTGATGCGGGGGCACCGTCCGCGGTTTCGCCTGTTTACCGTTTTGTACTTCGATCCCCGAACTTTTTGCCGCTCCCATGCGTCTATAACACTGTAGGGGGAGGCCCATCGGATCGGCGTTTCATCCTGGGCAGGCCTTGGATGGGAATCCGATAGGAGAAAGATGACGACCATGACTCATATCCAATTGCACCGCCCGCTTGCTGTGGATGCCATGGCGCCCATTCCGCGTACGGTTCTCGACCGGCTCCGCGAACTGCTCTCTCGCGGGGTGGAAGCGCTTCCTGACCGCCACCGTCCCAACTTCTACACCGTGAACGACGAACACGGCAGCATTTACTTCTACATTTCACCGGTCAGCGCAAAAGTGTGGGTGCTGGAAAGCCGCCTCGCCAAACGGGCGCCGGAATCATTCCACGCCGCTGCGCAATCAGCGTAATCCCTATTGCTTGTTCACTCTCCGGATTGCAGTGGGTCAAGTGAAGGAGCGCAGCCGGTGGTCCGTCGCTGCTGCTGGCCGTTCGCACCGGCTCAGGGCGCGGCCTGCTCCCCCGTGAAATTCAGTTGCACCAGGAGGTAAGGGTCCATCTTGAAGACTTCCGGGGACAGGCTGGAGCGGGCATAGACTGCATCGCCATCCTTCGCGCTCACCACCACGGTGGTTACCGCTCCCTTCGCGTTGGTCAGCTTGATTTCTACCTCTGGTTTGGCCAGCTTCGCCAGCATCCCTGCGCTGGGGTGCTCGATCACCTCGGTGGCCTTCGACGTGTTCAGCGGATCGAAGACGTGCCACGCGATCATGGTTTTGCCTTTCCGCGTGGCCGGCTCTACGACCTGCCACTTCCCGGGAGCCGAACGCGTAGCTTTCATGGTCAGCTTCTCGTTCCGGATGGTGAGCTGCGAGAAGTCGTCCGCCTTGGCGCGCAGGATGTGTTTGTCACGCAGGCTCTCGAAGCTGGCGTCGAGGAATTTCTTGACCAGCGAATCTTCCACACGGAACACCAGCGACCTCCCCGAATCCCGCGCGTAGTAGGTGTTGCCGTCTTTTTTCCCGATCACCAGCGACGCCTCGCCGCCCTGCTCGTTGCGCACGTGCACCGTGACTTCGGGCGCTGCGAGCCCGTACTTCGCCTCCGCCGCGCGGTCCTGCGCCTGCTCGTCTGCCACGTCGGTGAAGCGGCCCGAAGAAAGCGCGCTGGAAAGGCTGGACGCCGTGTCCGAGTCCGCCGGAGCGTCCCGTGGCTCCGTCATGTCCCAGTTGTCGCCCTTCTTTTCCAGCCGGAATTTGCTCCTCGGCGTACGGAAGTCCAGCTCCGTCACGGTCCAATTGTTCAGCTCCAGGACCGCCCGGTCCCGCAGCTCGAGCAACGGCCGGGTCGCCTCGGTCAGCACCGTGTCCGGGATCAGCAGCAAATCCTTAGCGCCTCCCTGGCGCGCATAGACGTCCATCCCTGAAAAATCTTTGGTTCCTAATTCCAGCTTATTCGTCTGTCCGTTTTTCAGATGGATTTCCACGCTGGCCGCCGGAGGCTCCAGGCCGTATTCCTTCATCCGCGAGGCATCGGCGGGAAGCGTGCGGCTGGATGCCGCGCTCGCCAGCGAGTTGGCCAGCGAGTCCGCATTCGTGCGGTCCGCGCGCGTCTTTACCGGCGAGGTGAGTGCCCAGCCATGCTCGCCGCGTTCCAGCGTCACCGGAGCGCTTTCTCCCGGCCTTACGATGTGAATCGACGTGATGGCGTCGCTCGTGAATGTGTACAGGGGTTTTGAGGCGCCTTCCGTGGGCTTCTGCTTGGGATGCCGGAATTCCGTGTAATAAACGTAGCCCCCGAGCGCCGCAGCCAGCAGCAGGACGACGAGGGTACTCTTCTTCATGACTCCGTCAGCGCCGCTTCCACCACAGGATTACGCCCGTCACGAACACGATTCCGGGCACCATGGCAATCGAGAACCAATAGAACAGCCGCTCCTGCGCCAGCGTCAGCGTCAGCCGGCGGTTCGTGGGCGATTTTGGCCGGATGGAAATCAGGTTTTCATCCTGCGCCAGCCAGTTCACCGAGTTATCGAACAGGTCTCCATTGCTCTGCAGCGTGAGGAAGGCGTTGGCCGCGAAGGCGGAGTTCCCGATCACCACCAGCCGCGCCGTCTTCGATCCCTCTTTGCGTTCCTCGGAAACTCCCAGCGTCAGCGGGCCGGGCTGGTCTTTCCCCTGGTCGAATTTCAGCTCCTTCTGCTTTTCGTCCCAGTTGTTCTTGGCGAAACTCCGGTTGGAGGTCAGCAGCAGCTCGGTCACCGGCTTCTGGTAATTCTTCTTGTCCGCCGCGCCCACGGTTCGCGCCAGCGGGAAAAACGTCATGCGGCTCTCCAGCGCATCCGTGATGGGGCTCGAACCGTAGTGCGTCACCACGGGCACTGCCGCTCCCAGGCCGAACAGTTGTCCTGCCCCGCTCACGTCCAGCGCCAGGTCCTTCGCCACCGAAATGTTCCAGGACGCGAACAGCGCGTCGAGTTTCGGGTCCGTTCCCGGGTCTTCCATCACCAGCACTTTTCCGCCCGCTTCCAGGTATTTCTCCAGCGCATCGGTCTCTTCCGGAAAGTAGCCGTTCTTCGGCCCGGCCACCACCACCACGTCACACGCCACGGGCACCTGCTTCGCTTCCACCAGGTTGATCGGCTTTACCGTGTAGTTCTCGCGCTCCAGCTCCTTCTGCACGCCGCTGTATCCCTCGCCGTCGGTTCCGGTCAGCGACCGCTCGCCGTGCCCGGTGACAAAGCACACCGATTTCTGCCGCGCCTGCGTCACTTTCAGGATTGCGCTGGTCAGCGATTGCTCGTCCGAATCCTTCAGGTGTTCGGTGCGCGTGCCGCTCGTCACCACGATGTCGCCCATCCGGCGCACCTCGTACTGCCGGGCGATGTCCGGCCGCTCCTGCGGATCCACCACCTGGTAGGTGATGCGCTGGGAAGCCTTCCGGTATTCCGCCATCGTGTCTGCCAGGGCGTCCCGCCCCGACACTTTATCGAAGCGGATGACGTGCACGTCCTCCTTCAAGCCGCCGAGCACTTTTTTCGTCTCGTCGGAGAGCGTGTAGAGATGTTCCGGCGTCCAGTCCCATCGCTCCGCATGACGAAAGCCCAGGAAGTTCACCAGAACCAGGATGCCCACGACGGCCAGGGTCAGCACCGCTGTGTTCGCTCCGAGCCTTCCGCCCCGCGAGCTGAAAAAGCCTGCGATCTCCCGGAAGTTGCCCACGAGCGCGGCAACCAGCAGAACTCCGCCGCCAATCAGAATCCATTTAGTCATCGTGGTCGGCTCGTTCTCCACCGAATACCGGACCACTCCGGCCAGCGCCAGTGCGCCCCCGATCCAGGCCGCGGTGGTGAAGATCTCTCTCCGCTCCACCTTCATGCCCGCCTCCAGCGCATGGAGTCGAGCGAGCGCAGCGTCAGGAACAGGCCCAGCAGGATCAGGCTCGCGTAATAGATCAGGTTCGAGCTGTCCACGACTCCCCGAATGAAATCATTCATGTGACGCAGGATGGACAGGTACTGCCCCACCGCGCCCACCACGCTGCCCGAACTTCCCCGGATCACGAAGTCCATCACCCACAGCATCAGGAACGCCAGAAACGTCAGTATTCCCGCCACGATCTGGCTTTCTGTGAGCGACGACAGGAACTGCCCCACGGCCAGCAGCGACGCGCCCAGCAGCATCACTCCCAGGTAGCCGGACACCAGCAGCCGCCACGGTGGCGCCGGGTCGCTCGATCGGAACAGGATCACCATCTGCAGCGCCGTGGGCAGCAGCATCATCAGGAACAGCGCGACCGCCGCCAGGTACTTTCCCAGCACGATCTCCAGGTCCGTGATCGGCGACGTCATCAGCAGCTCCATCGTGCCCCGCCGCCGCTCTTCCGCGTACGACCCCATCGTCAACATCGGGATGATGAACAGCAGCAGCGTCCCGCTGACGCCGAAAAATCCACGCATCACTTCTCCGGGAATGTCGATCTCAAACGGCGTGCCGAATTGCATCGCCTGCATCGCCGCCCGCATGGCGTATTCCGTGGCTTCCGCCAGGATTCCCTGGAAGAAAATGCCGCCGAGGAACAGGAACGCTCCGACGGCCACGTAGGCGATCGGCGAGACGAAATAGAGGCTCATCTCCTTGCGGAACACCGCGTAGGCGCCCTTCATGGCTGGGCTCCTGCAGCCGGTGTCTCCGCGGCAGCGGCTCCCTGCGGCTCCTGTGTGGTCACCTGGAGGAATATCTCTTCCAGCGAAACGCGCGCAGCACGCAGCTCGAACAGTTCGTGCCCGTGTCCCACCAGCTCCGCCGCGATCCGGCTGCGCAGGTCGCGCCCCGGCTCGCATTCGATGCGCGCCTGGATGTGGCCCGTCCCGTCAGGCGTCTCGATCTTTACGCGCCGCACGCCGGCCATGCGCTCCAGCAGCGTCCGCGCAGCCTGTGCGCCTCCCGACGCCGGTTTGATCTCCGCGATCACCATTTCGCCGCCCCGCTGCTGCGCTTCCGCGTTCACCGGCATGTTGGCCACGATCCGCCCCTGGTGGATGATCACCACGCGGTCGCACGTCATGCTCACTTCCGGCAGGATGTGCGTGGAGAGGATGATGGTGTGGTTCCCGGCCAGGCTTTTGATCAGGTGGCGCACCTCGATTATCTGTTTTGGGTCCAGCCCCACCGTCGGTTCGTCCAGAAGGATCACTTCCGGGTCGTGCACCAGCGCCTGCGCCAGTCCCACCCTTTGCTTGAACCCGCGCGAGAGCCGTTTGATCAGCTCACCGCGTTTTTCCGTCACCCGCGCCATCTCCATGGCCGCGTCCACCCTCGCCTTCCTGCGGTCGGAAGGCACCAGCTTCAGCCGCGCCACCGCGTCGAGGTATCCCTGTACGCTCAGTTCCGGATAAAGCGGCGGATTTTCCGGCAGATAACCGATCCGCTTGCGCACTTCCAGAGACTTTTCGAACACGTCGAAACCCGCCACCCGCGCCGTCCCGTTCGTGGCCGGCAGGAAGCCGGTCAGGATGCGCATGGTGGTCGTTTTCCCGGCGCCGTTTGGCCCCAGGAAGCCCAGGATTTCGCCTTTGTCCACTCGAAAGCTAATTTGGTCCACGGCGCGGACAGCGCCGTATTGTTTGGTGAGGTTATCGACCTCGATCAATTCCCCCTCCGGATTGTCCAGCTCGAAACCGCCGGGGTCACGGGCAGAACCACATCAGTTCGACGGCTGCTTATTATACACAGGTTGCCCGCATTCCCGCGCGCCCCAGGAAGGGATCCGCCGCCGCGGGCGAAGCCCCTGTCCGAGCCGGCGCGAAGCCCTTTGATCCCAAGTGCGGGCTACGCGGGGTCGCCGTTGCCTGGACGCGTCACCAGCCTATGTGATCCGGCTCACCGAGCCCCGGCGCGGGATGGAGCACACTGAGAGTGAGAAGGGATGCGGCCTCGCACCCGATCCGGGGGCGGGCCTTCTATCCCGCACAGAGAGGCGTCGCGAACTCTCGGGTTTCGCGGGCTCGCTCCAGGAGGCCATCATGGAAGTTTCTGTCGAGCATCTCGGCGATCTTCAATTCGAAATCAAAGCTCGGTCGCACACGATTGACTGCGACCAGCCCGTTGAGAATGGCGGCTATGACGAGGGCATGACCCCGCCGGAGCTCTTCCTTGCCTCCCTCGGCTCCTGCGCCGCCTACTATGCCGCCGAGTATCTCCGCCGGCAAAAGCTGGCCACCGGCGGGACTCGCGTCCGCGTGACCGCCCAGAAAGCGAAGAATCCGCCCCGCCTTGCCGATTTCCAGATCGAAGTCGATTTGCCGCTGGAGGTAAGTGAAGAGCACGTGGCGGGAGTCGAAGAGGCCGTTCACCGCTGTCTGATTCACAACACGCTGCTTCATCCCCCGCGGATTTCAGTCGAGGTCCGGCAGTTGGCCGCCGTCCCGGCCTGATTCGCCTATCTTGCACGCGCGCCGCCCATTCGAGCGGTCTTCCGATCTGCCGCTGCCCGTGATTCGGGTCACCCGTCGGGGTGACCCCCGGCACTGCAAACTGGCCCGCCGTTCCCGACGATAACCCGTGAGGAAAAATCCGCGCTTGCCTCTGCACAACGCGACTCAGGAGCCGGGCCGGCGCGGCAGAGTGAGGTGGACCATGAAAGTGAAAGATGCAATGACGGGAAGTCCGGTCTATTGCACTCCCAGAACCAATCTGGGGGAGGCCGCCGCCCTCATGTGGAGCCGGGACTGCGGGATCCTCCCCGTGGTGGACGCCGAGCACAAAGTGATCGGCGTCGTCACTGATCGCGACCTGTTTCTCGCTCTCGGCACGCGCAACCGCCTGGCGGGCGAGCTCACCGTCGGTGAGGTCGTGCCCGCAAAGCCGTTTCTATGCGCCTGCGAAGACGAAATTCACACCGCGCTCGATACCATGGCGCGCAACAAGGTCCGCAGGCTTCCCGTGGCCAACGTCGAAGGCCGCCTGGAGGGCATTCTCTCCATGGATGATCTGGTGGCACACGCGTCTGCACGCACTTCCAGCCGCGCTCCCGAGCTCTCTCACGACGATGTGATCAGGGCCCTGAAGAAAATCTACGAGACGCGATCTCCCGTGATCGTCTATCGGACCGCTGCGGTTGGCTGAACGCGCCGTCGCTTCAGTCCGCGGGAGCAGGCACCCACCAATTCCAGCGCCTCGCCTGTGCGGACGGCGGAGCCGGCGGCCGCAGCAGGCGCGTTCCTCCTCTAATCCTTCGGCAACTCCTTCCAGTTTGTGACCACCACCGGCCGCCCCTTCTCGATGACTGTGGCATACACGGTGTTCAGGCCTTTGTGCTCGGTCGGGCTGAAGTTCAGAAGCAGCTTTGGCCCCAGCCCGAGGTCTTTGTCGTGGATGGCCTCCAGCGCGGAAATCAGCTTTTCTCGCGTCGGCTCCTTGCCCGCCGCGCGCAGCCCGTCCACCAGCACCATGGCATCCACAAATCCTTCCAGGCTCACGAACGAAGGCTGTGTGTTGCCCATGTATTTCACCAGCGCATCCCGATAGAGCTTTACCGTTGGCAGGTCCGTGCGGTCATAAGGCGGCACCACCTGCGTGATGATCATGCCGTCCGCGTCTTGCGGCGCCGCGCGCAGCAGGCCTTCGGTCCCCACAAACGATACCGTCAGGAATCGTGGGTGCCAGCCCGCCGCGTGCGCATGTTTCAGGATCGCGGCGACAGGGGCATATGGCCCCACGAGCACCACCGCCTCTGGATTCGCGGCCCGCACTTCCTTGATTCCCTGTTCTACGTTCAGCGTATTCCGCTCGAAGGTGCCCAGCGCCGCCGGCGTCGCATGATGCCTCGCCAGGGCGCGTTTCACGCCTTCCAGTACGGCCTTGCCGAACGCGTCGTCCTGATAGAGCACCGCAATCTTCCGCACTCCCAATTGGTCCCATAGTCCATCCACCTGGTCTCGCGTCTCGTCGTAATAGGAGGCGCGCACGTTCAGGATGTGATGGTGGTGGGGCTCGTAAAGCAGCTGCGCCCCGGTGAACAGCCCCACGATCGGAAGCTTGGCCTCTTCGGCCAGCGGGATATACTTTGCCGCCGTCGGAGTACCCACAAAGAACGCGCCCGCGAAGATCCCGGCCTTCTGGAGCCGTTCAAAGCACCCCGGCACTTTCTCCGGATCATAGCCGTCGTCGTAGGTGACCAAATCGAGCTTCCGCCCGTTCACCCCGCCCTGGCTGTTCACCATTGAAAAATACGCAGTGGCCCCGATTTTCATTTGCAGGCCCAGAAACGATGCCGGGCCATCCAGCGCCGAGCATGATCCGATTTTGATGCTGTCCGCGGTCACTCCCGCAGCCTCGCTCTGGCCACGGGCGAGCCCCCAGCTCAGCAATATGCAAGTGATGGCGGCAAGAAAAACACTTCGATAGCGCACGAGAGACGAAGTGTGTGACATTTCGGCTCCTTTGCCCAAGAATGCGCCCCCTGAGGCGGTCGTCGGCTGCCGCAACTGCTCAGCCCAGAAGAGGGTAAGACCGGTACGCTCTGCCGGCCCGCCGGTTATCGGCCAGTGTGTCTAGTTGGCCAGCGCGGGCGATCCAGGCGCCTATGCGCTCTTCATCTGTGAATTTCCGCCTCCTCTCATGGATCGGCCCGGACGGAAGCAGAAGATGTCGGGGCACTGGCAGCAGGCAGCCTTCTGATAGAATCGCGGACGGTTCGAAGTCGTATCGCGGCCGATGGCCGATCAACCGGCTCCCAAAGCCGGTATCCACGGGAGGGAACGAAAATGAAACAGATGAAGACTGTCTGCTGGTTCGCATGCGCCATCCTCATCCTCGCGCTCGCCTTTTCCGTCTCCGCGCCTGCCGCGCCCGGCGGCAAGGCTGCTCCGCCGCCCGTTCCGGCGGCGGCTGTCCCAGTTCCCCCGGAGCACCATCCGGAGATCCACGAAGCCATCGCCGCCCTTCGCCGGGCCAAGGAGCACCTGGAGCACGCCAAGCACGATTTCGGAGGGCACCGTGTGGAAGCGATTCGCGCCACGGAAGAGGCCATCCACCAGCTTGAGGCTTGCTTGAAGTACGACAGAGACTGAGCAACTCACCGGTGATACTTCTTCTCTGCGCTGCGGCATCTCGCGCAAGCTGCCTAGGCGGGATGCCGCAGTTCTTCCTGAAGCGTTAACCGAAAAACTACATATGAATCGGTTTCTCCGCCCGGCGATTTCTGGTAGCGTACTCCCGCTGCGGCGAGCAGGCCTCGGGGGAACCCGCCGGCCGGAAGCATTTGCGCCATCCACCGGGTGGCGCGGCGAGACTCAGGCAATCACCCGAACCGTGAGTTGAGGCGCCGCGCACAGCGCCGGCTCCGGGGAATCGCATTTCCGGAGGCATCGGTCATGTCGAAATTCGATCTCATCGTCATTGGCTCCGGTCCGGGCGGCCAGCGTGCCGCCATCCAAGCCGCCAAGGTCGGCAAGCACGTCGCCGTCATCGAGAAGCGCAACGTACTCGGCGGCGTCTGCATCAACACCGGCACCATCCCCAGCAAGACGATGCGCGAGGCCGTATTGCACCTCTCCGGCTTTCATGCCCAGAACTTCTACGGGATGGATTATCGCGTCAAGGAACACATCACCATGCAGGACCTGATCTTCCGCGTCCAGCGCGTAATTGAAAACGAAGTCAGCGTCACGCACGCGCAGCTCCAGCGCAACGGAGTCGAAGTGCTTCACGGGACGGCCAGCTTCGTGGGCCCCAATCGCCTGCGCGTCGAAGGCGCCAATAGCTACGGCGAGCTGGACGCCGACTACATCGTCATCGCCGTGGGCACCAAACCCGCCGAATCCCCGAAGGTCCCCTTCAACGGCAAGACCATCATCCACAGCGACCAAATTCTCAGCATGCCCCAGATTCCCAAGTCCCTGATCGTGTGCGGCGGCGGCGTCATCGGCGCGGAATACTGCTGCATGTACGCTGTCCTCGGCGTGCGCGTCACGCTGGTGGAAAAGCGTGCCCGCCTGCTCGATTTTGCCGACGGCGAAATGGTCGAGGCCCTGTGCTATCACCTCCGCGACCGCCGCGTCACCCTGCGCCTGAATGAAGGCGCCAGCTGCGTCGAGGAATCGCCCGACGGCAAAGTGATCGCCTGGCTCGACAGCAAGAAAAAACTCATCGGCGACGCGCTGCTCTATGCCGTCGGCCGCCAGGGCAACGTGGACGAGTTGAACCTCGCCGCTGCGGGCATCGAGGCCGACGAGCGCGGCCGCATCCCGGTGGATAAGGACTACCGCACCAAGCAGCCCAACATCTTCGCGGTCGGCGACGTGATCGGTTTTCCCAGCCTGGCTTCCGTTTCCATGGAGCAGGGCCGCATCGCCGCCGCGCGCGCCTTCAACGTCCCCGCGGAGTCCGACCCCGCCCATTATCCCTACGGCATCTACACCATCCCGGAGATCTCTTTCGTCGGAAAAACCGAGGAGCAGCTCACTGCCGAGGACGTGCCCTACGAAATCGGCGTCGCCTATTTCCGCGAAATGGCTCGCGGCCAGATCAGCGGCGACACTGCCGGCCGCCTCAAGATCATCTTCCACCGCGAGACCCGCGAACTGCTCGGCGTCCACATCATCGGCGACGGCGCTTCGGAGCTGCTCCACATCGGCCAGGCGGTCTTTACTTTGAAGGGAACCATCGACTATTTCGTGAACACCGTCTTCAACTATCCCACGCTCGCGGAGTGTTACAAGGCCGCCGCCTTCAACGGCCTGAACCGGCTGAATTGACCGGCGCCGGCCCCCGGGGATGGTCGCGCGAGGGCGCCGGCGTCGAACCCTCTCGTGCTATGATTTACGTTTGCTGGGCCGCTAGCTCAATTGGTAGAGCAGTTGACTCTTAATCAACGGGTTCCAGGTTCGAGTCCTGGGCGGCTCACCATCATCCCAATGTTGGACTTTCCTTGTCGAGAAGCACTCGGAGCCAGCTTGACGGCGCACTCGCCACTTCATACTATCAATCGCCCAAGATGAACCAGGATCCGCTCGTCGGTCAGTCGCTCCTCCACTACAAGGTCCTCCGCAAGCTCGGCGCGGGCGGCATGGGTGTGGTGTACGAAGCCCAGGACTCGCAACTCGGCCGGCGCGTGGCCCTGAAGTTTCTTCCGCCGGAAATGGCACAGGACAGCCAGTTGCTCGAACGCTTCCAGCGCGAGGCGCGCGCCGCCTCGGCTCTGAATCACCCCAACATCTGCACCATTCATTCCATCGAGCAGCATGAGCGCCGGCACTTCATCGTGATGGAGCTGCTGGAGGGGGAAACACTGGCGCAGAAACTGCGCGGGCAGCCTATGGATATCGACACGCTGCTGCCGCTGGCCATTCAAATCGCCGATGCCCTCGAGTCTGCCCACGCCAAGGGGATCGTGCACCGCGACATCAAGCCGGCAAACTTGTTTCTCACCGAGCGCGGCCCGGTGAAGATTCTGGACTTCGGCCTGGCCAAGACGAGCACCGCCGACTTCGCACAGGGCGCTTCTCTTTCCCAGGGTGAGACCGCGATTTCCAGCCACGACCTCACTTCGCCGGGCGCGGCCGTCGGCACGATCTCCTATATGTCGCCGGAGCAGGCCCGTGGCCAACTCGTGGACGCCCGCACCGATCTTTTCTCCACCGGCACTGTGCTCTACCAGATGGCCACCGGATCCCTTCCTTTTCCGGGAGATACCTCGGCGGTCACTTTCGACGCCATCCTCAACCGCGACCCCAGGCCAGCCGCCGAGCTCAATCCCTCACTGCCCACCGATTTCGTTCGCCTCCTGGACAAGACCCTGGAGAAGGACCGCAACCTGCGCTGCCAGACCGCTACGGAACTGAAAACCGACCTCAGCCGCCTGAAACGCGACCTCGAAACTGGCCGGCGCCGCGCCAAAGAGAAAACCGATTCGGATTCCGGCGTCGCCAAGCAGGCCGGAAAACCCCTGGCCGTTCTCTATTTCGAAAATCTGAGCGGGGCCAAGGAAGACGAATACCTGCGCGACGGCATCACCGAAGACATCATCACGGAGCTCTCCAAGATCCGCGGGCTCAACACCTTTTCGCGCCCCACCGTCCTCGCCTTCCGGGACAAACCGGTGACCCCCGGTCAGATCGGCCAGCAACTCGGCGCCGCCTATGTTCTTACGGGCACTTTGCGCCGCTCCGGCGCCCGCCTGCGCATCAGCGCGCAGCTCGTGGACACCCACACCGATTTTCCGCTCTGGTCGGAGCGCTTCGACCGCGAGATGAAAGACGTCTTTGAAATCCAGGACGAGATTGCCCGCAAGATTGCTGAGGCGCTCCGCGTCACGCTTTCCCCGCAGGAACTGGAAGCCCTGTCCGTCAAGCCCACGGAGAGCCTCCAGGCCTACGACCTCTACCTGCGCGGCAAACGTTACGCCCGGCGGCAGACCCGCCAGGACCTCGAGTTTGCCTTGCAGATGTTTGAAAATGCGGTGGCCATCGACGCCAGCTTCGCACTGGCCTATGCCGCCTCCGCCAACGCTTGCGCCATGTTCTACTGCAATTACAGCCGCGATCCGGTGTGGGTGGAGCGCGCGCGAGAGGCGTCCGGCAAGGCCGTGGCATTGCGCTGGGACCTGCCCGAGGTTCAAGTGAGCCAGGCCTGGGTCCTCTACGCGGCCGAACTTCATGACGAAGCCGTGCGCATGGTCAAGAAGGCCATCGAGCGCAAGCGCGACTGCGAGGGCGCCTATTATCTGCTCTGCCGCGCGTTGTTTGCCGCGGGGCGCTACCAGGAAGTTCTGGACATTGCAGAAGCGGCCATCGAGGCGAGCGGTGAGGACTACAACGTTTATGTCCCCATCGCGAATTCTCTCGGCGCCATAGGTAAAGAGGAAGCGCAGCGCAATATGTTGCAGCGCAGGATGGTGGCCCTCGAAAACCATCTGAAGCAAGTGCCGGAAGACGCGCGTGCCCGCATCCTGCTGGGCCATGACTACGCGCACCTGGGCCGGCCGGACGACGCCCTCCGCGAACTCAATCTGGCCGTTACCTTGCGCGCCAACGAAGCCTCCATTCTCTACAACGCCGCCTGTGTGTACTGCAGCCTGGACAAGAAACCCGAGGCGCTCGATGCTCTGCGCAAAGCCTGGGAAGCCGGGTTCAGAGACTCGGTATGGGCGCGCCGCGACCCAGACCTCTCCCCTCTCCATGGCATTCCGGAGTTCGAACGGCTGTACCCGGAGAGCCCTTCCTCCGCTTCCCATTAGTGCCGGCCTTTTCGATTGCACTCGGGAAGGGCAGGGAATAAGCACCGCGGTTAGCCCCACACAGGCCGCGGCTCCAGCCCCTGAAGACAGTCCTCTCGTTTTCGGAAGTTTGAGTCGAGAAAATAGACCGCCGGGTTTCCGGCTGTCAGTTCCCGGCTATCGGCTGGCCATCACCAGATGGGAAAACCACACGACCAGAATGCCGTAGTACACCGCCACCATGCCGGCAACAACGCCTATGGTTCTCCACGCATGCCGGAACCCCCACCGCGCCTGCCACCAGCGGTAGACGCAGGTCCCCAGCATCACGAGCGAGATCAGCATCGTCAACGCGCCGATCAGATTTGCGGGGTAGTCCGGCCGCCGGAATTCTGCCACGCGCTCCACTTGCCGGAGGATTCCCCCCAGGTTGCTCGCACTGATGAGCAGGATCCAGGCCGCCGGCGCCGCTATGCCCAGCACGTACGCCCACTCCTCCTCTTCATACTTCAGCAGGAAAAGCAGGACCATGTAGATGCACGACTCGTAGACGTGCAGCAGGAAAAACTGTGGGTCGAACCGGCTTAAGGCCAGAAACGAAGCAATCGCCGCTACTGCCAACGTTGCAATTCCTCGGTGCGCCATTGGCCCCTCCCTCGCCCGCAGGACGCGCCACCGGCGCCAGGAGGCTTCGCGCCGTGATTTCCCAGACCCGCCTACGCTCCCGTCCGTCGGGCTCTTGCTCTTCTCTTCGACTAATCATTCTAGCAATGCGCCGTCCCGCGCTGTGACCAAGGTCACGGGCTCCTGTGGCGCCCTTCACAGCGCTCCGCGCATCACCCCCGCACAATAGTCTGTGTCCAGAATGGGGAGGTGCAGAGATGTCGCCAGCCCCCAGCGCTACCCACATCGAAGAAACGCCAGCCGACACCAGGTCCAGCCAACTCGAGGTCTTGCCGGGCCCTCCGCGCGGCCCCGATCAGCCTCCGCCGCAGACGAGCGCGCCCGAGTCTCCTCGCTTCTCTGAACCCCGGTCTGGCCCGGACGGCTCGTCGAAGACCGGCAAGGCGCGCCCTCGGCCTGAACTGTTGTACGGCTCGCTGCTGGACTTCAGTTCGACGCGCCCCCGCCGCGCCACTCGGCAATTCTTCGCTTCGATTTTCACCCATGCGCTCATCATTGCGATTTTGACTTTGATTCCCTTCGCCTTCACGGAATCGATCGACTTGACACAGTTTACGCGCACGCAACTCGTCGCTCCCCCTCCTCCGCCGCCCCCGCCTCCTCCACCAGCCCAAATGGCGGATCATCTGCGACCGGTTCCAAAACGAGTCCTATCGGTGGGAGGGAAGCTGCTGGCGCCTACCGTCATCCCTGAAAATGTCGCCATGCTCCATGAAAAGCCTCTTCCTCCCGAGATTGACGCAACCGGCGGAATGCCTGGCGGAGTTCCGGGCGGAGTCCCCGGCGGCCAAATCGGAGGCGTCCTCGGCTCGATCCTCACCGGTGGCCAGCAGAATTATCTCCCTCAGCTCGCGCCGCCCCCTAAACCCATGGCGCCGGTGCGCGTCGGCGGACGCGTCAAGGAACCGCGCAAACTCTACGCCCCTGCGCCCGCCTATCCCGTCCTCGCCAGGCAAGCGCGCGTGGAAGGTATAGTAGTAATTGAAGCTATAATCAACGTAAATGGCGAAGTAGTTGAAGCAAGGGTTGTCTCGGGCCCCGCGCTTCTCATGCAAGCTGCTTTGGATGCGGTCCGGCAGTGGAAGTTTGAGCCTACTTATCTGAACGAACAGCCCGTGCCGGTGGACCTGATCGTTAAGGTCGAGTTCCACCTCACCTGATACCCCGGAAGACCAGAAACGCCAAGCGCGCGTCTTCCCACCCCCGGCCGAGTTCCGGGCGCGTCACGCTTGCGGGTATTTCATGCGAATCCGTCCGGCTGGGTTTCCGCGCCGGTCCACACCCGGAGGTCCACAAACTGCCGTCCCGCTTCCAGCGCCTTGCGGTTCGTTTCCAGCAACTCCACCTTCTTGACCTTCTCTTCGATTGCCCGCAGCGCTGTTTCTGTGGCTAGGCATCCCGTTTCTTCCAGCAGCGCGCCCAGCAACACCATATTCGCCGCTTTCGTCGAACCCAGCCTGTCCGCAATCTCCGATGCGGGGATGCACACCACGCGCGCATCCGGCGCTGCGAAGTCCTGCGGCAGAGCCTCCCGGTTGTAGAGGATCAGTCCCTGCGGCGCCACCTGCGGCGCAAACTTGCGTAGCGAAATCTCGTTCATCGCAATCAGCACGTCCGGGTGCGACACGAGCGGCGACCCGATGCGTTCCTTCGACAGGCACACGTGGCAATGCGCGCTGCCCGACCGCATCTCCGGCCCGTACGACGGCAGCCAGCTTACCTCCAGCCCTTCGCGCAATCCCATTTCCGCCAGCAATTGTCCCAGCAGCAGCGCGCCTTGGCCGCCGCTGCCGGCAACTTTCACCATCAGCGTATGGAACGAATGCGACGGCTGCGCCTCGGATGTGGCACGGCCTTCCTCCGGTGCTTCGATTTCCAGCACCTCCGCCACCGGACGCACCTTCGGCCCGCCATTGGGCAGCGGCTCCGGTTTGCGGTCGCGAAACACGTTGAGCGGAAACACCGGGATCATTTTTTCCGCCACCCAGTTGCGCGCCTCCACCGCATCCAGGCCCCAGATCGTCGGGCACGGCGACAGGATTTCGACAAACGCGAAGCCCGCGTTGTCGCGCTGAATTTCCAGCGCCTTCCGGATGGCCCGCCGCGCCTTCATGATGTTTTTGTTGTCCGAAAGCGCCACGCGCTCGATGTACACGGGCGCTTCCAGTGTGGCCAGCAGTTCGCACATGCGGATGGGATAGCCTTCGTTGGCCGGACGCCGTCCCCACGGCGTCGTGGTGCTCTTCTGGCCTACGAGCGTGGTCGGCGCCATCTGCCCGCCGGTCATCCCGTAGATGGCGTTGTTCACGAAAATCACGCAAATTTTCTCGCCGCGGTTCGCGGCGTGCACGATCTCGGCAGTGCCAATCGCCGCCAGGTCGCCGTCGCCCTGGTAGGAGATCACCACCTGCTCCGGACAGGCTCGCTTGATTCCCGTGGCCGCGGCCGGCGCGCGTCCGTGCGCCACCTGCACGTTGCCCACGTCAAAATAGTAATAGGCAAAAACCGCGCACCCCACCGGGCTCACCAGGATGGTCTTGTCCTGCAGCGACAATTCTTCCAGGGCTTCGGCCACCAGCTTGTGCACAATTCCGTGCCCGCACCCCGGGCAGTAGTGGGTTTGCTGCTTCAGGTCCGATTTGCGCTCGTACACCCGATAAAACACCGGCGACTTCTCGTGCAACACCTCGAACTCGTTCGGCGCGGCTTCGTTATCCGCAACGGCCACTCCCGCTTCTTCTCTCATGGCTATCCTCCCTCACGCCGCAACCGGCGTTCGCGCCGCGAACCGCGCATGCACTTCTTCCACCGTGGGCACGTTGCCTCCCACGCGTCCGTAAAATTCCACCGGCAATTTACCGTCGAGAGCCAGCCGCACGTCCTCGAGCATTTGCCCGTTGCTCAGCTCCACCACCAGCACCCTCTCCGCGCGCGCCGCCGCAGCCGCCAGAGCCTTTCCCGGAAATGGCCACAGCGTGATCGGCCGGAACAGCCCCACCCGCTGGCCTTCCTTCCGCGCCTTCTCCGCTGCCGAGCGCAGCACCCGCGACACGATTCCGTAACCCACCAGCAGAACTTCCGCGTCCTCCGCTTCGTAAAGTTCGTGCCGGGGTTCTTCCCGCTCCGCCCGCGCATACTTCTCTTCCATCTGTCGCTGGTGCGCTTCCAGCACATCCGATTCCAGGAAAATGGAAGTGATCAGGTTTTTCCTGGTCGCCGCAGTGCCTCGCACTGCCCACGGTTTTTCCGGAAGCACTGCCTTCCGCTCCTCCAGCTCCACCGGTTCCACCATTTGTCCCACAAAGCCGTCGCACAGCACGATCGCCGGATTGCGGTACCGGTCCGCCAACTCGAACGCCAGCATCGTCAGTTCCGCCATTTCTTTCACCGATGCCGGCGCCACTACGAGGTTCCTGTAGTTTCCGTGGCCTCCGCCTTTCACCATGGCGAAATAATCGCTCTGCTCCGGCGCGATATTTCCCAATCCCGGCCCGCCGCGCATCACGTCCACGATCACGCACGGCAGTTCGGAGCCTGCCAGATAAGAGATTCCTTCCTGCATCAGGCTGAGCCCGGGCCCGGACGAGCCGGTCAACACGCGCACTCCCGCCGCTGCCGCCCCATACACCATGTTGATTGCCGCCACTTCGCTTTCCGCCTGGAGAAACGTTCCTCCCACCTGTGGCAGCAGCGAGGCTGCGGTCTCTGCAATCTCGCTCGCTGGCGTGATGGGATAGCCGTAATATGCGCGACATCCTGCCAGGATGGCGCCTTTGATCACCGCCACATTGCCTTTACAGAGCTGTCGCATATGCGCCCCCTGGCTGCCGTCCCGCCGCGGCCTTCGCGGGCGCGGCACGCCGGTACACCACGATCGCGCCCGGCTCGGGACAGCAGTAGAAGCAGATGCCGCATCCCGTGCAGTCCCGTCCTGTGTAACTCGCGGGATGCACGCCGTACGCGCTCAGCACCGGGGCCAGGAACAGGCATTTCGGCGGGCATGAGGCCACGCATAGTCCGCATCCCTTGCATTCGTCCACATGGATAAACACTTTTCCGGAAGCCTGTGCGGGCATAATCACCTCGCTACTGAAGCCGGTTCCCGCTGCGCGTGCCTGAGCCATTTGGTCCGTTCGCAATACTCATAGAGCTCGTCGCGGAAATCCGGATGGGCGATCTCGATGAGCGCTTTCGCCCGCTCGCGGATGGACTTCCCGTGCAGGTAGGCCACTCCGTATTCCGTCACCACGTAGTGAATCAGTCCTCGCGTGGTCACCACGCCCGATCCGGGAGTCAGCGTGGCCACGATGCGCGATAGCGATCCGCTTTTCGCCGTCGACGACAGGGCGATGATCGGCTTCCCGCCTTTCGAGTCTGCCGCCCCCCGCAGGAAATCCACCTGCCCGCCGATTCCGCTGTAGAAGTACGACCCCAGGGAATCCGAGCACACCTGGCCGGTCAGATCGATCTGCAGCGCCGAATTGATCGCCACCATGTTGTCGTTCTGCGCGATCACCAGGGGATCGTTCGCGTAAGCGCACGGCCGGAATTCGAATGCCGGATTGTTGTCCACGTAATTGAACAGCCTCTTCGTTCCCAGCACGAAGCTCAGAATGATTTTCCGCGGCTTGTAGGTCTTCCGCGCTCCGGTAATCACGCCCCCCTCGATCAGCGGAATCACGCTATCGGACACCAGTTCGGTGTGCACGCCCAGGTCTTTCCGGTCCATCAGGAATGGCAGTACGGCGCTGGGGATCCCGCCGATGCCCGTTTGCAGCACCGCGCCATCATCGATCAATCCCGCCACGTTCCGCGCGATGTCCACCTGCAAGCCGGAGATCTCCCCCTCCGGCAGTTCGCACAGCGGCCGGGAAGATTCCACGAACAAATGAATCTGGCCGACGTGCAGGAAGCTGTCGCCGTACGTCCGCGGCATCTGGTCGTTCACCTGCGCGATCACCAGACGAGCGCATTTCGCCGCCGTCAGCGTGGTGTCGATGCCCACCCCCAGGCTGCAGAAGCCGTGGGCATCGGGAGGCGATACCTGGATCAGGGCCACGTCCAGCGGAATGGCGCCGCTTTCGAACAGCTCTTCCACCTCGCTTAAGTAAATGGGTGTGTAGTCCGCGCGGCCGTCGTTCACGGCCTCGCGCACGTTTGCGCCGATGAAGAACGCGTTGTGCCGGAAGTGGCCCTCCATCTCCGGTTTTACGTAATCTGCGCAGCCCAGGGTCAGAAGGTGCAACACTTCCACGTCGGTGACGTGCGGCGCCCGCTCCAGCAGCGCCTCCACCAGCGTTTCCGGCTCGGCGCATCCCGGCTGGATGTACACGCGCATCCCGGACCGGACCGCGCGCAGCGCCTCTCCGGGCAGCCTTAGTTTGTTTCGGTAATCTTGTTCCCAGGACATTGCTCCTCCTTCCGGTCTTCCTGCTCCGGCCCGGGGAGCTGCCTTCACGCGTCGTCCTGCCGCGCCCTCAGTCTGCCGCGACCGGCGCGATCTCCCTCTCCTCGACGGGCTCCGGCAGGCGGCTTTCCTGCGCGTCCACCACGGCCAGCGTCGTGATGTTGACGATGTTGTCCGTGTCCGTCCCGCGAGGCAGCACATACACGGGTTTGCTCATTCCCATCAGGATCGGCCCGATCGCTTCCGCCCCGCCCACGTGCGTCATCAGCTTGCAGGCGATGCTCGCGGATTCGAGGTCGGGGAAAATCAGCACGTTCGCTGCCCCTTGCAGCTTCGAGAACGGGTACTCCTGTTCCAGGACCTCCGGGGTCAACGCCGTGTCCGGCATCATCTCGCCGTCCACGATCAGCAGCGGGTCCCGCTCCTTCACGATCTGCGCCGCTCGCCGCACCTTCTGCGACAGCGGATGTTCCGTGCTGCCGAAGTTGGAGAACGAAAGCAGGGCCACGCGCGGCTCCACTTCGAACCGCCGCGCCGTCTCCGCCGCGCACAGCGCGATCTCCGCCAGTTCCTCGGCCGTCGGCTCGATGTTCACGCTGCAGTCGGCCAGGAACAGCAGGTCGCCTTTGCGCGTCAGCAGCACGTACAGCCCCGACACGCGATGCACGTCTTCCCGCACCTTGATCACTTGCAGAGCCGGGCGAATCGTGTCCGGATAGTGCTGGGTCACCCCGGAGACCAGCGCATCCGCGTCCCCCAGGTGCACCATCAGTGACCCGAACACGTTCCGGTTCTTCACCAGTTCTCGCGCCTCGGTCCGTGTCACTCCGCGGCGCTGCCGCAGCCGGTAATACTCCTCCGCGTAGTTCTCGAGCCGGTTGGACTTTTCCAAGTCCACAATGCTTATTCCTTCCAGGGAAATCCCCAGTTCCGCGGCCTTCGCGCAGATCGTCCGTTCGTTGCCCAGCAGGATGGGCCGCGCCACCTTTTCATCCACCAGCACGTGGCACGCCCGGAGAATTTTTTCATTCTCGCCTTCCGGGAACACCACGCGCTTCGGCGCCGTCTTCGCCCGAAGGGTCACGCCGCGCATGAGTTCGTGCGCCCGGCCCAGCCGCTTTTCCAGTTGCTCCCGGTACTCGTCCAGGTCCACCGGTTCCAGCGCGACTCCCGTCCGCATGGCTGCTTCCGCCACTGCGCTCGCTTCCCACACCAGCACTCGCGGGTCGAATGGCCGCGGCACAATCGAATCCCGCCCGAACCGGATTTGGTCCACGCCGTAGGCCCGGCACACCGAGTCCGGCACGTCTTCCTTCGCCAGCGCCGCCAGCGCTCGCGTTGCCGCAAGCTTCATCTCCTCGTTGATCGCCGTTGCGTGCACGTCCAGCGCCCCGCGGAAGATGGACGGGAAGCCCAGCACGTTGTTGATCTGGTTCGGATAGTCGGAACGCCCCGTGGCCATCAGGATGTCGCTCCGCGTGGCCCGCGCCTCCTCATAGCTGATTTCCGGGTCGGGATTGGCCATCGCGAACACGATGGGGTCCTTTCCCATGCTCTTCAGCATCGCCGGAGTGAACGCGCCCTTCACCGATAGGCCCACCAGCAGGTCCGCGCCCCGCGCCACTTCCTCGAGTGTGCGCAGCTTGGTCTCCTGCGCAAACCGCTCCTTATACTTGTTCATGCCTTCGGTGCGGCCCTTATAAACCAGCCCTTTCGTGTCCACCAGGAAGATGTTCTCCCGCTTCACTCCCAGCCGGATGTAGTGCTCCGCCGTCGCTATTCCGGCAGCCCCCGCACCGTTGAACACCACCTTGATCTTCCCGATGTCCTTCCCGGTGATTTCCAGCGCATTCAGCAGCGCCGCGCCCGTGATGATGGCCGTGCCGTGCTGGTCGTCATGGAACACCGGAATCTTCATGGTGTTCTTGAGCGTTTCTTCGATGTAAAAACATTCCGGCGCCTTGATGTCTTCCAGGTTGATTCCCCCGAAGGTGGGTTCCAGTAACTGGCACACCCGGATCACTTCGTCCGGATTTTTCGAGTCCACCTCGATGTCGTACACGTTCACGCCCGCAAACCGCTTGAACAGCACCGCTTTGCCTTCCATCACCGGCTTGCCGGCCAGCGCCCCGATATCGCCCAGCCCCAACACCGCGGTGCCATTGGTCACCACGGCCACGAGATTGGCGCGTCCCGTGTATTTGAACGCGTCGTGCGGGTTTTTCTGGATGGCCAGGCAGGGCTCGGCCACGCCCGGCGTGTAGGCCAGGCTCAAATCCCTTTGCGTGCGGCACGGCTTTGTCGGCGTGACTTCAATCTTTCCCGGTAGCGGCGCGGAGTGGTAATTCAATGCTTCCTGTTTCGTAATCGACATGGCCTGTCTCCTCATTCAAATCTCGTATTTGGACTGCCCTGGATGGTTCGGATTGCTCCCGTGCCGGCCGGCATTCCAGCCCGGAACGGGCCCAGAGGGCCTGCAAATACAACGAAATCTTCCGTCACTTGCGGATGTCCATCCGGCAGAGGCGCCGCGCAGCGGCATGATTCCCTTCTTCATCCTTTTACATGCTTACTTTCCGCTCTTCGGTCCTGGGAGTCGGTGACCTTCTTCACAACCGGACGTGATTCAGGGCACATCCTCGGCCAGAGCAGCCGTTCCAGCAGGAAATCAAGCACTTAGCGGGAAGATTAGAGCCTTCTGATTGGAATTCTCTCCGTTGGCGCGCCCCGGATCGCGGGGCCATTCGCAGCTTTCGCGCCGTGAGAGGCGATTACTTCGTGTCGGCCTGGACCTGTACCGCCGTCCCGTACGCCAGCACTTCCGTAACGCCCTGCATCACTTCGTTCGCGTCGTAACGCATCCAGATCACCGCATTGGCGCCGCGCTCCGCGGCGTGCTGCATCATCAGCTCGAACGCTTCTTCGCGAGTCTTTTCGCACAACTCGGTGAACAGCGTGATGTTTCCCCCCAGGATGGTTTGCAGAGATGCCCCGAGCGTCCCGAGGATGCTCCGCGAGCGCACCACGATTCCGCGCACCAATCCCAGATTCTTCACAATGTGGTATCCCGCCAGGTCATTGCCCGTTGTGACCATGTGTGCGTTCAGCATCGGCGACATGTGGTCTCCTTCTCCCCTGCCCCGCGCACCCTCGGCGAGCGCACGGCGATTCTGGTGCCTGGCCTGGGCCTTTGCAATGGTCAAAACGGGTGAGCTTTCAGGACGCCGCTCCGGTGAACTCCGCTGCCGCGCATTCGGGGAAGGGAAAGGAACTAGCGCCGCAGCTCCTCGGTGATGGCCTGCGCCACTTTCTTCGCCCGTGCCAGGTCGCCCGGCTCCAGCGAGATGGCGGCCACTCGCGCATGGCCCCCGCCGCCGTACCGCTCGCACAGCGCCGCCAGGTTGTGCCGCAACGGCGCCTTCGTCCACGGATTCGAGCCCACCGATACCTTCACCCGCTGCGCCGACGCGCTTACCCCCACCGAATACACCGCGTCCGGGAACAGGTGATAGGGAATGAATTTATTGTAGCCTTCCATTTCGTCCCCGCTCAGGTCGAAATAGACCACGCCGTCTTCCGCGCGCGCGCGCTTTCGGAACAATTCGAGCGAGCGCTCGTGCCTCGCCAGCAGCGGGTCCAGGTGGCGCTTTACCTCCGGCAGCGTGATCATTTCTGCCACTGGTCGCACGGCCATCTCCGGGATCAGCCGCGGCACCAGATCGTCCTCCGGCGCGGCTTCGATCACCAGCGCCAATTTCATGGCCGGCTCGGCCACTCCCACCGCCGTCGCCGCGTCCGGATACTGCGCCCCGTCGATGATGTCGCCCCAGCGCACCAGTTCGGCAATCGGCGCCGGATTGAATCCGAACTGTTTCGAGGCCACGTCCGCCAGCAGCTTCGTGCACGATTGATATTCGGGATTGTAAAACTTCTTCCCGGAATGGTCGTTTTTGAAATGTTCCGCGTCTTCGGCCGAGAGAAACGCGCTCTGGTGATGGTCGAACCACCAGGTCAGTTTCGGCGAGCTGGAGTACTTGAAGTCCACAATGGCGTTTTCGTCGCCGTCGAACATCTCCGGCGTGAACGGGTGCCGCGCCCGGTGCGTCATCCCCGTGAAGTGGAACTGCGCATCCGCCCGCATGCGCTCCCGGTAGAAGCGCACGAACACCGCGGACGAGGCCGCGCCGTCAAAACACTTGTCGTGGAAAAACAGCCGTACCTGGATGGGCGTCGCGGCCATGGGCGCTCAGTCTGCCGGCAATCTCCCTGTGAGGAAAACCCTGTACGATGGCGGGGAGTCCCTGGATTGTCAAGCGGAAAGCCCCGGCAGCGCCGGCTTTCTGCGTGCAGAGTCTTCCACCACGCCCGCCGGCCTGTCGGCTGCCTCCTCCCCTACGCCCGCAGCCAGTCTGCCTGCCAATCCCGCACCATCTGTTTGATCGCTTTGCGGTCCTCGATTTTCCCGTCGAGCACTTTGCGCGCCAGTTCCGGCAGCTCCGCGTCGCTCGCAAACCGCAGCGCCACGAGTTGCGCCACGTTGAACTCCGCAATCCTGCCCCGCAGCTCCGCGGCCAGCACCCGCTCCATCCGCAGCCGCATTTCCAGCCGGATCACCCGGTCCTGCACCGTCAGCGCAAAGATTCGCCCGTAGAACGCGCACAGAAGCAGCGCGATGGCCACCAGAAGGCCGAATACATGCTCGGTGTTGAACCCCCGGAACAGCCGGATGGCGCTCCAGATGATGTTGGCCGTGAAGATCCCCAGCACTCCGATGTGAAACCCCGGAACGAACTTCGCGTGGTTCTCAAAATTCTGCGTCGCCATGGCGCCCTCCGCTTTCCTTCCGCACTTTCGATGCGCGGAATTTTAGCAGATTTCGCACATCTTCCTTGCCGCTCCGCTCCGCCCCCGAAGCCGGTCCTTCCCGCTCCGGCAATCTTTTTCTAGGGAATTTGCACGGGCGAAATTAGAATGCCGCCCTGTCTGGTTCGCTGGATCCGCAGACACAGTTTCTCCGGTCGCGGCTGGCCGCCCGTGGCCCGCCGCGCCGGATACTGCAAGCGACTCAGGAGGAGCGCACATGAATGCCGCCTCTCCCCAAACGCCCGCACCGGAAGTGTCCTCCGGAGGTTGGATCGCGCAGCTTTCCCCCTCGCAGCGCAGCACTCTGGTGGCCACTTTTGGCGGCTGGGCGTTGGACGGCATGGACGTGATGGTCTACAGCTTCGTAATCCCCAGCCTGATCGCGGCGTGGCACATCAGCCAGGGACAAGCGGGCCTGCTCGGTACCGCGGCTCTTTTGGTCTCGGCTGTCGGCGGTTGGCTGGCGGGCACGCTCTCCGACCGCTACGGGCGCGCGCGGATTCTCCAGCTCACCATCGTGTGGTTCGCCTTCTTCACTTTCCTGAGCGGCTTCACGCAGTCCTTCACGCAATTGCTGGTCACTCGCAGCCTCCAGGGCCTGGGATTCGGCGGTGAATGGGCCGTCGGCTCGGTGCTGATGGGTGAAGTGATCCGCGCTGAGCACCGCGGAAAAGCTGTCGGCACCGTACAGGGAGGATGGGCCATCGGCTGGGGTCTCGCGGCAGTGTTCTACACCATCTTGTTTCGCACATTGCCGGATGCCGTCGCCTGGCGTGCCATGTTTTGGATCGGAATCCTTCCCGCTTTTCTGGTCTTCTACATTCGTCGCCGCGTCCCGGAGCCGCAGATCTACACGGAGACGCGCAGGCAGGTCGAGGATTCGGGCGCCCGGGTCAACTTTTTCGAGCTGTTCTCGCCCCAGGTCTTGGAGGTCACACTCCTCACCTCGGTGCTGGCCATCGGCGCGCAGGGCGGCTATTACGCCATCACCACCTGGCTCCCCACCTTTCTGAAGACGCAGCGAAAGCTCTCGGTGATGAACACGGGCGGTTACCTCTTTGTGGTGATTGCAGGCTCGTTTGTAGGTTACATGGTGAGTGCCTATCTGGCCGACCGTCTCGGGCGCAAAAAGACGCTCATCCTCTACGCGGTCTGTTCGTTCGTCACCGTCATTGCCTACACGTATCTGCCCATCGCCAATGCCCTGATGCTGGTCCTGGGGTTCCCGCTCGGATTTTTTTCCTCGGGCGTGTTCAGTCCCATCGGAGCGTTCTTCACGGAGCTGTTTCCCAGCCGCCTGCGCGGTTCCGGTCAGGGCTTCTCCTACAATTTCGGCCGCGGCATCGGCGCGTTGTTCCCGACCCTCGTCGGATTCCTGAGCTTTCGCCTCTCCCTCGGCCAGGCCATCGCCATCTTCGCCGCCGGCGCCTATCTGATCATGATCCTGGGCACCATCCTTCTGCCGGAAACCCGCGGAAAGGAGTTGCGCGTGTTTGAGTAAGCACTCGAGGTATGTCAATTGCCCACCCTCTCCACGAGTGATAAATTGAGTGCCATGCGGAAGTGGCGGAACTGGCAGACGCGCAGGGCTTAGGACCCTGTGGCCGCGAGGCCGTGGGGGTTCAAATCCCTCCTTCCGCACCAAGATTTCCGCCCAGGAAATTTTGTCCTGTGTCCGCTGCCGCGGACGTCCGAAGGGTCTGCTCTCCCTTCTCAGCCTCCGGCGAGTGTCCTCCAATCATTACGGACCGCGGCGCAATTCGCCTCGATGCCCCCGGGAATCCAGACTGGTTCGGCATTTGCGATTCGGCTGTCGAGCTGGCCTGCAGAAATTTCGAAAGGAGGATGTTCACCTGGCCTGTCCGTTTCGGATTCTCGGGCGTATCATGGGCGGTACCGGAAAGCCCCCGGCGGAGGTGCCTCGAATGCTCCCTGCTCTCCGCTCCCCGCGGTTGCGCGCTGCGCTCCTGCTTTCCTGCGTCCTCGCCGCCTCCACCCTCCTCCATGCCGACGAGTTCTGGAGGAATAAGCCGCGCTCGGAATGGAGCCTCAAGCAGTCCCTGAAACTCCTGGAGGATTCTCCGTGGGCCCGGCAGGAAGTCCGGGTCGTGGCACGGCCCGGCTCCGGGCCGGACATGCTGGTCGACAGGTCCCGTGCCCATTGCGACCCCGACGCCATCGACGGCGCCGGCAACTGTATGCAGACCCGTATCCAGGCTCCCGTCGACTCCTCGCGCTCCAGTCAGATCGACTTCTCCACTGGAAATGAAATCATCTTCCTGATCCGATGGGAATCTTCCGCTCCCATCGAAGACGCTTTTGCTCGCCTCGCCGAATTGGGGGAACGCGCCACCGCACAATATCTCTCCATGCCGCCGCGTTTGCCCGCCGACCGTTTTGTGATCACGATCAAAGCCCTCGAGAAGGCTGTACCCATCGGCTCCCAGCCCGGCTCCATGCCCCTGGACCCTTTCGGCTCCCTCGATAACGATGCGGCTGGACCGCGCGCACGCCTCATCGTGGGCAATGTCGGCGTCCTTCCTCTCGAGTCGGAGCGCTCCGGCGTCGGCGCTTCCGACGCCCTCCACTTCTACTTCCCGCGCCAAGTGAAGGGTGTGCCCCTCATCCCGCCGGGCGGCGCCTCTCGCGTCACCTTCGAGTTTCGTGGCCAGCGCTTTTCCGTCAAAACACACTTCACCTTGACCTCCGACATGCTCCATTGAATCGTTCTGTACTTTTTTCGTCAGCCTCGGTTTTTCAGGGGGCCTGACCTGAATATATTTTCGGAGAGCTGTCGAGCGGGCAGGCCGCAGGAGCATCCCGCTCCCGAAGCTTCGGGATGCGGGATCGTGCCCCACAGCATGCGGCAACCCGCGCCGGCGGCAATCAGGAGCGTCACCTGATCTCCATGGAAGTTACGCGTCTGCACGGAGCGCCGGGTGAGAAATCCCGCTCAGCGCTGGGACGAGGACTGCTCGGGAGTGCGGCTCCCGATGCTTCGAGAGCGCCGAGTCTCGCATCACGGCCTGCGATTCGCTGCTCTTCCGCGGTGTGGGGTAGCCACGGCCGGTCACGCTCCGGCCGCGCGAATGCAGCCCGGCCTAGGATCCGCCGGTCTTCGGTGTGGAGGACGTCGCAGGGGTCGCCACCGCGCGGTCGCGCCGCCGGCTCCGGCTCTTCGGTGAGGTCGGCGGCGTCACTCCGGCCAGGTCCGCCAGCACCCGCCGCAGTTTGTGCCGCTCCTCTAGGTCGATGTCCACGATTTCGAATCCCATCATCTGGCTCCGCGAATCCCGCACGAACGCGGTCGCCTTGATGCTTTTCATCGCCTGTGTGAATTTAATCTGGATCAGCGTCCCGGGCGTCAGGTAGCGTTCGCACGTCGCGATCCCGCCCCCCAGGTTCATCGAGGTCGTCTCCAGCTTCTGGTTTTGGCGCAAGTTCGTCGTCACCAGCGGCAGCGGCCGCGACAGCTTCAGCCGCGCATACCTCCGCTGCCTCAGCACAGACGACATCGGCTCTTCGAGCGGCGTCGCGATGGCGAACTCGCCCGCCTCGATCCCGCTCCGCGGAAAGAAATTCTTCACGAAGTCCGGATCCAGTTTCTCCAGCGCCTGCAGCGATACCACCCGCAGCTCCGCCGGATAGCTCCACCGGAACATCTGTCTCGTTTCCACGATTTTCCGCAGGATGGGGATGGCGTCGGTCGCGCGCAGCCGCGAGAGCGCTTCGATCGCCTTGATGCGCAGGTACGGCGCGCTCTCCGGCGGCAGGTTTCCGCCCGCCAGCTCCATCAACATGGGCACCGCCGCCGCCTCGCCGCTCAGCCCCACCTCGTCGAGCGCCAGCGGTTTCACCAGCGGGTCGAGCTGGTCGAACATGGTCAGCAGCAGCCGGCACCGGTGCGCAGAGTCCGCCGCGGCGATTTGCCGGATCACCCGGTCGTGGAACGACCGCTGCCATTCCCCCACTTTCGGCGCCAGCCACAGCTCCAGCGCTTCCGGATCCAGCCGCGCCAGCAGCCCAACTGATTCCACCGCCTGTGGCGGCGGGCCGGACCGCAGCACGTCCCGCAGAAACGCCGCGCCCGTCTCTCCCAGTTCCCGCGCCATCCGCAGCAGCAGATCCACGTCCTCCCGGAAACCCGCGCGGCTGAACCGCACCGCCAGTTGTTCGATCGCGGGTCGCGGTGCCCGTTTCAGGAGCTCCGTGAGGCCCTCGGGAATGGACTCTTCGCGCAGTCCCTCCTCGATGAATTCCGGAATCCGGTTCTCCACTCCGATGCGCGAGAACAGGTTCTGCCCCGCGCCCGGCCGCGCCTTTTCGATTTCCTCGACCAGGTCCAGGGATTTGATCATGGCCGGAAACGAATGCAGGCTCGCCGCCGCCTGGCTGAGCCGCACGAAGGCCGCTCCGATCAGCGTCTGCAACTCCGGTTTTTCCTCCACAGACACCTGTTTTCCCACCATCTCGATGGACTCGAGCAGGAGTTCGGACTCCTCTCCCATCATCATGTCCGCCAGGTCCGGCAGACCCAGCGCCGTCTCCCTCCGCGCCTCGGAATCCTGCAGCGAGATGCAGTTCACATAATTGCGCAGCACTTTGTTCGCAGTTTCTATGTCGCCCTTCTTCCGCAGCTCGTCCACGTATTGCCGGATGTTCCGCGAGGGCACACACCAGGCCTCTCCGGTGAGCAGCACCTCGCGCTTTTTCTCGTCCGGCACTTCCTCCCAGAAGAACTGCGTCATCAACTGCACGTGCGACTCGTATTTCACGCCGGTCTGCGACATTTTCTCTTCATGCGCCCCGATCACTTTGCGCAGCGCGTCGATTTCCTGGTTCAGGCTTTCGAACATCTGTTTCACCGCGTTCACGCGCACTTCGCCCCGTTCATAGCTCTCCAGCGCGAACCGGATGGCGATGTGCTGCGCCAGTTTCAGTAACATCGGCTGGTCCGGCTGGTCCGTTGTCGCCTGCGCCGCCAGTCCCGCCAGCGCGTTGTACAGCAGCGTCTGCGCCCGCATCGGCATGGTCGTCAGCCGTTGCTGGAACATCGCGGGCTCGGCTCCGCCTGCCGGTGCCGTCGTGGATTTCCCCAACTGCACCAGCATCTGCAGCACACCACGGATGTCTTCCTGCTGGATGGTGAACGTCGCACCGCCGGAACTTCCAGGCACATACACGCCCGAGGGTGGCGGCGCACTTCCGGTCGTTCCTTTCACATCGACGGACAACCCCGCCGTAGCTGCTGCGGCCCACATGCTCGGGCGCACTTTTTTCCCGCCGCCCTCGCCCCCTGCGCCGCCGGTCCCTCCGCCGCCTCCACCGCCGGTGCCGGCTGATCCCCAGCTTCCGCCGCCTACGCCTGTACCGCCGCTGCCGAGACTACCGGCTCCAGGTCCGCCGAAACCACCACCACCCGGCCCACCACTTCCGGGTACGCCGACTCCCGGAGCACCGCTACCCCCAGGAACGACAACGCTGCCAGCAGGGCCAACTACGCTGCCGGAAGGAGCAACAACGCTGCCAGCAGGGCCAACTACGCTGCCGGAAGGAACAACAACGCTGCCGGCAGGGACCCACGTGCCTCCGGCACCTCCGCCTTCGCCTGACGGGCTGGCACTTCCCGTGGGTGCGCCCTCCGGGGATGCCTCACCCGCAGGCGCAGCTCCGCCAGTGCTACCGGCGGGAATCCACACCATTCCCTCCGCTGCGCTTCCAGTAGCACCTTGACCGGGAGTAGCACCAGGGCTGGTGCCGCCAGGAACACCCCCAGCAGGTACCCACACGCCAGCACCGCCACCCGTTCCACTACCGCTCGGCCCGCCACCGCCCGGTCCACCACCAGTGCCACCTCCGGTGCCGCCGCCGGGTGCTACCCAGCCTCCGCCTCCACCAGTTCCGCCTCCGCCGCCCCCCAAACCAGCACTTCCTCCGGTTCCTCCGCCCCCCCAGCCACCTGGTCCACCGCCGCCAGGTCCACCGCCGCCAGGTCCACCGCCGCTAGGTCCGCCTCCGCTAGTTCCGCCTCCGCCAGGTCCACCGCCGCTAGGTCCGCCTCCACCAGTTCCGCCTCCGCCGGTTCCTCCGCCTCCCGGGCCACCTCCTCCAGGACCTCCGCCACTTCCACCACCGCCGCCGGAACCCCAACTACCGCCTCCGCCGGTTCCTCCGCCTCCCGGGCCACCGCCACCAGGCCCACCGCCGCCTGGACCACCACCGCCGAATCCACCGCCTCCCGGGCCACTGCCACCAGGTCCACCGCCGCCCGGACCTCCCCCGCTGCCGCTCCCACCGCCGGGACCCCAATTGCCGCCCCCGCCAGTTCCTCCGCCGCCCGGGCCTCCGCCTCCCGGGCCACCGCCACCAGGTCCACCTCCGCCGGGTCCGCCTCCAGGATTCCGCGCCCCCTGGGAAGCCAGGATGAGTTGCAGCAATTTCTGCGGATCATCGAACCACGCCTTCATCTGCGCGGCGTCCGCTCCCATTGCCTTCGCCGTCATTTGCACCGCGGTTTTCACGCCCGCCATCATCGGATCTTCGCGCACGAAGCGCACTTCGTTCACGCGGATGCCGGGGTCGCCTTCGATCGCGGTCCGCAGTTGTTCGGCCAGCGCTCCTGCAGTCCCTGCCGAGCCTCCTGCGCCGGAAGGAAATGCGCGGATAAACCGCGCCAGCGTCGCCTGCGTGCACTGCGAGGTGAACATGATGCTGGCGATTCCCGCGCCCGAGATCATGCGCGCGAAACTTTTCTCCGCTGCTGCCGATTCCAGCGGAACGCCGTCCAGGTGCAGTTGATCGCCGTGCGCCCCCAGCAGCAGGCTGCCCCCGCCCTGGCCCTGCAGCACCGACCGCAATTCATTCCATGTGATTTCGAATTGTGCCGCCGTCCGCGCGTGCCCGAATTCGTACAGCCGCGCGAATTTCAGCAGAATATTCAGGCTGCGGACGAAGGCGCGTGCTGCTGCGGTTTTGGCGTCCGAGGTCATGCTTCCCTGGCCGTCCTGTCGGAGTGCTTGCCGGTCCGGTTACGTTAACGCCATTGTCCCCGCGACGCAATCACTCCGCCTCTTCCCTGTGGCCTATTCACCACTGCAAATGCGCGCCGCGGAGGTTTCTCACCGCTTCGCCGGCGGGAAATCCTGGCTTTCCTCTCCTCGGCGCGCACCATCTATTTGCTATCATCTCATTTCTCGGGCCGATGGGCATTGCGGCGCGCGCCTTCCGCCAGCATGAGCCATTACACTCCATCGACGGTATTCCCGGGCCCGCCCTCGCGCGCCCCGCGCCCCCCCTCCGGTCCGGGCCTGCGCCCCCTCTGGCTTGCCGCCGCGTTTGCCGTTTTCCTCTTCCTCGGCTGGATGCTCCTCGCTGCGCTCTGGAGGCCCCGTCTCGACTGGTTCGTCGTGGCCGGCCACCGTGACACGGCTCTCTTCTACTACGCTTCTCTGGATATCTTTGCCCTCGCGCTCAGCGCGGCCTTCCTCTGCGGCCTGGAAGGCTGCAAGTTTCGCCACCTCGGCCTGTCGTTTGCTCCCGGATGGCTCTTCCAGGCCACTGTCGGTTTGGCCTGGGGCGCAGGAATCATCTGTTCAACCACGCTTCTGCTCGTCGTCTCGCGCGCCGCCGCTGTTTCCCCGCTCGATTCCCGCTCGCTCCCCCGCCTCCTCTTTCTGTCCTCGTTTCTCCTCTTCTCCTCCGTTTTCGAGGAGCTCACCTTTCGCGGTTACGCCCTCCAGCGAGCTGCAGATGCTCTCGGACCCGTGCTCGCAACTCTCATTTCCAGCGCATTGTTCGGCTGGGCACACTTTGCAAATCCCCAGGCCACTCTGTTTTCTACCGTCAACACCGCTCTCGCCGGACTCCTGCTCGCCGTCGCTCGCCTGCGCAGCCGCGCCCTCTGGATGCCCATCGGCCTTCACTTTGCCTGGAATTTTTTCCTCGGCCCCGTATTCTCCTTTCCGGTAAGCGGCTACACTCTTGGCGCCTCGCGCCTCTCCGTCCCCTCCGCCGGCCCGCTCTGGCTCTCCGGCGGAGCCTACGGTCCTGAAGGTAGCGTGGACCTCACCGCCGTGCTGGTCGTCGCCATCCTGCTCCTTCTTTTTTTGCCGGTTCCCGGCTCTTCCATCCGCTCACGTTCGGGGGTAGACTAGCGGGGTACGAGGGGCAGGGGAGTTGGCCCGATGGCACGTGCCGCATGCTGGGTCCTGGTCGTGGCGCTCGGCACCACTCCGGACATCTCGCACCTCTTCCATTTTGCCTTCCAGCAGGGCCAGCCTGCCGACCCGGATAAGAGCGCGCCGCAGGGCACCCTCCCGCCGCCCACCGCCCAGCCCCCCGCGGAAAAGCAGCAGGACGCCTCAGCCGCAACTCCTCATCACGGCGGCCACCTTTCCGAAAGTTCCCGCCTCGCCATCATCCGCGCTATCTCCGGCGAATTTGTTCGCGCCCAGATCGCGCTTCCCGGCGGCAAGGCCGGTTTCCATCTCGCCGCCAACCAGCTCCCTGCGCCTCCCGCTAAGGCTGCTGAGCCGGCCGACAACGCTTTCGTCCCTTCCCACATTATTGTTGCCAACCGCGCACCGGCGATTCATCAGGGGGATCAGGTCCAGATCACTCGCATCGAGTTCCGCGAGAAGAGCATTATCCTCGACCTGAACGGCGGCGGAAAACAGAAGTGGCACCTGCGCGACCACCTCCAGATGGGCGTCGGTACCCCCATGCCAGCCGCAACCGTCCAGCCGGTCAACTCCGGGCCCCCCGGCCTCGTCGAGGGCCAGGGCTCCACCCTCTTTCTTGATTTCGACCACAAGCTTCCCGATCTCTCGCCCGACGAGGTCAAGCACAAACTGGCTCCAGTCCTCGATTTCAATTTCCAACGCAGCGCCAGCTCTCAATTTGCCGAGTCGCTCCCCCCCGAGTTTCAGCAGGCCATCAAGAATGGCATTGCCGCTGTCGGCATGGATCACGACATGGTGCTCGCCGCCATGGGCCGCCCGGACCGCAAGGTCCGCGAGCGCGATGACGACGGCAACGACACGGAAGACTGGATCTACGGCATCCCGCCCGGGAAGACCGTTTTCGTCACCTTCATCGGCGAAAAGGTAGTCCGCGTGCGGCAGTTTAACTGAGCCCCGGCTCCGTTGACATTTCCAGCCGTTGCCCCTAGCATGCCGTTTTCCGTGCGCAGGTTTGGCCGCGTTCTGTTCCGCGCCCTGGCCTCGCCCAGACCCCTGGAGGACTGATGGCCATCAAGGTCGGCATCAACGGATTCGGCCGCATCGGCCGCAACATCTTCCGTGCTGCGCTCGGCAGCCACGACCTCGAATTCGTCGCCGTCAACGACATCACGGACGCAAAAACTCTGGCCTATCTTCTCAAATACGATTCGATTCTCGGCAACCTCACGCACAAAGTCACCCATACTGACGATAGCATCAGTGTGGACGGCAAAGCGTTTCGCGTGTTCAAGGTGAAAGACCCTGCATCGCTCGACTGGGCCTCGGTCGGCGCACAGGTCGTCGTCGAGTCCACCGGTCTGTTCACCTCCGGCCCCGAGGCGCGCAAGCATATCCGCGGCCCCGTGAAAAAAGTCCTCATCTCCGCCCCGGCTACCGATCCCGACCACACCATCGTCCTCGGCGTCAACGACAAGACCTACGACCCTGCCAAGCATCACGTCATCTCCAACGCCTCCTGCACCACCAACTGTCTCGCTCCCGTCGCCAAAGTCATGCAGGACAGTTTCGGCATCGTCCACGGCACCATGACCACCATCCATTCCTACACGAATGACCAGCGCCTGCTCGACCTCCCGCACAAAGACCTGCGCCGCGCCCGCGCCGCTGCCATTTCCATGATCCCCACATCCACCGGCGCCGCCAAGGCGCTCCATCTGGTGATCCCGGAGCTGAAAGGCAAGCTCGACGGCTACGCCATGCGCGTCCCCACTCCCAACGTCAGCGTCGTGGACCTCACCGTCACCACCGACAAGCCGGCCACCGTCGCTTCCGTCAACGCCGCCATGAAAGCCGCGGCCGATGGCCCCATGAAGGGCATTCTCGAGTATTGCGAAGACGAGCTCGTCTCCGTGGATTTCCGCGGCAATCCCCGCTCCTCCATCGTGGACTCGGGCTTCACCCGCGTAGTGGCCGACCGTTGCGTCAAGGTGCTCGCCTGGTACGACAATGAGTGGGGTTATTCCTGCCGCTGCGTGGATTTGATCCGCCTCCTCGGCGCCAGGCTCTGAAGCCGGGAGTTCCGCTCACTGATGTTTTACAAACTCACCATCGACGATCTCACCCTCCGCGGCCGCCGCCTCTTTCTCCGCGTGGATTTCAACGTCCCCATCGAAGCCGGCCGCGTCACGGACGATTCTCGCATCCAGGCCGCTCTCCCCACCATCCGGATGGCCGTCACCCGCGGCGCCCGCATCGTCCTCGCTTCTCACCTGGGCCGCCCCAATGGCCGCCCGGACATGAACTTCTCCCTGCGTCCCGTCATCCGCAGGCTCAAGGAATTGCTCGACCGCCCCGTGGAATTCGCCGTGGACTGCATAGGCACCGAGGCCATCCAGAAGAGCAAGCTGCTCACCGACGCCGGAATCCTCCTGGTTGAAAACCTGCGTTTCTACCCTGGCGAGGAAGCCAACGACGCCGGCTTCGCCCAGAAACTCGCCCAGTTGTGCGACGGCATCTACGTCAACGACGCTTTCGGCGCCGCCCACCGCGCCCATGCCTCCGTCGTCGGCATCACCAAGTTTGTCCGCCAGGCCGCTGCCGGCTCCCTCATGCAGAAGGAGCTCCAGTACCTCGGCATGGTCATGGGCGCCCCGCCCAAGCCCTATATCGTTGTTCTCGGCGGCGCCAAGGTTTCCGACAAGATCGAAGTTATCCAGAATCTCCTCAAGACCTGCTCCCAGATGCTCATCGGCGGCGCCATGGCCTACACCTTTCTCAAGGCCCAGGGCCTTCCCGTCGGCAAGTCGCTCGTCGAGGACGACAAGCTCGACCTCGCCCGCCAGATCCTCGCGGTCGCCGCGGAGAAAAATTGCCGCCTCCTGCTTCCCGTCGATCACGTCATCGCCAAGGAAATGCGCAAGGGCACCGAAGTCAAGATCTGCCACATCAAGGAAACGCCCGACGACTGGATGGGCCTCGATATCGGCCCGGCCACCGTCGAGAACTACAGCAAGGAACTGAGCGCCGCCCGCACCATCTTCTGGAACGGGCCGATGGGCGTTTTCGAAATTTCGCCCTTCGAGCGCGGCACCCTTTCTCTCGCCTATGCCATCGCCGAAGCCACCCGGCGCGGCTGCACTTCCGTCGTGGGCGGCGGCGATTCCGTCGCCGCTCTGCGCAAAGCCGGCGTGGCGGAAAACATCACCCACATCTCCACCGGCGGCGGCGCCGCTCTCGAGCTCCTCGGCGGCCGCTCGCTCCCCGGCATTGACGCCCTCTCGAATCACTGAACGCCTGTTGCCCCCGCTTTTTTTCCCGTCACAACCCCCGCTCTGCTATCCTCGCCTTCTTTGACTCCGCCCATGCGCCGCCCCGTCATTGCCGCCAACTGGAAGATGTACAAGACCCAGGCGGACACCCGCGCTTTCTTCGCCCGTTTCCGCCATCTTGCTGCGGACCTCCGCCATTGCGACCTGGTGATCGCTCCGCCGTTCACTGCCCTCCACGCCGCCGTCGAAGCCGCGCGCGGCTCCGAAATCGCCATCAGCGCTCAGGATCTTTACTGGGAAAAAGAAGGCGCCTGGACCGGCGAAGTCTCCGCCATCATGATCGCCGAACTGGGCTGCCGCTTCACCCTCGTCGGCCACTCCGAGCGCCGCCATATCTTCGGCGAGACCGACGATCACGTGCACCGCAAGCTCCGCGCCGCCCTCGCCGCCGGTCTCTCTCCCATCGTCTGCGTCGGCGAGACGCTCGCCGAACGCGAGGCCGGCCACACGGAAGACGTTCTCCGCCGCCAATTCACCTCCGCACTCACCGGTTTGACCGCTGCCGAGTTCTCCCGTATTCTGTTGGCGTACGAGCCGGTTTGGGCCATCGGCACGGGCCGCACGGCCACGCCGGAGTTGGCTGCCGCTGCCCATCGCTTCCTCCGCGGACTCGCCGCAGACGCTTTTTCGGCCGCCGGTGCCGAGTCTCTTCGCATTCTTTACGGCGGAAGCGTGAAGGCGGAGAATTGCGGCGGCCTACTGGCCGAGGGAGAGATTGACGGCGCGCTCGTCGGCGGCGCCAGCCTCGACCCGGCAGCCTTCGCCGCCATCGCGCGCAGCGCCCAGTAGCGCTCGTCGAAGATCTTGAGTGCTGTGAAGGACTGCCGGTGCGCTGTTCGGCTGGCACCCGCGCTGTTGCGTTTCATCCAGCGGTTAGATTTTTCGATTTTGGGGGCTAGGACATGATGGAAGTCGAAAATCCAGGAAAGTGGGCCATCTCGCTGCTCATCGGTGGCGCTCTGATCGCTGTCGGCTGGCGTTTTTCCTGGGTCCTCGTCACGCTTCACGTGGTCATCTGTTTCCTGCTGGCCATCGTGGTTTTGCTCCAGAGCGGCAAGGCCGCCGACCTCGCCGGAGCGTTCGGCGGCGCAGGCAGCCAGACGGCCTTCGGTCCGCGCGGCGCCGCCAGTTTTCTTTCTCGCGCCACCACCTGGTGCGCCATCATGTTCATGGCCACCTCGATGGTCCTCGTCCTTCGCCAGTCCAACGCTCCCGGCAGTCTCGGCTCGCTCTTCGAACGTATGGGCAACAAGCCAGCCACGGCCCCGCAGAAGCCCGCCACTCCCGGCATTCCCGTGCAGGTGCCCGCTCCCGGCCAGCAATCCCCGGCTGGACAACCCGCTCTGCCGCTCTCTCAAAATCCCTTCGGCCAGAATCCCCAGCAGCAGGCCCCCGCGCAGCCGGCTCCGGTAAACCCTGCCACCGCTCCGCAAACCACGCCTCCACCACCCGCAAAAAAGCCCTGAAACCCGGAAACAGGCTTCAGGTTCTTTCTGCACGCGCACGCGAACCCGACTGGGCGGACCTTTAACTCGCAGCTTTGCTTACGGGGTGATCGAGAGGAGTAGATTTGGTGCGGAAGGTGGGATTCGAACCCACACGCCTTGCGGCGCCACCCCCTCAAGATGGTGCGTCTGCCAGTTCCGCCACTTCCGCACTGGGGAGGTGAATCGCTTTTAGTCTAACAATCTCGTCCCAGTGGGACAAGCGCCGACGCCACCGTGCGGTCAAGGGGCGGAGGCCCTTCTTTTCACCAGCCCGCCCGCCGGCATTCTTGGCGGGTCACCAGTCACCAGTCACTCGCCGCTTCCCCTACGCCGCCCTCGCCGGCACCACGTAGTACAGCACCGCAAAGTAGTGGCACACGCTCCCGCCAATCACAAACAAATGCCAGATGGCATGGTGGTACGGCAATTTCTGCCATGCGAAAAATCCCACGCCCGCCGTGTACAGCAGGCCCCCGGCCAGGATCCACACCAGGCCGCCGACGGGTACCGTGGCCCCCAGCGGTTTCACCGCGATCACTGCGAGCCAGCCCATCAGCAGATACACCACCGTCGAGGCCACCGGGAGTCTGTCCACGAACCACACTTTGAACAGGGTTCCCGCCAGCGCCAGCCCCCACACCAGCCCGAACAGCGTCCACCCCCATCCGCCCTTCAGCATCACCAGCGTGAACGGCGTGTACGTCCCCGCAATCAGCAAATAAATGGACGAGTGGTCCAGAATCCGCCAAATCCGCTTCCACTGCCGCGACCGCACGCTGTGATACATCGTGGACGCCGCGTACAGGCACACCAGCGTCCCCCCGTACACGCTGCAGGCCACGACGTGCCACGCGCTGCCCCGCAGCGCTGCCAGCGTCACCAGCACCGCGCACCCCGCCACGCTCAGCGCCAGCCCCGCCCCGTGCGTCACGCTGTTCGCCAGCTCCTGTTTCCTGAGCCGGCTGGCTTTCAGCCTTTGCCACCCCACCCTTCTCCCTCCAGATCACCTCAAAGGTCACCTGCCCAGTATACTTCCACAGACGGCTCGCGCGAACCTGCCCCATTCCATTAGCCGGGTGTCCGTTTCAGCGACACCCGCATCCTGAAATCGGGCAGTCCCCGTCCTGGCTGGCCCGCCCTCGCTCCGCTAACTTTCTCAGTTCCAACGCGTTATTGAATCTCGTCGGGGGCAGCCCACGTGCTCACCACCGCCCTGCGTAGTGCTCTATGCCGGCGTCGGGACGGCCCCGCTGCCCCGTCACGGCTCTTTCGAGGAGGGCCTCATGCCCCGCACCGAACGCATCCGCGAAGCCCCACACTCGCCCCTCGAGCTCGACTACTTCACCCAGCGAGCCTCTGCCGGCTGGCGCCTCGTCGCTCTCGAGTGGGAACGCGACGCTCCCGGCGATGCGCCCGACGAGGAGCCGGCGCCTGCAAGGAAGCTTTCGCCGGTGCCTTACGGTCTTCGCGTCTCCGATGATTGCCAGCATCTCGAGGAGAATCCCCTCGAAATGCAGGTCCTCAAAATGATGATGGAATTTATCGTGCAGGACTTCACGCTTTCGCGCATCGCCACCGAGCTCAACCGCCGCGACCTGCGCACCCGCGACGGCGCGCCCTGGACTCAGGTCGCCGTCTTCCAAATGCTCACCCGCGTCATCGAAGTCGCGCCCCAAATCCACTCCAGTGACGACTGGGCCGAACGCCGCAAGCGCCTCGAGCGCGTCACCTGGAATTCCTGAGGTAGCGCCGACCTTCAGGTCGGCATCCTCTCCCGCCGTGGTAGCGCCGCCTTCTAGGCGGCGTTTTTTCCTCGTCTTCTCTTCTCCCCCACCAGCCTGCCCGCCGGCATTATTGGCGGGTCACCAGTCACCCTCTCCCTCACCAGCTGTAATGCACCATATACGTCACCTTCGTCTCCCCGTCCGCTGGCACCGTCACCCGGAACTCTATCGTCTGGCTGTCCAGTTTGTTGTACGGCGCCGACTTCTGCGAAATCTCCCAGTTCGTCCAGCGATACAGGTGCTCCAGCACGCGGATCTCCACCGGCGCCGTCGTATGGTTCCGCAATTTGATCTCAAATGCCTCGTCCACCCAGCTATCCGCGTTGTCCACCTTGAAGTACGTCCGCCGCCTCTCGCCCACCAGGTCGAACGCGTTCCCCGTGTAGAAGCGCAGCATTTCGTCTTTCGGCGTGTGGTCAATCGTGTTTTCCCCGGTGAATTCCACCTGCCCGTCTTTGTCCCGCCGGTAGAACCGCACTCGTCCCTTCGGCAGCGGAATCCCCAGATGGTTTTCCTTCGAGTTCTTGAATTCCTGCATCACCCACACCTTCGGATTCGATTGCGTGCCATACGACTGGTTGTTGCGGATGTTCTCCATGTTCCAGCCGTACATGTTCGGGTCCACCTTCACGCCGTCGTACACGTACAGTTTGTGTGACTCGACGCCCGAGGCGTGGATGAACTCCACCTGCTTCGTCTCCCGGTCCAGCAGCGTCGTCGGCCGCTCCAGCGTGTACAGGTGGTATTCGTCGAACTTCCGCTCCGTCACCCCCGGCGCTTCCCGCATCACGATGTCCGCCGACTTTGCGTAGGCCACCCCGTTCACCATGCCTCCCGGCTGGATTTTGTTTACGTCCCCGGCCATCAATTTGATCCGCGCGTTGGGAAACGACTTGCCGCTCTGGTTGTCCAGCGTCACCCATCCCACCACGTCCAGCACGTCGCCCGTCTCCGGCGCCACCACGTTGTAGTCCGCTTCCCATCTCATTCCCCCGGTCACGTAGCTCAGCTCCACCGGAGCGTTCCCCGCTTTGTCCGTCTCAATCTCCCAGTCCAGCGTCGGCTTCAGGATCGTTTCGTCCGCCAGCGCTGGAAACACCGGCATTCCCGGCAGAGAGAACTGCAACTTTCCGTTCACTTCGATGATCGGCTGCCCGTTCCCGCCCTGCGCGTAGCCGTACTGCTGCATCGCGTACTGCTGCCCGTACTGGTACATCGCGTTGAAGTGCGGCACGTACCCGCTTCGCACGATTTTGCCGGGGATCGCCACGTCCTTCCCGTCTTTGTCTTTGGTCATGAACTCAATCGTTTTGCCTTCATTCAGCGAGAGCAGCAGTTCCTGCGACACTGGATCGTTCCGGTAGTTCTGCTCCATCACCAGCAGACGCCGCGCTCCGCTCGGGTCCCGCAGGATCACCGAATCCGGCTCCACGTGCGCCGTGATGTCCGCGAATGTCACGTGGTTCGTCCCTGCCTTCAGCTCCAGCGGGATCATCTGCCGCACCACGGCAAACATCTGGTTGTACACCGTCAGCGACGCCTGCTCCGCCGCCTCCGTTCCTCTCACTCGCACCGTTCCGGCCAAAGCCAGTCCCAGTACGGCTAGTCCCAGTACAATTCTGCGCACCATCGTTGCCTCCAGTAGCACAGGCTTCAGCCTGTGCGCCTTTCCCATCAAACACCGCATCTCACAAACTTACTCGGGCGCACTCCGCCGCCGCATTCTCGCCCTGCTCACCGTCTTGTCTGTGTAATGTCGCCGAACGGCATTTAGTTCCCGGCGTTGTCACCGGCCTGTAGAATTCTTAGACGCTGTCTTTGCGCGTTTGTTTCCCCGGCATCGTATTGACGAGTATCAAACGCCGTTCTCCATTCCTCCGGGAACTTATCTCCCTCTGTGCCAGTCTATACAACAATGTTCCTGCCGCGCCGCATCCCATCCCGGAGAAGAATGCGGCTCTCCGCTCGCGTCTCCGCCGCCGCGCTGGCTGCCGCAGTCGCTGTGTGTCTGGGCATGTCCCCGCCGCGGCCCGCCGATTTCGACGCCCAGCACGCTGAAGCCGCCTCTCGCAATCCCTCCGACCTCCATCTCCGTCTCTCCTTCGCCGGCGGCCGCACCCAGTTCCACCTCGGGGAGGCTATAAAGATTCAATATGAATTGACTTCCGACGCGCCCGGCAAATACAAATCCGGCGACCTGTGGTACGACCTCAGCGAGCGTTCGCGCTTCGAATCCTTCGTTTCCGACCGGCCCGCCGATTCCGCCGACCCGCTCGAAGGCCACTGGACCATCTGGGAGACGCTCTACAGCGCTCACATGACGCGCCGCTCGGGCTCCTGGAAAGATCTGACCGAGAATCCCGTGGTCGAGCCCTGGGACCTGAACGACTATCTGCGTTTCGACCGCCCCGGCAAATACCGCATCTACGCCACGACCCGCCACATCGTCGCCGACTGGTCTCCCAGCCGCGACGCCTACGCGGGAGGCCCTCCCCTCGCCTCCAACATCCTCGAGGTGGAAATCCTCCCCGACGATCCCGCCTGGTCCGCCGATACGCTCCAGCACGCCGTCGAATCCCTCATCCTTTCCGTGCGGAACCAGCGCGCGCACCTCGCCGCCGCGAAGACCATCCGCTTCCTCCAGACCCGCGAAGCCCTCGACGCCATGGCCTCCCACTACACCGGAGCCGACCGCGAGGCGGATACCCAGCTCCTCTCCGGCCTCATCGGCTTTCACGACCACGCCGCCGCCGTCCGCCGTATGGAACTCCAGCTCGTCGCTCCCGAGTTCGGCGTTTCCCGGTTCTTTCTCTTCAGCCTCGCGGTCATGAAGCTCCGCCTGGCCTCGCCCGATCTCTCAGCCGCGGACCTTCTCCATGCCGATAGGCCCACAGTCCGCCCCTGGCGCCACAAACTGTTCGACGTTCTGCTCCCGTATTACGAACGATTGATTCCCGCTGCGGAAAAAAAGCTCCCACGCGCCCGCGCCCTCACCGTGGACACCCTCTTCCACACCTCCGCTCTGGAATCCTTCGATTTTGAAAAACTCCCTCTTCCCGCCGAGCAGATTGAAGCCCTCCGACTCCGCGAACTCGCCATCCTGCCCGACCTGCCTCCCTACGAGCAGTTCGACCGCATCGCCAATTTCGGCTGGACCAAGAATCTTCCGCCGGAACAGGTCCTGCCCGTTCTCCGCAAAATCTACGAGCATCCCTCGGGCGAATTCGCCGGCAACATCCAGAGCACCCGCAAGTACGTGCTCAAGGACGTGAACGCCATCTCCCCCGAAGAGGGCCAGAAACTCCTGGCCATGGCCATCGAGGAACCGCACGCCGCTCTGGGCGCGAGGGACGTTTCGGACCTCTCCCTAACGCCCTCGCCCGAGCTCGACAACATGCTCATCGCCAAACTCGAAGGCCGCCGCACCGAGGAGATGAAATCTGCGGCCCCGCTGATCGGCAGGTACGCTTCCCCGGCCATCCTTGAGCGCGTCCGCGCCGTCTATGAAGTGGAAAAGGAAGCCTGGCCCTGCCCCATCGAATTCGGCCTGCTCGCCTATTTTCTGCGCGTGGATCCCGATTACGGCGCGAAGATGTACCCCGCCGCCGCCGCTTTCGCCGCCTCGCGACAGCAAACCTCCTGCCAGCGGCCGTCATTATTGGGAGCAATCTCTGAGCTGTATTACTCCCCGTTCCTCGAACAGCAAGCCATCACCCAGCTCGATGATCCCGATTCCCGCCTCGTCATCGACGCCGTCCGCATTCTCAGCGTGCACACCTCCGGACCAGCGCTCGCCGCGCTGCTCGACCGCCTCCGCCGCTTCCATGACGAGTGGAAAGACTTCGACCCGAAGAATGCGCCGCCCGACGCCGTAAAGAAGTGGCAATCCAGAAATCAGCCCGGCCTGGAATCCAGCCTGGTCCACGCCCTGGCCCAGTCCCCCAACTATCGCCGCCAGCCCGAAATGCTTCAGCAACTCGCCCAGCTCTGCATCACCGACTCCTGCCGCGCCGAAGCCGCTCGCTTCTCGCACTGACCCGCTCGTAGGGGCGGACCCACGTGTCCGCCCGGTCGTGCGTGTCCGCCCGGCAACTGCCCGGCTCACTGGGATACGTCCGCACGCCCCGTTCAAAGCTCCCTGCTGGCACCAGACAGTCATGCCGGCTTCCCCGCCGGGTTGGTTCTTGTGTCGGCAAAACGAGGCGCGTATTCTCGTTTTGAATGCTTGCTCTAATTATCGGTTTGGCCATTACCCTTGCCGGTCTGCAGTCTCCGGCGAATTCGATGCTGCCGCGGATTGAGGCTCGCCTTCAGGGGAGCCCAGTGCAGCTCTCGGCGCAGGATCTTCCTCAATTGCAGGCTCAGGCTGAGGGTGGCAATGTCGCAGCCCAACTGAAGTTAGCAAAGGCCTACGAGTCCGGAGAGGGCGTTCCTCGGGACGAACAGCGGGCAGCCAATTGGTATCGAAGGGCCGCGGAACAGGGCAATTCGGAAGCGCAAGATCGTCTAGGCGCACTGTATCTGGTCGGCCAAGGTGTGGAACGGAACAAGGAAGAGGCCGTCAACTGGTTCCGAAAATCTGCCCGTCAGGGAAACGCTGGCGCCATGTTCCACCTGGGCGCGGCCTACTATAACGGCGACGGAGTGCCGATCAACGATAGCCTCTCGTACGCCTGGTTTCTCCTGGCAAAGGAAGCCGGCAGTCAAGAAGCCGCGGATGCCGTAAAGAGAGCTGAGTCCCAATTGCCGCCGCAAAAAGTGGACGTCGCCTTCGAGACAATCGCCAGAATGTACGAAAAGGGTCAGGAACTCCCGGAAAACCAGGCCGAAGCCGTACGGTGGTGGTCGAAGGCCGCTAACCGAGGAGATCTGGATGCCCAGGTTGCCCTCGGAATGAAGCTGGCCACAGGACAGGGAATCCCGCCTGACCCTGCTCAGGGACGCCACTTCTGCAATGAGGCTGCGAAACACGACGTTCCTGAAGGCGATTACTGCATGGGCTTCATCTACCAGCACGGACTCGGTGTTCCCGTGGACGCGAAGGAAGCGAGGAAACGGTACGAACGTGCTGCCGCTAGCGGCGATGTTTCAGCGATCAGAGCACTGGCCCCGATGTACGCGCTCGGCGAAGGTGGGAAAGTGGATCGTTCCGCCGCATTTTTGCTTTATGCCAGGCTCGCCGAAAGGAACGATAAAGAAGCCTTGCGGAGCATGGCCAAACTGAAAAAGGAAATGAGCTCTAAGGAGTGGGAAAAATTGCGGGCGCCCCTGCTTCATCTGCGCATCGACCCTTCGAAGCTGGCCATCGCTCTACAAAAGATTGACACGCGATAGACTTCGCAATCCTGCGGGCACCCGCGCGGCGGCTCGTCCTCCGGGGCAGTCACGCCATGGCGGGCGGGGAAGACGGGTGAAAAATCTTGTATTGGTCTGCTGTTTTCTCTTGCATTACGTCCCCAACCGGTGATAGAGTCCGCGCGGGTCGATATCGATGAACCGCGCCACACCAATCCGAGCGCTGCCGCTCTGCATACCTCTCTCTAACTCCTTTGCATTGCATACTTATGCCGCCAATTCTGCTAACCCCTTTAGATTGCATACTTACGAACAGTGGGGGGAGGGGTGAGGGTCATATTGTTTACCTGCGCGGGAACCCTCCTGGTTCCGCGCCGAGGTCTCGACTTTCAGTTTTTAACCGTCAACCGTCTCTTCTTCGCGTCGCTGACCACTGGCCGCTTCGAGCCAACAGCAGAGGCCTCCCCTCATTCGCGCCGTTGGTAGCATCTCACCCACAAGCGTAAAGTAAGCCCATGCGCCGCACCGCAGCCCTTCGTTACGCACGCCTTTCCGGCACGATCGCTGCTGTAGTGTTTTTGTTCCTCGCCGCCCTCTACGGATGGCGCGCCGTGCAGCACGCCCGCTCGGTCCGTTCCGCGCCTCCCGCCGTTCCCGCGACCGTCCAGCAGCAGTCGCAGAAGTTCAGCTTCTCGAAGGCCAATGGCGACCGCACGCTCTTCCAGGTGGAAGCCTCCAGCGCCACTTCCTTTACCTCCGGGAATCGCAACGTGCTGGTGAATGTCGGCATCACTATGTTCGGACAGCGCGGCGACCGCAACGACCGCATCCGCACCCGCGAGTGCGAATACTTTTCCGACACCGGCCGCGTGGTCTGCCGCGGCGACGTCTATGTCGAACTGGAAGCCGCGCATGACGCCCGCGAGCGTCCCGGCCGGCAGATGGTCCGCGCCGAGACCTCGCAGGTCACCTTCGATCGCGATTCTGGTTCCTCCCACAGCGATCAGCCCGTTGTCTTTTCATTTCCCTATGGCGATGGCCGCGCCGTCGGCTTCCTCTACGACTCCAATCGCGCCATCGTCCGCCTCCAGCACCAGGTGGTGATGAACCTGCGCCACGCGCCGCAAGGCAGCTCCGCCTCCCAAATCCCGAATGTTCGGGACGGGGCTGGCGCTCCCACAGAGGTCAACGCCGCCAGCCTGGAATACCACAACGAAGACGGCGTGGTTCACCTCGAAGGCCCCGTCCTGCTCCGCCAAGGCACACGGGAGATCGCGTGCGCGTCGCTCACCATCGAGCTGTCCGCGTCGCTCCGCGCGCGCCGCATGCTGGCCACGGGACGGCCCACGCTCACCTCGCGCGACCCGCAGGGCGCTACCGTTCTCGCGGCAGATTCCGCCACACTCGATTTCACTCCGGCCGGTGCGCCCTTGCACCTGCATGGCGAAGGCTCCATCAGCGGCGTGCGGAGGGTACCCACCATTACGAACGAACAGCACTTTGCTTCCGACCGTATCGACGTGGATTTCGACCCGCGCACCGGCTCCGCTCATCTTGCCACCGCGGAAGGCAACGTCCATCTCGACACTCCGCCACGAAAACCTGCGGAGGGCACGGCGCGACTTTCGACCGCGAAACTGCTCCTCCATTTTGCTGCGCGGTCCCAGCGCTCAGGGGGCGGCCGCTCCGACCTCCAGCAGGCGGAATCTCCCGGCCCCGCCACCATGGAATTCGCTTCTCCCAAGGACGATACCGTTCTGCGCGCTCGCCGCGTTGTTGCCGACTACGGTCCTGGCTCTCATCTCCGCCAGGTTCATGCGCATCAGGACGTGGAGATCGACCGCCGCCTCGCCGGACAGCCCCTCCAGCTCACCCGCTCCGAAGATGCGGAGGTGGATTTCGTTGCCGATCACTGGACAGAAGCCCGCCAGACCGGCAAAGTCCGCTTCGAGGAGTCAGGACCGCTGGCTCGCCGCGGCCGCGCCGACCGCGCGCGCTCCATCCATTCGACCGACACGCTCACCCTCACCGGCAACGCCGAACTCGCCGACGCGGACACGGATTCCGCCGCGCCGTCGTTCACTCTCGATCAGCGCACTGGCGAAGCGCGCGGCGAGGGCGTGGTGCGCACCACGTATCGGCGCGTGGACGCTCGGAGCGTCGCCAATTTCGCGCCCCAGCCCGCTCACATCATGGCGGACCGCATGACTGCCGAGCGCTCCCGTCCCGATGCTTCGGGCTCCGGGACCAGCCGCGCCATCTATTCGGGACACGCGCGCCTGTGGCAGGGCGAAGCCGTGATCCAGGCGGACACCCTCGAACTCCGCCAGCAGGAGCGCCTGCTGCTCGCCACGGGCAACGTGAACGCCCGTCTGCCGCAGGTCCAGCCCCCGCCCGGCGCTGAGCCGCACGCCGCTGCGGCAACCGCGCCCGCTCCAAAGCTTGCGGCCAATCCTCCCGTCGCCGCGTCCACCCCTGGCGCGGCTGGCGAACCCGTCATCTGGGCCGTCCGCGCTTCAAAACTCATGTATCGCAGCGCCGATGCCGTCGCTGAACTCGATCAGGCCGTTCGCGCCGAATCCCGCCTCGGCCGCATCGCTTCCGCCCACATGGACCTGATCCTCGCCCAGACCAACGGCGTCCAGCAGCTCAATAAGGCGGTCGCCACCGGCGGGGTCACCGTGTGGCAACAGGGCCGCCGCGGCACCGCGGATCGCGCCGATTACGCTGCCGCTGACGGCCGCTTCGTCCTCAGCGGCGGAAATCCCACGCTTTATGATGCGGATCAGGGAACAACCACGGGGCGTCAATTGACCTTCTTTTTGGCCGATGATAGGATTCTCGTTGATTCAGGCAACGGCACGCGCACTCTGTCGCGTCACCGGATTCAGTGATGAGCCGGCATGTCGAAATTACAAGCCGTCGAGGTCAGAAAATCGTACCGGGGCCGTGTTGTCGTTGATGACGTAAACCTGGAGATCACCCAAGGCGAAGTCGTCGGGCTGCTCGGTCCGAATGGCGCCGGAAAAACCACCACCTTTTACATCCTCGTTGGACTGGCCAGACCCGATTCCGGCTCCGTTCTCCTCGACGAAGAAGACATCACCGACCTGCCCGTTTATCGCCGCGCGCGTAACGGCATCAGCTATCTGCCCCAGGAACCTTCGGTGTTCCGGAAATTGACGGTGGAAGAAAATCTTCTCGCCGTGCTCGAAACGCAGCCCCTCGCAACCGAGGGCCGCCGCGACCGCCTTGAAGCGCTGCTCGCCCAGATGGGCCTGGAAACCGTGCGTCACAATCAGGGTGGAACCCTTTCCGGCGGCGAGCGCCGCCGCCTGGAAATCGCCCGCTCGCTCGTCCTCCAGCCCTCCTTCATGCTTCTCGACGAGCCCTTTTCCGGCATCGATCCCGTCACCGTCATCGACATCCAGGAAATCATCCAGGACCTGCGCAACTCCGGCATTGGTGTGCTCGTCACCGATCACAACGTCCGCGAGACACTGCGCGTCACCGACCGCGCCTACATCATCCACGGAGGCCGCATCCTCCAGGCCGGCTCCCCGGACGTCCTCAGCACCGACCCCTCCGTGCGCCGCATCTATCTTGGCGAGAATTTCCAGCTAAACTAAGACCATGGGCCAGTTTTTACAGCCGAGGCTTCAGCTGCGCGTCGCGCAAAAGCAGATCCTGACTCCGGGTCTCGTCCAGATGGTCAGCGTGCTGGCGCTGAACCGCCTCGAACTCCGCGAAATGGTCACCGCGGAAATGGTCGCCAACCCCATGCTCGAGGAAGTTACCGAAGAGAATCTCCGCGCCGACGATTACACCGGCGAAGCCTTGGTCAAAGCCGAATCCGAGGCCCCCAGCGAAGGCGAGTCCACCAATCCCTTCGATGAGTTCGACGTGGCCTCCTTCTTCAACCAGTACCTCGGCACCGGAGGCGGCGAAACCAAGGGCGAGCACGAGGAGATCGAACGGCCCTCCTACGAAAAGTTCCTCTCCTCCACTCAGGACCTCACCGACCATCTCAACTGGCAGTTGAGCGCCTCGCCAGTCCCCGACCGCCAGCGGGAACTCGCCGAAGCCATCATCGGCAATCTCGATGAGAACGGCTACCTCACGGCCACGGTCGAGGAAATCGCGGAGATGGAGAACGCCCAGGTCAACGAGGTCGAAGAGGCCCTCAAGCTGGTCCAGGAGCTCGACCCGCCCGGAGTTGCCGCACGTTCGCTTGCGGAATGCCTCGAACGCCAGCTTGTCGTCCTCGACCCCGACAATTCGCCGCCCACTCAGCTCGCCGTCGCCATCGTGCGCGAACACCTCAAGCTGATCCAGAACAGCCAGTTCAAGGAAATCGCCAAAGCCGTTGGCCAGCCTCCCGAACAGGTCAAGCTCGCCGTGGAGGTCATCAAGAAGCTCGATCCGCGCCCCGGCCTCCGTTACAACAAGACCGAGCCCCGGGTGGTCGAGCCCGACGTATTTTTCCGGAAGGTCGGGGACGAGTGGCAGGTCTTTCTCAACGACGACGACATGCCCCAGCTCCGCCTCAGCCCCACCTATCGCCGCCTGCTCGCTCGCGACGCCGCCGACCGCGAAGTCCGCAATTACGTCAAGGAGCGTTTCACCGCCGCCGTCCAGCTTCTGAAGAACATCGAGCAGCGCAAGCACACCATTCTCCGCGTGTGCCAGCTCATTCTCCGCCGCCAGCGCGAGTTTTTCGAGTTCGGCATCGACCACCTGAAACCCATGATGATCAAGGAGGTCGCGGAAGAGGTCGGCGTGCATCCCTCCACCGTCAGCCGCGCCGTCGCCAACAAGTATTCCCACTCGCCACAGGGCGTTTACGAGCTGCGTTACTTTTTCTCCGAGTCCGTCAACGGCCCGCAAGGCGCCGGAGTCTCGCTGCTCACTCTCAAACGGCGCGTCAAGAAAATGATTGAAGAAGAGGACGCCACCCACCCGCTCACCGACGAGCAAATCGCCAAGAAACTCTCCGAAGAAGGCATCGACGTCACGCGCCGCACCGTCGCCAAATACCGCGAAGATCTCCGCATTCCCAGCACACACCAGAGGCGGGTGAAGGAGTAGGTGGCCCGCCGTGCCGAGCCGCAGGCCTCGCCGCCGCGTCCCGACGCCTCGGGACGGCGCCTGGTCCTCCTGACCGGTCTCAGCGGCTCCGGGAAAGGCTCCGTCCTTCGCGCTTTCGAAGACCTCGGTTACTACTGCGTGGACAACCTGCCGGTTGAACTGATTCCCAACTTCAGCGAGCTGTTCGATCGCAGCGAAGGAGAATTCGACCGCGTGGCCCTGCTCGTGGACGCGCGCGAGGGCGAAATGCTCCGCCGCCTGCCCCGCATCTACCGCAATCTTCGCCGCAGCCACGACGTCACCCTCGTCTTTATCGAGGCCGGCGACGAGGCCCTGATTCGCCGCTTCAGCGAAACGCGCCGACCCCATCCGCTCGGCCGCCAGGCCAGCGTTCGCGAAGCCGTACGACGCGAGCGCCGCCTCATGGCGCCCATCCGCAAAATCGCAGACGTTGTGCTGGATACCACCCGCTTCAACGTCCACGAGCTGCGCCAGTTCATCACCGAGCGTTTCTTGAAGCCCGACCGCCAGCCGCTGATGGTCAGCGTGGTCAGCTTCGGCTTCCGCTACGGCGTTCCCCAGGACGCCGACCTCGTCTTCGATGTCCGCTTCCTTCCCAATCCGCACTTCATTCCGCGTTTCCGGCCGCTCACCGGAAGTGATCCGCGGGTGGCGCGCTACATACGCTCGTTTCCCCAGACGCGGCGCTTCCTCGCGCGCGTCACCGAGTTGCTGCGCTTCCTGCTGCCTTATTACATCCGGGAAGGGAAGAGCTACCTGACCATCGCCGTCGGCTGCACCGGTGGCCGGCACCGATCGGTGATGATGGCGGAGGCCATCGCGCGTTCGCTGGGCCGCCGCGGACCCGCCGTCCGCGTGGTGCACCGCGACGTTGACCGTTCCGCGGCTTGACAATGCTTCAGCGCCCTCATAGCGTACACTTCTTCTATCCCCGCAGCGCGGGTGCGCAGGGGGTTGCGCGCGCGCTGCTGAATACGGAGTGAATCTGTTTTGGCATTGTCTTTTTCAGCCGAGCTGTCGCGCCTGTTCCGCTACCTCCAGCCGCACCGCCGGCGGCTGGTGGTGGCGATCTGCCTTATGTTCGTGGTCGGGCTCGCCGAGGGGCTCACCGCGCTGATGATCATTCCGGCGATGGACAAGGTGCTCGACCCCTCCATCTCCGACTCCAAGCTCACCCTGGTTCGCATCCCCTTCACCGGCCACAAGCTCATGTTGAATTCGCTGTTTCCCGCTTCGATCCATCACGTGTGGACCGTGTTCACCTTCTCGCTGCTGATGCTGTTCGTCATCAAGGGCGTTTCCGAATTCATTTCCATTTCCTCGATCCAGTTCGTGGGCCTTTCCGCGGTCACCACCCTGCGCAACCAGGTCTATGCGCGGCTGATCCGCCAGCCCGTGGCCTTCTTTGAGCACAACCCCACCGGACGGCTCATGTCCACGGTCATCAGCGACGTGGAGCGCATCAAGGGCGCGCTCTCGGAATGGTTTGCGGATTTCTTCCGCCACACGTTCTCGCTGTTCGGCTGCGCCGTCGTGCTCCTGCTGATTGACTGGAAGCTGACGCTCATCTCCCTCGTGGTCCTCCCGCTGGTGATCATTCCGGTGGGCAAGCTCGGCCACCGCATCCGCCACTCGGTCCAGGAAAGCCAGTCGCGCCTCGCAGACCTGAGCCAGATCCTGCAGGAAACCGTCACGGGCAACCGCGTGGTGAAAGCCTTCGGCATGGAGCCGTTCGAGATCGCCAAGTTCCGCGAGACGTCGCGGCGCCTGCTTCGCGAGAACATGCGCTGGATCCGCGCGTGGGTGGCCAATGCGCCGCTGATGGAGCTGCTGGCCGCTGCAGTGCTGTGCGTCGCGCTGCTGTATGCACGCGACCGGATCAAGACGGGCGTGCTCACCAAGGGCGCCTTCATCGCCTTCACGTACGCCCTGTTCCGCGTGTACGAGCCGATCAAGCGCCTCGGCGGCATCTACCATCAGTTTATGCAGGCGCTGGGCTGCACTCCCAACGTATTCGCGCTGCTCGATCTCCCGGAGGAAGCTTCCGGCGAGCCGGGCGCCGTTTCGCTGGCTCGCTTCTCGGACCGCATCCTCTACGACAACGTCAGCTTCTCCTATCCCGGCGGCCCGCCGATTCTCCGCGGCATTCGTCTGGAGGCGCGAGCTGGCGAGGTGATTGCCATCGTCGGGGCGAGCGGCGCAGGCAAGACCACGCTGGTCAACCTCCTGCCGCGGTTCTACCCGCCCACGTCCGGCCGGGTGGTGATGGATGGCCACGACCTGCGGACGCTCAGTCTGCGTTCCGTCCGCGAGCAGATTTCCATCGTTACCCAGGAAACCATCCTCTTCAACGACACGGTGTGGAACAACATCGGCTATGGCAGCCCGGGCGCGACCGAGGACCGCGTGATGGCCGCCGCGCGCGCCGCGCTCGCCCACGATTTCATCTGCGAGATGGCGGATAAATACCAGACGATGATCGGCGAGCGCGGCCAGCGCCTTTCTGGCGGCCAGCGGCAGCGCATCGCCATCGCCCGTGCGCTGCTGAAGGATTCCCCCATCCTGATCCTGGACGAAGCGACCTCGGAGCTGGATTCGGAATCGGAGCGGCTGGTGCAGCAGGCGCTCGCCAACCTGATGGCCGGGCGCACGGTGTTCGTCATCGCGCACCGTTTGTCCACCATCCGCAGCGCCGACGTGATTCTCCTGCTCGATGACGGACAGATCCGCGAACGGGGCACGCACGACGAACTGCTGGCCCGCGGCGGCCTGTACGCGCGGCTCTACGAGCTGCAATTCGGCGCGGAGGCGCTGGCCCGGCCGCGCTCCGCGGAGGAGCCGACCTGACCGTGGCGCAGCCTACCAGCGGCATTCGCTCCATGACCGGCTACGCCCAGGCGCGCGCGGAGGAAAACGGCCTGGCCCTGCGCGTGAGCGTCCGCAGCGTCAACCACCGCTTTCTGGACCTGCACGTGCGCCTGCCCGAGGGATGGGAGCCGCTGGAGCCGCGGCTGCGCCAGCGCGTGCGGCAACGCGTGCGCCGCGGCCACGTGGATGTTGCGCTGCGCATCGAGCCCACCGGGCCCATCGCCGTACAGCTCAATCACGAACTCGCCGCCGCCTACGCGCGCGCCGCGCAGGAGCTGAGCCGGGATTTCGCCGTGTCGCCCGCGATTGATTTCGTCGCGCTGATGCGTCTGCCCGGCGTGGTCACGGGAACCGGAGCGCCGTCGGAAGAGGACGTGGAGCGAGCCGCGACTCTCGCCGTCCGCTGCCTGGATGATGCGCTCGCGCGCCTGGACGAAATGCGTTGTGCGGAAGGCGCTTCGCTGGCCGCGGAAATGCGCGGCCGCCTGCGTAACATTGCCGCGCGCACGCAGGAAATCGAAAAGCTCGCGGTCACCCTCCGCCCCGAGCACGCCCGGCGGCTGGGCGAGCGGCTGGCCGAGCTGCTGGGCAATACCGCCGTAGAGCCCGCGCGGCTGGCGCAGGAGGCTGCATTGCTCGCCGAGCGTTCCGACGTGAGCGAAGAGGTCGCCCGGCTGCGCAGCCATCTCCAGCAGTTCGATACGCTGCTCGAGTCGGATCCCGAGGCTGGGAAAAAACTGGATTTTTTGCTTCAGGAAATGCAGCGGGAATCGAATACCATGCTATCGAAGACTCCCGGAGTGGAAGGCCAGGGCCTGGCGATTACCGACCTGGCGCTCGAGGTGAAGGCCGAGGTCGAACGGTTGCGCGAGCAGATGCAAAACGTCGAATGAACACTGTCCGGGGAGGACACAGCTCACACGCCCATGCCCTCATCCCATCCTCCAGTCCCGTTCATTGTTTCCGGACCTTCCGGCTGCGGCAAATCCACGCTGGTCGAGAAGATGCTCGAGCTGCCCGAGATCATGTTCTCCATTTCGTGCACCACGCGGAAGCCCCGCGCGGCGGAATCCCCGGGAAAATGGTACAATTTTGTGTCCGAGGAAGAGTTCGAGCGCATGGTGAGCCGCGGGGAATTCCTGGAGCACGCCCGCGTCTTCGGCCGTTATTACTACGGTACGCCGCGGCGGTGGCTGGAGGAGTCGCGCGCCAAGGGCTGGGACATCGTCCTCGAAATTGACGTGCAGGGAGCTGTGCAGGTCCGTTCGTTGCTGCCCGATTCCGTTTCCATTTTCATCCTGCCACCCTCGCGTAAGGCGCTCGGCGAGCGTCTTCGCGCGCGGGACCAGGACACGGAAGAGGAGATCGAGCGGAGGCTGGCGCAGGCCCAGCAGGAAATTCTGGAGCACGTGGATCGCTACGACCACATCGTGATCAACGACGAACTGGAAAGCGCGGGCCGCAAGGTCCAGTCCATCGTCCTGGCGGCGCGCAGCCGTTCCCGGACGGCGCTGGAATCCGGCGCGGTCCGCCAGGTACTCCGCTCGTTTGGAGGATAAAGTTTCCCATGACTGCATTCAAAGCACCGCCCAGCAGCAAGTTTGCGTTTGTGCTTCTGGCCGCCAAGCGCGCCCGCCAGCTCATGGCCGGCGCGCCCATGCTGCTGGCCCACACGCGCTCCCATAAGCCGACGCGCATCGCCATCGAGGAACTCCAGCACGAGCTGCTGGAATACGACCAGCCGGAGATTGCCGACCGCGCCGAAGAGAAGGAATCGAAGCGCCGGAGCGAATAGGCCGGAGGAGCGCGCATGCGCGTCGCCGTCGGAGTGACGGGAGGAGTGGCCGCGTACAAGGCAGCCGAACTCGTGCGCGCGCTCCAGCAGGAAGGCCTCGAGGTCGAAGTGGTGATGACGCGCGCCGCGCGCGAATTCGTCGCCCCGCTCACGTTTGCCGCGCTCACCGGCCGCAAAGTGATCACGGAGATGTTCGGCGCGGAGAGTGCGGCCCCGGCGAACGTGGAGAGCGCCATCGAGCACATCGCGGTGGCCCAGCGCATCGACGCGCTGGTGATCGCGCCCGCGACCGCCGATTTCCTCGCCCGCATGGCCTACGGATTGGCGGATGATTTTCTTTCCACGCTGGTGCTGGCCACGAAGGCGCACGTTCTCGTGGCCCCGGCGATGAACGTGAACATGTGGGAGCATCCAGCCACGCAGGAGAACCTGTCGCGTTTGCGCACCCGGGGCGTCCGCGTGGTCGAGCCCGGCGCAGGTTACCTGGCTTGCGGCATGACCGGACCCGGACGCCTCGCGGAAGTCGACGAAATCGCACGCGCCGTCTGCGAGACGCTGGGACTGCGGCACGACCTGGCGGGCGAGACGCTGCTCATCACCGCCGGGCCGACGCGCGAGGCCGTGGATCCCGTCCGTTATTTGAGCAACCGCTCGTCTGGAAAGATGGGGTACGCGCTCGCCGAGGTGGCCCTGCGGCGCGGCGCCCGCGTGATCCTGGTGAGCGGCCCGGTGACGCTAGCTCCGCCGGAGAGCGCGGAATTCATTCCCGTAGGCACGGCGGAAGAGATGCGCAAAGCCGTTTTCGAGCGGCTTCCCCAGGCTACCATCGTGCTCATGGCTGCTGCGGTCGCCGACTACCGCCCCGCAGAACCGTCCGCGCAAAAAATCAAGCGCGGCTCCGCGCCACTCGCGCTGGCGCTCGAGCCCACGCCCGACATCCTGGCGGAAATCGCGGCGCAGAAGGGCGGCCGCACCGTCGTCGGGTTCGCTGCGGAGACTTCCGATCTGGTGCGAAACGCGCGCGAGAAGCTGCGGCGCAAAGACGTGGACCTGGTGGTGGCGAACGACGTGTCGCGGCAGGGCGCCGGGTTTGACGTGGACACGAACATCGTTACGCTGGTGCGGCGCGACGGCACGCAGCTCGAACTGCCACAGATGAGCAAACTGGATCTGGCCTCGCGGCTGTTGGACGAAGTGGCTGCTCTCCGCGCTTCCGCAGAGCGGGACCGCGCCTCGTGATGGAATCCCCGGCCCGCCCGCAAATCGAAGCCTGGCTGCGCTATTTCGACGATTTGGGACTGAGCCCGTTCTATCTGGACCGTGCCGCGGCCGAGTTGCCGGCCCTCGCGCCTTCTCGCCCGACGCCTCGCGCGGCTCGCAACGCCGCAGCCCCGCCGCTGGTTCCGACGCCGCGCGGGCAGGAGGCGGTGTTGCCCGTTGTGCCGTCGCTGTTTGACGCGGCCCCCCGCGTGGAAGGCGATTCACTGGCGCGCATCCGTGAAGACATCGGGGACTGCAAACGCTGCCGGCTGTGCGAGGCGCGGAACACGATTGTGTTCGGCGACGGAAGCGAACGCGCGCAGCTCGTGTTTGTGGGCGAAGGTCCGGGCCACGACGAAGACGTGCAGGGGCTTCCGTTCGTGGGCCGCGCCGGGAAACTGCTGACACAAATGATCGAAGCGATGGGGCTCCGCCGCGAGGACGTGTACATTTGCAACATCGTGAAGTGCCGCCCGCCGGGCAACCGCCAGCCGGAGCGCGACGAAGTGGCCACCTGCTCGCCGTTTCTGGACCGGCAGCTCGCCGCGATTCACCCGCGGGTGATTGTCTGCCTGGGAAACGTGGCGGCGCAGACGCTGCTGGGCACCAACAAATCCATTTCGCAGTTCCGCGGCCAGTGGTTCGATTTCCGCGGCTCGAAGCTGCTGGCCACCTATCACCCCGCGTTCCTGCTGCGCACGCCTTCGGCGAAGAGCGAAGTCTGGACGGACCTGAAAAAAGTGATGCGCGAGCTGGGGCTGAAGCCGCCCAAACCCAGGCCGCGGTCCGCCTGAACGTTTCCTTCGGGCTGCCCTCAGCCCGGGGTATGTCACGATGCGCGCCGGAATCCTGCTGGGACTCGCCGCTGCCCTTTGCTGGGGCACAGCCGATTTCATCGCCCGCTATTCCGCGCGGCGCATCGGTGCCTATCGCACGCTGTTTTTCATGCAGGTGGTCGGACTCTTTTTCGCGAGCATTTGGGTGGCCGCGGTTGACCCGGGAGGCGGTGCCGCGGTCCTCTGGAGCGGGCTCGAACGTCACTGGGGTCTCGCGGTGTTCATGGGCGCGGTGAGCGGGCTCAGCATGCTGGCGTTCTACAGCGCGCTCGAATTCGGAACCGTGGCGATTGTCGCCCCGATCGCCAGCAGCTATCCCGCGCTCACCGTGCTGCTGGCCTATGCGAGCGGCGAGCGGCTCACGCTGCTGCGGATTGCCGGCGTGGCGCTCGCGCTGGGAGGCGTTGTGCTGGCGTCCATTCCGGAAACGCCCGGCGGCGCATCGGGGATAGCGGTGCCGGCTCGCGAGAATGCCGTTCCGCGCGAGGCATCACGCCGGCTCGCACCCGGAGTCCTGCTGGCGATGACCTGCACCCTGGGATTCGGAGTCACCTACTGGGCGCTGGGTTTCTATGCGATTGCCGCCTGGGGCGCGCTGGGGACGGTGTGGACGCAGCGGCTCTCCACGGTGGTGTTGCTGTCGGCTTCGGTGTTGCCGCTGCGCCGCAGCCTCGCGCCGCCTTCCGGGAACGGCTGGTGGCTGGTGATTGCGGTGGGAGTGCTGGACGCGTTCGGCTTCCTGCTGAGCAATCGCGGATTCGAGAAGGAACAGGTGGGAGTGGTGACGGTGCTGGGGTCGCTTTTTGGCGCGGTGACGCTGCTGCTGGCGTTCGTGATTCTCGGAGAGCGGCTGTCGCGGCGGCAGTGGGTGGGCGTCGCCCTGATTTTCATCGGCATCGTCCTCATCAACTCGCGGTAGGACTCGACGCGCTCCGATGAGAGACTCGCGTTGGCTTCAGGGGTTAAAACCCCTGAAATGGGCGCGTGGGCTGCGGCGGGGTCCCCTCGAATTCTCTCGGGACAGGTAAAACCCCGCCCTTCCTGCGGCAGCCGTGCTCACCATCCTCCTGTTACACTGAGCGACTGATGCATGAACTTTGCGAAGTCGCGCTGCCTGTCCCAGTGCGCAGCACATTCACATACGCGGCGCCGGCGGCGCTCGCCCCGGTTCTGGCGTCCGGGATGCGGGTGGTGGTGCCGTTCCGGAACCGGGCGCTGGTGGGCGTGGTTTTGGCGAGCGCGCGAGCAGAGGAAGGGCGCGATCGTGTGCGTGAAATCTCGGAAGTGCTGGACGCCGAGCCCGCGCTCACCCCTCCGCTGATTTCTCTGGGCCGCTGGGTGGCCAGCTATTATCTGGCGCCGGTGGGTGAAGTGTTTCGCACGATGTTGCCGCCGGTGGTGGAAGTGCGCGCCGTGCAGGAAGTTTCGCGAACCGCGGCCGGCGCGGAATACCTGCGCGAATTGGAGGCGCTCGAAGAGCGGACGGGCGACGAGCGCGCCGAGGCCGCCATCCTGCAGGCGTTCCCTGCTGACGGCGAATCATTGCGCGCGGCGCCCCTGCGGCGGATGGCCGGGGGAGAGACGGCGATCGGGCGGCTGCTGCGCCGCGGAGCGCTGGAGGCGCGCGTGGTGGCGCGGCGCAGGACGCGCGCGGCGGTGGAATTCGAATCCGACGCTCCCGCGGAATGGGCTCCCGACGCTCCACGCCACGCGCTGAATCCCGAGCAGCTTCGAGCGCTCGCCGCGGTGCGCGCGGACCTGGCTGCGGGCGAATTCCGCGTGAATTTGCTCCACGGGGTGACCGGCAGCGGGAAAACGGAAGTGTATCTGGGCGCGATCGAGGCGGCGCTTGCGGCGGGCCGGACGGCGCTGGTGCTGGTGCCGGAGATTGCGCTGACAATGGCCCTGAGCCGTCTGCTCGACGCGCGGCTGGGGCGCGAGGCGGGCGTGGCCGTGCTGCACAGCGCGCTGCCGGATGGAGAGCGCTCGGCGGCGTGGTGGGCGGTGCGGCGGGGCGCGGCGCGCGTGGTGGTGGGAACGCGCTCCGCCGTGTTTGCGCCGCTCGAGCGGCTGGGCCTCGTCGTGGTGGACGAGGAGCAGGAGGCCAGCTACAAGCAGGAGGAAACGCCGAAGTACAACGGGCGGGACGCGGCGCTGGTGCGGGCAAAACTGGAGGGCGCGGTGGTGGTGCTCGGCTCCGCCACACCATCGCTCGAGAGCTATCAGAACGCGCGGCGGGGAAAATACCGGCTGCTCGAGCTGCCCTCACGAGTGGCGGAGCGTCCGCTGGCGCGCGTGGAGCTGGTGGACCTGCGCGAAGACTTCCGGCGCACGCACTCGACCCGCGCATTGGGGGAGCGGCTGAGAGCGGCGATTGCGGAACGGCTGGCAGCGGGCACGCAGGCGCTGATCCTGATCAACCGGCGAGGCTACTCGTGGTTCCAGCTTTGCCGGAGTTGCGGGGCCGCGGTCCAATGCCGGAACTGCAGCATCGCGCTGACGTACCACAAACAGCGCGGGCGGCTGGTGTGCCATTACTGCGCGTATTCCCGGCCGGTGCCGCAGGCGTGCCCGAAATGCTCGGAGCGGTACATGTATTTCGTCGGCGAGGGAGCGGAGCAGGTGGAGGAGCAGCTCCGCGCGGAGTTTCCGCAGGCGCGCATCGGGCGGCTGGACCGCGACTCGGTGCGGACGCAGCAGGCGTATCGCGAGATTCTGACCGCGTTTGCGGCGGGCGAACTGGATTTGCTGGTGGGGACGCAGATGCTGGCGAAAGGGCACGACTTCCACCGCGTGACGCTGGTGGGCGTGGTTTCCGCGGACCTGGCGCTGGGGCTGCCGGATTTCCGCGCGGCGGAGCGGACGTTCCAGTTACTGACGCAGGTGGCCGGACGCGCCGGGCGTGGCGAACTGCTCGGCGAGGTGCTGATTCAAACGCACTACCCGGAGCATTACGCCATCCAGTTCGGCGCGCGGCAGGACTACCACGCGTTTTTCGAGAAGGAAGCGCAGTTCCGGCGGGCCATGCACTATCCGCCGTTTGCAGCGCTGGCCAACGTAATTGTGCGCGACGCGAGCCTGGAGAACGCAGCGCGCTGGGCGCGGCAGCTCGCGGCGATCCTGGGGCCGGAGGAGGAGCGCGGGCTGAAAGTGCTGGGGCCTGCCGCGGCGCCGCTGGCGCGCCTGCGGGGAGAGCACCGGCTGCAATTCCTGATTAAATCGCCGCGCAGGTCGCTGCTGACGCAGGCGCTGACGCGGGCGCTGGATGCGTGCGCGGGGAAGGGAATCCCGGAGGGTGCGGTGCTGGTGGACGTGGATCCGATAGGGTTGATGTAACGGGAATGCGCGATGCCGCACAGGCGGCCGCGACGCAGCACGCCTGGGAGGTCAGGGCCCGGTAGAACGAATCACGACCGGGCTGAGCATGAAGCAGAGCACGAAGATTGCCAGCGCCACCAGCGCCCAAATGCGGCGTTTCGCATCAATCGGTTCCCAACGGTCGAGCAGCACCGGATGACGAAATCCGATGACCAAGGCGAGCGCCGCCCAGACGTACCAGCCCGGCCAGAAATAATAGCCGAGGGGGAGCAGCAGCAGCACGGCGAGCAGCGAGAGGCGGCGATGGTTCTCGCTGGAAAGCGAGAACAAAATGTGGCCGCCATCGAGCTGGCCGATGGGGATGAGGTTCAGGCCGGTTACGAACAATCCGACCCAGGCGGCGCGTCCGATGGGATCCAGCAACAAAGCATCCGGACGGATTCCCGGATGGAGCAGGCGCATGAGCAGCCTCATGAGGAGGGGAACTCCGAACGCAGCGTCGGAATTGGCGTTGGCGCCCGGAACGATCTTTGAATAGGCGATGGCCAGCACGAGCGCAGGAAGCGTGAGAATGAATCCCACAACGGGCCCGGAAATGCCGACATCGAACAGCGCCTTGCGATTCACGATCGGCGAGCGGATGCGGATGAAAGCGCCCATGGTGCCGAAAATGGTGGGGAAGGGAAGAAAATACGGATAGCTGGCGGAGATGCCGTAGTAGCGGCAGGCGAAGAAGTGGCCCAACTCGTGCGCCAGCAGGATGCTCATCAGCGTGAACGAGAACGGCAGGCCCATCAACAGGAGCCGGGGGCTGAAGAGGTAGTGCCAGGGCGCGAAATCGTTGGTGAAGGGCGCGACGCCGTCGGCATAGTCCTGGGCAAACTGCGCGCCGACAGCGAGTGTGGAAACGACGGTGGCGAGAAACAGGAGCGAGGCCACCACCAGGGCTCGCCGGCCGCGCGGCTCCGGGCGCGCGTAGCCTTCCATCCACAGCGGGAGAAACGGGGATTCGCGCTCCGCGGAATCCAGCGTGCCGATGCGATCTCCGTTCCCCTGGGTCATTTTCTCTAATGCGGTTCGCAGATGTGGAACGCCGCCCGGCCGGCGGGGGAAGCGCTTAAATTCCCCGCAGTTCCTTGCCGGGTTTGAAGCGCACGGCTTTGCCCGGCGGGATACTCACCTCTTCGCCCGTGCGGGGATTGCGGCCGATGCCCGTCTTGCGGGGTTTGACGCTGAAGACGCCGAAGCGGCGGAGCTCGATGCGCTGGCCAGAGGCGAGCGCCTTCTTCAACATCTCGAACACGGTCTCGACGGCCTGTTCGGCCTTGGCGCGGCTGACGTTGGTGCGGCTGACAATCAGGTTGACGAAGTCCAGCTTGATCACGCGCGCCTCCCGCGCCTAACGCAACACTATGCTAGGCAAGCACTTGCGGGTTGTCAAGGCAACCGTGAGGCGCGGTGCGGCCGAGCGGAGCACCGGCTTCCCGAAATCGCTCCTTGGCTCCGGCCCGGATGGCTGGATTGGACCGAGTCGAAGCCAGGGAGCGAGATCACAGCCAGGAGTGGCTGTGCCACTTTGTCAGGCCGGCAGATCGAGCAGGATCAGCTCCGCGTCACGAATGCCCTCGAGGCTGATTTGCTTTTCGTCTGCGATGCGCGCCTGATCCCCCGGCAGGAGTTTCCGGTCGCCGAGCGTGGCCTCGCCGGAGATGAGAAAGAGATACGCCTTCCGGCCCGCGCGCAGGGTGTGCGAGACACTCTGTCCCTTCGCGAGGCGCGCGATAAAAATCTGCGCGTCCTGGTCGATGGAGAGCGTGCCGGGAGTGGCGCCGTCGGAAACGACGGGAAGCAGCCGGCCGGTGCGCTCGGCGGGAGGAAAGACGCGCTGCTCCCAACGGGGCTCGAGGCCGTTGTGGCGCGGAAAGATCCACAACTGGAGCAAGTGGAGAGGGTCCGTCTTTGAGGCGTTGTACTCGGAATGGCGGATGCCGCGCCCCGCGGACATCACCTGCACCTCGCCGGGCCCGATCACGCCGCGATGGCCCAGGCTGTCGCGATGCTCGAGGCTGCCGGAAAGGACGTAGGTGATGATTTCCATGTCGCGGTGGGGATGCATGCCGAATCCCTGGCCGGGCTGGACGACGTCGTCGTTGAAGACGCGCAGGGCGCCCCACTGCTCGTTTTCCGGGTCGTAATAATCGGCAAAGGAAAAATGCCAGCGGGTGTCGAGCCAGCCGTGGTTTTCATGGTGTCTCTCATCGGAACGGATTACCTGAATCATGTTTCCTCCTGTGGCGCCTGCCTACGACAGGCCAGCACCGGATTGCTGGCGCGCAGGTGATGCGCGACGCGCCGCGAAATTGGGGCCGCGCGGTGGTTGCCTCGAAGTCCGGGGCCGCAGCGCGGGGCGATGGCCCCGGCTATTTGGGCCCAGGCTTCGTAAACGCGGCCGGCGTGCCCCAGTCGCCTGAATACACAAACTCCGAAATCGGCCGGCGCACGCGCGGAGCGGTTTCCCGGTCGCGGAGCTTTTCCGGCAGGGCGTCGGGATGGCCGGGATAGCCGATGGCCATCGCTGCCATGGGCTCGCAGTCCGCGGGGATGTGGTAGGTGTTGCGCGCGAGTTCCGGATCGAAGCCTGCCATCTGGTGCACGGCGAGGCCGAGAGCGACGGCCTCCAGCGCCAGCGTGGTGGATGCGGCGCCCACATCGTGCTGGGCATGGCGGTTTGGCGAGCCGTTCTCCCGGAATTTCATGCGCGCCACGGAAATGGCGAGAACCGGAGCGGACTTCGCCCAACCCTGGTTGAATTCCACCAGGCAGCTCAGCATCTTCTGGTATTCGGCAGGATGCTCGCGAGTGGCGACGATGTAGGTCCAGGGCTGTTCGTTGTACGAGGAGGCGGCCCAGCGCGCGGCCTCGAAGAGATGGCGAAGTTTTGCCTCCTCGACGGGGCGGTCCGCAAAGGACCGCGGACTCCACCGGCGCGAAAGCAACGCTTCAATGGGATAGTCTGACGGCGCTACTTTTTCCATGATTGCACTTCCTCCGTGAATTCCGCCGAGCCGCGCCTGACGGGCGAAAGCCGGCGGAGAAAATTCGTTCACCGCACGGCCGAGGCCGCCTGCGGTGACGCGGCGGCAACCTCTTCGGCCGCCACGACGGGATAGCCGCGGTCGCGCCAGGCGTCGAGGCCGCCCTGGAGTGGCCGGACACGCTCGATGCCTTTCTTTCTCAACAGCAGCGCCACACGGGCGCTGGTGGCCTCGCTGGGTCAGGTACAGTAGAGAACCACTTCGCGGTCGCGCGGCAGATCGGCGGTGTGCGCGCCGAGGCTCTCGGGATCAATCCACTTGGCGCCGGGGATAAGCTCGGGGTCGGCCTCGACGCTCAACAGGTGCCGCAAATCCACCACGGTCACCTCCTCGCCCTGCTGCATCTTGGCGCGCAGCTCCTCCGGCGTGATGCGCGCCTGGCGGAGTTCGAAAAGGAAGCGATGCCGGCGCATATACTTCCAGGCGATAAAGGCGGCGCAGGCTGCGGCCAGAAACGTCAGAAAACCGGCTCCCAGACGGCCGCCCTGCATGGCTACCGTCTCGAGCTGATTGGCGAACACGAATCCGAGGACGACGTACGTGCATGCCCATAGCGAGGCGCCCAGGGTATCGAACAGCAGGAAGCGGCCCGCGGGCATGCGCACGACTCCAGCCAACGGCGGGGCGGCCGCGCCCAGTCCGGGAACAAATTTCGCCACCAGCAGTGTGCGCGCCCCGTACCGGGCGAAGACGCCCTGCGTATTGCGCACGCAGGAGTCGGGTTCGAGCGAAATGCGGCAGAGCATTTTCAGGACGCGGATGCCGCGGGTGCGCCCCAGGCTGTACCAGGTGACGTCGCTGGCCAGGGCTCCGGCCACGGCGAGCGCCGCAGCCGCGGCCGGATTCATTTTGCCCATCGCGGCAAGGGCGCCCGCGGCGAGAAGCATGGGGAGCGCGGGGACCGGTACACCGGCCTGTTCCGCGAGCACCCAGGCGAAAATCACCGCGTAGCCATGCCGCGAAAGAAATTCAAGTGCTTCCTTCATCGAGTCTCCGCGCCGTTCCGCGTTCTCCGGACCGGAAACGGTCCGGAGAACGCCCCGGCGCCAATGGCAGCAGCCTCAGGGTTTACGGATGAATTCGATGTCGATGGTGATCTGAACGTCGTTGCTCACCACGAGGCCTCCCGTGTCGAGCGTCTTGTTGTAATTCACGCCGAAATCCTGCCGGTTGATGGTGGCGGTGGCGGAAGCTCCCCGGCGCAGGAAGCCCCATGGGTCCTTGATGGCCGGGGAGGGCCCATCGACGTCAAAGGTGACTTCCTTTGTAACGCCATGCAGCGTGAGGTCGCCGGTGATCTTCAGTTTTCCGCCGCCGGCGGAGGTAATGCGTTTGGACTTGAAAGTCATTGTCGGGTAGGTGGCCACATCGAGGAAATTCGGGCTCTTCACATCCTTGTCCCGGGTCTCATTCCGTGTGTCCAGCGTGGTGGTGTCCACGGTGATCTCGACCTGCGATTTGGTGATGTCCTTGTCGTCGAGCTGCACTTGGCCGGTGGTCTTGGTGAAGGCGCCGCGCACGGTGGAAACGCCCAGGTGTTTGACGGCGAACTGCGCGCTGGTATGGTTGGGGTCCACCTGCCAGGAGGTGGTCTGCGCCAGGCAGGGAAGCGAGGCGAGGGCGAGCAGGGCCGCAACGGTCAGCAACTTCTTCATGTTTCTCTCCTTTGTGACTGCATGCCGGGATGACGATTAGAGCCGGCAGGCCTGCGCCCGGTTACATGCCTGCGGAAACGAACGAGTCCCAACTGCTGAGAAAAATCGGCGCTCATTGCGGATGCTCCCGCACGGCTTCCAGCAGGGCCACGAGCCGGCGCAGCCGGCTGCGCCCCAAGTGGCCCACCAGGCGGCGGTTCTCCGCCTCCAGAGGGGCATCGAGTCCGGCGAGCAGCCGCAGGCCGGCGGGGGCGATGCGCGTTTTGACGACGCGGCGGTCCCGGGTGTCGCGCGCGCGGGCGATCAGGCCGCGGCCTTCCAGACGATCGAGCAGGCGGGTCATGTCCGGGTCGCGGGTAACCATCCGGGCGGCAATCTCGCCGCAGGGAAGGCCTGCGCGGCCGGCGCCGCGGAGGATGCGGAGCACGTTGTACTGCTCGGGGGAAATGGCGCGCGGCTTCAGGACGGAAGCGAGGCCGCGGAGCACCGTGTCGGCGGTGCGCATGAGGTTGACGGCGGCTTCCGTCTCCAGGGAAGGGAAGGGCCGCGACTGTTTGAGTTCGGCCAGGAGGCGTCCGGACATGGCGGGATAATACTCGTTATAACGACTATTGTCAAGAGGAATGTTGACCTGGGCGGGGCGCACAATCAAGAGCGGGTTCCTCGGCCCGCCACAAGGCGCCGGCCTCGGAATGACAAAGTGGTGCGCAGCGATCGGTCAGCGGCTTCCCCCGGGGCGCACAGACTGAAAGCCTGTGCCACTCAGGGTTTCTGGGTGGGGCGCAGATCCACTTCGCTGACGAAGCTTTGCGGGGCCTGGCGCACCAGCATTTCCACCACGTGGGCGATGTCGTCCGGCTGCAGCATGCGGGCGGGGTCCTTGCCGGTATGTGGCGAGAAATCCGTGTGCACCGAGCCGGGGAAGATCACGCTCACGCGGATGCCATGACCGCGCAAATCCTCGGCCATGCAGCCGGCCAGGCCGCGCAGGCCCCACTTGGAGGCGCAGTAGGCGCCTCCGCCGGCGAAGGTGTTCTTTCCCGCCAGCGAAGCGATGTGGATGATGTGGCCGCGTTTGCGGCGGATCATTTGCGGGGCGACTTCGCGGCTCATCAGGAACGCGCCTTTCAAATTGGTGCCGAGCACCCGGTCCCAGTCCGCTTCCTCGATTTCGTGGGCGGGCCGGAAGACGCTGACTCCCGCATTGTTGACGAGCACGGAGACGTCACCGAGGTCTTTCTGCACGCGAGCGGCAAACTGGCGGACGGATTTCGCGATGCCGACGTCGGCGGCGAGGCCCAGGGCGTCGATACCCTCAGCCCGCAGGGCGGCGGCAGCCTGCTTGACCTCAGCGGCCGTCCGGGAACACAGCGCGACGCGGGCGCCCAGGCGGCCCAGCCTCCGGGCGATGGCCAGGCCGATGCCGCGGCTGGCTCCGGTGATGATTGCGGTTTCCTGCGACAATGGTGCGCTCTTTTTCATGGGAGAGTCTCCAGGCGGCACGGCCCACTCACGGGGCATCGTAGCATGACAGGAGACGGGCGCTCCGGCATCCCCAGCCGGAACGGGGCTGGTCGGGAATTTCTTGCGCGGGCCGGATGCATTCCATATAATTCGCGCCTCCAACCGATGCGGTTGCGGCGGAGCGCTACCGAGCAGCCCCCGGCCCCGGGGGCAGCAGCAGGGCATACAGGAGGCAGTGGTCGATCATGAAGACCAAGCGGAATCGAATTGTAGCGCTCGCAGTGGCCCTTGCTCTGGCGGCGTCCTGCGCGGAGGTGCGCGCCACGGCGGGCACGGAGCAGCCACAGGCGGCGCACCCCAAAGCTACGCGCGCGGAATACGACGCGTTTCAAGCTGTCGCGGCGGAAAAGAACCCACAGCAGAAGATCGCCCTTCTCGACGCATTCGTCGCCAAATACCCGACTTCGGAGTACCTGCCGTATGTGTACAACGAATACTGGCAGACCTACGTGACGCTGAAGCAGTGGACCAAGGTGATCGAGTATCTGGACAAACTGCTGGCGCTGCCGGAGCTGAATGTGGGGGCGCGCCTGGAGGCCTACTACCGCCGCGCGGCCACTTTTGAATATGCCTACAACGCGAAGAGCCCGAACCTGGCGGATGCGTCCGCCAAGGCGCGCGATTCCGCGCTGGAAGGTCTGAAGCTTCTGAGCACGTTTCCGAAGCCGCAGCAGGCCACGGACGAGCAGTGGGCCGCGATCAAGAAGCAGTACACGCTGCAGTTCTACAACACGGCAGGCAGCGCCGCATACTACATGAAGGACTACAAATCCGCGGTGGAGAACTTCCACGCCGCACTGGCCATCGAGCCGCAACAGCCCGTGGACGACTACCGCATGGGCCTGGCCGACCTGCTGGAATCTCCTCCGCAGAACACGGCGGGGTTTTGGGCGCTGGCGCGAGCGATCGGCCTGAAGGTGCCGGATGCGGACAAAGTGACGTCGTTCCTTCGCGGCAAGATTGCGGATTACCAGACTCCGGGATGCGATTCCTCTCTGGACGCACAGGTGAAGGAACTCCTGACGCTGGCGCAGAACTCCCAGGACCCGCCGGCGGGGTATTCCATCCCCAGCGCGGCGGACCTGGCGAAGGTGCGCGAGCAGGCCAATATCCTATCGGTGCTGGCGGACCTGAAAGCCGGGGGAGCCAAGGGCAAACTCACCTGGCTGGCGGTGTGCAACGGGCAATTTCCGGAGGCGCTCGCGAAGGCCTATGACGTGAACACGGCGACGCCGGACGCCTTCGTGATCAAAGCGGCCGTCGGCATCACCGAAGAAGAGTTGAACGCATCCACCGCTCCCAACGCGGACCTGAAGCTCGGCCCGGGACAGCCGAACGTGGCGCGGCTCGAAAAGGATTCAATTTTCCGCTTCTCGGGCAAACTGACGGGATACACGCCCGATCCGTTCTATCTCATCTGGGAGAGTGTGACCGTGAACCCGGAAGACATTCCGGAAGAAAAGGGCAAGAAGCCGGCGAAGCGTCCGGGAAAAGGTAAGCCGTAGAGAGTGACTGGTGATTGGTGACTGGTGGAAAGCGAAGAATTCCGGGCGGTCCGTCTGCGAAGGATTTTTAACTGCCGCCAGGCTGGGTCGAGTTTTCCGGCGCCATCCTTCCGCAATCCTGTCGAGAGTTCAACGATCTGTTCAGATCCTTCGTAGCCCGCGTTTGATTTGAATCCGCTGAAAACCGCTGTTGCACCTCGCGCTGCGCTAGAGTGAGGGCATGGGTCTCTTTCGCGCGCGGGCGGTGCGATGAACGGATTGTTGAGCCAGACGGGGCATCGTCCGTGGCCGCTGCCGCACGGGCCGTGGGTCATGGCGCAGAGGTGGCATGAGCTGCTGTTCGCGCACTGGCCCGTGCCCGCGGAGGTGCTGCGTCCGCTCGTTCCGGCGAGTCTCCAGCTCGACCTGCGCAAGGGGCAGGCCTGGCTCGGCGTGATTCCGTTCCGGATGTCGGGCGTGCGGTTGCGAGGGACGCCGGCGCTGCCGCGGCTTTCCGCGTTTCCCGAGCTGAACGTGAGGACCTATGTGGTGCGGAACGGGAAACCGGGAGTGTGGTTTTTCAGCCTGGATGCGGGCAATGCTCTGGCAGTGGCCGTGGCGCGCGCCTGGTTTCATCTGCCGTACTTCCGCGCACGCATGCGCTCGGTTGGACACGGCGAGTGGATCGAGTATCGGAGCACACGCACTCATTCCCGCGCCTCCGCTGCCGAACTCGCGGTGCGCTACCGGCCGCGCGGCGAAGAGCATGAGCCAGAGCCGGGAACGCTGGCGTATTGGCTGACGGAGCGCTATTGCCTATATGCCGCAGGCGGTGGCCGGCTTCTGTGCGGTGAGATCCACCACCCCGCATGGAAATTACGCGAGGCCGAGGCGGAATTTGAACGGAACACGATGGCGGCGGCGCTGGGGGTCGCGCTGCCGGAGACGGCGCCGATTCTCTATTTCGCCGCGCGCCAGGACGTGCTTATCTGGCCGCCGGAAGGTGTTTCCACAAACCGGGGGTAGTCACTGCGGCAGTTTGTGCGGAGCCGCTCTCTTCTCGCCAGTCACCAGTCACCGGGGGTCGCACTGAAGAACCCGCTTAGTGCCGCCGCCGATCCAGTTTATAGGCGCCAATCTTGCGGCTCAGCGTATTGCGGTGGATGCCGAGGACCTTTGCGGCTCGGGACTGATTGCCGTTGGAGCGGTCGAGGACTCGTTTGATGAAGCGCTTTTCAAATTCGCCGACGGCCTCCCCGAAGAGAATGCCGCGTTCGACCATTTGTCCCACGAGCCCCTCGAGTTGGTCCTTCATGACAGGTGCTCCGCTCCCGGCCGGTTACCGGCCGTTGTCGAGATCGCGCCCCACGAGCCGGCGATAGGCTTCCCGGTATTTCGCCTGAGTGCCGGCCACCACGTCTGCGGGCAGGGCCGGCCCCGGCGGTTGTTTGTTCCATCCCGAACGTTCCAGATAATCGCGGACGAATTGTTTGTCGAAGGAGGGCTGCGAACGTCCCGGCTGGTAGCCGTCAGCGGGCCAGAAGCGGGAAGAATCGGGAGTGAGCGCCTCGTCGATCCACACGAGCTCGCCGTTCTCGAGGCCAAATTCGAATTTGGTGTCGGCGATCAGGATGCCGCGGCCCGCGGCGTATTCCGAGGCGCGGCGGTAGATGGCCACGCTGGTGTCGCGAAGCTGCGCGGCGAGCTTCGCTCCCGTGATTTTTTCCATCCCGGCAAACGAGATGTTGATGTCGTGGCCCGAGGTTTCCTTGGTGGCCGGCGTGAAAATCGGCTCGGGCAATTTGCCGGATTCCACGAGCCCGGCGGGCAGCCGGATGCCGCACACCGCGCCGCTTTCACGGTATTCCTTCCAGCCGGAGCCGGCCAGATAGCCGCGCACCACGCATTCCACCGGAATGGGTTCGGCTTTGCGCACGAGCATGGCGCGGCCGGCCAGTTCTTCCGCGTAGGGCGCGAGCGCGCCATCGAATTGAGTGGCCATCAGGACGTGATTGGGCACGATGCCCGAGAGTGTGTCGAACCAGAACAGGGAGAGCTGGGTGAGCACGCGCCCTTTATCGGGAATCGGCGTGGGCATTACCACGTCGAACGCCGAGAGGCGGTCCGTGGCCACCAGAAGCAGGCGGTCGCCCAGATCGTAGACGTCGCGGACCTTTCCCCGTGCGCGGAGCTTCAGCTCCGGGAAATTCGTTTCAAAAACCACCGGACTCACTTTCGGAGAAACCACTGCGCGTTCTCCTGGCTGGGAGGGGCGGAATCATAACCCACGCGCAAAGAATGTCAATGGCGCAGAAATGTGGAAAGAAATGCGGAGCGAGAGGCGCGCGAGCAGATGTGAAAAAAGTTGCGTACCGAATTGCGCGCGCCGGCGAGACCTGCCTGCGGCAGGCAGGCGCTTGCAGCACAAATTGAAAGCGATCAGGCTGCAGCGCCGGCGGCCTGCGGGCGTGGCGGCTCGGAAGAAGAATTCTCCGCGCTTTCCTGCTTCCACTTCACGCTGACGAGTTTGGAGACGCCGGGCTCCTGCATGGTGACGCCGTAGAGCACCTCCGCCATCTCCATGGTGCGGCGATTATGCGTGACGATCAGGAATTGTGTCTGCTGGCCCATCTGCGCGACCAGGCGGGTGAAGCGGACCACGTTGGCTTCGTCCAGCGGCGCGTCCACCTCGTCGAGAATGCAGAACGGGCTGGGCTGGTAACGGAACACGGCCACCAGCAGGGCGAGCGCCGTGAGCGCCTTCTCGCCGCCGGAGAGCAGCAGAACGTTTTGCAGGCGCTTGCCGGGCGGCTGCGCCACCATTTCCAGGCCCTCTTCGCCGGAGCTGTCGGGCTCGGTGAGGCGCAACTGGCCGGTGCCGCCGCCGAAAAGGGTCTGGAAGGTTTCGGCGAAGTTGCGGTTGATGATCTCGAAGGCTTTTTCGAAGCGTTCGCGGGACACCTGATCGAGCTCGCGGATGGCCTGCTGCGTGTCGGCGATGGAGGCGAGCAGGTCTTTGCGCTCGCGGTCGAGGAACCCGTGGCGCTCCTCGCACTGCTGGAATTCCTCGAGAGCCATCATGTTGACCGCGCCCATGGCCTCGATACGCGCGCGAAGATCGCGCAGCTCGGTCTCGGCGATCTCGAGGGCCTCGCCGGTGAGCGGCTCGGGCTCGAGCGCCATCACTTCCTCAGGCTGGAGGTTCATCTCGGAGGCGCACAGCTCGCGAAGGTGCGCGAGGTCGGACTCGTTGCGGGCGCGGGCCACTTCAATTTCGCTGCGCTGGTCGCGCAATTCCGCGGCGGACTGGCGATGGCGGCGCTCCAGGTCGTCCAGCTCGGCCAGGCGCGTGCGCGCGGCCTGGAAATCGGTTTCGCACTGCAGGCGGTGCGTGGTGAGGCGCACCTTTTCGGTGGCTAAAGCGGCGCGGCGGCGTTCGAGTTCTTCGCTCGAGGTGGCCAGAGCGGCGCGGGTGCATTCGAGCGATTCTCGTTTTTCGGCGAGACGGGCGCCGCGGGTGCGCGCCTCTTCGGCGTCGGCAGCGAGCCGGACGGCTTCCGCCTCGGTTGCGGCGAGGCGCTCGGCCATCTGAGCGGCGGCAGCGCGTTGGGCGGCCGCGGCTTCCTGCTGCGAGGCCTGCTCGCGGCGCAGCGCCTCCAATTGCGTAACGGCCTGCTCGCGTTCCGTCTCCGTGGCGGCAGCGGCGGCCATGGCGCGTTCGAGCATGCGGCGGGCGGTCGAGGCGCGCACGCGGCTCTCGCCGGCCTCGCCCTCGGTGCGGGCCAGCTCGATGCGGCACTCGGAGCCCAGGCGCTCGGCCCGGGTCAGCTCCCCGTGGGCCTGGCTGCGCTCGATGGACGCGGAAAGAGCGGTTTTTTCCGCCTCGACGTGATCGGTCTGCGCAGTAGCGTGGGCGAACTCGGCGCCGGCGAGCGCGGCAATCAGCTCATCGAGGCGTGTGCGGTTGTGGTCCTCGGCGTGCGCCGCATCCGCGGCGCGGGCGTGGAGCTGGCGCAGCTCGCGTTTGATTTGCAGCGGGCCGGCCTCGTCGCGGCTCCCTCCGGTGACCAGCCGGCCGTGGTAGCAGGTGCCTTCAACAGTGACGAAATGGTGCGCGGGATGGTGGTGGGCCAGCCGCTCGGCGGCTTCCGCGGTTTCCACCAGGTAGGCAGCGGCCAGTTTCGGCAGGAAATGTTTTGCCGCGGGGCCGAGCGGGTCGCGGAAATTGACAAGCTGATCGAAGCGCGCCACCACACGGTCGTCGCCGGAGAAGGGAATCGATTCGGCTTCCGCCGGGCGGGGGAGCTGGCGGACGGAATCCACGAAGAAAGTGGCGCGGCCGCCGACCTCATCGCGGAGCAGGGAGATGCCGGCGCGGGCGTGGTCGAAGGTTTCCACGACGATGTACTCCAGCTCGTCGCGGAGGAACTGTTCGATGGCGGGCTCGTGGGCCTCGGCCACTTCCGCGTAGTCGGCGAGCACGCCGACGGCGCGGAACCCGCGCGATTCGCCTTCACCGTTGGTGGCGAACAGGCGCTGCACCGCTTCCGCGGAATAGGAGCGTTCGTTCAGGATGCGTTCGAGCGAAGCGGCCTCGGCGCGGGCGCGGGTCAGCTCCTCGCGCAGGCCTTCTGCCTCGCGCGTGGCGGCCTGCTGCTCGGTGCGCAGGCGGGCCATGTCGCTCTGGCGCGTGTCGAGTTCCCCGGCCAGGCGGCGCGCGTCGGCAGTCGCGTTGGCGGAGTAGGCGTCCGCAGCCTCGTAGCGCGTGCGCGCCTGCGATTCCTCCATCGTCAGCCGATCGGATTGTTCGCGCAGGCGGGCGAGCCCGACGCTGAATTGCTCCAGCGCTTCTTCCGCGCGGGCCTGTTCGGCGCGCCAGGAAACCTGCTCGGTGGAGAGGTCAGCGGAGGAGCGCCGCAGCGATTCCAGACGTTCACCGAGGCGGCGTTCTTCCCCGGCCTGTGCCGCTGCCGCATCCATGGCCGAGCGGGAGGCGGCCTCCAGGCGCTCGTATTCCTCGCGAAGTGCGGCGAGCGCCGTGGCGTGCTCGGAGGCGTGCTCGACGATGGCGGCGAGTTCTACTTCCGCCTGCGCGGCTTCACGCGCCGCGGCTTCAAGCTGCGCGGCGAGCTGTTCGCCCTGCTCGCGTTGGAAATTCAGCCGGTTTTCGGCGCGGTCCAGCTCGAGCGAGCATTCGGAAAGGTGCGTGGAGACGCGGCGAAGCTCGGCTTCTAGTTCCGAGGCCTGCTGTGCGCGCCCGGCATGCTCGGCTTCGAGCGCGGCAAGCTCGGCGGCCTGCTGTTGCTCGGCGGCGCTGATTTCGCGGAACTGCTGGTCGAGCCGGACGGCTTCCGAGTCGAGCGCACGGGCGCGGCTGGAAAGTACTATGCGCTGGCGCGTGCGGAGCTGCTCGCGCAGTTCGGTGAAGCGGCGGGCTTTGGCGGCCTGGCGTTTGAGCGAGGCGAGCTGCTTTTCGACTTCGACGAAAATGTCGTTGATGCGGGCGAGATTCGTCTTCGCGGCATCGAGCCTCGCTTCGGCCAGACGCTTTTTGGTCTTGTATTTGGTGACGCCGGCGGCTTCTTCGATGATGGCGCGGCGTTCGAGCGGCTTCGCGGCCAGGATCAGGCCGATGCGGCCCTGCTCGATGATGGCGTAGGACTCCGGGCCGAGGCCGGTGCCCATGAAGAGATCCTGAATGTCGCGCAGGCGGGCCACGCGGCCGTTCAGCAGGTATTCGCTCTGGCCGGAGCGGTAGAGGCGGCGGCCGACGACAACTTCTCCGGGCTTCATCACCGGAGTGGGTTTGTGGGCGGGCTTGCGGCGGGGCTGTTCCGTATAGTCAGCGGGGTGAGCCAAATCGTCCCCGCTCGGTGGCGGACAATCCGTGTTTCCAGTCCTCTCTGTGTTCTCTGCGCTCTCCGTGGTCTCGGTGCTGCAATCCTGTTTCTTCTCTTCCTCTTCCTGCGCTTCGAGCACTTTGGCGGCGGCTTCGGCGAGTTCGGGATCAACGAGCGTCAACTGCACTTCGGCCAGACCCATGGGCGGGCGCTTGGCGGTGCCGTTGAAGATGCAGTCGGCCATGCGTTCGGCGCGGAGCATCTTGTGGCTCTGCTCGCCGAGGACCCAGGAGATCGCGTCCACGATGTTGGATTTTCCGCAGCCGTTGGGGCCGACAATGCCGGTGATGCCGTCGTGGCCGAACGAGGTGACGGTGCGCTCGCAGAACGACTTGAAGCCGAGCAGCTCGATCTTACGCAGTTTCAGCAAGTTAGGCCCTGTCCGGAGCGCCCTCTCCGCAGCCCGCGTGCGGGCAGGTGGAAGACGACACTTCCCCTTTCCTCGAGCGGAGGATTTTGTGCGACAAACGTTCCGGCGGGATCCAGATCAGAGACCCAGCCGCCTGGCGCTGCCCGGGCGGCGAACATTCCCGAAGCTAGCATAGTGGCGAGGACGTGTAAACAGCATGGGCGTCAGGAGTTTCTGTGGAAAACGGGCCCGCACGCCGCGTCCCCAATCCGAAAAGTTGCAGCCATTGTAGGGGCACGGCATCCCGAAGCTTCGGGACGTGCCCCTACTGATGCCGCAGCAGGCACAGGCTGGTACAATCGCGTACATGATTCAAGGCGCACATGTGCTGCTCTACAGCACGGACGCGGAAGCCGACCGCGGCTTCTTCCGCGACGTATTGAAATATCCCCACGTGGACGTGGGCCATGGCTGGCTGATTTTCAAGCTGCCGCCGGCGGAGTTGGCCGTGCATCCCGCGGATGAAAAGACGCAGCAACGCCACGCGGGCCACAGGATGCTGGGCGCGGTGCTCTATCTGATGTGCAAGGATTTGAAGGCCATGATGCGCAAACTGAAAGCGGCGAAGATCCAATGCACCGAGGTGGAGAAGGAGCAGTGGGGGATCCGCACGACCATCAAACTTCCCAGCGGAGGCGAAATCGGGCTCTACCAGCCGACACATAAGACGGCACTCAGCCTCAAGTCGACATAGCGTCAGCTTTCAACATCGCAAAAGCAGGTCCCTCGCTCCGCTCGGGATGACAAGCCGGGAGGCCGCACCTCGCGCTCTGCAGATTGCCGCTCGTGAATCCCATCGGATAGAATCGTACGCTTTCCCGGGCGCGCTGATTCGCGCCCGAGCGAGACGAAATGAGCGAGATTCGATTTCAAAACACGTTGACGGGGCGCGTCGAGCCCTTTGTACCGCTCACGCCCGGCGAAGTGGGCATCTACACGTGCGGGCCCACGGTGTACGACTACGCGCACATCGGCAACTTCCGTACTTTCGTGTTCCAGGACGTGTTGCGGCGGTTCCTGCAAATGGAAGGGCTGCGCGTCCACCAGGTGATGAACCTGACGGATGTGGACGACCGCATCATTCAGAACGCGGCGGTGGCGGGCATCGGCATCCGCGAGTATACGGAGAAATACGTCAAAGCGTTCCTGGAAGATATGGACGCGCTGGGGCTGGAGCGGCCGGAAAAAATCGTGCGCGCTACGGACCATATCGAGCAGATGGTGGCTCTGGTCGAGCGGCTCGGCGAGAAGACGTACACCTACAAGAGCGACGGCTCAATTTATTACCGCATCGCGAAGTTTCCGGCCTACGGCAGGCTTTCGAAGATCGATTTATCCGGCATTCAGGCCGGCGCGCGCGTGGAGACTGACCGCTACGAGAAAGAAGATGCGCGCGACTTTGCGCTGTGGAAGGCGCCGAAGCCCGGCGAGCATTTCTGGGAAACGCGGCTGGGGCCGGGGCGTCCCGGATGGCATCTGGAATGCTCCGCGATGTCCATGCACTACCTGGGCGAAACCATCGACATCCACACGGGCGGGATTGACCTGGCTTTTCCGCACCACGAGAACGAAATCGCGCAGAGCGAAGCGGCAACGGGGAAGCCGTTTGTGCGCTGCTGGCTGCACGCCGAGCACCTGCTGGTGGACGGCGAGAAGATGTCGAAATCGGCGGGCAACTTCTACACGCTGCGCGACCTGTTTGCGAAAGGCCACAAACCTTCTTCGATCCGCTACCTGCTGGCTTCAGTGCCCTACCGGCGGCAGTTGAATTTCACGATGGACGGACTCCAGCAGGCCGCGAGCTCGGTGGAGCGGCTGCGGAACTTCGCCGCGCGGCTGCGCGCGGAGAAATTCCCGGCGGGCGAAACGCCGGCGATGGCCGCGCGCGCGGCGGAGGCAGTGGCGCAATTCGAGGCCGGACTGGCGGACGATCTGAACACGGCGCAGGCGCTCGCGGCTATTTTCGACCTGGTGCGCGATGCGAACACCGCCATGGACCGCGGGGAATGTCGCGCGGGCGACGCCGCTCCGGTGCTGGGTGCGCTCGAAAAATTCGACCGAATATTCGCCGTGCTCGAAGATCAGGACGCAACGCGGCTGCGCGCGCTGGGCTACGGCGGCGGGAGCGAGGAAATTTCCGACGCCGAGGTCGAACGGATGATCGCGGAACGCCAGGCGGCGCGCGCCCGGCGGGACTTTACTACTTCGGATCGCATCCGGCAGCAGCTTCTGGATCGTGGTATCATTTTAGAAGACACACGCGATGGCGGTGTCCGCTGGAAACGCAAATGAATCGCCCGATGCACAATCCAAAACCCAGCGTGGCGCGCCCCAACCTGTTCGGCGTCGATTTATAACCTCTCCCTGTACGCGTTCCTCCCGGCCTGTTCACCTGTCCGCCCCGCCGGACATTTCTCCCGCCCCGAAGCGCGGGACGGGACCGAGAGAAGACGGAGAGAGCCATGCTGGAACTAAAGACCGAGACAAAACTGGATACGAAGCTGCCGCGCCTGGTGACGCCGCTGCCGGGCCCGGAAGCGCGCCGTATCCTGAAGCTGGACGAGCGCTACGTTTCGCCCTCCTACACGCGGGATTATCCGCTGGTGGCGCGGGCGGGCCGAGGCGCCATGATCGAGGACGTGGACGGCAACGTCTTCTTGGATTACGCGGCGGGAATCGCCGTGTGCTCCACGGGCCATTGCCATCCGGAAGTCGTTGCAGCGATCCAGAAGCAAGCCGCCGAGCTGATCCACATGTCGGGCACGGATTTTTATTACGCGCAGATGCCGGAGCTGGCGGAAAAGCTGGCGACCATCGCTCCGGGGCCGGAGCCGAAGCGAGTGCATTTTGCGAATTCGGGCACGGAGGCGGTGGAAGCGGCGATCAAACTGGCGAAGTACCACACGAAGCGCGACAAACTGATCGCGTTTCGCGGATCGTTCCACGGCCGCACGATGGGCGCCCTTTCGCTGACGGCCAGCCGCGCGGTGCAGCGCAAAGGGTTCGGGACGCTGCTGGCGGGCGTGTTCCACATGCCGTATCCGGACGCGTACCGCGGGACGTACGGCGGTCTTCCGGAGAATGCGACTGCGGATTGTCTGGGCTACCTGGAGAACGAACTATTCCGCCGGCTGGTGGACCCGGAGGAAGTCGCGGCGATTTTCATCGAACCGATTCAGGGCGAGGGCGGCTACATCCCAGCGCCGGCGGATTTTCTTCAGGGCTTGCAGCGCGTCTGCCGTAAGAATGGGATCCTCCTGGTGGCGGACGAAGTGCAGTGCGGCATGGGACGCACCGGAAAATTCTGGGCTTCGGAGCACGCCGGCATCGAGCCGGACATCATCTGCACGGCGAAGGGTATCGCGTCGGGGATGCCGCTGGGCGCGATCATCGCGCGAGCGAGCGTGATGGACTGGACGCCGGGCGCGCACGGCTCGACATTCGGCGGCAATCCGGTGTGCATCGCGGCTTCTCTCGCCACCATTCGCCTGCTGGAGACGAAATACATCGCCAACGCGGCGCGCATGGGGGACTACATCATGCGCCGCACGGCGGGATGGCGGGAACGCTTCCGGACAGTGGGCGACATTCGCGGGCGGGGATTGATGATCGGGATTGAATTCGTCCGCGACCAGAAAACCAAGGAGAAAGCTCCGGAAGTGAGGGACCAGATCGTGCAGGCCGCGTTCCAGAAGGGGCTGATCGTTCTAGGCGCCGGGCAGAACTCGCTGCGCATTTCGCCCCCGCTGCTCATCGACGAGGAGCAGACCGACTTCGCGTTCGACACGCTGGAAGCGATCATCGCCAGCATCGAAAAGGGCTAACGCCGTCCCGCATCTTCTGGAATCCGCGGGGACCGGGCAGCGCGGAATGCCGACAGCGGTGTACGCTCTCCCCAACGCTGAAATCGCGGGGCGCAGGTCGTCCGGCGATCCGGAAGAAACGAGGTGCCAAATGAACGGAGCTGCGAGTCGCCCGATACCCCTTCTCGTGGCCATCGTGTGCGTGCTGCTAACCGGAGCAAGCAGACCCGCACACAGCCGCGTCATGTCCGTGTCGGTACCGGCCCTGGACTTGGCGGCAAATGAACGGATCGTCGGATTTAGCCTTCACATCTCATCGGGAATGATCGTTCAAATGCCCCGCGTGCCAATCGGTTGGAACGTCTACATCAACAACGACCCGTCGTGGAACACATGTGTCGACGGCTCATTGATCGTCGGGGCGGCGGCTGTGGGGCGCGAGTACTTCACGAATTTTCTCACCGTTGAACAGGGAGAATCGTCCGACACCCCGTTCGACATGCGCGGCGAGGTCGAAGTGTCAGCGGATTTCGCAAAATCCCGCACGATTCAACTCGGCATGCACGACTTCGCGCTGCTGAGGACAGGGCACTGACCGGATGGAGCGGCGTTGTAATTTGCGGTATGGTCCTCCCGGGCGGGCAATGCCGCGATGATGTCACGTATCATCTTCGGTCTGGTTCGCTTCGCGTCTCGAAAGGGGCTGTATCAGGCTCCGGCAACCGATGCGCAGACCACCGCTGCGGCCCGCCGCCAGGAAATCCGGCAGCGGACCGGGGTGCGGGGCGAGACGTATGCGTACTGGTATCTGCGGCGGCACGGCTACACGCTGATCGCGCGGAATTACCGAGCGGCGGGCGTGAAGGGCGAGATTGACCTGGTGGGCTACGACGGCAGGGTTCTGGCATTCGTGGAAGTGAAAACGCGGCGGATGGAGAAAGAGGGCGACGTTCTGCCGGAGGAGAACGTGACCTACAACAAACAGGTGGCGCTGGCGCGGATGGCGCAGCGATTCCTGCGGGAGTGGCGGCTGGCGGACGTCCCCTGGCGGTTCGATCTGCTGGCGATTGAGAACCGGCCGAACCGTGCGCCGGTGGTGCGGCTGCACAAAGACGCGCTGCCGCAATCGGGGCCGCGCCGGAGGCAGTAGGGAAGTGACGAGCCTGCCTGCCGGTAGGCAGGTGACGAGATCAGATACTCCGCTTACTTCTTTCGCGTGTAGGTGGTCTCCTGAAACGTATTGAATTTTCCATCGGGCCCGGTCATGGAAAGCGTCATCACGATGTGGTCGTCGTCCACCTGGCGGACGCGCACGTGGAGCGCAAAAGTCTTGCCGTCGCCTGCTGCTGACTCGCCGGAATAGTCCACAACCTTCCCGCCGTCCTTGCTGGTGCCTTTGAGCATCAGGATTGCGGTGGACATTGTGTAGGTCCACGCGGCCTCGTATTCGCCGGTGGCGTCGTCGAAACCGAACAGGCGCATGCCGGCGACGGGCCGGCCGAAGACCACGTCGTGATATTCCTCCTGCAGGAAGCGCCCGCCGAGTACGACTGACATTGTGGAAGTTCCCGTGGATGGCTCGCTCTGGCCGCCGGGCTGGCCCACAAAGCGGACCACGCGGGTGTATTCCCCGGCGCGTTTGGCCAGGAATTGCTGGGGCGTTTCTGCATTTGACTCGTGAGGCGACGCCTGAGCTGGGTGTCCGCTGGGTGCAGGCTTCCCGGGGGCTTGCGGCTGCGCAAACGCGGCTCCAGCTACGGCGAATGCCAACGCAACGGCTCCAGGCATCCACCAACGGCCGCATGTCCAAAGCATGAAAATCTCCTTTGCGGGGCCGGGCCAATTTGCGCGGGCCCGGGCTCGCCGCTGCGCTTCCCGCGCGAGAGTGAAAGGCATGGGAAGTATAGCCGAAGCGAGGCGGAGCGCGCGGCGCCGCACGCCGCGTCTCGCTCTGCGGGACAGATCCTCGCGCGCGTGGAAGTCTTCCACTACGTTGCGCCGGTTGTGCTTCTGCGCGGGCACGCGTCGTGATAAGTTACTGCCGCCAGGGGAGTCTCGGTGCATCCCATCGTGATTTGCAAGCCGCCATCGCGAGGCCGCAGTGCCTGAACTCCGTAAAGACATCATCACGGGCCGCTGGGTGATCATCTCCACCGACCGGGCGCACCGGCCGACGGATTTTGTGCGCCAGAGCGTGGAAATCCGCGGCGTGGCGCATTGCCCGTTCTGTGCGGGGGGCGAAGCGAAGACGCCGCCGGAGGTGCTGGCCTACGGTCGCAACGGCGGCGCGCCGAACACAACGGGTTGGACCGTGCGAGTAGTGCCCAACAAGTTCCCGGCGCTGGGAATCGAAGGCACGCTCGACCGGCAGGGCGAAGGCATCTTCGACAAAATGAACGGGATTGGCGCCCACGAGGTGATCATCGAGACGCCGAACCATCAGGGCACGCTGGCGGGGATGGACCCGCACTCGGTGGAAGAGGTGCTGTGGGCCTACCGCGACCGCATCCTGGACCTGAAGCGCGATCGCCGGTTCCGCTACATCCTGATCTTCAAGAACCACGGCGAGGCCGCCGGCGCCACGATCGAGCACACGCACTCGCAATTGATCGCGCTGCCCATCGTCCCAAAACGCGTGCGCGAGGAAGTGGACAACTCCAGGAAATACTACGGGGAAAAGGAACGCTGCATCTTCTGCGACATCCTGCGGCAGGAGCGGGAATCGGGCGTGCGCGTGATCGCGGAAAACGAGGACTGCATCAGCTTCTCGCCGTATGCGCCGCGCTTCCCGTTCGAGACCTGGGTGCTGCCGAAGCGCCATGGCTCCGCGTTCGAGGACGCGCAGCCCGCGCTCTACAAGAGCTGCGCCGCTCTGCTCCGCGAGGTGCTGCGGCGGATGGACGTGGTGCTGGAGCGCCCGGCGTACAACTACGTGATCCACACCTCGCCGGTGGGCGAGGAAACCAACGAGCACTACCACTGGCACATCGAGATGATGCCCCGGCTGACCAAAGTGGCGGGCTTCGAATGGGGCACGGATTTCTACCAGAATCCCACGCCGCCGGAAGAGGCGGCGCGATTCCTTCGCGAAGCCGCTGTTCCAGTCTCCTGAGGCCACGCGGCCCGAAACAGCGCCGTCCTGGCGCGCGTATTCCATTCGAGCGGTGGTGTGCAGCCTGGCGCGGACCGGCCATTGCTGCGCGCGGCCGCGGAAGTGGCAAATCCGCGGGTGGGGTGCTAGTGTGCGGTTCCGAGCGGGATTCGACGGAGGAATGGGACGATGAGCATGCGGCGCAAATTCTGGATCGGTTTCATCATTATTTTGGTGCTGGGGGTGGCCATTTATCTGGCGAGGACGGGACGAGTGGCCCCCGGCTCGGTGCTGTTGATCGATCTCAACGGCCCCATCGAGGAGCAAAAGCCCACCGGATTCTTCGGCGCGCTGTTCGGCGACCAGATCATCGTGCTGCACAACGTGCTGGACGCCGTGGACGCGGCAAAAACGGACTCGCACATCGTCGGCCTGGTGGTAAAGGTCCGCGACCCCGAGGCGCGCTGGGCCAAACTGCAGGAAATTCGCCAGCACCTCATCGACTTCCGCGCCAGCGGCAAGCCCAGCCTGTGCCTGCTGGGGGGCGACTTCAATCCCAACCGGGACTACTACGTGGCCACGGGCTGCCAGCAAATCTGGCTGGTGCCCACGGCCCCGCTGGGTGTCACCGGCCTGATGAGCCAATCCACGTTCTACCGCGGCACGTTCGACAAGCTGAGGATCGTGCCGGAGTTCTACCACATCGCCGAATACAAAACCGCGGCCAACCAGTACATGGAGAAGAAATATACGCCGGCGCACAAAGAAATGGCCGAATCGCTGATGCACAGCACCTACGAGCAATACGTAAGCGGGATTGCGGAAGCGCGAAAACTGGAGCGTGCACAGGCGGAAGCGCTGGTGGCGAAAGGCCCGCTGAACGCCCGGGAGGCGCTGGACGGCAAGCTGGTGGACAAACTCGCCTACTTCGACGAGGTGCAGAAATTCTTCCGCGAACGGGCCAACCGCTGGCAGCCCGTCAGCCTGAACCGCTACCTGAAACAGCTCCGCAACGAGGGCGCCTACAAGATTGCCGTGGTGAATGCCACGGGCGAGATCCTGGTGGGCGAATCGCAATGGTCGCCGAACAGCGGGTTCATCATGGGTTCCGACTCGGTAGCGTCGGACCTGCGCCACGCGCGGGAGGACGCGTCGGTCAAAGCCATCGTATTCCGTGTGGATTCGCCGGGCGGCTCGGCGGTGGCCAGCGACATCATCGGCCGGGAGGTGCGGCTGGCGGCGAAGGAGAAGCCCGTGGTGGTCTCGATGTCGGACCTGGCCGGCTCGGGCGGCTACTGGATTGCCATGTCCGCGACGAAGATTGTGGCCGACGGCGGCACGCTCACCGGCTCCATCGGCGTGGTGCTGGGGAAGCTGAATATTTCCGGATTCTACGACATGATTGGGCTCTCCACCGATCACGTCCAGACCAGCGACAACGCCTCCATCTTCTCCGAGCAGCAGAACTTTACTCCCGCCCAGAGCCAGAAAATCCAGGCCATGATGCAGAACCTCTACCAGGATTTCTGCAAGGGCGTGGCCGACGGCCGCCACCTGACCGTCGCGCGCGTGAACGAAATCGGCCGCGGGCGCGTGTGGACCGGTGCACAGGGGAAAGACATCGGCCTCGTGGACGAACTGGGCGGGCTCACCCGCGCGATTGCCATGGCCCGGGGGCTGAGCGGAATCCCCAGCGAGGCGAAAGTCCAGGTGGTTTACTACCCCCGCGAGCGCACCTTCTGGCAAAACCTGCTTTCCCCCGAGGAGAAGGCTACGGGCGCAGCCCTGCTGGCGCACCTGCACAGCCTGGCGGCCCGGCTCTCCGCGACGATGGAGCTGAGGATGCCGTTTGACATGGAGATTCGTTGAGGAAGTGGCGAGCCTTCCTGCCGGCAGGCCGGTGACGAGACCGGCGGCCGGCAGCGCTCTCTCCAGCGCATTCGCGGAGCGAGCAGCGGACAGAAGCTGGGGATTGCGGTACGGGGATTGCCGCGGGGGCTGGGACGGGCTGGGCAGCCCGGGCTCGGCAGGGCAGGAACTCTATCGAACTAGAAGCCGCTATAGAATTCGACGGCCACAGCAGCGGCATCCCCATGCTGTCTGAAAGTCCACACTCCCATCGCTATGGAGCACCGCGCGCCGCAGCAGGATTTGCATCGGCTGGCCGCAGCAACGGGGCGATTTCGTTTCATCCCCCGCGGCGTTTGGCGGCGGCGTGGGTTGGGGCCTGATTGTCTGGCTCATCTGCATCATTTCGCCCTCCCTCTGTCGGCCTGGCCCGGGTCCAGCCTGACGCCATTACGCTACCCCTTTCCCGATGCGGGAACAATCCAACGAAAGGTCCAGCCCGCTGGTACTCGGCGGATGTACAGAAGTACTACGCCATTTGGCGCCGTGTACTGGTACTCTGTCAGTGTTCGATTGTCGGCATCAGAGGACAATCTGCTTGCTGCGCGTTTTTCGGCGTTTCTATAATTCAAGGGCGCGCCGGACGGCATCCCTTCCGCCCCGGCCGCGGATTCGAGTTCCCCACAAACACTGATGCGCCGCCCAGGTCTCACTACACGTTTTCTCGCCGTCTCAGGATTGGTCATCGCCGGGGTGTTTCTGCTGGCTGCGGTGCTGAGCCGCCAGTGGAATCAACCGTCGGTGCGCCCCGCCGATTTCCAGCAGATGATCTGGATTTCTGCCGCGCTCATCGCCATTCTGGTGGTCGCCGCGAGCCTGGTGCAGGCCGGCATGGTGTTGCCGCGGCTGCGGCGCATCCTGCGAGGAATGGAAGAGGTGCGTGGGGGCGGCTATCCGCGTCTGCTGGCGGAGGGCCGCGACGAACTGGCGGATACCGTGCGAGGGTTCAACGAAACAGTGGATACTCTGCGGTCGCGCGACGAGAAGCTGCGCGCCTGGGCCGGGCATCGCGAAACCGAACTGGTGAAGCTGACCCACGAGCTGGACCAGGAGCGCGAGCGGCTGGATACCGTGCTCTCCGCCATCGGCGACGGCGTAATCGTGCTGGACAGCGACAACAAAGTATTGATGGCCAACCGGCGGGTGAGCGAGATCTTCGGCGTTCCGGTGGATCAACTCCAAGGCTGCGACCTTACCGTGCTGATCGAGCAGGTGCGGCACCGGCTGCTGCGGCCGGACCTGGTGGAACAAAAGGTGAAGGAGCTGAAGCAGGCGCCCAACCTCGTGGACGAAGTCACCCTCGAGCTGGACGACCCGGGCCATCAGGCCATCCGCCTCTATTCCGTTCCTGTGCGCGGCGCCGACGGAAACATCATCGGGCGTATCGCCACGTCGCTGGACCTGGGGCGCGAGCGGGAAATCGAGCGGATGAAGACGGAGTTCCTTTCCACCATCTCGCACGAATTGCGGACGCCGCTTACGTCCATCAAAGGCGCACTGGGGCTGGTGCTGGGCGGCGCCGCGGGAACGTTTTCCGCCGATGCGCGCGAACTGCTGGACATCGCGCGATCGAACACCGACCGGTTGGTGCGCATCATCAACCAGATCCTGGACATGATGCTGCTCGAGCGCGGCCAGGCGCTCATCCGCCCCGTGCCCATGCCGCTCCAGGTGTGCGCCGAGCATGCGCTGCGGGCCGTGGCCGCCCCTGCGCAGGCTGCCGGGATCGCCGTGCGCCTCGAAATCCCCGCGGCCCTCCCCAACGTGCTGGGGGATTCGCGGCGCGTGGAACAGGTGCTGGTGAACCTGCTGACGAACGCCATCAAGTATTCGAGGCCCGGGCAGGAAGTGGTGGTGGCTGCGCGCGCGGAACGGGATTCTGCCCACGTCTCCGTGCAGGACACCGGCTGTGGCATGAGCCCGGAATTCCTCGAGCGTCTGTTCACCAAATTCGAGCACGCGGAAGCGTCGTTGACCCGGGAAAGCCAGGGCATGGGCCTGGGGCTGGCGATTTGCCGCCACATCGTGCAGGCCCATGGGGGGCGTATCTGGGCGGAGAGCCAGGAAAACGCCGGCAGCACCTTTCACTTCACCCTCCCGCTGAGCATTTCGCCCCTTCTGGAGCCTGAGTCGCCGGCCACGCCGGCTGTCTCGGAAGCTTCGGGTGCGCCGCGTCTGGTGCTGGTGATCGACAACGACGAGGACGTGACCCGCATCCTGTCCTATATTTTCGAGACTCAGGGCCACCAGGTGATTTGCGCGCACTCGGGGAACGAAGCGCTGGCCCTGGCCCGGCGGCACCGTCCCGACCTGATCACGCTGGACCTGAACCTCCCGGACGTGGACGGCTTCGAGGTGCTGAAGCTGCTCCGGGCCGCGGAGGAATCGCGGCATATTCCGGTGATTTGCATTTCGGTTCGCCCGGACGTGCGCTTGGCGCTGGCGCTGGGCGCCGATTTCTGTATGGAGAAGCCCCTGGATATCGACCGCCTGCGCGAACTTTCCGGAAAAGCGCTGGCCACGGTGCGGTGAAGGAGCGGCAGGTGAAGTTGACGCGCGTGCTCGTGGTGGAAGACGATGCGGATATCCAGAAGGTGATCCGCATGAGCCTGAAGATGCGTGGCGTGGGCGAGATTGTCGTCGTGGACAGCGGCGCCGAATGCATCGAGCGGTTGAAGGCTTTTACGCCGGACGTGGTCCTGCTGGACGTGATGATGCCCCACCTGGACGGTTACGAAACCTGCCGGCGCCTGAAGCAGAACCCGGCCACTCGCGAGATCCCCGTCGTGTTCCTGACGGCTCGCGTGCAGAAGGCGGACCGCGAACGCGGCATGAAACTCGGCGCCCTGGGCTACCTCACCAAGCCGTTCGACCCCATGACCCTGCACGACCAGATCCTGGCCTTATTCCCCGAGCCTTCCGGCCGAAAGGGAGAGAAGGGGGCTGGCGCGGAATAATGACCGCGGAGCGAAACATCCTCGATTCCCTCGGCTCGGGCCTGCTGGTGCTCGATGCGGCGGACCGCGTCGCTTTTCTCAACCGCACGCTGGCGGAGATGCTCCACGTTTCCCCCCAGGAATGGGTGGGACGCCCCGCGGGGGAGCTCGCCGGGGTCATGGCGCGTTTCGCTCTGCCTGCCGCAGCTCCGCGGTTTGACTGGCCGGAGGCGTTCGGTTCCCGCGACATCGAGTGGCGCGACTCCGAATCGCTTCGCTTCTTTCGGGAAGACTCCGCGCCGCTCGCCTCCGGTGCCGCAGGGCCGGCGGGCGGCCGCGTGCTCGCCTACCACGACGTGAGCCACGAGAAGGCCGTGGACCGCATGAAGTCCGAATTCATTTCCGTAGCGTCGCACGAACTGCGCACGCCGATGACGTCCATCAAGGGCTCGGTGGACCTGATTCTCTCCGGGTTTGCCGGGGAGACCAGCCCGGAGATGCAGGAGCTGCTGGAAATCGCGCAGAAGAGCTGCGACCGCCTGGTGCGGCTGGTGAACGACATCCTGGACCTTTCCAAGATCGAGGCGGGCCAGTTGAAGCTGAACATCGAGCGCCTGGACGTCACCGAAATCGCCGTGCGCGCCATCTGCGCCGTAAAGCCGCTGGCGGACAAGGCGGAAGTAAGCCTGCGCGTGGACCGGCCGCAACCCCTGCCGCTCGTGGACGCGGATCCCGACCGCATCGAGCAGGCCATCACCAATTTGCTGTCGAACGCCGTGAAATTCTCGCCTCCCAAATCGCATGTGTCGGTCGAGCTTTCCGCGGACGACGACTGGGTGCAGTGCGCCGTCTGCGACCAGGGCGTGGGCATCGCGGAGAAGGACCTGCACCGCATTTTCGGCAAATTCCAGCAGCTTTCCGAAGGGCGCCGGCGCGGCGGCACGGGACTCGGCCTGGCTATCACGCGCGGCCTGATTGACGAGCACCGCGGCTCCATCTGGGTGGAAAGCCGCATCGGCGCGGGCACGCGGTTCATCTTCCGGCTGCCCATCGCCGCGCCGCCGTCTCCCAGCGCGCCCGCCCTCGCAGGCCAGGCGGTGAAGCCGTAGGAGCTTACCGCCCGCGCTTCGACCGGCAGGTTTACTCGCCGATGCGCGCATTAACCCAAACGCTTGGGAAATGTGCTAAAATGGTTGGGTGCCGACGGTCCTGCGCATCCGTGGGCTGCGCGTGGTCATCTATGCGAACGACCACCGCCCAGCTCATGTCCACGTGATCGGAGGAGGTTGTGAGGCTGTTTTCCGGCTGAATTGTCCGGAGGGGCCGGCGGAACTGCGGGAGAACTTCGGGTTCTCGCGCGGCAAAATCCGCGTGCTCGGGTCCGCACTGACGAGCCGGACCCGGGAGCTGTGCGCGGCGTGGGAGAGCATTCATGACATTGCGTGACCGATTTGTGATTGCGAGCGAGCGAGGCAGACGCATGCAGGCGGAACACCCGCGGGCTGTGTCCGCCCGATTCGACCGCGCAAGCGGCCGCATCGTCATCGGTCTCAACTCGAAGCTGGAACTGAGCTTTTCGCCGCGCCATGCCCAAGGGCTGGAAAACGCGCGGCCCTCGCAGCTCGAGCACATCGAGATTACGCCTTCGGGTTTCGGCATCCACTTCCCCAGACTGGACGCCGATCTCTACCTGCCCGCCCTTCTCGAAGGCCTTCTCGGATCCAAAAAATGGATGGCCGCGAACCTGGGCCGCAGCGGTGGCCGGTCACGCAGCCGCGCAAAACGCGCCGCGTCGAGAGTCAACGGCAAACTGGGCGGAAGACCGAAGAAGGCGGCTTAGGCGGGGCGAGCAGGCCCGCGCCGGGGCCATTCACTCCGCTGACGTTCGGTGAAATGCTCGCTGCGGCACTGGATGGCACCCGATGAACTTGGATTGTGTCGCGGGTAGGCCAGAAGCTTAGGATCGGCCAATGCAGAAGAAAATCTTTTGGACGCTGTTCGCCGTGCTGGGGCTCGTGGCGGATGTGGCGCTGCCGTTCTGGTGGGCGGTGGCGGCCACGATTCCCATCGGCGTGCTGAGCTGGTGGGTGGCCTACCGCAGCGATTGGTTTTAGTGGGGACTCTCTCGGTTCGCCGGCAACGTCCGCAGCGCTTCCACCACCATGGCAATCTCCTCTTCCGTATTGTAATAATGCGGCGAAATTCGCAGCGCGCCGGTGGCTTTCTTTTCGTCCATATCGATCACCGCATAGGCCCGCAGCGTCGCGGAAGTATTGATCCCTTTCTGCCGCAGCAACGCCACCAGCTCGTCCGGCTCGCGTCCCGCGATTTCCACGGTCACAATCGCCGCCAAATCGCTGCCGCGGTCCAGCACGCGCATCCCCGGGAGCGCTGCCAGTTTGCCGCGCAGCATCGCCGCCAGCTCGCGCGCCCGCAGGCCGCCCCGCTCCACTCCCACACCCAGCGCGTATCGCGCCGCCTCTCCCAAACCGAGCACCAGGCTGTATGCGAATTCCCAATTCTCGAATCGTCTGGCGTCCGCGCTCAACTCGAAGCTGTCCGCGGTTTTCCAGTTCGCTCCGCGCATGTCGATGTAAAGTGGAAAGTCTCCACGCTGGAGCGCACGATCGGAGACGTACAGAAATCCAATTCCCCGCGGCCCGCGAAGGAATTTCCGGGCCGTGGCGGACAAAAAATCACAGCGCAGCCGGGCCGTGTCCACGGGCAGCTCGCCCACAGCCTGGCAGCCATCCACCAGGTACGGCACGCCGGCCTCTTCCGCGATCGCTCCCAGGACTTCCACGGGCTGAATCAGTCCCGAATTCGTGGGCACCCAGGTGACGGCGAGCAGTCGCGCGCGCGGGTCGCGCAGCAGCTCGCGCACCGACTGCGGATCCACCCCTCCCGCGGGCGCATCGGCCGCGCGCTTCACCTGGACTCCGCGCCGCTTTGCCAGCGAAAGATAGGCGAGCTGGTTGGACACGTAATCGTTCCGCGTGGTGACGATCACGTCTCCCGGATGGAAATCGAACGCGGACAGCGCCTGGAAGAACGCAACTGTGGCGTTCTCCACAATCGCGATGTTCGCCGGCCGCGCTCCCACCAGCTGGGCCACATGCGCATAGGCGCTCTCGGCTTCGGCCTCGGTCTCGTCCGCGCTTTCGTAACCTCCGATCGCGGCCTCGCGCTCCAGGTGGCGCGTCATGGTCGTAAGCACGCATTGCGGCATCAGTCCGGCGCTGGCATTGTTCAGGTGTGCGCGAGTGGCGCACCCGGGCGTGTCTTCCCGCCATTTTGTCAACGCTTCGTTCATGCCTGTAGTTCGCGTGCGCCACACCGGCGCGGCGCATCGCGCCTTCCGTGGGAGATTTGCAGCAGGCTCGTTCGACGAGCGGCTAGGAGCCGGCTTTCAGCAGTTCTTTCCAGCGCACCCAGGCGTCGGCGCGGGCCTTTTTGTTGGCGTCGGACGCGTCCGGGGCTTCCCCGGCGCGCATAAAGCCGTGTCCGGCGCCTTCGTAGGTCACCGGCTCGTAGGTTTTCCCCAGCGCTTTCATATCGGCAATCGCCCCGGGAACTGTGGCGCCGATGCGGGAATCGTTGCCCGCATAAAAGCCATAGACAGGCGCGTTGATGTGCGCCATCGTGTCCTTTGCCGGCGGTGGGCCGTAGAAGACAAAGGCGGCGGCGAGGTCGGCGCGGTTGGTTGCAAAACGGAAGGACTGTCCGCCGCCCCAGCAATAGCCGGTGACGAACAGTTTGCCGTTCCACGCCGGAATCTTTTTCGCGTAATCGGCGGCGGCATTCAGGTCCGCGGTCACCTGGTTGGGATCGAGATGGCTCACTGCCTCCACTGCTTTGTCACCCGGAAACGAATCCGTCCGCCCGCCGTTGGGGCCCATCCCGGAGAGCAGATCCGGCTCCACGGCGATGTAGCCGGCTTCCGCCAACTCGTCCGCGAGTTCCGCAGACCAGTCGGTGAATCCGAAAATTTCGTGAATGACCAGGACCACGGGGCGCTTCCCCTTCGACTCCGGGTAAACGACCATGGTTTCGACCGAGCGGCCATCGTGTATGAGAGTCACCCACTCCCGATGCCGCGGGGATTTTTCCAGCCGTTCGCGCGCCCAATCCTGCGCGGGTGTGGCGGGCGCGGCGAGCAGCGTTGCGCCGAGAGCGAGCAAGGAAGCAGTCAGAAGCCTGGTTTTCATGGGTGATTTCTCCCGATTGGCAGGGACCGATTGCGCCCGCAGCCGTTCGCGGCAGCAAATTCTATACGAGGCGAGCGCCGAATGCATCCTGGCGAGGCGCGCTCAGAACTCCAGGCGGGCCTGAAAGGCAATCATGCGCGGCGAGCTGTCGCCGCCCAGACCCACTCCGAGAAGGCCCGTAGGCGGCGCAGTGGTGTACGTGAGCGCGCCGAAGCCGGTCTGCGTGGACGGTTTTCCGGGGATGCCGGCATAGACATTGCTGGGCAGGCCGAAATTCGGATGGTTGAAGATATTGAAAAACTGGCCTTCCACCCGCAGCTTTACGCGCTCGGTCAACGGAAACCACTTGGTCAGGTAAAAGTCGCTCCAGAAGAATTGAGGGCCGCGCAGCGCGTTGCGGCCCAACGTGCCGAACTGGCAGGTCTGCGCCGAGTCGACGCCGTTGCAGGCGCCGGTGCCCGGGTCCACAGCGGAAACGAATGCATTCGGGTTGAGCCATTGGAGAGTGCCCGGCTGAGTGACGCCAGCAATCGCGTGGTGGTCATAGAGCGGGACACCGCGCACGACGGTGGCAAATTGCGGTCCGCCTCCCTGCACGATGCCGTCGTTATTGGCCGAATAGGGCGTGCTCAGCACTGAGAACGGGATGCCGCTGTGCCAGAAAAATGTGCCGGAAACCTGCCATCCATTCACCGCGTATCCCAGCCCGCGACTTCTTGATTTGAACGGCAACTGATAGACGTACTCTGCGGTGAGGTTGTGGCGAATGTCGTAATCGCACGGCCCGTAGTTTCGATGGAGTTCGCCCGGCAATGGCGAAAGGATGGCTCCGGCGGAAAACTGGAGAAAACCGCCGTTCGAGACTTCGTCCCTGCAGCGGCTGAAGGTGTAGTTGAGCTGGCCCTGGAGGCCGCGGGCGAGCCGCTGGACGGCGGAAAGTTGGAGGCCATGGTAGAGGCTGGTGGCGCCGGTGGAAAACTGCGTCACGGCGCCAAACCGGGGATCGATCGGGGAATAGGTAGGATTCGGCGAAAGGTTCTGCGTATAGGGAAGCGGAGCAAAACACTTGTCGCACACGGTTTGAAAGCCGTTCACCTGCGTCAGATACGGCTGGTTCACGGCGCGCGTGCCCACGTATTGCGCATGCAGGCTGGTGCTGCTGCCGAACTGGTGTTCAATACCGAAGCTCCACTCCATGAAATAGGGCGCATGGAGCTTGCCGCCGGGAACCGCGGTGATGGCCACGGGCGGCAGACACGCCCCGGGAGTGGCTTTAGGCGACCCGCAGGAAAGCCAGCCCTGCGAAAAACCCGCGCCGAACGCCTGGTTCGCGGCGATCGTGGCATCCACGGCGCTGCCGGTCACGCCGGGCGCGATGGCCGTGCCGCCGACGTCGCCGAGCAGGCCGCCCTGAAAGGTGCGAACGTAGGGCGGATTCATACCAATGATGTCCGCGATGCTGCCGGGCAGGATGTCGCTGAAAAGCCCGAACCCGGTGCGGAGAACGGTGTTGGGCGCGAATTGCCAGGCGAGCGCGGTTCTCGGCTGGAGAATCGCCAGTGGAGTGGACTCGAACAGGTTGCCCAGATGCGTCTGGATCGTGGCGTTGAGGGGCTGATTCGCATCGTGGGAGATGGATGCGAACGGGCCGCGGAGCCGTGCGACTTGGTCGTGGGGGTTCAGCGGATTGGAGTTGAGCGTGTCGCGAATTCCGATGGTCCAGGTGAGCTTCGGGGTGAGTTTCCAGGTGTCCTGGGCGTAGAGATCCAAATTGAGAAAGTTGAACGGCTCGTTCGCCGACAGCGGAAAGGTCTTTGACGCGGTCGAGGCGACCCCGTAGATGAATTGCGGCAGGGTGTTATACGTGACGGTGGGGACGGTTCCCTGGCCGAAATCGTAATCGTTCAGGCGGAAGATTCGCGTGTTCGTGCCGAACCGGAACTCGTGCGCTCCGCGGCTCCAGGCCAGATCGTCGTTCAGAAAGACGCGCCCGGCGCGCCGGCCCTGCACCCAAGTGTTGTCCAGCCCGCCGAGCGTGGTAAAGGGCGCGTTCGCGCCGCTGCCTTCGAGCACGATGGGAAATGCGGCGAGCGTCTTCTGAAAATCGGGGGGCGCGAACAGGCTCTCATACCACGAAAATCCGGGATTGAAATAGTTCACCAGATGCGGGGAAATTGCATAGGTGTGGCCCGCCGCGAAGGAATAGAGCGGCTGGGAGGAAACGGAATTGAACAGCGGATTGATGGGGTCGGTGTAGGCGGCCTGCAGGCCCGTGTCGGTCTGAAAGCGGAACCAGGCGGTGCTCTTCGCGTTGATGTTGTAATCGAGGCGAACGGTCTGCACCTGCTCGCGATCATCGCTGGAATGGGAAACACTCTGGCGGTTGGCGCACCCGTTTCCATGGGGCGGAGAGCCGGAGGCGGCGCTGCCGCCGGCGTTGAAGGGGCAGCCGAGCACCGCGAGCGGCGTCCCATTCGTGTTCCCGTAGAGCGCAAAGAGATTCTTATAGAATTGCACCGCCGCCGGGGGTTGGGCAGGGTAGACGGCGCCGGTCAGCGCGTCGGTGCCGCCGGTTGGAAGCTGGCCGAGTACGTAGCTCTGGAAAGCCGGAGTGGGCACGGTCGTGGCCGTCACGATCGGTAGCGCGATGCGCACCCATTCGCTGTCGAAGAAGAAGAACAGCTTGTTGTGGACAATCGGCCCGCCCAGGCTGCCCCCGAAGTGGTTCACCGTCGAGCGCGGCTTGTGATTTCCCGGAGTCGCGTTGGTGAAATAATCCGCGGCGTTCAGCAGCGAGCCGTTCCAGAGCTCGTACAGATTTCCGTGAAACTGGTTGCCTCCGGATTTCGTCACGTAGTTCACCTGGGAGGCTCCATAGCGTCCCTGGTCCACTGAATAGGAGAGCGTGTTCACGGTGACTTCGGAAATGGAATTCAGGCCCAGCACCAGATTGGTGGAAAGGCCGCTGTTGAGATTGGTGAGCGGGTCGTTGGTTTCCAGCCCGTCCACGATGTAGCCGTTGGATAGGGCCGGAAGGCCGTTGAACTGCACGTTGCCGTAGCCGTTCGTCCCGCCCACGAAGTCGTTGCCGTTTCCCGCCGTATTGATCAGCGCGCCCGGAGCAAATTGCAGGGGATAGGTGAGGTCGCCGCCGGGATTGGGCAGATTTTCCAGCGCCGGAGCGCTCAGGTTCGTGGAGGTATTGGCGTTCTCGGGGTTGATCAGCGGAGGAGCGCCGCTGACTTCGACGGTTTGTCTCGCCTCGGAAATTTTCAGGACGAAGTTGACCGTCTGTTTCTGCCCCAGGCCGGAAAATACGCTGTCGTTGCGCTGGGGCTGGAAGCCCCGCGCTTCGACCTTCACCGCATAGGCGCCCGGCCGGAGTTGGGGGAAATCGAAGCGGCCCTCGGCGTCGGTCTCGAGCGTGCGTTCGAGGCCCGTCTCGCGGCGGATTACCGTGACCTTCGCCCCGGCAACAGCGGCGCCGGTTGCGTCCGTCACCTGGCCGACGATGGCGCTGGTGGTTTCCCCCTGCGCCAGCGCGGCCGGGGAGCTGGAGACCAGAACGGCAGCCAGAAGCACACCGGTCAGAGTTGCGCGCATCACCGCGTCATCCCCCGGAATGGAAAGAGCATCCTCATGGAAGCGTGCGGACGGAACCGAGCGCAGAGCGTCCCGCCAGGCACAGGAATGTTAATCTAAATTAATCTCACAGGTCAATGCTGATTTCACTCCACAGTAAAACATGGTGCACCCCCTCCTCCGGCCCTGAGCAGCCGTGCTGCTGCCGCTTTCTCTTCCTCCAGCCTCGAGTCCCTGACTCCGGATATCCGCTTTTCAGCACCTTGACTGCCCCTGCGGCGTGCTCTACCATCGCTCGAAAAGGGAGAGAGCCCAGCCTCCGACCGATGCCCGACTCCACAACTGACCCCGCCGCTGAAGACCGCCCGTTACAGCTCGAGCGCCGTGACTGGCAGTTCTGGTCATTCCTCGTGCTGGGGCTGGCCATTGTGGGCATCGGCATGGCCGTGTACCTCCTGCTGAGTGCGCCGGCGACGGCCTGGACGATTCAGGGCATCGCGCAGTTGATCCCGCCGATGCTGTTCGGCGTCATCGCCCTGCTCGTGCTGGTGAATTTCTACCTGGCACAGAGGAACGCGGTGATCCGCGGGCTGCAGCACGAGCTGGTTCAGCAGAAAATCGAAGCGGAACTGAACCGCGAGTTGGCCCTGCAAGACCCCGTGACCGAGGTCTATAACCGCCGTTACCTGCGCGTGATGCTTTCCAAGGAAATCAGCCGCGTGAAGCGGCTGGGGAAAAGCCTGGCGGTGATGCTGGTGGACATCACCGGCTTCCGCAGGGTCAACGAGAGCCTGGGCCACACCGGCGGCGACGTGGTGCTGCGGCAAATCGCGCAGCTCCTCCAGGCCAAACTGCGGAATTCGGACCTCGTGGTGCGCTTCGGCGGCGACGAATTTCTGCTCATCCTTCCGGACACCGACGATGCCGGCGTGCAAATCCTGAGCGCGCGCATGAAAGAATCGCTGGCGGATTGGAGCCGCCGCAGCGGGATGACGGAGTTCAACCTGCGATTTGCCATCGGCTCGGCGCGCTACACGCAGGACCGCCCGCTGGATGATCTGCTGAAGTCGGCGGAGCAGCGCCTGCAGCACGATCGCAGGACGGGCGGTGAGACGGCCGCTTCGGCGGGGGCGGCAGCGGGCGCGACGGTGGCGCCCCGGTAAGCGAGGAGAACGGAGTGTGCGGGCCGCGGCGGCGGGTGGCTGCGCTCGGCTTTCTTGGGACGGCGTCTAGCCGGTTTTGTTGCGCTGAACGGTAGAAAGGTGTGGAGACGGGCCTCCCTTCCGGCCCGGTGATGCCGGAGGGGATCCGTGCGCATTGTGCGATTGCGCTGCTTTTCCTGCGGGACCCGGAGCGAGGTGACCCTCGGCGACCTCGAAACCCGGGAACTGCGCGCGCAGAAGTGGATCAGCCGCAATTGCCGCACCTGCCGCGGCGTCACCCGCCATGAAGTGATCGGCGCGGACGGGCCGCATGTGGAGACGGCGGCAGGCTTCCGCGCCGATTCCGACGAAGATGCGGTCAGGCCCCGTGCGCTGATCATCGAGGATGATGCGGAATCGCGCGCGGTGCTCGCCAAAGCCCTGGAGGCCGCGCATTTCGAATCCGTCTCCGTGGGCGACGGCCGCGAAGCCCTCCAGATCCTGGTGCGCGAGGATTTCTCCGTCATCCTCTCGGACATCAACATGCCGGAACTGGACGGCAGACAGCTCTTCGATTTCCTGGAGAAAAATCTTCCGGAAGCGCGCAGCAAGGTGATTTTTGTGACCGGAGAGACGGGAAATCCCGCCATCCGCGAGTTCCTGGAAGCGAGCGGCCAGCCTTATCTGCCCAAGCCGGTCGAACTGCCGCTGCTGTTTGTCCTGCTGGAAGCCATTGCCTCGGGCGGCGCCGGCAGTGAAGCTTCTCCAAGCCTGTGAGGGTTTGCTAAACTGAGGGTAGAGAGGCGCGGTACCCAAGCGGTTTAAGGGAGAGGTCTGCAAAACCTCCATGCGTGGGTTCAAATCCCACCCGCGCCTCCAACCTTTCCGGCCAGGAAAGGTTGTCCCGAGCCAGGTGTATCGGCGAGGGGCAGCCGCTTGCGACCCGGCAACCTCTCCTGAGCCCGGGTTTCAGGGCGAAGGGCAGCCGCCAGTGACCCCACCAGCCGTCCTGAGCCCGGTTCACAGGGCGAAGGCCAGCCCACTCCTTACAAAATTCTGACACCTCCATTATTGCTTCCTAATCTATGGCGGCGCATCCTGTCCCGTGCGCCCGGACTCACGGGCAGAAGTGCGGGCCGGCGGGCCGGGAGGGCACAATGCACAGGAACGGTTATCGGGGGTACCTGCGCGTCTTCGCCGTTTTGCTTTCCACGCTGTTGTTGCCGCTGTGCGTGTACGCGCAGACCAGCGCGGGGATGGCCCCAGCGGGCAATAATGGTGCGGGTAGTTCCGCAGAAAACGGATCGAGCGCTGACTCCGTTCTGCGCGAACTCGAGGCCATGAAGCAGCGAATCGCTGTGCTTGAGGCGGAGCTTCGCCGGCTGAAAGCCGACCAATCGGCCCGGGCGGCGTCAACCTCCGATCCGGCTGGGAATCCAGGGGCGTTCCGCAGCGGCGGGATCGTGCCGCTGCGTGACCCAGCCGGTGTTGCCTCGAACTCCGGCTCCGGCGCAGCGCCAGGCGCGCCGGCGCGGGCGGATGTCCCGGCGGGAAACGATGCTGAGGCGAGTCCTCCGCAGACAATCGTGGCGGCCGACCAAACCAAAGCGGAGCCCTTTACGTTCGCCGACTTTTCATGGCTGAACGGGAACAGCCGGCAGAAGGACTATCCGCTGAGCACGAAGTATTTCACCCCCGAGATACGCGTGGACGTGGATTACGTGGAGGATTTCAACCATCCGAAAGACGACACCATCGGCGGGTCGAGCGAAATCTTTCGATCCAACGAGTTTCAATTGACGGATCTCGGCATCGGCGGCGACCTGCACGTGGATAACGTGCGCGGAAGGCTGCTCACGCAGTTCGGGATGTATTCCGTGACGCAGCCGCGGAACGACGCCAGCGTGGCGCGGGGTCAATGGGACCTGGACGGCGCGTACCGTTACCTGGCGGAAGCGTACGGCGGATATCACTTCAACGTGCTGCACGGTGTGAACGTGGACGCCGGGATCTTCCTCTCGTACATCGGGCTGTTCAGCTTCTACAACTACGACAACTGGGCGTGCCAGCCGTCGTACGTTTCGTCGAACACGCCCTGGTTCTTCAATGGAGTGCGCGTGCAGATCTTCCCGACGGAAAAACTAAAGATCGAGCCCTGGATCATCAACGGGTGGCAGTCCTACGGGCAGTTCAACAAACGCCCAGGCGTGGGCGGGCAGATCCTGTGGCGGCCCACCGGCTGGCTATCCATCCTGGGCAACCAGTACGCGGTTGGACGAGATACGCTCGGGGCGCCCAACCGCACCCGCTGGCACACGGACGACAGCATTCAGGTGAAGTATTACGACGCGCCCGGCAAGTTCATGGATAAATCCGCTCTCTCGATTACCATAGACGCGGGATGCGAGAGCGGAAGCGGCGTGGCCTGCTTCGGAAACGGCAAGAACGGGGCCAAAAAGCAGAGTTTCCTGGGTTTCATGGTGTACGACCGGCTGTGGTTCGACCGCGACAAGTTCGGCTTCACGATTGGCGGCGGCGCAATTGACAACCCGGGGCGCTACTTGGTGCTGCTGCCGCCGATCAACGGCGCGACCGCGGTCTCCGGCACGTCGTATTTCACGGAAAATCCCGGCGATCCCTTCAAGGCCTGGGACGTTTCCGGCACGTTTGATTACATGCCGAGCCAGTTTGTGACCTTCCGATGGGAGTTCAATCACCGGGCGTCCAACGTGCCCTATTTCTCTGGCGCGGGCGGGATCACGCCGCCGGGAGGGAACACGGGACCGCTGGGCTCCGACGTGTTTCTTCCGGGCGGGGCGCTGTGGACGCCGGACCTGCGGAAATATGAAAACCGGGCCACCTTCGCCATCCTGGTCAAGTTTTAGAGCCCGGGGAGCCGGAGAGGCTGATTGTCCCTTCGCCGCTTCTTTCCCGCGGAGGGCGAGGGGCAGTCCGAGGAGCCGCCGGGAAGGCGTGCTCGGCACGCCGTCGGGCTGTCGGCAGGTTTTCTACCTGCCGGTGGCCGCCCGGAGGAAGGGGCCCTCGGCGCTCCAGATTTCGCGGCCGGACGAATCGAAGAGCCGGATGGCAGGCTTGCCGTTGGATTCGGCGGAAAATTTGCCTACCACCTGCCCTTTTTCGTTTACCAGCAGAAAGCTGTGGGCGCGGACTTCCAGCACCGCGGGTGCGGGCGACTGTGCTTGGACCACCGGCGGAGCGAGATAATGGGAGACCAAGCCGCCCACGAGTCCGGAAGCGAGAGCGAGAGCCAGGTTCAGTTTTTTCATGGATGGGCTTCTCCTTGGCGCATGATACCCAAGCGCAATCCGTGAGACCACGCTGAAAAGGCGATCCACGATTCATTTTTTGAATCGATTGAATCAGCGCGAACGCGCCACCCGGGAATCCCGCGACACGCACGCGGTGTTTCCGCGCTAGCCGCACAGGCTGGCTGGCGCGCGAGGGTTGGTGATTCCTCACCCTTCGCGTTTCGGACTATCTGTATTGTCCGTTGCCTTTCTCTTCCGAGCCCGATAGCTTACCTCTCCTCTCCCGGCGAGCACGGGCAGACGGGCGGGCAGGGAAGCGTGACGGATGACGCAAGCACGAGAAGGCCCAAACGGCGAATCAGCCGTGTGTTGACTGGGGCGCTCCTCGCCATCTTCTTGCCTGGCATTGCGGCGGGACAGCAGACGCCTTCCCAGGAGTCGCAGGCACAGGCCGCGGCGCAGGCACCGGCGCCGCCTGCACCTGTCTGGCAGTACGGTGCCTTCGCGGATTTGGGCTATTTGGGAGATTTCAACGATCCCGCAAATCACCTGTTTCGCGACCGCAGCACGACGTTCAAAGTCAACGAACTGGATCTGAGCATGGCCGAGATATACGTGAAGAAATCGCCCTCGGAGCACTCGCGGTGGGGAACAGAATTTGCCCTGCAGTCCGGAAAGGATTCCGAGGGCTTTGGATTCTCCGCGACCGCGCCGAATCTCGGCGGGGCGCAATGGCTGCGGCACGTGGGGCTGGCAGACGTCTCCTATCTGGCGCCGGTGGGGAACGGCCTCACGATTCAAGCCGGAATCTTCAACAGCCTGATCGGCTACGATGGGCTTTATGCCCGGGATAATTTCACCTATACGCGCCCGTGGCTGGGAGATTTCTCGCCCTATCTGATGATGGGCGTGAACGTTTCCTATCCGTTCAGCAAGAAATTGTCCGGGACACTCTTCGTGATCAACGGTTACGCGCACCTGTCCCATGCGAACAATGTGCCCAGCACCGGCGGCCAGATTGCCTTTCAGGCCACCAGTCGCGTCACGCTGAAGGAGACGCTCTTCTATGGCCCCCAGCAGTCGAATACCTCGCTGGCCTACTGGCGCTTTTTTTCCGACAGCGTAGTCGAACGGAAGACGAATCGAACCGTCATCGCATTCGAGTTTCATGCGGGAACGGAAGCCCTGGCCGCTGCCGGGAATCCGCGCATCTTCTGGACCGCCGCCCAGTTGCCCCTGCACTGGATCCTGAGCCGTCACTGGAGCGCGACGCTTCGTCCCGAGGTGTTCTGGGACCCGCAGGGGCGGCAGACGGGGTCGGATCAGTTCATCAAGTCGAACGCGACCACGCTCGAATATCGCTGGCCCTACCGGCGATTCAATACCATCGCGCGGCTGGAGTACCGGTTCGACAATTCAACCGGGAGAGGCGGCGGATTTTTCAACGGCGGCGTCACCACTTCAGGCGGGGTGGGATTGACGCCCTCGCAGCAACTTTTGATTCTCGGTGTGATCCTATCCTTCGACTCCTCTCCGCACTAGGAGAATGGCCCAACGGGGGGAAGGCAGGTCGCCACGGGTTATGAAAAATAGACGGCTTCCTAACTACTTCCTAACGTCTGCCGCGCTAGCTTCCACCAGACGCAGGGAATGGGAGGGGGCTCCCGCTTCAACCGGCTCTGCCCTGGAAGGTGGGGATGACAGCACAAATTCTTATGGGGATTTACGCGGCGAGGACGGCATTTCTGGTCCTCGTTCTGGCCCTTCTCCGGTTTTTTCGTGGAATCAGCGGAAAATGGACACGCCCGCCAGGTGTCCCGGATCACTCTCACAGCTTTCGGGACCGCCCCGGTTTTGGAATTCAGAGCGTCCTGAGCTGGGTTACGATAAGCTCGTTCGGCCGCGAGAGATTGTGAGCGCGGGCGGGCACTGAGGATTCCATGTTGGATATCATTTTCACCGCCGCGACGATCGTGTTCGTCTACATTGCAGTCCTGTACGTTCGCGCGTGCGAGCGTCTGCGCTAGGAGTTATCCATGGGCGCTGAGAATGCCGTGCTGCTGTTGCTGTGCATTGTTCTGGTGGGCTATCTGCTCTATGCCCTGCTGAAGCCGGAGAAGTTTTAGCCGTGACCGCCAACGGATGGTTCCAAATCGGATTGTTCCTTCTGGTGATCCTGGTCCTCACCAAACCTATGGGCGTGTTCATGGTGCGCGTGTTCAACCGTGAGTTTACCTATCTCGACCCTGTCTTGCGCCCTATCGAGCGGGGAATCTACCGGCTCACCGGCGTGAACGAGCGCCTGGAGATGCCCTGGACCGAATACACGGGAGCCATGCTGCTGTTCAGCGGAGTCACCATGCTGCTGCTCTACATTATCGAGCGCACGCAGAAATGGCTGCCGTGGAATCCCGAGCATCTGGGCAACGTGCCGGCGGATCTGGCGTGGAACACGGCCGTGTCGTTCACCACGAACACGAACTGGCAGGCCTACCCGCCGGAAACCACCATGACCTATTTCACGCAGATGGCGGGGCTGGCCTACCACAATTTCATTTCCGCGGCGGTCGGAATCGTGCTGGCCATCGCGGTGATCCGCGGGATTGCCCGGCACGAGTCGAACACGCTGGGCAACTTCTGGGTGGACCTGACGCGCTGCCTGTTGTGGCTGCTCCTGCCGGCGAGCCTGGTGGTGGCGCTGGTATTCGCGTCGCAGGGCGTGGTCCAGAACCTGAAGCCGTACACAAAAGTGGCTCTCGTCGAGCCGCTCCGCGTGCGGGTGACGCAACCGGACGGGCGCACCGAAACGAAAGAAGTTCGCCAACAAACCATCGCGCAGGGGCCCGTGGCTTCTCAGGAATCCATCAAAATTTTCGGGACCAACGGCGGGGGTTTCTTCAACGCCAACAGCGCCCACCCCTTTGAGAACCCCACACCCTCCACCAATTTCCTCCAGCTCGTGCTCATTTTCGCGATTCCCTCCGGGCTCACCTACACGCTCGGCCGCATGACGCGCTCGGCCAGCCACGGCTGGGCCGTGTGGGCGGCCATGGCCTTCCTGTTCCTGTGCGGGGCGGGAACCGCCTACTGGGCCGAGGCCACCGGCAATCCGCTGCTCAAGGGGGCGGACCAGGCCGCCACACAGTCCCAGGCCGGCGGCAACATGGAAGGCAAAGAGGTGCGGTTCGGCATCGCCGATTCCGCCCTCTACGCCACGGTCACCACGGATGCGAGCTGCGGCGCCGTGAACGGCATGCACGATTCCTTCACGCCTCTGGGCGGGATGGTGCCGCTGATCAACATCATGCTCGGGGAGATTGTGTTCGGAGGGGTGGGCTCGGGACTCTACGGCATGATCGTGTTTGTCGTGCTTGCCGTATTCATCGCCGGCCTGATGGTGGGACGCACCCCCGAATACCTGGGAAAGAAAATCGAGGCCTACGACGTGAAAATGGCCATGCTCTTCGTTCTGGCGGGCTCGTTCACCATCCTGGTGTTTTCCGCGTTCGCTTCGGTGGAGAAATTCGGCATCGCCGGCATCACCAATCCCGGCCCCCACGGCCTCTCGCAGCTCCTCTATGCCTACAGCTCGGCGACGGGAAACAACGGCTCGGCGTTCGCGGGGATCAGCGCGAACACGCTGTGGTTCAACTCCAGCCTGGGTGTGGCCATGCTGCTGGGACGTTTTTTCATGGTCATCCCGGTCATGGCCATCGCGGGCAATCTGGCCCGCAAGAAAGTCGCCCCCGAATCGTTGGGCACTTTCCGGGTCACCGGCGCGCTGTTCACCACGCTCCTGGTGTCCACGATTCTCATCGTCGGCTCGCTCACGTTCTTTCCGGCGCTCAGCCTGGGCCCCATTCTCGAGCATCTGCTGATGTACGCGGAAAAGGTGTTTTGAACGGAAAATGGCCGGCCCATCTCACAGCCGCTCGAAGCCGCTCACCGACCCGAAGATCCTCCAGCGGGCCATCCTGGATTCTTTCGTCAAACTGAATCCGCGGGTCATGCTGAAAAACCCGGTGATGTTCGTGGTCGAAGTCGGAGCCGTGGTGACCACCATCGAGTGGGCGCGCGACCTCAGCCATCACTTTTCCGGAACCGGTTTCGGCCTCCAGATCAGCCTCTGGCTGTGGTTCACCGTCCTGTTTGCCAATTTTGCCGAGGCCATGGCCGAAGGCCGCGGTAAAGCGCAGGCCGAGAATCTGCGCAAGGCCCGCACCGAGACTACCGCTCGCCGTCTGAAAGAAGATGGGACCACGGAAATGGTCCCCAGCTCCGCGCTTCGCGCAGGCGATCTCGTCCAGGTCTGCGCCGGCGAATTCATCCCCGGCGACGGCGAAGTGGTGATCGGCGTGGCCTCCGTGGACGAGTCCGCCATCACCGGTGAATCCGCTCCCGTGATCCGCGAAGCCGGCGGCGATCGTTCCGCGGTCACCGGCGGCACTCGCCTCCTGTCCGATGAAATCCAGGTGTGCGTCACCTCGAATCCCGGCGAGACGTTCCTGGACCGCATGATCAAACTGGTCGAAGGCGCCTCCCGCCAGAAGACGCCAAACGAAATCGCGCTGAACATCCTGCTGGCCGGCCTGACCATCATCTTTCTGCTCGCCGTCGTGACGCTGGAACCCTACGCCATCTATTCCGGCGCCCCGCAGAACGTTTTCGTGCTGGTGTCGCTGCTCGTCTGCCTGATCCCCACCACCATCGGCGGCCTGCTTTCCGCTATCGGCATCGCAGGGATGGACCGCATGATCCAGCGGAACGTGATTGCCATGTCCGGCCGCGCCGTCGAGGCCTCGGGCGACGTGGACGTCCTGCTGCTCGATAAGACGGGAACCATCACGCTGGGGAACCGCCAGGCCACGCACCTGCATCCCGCTCCCGGCGTGAGCGAATCGGAGCTGGCCAACGCCGCGCAGCTCGCCTCACTCGCGGACGAAACCCCCGAGGGCCGCTCCATCGTCGTCCTGGTGAAAGACAAGCACGGGCTGCGCGGCCGCGAGCTCGCTTCGTTCAATCCCACGTTTGTCCCGTTCACCGCGCAGACGCGCATGTCCGGCGTGGACCTCGACGGCCAGGAAATCCGCAAGGGCGCCTACGACGCCATCGCCAAATACGCCCTGGCTTACGGCCAGGCGGTGCCCAAAGAGACTCAGGAGATCGTGCAGGCCATCGCCAGCGCCGGCGGCACTCCTCTGCTGGTGACTCGCAACCGCAAAGTCCTCGGCGCCGTCCAGCTCGAAGACATCGTGAAGGGCGGCATGAAGGAGCGGTTCGACCAGCTCCGCGCCATGGGCATCCGCACCGTCATGATCACCGGCGACAATCCGCTCACCGCCGCGGCCATCGCCCGCCAGGCCGGCGTGGACGGCTTCCTGGCGGAAGCCAAACCCGAAGACAAGATGGCGCTGATTCGCAGCGAGCAGGCCAAGGGCAAGCTCGTGGCCATGACCGGCGACGGCACCAACGACGCCCCCGCGCTCGCCCAGGCCGACGTCGGCGTGGCCATGAACACGGGTACCCAGGCGGCCAAGGAAGCCGGAAACATGGTGGACCTGGATTCCAACCCCACCAAACTCATCGAAATCGTGGAAATCGGCAAACAACTGCTGATCACTCGCGGCGCGCTCACCACCTTTTCCGTGGCCAACGACGTGGCCAAATATTTCGCCATCATCCCGGCGATGTTCAAGGAATCGTTTCCCCAGCTCGAGGTGCTCAACGTGATGCACCTCCACAATCCGCATTCCGCCATCCTTTCCGCGGTGATCTTCAACGCGCTGATCATCATCGCGCTGATCCCGCTGGCCCTGCGCGGCGTGCGCTACCGGCCATTGGGCGCGGCGGCGTTGCTGCGGCGCAACCTGCTCATCTACGGTCTGGGGGGAGTAATTGCGCCGTTTATCGGAATCTGGCTGATTGACAGGCTGGTGACACTGCTCAAGTGGGCGTAGAGGCGGCCGTGAAAAAGAATCTCTGGATCTCGATTCGCATGACGCTGGTGACCACCGCGATTCTGGGCCTGGCCTATCCCCTGGTCGTCACCGGGCTCGCACAGTTCCTGTTTTCCAGCCACGCAAACGGCCAGCTCATCGAGCGCGACGGGAAGCTGGTGGGCTCGCGCATCATCGGCCAGCCGTTTTCCTCGGCTCGCTATTTCCATTCCCGGCCCTCGGCGGCAGGTGACGGCTACGACCCGCTGAATTCGGGGGGCTCGAACCTGGGGCCCACGAACCATCAGCTCATTGACCGGGTGCATGAAGAAGTCAGGAAACTGGAGGAAGAGCATCCCGGCGAGCCCGTCCCCGTGGATCTGGTCACCACCTCCGGCTCGGGGCTCGACCCCGACATTACTCCCGCCGCCGCCGAGTTCCAGGTGCGCCGCGTGGCCCGCGCCCGGGGAATCTCCGAGGAGAAAGTACGCAAGCTGGTCGCGGCGCACACCAGCGGCCGCGATTTTGGCGTGCTCGGCGAGCCCCGCGTCAACGTGCTCGAGCTGAATCTCGACCTGGATTTTTCCTACCCGCGCCGCTAGGGCTGGTCTCGCAAGCCTGCTTTTCTCTCCAAGAGCTCCCACAGACAAATTCCCAGGGCGGCCGAGCGGGCTGAATGTAGGGGCACGACATGTCGTGCCCCTACGAGCTGCACACCTCGCCGTCAGTGCCGATCAGGCATTTCGCCGGTTCTCGCTGGCGGTTCTGCGGGGGAATGTGGTGGTCTCGTGAGAAGTTTGGGTTAATCGCGCTGAAGATAAGGCTTCAGCCCTTGAAGCAAGTTCCACCCCGCGCGGGTGAGCATCTTCATCGCCGGATTTCAGCTACCGGTCTCCCCTCTTGCCGCGCTACGGTTTGGGTGGTTTCTCCTTCTCTTTCTCTTTTTCTGACGGCTTGCTGCTTTTTGGCGGCGGTGTTTTCTGCTGCTGTTGCTGCTTTTGCTGGTACTGCTGGTATTTCTGGTCTTCCTGCCGTGTTTCCTCCGGGCTCTTCGGTTTCGGCGGAGGATTCAATTGCACATTCGAGTGGCTCGGGGGTGTGGCGGGCTGGGCGGCTGGCTGGCCCGGAGCGTTGGCCCGCTGCGGCGGTGGTTCCACGCTTTCCACGGTGCGCGGCGCACGGCCCGGCTGGGCGCCGGATGCGGCCGGTGCCGATTGCCCCGGCGTCGCGCTTTGCGTCCCGGTGTTCGCATTTACTGCCGGCAGCCGTTGGGAGTATGGCGGTGGTGCCGCTGGCATGCGGTTGCTCCTCACCATGCGGTTCTGCACGGCAGCGGGCGGAGCGGCTGTGCTAGCAGCGCCCGCGCCCATTGAGCTGGTGCGGACAGGTGCAACGGCCACCGTGTGAGTGACGGGGGCGCGCGCGATTTCTTCCGAGTTGACGGCAACCACGTTGCGGCCCACGGGCCGCGCGCTTACAAACGTTTCCCGCGACACCGCTGTCACTCCGCCGGGCGCTCCGCGGTTGGCATAAGTAATCTGCGTCACCTCGTGCCCTCCCGGCGCCCGGTAGGCGTTGTACACCGTAGTGACGCGCTCCGCGGGCACGCGCGTGTTGGTGACGTTGACCTGGGTGACGTAAACGCGGCTCACTCGGTACCCCGGCACGAACACTTCGCCCGGCCCCAGCGGGAACCAGGCCACTCCCGGCCCTCCCCCGACGGCCAGCGCGAACCCGCCGCCAGGCCCTCCGCCCACAAACCCCACCAGCGCTGGCGCATAGACGGGACGAACTACGGCCGGCCCGGGAATCCACACCCACCCGGTGCCCACGTACGCCCATCGGCCGTAATGGAACGGAGCGAATCCCCACGGCTGATCGTCCACCCACGTCCATCCCCACGGCGCAATCCACACCCAATGCCCGTAGCGGTACGGCGCCCAGCCCACTGGCACTCCCACAGGCGTCCACACCGGGCCGTACCCTGCAGCGACGCTCCATTGGCCGTGCGCGTCGAGATCCTCATAGCCGGTCATTTCGCGCGACACGTAGTTGGCGGAGTCGGAGTGGTCTTCGCGGCGGTCGCGGTCTGTGGCCCAACCGTCGAACGAGTCGTGCTCGGGCACGGGTGCGATCTCGTAGCTGAGCGAGTCAATGCCTGCGAACTGCGCCTGCTGGCCCGCCACCACGGTGTACTCCCTCCCGCCGCCACTCACCCGTCCCTGCCCGCGCCACACCGCTGTGGAGGTTTCCGTGCCGTCGGGATTCACGTCGATGCGGTATTCGCCGGGCACGAGCACGGAGAAAGCCAGATTGGGCGTATCGGCTTCCAGCACGTCGTCGTCATCCACGTGCCGCGCATTGAGGATCATCGAGCCCTGCGCCAGCCGGATCTGCACGATGCGGTCGCTCACTTCCAGCAGCGTCACGCCGGTGTTCTGGCCCAGGCGGATGGCCGTGGATCCCACGTGCAGCTCCGCTCGCCCTCCGGCATCCACCCACAGGCTGTCGCGCGAGGTGAGCGGGCGGTTGGCAACGGCAGCCACCCAATCGCTCTCGCCTGCGGGCTGGAACGAAACCGAACCGTACAGAAAACTCAGCCGCGCGACGCGTATGGACGGGTCCGCCTGCGGCCCGCTCTCGTCGTCCTGCGCCGCCGCCGCCCGCGCCCCCGGCAGCAGGGTTGCCGCGGACAACGCCGCACACAAAACCCACAAAATCTTCCGGTGTCTCATTGGCTTTCTTCCTCCCAGGGCCGGGCAGGCCTGCTGCATCCTACACCGTCTGAGGTTGAGATGCGATTTGCCCCGCCCGGGGGTAGTGGTGTCATTTGAGCTTTCATGGTTGGCGGCGGCCTAGCCAGAAGGGGCCGCCAAGAGGTCACGCTGAACTGGTCTTCGAACTAGAGCTAACTTGCTGTGCTTGAGCCTTCTGTCTCTTGATGAAATCTGCCAAGAGAGGGACTGCAAATGAATACTTGCCGTAGCGATTTTTATAGATCAGGCCAGCCTCCGCCAGCGATACCAGCATTTGGTTCACATGACTGCTGCCAAAAGACTTGGAAGAACTCTTATTGGCTTGACTCTCCACAATTTCTTGCACTGTGAATTCCCCATCGGCATTTGGTAATTCTGCGATGACCCCCAACAACTCCCGTTGCCTGTCCGTCGCCTTTGCCCATCTTCCAGAAAAAAAATCGCTATCGAGTTTCGCGATGATTTCTCTGATCGGAACCGAAGGTGGCTCTTTCTTCGCTTCAATGGCCTGAACCCATATATCAAATATTTCACGGCAGGCGTACTGGATAAAGTAGGGATAGCCGCGCGCCAATCGCCAAATTACCTTAACTGATTTGTCGTCAAATGCGAGGGGGCAGTCCTGCGCCTCAATCGGTTTGCGTATGGCTTCTGTAGTTTCCGTTTCATTTAAAGGTTTTAAAAACACCACAGTAAACATACGCTCTGAGAACGTTCGGGCCTCAACTAGTTTTGGGAATAATGTCGGAAGTCCGACTAGAGCCAACATGTACCGGTAACCCTTCCTCTGCAGTGACTGAAATAAATCCAACAGCAAGGATAAGGGGTACTGATCCTTCTTAGCGTGGTCCGAAAGATTTTGAGCCTCGTCGTAAGCGAATATGATGCCCTTTCGCCCGGAGACTTCCACATACGGCCAGACTGTTTCCAAGACCCCTTTCAATTTATCCAAAACAAGCCCCGGAGTATTGTCGTACATGGCCCTCAATGACGGATAATTCAAAGCAACGGTCACCTCTCCCGGCTGTTGGGTAAATCCAGCCCTCGCCCTTTCTTTTTTTGAGACCACAAATGAGCTGACCACCACGGAAAGATCGGTTAGCAGGCGCGTCGCTAAGTTCTCCTCACTAATACTGGTTGACTCAGACAAGTCGGTCCCTGCCCACATCCATCCAGCCTTAATGGCCATCGGCTTGAATGTTTCTAAGAGAACCGTCTTTCCTAAGCCCCTTAGCCCCGTCAGCACTAAGTTCTTGAGAATAACTTCCTGTTGTAGCAGGCGATTGAATTCTTGCGACTCTTCTTGCCGTCCAGCCAAATACGGCGGCATGTGGCCAGCGCCTGGGCGAAACGGGTTCTGCATCGCACTCCCCCTCCACAAGGAGTGAGAGCATTTTAGACATACGTATTGATCTCTGTCAAGCGATAAATTTAGCTTGACATATAATCCCGTCTTATTCTAGAATTGCGGCTGTGAAACAAAAACCCTGCTCCCGGCTGTCACCGAGTACGGGGCCAAATCCAGCAAGCGGGGTAATGTATCAAGCGAGATCTGGCCGTTGGATTATTTAGTCGGCTGAAGTAGCGAAGGAGGAGAGTCAAATGATGAGGTTCCTCTTAGTCCTATCGCTGTTGACGGCACAGGCCGCAGTTCCGAACAAGGCGAGCTTTCCGCAGATTGAGCAATCGCTCGTCAAAATAGTAGTTCTGGATAGCCAAGGGCAGGTCGTATCAGTCGGCACTGGCTTCTTCGTCGGAGATGGACAATTCATTGCAACGGCGGCCCACGTGTATCTGGAGGCTGCCAAAACAGTCATTGAACGTGGAGGAGGATATATCGCTGGAGGTAAAATCCTTCGTTCTGGTGAGCGGTTTGTATTCCCCATCGAGCTTGTGAAATCAGACTATGGACATGACGTTGCGCTTCTCAGGTTTGACCCCAATGTAATCAAGAAGGTCGCACCGAACTTTGCGATAAAATCCCTGGAATTGGATGACAAAAAGCCAGATGTAGGAGACGGCGTGGTCTTTTTCGGCTATTTCGGTTCGGATGACTTTCCGCTCTTGTCTCGCACCGTCGTAGCAGGCTTCGCTGCGTCGCCCACGCTGCCCGAGCAATTAGTTTTAGACTTGCCCGCTAACGGCGGGCAATCTGGAGGCCCAGTCTTATCTTTGGAGAGCGGAAAGGTCGTCGGTTTGGTAAATTCCTTCGTGCCGGTTTTTTTGAGCCCTGGCACTCCTCCAACGCATTCAGGATTGTCTAGGTCTGTTGAGGTCGTGCATCTGAAGAGGTTGATCGAGTCAGCGGATGTGCGCTGAAGTTGCCAGGACTTGAATCGTCCTTCCAAGTCTGAAGAGTTTTCAGCCGTGTTTTGCGCCGCCCGCCAATTTACCGCATTTACATCCGGGTCGCGGATGGAATTTGCCGATCCTGCGGACTGGCCGTGCAGGGCGTGGGCAAATACTAGGATCGCGCCTGCCGTCCAAATGGCGTTATGGAGTACCCCGCGCATTCTAACCTCCATAGCTGGACGCTATCATTGGACGCACATTGTACCACTGCTGTCAAGTACGGGCTTGCAATCACGCTTCCAAAGCGTCCGATTGTAGTGCCAAGCCGATTTCAAATGACACCAGCGCCCAGGAAGCTCGGTCAGGCCGGCAGGCAGTTTCGCCCACGCAACCGGTCAGGGAAGAGAAAAGACCCCCGCGCACCCCGGGGCTAGGGTCTGCCGTCTCACCGTGTGCTGGCCGCTCCGATTTCCCTCAGCCGCGGCGCGCGTAAAGTCTCCGTGTGGATGAAGCGGTTCAGACGCGGCTGGGAAACCACGAACTGCCGCGCCCGCCGGCTCAATAGGCCCATGCGCGTGAACCGGTTGAGCTGTGTGGTGACGGTTTCTCGCGTCGTTCCAATCAAATTGGCAAGGTCTTCGTGCGTCAAGCGGAGTCGTATCAGGGTGCCCGTGGGAACTTCCTCCCCGTATTGCTCGCTCAGGTTCAGCAGGACTCTGGCCAGCCGGTGATACGACCACGTGTGACTGGATTCTGCCATTCCGTATTCCACTTCCGCCAATCGCCGCGAAAGCACCTGGATGAAGTTGAGGGCCAGGACCGGAACCACGGACAGCAGTTTCTTCAGGTTTTGCCGCGAGATCAATACCACCACGCTGTCTTCCGTCGCGAGCGCCGTGAACGCCCGCCTCTCCCGCGACAGCAGCAGCTCGCCGAAAACCTGGCCGGGCCTCAGGATCTGGAGAATGGCTTCGCTGCCCTTCGACGATATGGAAATGAGTTTGACCACCCCGCTCTTGAGAATGTAGAGCGACTCGCAGAGGTCGCCTTCCCCGAAGATGGTGGCGCCCCCTCGGAAGCGTCTCTCCGCGCACAGTTCGGTAATCTTGCGAGTCTCTCTCTCAGAAACCCCGCCGAACAATTCGACTGCGCTGAGACGCTGTAGTGACATGGCCCCGCGCCGGTGCTGCTGGGTGGCGCCCCCAGTTTTCTTGGCCAATGCTACTACCCCTCCGCGCGGGGAGCAACGCACGGGCGTCCCGCTTCCAGCGCAGCATGATGTGGTGAAAGCTATGCGCAACCCGCGACCTCCGCACAGCCTGAATCGATTCCCTCACCCGCGCGAAACAGCCCAATCCCGGCTCCCTTCGCAGGAAGGCCAGGACACTCAACGCGGCGAGGCTCATCACGCTGAGATAGGAGGCGCCCGCGAAAAATTCTCCCGGCGGCGCGGAGAATTCCGGCGTGGGAGGCGGACCCGCCGCGGTCAACGCGCCGCCAAAAGCGACCGGTGCGGCCCACGCGACCCATTCGGGATCCATCGAAAAGATAACCGCGGCGTAGCAGACCCCCAGCGACGCGACCAGCAGCAGCTCCTTCGGTGTAAACAACGGTTCCTTTGACGTGTGGCCCATGGATCCGTTCTGCCCTCCGTACGCCCCTCCGCAATTACACCTCCGGCCTCCGGCCGGTTCTGTGAAAGCTTTCACGGGCGTAGCGCAATCGGGGGCCACCGCTCAAAACGCTCCTGCGAGCCTTTCGGCCGCACTGTGAAAGGTTTCACAGAAGCCTCCGCGGATGCCGAATACGTTTCCCGTGCCCGGACACTCCTCTGGTCCGCTGGCAGCTCGCGCAGGTTCAGGGGCGAAATGCAATAGGAGGAAGAACATGCCACTGGAAAGGGAACACCTTACTGTAATGCCGGCAACTCTGGCCAATCCCGCACCCCTCGGTTTGTGTGGTTTTGCCCTCACCACCTTCGTGCTCAACGTCCACAACGCCGGTCTGATTGCTATCGGCGCTGCGTTGCCGCTGGGTTTGTTCTACGGAGGGCTGGCTCAACTCGTCGCGGGGTTCCTGGAGTTCCGGACCGGCAATACTTTTGGAATGACTGCCTTTGCTTCTTACGGAGCCTTCTGGATTGCTTTGGCCAGCATGGTGCTCATGGAGATGAATAAGCTGCTCCCTGTCGACGCCACCAAGGGCTGGCTTCTCACCACCCTGATCGCCTGGACGATCTTCACCTTCATTCTCTGGCTCGCCACCTTCCGCCACAGCCAGGCGCTCGTCTGGGTCTTCAGCACTTTGCTCATCCTGTTTATCCTGTTGGATATCGGGGTGTGGCAAGGCGCCGGGGCGGGCCAGGGGATCACCAAAATCGCCGGATGGGAAGGGATTTTCTGTGCCTTCACGGCGTGGTATCTGGCGGCTGCCACCATCCTCAACGATACCTACGGCCGGATTATCCTGCCGGTCGGTGCAATTCCGAAGGCGGCTTGATTGCGGCGCGGGTCTCAATCACATCCGCTCGAAATCTACCCGTGGCCCATCTGACCAGACCTCCCGGTTTTGGTCCGGCGCTCCCGGGTAGCGTAACTGCCCAGGCCCTCTAGTTTTGGCTGGGAGAATGCCTCTGCGTTCTGGCCGGGGGGCGGTCGAGTCGCAAGGCTCAACCGCGCCCCGGCTTCATTTCCCAGTTGCCTGGATTCGGCGATGATCCTCAAGCTGCCGCATGGCCGGGAGCCTGGGGACGTTTTGCTGCCATTTCGCAGATCAGAGCAACTGCCGCCAGACCCGCGGCCGTGTAGAACGCCATCTGGTAGTTGTGGTACTTGTCGAACATCCAGCCGCCGATGCGGCCACCCAGCAGACCGGCCACCCCCCAGGCTGTGAACAGCACGCCGTAGTTGATGCCCACGTTCTTGGTGCCCCAGAAGTCGGCTGCCGTTGATGCGTTGACCGAAAGCTGGGTGCCGTAGCACCAGTAAACGATGTACAGCATCACGAACAGCGCCACCACGTTGCCGCCCACGTGATACAGGATAGGCATAGCAACCATGGAGATGCCTATCATCAGCCGCAATACGTTGATGCGGCCCATGGCATCCGACATCCAACCCGAGAAGATGCGGCCCATGGCGTTTCCGGCCGCGCCCACCACAAGGCCAAAGGCGGCCAGCGTGGTGCCGGGTATACCCACGCTCTTGGCGAAAGGCACCAACTGGCTGATGACCATCAGACCGGCCGCGCAGCCAAAGGCGTACGCCACCCACATAAAGTAGAACGTCGGCGTACCTACAACCTCGCTCAGCTTGAATTCATAAGTGGTCGCTGCCACCTTGGAGGCCGGAGCCGGCGTCCACCCAGCAGGCTTGTAACCCACCGGCGGATTCTTCAGCAGGAAGGCGCCAAAAACCGTCATCACAAAAAAGATCGCGCCCAGAACCTGGAAAGTCGTGCGCCAACCATAGGTCGGGATCAGGTAGCTGGCCGCCAGCGGGCCAAAGATGGCGGAACCGCCGCCATAACCGGCAACCGCCAGTCCTACGGCGAGGCCGCGCTTGTCCGGGAACCACTTGGACATGACAGGAATTGGGGTTGCGTAACCAAAACCGTTCCCCAATCCCCCCAGGACGCCAAAGAAGATGAAAAACTTATTTAGGTCGTCGGCGTAAGCGCAGAGGAAAAAGCCCAGGCTTACCAGCACGGCGCCAACAAGCGAAATCTTGAAGGGCCCAAGCTTGTCCTGCAACCGGCCCGCTACTATGAACGTCAGCGCGAAGACCACCACCGCGATGGTGAAGACCATCGAGGTGTCGGCGCGTTTCCATTTGAACTCTTTCTCCAACGGGGCCACAAACACGCTCCAGGCATAGAGCGAGCCCAGTGCTAGGTTCATGGACACCCCGCCGACTACCCGCCACCAGCGACTGATCGAATCGCTCGAATCGGGGTTGCTGCCTGACTGTGAAGTTGCCATTCCAAGCCTCCTCATGCCGCCGGTACTTAATTCTTGCCAGACGCAGTGAGCGCCACTCCGGGCGGACCGCAGGACCCAAGTCTGGCCCGCTTCATACACGCGGCTGGGCGCAAAGTCAAGCGTGACGCGGGGTTGCGAAGGAGGGGTGCGCCGGGCAGGTCCGCCCGGGTTCGACCACTCGACAGGGCACGCCCTCCTGCGCGGCGGAACCGCATCGGAGGGCAAGCCCAACGATGGCGTTACGTTGCGCCGATGCGCTAGAACGGCGGCGTCTGGAGCTGGAACAGGCCGAGCGACACGGCGTTATTCGCGTCGGTCTCGATAAATACAACCTGCGTTGGGCTGATGACGAAATAGGAGACGCCCAGCGTGCCGGTGGCGGTTGAGCTGACCGAGCCGGTAAAGCGGCCCGTGGCGCTGGAAGCGTATGCGCCGGTGAACGCCTGGTTCGCCTTCGGCGTCCCGCCGTCGTTGATGTCCATGGTCCCCAGGAGGTTTCCCGCGCCATCGGCGAACACCTGGCCGCTCACGTCCACTTCGATGCTGCCCGTGGGATCAAACAGCGTGAAGTTGAGGCCGTAGGAGCCCTTAAAAGACGAGAGAGTGAACGGACCGGCGGCCTGCGTGTATGCGTTGCCGGTGGTCACCGCATTCCCATCCAATTCGAGACCCATGGGGGGATCAGCGCCTCCGGTCAGATAGATCGCGTACATGCCCGTATTGCCGGGGTTTCCCACGTTGCCATTCAGGGTGATCCCTACGCGCCCTGTTCCCCCTGAGTCCACCGAGTACGTGCCGCTCACGCTTCCGCTCGAAGGCACACCGGCGGCGTTGACGTCCGAAGAACCGTTCTGGAGCTTGGAGACGCCGTCAGACGTGAACGTGGTGGCCAGCGTGAGCGGTCCAGTGACTCCGGAGCCGAACGCGGTGAACACGTACGTCGAGTTCGCAGGCAACTGCGACGCCGAGCCGAGCATGCCGGTCTTCGCCCCCTGGCCGACGGCGAGGCCACCGGTAATCCCGAAATTCTGGTCCACCTCGACGAACTTCACGTGAGTTGCGTCAGTCACATATCCGTCCAGCACAGCAGGGCCAAACACGCCGGCGTTGCCAAAGGCGGGGGTGCGGAGTGTGAGCTGGATGCGCCCGAGCTGGTCGCTCACGGTGTAGCTCCCTGTGAGGCCCTGTCTCGTGGAGGTGGAACCGGAAACGTTGAGGTCCGCGACGCTGCCCGCGCCCGAGATAGTGCCCGCGCTGTTGACGTTGAAGACTCCGCCCAGGGCTGCCGAGACCAGTTGGGTACCCTGAATGGTAGAGATAAACGCAGCGCCCGCAAAAACAAACGTGTAGCCTCCGCTCAGGGTAGAGGCGGTGAACGAGTGGATCGTCTGCATGTCCATGGTGCCACTGGCCGTCGCGGAGTTATCCAACTCGGTGATCAGCAAGTGGTTCGCGGAGACGAACGCGACGCCCAGCACTTCGGTGCCGTTTGCCCCGATGTTCGGATCGTTAGTCACCAGCGTAATCGTCCCGCGGCCGTCGGAGGTGAACTGGTAAGTGCTTCCGGCCTGGATGGGATCAGCCGTTCCGTTGGTGGTAAACCCTAAGTCGCTGAAGTCCTGCTCTCCACCCGTGATGTTCCCCATTCCGTCGGCGGTGAATACACCGGCCACCGAGAACGGCCCGTTCGCGTCCTCCCCGGATACCGTGTACGTGTAAGAGCAGTTGGCGCACAGGAATGCCGAAGTGGTTGTGCTGCTGACAAAGATGACGCCGGATACGCTATCCCCCGGGTTCAGTGTGGAGGCGGCTTTGACTGTCACAGCCAGCCCTCCCGCCGGAACTGTCGGAGGCGCCGTATAGGTCGTGGGGGCTCCGCTATTGGTGTGCGCCGCACTGAACATGCCGCACCCGCTCGTCGCTCCCGAGCAGGTTGCCGTCCAGTCCAACCCATCGCTCACTTCGTTCGCTACCATGCTGGTGACCGTGGCCGACACCTGCGCGACCGCGCTGGTCGCGAGGCTGGGCGGCGGAGCAGGCGGGTTGAACGTGACCGCAGGCTGGCCAATGGTCACGTTGGCGGTCGCTGCCTTTGTCATGTCATTGGCGGAAACCGCGGAGATGGTCACCGAATTACCAGCGGGTGCCGTCATCGGCGCCGTATAGCTAGTGGCGACGCCCGTCGCCGTCTCCGTAGGAGCGAACGAACCACACGCGCCCGTGGGCATGCACGACCAATTCACCATGGCGTTGCCCGGACCATTGCTGACGATCGCCGTCACCTGGAAACTGCCCAGCAGGTTCACGGACGTCGGCGGCGGTGCGCTGAACGAAACCGCGATGGGTAGCGGAGGCCCGGAGGAACTGCCGAAGCACGCGGAGAGCAGGAGCGCGTAGGCCATCACCGCGAGCGTGGCAAGCAGGGAACGCCGGCCGTTCATCACTGCCCTCCCGTCGGCTGCATCCCGCGAACGATTCGCGTGCCCGCAGGCATGGCCCGCACCGGAAAGCCATTCCGGTTGCGCACGATAATGGTCTGATTGCCGGCGGTTATCGTCCGTGCCAGGAAGACGTCGCCCGAGTTGAAGTGAAGGCTTTCGCCGCTCACCTGAATTGTGGCGCCCGGTACCAGCCCCTTCTGCGCCGCAATGCGCGCGAAGTAGGGCCCCAGATGTACGTCCATCCGGCCCTGGGGAGTTTCCACCATCAGGTGCAGGCCCAGCGGCAAGCCCGCCGTCGGCCGCGTCACTACTTCCGAAATCGTCCCGCTGACCACGGTTTCTCTCGCCGCGTCATACATCCGCGGGGCGGCCGCAGCCGGACTCGTTGCGGATTGCGCCTGAGCAAACGCCGCAGGGGCCACGCTAAGGGTGAGCGCGAGAAGAAAGATGACGCAAAGAAGAAACACAGGGGTACAAAAGCGGTTCATGATCCCTCCTGCAGGACCCATGCCTCACCGAGCGCTTCCCCGCCTCCTCCCCCCGCCGCAGCGGGTGCAGGCGGCAACGCTCCGCCGGGCGCTCGCCGATGGCGGGCACACCCGGCTGCCCCCTCGCTAATTGGAACACAAAAGACGCAAAAGAGTTGTGTCCCCCTGCCGGCCGGCGGGGCGATCCAGCAACAGCAGGGCCAATCCCCCACGATGCGCCCGTCCGTGGTCAGTTAACCGCAGCACTCATTGAGCGAGCGCGAGGGCAGTACCCCGCTAGGCCCGTGCGGAGGCGGCTCAGAAGCAGGTACAGGCCGGGCGGGGCCGCAGGCGCTCGGCTGGTGGGCGAGGTCCTTTTCCGCAGAGCCGAAAATGACTATAATGACCAGGATGACCATTCTGGAGAATTTCATGACCAAACCGAAGCGAAGCTGGGCTCTCGCGCAAGCCAAAGCGCGGTTCAGCGCAGTGATTGACTCCGCGCTGGCCGAGGGCCCGCAGACCATCACACGCAGCGGCCGCCGGACCGCGATCGTGGTCTCAGCGGAGGAGTGGGACCGGCGAAAGCGGCGCAAAGGCAATCTGGCTGAGTTTTTTGCGGCCTCGCCGCTGGCTGGCTCGCGCCTCCGCCTGAAGCGAGCGAAAGAAACAGGCCGCAGGATTGATTTGTGAGCTGGCTGCTGGATACGAATGTGGTCTCCGAATGGGTCAAGCCCCGGCCCGATCCGCGCGTCGCCCGTTGGATCGCAGAAGCGGATGAAGATCGCGTCTTCCTCAGCGTAGTCACGTTCGCGGAGATCCGCCAGGGGATCGAAGAGATGAATCCTGGAGCGCGCCGGAAGGCCCTCCAATCGTGGCTGGAGCGCGAACTTCCCGAGCGGTTCGAAGGACGGATTCTCGGCGTAGACCTGGGAGTCGCGGACGCCTGGGGCGCGCTGATGGCCCGTAGCCGCAAGGCAGGCATCAGCCTGGGTGTGATGGACACATTCCTAGCTGCTACTGCGCAAGTTTACGGTCTGGCTCTGGTGACGCGAAATGCCAGGCACTTCGAAAACCTGGAAATTGCCCTGGTCAACCCTTGGACCGCGAGCTGAGTCTGCACTCCAGCGCGAAGCACCCGGACCCGTAGCGATTCCGGGCTCAATGCCGCTCCGCCCCCCGAGGTTGAGTCAGAGGCCCAGATAGGCCGCGCGCACCTGCTGGTTGGCGAGCAGTTCCCTCGAGGAGCCGCTGAGCACCACGGCCCCGTGTTCCACCACGTACCCGGCGTCGGAGATTCCCAGCCCGTCCACCACGTTTTGCTCCACGATCAGCACGGTCACTCCGGTCGCCGCCACTTCGCGGATTTTCTCGAACACCTCTTCCACCACCTTCGGAGCCAGGCCCAGCGAAGGCTCGTCCAGCAGCAGCAGCACGGGCTGCGCCATCAGGCCGCGCGCAATGGCCACCATCTGCTGCTCCCCGCCGGAAAGGGTCCCCGCGATTTGCCTCCGGCGTTCCTTCAGTTGTGGGAACAGCTCGAATTGTTCCTCCATCCGGTGTTTCAGCCGCGGCCGGCTGCGTGGAACGTACGCGCCCAGCGCCAGATTTTCTTCCACGCTCATGTGCGGAAACAGTTGACGGCCTTCCGGCACATGGCTCACGCCTCGTTCCACCATCTCGTAGGGCTGCACCCGCGAGATGTCTTCACCCCGGAAGCGGATCGTGCCGCCCCGCGGCCGCAGCAGGCCGGAAATCACCCGCAGCGTCGTCGTCTTTCCCGCGCCGTTCGCTCCGATCAGGGAGATTACCGCGCCTTCCTCCACGGTCAGCGTGATGTTGAACAGCGCCTGAAAATCGCCGTACCCCGCCTCCACCGATTCGAGAACCAGCAGCGCTTCGCTCATAGCCCCAGTTCCTTGTATTTCGAGCCCAGGTAGGCTTCGATCACCCGCGGCTCGCGGACCACCTCCTGCGGAGTGCCCTCCGCGATCAGTGTGCCGTGATCCAGCACAAACACGCGGTGGGCGATGCTCATCACCACCTGCATCACGTGCTCCACTCCCCCCACGGCCGAGATTCCCCACTCCGGCAATTTCTTCAGCGTCTCCGCCAGCGCCAGCGCCTCGCCGGTGGAAAGCCCCGCCATCACCTCGTCCAGCAGGATCAGCCGCGGCTTCGTGGCCAGCGCTCGCGCAATCTCCAGCCGCTTCAGCATGGGCAGCGGCAGGCCGCTCGCTGGCAATTCCGCCGCTTTCTCCATCCCCAGGTACCTCAGAACTCCCCGCGCATCCGCGGCCGCTTTCGCCGTGCTGCCGGTGCGCAGGAAGGCGCCCAGCATCACGTTTTCCAGCACGGTCAGTTTGCGCAGCGGCTTCACCATCTGGAACGTCCGCCCGATCCCCGCTTCCGCGGCCTGGTTCGGCGCGATGCGGCTGATGTCGCGTCCCTGGAACCGGATGCTCCCCGAGTCGGGATGCAAGACGCCGCTGATCAAGTTGAAGAGCGTCGTCTTTCCCGCCCCGTTCGGCCCCACGATGAACCCGATTTCGCCCTCCTGAATCGAAAACGTAACCTCGTTGGTGGCCACCAGGCCGCCGAATCGTTTCGTCACCCCTTCGAGTTCCAGCAGTGCCATCGCTCAGTTCTCTCCACAGCTACGCTATGCCACATGCAGCCCGAAGGTCTTTGAGTGCGAGAGGGCGCGTCCCGAAGCTTCGGGATCTGTGCCCTCTCGCCTTTCCCTCTGTCCGCTATCCCGCTCCGGCCGCCCTTTCACCGCTTCCATCGCCGCAGAATTCCTTCCACTCCCCCCACGATCCCCTCGGGCAAAAACAGCACCACCACAATCAGCAGCAGTCCGTAAATCAGCAGGTGCGCTTCCTGAAACACCGATTTGAAAATCTCTGACGCCGATTCCAGCACCAACGCCCCCACCATCGGCCCGGCCAGCGTCCCCGCGCCTCCCAGCATGGCCACTATGGCGATTTCATTCGAGATGTCGATGGAAAGCACCTGGTCCGGAACGATGAACAGAAACAGGCTGCCGTAGAGCGCCCCCGCCACCGCCGTAAAGGCCGCGCTCACCAGCAGCGCGTAGAGTTTTGTGCGCGCGGCGTTCACGCCCACGGCCAGCGCCGTGTCCTGGTCTTCCCGGATGGCCAGCAGGTAGTACCCGAAGCGCGACCGGGAGACCGCCACCGTGGCCGCTGTGGTCACTGCTGCGAGCACCACCGCGCACAAATAAAACGATCGGTTCACATGCGTGTGGAACAGCGCGGGGACCTGCACGCCCACATCCCCTCCGGTCACGCTCGGCAGGTTTTTTGCCGCGGCGTGCACGACCTCCGCGAATGCGATCGTCGCCAGGGCAAAATACGGCCCGCGCAGCCGGAAGGAGACTCCCCCGATCAGCAGCGCAAACAGCATGGCCAGCGCCACCAGCAGCGCCAGCACCACCCACAGAGGCAGTCCCATCCTCGTGAACAGCGCCAGCCCGTACGCCCCCGCGCCGAAGTACGCCGCATGCCCCAGCGAGAGCTGTCCCGCATAGCCCCCCACCAGGTTCCACGCCAGCCCCAGCGCCGCGAACAGATAAATCCGGAAAAGCACCTGCAACAGGTAGTCGCTGCGCACCACCAGCGGCAGCAGCATGGAAATCACGAATCCCGCCACAGCCAGCAGCAATTGCCAGCGCTTCATGCCCGCTGCCTTCCGAAAATCCCGCTCGGCCGCAGCGACAGCACCAGCAGGAAGAGCACGAAGTCCACCGCCAGCGCCCACTCATTGCCCCAATACAGGCTGGTGAGGCTTTCCACCACGCCGAGCAGCAGCCCGGCCATGGCCGCCCCCACGATCGATTCCATCCCCCCCAGCACCACCATCACGAAGGCTTTCAGCGTGAACTGGTCCCCGACCCCCGGATACAGATAGAAAACCGGAAGCAGCAGGCTCCCCGCCACCGCCGCGGCCGACACGCCCAGCCCGAACCAGAACGCCTGCACGCGGTGCAACCGGATGCCCATCAGCGGCGCCGCGTTGCGGTTCTGCGCGATGGCCCGCGCCGCTCGGCCCATCATCGTATGCATCACGAAGAAATACAGGCCCGTGCCCAGCACCAGCGCGATTCCGAACGACACCACCCACGGCGCATTCACCGTGATCCGGCTCCCCAGATGGATGTTTTTTTCGAGCAGCGGGAAGTTGATCTGGTGATAGTCCGCGCCGAACACCAACTGGATCCCGTCCGTCAGCGCCAGCCCGATCCCCAGCGTCAGCAGGATTTGCATGAAGTCCGACTGCCCGTGGATGGGCCGCAGCAGGCCCATGTAAATCAAGTACCCCAGCGCGTACATCAGCAGGGCCACCAGCGGAAAACTCAGGTAGGGAATCAGGTGCGCCTGGACGAACAGCACGTACGCCGCGTACATCCCCAGCATCATGAACGCGCCGTGCGCGAAGTTTACGATGCGCATCACGCCGAAGATCAGCGCCATGCCCATCCCCACCAGCGCGTACAGCGCGCCGGTGAGCACCCCGTTCACCACCGCCTGCAGGGTCGTGTAGACATCCACGCATCACCTCGGAAACGTCACAGACGCACTCCCGGAAGCGCGGGACATTCTCACTCCCAAACCGGCTGCGGGGAAGAGCAAGCGCTCGAAGCCTCGCCGTTCCTCAATCGTCCACGCGCATGTTGGAATTGCCATCCACATCCGGGATGTGTATGCTGGATGACCAGGGACGGACCGGAAGGGAGCTGCCGTGCACCGGCGTATCAATGTGACGCTTCCCGAGGAGACGTTGAAGCTGATTGACCGCGTTTCCCCCAGGGGCCAGCGCAGCCGCTTCATCCACGTCGCGGTTCGGCGGTATGTCCTCGACCTGCGCCGCAAGCATTTGCGGAAACGGCTCAAACAGGGATATCTCCGTGCATCCCTCGACGATCGGCGCTTGGCGGAGGAGTGGTTCCGGCTGGATGAGGAAGCATGACCGCCTCGAAGCGGCTCAACTACCCCCGTCGCGGTGAAGTCTACCTGGTCAATTTTGATCCCACCCTCGGCGCAGAGATCCGGAAAACGCGGCCTGCTCTCATCTTGCAGAATAATCTCGGGAACCGTCATAGCTCTGTGACCATCGTCGCTGCAATAACCTCCCGTCACGACGCGCCGCTCTACCCCCACCAGGCTCAGGTGAACGCGCCCGAGGCCGGACTCCGCGTCGATTCGACGGTTCTGTTGAACCAAATCCGGACGATGGACAAACAGAGGCTGGTGAAACGGCTGGGCGCGCTGAAGCCGGAGACGATGCTGGCCGTCGAACGCGCGCTGGAAATCAGTCTCGGGTTGGTAGAACTCTAGCAAGAGCACATCCGCCGCAGGCCCGCCCCTGGAATCTGTGTGCGCGGTGCTGCGGCTCCGGCGCACAAGCTCATGCTGTGCGTAAACACCCCTGCGGCTAGTGGCGTTTGTTCCACGGCGGCGCGGGGATCACCGGCTCGATTTCCGCCGCATTCTTCGGCCACACCACTCTGTATTGCCCATCCAGTACCTGCGTGATGAGCAGAGGGTGCGCGTTCTGCCCGTGCTGGTCAAATTGAATCGGCCCGAACAGTGTTTCCGGCAAATTCAGGCCGCGGAGGGCGTCGCGAATCGCCGCAGGCTGCGCGTTCCCCGCTTTCTGGATGGCTGCCACGGCCACCTCCAATGCCGCGTACGCTTCCGTGGCGTGATACGCCGGGTGCGCCCCGGTGAGTTTGGTGAACGCCTCGTCAAATTCTTTCGAGCCCTTCCATCTCGCCGAGGGCAGCCACTGCGACACGCTGAAGGTGTATTCCGCGTACGCCCCCGCCCCTTTGTCTTTCGTCGGAAACTCCGCGGCGGAGAATCCCGTGCCCGCCGCCGTGTAGTAGCGCGGGTTCAGGCCCACCTCCGCGGCCTGCCGCACGAGCGTCGTCGCATCGAGCAGGTACGACGCAAAATAAACCACCTCGGGGTTTTTCGACTTCACGCGCTGCAGCAGCGCTTTGTAGTCCGGCGAGCTCGCCTGGTAGGCCTCTTCATCCACCAACTTCAGACCGGCCTTCTCCGCCGCCTCCCGCATGGATTTGTCGTTAGCCTGCCCGAAATTCGTATTCTCGTAAATGATCGCAATCGTTTTCGGGTCGCCGTTGTGTCGCAGGAAGTCCACGGTGGCGTCGGCGTACGCGCCCGTCCCTGCGCACACTCGGAACACCCAGGCCGACCCCGTCTCCATCACGTTGTCCGCCACGGAAGTTGGAATGACCAGCGGCACCTGTTTCTGCGTCACCACCGGAACGATGGCCCGCGTGCTCTCGCTGGTGTACGCCCCCAGAATGATGGGCACATGGTCCCGGTCCACCAGCTTCGCAACTCCCTGCGCCGCCTGGTCGGGTTTGCCCTGGTCATCGTAATAGACCAGCTCGATGGATTTGCCCAGCACGCCTCCCTTCGCGTTCAGGTCCTGGAGCGCAATGGTGTACCCGTTCTTGTGCGCCTGCCCGAACGCGGCCGTCTGACCGGTGAGCGAGGTGATCACTCCGATTTTGAATGTATTTGTCTTCTCTTCCCCGCCTTTGCATCCCGCGAGGATCAGGCTCAGAGCCACGGCAGGCAGGAGGAACCTGGCGATGAGGTGTTTCATGGAGTACCTCCCGGTCGGCCGCAATTGCTAACACTTCACCGCGCCGGGAGCAATCGGAAAGTGGGCCGCGAAGGCCGCGACGCGTCTAATTGAAGCTGTCTCGTAAACGACGCTGGAAGGGCGGGGTTTCAACCCCGCCACGGGATGCCTAAGGAGAAGGGGGCTTTAGCCCCTGAAGCCAATTGGTTCTCGCGGTCCCGCGCGTTTATGAGATGGCCTGTAGAGGAAAGCTCAAATGCGGAGGGAAATTCGCCGGCTGATGTTAGAAGCGCCCGCGTGCGAAGCGGCCATTGGCCACAGCTAGCCGCCGGAAGTCGCCGCGAAGTCCGCCTGGCGCAGCGAGCTGAGCAGCGCACGCGCCACCAGCAGTTCTGCGTTGAGCAGTGCCGCGCCCGCTGCTCCCCGCACCATGTTGTGGCTCAGCAGGATGAACTTCCAGCCCAGCACCGGGCAGGGCCGCACCCGGCCCACGTGCACTGCCATCCCTCCGTGCGATTCCACGTCCAGCCGCGGCTGCGGGCGGTCCGCCCGTTCGTGCGTCACGATGGGCTGTGGCGGGGCGCTGGGCAGCGCCAGTGCCTGTGGCTCACCCGAAAATTGCGCGAACGCAGCGAGTAGTTCCTCCCGCGTCGCCGGTTTCCCCAGCTCCACCGATACTGCTTCCGTGTGGCCGTCGAGCACGGGAACTCGCGTCGTCTGCGCGCTGATGGCCACCGGATGCGGCACGACGACGCCGGCCTCCATCGTGCCCAGAATTTTCTGCGTTTCTGTTTCGAGTTTTTCCTCTTCGCCGTCAATATACGGAATCACGTTGGCCGCCGCGTCCAGCGATGCCACCCCGGGATACCCCGCGCCGGAAAGCGCCTGAAGCGTGGTGACCGTGGCGCGCCGCGGCGAGAACGGCCGCAGCGCCGCCAGCGCCATCGCCAGTCCCACGGTCGCACAGTTCGGATTTGTCACCACCGCTCCGCGCCATCCTTTTTGCTCCTGCTGCCGCGGCAGCAGCGTCAGATGTTCGGGATTCACTTCCGGGATCAGCAGCGGAACGCAGGGATCCATCCGGTGGCTGCGCGCGTTGCTCACCACGCAATGTCCGTGCGCCGCGAATTCCGCTTCGCATTCCCCCGCCACGGATGCATCGAGCGCGGAAAACACCAGCTCCGGGCCGCTCCCCGCCCGCAGCGTGTGGACGGGAAGCGCCGCGATTTCCTCCGGCAGCGGCGCGGCCAATCGCCACGGCAACTCGCCGTACCGCCGGCCGGCCGACCGTTCGCTCGCCGCCAGCCAGGTCAGCCGGAACCAGGGATGCTCCGTGAGCAGGCGCACAAACTGCTGGCCTACCGCGCCCGTGGCGCCCAGCAGCCCGACTTCAATCTTCGCCCTGCCCGGTAGGGGCACGGCATGCCGTGCCCTATTTGCCTCACCGCGCATGAGCCGCCACCGCTTTCGTCTTCTCCCGCGCGGCCTCAAGCTGCGCCAGCCCTTCGATGAGATCCTCCACCAGATCCTCCGAATTCTCGCACCCGGGCGAAAGCCGGATGAGCGTGTCCGACAGGCCCAACTCCGCGCGGGCTTCCGCGGGGATCGAGGCATGGGTCATGGTCGCGGGGTGGCAGACGAGCGCCTTCACCCCTCCCAGACTCTCTCCCAGCGCAAAATACCGCCGCGAGGAGACGAACGCGCTGACCTCCTCCACCGTTCCGTCCAGCTCGAACGACACCATGCCCCCGAATCCCGTCATTTGCCGCCGGGCAATCTCGTGGCCCGGATGCGAAGCCAGCCCCGGGAAATACACCCGGCGCACCAGCGGATGCGCGTCCAGCGCCTCCGCGATGGCCGCAGCGTTTTCCGCGTGGCGGATCATGCGCAGCTCCATCGTCTTCAATCCGCGAAGCGTCAGCCAGCAGTCGAACGGGCCCGGTACCGCCCCGGTGGCGTTCTGCAGGAATTTCACCGGCTCGAATATGGCCGCGTCGCGCGCCAGCACCGCGCCCTGGATCAGGTCCGAATGCCCCGCCATGTATTTCGTCACGCTGTGCACCACCAGGTCCGCGCCCAGCGTGAACGGCTGCTGGAAGTACGGCGTCGCAAACGTATTGTCCACCACCACCAGCGCTCCGTGCGCGTGCGCGCGCTCCGCGATGGCCCGGATGTCATAGACGAGCAGCCGCGGATTCGTCGGCGATTCCAGCCACACGATTCGCGTCCGGCTGTTGAGCGCGGCGGCCAGCGCTGCGAAGTCGGAGAGGTCGAACTGGCGGATCGTCACGCCGATTGGTTGGAACACGCGGTTCAGGATCCGGTACGTTCCCCCGTACACGTCCTGCGGCAGTATGATTTCGTCGCCCGGCCGCAGATACGCCTGCAAAACCGCGTTTTCCGCCGCCAGCCCGGACGCGAACAGCGCCGCATGCGCCACGCCTTCCAGCTCCGCCAGCACGTGCTCCAGCCGCTCGCGCGTGGGATTGTTCGTGCGCGAGTAGTTGAAGCCTTTGTCGCACCCCGGCGCCTCCTGCTCGTAGGTCGACGTCTGGAAAATCGGCGGGATCAACGCCCCGGTTTCCGGCTCCGAAGGCTGCGCCGCGTGAATCGTCTTCGTTGCGAACTTCATGGTCCCTCTCCTTTTTTCGAACACCCTGCTCAAAAACCGTCATTCCGAACCCCGGCGCTTTCCGCCGGGGTGAGGAACCTGCTTTTTTATGCGAAAGCAGATTCCCTCGGGCTGCGCTGGCTACGTCGCTCCCGCTTCGGCCTGCGATGCAACTCCCGCCGGAACGTAGGCAAGTGCCGCGTCGGTCTCCGCTGTCTTCACGCACGCGGAAACCACGCTCACCGGTTCCGATTCCTCCAGGCTGCGCACGACGAGCGGCAGTCCCGCCCTCGCCGCCGCCTCGATGGCATGCCGCTGCACCAGGTCGCAGCCGCGGTCGGCCAGCTCCAGTGCTTCGGCAAACGTCAGCGCCGGCAAATGCCGTGCCGCCGTATCCCGATGCGGGTCCGCGGAAAAGTAGCCGGGCACGTCTTTCACCAGTTCGCAGCGCGCCGAGCCCAGCCCGGCTGCCAGGAGCACCGCGGTCAGATCCGACCCGCCGCGGCCCAGCGTCACGATCGTCCCGTCCGCATTCGTGCCCAGAAAGCCGGGTACCACTGCCACCTGATGATCCACCAGCGCCGCGTGCAGCCGCACGGACTCGAGCGCGGCGCGGCTTTCTCCCCCGCCGTTCAGCCGCAGTCCCGTCTCCGCTACGTTCAGCGCTGCCGCCGTCACTCCGAGCGCTTCCAGATGCAGGGTGAGCACTGCGACGGAGCGGATTTCTCCGGTGGACCACAGCAAGTCGAGCGAGCGGGAGGAAGGCGCGCGTACGATGTCGCGTGCCGCGCGTTCCAGTTCGTCGGTCACTCCCTCCTGCGCGGACACCACAGCAACGTAGCGCTCCCCGGGCGCAGCTTCGAGCCGCGCGCGAAGAAAGCGGGCCGCCCGCCGGTACGCCCCCGCGCCGGTCAGCACCGACCCGCCAAATTTCACTACCACCACCGCCCCCGACTCACTACATCCATCGCTCCCGGACATCTCGCGCCTCCCTCGATAGACGTACACTGCAGCCGCTACCTCCGCCTGGGAGGCACGACAGCCAACGGATAGCGGCGGGCGCTTCGCCACGGGAAACAAAACCGCGACTCAGACGCACCGCGCCGGTCCGAAATTCAGTTTGGGAGCGAGATTCTTATGCTGGCCCCGCTGGCGGAGTCAGCCTTAGATTTTATCTCTCCCGTACTGGGCAGGAAGTAGCACCTTGGCTCACGGGCCAGGTTGCTGTGGCTTCAAAGGGCCTGTTCCCTCAGCCACTCTGGATAAAGGCCGCTGTAAAAGCGGCGCCTCTATGTTTAGCAAACGCCCGGAAACGTGTCAAGGCCAATTTATGCCGTTTTTCGTTCCTGCTTCGCGGTTTCGTGAGCGAGGCGGATTCGCTGGGAGGCCAGAGCATAGCCGCCGATTCCGAGGACGACCGCCGCGACACAGAACGGAAACTCGGAAGGAAACACCCGAAGCAGGCCGGGAAGCGCGCGGGAAATGCCGATGGGCGCCACCGCAATCGGCCGCCAGCCGAAAAAGAACCGCTCGGTGCTGAACGGAAAAAACATCATCACGCCCAAACCGCCGTTCGTCAGCGCGTCGAGGACGGAATGCGAGATTCCCGCAACTGACCAGACCAGCGTCAGAAGCAGCGCCGCGCGCGTCGTAGCGCTTCGCGCCACCACGCGCACCATGCCCGCCAGCGCCGCACACAGGAGAATCAGAAAAAATGGTGAGTGGAAGAATCCACGGTGCCCGAAGAAATTCTCATACGGAATCACCCGCATGAAAGCTACATCGACGTCGGGGACCGCCGCGACCACGCCCGATACGAGCACGAAGCCCCATGGACGCACCGTACCATCGAAGGATCGTGCGCGACAGAAGGGCAGCGCAACGCATGTGCCAACAACGAAATGTGTGACCGCGGTAGCCATCGGGAACCAAGGCTAGCGCGCCAGTGGGCCTTTTCGCTTGCGACGGCAATTCCCGCGCCGGTCCCGAACGGCTAGCGTCCGATGATAAGATATTCTGGCGGACAATGGCCAGCCGACGCATATTTCTGGAGTATCTGGCCTCAACGCGCCTGGAAGGGAAGGGACAGATCACTCTGCCCAAACGGGTCCGTAACCATCTCCGCCTCGCCGCCGGAGCCTCCTTCGTTGTATTGCGGCTGGGCGACGGCCTCGTACTTCTGCCGGAGCAGAGACACCTCGATCATTGGTGCACGAAGCCTACTTCTATCTTACGGCAAGCTCACATCACAGCAAGAGATATTCTGGCCACTCTCCCCGAGACTCGAAAGCGCGTCGTTGCGCGGCTGTACCCAAGACTCACCTCTGATAAATCGGGTCGCAAGAAAACGTAGCTGGTGCCTTCGGTCGACTTCACGTTCAGTTTGTTACGCGGATTGCCTGCGCTCGCATCCGGCGAGCCGCAACGACGAAGAAGGGAATTGCGGCGAGTTCGAGCACGACGCACGCCGCTACCGTCAACGGAAGCGAACGGTCGTAGAGAAATCCGATCAGCGCGCTGCCCAGGAACCAGGCCAAGCCATATCCCGCGCTGAATAATCCGTACGCCGACGCGCGCCGCTCCACAGGCACCATCGGCGCCACCGCCGCGGGCACGATCGATTCATGTACGCCCATTCCCGCGCCCCACACCGCCGCCCCTGCCAGCGCCGTCCAGAACCCTCCGAAAAAAACCAGCGGTGCGAACGCCGCAGACAGAACCGTCAGCGGGATCAGCACGCGAAGTCCGTGCCGGTCGAACATTCGCCCGAACAACAGCGAACCCGCTCCTCCCACTCCCATCGCCACCGCGTACAGAATCGGGATCCACACGGTGGGGACACTCGAAGCCTTCTGAAAGTGGTAGGCAACCAGCGCGAAATCCGCAAATCCCGCTCCCACCAGCGCCGCGCCCGCCAGGTAGATCCAGAACACGCGCGGTAGCCCCGTTGCGTGGACATCCGGCGGATGCGCTTCCATCTCCTGCGGCCGCGGATACAGCACCCGCGCCACCGTGAGCAGCGCCAGCGTGGCCAGCGCCGGAACCACGAGCGCCGCGAACGCCACCCGGTAGCCGCCCACGCCCGCAGCGCCACCGCGGCGGAAGAGCAGGAACGCCATCAGCAGCGGCCCGCAGAACGCGCCCAACTGATCCAGCCCTTCATGCAGGCCGAACGCCCAGCCGTACCCGCCCATCTGGTGCCCCGCGTGCGACAGCATCACGTCGCGCGGCGGATTGCGCGTCGCGCGCCCCGCGCGTTCCGCCACCAGCAGCGCGGCCGCTGCGGGCCAGCTTCCCGCCAGCGCCAGCGCCGGCACCGCCGCCATCTGCACCACGTAGCCGAAGATGGTGATGGGCCAGTAGAGCCGCGTTCTATCCGCCAGCCGTCCGGACACGATTCGCAATCCGTAGCCCGCCAGTTCGCCCAGCCCCGCCACCATGCCCACGGCCGCGCCGCTCGCCCCCAGCAGCGCCAGATACGGCCCCAGGATTCCCCGCGCTCCCTCGTATGCGAAATCCGCGAAAAAACTCATCGCGCCAATCAGCAGCACAAACCGCAGCGCGGTCGATGAAGCGTCCCGGAGTGGAGGTTGGCTGGTCATTCGGTAGCGCCGGCATCCCTGCCGGCGTTTTCTCTTCCACTCGGCGGGGCATGACCCGTCCGCTGCGCTATTTCCCCGTCTCGTTCCGGAATATCGCCCCGTTGTGCATCACAAACTTCACATTTTCCAGCTCCGCGATGTTCTTCAGCGGGTCGCCCGGCACGGCGATTACGTCCGCATACGCGCCCGGCGCCACCACGCCGATTTCTCCCTGCATCTCCAGCATTTCCGCCGCGCGTGAAGTGGCCGAACGGATTGCATCCATCGGGCTCATCCCGTATTTCACCATGTAGCCGAATTCCTGCGCTTCGGGTTCGTTCCAGGGGATGCCACCCATGTCCGTGCCGAACACGATTTTTACTCCCGCGGCCAGCGCCTTCCGGAACGACGGTTCGTGCACCTCGGCGCGTTTGCGGTCGCGCCGTCCCTCCGGCGTGTCTGCCGCCGCCCAGTCGCCGAAATAGACGGCCAGCGTGGGGCAGTACCAGGTGTGCTGCCGCAGCATCTGCGCGATGTTCGCATCGGTCAGCTCCAGCCCGTGCTCGATGGAGTCGCAGCCGCCGTCCAGCGCGCGCTGCAGCCCGATGCCGTTGTACGCGTGGCAGGCCACTTTTTTGCCCCAGCCGTGCGCCTCGTCCACGATGGCCCGCAGCTCTTCCAGCGTCAGCGTCGGCTGCGACACCAGATTCCCCGCGCGGTCCAGCCACGACCGGTGCGTCATATAAACTTTGATCCAGTCCGCGCCGTGGTCCAGCTGCTCGCGCGCCGCCTTCCGCGCCTCCACCGGACCATCAATAATCTGCACGCCTTTCGGCATGTCCAGCTCCGGCGCGTAGCCTTCTAGCGGGTAGCCGCCCGTGGTCGATATCGCTCGAGTCACTACGAAGAGCCGCGGCCCGGGAATCGTTCCCTCGGCAATCGCCGCTTTGATTTCCACATCGCCGTAGCCCGCTCCTTCCGTCTCCACGTCGCGCAGCGTGGTGAAGCCCTGCTCCAGTGCCCGGCGCACCGCAACCGTGGCGCGCGCGGCCCGCTGCGCGATTCCCGCCCTCAGGATGTTGGCGTCGTAGCCGCCTTTGGCCGGCTCTTCCCCCCAAAGGAATATGTGTGTGTGCGAATCGATCAGGCCCGGCAGCACCGTGGCCGACGACAGGTCAATCACCTTCGCCCCCGCGGGTATCGGCGCGTTCCCCTCCGCCACCTTTTCGATCCGCTCGCCACGCACAAAGATCAGTTTGTTGTGCACCGGCGCGTCGCTCGCGCCGTCTATCAGCGTTCCCGCGCGGATGACGGTCAGATTGCCGGACGCGGATTGTCCGCGAACAGCTCCGGCGCAAAAAAAGAGCGAGCAAACAATGAGCGCAAAATAGCGACGATCCATTTATGACCTCCCCGAACCGGCAATTCGGATGGAGCACCCTTCTACTTCACCGCCTCGCCGTTTGCAATGCCGCAGCACACGTGGCACAGGCTTTCAGCCTGTGCGCCTTTCGACTCATGTACCCACGCCTGGTCACTTTCGGGCAGTTGACTCTTCCTATCTCTCGAAGATGAGCGACGAGCACGTCAATCCCGATTCCGCCTTTTGCAATTCGGATATATCCAGCGGCACCACGCGGAATCCGCACTTCTCGATCCGTTCCCGTGTGCGCGGGAACCCCGCCGGGAAAATCACGGCGTCTCCGAGAGCCAGCGCATTGGCCCCGCGCGGCTCTTCCGCCGCCACATCCAGCCATTCGTATCCGGAAAACGCCGCCGCATCGAACCACGAACGGTTCGCCACCAGCGTGTTCCTCCCCACATGCGTCACCGCAGATTTCAGGTGCAAACAACCGCGCACCGGAATCGCAATCACCTCGTAGCCATGCGGCGCCACCAGCGCCGCGACCTGCCGTATGCCCTCGGCGTTCGTCCGCCGCGACAGCCCCACAAACAATTTCCGCCCGATGCGCAGCACATCCCCGCCTTCCAGCGTCCCGGGCAGCTCTACGCGCGCCAGTTTCCGGTACGGCGCGAGTGCGCGCGCCAGCGATTCCGCCTCGCCTCGCCGCGCCGCGGTGCCGAGCGACAGGATCACCGCTAGCTCGTCCAGCACGATGGCTGGGTCTTCGACGAACATCGAATCCGGCAGCTCAGGCTCGGCCGGAAGCGAGATGACCCTTGCGCCCAGGCTTTCCAGCGTCCGCTCGTATGCTCGGTGCTGCTCCCGCGCGAGCTCCAAGTCGATCGCCTGCCGCGGCACGAAGCTCAGCTCGCATTCGGCGAGTGCCGGGCTGACCCCGCGTGTGATGGCGACGAGCATCTTTAGCCCCGAGAGTTTACACGAGGGCGCGCCGGCTCGGTGGGCAGAGCTCATGACCCTTCCCGCGTCCGCCCGGCAAAAATGCGCAGTAGCCTGTAAATCCTTCCTGGCCGAAAACCACCGGCCTTTCAAGCAGCGTGATTTCAAATACTTGGAAGCGGTACACTTGGACGTCGAATTGCCAGATCTCCAGCGGCAAGATACAGGCAAGGGCGCGTCGCGAAGGACAATTAGAATGGCGCGCAGAGAAACTCCGGAGGCAGCATTCATGAGGCATCAACTCGGTTTCGTACTCGCGGTCGCTCTCATTGCATCGGCTCCTGCGTTCGCACAGCCGCAGGAAAGGGGCCACGAGGAGTCCAGGAAGGAACAGCCCAAGCACGTGGACAGAAATCCGCCGCGGGCAAACGGGGGCCGCATTCCCCCGTCTCCGCCCCGGCGCGAGGATCCTCACGCCGGGCGCGAAGCGCATAAATTCGATGACGGCCGCGCGAGCGACCGACCGCACGTCAGCGACAATCATTGGTATGGGCACGAGGCGCCGAACGACGCGCGCTTCCACATCGCTCATCCCTACGAGCACGGCCGCTTCGAGCGGTTCGGACCCTCGTATCGTTACCGCGTCCTGCGCGTGGACCGGGACGCTCACCGCTTCTGGTTCCCCGGCGGCTTCTACTTTGAAGTCGCCCCTTGGGACTGGGCGCAATGCTCCGATTGGTGCTGGACCTGCGGTTCCGATGACTTCGTCGTGTACGACGACACCGACCACGCCGGCTGGTACCTGCTCTACAACGTGCACACCGGCGTCTACGTGCACGCCCAATTCCTCGGCCACTAACCAATCCCCGGCGGAATCCGAAGAGCCGCGGCGCTCCGGCGCCGCGGCTCTTCCCTTTTCTATCGGACGAGTGGCCGGATTTTCAGGACCCGTCAGTATATTCGGGCATGATTCGGTCAGCGTGCCGCTTTGAGCTTGCGATAGCGGCGGATCAGGTTGTTCGTCGAGCTGTCGTGTTCGAGCGCGGGCTCTGCCGGGCTTTCGAGTTCCGGCACAATGCGCTGGGCCAGCACCTTGCCGAGTTCCACACCCCACTGATCGAACGAGTTGATGTTCCAGATGGCGCCTTGAGTGAACACACAGTGCTCGTACAGCGCCACGAGCTTACCCAGCATTTGCGGCGTGAGTTCGTCGGCAAGGATTGTGTTCGACGGCCGGTTGCCCTCGAACACCCGGTGCGGTACCAGCCACTCCGGCGTCCCCTCGGCCTTCACCTGCTCGGGCGTCTTCCCGAAGGCCAGCGCCTCCGTCTGCGCGAACACGTTCGCCAGAAGAATGTCGTGGTGCCGCCCGAGTGCGTTGAGCGTCTTACCGAACGCGATGAAGTCGCAGGGAATCAGCCGCGTCCCCTGATGGATCAACTGGTAGAAGGAGTGCTGCCCGTTGGTTCCCGGCTCACCCCAGTAGATGGGGCCGGTGTCGTAGCTCACATGCGTCCCTTCCAGCGTGATGTATTTCCCGTTGCTCTCCATCGTTAACTGCTGCAGATATGCGGGAAATCGCTTCAGGTACTGTTCGTACGGCAGCACCGCAACCGTTTGCGCTCCAAAGAAATCGTTGTACCACACGCTCAACAGGCCCATCAGCACCGGCAGGTTGCTTTTGAACGGCGCCGTGCGGAAGTGCTCGTCCATCTCGTGGAACCCGTCCAGCATCGCGCGGAAACCTTCCGGCCCCACAGCCAGCATGGTCGAAAGACCGATCGCCGAGTCCATCGAATAGCGTCCGCCAACCCAATCCCAGAACCCGAACATGTTCGCGGTATCGATTCCGAACTTCCCCACTTCTGCCGCGTTGGTCGAGACGGCCACAAAGTGTTTGGCCACGGACTTCGCGTCGCCGCCCAGTCCCGCCAGCAGCCACTCGCGAGCCGTGTGCGCGTTCGTCATCGTCTCCAGCGTGGTGAACGTCTTGGACGACACGATGAACAGCGTCTCCGCCGGATCCAGCCCCTCGACGGCCTCCGCAAAGTCCGTCCCGTCCACGTTGGACACGAAGCGGAAAGTCATCCCGCGCTCGCTGTAATGCCGCAGCGCCTCATACGCCATCACCGGGCCCAGGTCCGAGCCGCCGATGCCGATGTTCACCACGTTGCGAATGCGCTTCCCGGTGTGCCCCTTCCACGCGCCGCTGCGCACCCGTTCGCAGAACGCCGCCATTTTGTCGAGCACCGCATGCACCTGGGGCACTACGTCCTCGCCGTCCACCACGATGGATGTCCCGCGCGGGGCCCGCAGCGCCACGTGCAGCACCGCCCGCTTTTCCGTGATGTTGATCTTTTCCCCTCGGAACATCGCGTGGATCCGCTGCCGAAGGCCCGATTCCTCCGCCAGTGCGATCAGGAGCTTCAGGGTTTCGTCGGTGATGCGGTTCTTCGAATAGTCCAGAAACAGGCCCGCAGCTTCCGCCGTCAGGCGCTGGCCGCGCTTGGGATCGTCTGCGAAGAGTTTTCGCAGGTGCACCCCACGCATCTTCTTGGAGTGGGCTTGGAGGGACTTCCAGGCCTTCCGTTTGCTCAACGGTTCGATGCCCTGGCTCTTGGCAGGCTTTCTCACCGGCCTCTTCATGTTCGTGCTCCTCTCGTTTCCTGGCTTTTACCGGAACCGTTCTTGGTGGTCGCGGGAAGTACGCCATCCGCCGCACGCAAGAACTATCACGCCCACTTGTAGGGTTCAACTTCGAAAGTTGGTCTCCCGGGAAGCGCTCCCCCCGAACCACCCAAAATGCCGCGAAAATGGCCAAACTGTTCTGCATTGACTCTGGAATCTCCCACTGGTAGCCGTCTCGTAAACGACGCTGGAAGGGCGGGGTTTCAACCCCGCCACCGGATGCCTAAGGACAAGCGGGCTTTAGCCCCTGAAGCCAATTGGTTCTCGCGGTCCCGGGCGTTTATGAGATGGCCAGTAGCCGCTCATGCCGGCGCGGCGGATTCGGTCTAGAATACCGCCGCCATGATCGGCCTGCTCTCCATCATTGCGCTCGGCTTCTTCCTCGGCATGCGCCACGCCACGGATCCCGACCACGTCATCGCCGTTTCCACCATCGTCGCCCGCCATCGCTCTGTGGGACAGGCCGCCGCCATCGGCGTCCTCTGGGGAATCGGCCACACGATTACGATTCTCGCTGTGGGCAGCGGAATCGTTCTGTTCGGCTGGGTGATCCCCGCGCGCATCGGCCTTTCCATGGAGTTCTCGGTGGGGCTCATGCTGATTCTGCTCGGCGTCCTCAACCTCACCGGCATGCTTCAATGGCTCGCAGGCGCGTTCCCGCCGCAGCACCAGCACGGTCCCGCGGGCGGCGCTGTGCACTCGCATGCCCATGCCCACGGCGACTACGTCCACACGCATCCGCACTCCCACGATCCTGAACTCCATCCGCACGACCCGGCTCGCACTCCCCTCAACTGGTTCGACCGGCACTTCGAGCGCCTCGGTCTGTACCACGCCCTTCGCCCGCTGGTGGTCGGTCTGGTTCATGGCCTCGCCGGCTCCGCTGCGGTGGCACTGCTGGTGCTCGCCACCATCCGCAATCCCCGCTGGGCGGTTGCCTATCTGCTGGTCTTCGGAATCGGAACCATCGCGGGAATGATGCTCATCACCGGAGCGCTGGCTCTTCCCTTCACGTTTTCCACGGGACGCTTCGCGCGCCTCAATTCTGGTTTTCGAGTTGTCTCAGGCCTGTTGAGTCTGGCCTTCGGGCTTTTCCTGGTCTACCAGATTGGATTCGTCAACGGCCTGCTCACCAGCCATCCCCAGTGGACGCCGCGCTGACGCGCCGGTGACTATGGGCTGACTCCCCGGCCTCTGCCTCTACATCCCCCACAAGCCCCAATTCCCGCCGGTGCTATACTCGTTCCCACGAATGGCGCAAACCGCTCCATCCGGTGACCTCTCTCAGTGGTTATCCGGCCACTGGGAAGCCTGGCGCTTCGCCAACGTCATCCATCTTCTGTGGATTCTCGTCATTGCGTTTGTCCTCAGCCGTCTCTTGAAGGTGCTCGAGTCGCGCATGGCTGCCAGCGCCGCCGCCCAGGGGCGCTCCTCTTCGCTCCGCCAGCAGCAATTGAAGACGCTGCTGGGCATCGTGCGCGGCACCGGCACGGTGCTCATCGTGGCGTTCGCCGTCCTCACGGCTCTCCCCGAGCTGGGCGTGAGCGTCGCTCCGCTCACGGTGGCTGCCGGATTCGCCAGCGTCGCCATCGGATTCGGCGCGCAGAACCTGGTGCGCGACTGGATTTCGGGCGCCCTCATCGTGCTCGAGGACCAGTTCGCTGTCGGCGAAACCGTCCAGATCGGCGACGCCACCGGCCGCGTCGAGGAGCTGACGCTGCGACAGACCGTCCTGCGCGACGCGCAGGGCGCCCGCGTCCACATTCCCAACGGCGAAATCCGCCGCGTCGCCAATCTCAGCCGCGATTTCTCGCAGATTTTTCTCGACGTGCAGATTCCCGCCGGCCCGGCCGGCGACCGCGCGCACACTGCGCTCGACCGCGTGGCCAGTGAATTCCGCGCCGATGCCGCCTGGTCGCCCGCGCTGGTGGACGGCCCGCGCGTGCTCGGCATCGAAAGCCTGGCGCCCTCCGGCTCTACGGTGCGGATGCAGGTGCGCACCGTCCCGCTGCGGCAGAACGAAGTGGCGCGCGAACTGCGCCGCCGCATCGTGGCCCGCTTTGCGCAGGACGGCGTCGAGTTTTCTTCCGAGCAGCGCATCGTGCTCGTGAACGGCACCACGGCTGCTGTCCCCCAGCCCGTGGAACCCGAGGAGACAGACTCCGCCGCCGCCCGCGCCGGCACGGATTGATTCCGCGTCCAACGAGGCCGTAGGGGCGCTGCTTGCTGCGCCCCGGAACGGATGAGGACGAGGAAACGCAGGAAAACAGGAGCATTCTGCATTTGCTGGCATCTCACCGGGAGGCATCACGATGTCACAGGTAACGCACGAACAGGCCAATCTGCTGCTCCGGCTCTATGAACTCCGCCGCGACCCGCGCATGCGTGAGGCCCGCGAATGGTTCATTTCCGATTTTTCCGCGCTTACCCTGGACGAGCTGTTCAAGAAATATCCTCCCGGCTCGAAGGAAAACGCCAGCTACCGCATGGTGGTCAGCTATTGGGACATGTGCGCCGGCATGGTCAATCGCGGCCTGATCGACGACGAATTTTTCTTCGAGAATAACGGTGAGCTGTGGGTGGTCTGGGACAAGGTGAAAGAACTCGCCCTGTCGACGCGAAAGGCTCTGGGCAATCCCATGGCCCTGAAAAATCTTCTCGAGCTCGGCGAACGCTTTGAGGCCTGGCGCGAGAAAACCGCTCCCGGCCACAACGCAAACATGCGCGAACGCTTCCGCCAATTTGCAGAGGCTCGTGCTAAAGCGGCACAGAGATAGTGACGAGTGGCTAGTGGCGAGAGGCGAGAGACCATCTCATGCATGCTTGCCGTCAGGGCACGGCTTTAGTTCACCCTGACGAAGGAAGGGCCGCGCCGAGAAGGGCTCATAAATGGCTCACGTCAGGGCACGGCTTCAGCCGTGCCGAGAAGGGCAGCCAAATTCAGGGGTTTTAACCCCTGAGGCCGCTGTGCTTCGTCGCTCGCAGGTGTCTATGAGACGGCTTCTGCCGGCAGGGGGAGAGACGTAACACCGTGACCCTCGACGAAGTCCTGCTGGAAATCTGGCGCCAGGCGCTGGTGGAAGGCGCGGCGGAATTCGAGGTGGACGGGCGCCGCCTGCGCGTTCGCGCTACTCCCAAACGCCGCCTCAAAGAAGTGGATTTCACTTACGAAGGACGCAGCCTCCGCGGCATCGAGCAGAATCCCGACACCGCTTCGCGCTGGGCCCAGATGGCCCGCCGCGGCGCAAAGATCATGCAGTTCACCGAGCTACCAGACGAGCAATCTCCCGCCAAAGAACTCGCGTTCACGCGCGGCCGCTTCTTCGCCAACGTCGCCGACGGAAAAATCAACTGGTACGGCTCTGCCACCCCCGCCGGGAAGCAGCCAAAACGGTAGCCACGGTCAGCGCGGTTCTGACCGTGGGTCTGGACCGGTTTTCGCCAGCTGAGGGGACGCGCTAGAAGGGGTTGTGCGCCCGGCGCACAGGGTCCAATTTCGACGCGAGGCGCGGGGTAAGGGGTAGAGGCTGGGAAGGCGCTCAAGGACGACGCATTAGATTGGCCTGTGCCCCCGGGGCAACAGGGTTCTAAGCGACGCAATTTTCGTCTTCGTGGGTAGGGGCTGGCCCTTCGACTCGAGGACTCGCTCAGGATCACCATTTTGGTCGCATGCTGAGGTAGGGGCTGGCAGGATATCGTCGTGTCTATGGGCAGCTATCGTACTGCCTCAGATTCTGAAATAGCAGTTTAAGACTCTATTTAGATATTGCTTTCTCAGTTCAGATGAAGTATAGGGACCCTAGTATAAGCGCCCTAGCGACTATCAGCCGAGGTCGAACGTACTCGTTTTGATGCACACCCGTACCCCGGACCTTATATGGCGGTCGTCAATCATCGGGAATCGGATGGGCGAACGTCTAAACCTGCCGCCCGGCTGCAAGTCAAGTTGCACGCTCCGACAGAAGTCACGGCAAGTGACTTGCGCGTATTAAAAGCACTTCGTCTTATTCAGAAGAACCGATCAATGCAACCAGGCAGCATCGCTGCTGTTCTCAATCTCTCGGTTTCGCGCTTCCGCCATCTTTTCAAGAGGGAAACGGGGATATCGGTGAAACAGTATCAGAAGCTCGTACAATTAGAGCAAGCAAGAGAGCTTCTCCAAACCTCTAGTTTGAGGATCAAGGAGATTATAGCCATCATCGGTATAAATGATGCGAGTCATTTCACTCGCGATTATAAGATGCATTATGGTCATACTCCTTCTCAGACTCGCCTATTAACAGGTCGACGGTAGGTATTGAGTATAAGAAATAGCCATTCTCGCCAACGAATAGCCACCTCGGCCAAGACAAACCTCTTGTCCCGTCTGCGGTCGGCGAGTAAGGTTCTCGCATTGCGGAGGCTAACCATGAAGAAGCTTTTTGTTGTTGTGCTATTAGTGGGTTCGTTCTCTGTCCTTGCGGCCCCTGCCTTTGCGGACGCGAAGTGAGGGGATCCTCCTAAGCCCTTCGGTCCGAAGGGCGTCGTCGTAACCCTGTCCCTCCCTGTTCCCCAAGACGCTCGCGTGACTTACGCAAGTCCGGACACGTTCGCGGCCGTAGATCAGGTGATGGGTCCGGAAATACCGTCGGATTTCCCCAAGCGGTATTCAGAAAACCTTCATCACGTCGACATTTTCAATGCGCATATCTCATTCACCCTCGACGAGTTTGTTCGGTGGCAGAGACGTTATGACGTTGTGATGAAGCAAGAGTTTTCATCGATTTTCGAAGGTTCCTTCAAGAGGAATCAAGTGGTTGCTTCTACTTTAGTGGAGCATCCAACCGTGGCGCATCCAGAGCGGTTTAAGGATGCCTGCAGCGTAGTATTGCAACGCGCAGTTATTCTTTCCGACCCAGAACAGGAACGGGAGACCATTTTTCTCCGTTCCTACCTTCACAGTGTCGATGATTCAGGAAAGGGCGCAACCAATTTTGTCCCGAGAGGGGGCTTCCAAGTGTCCTTCCCCTCCAAGACCGTTTGGTTTCCGCTTGAGCTTACAACGGGAATTAGTGAACCTACTGCCTTTGTTGTCTTGGATATCCTCACTACCAAACCGCTGGACGAGAAAGGACTCCCGACTTCATTTCGAGTCGCTAAGACCGCGGAAATGACGTTTCATGGGAAGAGTTACAAGGTGTTTCGGGTGACCGCTCAGTTGGATACCAAGCAGAAGTGGGAGGACCTGAACGCCAATTTTAGATAAGTGGGGGGAACACTCCGCCGGAGAGTAAGACTTGCAGTAACGTGTATCTCGCTGGAGACGAGGCGGATACCGGGCGACTCCGGTAGTAGCCTTTCTTGGCCTGCTCGTGTCACGTGAGGGCTTTTGGCGAAAGCGAGGGCGGGGCGGTAGGCACGACCGGCAGCGCTTGGTTTGCTGGCGCGCCGACCGGGCTCTGCAAACACGGTGCTGTGGTATAGGAAAGATCTTATGAGTATTAGGCATCTGACCGGTTTCTGCAGGATTGGAGCCATAAAATAAGCATTTCTTCCTGACGCCGTCAGCGGTTCGGAGAATCGGGCCGAAGCGGAAGAATTCGGTAATCACCGTCTGGGTTATCTCCTTGGACGGCCACACGTTCTATCTCGGCGAGAGCGTATCATCCGTGATTCTGGAAACCTCCACGCTAGTCTGTTTCAGGAAAGCGAGGAAAACATGACCGTTGAGGATCTATTCTCGCGGCGCGAGTTTTTGAAGGACCTGGGACTTGCGGGTACCGTTGTTCTCCTGGCCTCTACCGGAGGTTGCGAACAGCTTATCCAGATCATCGAAAACCGCCCCACGCGCAGAAACATCGACAGCATGGGGCCGAATGATCCCATGGTCGTCGGCTATAAGGCGGCGGTAACCGCCATGAAGGGTTTGACCAGCTCCGACCCCACAGACATGCGCGGCTGGACGAACCAGGCACTCATCCACAACAACCACTGTCCGCACGGGAACTGGTACTTCTTGCCCTGGCACCGCGCCTATCTGCTGTACTTCGAGCGTATTTGCCGCAAGTACAGTGGGAATGCCGATTTCGCCTTGCCATACTGGAATTGGACGATGAGTCCCACCGTCCCATCAGTCTTTTGGGATGGTTCATCCGGCTCGTGTGCCGCTCCGTGCCCGCCGGGAACATTGTCCAGCCCCACCAACCCACTCTTTGATTGTTCGCGAGGTATCGGGCCGAGTGACGCGGTGGATAGTGAATTTGTCGGCGCCTCAATTATGGAGAGCATCTTGAATGAGCCTAACTTTTTCCTATTCGCCAGCAGCCAGGCAGTTGGGCAGCGGGATCCCGCAGGATATGGCCTTTTGGAAGGGACACCCCACAACAACGTCCACGGCTTCATTAGTGGTTACATGGGGGCCTACTGTTCACCCATCGACCCGGTTTTCTGGACTCACCACTGTATGATTGACAATTGCTGGGTGGAGTGGAACATCAATCGGGGAAATCCCAATACCAACGACCCCACATGGATGAATTTCGCACTGGTGGATTTCGTGGACGAAAACAACGTCCCTGTCAACGTGCCCATCGTTGACACACTCTTGTATCCACTTTTATCATATCAATACGAGCATTCCCAGATGGGCACGCAAGCGAGTATGGCCCCGTTTCCCGCGCAGCCGTCAAAGTATAATGCCAATGCCCTAGAAGAGTTCCTGCGGCGAGCCGCACCCGTCGACGGTATCGCATTTGCGAATGACGGAACCCCGGTCGACCCGAGGGTACCGACGTCACAATCGTCCGAGATGCCTCGGAAAATGTCGAAATCCGACGCCAGAGCGCTGGAGAAGTTTCTGCGCCAAGGGGCGCCGGTGAAACTGGAGTTCGCGCAGCGCTACGAACTGGTTAGCTCTCTGAAAGTCCAGGTAGGGTATCCTTCCGGCGGTTCCATTAAGATAGCGCCAGATAAGTTGCGTCCGGCCCTCGACGTCCAGAGTGGGAACCGGATGTATCTCACGTTGGGAGGAGTCACGATGCCCAAGCGAGCCGACTATTTTGTCCGCGTGTTTCTCAACAAACCCGATGCTTCAGCGCAAACGCCTGTCAGCGATACTCACTACGCAGGCAGCTTCGGTTTTTTTGTGGGCGACCACGCTATGCACGGCGGCGCGGATGGTGCGCCCAAGACCGGCTTTGTCGTGGATGCCACAGAAGCCCTGCTGCGGCTCCACCAGACGGGTGGTCTCTCCGACCATCTCGAGGTGCAGATTGTAGCCGTGCCTTATGAGCACCGCGTCGCGGAGGGGCAGCAGTTCACATTGGAGAAGCTTGAACTCGGAATTGCACCGCGGCCAAACGTGCGGAAGCTCCAACTAAACCGCTGAGGAGGCTGGAGTCGCATCCATGCTACTTTCTCTATTGGTGGCCAGCTGTTTGCTCGTTCCCCAGGTGGTGGGAGGGTCGCACCGGGAAAAAGCCGTCGACGCAACCAGTGAATTGACCCTCACCGAGACGCAACCCGTGGGGCGGATTCAACTTCCAGGCAATGTGTGGGCCGCTGCCGTGCCTTTTCTTGAGATTCCCATAGCACGCATATCAAATTCCGAGGAAATGGGATTTTCAATTCTTGTGTACTTGGAGTGGACCCGTCCGACTGCGGGCCCCGACTCCGCGCAAAAGATCCGGATCGGCAATTTCACCGTTTACCCGCCCGACCGGCCAGGGAGCTTCCTGCTGCGTGCATCCGAATGCTTTGACAAATTGAGGCAAATGGGCGCAAACGTGAAGACAGATCACCTGGTCCTGCTCCTGGAAATGAAGCGCGTCCACCCCAATAGGCCGTGGTCACCCATCCGAGTGACAGTTGCGTCTGTCCGTTGGCGAGCCGCGCTGTAACCACCAACCAGGAAGCAGTGTAGTCCACGTCTTCTGTAGCCACGATTGAGGAGTCAGTGCCCCGGAATCTAGAAGAGCTGCGAAAGGCAAGAAGGCCTCGTGTGGAGTGCGATTTCGGCCTTTAGGATGAGGCTGGTCGTGATTGTACTCCTCGATCCAGCAGGTGATCCTGTCCGTTGCTTCTTCCAAGGTCCGGTATTCGTCCCTCCAGACTTCCGTTTCCTGTTATTCGCCTGGAGACGGGCGGAAACTGGGACACTCCAGCGCCAGGCGATCCTAGCTCATGCGGCCTCCGGTTTTACCTTTTCCTCTGACTTGACTTCCCTTCCATCCAGCACGGGCTGATACGGTGTGCGACGGGATGCGGCTACAGAGCACTAGTATTGCTCAACAGTTCTTTGAGTTGCTGTTTTTTCTCCAGCTAAGAGGATCGCGTACGGGGTCATCGCGCACGAAACGGATCCGAAGCAGCTCAGAAGAAGTTCGGTGCGATCTGAGGGGTCGAGTGCAGGGCAGTGGACGCCGAAAACCGGAGAAAAAGCGAAAAACGGCTTGTCAGCAGAAGCGGCGAAATGGCGGTTTTATGCCGAAGTGTGGAAGGTGAAATTAGTTAACATAAGAGGAAGACGATAAGAAAATCGAATTGGAATGACGAAAATCGGAGTCCGTAAGACCAAGAATCGAAAGGCGAAAACGAAAAGGCGAGTCGCGCCTACGCGGTGAATCTGCTTTGGCGGGCAGGCCCGCCTAAGCCACCGAACCGCCAGCCGGTGCGCCTGGCGCACACCTGCATTTAATGCGTTGTTGTGGACCCCCGAATCCCCTCCGCCCGTCAAAACCTCCGGAAGGGAACTATTCCGTCCTCCGGGCGGTGTCGCGTTAGGCCGGAAGTTGTAGGGGCATCCCGCACAGCGGGACCGTGCCCTTCGGTCGGAGGGATGAACCGCTGCGGGATTAACCCAAACAAATGAGGGCACGGCATGCCGTGCCCCTACGGGGAGGAAGGGCAGTCCCGTCACCCTCCCCGAAGGGCACTTTTCCGTCCCTCGGGCGGTGTCACGTTAGGTCGGAATTTGTAGGGGCACGGCACGCCGTGCCCTTCGGTCGGAGGGATAATCCGCTGCGGGATTAACCCAAACAAATGAGGGCACGACAGTGTCGTGCCCCTACGGGGAGGAAGGGCAGTCCCGTCCCCCGGAAGGGCACCTAATCCGACGGCGCCGGCTGCCCTGAAGGGCAGCGCTACATGAAAGCGGGATTCGGGCGTAGAATCCACGGCGCTGGACCGGATTCAGGAGGCCGCCCGTGGAAAACACCGGAATCTGCTTGCATCGAACTTCTCCCCAGACGAGGAGGAGACCGTGCTTATAGGCATTCGCCGCGCCGTGGTCACGGCGCTCATCACGCTGCCCGCGCTGGGATGTGTACTTTTCGCCGGGAGCCGCGGGCCTTCCCGCGCTGCGTCTTCCCCGGACGCACATCCGGCCTCGAGGAAATTCTCCTTCACTTATCTTGTGAAGGTTCCGTCCTCCCCCAATGCAAGAGGTCGGCTCAGACTTTGGATACCTGTTCCGCAATCTGATTCCTATCAGGACATCTCCGCGCTGGAAGTGACCTCTCCGGTGAACCACGAGCTGAGGCGCGCCAGCTTTTATCACAACGAATTTGCGTACTTCGACGTGCCTGCGACCGAATTGCAAAAAGGCTTTGACGTGAAGATGACGTTTACCGCCCTGCGGCGCGAGCATCGCGTGGACCTGGCCGATCCTCCGGCCAAAGCCGCTCCGCCGCTCTCGCCAGCCGAAAAGAAGCGCGACCTCGCGCCGGACAAGCTGGTGCCGCTGACGGGAGTGATCGGCGAAACCTCCGCTCAGCAAACCAAAGGCATCACTGACCCGCTGGCCAAAGCTCGCGCGCTCTACAACTACGTGGTGGCCACGATGAAATACGACAAGACCGGAACGGGCTGGGGCCATGGCGATGCCGCGTGGTTCTGCACGGCGAAGAAAGGGAACTGCACCGACTTCCACGGGTATTTCATCGGGCTGGCCCGCGCTGCGGGAATTCCGGCGCGATTCGAGATCGGTTTCCCGTTGCCTACGAAGCCGGGCGAAGGCGCTATCGGCGGCTACCATTGCTGGGCGGAGTTTTACGTGAGTGGCTACGGCTGGGTTCCCGTGGATGCGTCGGAGGCCTGGAAGCATCCCGAGGAGCGCGATTATTTCTTTGGCGCGCACGACGTGAATCGCGTGCAGTTTACGCGCGGGCGCGACATCAATCTGGCGCCGAAACAGGCGGGGGAGCCGCTCAATTATTCCGTGTATCCGTATGCGGAGCTGGATGGGAAGCCGTTTGCGGGGATCAAATCGGAATTCGCGTTCAAGGATCTGCCGTAACGCGAGGTCTCGTTAGGCCGGAGGATGTAGGGGCACGGCATGCCGTGCCCTCCGGTCGGAAGGATGAACCGCTGCGAGATTAACCCAAACAAATGAGGGCACGGCATGCCGTGCCCCTACGAGCGATCTGGATTCTCCTCGTCAAATTGCCATCGCGCGGGGTTTTCCAGGATGTATCGCATCACCTGCGTGAATTCTCTTCCATTGCGGATCACCCGTTCGAAATAATTCCTCTGCCAGACGGAGTGGGGAAGCGCCAAGCCCCGATCTCTCACCCCCGCACTGACCGCCGACTTAAACGAGCGCACGATCGTCGGCACCGATCCGGAAACCGGCTTCCGGAACGCCTCCACTTCTACCGCAACGCGGTCGGGCCTGCGATGCAGCAGCACAATGCCGTGCAAATGGTTTGGCATAACGACAAATGCGTCCAGTTCCGCGTGCGCAAAGTGCCTGGGAACCTGCACCCAACACTCGCGCACAGCTCGCCCGATGGGGCTCAGCTCGACTGCGTCGCCCCGCATATGCCCGAAGATCGGCTTCTTCTCGAAGGCGCAAATCGTCAAGAAATAGACTCCGGGCTGCTGGTATCCGAACCCTTGCAGGCGAATCGTTCGCCTGTGCGGAGCAGCACGTGGTGGGTCCATCCGGCGAGTTTAGAGCGAGAGGGCGTAACAATCCATCCGTAGGGGCACGGCATGCCGTGCCCTCCGGTCGGAGGGATGAACCGCTGCGGGAAAAGCCCATGCAAGAGAGGGCACGGCATGCCGTGCCCCTACGGAGAGCTGGCGCGCAACCGATTTGAACGGCGCGCATCTCATGACGCGCCGCCATAAGGAGGACCCGAAATGCCACTTCCTTCCGACGAAAGACTCATCCAGCTTGGCAACGATTTGCTGGCGCAGTTCGACACGATTTTTGGCCTGCATCCCGGCTTTCGCCCCGCACACGCGAAAGGGATTCTGTTGAGCGGGACGTTTACGCCGTCTCCGCAGGCTGCGTCGCTGACGCGGGCGCCGCACATCACGCGCGCTTCGACTCCCGTCACCGCGCGGTTCTCCGATTCCACGGGCATTCCCATCCTGCCCGACAACGACCCCAATGCGAATCCTCGCGGGCTCGCCATCCGCTTCCATCTGGCGGACCGCGCGCACACCGACATCATCGGCCATTCCACCGACGGTTTCCCGACGCATACAGGCCAGGAATTCCTGGAGTTCCTGCGCGCGGTGGCCGCGAGCCAGGGGTCGAAGGCGTCGCCTTCGCCGATTGAAGTGTTTCTCGGCAGCCATCCGGCCGCGCTGGCGTTCATACAAGCGCCCAAGCCCAGCCCCGCCAGCTTTGCAAAGGAAGCCTACTTCGGAGTGACGGCAATGCGATTCATCAATCAGGGAGGAGCGGCGCGCTTCGGGCGTTACCGCATTTCACCGGCGGCGGGCATCGAGCATCTGGACGAGGCGGGCGCCAAAAGCAAAGGCGCCAACTACCTGTTCGACGAGCTGGCGCAGCGCGTGGCGAAGGGACCGATCCGGTTCGACGTCCAGGTGCAGATTGCGAATCCGGGCGACGTCACCGACGACGCTACGATTCACTGGCCGAGCGACCGGCAAGTGATTCCGTTCGGCAGCGTGGCGCTGACGGCGAAAGTGGCGGATGACGCGCAAGTGCAGCAACGGATGATTTTCGATCCGATTCCGCGAGTGGATGGAATCGAGCCGTCGGATGACCCACTGCTGGAACTGCGCGCCGCGCTGTATCTGCTGAGCGGGCGGAGGCGGAGACAGGCTGCGGAGACGGCGAAGGTTGCGACGACGGCTTGAGGCGGGCGGCGAGGGTGATTCCGTAAGCTACGAAAACACAACCTGTGACCAATACGCAGCGAGGTACCCACGGTCAGAAAGACGCTGACCGTGGCTACCCAATCGCTTTGCGGTCGAAGCTCTAGATGCCGAGCCAGACGAGGCCGATATCGAAGGCCACCAGCGCGGCCAGCACGCCCGCCCTCCGCCGCCGCGTTCTCTTCACTCGCTCTCCTGCGTCACCACGTGGATGTCCACTTCGGGGGATTCCCGCAGGAATTTATAGAGCGCGGAGACGTAGAGCCATTTGCGCCACCCGTGGGTGACCGACCGGCCGAAAACCACCTGAGTGATGTGCTTCTCGCGCACGAACTGGCCCACGGTATCGGCGACGTCGCCGTCCTCCAGCCGCACCACCTGCGCGCGGAGATTCTGTGCGAACTGGAGATTGGCCGCCAGCGTCTTCTGGTTCGCGGGCGAATCGTCGTTCGGCTCGTTGACGTGCACGACGTAGAGTTCCGCGTCCAGGCGGCGGGCCATGCGGGCCGCGCGCGCGATCAGGTACTGGGCTGCGGGGTTGGAGCTGACGCACACTGCAATCCGTTCCCGCACGGCCCAGTTTTTCCGGATGTCCTCCGCCGCCATGTAGGACTCGAGGCTGCGGTCCACCTGCTCGGCCACCTGGCGCAGGGCCAGTTCGCGCAGCGCGATGAGGTTTCCCCGGCGGAAAAAGTGCTTCAGCGCCTGCTCGATTTTCTGCGGCAGGTAGACGTCGCCGCGCTTCATGCGGTTTTGGAGGGCCTCCGGCGTGAGGTCCACCATCACCGTTTCCGCCGCCGTTAGGGGCACCCAGTCCGGCACCGTCTCGCGGACGGTAATTCCGGTGATGGCGTGGACCTGGGGCGCGACGCTTTCGATGTGCTGGATGTTCAGAGTCGAGAGGACGTCGATGTTCGCGTCGAGGAGTTCCTGCACGTCCTCGTAGCGCTTGCGGTGGCGGCTGCCGGGGATGTTGGTGTGCGCGAGTTCGTCCACCAGAGCCACCTGGGGGCGCCGCGCAAGCACCGCGTCTACATCCATTTCCTCGAACAGAGCGCCTTTGTATTCGATTTGGCGGCGCGGCACCGTTTCCAGTTGGGCGGCGAGATCGTGGATGGCCTTTCGCCCGTGGGTCTCGACCACCCCGATGACCACGTCCTCGCCACGGCTGCGGCGCCGGATGGCCTCGCTGAGCATGCTGTAGGTTTTTCCGACGCCGGGGGCATATCCGAGGAAGAGTTTCAGGATTCCCCGGGTTTTCTCCGGCGGCGAGACCTTTTCCAGCCAATCCTCAGGCTTTTTGGTCAATGTCCGGGCCTCCTCGTCCGGCGCTCCGTCCCGTAGGGTAGAATAGGCGCATGCGTTCGCGCCCCCTCGAACAGGTGGTGCAGCTCGCCGCTTCCCTCGCCATCGTGGCGGGAATCACCGCCTGTTACCGCCATCTGGTGGAAGTCAACGACACCACCATCGCCCTCACTTTCCTGCTCGCGATTCTAGCAGTTTCAGCGCTGTGGGGGTTGGCCGTGGCGGTGGTGATGTCCGTGGTGGCCATGCTGGCATTCAACTATTACTTCCTGCCGCCGATCGGAACATTTACCGTGGCCGACTCGAAGAATTGGGTGGCGCTGGGCGCCTTTCTGGTCACCGCGATACTCGCGAGCCAGCTTTCCTCGCGTGCGCGGAAAGAGGCGGAAGAGGCCGACCGCCGGAGGCGCGAGATCGAGCGGCTGTACACGTTCAGCCAGAAGCTGCTGGGCGAGGGCAACGTGATCCAACTGATGAACGCGATTCCCAATCACATCGTGGACACGTTTGAAGCCGGCGCGGCATCCCTGTTCCTGCCGGAAAAGAAGAAGTTCTACCGCTCGGGCCTCGGCGCCCTGCAACTGGATGAGGACCGGCTGCGCGACGCCTTCAGCCGGGACGAGCCGGCCATCGACCAGCATGCGGGCTTCTGTTTCGCTCCGGTGCGCCTGGGCGTGCGTCCCATCGGCAGCTTCGGGATATCCGGAGTGCCGCCGTCGCGGCAGACGCTGGAAGCGCTGGGCACGCTGATCGGCATCGCCATCGAGCGGGCGCGCAACGTGGAGCTGCTGGGAAAAGCGGAAGCCGACCGCCAGGGCGAGCGGCTCAAATCCGCGCTGCTCGATTCCATCACCCATGATTTCCGCACGCCGCTCACGTCCATCAAAGCCTCCATCACCACGCTGCTCTCCGACGGCGCTGCCGGCCCCGTGCCGCAGCGGGAGCTGCTCATCGTGATCAACGAGGAGTGCGACCGGCTGAACCATCTGGTGGAGGAAGCCGCGGAAATGGCCCGGCTGGAGGCCGGGGAGGTGGAACTGAAGCTTGCGCCCGCCAGCCCACGGGAGATTGTGGAGGCGGCGCTGGCCTACAGCCACAACATGCTGGGCACGCGCGAGGTCCGCGTCGAAATTCCGCCCACCGTTCCGCCCGTCCGCGCGGACCGAGACCGCATCCGCGAGGTCGTGTGCCATTTGGTGGACAACGCGCACCACTACTCGCCCATCGACCGTCCCATCCGCATCACGGCGGAAGCCGTGGGCAATTCCGTGGTGATCAGCGTGGCCGACCAGGGCGCCGGCATCGAGGAACTGGAGCAGGGAATCATTTTCGACAAATTTTACCGCGGCAAGGACCAGCGCTACCTGGTGCAGGGCACGGGCATGGGACTGCCCATCTCCAAAGCGCTGGTGGAGGCGCACGGGGGCTCGATCAGCGTGACCAGCCAGATCGGCCACGGGTCGGTCTTCTCGTTCACGCTGCCCATCGATCGCACGCCGGTCGAACGCGCATGACCTCAGCCAAAATCCTGGTGGTGGATGACGCGCCGCAGGTTCGCCGGGTGATGCGAGCTTCGCTCACGGCGCAGGGCTACACCGTGTTTGAAGCGCGCGACGGCGAGGAGGCCCTCGAGAGCGTGCGCGCCACTCCTCCCGACCTGATTCTTCTCGACGTGAACATGCCCCGCATGGACGGGCTCGCCGCCTGCCGCGAAATCCGCCGCGGCTCCGCCGTGCCCATCATCATGCTCACTGTGCGCGACGCGGAACGCGACAAGGTTGCCGCGCTCGACGCCGGCGCCGACGACTACGTGGTGAAACCCTTCGGCATGCCGGAGCTGCTGGCCCGCATCCGCGCCGCTCTCCGCCGCACCACGCAGGCTGAAGAATTGCCCGCGCTCGTCACGCGCGAGCTGAATATAGATTTTGCCGCCCGGCGCGTGACCGTGCGTGGCCGCACGGTGCACCTGACGCCGAAAGAGTTCGACCTGCTGCGCCAACTCGTGGCGGGGCAGGGCAAACCGCTCTCGCATCGGCGGCTGCTTCAGTCGGTGTGGGGGCCGGACTACGGGGACGAGACGGAATACTTGCGCGTGGTGATCAACCAACTTCGGAAAAAACTGGAGGCCGACCCGGCCCACCCGCGCTACATCCTCACCGAGCCCTGGGTGGGATACCGGTTCGAGCCTCCGCGCGATGCGCGACCGGGCCCGGCGTCAACCGCGCCGTCCTGACTCGGGCGATTCCCAGTTCTTGGCCCGCTGCAACGCCTCACTCCATCGCCCGCGCAGCTCGGCCACTCGGCCCCGCGCCATCCGCGGTTCGAACGTGCGTTCCACCTTCCAGTGGGATGCCAGGCTCCGCGGGCTCTTCCAGAATCCCACGGCCAGCCCGGCCAGATACGCCGCGCCGAGCGCGGTCGTTTCTATCTCCGCCGGGCGCACGATGGGAATCCCCAGGATGTCCGCCTGGAACTGCATCAGCGGCACGCTCCGGCACAATCCACCATCCACGCGCAGTTCCCGGAGGCGACTGCCGGTATCGCCCCGCAAGGCGTCCAGCAGATCCGCCACCTGGAACGCGATCCCCTCCAGCACTGCGCGCGCCAGGTGCCCCCCCGTGGTCTCCCGCGTAATCCCGACCAGCAGGCCGCGCGCATAGGGGTCCCAGTGGGGCGCGCCCAGCCCGGCAAACGCCGGCACCAGGTAGAGGCCTCCGTTGTCTTTCACCGTATGCGCCAGACGGTCCACATCCGGGGCGGTACGAACCAGGCCCAGGCCGTCGCGCAGCCATTGGACGGCGGCGCCGGCAATAAACACGCTGCCTTCCTGCGCGTAGGTCAGCCGGTCGCCCAGTTTCCAGGCCACGGTGGTGAGCAATTTGTGTTTTGACGCCAGCGCTTTTGCTCCGGTGTTCTCCAGCAGAAAGCACCCCGTGCCGTACGTGCATTTCGACTGTCCCGGCGCGATGCACATCTGCCCGAACAATGCCGCCTGCTGGTCACCGGCAATCCCCGCGATGGGGGCGCGGATGGCCGCGAGGGTGGGGAGCGCTTCGCCGCACACCTCGCTCGACGCCCGCACTTCCGGAAGCAGGCTCGCCGGAATGCGGAACAGGCGCAGCATCTCCGCGTCCCATTTGCCCCGGTGAATGTTGAAGAGCAGCGTTCGCGAGGCGTTGCTGGCGTCCGTAACGTGGCGGGTTCCGCCGGTGAGCTTCCACACCAGCCAGGAATCCACGGTTCCGAACGCCAACTCGCCGCGCTCCGCCCGCCGGCGAACGCCCGCCACGTTCTCGAGGATCCAGGCCACTTTGGTGGCTGAAAAGTACGGGTCCAGCACCAGGCCGGTGCGCCGCTGGACGCTCCGGAGCGCGCCCGCTCTGCGCAGCCGGTCGCACATCGCTGCGGTGCGCCGGTCCTGCCACACGATGGCATTGTGAACCGGGCGGCCGGTGGAGCGGTCCCACACGATGGCGGTCTCGCGCTGGTTGGTGATGCCGATGGCGGCGACTTCGCGGGGCCGTACGCGGGCCCGCCCCAGCGCCTCCGTGACCGCCGCCATCTGCGACGACCAGATTTCCTCGGGGTTGTGCTCCACCCAACCCGGCCGCGGATAGATCTGGCGGATTTCCTGTTGCCCAATGCCCCGAGTGCGGCCCTCGCGGTCGAACAGGATGGCGCGCACGCTGGTGGTTCCTGCGTCGAGAGCGAGAATGTAAGCCATCCGTCCTGGTGCGGTGCGGTCGAAATCGCGGCCCACTTCTACCACGAAGGATTCAAGCCAACAACCGCGCTGCTCTAGCGCAACCATACGCCGCAGCCACGTTTTCCGGCTGGGCCACGGCTATTGTTCTTCGCTCTGCCTTCTGATAGTCTCCGCCTCAAGACCAGCCCGGCCGAATCTCACAGGAGGTGTTCCGATGGCATTTTGCGCCAAGTGTGGTGCACAGGTCGCCGAGGGCGCGACATTCTGTTCCGGCTGCGGGGCCGCGCGGGGTTCCGGTGGCGGCGCCGGAGCCGCCGCCGGCACGGGGCTCGATGAAAACGTGGCCGGCCTGCTTAGCTATGTTGTTGGCTGGGTCACCGGCCTTATCTTCTTTGTGATCGACAAACGCCCCTTCGTCAAATTCCACGCCGCACAGTCGATGGTGACCTTCGGCGCGATATTCGTTCTCTACATGATCCTGGCCATCTTCATGAGTATGACCTGGATGATGGGCGCAGGAATCATCGGAACGATGGTCAGCTTCGCGGTGTATCCCATCATCGGGATCGCGAGTCTGGTGGCCTGGGTCCTCTGCATGGTGAAGGCATTCCAGCACGAGCGCTTCAAGCTTCCGATCATCGGCGACATCGCGGAAAATATCGCCGGGAAGTAGGCGTTCGCCGCAGCGCTCGGCGATGGAACGAGCACAGCCAAGAGTGGCTGTGCCACATTTCGCCCGAAAATAGTCGGCTGCTGGATCGGCGAAAGAAGGAATGCAGTTCCGCCAGGAGTCGCGAATGGCCGCAATCTCTCGCAGAAATCTCCTGAAGACTCTCACTACAGGTGCGGGAGCGCTGGCGCTCGGCCGGTTTACTGAAGCGGAAGCCGTGGCCGCCACCGCGCCGCAGACGCACGGTTCGGACCACCTCCCGCCTTTCACCGGGCCGGGCGCGAATCCCTATTGGACTTCCGTCGGCCCTTACGCCACGTATCCCCAGAAGTATCCGCTGATCCTGCTGACCGACCGTCCGGTGCAGCTCGAAACTCCGCGGCATTATTTCCAGACGCCGTTCACTCCCAATGGCGCCTTCTATGTCCGCTGGCACCTGGATGAAATCCCCAACACCGTGGACCTTAACGAATGGCGGCTCGAAATCACCGGCAACGTCAAAACCACGACGAAATACACGTATGGCATGTTGATCGACCCGCTGATCAGCACCACGGTTGCCGCGGTGAACCAGTGCTCCGGAAACAGCCGCAGCCGGCTGCAGCCACGAGTCGCCGGCGGCCAGTGGGGCAATGGCGCGATGGGCAACGCGCTGTGGAAGGGCGTGCGGCTCTGGGATCTGCTTCTCCACGTGGGCATGAATCCCGGTTCGGTCCAGGTGCAGTTCCAGGGGCTGGACCGCGGGAAAGGTCCGGAGGGACTGGGTTCGTACGCATTCATGAAATCACTGGACCTTTCCGATCCGGTGATCAAAGAGTGCATCCTGGCCTACGAAATGAACGGGGAGCCGCTGCCCATGCTGAACGGGTTTCCCCTCCGGCTGATCGTGCCCGGCTATTTCGCGACCTACTGGGTGAAGTCGCTGACCACGATTCGCGTGCTCGACAAACCGGACGAGAATTTCTGGATGAAAACGGCCTACCGCGTTCCCGACACGCCGCGTGGCACGACCACGCCGGAAGCCGTGAAAGCCGGCACGGTGAAAACGGTTCCCATCGGCCGCATGCCCGTGCGCTCTTTCATGATCACGCCGGAGCCGAACGCCAAGATTCCGTTCGGCATGATCGTGACGCTGCGGGGAATCGCATTCAGCGGGTACGGGCGGGTGACGAGCGTGGAAGTTTCGGAGGATGACGGCAAATTCTGGGCCCCGGCCCAACTGGGGGAGGATTTCGGCCCCTACAGCTTCCGCACCTGGGAGTTTTCCTGGAGGCCGCGCCGGCACGGCGCGCACATGCTGGCTGTTCGCGCCACGGATGAAAAGGGCAACGTCCAGCCCGACGAGCCGGTGTGGAACCCCGGCGGCTACCTGTGGAATCGCATCGAGCGCCAGCCGATCATGGTGGGGACGCAAGCCCTGATGGAAGGAACGCCAAAATGAGAAATCGCACGCGCCTCCGTCCCCCAGCGGCGTTTTTCGCCGTCGCGGGTATCCTGGCATTTGCTGCAGGCACGCTGCTCTATGCCCAGACCGAAACCGGAGACTATTCCCAGCGCAATCTGGGCGCGCTGGCCCAGGCGGCGCAGCCTGCGCCCGCTCCCGGCGCCAAATATTCGGTCGGCAGCTATCCTCTCTATTGGCCCGAATCCGAGTTCGCCGCGGGTGAAGGGCGCGATCTCGTCCTTGGCTACTGCAACGCCTGCCACAGCCCGCGGTACATCCTGATGCAGCCGCCGCTCACACACGAGCAGTGGGCTGGCGAGGTCACAAAGATGGTGAAGACTTTCGGCATCCAAATTCCCGATGCGGACCAGACCACCATCATCAACTACCTCACCGCCCATTACTCGCCCGAAACGCGGAAGAAATAGGATCCATCGTTTCGAAGGGCCTCGACGGAGGAATGGCTTTACGGGGCACATTCTGGGCCCATCTTCGCAGAGGCACGGCATGCCGTGCCCCTACAGACCCGCAAGAAATAATGCCGCATTCGAATTTCCGGGGTGCATCCCGTGTTTGCAGGGGCACGGCATGCCGTGCCCCTACGGCCGGGCTCAGCGAGATGCGCCGTTGACTTGTAGAAGCCCGCGGCAGTGACGACCGCGCCACATTTCGCAAATGCGCGGTAAAATTCCTCCTCGCGTCCCGACTGTCCCGTGCCAGGAGTCACCGGTGAGCCAGCCGCCCAATCCGCTGTTCGACGGCCTGCAACATCAGACGCAAATCTATTTGCGCGGGCTGATGGGCGAGCGCTCTTCCGTTCCCATCGCGCTGGAGCAACTGGAAGAAAAAGCGCGCCAGGCGCTGAGGCCGGAAGCGTGGGATTACGTGGCCGGGGGCGCCGGCTCGGAAGACACGGTGCGCGCCAATCGAGAAGCCTTCCGCCGCTGGCGAATCGTTCCCCGCATGCTGCGCGACGTTTCCGAACGCGATATCGGCGTGGACCTGTTCGGCATCCGGCTGCCCGGCCCCGTGCTGCTGGGCCCCGTGGGCGTGCAGAGCATTTTGCATCCCGATGCGGAGCTGGCCTCGGCGCGCGCCGCGGCGTCGCTGGGCGTGCCCTTTGTTTACAGCACGGCCGCCTCGCGGTCGATCGAGCAGGTGGCAGAAGCGATGGGCAACGCGGCGCGCCTCTACCAGCTCTATTGGGCGCGCGACCGCGACATAGCCGCGAGTATGGTGGCGCGGGCCGAACGCGCCGGATACTCCGCCATTGTGGTCACTCTGGACACAACGATCCTCGGGTGGCGCGCCCGCGACCTGGACCGCGCGTATTTGCCGTTCCTGAAGGGCGAAGGCGTGGCGTGTTTCTTCAGCGATCCCGTGTTCCGCAGCCGTCTGGCCGCGCCGCCGGAGCAGGACCCGGGCGCCGCGGTGCGCCTGTGGGCGGGCGTTTTCGGAAACAGCGCGCTCAATTGGAAGGACCTTCCGTTCCTGCGCAGCCGCACCAAACTCCCCATTCTGCTCAAAGGGATTCTGCATGCCGACGACGCGGCGCGCGCCGTGGACAGCGGCGTGGACGGCATCATCGTGTCGAATCATGGCGGGCGGCAGGTGGATGGCGCGGTGGCCGCGCTCGAGGCGTTGCCCCATGTGGTGAAAGCTGTGCGAGGGGAGATTCCGGTGCTGTTCGACAGCGGCATCCGCCACGGAGCAGACGCGTTCAAAGCGATCGCGCTCGGGGCGCGCGCCGTCCTGCTCGGACGTCTCTATGTGTACGGACTGGCCATCGCGGGAGAACAGGGAGTGCGCGACGTGGTGCAGAATTTCCTGGCGGATTTCGACCTGACGCTGGCCCTCTCCGGATATCGAAATTGTGCGGAGCTGACCCCCGCCTCGCTGCTGCGGGAGGACCAGGAAGGTCCGTCCCGCTGAGGCCTCAGGCCACTCCCACTTGCTCTGCCTTCAATTCCGCAAGCCCGGCGGAGATCGCGCCGTCCAGATCGCTATGCGGCGCGGGCGACTTCTGGGCCTGCTGGTAGAGAAGCGCGGCTTCGCTGTGCCGGAAGAGCTGTTTGCGGTAAATGGCCGCGGCGGAGACCAGCGCGTTCACGGAGAGGCGGTCGTTCGGATAGGCCAGCGCGAGTTTCTGATATTCGGATGCGGCGCGCTCCCAGTTCTGGCGTCCTTCCTGGTAGCGGCACAGCTCCAACCACACCGCTTTATGGAGCTTCGCGCCGCCCGCGCCCAGGAACTCCTCATAGCGCTCCCAGGCCTGGTCCATCTGACGAGCATTCACCAGCACGCGGCAAAGCGCGCCGAGCTGATCGCGATGCGCCTCCAGATCCTGCTTCCTCCAGTAGAGATTCAGCAGCATGATCTGGGCTTCCACGTCTTCCGGCTTTTGCGCGAGGTGCTGCTTGACGGAGACGATCGCGGCTGCCACATCGTTCTTCTCGATGGAGTCGGTGGCCGCCACGAGTTGTTCGCCGGCGGTCCAGGTGACTTTCGCCTCGATCTCCTTGTCCGCCTTCTGTTCCAGGCCGGTGGCGCTCAGCAGCAGCGCCAGCCCGGCACCGGCCACGAACCCGCCGATATGGGCCCAGTGGGCCACTCCGCTGGACTGCCCGAACAGGAATCCCGAGAGCAATTCCTGAGCGAGCCACAGGGGGAGCAGGGCAAACGCCGGGGCGTTGAATTTGAAGCGGATGAGCCGGAAGCCGAACAGGAAGAACCACATCATGCGGATTTTGGTTTTCGGGAAGCGCACCAGGAACGCGCCCATCAGCCCGGCGATCGCGCCCGAGGCGCCCAGCGACGGCACCAGGCTTCCCGCGTTCACCATCCCGTGCACCATCGTGGCCAGCAGCCCGCACAGCAGGTAAAACCCCGGATAGATCACCCGGCCCCAGGTATCTTCCAGAATCGTTCCCGCCAACCACAGGAACCACATGTTGAAGATCAGGTGCAGCCATCCACCGTGGAGAAACATGGAGGTGAGATAGGAGATGAGCTTGGGATCCGCGGGGACGTAGGCGTAGTTGTGAAGCAGCGAGTGCTGCGTTTCATCCGAGTATTGCTGGCAGAGGGAGTCCATCTCGTCCTGGAGCTGAGCGGGTTCTAACATGAGCCTCATGCGCGCGTCCCAGCCGTCTTCCAGGTCGCGGTTAGACGATTTGAGTTTTTCCGACCATTTGGGATTGTTCTGCTCGAAGTTCTGCACGAAACGCTGCGCGTCATCCGTCATCTTCAGTTCCGGATGCGCGCCCCAGAGCATCAGCAGGTGGCTCTGCGTCTCGCCGAACTGCGCGGACTCCGAATCAATGGTCCAGTGCGTGCCCAGAAATACCAGCAGGTTCAAGGCAATGATGGCGATGGAAATGTACGGCCAGCGGCGCCCCCGCAGGTTCTCATGCCCAATGGGAATCAGCATGGAAGCCTCCTCAGTACCGCAACGGAGCAATCCAGCGCAGGCTGCCTCCCAGGCGCTGCGGCGCCGGAACACTTCGGCGATTGAGGGTCATGGTCGCGGCGCCCGGCAACCCCCGCCATAGAACGGAAGTTCCAGACGCCAAAGAGTTACCCCAGGGCGGTAGGAGAGGCGCGGAACTGCGATGGTTCAGCTACCAGAGTGTCGGGGTTCCGGCGGAGTGGAGGCGGCGGTCGCGAGTGAAGAGCGGAAGGCCAAGGTGGAGGGCAGTTGCGGCGATGCTGCGGTCGTGCATACCGCCGATCTAAAGCAGAGCAACGTTTTCTGCCTGCGCGGCTTTGCGCAAGTCCACATCCAGTGATGCAAGGGGCAATTGGCGGCGAAGAGCCAACTCCAAGTACGCTGCGTCATAGGCCGTAAGTCCATACTTTTCACCAATAGCAAGTACCGCTCTTGCCTCGATGGAAGTAATCGCCGGGTCCGTGTCGATGGGCAAGCGCGCAAACTCCTCAAAGAAGAGCGCCGGCTGCCCTGCCTGGATGCGCTTCCTGCGGAGAGCAACCAGGAGGCCATTTAAGATTTCAGAATGCCAGTGCGCGGGAACAAGGATTCGATCGCCCTGACGCAAGCGCTCCAGAAGCCCGTCGGTCCAACCGCTGGCTTCGTCCTCAAAGCACCAAGCCAAGGCCGCGGAGGCGTCCACAACGAAAAGGGCCATCAGTATTCGTGGCCTTCGTGGATCAGGTCCTTCGTTTGAAGACCGGCGAGCTTGTTCCCTTTGCGCAAATCGAGAATTCGTTCGATGGCGGTGCGGACTGACTGAGTCTGAGCGTCACATGCGGAATGAAGCGCCTGCTTTGCCAAGATTTGCTGCACATAGACTTCAACCGACACCCCCCGCGCGCGAGCCTCTGCCGCCAACTGGTCGGGAACTTTTATAGTGACGTGCACATCTCAATCGTAGCACAAGGGAGGCACCGCCCCACAGTTCGCCACGATTTGAAGCGGTCACTAACGGACGCCGGCGACCGCGTCTCAGAAGAGGAAGGGAACGAATCGGGGTTTGCCGCCCATCGCCGCGCGGTAGGCCGGCTCCGCGAGCAGCACTTTCTCCTCAGCGGTGACGCGTCCACGCAGAACCCAGGCGTGCGCCGGGGTGCCCGCGAGCGCGGTAATCCACGCGGTGTGGATCAGAGGCAGCGCGAGCATCTCCACGAACACCGCGGAGTAATTCGGATGTCGCACCCAGCGGTAGGGGCCGGTGGTCACCACGCCCAGCCGGGCCGAATCCATCACCTGTACGTTCCAGTGCGCGCCCAGCGTGTGGATGACCCACCAGCGCAGCGCGTTTGCGCCCAGGAACAGGACGCCCATGACGGAAGCCAGGAGGGGATAGAAGGGACGCTTCAGAAAAACCACTTCCGCGGCTGCGCCCGCGAGCACGCAGGTGTGCACCGCGACCATTGCCGGGAACCGCGGGTCCGCCGCCTTCGCCGCTCCCCGCGCCGCCAGGCTCCGCTGATTCCTGCGGGAGATGCGCAACTCCAGGATGCGCAGCACGGCGACGATGGCGACGAGGCCGACGTAGAACGTGCGGGTGGGCAGCGAGTCAATCTGCCAATGTTGGAGCCAGGGCATTGATTGTGGCCGGCGACCGGCAGAGATCCAGGCCTTCGAGCGATGCACAGGCATGATTGCCTGTGCTACCGCGGCTCAGCTCCATCGTGCCAGCAGCATTTCCGCGGTGAATCCAGGGCCGAATGCCGCGAGCAATCCGTAATCGCCCGCCGCCAGCTTTCCGCTGGCCAGCCACTCGTGAAGCACGAACAGGACGGAGGCGCTGGAAAGGTTTCCGTAGCGGCGCAGAACGTCCCACGAGGGCTGTGTGAGCTCCCGCGGCAGGCCTAGTTCCTCTTCGATGTAGCGCAGCAGCTTCTGCCCGCCGGGATGGAGCACAAACGCGGCGATTTCCTCCTGGCGCAGACCGTGCGAGCCCAGGAAGGAGGTGACCAGTTCTTTGATCCGCCCGCGAATGAGGTCGGGAACGTCGCGCGAGAGGATGATGTGGAAGCCGGAGTTCTTCAGATCGAAGCCCATGGCGCCGAGCGAGTCCGGGAAAGTGTAGCTGCGCGTGTCCAGCAATTGCGGCCCGGCCGCGCCATTGCCGCTGACCAGCGCCGCCGCCGCGCCGTCGCCGAACAGGATGCTGGAAATCAGGTTGGCCTGGGAAACGTCGCGGCGCTGAAAGGTCAGGCTGGGAATTTCCACCGAAATCACGAGGGCGTTGGCTCCGGGATAGGCGCGGAGAAATTCCCGGGCGCGCGAGAGCGCGGAGGCGCCGGCGGCGCATCCGAGCTCGGTCACCGGGAGGCGCCGGACGTCGCAGCGGAAGCCCATGCGGTTGATCAGGTGCGCGTCGAGCGAAGGAATCATGAAGCCGGTGCAGGATACGGTGATCAGCAGGTCCACATCGCGCGCGCCGCAACCCGCGCGCTTCAGGCATTCCTCCGCCACGCGCTGGCCGAGCGCAACCGAGTGCTCGATGTAATCCCGGCTCAGCTCTTCGAGCGGGCGCGGCTCGACGATGAACTCGACGGGATGGATGCAGAAGCGGCGCTCGATCTGGGAATTCTCGACGATGGCCTGCATGGCTTCGAGCCGCACGCCCTGAAGGGGAAAGACGCGGTCCAGGTAATAGCGAACGCTGTCGCGCGTCAGTTCGTACTGAGGCCACGCGGTGGCCGTGGCGGCAATCGCCGCCCCCGCGCCATTCTGCTGTGCCTGGCCTGGAAACGAGGAATTGGGTTTCACGCTTACTCCGCACCCCGGGCGGCGCCCTTCTGCCTGCCTACTGCAGGAGGGCCTTCCCGCAACCGACCCGGGAGTGGTTCCTGATTCTACTCCTGCCTCGCCCCGTCTGTGGCAGGAGCCTGCGCCTTGCGGGGCGTTCCCGCGGCTCGGGGGCGAGCAGATGTTATCCGTTTGCGGGGCATTGCTCCAGCACTACGTGAGGTTACCTGAAATCAACCTGGGTCTCGTTTCCAGCCTCCAAATGGGAATACACTGTAGGAGCCGCGGATGGTTGCCGCCCCCAGCCCGCGAAAAGGAAGAGAGGAGCCTTCGGAATGTCGGATCGAGTGGCCGACAAAGTTCTTGCCGTGTTGTCCGCAGTGAAGCACGTCCCCCGGGAGAGCATTTCGCTGGACAGCGCGCTCGCGGACCTGCACGTGGATTCGCTGGACACGATCACGCTTTTGTTCGAGCTCGAAGAACAGTTTCACCTGACGCTTCCCGACGACGTGGTCCGCTCGTTGCGCACGGTGCGGCAAATCGTGGAAGCCATCGAGCGCACGCTCGCGGCGCCCGGGCCAGCACCGGCCGCGACCTCCGACTGATTCCGGCGTTGCCTTCCGACTCCACTTCCCGCCGCCGCGTGGCCGTCACCGGTCTGGGCATGATTTGCGCGCTGGGAAGCAGCGCGGGCGAGTGCTGGCGCGAGGTGGTGGCCTGCCGCTCCGGCATCCGCCGCCTCACCGCGGTGGACCCGGCCCTGCTCCGCTTTTCGAACGCCGCGGAGGTGCCCGGATTCGATCCGGCCGGGCAATTCGAGCCGGCGCGGCTGGATCTGCTGGACCGGTTCTCGCAATTCGCCGTGGTGGCGGCGCGCGAGGCCGTGCGCGATTCGGGAATCGCCTTCACGCCCGCGCTGCGCGACGCAACCGCAGTGGTCACCGGATGCTGCCTGGGCGGGCAGACCGCGGAGGACGCGCAGTTTGAGGTGCTCTACCGGCAGGGACGCAACCGCGTGCATCCGCTCACCATTCCCCGCACCATGGCCAATGCGGCCGCCAGCACGCTCTCGATGGAGTTCGGCGTTCGTGGACCTGCCTTCACCATTTCCACGGCATGTTCCTCTTCCTCGCACGCGATCGGTCTGGCATTCCAAATGGTTCGCAGCGGCGCCGCGGAACTGGCCCTTGCGGGAGGGAGCGAGGCGCCCTTCAGCTACGGGCTGCTGAAAGCCTGGGAGGCCATGCGCGTAATTTCCACAGATACCTGCCGTCCGTTTTCGCTGGACCGCAAAGGTATGATTCTGGGCGAAGGCGCCGGGATGCTGGTTCTGGAGCCGTACGCAGCCGCGCGGGCGCGGGGCGCGCGCATTCACGGCGAGCTGGTGGGTTTCGGCATGTCGTCCGACGCGCATCATATTACGCAGCCGTCGGCGGATGGCGCGGCGCTGGCCGTCTCCGCGGCGCTGCGCGACGCCGGGGTGGAGCCTGATGCCATCGGTTACGTCAACGCGCACGGCACCGGCACGCAGGGGAACGACGTGGCGGAAACGCGGGCCATCCGGCAGGTATTCGGTGCGCATGCGGGCCGGCTCGCGGTGAGTTCCACAAAGTCGCTGCACGGCCACGCGCTGGGGGCCGCGGGAGCGCTGGAGGCGGTGATTACGATTCTCGCCTTGCGCGAGGGGATTGTTCCCCCTACGGCCAATTTCACGAAGCGCGATCCCGAATGCGACCTGGACATAGTGCCGAACGCCTCGCGCCCGCTTCAGGTCGAGTACGCCCTCTCCAATTCGTTTGCGTTCGGCGGCCTGAATGCGGTTCTCGCCTTCCGAGGTTCCGCAGCATGATCCTCCGGCCCATCGTGTCGGCTGCGGCGCTTCTTCCGGTCTTCCTGATCGGGAACCTGGCAGCGCCACAGGCCGGATTGGCGGCCGTTCCGCCTTCCAGCGACGAGGCTCCGCGGGCGGCAGTGGCTCGACCGCTTTCTGAGGCGCAATCTCCTTCTGTTCCGCCCCAGCCGGCATGGGTAGCCGCGCCAACCACTCCTGTCGAGGCGGGATACCACCTTCTCTACCAGCTCAAATTCCGACAGGCCCGCGAACAGTTCACCGAGTGGGAAAAGCAGCATCCCGACGACCCCATGGGATACTGCGCCGAGGCCGCCAGCTATCTGTTCGAAGAGTTCAATGACCAGGGCGTGCTGACCTCCGAGTTTTTCCTGGACGACAAACGGCTGCTCGGAGGGATAACCGGAAAGCCGGACGAAAAGCTGGGCGCCGCCTTCCACTCCGCTGTGGACCGCGCCCAGAAGGTCGGACAGGCACGTCTGGAACGGGACCCGCGCGACGTCAACGGCCTGCTCGCTCTCACCATGACCAATGGCATGCTGGCCGACTACGCGAGCCTGATCGAGAAGCGGCAGATGGCCACCCTCCACCTGCTGGGCATCTCGGAGGGATTTGCCAGGCGATTGCTGGCCGTCGATCCCGGGGCCGGCGACGCCTACGTCGCACTCGGCGTGTCCAACTACATCCTCGCCTGTCTCCCGGCCTACAAACGGTTCTTTCTCCGGCTGGGGGGAGTGCATGGCGACAAATCCGTGGGCATGCACCAGCTCGAGCAGGCCGTGGCCAGCGGCAACTACCTCCAGCCCTATGCGGAACTGCTGCTCGCGCTCACCAGTCTTCGGGAAAAGGAGCCCCAGCGCGCCCAGGCCCTGCTGGCCCACCTCTCCGGCGAGTTTCCGCAGAATCCCCTGTTCGCCCGCGAACTGGCCAAACTCGGCGCCCTGCGGGGCCCCTGACCACGGTTCCCGCGTCACGGCAGGGTCCACATCGGATCAGCCCCCGGCGTTCCCATCGGGCACGCAGAGCAGGCCAGTCATCGGCCAGGAATCACAACCGAGCGTTCACCTGTCACGGTCATGGGTCACATCCAAATACAACCTCCCATCTTCCTTGGCAATCTAATCCGCTGAGTGCCGGCGTTGCGCCCGGTGACGCTGGGGATAGCTGTGAGTCAGATGGGGGGAGGACATGCAGGCTAGCTCGAAACCGGGCTTTGCTACCGCACATTTTCTGCGCGCATGGGGCAACATCCTGGGGGGCAGCGCGCCGATGCTTTCCATCGAGATCACCCGCGAATGCCCGCTCCATTGCCCGGGATGCTATGCGTACGGCGACAACCATCTAGGCGGCGGAGTGACCCTGCGGGAGTTGAACGACAGCCGGGGGGACGAGCTGGTTGACGGCGTGCTCGCCCTGGTTCGAAAACACCGCCCACTGCACGTTTCGCTGGTGGGCGGGGAGCCGCTGGTGCGCCACCGCGAGCTGAGCCGCATCCTGCCGGAGCTCAGCCGGATGGGAGTGTTCGCCATGGTGGTGACCAGCGCGGTGATTCCCATCCCGCGCGACTGGATGGCCCTGCCCCGCGTAGTGGTCGCCGTTTCCGTCGATGGTTTGCCGGAGCATCACGACGTCCGACGCACTCCGGCCACTTACGAGCGCATCCTGAAAAACATGGAAGGCTGCCGGGTCAACATCCATTGGACCATCACGCGCGCCGCGCTCGAGCGGGCGAGCTACGCCGAGGAATACGTATCGTTCTGGGACAGCCGGCCGGAAGTGAACCGCGTATGGGTCAGCGTGTATACCCCGCAGCGTGGCGAATCCGCCCCCGAAATATTGAGTTCCAGCGATCGCCAGGCCATCGTCGAACGGCTTTCTCCCCTGCGCCGCCGCTACCCGAAATTCCTGTTCAACGACGCGATCGCGCACGGTATCCTGGAGCCTCCGCGCGGCCCGGCGGAATGCCTGTTCGCAAAACTGTCGGTAAATTATTCCGCGGATTTCCGCACCCAGGTGGAGCCCTGCGTGTTTGGAGGCCAGCCGGATTGCAGCCAGTGCGGATGCGCTATCAGCAGCGCGCTGCACGGCCTGCGGAACAGGCAGGTCGCTGGTCCTGTGACCATCGGCCATCTGGTTCGCGGGTCAATTGCCGTGGGCTCGCTGATGAACCGGATACGCTCCCGGGGCTCAAAGCCCGCGCGCTGGCGGCCCGCGAGTGGCGGGAGCCGGGCGCGCAACGACCTCGTCCAAATCGGATCGTGACGCCGCGTCCGGCGTGACATTCGTGCCGGTAGCGTCCTAATTTGAAGTTCTCAGCCTTGAATTGCGGCCTGCGTCGCGCTCCGTATCCACTGTGAAAGTGTTTGCTTGCTGGCCTTCGCCGCTGCTGTCATTGCCTTCAGAGCCTCAGCCGTGAAGCGTACAGGCACAATGCGACCCTTCGCTTCGCCCTTTGGCAGCTTGGGCCGTCCCACCTTCTTAGGCCTCTTCTGTTGGCTCAAGGCTTCTAAACTCCTGCACGATTGCTGCTCTGGCCGTTTCCTGCTTATCCCGCCCTAGTACGTTCGCCATCCGTGTTCTCCCTATGGCGATAGCTGTATTACAGAAACTAGGGCTTGTCAAGAGATGTTTGTGTGTTACACTTACCCCGCTATGAGTACAGATGATCCCCCCGCAAATCAAGGCGGTAACTCCCCGAACGGTGGTGAGGAAATCCAAAGTACCCAACCTGACCATCCCCCAGAAACAGAGTCCCAGGCCGCAACAGAACTCAACGACGTAAAAAAGGACTTCAATACTTATGAGCGTTCCACTCTGAAGTGGACGCGGACTGTAGTTGTTTATTTACGCTTTAACTTTTATTTTCATTGCGCTCCAATGGAACGTGATGAGCGGGCAGCTTGGAGTCATGCTTGACACGGTTGATCAAATGAGAGGCCAGAATTGGTTTCAGGGATTGAGCGTTCGCGCTCAGCGCCCTGTCTTTACGCAGCGCATTCGGTTGCCACATGAACTGCACAACCAAAATGATTTCAAGGCTCTCGTACAGCTTGAGAATGTTGGCCCTACTCCTAGCGTTGACCTTATAGAACACACTCAAATATGGGTCGCCAATAGCAATGGCTTTACTGCGGCCATTTGGAAGCAATGTCCGAAGGTTGGCGTTCTTACGCATTCCGAATCTGTTCTTTGTGAAACCGCGCCCCTTAGCGCAACCCCCGATGAAGTGCAGGCTTACGAGGGCAAAATAAGTAGGCTTTACGTCCGTGTCTATGCCCTCTATTGGGATGACATCGAAGGGGATTTTCGACATGGGCAAAGTATGTGCCTGTTCCACACATTCGGGGAGGCTCTTGACCATTTCAGCTACTGTGCCAGCGAAAACGACATTTGGCATGAGAACAATCAGCCGCGAAAGCGCGAGAGTCCAACGCGCCATCCAGCGGCACCATGAGACATACTCCGACTATGGCAGGGTCCTCAAATTAGACTCCGCCCCAGAATCGGCAGTGTGTCACTTTCAATTTCAGACTTATTGGGGCGTACCCTTCTGCCGTCTCTTTGTTTTATACTCTGGCCCAACCGGAGCAGTTGCAGCATCTTCTCCATCAACGGCCCTAATTCGGCCATTCACGCTGTCAAACAATTCCTGCACGCTGCCCTGATAATGTGCCAATGCTTTCGTGTATCGCTCCCTGTCGTGCATGTCGGCCTGCTTTGCCCTGCTGTCCCGCCGTTTACATTGCTGCTTTTCCCGTTTCGTCATGAGCGTGCTTTCAAATGTCTTTGTTCACCAGCAGTGCGATTTCCTCTAGGCTCCAGACGTGATCGGCCAATCCCGCGGCCATCGCTGGAGTAACCCTCAGCGTCTTGTGAATCCTCGCAAAATTGTAGAGCAGGAAGTGGATTGCCACCATCGCGGCATGATTCTTAGCCTTTTTAGAGAAGGCATTGGTTAGCTGGGAAAAACGGCGCATCCCCGTCCGCATCGTGAGATTCTGCCGCTCGACGTATCTGGTGGAGATGTGCTGCGGCTTCGGCCTGCCAGTGACCGCAATCGCGTGGCAGCCGATGCATTCTGCCGGACTGTAGCGGGCTTCCTCTTGCGTCGCGCCGTAAATCTTTATCAGTTGGGCGAGGTCAACGTCCGCGCCGAAGGCCCCCTCGACTGCCTCCAAGTAAACCTTGAGGCCATCCGCGGTTAGCTGGATACGGTTCGATAGCCGCGCGGCCAGATCGTCAATAAATGCTTGAGCATTCCGCGCATCCCGATTCCCCAGCCGAAAGCACGGAACTAGCTTCGTTTCCGCGTCAATGGCGACCCACGTCCATACGTCGCCGTAACCAAACTGGCCTTTCTTGTCTGCGGGAACGTTCTTTTCTTTTGCATAGACGAAGGCCCAAATCTCATCGCATTGGATGAGCTTGCACTTCAGGCCACGGAGCACGCGGTATTGATAGTCGGCGCAGGCAGTTCCCGGTGCAACAAACAGCTTGGTAACCGTATCCTTCGCCGCTCGGTCGGTCGCACGGTAGCGCGGATGGAGTTTTCTTCAATCAAGGATTTCAGCACTTGGGCTTGCTTCTCTCTATTTAGGTTGTTCTTGTAAATAGTGTACCCACAGAAACAGGACATGTCAAGAAGAATCTTGACCTCACCCTGTTTTTGTTGGTACAATAATGCCATGCCAAAGCCAGGAAGGCCGAAGTCAAAAAACCCGCTGGATGAATACATCGAACTACGAGTGTCGGAATCCGAAAAAAGCGCCTTTCGGGATGCCGCAGAACGTGCTGGGCTGCCACTGGCTACATGGATGCGGGAAAGGCTTCGCCGCATCGCTACGCGCGAATTGGTGAATGCCGAATTGCCTGTTGCATTCCTGAAGTGAGGGAACATGATTAAACCCAAATATCCAAGGCGTGGCGACGTGAGCCAAGTTGCGCGGTCAATCGTTGAGCAAGTCATCGGGAGTCCTTTGACCCCAAGGAAGAAACGTTTACTGCACAAGACGCGAAAACCATCTGGCTAGCTTTTGCATTAGCGTAGGCCCTTGTCCCAATCGAAATGGTCTGTGGCCAACTATCAAATTGAGAGCATAAGCTCCGCAATCGGCTTTTTCACCGCCCATGTTTGGTCCTATCTCAGCGTTCTCCATGGCCCTTCTGAGAATTGTAAATGGCTTAAGATGTTTTTCATCTTCTGGCGTCGGCTGCCCAGGTATACAGACCTCCATTCCCAATCCTTATGATAGAATAAAGTGATTGAATGGGTTATCTGGCTGATCTCTTGGATTCCACAGATTAATTGGCTGCATCTGGATGTCCCAACCACTACTGCGGATAGCCGTAAATAGTTGACCTGCATATTCCGTAGCTTCTAAGTCCCAACTGGAATACAGAATGTTGATCTTAATATCCGAGGGGATCCCAGCCACAGCCCTACTCAACTCTTTAGATTGAGCCTCGGTTAAAGTGCGCGGGATAAGATACGTGTCAACATCCTTCCGAAGTGACTGCAAAAAGGAGGATAGAGCTATTGCGATTCCAAGTAGCACGGTCAGAATTGCGCCAGTGCGGTATCTGTAGTCCGAAGCTATGTGCTCGATTCCGGAACCAAAGTTTTGAATTCTTCGGGACAACTTTGCCTTGATATTCGGCCACTGCACTCCGGCGACGGCAAATAAAACAGCGAGAATCCCAAAGAGGGTTCCTTGGCCTGCTTCTCCTCCCTTGAATGCCTCAAAAGAGAAATATATACACGTCCAAGCAGTGCCTTCACACAGCAGGAAGATAGCCTGCTCGCCAGGACTCAAATCGGCCATCAAAGCCTCCAACAGACGGGAAAGCATCTACCGATCCCCCCGTCTGTAGGATGTATTATTGTCCCCTTTTTGCCCCCCCGTCAAATATGGGCCGAAATTTTCAAACTGGCCCACTACCCAGTTTTCCCTCCCGCTTGCTCCGCGCTCTCCCTTCCCGCATACTGCATAGTTTGGCGACCGGCAATGGCAGGCCGCCCCGCTCATGAAAACACCAGCCCGTTTTGCAATCCTCGGCACGCTCCTGGCCGCAGCTCTTTCCGCCGCGCCCGTCCCGCCCCCGCGGAACGCCGCCCGGGCGCACGCAGACTCTGCCGCGGACGCGCTGCTCGACACGATGCAGTCCGAGCTGCAGCGGGCGTCTGCGCGCCTTTTCAAATCCGACCCGCCCGCGTATTTCCTGAGCTACTCGGCCTATGACGGGGATTTCGTCACGCTCTCGGCATCCTACGGGAGCCTGCTCGGCTCCTTCCAGGCCCGATTTCGACGGACCGGAGTAATCGTTCGCGTGGGCTCTCCGGAGCTGGACAACACCCACGGACATAACCGCCGCTCGGCTATCGTTCAGGGCTCACTGCCGCTGGAAGACGACCGCGACGCGCTGGCCCGCAGCTTCTGGTGGCTGACCAACCGGGGCTACCGCTCCTCCGCTCCCGCCTTCCTCAAAGTGAAAACGGACGCCGCCGTGCGTTCGGAGGAGGAAGACAAATCGCCCGATTTTTCCGCCGAGCCGCCGCAGGTGCACGTGGATACCCGGATGCCGGAGCTGGGGGTGGACGTCGCGGAATGGAAGGAACGGCTACGGCGCGATTCGGCCTGGTTCCGTCAGTATCCCGAGGTATACGACTCGGAGATTTTGCTGCAGGTGCAGAGTTCAGGTTTCCGGTTCACCTCGACGGAAGGGAGCCGCATCGCCGAACCCAGCCACCTGGTGCGGCTGGTGATGGAAGCGATGACGCGCGCCGAGGATGGCATGGAGCTGATCCGCGTGGAAACCTACCAGGCGCCGCAGGCCTCCGATCTGCCCAGCGAGGCCTTGATCCATTCCGCCGTGGAGAAAATGGCCGCTGACCTGAAAGCTCTGCGGGCCGCGCCGGTTGCTGAGCCGTTCGCGGGGCCCGCGTTGCTTTCCGGCCGCGCCGCAGCAGTCTTTTTCCACGAAGTGGTGGGCCATCGCCTGGAAGGCCACCGCCAGCGCGACGAGGAAGAAGGCCAGACGTTCACGAAGAAAGTGGGCCAGCAGGTGATCCCGGCATTTCTGAGCATCGTGGACGATCCCACGGTCACCACGATAGCCGGGGAAAAGCTCAGCGGCAGCTACGCGTTCGACGACGAAGGGCAGCCCGCCGAGCACGTCGAACTGGTCCAGAACGGCGTACTGCGCAACTTCCTGATGTCGCGCATGCCCATCAAAGGCTTCAGCCAGTCGAACGGCCACGGCCGCGCCCAGCCGGGGCTGATGGCCACCGGCCGCCAGGGCAACCTGATCGTCACCTCCACCAACACGGTCAAAGAGTCGGACCTCCGCCAGCGCCTGATCGAGGAAGTGAAGAAGCAGGGCAAACCCTACGGGCTGTATTTCGAGGACGTGCAGGGCGGCTTCACGCTGACGCAGCGCGGGCTACCGCAGGCCTTCCAGGTGCTTCCCGTAATTGTGTGGCGGGTGTATCCCGACGGCCGTCCCGACGAACTGGTGCGCGGCGTGGACATCGTGGGCACGCCGCTGGCGGCGCTGAACCGCATCCTGGTGACCGGCGACGCCATGCACGTGTTCAACGGGATCTGCGGGGCGGAATCGGGCAGCGTCCCGGTGTCTGCGGCCGCGCCGGCGATGCTGTTTTCCGAGATCGAAGTGCAGAAGAGGGAGCACTCGCACGAACGGCCGCCGTTGATCGCTCCTCCGGGGTTTGAAGGCGCCCCCGGCACACCGCCGGGAAAGCCGCGCCCACAGCCCGCGGAGAAGTCGCAGGGAGCGTCGCGATGAAGATCCGCCGGTCCGCGCTGCTCATTCCACTCCTCTGTGCGGCGTGCGCGCTGTGTTTCGCGCCCGGCTCGGAGGGACGCCGCTCACCGGCCGCTGCCGGTGATTCGCCGAAGCCCGCCGCCTCTCCCATGGCCGCGGCAGAGGCCGCCGCCTCCACCGATCCCGTCCTGAAGGCCATGCTGGAGGAACTGGAGCGCTCCAAATCCCAGCTCAAAATGGAAAATGTCCCCCCGCCTTTCTACATCGAGTACCGCGTGGTGGATACGGACGACTACCAGGTGCAAGCCGAGTTCGGGGCCACCGAATCCGAGCGGCGCACGCGCTTCCGATTCGCGCGCGTGGTCGTCCGCGTAGGCGATTACCATCTGGACAGCTTTTACGAAGCGGGCAGCGGCGAAGCTACCGCCATTCCCCTGGACAACGACACGCTCGCCCTGCGCCACGCCCTCTGGCTGGCCACCGACAGCGCATACAAATCCGCGAACGAGGCGCTGTCCGCCAAGGAAGGCCTCTACAAGCGTTACGCCATCGAGCAGACCGTGGACGATTTCTCCAAGGAGCCGCCGGTGCAGTCGCTCGCGGCGCTCGCCCGGCTCGAGTTCGACCCTGCGAAATGGCGCGGGATCCTCGAATCGGCTTCCGCCCTCTACCGGGAGTTTCCCGAGGTTCAGACCGCGGGCGCCAGCGTTCACTTCTTCGCCTCGAACGTCTACTACGTCAACACCGAAGGCACCGTGCTCCGCAATGGCCGCGTGTGCTACTCCATTTCCGAGACCGGCACCAGCCAGGCCCCTGACGGGATGCGCATCGACCGCTCCCCCGGCGACGCCTACGGCGAGCCCTCCGAACTACCCGCGGGCGAAAAGGTGATGGCCGAAATGCGCGAGATGCTCCAGAGCCTCACCGACATGCGCACCGCCCCCATCGTCGAAGAGGAATACCGCGGCCCGGTGCTGTTTTCTTCCGACGCGACAAACGACGTGATGGAGTCGCTCATCGCCTCGAACATTGTGGGCCGCCGCCCGCAGCCCAACGTATCCGCGCGCACCGTGGGCGAGTTCGCCAGCAGCTATAAGAGCCGCGTGCTGCCCGATTTTCTTTCCCTGGTGGACGACCCCACCCGCGACAAATTCCTGGGCCACTCGCTGATCGGCAGCTATCCGGTGGACGACGAGGGTGTGCACGCCAAACCGGTGGACGTCGTGCAGAAGGGCATCCTTGAAAATTTTCTGGTCGGCCGCCGCCCCATCCGGGGGTTCACGGAATCGAACGGCCACGGACGCCTTGTCCAGGCCGGGCTCACCGAGCCGACCATCGGCGTGCTCATGCTCCGCGCCGCCGATCCGCTGACGCACGACCAGATGATCCAGAAGCTGCTGGACCTGTGCCGCCAGCAGGACCGTCCTTACTGCTACTTCGTCGAAACGCTCGGCCCGCGCCTTGCTCCGCGCCTGCTCTATCGCGTGTGGTCCAAGGATGGCCGCCGCGAACTCGTGCGTGGCGGCGAGTTCCAGGAGCTGGACACGCGCAGCCTGCGCTCCGACGTTATCGCCGCGGGCAACGATTACCTGGTGAGCAACCGGCTGGGCAGCGTCCCGCGCACCATCATCAGCCCCTCGATCCTGTTTGACGAACTGGTGGTCAAACGCGCGGACCTGGCCAAAGAAAAACTGCCGGAGTACCCGGCTCCGGCCTTGAAGCCATAGCTGCCCTGTAGCGCAGCTCCGTCCCGAATCGTGGGTTGGCCTTGTGCCTGGCCCGTTCCTCTCTGTTTCCTGCGTGTCTCCGTGCCCCGTGGTGAAATCCGTCTTTACTCTGTCTCTTCTGGCCCGCTCTGGCATCCAAAAGTTGTAAAATCAACTCTACGACATGCGCCGCGCCTCGAACCTCGCTCTCGCCCTGTTCCTCGCTGTTCCCATCTTTTCCTCTGCTGCTCCGCCCCGCATCCCGGTGGTCGTCGAACTCTTTACCTCAGAGGGCTGCTCCGATTGCCCTCCCGCCGACGCACTACTCGCCGAGCTCGACCGCACGCAGCCCGTCCCCGAAGCCCTGATCATCCCCATTGAGGAGCATGTGGACTACTGGGACTCGCTCGGCTGGCGCGATCCGTTTTCTTCCGCCGCGGTCACGGAGCGGCAGGTGGCCTACGCCCGCCGGCTCGGCATCGCCAGCCCTTACACTCCGCAGATGATCGTCGCCGGCCGGACGGAGTTCGTGGGCAGCTCCGGCAGCCGGGCCCGCGCCGCCATCGCCGCGGCAGCGCGCGCGCCAGGCGTGGAGGTGACCCTGACAATCACGGCTCCCGCGCCGCCCCGCGCGCAACTCGGCGCCGCGATCGCGGTGAGCCAGCTTCCCGCCGACGGTTCCGAGCCCGCTGACGTCTTTCTTGCCATCACCGAGGACGGCCTGGCTTCGAATGTATCCGCCGGCGAAAATCATGGCCGTCACCTGGTACATCGCGCCGTCCTCCGCAGACTCATCCGCGCAGGCCGCATCGAGCCGGGCCAGCCGTTCTCGGCGAACCTGGCGAGCCGCCTCGAGCGCGAATGGAAGCCCGAAAACCTGCACGCGGTAGTCTTTCTGCAAGGTGTGGACAGCGGTGAGATCCTCGGTGCTGCCATCTCCCGCGTCACTCCATAACCTCGCCGCGCGCCGATGCAAACTCTATGCGCATCGCCATCGTCTCCGACATCCACGGCAACCTGACGGCGTTTGAGGCAGTGCTGGCCGACCTTCGGCTGACCTCTCCGGACCTGATTCTCCACGGCGGTGACCTGGCCGAGGGCGGAGCGCGTCCCAGCGAAATCGTGGACCGGATTCGCGAGCTGGGGTGGCCGGGCGTGGTGGGCAATACGGACGAAATGCTGTTCCGCCCCGAGTCGCTCGCGGAATTCGCCGCACGAGCGCCGAAGCTGGCGCCGCTCCTCGCGGCCATCGGGGAGATGGGCGCCGCAGCGCAGCACGCGCTGGGTCCGGCGCGGCTTGAATGGCTCCGTCGGCTGCCTCGCCAGTTCGTTCACGCACCGGTGGCGCTCGTCCACGCCAGCCCCGGGGATTTGTGGCGCGCGCCCACACACGATGCCGGCGACGCGGAGCTGGAACGGGTCTACGTTCCCCTGGGCCAGCCCGTAGTTGTGCACGGACATATCCACCGGCCTTACGTTCGCACCATTGGCGTGATGACCGTGGCGAACAGCGGCAGCGTCAGCATGCCCTACGACGGTGACCCGCGCGCGGCGTATCTGCTGGTGAATGGCGAGACGGCCACGATTCGCCGGGTGGAATACGACGTGGAACGCGAGATTCGGGCGGGTCTCGAATCCGGCCTGCCCCATGGGGAGTGGGTAGGCAGGATTCTGCGCAGTGGCGCGCCGCAGCCGCTCTAAGCCGAGTGGAAAGGCCGGTCCGCCGCGAAATGTAAATAAATGGTGAATTACTTGTGACGGTTGGAAGAAAGCCGCAGTTTATGCGGAAAAAACTGGAGCGCGGAATCGCGGCTCACTATAGACTGGAACGGAGCCGGAGCCGCGTCAGAACGGCGGCGGAACGGGGAGGTTGGGCGGACGTGAGGCGGCTGTTAATCGTCGAAGACGACAAAGACATCGTCGAACTGGTGCGTTACAACCTGGAAAAAGAAGGCTACCAGACCAACGTGGCTGGGGACGGCTTGACGGCGCTCTCGACGCTGAAAAAATCTCCGCCGGACCTGGTGATCCTGGACCTGATGCTGCCGAAATTGCCGGGCCTGGAAGTGTGCCGTGAAATCCGGCGCGACCAGGCGCTCAACCGCCTGCCCATCCTGATGCTGACGGCGCGGGGGGAAGAGGCGGACCGCGTGGTGGGACTGGAGATGGGCGCGGACGACTACGTGACGAAGCCGTTCAGCCCGCGCGAGCTGGTGGCGCGGGTGAAGGCGCTGCTGCGGCGGACGGAGCCCGCGGGCGAAGCGGAAAAGCCGGTGGAGATTCGCGGGCTGTTCATCGATCCGGCCTCCTACCGCGTGACGCGGGGCGGGAAACCGATCGCATTGAGCACCCTGGAATTCCGGCTGCTGTATTACCTGGCGCGGCGAGCCGACCGCGTGTTTTCGCGCGACCAGTTGCTGGACGCGGTGTGGGGCACGGACCGTTTTGTGACCCCGCGGAGCGTGGACGTGTACATCCGGCGGCTGCGGGAAAAAGTGGAAGCGGACCCGGAAAAGCCCGAGTACTTGAAAACGGTGCGCGGCGCGGGCTACATTTTTGACGCGCGTGGCGACTAACCTCCTGTGGATTCCCGGCGGTCTTCTGCTGCTTGCGGCGGGGGCCGTGGTGTGGCGCGCCGCGACGCTGCGGATGCGGCGCCGCGCGGCGATTCTGAAGCGGGCGCTCGAGGGGCTCGGCAGCGGCGAGTTCCGGGCGTCTCCGCCGGGGGATTTCACCGGGGAATGGGCGGGAGTGGGAGGCGCGTTGACGGACGCGGCCACGCGGCTGGCGGCGCGGTTCGAACGTCTGACGGATGAACGCGACTTTTCGTCGGCGGTACTGGCGAGCATGAGCGAGGGCGTGGCCGTGGTGGACAACCGCCTGCGGATCCTGTTCGCGAATCGCGCGTTCGCGGAAGCGGCGGGTGCTGGGGAGGACTACCGCGGGCGGCCCCTGCTCGAGGTGGCGCGGCATTCGAGCGTGATTGAAGCAGTGGAAGGCGCGCTGGCCAGCGCGGAGACGGTGCGCGCCGAGGTGGAGTTCGGAACGGTGCGGCCCAGGACGTTTGCGGTGACGGCTGCGCCTGTGGCCTCGACGGCGGCGCGCGGCGTGGTGCTGGTGATGCACGACGTGACCGAAATCCGGCGGCTGGAGCGGGTGCGGCGCGACTTTGTGGCCAATGTGTCGCACGAGCTGCGCACGCCCCTTACCACCATCCAGGGATTCGCGGAGACGCTGCTGGGCGGGGCGCTGGACGATCCGAAGGCGCGGCGGAAATTCCTGGAAATCATCCGCGATCACGCGGCGCGCCTGGGGCGCATTACCGACGACCTGCTGAGACTTTCCGCGATTGAAGGCGGCAGCATGACCTTCCGGATGGAGCCGGTGAGCCTGCCGCAATTGATCGAGCACTGCATCGAGGCCGTGTCGCTGCGGGCCAAAGCACAGGGGCTGGAAATCGAGCGCAGCACGCCGGAAGCGCTTCCGCAGGTGCGCGGCGATATGCTGCGGCTGGAAGAAGTGCTCAAAAATCTATTGGAGAACGCCATCCAGTACACGCCGGCGCCGGGGAGCATCCGGGTGAGCGCGAAGGCGGAGGGGGAGCGCGCCGTGCTGTGCGTGGCGGACACGGGAATCGGGATTCCCAGCACGGACCAGCAGCGCATCTTCGAGCGCTTCTACCGGGTGGACGTGGCGCGCTCGCGCGAGGCCGGCGGCACGGGACTCGGACTGTCGATTGCCAAACACATTGTGGAAGCGCACCAGGGACGGCTGTGGGTGGAAAGCGAACTGGGAAAAGGCTCGCGATTTTACGTTTCGCTGCCCGTGTGGGGGCCGGAGCCGGCGGCCGTAGTGCCGCAGGAGAGCGCGCAGGACTCGGAGGCCACGGAGAAGCCGGCGTAGGACAGGCATTCCTGCCTGTCATCCGGCGGACACCCGCGCTTCTGGACGCTGCTGGGAGACCGGCAAGAATGCCGGTCCCACTCGACCCAGCCGGCCGACGATTCAAACAGAATTCACATTCGGCCAATGAGGGCGTAACGCCCTCGAGGTACAAACGTGGTCGAGCAGTACGGCGGTTCTGTAGGCCACAAGGACCGCCGAACCTCACCACACCTCTGGCCTATCAGTCCGGGCCGGCGTTCCCCTGGCGCCGGCCCTTTAATTTTTACAGCCCAAAGGACAAAGTGACGAGACGGAAAGCTCAGCCGGAGGGGCTCAGGGCGGCGGCGCGCGTTGTAGCCAGGGTGAGAGGGGCACTGCAATGCCGTGCCCCTACGGGAAAAAAGGGCAGCCCGCCGCGGCGGGCTGCCCTCTGAAGATCGGCCGGTAAGCCCGGCCGGGTGGTTGCTGCCGTATGCTTTACGGCAGGTAGTAGCGGAACGAGGTGAAGAACATGTTGGTGTTCGCGCTCGGTTTGAACTGCGCGGACGTGGCGGTGGGCGTTCCCGTGGTGCCCGACCAGGCAACGACCTCCACATAGGAATACTGCAGGCCCCACTGGATCGTGCCGTGCTCTCCCTTCCAGATCTTATGCCAGAAACCGAAGGTCCCTTCGAACAGGCCCCGAGGGTCACCTGTGCATGAGCCAGCTGAGGTTGGCAGGTTGCTCGTGGGAGCCGCTTCGAGTGACGAGGTGCAGCCGGAGTTGTTGACCAGCGGTGAGCCGTATCCGACATTCACGGTGGGAGAAATGTTGAAGATCGTCCGTGCGACATATTCGCCGCCACCGTTGAGGTAGATATCGAGCTTTGGAGTAGCGTGCCACTCGATCGTCGCCAGTCCCTGCCCGCCACGGATGGGCGCGAGCGTTCCGTTCGGGCGAACGGTGGCATCGGCCAAGCTACCGGTGCCATAACGACCCACGCCGTCGCCGTAAAGACCGTGGATGCCGACGTCCAACTTTTTGTTGAACAGCGGCACGCGCAGGTTCCCGCCGATGCCCCCACCTGCCCGCGTATCTTCGGTGGCGTGTTGAGTCGTCGTGGCGGAGACAGTGATCGTTGCGTCCACCGAGCAAGGCATGCCGGCGGGCACAACGGCCGGCAAACAAGGAAAGATGCGCGAACGGAAGGTGCGCAGCAAGCCGAACAGCTCGTAGTGGCCCCACCCCGGCTCCCAAGCCGCCTTGAATACGAAATCCGGCGTGGCATTGAGCGTGTAGTTCTGGGCCCCCGCGGCCCCGGCGGAGTTCACCGAGCCGATCACGTTGAGCAGGCCGCCGGAATTCCCGGGGTCCTGAAGGATGTAGTTATTGAACGAGTTGTGTGCGGTGAATCGGGTCTGGGCGCCCTCCACGGAGAAACCGAGCGCAAAATGGTTGTCCGCCAGGTTCTTGACCACGCGGAAGCCGTACTGACGCGCCCAACTGAAGCCCACCGTATACTGCGCATCGATGGTCAACGGCGTGGCTTCGGATCGGTTCTCCAGGAGCTTCTTGGTTTCCGTCACCAGGCTCCACATCTGGCCGCCGGTAAAGATCCAGCCGCTGTCCAGCCGCACCTGGCCCCAGAATTGGCGCTGGCGGAAGAGGTAGCTATTGCTTTCGTTGTTGTTGGAGGTGGTGCCGGCGCCCAGGAAGTCGCCCTCGTAATAGCCGCCGATTTTCACGGAACCGAGATTGCCGTCAAACTTCATGGCGATACGCGACTGGCGGCCGCTGGCGTTGAACTCCGAAATTTTGCTCAGGTTGGAGCCTGCGTACAAGTTGGTGATGTTGTTGAGCGGCGTGTTGATGTCGGCACTGAGTGCGTGATTGCGGTACACCGTTTCTGCCACCGCGAATCCGCCCGGAGTCAGTGTGATGCCCTTGAAATGCAGCGCGACAGGCGACTCCTCCTTGCCGTCCCCTGAAGTCACCACGTTTTTCGGCAGGGCTGAGGACACCGCCGCAGTCGCTGCCGGCACAGCCGCGGCAACGGACGCGTCCACCGCCTCTGTCTTTACGACACCCAGCTTGGCTTTCATTTCCGCCAGCTCGCGGCGCTGGGCTTCGATCTCCGCAGCCTGGGCATCGAGCAGCGCGCGAAGTTCGGCGAGTTGGCTTTCCACCGCCGGCGTGGCCGTGGCGGCCGGAGCGGCTGGAGCAGCCGCTGCCGGTTTCGCGGCCGCGGGCTTCGGGGCATCCGGCAGATTCGCCGAACTCGCGGCTGCCGGTTTGTCTGCAGCCGGTGGCGGCGCCGCGTCGCCCGGGCCCCCCGCAGCCCAGACGGTCCCACAAAGCGGAACGGCGAGGCCGAGGGCCAAAATCGGAAGTGCTAGTTTTCGCATTCCTCCTCCTTAGAGAGAGTTCGTTTTCCGGGTATGGGAGCTTGTCCGTGCTGCGTGCCGAGGCGCTGATGACGCGATGGACAGCGACCCCGTTCGCTGTCCACACGGAGAAATGTGCGGCACGCAGGATGCAAACTAGTGGCCGGGAGTGAAGGGCGTGTGAGAGCCGTGTGAATCCTTCGTTACAAACGACGGGGGAACTGTGTGACCAGAGGGCTGGGGTAAAGCAGAGAGCGGGAGGGGGGCGGCTTTGCTCCCCGCTGCGTGATTACCGCACGACGCCGGGCCCCCTGGCCGATAATCGCTTATATCCATATTGATTTATCGAATTGAATCGAATAAAACCTTAACGGCCGGAAACTCCGGTGCGGGAGGCCGGCCCTGATTCTGGTTTCCGGGATTGCGGGCCCGCTCCGTGCCTCTGGGGAGGTTTGCGGCTTTTCAAATCACAGGAGGATGTCCGATGAAAATGCATACGGTTCTGGGGATTGTGGTGGCCATCGCATCGCTCGCGGTTCTGGCGGCTCCGGCGGCCGCGCAGGCGACGCCGAACGCGAGCGCAATGGTGCAGATCTTCGTCGCCAAGGGATATTTGACGGCGGAGGAGGCGGCGCGAATCCAGGAGGCGCCGAATCAGGCGGAGGCCAACGAGCGGATGCTGCGGGTGTTTCTGGCGAAAGGGATGCTCACGCCAGAGGAGTACACCCGGGCGTCGGCCGGAATGTCGCAAGCCGCAGCGGACACGGGCACGAGCGGGGCGCACGTGATGAACGCGGCGGCAGCGGCGAATCCTGCCGAGGGGGCGGGCGCGGCCCCGGCGGCCAAAACGAAGAGGGCGGAATGGCCCACCAGCCCCATGATGATGGGGACCGATCCGAGCGACGGGACGGCGGCGGACGCGACTGTAATCCCCGCCATCGCGCCGCCGCGCGTGCTGCCCATCGGCGTGCCGCGCGATCCGAAGGGAATCATCCCGGACATGCGGCTGGGCAGCGGGGCGATGCTGAATGTGTATGGGTTCCTCAAAGCCACCGCCATCTACGACTCGACGAACAGCGGGGGAGCGGTGGTGGGCAGCAACGACTTCCCGCTGCCGCTTTTGCAGGGGGACACAGGGCCGAACTCAGGCTCGCAATTCCGCGTGAAGGCGCGGAGCACGCGAATCGGGGCTAATTTCTACTGGCCCATCAACGGGCCGGACATTACGCTCACCGGAAAAATCGAGTTTGACTTCGAAGGCGACTACACGGTGGTGAACAACCGGAACGTGAGCTCGAGCCGTTCCTCGCAGCCTAGCCTGCGCCACGCGTGGATGCGCATGGACGCGAAACTGGGCGACGTGCCGTGGTTCGCGGAGTTCGGGCAGGACTGGTCGCTCGTGGGCACCTCGATCGTGCCGGACTATATCGAATCCACGAACAACGGAGTGGCGTTCGGCAGCATTTACGAGCGGCAGCCGCAGATCAAAACCGGGATCCAACTCCACGCCGGAAGGCTGAAGCTGCAGCCGGAGTTCGCGCTGACGTGGGCGTCGTTTGCGGATTCGAACCTGAACAATGCGAGCACGGCCGCTGTACTGGGCTCAGCCGGGGTAGTGGCCACGGGGCAGCAAGAGCAGGGACGGGAGGGCGCCATTCTGGGCTCGGCGAGCGGGCAGCCCGGAGTGCAGGGGCGCGTGGTGTTCGACTTCCCGCTGAATACCAGCTGGAAAAATGTGGCGAATGCGGAAATCGTGATCAGCGGCGGGCATGCCGAGGCGCAGGAAATCGTTCCGCTGGCCAACCTGCCGCTCCCGGGGGTGCCGGGACTGACGTTTGCCACCGACGCTACGGCGGCCAAGACCAGCGCGACAACCGCGCCTCCCACCTGCAGCGGAGCCGCGCCCGCGGCGGGGTTCAGCCTCCAGTGCTATTTCCCCACAGGCATCGCGATGAATATTCCGCAGAACATCGGGACGGTGGGATTCCAGCTCCCCACGCCGTGGTTCACACTGTGGGGCAATTACTTCCGTGGCGGGGACATGCGGTTTTTCTTTGCGGGGATACTGAACTCGGCGTTTGTGGACACGGCAGGAGTGACGCCGCTCACGATTCCCGGTCCGACGACCCTGGTGACGTGCACGAATCCGCCGGCGTGCACAACCATGAGTACCGCCAATATCGGCCAGAACGTGTATTCGCTCTCCGGCGATCCCATCAGCTTCCGGGCGGTCGGCGGCGCCGCGGTAGTGGATCCGTACCGTCCGATCCGGGGGCAGGGGGGATTCGTGCAACTGGGAATTCCGCTTTCGCGAATCTTCGGAGCCAATCCGGAGGGAGGCAACGCGGGGTGGCGGCTGTTTGCGGCCTACGGCATAGACTCCGCGTTCTCACGCGACGTGATCCGCAGCGGCGGGAACAACCTGGGCCGGACGGATTACGTGCCCGTGTCGCTGCGGTACAGAATCAACAAATGGGCCGAAATCGTGAATGAAGTGACCTGGTATGACACGCGGACGGCGGATTCGAAGACGGTGCTCTATCGCGGGATTCCGGCGCACGTGAACCACGACCTCCGAAACGAGTTCGGAACCATCTTCACTTTCTAGCCGCAGTCCGGGGGTGGGGCCGGGCGGAATCACTGGGAAGAAAGGCCGCAGGGCTCCCCGAGTCCCGAGGGTTCGGGAAGGGGCGCCCTGCGCTATCGATGAGGATGTGCGACGCGAGCTAGGGCATTGACTTCACTTTGGCGAGGGCCTTTTCCACCACGCCGCGGGGGAGAATCGCGTAGCCCTGAGTTTTTGCGATTTCCTGACCTTCGCTGAGGGCCCACTCGAGAAAATGTTTGAGGGCACGGCTGCGTTCGGGCGCCAGACCGGAGACGGGCACATAGAGCCAGGTGAAACTGGCGATGGGAAAAGACTCCTTGCCGGGGGCGTCGACCATGGAAACGCGGAAATCCTCGTTCATGGTTTTTTCCATGGCCGCGCAGCTTGCCGTGAGGCTGGCGGGAGTGGCGCGGATGAACTGGCCCGCGGGGTTCTGCACATCGCCATAGCCGAGCTCGGAATGGCGCGCAAAGCTGGCTTCGACGTAGCCGATAGCGCCGGAGGTGGCGGCCACTTTGGCGATCATGTCCTCGCCGCGATTAGCTTCTTCACCCACAGGCCAGGCGGGTGAGGCGCTCTTGCCGATCTTGGATTGCCAGGCCGAGTCCGACTTGGAAAGAAACTCGGTGAAGATGTAGTTGGAGCCCTTGCCTCCGGTGCGGTGCACGATGCCGATGGCCAGATCCGGCAGAATGACGTCCGGATTCATCTTGGCGATCTGAGGGTCGCGCCAATTCTTGATGTTGCCCAGAAAAATCTGCGAAAGCAGCTTGCCGGAAAAACGGAGCTGGGGCTTGCCGGGCAGGTTGTAGACGGGAACCAGTCCTATGATGACGCTGGGAATCTGGATGAGGGTGGCCTTACCACCGTGCATTTGCTCGTCGGTGAGGGGAATCTCGCCGGCGCCAAAATCGCCGGTGCCTTTGCTGACGAGTTCGATGCCCTGCACCGTGCTCATGGAGACGTAGCGCACCTGGACGGTGGTGTTGGCCTTGTTAAATGCGTCGGACCAGACGGCATAGAGCGGGCTGGGGACATTGGAACCGGAGCCGACGAGCGAGATTTTTTCCTGCGCGCCAGCCGAGCCGAGGAGAAAAACACAGGCCGCCGCAGCGAGTAGCGGCGGAAGGGTACCGCGCACACGAATTTCCATTTGGCTGCTCCTTGGGCGCTGAGCGGGTGCCAGGCCCCCAGGACCGACCAACCCGGCGCCCACACTGAGTTCGTTTGCGAATGCTATCACTTTGACGGAACGCGGAAGCTGCGTGTGCTGAGTTGGATACGTCGGAGGGGGAGATGACGGTGATTCGAGACCCGCCCATATTGCCGGCGGAAGGCTGGTGACTGGGGGAGTGTTTCCCTACACCAATCCACGGCCACTCGGGGCAGGCGGCACGGGGAAAAGTGCCGGCGACACACATGCGGCTCGGGGGCCGCACTGCGCTCGATTAGCGCAGGTCGCCTTGCTGGTAGAGGAGCTGTGAGAAAGCGGCCTGGTAATCGTACTTGGCGCTGGCTTCGGCGATTTGGGCCTGGGTGAGATTCAACTGCGCCTGGGTGAGCTCAATGATGGAGCTGAGCCCCATGCGGTAACGCGAGGCGGCGAGATCCTCGGCGAGTTTGGCTTCGTTGAGGAGCTGCTCGGTGACGGAGAGGCGCTGGAAGGAGGAATTGGCGTTGAGCCAGGCGGTGCGCACGTCGCGTGCGACCCGGTCTTCGAGGTCACGCAGAACCTGCTGTTGGGCGCGATATTCTTCGTTGGCCTGCGTGCGGAGCGAGCCGAACAGGTGGCCGTTAAAGACGGGAATGTTGACGTTGAACCCCACGGCCGCGTAGCGGTCCTCGATTTGCGAGACGTGATAGGGAACCAGCCCGGCGCCGCCCGCCGCGCTCATGCTGGGAAACCACAGATCGCGCTCCGCGGTGGCGTAGCTTTTCGCCGAACTCACCTCCAGGCGCTGGCCGGCGAGTTCCGGGCGGTTCGAGAAGGCCTCTTGAAGCACCTGGAGAAAATCGGCGGGGGGCGGCGGCATGGAGGCAGGCTCGACCAGGTCGAACTCGCGGGGCTCACGGTAGCCCAGAGCGGCGGAGAGCTGCGCATAGGAAGCCTGTAAATCGTTCTGCGTCTGGATGAGCAGGAGCTGGGCCTGCGAGAGGTCCACGCTGGCGAAGGCGACGTCGAGGCCGGACTTCAGTTTGTTCTGCGCCATCACGCCCACCTGATCGGCCACGAGCTGGCGGTCGCGCACGGTTTCCTGGGCGACGGTGAGCAGGGCTTTGGATTTGAGCGCGGCAAAAAAGGCATCGTGGAGATGAAGCAGCACGTCGGCGCGCGAGGTGAACACTCCCGCCTGCTGGGCGCGGGCGTGCTGGTTGAAGCTGCGGACCACCGCCTGGGTGCGCCCGAAATCGGTGACGTACTGGGAAATGAAGGCGCCGGCGGCAAACCGGTCGTAGATGATGGGGTTGTTCAACCCGCCTGCGGTGATGCGGCTGTTGGTTTCCGCGATCACGCCGGTGAGGCTGCCGTTGGCCTGGGGCGAGTAAACGGATTGCGCCTCCTGGAACTGGGCGGTGGCATAGGCGGCGCGGTGTTCGGCAATCTGGATTTGGGGGTGATTCTGGAGGGCGATTTTTTCGGCTTCCACCAGCGTGAGGCTCTGGGCGGCGGAGGAGGAGGATTGTCCCGCGGGCGCCTGGGCGGGTGCAGGCGCATCGGGCAATTCCTTGGCGCCGCGCCGGGCCGCGCCCGGCTGAGCCGGAGTGCGTGAGGCGTGAGGCGGCGCGGTAGAGGAAACGGGCGCAGCCGCCGGAAGCGCGTCAGAGAATTGGGCCCGGCAGGGTGTGGAGAGAAACGCCACCGGAATTGCGGAGAAAAGAATGAGGTACCGCGGTTTCATTATGCCTCCTCGATGAGAGCCGGGCCGGACGGCTCGGGCTTGCGATAGACCAGCAGATAGGCCGCGGGCACGACAAAAATGGTGAGCACGACGGAGACGAGCAGGCCACCGATAATGGCGCGTCCCAGCGGTGCGTAGGCTTCGCTTCCGGTGCCCAGCTTCATGGCCATGGGGATCAGGCCGAAGACGGTGGCGAGCGAGGTCATCAGGATGGGCCGGAGGCGGATGCGGCAGGCATCCACGATGGCGTCGCGCACCGAGTGACCTTCCTCTTCGAGCCGGTGAGCGAACTCGACGATCAGGATGCTGTTGGAGACGACGATACCGACCATCATCACCACACCCATCAGGGACTGGACGTTGAGGGTGGTTCCGGTAGCCAGCAGGAACAGGATGACGCCGGTCAGGCCCGTGGGCACCGCCAGCAGGATGAGCGCCGGGTCCACGAAGGACCGGAATTGGGCCACGAGCACCAGATAGAGCAGCACCAGGGAGAGCAAGAGGCCGAAGCCGAAGCTGCGGAAGGATGCGCGCATCCCCTGGACCATGCCGCGCAGGTTCACGCGCACGCCTTCGTCCAGCTTCGTCCCGGCGATGATCCGGTCGATGGCGCTGGCCACGCGGCCGAGGTCCTCACCCGAGGGCGTCACGTAGACATCGATGATTCTCTGGATCTGGTAGTGGTCCACCTCGGTAGGGGCCTGGAACGCGGTAATCCGGCTGACGGCGTCGAGTTGCGCGGGATGCACCGCATCGGAGGAGCGAAGCGGGATGTTCTTCAGGTCTTCGAGGGAGTGGATGTTTTTTTCCGGATACTGCACGGTGAGCATGTACTCGTTTCCGGATTTGCGGTCCACCCAATAGCTGGGAGCAATCATGCCGTTGGAGGTGAGCGCGGTCACCACGTTGTCAATCACTTCCCTCTGGCTGAGGCCGAGCTCGGCGGCGCGAACGCGGTCCACGTCCACGCGGAGCGAGGGGTAGTCGAGATCCTGGGGGATGAAGGCGCCGCTGACACCGGGCAGTTCCCGGACCTGATGGGCGAGGTTGGCTGCGACGCTGTAAGCCTTGTGGAGGTTCGAGCTGCTGACCTGCACGTCAATGGGGGCGGGCAAGCCCTGATTGAGGACGGCATCCTGGAGGCCGCCGGAAGAGAAGAAGGTGGTGACCTGGGGCAGTTGTGCGGCCAGTTGCTTCCGGAGCCGGTCCATGTATTCGAAACTGCTGACCTTGTGTCCGTCGGTGAGCTGCACCTGGATGGTGGCGGTGTGGGGGCCCGCGTTGCTGGTATACATCGCGGAGAAATCGGGAGTAATTCCGATGTTGGAGGTGATGAGGCGCAAGTCACCCGGCGCGATGGTCCGGCGGACGATGTCTTCAGCCTGGGCCACAAGTTGATTCGTGATTTCGATGCGAGTGCCCGAAGGCGCTTTGAAGGCCATGACGATCTGGCCGGCGTCGGAACGGGGAAAGAAGGCCTCACCGAGCCAGGGTAGCAGGCACAGGCTGACGAGGAAAATCCCCAAGGTAAAGGCGATCACCCGCCAGGGGCTCTCGATCTGCATTTTCACTTGCCGGTCGTAACGCTGGAGGGTGTTCTGGAAGACGCGGTGGAAGGTCTCATTGAACCGCTGGGCCCAGGACTTTTTTTCAGAGGCGCCCGCAGCGGCGCTTCTCTGGCCCTCCTCATGGCCCTCGGCGTGGAGTTCCGCGGGAGCCTTGATGAATTTCGCGCAGAAGAGGGGCACCACGGTCATGGCCACGAAATAGGAGGCGAAGAGGGCAAGAACCACGGCCAGGGCAAGAGCCGAGAAGAGGAAGCGGCTGACCCCGTAAAGGAAGGTGACGGGGAAGAAGACCACGGCACTGGTAATCGTGGCCGCCAAAACCGCCTTGGAGACTTCCTCGCCGCCCTTTTCCGCGGCGACTTCGGGAAGTTCCCCCAATTCCATGTGGCGGAAGATATTTTCGAGGACGATGACGGAGTTGTCGATCAAACGCGAAAAGACGATGGCCAGACCCGCGAGCACCATGGCGTTGATGGAAGCTCCCCCAAAATAGAGAAGGATGATGGCGGCGAGCGCCGAAAGGGGAATGGAGAGAAACACCGCGAGGGTGGCGCGCAGGCTGCCGAGAAAGAGCAGGACCATCAGTCCGGTGAGGAGCAGGCCGATGCCGCCCTCGTGGAGCAGGGTTTCAATGGCCTGCTTGACGAACTCCGACTGGTCGAAGACGACGCGGGCCTGAAGCTCCTTGGGCACGTCGACGAGTTTCTTGAGGATGGAGCGGATCTCATCGACCACGGCGATGGTGTTCGTATCGCCGCCCTGCTTCATGACGGGCAGGTAGACGGATTTCTGGCCGTCCACGCGCACGATATTGGCCTGGATGGTGGAAGCGTCCCTGGCAACGCCCACGTCCTCGATCGTGACGGGGGAAGTGCCCACCGTCTTGACGGGAATTTGGTTGATGTCGGCCACGTCGGCGATCTGGCTGTTGGAGTAAATGTTGTAGTCGAAGGGGCCGATCTTGGCGTCGCCGGCGGGAAGAATCAGGTTGGCCATGTTGAGGGCGCGAACCACGTCCATCACGCTCAGCTCGTGCATCTGCAGCTTGTCGGGATCCACATAGACCATGATCTGGCGATATTTGCCGCCAAAGGGCTGGGGCACGGAAGCCCCGGGAGCCACGGCGAGCTGGTTGCGGACAACAAATTGGCCCAGATCGCGCAGGCGCGCCTCGTCCAGACCCTGGCCTTGCAGGGTGACCAGGCAGACCGGCAGGCTCGAGGCGTCGAATTTGAGCACCACCGGAGGCAGCGTTCCCGGCGGCAGGCGCCGCAGGTCGGCGAGGGCGAGGTTGGAGATCTCCGTCATGTCCGCGTCCGCATTCGTGCCGGGCTGAAAATACACTTTGATAATGCTGACGCCGGGAAGCGAACGCGACTCCATGTGATCGATTCCGGCGCCCAGAGTGAAGAAGCGCTCGAAAACGTTGGTGATCTCCGCTTCGATTTCTTCGGGAGGCATGCCGCTATAGAAGGTGGCCACCACGACTTCGGGGATATTGATGGTGGGGAACAGGTCCACGGGCATGCGGAAGAGGCTGGTGATTCCGATGACGGCGATGATCAGGCAGATCACCACGATGAAGTGGGGATTGCGGATGGAAAAACGGGGCATCAACGGCCGCCTTCCGGCGCAGGCGGCTCGAACGGGGTGGTGCGAACTTTTTCCCCGGGGCGGAGCTGGCCGCGAGGCCCAACCACCACCCGTTCGCCCTCGCGGAGGCCGGAAAGAACTTCCACCTGCTGGGAGGTCACGAGGCCCGGCTTCAGGCTCCGCTGCTCGATCTGATCCTGGGAGTTCACCACCAGGGCGGAGGCGGAGTCGCCTTCGCGCACGATGCCCTCCACGGGGATGATCAGCGCATCCTTCCTCTGCTCGAGTTGGAGAGAGACCGTAGCGTACATGCCGGGGACCAGCTCGAAGCGCGGATTGGGGACGTCGATCTCCGTGTCCATCGTTCGCGTCTCCATGGTGAGCAGGCCCGCGAAGCGGTTCACCGTGCCGGTGAATTCCCTATTCAGCTCAGGGACGCGAATCGTGGCCGCAGATCCGAGGTGAATCTGGGAGACCGCGGACTCCGGAACCTGAATGGTCAAGCGGAGCAGGCCGTTCTGGGAGAGGCGCACCAGGGGGATGGCCTGCTTTTCGGAGGAAGTTCCCGCGGCAAGCATGGCCCCGGTATCGGCGTAGCGCCGGGTAATCACCCCGTCGAAGGGAGCGCGGATTTCCGCGTAGGCAAACATGGAGCGAGTCCTCTGCAGGTTCGCCCGCGCCACGCTCAGCTCCTGCTGGGCCGCGGCATAAGCGGCTTTATTCGTTTCCACCTGGGCTTCGGCCTGGCGATCGCGGCCTTCGGCGTCGTCCATGTCCTGCTGGGCCACGAGCTCGGGCCGCTTTTGCGCCACGCCGGCGAGACGGGTATAGGCCAGATGCGCCGTATCGTAGGCGGCCTGGGCGCGTTTCTGGTCCGCCTTGGCGCGGGAGATTTCCTCTTCGTCGCGGGCGACCGTTGCCAGGGCCTGCGTCACTTCGTCCTGAAGCTCCGGGATTTCCAGGACGGCCAACAGGGCGCCGGTGCGCACGTGGTCGCCCACGTCCACGTAGATTTTCTTTATGTATCCGGCCACTTTTGCGTGCACGTCAATCTCCTGGAAGGGGCGGAACTCCGCGGGGAGATCGAGCGTCTTCGCCAGCGTGCCACGCGTCACCCGGGCCACCACCACGGTGGGTGTTTGCATGGCATCGGCGTCAGCCACGCGGCCTCCTCGGGAACACCCTGCGGCCATCCCCGCCGCGAGCCCCAGCAGGGCCACTCGGAAGTGGGAGTAAGTAAAGGGGCGGATTCGATGTGCTTTCCGAATGGTCATTGCTCCTCTCGTCTCGACCTGGATTTCAAGATTTCGTGCTCCTGGACCTCCAGGGTTCCAAGCTCCCGGCGGCCGGTTTCCAGTTTTTCAATGGTGAAGGCTGGCGCGCGGCAGATTTCGATCAGACGCCGGCGCCGTTGCAAAATCCCCTGCGCGACCCTGGGCACTTTGGCGGCGACCTCCAGCGGAACGGAGACCACGCCGTGGAGGTCGCCCAGGAGCAGTTCTCCCGGCTTGATCTTCAAATTGCCGACTTCCACCGGGTCGCCGAAGCTGGAAAGATGGGAGTAGGCGTGGGAGACGGAAATGTTGCCTGCAAACAACTGGAAGCCAATGGCGCGGGTTTCGGGCAAGTCGCGGACTGCGCCGTTGGTGATCAGAGCGCCACATCCCAGGGATTTGAGAATATTGGCGTGCACCTCGCCGACGAAAGCACCGAGCCCGGGAGGGTGGTCGAGATCTTCGATGACCAACAGGCGTGGCGCGGGAACGGTGAGAATCTGCTTCCACCATTCGCTGCGCCAATAGTAGTACTTGCCGCCTTCGAGGGGTGGCGCGGCGCTGCGGACGCGCGCCGTCACCGCATAGCCCACCACTGCCGGCAGTTCCGGGAAAATGCAACGCACGCTGGCGTCCATGAAACCGGCATTCGGCAGACGCACCTCCAGACTTTCGATCGCGCTTGTGGCCACGCAGGTGCTCAACCCGCGCAACTCTTCGAGCACCGCAGCAGGCACAGGCTCATGAACCATGGAATTTCCTCCTGGAGGCGCAACTCTCAATTCCGGCCGAGCCGAAACATCTCCCCTCTCTGCTCAAGGGCAAATCCTCGGAGACGAATAAGCTGCTCTCGCTTCCGGGCGGAATGGAAACCGCACATTACCCGGTCCTCCTCCGGGGCATTCACCGGGGGAGGCAAGAGCACCCTTCTTGGTGCTGACTATCCCACGAATCGGCGAGCGCGGCGAGCGGCCGCCGAATGGGATTGCTTTACTGGCAATTCGGGTCCTGCATCAGTGCATCTTCGGAAGTGCAAAGCGGCATGGGCCGCGACTGCCGGTGACTCACGATCCACAGACCCTCTTGGTTCACGATGTAAACCAGCTTCCGGGCGTCATCGGGAAGGAAGCTGGTGACGCCGGAAAAGGATTTCAGGGTTTTGGGATGTTGTGGGTCGGAGAGATCCAGAAACCGGATCGTTTCCGTCGGCAGAACGGCGGGCTGCGTGCCAGCATCGGGCTCCGCCTTGGATGGAGCCACTGCCGGATGGTCTTCCGGCGCCACGGAGATGACGATCGCGGGATTATTGGGATCCACGTCGACGCGGCCGTGAGGGGGCTCCGACAGCATGGCCCTCTCGACCAATACGGGCTTGTTGGGCCGGGTGACGTCGATCAGCGCGAACGCCTTTCGGGTGGGACGGTGGAGATAGAGATAGTCCCTGTCGTTGCGATGTTGCACGAACATCTCATTCACGTGCATTCCCGGAAGCGCCAGGTGGGCCAGGACCTTCACGTGTTCCTGGACGGGTCCGGCGCTGGATTGCGCCGCCGTAGTGGCGGGCGCGGCCAGGGAAAGGGCGAGAAGAGAGATCACAATCACCAGACCGCCCCGGTATCCGCATGTCTCGGTTCTCATGAGCATCTCCTTTGGAGGGTTTCCCCTCACTTGGAACAGCAGAGAAAATACGAACCATGAAATTAGTTTTGCAATTGACGCAGTCTGTTCACGGTTTGTTTTCTCTTGATCCTTCCGGCCCCATGGTTCGGTTCAGACGGGCGGGGCCGTTTTCACAAAACGGGAACCCTGCCCGTGCGGAAGGGTGAACAGCCGGTGAACTCTCTTTTGGCTCCGACCGGGCCGGCTTTCGAACGTCCCCTGATTCCCGTCAGAGAATCCGCGCGCCTGCGAAATTATGCCGGGCCGCGGCGAAACGGGAAGGGGCTAGACGAGCGCAGGAGGAGCGCGAAGCGCCTGAAAGGGGACAGGGGGATTGCCGGGAGATTCCAACTGAGCTGGAAGGAGCGCAAGGCCGCTCCAGTCCGGTTCCGGCAGGCGTGTAATCGTGGCGATGAGCGCCTGGGGTTCGTCGCCAGACACGTTTGGGAAAAGCACTCGGACGATCTTAATCGACGTTGAGAAGTGGGGTGAGGGCACCGCGTGCAAATCGTAGCGCGAAGCTTTCGCCCAGGCTGCACCGAACAATACCGCGGCGGCCAGCGCGAGGCAGAGCAGCGGCAGCCGCGCTGGCCTGCAAGCCACAGAAGGGTTCCGTGGGAGCGGTGAACTTTGCATTTCGGGATTCGACGGACGTTTCGGGCTTTCCCGGAACGGTAAGAAGTGCAGAGTGCCGCTCCGGGTTGCCATCGGACAATCATGATAACGGTTGGGAGGAGGCGAAAGCAAGGAGAGCGGCCCGATTCGGTAAACGTGGCATGGTGATTCGCGATGTAGGAATGGGCTGGCGCTCGTTCATGCCAATTTCCTCGTGTTGTAACAGAGATGTAACAATCTGCCGCCAGAATCCCGCCCGGAGGAGGGTTATAACGACATGAAGAGACTCATGATGGTCGGAGCGCTCTGCCTAGGGGTAGCATTGGTGGCAGCGGCGCAGGCGGGAAACATCCTGCTGAATGGAGCTGGGGCTACGTTCCCCTATCCCATCTACTCGAAATGGTTTGATGTGTACAAACAGAAGCATCCCAACATCCAGATCAACTACCAGTCCATTGGCTCGGGCGGGGGGATCCGGCAAGTGATCGCCGGCACGGTGGACTTTGGCGCCACCGACGGGCCCATGAAGGACCAGCAGATGGCGGAGGTCAAAACCGGGGTGCTTCACTTCCCGACAGTGATGGGCAGTGATGTTCCCACCTACAACATCCCCGGGGTGAGCGCCGAGCTGAATTTCACGCAGGCGGCGCTGGCGGGCATCTACCTGGGCAAAATCACCAAATGGAATGATCCGGAAATCACCAAGCCCAATCCCGGTGTGAACCTTCCCGCGGATGACATCGTGGTGGTACACCGCTCCGACGGGAGCGGCACGACGTACATCTGGGTCGATTTTCTCTGCAAGGTCAGCAAGGAGTGGGAGACCAAAGTTGGGCGCGATACCTCTGTCAACTGGCCGGTGGGTCTGGGCGGCAAGGGCAACGAAGGAGTGTCTGGTCTGGTCAAGCAGACGCCCGACTCCATCGGCTACGTTGAGTTGATATACGCTCTCCAGAACAAGCTGCCCTACGGGAAGGTGCAGAACAAGGAAGGCGTATTTGTCAAAGCCGACCTCGCCTCGGTGACCGCCGCGGCTGCCGGCGCGGCAAAGACCATGCCCGAGGACTTTCGCGTTTCCATCACCAACGCGCCGGGGAAAACGACATATCCCATCTCCAGCTTCACGTGGTTGCTGATTCCCACTACAATTCCAGACGCCACGAAACGGGACACGCTGAAAGACTTTCTCAAGTGGATGCTCACCGACGGCCAGGCGTATGCTGAGGGCCTCGGATACGCTCCCCTGCCCAAAGAAGTCGTGAAGCAGGAGGAGAAAGCCATCAGCAAGATCAAGTAAGCCGCGGAATTGGCCACACTTTCCACTACGGGACCGGGCGCGGGGCCGAAGTCGGCCTCGCGCTCGTTTTTCGCCCGGTTGCTGCAAGGCGACCAGGTGGCGCACGCGATAACGTTCGTGTGCGCGGCGACGATCATGCTGATCACCATCATGCTGGTGATCGTGCTGTGGGACAATTCCGCGCTGCCGCGGGCCAAATTCGGCCTGTCGTTTTTTGTGGGAAGGGTCTGGGACCCGGTCGCCGAACAGTTTGGGGCGCTGCCCTTCGTTTATGGAACGTTGGTGACCACGGCGGTGTCCCTGGTCATCGGAGTCCCCCTGGGGTTAGGAGCGGCGATTTTTCTGGCTGAATTGGCGCCGCCCAAGATTTCGGACACGCTGACGTTTGTGATTGAGTTGCTTGCAGCAGTGCCCAGCGTGATTTACGGGCTGCTGGGAATCTTCATAGTTGTGCCGTTCGTGCGAACCACGATGGCTCCCGCGCTGAAGCACACGCTGGGCTTCTTGCCGCTGTTCCAGGGTCCTTGCTACGGAGTGAGTTTTCTGGCCGCAGGCCTGGTGCTGGCGATCATGATCGTGCCGTTCATCGTGAGCGTTTCGCGGGAAGTGCTGCTGGCTGTGCCCACGGACCAGCGGGAGGCGGCGCTGGCCCTGGGATCCACGCGGTGGGAGTCCACTTGGAAAGTGGTGGTGCCGTTCGCGCTGCCCGGGGTGCTCGGCTCCGTGTTCCTGGCCATGGCGCGCGCCCTCGGGGAAACCATGGCGGTGACCATGGTGGTGGGAAACGTCACGGAGATCCACGCCTCGCTGCTGGCGCCGGGATATTCCATCGCCGCGGTGATCGCCAACGAATTTACGGAGGCCACCGGGGATATCTACCTGCAGGCGTTGATTGAGCTGGGGCTGGTGCTTTTCCTGGTGACCTTTATCCTCAACGGGCTAGCGCGGCTGTTGATCCTGTTCACGTCGCAGCGCGGGGGGACGTCATGAGCGGCTGGGCGGGAACGCGGCACATGCGCGTCCGCAAGGGGATCAGCTATTTCTTTCTGAGTTCCACGGCCCTGTGCGCACTGGTTGTGGTGGGCGTGCTGTTCTTCATCCTCGGCTACCTGGTGTGGAATGGCGGCTCGGACCTCAACCTGAATTTCTTCACGCAACTGCCGAAACCGGTGGGCGAGACCGGCGGCGGAATGGCCAACGCGATTGTTGGCAGCATGAAGCTGCTGCTGCTCGCCTCGATGATCGGGATACCCCTGGGGGTGGTCGGCGGGGTTTATATGGCGGAGTTCTCCGGAAAGTTCAGCGCCTTCATCCTCCAATACACGGCGGACCTGCTCAACGGCGTCCCCTCGATCGTGATCGGCATTTTCGCTTACACCCTCATCGTCCTGCGAATGAAGCATTTTTCCGCCTACGCCGGCGGCTTCGCCCTGGGCATCATGATGATTCCCGTCACCCTGCGCAGCACCGAGCAGTTCCTGCGCGACGTGCCCTTGTCAATGCGGGAAGCGTCCATGGCCCTGGGCGCCAGCAAATGGAAGACGATTGTGAGCATAGTGGTGCCCGCGGCCTACCGCGGCATCCTTACCGCCATCCTCCTCTCCCTCGCCCGCGTGGCCGGCGAGACGGCGCCCCTCCTGTTCACGGCCTTCAACAACCGCTTTTGGAGCCCGGGTTTCAATCAGCCCATTGCTTCGCTGCCGGTTGTCGTCTATACCTATGCGATTTCGCCGTATGATGATTGGCACCGTCAGGCTTGGGCCGCGGGGCTGGTGCTGCTCGGTATGGTTCTGCTGACAAACATCATCGCGCGCGCTATCCTCTCGCGCGGAATCTCGGCCCCGAGGTGATGCCGTGGAAGTTCCCATGAACGCAGCACTCGGCGCCGCGCGAAAGCCTGCGCCCCTGCCCGCAGGGGTTGCGAAAATGGATCCCCTGGCCGGGTTGAAACCTCGCCTGGAAGTGAAGAACCTGAATTTTTACTACGGGTCGAAGCAGGCGCTGCACGATATTTCGCTCACCATTCCCACCAACCGGGTGACGGCACTCATCGGGCCTTCCGGTTGCGGCAAATCCACCCTGCTGCGCACGCTCAACCGCATGCACGAGACGGTCAAGACTTCGCACCTCGAGGGCGAGATCCTGCTGGACGGGGAGAGCGTGCTGGACCAGGACGTGACGCGGTTGCGGCGGCGAGTGGGAATGGTCTTCCAGCGCCCCAACCCTTTCCCCAAATCGATCTTCGACAACATCGCTTACGGCCTCCGCGTCAACGGCTACAAAGGTTCCATCTCCGAGGCCGTCGAGAAGAGCCTGCGGCGCGCCGCGCTCTGGGAAGAGGTGAAAGACTCGCTGCACAAATCGGCCTACGCCATTTCCGGAGGCCAGCAGCAGCGGCTGTGCATCGCGCGGGCGCTGGCCGTGGATCCGGAAGTGCTGCTGCTGGACGAACCGTGTTCGGCGCTGGACCCCATCAGCACCGCGAAGATCGAAGAGCTGCTGTTCGGGCTGAAAGACAATTGCACGCTGGCCATCGTGACGCACAACATGCAGCAGGCGGCGCGGTCGAGCGACCTGACCGCGTTCATGCTGGAAGGACATCTGGTGGAATTCCAGTCCACGGAACAATTGTTTACCACGCCCTCCGATCCCCGGACAGAGGCGTACATCACCGGCCGGTTCGGATGAGGAGGTCTGCCTAGATGGAACGCCATTTCGAAAAGGATCTGCAGGAACTCAAGGACCGGCTCGTGTGGATGGGCTCGCTGGTGGAGCGCGCCGTGCATCAGTCCGTGCAGGCGGTGCTGGACGGCGAAAAGGAAATGGCCAACCGGGTGATCGAGGAAGAGCCGGCCATCAACGAGATGCAAATCGAAGTGGACGAGCGCGTGGTGAAACTCCTGGCCACCCAGCAGATCACTGCCGGCGACCTGCGCTTCGCCATCGCCGTGTCGCGCATCAATGGCGACCTGGAGCGCATCGGGGACCAGGCGGTGAATATCGCGCAGTCCGCGCTGCGCATACTGAGGCACCCGCGCGTGAAGCCCTACGTGGACCTGCCGCGGATGAGTGAAATCGCTGAGGAAATGGTGCGCGACAGCCTGAACGCGCTGGTGCGGCGCGACGTGGAGCTGGCGCGCAACGTACTGGCGCGCGACGACGTGGTGGATTCCCTGCGCAACCAGATTTTCCGCGAGCTGCTCACCTACATGATGGAGAACTCGGCGGTGGTGTTTCCGGCCTTCGAGCTGATCCTGGTGGCGAAAAACCTGGAGCGCATCGCGGACCACGCCACGAACATCTCCGAAGACGTCATCTTCATGGTCGTCGGACGCGACGTGCGACACCCGGCGCTCGACCGGCGGTAGCGCCGGCCTTCAGGCCGGGCTGTCTGGGTAGCCACGGTCAGCGCCTTTCTGACCGTGGGCCTCACTCATCGCAGGACCCAATTTTCCAGCTTCAGGTTGGGCACTCGGCTGAAGTGCTTCGTATTGTTGGTGACGAGCACGGCGTTCCTGCTGCGCGCGTGTGCGGCGATCATAAGGTCCATCCCGCCGATCGAAGCGCCCTTCCGTTCCAGCCCGGCCCGGATGTCGCCATAGTGGTCCGCCGCAGCGGAGTCCCAGGGGAGCAGCAATAACCCGCGCGCAAATTCCTCGATGTTCCTTCGCAAGGCGGCGCGATTGGGAAGCAGGGCGGCGCCGTAATACAGCTCAGCCAGCACCACCGACGACATCCCGATTTCCTCGGGCGCCGACTGCCTGAACCGGGCAGCCGCGCCCGCAGGATGTGCCCTCAGGATGTAGCTGCACGTGTCTGTATCGAGCATCCACATTAGAACACCCTGCGTTTTTGCGGTTTTTTGTCTCTGCGCCGGGCCAGGAAATCAGCCGGAAAGGGTGAAGGACGCGCGAAGAACTCCTCCCAGTCCACTTTCGCCATCGGACGGAGGATCACCAGACTGCCGCGCCTCTCGATGTAGACTTCCTTTCCCGGGAGGCGAAAATCCTTCGGCAGCCGCACCGCCTGGCTACGCCCGTTCTGAAACAGCTTTGCCGTTCTGGCCATGGCGCCCTCCCTCGGTATATACCAGAGTATATATCAAGGGCTGGTGTTCGTAAATCGAGAGAATAGCCCCGGTCAATGCGCTTTTGACCTTAGCTACCGTTTATGGTGCGAGAAACGCCGTCCGCGGACTCCGTTGCCAACCGAGCGCTAGCGCATTTTGCGAAGTACAAACGGCAGGATGCCACCGTGCCGGTAGTATTCCACTTCTTCGGGCGTGTCGATGCGGGCGACAGCGGAGAACGATTTCTGCGCGCCGCCCGTGCCGCTCACGCGGACGGTCACTTTTTTGCGCGGGGTGATGCCTTCTGCCAATCCGTTGATGTCCACCGACTCTGTGCCCGTGAGCCCGTGCGATTCGCGGCCTTCGCCCGGAAGAAATTCGAGCGGGAGGACGCCCATGCCAACGAGGTTGGAGCGATGGATGCGCTCGAAGCTCTCGGCCAGCACCGCGCGCACGCCGAGCAGCAGCGTTCCCTTTGCCGCCCAGTCGCGCGAGGAGCCGGAGCCGTATTCCTTTCCGCCGATCACCACCAGCGGCGTTTTCTCTTGCTTGTAGCGCATGGCCGCGTCGTAGATGGCCATCTTTTCGCCCGACGGCACGTGAACCGTCCACCAGCCCTCGACTCCCGGCACCATGAAATTCTTCAGCCGGATGTTGGCGAACGTGCCGCGCATCATCACCTGATGGTTGCCGCGGCGCGCGCCGTAGGAATTGAAATCGGACGGTTTGACGCCGAGCGAGATCAAATATTTCCCCGCCGGCGAATCCGCCGCGATGCTGCCTGCCGGCGAAATGTGGTCGGTGGTGACGCTGTCGCCCAGCACGGCCAGCACCCGGGCCCCGCGCACCTCTTCGATCGCGCCCGGCGTGCGCGGCATGTTTTCGAAATACGGCGGATTCTGGATGTAGGTGGAAGCGGCGTCCCAGGGGTAGAGCTCGCCTTCCGAGACGGGCACTTTGCGCCATTCCTCGGGGCCGGTGAACACGTCGCCGTATTCCTTGCGGAACATCCCCGTGGTGACCGCGGCGCGCACGGCCTGCTCGACTTCCGCGGGCGATGGCCAGATTTCGCGCAGAAAGACGGGCTTTCCTTTTGCGTCGCTGCCGAGCGATTCGCTGGCCATGTCGAAATCCATGCGGCCGGCGAGCGCGTAGGCGACGACGAGCGGGGGCGAGGCCAGATAATTCGCGCGCACCAGCGGGTTGATGCGCCCCTCAAAGTTGCGATTCCCACTGAGGACGGACACGGCGACCAGCGAGTTGTCCTTTATCGCCGCGGCCACCGGTTCGGGCAGCGGGCCGCTATTTCCGATGCAGGTGGTGCAGCCGTAGGCCACCAGGTTGAAGCGCAACGCGTCGAGATATTTGGTGAGGCCGGCGGCCTCAAGATAATCGGTGACGACCTTGGAGCCGGGCGCGAGGCTGGTCTTCACCCACGGTTTCGTCTTCAGCCCGCGCTCCACGGCTTTCTTGGCGATCAGGCCCGCGCCGATCATCAACGACGGGTTCGACGTGTTCGTGCAGCTTGTGATTGCGGCGATGACCACGGAGCCGTGGCCCAACTCGTAGAGGTCGCCGTTGGATTTTACCTGGGCGTGCTTGGCGGGGGCGCCTTCGAGCGATTTGAGGAATGCGGGCTTCGCTTCGCGCAGCGGCACTCGGTCCTGCGGGCGCTTGGGGCCGGCCAGTGTGGGCTCGATGGTCGAGAGATCGAGTTCGAGCGTGTCGGTGAAAATGGGGTCGGGCGTCGCATCGGTGCGGAACAGGCCCTGCTCCTTTGCGTAGGCTTCAACGAGCTGGACGTGGTCTTCCTCGCGGGCGGAGAAACGCAGGTAGGCGAGCGTTTCCGCATCCACTGGGAAAAAGCCCATGGTCGCGCCGTATTCCGGCGACATGTTAGAGAGCACGGCGCGGTCCGGAACGGAGAGGCTGGAGAGGCCGGTGCCGTAGTATTCGACGAATTTGCCGACCACGCCTTTCTTGCGAAGCATCTGTGTGGCCGTCAGCACCAGGTCAGTGGCCGTGGTGCCGGCGGGCAGGCGGCCGTGGAGTTTGAAGCCGACGACGTCCGGAATCAGCATGGACAGCGGCTGGCCGAGCATGGCGGCCTCCGCTTCAATGCCGCCCACGCCCCAGCCGAACACGCCAATGGAATTGATCATGGTGGTGTGGGAGTCGGTGCCGACCAGGGAATCGGGGAAGGCGAACGTGGCGCCGTCGGCCTGGCGCGTGAACACGGTGCGGCCCAGGTATTCCAGGTTCACCTGATGGCAAATGCCGGTGCCCGGAGGGACGACGCGGAAATCGTGAAACGACTTCTGGCCCCAGCGGAGGAATACATAGCGTTCCCTGTTGCGCTGGAATTCGATTTCTGTGTTCAGCAGATAGGCCTGGTTGGTGCCGAACAGGTCCACCTGCACGGAATGGTCGATGACGAGGTCTACGGGCAGCAGCGGATTGATTTTTTTGGGATCGCCGCCCATGGCCCGCATGGCGTCGCGCATGGCTGCCAGGTCCACCACGGCAGGCACGCCGGTGAAATCCTGCATCAGGACGCGGGCGGGCATGAAGTTGACTTCCTTCCGGGCGCCTGGCTTCGCGGGGTTCCAGCGGGCGAGGGCTTCGACGTCCGGGGATTTGACGAATGCGCCGTCTTCGTGCCGCAGCAGGTTTTCGAGCAGCACTTTCAGCGAGAACGGCAGACGCGAGGGTTGGCCCAGGCCGTGCTTTTCGAGCTCGCTGATGCGGAAAATCTGGAATTCGCGGCCGGCGGCGCGGAGAGCGCCGCGGGAGCCGAAACTGTTGCGTTGTGGGGTGGTCATATGCGCATGCGCTCCTTGAAAGGAATCTTCATTCTATCGCAATCGTCGCATGCTCTTTGGATGAATTCAGGGGCGGAATTGGTGACGCCTCGGGCGCCATGCCATAATCGTTGCGAGCGATTGTGAACGTCCTCCTGATTTCCACTTATGAACTGGGCCGGCAACCGTTCGGGCTGGCGTCGCCCGCGGCGTGGCTCGGGCGCGCGGGGGCGGAGGTGCGCTGCCTGGACGTCTCGCGCGACGATTTCCGCGAGGACTGGGTGCGCGCGGCGGACCTGATCGCGTTCTACGTGCCGATGCACACGGCAACGCGGCTGGCGGTGATGCTGCTCGAGCCGGTGCGCAGGCTGAATCCGGGAGCGCATATTTGCTTCTACGGGTTGTATGCGCCGATGAATGCGGATTATCTGAGCGGGCTGGGAGTCGAGAGCGTGATTGGCGGGGAGTTCGAGGGGCCGCTGGTGGAGCTAATGGAAGGACTCCGGAGCAAAGATTTCAACACCGGGGACACGGAGAGGAAGGGAACAGAGGGCGCGCAGCCCGCGGTCATTTCGGTCGCGCGACAGCAGTTTGTGGTGCCGGAGCGCGCGGGGTTGCCGGCGCTGAAAGAGTACGCGCACCTGCGATTGCCGGACGGCTCGCATCGCATCGCCGGCTATACGGAGGCGACACGGGGCTGCAAACATCTGTGCCGCCACTGTCCGATTGTGCCGGTGTACCGCGGCGTCTTCCGTGTGGTCGGCGAGGACGTGGTGCTCGCCGACATACGCCAGCAGGTGGCTGCCGGGGCGCAGCACATCACCTTCGGCGATCCGGATTTTTTCAACGGGCCGCGGCATGCCATGGGAATCGTCAACGGACTGCATCGCGAATTCCCTGCGGTCAGCTACGACGCGACCATAAAAGTCGAGCACCTGTTGCGCCACGCCGACCTGCTGCCCGTGCTGCGCGACACCGGATGCGCGTTTGTAGTCACTGCGGCCGAATCGGTGGACGACCGCACCCTCGAGCGGCTGGCGAAGGGCCACACGCGCGCGGATTTTCTGGCCGTGGTTCGCCGCTGCCGCGAAATCGGCCTGCCGCTCCAGCCGACGTTTGTTCCGTTTACGCCGTGGACGACGCCGGGAAGCTACTGCGAACTGCTTCGCGTGCTGGCCGGCGAGGGAGTCGCCGCAGCTGTGCCCCCCATCCAGCTCGCCATCCGCCTGCTGATTCCCGCAGGCTCGCTGCTGCTGGAGCTGGAGGAGGTGCGGCGCATCGCCGGGCCGTTCGACCCCGAGGCGCTCGTGCAACCGTGGCGGCATCCGGACCCGCGCGTGGACGCGCTGGCGGAGGAAGTGCAGTCCATCGTGGAAAGCGGCGAGAAAAATGGCCGGACCCGCGACAAAATCTTTCTGCGGATCTGGGAGGCGGCGCATCGAGCGGCGGGAATGGATGCGCCGTCGCCGGCCGAACCGGTGCTCGTCGCGCGCGCCGCGGTGCCGTACCTCACTGAGCCCTGGTACTGTTGAGCGGAGCCGACGCGGGACCAGTTGGTCCCCATCGCAAAAGCTCGCGAGGCGGTCCGCCAGGCGGAGTCGTTTGTGTAGCGGAGCTGGGAGAAGACAGGATTTCGCACGGAGAACACAGAGTCCCGAAGGCTCGGGACGGAGGACACGGAGTGAAGACAGAACCAACGCTCGGTTCGTCGCCCCTGCTGTTCTCTGTGAACTCCGTTCCTCCGCGTCCACCGTGTTAATTCTGTGTTCGTCCTCGTAATGGCTACCACCACCCCAAAACGCCTACTGCTGCTCATTTCCAAGCTCGGCTACCAGGCGCGGGCGTTTGCTGACGCCGCGCACAGCTTGGGCTTGGAGGTGGTGTTCGGCACGGACCGCTGCCATCAGCTCGACGATCCCTGGAAGGATGCCGCGCTGCCCTTGCATTTCGAGCGGCCCGCCGATGCCGCCGCGGAAATCGTCCGCGCCGCCGCAGTCGCTCCGGTGGACGCGATTCTCGCGCTGGGGGATCGCCCGCTGGCCGCGGCGGCCCACGCTGCGCGCTCGCTCGGCCTTCCGTACAACTCGCCGGAATCCGTCGAGACGGCTCGCGACAAACTGCGCCAGCGCGAGGCCCTCAGCGCTGCGCGCGTGCCGGTGCCGCAGTTTTTCTCGTTTGCGCTCGACGAAGACGTGGACCGCGTCCTCCCCGGCGTCCAGTTCCCATGTGTCGTCAAACCTCTCATGCTCTCCATGAGCCAGGGAGTCGTGCGCGCGAACGACGCAGCGGAGTTCCGCGCCGCGGTGGCACGCATCCGGGCGCTGGTTTCGTCGCCGGAGATTCAGGTGACGCGCGAAGAGGGGCTCGACCGGCTGCTGGTGGAAGGCTACCTGCCCGGCTGGGAGGTCGCGCTGGAGGGCCTGCTCGAGGACGGCAACCTGCGCACACTCGCGATTTTCGACAAACCAGACGAGCTCGAAGGGCCATATTTCGAGGAAACGATTTACGTAACGCCCTCGCGCCTCCCGCCGCGCGCGCTGGCGGTGGTGGAAGACTGCGCCCGCAGCGCCGTCGCCGCGCTGGGCCTGACGCGCGGTCCGATTCATGCTGAATTCCGATTGAACGCGCGCGGGCCGTGGGTGCTCGAAGTGCAGCCGCGGCCCATCGGCGGGCTGTGTGCGCGCGCGCTCCGATTTGGCCCTGCACGCATGCCGCTGGAAGAGCTGCTGGTGCGCCACGCGCTGGGGATTCCAACGCGAGGACTGGAACGCGAGGCCGTGGCTTCTGGCGTGATGATGATCCCGGTTCCGGCTAGCGGAATTTTGGAGGGTGTCGAGGGAATCGAAGAGGCCGCGCGCGTACCCGGCGTCGAATCCGTGGAGATCACGGCGCGGATGCACGATTACATCGCGGCCTGGCCGGAAGGGTCCAGCTATCTGGGATTCATCTTCGCGCGCGCCCCGGAGCCCGCAGCGGTCGAATCCGGCCTTCGTGCCGCCCACGCCTGCCTGCGCTTCGATCTGCGCCCGCGCCTCCCGGTCGAGCATCCCCTCGCGCGGCACGGGTAGCCACGGTCAGCGATTTTCTGACCGTGGGTTTCCTGGGTGGCACGGACCCACGGTCGGAAAGGCACCGACCGTGGCTACCGGAGCTGCAGACGGTCGCCTTAACCTTTGGTGCGCTGGGGCACGTAGCCTTCGGGGAGTTTCGCGCCTTCGCCGAAAAAGAACTGCTCCATCTGCTCTTCCATGATTTTGTGGGAATTGGGGTCCAGGGGATTCAGCCGGTATTCGTTCATGATCATCTTGGAGTGTTCAATCCAAAGCTTCCAGGCCTCGGCGGAGACGTTGTCGTACACGCGCTGGCCCAGCTCGCCGTTCCACGGAACGTCATCGAGCCCCGGCATTTCTTTCCCGAACTTCACGCATTTCACCATGCGCGCGCCGGGCTTGGCCGGTGTGGCGGCGGGTTGCGGGACTGGCTGGGGATTACAAAGTTCGTCGGCCATGTCGGTCAGCTCCTCTCGCGCTCCACTCACCACCAGCATACCGCATCCGTGTCATTGGGGCATCCCGCTCTGCGGGACCGTGCCCCTGAAGACCGTCGTCCCGCGGTCGGCTAGATTTTGTTTTCCCGCGCGGCTTCGTAGAACTGCGCCACCGCCTGGTCGATGCAGAAACCCCATGCGAACAGCCCCAGTTTCTTGAATTGTTCGGGCACGGTGTAGCGCGCCTGCGCTTCATGGACCGGGACGCGCATCTGCGCCATCTGACGTGCGTGCTGCGCCAGGTCGGCAAACACGCTCTTCTGCAATTCGATGCCTTCCTGCCCGCACACCGCGCCGTGGCCCGGCACGAACACGGTTTTCCTCCCGAAGCGCCCGAAGGCGTCCAGCGTTTTCAGCCAGCCCAGCATGTCGGCATCGGCGGTCACGGGATAGCTGCCATGGAACAGGAGATCGCCCGCGAACACCACGTCCGCATCAGGCACGCGCAGGATCAGGTCGCCCGGCGTGTGTCCCGGATGCGTCTCGATCACCACCTCCCGCCCTCCCAGGTCCACGATCAGGGGCAGGCCGGCAGGAGCCAGCGAGCGATTCGGCAGCGCCACTACCGTCTGGTCGATCAATCCGGCCACAAATTTCAGCGCCTTCAAATCCCCCTCGGCGTGCTCCTTGTCCGCGTCGGAAATCGCGTCTCGTAGATGCGTCTCCGCGGGAGCGAACAGTGCGGCTTTGTCGCGGTTCTGGAGCGCCACGTAGCGCTCTTCCATCAGCGGAACCACCTTCTCGTGCGCCCACACGGGAATGCCCGCGGCGGCGTACTGCGCGTTGCCGAACGAATGATCGAGGTGGAAGTGGGAATCGAGGGCGGCCTTCACCGGCGCCTTCGTGGCCAGCTTCAGCGCCTCCATCTGGAACGCGGCGCCTTTGGGGGACGCATATCCTTCCCACAGCAGCGCCGCATCTTTGCCGGCTACGAACCCGCCGTTGCAGAGCGTCTCGGCTCCCTTCGACGGGTCGGAGATGACCGCGTAAACCCCCTCCGCCACTTTTCGCGCGCTGGCAAATCCGGCATCGGCCAGCGGCGGGCCGGACTCCAGCGCGGCCTGTGGTCCCCGTGGTGCCGAACCTGCCCAGGCAGGTACCGCGGCCCATGGGCGGACGGCCCACGCCGCTCCGGCGACGGAAGCGCCGCGCAGAAAATTCCGGCGCGTCATGGCAGAAATCATCGTCTCGGTCGGCTTCATCCATTCGCTCCAATAATCGGGGATCGGCTACGGACGGGTTCCAAGGCTACCGTGGGACAGGCGCAGCGTCAAATCGCGCCAGTAGCACAGACAATCCCGCACGCCCTGATGAAGGAAGGGTCTGTGCGCTCGCACCACTGGCGGGGACCATCCGCAGGGAGCCGCACGAGCCCCGGCTTCAAATCGTTCCAGGCCAAATGAACTTCAGCCGCCCCCGCTCCTTTACTCTGCCGGAGCGGGGTGCTACGGTGAAGACAGGTGGTTTCCACATGGCGGATCGCGCCTCATCTGCCGCACGCGACTTCACATTCTCTCCGCTACTCGTGGAATCCCGCGAGCACCCTGTGCGTCGCTGGCTCGACCGCTTTGACCGCAGGGATTTCGACGACCTGAGCCTGAACCTGGCGCCCAGCCGTTCCGCGCCTGCCCGGCGGCGCAAGGCGCGCCAAATTGAGGTGAGCGAATTCCGGGTGCCCTTCGCCGGGCTCGGCCGCGACCTGGACGGCCTTCGTATCGTCCATCTCACCGACATTCACCATGGCCTCTATTTTTCGGCGGAGGCGCTCGCCGCAGCGGTGGAGCTGGCCAATTCGCTCGAACCCGACCTCGTGGCGCTCACCGGCGACTACGTCACCTATTCCCGCAACTTCGCGCATTCCGCCGCCGAGCTGCTCGGCGGGCTTCGCGCGCGGCGCGGCGTCTATGCGGTGCTGGGCAATCACGATTTCCGCGTGGGTGCGGATCTGGTGACGCGCGCGCTGCGCCGCAACGGCATCGCCGTTCTCCGCAACCAGCATACGGTGATCCGCGCAGGCGGCTCGCAGCTCCATCTGGCCGGCGTGGACGACCTCTGGTTCAACCCCAATCTCCCGCGCGCGCTCCAGCGCATCCCGCGCGGCCGGCCGCTGATTCTGCTCTCGCACAATCCGCGCATCGTTGCCGCCGCCGCCCATTTTTCCGTGGACCTGGTGCTTTCCGGCCACACGCACGGCGGCCAGGTTCGCCTGCCGTTTCTCGAACGCATGCGCGACGCCAATCAGCCCCCGCGCCGCTTTCATACCGGATGGGACTCCTGGGGACGCACGCGCATTTATGTCAGCCGCGGCATCGGCACCATCGTCCTTCCGCTTCGGGTCGCCTGCCCGCCGGAGATGCCGGTGTTTACGCTGGAAGCCCGGCCGGCCCCGCACTAACGCGAGGTCCGCACGAACTGATTTGGGCGGGCCTGCCCCTGCCTGCCGTCAGGCGCCCGAGATGCCGATGTTTGGGCTCGCCTCCCGCCCCATTCTCCGCCCTAACCATGTAATTGACGGAGTACCACAGGCCTCGCCTTGACACCCCCCGGGGCAACCGTATACTGGTGTCTGCTCCCATACCGGCTTGGACTGAGGAAGATATCGGTGCCTTCTAAGAAAATCACGGCGCAAGAAGCGGCCCGTCGCCTGGCTGAGATTGCACTCGGCCGCCTCGAGAAGATGCCGGAGGATGAACAGGAACGCCGCATTTCCGCGGCGGAACGCCGCCTCGCTAATGCGTCTCCTGATACTCGTCGAAAATCCGCATCGAGTTTTCGTGCTCGACCGTCCCGGGTGGCTGTCCGAGGTCGTTGAGTATTTCCGCGAAATGTTCCCTGTCCCCTCGCATGAGCGCTGCCAACAGCAGCTTCTCCAGCCGTTCTCTTTTTCTCGCTCGTTTGACTGAAGACTGTTTTCCTCTCCCCACTTCGGAGGAACGGATGCGGGCAATTTCCTTTTCATCGGACATCTCTAAACTCCACCCCACAAGCTCGCGAACGCGGCAGGCGCGCAAGACGGCCCCTGATTCGCGCTCCGGGCTATCGGTCACATAATACTCATTTAGCGGAAAAATCTACGGAGCAAATCGGAACCCGGACTGGAGACATAGGAATAACACCCCGGAGACGGATGGCCACTGGTCTTCTGCCGCCTCCAAGATGTTAAACTCAGCGCGCTTCGACCGGACCTAACACCATGCACCGCTTCATCGGCCTCATCGGAATCGTCTCGATCCTGGTGGCGTGCTGGTATTTCTCCACGGCGCGGCGAGCCATCCGACTGCGGACGGTGCTCTGGGGACTGGGCCTCCAGCTCGGGTTTGCGCTCTTCGTATTGAAAACGAAGGCGGGATTGCGGCTGTTCGAGTGGCTGGGCGCGGGTGCGGATTGGCTGCTGAGTTTTTCCTTCGCCGGGTCGGAATTCGTATTCGGCCCGCTGGGGAGGAAAGGCGCCGGCGGAGTGGTGATCGCCTTCCAGGTGCTGCCCATCATCATTTTCATCGCTTCCTTTTTCTCCATCCTCTATCACTACGGGGTGATGCAGGCCATCATCCGCGTGGCCGCGCGCGTCATGACCCGGCTGATGGGCGCCAGCGGTGCGGAATCGCTCGACGTGGCGGCCAGCATTTTCATGGGACAAACGGAGGCGCCGCTCACCATCCGCCCCTTTCTTCCCAACCTCACCCGTTCCGAGCTGATGACCGTGATGACCTGCGGAATGGCGCACGTTTCCGGCGCGGTGATGGGCGCCTACATCCTGTTCGGAGCGGAGGCGCGGCACCTGCTCGCCGCCGTTATCATGACCGCTCCGGGAACGCTGGTGATCGCCAAACTGCTGAACCCGGAAACGGAGCAGCCCGAGACCGCGGGAAAGGTCCACCTCGTGCGCGGCGAAGCCGAGAAAAAAGAAAATCTGCTGGATGCCGTCGCCCGCGGCGCCACCGACGGCCTTCACCTCGCCCTCAACGTGGCCGCGATGCTGATTGCCTTCCTGGCGCTCGTGGCCCTGGTCAACGGCATCTTCGGCGCCGCCCACAACGGCCTGGCGCGGCTCGGCGCAGCCTGGTTTCCTTCGAGCCTTCAGGAATTGCTGGGCTGGCTGTTCGCCCCGGTGGCCTGGGCCATCGGCGTGTCGTCCCACGACGCCATCACCGTGGGCAACCTGCTCGGCACGCGCATGGTGCTCAACGAATTTGTGGCCTACAGCCAGCTCGGCCCTTTGAGGTCGCAGATGGACCCGCGCTCTTTCACCATCGCCACTTTTGCGCTCTGCGGCTTTGCCAATTTCAGCTCCATCGGCATCCAGATCGGCGGCCTGAGCGCCCTCGCGCCCAACAAACGCCACGAACTGGCTCTATTGGGCTTCCGGGCCATGCTCGCGGGCACCATGGCCAACCTGCTCTCCGCATCGATTGTGGGGATGCTGCTGTGACGGCGCCTCGCCAATCGCGCCGCGCGACGGCTGCCGGACGGAAGGAACTGTTCGCGCGCGCCGAGCGCGCCGCGAAATTCGTGCTCGCGCGAACGAAGATGCGGCCGCGCATCGGCGTGGTGCTCGGCTCCGGCCTGGGCGCGTTTGCCGGCGAACTGTCCGCCGCCACGCGCATCGAATACCGCCGCATCCCCGGCTTCCCCGTGTCTACGGTGGAGGGCCATGCCGGGCGCATGGTAATCGGACACAGCGGCGGAGTTCCTGTGGCCGCGCTCGCGGGCCGGCTCCACTATTACGAAGGCTTGGCGATGGACGAAGTGACCTTTCCCGTGCGCGTGCTCGGCCGCATGGGCATCCGCGCTCTGGTGATTACCAATGCCGCGGGCGGAATTTCCCCGGCGTACGTCCGCGGCGCCCTGGTGCTGATTCGCGACCACCTGAATTTGCAGGGCACCAATCCCCTCATCGGCCACAACGACCCGCGCTTCGGCCTGCGCTTCCCGGACATGACACACGCCTATTCCGAGCGACTTCGCGGCATCGGCCGCGAGGAAGGGGAGCGGCAGGGGCTGGCATTGCAGGACGGCGTGTACGCCGCGGTGGCCGGCCCGAGTTTCGAAACGCCGGCGGAAATTCGGGCGCTGCGCGCGCTGGGCGCGGACCTGGTAGGCATGTCCACCGTTCCGGAAGTGATTGTGGCGCGGCAGATGGGCATCGAGGTGCTCGGAATTTCATGCGTCACCAATCTGGCCGCCGGCATTCTGGACCAGCCCATCACGCACGATGAAGTGCTGGAGACGGGCGAGCGCGTGCGCGGGGAATTCACCGCGCTGCTCCGCGGAATCCTGCCGCGCATTGCGGAGGGGATTCGGTGAGACGCCGCGCGACGATTGCCGCAGGGGTCACGGTTCTGCTGCTGGCGAGTGCCCCTGCGCGCGCACAGCAGACGCCCGCTCCCGTCGAGCATCCGCGCCCGCGGCTGCCTTCCCGCTCCGTGCCTTCCACCGACCTGCTGATCAGCGGCGGCACGGTGGTCACCATGGATCCGCAGCGCCGCATCCTGGAAGATGCCGCGGTGGTGGTGCGCGACACCACCATCCTGGCTGTGGGGCCGCGCAAAGAGCTGGAAGCGCGCTACCCCGCGGCGCGCCGCATCGATGCGCGCGGCCGCATCGTGCTGCCGGGATTCATCAACGCGCACACGCACGCGCCCATGACCCTGCTTCGCGGCCTGGCCAACGACGTGACGCTCGAAGACTGGCTCATTAACCACATTTTCCCGGCCGAAGCGCGCAACGTGACCGAGGATTTCTGCGTGTGGGGCACGCGGCTGGCTGCGCTGGAGATGATTCAGGCCGGGATCACTACGTTCGCGGACATGTACTACTTCGAGGACGTCGTGGCGCGGGAGACAAAGGCCGCGGGCATGCGCGGCGTGCTGGGAGAAAGCGTCCTCGATTTTCCCGTTCCGGACAGCCGCAGCCCGGAGCAGTCGTTCCAGCAAATTGAACAATTCCTCGAGCGCTGGAAGGGCGATCCCCTGATTCGCGCGGCGGTGGCGCCGCATTCGCCCTACACCTGCTCGACGGACACGTTGAAGCGCGCGGCCGCGCTCGCGCGGCGATTCGGCGCGCCGCTGCTGATCCACGTGGCGGAGACGCGCCACGAGCGCGAAGAAAGCCTCGAGAAAAAGCATCTCTCGCCGGTGGCCTGGCTCGATTCCATCGGATTCCTGGGGCCGGACGTGGTGGCGGCGCATTGCGTGTGGGTGGACGAGGCCGACATCCGGGTGCTCGCCGCGCGCGGCGTGGGCTGCGTGCACAATCCTTCGAGCAACATGATGCTCGCCAGCGGAGTGGCGCCGGTCCCGGCGATGCTGGCCGCGGGGTTACGCGTGGGACTGGGCACTGACGGCCCGGCGGGCAGCGGCAACTTTCTCGACCTGATGCAGGAAATGGACCTGGCGGCCAAACTCCAGAAAGTGTCGCGTCTCGATCCGCGCGCGCTCACCGCCGAGCAGGCGCTGGAGATGGCGACGATCGGCGGCGCGCGGGCGCTCCATATGGAGGACCAGATCGGCTCGCTCGAACCCGGCAAACAGGCGGACATCATCCTGCTTCGCACCGATGCCGCGCACGAGGTGCCCGTGTACGACCTGATCGGCTCGATTGTCTATTCGATGAACGCGAGCGACGTGGAAACCGTTATCGTGGCGGGTCGCGTGGTGATGAAAGACCGCCACGTTCTGACCCTCGACCCGCCCTCCATCATCGCCAATGCGTGGGAGTATGCCGGGAAGGTGAAGAAATCGCTGGCGCCGGCGCAGAAATAGAACTGGTCTTTGACCGTCCCGCGTGCAGGCGTTTGCAGGGCCGCCGCTCGTTTACCCTGACCCAGGAAGGGCCGGCCCTCTTCCTCCGCAGCTCCAGCTCCTGATCAGTTCTGCCCCAGGACGGCTTTCTGCCGCACCATCTTTATGGCCAGGCCGCGCACCGTTTCCGGAACGTTTTTGTTCATGGTCAGTTTTTTCAGGTCCGTAGTGATCAGCCGCTGCAGGAAATGGAGCGAAACGTCCATCGGGGTCTTCGGATTGTTCACCAGATTGCGGATGATGGCGTAGCTTTTTATGAAGTTGCGGTTCAGGGAGATGGCTCGCAGCACCTCATCGGACAGGTTCGCCATCGCGGAAAAATTCTCCACCTCCTGTTCGGTGAGCCGCGGCGACTGGAGCACAGCGCGTTGCACCATTTTGTTCGGGTCGCGGATCAGCGCCATGCGCTCCTCGCGCCCGCCCTTCAGCGCCAGCGTCAGCCGTTCGACCACGTTCATGGTGGAGAGCCGCTGGACCAGCGTCTTGCGCTTTTCGGGGTCGGGTTCCGCATCGGCCACCATCTGCTCGATGGCGTGCTTGTCCGCCTCGCTGGTCAGCTCCTCGAGCATGCGCTGCTGTTCCAGCGTGAGGTCGGGCCGCGCAGCCAGCGCGATGATCAATTCGCGCGAGGAAGCAAGCTGCTCCAGGTTGTCCAGGATGGCTTGGACGTCCTTCGGGCTGAGCTGGCTGGCGACCAGCGCGAGCGCCTTGCCGGGAGAGTTACGATTGGACATCAGCGCCGCGGCGGCGGCGGCGCGGTCACTGGCGTGCTCGGCCACGTACTCGAGCACCGGCAGCGCCACATCCGGCTGTCTCGCGGCCTCCAGCAGCACTTCCGCCGCGATGCCGGCCAGCGCGTGCATCGCACGTCCGTTCACCATGGCGTCGTGATCGCGCGACAGCAGCACCAGCAATTCGGCGCGCATCCAGGGTTCCAGGCCGGCGCCGCCGCCCACCACGGCCAGCTTCCGCTCCCGCGTCGCGCGTCCCGCGCGGATTTCTTCCCGGATTTCGGCGCTAATGGGGTTCTCCTGGGGCCCCGCGTGCCGGGGCCAGATCTTTTCGCGTGAGCGTGACGCTGCCGGGCGAGTCCCCCTGGCCCACAGGTGGCATGCTCACGCCGTTCAGCTCCAGCACCAAGGCAAACGACTTCTTTGCGGAAACATCGAAACGATCTTTGGCCTTGAACATGCGGCTTTCGCCGCTCGTCATGCGCCCCTGGAAGAGCGTTTTGCCGTCAGCCGCCACGCTCACTTCCGTCGCGCGGCTCACCTCCACGCGCAGTTCCAGTTCTGCAGGGTTGGCAACGACAGCGGCGCTAGACGGGGACCCTTGAACTGAGCCCGGCACTGCCGCAGCGGACGTTTCTCCCGGCGCAGCATCGGCTTTCGCCGCCGGCACCGCGGAGGCCGGTGCGGCCGGAGGCTTCGGCGCGGGCACTGCCGGCAGCGGGCTGCGCCAAGTGCGTAATGTGCTGCCGTATTCCGTCCAGGCCCACCAGCCGGCGGCGCCCATGGAAGCGAGCACGAGCAGGGTCACCAGCAGCGCCAGTCGCCGGTTGTTTTTCCTTCGCGGCTCGGCGCCGCGGTCGAGTGCAGAGGGCGCCCAGTCCGCCATTTGCGGGCGGTCGTTGGTGGCCTGCGCGTATTCGGCCACCAGCGCTTCCTCATCCAATCCAAGATAGCGCGCGATGGAACGGAGGAAGCCGCGATTGAACACCCCGCCGGGCAGATCCTTCCAGCGTTCTCCTTCCAGGGCTTCCAGGAAGCGGGTTCCAATGCGGGTGGCCTGGGAGACTTCGTCGAGGGAAACGCCTCGCATCTCCCGTTCGCGTCGAAGGTGCTCGCCGAACGTGCCCTTGGTCATCGCGGGCGCGCCGCCGAATATGGTATCCAACGGGGAAATTTCCGTCCCAAAGGCACTATAGGCAGGCGGCACCGCGCTGTCAACCGCAGTAAATAGCGGTGAGGGTCCCAATTCGGGCGGCAACTGCCGCCCCCCCTTCGGGACGAGGGACCTGCTTTTCGCTGCAAGCAGGTAGGTTTCTCACCCCTGCAACGCGCGCCCCGTCGCAATCCCGCCTTTAATCGCCTGCCCTTCAACCAGATGGGCACAGCCCGGCGTCGAAGCCGTTGCGGCGGACGCGCCGCGTCTCCTATAATCTGCCGTGAGACCGAAGGGCGGGCGCCCGGACCACTCCTTCCCTCGTTCTAGCAACTAAAGTGTTGCCAATGGGTTGGTAGGCTCGGAATGGCGGAAGAGAATACAACCTTCGACGGCGTGGAACGGCGCCGCAATCCGACCATTGCCCACGTAAAGGCCGACCCGCGCGGGTTCAGCGAAGTCGCCATCTTCCACGAGCTGGGCAAAGCCCTTACCTCTTCTCTCCAGCTCGACCAGGTCCTCCGCACCATCATGCAGAAGGTCGAGGAATTCCTCCATCCCGACACCTGGTCGCTGCTGCTGATGGACGAGCCGAAGCAGGAGCTCTATTTCGAAATCGCCACCGGAGAAGGCAGCGCGGCGCTCAAAGAAATCCGCATCAAAGTGGGGCAGGGAATCGCCGGCTGGGTCGCCCAGACCGGCGAAGTCGTCATCGTCCCCGACACCAGCCGCGACTCCCGCTTCTTCTCCAAAGTGGACGAGAAGACGAAGATGCAGACCCGCTCCATCGTCGCCGTGCCGGTCCGCTTCCGCGACCGCTCGCTCGGCGTGATCGAGCTGATCAACTGCGTCGGCTCTCAGGGTTTCGGCGAACGCGATCTGGCGCTGCTCGAGGTGCTCGCCGATTTCGCCGCCATCGCCATCGAAAACGCGCGCCACGTCCAGAAAATCCACGAGCTGACCATCACCGACGACTGCACCGCTCTCTACAACGCCCGCCACCTCAACTTCGTGCTGGAAACGGAGATTTACCGTTCGCAGCGCTACAACTACGAGTTCTCGCTCATCTTCATCGACCTCGACCACTTCAAAAACGTGAACGACACCTACGGGCACCTGACCGGTACGCGCCTGCTCGCGGACATCGGCAACATGGTGAAATCCAATTGCCGGTTGATCGACTTCGCGTTCCGTTACGGCGGCGATGAATTCGTGGTCCTGCTGCCGCAAACGTCCAAGGAGAACGCGCTGATCGTCGCGCGACGCCTTCACAAACGCATCCGCGAGCACTCCTGGATGCAGGATCTGGGCTTGGAAGTCCGCATCACCGCGAGCGTGGGCGTGGCGTCGTATCCCACCGACTCGCGCGACAAATCGAAGCTCCTGCACCTGGCCGACGAAGCCATGTACCTGGTGAAGAACACCTCGCGCGACAGCGTAGCCGCCGCCGGAGTCGGCATTCTCCCGGTTCCGGCGACTTCTGAGAGCGCGGGAGCCGACCGCGCCCCCGCCCGCCGCACCGATTCATCCCCGTAGCGCCGGCGTGCCGCCGGCCTTTCGTCATTTCCCGCCCGCTTCCTCCCGGCAGCGTTTCAACTCTGCCTGCGCAACACCACGTGCATCGCCTTTGACGTGGACACGTGCTCCGTGCTTCGGTAACCGAGCTCCACCAGGTTGAGATTCGCGAACAGCGGTTCGCCCGACCCGAGCAGCACCGGCGCGATGGCGAGGTGGAGTTCATCGATCAGTCCCGCGCGCAGAAACTGCTGGATGGTTGCCGCGCCTCCCCCGACCCGGATGTCTTTGCCGTTCGCGGCGGCGGATGCGCGCTCCGCCGCAGCGTGAATCCCCTCGGTCACAAAATGAAAGGTAGTCTCACCCGCCATCGCCAGCGGCTCGCGCGCATGGTGAGTCAGCACAAACACGGGTGTGTGATACGGCGGATTCTCGCCCCACCAGCCCTTCCACGATTCGTCCGGCCACGCCCCTCGCACAGGACCAAACATGTTCCGGCCGATGATCCATGCACCAATGTTTTCGAAGCCGCGAGCGGCGAAATCGTCGTCAATTCCGGTCGCTCCCCCGTCTTTCCCCATCGTCCTTTGTATAGTCCGCGTCGAGAACATCCAATCGTGCAACGCCAGGCCGCCGATTCCCAGCGGGTTCTCCAGGTTCTGACTCGGACCCGCACCGTATCCATCTACGGAAATTCCAAACGCGTTGACTCTCAGCTTCGCCATGGCCGCCCCTCATGTTTCCAAGTATTCGCCGTTTTCTGGCAGCGGAATGATGTGCGCGCTACCTGCGCCGGACAAGCAGGCGGCCGGAAATCCCTCACGTCCGAACGCCCTTACCGTTTCCCTCCTAGATGTTCCAGCACCGCCTGCGCCGCCAGCACGCCGTGATATTGCGCTTCCTCGAATATGGAAATGCCGCTGAGGTCGGAATTGGCGAACAGGATTCTGGAGCGCGGGTGGCGCCTGGCGAGCCGCAGCCGCTCCTGCGAGAAAATCGACCCGACGGCGGGACGGATCATGGCGTGGCCCATGCGCATCACGTCGATGCGCGAGACGCAGTCGCGAATATCCGAATGCACGCGCTCCAGGTCGTGCAGAATCGCTTCCTTCCAGTAATTCCAGTCCGTCGCGAGCAGGAGCCGGCGGCCGTCGGCGGGCTCGCCATCCGCCAGCGCCCAATAAAATGTCCACACCGTGCGATCCACATACGTGCGCAGTGTCTGGTGCGTGGCGTCCACGTAGCCGAGCGTGGGCGAATCGAGAAACACCGTATCCCAGGTGGGTTCGGCTCCGCGCGAGTCGGGCAGGCGCTCGAGCGTCAGGTTGGCGGTCAGCCAGGGGGAGTATTGAAAGTCTTGCAAGCGAGGGAATCCATCCATCACGTAGTGCGCCAGGAACGACGGCGCGGCGAAAATGACGAATTCCGCCTGATACTCCGTGTCGCCTGCGAACACAGTTACGCCGCGCGCCGACGGGACAATGCGGTGCACCATCTGGCCCGTACGCACATTCTCGCCCACGCGCTCCAGCAGCCGGCGCGTGATCCATCCATTGCCTTCAGGCCAGGTGAGCGGCCCTTTTTCCTCCACCGGGCGCGAGGAAAAATAGTGAATGCCAGCCCAGGCCGATGTCGCGCCGGCCAGCGCGCCATAATCGTCGCGGCAGGCGTAGTTCATGTACCAGAGCAGCAGCCGCGAATCGAATCCCTGCTGGCGGAGCCAATCGGCAAACGAGATGCGATCCAGCTCGGCCTGTTTTTCCGAGCGGCCGAGTTCGAGAGGAATCGTGAATCCGCCCGTGGCGCGGAATTTGGCGAGCAAATCTTCGAGCCGCTGGAATTGGTCGCGATCCTTCTGCCTGAGCCCCACGGCCGGCTCGATTCCGTCCTGCCAGCGGCCGAAAAGGAACAGGCGCTCCTGCGGGGCGAAGCAGAGATAGCGCTCGTTCCATTGGCCGTCTTTCAGCACGCCGAGGTCTTCGAATAATTCGAGCACGTACTCGGCTTTGGGTCCCGGCACGGGCACGTAGTGCGCGGCCCAGGGATACGCGGTGATTTCATTCTCACCCCAGCGCGCGTTGCCTCCCGCTTGCTGATTCATTTCCAGCAGGACGAAATCGCGGAAGCCGCGTTTGCGCAGGCGCCATGCCGCGCTCAGTCCGGCGATGCCGCCCCCGGCAATGACCACCGGGAATTTTTCTTTGCGCGCAGGCGCAGGGAACGCGGCGCGGTCGCGCAGCAGATGGCCCATCTGGAAGTTGTCGTTGACAAAGGAGCCCTCGATGCGACGGCTGCCTTTGAGGGAAAGCCCGACGAGCGCGGCGCTTGAGGCGCGGAGAAAACTGCGGCGTCCAACCTTCAATGCGCGATGTCCTTCCAGTCGTTTTCGTAAGTGCGGACGAGCACCTGAGTGTTCAACTGGTTCGGCGGCATGGGCATCGGCGCCATGTCCGGAGGAAACTGGAAGAGCGCGGGCAGTCCCGCAACGCTGAGAAATCGCAGACCGGCAGGAAGCGATGCGGGCGGCTGATAGTCGCGGAAGCCGGCGAGCACGAATCCCCATTCTCCGAACGATGGGACGTAGACGTGATACGGACTCGTATGCAGCCCGGCCTGCTTCAGCGTCTGCACGATGCACCAGAACGAATCGCGGGCAAACATCGGCGAGGTGCTCTGAACCACCATCAGTCCCTGCGCGCTCAGGTGGCGCGCGGCGGCGCGGTAAAACGCGGTGGTGTAGAGCTTGCCGAGCGAATAGCTGGTGGGGTCGGGAAAATCGGCGATGATGAAGTCGAAACTGTCCGTATTGGAATCGAGCCAGGGAAAAGCGTCCGCGTTGATCACGTGGACTTTCGGCGAACGCAGCGAATCGTGGTTCAGGGCGGTGAGCATGGAATTCGTGGAGAAGATTTGAGTCATCTCCGGGTCCAGATCCACCAGCGTGATGGATTCGATTTGTGGATATTTCAGGATTTCGCGGACGGCGAGGCCGTCCCCGCCGCCCAGCACGAGGACGCGGCGCGCGACAGGAATGGCGGAAAGGCCGGGATGGACCAGCGCTTCGTGGTAGCGGTACTCGTCGCGGGAGCTGAACTGGAGATGGCTGTTGAGAAAGAGGCGGAGGTCGTCTTTGAAGCGAGTGAGGACAATATGCTGATACTTCGTGTCGCGGGCAAAAATGATGTCGTCGGCGTAGATATTGTCTTCGGCTGCGGCAGTGATGAGTTTTGCGTTCACCATGCCGGCGCCGAGCACGCAGAAAACAGCCAGGCAGGCGATGCGGAGGCCGCGCGCTCGCACGAGCTGTTCGCCGAATAGAAACGTGCTCCACAGCGCCACCGCGACGTTCACCAGGCCGAAAAGCATGGCCGAGCGCACCAGTCCCAGCCGCGGGACCAGCAGGATGGGAAACAGCAGCGAGGCGCCGAGCGCGCCGAGATAGTCGAAGGTGAGGACGTGCGCGATCACGTCGCGAAACTGGTAGCGGCCGCGCACGATGCGCATGAGCAGCGGAATCTCCAGCCCCACGAGGACACCCATCACGATCACCAGCGCGTAGAGGAGCAGCGCGAATCCCTGCGTGTAGGCGAAGGCCAGCATCAGCGCCGCGGAGGAAAATCCGCCGATGACGCCGAGCAGCAGCTCGATCCACACGAACTGATAGACCAGGCCGCGGACCAGAAATCGCGAGAGAGCGCTGCCCAGCCCCATGGCGAACAGATAGGTGCCGATGACGGTGGAAAACTGGAGCACGCTATCGCCGAGCAGGTAGCTGGCCAGCGTTCCGGCCACTAGCTCGTAGATGAGCCCGCAGGCGGCCACCAGCAGCACGGAAATGAACAGGAGAATTCCCATGTGTCAGTGGATGGCGGCGGCGATGATGATGCAGAGGCCGATGGACATGGCGCCGACCAGGATGGCCAGGGCCATGTTGTGCTCCTGCACGATCTCCTTCCACAGGTGATAGGGCGTGAGCTTGTCCATCACCAGGAAGGCGAGGACGAAGATCAGCATGCCGAGAAAGGCGAAGGCCAGCGCAGCCACGATGTTGCCGAGCGGAACGAGGTTCATGTTATTTGCCTCCGGTGTAATGGTGATAGCCCTGATAGATGGAGCGGTAGGAGCCGGGATTATCGCGCACGGACTTGGGAACGTTCTTCAATTCGTTGACGCGGTCGAGACTCCAACCGTTGTACTGGGCGAATCCCGCGCCGCTCAGCACCATCAGGCCGTACAGCCAGTAGAGTTTTCGAATCATTCGTCGTCCCCTGAACTGCTGGTGTTCACGTTGATGATGGGGTGATCGCTTTCGGCCCAGCGCAGCCGCTCGAAATTGAAGCGGCGCCAGGTGAGAGCGACGGCAGGAATCAGCAGAGCCAGAAAGGCCAGGCCGAAGAATCCGAACACGGGAACGTCGCGCTTCACCGTCACCGTGTAGCCGATGCGGGGATGAACGGCATCCGATTCCGGCTCGATGCGCAGGTAGTAATGGCCGGGGGGAACGGAAGGAACGATGACGGAATCGTGCGTGCTGCCTTCGCTCCAGTTGCCGTCGCTGTCGCGGCCGTGGTAGTAGCTGACTTCGCGGCCGAAATCCCAGGCCTGGCCGGTGTCCTGGTCGATGAGCGCGTAGTTCAGGTAGATCCACGAGTTGTTCACATCCGCCCTGGTATCCACCTCGACGTTGGTGGTGCGGCCGCCGAGCTCGAACTCGTCGGTGACAAATGAGGCTTCGCCCTTCGCTGGGCCGGGATTCAGGACGTAGGAAGCGGAAAAGATCTGCTTGTCGCCGGCCAGGAATAGGAAGCTGGCGATCATCAGAACGAGCAGAGCCAGGGAGAGGAAAGCGAAGGCGCCCCAGATGTGCATGACCGATTCGTGGACGGGCGCGGGCTGATTTTCGAAGACGCCGACGGCCGGCGGCGGGCTGCCGGGCATTTGGAACGCGGCCCAGACGTCGCGGCCGTACATGTACTCGCCGATGGACCAGGTGACTTCGTCGCCGGATTTTTCCGAGGAAAGCACGCGGGGCGGGCAGATCATGTCGGTGACTTCGGCCTGCTCGCCGACGCGGACCTGCCAAGGAAATTCGCCGACCACGTAGCTGGTCTCGGCGCTGCAGGTTTGAAAATGCTTGTAGGTTTCGCCGAGATAGGTGGCGCTCGGGCGGATGCCGGGGACCGCGGTGGGAAGCATCTTGCAGGGGCCGACGTCGTTCCAATGGCCGTTGTATTCGGTGAGATAGCGGAAGCCTTTGTAGGGATTGAATAGGACGTATTCGTGCCAGCTATAGCGGACGCCGTCCACCAGCGTGCTGCGGCGCTGGAAGCCGATGACCTCGTAATCCACGCCGCGCAGTTTGCCGCGCTGGCCCAGAGGGATGAGCGGTGGATTTTCTCCGACGATGGCCTGAAACGTCTGCAGGATTTTCAGATTGGGGTCGGTGGCGTCCAGGATGGAATGGCAACTGTCGCAGACCACCGTTTCGGCCTTGCCGAACGAGCGCATCGCGATGGCCGCGCCGCACTTGGGGCAGTTGACGGCCTTCACCTGCGGCTTCGGCGGAGTCTGGGGCGGCGCAGCGCCGGGACGCGGCGGGGATGGCGGGCCTGCGCTCATCACCAGCCCTCGAAGCTGCGGAGATTTTTCAGGTGCAGGTCGTCGAACTCGACGAATTCGCCGAGATAGAGCGCGGGCTCGTCGTCGCTGTAATCGAGGGTGGCGAACTTGCGGCTGGGGGTGCGCAGGTCAGCGAAGGTGACTACGGTCTTGTCCCAGAACTCGAACGGCAATTCGCCTTCGACGCCGCGGTAATTGGCCTGGGTGATGACGCTGACGGTGTAGGGCTGCTTGTTCCAGGTGAACTCCTGTCCCACCTGTAGTTTGTCGGCGGGCGGCAAGTTGGGGAGGCGCGCGGCAAACGAGACGGCGTATTCATCCTGCGCGTCGGAGAGCCAGCCGCTGGTCCCGTCGTTCATCAGGATGTGCCATTCGTTCCACCCGCCCTGCTCGTATTCATAAAGGATGCGGCCGATAGCGACGAACGCCTTGTTCGCGTAAATGCCTTCGGTGCGGAGCTGGATCGGCGAGCTGTCGGGAGGGAGATCGGCGACCTGGCCGACGCGCTTCAGGTCCACATCGGTGCGCACGAGAATGCTTTTGCAATAGGTGCAGACGGTCTGAACGCTGCTGGACCATTGGAAGACAATTTTGGCGCCGCAATTGGGACAGTTCGCGACCGGTTGCGTCATCGCCGGTGGCTCATCGCGGGTGGCTCCGGTTCGTCATCTCAATCGCTTGCAGCCTGCTCGCGCGCGACTTGGTAGGGGCGGGCGAGCCGGCGGATGGAAACGCTTTGCGCGGAGAAAAGCTGCTGCAAGGCGGGTTCGAAAGCCCATTCCGGCCGGGGGAAGCAGCAGAAAAGGTTGAGGCAGAGCGAACCGTGCTCGGGAAACGTGTGGCAGGCGAGATGGGACTCAGAGAGGAGGCAGAGACCGGTGATGCCACCGGTGCCGGGAAACTGATGCCACTGGGCGTCGCCCACGGGCCGCAGCTTCATCCCGCGGATCATTCCGTGGAAAAGAGTTTGCACTGCGCGGAGGTCGCGGAGCGATTCCGGGGAGCAGCCGAAGGCTTCAACGACCCATTCGATGCCGCCCATGCCGGCCTCCCGGGCTATGGCTGCGGCTTGCCGCATTCAGGACAGAATTTAGCGGCGCGGGGAATGGGCTTGCCACAATCAGCGCAGAACTTGGTGACGGCTGCGGCTGCGGCGGAAGCAGGAGCGGCGGGCGCGGCACCTGCGGGGCTCGCGGCAGTGGTCTGGCGAACAGCGTCCATCATGGCCTGGCCCATGGCCACGCCGGCGCCCAGCCCCGCGCCAATGCCCGCAGCCCCGCCGCCTTCGTTCCCGGCCGCAATGGGGATTGCCTGGGCGACCTGGTACTGGGTGAATTTTCCCATGTCGTTCAGCATGGTCATGCTGATGCGCTGGTCGAGAACTTTCTGGAGTTCCTCGGGAAGCGAGAGATTCTCGACGACGAAGGTGTCCAGAGTGAGGCCGTAAGCGGTGAACGCGGGCTTGAGCACCTCGCTGATTTTATCGGCCAGTGCGCCTTGATTGGCGGCCATGTCCAGGAAAGGCACCTGGCTTGCGGCGAAAGCATCCGTCATTTTGGCGACGATGGTATTGCGCAACTGGCCGTCGAGATCGGCCACATGATAGATGTCGCGCGTGCCGCTGATCTTGGAGTAGAAGGTCTTGGCATCGTTCAGGTGATAGGAAAAAATGCCGAAGCCGCGCAGGCGAATGGCGCCGAATTCCTTGTCACGGATCGTGATGGGATTCGGGGTACCCCAGTGCTGATCGGTCTGGGTGCGGGCGGAGAAAAAATATACGTCGGATTTGAAAGGCGATTTGAAGGCCTTGTCCCAGTTCATCAGGTAGGTGAGGATGGGCAGCGTGTTCGTGGTGAGGGTGTAGAGCCCGGGGCCAAACACGTCCGCCACCTTTCCTTCGTTTACAAACATTGCGAACTGCGCTTCGCGGACGGTAAGCTGGCCGCCGTTGCGGATTTCGCGGTCCATCATGGGGTACCGGTAGGCGAGAATGCCATCCTCCGGCTCGGTCCAGTCAATAACATCGACGAACTGCTTGGAGATGAAATCACGCAATGTCATGGAGAGCCTTCCTTCCCGTGCGGCTGATGGCAGGGTCAGCCATGGTGTAAAAGCGATGCTACGGCCCGGGTGAAGGCGTGTCAATGCCATTCGGGAGGCGCTGTGGAGGAATTGTCGCTATTTGTTATGCAATGCGGGGGTTGCCTGCTCTACTCGTAGCGCAGGGCGACGAGAAGCAACAGAATGGCGACAGCGGCGTAGGTGCCGGGGTCCGCGGCGCCGAGGCCATAGAGCAGACGGGACATGGCGCGGGTGAGAAGCAGAGCACCGGCACATCCGATGGCGATGCCGGGGAGCGCGAGACGCGCGCTCTGGCCGACGATTAAACCGAGCACCTGGCGACGATGCGCGCTTGACGGATGAGGCAGCACCATGCTACTGGTAGCACGGTGCTGCCAAGCGCGCCCATCTCCGAGCTGAACCACAACAGGAACAACACAAATAAAACAGGAGAAATCGGTCATGAAAAAGCTAAATTGTTCGGCAACAAGGAGGGGCAGTGCGCGCATTTTACAGCCTCGCGGGAATCAAGAAGTTGGTCTCACAAGGAAGCTACAGAATTACGGATTCTGCCCTTCGTGGCGCGTTTTCCATGGGGTTCGATGACGAGGACATCGCGGCTTGCGTTGTAAAAACGGCGGAGCGCCGAGATTTCTACAAGAGCATGGCGGCGCGGAAGTTTCCGGGGCTGATGCAAGATGTGTACAAGCTGAACTATCAGGGGCAGTGGGTCTACCTGAAGGTCCAGGTCAGCCGGGGCGGCGACGCGGTAATCATCTCCTTCAAGCGGGACGAGAGCAGGTCGGCATGAGCGACGGAGAGCGATCGATGAACAGTGAGGTGTATGGTGAGCGATATTCGATGCATAGTGTGTGATTCGCGGCGTGTGAGAACGGTTCGGAGGCGGTTTGTCGCCAAGTACAACCAGATTCCCGTAACCGTTCCGGCGGCAGAGATGTCGCAGTGCGGGAAGTGCGGCGAGCGCTTCTTTACGGGGCAGCAGGCGCGAGCGGTGTCGATTGCGGTGAAGAACCTGGTGCGCAAGAAGCTCGGGCTGCTGTCCGCGGCGGAGATCGTGCGGACGCGGAAGGCGCTGGGGCTTTCGCAAGCGGAACTGGAGAGTCTGTTCGGCCTGGGCGCAAAGGTAGTGACACGATGGGAATCCGGACGCGTGGTCCAAACCAGAGCTGCCGACGTTGCCCTGCGGCTGCTGGCGGCGGATCCTAGACGGGTGAATGAACTGCGGCGGAAATCTGCGTCACAAACCAGGTCGCGGCCTGCGGCCTGAAACCATCAACAAACATTGCTGTGAAGGGCGAGGATTGCGGGGGGTCCCCCGCAAGCGGACAAGTTTTGCTCCAGGTCGCCGCGGACTCTGGCGCCCAACTGCATCATTTCGGGGGCGTCAATTGTGCGACGTGTTGACGGGCGGCGGCGGCGGCTTCGGATTTGCCCTGGGCGGCGTAGAGGTCGGCGAGGAGCAGCCAGCGCGCCGGGTTTTCCGGCGTGAACTGGACGGACTGTTCCGCATACTGCGTGGCGCGGGCGAGGTCGCCGAGCTGCTTCCAGGCCTGGGCGCGGTCTTCCGCGAGCCGGGCGTGGAATTCGACGCCGAGGATGGCGGCGGATTTTTCAAAGGGGCTGCGGCGCTGGGCGTGGTCGAAGGCATCGAGGGCCTGCCGCGGCGAATTCATCAGCAGATAAATTTGGCCGAGGATGCGGTAACGATCGTAATCGCGAATGGAGAGTTCGGCGGAACGTTCGAGGCATTCCGCGGCTTCCGCGTAGTGATGCTGTGCGGCGTAGAGGCGGCCGAGGGCGAACCAGGCGGCGTCCGTGTTCTCGAGATCGAGCGAGGAGCGGAACTCGCGCTCGGCATCGGCGGGGTGGCCGGTGGCTTCGAGAAATTCTCCACGGATGAGGTGGAGGTTCGGATCCTCGGGAAACAGTGACTGGGCGCGGTCGAGCGCCGCGGCCGCTTCCGCATCGCGCGAGAGGACGTAGAAGATGGAGCCGGCATTGGCGTAGAACTCGAAGAGAGAGGCGCGGCCGCGCCTGGAATCAGGCGAGGCGGCGGGTGGAGTGAGCGGGGCAGTGCGGCAATCGAGGGTAAAACGGTTCAGCCAGGGCTCGTTGCGGGGACGGATGCGGAGAAAGATAACGGAGACCTCGTCGAGATAGACGGGCCGCCAATTGCGGCTGGAACAGAAAGCGGCGAGGGGCGCGGATTCGAGCTGGCCGAAGCGTGAGAGAGAAAAGATCGCGAGATTGATGTCGTGGCGGCTGACTTCCGCGTCCCAGTCGGAGGAATCGGGCGGCGAAGCCATGAGATGGTTGGTGAGGAGCAGAATGCCGGGGCCGAAGGGAATGTAGCGGCCGTCCGCGTAGTCGAGATATTCGGGGCCGATGCGGAAGGCGAGATAGCCGCCGAGGTCGTAGGCGTTGAAGACGTTGCCGGGAATTTTCTCGCGGCGCAAAAATTCTGCGGCGCGCTCCGGAAACCACCAGGAGGGGCCTGCGCCGAACAGGGAAACCTGTCCATGGACGATGTAGTGGCGGTCGGAGACGAGGTCGTAGCTGCGCAGGCCGACGAGGAGCGCGGCGGCGGCCAGAATGGCGAACTGAGCCTGGCGGCGGGCGAGGAGTTGCCGCAGGGCGCGCGTCCATCGCGCGAGCGTCGCGGGCGGCCGGGTTGCGGAGGCTTCCGCTTCTTCTACTGCGGGGCTGCCGCCGGGCAACGACCCGACAATGATCACCACGAGGATGGCGAAAAGCACTTGCAGGCGAATGTGCAGCAACGAGAGATAGGCCCCGCCAGCCAGAAGAACGGCGGGTCCCAGGCGGCGGCGCACCAGGCAGACGATCCCGGCGCAGGCGGCGACGAGCAGGAGCCACCAATCGCCGCTGGCGGCGTCGCGCAGGTTGAAAAACTGCTCGAGCGAGGCGGAGGTCAGCCGCACGGGAGACCACCAGCCGATAAAGGTTCCGTAGAATGCGATGGCCTGGTTCTGACGTTGCATAGAGCCGTAGATGTGATAGCCCCAGGGGTTGGCGAGCGTGGCGAGAGCGGTGAGAACGCACCAGGGCGCCGCCTGGCGGAGCCGGGCGATGGCGGCTGCGCGGCGCGGCGCAAAGGGCAGCTCGAGCAATTCGAGCAGGACGTAACCGGCCAGAAGCGCGAAGCCGGCCGCGAAGCCAGTGTGCAGGTTGACCCAGAGGGCCATTAGAACGGGCAGAAGCCAGAGGCGCGCGCGCGCGCCGCGAAAATGGCGCCAGAGAAGGCCAAACGATGCGGCGAACAGCAGGGTGGTGAAAAGTTCGGAGCGTGGCTCGGAGCCGTAACTCATGGCTGGCACGGCCAGGATGGCGAGAAGGGCCGCGATGCGGCCTCCGGAGAGGAGTAGCAGGGCGACGGCGGCGATGCAGGCGAGCGCGTTGAGCCAGGAGAGCGCAGCCCAGCCGCCGAGACGCCAAATGGCGTAGAGGAGAACACCGGAGCCGGGCGGATAAATCCATTCGTTGCCGCGTGCGGTGGAGGAGAGGACGTCGGTGGATGGAATGGAGTGGTGCTGGACGATGTAGCGGCCGGTAGCGAGCTGCCAGCCGAGGTCGGGGTCGGCAACGGTTTTCAGTCCGGCAAGCAGGGCGTAGAGGAGCGCGAGAGCGATGAGGGCGGCGCGGAGAGGGTCGCTGCGGAGCGGGGGGAAGGAATCCATGCGGGGTCCATTGTGAGGGGGGCCGAGCGGGCGGTGAAAGGAGAAAGCAGCGCGGGAAACGTGGGAGTCAACAATCGAGTCAGAGAAGCAACTCGAAGTAGATGAGCGGGGCTTTGCGGTAGATCACCCGGCCGACTTCGCGGAACCCGCACGTGGCGTAGAAACTGCCGGCGCCGGCGTCCGCATCGAAAGCATCGAGGCGGATGGCCCCGGCAGGCCAGGCGCGCGCGTGTTTCACCGCTTCTTCGAGGAGCCGGCGGCCGATGCCGAGATGTTGCATCGAGGGAATCACCGCCATGCCGGTGAGATAGAGCGCTTTTTCCACGGGAGCAAAGTAAGAGACGTCAATCGCCCAGGGCTTCTTGGTTTGCAGATTCAGCGATCCAACGATGCGTTTTCCTTTCCGAGCGACAAGGACGCGCGAGCGCCGTATGGCGAGGTTCGCGCCTCTTTCCGTAGTCTTGGAGGACCAAACGCCGCGGCCGTAGCGGAGGGTGAGATCTTCAGCGACCGCGGTGTGCAGCGCGGCCAGAGCGGGCGCATCGGCATGACTGGCGATGGAGAACGAGAGTTTCATTCGCGGGGCAGTACCGGTCTCCTCCTCCCCTCACTTTTTCGCTTTCGAGGTGCTCAAGGCCGAATGCGAGATGAGCAGCAGTCCCTCCGATGGATCCACTGCCTTCAGCCGCAACTGGGGCGGGTGCTCGTCATCCCCACTCCATACTTCCACGCGAAAGAAATAAGTTTTGCCGGCTTCCGCCGCCAGGTCTGTCGCTCCGCTCATCTTCTTCGGCGCGAAGATCGATTGCACATCCGAGCAGACCCGGTGATCGCCGGGATCAACCGCAAAAGTCAGATACGACTCTCCGTGGTTTGCTCCCACCCAATTCCCGTCGAGTCCGACGCGGGTCGTTATATGTCCGAGCTGCTTATGCTGGGGATCTGATTTCTCTTCCTCGATCACATAGACGAGCGCCCGGCCTGTTTCCGGCTGCTTGACCGCATGCTCTTTCTTGGCTGTCTTCACGTCGAATTTCACTTTCTCCGGACCGCACCCCGCGGCGGTTCGCAAATCTGTCGCCTGATTCTGCCCAAAGACCGGCGCCGCCACCAGCAGGGCCAAGAAGATGTACTTCTGCATCAGTCCTCCTCGATCTAGAACTTCGCACAATCGGAATTCGGGCACGCTCCTAGGACGCGCCGTCTTCCGCCCGCGTTTCGGCAGCCAGGACTCATCGAGCCTCTACTTTCTCCGGGCTCGATGCCCCCTGGTTCGCGTTGTGCGGTCATCCAAAGGTCCGGCAGCAATCAGAAGTGCACGAATTCAGATAAATATCCCCCGTAAATATCCGACCAAGCATGCGAAATCATGCCCGGCCGCAAGCTCTTGCGCCAAAGGGCGAGAATCCCAAACAGGAACCCGAACAGAATAATCATGACGATGGCTTGGAGGCCCTGATAGCCGTGTGAAATCCCAAAAAGTATCGCCTGCAGGGTTACCCCTGCAACTGAGCTCCCCGTCATAGCCTCAAACTGCTTTTGAAAATATCCTCGGAAAGCTACCTCTTCGCAGAATCCCGCAGACAAACTGGTGGCAATCCACAGCACAACTTCAAGCGGATTTTGTGGGAGGAGCGTAGACACGGACGTAGCGTGGCTTGGAACCAAGCGGCTGACTCCGGCCTGAATCCCCAGCCATAGAATCCACACGATGACGGCAAGGGCGACGTCGAAGAGAACATTCTTTGCGCTATGCCATCTACCTCCTATCAGGTCGACCAGACGCACACCCCGACTGCGGATTCCCGCCCAGACGCCGTATACCAGCAACCACTCCACCGCAATCAGGGATAGATAGAGCGGAACAACATTCGGATGTTGTTGCAGCGCGCCTGCGCTTGATTGCGTATGCCGCTGGAAAAGCGCCCCAGCTATGGTAATTCCCAGGAAGATGCTGACCAGCAGCACCGTATGCCAGACGGGCGCAACAAGGCCCCCTGTTTTCGGCCCGAAAGCAGGATCTGGGCCTTCTGTCATAGTGCCTCCACAGGTCGAAAGTTCGTTTGGGACCGCGGTCTAATTCGTGAGCTTTGGGAAGCCCATGCCATCGCCTTCTCCCGCGCGGATTCGCGAAGCACGAGGATTGTAATTGATTCTGGAGAGGTCGTCGCCTAACCGGAAGAAGCCGGCTGCGTCCGTCAGGCGGCGTGAGATTGGGAAGGCGCACAGCCCGCCCTGCGCTCTGTTCCGGGAGTTCGAGAGCGGTTGTGCTGCCGGGAAACCGTCTTGCAATTCCGTTTCGCCTTAGTATGATATGCGGTTCGTTCGGACGGTCTGGGGGGGCGGGAGTGTGTACTCCGGCGCGGGCTCGAGGATTTGGGCCCAGGAGCCGAATGGGGGGAGGATGGCAGAACGGCACGGTCAGCGCAGTTCCGCGGCAGTGGCAGCAGCTCTGGCAGTCATGTTGGTCCTCTTCGTCGGCATTACCCTCTACTTCTTCGTGGCGAAAACGTGGTGGTATCCGCCGGCCATCAATGATTTCGGGCGGGAGATAGACGCGCAGTTCACCCGCACATTCGTCATCACCGGGATTGCGTTCGTGGCCTCGCAACTGGGGCTGGCCTGGGTGGTGTGGCGCTATCGTGCGAATGGAGGGCGAGCGAAGTACGTCGAGGGAAACAACACATTTGAGGCCCTGTGGACGACAGCCACGGTGGTGCTGTTCGTGGGGCTGGGGATTTTCGGGCGCACGGCATGGGCGCAGCTCCACTTCAATAGCGCTCCGACGGACGCGATGGTGATCGAAGTAACGGGGAAACAGTTCAATTGGATCTTCCGGTACCCAGGCGCGGACGGTGTGTTCGGAAGGACGAATCCGAAATACGTGGATGAAACCAACCCGGTGGGAATCGATCCGAAAGACCCGGCGGGACAGGACGACGTGGTGACGCTGACGCTGGGAGTTCCGGTGGGGCGCGAGATCAAACTGCTGGAGAAATCGCAGGACGTGACGCACGGGTTTTTTGTGCGCGAGCTGAGGCTGAAGCAGGACGCGCTGCCCGGCATGGTGATCCCGGTGCACTTCCACGTGGACGCGGACAAAGTGGGGGAATACGAGATCGCCTGCACGCAGTTGTGCGGGTCGGGACATCAGCGGATGCGCGCGACGCTGAAAGCGATGACCGAGGCGGACTTCGAGAAATGGCTGGCGAACGAGAAGGCAAACTAGTGAGGCAAGGGGGCGCAGCAAACAGCGTCCCTACGAGGATGAGGGGAGGGAATTGATGGGCGCACACGCTGCCGCGGGACATACGCATGCTCCGCCGCAGGGGTTTCTGTGGAAATACATCTTCAGCAAAGACCACAAAGTCATCGGCATCCAGTATTACCTGCTGGCGGTGGTGGCTGTGTTCACCGGGATGGCGCTGTCGGTGCTGATGCGGATCCACCTGGTGTGGCCGATGTTGAAGATTCCAGGCTGGGAAGGGGACTTCACTCCGGAACGGTACCTGGCGCTGATGACCATGCACGGCACGATCATGGTGTTCATGGTGCTGACCACGGCGCCGCAGTCGGGTTTCGGGAATTACTTCCTGCCCATCCAGATCGGCGCGGCGGACATGGCGTTTCCGACGCTGAACATGATGTCGTTCTGGACGACGTTCATTTCGTTCGCGTGCCTGATCGCGGCGTTCTTTGTGGAGGGGGGAGCGCCGATCAGCGGGTGGACTGCGTACTCGCCGCTCTCGACGCTGGGATCGATTGCGGGGCCCGGCGAGGGGCTGGGGCAGACGATGTGGGTGATCTCGATCGCGTTTTTCTGCGCGGCGTCGCTGATGGGGGCCATCAATTTTATAACCACGGTAATCGACCTGCGCGCGCCGGGGCTGAGCATGATGCGGCTGCCGCTGACGGTGTGGGCGTGGTTCATCACCGCGATCCTGAGCCTGCTGGCGTTCGGGGTGCTGCTGGCGGCCGGAATCCTGATGCTGCTGGACCGTACGGCTGGGACGAGCTTCTTCATTCCCGGCGGGCTGGTGGTGAGCGGGATTCCGCAGACGGGGCACTCGGGCGGGTCGCCGCTGTTGTGGCAGCACCTATTCTGGTTCTTCGGCCATCCGGAGGTGTACATCGCGATCGTTCCGGGGATGGGAGTGGCGTCGCACACACTGTCGGTGTTCGCGCGGAAGCCGGTGTTCGGTTACAGGGCGATGGTGTACGCGATGTCGGCGATCGGGATACTGGGGTTCATGGTGTGGGGCCACCACATGTTTGTCAGCGGGATGAGCCCGTACACGGCGTTCGCGTTTTCGCTGATGACAATGGCGATCGGAGTGCCGTCGGCCATCAAAACGTTCAACTGGCTGGGGACGTTGTGGGGCGGGCAGATCCGGTTCACATCGGCGATGCTGTACGCCATCGGGTTCGTGACCCTGTTCGTATCCGGCGGGCTTTCAGGGTTGTTCCTGGCGCAGCCGTCCGTGGACCTCTACCTGCACAATACGTACTTCGTGCCGGCGCATTTCCACCTGGTGATGGGGGTGGCCGCGATTTTCGGGATGTTCGCGGCGACGTACCTGTGGTTCCCGAAGGTAACGGGAAGAAAGCTGAACGAGACGCTGGGCAAACTCCATTTCTGGATCACGCTGCCCGGCACTTACCTCATCTTCATGCCGATGCACTACCTGGGCCTGGCCGGGGCGCCGCGGCGGTATGCGGACGCTACGGCGGTGCAGTACCTGCCGCCCCTGCAGCCGGTCCAGCATTTCATCTCCATCGCCGCGTTCATCACCATAGCCGCGCAGATTCTATTTCTCGTGAATCTGGTCTGGAGCCTGAAATTCGGGGAGAAAGCAGCGACGAATCCTTGGGAGGCGACGACGCTGGAATGGACGATCCCTTCGCCGCCGCCGCACGACAATTTCGCGGGGCACGAGCCTTCCGTTTATCGCGGGCCTTATGAGTACGGCGCGCCCGGATATAAAGAGGATTACCTGCCGCAGAACATTGAGCCCGGAAAGCTGGTGACCGAGGCGGGAGACTAGCAGGCCGCGAGGAACCATGCCCGGCGCCCCCATTGTCGACGAACTGGAGATCTCCTCGAGCGGAGGCGCGGGCGGTACATCCTCCCCGGGGCCGCCAGAAGGGCGGGGCGGCGGCGGAGGCAGCGGACGAGGAGGAGGCGACGGCGATGCGCAGCCGGCGCCGAGACCGCGGGGAGCCGCGCGGCGTGTCTATTTCACCGGCATTTGGGTGGCGCTGGCGGGAATCCTGATGTTTTTCATGGCCCTGGTGAGCGCCTATATCGTGCGGAAGAGTTCGGCGGACTGGCGGGCGGTGGCGCTGCCGCGAATTGTGTGGCTGAACACAGCAGTGCTGCTGGTGAGCAGCCTGGCGCTGGAAGGGTCGCATCGGGCCTGGGAGCGCGAGGATGCGAAGGCTTTCCGGCAATGGTGGGCAGTGGCCACGGCCCTGGGCATGCTCTTTCTGGCCGGGCAGTGGATGGCGTGGAGGGAGTTGGCGGCCGCGGGAGTGTATCTGGCCACGAATCCGAGCAGCAGTTTTTTCTACCTGCTGACGGCGGCGCACGGCCTGCACCTGGCTGGAGGTTTGACGGCGCTCGTCTACGTGCTGGCGCGGGGATGGATGCGGCTGCGTGCGACGGGTGGGGTGGCAGCGGAAATCGCGGGAATTTACTGGCATTTCATGGACGGGCTGTGGGTGTTCCTGCTGCTCGTCCTCACACTGGGACGGTGACGAATGACGGAAACGCACAGCGAAGTTGTGGCCGGGCCGTGGAGCGGGGGCGGTTCGCCGTACGCGATCGGGCACAAAAAGCTGGGGATGTGGCTGTTCATCATGTCGGACGTGATGACGTTCACGGCGCTGCTGATGGCCTACAGCTATTCGCGGCTGGCGAATCCGGACTGGCCCCGGCACGTGTTTCTGATCTGGCCGGCCATCGCCTTTTCGACCACGATGACGGTGGTGCTGCTGGCGAGCAGCCTGACCATGGTGATGGCGGTGGCCGCGGCGCATCGCGGGGCGCGCGGCGTGGCGGTGAAATGGCTGCTGGCCACGATGGCCGGCGGGCTGATCTTCTGCGGGCTGCACATCACGGAATGGTTCCATCTGATTGAAGAGGGCGTGCGGCTGTTTTCGAACCCCTGGGGCTCGCCGTTGTTCGGAGCGACGTTCTTTGGGATCACCGGGCTGCACATGACGCACGTGATGTGCGGCGTCATTTATCTGGGCGTGATCGCGTTCGGCTACGGCACCTCGCGGTTCAGCGATGAAGACGTGGAAGTGAGCGGGTTGTACTGGCACTTCGTCGACTTGGTGTGGATGTTTGTGTTTCCGATGGTCTATTTGATGAGCGTGAAGTACTGAGGAGAGGAGAATGGGCGCACACGCAGCAGAGGTGCACGCAGCGTCGCACGAAGGATCGACCCGGCTGTTCCTGGCCGTGTGGATCGGCCTGGTGGTGATCACCCTGGGCGAGGTGTACATCGCCTACTTGGAGTTTCCGGCGGTCACCATGCTGCTGATGCTGATCGGGCTCTCGGTGCTGAAAGCAGGCCTGATCGTGGCCTATTTTATGCACCTGCGATTTGAGAAGCTGGGGCTGTTCCTGACGCTGGTCCCGGCGACGATTTTCTGCGTCGGAATGATGACAGTGATTTTTCCCGACAGCCTGAGATTGCTGCATGTGAGGCTGCTGCACTGAGGAAGCGATGAGAAAGTGGCTGGGAAAGATGGGAGCAGTCGCCGCGGCAGTGCTCGCCGCAGCGCCGCGCGTCGTGGCGCAGGGCTGCGCCATGTGCTATGCGGACGCGTCTGCCCAGAGCCCGCGCGCCAAACATATGCTGGATTTGGCCATCCTGACGCTGCTCGTCCCCAGTGTGCTGTTGTTCGGGGGCGTGCTGGTGGCGGCGTTCCGCCGGCGCGCGCGGGACCGGGCGTACGAAGAAGGCGAGAGCGTCGTTGTGCGCCCGCCGAGGCCGGCCTCGCCCCGCGCCGGCAATCTCCCTGCCACGGACGCGCTTCTCTAGCGCGCTGCTCGCTGCGACCCATCCTCCGCGTCCGATGCTATGATTGCCCGCGCCGGGCGCAGTACCGGGGTCCGGTAAATCCCAACCATTCCGCAAACGCACGGTTTCACGTCCGGATGCGAAAGACGGGCGGTGCGCGGCGGAGATCGAGCCTGCCATGCGAAATCTGTCTTCAGGAATTTCCCACCGCGTTCTGCTGGCTGTAGTTTTGGCGCTGGTGCTCAGTGCACCGATGCAGGGCCAGAGCCCGGCCAATACCCGTCCCGGCTATTACCGGTTCCCGGCGATCCACGGCGACACAATTGTGTTTACCGCCGAGGGAGACCTGTGGACGGTGGGCGCGGGGGGAGGCGCGGCGCGGCGGCTCACCACGAATCCGGGAAAGGAGACGCATGCGGCGATTTCGCCGGACGGCAAAATGGTGGCGTTCAGCGCGGAGTACGAAGGCCCGACGGATGTCTTCGTGATGCCGGTGGAAGGCGGGCTGCCGCAGCGGCTCACCTGGGACGGGGACGCGATCGTGGCGGGATGGACGCCGGACGGGCGGGTGCTGTTCCGCACGCGGCGGTACTCGACGCTGCCGGACCCGAAACTGGTGGCCATCGATACGCAGTGGAGGCGCGAGGTGATTCCGGTGGCGTCGGCTGCGGAAGGCGCGTACTCGGAGGATGGGCGGAGTCTGTTTTTCACGCGGGTGCAACGCCAGCCGAGCTTTACGAAGCGCTACAAGGGCGGAGAAGCGGAAAACATCTGGCGCTACGACGACGGTTCGGAGGCAGTGCCGTTGACGGCGGACTGGCCGGGGACGTCGGACATGCCCATGTATTGGAACGGGCGGGTCTATTTCCTCTCCGATCGCGACGGGGTGATGAACGTCTATTCGATGGACCGCGACGGGCACGACCTGAAGCAGCATACGCACCAGCGGGGATGGGACGTGCAGTCGGCGTCGCTATCGGACGGGCGGATCGTGTACCAGTGCGGGGCGGATCTGTGGTTGCTGGACCTGCGCAGCGGGCAGGACGCCATCGTTCCTATCACGCTGGTGAGCGATTTCGACCAGTTGCGCGACCACTGGGTGAAAAAGCCGATGGAGTATCTGACCGGAGTGCACATCGCGCCGGATGGGAGCGCGGCCGTGTTCACGGCGCGCGGCGAAGTGTTCACGCTGCCGGCGACGACCGGGCGGATCGTGAAGGTGGCGGGCAACTCCGCCGTGCGCTACCGGGACGCGCGGTACCTGCCGGACGGGAAGAGCATCGTGGCGCTGTCCACGGCGAGCGGCGAAACGGAATTCTGGAAATATCCGGCGAATGGAGAGGGGCCGGGCGAGCAGTGGACGAACGACGCAAAAGTGCTGCGGTGGGATGGAGTTCCGTCGCCGGACGGGCACTGGCTGGCGCATCGCGACAAGGACCAGCAGTTGTGGCTCTACGACACGCAGACGAAACACAACAAACGGATCGCGCAGTCGATGGTGGGCGATTTTTCGGACCTGACCTGGTCGCCGGACAGCCAGTGGCTGGCCTACGTGGAATCGGCGACGAATACGTTCGACCAGCTCAAAGTGCTGAATGTGGCCACCGGGGCGATTGAAGCGATCACCTCCGACCGCTACAACAGCGGGAACCCGGCGTGGAGCGCGGACGGGAAGTGGCTGTATTTCCTGTCCGACCGGATGCTGATGACCACGGTGCGGTCGCCCTGGGGCGCGCGCCAGCCCGACCCGAATTTCGACAAATCCATGAAAATTTACGAGCTGGCCCTGACGCCGGGATTGCGCTCGCCGTTCGCGTCCGTGGACGAGCTGCACCCGGAGAAGCCGGAGAAAAAGGAGGAGCAGAAGCCCGAAAAGCAGGCGGAGGGGAAAAAAGAGGGCGGGGTGACGGTGAAAATCGAGTTCGCGGGACTGGCCTCGCGACTGAGCGAGGTGCCCGCCCCGGCTGGGAACTACGGGAATCTGGAGGCCACCGATAAACGGCTGTGCTGGCTGGAGCGCGGCGAGGGCCCGCAGGCAAAACGGGCGCTCCAGTGCCTCGACGTGGCCAACAAAGGCGAGGGGCCGGAGACGGTGATGGCGGACGTGAAGGTCTACGAGCTGTCGCTCGACCGGAAGAAGCTGCTGGTGGTGAAGGGCGACGACTTCTACATCCTGGATTCGGGGGTGAAGGCATCGGCGCTGGGGGACGGGAAGGCGCTGGCCAAAGCGAAGATGGACCTGTCGCACTGGACGCTGGATACGAATCCGCGCGCCGAGTTCCGCGAGCTGTTCACGGACGCGTGGAGGCTGGAGCGGGATTACTTCTACGACCGGCACATGAACGGAGTGGACTGGAAACAGATGCGGGAGCGGTACCTGCCGCTGGTGGACCGGGTGGCCGACCGGGAGGAACTGAACGATGTGATCGCGCAGATGGTGAGCGAACTCTCTGCGCTGCACATCTTTGTGCGCGGGGGCGATTCGAGGAAGCCGGCGGACGAAGTGGAGCTGGCGTCGCTGGGCGCGGTGCTGGAACGGGATGAACACGCGGGCGGGTTCGTAGTGAAACACATCTACCTGCACGATCCCGACCTGCCGAACGAGGCGCCACCGCTGGCGAGGCCGGACTCGATGGTGGCCGAAGGCGAGGTCATCACGAGCATCGACGGGCAGGATGCTCTGAGCCTCCCGGACGAACGGGTGCTGCTGCGGGGCAAAGCCGGGCGCAAAGTGATGCTGCGGGTGAAAGCGGCGAACGGGGAGACGCGGGAGGTGCTGGTGACGCCGATTCTGGAGCGGGACGAACGCGACCTGCGGTACACGGAATGGGAATACACGAGGCGGATGCGGGTGGAGGCGGAATCGCACGGAACGATCGGCTACGTGCATTTGCGTGCGATGACCTCTACGGACATCGACCAGTGGGCGCGAGAGTTCTATCCGGTGTACGACCGCGCAGGACTGATTATCGACGTGCGGCACAATCACGGCGGCAACATCGATTCCTGGCTGTTGGGGAAACTGCTGCGGAAAGCATGGTTCTACTGGCAGCCGCGCATCGGCAACCCGTTCTGGAACATGCAGTACGCATTTCGCGGGCACATCGTTGTGCTGTGCGACCAGGAGACGGCGTCGGACGGAGAGGCGTTTTCGGAGGGATTCCGGCGGCTGGGGCTGGGAAAAGTGATTGGGGTGCGCACGTGGGGAGGCGAGATCTGGCTTTCCTCGAGCAATTTCCTGGCGGACAGAGGAATCGCCACCGCGGCGGAGCTGGGAGTGTATGGACCGGAACAGAAATGGCTGATCGAAGGTCACGGGGTGGATCCGGACGAGGTGATGGACAACCTGCCGCACGCCACCTACGCGGGGAGCGACGCACAGTTGGAAGCGGGGTTGCGGTATCTGGAGGAGGAGATCCGGAAGGATCCGCGGCCGGTGCCGAAAGCGCCGGTGTATCCGGACAAAGCCTTCAAATACCAATAGTAGGAAGGGGAAGGAATCGACCGCGACCCGGAAACATTTCGCCCGTGTATGACGCCGTAATATACGGTATTATGAGAGTCATGGACAAACATACCGTCAGCTTTCGCCTGGATGCCAATGCCGTTTCCGCGTTGGATCGACTGGCCAGCGCGATGGACCGGGACCGCACCTACATTCTGACCGAGGCCGTGAGCGCGTATCTGGAACTGCAGGAGTGGCAGATCCGGCAGATTGAGGCTGGAATTGCCGAAGCGAACGCCGGAAAGCTGATCGGGCATCGCAGGGTGAAGGCGATGGCATCGCGGTGGCGCCGGCGGAAATGAAAATTGTCTGGACGCCGCGGGCAACACGCGACCTGCGGGCCGCCTACGACTACTGGGCTGAAGAGCGCTCTCCTGCAGCCGCCGATGCGATGCTGGACATTATTTTCTCCGCTGTCGAAATGCTGGAGAGCCACCCGGCCATTGGACGGATTGGCCGTGTTGCTGGAACGCGCGAGTTGGTGATTCTTCGCACGCCCTTCCTGATCGCTTACCGGTTACATCGTGACTCATTCCAGTTGCTCGCGCTTCTTCACGGCGCAAGGAAATGGCCGGAGCGATTCTGAGCCACTGGAGGTCAGCGGATGACAGCGGCGGCGACGGCGGCGGCGACGCGATCGATTTGCTGGGGGGTGAGTTCGGGGTATATGGGGAGCGATAAGACTTCGAGGGCGGCGCGCTCGGCGCGGGGCATTCCGCCGGGCTGGTAGCCGAGGTGGGCGAACATGGGCTGAAGGTGGAGCGGCACTGGGTAATAGACGGTGCTGGTGATTCCTTCGCTGGCCAGATGTTTTTGGACGCGCTCGCGGTCAGCGAGGCGGACCGTGTACTGGTGATAGACGTGGGTCGAGCCGGAGGCGACGCGCGGAAGCGTGAGCCCGGGGACGGCGCGGAGGAGCGAATCGTAGCGCGCGGCGTGGGATTGGCGGGCCGCGGTCCATTCGGCCAGGTGGCGCAGCTTCACGCGGAGGATGGCGGCCTGGAGCTCGTCGAGACGGCTGTTCCAACCCTGCTCTTCGCTGATGTATTTGTGCGCGACGGCGCCGTGGCCGCGGAGGCTGCGCAGGCGGGCGGCGGCATCGGGCGAAGAGGTGAGCACCATGCCGGCATCGCCACAGGCGCCGAGATTTTTGGTGGGATAAAAACTGAGGCAGCCGAAATCACCCAGCGAACCCGCGGTCCGGCCTCCGTAGGCGGCGCCGATGGCCTGCGCGGCGTCCTCGATGACGGCGAGTTGCGCGGAACGGGCCAGTGGGAGGATGCGGTCCATGTCCGCAGGCTGGCCGAACAGGTGCACGGGTACGACCGCTTTTGTGCGCGCAGTGACGAGGCGTTCGAGCTGTGCCGGGTCGAGATTGAAGGTGTCCAGCAGGACGTCGCAGAACACGGGCGTGGCGCCGAGCAGGCTGACCGCATCGGCTGTGGCGATATAGCTGAAAGCGGGGACAATCACCTCGTCGCCGGGGCCCACGCCTGCGGCACGCAGGGAAAGCAGGAGCGCATCGGTGCCGGAAGCCACCCCTATGGCGTGGCGGCCGCCGCAGGCAGCGGCGATTTCTCGTTCGAATGCTTCCACCTGCGGGCCGAGGATGAATTTCCCGCTGCGGAGGACGTCTTCGATAGCGGCGCGCAGCTCCTGCTGGATGGTCTGGAACTGAGCCACCAGGTCGAGCATGGGGATGGGAGGAACGGAGGACATCAGTGGCAGCAGCCCTTCAGAGAGGGGAGTGAGGGGGCGGTGTGGGTGCCCGCTGGCCAGTTAGAGGACCGTGTACGCATCGACGTGCTGGGGCGCCTTCACAGCCATGACTGGCTGTGCCACATTCATCGCAGCCGGGCGGGAGGATCGGCCGCCACAGGCATCTCCGCGGCGGGCTCCTTCGGCGGTGAATCGGCATGCCGTGAGGGCGCGGGGCGCGGCAACCCGATGCCGCGATTCATCTCCAGGTGCTCCTTGGCGCACGCAGGGCAGTAGGATTTGCCGGTTTCGTCGTCGCGCAGGCTTACCAGTTCGTAGCAGCCATGAATGCATTCGCAATACCCGGTACCTGCGGACGTTTTGATGGGCACGAGGGCCATGGAAACTCCTCCGTCGAGGATAGTAACCAGACGGGGAGGAGGAGGCAATAGGAGGAAGGAGAGGAGCTAGAGGAGGAGGGGGAGACAGAGCAGGCAGAGCAGGAAGACGGCACGGCATTCATTGGGGTTGAGGAGTGCGCCCCGTGGGAGGCGTTTGAGCGGCGCACAGGCAGGATTGCCTGTGCTACTGGCCCTTCATTTCGTAGTCGTGGAAGGGCTTCTGGTAATTCTGGCGGAGCTCGACCCAGACGGTATCGGGAATCGTGGCAAACACTTCGCACACTTTGGGGTCGAATTGAGTGCCCGCGTGCCGGTGGATTTCCTCTTTGGCTTCCTGGAGCGGGAGGGCTTTGCGGTAGGGCCTGTCGGAAATCATGGCGTCGAGAGTATCAGCGACGGCGAACACGCGGGCGCCGAGAGGAATCTGCTCGGCCTTCAAATTGCGCGGGTAGCCAGTGCCATCGAATTTCTCCTGGTGGGAGAGCACGATTTCAGAGGCTTCGCGGAGGAAGGGGATGCGTTCGAGCACCTGGTAGCCGATATCGCAGTGGGTGCGCATGATGGCGGTTTCTTCCGGAGTGAGCGGGCCGGGTTTGCGCAGGATGCTGTCGGGGATGCCCATTTTCCCGATGTCGTGGAGGAAGGCGCCGCGAGCAATCTGGCGGAGTTCGGCCTCGCCGACTCCCATGGCGCGCGCCATGACGATGGTCATGGCGGTGACGCGCTGGCAATGGCCCTCGGTTTCCGCGTCCTTCAGGTCCAGCGCGCTGGCCAGGGCTTCCAGCGTGTAGTCGTAGGACTGTTCCAGCTCTTCGAGGGCCTGGGAAAGCTGGAGCGTGCGCTCCTCGACGCGGCGTTCGAGTTCCTGCTGGTAGAGGCGGTTCTCGTAAATCAGCCTGCGGTGCTCGAGGGCGCGGCGAACACTCAGGAAGAGCTGCTCCTTCTCGAAGGGCTTCAGGATGTAGTCGTAGGCGCCGCGGCGCATGGCCTCGATCGCGGTGGAGATGTCGTGCATGGCGGTGACCATGATCACCGGCACATCGGCATCGTAACCGCGGACCATTTCGATGAGCTTCAGGCCGTCCACTCCGGGCATCACCAGGTCGCTGAGCACCAGGTCGAATCCCGATTCGCGCATGACCCGAAGCGCTTCTTCGCCGTTGGCCGCAGTCTTGCATTGATAACCCTGGGCAGTCAGGAGGGTGGAGACAACTTCACGAATCGCCTCTTCGTCGTCCACGATGAGGATGCGTTCTGGGTTCACCTGAGGCTCCTAACGGCTCCCCCAGTATAAGGCTGGGCACAGTGAGCCGCCAGATTTATTGCCCCCGTGGGCCGTAGAGTACATAGTTCGGAACTGGCGTCCGTAGAACCCTCTCGCGCCGTCCGGCGTCAGTGCCGGGCGTGCGCCATCCGACAGTGCAGTGATGGCGGCTACCGGCTTCCTCAAACTCGGCTGGCAATACGCGGCGGTGTCGCTGCTCATCTGCCTGCTGTACGCCCTGCTGTATCCCCAATTCCGCGAGCGATGGTTCCGGCTGTGGATCGTCGGATGGGCAGTTTGCTCTCCGCTCGGGTTTGCGGCGGGCGGGGGAGCGGTGCCGCTGCGCGCGCTGGCGCTGCTGGCGGCGATTGCGGGGTCGGCCCTGTTGCTGGCCAGCATCATAGAATGTATCGGCTGGGAGAGCCGATTACCTTACCTGTGGCCGCTGGGAGTGGCGCTCGTCGGGATGGCGTCGCTGGGGTTCGTGGTAGCGCCCCGGTCCGCGTTCGCCTGGTGGAGCGCGGACATGCTGCTGGCCTGTTTCTGGATCGCCGCGGGCTGGCTGCTCTGGCGCTCTCCCGTGCGCGCGCACTTTCCCAGCCTGGCCGTGCTGAGCGGCGCGCTGCTGGTGCGCGGCGTGCAACTGCTGGAGCCCGGCCATCTGCCGGGCAGCGCGGAAACTGCGCTGCGGCAGCACCTCGACCTGCTGGTATCGCTGGCCGTGGGTGTTGCCATGATGGCCGCGGTCGTTTCCGAAATCCAGCGGAGGTCGCGGCAGTTCGACCGAGGGCTGAAGAATTACGCGGAGCTATCGGCGGCGGCTGCGGGTATTCAGGATGCGGCGGAACTGCGGCGCGTGGTGCTGGAGAGGATGCTGGGGCACCTGCGCGCGACGTCGGGCTGGATCGGCCAGGTGATGCGCGACGAGAAGGGCGGGCGCCTGAAACTGGTCCGCCTGGCGGGATTTTCCGACGCCTTCCGGCGTGAGCAGCCCGAGATGGATTTGAACGAACCCTGGCTGGTACAGGCGGCCGAATCGGATGCTGCCGTGTTCACCGTGGAGAGCGAATCGCGCCCGGAGCTGCGCCGCCTGCTGCGCTCCGAGCAGCTGGCCGCGCTGATGTGCGCCCCGGTCCGGTCGGGAGAGCCCGGCGCGGATGGGAAACCGGGGCTGCACGGGTTTCTGGCCGCGGGCTCGTCGAACCTGCGGGAATTCACCGAGGCGGACCGGCGCTACCTGGCCAGCGTGGCGGCGCTCGTGCAGGTGCACGAGGAGCGCCTGCGGCTGGCGGAGCAGAATGCGCGTAAGAAGCGGCAATGGATGGCGCTGCTCGACGAGGTGGAAGATCCCGTGGTTCTGCACGATGACCGCTTCCGGATCATTCAAGCCAACGCGAGCGCGGCCCGGCGCCTGGGCCGGGAAGCGGCAGAACTTCCGGGGCGCCTGCTGAAGGAAGTGCTGCGGCCGGGCCCCGCGCACTGGAATCACTGCCCCTACTGCGAGGAAGTGGCCGGGCGCCCTCATGAGCGCGATCCGAATTTCGGAGGGTTTCTGGCGGCCACAGCCGCGGCCGTGGAGAGCCTGGACGGACGGCCGGCGACGCTGCACCTGTTGCGCGACGTGACCGCGCGGCGCCGCGCCGAGGAAAAACTCCGCGACCTGTTTGAAAACATGCAGGAGGGAGCGTTCCTTTCGACACCCGGGGGACGCTTTCTGGATTTCAACGAGGCGTTCCGGCGCATGGTGGGTTACGAGACGCGCGAGGAACTGCTGTGCGCGGACATTTCCAGAGACCTGTTCGTGAATGCGGTGGACCGCGAGCGCCTGATGAAGCTGCTGCGCGACCACGGGTCGGTGAGCGGGTTCGAATTCTCCATGCGGCGCAAAGACGGGGAAATCATCAACGTAATGGAATCGAGCGTGGCGGTGCGCGACGCTGCAGGAGCGGTAGTGGCCGTTCAGGGCTTTTTGCTGGACATTACGGAGCGGCGGCGAGCGGAGCTGGAGGTCCGGCGGCGGAACCGCGAGCTGCTGCTGTTGAATTCCATCGGCCAGGCATTGAGCCAGCCGCTCGAACTGGACGAACTGCTGACCCGGGCGCTGCGCCAGTTGACCGATTTATTCGACCTGGACCTGGCGGCGGTGTTCCTGCTGGATGAGATTACGGGCAGTATGGACCGGCGAGCGGCCGTCGGCCTGCGTTCCAAGGGATTCGAGCTGAACGTACCGCGGGCAGTTCCGGCGGAGCTGTTCGAGCAGGTGAAGCGGACGCACGCCACCGTGCTGCCGCCGCAGGCGCTGGCGAGCGTGCGGGGTTTTCAGGGCCTGTCGGAGGAGGAGGGCCTCCAGGTCTGGCGGGTGATCGTGCTGTGGTGGAAAGAACGCATCGTGGGCGGGCTGCTGGTGGGCAGCCGGACACGCAACGAACTGGCGGGCGCGGATTTGAGCCTGCTGGTGGCCGTGGGAAACCAGATCTCGGCCCGCGTGGAAACCACCGCGCTCTACGAGGCCACCCGGCAGGCGCTCGAGACGCTGCGGCGCACCCAGGAGCAGCTGGTGCAGAGCGAGAAGATGGTGGCGCTGGGACAGTTGATTTCCGGCGTGGCGCACGAGCTGAACAACCCGCTCACGGCCATCCTGGGCTACAGCGAATTGCTGGAGACTTCGCCCGAGGCGTCGTCGCAGACCGGCGAGTTCGCTGTGAAAATCGCGAAGCAGGCACAGCGCACGCAGAAAATCGTACAGAACCTGCTGAGCTTCGCCCGGCAGCAGAAGCCCGAGCGGCGGGCCATCCAGGTGAACGAAGTGCTGGAAGATACGCTGGCCCTGCGGGACTACGACTGGCGGCGGTGCCGCATCTCCATTCACCGCGACCTCGAGCCGGGGCTGACGGAAATTTACGGCGACCGGCACCAGCTCCAGCAGGTGTTCCTGAACATCCTGAACAACGCGTTCGACGAACTGAAGGCGTTTCCGGAGCCGCGCAACATCTGGGTGCGCACGTGCCGCGACGGCGACCGGGTGCTCATCGAAGTGGCGGACAGCGGGCCGGGCGTGCGGGAGCCCATGCGCGTGTTCGATCCGTTTTATACGACCAAGCCGGTGGGGGAAGGGACGGGGCTGGGGCTTAGCATCTGTTACGGAATCCTGAAGGAGCACGGCGGAGAGATCGCCGTCCGGAATATGCCATCCGGCGGCGCGTGTTTTCAGGTCTCGTTGCCGGTAACGGTGGGGCTGCCGTCCGCGGAGCACGCCGAGGCGCCGGCGCAGGAGGGGTCGCCTGGGCGACGCGGATCCTCGGGAGTCTCCATCCTGCTCGTGGACGATGAAGAGGCGGTGCTCGAAGTGGAGCGGGAGATTTTGCGCGAGAAGGGGCACAAAGTGTACGTGGCCTCAAACGTGCCGGAAGCGACTGCGCTGCTCGAGAAGGCGGAAGTGGACGTCATCATCGCGGACTTCAAGCTTTCCGGGGTGCTGGGCGGCCAGGAACTTTACGGCTGGCTGCGCCACCGCAGGCCGGGGCTGAGCGACCGGCTGATCTTCACCTTTGCAGACGGGCAGAGCGAGGACGTGGCGCACTTCCTGGCTGCGAGCGGGTGCGCCTCGCTGCACAAACCTTTCCGGGTGGATGAGCTGGTGACGGCCGTGCACCAGGCGCTGGCCCCGCGCGGAGCCTCCGCGCTTACGGAGTAAGCGCGCCGGAGCCAGCCTCGAGGGACAGGGCGGCCTGCTCCAGGCGGCTGCCGAGGCTGCCGATGAGCGATGCCATGCGGCCAAAAGAGTCCGCTGCGGGACGGCCCAGCAGGAACCTGCACACCACCACTCCGTACAGCAGTTGGAACTGCAAATTCAGCCAGCCCATTTCGATTTCCTGCCGGACGCGCACCTGCGGTGAATAGAGGGAGAGAAGCCGTGCCAGGCGATTGAGCCGGGAGAAATCCTCGTGCAGTCCGGCCAGGTACAGTCGCCCTGCCCGCCGCAGCGACTTCTTCCACCGGCGGTACACCGCGGGGGAAGCCCTGCCGGCGAGGTAGGCGGCGTCCTCGGAGGAAAGCGCGTGGCGCACCTGCGGAAAGTAACGGCAATGGACAGGAAAGAACTCCGCGGCCTGCAGGGGCGCAGCAGCCGCCCCCGCAACGCCGGAGCGAGGACGGCGGAGAAGAAGGGCGGCGGCCGCAAGCAGCAAAACCACCGCCGAGGTATAGAGCACGAATTCGGTCATCGCTTCATCAGGCTCGACAGTCGCTCATTCAGTTCGCGCATCCGGCCGCTGACGGCGCGGCCGCTCTGTTCGTAGCTTTCCACCGTGCTGAGCTGAGGCCGTTCCAGTTCCGGCAACGGCGCCCAGAGCGCATACGCCCACAAGCCCAGGGTCACGAAGTACGAGACGCTGCGCGCAAGACTCACCACCCAGACCGAGAGCGTGAATGGCCCAATCAGTATACTACCGCTTATAATTACAACGGAAGAGTAAAATCCAAGCCCCAGAGCGATACCGTCCAGGGGCCGGACCAGGGACGCTCCGTAATACCGGCAGAGTAGCAGGAGCAGCAGGAGTGACATAACCGCGGCAAACTCCAATTCCCGCTCGATGAAGATCAGATAGGAGGTGATGCGCTGCGTTCCTGCCGTATGGACGCCCGCAAAGGCCAGCATAAAGGCCGCCGCCAGCGCGAGCAACGCCCGGGCAAACCGCCAGACTCCTGCGTACATTCCCAAAGCCGCGCGGAACACGTCCACCAGTCCCGCGCCGCGAGCGAGAATCAATACGGGCTGGGTCATCCACCAGGTCCAGGCATAGATGGGTGAATTCACGCCTCTGGCCAGGATTACCGCAGACCGGGCGCCTTCAATGAGCACCAGCAAAACGAGATAAGCCATGAAATAGGGAAGGAACCGCCACAGGCGGCGTACCAAGGCCAGGGCACACACCACCGCGTCGGCGGGCGCCAAAGCCACTCCGAGGAACTGGATGAGTTGCCAGGCGTTCATTATGCTTGGAGGCATAATATCAAGTCTGGGCTACTCACGCCAATGGGAACGGCTAAGCGGCTATGGGCAGACGAGGTAGGCCCGCCCCGTGCCATACCGGCACGGGGGACGGGCCCGTCTCCACCTAGAAACGACGAATCAGTTCAGGCGTTGGAAGGTAGGAAGGGCATCGGGCTCGTGCCGTCTGCGAGCGTGGCGCCATTCAGCACAGAGAAGGGGGGTGGCGGCATGGGTGTGGTGCCGTCGGCTAGAAGGTTCGGGCTCGCGGCTGAGAATGGAGGAGGTGGCATGGGTGTAGTGCCGTCGGCCAAAAGGGTCGGGCTCGCGGCCGAGAAGGGCGGCGGCGGCATGGGTGTAGTGCCGTCGGCAACGGATGGCGTCGTTGAGAGCCGATTGATTTGTAGAAGTGGCGTTGCTAGCATCCAAGCCAGAAGCAGAAGTGCCACGGTCGAGAGGGAAAGGAATCCGATTCTCCTATTCATGGAAGACCTCCTGGAGAGGGAGAATCGGCCCGAACGGTGTCCTCACTGATTGGGGGTTCGAAATGTTCCAGATACGGAACAGGCGCACGTGGATTCGTTAGAGAGCTACCAGCAGACCCGCCTTGTGGTGGAGGATGTGACCGCCCTGACGCTGGCGGCGATTCCCACCGAATTCGGAAAGCTGCTCTACCTATCCTCTTTGCGGGACCTTTCCACCGGCGACTACGTGCACGAAGGGCTGGTGTCGCGGTACTCGCGGGAGGCGGTGCAGCAGGCGCTGGGGTACTGCCATGAAGAGCTGTTCCTGCGCATGCTGGAAATGCCGCTGGAACAGCAGGAGTGGGATCTGCGCGCGTGCATCGAGGGATTGGAGGGGGAGTTCTGGGGAAAGCTGCGGCGCTGGCGGGAAACGGAATTCTACCGGCTGATGATCCCTTCCGACTCGCCGGAGTACCTGCGGGAAATCTTTCTGGCCAATGTGGGCGCGGTGCTGGACGTGGTGCTGGAGGAGAGGGCTAAGCGGGATCCAGACGCATCGCGAGACCGACCACCTGTCCGATGATTTCCGCCTCGGCGGGATAGCGGAGCATCCGCGGGTGGGCGGAGGAGAGCGGATGCGACTGGAGAATCAGGTAATCGCCCTCGAGTTGGCACCAGGAACAGCTATAGCCGGTGCGGGCATCCACGAAATAGATGGGACGGTCAAATTCGTTCTTCCAGCCGGAATTCAGGACCTCATCCCGCTCGGGATCCACCAGCACGAGACTTCCCGGGCGGATCAGCGGGTCCATGGTGCGGTCCTCCAGGCCGATGTATGCCAGGCAGTAGCGCCGCTTTCCGTTCATCAGTCCCGGTTCGAGGTACCCCCAACTCTCCACGCGGCGCGTGAAATCGTCGGTCCAGCGGGGGTCGAAACCCGGATCGAGCCGGATGGGAATGCGCATGCGCAGGGGAGGGGCGGCGGGGTGCGTGCGGGCACCCGGAAATTGGCCGCCATTCTGATACATCTCCGCGAGCGGCAATCCGAACCAGGAGAGGGCTTCGCCGAAATCGAGATGATAGATGGTACAGAGGGAAAACATTCGGTGGAGGTTCGGCACCACCCCGTGATTTTCGATGTCCGCCAGACGGCTGATGTGGATGATAAACTCCGGGCGCGCCAGACGGGCGGCCAGTTCGTGGCTGGCCTGCTCGACGTCCCGGAATGTGAGTCCCAATCGTTCTCGCGCCTGGCGAAGGCGAGTGCCGGCTTGCATGGAAACCTCTGTTCGGGGCCCGACAGATGAATGGAGACTATACCAAATCGTACAATGCGTTCCATCGCCAGAACAGATTCGGGCCGTGTTCGGAGGGATCCCTGCGCGCCACGCGGACGGCCCCTCAACCTCCCAGCTACCTCGTCGGGTAGATGGAGTGGCACGCCCTGCGGGACGGCAGGAAGAAAGCCGGGAGTGCGCGCATGCCTCCTTTCTCGACCGCCATGCGTCTAACGGGGATGGACCGGGAGAAACGATGAACGGGACGATTCGCAAACTGCTGCTGGCCCTCGCCGCTGCCGCCAGCCTGGTGGTGTGCGGCGGATGGCCCGGCGCCGAGGCCCAGGAGCACCCCTCCACCGGAGCGCAGCCGTTGGCGGTTCCCCCGCTGGCCGGGCAGACGCGCGTGGATTTCCTGAAGGCGGCCGACGAGGTGCTGGCGCAGATGAGCGAAATCCTGCACCTGCCGCAAAAGGGGGAATTGAAGAAAAGCATCCGTTCGCGCGAGGAAATTCGGCAATACGTGCTCAAAGATTTCGAGAAGGACAAGGAAAAAGACGAGCGGCTGGCGGACGAGCTGCTCAGCAAGAAACTGGGACTGATTCCGGAAAACCTGGACTGGGAACCGTTCCTGCTGGATCTGCTGACCGAGCAGATCGCCGGGCTGTACGACCCGAAAACGCGCGAGTTCTACATCGCGGACTGGATCCAGCCGGCGGACCAGCGCGAGGTGATGGCGCACGAGATGACCCACGCGCTTCAGGATGAGCATTTCTCGATCGAGAAGTGGGCCGACGCCGCTAAACCCAACGACGACGCGGAGTTCGCCCGCCACGCGGTGCTGGAAGGGTCCGCATTTGCCGCCATGATGGATTGGCAGTACCGCGACCGGGGCCTGAGCGTGCGCGCGATGCCCGATCTCGAGAAACTGCTGGACCCCGACCTGATGACCGGCGGCCAGAAGGACTCCAAGTTCGACCAGGCGCCGCAGTTTATCCGCGATGTTCTGCTCTTCCCCTACCTTTCCGGCGCCGTGTTCACGCAGAAGCTGCTGCAGCAATATGACGGCTGGGCGGGATTCAACCGGGTCTTCGAGCACCCGCCGGTCTCGACACAGCAGATCCTGCATCCGGACCTCTATTTCCGGGGGCTGACGCCGGTGAAGGTGGAGCTGCCCCCACTGTCCGCGGCCGCGGCTTCCCGCTGGAGGAAGTTGGAAGCCAGCGTGGGAGGCGAGTTCCTGCTGTTCGAGTGGTTGAAGGAATTCTCCGGGCCCGCGCGCGCGAAGGAACTGGCGGCAGCCTGGACGGGCGACCAGTACGCAATTTATGCGGAGGCGAAGCCGCCGGCGGACAGAAAGACGCCGCGCTCGCTCTTCCTCTGGCGCATCGCCACGGATGGGGACGCAGATGCCGCGAGATTGTTCGGCGGGATGAGCCAGGCGCTGGAGACGCGCTACGACCAGCGCACGGCGCTCGTGCGGCGTCCCAATTATTTCGAATTTCAGACTCCACAGGGCGGCGTGTTCCTGCGCTGTCTGGCGGGGGAATGCCTGGTGGTGGACGGCACGGACCGCGCCACGTACGACGAAATTACACGGGCGATGGGCTGGCCTGCCCCACCGCAGCAGCCGCGCAAACCCGATGGCGACGAGATCGCGTTCGTGCCGGCGGCGCGTCCCCGGATGGAAGTCAGCGCGCCGGCGCGTTAGACCGCCGCCGATTCGCTCACCTGCCTGTTTTTCCCCATGCTAGATCAATCGTTGAGAGGAACCGGGCCGCGTCAGGCGCCGCCGGACGCCTGTGGCGGGCCGTCTCTCGCCCGCTTACGGCGGATGTGCCAGAGGGTGTAAAGAAGGAAGGCGACGGCGACCACTCCCAGCGCGAGGAGGGAGAGATGCCGGAACGGTTTGCTGCCTTCGTGCCATCTCTCTCCCAGATAGAAACCCAACCCGATAAACGATGTGGTCCAGAGCAGCGCGCCTCCGTAAGCGTAGGCGGCAAATTTGGGGGGCTCGAAGTCGGCCATGCCGGCGACCAGGGCGGTGAGATGGCGCACCCCGGCGATGAAATAGCCGAAGGTGAGCGACCAGCCGCCGAGGCGCTCGAACCAGTCGTGCACCCGCTTCAGGTCTCGATCGTCCACATGCAGCCAGCGGCCATAGCGATGCACTGTCCAGGCGCCCGCTGTCCGCCCAATCACGAAGCTGAGCGTGATCCCGCAAGCGCTCCCGGCAAACGCGGACGCAAGCGCAGGGAGGAAGCTGAGATGCCGGCGGAAGACCATATAGCCCACGAAGGTGAGCAGGAATTCGTCTGGCAGAGGCAGGCCCACGATTCCAAACACCAGCAGCGTGAAAATCCCCCCGTAGGCATAACGGGAGACGAAGTCGATGATGTGATGTTGCAGGGAGAGCAATGGAGCACGGGCAGTGGCGCGCTGCCCGCCTAACTGTGCGAGAGGACAGAGGCTGTGTCAAGACAGGCATCGTAGGGGCACGGCACGCCGTGCCCCTACAGATTGATCGGTGCGGTTACGCGGCGCGCCGAAGCGCCATCAGCGTCACGTCGTCGGTTCGCGGCTGGGAGCCGGAGAAGGAGCGGAGTTCCGCGAAGCACCCGGCCACGAGCTCGGCAGGTGCGGTGCCGCGCCGGCTATCGGCGAATTGCTGGAGGCGGCCCACGCCGAATTCCTCCCCGGAAGCGCCACGCGATTCGGTGACGCCATCGGAATAGAACAGGAGCGCGTCGCCGGGGCGGAGTTCGAAATTCTGCGTGGTGAAGTGAGCATCGGAAAACATGCCCAGCGGGAAGCCGCTGGACTCAATGCGAGTGACGCCGCTCTCCCCCAGCAACAAGGCCGGGGGATGGCCCGCACCGGCCAGTTCCACGTGGCCGCGGGAGTCCGCGCGGCCGGCCACCAGCGTGGCGTACTGGCCTGCCACGGTGCTCTCGCAGAACAGGCGGCTGGCGACGGCGAGCATCTGCGCGAGCGGCTGCCCCACGGTCACCAGGCTGCGGAACATGGCGTGAAGATGGGACATGAGCAGCGAGGCCGCCACGCCCTTTCCGGAGACGTCGCCGAGCAGGAAAAACAGCTCGCCGTCGGGTGGGTTGGCGACGATGAGATCGCAGTAGTCCCCGCTCACCGGGCCCACGGGCTCGTAACCGTAGTGCACATCCCAGCCGTGCACGGCGAGATTCTGAGGCGGCAGCAGAGCGCGCTGGATGCGCCCGGCCATTTCCAGGTCGGCTTCCAGGCGGCGCAATTCCTCCGGCGGCAGCTCATCGAGGCAAATGCGGGCGAGCGGGTCGGCGAGCATGCGCTCGGGCTCGACGGCGCCGCCGCACACTTCGCAAATGCCAAACGTGCCGCTATCCAGCCGCGCGAGTGCGGCGTCCACTTCCGCCACCAGGCGGTTGATTTCCGCGCTCGCGCCATTGCGCGCGTTGACGGATTCCAGCCGCTCCTTCCGCACCGTCAACTGCTTTTGAAAATAGGCATCGCCAACACTGGCCATTTCGCACCTCCCGGAAAATGTACGGCGCGGGTACGAGGGCGGTCTATCCGAATCTTGCTCTCGAACCGGCGCTCGAATGGGCGCTCGAAACGGGATTCCTCTTAGATGCGCGAGGCGGCCCGCCGGAAGCAAAAAGTCCCGTACCCGAACCGTGCGGCTCGCGGCCGCCCTCCAGGCGTTCCAGCCGTTTGCCGAGCCGCTCCCGGAGGCGGCGGTAGGCAGCCGGCGGGACTCTGCCGCGCTGCCACGCCGTTCGCAGCGCGGCCAGCGCCTCGCGGGTCAGCTCCAGCGCGCGTTCGGGTGCACCGGCGCGGTGCTCGTAGTAGATGGCGAGCTGTTCGTAGGCGTCCAGGCCGTCGCGCGTTTCTCCCAGGATGTCCTCCCACAGCTCGGTGGCGCGATCGTAGTCGCGGTCGCGTTTGGCCAGGCGCGCCAGCCCGCTGCGCGCGGCGCGATCTACTTCCTCCGGCAGGCCGGCGGCGAGGGCGCGCTCGTAGAGGCGGCGGGCGCCGTCGGCAGAGCCCCGGCGCTGCTCGAGCCGCGACAGGCCGTAGAGTTCGAGCGCGTCGCTCGTAGCGGCGTCCGGGTCGGTGAGCAACGCCACCAGCCGGGTGGCTAACGCCGCCAGGCCGCGCAGGTCCATTTGATTGTGACGGAACACCTGCGAGAGCGCCTCCGGGCCGCCACCGCGAAGATAGGAAAAATACGCCTGAGGAATGAGCGCGCCGGGAATGTCGCCCTCGCGGCGCCAGTCGATCCCGCTCTGCGGGACCAACACATGCTGTTCGAGCTCCATCAGGCGGACCGAGCCGAGCTTCAGCCTCCAAAGCTGGCGCGCGGGATGCAACAGGTCGAGATGCGCGGCGGGCGAGGAGGCCGGGATACGGCGCGTCATGCGGTAACGCGTTTCGAGCAGCGGCCAGTCGAACGAACGGCCGTTGAAAGTGACGAGCACGCGACGTTCGGCCATGCGCGCGGCCAGCGCTTCGAGCACGGCGTGTTCCTCGCTGTAGTCGCGCAGGAAGAGCTGTTCGACCTCGAGGCCCCCGGCGTCCCACCACGCCAAGCCAACCAGAAAAGCGTATGTGCCGGTGCCGCCGGCGAGGCCGGTGGTTTCCGTATCCAGGAAGAGCCACTGAGAGGGATTGAGCGCCTCCTGCGGCAGGGGGCTGCGTGGAGCGAGCAGCCTGCTGAGCGCGACGTCGAGCGCGGTCGTGCATTCGTGGCCGTCGAACCACCGGCGGACGGAAAGATATTCGCCGTGCGAGTTGCGCGCGGGGGTAGCGGCAACCATGCGCGCCAACTCCTCCGCGGCTGCGGGAAGCTCTTCCCCGTGGCGCGCAGTGCGGGTGCCGGATGACGCCGCAGGCCGCAGAGCCGCCGTGCGCTTCAATCTCTCCTGTAGCGATCCGTCTGTCACCTTTGCGGTTCCTTTGCGCCTTAGCGTCTTTGCGAGAGGCTCTTTGTTCTTCTTTGTTCACCCGCACAGCCGGTCGAGAATTGCGAGCGCAACCAGCTTCGTGCGTTCGCCCGAATCAGGCGCTGGGCCGACGCACGACGGGCAGCCCTGCTCGCAGGCGCACCCGGCCACGAGTTCGCGCGTGCGCGCCAGAAGCGTCGCGTGCATGTCGAATAGCGGTTGCGATAGGCCGATGCCGCCTGGGTAGGCGTCGTAGAGATAGAGATTGGGTTCGAAGAATTCGCGGACGGCTGAAAGCGATGATTCGCGTCCGCCGGTGGGCATTTCCTGGCGTCGTGCTGGTAGGGGCACGGCATGCCGTGCCCCTACGACCCCGGCGTCCTCCGCCGAATTCGCCGCGGTCGGGCTCCCCGGTACCGGCGGGCGTTCGCCGAGTGCGGTGCCCAGATCGCGCCGATCGCACATCAGCAGCAGCGCGGCCATGGATTCCATCGCATAGAGCAGCCCGAGCATGCCGTTCTGGCGTTCGGAGATGGAGAAGGGAAGCGATTCCACCAGCGCGCGCTCCAGCGTGATCCAGTAGGCCGTGGTGTGCATTTCGTTTTCGGGCAGCTCGAGCTGGCCCGCGCCCACGTCTTCGTTGGTCCAGAATTTGATTTTTTTGAAGCCGACCACCTGCGAGCGCACCAGCACGTCGCCATGCGCGCGGCAGGCCGGACCGGCCACGCGCTCTTCCTCCGCCGGGTCCAGCACGCGCACCTGCGTGTAACGAACCGCGTCGGTGTAGTAGTCCGCGTTCACGGGGCGCACGTAGGCTTTGCGCTGGTCGAAATCCAGCCGGTCCACGTGGTATTGCTCGCCCTGGTGCAGGTAGATGGCTTTCGGGTGCACGGTGGCCAGCGCGGCGGAAAAATCCACCTCGCCGATGATTTCCGGCTCGCCATCCTCGCCCGCGGCCGTATTCACGATCACAAAATTGTCGGAGGTCACCGAGCGCAGGCTGACCGTGTCGGCAGGATACGCCTCCTGCGTCCAGTGCCACGAGCCGCCGCTGCGATGCAGGAAGCCCGCGCGTTCCAGATGCTCGCAGAGTTCCGGCAGGTTCACCGCGCCAAACGTCTCATCGGGATCGAGCGGCAGCTCGAAGGCCGCGCATTTCAGGTGGTTCAGCAAGATTTCCAGGTTGTCGGGCTGGATGAACGCGCGCTCAGGCGGGCTGGAGAAGAAGTATTCGGGATGGCGGACGATGAACTGGTCGAGCGGCGACGAGCTGGCCACGAGCACGGCGCAACTGGTGCCGGTGCGGCGTCCGGCGCGCCCGGAGCGCTGCCATGTGGCGGCGATGGTGCCGGGATAGCCGGCCAGCACCACGGAGTCGAGCGAGCCGATATCGATGCCCAACTCGAGCGCATTGGTGGCCACTACGCCGCGAATGCCGCCGTCGCGCAGGCCGCGTTCGATCTCGCGGCGCTCGCCGGGCAGGTAGCCGCCGCGGTAGCCGCGCACGGGCTCCGGCTGGCCGGGCGCGGGGCGCTGCGCATCCTGCAGATAAGTGAGCAGCAGTTCGGTGTGCAGCCGGCTGTTGGCGAAGACGATGGTCTGCATCCCGCGGCCCAGAAATTCCTGCGCCACTCGGCAGGATTCGTTGATGTAGCTCCGGCGGATGCCCAGGAAGCGGTTGACCACCGGCGGATTCCAGAAGGCGAAATATTTTTCCGCCGCGGGCGCGCCGTTGCGATCCACGACGGCCACAGGCGCTTCGAGTAACTGCTCGGCGAGCGAGCCGGGATTCGCGATGGTGGCGGAGCAGCACACGAACACGGGGTCGGAGCCATAGAAGCGCGCAATGCGCCGCAGCCGCCGCAGCACGTTGGCCAGATGGCTGCCGAACACTCCCCGGCACGTGTGCAGCTCGTCCACTACGATGTAGCGGAGATTCTCGAACAGCCGCGTCCACTTCGTATGGTGCGGCAGGATGCCGGTGTGCAGCATGTCCGGATTGGTGAGCACGATGTGGCCGCGCTCGCGGATGGCGCGGCGCGCGTCGGCGGGCGTGTCGCCGTCGTAGGTGAACACGCCGAACGGCTGGCCACCCGCCGGCGATTCCAGGCGCTGTGCCAGGTCGTAGAGTTCGGCGAGCTGGTCCTGCGCCAGCGCTTTCGTCGGGAAGAGGTACAGCGCGCGCGTGTCGGAGTCTTCCAGGACAGCGTTCAGGATGGGCAGGTTGTAGCACAGCGTTTTTCCGGAAGCCGTCGGCGTCACCACCACGGTGTTCCGCCCGCCACGCACCGCTTCCGCAGCTTCCGCCTGATGCGTGTACGGCTGGCGCACTCCCTTCGCCGCATAGGCCGCGGCCAGTTCCGGGCGCACCCAGTCCGGCATGGGCGCATATTCGGCGGGACGCGCGGGGATGTGTTCCAGCGCGGTGAGCACTTCGCCCTGGCCTCCGGGATCGCGTGCGGCGAGGTCGTCGAGCGCGGCGCGAACGGCTTCGATCGAGCTTGAGGGACGCAGAGCGAGCGACTCGGCCATGTCATCTCCTTCGCTTTTTATTCGCTGAAGGTAGCACAGCGATTTGGAGGCTGCAAGAGGAGAATCTCCGGCCTTGTTCCTGGCCGCGCGATCCCAAAAAGTCGGCGACGATTTGCCTGGCCCAGCATCTATGAATAGGATGGTGCGGCCCCCAATTACCGTCCGTCCCAGGAGAGGGAGACAAACGTGAAAAAACTGTACGCGGTAGCCGTTCTGTTTGTGCTGGCGGTAGCCAGCGTGGCGAACTCGGCGCCCGCACTGGATAAAGCGGATCTGGACAGCGCGCAGAAATACCTCGAGTCCACCAAGAAGAACATCGAGGAGGCCACCAAGGGGCTCTCCGATGCCCAGTGGAACTTCAAGCCCGGGCCGGACCGCTGGTCCGTGGCCCAGGTGATGGAGCATATCGCCCTGGCCGAGGACTATTTGCGCGGTTTCGTTGTGGACCAGGTGCTGAAAGCCCCCGCCGCTCCCGACCGCGACGTGAAGAAAACCGACGAAATGGTGCTGGCCATGATCCCCGACCGCTCGCAGAAATTCCAGGCGCCCGAACCGCTGCGTCCCACGAACAAATTCGGCACGCCGGAAGAGACGCGGAAGCACTTCCTGGAATCCCGCGCGAAAACGGAAGCCCTGCTGAAAGACACGCCGGACCTGCGCGAACACGCCATCGACAGCCCCATGGGCCAAAAACTCGACGGGTATCAGTGGATCCTGTTCATCGCCGCGCACAGCGACCGGCACACGAAACAAATCAAAGAGGTCGAGGCCGACCCCAACTTCCCCAGGAAGTAGCAACTCGTAGCCTGATTGCGCTCCCCGATGCGCCGCGCGGGCGGATCGCGAGGCATATGTGTGCCTGGTGGGGTGTAGTGCTTGTAGTGGAAGTTACCCTCCATAAAAACCTGACACAACGATTTGTAGCTTGACCTCTTAGTTATCTCCGTGCTACTCAGATGCGCCATGTTGCGGTCGGATGGCGGGGTCGTTCATCGATTTTTCTTGATTCGCTCACAATAACGTAACGACACTGCTACAGACTGGCACGGCGCGCCCACGCGCTTTTCCTGGGGAGGAGATCATGAACGACGCACGCAAAAAGAAACCCGCTTCTATTCCCGAGGATGCAAACGGCAACGGTACTACGGCCCCTAAATCACCAGCCCGGCGATCCTTTCTAGGGAAAGCCGGCGGCGCCGCCGCCGCCGCAGTTGCAGCCGGCTATATCCCCCTGGAGCCGCTGCTCGGCGGTAAGCACTCAGCCGCCGAAGCGTCGGTAATCCCCTATGGGTCTGAAAACCGAGAAGACGCCAGCTTCAGCTACCGCACGAACACCGCCCAGGCGGAGAAGATTGACGTCGGCGTCCTTCCGGACAACGGCGATGCGGCGCGCTTCTCTGATCACAGCGGCAATTGGAGTAAGACGCTGTTGCACGACGACCTCGGCGTAGTCAATAACAACGCTTGGAACAGCTTTATCCGTGCCTTGAGGACCGGCCAATTCTCAGACTTCGAAAACATTATTGTGGGCAACCCGGGGGGAACCAACTTCACCGCGACACTCAATGGCCCTCAAGGTTGCCTGGCATTCGACCTGGAAGGCCTCGATTCCCACGCCACCGTCATCCCGCCGGCTCCCAGCGTCACCAGCGCGCAGACGGCGGCTGAGGAGGTGGAGCACTACTGGGGTGCTCTACTCCGCGACGTGCCGTTCAGCCAGTACGCCGGGAATCCCACGGCCGCTCATGCCGCAAACGACATGAACAGGCTCTCGTTCGTCCGGAGCGCCGCAAACACGTATCTCCCGTTCCCGGTCACGCCGCAGAATCTTTTCCGTGGGCAAGTCACCGGAGGTGACGGAAACGTTCATGGACCGTATCTCTCGCAGTTCATGCTGCAGCCGACGTTCCTTGGCGCCCAGCCCCTCAGCCAGCAGTTGCAAAGCTTTCAACCGGGTCAAGACTTTCTGACGGATGTCGAGGAATACGAGAGGGTGCAGAACGGTTTCCTTCCGAGTGCCTCTCTGGCCTTCGACGGCTTCCGGTATGCCCGGAACGGCCGGGCTCTCGCGGCCTACACCCACGTGGACGCGCTCCATCAGGCCTACTTTGTCGCCGTCCTGGTTCTGCTCGGCATAAACGCGCCGCTGAACCCGGGCAATCCCTATGTCGGCTCGCGGACGGAACACGGGTTTGGCACACTTGGCGGACCAGACGCTTTGGCAACCATCCCGGAAATGGCCACGCGGGCCCTCAAAGCTTCCTGGTTTCACAAGTGGATCATAAACCTGCGCCTGCGGCCTGAGGAGTATGGCGCCCTGGTGCAGGCACGGCTCACCAATGCTCATCCTTTCCCGCAGGCGGCGGCGCAGCTCCACCCTGACGTGCTCAATTCAGCGGGGCTGGCCGCAAGCTTCGCGAAGTTTGGCAGCTACCTGATGCCACAGGCCTTCCCGGAGGCTTCGCCCTCGCACCCATGCTATCCGGCAGGCCATGGAACGGTTGGCGGCGCATGCATCGCTGCCCTCAAGTTCTTCTTTGACGGCAGCCAGCCGATCCGCCCGCTGCTTTTGGCCGCGGGCAGCGACGTGGTCGACTCCAGCCCGGACGGTCTCTCCCTGGTGCCCTACACCGGCGCGGACCGGGACAGTCTGACCATCAATGGCGAGCTCAGCAAGCTGGCCTACAACATCACCTTCGGCCACGGCATCCACGCTGGCATCCACTTCCGCAGTTCCAGCCACTTCGCCGTTCTCCTGGGCGAGCAAGCCGGCATCAGCATCCTGCGTGACCGCGCCCAGTCCTACAATGAGCCGTTCACGATCAACATCACGAAGTTCGACGGGACTACGGCGACCATCACGAACGAAGGGAACCCATAGCCGGCGCGATTGGACGGGGGCGGTCCAGCCAGGCCGCCCCCACCTAAAATATCCGCTCAGTAGTGCGAGGCTGCATTGCTGAGGATCTCGAGCAACTGCTCGAGCGTGCGCTCGCCGTGGCTTTCGATGGGCACTTCCGGCACATCCTGCAGCAGCACCACGCGGGGCATTGCCATTCCCGCCTGCGCATCCGCGAGCGCATCTTTCGGCCGTCTCTCGTGGAGTTGCACAACTCCATGGTAGAGGTAGGCCTCCGCGCGGTACAGATAGGTTTCATAGGCGCCGAGCGAATGGCCGTTGATCGCTGCTTCCAAATCGGCCAGCGCCGCCTGCCATTCGTCGTGCGCCCATTCCAGCTCGCCCAGCCGTTCGTGCAATGACTGGGCGCGGCGCGCGGCGTCGTCCGGGTCCGCGGCCAGGGCGCGGCGGTAGAGTTCGACCGACGCGGCAAGATTGGCCCGCGTGATAGGGTTGGGTAACGCCGCAAGAATGGCCGTCTGTGTCTTCGAGCGTTCGGCCGCCTCGGTCCAGCGAAGAATGCGCAGATCAGGATCCAGGGTGATTCCGAGCGAAGGAGCCGGCACGTTCACGGTGAATGGCGTCACCGCGCCGCGCGTGGCTACGGAATGCTCCACCACGCCCTGCGCCGTGCGCACCGCCATTTCCACGCGCACGGAACCTTCCGGTGGAAAATCTTTCACCACGATTTCTCCCGCGGCCACTCCGGGGAATTCCGACGGCAGCCGCCTCAAATCGATCGTAGGAATCTGCGTTCCCTGAATGAAGTAGTCGAAGAACCAGCCCAGCTTCCGCCCCGCGATTTCCTCGCATACGTTGCGAAAATCGGCGATGGAAGCCTTCCGGCCGAGATAGCGCTTGTAAAATTCGGGGAGCACGCGGTCCACGCGCTCGCGGTCAATTACGGTTTCCAGCGTGCGGAATACCAACATGCCACGCTGGTAGAGCGTCGCGCGGGCCGCGCTCCAGGGATCCCCGAGCAGCTCCAGGCCCAGCGAAAGCGGCCGCAGGGGGGAATAGGACACGGCATCGCGCATCGCCTCCGCCACCATCACCCGCGCAGCCTCGGGGTCCGCCTCCAACAGGTAGCGCCAGGCCAGATATTCCGCCAGGCTTTCCGCCAGCCAGCCGTCGCTCGCGCTTTCAGGTGCCACGCCGTTGGGAAACCACTGGTGCGCGATTTCGTGCGGCAGGAAGCTCGGCGCATATCCCGCCATGCCCGAAAACTCCGCGCCCCACTTGCTCACAACCAGTAATCCCGGCGCCGAGTAGCCGATGGCGCTCTGCGACTCCGACGGACCGGGCACGATCGTCAGAGGATTTTCGGGCGGAGGTCCGAGCATCTGGTCGAATCGCTGGAAAATGCCGGCCGCTCGCCTCGCAAGGTCGCCGCACGGAGCGCCGCCGCAGATTTCCTCCACTCGAAGGGGCTGCAGAGCGCTCGAAGCATTTGCTGGAGTGCTCGCGACGGCAACCGACAGCGCCACGCCGGGGCGCTCAGGCCGCAGATAAACCACCACCGTGCAGCCATTGACCGCATGCTCCGTCTTCCAGTGATACTCCGCGGTGGCCCCTTCCTGACGACGCTCCGCAAGGCTGCCGCTCGTCCGCGCCTCGTACCCGGCGGGCACCCGTAGCGTCAAATCGTTTTCCGTGAAATCGAAAACGCCCGCCTGGGGATACCAGGCGTCGTCGTCGCGCAATAGAAGAAAATCGCGAGTGGCCGCAAACGGCGGCTGTGGACGGACCACGCCCGCATATTCGAGGTGGAGTTCGAGGGCGCTGCCCTTCGGGCACGGCTGCGCCAATTGGACTGCGAATCGCGGCGAGTTTTTCAGCGAGCTGCGCGTTGCCCCGAGCGCGTGGCCCTGGGAATCGCGGAGCGCGGTGATGTTCAGCCCGCGGTTCAGCGCCAGTTCGAGCAAGCCGGAATCGCTGGCACAACGCAGGGTGACATCCGCCGTGGCGCGCACGGCGTTCGTGACGGGGTCGAGGGTCAAGTTCATCACGTAGCGCACGGCTTCGGGCCGGGCAGGGGCCGCCTGCCGCGCCTGCGCCCCCGCGCTCGCCGGAACCGCGGCCCCGAGCGCCATCGCGAACAGCACGGGGAGCACGCCTCGGACGGCCGGCCATCTCTCGTTCGCTTCCCCTTGACAGGCGCGCCTTCCGCCCGCTATAGCTGTGTTCATGCCGCAATCCTATCTGATATTCGATTTTGGCGGGAACGAGGAAGCCGCACAGCAGGCCCGCCACCGCGTGGACGGCTGGAAACAGGCCTTCCGCCTGGGCCGCAAACTCGAACTGCGCTTCGAGCGCCAAGCCCCGGAGAGTGCGCCGGACGCGTCAAACCCGCTCCATCTCCGCCTGCTCCTCCGGCTGGATTTTTCCGACCACGAGAAGCTGTCGCACACCCGCTGGCTGGAACGCATTCCCGGCGAAGCGCCCTTCAAAGGTGTTCCGGTGGAGGTTGTCCGCGCCAAGGACGAGAATTACGCAAAGACCGAGGCGCTGTTCGACTCCCTGCGCGAGCCCGCCCCCGCCCACCCCAATCGCTGAAACGACCACGGAAACGCTCCCGCCCGCCGCTTGTTGCTCGCGGATGCGCGGGATGCGAGAATCTCGGAATGAGAAAACTCACGATTCCTCCCCTATTTTTGATTTCGCTCGCCATTCTTTTCTACGTTCCTGCGGCGGCCGCGCAGGGCGCCGCTCCAGCCAAACCCCCGCTCCCCGACGAGCCGAAGCCAAAGACCTCTGCGCCAGCCGCCGTGCAGCCTGCGGGCCCCTTCAAGGACCTGAAGGAAAACTTCAGCTACGCGCTCGGTGTGAGCATCGGCGGCAACCTGAAGCGCCAGTCCGTGGACGTGGACCTCGGCGTCATGGAACAGGGATTGAAGGACGGCCTCGCGGGCGGCAAACCGCTGATGACGGACCAACAGGTGAAAGCCGCGATGACGGAAATGCAGCAGGAGGTTCGCGCCAAACAGGAAGAACGCGCCAAACTGGCCGCCATCACCAACCTGAAAGAGGGTGAAGCGTTTCTGGAAGCCAATAAGACCAAGCCGGGCGTCGTCGTGCTCCCCAGCGGCCTTCAGTACAAAATCCTGGTAGCAGGGACGGGTCCGAAGCCCAAGGCCACCGACACTGTCGTGTGCAATTACCGTGGAACGCTGATTGACGGCACGGAATTCGACAGCTCCTTCAAGCGCGGGCAGCCGGCCACGTTTCCGCTCGGCAGAGTGATCAAAGGATGGACCGAGGCGCTCCAGCTCATGCCCGTGGGCTCCAAGTGGCAGCTTTTTATCCCCGCCGCGCTGGCCTACGGCGAGCGCAGCCCGGGTCCGGAAATCGGGCCGAACTCCGCGCTCATCTTCGAAATCGAGCTGATTTCCATCCAGGGCGAGCACTAAGCCAGGGTCCCGGGTGGTTAGCCTGCATGGCAAGCGGCCGGCCTGTCACGCGCCCGGACGCCTGCAGCGGACCATGGGCCGCCTCAGCCGACACTACGGGTTCTCTACGCGCACATCCCGGAACTTCCGGAAACCCTGATCGAACGTTGCCACCGGAGTGTCTCCGGCCGCAGCCGTCGCGGCGATCAAACAGTCCACGAAGTGAACCTTCGTTTTCCTGTAGCGATCCAATGCATCGAGCTGAATCCCCTTCCCGTCGATCTCGACCCCGGGGCTGGAAATCAGTGTGGCGAGCGCCGCGGCGATTTCGGTGCGCGCATGCTCATAGAAGGACTCCAGTACGAACACGCACTCGGCGAGCACGGATGGCAGCACCACAATCGTCACCTCGCCGCGGTCACAGGCCTCGAACAGCCTTCCGGCGGCTCGGGCATGCCTTTCATGGTCCTGCACCAGATGGCGAACGATCAGGTTCGTATCGACAAGCCTTCGCTCACTCACCGGACGCCCTCACGGTGACGCGCCGCTTCCGCCGCAGCGCCGCGGATTTGGTCGAACGACATGCCTTTGCCCTTCCTGCTGGCCAGCACACCCTTCAGTGACCGAGTGCCCGGATGCACACGAAACGTGGCGTGGTCCCCTTCCACCTCGTATTCCAGCGTGTCGCCCGGCCGGATTCGCAATGCCTTGCGAATCTTCCCCGGAATGGTCGTTTGCCCTTTGCTCGTCACTGTGGAATGCGCCATGTCAGTGTCCTTACCTCCTAAGCTAGTCCTTGTGCCTAGATTATTCCTTACATCCTCGCATCCGGCAAGCGAATTTCGTCGCTGCCCCCGGCCTGCCTGCGGGCAGAATTCCCAGGCGTGGTGACGCCGAAACATTCCTGTCGGGCTCCCGCCGGGTAAGGGCGTAGACTCCCCTCATGCGCCGCGCTCCCTGGGTGGTTTTGGTTTTCCTGCTCGCGGCTCACTGCGCCTGGGCAGACACGATTGTGCTCAAGAGCGGTCGCCGCATCTCCGCCACCAACGTCGTCGTGGAAGGCGACCGCGTTTCCTACGACACCGCTTCTGGGCATTTCAGCCTCCCGAAGTCCGACGTCGAACGCATCGACCTGGGCGATTCTCCCAACCCTGCTTCGAGCCGCCCCGCCAAGTCGCCTTGGCTCGTGCCGAGCGTGGATCTGACCGGGAGCGACGGCGACGTCGCTCGCGCCGCCGTACACGATGGCGCCGTTGACGACGGCTACTTGGCGCGCCTCGAGGACGAAACCCGAACCGGCGGCGCCGCGGCCGTGCGCCGCCTCGCGGTAGGTTATAACGCCGCTGCAGTGTTTGAATTCAATCACGGCGACATCGAACACGCGCTCTACCTCCTCCGCCGCGGCCTCATCTTTGCCCCGGACAACCTCGGCCTGCTCCTGAATCTTTCCCGTTTGCAAATGCGCCGCGGCGAATACTCCGCAGCGCTCGATGGGCTGGAGCGCGCCGAGCGGCTTGCCCCCGACGACGCGGACACCGCTGTGCTCCTCGGTATCGCCTATCGTGCCTCCAACCGCCTCGACCGCACCGTCGAGGAGTGGAAACGCGCCCAGAGCCTCCGCCCGGATCTCAAGCTCGAGGGAGCGATCGAGAAGGCCCAGCGCGACCTCGATGAGGAACACACCTACCGCGCCGAGGAAAGCGGCCATTTCACTCTGCGCTACAGCGGTGCTTCCACCGCCATGTTCCTTCCCGGCGAAATCCTTCGCTCGCTGGAATCCAGCTTCCGCGACATCGAGTCGGAATTGCACTACACCCCTCCCGACTCCATCGCCGTCATTCTCTACACGGACCAGGCGTTTACAGACATCACCAGCGCCCCGAGCTGGGCCGGCGCGCTCAATGACGGCCGCATCCGCGTCCCCGTCCGTGGACTCACCGCCGTCGATGACCGCCTCACCCGCACCCTCAAGCACGAGCTCACCCACAGTTTCATCTACCAGAAAACTGGCGGCACGTGCCCCCGCTGGCTCAACGAGGGCCTGGCCCAGTGGATGTCAGGCAAACGCAGCGAGAAGTTCGCCCCCTCGCTCGCTAATAAGATGGAAGACGCCGAAGCCAAGGACCGCGGCGCCGGGCATTGGACCATGCCGCCGGGCATGCTGGAAGGCTCGTGGGCATCGCTCCCTGCGGGCCAGGCCAGATTCCAGTACGACCTGTCTCTGGCCATGGTCGAATACATCATCCGCACCAACGGCATGGCCGCGATCGAGCAGTTGCTCGGCGCCATTCCCGTCCAGCCTTCCCCGGAAGCGGCCCTGCGCAGCACGCTGGGGATGGATTACGCCCAACTCCAGAAGCAAACCGCGCTCTACCTTCGTCGCGCCTACCCGCAGTAGAAGAGGTAGGAGTGCGCCCCACGCGTCGGATATAAGTGTGGTTTTTTCCCTCTTGAAGGGCCGGGTGGTCGACTCTTCGCCTGCCCGCTCCCGTAGGGGCGGACCAATGTGTCCGTCCTTCTTGTCCCCGCCTGTCATCCCGAGTCCCGAACCTTCGGGACCCGACGAGGGACCTGCTTGATTCAGATGGCTTCCCCGTTCCCTCTCTCCCACTCGCCACTCGCCACTGCCTTCATCACTTCCCGGTGAAATTGAGAAGTGCTATCTTCCCACCTCGGATTGCCGTGAAGAAAGTGGAGAGCGAAGCCTGGGCGAACCGCCGGGTTGTGATATCTCGATGAGCATAAGCACTTGTCCCATCGCCACCGTGGAAGCGCCCGTCGAGCGGGTCTGGCAACTCCTGGCTGATCCCTCGATTTATGGGTTGTGGTGGGATGCGGAAACGCAGTGGCGGTTCTCGATAGAGCCGGCTGGCCCGGCCAAGCCGGGGCAGCGAATATCCGCGCGAACAAGAGCGCTCGGGAAAGATTGGGAGGTGCAGATCACGGTTGCGAGCATCGACCCGGACAAATGGGCCTTGGATCTGACCACCGAGTTGCCGTTCGGCATTACGGTGCACAACCATATAACCTGTGGGACGCTCGATAACAAGCATTGCCGGGTGAGCTTTGGTTGAGACTTCCGAATCTCACCTGGATGGTGGGCATGGACGCTCGAACATTTCGCGAGCCGACGGTTACACGGGGGAGTAGCGGATGCCTTGGCGCGATTGAAGAAGGCCGCAGAGCGTTCTCAACCAGCAGCGGCTAGGTGAGTCGCAGGTGGGACAGACATTCTTGTCTGTCCTTCCTGTCCGTTCAACCTCGGCGGATGGCCGAGTGTCGGTCCCCCCACCTGTCATCCCGAGTCCCGAAGCTTCGGGACCCGACGAGGGACCTGCTTGATTCAGATACCCTCCCCGTTCCCTTTCCCCCACTGGCCATCGGAGCCCCGTTGCCGGGCAGGAGACGCGCATTTTGCGCCCCGACCTGCTTTCGGGGCCCCGATTCGCGCCGTTTGCGTCCCGATTCCATCGGGTCCATCGGGTCCATCGGAACTGACCACTGACCACTGACCACGGCCTCTATCACTTCGCAAGGAATTAAGGTTCACCCTGTCTTCGCTGAGAGCCACGCCGCCGCAGTCAAACACACTGTAATCACCATTGAAAAAACGATAGGGAGGATGAAGAGGTATATCCAGCTCACAACCGTGATGGCGGCAAAGCAAAGAGCGAGAGCCCATACGGTGCCGCGCAGGACCGCCAAAGTCTCTGCCGGAAGGCCGCCCAGTTGCCACGCGAATACTGCCGCAAATAGATAAAACACGCCGACCGAGAATCCAGCCGCGACAAAGAGGTCCCAATATGTCCGGCTGAACCCCTGCACGTCAAAGTGAATTGACCGCATGGAGCCAAGAAGCGCATCAACTCCCCATGTGGGATCGGACTGGCGAAAACCCAGTGTATGTCCGACAGCAAAAAGCAGCAGAAGAACAGCAGAGATTCGGTAAAGAATAGGCGCTTTCACCTGCTGCCTCCTGAACATTCGCGGACGCCGGGTGCCCCACGCGTCGGGTTTACTTGTGCGGTTCTTCCTTCTCGGGGTAGCCCACCGTCCGTGCGATGGCTGGATCCGGGCGGGTGGCGCAGCCTCTGTTCCTCTTCTTATCTGGAATCCCTTAGGACTTCGCTTTCTTCGAAGGTTTCGGCTTGCCGGAACTGTTGAGGGCGGCCGCTTGGCGAACGAGCGCCTGGAAGGCGGACGCGTCAACTTCTTCTCCTTCGTGGATGTCGATCGCGCGGCGTGTGTTTCCGTCGAGACTCGAGTTGAAGAGACGGGCCGGATCCTCGAGAGACGCGCCCTTGGCGAAGGTAAGCTTCACGACATTCTTGTAGGATTCGCCGGTGCAGATGATGCCGTCGTGCGACCAAACCGGAGTGCCCATCCACTTCCACTCCTCGACGACGTCCGGGTCTGCTTCCTTGATGAGCTTGCGGATTCTGCGGAGGGTTTCCCCGCGCCAGTCCCCCAGTTCGGCGATTCTTTTCGAGATGAGCTCCGATGCCGGCTGGCCTTGGCTCGCGCCCGACTTCTTCATGTACTCATCCCAGCCGGAATTTCCATTTTGCACTCCCCTGCGACCGATAAATTATATCTGACTGTTTCAGTTTTCAACCCTCCAGGCGGGTGGCTGACCCGTCGTGCCGTGACTGGACTTGGGGTGCCGGGGGGTGGCCGACCCTTCATGACGCGGGCCGGCTAGCCTGAAATGTGCGGAAAAACAACTCGCGGTCCGGCCGGACGGCGGCTATCGGCCAGCCCGCGGTGATGCCGCCGTCAACCACCAGGTTTTGTCCGGTCACGAAACGTGACGCATCGCTGGCCAGGTACAGCGCAGCTTGCGCGATATCATCCACGTGCCCGACACGCTGCAACGGTTGCCATCGGGGCACGACGGAACGAATGGCGGCCTCGGCATACTCCGGGTGGTCGTCTGCCTCGTCGGATGGCATGTCCCCGTACTTGCCGAAAGCTCCCGTAGCAATCATCCCTGGCGAGATGCTGTTGACGCGAATTCCCTTTTCGCCGAGTTCGACGGCTGCGCACCTCGTTAGATGAATGGAGGCCGCCTTTGCGGCCGAATAATAGTGCCCTCCCAGTCCCGCCCGTATTCCGTTCACACTCGCCACGTTGATGATGCTGCCCGTCCCCTGCGCCGCCATCACCCGCGCCGCATATTTCATCCCGGCCAGGACGGCGCGCAGGTGCACGGCAATCACCGCATCGAACTGCTCAAGATCAACGTCGGCAATGGTGGAGAATTGCGAGCCCCTCCCGGCGTTGTTTACCAGGCAATCGAGGCGGCTGAAGTGGTCCACGGCGTGGTCGATCATAGCCTTGACGTCCGCTTCGATCGACACGTCGGTGCGGAGGAAGCTCGCGGCCTCGCCCAGCTTCCGCGCCAGTCTCTCGCCCCTGTCCTTGCGACGCCCGGCAATCACCACCTTGGCTCCTTCGGCCACGAAAACCTCGGCGATGCGGGCACCGATGCCGCTCGTCCCGCCCGTGATAACCGCAACTTTTCCTTCGAGTGGCAACATGCGAGTGGCCTCCCCATTCGCGAGTATACCAAACGCGGGGCGAATAGAAAGCGAAGACGGGGCGTGGGACAGACATTCCTGTCTGTCCTCTCACCCGTCCCTCTACGCGGGTGCCCCATCCCTGCGTTTAGCACGGGTGGCGCCGCCTCTGTTCCTTTCTTATCCGGAATCCCTTAGGACTTCGCTTTCTTCGAAGGTTTCGGCTTGCCGGAACTGTTGAGGGCGGCCGCCTGGCGAACGAGCGCCTTGAAGGCGGACTCGTCAACTTTTTCTCCTTCGTGGATGTCGATCGCGCGGCGTGTGTTTCCGTCGAGACTCGAGTTGAAGAGACGGGCCGGATCCTCGAGAGACGCGCCCTTGGCGAAGGTAAGCTTCACGACATTCTTGTAGGATTCGCCGGTGCAGATGATCCCGTCGTGCGACCAAACCGGAGTGCCCATCCACTTCCACTCCTCGACGACCTCCGGGTCTGCTACCTTGATGAGCTTGCGCATTCTGCTGAGGGTTTCTCCGCGCCAGTCCCCGAGTTCGGCGATTCTTTTCGAGATGAGCTCCGATGCCGGCTGGCTTTGGCTCCCGCCCGGCTTCTTCATGTTCTCATCCTGGCCGGAATTTCCATTTTGAACTCCCGTGCGACCGATAATTTATATCTGACTGATTCAGCTTTCAACCCTCCAGGCGGGTGGCTGACCCTTTGCTCGAAGTCTGAATTCGGGGTGCCGCTGGCCACTCGTCAGCATCCGACCAGGATGCTGATCCTGAGTGAGCGGAGCGAGTCGAAGGGCCACCAGCCACTCGCGCGTCTTTTGCGTCCCGAGCGCAGTCGAGGGGCCACCGTTTTCATCACTTCGCGGCGAATTCTTATCAGTGCTATCCTCACCGTGTGGACGAGAGCCAGATCCGGAGCCGAAACATTCCTCCCGGCCACTCGTCAGCATCCGACTAGGATGCTGATCCTGAGCGAGCGAAGCGAGTCGAAGGGCCGTGGCCTCTTTGAGGATATGATTCTGAGGGTTCTGGAGGCGCCGGAGCAACGCCTCGATGTTCGTCCGGGCAGAGCCGTCTTGCAATCACGGGTCAGCATGGGAGAACCTCCGACGCAGTATCTCATCCGGGTATTCGTGGACGTGGACCGTCGGCCTCCGGAAGTGGTGACCGCCTAGCGAACCAGCAAGGTACAGAAATACTGGAGGAGCCAGCCGTGAAAGTAAGCTACGATCCCCGCACCGATACCCTGACTCTCATCCTCAAGGAGAACGCCGCCGTCTCTGAGAGTGATGAAGACAAGCCCGGCGTCGTGCTCGACTACGACGCGGAGGGGAATCTCGTTTCGATGGAAATCCTCGATGCCTCACGGCGCGTCACCGAAGCTCGCAAGGTCGAGTTCCAGATCGCTGGCTGAAAGCCGGATTCTGCCGTGTCATTCGCTGCTGCGCCGTTGTCGTATCCCCGCCCCGCCACCTTGCGTCTCGCTCGCCTGCCCGCGGGAGCAGTCCCACCGCGTAGGAAGGCCTGCCCGCCGCCGCAGTAACTTCGTGTAGGAGGGGCCCGCCCGCCGAAGCAGTAACTTCGCGTAGGACGGTCACTGACCACTGATCACTGACCACTCATCACTGCTCTAAAGAATTGCGGAAGTGGTATTCTCCTCGTGTGTGGGGCGCTCAACAGAATCATCGGAACGAATCCTTTGCGCCACCCGCCGTGGTTTTTCGCAGGAGTAGAGAAGACAAATGCACATCTCTAGAGTGGTCATCAAGAATTATCGCTGCCTTTGTGACTCTGTCATCGAACTAAACAGGAACTTAAATATCATCGTAGGGGACAATGAGTGTGGGAAATCCACATTCCTTGAAGCGGTGTACCTCGCTCTGAGCGGACAATTAAACGGGCGTGCAATTCAGGCAGAGCTGCATCCCTATCTGTTCAACGCGGACTCGGTCAAAATCTACATCAACAGTCTCTTGGCCCAAAAACCGCTAGAACCGCCAGCCATTTTGATCGAACTTTATTTCGCGGATGATCCAACCCTCGCAAAGCTAAAGGGAATAAACAACTCGAAACGAGACGACGTACCTGGCGTCAAGTTGACGATCGAATTCAATGAAGATTACAGGAGCGAATATGCGACCTACATCGCAAAACCAGAGCTAATTAGAACGGTGCCTGTTGAATACTATATCGCCAGACGGCGTGATTTTGCAGACAACGAAATAAGCGCACGTTCGATTCCCGTTAAGTCATGTTTTATCGACGCAAGCACAATACGGAACAACGTCGCAGCGAGCCGCTATGTGCTCGATATTGTGAAAGACAGCTTGCCCGAGGAACAGCAAGTCGATTTGGCTCTTTCTTACCGCAGGATGAAAGACGCGTTCCTCAGCGACGCCAAGGTCGATGAGATCAATAAGAGCCTAGCCGCACAAAAGGGCCTCATCTCCGACAAGGCCCTGTCCATCTCCTTGGACACATCCTCCCGAGCCAGCTGGGAGTCAGGAATTATGCCGCATCTCGACGACATACCAATACCTCTTGTCGGCAAGGGGGAGCAAAATACCATAAAGATAAAGCTCGCGATGGAGTCTTCAACTAAATCGCACCTCTTCTTGATAGAAGAACCGGAAAACCATCTTTCATTCTCGAACCTCAACATCCTCCTCAAGCAAATTGCCGATCGGCGCGGCGACCGGCAACTGCTGATCACCACCCACAGTAGCTTTGTTTTGAATAAGCTTGGACTGGAGTTCGTCCTGCTCTTCAGCAACGGTGAAAGCACAACATTGAACACACTCGCAGCCGCGACGCGAAATTATTTTGTAAAACTGCCCGGCTACGACACGCTGCGGCTCATTCTCTCGAAAAGAGCTATTCTTGTTGAAGGCCCGTCAGACGAACTGATCGTTCAGAGGGCTTTCAAAATGAAGCATGGGAAGCTGCCGATCGAGAAAGGAGTCGATGTTATTACTGTCGGCTCACTTGCATTCAAGCGATTCATGGACATCGCGAAAATTCTGAAGACGAAAATCGACGTCGTGACCGACAATGACGGCGATGCGGCAAAGCTGATGAAAAAGTATGAGGACTACCTGGCTTCGCCTCATATTCGTGTGCATTTCGACGCGGACAACAACGCAAAGACGCTCGAACCTCAACTCTTGAAATGCAACGGCCTGAAGGTCGTCAATGCGATACTCGGAAAATCCTACAAAATCAATTCTGAGCTTCTGAAGTATATGGAGGAAAACAAGACTGAGTGCGCGCTAAGGTTCTTCGAGACGGATACAGAATGGAAGATACCGGAGTATATCTCCCGTGCCATCGCCGAATGAAATCATCATCGCGGCGGCGGGAGGAGGCAAGACGACAAGAATCGTTAAGCACGCCCTGGCCAACGAGTCCGAGCGTTCCGCGCTCCTCACCTACACACAGAACAATGTCCGAGAAATCCAGAAAGCGATATACAGACTGAAAGCGTCGATCCCGCCACATATCGAGGTGTGGTCCTGGTTTTCTTTTTTGCTCCGCGAACTAGCTCGGCCCTATCAGTCCTCCCTTCATGATAGGCGCATCGATGGCATCTATTGGGTTGAAGGACGGTCCGCCCCCTACGCGAAGCAATCGGACATCCGCAGATTTTACTTCCATAACAAAAACCAGATCTACTCCGACAAGCTAGCCAGATTCATCTGCGAATGCAACAAAGCCTCAGGAGGATCTGTAATCCGACGACTCGAACAGCGCTTCGAACGCCTCTACATAGATGAAATCCAGGACATGGCGGGCTATGACATCGAAGTCATCGAATTGATGCTGCGCTCCAGGGTAAAACTGACATTAGTTGGCGACCACCGGCAGGCGACCTTTCGGACGAACAACGCCGCCAAGAACAGCGCATACGTTGGGATCGGTATCATTAAGAAGTTCAAAGAATGGCGTGACGGCGGGTTAGGAACCTTGAGGTATGAGAGCGACACATATCGCTGCCGTCAGGCGATCGCCGATTTGGCGGACCAGTTTTTTCCGGAAGAGCCGCGGACCGTGTCCCGGAACCAGGCTACGACAGTTCACGACGGCGTGTTTGCAATTCGGCGTGGATCACTCAGCGATTACGTGAACCGGTATCGACCACAGATCCTTCGCTTGGACAAGCGCACAGCTTCTGAGGGATACGAGGCAATGAATTATGGCGAGTCAAAAGGACTCTCGTTCGACCGCGTCCTGATATTCCCGCACAAGAAAGGCAAGAAATGGCTCACCTCGGGCGACTTCAGCCATGTCGCCGATTCCGCAGCCAAGATGTATGTCGGCATTACGAGGGCACGATATAGCGTTGCATTCGTCATCGACGACGCGGTGGCGGTCGCTGGTGTCCAAGATTTTGCAGGATAGAGAGGGGGCCATTGCTCAACCTCGGCGTCGAACTTATCCACCCAGGCCGATTGCACTCGAGAATTCCATCGAAAACCTCTCCGCCTCGGAGCACACGATGCGCACTTGGTTCCATTCGGCGGTGATCTCCGCCGAGCGCACCTGGTACATTCGAACGATCTTCCTCCCCCCTGTAATGAGTCTCCCTTGAGCCGACTTGGCCTGCAATGCATTATCGGGTCGAGGGAAGCATTCGAGGCTGCCTGAAGTTACCGCGGCGTCCTGCCTGTACAAAGCGCACAATACCCAGGCCTCTGTCATTATCGAGGGGGTACAAAAGACGGTCTTTGGCGGTACTGCAGGCTCGCCCAACCAACGTACCATGACGTTGCGTAAGGCATTCGTGGAGGATTCAGCGGGAGGGCAAGGGTGGACACAAGGCAGGTCATTCACAGGATCCACAATTCCTGCCTCCGCGTAGTCCGCGCCGGCCACCTCGGCGTCGAGATGCAAAATCAGCAAATCGTAAGCCAGAAAGAGCGGGTCATTGCGAAGAGACCCTCCAGCCCTCGTGCGTGCTTGGCTGCACCACCAGTAGACACCCGGCCATCCTCCCCTGATGTGGCCGAATCCCACCGATTCTTCGGGTTGTAGAAGTCGGAGGATAAAAGGCTGATCCTCTAAGACAGCAGCAATCGCGGCCTCTATCACGATTTTGTCGGTCGGGCCCTCGCAGACAACGGCAACTCTGAGAGGATCAGACATCAGGAACGCCGCCGATCAGCCCGTTTGTCCAAAGACGGGAAAGCGTCCAACCCGCAGCAGCCCGTTCGCGCAACCGGTCGTCGAGCTCAACCCTTCTGACCGTAGTATGGCCACGGTTGTTCCTATCGACGGCGAACAGTCTCACTCTTTCATCGTCCAATGGAAGGCCGTCGAGTACCGCAGCATTGTGCGAAGTCAGAAGGACTTGTTTCCCACCGGGAACTCCCAGGCTCCAGCGGCAAACCGACTCTGATAGTTTCTTTGCGAGAATGGGATTGAGAGCCTGATCCACGTTGTCAATTGCGAAAAGCCTAGGAGACTTCGGATGGAGGACCAATACCGCAGCGAAGAGCACATACAGTGCGCCTTCGCTGGCATCGTAACCCGTAAGCGTATTCCTCCCTTCGGACATAAATCGGTCCCAGAATCTCAGAACTCGCCTAGAACCAGCGGCGGAAGGTGAGAGTGGCATCGTTGAAGAAGGAGCAGATCCAAAATTTGCCGCCCAATCGATGAGAGGTCTAATCTCCCTCACCCGTTCACGCAGCCAATCCCTTTCGTCGGGAGATCGAGCGCGTAGCATCTCTGACACTGCCTCCGGAAGTCGCCCACCTGAGAGTCCGATCGGCACGCGAACCTGTTGGTCTTGGCTCAGTCCACGTAGCGTTGGCGTATTGGCGCAATAGATCGAATACCCCCGCAGCAGCTCGAGGAGTTCGCGCGCCGGATCCCCTTCCTTGAGTTTCACTGATTCGAGGGCGACGAGACCCTGTTCGGGGTTGAGTCCACGAGAAGACTTAAGATACGGTGCCCGCGCAACAATGCTGTGTCCATCCCCGCCGCGCAAGACTTCGCTCTTGAATCGCCACGCAGGCTTCGGGTTGCTTAACGGATTCAACAACGAGACCTCATATGTCACACCGGAGTTCTCTGCACTGAAGTATATGTGCGGAAACCTTTCAGATTTCTTTCGGGGAAACGCTGCCTTGTACAATTGCGGAACGCCCGGTCGGACTCCACGCCGAAGCAGGGACTCATCGTCTACACGGCCAAAGGCCGCAGCACTCAAGACACCCAGAGCTTCTAGGAGATTGCTCTTCCCGCTCCCGTTCGCCCCAACAAACACGTTGACCAAACCGAGTTCAACTTCTACATGCTCAAGCGATTTGAAGGACTTAGCTGCAAGCTTCGTCAGCATAGCATCTCACCATATATCAAAATCCGCTTGACGCATAAAGTGTGAATGCTCGGAGGTGCTAGATTCTAGGAAAGTCCCCTCAACCTGGTGATCTACATGTTTACTTGAGTCGCCGTTCCGCATCATCCGACTTAGTCTGGCAGGTGGCCGACCGTTCGCGCCGAGTCCGGATTTGGGTGTCGCAGCCCTTTCGTCCTCGGAAAGAGTGCGGCTTTTTCTTTTTTCCCCACTCTCTCAGCCGGCTAATCCCCCGGGAGTTCCCCGTCTCACTCTGCGACGAATCGGCAGCCCGGAGAGCGCAGTCTTGAATGCGCATTTCATTTTGAGACGAGCCGTCCCCAAGGTGAGGAGCCCCCAATCTCAATCTGAAACACGGTGTGGGTGTCCCGGATGGTTTTGCGGGACGCGGTGTGTGCGGCCCGTCCCGAAGCTTCAGGGTCGGGACTCCTAACTGTGAACTGTCGACTGTTAACTGTCGACCGTCTCAGTCTGCGACTTACTTTTTCCGACCACCATGTATATATTTCCTATTGATTTATAGTCATCACCTGTGATAGAGTCCGCGCGGGTCGCCATTGATGCACCACGTCACACCAATCCGAGAGAGGAACGAGGCATCTCAAGCTAAGCGGTTTGGATTCTGCACTTGCCCGCCATCCGTGAGGCGGGCATACGCAACCTCCGCAGTTTCTGCAGATACGATTTCCCCTCGCATCTGCACATTCTCCAGCCACTTAATCTTCAACCCCCTCAACACTTACACTTCCGCTGCGCCTATCTCTATTCGTTTCTGCAGATCTAAATTATCGGGGGGTACCCCGCGTACGGTTGCGTCTCAAAAGCAAACACCCTCGCTTGCCCGCCAGCAGTGTGGAGGGACTGCCTCCTCTTTGCCGTCTCGGCGAGCCTCAGCGTACTCTGCGTCTCTGCGGTATCTTTTCCCATCTGCCGTCTCCCTCGCCTATCCGCAACCCGTGAGGAGGGCCGCTGTTTTTCTAGGTTCTTCTCCGGCAGTCCCTTGCGCACTCTTCCGCAATTTGCGTAAATCCGACCTCCATCTTTTCAACAAGTTACACACACAATGTTTTCCATGTCCTGTGTTCTCAGGCGTTTGCGCATTCCGGGGAGAGGGGGTACCACCAATTTCTAACATCTTTCCTTTCTGTGGTTTGCGCAAGTCCCCTCCTAATAGCCCACGTGTTCTCAGTCGTTTGAGCAATTTTGGTGGGGTGGGGGTAGGAACTCAGTTTTCAAAAGCCGAACGTGCGGCAGTTTCCGATCCCCTCAACCCTTTACTCTCCCCCGTTCCTAGGCTCTCCCCGATTCTGTTACAATCCTGCTCCGGGCAAACCATGACCGGGTCCCCCTTTTGTTTACTTTGCGGCGCTTCGCGGCTTCGCGACTCTGCGGGAGACTCCCATTCCATATGGGGTAACCCCTGATGGCCGTTCACTCCAGCGTCAAAACCGCAGTCGCCGAATCGAAGAAATACCACGGCCTCGACCGCGATGCGCTCCTGCGCATTTACCGGCTGATGTACCTCTCCCGCAAACTGGACGACCGCGAGATCCAGCTCAAACGCCAGAACAAGATCTATTTCCAGATCAGCGGAGCGGGCCACGAAGCTGCGAACATTGCCGCGGCGCTGTGCCTGCGGCCTGGCTACGACTTCTTCTATCCCTACTATCGCGACCGCGCATTGTGCCTCACCCTCGGCGTCACGCCGCTGGCCATGCTGCTCGAGGCCGTCGGCGCAAAGGACGATCCCGCGTCCGGCGGCCGGCAGATGCCTTCGCATTGGGGCAGCCAGGAGCTGAACATCGTCACGCAATCTTCGCCCACCGGCACGCAATTCCTCCAGGCGGCAGGCGCTGCGGAAGCTGCGCTCTATTTCGCGCAGTTTCCGAAGGCGCTCGAAGCTGCGCGCCGCGCTCCCCTGGGCGATGCGGTTCGCCACCATTCCGACGAGGTCGTGTATGTCTCCTGCGGCGATGGCGCGACGAGCGAAGGAGAATTCTACGAGTCGCTGAACACGGCCTGCGTCAAAAAACTGCCCCTCTTCTACCTGATTGAAGACAACGAGTACGCCATCTCCGTGCCCGTCGAGGCCCAGACGCCCGGCGGAAACATCTCGCAACTGCTGCGGAATTATCCCTGCCTGCATATCGAAGAGTGCGACGGCACCGACCCGCTGGAAAGTTACGAAGCCTGCCGGCGCGCGGTGGCGCATTGCCGGGAGCGGCGCGGCCCCGCGCTGGTCCATGCGCACGTCACCCGGCCGTATTCGCACTCGCTCTCCGATGACGAGCAGCTCTACCGCTCGGCCGAAGAGCGGCAGAAGCAGGCGCAACGCGATCCCATTCCGAAATACGGGCTGTTCCTGGTGCGCGAACGCGTGGCGGACGAGAAGACCATCGAACGGATCGAACGCGAGGTGGACGCGGAAGTTCGCGAAGCCGCGGACCACGCGCTCGCCGCCGCGCCTCCGGAAGAGGGCAGCTCAGCGCTCTGGGTATATTCGCCGGACGTGGACCCCACCTCCGCGCAGTTCTCGACGCAGGCGAAATCTTCCGGCGACCCCAAAACGATGGTGGAGATGGTGTCTGCAACACTGGACGACGAGATGTCGCGCGATCCGCGCATCGTCGTGTTCGGCGAAGATGTGGCCGATTGCGGCCGCGAGCAACATCTGGAGAAAGTGAAAGGAAAAGGCGGCGTATTCAAAGCCACGGCCCACCTCCAGCGGCATCATGGCACAGAGCGCGTGTACAACTCGCCGTTGGCGGAGGCTAATATCGTCGGCCGCGCCATCGGACTGGCCACGCGCGGGCTGAAGCCGGTGGTCGAAATTCAGTTCTTCGACTACATCTGGCCGGCGATGATGCAACTGCGCGACGAACTGCCTGTAATCCGCTGGCGCTCCGGAGGAAAATTCAAATGCCCGGCGGTAGTGCGCGTGGCCATCGGCGGCTACCTGACCGGCGGCGGGCCGTATCACAGCCAGTGCGGGGAGGTGCTCTTCGCGCACATTCCGGGACTACGCGTGGTGATGCCTTCGACCGCGCTGGATTTGGCCGGCCTGCTGCGCACGGCTATCCGCTCGGACGACCCTGTGATGTTCCTGGAGCACAAACACCTCTACCGGCAGCCTTACAACCGCGCGCCCTATCCGGGCCCGGACTACATGATCCCGTTCGGGAAGGCGCGGGTGGCGCGCGAGGGGCGCGACCTGAGCATCATCACGTATGGCGCGGTGGTGCGCCGTGCAGAGGTTGCCGCGGCAGAACTGGAGCGCGAAGGCGTGTCCGTGGAAGTCGTGGACCTCCGCACGCTCAGCCCATACGACTGGGAAGCCGTCGCCGCCACGGTCACGAAGACGAGTCGCGTGATCGTGGCGCACGAAGATTGCCGCTCCTGGGGCTACGGCGCGGAAATTGCCGCGCGCATTTCCGAGGAGTTGTTCGACACGCTGGACGCGCCGGTGCGCCGTGTGGCCGCGCAGGACACCTTCTGCGCCTACCACCCGCGGCTGGAGGACGAAATCCTGCCGCAGACCGCGCACATCGTCCGCGCCGCGCGCGACCTGCTGGCCTGGTAGCAGGGGGTGGTGGCGGGAAATGAGGGAACTTCCTGGCGCCGATTGCGTATCCAGGGATAGAAGGGATGGCGGGCGCCCTGCGCCCGAGGTGAAGCTGCGATGAATTGTACGCAATGCCAGAAGGAAATCGCGGACGGCTCGAACTTCTGCTATTTCTGCGGCGCGAGCGCGGCTCCGGCCGCGCCTCCACACTCCACGTCCGCGCCCAGCGGCGAGCCGCGCCGGCTGGTGCGTAGCGTCACGGACCGGAAACTGGGCGGAGTGTGCGCCGGCCTGGCCGACTATCTGGGCATGGACGTATCGCTCGTGCGCGTGCTCGCGGTTCTCTCCGTGGTTTTCTACGGCATCGGCCTGATGGCGTATCTGGTGGCCTGGATCGTGATTCCGGAGGCGGAGCCCGTGCCTGGGACGTCGCCCTCGCCGCATCCTTCCCGGCGGCTGCATCGCTCGATGACCGACCGGCGAATCGGAGGGGTGTGCGGAGGGTTGGCGGAGTTTCTGGAGGCTGACTCTTCCATCATCCGGATTATCTGGCTGGTCTCGATCCTGGCGTTTGGCAGCGGCGGATTCCTGTATCTGCTGCTGTGGTTCATCCTGCCTGCTGGGGATGCGAGGCCGGCGGGAATGCAGGCCGCGAGCTAGGAAAAAGGGCGATATTCGAAGAACCAAAATCGAAATTTGAAAATCCAAAACCGAAAAACGGGAGGATTCAGGAGCCGCCTGCAAGCACTATCTTGGTGGTTTTGGCTTTGCCCCGCCGGGACGAGCGGATGTTGAAGGCAGCAACAGTTCGTCGAGCGAAATTCCGCCGGGGCCGAAAGTGGCCAGCGCGAGCGTTGCGGCGCCTACAATCAACGGGAACTCGAATTCATTCACGGCCAGATAGCCTTTTGCCAGGTGCACTTTCCAGATGGCCACTCCCATCTCGATGGCCAGCAGAAGCGCAATGGGCCGCGTGAAGAATCCCACCACGAGCAGCACGCTGCCCACGACCTCGAGCGCGCCGACGGCGTAGGAAGTCGGGGAGGCAAATCCCAACTGAGCGAACATCTGGGCGTAATGGTGCGGGTCGCTGAACAGTTTCGGCCAGCCGTGATAGATGAAGATCAGCGCCAACGCCAGCCTCAGCACCAGCAAAGCGAGCGGCCGCAGCGCATCGAGAAATCGCATGGACACCTCCGCGCCCCGGCGCATTGTACCGCCGTTGCTGATTTGAGTCGCAGGCCCGCGGGCAGCCGTGGCGCGTGATGTACAATCTGACGACTCGTAATCGGGAGAGTGCATGCATGGCAGGCGCGACGCGCACTATCGGAATCTCAACGGGCGGAGGAGATGCTCCTGGTCTGAACGCAGTCATCCGCGCCGTGGTGCGCAGCGCCATGGAGCAGCACGGCTGGCGCGTGCTGGGAATCCGCAACGGATTTGACGGACTGATCTGGCCGGAACAATGCGTGGAACTCAGGCGCGAGGACATACGGGGAATACTGGCGCGCGGAGGTACGATCATCGGCACGACGAACCGTGGAAATCCGTTCCGGTACGAAATCGAGGAGGAGGGCGCCACGGTCCACCGCGACTTTTCCGTGGAATGCATGGAGAACTGGAAGCGGCTGGGCCTGGACGCCATGGTGGTGATCGGCGGAGACGGTACGCTCGCCATCGCCAACAAATTCCAGGAGTGTGGAATGAACGTGGTCGGAGTGCCCAAGACGATTGACAACGACCTCTCGTCCACCGACGTCACCTTCGGATTCGACACCGCGCTGCATGTGGCCACCGACGCGATCGACCGGCTGCAGACGACGGCGGAGAGCCATCACCGGGTGATGGTGGTGGAAGTGATGGGGCGCGACACGGGCTGGATCGCGTTGCATGCGGGCATCGCGGGAGGCGTCCACGTCATCCTGATCCCCGAGATTCCTTTCACCGTGGAGAACGTATGTTCCGCCATCCGCCGCCGCGACGCGATTGGGCGGCACTTCAGCCTGGTGGTCGTGGCGGAAGGCGTGCGCCTGCCGTCCACCGACGGGATGGGCCGGCCGTTTCCCGCCTCGCGCGTGCGCAATCCCTCCGTACTCATCGGCAATGCCATCGGCGACGTGACGGGGAAGGACGTGCGCGTCACGATTCTGGGCCACGTGCAGCGCGGCGGCTCGCCCAGTCCCTTCGACCGCATTCTGGCCACGCGCTACGGCGTCGCAGCCGTGGATCTGATCGCCCAGGGCCAGTTCGGCCGCATGGTTTGCCTCCGCGGCACGCGGATTGAATCCGTTCCCATTGCCGAGGCCATCGGCACACCCCACTGTGTGGACCCCGCGAGCGACCGGGTGCAGGCAGCCCGCGCCGTCGGTGTTTCCTTCGGCGATGTGCCCTGAGGGCTGCGCACGCTGCGGCAGCCGGCTGCATTCGGGCGGATTTTTCTGGCTCGATCCTGCGGCGGCCGGCTTCCGCGTTTTGGCGTTGGTTTTCGCGGTGTTCGTGCTGTTGGTTTGCGCCGGATGCCGCCACACCGAGCGCGCCGGAGAGGAGGCGTTTGTGGGTGACCGCAACGTCACTCTGTGGACCAGCCTCGCCCAGGTGCGCGAGCCTGCAGCCAGCCTGCGTTACGGCGACCGCGTGGAGATCATGGAGCGGCAGAAAGATCAGGCGCGCGTCCGCACGGCGGCCGGCGTATTGGGCTGGACCGAGCAGCGCAACCTGATGGATTCCGCGTTGTGGCACCGCGCGCGCGAGCTGGCAGAGAGTGCGTTGGCCATGCCGGTCGAGGCGCGGGCCACCTGCGACAAACTCACCAACGTGCACAACGAGCCGGGCCGCACAGCCCCGCGGACTTACCAGTTTCGCAGCGGCACTTCGCTCGAAGTCTTGGCGCGAGCCGTAGCGGACTATACACCGGCCACGCTGGAGGGAGGCGCGGCGACGGCCCCCGGCGGAGCCGTTGCTTCCCCCGTGGATACGCGGACCGAGGATTGGGCGCTCGTGCGCGCGCATGAGGAGGCCGCTGGAGAAATTGCGGGCTGGGTGCTCCGGCGGTTTGTGAAATACGAAATACCGCGCGAACTGGTGGACTATTCGACGCAATACCGCTTTGTGGCCTGGTTCGAACTGAGCAGCGCGCCTGCGGGCGAATCCACGCCGTCGCCGGAAGCCGCCGCGCGCCATCCGGCGCGTGAAGCGCCGGGCCCGCCGGAATCGGTACGGCCCGCTCAGACGTCGGCGCCCACGGAAAAGCCGCAGTTCCTGGTGGCCGGAATCCAGGGGCCGGAGGGGCAGCCCTGCGACTTCACGCTGATCCGCGTGTATACGTGGGGCGCCGAGCGTGGCCGGTATGAGACGGCGTATGTGGAAAGCAACCTGTGCGGCAGCCTGCCCATCCGCGCGCAGTCCGCGGGCGGGAAGGGCTCCAATGCCACGTTCGCCTTTACGAACCGAGGCCGAAACGGCGAGGAGCATCGGGAGTACGCGATGCATCAAACCTCTGTGCACCGCATGGACAATCGCCGGCCCGCGCGTGGACGGCATTGAGGGTGCAACATTCGCACTGGCTCTGCCCAGTAGCCCGGCGATGAGACGCAGCACAACACGCTCCGCGCTGTTCGTTTGCGCTACAGCCGTCACCCTTCTGCTGACGGCCGTAGCCCCTGGCCTGATACACGCCTGGAGTTCTCCGCAGTCGTCCATTTCGAGCGCGAGCCCTGCCTCCGACCGGCGGCCCCGAATCGATTTTCTGGGGGAATGGGGGACGCGGGGAGAGGGTCCGTCCAATCTGAACCTGGCAGTCGCCATCGCCGCCGATACCCGCGGATTGGTGTATATCGCCGACGCCGGGTCCGGGTTCCTGCACAAATTCACCGCCGACGGGCATCCCCTGCTGGCCTTCGACGATCCCCGAGTGAGCAACCCGGTGGCCATCACCGTGGATTCCGATGGCGAGATTTACACCGCTGACGGGCGCTCCGGCCGGGTGATGGTCTTCGGCCCCACGGGTGACCCAGACCACGAGCAGCGGGCCGGAGGTCTGGGGCATTTCCGCGTCCCGCTGGCGCTGGCGGTGGACGGGGACGAAAACCTGTACGTGGCCGATGCGGGACTGGGCGCGGTGGCGGAATACAACGAACGCGGGCGTTTCGTGCGCGTGGTGGCGCGGGCCAGCGCAGGCAGTCCACGCGTGCGCACCCCGGTGGCTCTGGCCGTGGCCCCGGACGGGTCGGTATTCGTGGCCGACGGCAGCAGTTCGCTGATTTCGAAGTTTTCTCCGCGCGGGGAGTTTCTGGGCACGTTGGGCGGGCCGGGAGCATCCGTGCAGACAAAAAACCCGGTCAGCCTGGCTGCTTCCGACCGTTTTCTGTTTTGCTTCGATGCCGCACCGCCGCGCCTGCTCGTATGGACCCTGGACGGCAGGCCCTATTTCGAGATGGATTTGAGCTCGCGCATCGCGCTCTCCGCCGGCAGCGCGGACACGCGGGCCTCACTGGCCTTCGTGCCGCGGGACGAGCTGCTCCTGCTCGACCCCTCGAGCGGGAAGGTGCTGCGTTTCCGCACGGTTTTTTGAGACCGGGCCGAGGATGGGCACGGTGCTGTGGGGCATCCCGGGCGACGTGCGGAATTGTCCCGGCGGGCGCGCCGCCCGCTTCCGCCCGGCAGCGTTTTCATTGCATTCCGCCGCCGCAGTGTGGAATCATCCTTTGGCTGGCGTTTCGCGCCCGATAGGGGATTGGAGATTCCGTGAACCTTCTCGAACAAATCGGGGAAGCCGCAGGAAGCGTCTGGCGGGTTTTGGAGTCGAAAGGTCCGCAGAGTGTGGGCGCGTTGAAAAAACAGGTAAAGGCGCCCGCGGATCTGGTGTTGATGGCGGTCGGCTGGCTGGCGCGGGAAGAAAAACTCGCGCTGGAACAGAAAGACCGCGTCCAGCTCCTCCGCTTGAAATAGGACGAGAGACCGCCGCATCCGGGGGGCCGCATGGCTCGTCTGCTCACTGAGGCCGATGTCCGCCGAGTCCTGACCATGCCCATGGCGCTGGAAAGCGTCGAGGAGGCATTCCGCCGCTACGGGACGGGGCGCGCCATTCTGCATCCGCGCATCCGTCTGCTCATGCCCAACCGTTCCTACATGCATTACATGGCGGCGGCGGATTTCGATGCCGGGTATTGCGGCATGAAAATCTACACGAGCGTGCGGGGGGGCGCGCTCCGGTTCGTGGTGGCGCTGTTCAAAGCCGAGACGGGAAAGCTGGTCGCCCTGCTGGAAGCGGATTACCTGGGACAGATGCGCACTGGCGCGGCCTCCGGAGTGGCCACCCGGCTGATGGCGCGCGAAGATTCGAGGCGGTGCGGGATCCTGGGCAGCGGTACGCAGGCCCGCACGCAACTCGAAGCGGTGGCGGCAGTTCGCAAACTGGAGGAGGTACGGGCTTACAGCCGAAATCCGGAGCGGTGCGATGCGTTCGGCCGGGAGATGTCGCTACGGCTGGGTATCTCCGTCAAACCCGCTGAAACTGCAGAAGCGGCGGTCCGAGAAATGGATATCGTGATTGCAGCTACCTCGTCGTCGACACCCGTGGTGTTCGGCGAGTGGCTATTGCCCGAGGCCCACATCAATGCCATCGGCGCCAATTTCCCGCAAAAACGCGAGCTGGACGAAGAGGCCGTGAAGCGTTGCGGCATCATCGTGGTGGATTCGCGCGAGCAGTCACGGCTGGAAGCGGGTGACCTGCTCGAGGTGCTCGGAGAAGACGCCGGGGCATGGGCTGCCGTGCGCGAACTCTCTGACGTGGTAACCGGAAAACTCGCTGGGCGCACCCATGACCGTCAGATCACCCTGTTCAAATCCAACGGCGTGGCCATCGAGGATGTGACTGTGGCCGCGCGAGTTTACGAGGAAGCGGTAAAGCAGGCCCTCGGCCAGCATCTCCCCTTCGCGGAATTGCCGGTGAGCCGGAACGATTAATGAGTGCCGCTGGGCCAGTCGGCGGTTCGGTCCTCACGCCTTAAGAATCAGGGTCTGCCTGCGGTCGCTGACCGGGAGCGCTTCGCGCCGCCGGGCCTCTCTGCCGTTCCCTTGGAATCGCGTTTTGTCTCGCGCTCGTCGAGCGCCCGGAGCGCCTCTTCCATCTCCGCGCGCCAGTGCATTTTGAGCAGGGCAAAGGCGCGGGCGGGCTGTTCGGTGGCCAGCGCTTCAGCAATCTGGGCGTGCTCGCGCGCCCGGCGCTCCGCCGCAGCCGGGTCGTGGAGCAGCGCGGCGGCATAACGGCGGGAGAGCGCCTCGACGCGCCGCGCCAGTTCTATCAGCCGCGCATTTCCGGACGATTCCACCAGCGCCGAGTGCCAGGCACGGTCGTGCTTCAGCGCGGCAGCAGGATCCGCATTCGCCGTGGTGCGGCCGCCCGCCTGCTCGAGGCTGCGGAGCAGGGCCTGAGCCGAGCCGGCCGACAGGAATACGGCCAGCTGTTCGAGACTCCAGAGGATGGGATAAATTTCCTGGGCTTCCTCGCGGCGAAGCGCAGGCAGATAGAAGCCGCGATTCGGGTCGCAGGTCAGCAGCCCTTCCGCCTCCAATTGGATGAGGGCCTCGCGGACGGGAGTGCGGCTGACGCCGAGCTCGGAAGCGAGTGCGGAATCATTCAGACGGGAGAGCTCGGTCCAGCGACCGTCGAGAAGCATGCGGAAGAGCGAGGAGTGAACCTGCTGGCGAAGGGAGAGACGGGCAATGGGTGCGGCGCGCATGGATACTACATACTACATTTTACATAGCCCATGCAATATGTAATATTCAATAGGTGTAGGTGGGGAAAGGGCGGGCCATTCCGGCTCCATCCCGACTTGCCTTGCTTTGGTTCCTCGGAGAGTTTTCGCCCTGCCGGATGAGAATCACGGAGCGGTGTGATTGCTGACACTGCAAGAGACAGTCCAGCGCGGTAGGTTGCTTTGCGTGGCAGGAATTGTGCCGATCCCCGGTCATGGGGCTGGCTGGTGACCGGGGGAAGAGTATCCGAATTCTTCCGGACCGAGAATACTCGATGTTGCCTACCGAACGCAGGGAACGACAGGGACCTTTTGATAATCGAATTGCCAGCACATGGTTGCCGCTACCGCGCGGGGCGAGTCCGGTTCCGTGCGGCTTTGAGAGATGGAGAGTTGCGGCGCTCCCGACCTTCGAATGTCTTGCAGAATGGGGCAATAAAAACAAGGAGAAGAGAACATGGCAGACGAAGCATTGAAAATTGCGGACCAGCGCACGAATACGACTTACGAGTTGCCGCTCTTCAAGGGAGCGGTCCGGACAGCGGACCTGCGCAAGATCAAGACGGGTCCCGAGGATTTCGGGGTGGTGGGGTATGACCCGGCGTTCTTGAACACGGCGGCGTGCCAGAGCAGCATCACGTACATCGACGGAGACAAGGGCATTCTGCGGTATCGCGGCTATCCCATCGAGCAACTCGCGGAAAAGTGCACGTTTCTGGAGGTGGCCTACCTGATCATCCACGGGGAACTCCCGACCGAAGTCCAACTGGAGAATTGGGTGAAGGACATCACGAGCCACACGATGTTGCACGAGAAGACGAAGAACTTCCTGGAGGGATTCAACCACGACGCCCATCCCATGGGCATGTTCATCAGCACGCTGGCGGCCCTCTCCACGCTGTATCCCGAGTCGCGGAAGGTGCGGGACCCGGAGGTGCGCAAGCTGCAAATCCGGAGGCTGATCGGGAAGGTGCCGACGATAGCGGCCTACACCTACCGGCACAGCCTGGGATACCCGTACGTGTATCCGGACAACGAGTTGAGCTACACGGAAAACTTCATGAACATGCTGTGGCGCATGGTGGAGCCAAAGTACCGGGCCAATCCGGTGCTTTCCCGCGCGCTGGACATCCTGTTCATCCTGCACGCCGACCACGAGCAGAACTGCAGCGCAAACGTGATGCGGGCGGTGGGCAGCTCGGAAGCGGACCCGTACGTGGCCACGGCGGCCGCGGCGGCGGCGCTTTCCGGACCGCTGCACGGTGGGGCGAACGAGCAAGTGCTGAAGATGCTCGACGAGATCGGGAGCAAGGATCGCGTGCCCGCATACATCGAAAAAGTGAAGGCGGGACAGTTCAAGCTGATGGGGTTCGGACACCGCATCTACAAGAACTACGACCCGCGCGCCCGGATCATCAAGTGGGCGGCGGACCAGGTGTTTGTGGCCACGGGCCGGAATCCCAAGCTCGATATCGCGCTCGAACTGGAGCGCGTGGCGCTGGAAGACGAGTACTTTATCAAGCGGAAGCTGTATCCCAACGTGGACTTCTACTCCGGGATCATCTACCAGGCGCTGGGGTTCAAACCGGACCTGTTCACCGTGCTGTTCGCCATTCCGCGGACGGTGGGCTGGCTGGCGCAGTGGCAGGAGATGCTGGAAGATCCAGAGCAGAAGATTGCGCGGCCGCGGCAGATCTATACGGGCTACGGCGCGCGGGAGTTCGTTCCCATTGAGAGGCGCGCGGCACGGCCTGTAGGCGCGGCACGATAAGCAAACAGACGCGGGCGAGGCGCTCGAGGCCTGGAAGAGAGGCAGAGCGCTTCGCCCGCTTCGTCGTATGAACACGTGCGCGGAATGCGGGGAGCACGTCACTCCTAGCGTGCACTTTAGATCTTCGCGGGGTCCCGCGTGGCGGTTTCCGATTCCTTGGGGCGCGCCCGCTCAGACGCTTATTCGCGCGTGCAGCCACGCCCAAATCAAGGCGCTGTGCAACGGCCGGATGATGCCGGGCGGCGCCGCGTAAATTCGCGACTCCAACCACGACCACATCAGCAGCGCTGCTGCGAACGCTTGGACCCTCGAGGCGCCTCTTAGAGAAGTTGCGAGCACTGCTGCCGCGAGAGTGGTAAGGAGGAGGGTATCCACCCATCTCGGGTCGTAAGAAACCATCAGGCTGGGCCAGAGTGATAACAGGCCCCGCAAGGCTGTATAGGAGAGCCAGCTCGCTGAAATCATGACCAGGGAGCTCAGGCTTAGGCCGTTCCGCCAAGCTGGTAAATGTGGCCGCGTCAGCTCGTTCCACGCGCGGAAGGCAAGGACGGTAAGTATTGGCACCCCTAGGAGGCCCAGCTTGTCCGCCGACTCGCGGATCAGGACTCCCGCCTTGTCGGCAACGGCGTGGGTCTGCACGTAAATGACAGCGCCTGCTGCTGCTATGGAGATCACGAGTGCGACGGTCGATATTTTCTCGGTTGGCGTCTTCATCGAACGATTGCCTCAGGAGCGGCTGTGCGATTGACATTCTTTTAATGGGGTTTGCCGCCGGTTGGGAACACGCAGTTCATAAACGCTTCGGCCACCGCCTCCGAAGGAAGAGAAGCCCCCTGGTTATTAGGTCGAGCGAATGCGCCAGTTCATAGATTTGGGCGGGTGGCCGAGCCTTTCGCACGTCCCTTTTTCCTTGTTTGCACAACCGGGTCTTCCCCCTTCGCGCGAGCTATGATACTCCACTGTGGACTTCACCGCACAGTATCGGTGGCTTTTGAGGGTGTGTGCCCCATTCTTCCCGCTGTTCAGGGAAGAGTGGGGCACGTGGATTTGCCGGGATGCCCAAGAATCTCAAACGCCGCTACGGGCAGAAGGATCTGCACTTCATAACCTGTAGTTGCTACCGCCGCCTACCCCTTTTCCGCTCCGTCCGGGCGCGCAATGTTTTTGTGAGAGTCCTGGATGAGGTCCGCGCGAAGTACGGATTTGCCGTGGTGGGGTACGTCATCATGCCCGAACACGTGCATTTGCTGATCAGCGAGCCGGTGAAGGGTACGCCGTCAACGGTGATGCAGGTACTCAAGCAAAGAGTATCCCGCGAAGTGAGGCGACGGAGGCGGAAAGCCGCGCCCGCAGCACAGCTCTGCCTGAATTTCCAGGACAGTCCCGCCACACTGCCGCAGTTCCGGCACCCTTCCGGTGTCAGGGCAGGGCGGCGGTTCCAGGACTTTAACGTATGGAGCGCGAAGAAGAGAAGTGAAAAGCTGGAGTATATTCATTCGAATCCGGTGAAGCGGGGACTGGTGGCTCGTTCCAGTGATGGGGCCTGGAGCAGTGCTACAGCCTACTCTGGGAAGGGACCGAAATTGCTATCGATCGATTTCCAGTAATGTGGAGCGATAGGGCGGCAGCGGAGCAAAGAGCCCCACCCTTCCCTGAAGTGCGGGAAGAATGAGACACCCAGCCACAATTCCCGGAACGCGCAGGAGCCCGACAGAGGATGTGCCACCCGCCCAAGAACTCGACACAGGGAGGTGACCGATGAAGGCGATTGTGGTGACGGATCAGGCTGCGGGAATGGCCGGGGTGAAGCTGGTGGAGCGGCCCGAGCCGCAGGCGGCGATAAACGACGTCGTTGTTCAGATTCATGCGTCGGGATTCACCGGGGATGAGCTGACGTGGCCCTCGACCTGGACCGATCGCGTCGGCCGTGACCGGACGCCTTCAATCCCCGGACACGAACTAGCCGGAGTGGTCACCGCTCTCGGCTATGGCACGACGGGGCTGTCGATTGGACAGCGGGTGTTCGGCCTCACGGACTGGTATCGCGACGGCACGCTGGCGGAGTATGTGGCCGTGGAGGCACGCAACCTCACACCGCTGCCGGGCGACGTTGACTTCACGGTGGGCGCGGCCCTCGTCATGCCAGGCCTGACCGCGTGGCAGGGGCTGTTCGAGCACGGCCGCCTTCAGGCGGGGCAGAACGTCGTCGTGCACGGTGCGGCCGGCGTAGTCGGTTCGATGGCGACCCAGCTCGCACGTGAGGCCGGCGCGTACGTCATCGGCACCGGGCGCGCTGCCAGCCGTCAGACGGCGCTCGACTTCGGCGCACAGGAGTTCGTCGACCTCGATAACGACGCCCTAGAAGATGTCGGCGGGGTCGATCTGGTTTTCGATGTCGTCGGCGGCGACATCGCGAAGCGGTCTGCGGGCCTGATTCGCGCCGGAGGAACGCTGGTGACCGTCACCGGCCCGACCGAGGCGCGGCCCTCTGGCGGCCTGACGATCGACTTCGTCGTCGTACCCGATCGCGCCCAATTGAGTGAGGTCGTCCAGCGGGTGCGGGATGGTCGACTGCGGACAAACATCGGCAAAGTGGCTGCCCTCGACGATGCCGTCGCCGCCTTCAACCGGACCGAGCGACGCAAGGGAAAGACGATCATCCGCGTTCATCCGTGAGGACTCGGGGATTGGCGGGTGGCGCACTGGATTTGCTCCGATCAGTTAGGTGAATGCCCGGCACACGATGAGAATGCCACTTCCGCAATTCCTTGCGAAATGACAGAGGCAGTGGCGAGTGACGAGTGGCGAGCGAGGGAGGAGGACGGGCAGACTTTCCGACCCGTTCGACTCGAGGACTCGCTCAGGGTCAACATCCTGGTCGGATGTTGAGGGACGGAAAGGATGCGGCACCCCGAACCCGGACTTCCCGCGAAGGGTCGGCCACGCGCCTTCGGCAGTACGTCAGATTGCCGCCGGTAATGGTCATGGCGTTTGGGGTGTTCGATATCTTGTTGAGACCAAGACCTCGGAGCGTTTACACAGGCAAGAGTGCCTGTGCCACTGGGCAAACTGACGCGTTACCGTCCAATCCGTCCCGTTGACAGTCAGGGAGCCACCTCGTATATTGGAGTTCGAACGAACGTTCGAACGAACCGGATTGGTGCGGGCGCCGCCCGGCGCTCCCCGACCGGTTGAGGGCTCGGAATACAAGGGAAGGGGAACAGGCTGGTCCCGAATCCCGAAGCTTCGGGATCGGGAGCCTGTTCTACTGGAGTTCGAGGTGTCCGCAGCACGGCCTTTGCCCCAACGCAAGTCCGACCAGAAGCTGCAGCTCATACTGGAGCGCGCGGCTGAGGTGTTTGCGCGCAAGGGGTTTGAAGGCGCTTCGATGCGCGACCTGAGCCGTTCGACGGGGATCTCGCTGGCCGGCCTGTACCACTACGTTCCCAGCAAGCAGCAATTGTTGCACCGCATCCAGATGGACGCGTTTTCGCGGATTCTGGAGAGGCTGGAGGAGCGCCTGGCTGGGGTGGAGGACCCGGAGGAGCGCGTGCGGGTGCTGATCCAGAACCACCTGGACTACTTTCTGGCACATCCGGTGGAAATGAAGGTGTTCACGCACGAGGCGGAAGCGCTGGAAGGGTCATACGGGAGCGAAGTGGGCGGAATCAAACGCCGCTATTACGAACTGGCGATGGGATTGTTCCGCAGATTGCAGCAGGAGGGCCGCGCCCGGGAGCCGAACGCCCGAGCGGCGGTGCTGGGGTTGTTCGGGATGATGAACTGGATTTACACCTGGCACCGGCCGGGGACGGATCCAGGCGCGGAAGAGTTGGCGGAGACGTTTGCAGACATTTTCCTGCACGGGGCGCTGGAGGCCGGGACGGGCGCGGCCGGTGGGAATGGGCGGAGACATAGAGCGCGCTCGGGGACGGATGGAGAATCCACAGAAACCAAGCCTCAGGTCAGCCGGAGCGCGGCAAAGATCGCCGCACACCGGCGGGACCTGAGCTACACGAACGGGAATGGGCGGGGGCGGAAAGCGCGCGCAGGGACGGATCGGGAATCCACGGAAACCAAGCCTCAGGTCAGCCGGTGCGCGGCAAAGATCGCCGCACACCGGCGGGACCTGAGCTACACGAACGGGAATGGGCGGGTGCGGAAAGCGCGCGCAGGGACGGATTGGGAATCCACGGAAATCAAGCACACAGAGAGGAAGGGCGGCAATGGCCACAATCGAAGCAATTGAACAGAAGCAGCTAGTGCAGTACCGGGCGGAAGATGGGCTGGCCATTGTGGAGATGAACGACCCGCCGGCCAACACCTATACGCACGAGATGATGCGGCAACTGGACGAGGCGATTCTGCGCGCACGGATGGATGAACAGGTGTACGTGCTGGTGCTGCGCGGGGCGGGCGAGAAGTTCTTCTCGGCGGGAGCCAACATCGCCATGCTGCAGAAGGCGGACCCGCAATTCAAATACTACTTCTGCCTGCACGCCAACGAGACGCTATCGCGGCTGGAGCAGACGCCGAAGCTGGTGATCGCGGCGATGAATGGGCATACGGTGGGCGGGGGGCTGGAAATCGCTCTGGCGTGCGACATCCGGCTGGCGAAGAAGGAAGGCGGGAAAATCGGGCTGCCCGAGGTGACTCTGGGGGTGCTGCCGGGAACCGGGGGCACGCAGAGGCTGCTGCGCGTGGTGGGGCGTTCTCGCGCAATGGAAATGATGGTGACCGGGCGCACGATGAGATTCGAAGAGGCGCAAGAGATGGGCCTGATCCACGAGATCTACGAGCGGGAGACTTTCTGGGAGGACGTGAAGACCTACGCGCGGCAGTTCTGCCCGCCGAATAAGGCGGCGCGTGCGGTGGGGCGGATCAAACGGTCGGTGGTGAGCGGGGCGGAGATCGGATTCCAGGAGGCGCTGGCGCTGGAGCGGGAACTGCAGCAATTGCTGTTCACCAGCGAAGATGCGAAGGAAGGGCTGGCGGCGTACGTGGAGAAGAGGCAGCCAGTATTCAAAGCGAAGTGACTGGTGATTGGTGACTGGTGAGGAGAGGAAAAAGCAGGTCCCTCACCCCGGAAAGTCATCCGGGGTTCGGGATGACAGGGTGGGTGGGACGAGCGCGGCGCCCAGCGGCGTAAGGAATGGAGAGTGAGATGCGCATTTTAACGGACTTTCTGCGGGACGGGTTGAAGCTGATCATCGTGGGGTTCAATCCCGGGGAAGCCTCCGCTCGAGCGGGGCATTACTACGCGGGCCGGGGGAACACCTTCTGGCCGCTGCTCTACGAGTCGGGGCTGATTCCCGAGCCGCTGGAGCCGGAGGACGACCGGCGGCTGCTGGAGTTCGGCATCGGCCTGACGGATCTGGTGAAGCGGCCGTCGCGGGGCATTGAGGAGATCCGGCGCGAGGATTTTACCGAGGGCCGCGTGATCCTGGGACAGAAGCTGGGGCAGCACGCGCCGCGGGTGATCGCCTTCAACGGGAAACTGGTATACGAGAAATTTTCCGGGCGTCCCGTGAAGATGGGATTACAGAAGGAGCGTCTGTACGGCGCGCAGGTGTACGTGTTGCCATCGACGAGCGGCCAGAACACCACGGAAAACCATACGGACAAACTCCAACACTTCCGGCAACTGGCAGCGCTGGTGAACGGCCAGGCGGCGCCGTCCCGAAGCCAGGTAGCGGCGCGCGCCAAGGGAGCCGGCCGTGACTGAGACAGCCGCTGCAACCGGGCCGGTGCTTCTGGAATCGCTCCGCGAGGGTGTGCTGACGCTGCGGATGAACCGTCCGGAACGGCTGAACGCGCTGAACCCGGAGCTGGGCGAGGCGCTGGCGACTGGCGTGGAGCGCGGGGCGGCGAATCCGGCAGTGCGAGCGATGATCCTGACCGGCGAGGGGCGCGCATTCTGTTCCGGCGGCGACCTGGCGATGATCAGAGCGTTTCGGGAAGCTGGACGCACCAGGGAATTGGAGCCGTTGCTGGCGGCCGGGACGAAACTCATCGTGGCGCTACGCACGACGGAAAAGCCGGTGATTGCGGCGGTGAACGGGCCGGCAGCGGGCGCGGGAATGAATGTGGCGCTGGCTTGCGATATGCGCATCGCCAGCGAAGACGCTTCGTTCGGGCAGAACTTCGTGAAGGTAGGCCTGTTCCCCGATTACGGCGGCACGTATTTCCTGCCGCGGCTGGTGGGCGAATCGCGAGCCGCCTGGATGTTTTACACGGGACAGATGATCAGCGCGCAGGAGGCGCTGCGGATGGGAGCGGTGGACCGCGTGGTGGCGCATGCCGAGGTGATGCCCACGGCGGAAGCGCTGGCGGGGCAGATCGCTGCCGGGCCTCCTCTGGCCGTGCGTGCGGTGAAACGGACGCTGTTTGGCGCGCAGCGGGCGGAACTGGAGCGCGCGCTGGCACTGGAAGCCGAACAACAGGCGATTTGCTTCGCTTCCGAGGATTGCACCGAGGGCATTCGAGCATTCTTCGAGAAGCGAGCGCCGAAGTTTTCCGGAAAGTAGGCACCTGAAAGGACCGATCATGCCGGCCACGCGCATATCGAACTTCGACGACTGGGTGGACCTATTCCGTGAATGGCAGCGGGACATCCAGGTGGCCTATCCGGAAATCACCGGCTACAAATTCGAGGCAAAATTCGGGCCGATGCGGTCGAACGAGATCGAATTCGGGCATTACAAGGGGCGGCCGAAGTGGCGGCGGGTGATCGACGTGCCGGACCAGCGGGTGCGGGACGCGCTGATGAACCTGATCATCTACCAGGGGGACACGGAATTCGCGTCGGTGGAGCAGCAGCGGCGGCTGTTTGAATCCGCGCCGTCGGAGCACGACCGGCAATCGCTCTGCCGGGTGGTGACCGAAGAGATGCGGCACGGCTGGCAGATGTGCCACCTGCTGATCCACGAGTTCGGGCACGGGGGCCGGATCGAGGCGCAGAAGATGCTGGAGCGGCGTGCGTTTGAGAGCAAACGGCTGCTGGGTGCGTTCAACCAGGACGTGAAAAACTGGCTGGATTTTTTCACGTACACGGATTTTGTGGACCGGGACGGGAAATTCCAGCTCACCATGCTGAGCTATTCGGCGTTTGAGCCGCTGGCGCAGTCCATGACGCCGATGCTGCGTGAAGAGTCGTTCCACCTGGGGACGGGGCAGGACGGGCTGAAGCGTGTGGTGCGGGCGGGCGTGGTGCCTCTGAGCGTAGTGCAGAAATACATCAACAAATGGATGCCGGTGAGCTACGACCTGTTCGGCGTGGACCACTCGAGCTCGGCGCACTGGTTCTACGTGTGGGGGTTGAAGGGCCGGTACGACGAGCCGCGGAACGCGAAGCCGGCGGACCTGGGCCACATCAACGAGCACAGCCGCGAACTGTACCACAAGGAATGCAGCCAACTGGTGGAGCAGATCAACAAACACGTGCCGGCGGGACAGCCGATGTTGTATGTGCCGAACCTGAAATTCAACCGCCGCATCGGGGAGTTTGCCGGGCAGCGCTGGTGCGTCCACGGCACGCCGATGGACGAGCAGGCATATGCGGAGCACCTGAAGGAAGTGCTGCCGGGCGAGGCGGACCTGAAGCTGCTGGCGGACATCGAAGCGAACGAGCCGCGGTGGATCGCGCCGAAACAGGCCGTGGCGGACGCGTAAGGGGCCACGGCGCGAGTCCTCTCGTGGCGCCGCACGATCTGGTCTCGCACTGTACTGGATAAACACCGAAGCCAGGCTTCAGGGGTTAAAACCCCCGGCGCAGGCCGGGTGATAGCGGCGGGGTTCCCTCGAATTCTCTCGGGATAGCTAAAACCCCGCCCTTCCGTTCCTCCGCGCCCTGCTAGAATCCAGAGTTTGGGCTGGGAGGAAGATTTGGCGACGACAGCGGCAGGCAATCTGCGAATCGAAGCGAGCGGGCGCGTGGCGCGCGTGACTATTGACCGGCCGCCGCTAAACATTCTGGACATCAGGATGGTGGCGGACATCGGCGAGGCGCTGGTGCGGCTGCCGGCAGAGAATGAATTCATCGTGTTCCGGGGCGCGGGAGGATGCTTCTCCGCCGGTGCTGACGTTGCCGACCACACTCCGGAGCGCGTGGGACGGTTGCTGGGCGCGTTCCACCGGGTGTTTCACGAAATGGGCGCGGGGCATGCAGTGACGATCGCGGCTGTCGAAGGACATTGCCTGGGTGGCGGGTGCGAGCTGGCGATGTGCTGCGACTTCATTCTTGCGGCGGAGTCGGCGACCTTCGGGTTTCCCGAGATTAAATTGGGCTGCTTCCCGCCCATCGCCATGGTAGCTCTGCCGCGAATGATGCCCGGCCACGCGGCGTTCGATTTGATTCTTACCGGGCGGACGATTTCGGCGCAGGAGGCGAGCGGGCTGGGAATGGTGACGCGGGTGGTGGCGGAGGGCGGACTGACGGAGGCGGTGGAAAGCCTGCTGGGAGAAATGAAGCATCTGAGCCCGCCGGTGCTGCGGCTTACGCGGCGGCTGACGCGCACGGCCGGCTTCAAGGAGGAAGAGCGCGAGCTAACCGAAATCGAAAACCTGTACCTGGAGGAGCTGATTCGCACCCAGGACGCAGTGGAGGGCGTGAGGGCGTTTTTGGAGAAGCGTGCGCCGGTGTGGACGGGGCGGTGAACCTTTCGCCGCGGGGAAAACGGCAATGGCCAAACTGAAATTTCTGCACAAACCGAGTTGAACGTCGTGCCGCAAAGCGAGAGGTCTCTTGCTGGAACAGGGCGCGGAACTGGAGATGCGGGATCTGGGGAGCGAGCGGCTGAGCGAAAGCGAGCTCGATGGACTGATCGGGGCAGCGGACTACACGAACTTCCTGAATTCGCGCAATGAACTATACCGCGAACGGAAAATGGGGGAGAATCCGCCGCCGCGCGCCGAAGCCATACGGCTGATGGCGCGGGAGCCGAACCTGATCCGGCGTCCTGTGGTGATTTCCGGGCGCCGCATCGTGCTGGGATTTGATGAAGCAGCCCTGCGCGGGATTGCGGGGAACGCGGGCGGGCGGAAGTCCGGGAAGAAGAAAGCGCGGTAAGATCCGGCGCCGGTTGCGCCAGCGAGTCTCGTGCACCCCATCATCGACATTCATGTGCACATCCAGCCCCTGCGGCAATTCCGCGCGGAGGCCGTAGCGCAGGCGCGGCGAGGGCATCCGAACTGGGCGCAGGTGGAGGAGATGTGCGAGAACTCCGGCGCCTTTCTGGCCTATCTCGATGCGGCGGGAGTGGAGCGCGCCGGACTGATCAATTACGTCAGCCCGGAGGTGACCGGATTCACGGCGGAGGTGAACGATTGGGTGGCGCGATACGCTTCGGCCGATCCGCGGCGACTGATTGCGTTCGGGTCCGTGCATCCACGGCACACGGCCAATGCGGCGGCGGAAACGGACCGGCTGGCGGCGCTGGGGATCCGCGCGTTGAAAATTCACCCCTCGCACCAGTGGTTCGCGCCGAACGCGTATCGCGGAGAGTTGCCGCAGCTCCGTGCCGTGTACGAACGCGCGCAGGCGCACCGGATGCCGGTGATGATCCACACGGGGACGTCCGTTTTCCAGGGCGCGCGGAACGTGTACGCGCAGCCCATCCTGGCGGACGACGTCGGCGTGGATTTTCCCGAGTTGACGGTGATACTGGCGCACGGGGGGCGGCCGTTGTGGATGAATGAAGCGTTTTTCCTGGTGCGGCGGCACGCGAATTTTTATATGGACATCTCCAGCATTCCTGCGCGGCGGCTTCTGGAATACTTCCCCAGGCTGGAAGAGATTGCGGACAAAGTGCTGTTCGGGACGGACTGGCCGGGATTCGGGATGAACGATCTGCGGGCCGGGATCGAGGGGTTTTTGGCCCTGCCGATCCCGGAGGAGGCGCAGAGGAAGATTATGTATGAGAATGCAGCGCGGCTGTTTGAACGGTAGCGCGGAGGAAGCGGCGAGGCTTCGGAAAGGCGGGAGCAGGCGACCGCACAACCCGCGGTCACCCGCTCCCGCACTCAAAGGCCCGCGGGCTGCCGTGGCGTGGGATAGGGATGGAGATTCAAACCATTGCCGTGATTGGAGCCGGGACGATAGGGCGTGAAATCGCCTATGCCGCGCTCGCGGCGGGCTACCGCACGATCCTGGAAGACGTCATCCCGGAGCGGCTTGCGGCCGCGCAGGCGGAGATTCGGGGATGGTTCGATGAAGCAGCCAGCGCCGGCAGACGGGGCGCCGAGCCGAATGAGCCGGTGATTGCGCGCCTTTCCACCGCGGCATCGGTGGATCTGGCGTGCCGCCCGGCGGATTTTGTGTGGGAGACGCTGCCCGAAGAGATGGAAATGAAGATCGATGTTTTCTGCATACTGGAAAGATTCGCGCGGCCGGGAGCCATACTGGCCACGAACGCGGCGTCGCTCTCCATCACCGAAATTGCCGCGGTCACCACGCGGGCCGAGCAGTGCGTGGGCCTGCATTTTTTCAATGCCGAGCCGAAAAGGAAGGTCCTGAAAATTGTGCGCGGCCGGGAGACCTCGGAGGAGACGGTGGAGGCGTGCCGCGAAGTGGGCCGGAGAATGGGAAGAGAAGTGGAAGTGGTGCGGGAGTCGGCGGCAGATTCGCGAAAGAAAGTGGAGGGTGGGAAGAGGATTCCGGTGGACGCACAACAGCAATAGGGGAACAATCCGGCAGGGCATATGCCTCATGGAGGGGCTGAGGTTGCGCAATGGGTGAAAAGAAGGAGATACGATTTTCGCAGGGCGACCTGACCGAGATGGACGTGGACGCGATCGTCAACGCGGCCAACAATGATTTGCAACTCGGGGCGGGAGTGGCCGGCGCGATCCGGCGGAAGGGCGGGCCCGCCATCCAGCGCGAGTGCGACGAGATCGGAAGCATCCCGATCGGAGCGGCGGCCATTACCGGCGGAGGAAACCTGAAGGCTCGGCACGTGATTCACGCAGCTAGCATGCAGCTCGGGGGGAGAACGACGGGGGAATCGCTGCGCGGCTCGACGGCGTGGTCGCTGCGGCTGGCGCGGGAGCATAGGCTGAAATCGGTAGCGTTTCCCGCCGTGGGAACGGGGATCGCGGGATTCCCGCTGCGCGAATGCGCCAAAATCATGCTGCGCGAGGTGGTGGAGCACCTGAAGAGCGAGACGGCGGTGGAGACGGTTTACTTTGTGCTGTTCGACGGGGCGGCGCTGGAAGCGTTTGAATCCGTCTGGAAGGAAATGCAGGCGAAAGGCGAGGGATTGTGAGCGGCAACCTGGAGAAGGTCCGCGGGGAGCTGGCGAGGTACGAGCATCCGCTGTTTGCGTTTGACGCGCGCGAGGCCGGCGAGGCGGTGGAAGTGCTCATCGAATTCCGTGGCACGGAGCCCGCGGTCCACACCTACGTATATAGCCTCCAGCCGCGCGACATCGAGCAGGCGCAGTTTCCCTGGAGCTTCCAGCGGCAGCTCTACGACTGCCTGCACGACTACGTGGTGGAAATGTTCACGCGCAATCCGCAGTGCCAGGACTGAGGCGGACGCGTGGCCGCCGGTTCCTCCCCGCCCATCGCGCCCGTTCGTACCGCGCTCGCGGAGCTGCTGCTGGAACGAATGCGGGCCAACGGGCCGATCCCGTTTTCCGAGTTCATGCGCGCATGCCTGTATCACCCCGAGCACGGCTATTACGCGCGGGCGGAGGCGCGGCGGTTTGCGGATTACTACACCAGCCCGGAGGTGCACCCGGTGTTCGGGCGATTGCTGGCGCGGCAACTGGCGGAAATGTGGGAGCGGCTGGGACGTCCCGGCGAATTCCTGGCGGTTGAAGCGGGTGCGGGAGCGGGGCGGCTGGCCGGGCAGATATTGGACTTCGCGGAGCGGGGGCTGCCGGAGTTTTTTGGCGCGATGCGCTACGTTGCCGTGGAACCGGGCGAGGGACGGCGCGCAGGCCAGCAGCAGGCCATCGGGCGGCACGTCGATGCGGGGAGAGCGGAGTCTCGCGCGACGCTGCCGGAGAATATTCCGGCGGGCTGCGTGTTTTCGAACGAATTGTTCGACGCGCTACCGGTGGAACGCGTGGTGGTGGGCGCCGGGGGTCTGCGCGAGATTCTGGTGGGCGAGCGCAACGGCTGGTTCGCGGAGGCCCAGTCTGGCGCGTGTTCTCCACGGGTGGCCGAATTTTTCGCGCGGCAGGGCGTGCGGTTTGCGGAGGGGCAGCAGGCGGAAGCCGCGCTCGATGTTTGCGATTGGATTCTGGAAGCGGGGCGGCGGCTGGAGCGCGGATTTGTGATGACGATCGACTACGGCCACGAGGCGCCGGGGCTGTACAACGCACGGCACATGCGCGGCACGCTGCTGGCCTATCGTGACCATCGGGTGTCGGAGGATTTTTACGCTGCGCCGGGGTTGCAGGACCTGACGGCGCATGTGAGCTTCACGGCACTGGATCTCTGGGGCCACGACGGGGGCTTGGAGCGCACGGGGCTGGCCAGCCAGACGCGGTTTCTGCTGGCGCTGGGGCGCGCCAATGAGTTCGCGGACATCTACGACGAAGGACAGAGCGAAACGGAACGGCTGCGCGCCCGGCTGCTGTGGAAGACGCTGATTTATCCGGAAGGAATGGGCGAGACGTTTCAGGTGTTCATCCAGCACAGAGGCGTGGAGGCTCCGGTGCTGACGGGACTGGCGGAGCTGTAGCGCGGGGGCGGGAGGGCGCAGCATCCCGAAGCTTCGGGAGCGCCCCTACGGATTGCGTTTGCCGGCGTCGGGCTGCTGGAGTTTGAAGGGCTGCGCGGTGTATTTGGCGATCTCATCCTGGGCGCCGCCGGTATTGTCGCGGGTCTCGCGGGCGCGGGCGTATTCGTTCATGGCGCGGTCGCGGAGACCGGAGAGGTCGTAAATTTTCCCAATGTAGATGTGGCTCCAGACCTCCGTCCATTTGGGGTCCCGGTCGCCGTCGAGCGCCTCGCGAAAGGCTGAAGCCGCGGCCTGATAATTTTTCTGATAGAAGGCGGCTTCGCCGAGGCGGAAGTGTGCGAGGGAGCTGTTGCGCTGGAGGTCGATGGCGCGCTGGTACTGCTGGATGGCCATGTAGAGGTCGCCGCGCTGGGCGTCTTCCTCGCCGCGCGCGATGAGGGCGCGGAGGCGGAGTTTGGGGCTGGATTTGAGCAGCTCGTTGTTGGGGTCGATGGTGATGCCCATGGGTTTGGGGCGGCCGAAGGTCTCCACGTTGAACTCGGTGCGGGTTCCGGTTACCTGGATGGTCTTGAGTTCCGGGTTGCCCTCGGTGGCGATTTTCATCTGCACGGGCATGTTGAAGGTTTCCAGGGCCTGTTGAATCGTTCCTCGGACGGCAAAACCTTTGCGGAGGCGATACACGACATAGTTGAGCTTGAATTCGGGGACGCCCGTGGAATTGAGCCATTGAGCAAAGAACGCCGCCATGTTAGGCGGCGTCTTTCTCTGCGCCTGGGCGGCCTGATCGGCGAACTGCGCGGCCATGGCCTCGAAATCTTCGAGCCGGGCGACCTTACCCGCAAACTTCTGGTAGAAGGCGTGGAGCAAATCGGAAAAGGCCTGGTCGCCGAGCGTGGCTTGGAGCATGTGGAAGATGACCGCGCCTTTGTTCTGGACAATGGAGCGGTACTCCGCCGTGAACGGCTTCAAATCGGAAGCGTGCGCGATGGGAGCGGTCTGCTCGTACATCAGGGCGCCGACGGCGAAATCCTCGAGAGCCAGGTCCAGGGCCTCGCGGCCCGAGGTGCTCTCCACATAGAGGGCCTCGGCGTAACGCGCGAGGCCGTCGGTGAGCCACACGTCGTCCGGGGTAGCCGCCTGCACGCTGTTACCGAACCACTGAGCGGCGGCGAGCTGCGCCAGAGCGCGCGAATTGGTGCGCGGGTCCCAATCGCGCGGCCCCAAAAGCAGAAAGCCGGGCGCGGAGTAGGCGGAAAGCACACCGGCAGGAAGCTGGGCAATCGAGAAGTGATTGCGTTCCAGCGGGCCGAACTCAGAGGAGCAGAAGGCGAGCGCATTAGAGAGCGACAGGGCGTAGGTGTCGGCGAATTTGGGGTCGGCGAGCGCGGCCGGCGGCCCGAAGAGCGTCACGCTCAATCCCCCGGCCTGCGCTTCCTGAGTCTTCCAAGGGCCGGCGAGGAAGGAGCCCGCAGGCTCGGGCTGTTTCACATGGAAGGTATAAAGCAGGCCGACGATGCCCTTGTTCGAGGCATCGGTTTTGGGCTTCGTCTCTCCCGGCTTTGGAGGGGCCGGTTCCGCGAACAGGATGGTGCGCTTCTGTGGCGGCTCGGCCTCCCCGGTGCCAACCACCATGATGTTTTCCGAGGTGATGATGTTGAAATCCCCGGTGTACGCCCCGCCGGGATAGTCGGCCAACGGAAACCAGCGGCCCGCACGGAGAAGGATGGCACTGTCGTCGCCCACGTAGGCCAGCCGGACGCCGCGGACGGGGCTCATTTCGTCGTTAATCAACGGCCCCGAATAATCGATGATGACGGAGAAGGGCTGGCCGGGCATGACAGTCTGGGGCAGCGGGATCATCAGCTGCATGGGGAGTTTGGCGTCGCGATCGAAGTGCAGTGGGCGCCCGTCGGCCAGCGTGACGTTCTGCACGCCCAGATCCCGGTGCAGCTCCAAGGTGAGCAGCGCGGACGGCTCCAAGGCTTCCAACTGGATGATGGCCCGGGCGGAAATGGAGTGCTGCTTGAACAGGAGCGCGGCGTTCACGTCGTAATGGACGGCGCGAAACGAGGCGTGCTGCGGGGCCTGCGCCTGAGCCGCGGAGAAACCGACGAGGAGCAAAAAGGAGGCGGCGGCAATCGTCCGCGCGGCGCTGGCGAAGGATTTACGCATGTCGTCTAGATTACTCCCATCTAGGACGGCGAAAGAGCCCGGCGCGTTGCATCCGCGGAAAGCATCTCGCACACGACATCAGCGGCCCGGGCGATGGGATCGCCGTGGGGGCCGTGGAGCCGGGCTTCGACCGTGGCGAATTCGCTCTTCATGACCTCACGCGCATCGGGAGAGTCGAGCAGACGGGCCACTTCGCGGGCGACGGCAGGTCCGGTGAACGCATCCTGAATCAACTCCGGGACGATGGGACGGCCGGCGATAAGGTTCACCATGGCGAAATAGGGCGCGCGGATGAGGGGGCGTGCAATGGCAGCCGTCAGCGGCGACACGCGGTACACGACCACGGTCGGGGCGCCGCACAGAGCCGTTTCCACGGTTGCGGTGCCGCTGGAGACGACGGCCACGTCTGCGGCGGCGAGCACGTCGTAGGTGGCTCCGCTCGACATGCGAATGCCCAGATTGGTCTGGAGGGCAGGCGCCAGCGATTCGTCGGGCAGACCCGGGGCGGCGGCCAGCACGAATTGGGCCCCGCGGGTGGCGGCCAGCTCGCGGCAGGCTTCCAGCAGAGGAGGAAAGTTGTGCGCGATTTCTGCGGGCCGGCTGCCGGGCAGGAGAGCGACCACGGGCCGGGCGGGGTCCAGCTCCAGCCGGGAACGGAACTGCTCGCGGGAGCACGAGGGATTGACGCGACCCACCAGCGGATGGCCGATGAATTCCGCGTTGACGCCGTGCTCGCGGTAGAAGTCCGTTTCAAAGGGGAAGATGCACAGCACGCGCTCGAATCGCCGCCGGATGACGCGCACGCGCCACGGGCGCCAGGCCCAGAACTGGGGGGCGATGAAATACAGAACGCGCACGCCGCGCCGGCGCAGGTGGCGGGCCAGCCGGAGATGAAAGCCGGGGAAATCCACCAGGATAGCGAGCGGGGGACGGCGCGCGTCCACAGCGTCCAGGAGGCGGCGAAAGACGCGGCGCAGGTCGGGCAGCCGATGGAGGATTTCCGTGATTCCCAGCACACTGACTTCGCGCGACTCCGCAATCAAATCCACGCCTGCGGCGCGCATTTGCTCGCCGCCGAGCCCGAAGAGCCCCGCAGCGCCGCGCTCGCGCAGCGCTGCGGCCAGGCGCGCGGCATGTAGATCGCCGGAGGCCTCTCCGGCGGAGATGAGGAGGGGAGGAAGATTCATGCGGACGACTCGGAGGGTTGGCAATGCATTGCTGTGCCTGTGCCGGCGAACGAGCTGCACAGGCTGAAAGCCTGTGCTACTTCAGTCATTGGCGGGGACGGGCGCACTGGAGGGGTCGCCGGCCGTGGAAAGGATGCGGATTTCCTGGTCTTTGTACTGGAGCTGGTAGAGCCGGTGATAAATGCCACGATGGGCGAGCAGTTCCTGGTGGGTGCCCTGTTCGCGCAGGCGGCCTTTGTGGAACACGAGGATCTGACCGGCGTGCTGAATGGTGCTGAGCCGGTGAGCAATCACGATAGCGGTGCGTCCCGTCAGCAACCGATCGAGTGCGGCGCGGATGGTCAGCTCCGTTTTCGTGTCCACGCTGGAAGTGGCCTCGTCCAGGATGAGGAATCGCGGATTGTGGGCCAGGGCGCGCGCAAAACTGACCAGTTGGCGCTGCCCCACGGAGAATGTGGAGCCCCGCTCCCCAACCGCAGTGTCCGAGCCTTTCGGCAGAGTCCGCAGGAAGGAACCCAGGCCCACTTCTTCGAGCGCGCGGTCCACGGCGGGGCGGTCGATCCCCTGGGTGCCCATGCGCACGTTGGATTCCAGGGTGCCGGAAAACAGGACCGGGTCCTGCAACACAATTCCGAAATGGCGGCGGAGGTCGTGGAGGTCGTACTCGCGGATGTCGCGGCCATCCAGGAGAATCTGGCCGCGCTGCACGTCGTAGAAGCGCAGCAACAGGGAGATCAGCGTGGTCTTACCAGCGCCGGTGTGGCCGACGATGGCGACGGTCTGCCCCGGGTGGACACGGAAAGACACGTCGCGGAGCACCCAATCCTCATCGGCGGGCTGGGCGCCGCCCGAGTAGGCGAACCAGACGTGGCTGAATTCAATCTCGCCGCGAGGAACGCCGAGGGGCATAGGCTTTTCCGGCGACTGGATGGTGATGGGCTCGTCGAGCAGGCGGAAGATGCGCTCGGAGCTGGCCATGGCGGTCTGAAGGATGTTGAACTTTTCGCTGAGGTCCTGGATAGGCCGGAAGAACTGCTGAGCGTACTGAATGAACGCAACGATCGTGCCGATGGTGAGGGTGCCTGCCAGGACGCGAAGGCCGCCGTACCACAGCACGATGGCGATGGCCAGAACGCCGAGAAATTCCACGGCGGGATAGAAGAGGGCGAAGGCCAGAATGGCGTCTTTGTAAGCGATCATGTGCGCCCGATTGACCTCGGCAAACTGGGTGCGAGCCTTCTTCTCGCGGTTGAACAACTGAACGACGGTCATGCCGGTGATGTGTTCCTGGAGGAAAGCGTTAATGCGGGCAATGGCCACGCGGATCCTGCGGTTGGCGTCGCGGACACTGCGGCGGAAGGCCAGAGTGGCGAGAACGATCAGGGGAATGACACCGAAGGCGGCCAATGCCAGCCGCCAATCGAGCTTCAGCATGGCGACCACAATGGCTGCGAGGACGAAGCAATTGCCCAGCATGGCCACCACGCCGGAGGCGAACAGATCGTTGAGCGTGTCCACGTCGGTGGTCAGCCGGGTGACCAGGCGGCCGAGCGGGTTGCGGTCGAAAAAGGCCAGCGGGAGCCGCTGGAGGCGGTCGAACAGCTCGCGGCGCAGATCGTACATGGCGAGCTGGCCGACGCGCTGCATCATCCGGGTCTGCCCATAATCGAGCGCGAAGCGGCTGGAGAGCGCGGCCAGATAGAGCAGGACGATCAGCCCGATTCCATGCATGGCCGCGTCGTAGCCGATTTTTCCGGTGAGCGCGGGGACCAGGAAGCGATCCACCGTCACTTTGAGAAGCAGCGGCCCGGCGATGGCCAGCAGGCTGCTGACCAGCGACAGTCCCACTGCCAGCGCCACCCGGCCGCGATACGGCCGCAGATAGGCTAGCAGCCGCCGGGTGAGCCGGCGGTCGTAGACTTTCCCGAGGGCCTCTTCTTCGTGATGGTCAGCCATTTTTCTATGCGCTCGTTTGCGCTCGCTTACCTCTCCATGCGCTCGTCTGCGCGGGCTTATACGCGAGCGAGCTCTTCCTCGAGCAACTGCTTCTGGTACAGGTCCGCGTAATAGCCACCGCGGCCGATCAGGTGTTCGTGCGTGCCGGATTCCACAATCCTGCCATCGCGCAGGACCACGATCTGGTCGGCGTGGCGCACGGTGGAGCAGCGGTGGGAGATGAGCAGGGTGGTGCGGTGGCGCATAACTTCGGCTAGGCCGCGGAGGATACGCTCCTCGGTCTCGGTATCGACGTTGGCGAGGGCGTCGTCGAGCACGAGGATTTTGGGATTGCGCACCAGCGCCCGAGCGAGCGCGGTGCGCTGCTTCTGCCCGCCGGAGAGCGTGAGGCCGCGCTCCCCGACGATGGTCTCCAACTGCTTAGGGAAATCGAGGATTTCGTCGCGGATGCTGGCGATGTGCGCGGAGCGGTCGATGTCCAGATCGGAGGCGGAATCGGCGCCGAAGGCGATGTTTTCACGGATCGTCTCGCTGAACAAAAACGTGTCCTGCGGAACGAAGCCAATGGCGCGCCGGAGGGTGGCGAGGGGCCAATTGGCAATCGGCCGCCCGTCGATGCGTACCTTGCCCGGCGGGGCGTCCCACAGCCGGGCGACCAGAGCCGCCAGCGTGGATTTCCCGCTGCCCGTGGGCCCCACGATGGCCACCGTCGAGCCGGCAGGAATCCTCAGGCTGATGTCGTCCAGCACGGGGCGCGCACCCGGGTGGATCTCCGCGGCGGGGTGCCGAAAGGTCAGATGGCGGAATTCGATTTCGCCGCGAATCTCCTCGCCTGCGGGGACGGTGGCGGCGCGATCGTCAATCTCCGGCTCCGCCGAAAGCACGTGGCGCAGCCGGCCCATGGAAGCGGCGCCGCGCTGGAAGATATTAGTGACCCAGCCGAGGGCGACCATGGGCCAGACGAGCTGGGTGATGTAGCCGTAAAAGGCCATGAGCGCGCCCAGCGAAAAATTGGCGGTTAGAGTGAGCCGGCTACCCTGCCAGAGGACGATCAGGAACACAATGCCGATCAGAAACTCGAGGGCAGGGAAGAAGAGGCTCCAGGCGGCAATCAGCTCCATGTTGCAGTCCACGTAGTCGCGGTTCTGGCGCTGGAAGGCGCGGCCCTCGTGCTCCTCCTGGCAGAAGGCGCGGACGACGCGGATGCCCGTGAGGTTTTCCTGGACGCGCGCGGAAAGCACGGCCAGGAGGGCCTGAATGTTCTCGTAGCGATCGTGAATCAGCTTTCCGAAATAGCGCACGGCCAGGGCCACGGCGGGGACGGGCAGGAAGACGTAGAGGGTGAGCTGCGGCGAGATGCGCGTCATGATGGTGACCGCCATGACCATGATCACGATGGTGTTGAGGCTGTACATGATGCCCGGGCCGAGGACCATGCGCACCGCGTTCAGATCGTTCGTGCAACGGCTCATCAGCTCGCCGGTGCGGTTGCGCACGTAGAAGGCGGGTTCCATGCAGAGCAGATGGTCCAGCAGGTCGGCGCGGAGGTCGTATTCGATGTCGCGCGAAACTCCGATCAGGATGTTGCGGGTGAGAAACGAGAAGACCCCTTTGACCAGCACGATGCCCAGCAACGTGAGGCTGAAGAACATGAGCGTCTCGCCGCTGAGCGGACGGTAGAAGGAAAGCAGGAAGCGCTCGACCGGGCCGGGGAGCGCGCCCATCCGCTCGATGAGGGCGTGGGCGCCGGAAATCGAGTCCACGATGGTGCCCATGACCAGAGGGAGCATGGCGCCCACCAGCCCGCCTACCAGCAATGTGGCCACGCCCAGCGCCAGGCTCCCGCGGTACCGTACGAAATAGGGAATCAGCGAGCGGAGGTTTTGGGCCGGTGACGCCTTCGGGGGAAGAGTGCTGTCGGGAGATGCCGCTGCTACCGGGGTCGCTGCCGCACTCATCTTCCCACCTTTAGTGCGGCGCCGCCGGGGGCGGAGAGAGGTTCGAGGAAGCGGGTTCCCGAGGCATCGAGAGAATCATACTCCTGCCTCTGGGCGTTCCAGGCCACCCTGATTGCCTCGGGTTTCGTCCCCGGCGGCAGGCCGAGCGGAGTAAATTCGAGACGGAAGCCGCTGTCCGTTGTTTTCTCGTAGTGCATTCGCCAGCCCGAAACCGAGACTCGGATGCGATCCAGGTAACCTCGCCTATTCTTCAGATGCTCGTCGGCGTGAAAGGCTTCTTTCCAGGCTTTGCCATCGCGCACCAGAATGGAGACGCGAATCACATCCAGCGCGGTTTCCGGATTTTGTGAGGCTCCGGGGCTGGCAGGTCCCGGCGGTGCGGTGCCGGCCAGCCGGTTGACGACCAGGACGTGGCGTCCGCCCGCGGCATCAAAATCTCCATAGGCCAGGGCTTCTCCCTCAGCGCCGAAGGCAGCCTTTGCGGCGGCTTCCACGTCGTCGGGAATTGCGGATGCGGCCTGCGGCTGGGGAGCAGGCCGAGCCGTATCGGTGGAGGCGGAGCAGCCTGCTGCCAGCGCCGCAGCCAATAGCGCGGCGGCAGCCAGCACGAGTTCAGTTCCCTGCTTCGATGGCATCCAGACGCGCCTCAAAGTCCTCTTCCCCTTCCGAACTGAGAGTAATTCCTTGCTGTGGGGCGAGCTGCAGAGCTTGGGCGATGCGCTGCATCCAGCCCTGGAGCCGCCGGATGTTTTCGCGAGTGCGTCCGCCATATTCGCGGAGCTTTTCCGGCTCCGACATCGTGCGCAGGAACTCTTCCTCGGCGGGATGCTGCGGGACGAGGGGCCCGCTGGGTGAGGAGCTGCCATTGCCGAGCAGCCCCGCATGGCCGGTAAACAGATGCTCAAAGCCCAGGTCGGCACTAAAGTGACCGGCATCGCGCCACATGGCGTCCTCGAAATCCGGGGCGTGACAGAAGATCTCCAGGCGCTGCGCCTCGTCGGTCCAGAGGCCCGAGGCGGGGTCGAATACCCAGAGATCCCACCACGCCTCCAGTTCGACGGCCGAGTCGATCTGCAACGATTCGCCGAGCGATTCTACAATTTCGGAGGGCTTTGCCGGAGAGGCGCGCAGGTCGCGCTCCACGACGGGCGTCTCCGCAGTCTCCACGGCCCGCAGGGTAAATTGGGTGAACCCGGGGCGGATCCGCGAAAATGGTACGGTGGCGAGGAACCCGCCGAGCAAAAGCGGAAGAGTCTCTGCTGTTACTTCCCGGCACCGAACCTGCAGATACGCTCGATTCGACACCCGGCCATTATAACCGTTCTGAGCATTCGGCCAGGATGCAGGCCATGGCCGGGCGGAGCGCCGCCGGAGGGGGCGAAGGAGCGAGGCGAAGTGCGGCTGTGATTCGCACCCCGACGCAGTGAGTTACGTTTCCGCCCGTGGACGCGCTCTGTGATACTTTCTTGCCCCATGCAGGCCACCCTCTTCGAGTTCCGGCACCGCTGGTGGGTGATTTTCACGATATTTTTCCTGGCGTTTTCCGCCTACGCGATCGATCCCATGAACAGCGGTGCGGCGATTGCCGAATGGGCAGCCCGGGAACGGGGAATGACGGCCAGCCGTGATTCGTATCGAGTGATCTTCGCTTTCGGGGCATTTTTGGTGGGTCTCGCGTCACTGCTTCGCACCTGGGGAACCGCGTACCTGCAGGCGGACGTGATGCGCGACAGCCGCGTTCACACGGAAAAGCTGCTGGCCGACGGGCCCTACCGGCACCTCCGCAATCCGCTCTATCTCGGCAATATCCTATTGGCAATGGGGATCGGCCTGATGGCCAGCCGAATCGGGTTCCTCATCCTCGCGGTGGGAATGACGGTGTTCGTGGTTCGCCTGATCCTGCGCGAGGAGGCTGAACTGCTGCGGGATCAGGGCGAATCCTACCGCCGCTACTGCGCGGCGGTGCCGCGGCTGCTGCCGTCGGTGATTGCGCGCGTGCCGCCCGCGGGAAACGCGCCGCAATGGGGACAGGCCATCCGCGCTGAATTGACGTACTGGCTGTTCATGCTGGCACTGGCCGCATTTGCGCTGACTCTGGACATCAGGGTTTTCTGGGGCGGCTTCGCCCTGGCTGTGGCGGCATCGTGGCTCCAAAAACGCCCGGAGACGAAGCCGGATGTTCCGCGTGAAGCCAACTGAGGCAGGTTTTCCCCACCATGTCATTCTCTCCAGCGGCGACGCATCAAAATTCAATGCATTGGCGTTGCGGGCGGAGAGTGAATCGGGGAATTAGAGTTTGGTTGGGCTGATCCTCCAGGAGGGAAGGTCATGAATTTCGCATCCCACATCGGCGCCAGGCCATCCGGCCAACCGGATCTGGCGCTCCTGTGTCTACGCCTGGCCAGCGGGCTGCCGTTCCTTTATCACGGTAGCGCAATTCTGTTCGGAGCTTTCGAGGGACCGGGCCCGGAGAAATTTGCCGCGTTTATGCACGCGCCGACAATTGTCGGCTATCTGGTGGGACTCGCACAGTTCGCAGGAGCTTTGGCGATCCTCAGCGGCGTGCTGATTCGAGTCGGGGCGGCATGCATCAGCATCGTGATGCTGGGAGCGATTTTCCTGGTCCATCTGCCGCATGGATTCGACATCAGCAAAGGGGGCATCGAATACGCGCTGACGCAGCTTCTGATCGCGTTCGCGTTGCTGATCCTGGGCGCCGGGGACTTTTCGCTGCGTCCCGTGCTTCCCGCAAGCCTTCAAAAGCTCTGACACCACCCGATTTTCGTCCTTCGCGCCGGAAGCGGGGATTTCAACCGCTACGCGCGCACGAGCTTTATGCTCCTTTCGGAATGACAACCTTTGTGCCCGGATCCGGCGGAGGCTGCGAGCGGGGTCGTGCGCACCGCATCGTGCTCGTCCCGCGGCGATGGGGATGGCGTATGATACGTGCGGTCCTGCGGTGATGGGCGAGGGCGGACGGGTGGCGGGCCATTCCCAAAAAGGTGGGCAGATTCGAGATCGTAGGTGAGCTAGGCCACGGCCCAATGACCGTGGACTACCAGGCGAACGACCCGGCGACGGGCCGCACGGTGGTCCTCACTCTTCCCAGCCCGGAGTCCACCGACAGCCCGGAGCTGCTTGCGCGCTTCTACCGCGAAGCGCGAGCGGCGGGTGCGCTGCAACACCCGAACATCGTGGCCATCTACGACCTGGGGGTGGATCGAGGGAGTCCCTACATCGCCCGGGAACTGCTGGAAGGTGAGAACCTGGAGCAGATTCTCGAGCGCGAGAAGGCGGCGGGTGCGCCGAGCGTGCAGCCGGCCGCGACGATGTTGAATTACGTGCTGCAGGTCTGCCAGGGACTGGCCTACGCTCACCAACACGGAGTGATCCACCGCGATGTGAGGCCGGGCACCATCTTCGTTACCAGCCGCGGAATCGCGAAACTGACGAACTTCGCGCTTGCGCGATTGCCGGACGCGTCCTCCCGCTCTTCCGGAGTACTCGTCGGTACGATTGAATACATGTCGCCCGAGCTGATCTGCGGCGACCGGGTAGACGGAAGGGCGGACATCTGGGCGGTGGGCTGCACCCTCTATGAAGTGCTGACGTACACGAAGCCGTTCCAGGGCGACAATCTCACGACCTGGATGTTTGCCATCATGAGCCAGGAGCCCAAGCCGATCCGCGAGTTCCATCCAGAGTTTCCTGCCGAACTGGATGAGGTGCTGCGGCGAGCGTTGAGGAAGGATCGTGGCGAGCGCTACAAGAATATGGAAAAGCTGATCGCCGATCTCGAACCGCTGGTCGTGCGGATGCAGTCATCCGGACAGATGCCGTAGAGAGTTGCGAGGATCGCGAACGGGGCGGGCTTGCGCAGCGTGCGAAAGGCCTCAGGTCAGCCCCGCTTCGCGGGACGGGACCTGAGCTACACGTTGTCTTTCGAGCCGCTGGAGGGCGAGGCGGGCGGCGGAGCGACGTCGGCGGAGAGGGAGGCGAGACGCTGCTGTAACACCTCTCCCAGTCCCGAGAACACCTGGGCGCAGGACTGGCGGACGCGCTGCTCGGCATCGCGCGCGAGATTGTCGAGAATGGTCTGCGAATGTTCGGAGAGAGACGCGACCGTGGTGACCATCAGGGAGTTGGCGACATTGCTGAGATGGTCGCGGTGCTCCTCGAGGGCGCCGGCGCCGAGTTCGGCGAGACTCGCGCGCCATTTCTGGTGCAAATCGTCGCGTTCCACCTGCCAGCGCTGGAGGACGGGTTGAAGGGCGCGGTCGAGTTCCACCTGCGCGCGGCCGAGGCTCTCCGTCACTTCATGGGCCAGGCGTTCGGCGAACGCGGCCGCGGACTTGGTGTGCAGCGCTTCCATTTCGTCGCGAGTGCGCGCGGCGCGCTCTTCCACCTGCTCGACGGCACGCACGGAGGCTTCCGCCGCGGCGGCTTCCGCGTCGTGGGCCTGTGAGGAGACGCGGGCAATCACTTCGCCGGCCGCAAATTCGGTAGCGCGGCGCGCGCGTTCGATCTGCTGTTCGGCGAGCCGCCGCGTTTCTTCGGTGACGTGAGCGCGCGCAGCCTCGGTGGCCACTTCGATATCGGTCTTCGCGGCCTCCTTCACCTTTGCGGCCTCCTCTTCCAGCAGCGCCTGGGTATGTTCCGCGTAGCTGCGGCTGAAGTGCTCGAGCTCGCTGGCGAATAGGCTGGACATTTCTCCGGCCTTTTCCCGCAGGGCAGCGATGGCCTGCTCGAGCGCGCGCTCCACAGCAGATTGCAGACTTGTATTTGCCTTTTTCTGGTACCACTCGGAGGCCTTGAAGAGGGCTTCGAATGTCTTGTGGGTAGTGTCGTCGGCCTTCTCTTCGATTTCGGCGAGCATGCGCGCGGTGGCTTCGCGGCCGGAGGCGTTGAAGTCCTTTTCGATCTGGGCCACGCGGGATTGCAGCCGCTCTGCCGTCTCGCGGACGGCGGATTCGGTGGCGCCCTGGAGCCGTTCGCGGAATCCAACGAGCACCTGATCGGCGTGCTGTTCGCTGGACTGGAGCCGGGCGGCTGTTTCGTTCACGCGAACCAATTCCGGCTCGAGCCGGGCGCGGACCTGTGATTCGAGGGCGGCGCGGAATTTCTCGAGTGAGTCGCGACTGGCAGCTTCCAGGGCGGGGGCGGTCTTCGCTTCGATCTCCTGCCAGGAAGCCCGGGCCCGCTGTTCGAGTTCCTGGGAACGCGCGCGCAGCCCTTCGTCCAGTTCCCGGCGGATTTGTTCGGTGGCCGCTGCGCGCAGCGAGTCCACCTGGCCGAGGGTGGCCTGGATGCGCTCCTGGGCCTCGCGCACGGCGCCGAGCACCGATTCGAGACGCCGGCTCTCGCCTTCCAAGGTCGCGCGCAGGGCGTCGAGGACTGAATGCATCTCGGCGGTGCGCGCCTCGAGGGACCCCCTCGCCACGTCGAGCCCTTTGTGGAGTTCTCCCGCGCGTGCCTCGAGCGAGCCGCCCGCCGATTCGAGCGTGGCGTGGAGCTCACCAGCCCGCGCCTCCAATGCGCCGCGGGCGGATTCGAGCCCCGTGTGAAGCTCGGCGGTGCGAGCTTCGAGCGAAGCGCGCGCGCTATCCATACCGGCGTGGAGTTCGGCGCTGCGCGCATCGAGCGCACCCCGCGCTGCATCCAGGCCGGAATGCAACTCCGCCGCACGGCCTTCGAGGGCCGCGCGAGCCGCTTCAATTCCCGCGCGAGCCTCCGCGGCATGGGCATCGAGGGCGCCCCGCAGCGAGTCCAGATTGGAGCGCGCCTCGGCAGCACCTGCATCGAGCGCGCCGCGGAGTTCATCCACGCTGTTTCGAGCGGCGGCCACGCGCGCGTCCATTGCGGCTTCCAACTCTCCAAACCTGCGCTGCGCTTCCACTGCGGCCCGCTCGGAATGTCCCGTGGTCTCCGCCGCCGCATCCCGCATGCGGGAGACGGCGTGGCCTGCTTCGGACTGGACGGATTCGAGGGCCTCCTGCGCCGCGGCCGTCTGGGCTTCGATTTGGGTCTTGAGGTTTTCGATGGCCGGAGCGATGGCCGCAGCGGAAGCTTCGGCGAGCTGCATGCGCAGCGATTCCGTGGAACCGGCGAGCGACTGCGCGACCAGTTCCTCCCAACGCACGCGGGCAGCCGCCAATTCGCGGTCCACGTGCTCCCGCCATTCGCCGCGTCCCGCGCCGAGTTTCTGGGAAATGGCGGCGTCGAGTTCGCCCGCTTCGCGGGCCAGGTCGGCGAGGAGGCCGCGAGTGGCTTCGACACGCGCGTCGAGCGCTGCGAGAGCCTGTCCGGCGGCAGTTTTGCCGGCAGCGGTGATCGTTTCGCTCGCGGTCTGGACGGAGGCGCTAATCTGTTCTGCGGTGGTTTGGGCGGCGGCGGCGAGCTGATCGCGCACGGCATCGAGCTGTTTCCGGGCCGCTTCCAATTCCTCGCTGGCCAGCCGCCGCACTTCGCCGGAGGTGTTGGCGATGTCCGTGCGCAGCCCATCCAGAGCGCCGGCAACGGATTGCTCCATTTCGGCGCGGGCCGCTGCGGTGAGCCGCTCGTTGCTGGCCTGACCGGCTTCCTCAATCCTGCCGAGAGACTGGCGAAGCAGGTCTTCCATGCGGGTTGCGGCCTGGGCCATGACGCGCTGGCCCTCGGCGCGGCTTTGCATGGAGAGAGCCCGCGCGGTCTCTTCCCGGGCGGACTCCAGCCGCGCCAGTGCCTGCGCGAGAGCGGCCTCGGCGGCCTGCCGGGCCTGTGCGGAGGCGTCGGTGACGGATTTCGAGTCCTGTTCGGCCTGTTCTTTCATCGCACGGGCCGATTCGTAGCGGACGATTTCGAGGCGTGCCAGCGCTTCGCGCAAAGCCACATCCAGGCGCTCGGCGTGGATCTGGCCATGAGTCATCAGCGCCTGTTTCACGGCCTCGGCGGCGGCGCCGCGCATCTGGTTGGTCATGGCGGCGGTAATCTGAGAGCTTTCCGCGTTCACGACCGCGGCCACGATTTTCTTCACGTCGTCCTGAATCTGGCGCCGGGCGTCTGCGATGAGCTTCTGTACCTGCCGCGCCGCAGGGTCGGCAGCCTCCGCGGGGGCAGGGGGCTCCGGCCGCGGCATGGTCCGGACCTTTTCGGAAACGGGCGCGGGAGGCGGCGATTCGAGGGGCAGAGTGTCTTCGACGGCGGCCGGGGCAGCGGGACGAGCGGGCTCCGGCGGCGCAACTCCGGAGACCAGGGCAGCCGGCGCCGCGGGCTGAGCGGCGAGCGCGACGTCGTCGGGCCACGGGAACCAATCGTCAGGCGGGAACGCGACGCCCCAGACGTTTCCGGGGACGGCGATCTCCACGCCGACCTGAAACAGCTCGCGCACCGTGCGCGGGCGCTGAATCCAGGAGACGCGGGCGCGAACGCGGCGCGCAGGGTAACCCGGTTCGGGGTGCTGGACTTCCAGTTCCACCGCGCCATTGCGAGGAACGTAATGCTTGGACTGATAGCGACAGCCGTGGCAACTGACGATCAGGGTGGAGGTGCGTTCTTTGAACGGCTGGCCGAGAGCGTCCTCTCCGGACACGGCCAGGGGAACGGCATGGACGATGCGCGTGCTCCGCCGTCGCTTCGGTTCCGGATCGGCCGATTTGCTCTGCTCGACCACACTTTCCCCCTGAGAGTAAAACAGCATAGCACCCGGCGCGGGGCAGCGCGCCGAGCCTGGAGGGCGATGCGAAAGGGTTAATGCCGGACACGCGACGCGGGCGGCGAGGCACGAAACGGTACATGGGCACATGGCAAATGGAGGGATTGGCCGCGGGACGGCCGGAGGAACCGGCGTGAGGCGACGACGAGAAAGGCGCCGGCTCAGCCTAGAAACTGCCGAACCATGTGCGCCAGGCGGGCGCGCTCTTCCTGCCGCATTTGCACGAACTCGACTCCCATTCCCCGGCCGGGCTGTGCCGTGCGGACGGTGGCGCGGGCTCGCACCTGCCCGTTCGGGGTTTCGAATAGGAGTTGGATCACCGCGCCGGGAGGGGGAGGTTCCTGCTCGTGAATATAGAGCCCTCCCAGGCCGACGCAGCTAATCCGGGCGATGCTGTTCCGGGTGGGAGTGCGCCAGGCCACCACGAGAGTCTGCGGGGGAGACGCACGCGCGTAACGGCGTTTCTTCGCGAACAGGGCTACCGGCATGGCGAGCCTCGCCTCCAGGGCTGGGGGCGTCGAAAAGGGCGGGTGCTTCCATTCTATGGCTCTCCCGCGGAGCGCACGGAAAATATTGCAGGCGTGCCGCGTGAGAGTGACAGTGCCGGAGGGGTGTGATAGCATCCGCTGCGATCGGAAAAATGCCGCCGCAATACATTCCGGTGCTGATTTTCGCGGTGCTGGCCGCGGCGTTTCCGGCGGTGACGCTCCTGTTGTTCCAGCTCATCCGGCCGTCCTCCGGGGCCATGGGGGCGAAACTGAAGCCCTACGAGTGCGGGATCCCGGCCGAAAGCGACTCGCGGGGGCGGTACTCGGTGCGCTTCTACATCGTGGCGATCCTGTTCGTAATCTTCGACGTGGAGACAGTGTTCCTGTTTCCCTGGGCGGTGGACTACCGGTTGTTGGGGGTGTACGGGCTGATCAGTATGTTCGTGTTTCTGGGCATCCTGATCGTGGGGTACATCTGGCTGTACCGCAAAGGCGCACTCGAGTGGCTGTGAGGCCCCCGGCTGCACCGCGCGTCCGACTCGCGCGGAACCATCGGAAATCTGCTGCGCGGAGAGAGGGCGCCCGGAGCGCGTTGACGCATGGGAGTGCCTGTGTTAACAATCACGGGCTAAATTTTCGGCCGCCGGCTCTCGCCGTATGCGGGATGACCGATCGCCCATCGCAGTTCTGACGGGAATGGGAAGCGAACCTCCAGAAAAGCAGCCGCCGTCCACACCCCCGACCGGGGAAACAAAGCCCGCGAGCCCCGCTCCGGGCGAGACGCCGCAGCCTGTCCCGCCGACGGCTGCTGCAGCAGAAAAGCCGGCCGCTACGGAGAAGCCCGCCACCCCCGCTCCAGCGGCTGCACCTGCTGCGCCGGCGAAGCCTGCTGCTGCGGCTCCGCCGAAGCCTCCCCCGCCGCCTCCAAAGCCGAAAGAGGGACCGACGCCGCTCGATAACGAACTGGTGAAGCGATTTCGGGCGAAATTCGGCGAGGCCGTCCGCGAGGCGTGGTTGGACCGGAAACAGGCCATCCTGGTGGTGGATGCGGAAAAGCTGCGAGCCGTGTGCGAATTCGCCCGCGAGCAGGAAAAATTCGACATGCTGACGGACCTGACGGCCGTGGACTGGCCGAAACGCGAGAAGCGATTCGAGGTGGTGCTGCAGCTTTATTCGTTTCCGAAGAACGAACGGCTGCGGATCAAAGCAGCGGCGGCGGATGGCGAAGCGGTGCCGAGCGTGATTGCGGTCTGGCCGGCGGCCGGATGGCTCGAACGGGAGTGTTTCGACATGTTCGGGATCCGGTTCGAAGGCCATGCCGGCCTGAAACGCATCCTGCTGCCCGACGAGTGGCAGGGGCACCCGCTGCGGAAGGACTACGACATCCTCCAGCAGGACGAAGCCTGGGTGCGAGAGAACATGGGAATCGAGAGCGGACAATAGATGGACGAGACACGCAACGCCGCGCTGCCCGTCGAAATGCCCATCCCCGGGGCAGACGAAATCGTGCTGAACATGGGGCCGCAGCACCCCTCGACGCACGGGGTGCTGCGCGTGAAGCTGAAGCTGGACGGGGAGCGCATCGAGGGCTCGGAGTGCGTGATCGGCTATTTGCACCGCGGCGTGGAGAAAATCGCGGAGCACCGCAGCTACCAGCAGTTCGCGCCTTACGTGGACCGCATGGATTACGTCGCGGCGGTGTCGAACGGGCTGGGCTACTGCGAGGCGGTGGAGAAACTGCTGGGGGCGGAGGCGCCGCCGCGCGCGAGAGTGGTTCGGACCATCCTGACGGAGCTGCAGCGAATCGCCAGCCACCTGCTGTGGCTGGGCACGCATGCGCTGGACATCGGCGCGCTCACACCCGTGTTCTACTGCCTGCGGGAGCGCGAGGAAATCCTGAAGATATTCGAGAAGTATTGCGGCGCGCGGCTGACCACGCACGCGTTCCGCATCGGTGGACTGCAGTACGAGACCTACGACGGGTTCGAGCACGATGTTAAACGCTTCTGCGAGGACTTCGTGACAAAGGTGGACGAGTACGAGCAGTTGCTGACCGGCAACCGCATCTGGGTGGGCCGGATGAAAGGCATCGGCGTGCTCACCGGGGAGCAGGCCATCGCGCTGGGGGTCACGGGGCCGCCGCTGCGCGCGAGCGGCGTGAAATGGGACCTCCGGAAAGCAATGCCGTATGCCGCTTACGACCAATACCAGTTCGAAATTCCCACCGGGCAGAACGGCGATACCTATGACCGCTACCTGGTGCGGATGGAGGAAATGCGGCAGGCGAACCGGATTTGCCTGCAGGCCATCGAGAACATCCCTGCCGGGCCGATTATGGCGAAAGTGGGGAAAGTGCTGAAGCCGCCGCCGGGCGAGGTGTACCACTCAATTGAAGCGCCGAAAGGCGAGATCGGGTACTACGTGGTGAGCGACGGGACGACTCAGCCCTATCGAGTGCGCGTGCGGCCGCCGTCGTTCATCAATTTGCAGGCATTCGACACGATGGTGCGCGGCCATCTGGTGGCCGACGTGGTGGCCATCATCGGGACGCTGGATATCGTGCTGGGAGAAGTGGACCGGTAAGGGAGTGAAAGGGGAACCGACGGGGTGATGCAGGGGATTATCAGTTTCGTCCGCACTTACATCTGGCAGCTCGTCGATGCGCTCGTCATCGTGGGAATCTTCCCGCTGCTCGCCGGCTATGTGGTGCTGCTGGAACGGAAAGTGATGGCGGACATGCAGGCGCGGCTCGGCCCCATGCGCGTCGGGCCGCACGGCCTGCTCCAGCCTCTGGCCGATGCCGTGAAGCTGATGATGAAAGAGGACATCATCCCGGAGAGCGCGGACCGGGCGATTTTCTGGCTAGCGCCCATTCTCTCAGTTTTTGCGGGCATGCTGGCCTTCGCGGCCATCCCGGTCGGGCCCGGATTTCTGATTGCGGATATGAACATCGGCCTGCTGTTCATTTTCGCGATCAGCTCGATGGGGATTTTCGGGATTGTGCTGGGCGGGTGGGCGTCGAACAGCCATTACTCGCTGCTGGGGGCGCTGCGCAGCGCGGCCCAACTGGTGAGTTACGAGGTGGCCGTGGGAATGGCGATGGTGAGCGGGCTGCTGCTGGCGGGCACGCTCTCGATGAAAGACATTGTGGCCTACCAGGCGGAGCACGGCTACTGGCTGATTTTTGTTGCGCCCGTGGGATTCGTGATTTACCTGATCGGGTCGGTGGCGGAGACGAATCGGGCACCGTTCGACCTGCCGGAGGCAGAATCGGAACTGGTGGCCGGCTACATGACGGAGTACAGCGGGTTCCGCTGGGCGCTCTATTTCCTGGCGGAGTACTCGAACATGGTGGTGGTGGGGTCGGTGGCGACGACGCTGTTCCTGGGCGGCTGGATGCGGCCGTTTGCGGGCACTGACTGGCTCAATTTCCTGGATTTCATTCCGCCGCTGGCCATCCTGGGTGTGACGGGCTACTGCATTTACCGGATTCCGAAGCAAACGGGCTGGGACCAGAAATTCATCATGGCGATTTTTGCGGGAATTTGTTTTCTGATTGCAGTGCCGCTGGCCGCAGTGCTCGCTCCGCCGCTGGCAGCGTGGAAGCCGCAGGTGCACGGTGCGTTCTGGTTCATCGCTAAAGTGATGAGCTATGTGTACGTTTTCCTATGGGTGCGTTTCACATTCCCACGGTACCGCTTTGACCAGTTGATGCAGGTGGGCTGGCATTACCTGATTCCGCTTTCCATCGTAAACGTGATGGGAGTGGCGACGGCGATTGTGCTGCACAGGGAGGCAGGGTGGAATCCAGCGATATGCATCGGTGTCACGCTGGTGGCCACGCTGCTGGCGGCACTGTGGCTGGTGCGCGCGGGCGAGCGTCGTGAGCAGGCCGCGGCGCGGAGCACGGCCTGAGATGGTGAGCAGCGGTGCTTGGAATTCTAGTTGCGGCCGTCTCACTGAGCGCGGTGGCGCTGGGCTTGACCTTTGCCGCCATACGGGGCAAATGGATTCTCTATCGATTGGTGGTCGGCACTGTGGCATTCGTCTTTGTGCTGCTTGCGTTCGGGGCCTGGATGATCGCTGCTATTGCTTTTCATTCCCGGGAGGGACCGAACGAAGGTCAGATGTACATCGGTTGGGACCCCAGAGCCCTATTCGGATGGTCGGGCTTGCTCTGGCTCATGTTGTACGTCGGGTTCTTGGCCTTAATTCTTTGGCTTGGACATCGGCGCCAGCGACAGAGTCTGCAGGGTAAGGGCTGATGATGAATCAATTTCTATTTTATTTCTTCGCGGGGCTGGCGGTGCTGAGCGGCGTGCTGGTGGTGACCATGCGCAACGCCGTGCACTGCGCCATATTCCTCATCACGACTCTGCTGGCCACAGCCGGCCTGTACCTGACGCTCAACGCGGAATTCCTGTTCGTGGTCCAGATCATTCTCTACGTCGGCGGCATCATGGTGCTGTTCGTATTCGTGATCATGCTGGTGAACCTGGATGTGGCGCTGCACCAGGTGCAGTTCAACCGGCAGACGTGGGTGGCGGGCCTCGTCTCGATGGCGCTGCTGGCGGAGCTGCTGGCGGCGCTGGCGCTGGCGCGGTCGGAGAGCGCGGGGATGCCTCTGCTGCCCCCACCGCAGGCCCCTACGGTCTTGCCGGGCGGCAATACGGAGCAGATCGGCATGCTGCTGTTCCAGAACTACGTGATCCCGTTCGAGATTGCTTCCATCCTGCTGCTGGTGGCGCTCGTAGGGGCCGTGGTGATGGGGAAAAAGCGAATCTAATGATACCGACCAGCCACTACATCGTCGTCAGCCTGCTGCTGTTCACCACCGGCGTGATCGGGGTGCTTACGCGGCGCAACGTGATCATCATTCTGATGTCCATCGAACTGATCCTGAATGCGGTAAACATCAATCTGGTGGCGTTCTCGCACCACCTGGGCAGCTTAGACGGACAGGTTTTTGCCATTTTCATCATCACCGACGCGGCTGCAGAGGCCGCCGTGGGCCTGGGCATCATCATCGCCTTCTTCCGCAACCGGCAGACGCTGCTGGCGGATGAAATGGATTTGCTGCGATGGTAGGGGTGGGGATCGCGCGCGTGGCCGGAGGGAGGGCGCAGCAAACAGCGCCCCTACGGGTGGCATGAACCAGAGCGGCTACTTTCTGGAACACATCGGCTGGATCCCGCTGTTTCCCCTGGCGGGGGCGGCGCTGATGCTGCTCGCCGGCCGGCGGCTGCCGAAAGCGGTGGTCAGCCTGGCCTGCGTGGGCAGCGTGTTCGTCTCGTTTGTCTATGCTGCCGGAGCGGTGTGGGAGCTCGCGGCGCGTCCGGCGGAGGAGCGCGTCTTCCAGACAATCCTGTTCCAGTGGATTCCCGCCATTCCCTACCACGGGGCGGCGCCCGGTCTTTTGTCTTTCTCCGCGGATTGGGGAATGCTGCTCGACCCACTGTCGTCGGTGATGATTTTGGTGGTCACCGGTGTGGGCTTCCTGATTCACGTCTACTCGGTCGGATATATGGGCCACGAGGGCGGCTACTACCGCTTCTTCGGGTACATGAATCTGTTCATGTTCTCAATGCTGACGCTGGTGCTGGGCAACAACCTCCTGCTGATGTTCGTGGGCTGGGAGGGAGTGGGCCTGTGCAGCTACCTGCTGATCGGGTTCTTCTTCCTGAAAAAATCGGCTTCGGATGCCGGCAAAAAGGCGTTCGTAGTGAACCGGGTGGGAGACGCGGGATTCCTGCTCGGCATTTTCCTGGCTTCGACGGTTCTGGGCACCATCCGGTTCACGGGCGCGGGACTGGAAGGGGCGGCCAGACTCGGGGGCATGATCGACGTGCTGCGGAGCGGCGCGTTCCATGCGGGCGCGCCGGCGCTGACGGCGATGGCGATTCTGTTCTTCATCGGTGCGACGGGAAAATCCGCGCAGATTCCCTTGTATGTGTGGCTGCCGGACGCGATGGAAGGCCCAACGCCGGTGAGCGCGCTGATTCACGCGGCGACCATGGTGACCGCAGGCGTGTACATGATTGCGCGCATGAATGTGCTGTACCAACTGGCGCCGGCGGCGATGCTGACGGTGGCCGTAGTGGGCGGGGTGACGGCGTTCTACGCAGCCACGATGGGACTGGTGCAGAACGATATCAAACGAGTGCTGGCCTACTCCACGATCAGCCAGCTCGGGTACATGTTCCTGGCGCTCGGGGTGGGCGCGTTTGCCGCAGGGATTTTCCATCTGATGACCCACGCGTTCTTCAAAGCGCTGCTATTCCTCGGCTCGGGCAGCGTGATCCACGCGCTTTCCGGCGAGCAGGACATGCAGAAAATGGGCGGGCTGTGGTCGAAGATCCCGACGACGGCCATGACGTTTCTGGCCGCTACGCTGGCGATCTCTGGCATTCCACCGCTCGCCGGGTTCTTCAGCAAAGACGAAATCCTGTGGCGGACGTTTTCCGGGGGCGAGGCGGCCATATACAAAGCGCTGTATACGGTGGGACTGGTGACCGCGGGACTGACTGCGTTCTACATGTTCCGGCTGGTGAACCTGACGTTTTTCGGGAAATCGCGGGTGGACCACGAGGTGGAACACCACATCCACGAATCGCCTTCCTCGATGACGGTGCCGCTGATCATTCTTGCGGTGCTTTCGGTTGCCGGCGGATGGATAGGGATTCCCCACTCGTTGGGAGGCGGCAACCGGTTCGAGCGCTGGCTGGAGCCAGTCACAGCGCGGGTGGGCGGCGCCGTAGCGACCGCGGAACCGCACGCGAGCGCCGCTGAATACGGCCTGATGGTGCTCTCGGTGGCGGTGGCGCTGGCGGGCATCTGGCTGGCGTACCGGATTTACCTGGAGCGCGAAGGGCTGGCTGATCGGATTGTCGCACGCTGGAAGGGCCTGCACGAACTGCTGTACCACAAATACTACATGGACGAGGTGTACGACGCGCTGTTCGTGAACCGGACGGAGGATCTGGCCACGGCGTTGGGCGTTTTCGACCACAGCGTGGTGGACGGACTGGGGGTGGACGGCTCGGCGGCGGTGACGCGATTCAGTTCGCGCGTTTCCATGTGGTGGGACAAATGGATTGTGGACGGGCTGGTGAATCTCTCTGGCGAGGTGGTGCGCTTTCTGAGCTATCCGGTGCGGATGCTGCAGACGGGACTGGTGCAGAGCTACGCGCTCTTCATCCTGTTCGGCGTGCTGATTTTGCTGGTGGCGTATCTCGGCGTTCCGGCAGTGGCCTACATGCGAACACTGCTTCATTCATTATGAGGGCGGCGTGAGGGAGAAGGAACCGTGGATTTGAATGGACTGATGGAAACGCATCTGCTGAGCGTGATCATGCTGGCGCCGCTGGCGGGCGCCATCCTGCTGCTGTTCGTTCCCGGGCGGCTGGAAAACGCGCACCGCTGGATCGCCAACCTCGTTGGTTTCGTGGGTTTTCTGGTGTCGCTGCCGCTGATCGGACGCTTTCTGCCGGGTACGCCCGGCTTCCAGCTCCGCGAAGAGGCGGACTGGATCCCCTCGATCGGCGCGAAGTATTCGCTGGGAATCGATGGGCTGAGCTTCGTGCTCGTCCTGCTGACCACGGCACTGGGCGCCATCGCCATTCTCTCGTCGTGGAGCGCGATCCACACGCGTGTGAAGGAGTACTACATCCTGCTGCTGTTGCTGCAGACCGGAATGCTCGGCGTGTTCATGTCGCTCGACTTCTTCCTCTTCTACGTTTTCTGGGAAGTGATGCTGGTTCCCATGTATTTCCTGATCGGAGTGTGGGGCAGCGACAGGCGGCTGTACGCGGCCATCAAATTCTTCCTGTATACGCTGGTCGGATCGGTGCTGATGTTGCTGGCCATCCTGTCCATCTACTTCAATCACGCGGTGATCATGGCCGAGGGCGGGACGGCGGCGCGGGAACTTGCGGCGCGGTGGGGCCCGCACGATCTGTACACGTTCAGCATCCCGATTCTGCTGGATACGACAAAATACCTGGCTCCCACCGTGCAGCAATGGCTGTTCTGGGGCCTGTTCTTCGCCTTTGCGATCAAAGTTCCCATGTTTCCGTTCCACACCTGGCTGCCGGACGCGCACACGGAGGCGCCCACGGCGGGCTCCGTCATCCTGGCCGGTGTGCTGCTGAAAATGGGGACGTACGGATTCCTTCGTTTTTCCGTGCCGATGCTGCCGGACGCGACGAAGCATTACGCGTGGCTGATGATGGTTGTCTCCGTGATCGCCATTATCTACGGGGCGCTGGTGTGCATGATGCAGAAGGACATGAAACGGCTGATTGCCTACAGCTCGGTGAGCCATATGGGATTCATCACGCTGGGAATTTTTGCGCTCACGCCGATGGGAATCCAGGGCAGCATTCTCCAGCAGTTGAACCACGGGATTTCGACCGGGGCGCTCTTCCTGATCGTGGGCGTGCTCTACGAGCGGCGGCACACGCGCATGATTTCGGAGTTCGGCGGGCTCTCCACGCCAATGCCGAACTACGCGACGGTCTACCTGATCATCACGCTCAGCTCGCTGGGGATGCCGTTGCTCAACGGCTTTATCGGCGAATTTCTGATCCTTCGGGGGACATTTGAGGCGACCGGCTTTGGACCCGGCAACCCCATCAATGGGAAGTTGTTTGCGGCCTGGGCGGTGGCCGGAATCGTGCTCGGCGCAGCCTACCTGCTGTGGCTCTACCAGCGAGTGATGTTCGGGAAGGTGACCAACCCGGCGAACGAGAAGCTGCCGGACCTGAACGTGCGCGAATTCGCATGCCTGATTCCGCTGGTGCTTGCGGCGCTCTGGATCGGGATCTATCCGGCGCCGGTGCTGAAATATCTCGAAGAGCCTGCGAATGCCATCGTCCAGCGGGTGAATCCGGAATACTTCAGCGCACGAGCCGCGCGCACACCGGCGGCCGCGGGCGTGCCTGCGGTTGCGCAGGCCGCGGCGGAGACTGCGGTCCATCCGGAATCAGCGGCGGCCGGACCCTCGAGGTAACGCGGAATGTTGCATCACTTATTCGACTGGTTCCGGCAGCAGAAGGATTTCGCCCTGATACTGCCGCAGGTGCAGCTCGCCATTTTCGCGCTCGGGATCCTGCTGACTGATTTTCTTCTGGACCGGAAATCGCGGTGGTGGAACGCCGTGCTGGCACTGGTGGGCGTGGGATTCAGCGCGAAGGCGCTGTGGAACCTGACGAACCTGGAGGACGTGGCCGCCTACCACAGTTCGATCGTGGTGGACCCGTTTGCGGTTTTCTTCGGATTCCTGTTTCTGGCCTCGGCGGCGCTGGTGATTCTCCTTTCGGTGCGCTATCTGGAGATCGAGGACGAGCATCATGGGGAGTTCTACGCCCTGCTGCTGTTTGCCACCATTGGAATGATGTTCCTGGCCTCGGGGAACGACCTGATCACGCTGTTCCTGGGGCTGGAGACCATGGCGCTGTCGTTCTACATCCTTTCAGGATTCCTGCGCAGCCGGAAGGCGTCGAACGAAGGCGCGGTGAAATATCTGTTGTTGGGGGCGTTTTCGAGCGGGATCCTGGCCTACGGTTTCTCGCTGATGTACGGGATCGCAGGCTCGACCAACCTGGCGCGCATCACGCAGGCATATGCGACGCGGCCCGCGGGAGATCCACTGGTGCTGGTGTCCCTGGTCACGGTGTCGGCGGGCCTGTTTTTCAAAATCGCCGCGGTACCGTTCCACATGTGGGCGCCAGACGTGTATGAGGGGGCGCCGACGTCCATCACGGCGTCGATCAGCGTGGCCTCGAAGGCGGCGAGCTTCGCGCTGCTGCTGCGGCTGTTCTGCACGGTGTTCTGGCCGGTGCGGCCGGACTGGGAAATGGTGGTGGCGGCGGTGGCCATCGCCTCGATGACCGTGGGCAACTTCGGGGCCATCACGCAGAATAATTTGAAGCGCCTGCTGGCGTACTCCTCGATCGCCCACGTGGGCTACATGCTTCTCGGATTGGTGGCGGGCACGATGGACGGCTTCAAGGGGATCGCCATCTACCTGCTGGTGTATGTGTTCATGAACACGGGCGCGTTCGCCATCGTCATTATTCTGCGGCGCGAGGGCGTGATTGGGGAGGACATTGAAGACCTGAACGGACTGATTTCGCGGCGGCCGGTGGCAGCGATCCTGCTGCTGTTGTTCATGCTCTCGCTGGCGGGGATACCGCCGACGGCGGGCTTCATCGGGAAATACTACATCTTCCTTTCGCTCATCGAGTCGCATCACTACGTTCTGGCCGTTTTCGGCGCGCTCTACATCGCTCCCGCGCTCTACTACTACTTCCGCATCGTCGTGCATGCGTGGATGACGGAGCCTGCTGACGCCGCCCGCCCGGTGATCTCTCTGGGCCAGGGAGTGGCGCTGGGCGCCTGCGCGCTGGTGGTTCTGTGGGCCGGACTGCTGCCGGAGCGATTCCTGGAGATCGCCGGGACAACACTTCAATCCCAATTCCTGCAACTGCTGCGCTAACGGGTGGGGCGAAGAAACGGATTGGTCACTCGCACACTGCCATACAGCCGCCCATGCTCGAAATCTTCAGAGAGAATCTCAGGCAGGCAGTAGTGCTCCGCATACGCCCACAAATGCGCATCGAACCAAGAGAGTTGATAGACGGCCATGCCGCGCAGCGCCGTGCGGAGCACGCCGGCAGTGGGGTAGAGAACAGGGAAGGCGGCGAGCAGATCTTCCGCCTGCTTCCAAGCCTCTTCCCGAGGCAACAGGCAACTGCCGTCGGGGAGCGACCGCGTGACGACAGAAACAAACTCCACGATAGCTTGGTGCGGAAGGATCAGGCTTTCGCGCACCAATCCTTCGTCCAACAACTGCCGCGCTTTTTCGTGTTTGTAGGAGTCTCGGGAGTCGCAGCGATAGACCAGGATGTTGGTGTCAACGAGGGAAGCCACGAGTGTAGAGTTCCTCTCGCGTCCACCCGCGGTCTTTGGGGCGGGTCCTGCTCCTGGCCGCTTTCCTCGACCGCGCGGCGAGAATCTTATCGAGGCGGGCCGTGGACTGCCGGAAGAGCGCGATCCGTTCCTCGAGCGTCAAGCCGTGCTGCTTTCCCGGCCCAGGGAGCGCCCTCGCGACCCGGATGGCGTCTCCGGCCGGGATCCATTCCAGCTCGTCCCCGGGGCGAATGTTGTACTGGTCGGCAATGGCTTTGGGGAGGGTCAGTTGCCGTTTGCCGGTAACCTTGCCCATATTCTTACTCTAGCAAGGAAGGCGTCCTTGCTCAAGAGGGAAAAGCGCCGAAGGGACAGGCAGAAGCTCAAATGACGCTCGCACTCTCCGACTGGTGGGCCATTGCCGCATACCTGGGAATCACGCTGGCGCTGGGACTGTATTTCCGGCGGCGCTCGGGACGCAGCACGGAAGATTATTTCGTCTCGGGACGGGCGGTATCGTGGTGGCTGGCGGGGACGTCCATGGTGGCCACAACGTTTGCTGCAGACACACCGCTGGCGGTGACCGGCCTGGTCTACAAATACGGAATCTCGGGCAACTGGCTGTGGTGGAGCTTTCTGCCATCCGGGATGATGACGGTGTTCCTGTTCGCACGGCTGTGGCGGCGCTCGGGGCTGCTGACCGACGTGCAGTTCGCGGAACTGCGCTATTCGGGCCGTCCGGCGGCGTTCCTGCGCGGCTTCCGCGCGGTGTACCTAGGCCTGCTGATGAACTGTTTGATCCTGGGCTGGGTGACGAAAGCGATGGTGAGCATCACGGCGATTGCGCTGGGCATCCCGGAGCAGAGATCTCTGGTCATCTGCGTGTTTTTCCTGATTCCGTTCACGGGGTTCTACGTCACGCTGGGCGGCCTGTGGGGCGTGCTATGGACCGACCTGTTCCAGTTCGTTCTGAAAATGGGAATTGTGATCGCCGTTGCGGCATATGGAATCTCGGCAGCGGGGGGCATCAGCGCGGTGCTCGCGAAACTGGCGGCGGAGCGCGCGGCAGTCACAGCGACATCGTCACACGCCGGGAACATCACGTCGCAGTTCCCCTCTTTTGGGCTGGGCCTAACGGCGGAAGAGCTGTGGACGCTGCCTGTGATCGCCTTCGTGGTGAATCTATGCGTGCAGTGGTGGTCGGCGTGGTATCCAGGCGCGGAACCGGGCGGCGGCGGGTACATCGCGCAGCGGATTTTCTCCACCCGCGACGAACGCCACGGCCTGCTGAGCGTGCTGTGGTTCAACGTGGCGCACTATGCGGTGCGACCCTGGCCATGGATTCTCACCGCGCTCGTGGCTGTTGCGCTCTACCCAGGCTTGGAGCACCCGGAATCCGGCTACATGCTGGTGGCCGTGACTTGCCTGCCGCACGCGATGCGAGGGCTGCTGGTGGCCGGGTTTCTCGCCGCGTTCATGTCCACGTTTGCCACGCAATTGAACTGGGGCAGCTCGTACCTGGTGAGCGACTTTTACCGGCGCTTTCTGCGCCGTGGCGCATCGGAAGCGCACTACGTGGCCGCCTCGCGCGTGGCCACGCTGCTCCTGGTGGCCGTTTCCGCGCTGGTGGCCTCGCAACTCAGTTCCGTGGTGGAAGGATGGAAGTTCGTGCTGGAATTGGGGGCGGGCACCGGGGCGGTGTACATGCTGCGGTGGTATTGGTGGCGGATCAACGCATGGAGTGAGATCTCGGCGATGGCAGCCGCGTTGGTGGTGTCCGTCTTCCTGCTGAACCGGCCGCTATTTGCAGGGTCGGAGCTGGCCGTGTTCGCGCGCAATTCGCTGGTGATCACGGCGGTGGCCACGAGCGCGTGGGTGGCCGTAACGCTGGCCACACGGCCCGAGCCGCAGGAAGTATTGCTGCAATTCTACCGGCTCGTCCGGCCGCACGTGAGCGGGTGGAAGCCAGTTGCGCTGCTCGCCCCAGAGGTGGCCCCGACTCACGATCTCGGCGCCAATCTCCGCGCCTGGGTACTTGGGTGCGCAATGGTCTATGCGGCGCTGTTTGCGGTCGGAGATTTTTGCCTGAAGCGGCCGGGGCAGGGAATTGCGCTCTCGGTGGTTGCCGTCGTGTGCGCGTCGCTCGTCTGGCGCGAGATCGCGCGCCAATCGTGGCGCGAGCGGTGAGGCAGAGAACTTTCTCACCTGTGATCGCGAGCCAGTGGAAGATGGGAGCCGCACGGCCTGCCATCTGATTGTTTTGCCCCTGTGTACCGTTGCGAAACACGGCAGTACTTTCGTTCCATCGCGGGAATCGTACCGAAAGGCCATGATGATCGGGCTGGCTCGTCCCTCCAGCAAAACCAGACTTGGGAAATGGACGAACCGGGGCCGGCTGACGGTCCCCGAATGGAGGATGTCGTGAACGGAATGACGAAGCTACGGGTGTGTCTAGTGGGTCTTGGATTTGGCGTGGCGCTATTGATTGCCCCGGCTGCGCACGCGCAGGCGGAATCGAGCCCCGACCATTTTACCGAGACGGGCGTGGAAATCGGCCCAGGCGGAAGCGTGACGCAGAGTTCTTCGCACGTGACGGCTTCGAAACGGGCACAGAAGACGCAGAAGGCTGCTCAGGCGGAAGCCTCGGCGAAATCCTCAGCGGCGCACGTGACCGTTGCGGCGGCAGTTGCCGACAGAAACCGCCGGCTGACTCCTGCCGAGCCGAAGCGATAGCTGCGAAGGAATATCCTGGCGAGAGAGCCAGGCGCGGCCAGGATGAGGCGTGCGAGGAAACGAGCGGGCCCACGGTCAGAAAGGCGCTGACCGTGGCTACCGCGGCGGGACTTCGAGCACGCTGTTCAGTCCGCCAACGCCGTCGTGAATTTTCCTTGGATTCGCCGGATCGTCCATCCAGCGTTTACCGTCGATGACGAATTTGTAATCGTAGGTTCCCGGGGGAATCTTCATGGGCGCCGTGCGCCAGGTGCCGTCCGCGTCCTTTTCGAGGCGCGTGCCTGGCGGGGCCCAGCCGTTCCACGAGCCGCAGGCTTCCACCAATTGGGCCTCGTCGTCGTGAAACCGGAATACCACTCCATCCGGCCGGACCGCGGGTGATTTTTCAAACGCGGCGCCGCGCCCGTGGCGTTCTTCCAGAGCGCGCGCCACGGCTGCTCCCGCGGCGAGAGCGCCGGCTCCCTGGCGGTCACGGGGTGCACCGGGGACGGGTTCGGCGGTGGCCATCAGAATCTGGCGGATGAGCAGGGGCGAGAGCTTGGGGTTGGCTTCCAGCATGCAGGCGACGGCGCTGGCCACGAGGGGCGCGGCGAAACTCGTGCCTTCGACGTGTTGGTAGTGGGGCGTGATCAGCTTCAATTCCGCAAGGCGTTGTTTGTCGAACGGCTGGCCGCGGCGGCGCCGTTCGAACAGTTCCATGGCTTCGCGCGCCACAGTGGTGCCGGGCAGGACGGGCGCGGCGACCCAGAGACTCGGGGCGACCAGTTCGGGTTTGGGCGCTTCATTGGATGCCTCGCCGTAGTTGCTGTGCCACAGCTCGATTTCTTCGTGGCGGAAGCTGTTGCGGTCGTCGATTCCTCCGATGGTGAGCACGCGCGGGGCGGTGGCGGGAGGGAGCAGGCGGCGCTCACCGGCATTTCCCGCGGCGGCGACCACAGTGATGCCCGCGTCGATCAGGGCCTCGGCTGCCTGGTCCACGGGATTGCCCAGCAGCCGCTCGACGGGATCACCGCCAACAGAAAGGCTGACCACGCGGACGCCGAGGGCTGGCCCCTCGCGCAGCAGCCATTCGAGGGCGCGAACGATGGTCGAGTTGGTGATGCGGCCGTTTTCATCGCGGCCCTGAATGAGGACGAGACTGGCTTCACTGGCCAGGCCGGAATAGAGCCCCTGGCTCAGGCGGCCGTTACCCGCAGCGACCACGCTGGTCATCATGCCGTGCCACTGCCAGTCGGCGCCGGCGTGCCATCTGGGCCAGAGAGGGCGGCGGTCCGGGGAAAACCGGAAGGAATGCACGGGCTCGCGAGTGGCATCAGCCACGGCGAGAATGCGGTTGCGCGGCTCGACCAGATCGGGATGTGGAAAGAAACCCGAATCCACCAGCGCCAGGGTGACGCGGCGCCCGGCAAATCGGGGATCGGCGCGCAGGCGCAGGGGCGTGGGAATAGCGCCGAACGCAGCTTCTGCGTCGAGGGGCCAGGAGGACTGCACGCTCCGGCCGAGCGCGCCGGCGCCGTGATCCAACAGGTTCCGAAGCAGATTCTTGCGCACGCAGGCTGGACAGCCACCTTCTCTGGCGGCCCAAAAGGGATACCAATGCGCCTCATCGAGAAGGGAGCGTGGAACAGCGGCGCCGCACCCTGGGCATTTCGCTTCCCGGAGCCGCTTCAGGATTGCCCATCGACCGCGATCCACCGGCACTCGTGTGCGCCTCCGCGCGCTTTATTGGGGTTGGACGATGGCGACCTTGTTGACGCCGCTGCCGGCGAGATAGAGGCGGCCGTCGGGAGTGGCCACCTTATTGCGAATTACACCGCCGCCGGAGGGTATCGGCGCGCGCGCGAAGGATTCCGACTTTGGATCGAAACGAACGGCGGGAACAGCCATCTGCAATCGATTCATAGACGCCCCCATCCGCGGCGCAGGCTTGGAGCTTACTCCGACACCGGCTGTGGTTCCAATCGCCTGATCAAAACCGCTGCTGTGCTCGACTGGAAATGCTTTACGGACCAGAGCGGAGTGCAGGAGATTGGACCGATAATCGCCCGTAGCGGGCGCCCTGTTGACCGAAAGGTTTGACAACCACGCTGGGCGAGCGTTAGAAGATACGCGAGAGCCCGGGGAATGAGTTCAGCGCCCATCCGACTCTGCTGAGGCGCTAACTGCCGGTTCGTTTAAGGAGGTTTACAACCATGGATGTGAGTTCGCGAAAGTTTGCGCTGCTGGCGGCGCTGGTCGCAGCCGTCGTGACTGTGGCCGCGGCGCAGGAAAAGCAGGTGAAGAAGCAGCCCATCGAGCCGTCCAATCCGGGATCGGGCGCGGCCATGTTCAAGCAGTATTGCTCGCCTTGCCATGGCAAATCCGGTAAAGGCGACGGGCCCGCTGCGTCCTCGCTCAAGACGCCGCCTGCGGATTTGACGGCGCTCGCCAAAAAGAACAATGGCAAGTTTCCGGATGAGCGTGTGGCGTCAGTCCTGAGATTCGGGACCACGGCCGCGGCGCACGGAAGCTCCGACATGCCCGTTTGGGGTCCGGCGTTCCGTTCTGTGAGCGGCGGCGATGAATCCATCGTGACCATGCGGATCAACAATCTCGTTCGCTACATCAAGTCGTTGCAGGTGAAGTAGCAGCGGACGTAGCGATCGACCGTCGCGCGATTCAGGCCGGGGAAATGCGCGGTACCGGAGGCTGCTCACTCGAGGAGAGTCCACCGGGGCGCGCGCACGGCTTCTCTTGCGCTCACGCTCTCAGATCGCCGCGAGAATGGGCCTGAAGTGGCGAACCTTGTCCCCTGAGTGTTCTCAACTTCTGACCGCCAGTTTGACCCACTAACCCGGAGCCGCACCGCGGAGCGGCCGCATGTACGTTGTGGCGGCGCGCACGTACAATAAAGGGCGAGTGTTTATGCAACGGCAGCGGATGATTCGGCCAGTATCGGGCGAGAACCGGGCGCGAGCGCGGGCCTGCCGCGGCGCCGGGCTTCATCTTCCGCGGCGTGTGCTTCTGAGTTTCCTGCTGGCATTCCTGTTCGCGCGGACCGCCTCTGCGGACAAATTCACGCTGAAAATCATCGCCATCAACGATTTTCACGGGAATTTACAATCGCCTGGGAACTTTCGGGCCGATTCTCAATCCCCGAGTGAGCCTGCCGGCGGCATCGATGTGCTGGCCGGATACGTGGAATACCAGAAGGCGCGGAATCCGTATCATGTGGTGGTGTCGGCAGGCGACCTGATCGGCGCCAGCCCCCTGGTCTCCGCGTTGTTCCATGACGAAGGCACGATCGAGACGATGAACCGGCTGGGGTTGGAAATCAACGCGGTCGGCAATCATGAGTTCGACGAAGGCAGGCAGGAACTGCTACGCATGCAAACCGGGGGATGCTCCACCCTGGATGAGAACACCTGCAAGGGCGCGCAAGTGGGCACGCCCGTTCCCTTCGAGGGGGCCCAATTCGAATTTCTGGCGGCCAACGTATTCGATGAGGCCACCGACAAGACAATTTTTCCGGCGTACGCGATCCGGACCTACAAGGGGGTGCGGGTCGCTTTTATCGGCTTGACGCTTCGGGGAACCCCGACGATGGTGAGGCCCAGCGGTGTGGCCGGGCTGCGATTCGCCGATGAGGCGAGCACCATCAATGCGCTCGTGCGGCAGTTGCGAGAGCAGGGGATTCAAAGCTTCATCGTCCTGATTCACCAGGGCGGGCGGCAGACGACGAAAGGCACGGTGGACATCAATGGTTGTGAAGGCGGGCTGGAGGATTCGCCGATCAAAGCCATCGTGAAGCAGCTTGATGACGCCGTGGATCTGGTGATCTCCGGACACACCCATGCGGCGTACGTGTGCCAGATCGCGAACAGCGCGGGCCGGAAGATCCCCGTGACGAGCGCGGCGTCGTACGGCCGCCTGGTGACGGATATCGATGTGAGCATCGATACGACCACGAAAAAAGTCGTGGGTGCGACGGCGCGCAACATAGTGGTGGACCGAACCAACCCGAAAATCACACCCGACGCGCGGATCAAGGGAATCGTGGACCAGTACGCTGCGCTGACGGCGCCCCTCGCAAACCGCGTGGTTGGCTCAATCACGGCGGACATTTCCAGCAGGGGCGAAGCAGGCGGAGAATCGGCGTTGGGTGACCTGATTGCCGACGCGCAACTGGAAGCCACTCGCGATTCGGGCGGCGCAGCGGTGGCGTTCATGAACCGCGGCGGAATCCGCGGGGACCTCGAGTATTCCTCAGGTGCCGCAGGCGCGGGCGGAGGCAAGGTCACTTATGGAGAGCTATTCGGCATCCAGCCTTTCGGGAACAGCCTGGTGACCATGACGCTGACGGGCGCGCAACTCAAAACGCTGCTTGAGGAGCAGTTCAAGGGCTGTACGCTCGATTTTCCAGCGGGGAACACCGCGGGCCGGTCTGCCGACCAGATTCTGCAGGTTTCTGATGGCTTCACCTATACCTGGAATCCGGGGGGCGCGGCGTGCAACAAAGTCGACGCCACGAGTCTCAAGTTGAACGGCGCGGCGATTGTTCCCACGGGAAAATACCGCGTTACGGTGAACAGCTTTTTGGCGGATGGCGGGGACCAGCTCTATGAGTTTACCCTGGGGACGGAGCGGGTAGGCGGAGCACAGGACATTGACGCGCTAGCAGACTATTTCGCCAGGCATCATTCCATTTCACCGGGCCAGCTGAACCGCATCAAAATTACCTCACAACCCAAACCGTGACGCGACGAAGAGTGCCGGCTTTTCGGATCAGGCCAGCACCCCGCGAATTGGGGGAAGCAGGAGAGCTCGTTTGCGGTGACGGAGAACCGAGTAAATGGCGCGCCCGGAGAGATTCGAACTCCCGACCTTCTGGTTCGTAGCCAGACGCTCTATCCAGCTGAGCTACGGGCGCGTCTAAGAAATTCTAGCACAGGGTCTGAAAAGCAGGATTGAAGGAGTGTCCCGACCGTCTGGTTTCCGCCGCAGTCAGACGTGCGAAGCGGAGCGGGAGCGTTCACCTTCCACAAAAGAACCGTGCTATCCTAAATTGTGTGCCGCTTTTGGCGCGAAGCGCCGGGGCGGATTCGGTCGGGGCGTGGCTCAGCCTGGTTAGAGCGCCTGGTTCGGGACCAGGAGGTCGGTGGTTCAAATCCACTCGCCCCGACCATTTTTTCAAATTTCCCAGTCAAAGAGGACGGTAGTTCCCGCCAGCAAGCTGCGGGAAGGCAAGACCACTCGCCCCGAGCACCCCAAACGCAAGTGTGATTCATCCCGAAAATTCGAGACCACTCGTGCGGACCATAATCTGAAAATTAGAGGCCTGAAGTCAGATGTAAGAACCCGCCCGCACTTATGCCAGCCGCAGTTGAGCCGCCTCCATGGAGACCACTTCTCTCGGGACCTGAGGGCCTGCCTGAGTTCGGAATAGCGGTCAAAACCCTTCGCCGCAAGGCGGAACGAGATTGCCGACAATTTTCACCGGCCTAGAGTCGCGCGCGAAACTCGGCGCGCGCCTTGACGCCCACTGTATGACCCCCTAGACTGAAATGAGGTTGCTGCGCGCCTGTAGCTCAGTTGGATAGAGCGCTGGTCTCCGGAACCAGAGGTCGGGCGTTCGAGTCGCCCCAGGCGCGCCATTTGTCTCAGAGAGTTTGCGGCGAGCGTGTTCCGGCCTCCGCAGTCCCCTGGATCTGTTTCCGATCACCCTTGGTGTGATGAACGCTGGCGGGATCCGAATGGGATTATTGAGTGCCGACACTCAATACGATGCTACCGCGTGCGTGCGCGGCGCAGCGTTGCAGCGGTTTCGGATATAGAATGCGGCGCGAAAAGGAGTTTGCGCCTCTGTTCATGCACGGCTGACAGCTATGTCCGCTAGCTCCACAGTCGAATTCCTGATGTGGCTGCTGATCGCCGCGTCGGTGATCGCTTTGCTCGCGATCCGTTCTCGAGTTCCCTACATGGTGGCCCTGGTGATGGGCGGATTGGCGCTGGGGTCCCTGCGGCTCCCCATTGTGCAGTCTATCTACCAGGTTCACCGGCCCGATTGGCTTACTCCCGAAGTCATCCTTATCTTCTTTCTTCCCCTTCTGCTGTTTGAAGGCAGCCTGAAGATCAATCTCCGGCAGTTCATCGAAAATCTCACTCCGATCCTGATCCTTGCCACGGTGGGAGTCGTGGTCGCCACGCTCGTGGCGGGTTATCTGGTTCATTGGCTGGTGGGTTTGCCGTTGCTCCTGGCGCTTCTATTTGGAGCGATCATTTCCGCAACCGATCCGATTGCCGTCCTGTCCATCGCCAAGGAAATGGCCGTTTCCAAGCGGCTTTCGTTGATTCTCGAAGGGGAAAGCCTGTTCAACGACGGCACCGCCGTGGTGCTGTTCCAGATTCTTCTGGCCGGAATCCTTACCGGCAACTTCAGCCTGGCTACGGGGGTGGCACACTTCCTCGAATCGGTGCTGGGCGGAGCGACGATTGGGATCGTGCTTGGCTATCTGGTGAGCACGTTCGCCTCCCGCATCGATGAGCCGCAGATAGAGATTACGCTCACCACCATCGTCGCCTACAGTTCCTATCTCATCGCTCACCATTTCCACGTGTCCGGCGTGATCGCCACCGTGGTGGCGGGTCTGGTGGTCGGCAACCTGGGCACCCGCGGGATGAGCTCGCGCACCCGCGTGGCGCTGTGGTCCTTCTGGGAGTACGTCTCCTTCGTCATCAACTCCATCCTGTTTCTGCTGATCGGGATGGAAGTGCGCATTGACAGTCTGCTGCACGAGTGGCGCGGCGTGGCGCTCGCCATCGGAGCCGTGCTGCTGGGACGCGCCCTGGCCGTTTACGGTCTTACCGGACTATCGAACCTGTTCTCACGGAAGATCCCCCTCCGCTGGCAGCACGTGCTGGTCTGGGGAGGTTTGCACGGCGCGCTCTCGCTGGCCCTGGCACTGAGCCTCAGCCCCGGAATCGAATACCAGGAGCGAATCCTCACCTTCACGTTTGGAGTTGTCGCCTGTTCCATGATTGTTCAAGGTCTTTCCATAAAGCCGCTGATCCGCAAGCTCGGCATCACTGCCGCCGGCGAGGATGAAGGGGACCGCGTCCGCGCCCAGCAGATCGCCGTATCCGCCGCCCGTTCTGAACTGGACGAATTGCTCAAGGCCCACCTCCTCTCGTTTCCAGTTTACGAAAAGTTGCGACGTGAAGTGGACGCCGCCCTCCTCGATCTCCGCGAGCAAATCTCGGAGATTTACTCACGGGACTCCGGCCGCGCCGAATCCGAATTGCAGACTGCGAAGATCCGCCTGATGACGGCGGAAAAGAGCTCCATCGAAGAAGCCGTGCGCGACGGCCTCATTTCCCCGCAAACGGGCGCGAAAATGGCGGATGCAACCGATACGCAGCTCAATGAACTCGTCGCCAGAATCATGAAAAATGCACAATGAGCCGATCGGACCTGGCGTTGGGCCCGCAAATTTCGCAAAATCGCGCGGAAGGTCTTTGGTGCTTTGGAATGATGCGCTGCCCGTGGCTATAATCAATAAGGGGCGCAATATGACTCCTCGTCGCTCCTTTTCTTCGTCTTTGCTTTTTGTCCGGCTTCGGTTTTCCCTGGCACCGATCTCGTTGAGCCGGGCGGCACACTCACCGCGCGACGCTGGTTTGAGCTTCATGCCGTTTGCGTTCCGTCTAGACCATTTGAGGAGAGTTATTGAGTGTGACTCGCGAGAGCTCGCAGCATCTCACATGGGGGTGAGCCGTGTTTAGGCACACAATCTCCCTGGGCCGCATTTTCGGCATTGAAATCGACCTCGATTACTCCTGGTTTCTCGTCTTCGGTTTGCTCACCTGGATTCTCGCCGTCAGTTATTATCCCGTTGAATTCCATAACTGGAGCCAGGGGCAATACTGGCTGATGGGCGCGGTCACCTCGATCCTGCTCTTTGCCAGCGTTCTCTTCCATGAACTCGGCCACTCGGTGGTGGCCATGCACTACGGAATTCCCGTCCCGCGCATCACTCTGTTTATTTTCGGAGGCGTCGCCCAGATCGCCCAGGAGCCGGAAAGCGCCCTTTCCGAATTCTGGATCGCCATCGCTGGTCCGGTGGTCAGCGTCCTGCTGGCCGTGATCTGCTGGGAGCTGACGCCTTTCTTCGCCAACGTTGCCCCGCTGCTGGCGCTGGCCAAATACCTGGCTCTGCTCAATTTTGTCCTGGCCATTTTCAATCTGGTTCCGGGCTTCCCTCTCGATGGCGGGCGAGTATTCCGCGCCATCATTTGGGGCATCACCCACAGCTTCCAGCGCGCCACCACGATTGCGGCGGTCACCGGACAGGGATTCGGTTACCTCTTCATCTTTGCCGGCGTGTGGATGGTGCTCTCCGGCAGCATCTTTAACGGTATCTGGATCGCGTTCATCGGCTGGTACCTGGAGAGCGCGGCGAAGAGCCAGATCCAGATGCAGCTCATCAAAAACGTGCTGGCCGGCCATCAGGTGTCGGAGATCATGCGGCACGATTTCCAGGGCGTGCCCTCCGCGACCACCCTGCAGGACCTCGTGGACCATCATATTCTCGGGGCTGGCAGGCGGTCCTTCGTCGTCGATGGGGGCCACGGCCCCGCCGGCCTGGTGACGCTCTCAGCGGTTACGGCGGTGCCGCGCTCGGCCTGGCCCAGCACAACGGTGAATGAGGTGATGATCGTTCCGGAAAAGCTCGTTTCCGTCCAGCCCAGCACGGAAGCCTGGGAAGCGCTTGAAAAAATGGGGCGCGACGGGGTCAATCAACTGCCCGTGGTGTTGAACGGTGGCATCGTCGGCATGGTCTCCCGCGACGACGTCCTTCATTATCTGAGCCTTCGCCAAGCCTTCTCGAAGTGAGCATCGCGTGGAGAAAGATGCGGGATTCTCCGCTTCCAGTTCAAGGAGGGAGAGTAATGAGCACTACTACTCGGAACAGCCGGCCATTGATGACCATGGCTTTTATCATGGCCATTCTCCTAGGGGGAGTATTTCTCGGCGCAAAAGTCATGCATTTGCCGGCTCAGAGCACGGGTCACATGCAGCCGGTGTCGTTCAAGATGGATCTCAGTCCGGCTCCCGTCAGCCTGGCGCAGTTCAAGGATGGATTTGCTTCCGTCGTGGACCCTGCCCTGGCGGGGGTGGTGAATATCTCCTCGACGAAAATCGTCAAACGGCCCAACACGCCCAACATTTTTGACGATCCTTTCTTCCGCCAGTTTTTCGGCAATCAGTTCGGCGCGCCCAATAGGGAGCCGCAATCCTCCGGGCCGCAAACGGAAAAGGAATACGCCCTCGGCTCCGGCGTGATCGTGAACCCTGATGGTTACATCATCACCAACAATCACGTGGTTTCGGGCGCCACCGACATCCAGGTGTTCACTCCGGACAAGAAGAAGTACACGGCCCGGGTGATCGGCACCGATCCGCGCACCGACATCGCCGTGCTCCACATTGATGCTCACGGACTGCCCCCTCTCACCCTCGGCGATTCCTCGAAACTCAAAGTCGGCGATATCGTCTTCGCGATTGGCGATCCGCTGGGCATCGGAGAAACCGCCACCATGGGCATCGTCAGCGCCACCGGCCGCGGACTCGGCGGCGCCATCGAACACTACGAGGATTTCATCCAGACGGATGCCGCCATCAATCCGGGCAATTCCGGCGGCGCCCTCATCGACACGCGTGGCAACCTGATCGGTATCAATACGGCCATCATCACCGGCGGCAACGGCGGCGGCAATGAAGGCATCGGCTTTGCCATTCCTATCAATATGGCCCGCAACGTCATGGAGCAGATCCTGGCGCACGGCAAGGTCGTCCGCGGCTACCTCGGCGTTACGATCCAGTCTGTTGATCCCGATATGGCCAAGGCATTTGGTCTCAGCCATGGCGGCGGCGCGTTGATTGCGGATGCCCGCTCCGGCAGCCCTGCCGCAAAGGGAGGCCTCGAGCGCGGCGACGTCATTCTCGAGATGGACGGCCAAGCCGTGAACGGGCCGGACGACCTCAGCGTTCGCGTCTCGGAGATGGCGCCCGGCACAGTCGTGCACTTCAAAGTCTTCCGCAACGGCCAGGACCACGACATCGCTGTCACGCTGGGTGAATTCCCCGCGGAAAGCGCTACGGGCCAGGGAGTTGAAGGCGGCGGCGCGGGCGAGAGCGCGGGCATCTCAGGCTTGCAGGTACAGGACCTCACTCCCGCCATCGCTCGCCAGCTCAAAGTCCCATCCAGCACCACCGGCGTCGTCATCACTGAAGTGGATGCCTCGAGCGCTGCGGCGGCCGCAGGCCTGCAGCAGGGGGACATCATCCAGGAGGTCAACCGCAAGCCCGTACACAACGTCAGCGAATACGAGCGGGCGGTCGCAGGCTCCGCCAAACAGTCGGTTCTTCTGCTCGTCAACCGGGCTGGCTCCACTCATTACGTCGTGGTCACACCTCAGTAGCCGCAGACGGATTTTTTGCGCATCGTGGAGCCCCAGGCGACGGGCTCCACGATCGCGGAATTCTCCGAAGCGTGGCTCGAAAGCGGCAAAGGATCAGGGGGAGAGATTGCCGGTCGATATTGGAAACGTAGCCCGGGTCACGTGCAGCGATCACCAAACCGGCAGCGTCGGCCCCGGATTGGCCCCGGCGCGGGCCGCGCCTCGCGTCGGGCCGGCTCGAGTTACATCTCCGATTTCCGCCGGGCAGACGAACGAAGGCTTTGCATTTCCGGGCCCACGGCTCACGCCCGCGCGTGATATCAGTCACATCGCCGCGGGCCGTTTGCCACCACAATGGAGTTTGGAGGGAAAGACATGAGTGCAATGACTCAGCAACGTACAGCAGAACCGAAATCCCAAACCAAGACCATGAACGCCTTCGTGATGCGGGGGATCGGCAAGGTCGGCTTTCTCGAAAAGCCCTTGCCGCAGGACCCCGGTCCCAACGGCGCAATTATCAAGACCACCCGCGCGCTGGTCTGCACCTCGGACGCGCACACCGTGGCTGGCGCGATCGGCGACCGAACGGATCTGACGCTCGGCCACGAAGCCGTCGGCATCGTCTATAAACTCGGCAGCGAAGTGAAATGCGTCAAAGAGGGCGACCGCGTCGCTGTCAACGCCATCACCCCTTGCTACAAGTGCACCAACTGCCTGCGCGGATTCACGTCGCAATGCACCGGGATGCTGGGCGGCTGGAAATTCGCCAACATCAAGGACGGCGTCTTCGCTGAATACTTCCATGTGAACGACGCGGAAGCCAATCTCGCTCTTATCCCCCGGGCTGTGCCCGACGAAAAGGCCGTGTACACCACGGACATGATGTCCACCGGCTTCATGGGAGCCGAGCATGCCAATATCCCCCTCGGCGGCAGCGTCGCCATCTTTGCGCAAGGCCCCGTCGGGCTGATGGCCACCGTAGGCGCCCGCTTGCTCGGAGCCGGCCTGGTGATCGTCGTGGAGACCGTTCCGAAGCGCAAAGAACTCGCCAAGCACTTCGGCGCAGACGTGGTCGTCGATTTTCGCGAAAAGGATCCGGTCCAGGCCATTCTCGACCTCACGGGCGGCGAGGGCGTCGACTCCGCCATCGAGGCGCTCGGCTCGGAAACCACTTTCGAGGCCTGCATCAAGGCCACCCGCCCTGGCGGCACGATTTCCAACGCCGGCTATCACGGCCGTGGCGACTTCCTCAAAATTCCGCGCGTCGCCTGGGGAGTTGGCATGGGTGACAAAACCATCCGCACCGGCCTGTGCCCCGGCGGGAGGGAACGCATGCAGCGCCTGCTCCGTCTGCTCGAAACCGGTCGCGTGGATCCCACGCCGCTCACCACGCACCAATTCAAATTTGCCGATTTGCCCAAAGCGTTTCACTTGATGGAAACCAAAGAGGATGGCATCCTCAAACCGCTGATTCTTTTTTAGCCGTGCGAGGCCGCGGAGCGGCGCGGACACATCCGGGGAGGGCCCAGGCCCGCTCCATTCAGGCGTGTCGTGAAAATCCTTCTCGCCATGGACGATTCGCCCTTTTCGGAGGCGGCGCTCCAAGCCGTCATCGAGCGCTTCAAGCCACACGGCTCCGAGGTGCGCGTCATTACCGTCCTCGACCTGCTCAACTATTTCACCAGCGAGGAAGCTGCCAGGGACTACCTCCCGGAGATCGATGCCATCCGCCGCGAGCGCCTGAAGCAGGCGGAACAGATGCTCCAGCGTGCCGCGCGTCTGCTCCAGGCCGCGGGCTTCAGCACCAGCACGGGCATTTCCGAGGGCAATCCCAAGAGCCGTATCCTCGAGTTGGCCGCGGATTGGCACGCGGACCAAATCGTCATGGGTTCCCATGGACGCAAGGGCTTCGAGCACGCCCTGCTCGGCAGCGTCTCCGAGGCCGTCGTCCATCACGCCCCGTGCTCGGTGGAAATCGTTCGCCCTCGGTCCTGATTTTGATACCGGTCCCCGGTCAAGCGCGCTTCTGGCGTGGAAGCCTCGAGCAGCTCATCGGCAATCGATGGGGCGGCTTGCACCGCGCGCCTTGAGGATCGGAGACTTCGTCCGTCAGGATGCATTGCACGCATGCCGTCGAACGCACAACAGGTGCTCACTCTCAACAGCGGCTCTTCCAGCCTGAAGCTCGCGGTGTACCAGCTTGGCCAGACGGAGGCTCTTTTTTTCGCGGCCAATGTGAGCCGCATCGGCCATTCCACCAGCCGAATCAGCGTATCTGGGGCGGCTGCCCGGAATGTGCCGGATGTCGAGGCCGCCCTAGGCACTCCCAATGAAGCGTTGGCCGCTGCTCTGCAATTGCTTGAGAAGCATGCGCCCCAATCGCGCATCGATGCCGTTAGTCATCGACTCGTGCACGGCGGCCCACGCCACAAGCAGCCGCAGCGCATCACCCCGCAGCTCCTCGGCGAACTCCGCGAACTCGTCCCCATCGATCCGGACCACATGCCTCAGGCCATCGATGGCATCGAGGCATCCCTCGGAAAATTTCCTTCGGCACCGCAATTCGCCTGTTTCGACACCTCCTTCCACCGCGCCATGCCCCGAGTTGCCCAGCTTTGCCCCCTCCCCATGCGCTATTTCGACAAGGGGGTTCTGCGTTACGGCTTCCACGGTATCTCATACGAATACATTCTGTCGGAACTGCTCGCCCTGGCCGGCGAGCGCGCCGCAGGACGAGTTGTGGTCGCGCATCTCGGCAATGGCGCCAGCATGGCCGCTATTCATTCCGGTAGCAGCCTGGACACCTCCATGGGTTTCACTCCCACCTCCGGGCTTCTCATGGGCACTCGCTGCGGCGACCTCGACCCCGGCGTCATCCCCTACCTGCTCGCGCACCACAACACCTCGCTCGAGGATCTGGGTGCTTTGCTCAACAAGCGCTCTGGCCTGCTGGGCATGTCCGGTGTCAGCGAAGACATGCGCGAGTTGCTTGATCAGGAGGCTGCCAATCCGGACGCTGCCGCCGCCGTCGCCCTGTTCTGCTATCGAGCCAAGAAATACGTCGCGTCCTATGCCGCCGTTCTCGGCGGCCTCGATATTCTTGTATTCACCGCGGGCATCGGTGAAAACTCGCCAGCCGTCCGAGAACGTATCTGCGGCGGCATGGAGTGGCTCGGGATCCGCATCGATCCCGCGCGCAATCGTTTGAATGCCCCCGTCATTTCGACGGACGACAGCCGCGTTGACATCCGTGTAATCAAAACGAACGAGAATCTAATGCTCGCGCGCCACGCCGCCGCGCTGCTCAAAGACGGCCAGGAATGTGGATAGGAGACACCGCCATGACCACCAGGGCAGGGAAACAGAGCAAACGGAAGAAATCGCGTCCGCTACAGGCGTCCTCCGCGGCCTCTCCCGCCGGCAATTCCACTTTTGTCTTCGACGCCGCCCTCTCCACCGCGGTCAAAGCCAACGGCAGGCCCCGCGCCGCGCAGGCGCGCCCCAAAGGGCCCCTCTCGCCCGAAATGCTCGACCGCATGAACCGCTATTGGGCCGCGGCCAACTTCCTTACAGTCGGTCAAATCTATCTATTGGAGAATCCACTCCTGCGCGAGCCCCTCGCGGCCTCCCACATCAAGCCGCGGCTGTTGGGCCACTGGGGAACTTCCGCCGGACAGAATTTTATCTACGTCCACCTGAACCGCCTGATCCAACAGCACGACGCCAGCGTCATCTATATCGCCGGGCCGGGACACTGCGGGCCGTCACTAAACGCCCATTCCTACCTCGAGGGCACCTATTCTGAAGTCCACCACGAAATCAGCCAGGACGCGCAGGGCATGCGATTGTTCTTCCGCCAGTTCTCCACGCCCGGGGGTGTCCCCAGCCACTGCGGCCCTCACGTGCCGAATTCGATTCACGAAGGAGGCGAGCTCGGCTACGCGCTGCTCCACGCGTTCGGGGCTGCCTTTGACAATCCTGACCTGGTCGTCGCCTGCGTGGTCGGCGACGGCGAAGCGGAAACCTGCCCGCTCGAAGGCAGTTGGAAGGGCGTAAAGTTTCTGAACCCCGTGCGCGATGGCTCCGTCCTCCCCATTCTCCATCTGAACGGCTACAAAATCTCCGGCCCCACGGTGCAGGCTCGCACCAGCGACGCCGATCTCACCGCGCTCTACACCGGCCACGGCTACAAACCTTATTTCGTTGAAGGCGACGAGCCCGCCGCCATGCACCAGTCGTTCGCCTCCACGCTTGACGCGTGTTACGCCGAAATTCGCGCCATTCAGAGAGATGCGCGCAAGAACGGTTTTAAGCGCCGTCCCGCCTGGCCCATGATTATCCTCCGCACGCCCAAGGGATGGAGCGGCCCCAAAGAGGTTGACTCCGTTCCCATCGAAGGCACCTTCCGCGCCCATCAGGTTCCCCTCGCCAACGTCCGTGAAGATCCCGCGCACCTCGCCCTTCTCGAATCCTGGATGCAGAGTTACAGGCCCGGCGAACTGTTCGACCGGAGCGGCCGCCTGATCCCCGAGCTCCGCTCCCTGGCGCCCCGTGGCGATCGTCGCATGGGGGCCAATCCCAGCGTCAATGGCGGGCGCGTGCTCGGAGCGCTCGATCTGCCCGAGTTCACAAACTACGCCCTCGAAGTTCCTGGCCCCGGCCAGGTGGTCGCCGAAGCTCCCCGCAAGCTCGGCGAGTTCTTCCGCGACGTCATCCGGCGGAATCCCCGCAACTTCCGGCTGTTCTGTCCCGATGAGACAAATTCGAACCGCCTCAACGCCGTCTTCGAGACCACCACGCGCTGCAGCGTGGAAGAGACCATTTCCATCGATGACAAAATCGGCCCCGATGGCCGCATCATGGAAGTCCTGAGCGAGCACTGCTGCCAGGGTTGGCTGGAGGGGTATCTGCTCACCGGACGCCACGGCGCCTGGGCCTCCTACGAGGCCTTCGCCCAGGTGGTAGACTCCATGCTCACCCAGCACGCCAAATGGCTCGAGGAATCGCTGAATTTTCCGTGGCGTAAGCCGGTCGCTTCGTTGAACGTCTTCCTGACCAGCCACGCCTGGCGTAACGACCACAACGGGTTCAGCCACCAGGCCCCCGGATTCGTGGACAATGCGCTCGCCCGCCGCAGCGAGGCCATCCGCATCTATTACCCTCCCGACAGCAATTGCCTCCTCAGCGTTTTCGACCACTGCCTGCGCAGCCGCAACTACGTCAATCTCGTCACTTGCGGCAAACAGTTAGAGCTCCAGTGGCTGGACATGGACCTGGCCCGCGAACATTGCTCCCGGGGCGCCTCCATCTGGAAGTTCGCATCTAACGACGCCGCCTCCGATCCCGACGTCATCCTCGCCTGCGCCGGCGACGTCCCCACGCTCGAAACCTGCGCCGCCTGGCTCCTCCGGAAGCATGTCCCTGAAATCAAAGTCCGGGTAGTGAATCTCGTGGACCTCAGCGTCCTAATGTTTCCGGGAGACCATCCTCACGGCATGGACGATATTTCCTTTGAGGCTTTGTTCACTCGCGATATTCCCGTGATCTTCGCTTTTCACGGCTACCCCTGGGTCATCCACCCCATGGTCCATGGCCGACCTAACGAAGGCCGGTTCCACGTCCGCGGTTTTCGGGACCGCGGAACCACCACGACGCCCTTCGACATGGTCGTGCTCAACAAAATGAGCCGCTTCCATCTCGCCATGGACGCTCTCAAATACGTCACCCGCCTCCGCTCCCGCGCCTCCGACGTCGTCGATACCTTCAATCGCAAACTGAACGAACACCACTCCTACATCCGCGACTATTTCGAGGACATGCCGGAGATCCGCAACTGGCACTGGACCGCCGATTTCAGCGAACCCACGGAGCCGCCCCCGTTTGCCAAAGGCCATACGCGCGGCCAGGTGTTCAGCGATGCGTAACCCTCATGCCGCGACTCTGCCCGCTCGATTTCCGTCGTGCGCTCCCGCGAACATGCTGCCGCATGGAGGTGAGGCGTGAACGTTAGCCCCTCAGCCGGCAAGCCCGCGGACCCGTCCATCCTGGTAAACGTTCCCCGGCTCGTTGCCGCCTATTACAACCTCCAGCCGGACCCCGAGAACGCGCGCCAGCGCATCGCTTTCGGAACGTCGGGCCATCGCGGCTCTTCGTTCGACGCCTCCTTCAACGAATGGCACATCCTCGCCATCACCCAGGCCATCTGCAACTACCGCAAGCTCAACAAAATCGACGGCCCGCTCTTCCTGGGCATCGATACCCACGCGCTCTCCGAGCCCGCCCTCGCCAGCGCACTGGAAGTGCTCGCCGCGAACGAGGTGCAGATCCTGCTCGCCTCCGACGACTCCTACACACCCACGCCGGTCGTCTCCCACGCCATTCTCACTTACAACCACGGGCGCAAGTCCGGCCTCGCCGACGGCATCGTTATCACCCCTTCCCACAATCCACCCGAGGACGGCGGCTTCAAATACGACCCCCCCCACGGCGGACCCGCCGAGGCGCACATCACCTCCTGGATCGAATCCAAAGCTAACGATTTCCTCAGGCACAATCTTGCCGGTGTCAGCCGAATCTCATTTTCGAAAGCGCTCCGCGCCCCCACAACCAGCAAACACGACTACCTCGAAACTTATGTTGCCGATCTCGCCGCGGTGGTCGATCTCGACGCCGTTCGCGGCGCGCGCATCCGGCTCGGCGTTGACCCCCTCGGCGGCGCCGGCATCCATTACTGGCCGCGCATCGCCGAACGCTTCGGCCTTGATCTCGCCATCGTAAACGAGGCCATCGATCCCACCTTTCGCTTCATGTCCGTGGATTGGGACGGCCGCATCCGCATGGATCCCTCCTCTCCCTATGCCATGCAGCGCCTGATCGGATTGAGGGAGCGTTTCGATCTCGCCTTCGCCTGCGACACCGACCACGACCGCCACGGGATCGTCAGCCGTGCCGCCGGCCTGATGCCGCCCAACCACTTCCTGTCCGTCTGCATTCACTATCTCTACTCCAACCGCGAGAAGTGGCCGAAGGGAACTGCGATCGGTAAGACGGTCGTCAGCAGCAGCATGATCGATCGCGTGGCCGCCAGGCTCAGCCGTCCTCTCTATGAAGTTCCCGTCGGCTTCAAATGGTTCGTCGACGGCCTCCTCGCCGCCCGCCTGGGCTTTGCCGGTGAAGAAAGCGCAGGCTCCTCCTTCCTCCGCCGCGACTCCTCCGTCTGGACCACCGACAAAGACGGCATCATCGCCTGCCTCCTCGCCGCGGAAATCATGGCCCGGGCCGGCCGCGATCCCGGCGAAATCTACAGCGAGCTGACCCGCCAGGAAGGCGATCCAGTCTATGAACGCATCGACGCCCCCGCTACTCCGCAGCAAAAATCCGCCCTCGCCAGACTCTCTTCGGCGGATCTTTCCATCGGCGAAGTCGCGGGCCAGAAGATCCTGCAGGTTCTCACCGCCGCTCCCGGCGACGGCAATCCCATTGGCGGCATCAAGGTAATCGCCCGCGACGGCTGGTTTGCCGCGCGCCCCTCCGGCACCGAGGATATCTACAAAATCTATGCGGAAAGCTACCTGGGCAGCGACCATCTTCGCCGCATCCTCGAGGAAGCCCAGACCATCGTCACACAGACCCTCGCGCGCACTGCACCCGCAGCGGCCGGCGCCTGAGCCGCCTCCTGGAGGCCGTCATGAGTAGTGCTGCACACGCCAATCGCCCGGCAGAAATCGGGTCTTTGGATGCTCTCACCGAACTCGCGCTGGACCTGCGCTGGTCGTTCAATCATTCCGCCGACCCGTTGTGGGAGCGTTTGGAGCCCGAACTCTGGGATCTGACCCACAACCCGTGGATCGTCCTGCAAACGGTATCCCGGGAGAGACTGCAAAGCGTTACGGCGGATCCGGAGTTCCAGAAGCTGCTCAACGATATCGACCGCGACAGGCGAATTGCGGAGCGGCCGGAAGCCTGGTTTCAAAAGGCCCACCCAAACTCAGCCCTCACCGCGGTTGCGTACTTCTCCATGGAGTTCATGTTGAGTGAGGCCCTGCCCATCTACTCGGGCGGGCTCGGCAACGTCGCCGGCGACCAGCTCAAGACCGCCAGCAATCTCGGCGTCCCCGTGATCGGCGTCGGCCTGCTCTATCAACAGGGCTATTTTCGCCAGGAGATCGACGCCCAGGGTCACCAGCAGGCCCTCTATCCGTTCAACGACCCCGGCCAGCTTCCCATCCGGCCCCTCCGCGATTCCACCGGCGAATGGCTGCGTTTCTCACTCGATTTTCCCGGCGCCAAACTGTGGATCCGCGCCTGGCAGGTACGCGTGGGCCGGGCCAATTTGTATCTTCTGGACACAAACGATCCCGCCAACGGCCCAGGCCATCGCGGAATCACCAGCGAGCTGTACGGCGGCGGCCCCGAGTTGCGGCTGAAGCAGGAGCTTGTCCTGGGGATTGGAGGCTGGAGGCTGCTGCGCGCACTTGGTCTTCACCCTCAGGTGTGTCATCTGAACGAGGGCCATGCCGCATTCGCGGTCCTCGAGCGCGCGCGCTGCTACATGGAAGAGAATCAGCAGCCTTTCAACCTGGCCCTCGCGGTCACGCGCGCCGGCAACCTGTTCACCACGCACACCCCCGTCGAAGCCGGCTTCGATCGTTTTGCCCCCGATTTGATAGAGAAATACTTCAAGATTTACGCGGAAACGAAGCTCTCTATTTCCTGCCGCGACCTGCTCGCTCTCGGCCGCCGGACCGCCGTCGATTCCACCGAACCTTTCAACATGGCCTACCTGGCGATGCGCGGAAGCGGCGCCGTCAATGGCGTCAGCCGCCTGCACGGCCAGGTGAGCCGCCGGATTTTTCAGGCGCTGTTCCCCCGATGGCCGGAGGCCGAGGTGCCCGTAACGCACGTGACGAACGGGGTGCACATGCCCACCTGGGACTCCGTCGCGGCGGATCGCCTCTGGCAGGCCTCCTGCGGGAAAAAACGCTGGTACGGAAACCTAGCCACTCTCGAAAAAGATCTTCGCTGCGTCGACGACTTCGATCTCTGGCAACTGCGCTCCGACGGCCGCAAGGCTCTGGTGGAGTACGTCCGTAAAGTACACGTGCGGCAATTGGCGGCCCGGGGCGCGTCTCCGGAGGCTCTGACGCGAGCGGCGCAAGTACTCGATCCGGACACTCTTACTCTGGGCTTCGCTCGTCGTTTTGCCACCTATAAGCGTCCCAATCTCCTCCTGCATGATGAGCAGCGACTCGTCAACATCCTCAGCAGCAGAGACCGTCCCGTGCAGCTGGTTCTCGCCGGGAAAGCGCATCCCGAGGATGCGGCAGGCCAGGAGATGATCCGCCAGTGGATCCAGTTCATTTACCGGCCGGAAGTACGACCTCGGGTGGTTTTTCTCACCGACTACGACCTGTTCATGGCCGAGCATCTGGTTCAAGGCGTGGACGTGTGGGTGAACACCCCGCGCCGCCCCTGGGAAGCCAGCGGCACCAGCGGCATGAAGGTGCTCGTGAACGGCGGACTTAATCTCTCCGAGCTCGATGGGTGGTGGGCTGAGGCATATTCACCAGAGGTTGGCTGGGCTATCGGCGACGGAAGGGAACACGGCGATGATCCTTCCTGGGACGCGGCAGAGGCCGAGGCCCTCTACCGCCTCCTTGAGCGAGAAGTCGTTCCCGAATTCTACCGCCGCGATGCAAAAGGAATCCCCGCCGGTTGGGTGGCCCGCATGCGCGAAAGCATGGCCCGGCTCACTCCGGCATTCGCCACCAACCGTACCGTCCGGCAGTACACCGAAGAACATTACCTGCGCGCCGCATCCGCCTTCACCGCGCGCGCCGCGCATGAGGGCCGCATCGGCGCTGATCTGCTCCAGTGGCAGGCCAGTCTCCGCGCCCACTGGCCCGCGCTTCGGTTCGGAGCCGCTACCGTGGACCGTCAGGACGGCCAGGACCAATTCCAGGTTCAGGTTTTTCTCGACGATCTCGATCCCGACGCCGTGAGCGTCGAGCTATTTGCGGAAGGGAAGAACGGCAATGCGCCCGAGCGGCACGAGATGGAACGCGGCGAACGCCTCCTGGGCTCCACAAACGGGTTCACCTATACGGCGCGCATCCCTGCCCGCCGTCCCGTCGCGGATTTCACTCCGCGTGTGATTCCATTCCACAAGGATGCCTCCGTACCGCTCGAGGCTCCTTACATCCTATGGCACGACTCGCCGGCCTGGCGCTAGCGAAGCGCTGCGCCGCCGCGGTACGGAACGCCGATTATCGGCCGAGGCCGCCATTCTTCCGGCAGTTTTTTACCGTCACACCCCGGGATTGTTTGCACTTTCCGGCGCAAGAGAGTAGCCTCGGGTTTGCCGCTCTCCGCCGGAGGGAACTCTGAGTTCGCCGGCAGTTTGGGCCACGGATGGGGGCGCCTCGCTCTGGATTCATCCCGCTCCCATCTCGCGGGTTCTCTCGAATCGTTCTACTTCGTAACGCCAGCAAAGGAGCCAAGCATGGCAACTGTAGCGTCTGCACCATCTGTCGATCCGAATGTCTCCACGTTTGTGGCCCGAAAACAGAAAATGCTCATCAACGGCAAGTGGGTCGACGCCGCCTCCGGGAAAACCTTTGCCACTTACAACCCTGCCACCGGCGAAGTCCTGGCCCAGGTGGCCGCAGGCGACCGCGAAGACATCGACCGCGCCGTCAAAGCCGCCCGCGCTGCGTTCGAATCCGGCCCCTGGGCTAAGATGTCGCCCGCCCGCCGCGCCAAGCTCATTTGGAATCTCGCCGACCTCATCGAGAAGCATCTCGAAGAATTCGCCCAGCTCGAATCTCTGGACAACGGCAAGCCGCTGGCCATCGCGCGCGTGGCCGATGTCCCGCTCACCGTGGAACATTTCCGCTACTACGCGGGATGGGCCACGAAAATCGAGGGCAATACGATTCCCCTCATCCTGGCGCCGCCGAACCGGTTCCTGGCCTACACCGTCCGCGAACCCATCGGGGTGGTGGGCCAGATCATCCCGTGGAACTTTCCTCTCCTCATGGCGGCTTGGAAGCTGGGTCCGTCGCTCGCCGCGGGATGTACGTCCATTCTCAAGCCCGCCGAGCAGACGCCGCTTTCCGCTCTGCGCCTCGGCGAGCTGATTCAGGAGGCCGGATTCCCCGACGGGGTCGTCAACATCGTGCCCGGTTACGGCGAGACGGCAGGCGCGGCGCTGGCTGCGCATCCGGATGTGGATAAGATTGCGTTCACAGGCTCTACCGAGGTTGGCAAGCTCATCATCCAGGCCGCCACGGGAAACCTGAAGAAGGTGTCACTGGAACTGGGCGGCAAGTCTCCCAACGTCGTTTTCGATGACGCCGACCTGGATAGCGCCATCCCCCAAGCCGCCAGCGCCATTTTCTTTAACCACGGCCAGTGTTGCTGCGCCGGCTCCCGCCTCTACGTGGAAAAGAAGTCTTTTGACAAGGTGGTGGAGGGCGTTGCCCAGACCGCGGAAAAGATTCGTGTGAGGCCCGGCTTCGATCCAGAAAGCGACATGGGCCCGCTCGTCTCCGAAGAGCAGTTGAACCGTGTGTGCGGCTACCTGGAAGCGGGTTTACAGGAGGGCGCCAAGGCCGTCACCGGAGGCAAGCGCGAGGGCAACCGCGGCTACTTCGTAAAGCCGACTGTTCTCGTCAACACGAACGACAAGATGAAGGTGGTGCGCGAGGAGATCTTCGGGCCGGTGGTGACCGCCATTCCCTTCAGCGATCCCGGGGAAATCATCACGCGGGCCAACGACACGGTTTACGGGCTGGCCGCCGGTGTGTGGACGCGCGACATCAAGAAGGCCCACGCCACCGCCAACCGGCTCAAGGCCGGAACCGTGTGGATCAACTGCTATAACGTGTTCGACGCGGCCCTGCCATTTGGCGGCTACAAACAATCCGGCTGGGGCCGTGAGATGGGGCACGAGGTGCTCGAGCATTACACCGAAGTGAAATCCATCTGCGCAGCGCTCTAGTCAGCGTTTTCCAGCTGCGCTCTCGATCGGGGCACGGTATGCCGTGCCCCTTCTTTTCTGTGCACGCCGTCGGCGCGCCAAGTTCAGCCAGGCGTCCGCTGCGAATGGCTGCCAGGCAATCCGCATAGGAACCCAGTCTGGTTTGCGACGTAAAATCCAAACGGAAGACTGCTCTCGCCGGAGGCATTCCGCGCGCCGCATCACAGCCGCCGACCAATCCGTGCTCTGAGGTCGCGCGCGCGTGGAGTGCCGCAGCCTGATCCCGTTTTTCTTCGACAGGGTTGCCGCCGGCGTCTGCCACGCGGCCGCAGGCATGTCGCGCCTGGATTCGGGGTGATCAGGGCCGGAATGGGCTCCAGCATTCTGTCGGGACGGGATGGAGCAGTGCGGGCAGGGGCGTCTTCGAGTCCCACAGGATGTGAACCCACGGGAGCATCTTCAGTCAGCATGAAGCAGGTCCGGTAAATCTTTCGCCAGAAGAAGCTCTGCCGCACGGAACCTATATGACCATGATGGCCGTCGCGCCAGCCCTCGCCCATAGTGATGGGCGCGGGGATCTCAGGGACGTACCGTAAATGATCGTATCGAGGAACGAAGGGATCCGGGGCGATTAACAGGCCTTCATCGCTCAGCTTTCTACAAGTCCAGCGCTCCCCAACGAAGTGCGACCAGCTCGCCCCTGCGAAGTCCGGTCAAAACCGCCACGGTCACGATGAAGCTGCGAAGCAACCACGCCCTCGAGGAATGCCTGCCGTTCGCGCAAGGCTTCTTCCTCTTCAGGGGTGGACGTTAGGATTTCGAGTCTGCGTTCGTCCTGTGGCATGAAGGTCCTCGATGAGCTCATAGTCGCAGCAATTCCGGTTCCAATCTGCGGAGAGCATTCGACACTGACAACCTATTTTTATCCAGAGACATAGCGTCTTGATATGGCTGACAGCCTGCGTGAATCATGCAATCGTTTGCACACATTAGCGGCTGCGTTTGCAGGCGAGCTTTTCCGGGCGCACGGACAGAGAACTGCGTTGACTGGATGTTTCAGAAGAATTGCTTTACGGGAGTCCCCTGCGCGAAGGAAAGCCTTCCTGTACCCCGTCGCGGATTCTCGGGCCTACCTCAACGGGCACTCTCGCGGAAAGTGGTCTGTTCCATCCGCTGGTCGTGAGTCTCCCTGCATTGGAACGACGGGTGTGGTAGGGCCGGTCGTAGAATCCGCCTCACTCAGTAGGCGAAGTAGGGCCCCGTCCCGCCCGGCGTCGTTTGTCCTTCGATACCGGTGAAAACCGGCCGTCCGAAGAAAAATGGGAGACCGTAATCGAACGCGCCGGCGAAGGGGCCGCCGATATTGCTGAAGGCCGTCAGGCTGGTATTGCTGAACAGCGTCTCCGCATTGAAGATGCTGAACATGACCGCCGCCGAAGTGCCATTGTTTCCCGTATTCGTGACGGTGAAATTCGTCGACGCTGCCGGGCAATAGAACCCCAGGGCGGTGTTGCACGCGGGGAGCATGGTGCTCGTGGTGTCGAGGAAGAAGAATCCGTTCGAGCCGGAATCTATGAAACTCTGTGGAAAGGCTGTGGGAACGCCACTGATGGTGTAGGTGGCAGTGAAGAAGCCGAACGAGTTGGTGGTGTACACCTTGGCGCTTCCCAGCGCGTTGTTCGATTTTGTGCCGATGCCGAAGATGAGCGAGCCAGAAACGGAGGTAGCTCCGCTGCCGGAAACGGAGGGCAGTGAAACCAGCACTCCATTGTTGTCCTGCGGAAACATCCATACGGGGTTTTGCAGCTGGCTCACCAGAGGAACCGCGATGTTCGAGCAGTTCGCCTGGACGCAGCCAACACCCGCGTCATAATACACATTGGCGGGGGGAGCGGTCGTGCACTTGGCGCCGCAATCCTGCCGGAACAGCCCGACTCCAAGGATGCCGTTTGCGCCGAGCGCCGCGACAGTGCCGTCGTCCGTTCCTCCGTTGCTGCATGTGTTCGGAACCAAGGGGAACCCGACGGAACCGGCGCTCCGGATGATCTGGATGGGAATGGCGGATGCCTTTTCGCCGGCCAATTGGATGTCGGCAGTCGCCACCGAACCCCACAAAAAGGAACCGTCGGCGAACATCGCGCACTCGCCGAGCGGGTTACCGTTGGTATCGGTCGCTGTCAAGATAGGGATGGTGACCTGCGTAGCCAGCAACCGCAGCCCCGAGGATCCGGTGTCCACCAGGACGTCCGTAATCGTCTGGCAATTCGATGTACCAGGCACGCAGATCATGACGCTGGCGAGCGGGGTATTCACATCATTGTTCGCCGGACCGGAATTCACCGCAATGGCCAGCGTGTTGCTGCCACTGCCGCCGCCCCCGCCCGAACTCGAGCCGGAACCGCCGCCCGCCGGTCTACTGCAGCCAGGGAGGGTGACAAGCCCCGCCACGATTGCAAAGCCGCAGCCGAAAAAGCACAGATTGCGGACCAGAAGGGTGTGTGCCTTCATCGAATCACATCCTTGGTGAGATTGGCGGGCAGCATGTTCGTGACGTAGGCGCGGCCCCGAAAGGCGCGCATGTGCCCGCCGGATTCCACCACCAGCGGTCCCACCTGGACGGACAGGGGTCCTCGGTGGCGATGCACTGACGCGGCAGCTTGCTGGAATTGGGAAAAATAGGGGCCCAGCAACTGGGAGAGATCGGGCATCGTCGGACCCTCCCAAACGACGCCGAATACGGCTCCCACCGGGGAAACGTATTCCCGGACAACGACGCCGCCTGGCGCCGTAATCTCGTGGACGGTGTACCCATCGAAGGTCGCGCTTTTTAACCGGCCCGCCATGCGCTGCTGGTCCTCATGAACCGATTGCTCGGACATGCCCAGGGAAGCCCGCGCCGGAACGGCCGCGAACGCGAACACCAGCAGGAACGACAGAATCTTCCTCATACCCCCTCCCGCGACGTGGCGGTAGCCCCCGAAGGCCGCGCCAAATTTCAGTATCACGCTAGCCTGCGCTCCGAGTACATGCGTGAGTGACGAAATGTTGCCAATCAGCCATGGTAGGCCGCTCTGCCATGCCCGGACCGGGCAAGAGCAGAGATCTCTTCTCCGCTCGACCTCTCAACATGCGGATCCACCTCCGCCAATGAGCCCATTGTATCCGCGTCTGACATCGAAAAATGCTGTTCCCCTTTCCAGCACACGGTTACTTCATACTTAGAATCGCGGGCTGCCTTGAGACCGGAGTCCCCGTCGGGGGCCCTGTACCCTTACACTACACTACACACCCGGCCCTCCGTACAGGTTGACATTGCCAGACGCGCAAAATTAAGATGCCCATCGGAAGTACCCAGCCGAGTGATGTTGTCAGGTCGATGCAGCGCGTTCTGGTTTCGTGGTCTACGGGGAATGTGCCTGTGACAGATTCCCGGCCCCGCTCCGGGGTGGCTATATAGAGGGGGCGGTCTATCGCTTTGGACCAAGTGGGTGGTGTGTGCGGCTGGCAGGAAGACGTTTGAATGCTTCTTCGCCGGCATGATTGCGAACGCGCATTGAGAGGTTGTACGCATCCGCTTATATTGGTGGCTGATTCTGCGATGCGTACGCCTCTGACGGTCCAGGGTGCGCACCCCCTATCCGCCGTAGGCTTCGGCCAATTTCGCCCTCCGGAAACCGAGGAAGAGTCCACGCCAGCCCCCTGTCGGCCGGCAGGACGAGTTCTCCGCCCTCATGCCGGGCGGAGCTGGTGCTCAGGTGAGCGCTAGGTCGTTCAAGGCTGTGGAATTGAGATTGGGGATGATGAGTCAGAACAATAGGCGTTGGCGGAGCACGAAGAAGATGCGGCAGGTTCGTCAGTTCTGCGAAGTCGCTCTGGTCGCAGTCTTCTGCGCCGTCAATATCAACTGCTCTGGCATCCCATCGGGAGCAGCTTCAGGATCGCTTCCGCCGCCCCCGCCGGGCGTCTCGGTCATGATTTCACCCACAGAGGTGGAGGGGGGGCAAACAGCCACCGTCACGGTGACCTTTTCTCCTCCGGCGCCCGCGGGTGGGTTGACGGCCATGCTCTCCACCGACACGCCACTGGTGCTAACCCTTCCGAATCCTACCTTGATGATTCCCGCTGGGGCCACCATGACAACGTTCATGGTCAGCACCTCGACGGTGAATATGCAGACCCCGGTGAAGATCTCGGCAGTCGTGGCTCTCACCAATGCGCCGAGCCAGATGTCGTCCGGTTCCGTTATCTTGAAGGTAGATCCCACGACCGTCGCTCAAGTCCAATCCATCACGCTGGGTCCGCCCGCGAGCGTCGAAGGCGGGACGACGGTGGCTGGCCTGGTTAGGCTTACTGCGGCGCCCATGGCTCCGGCAGTTGTCCAATTATCCAGCAGCAACCCCGCGGTCGCGACGTTTGCTTCGTCGAGCCTCCCGATTGCCGCCGGCCAAACCACGGCGGCTTTTTCGGTGTTGACCACGGCAGTCACCTCGACTTCCATGGTCACAATTACGGCAACCTTGAATAACCCGGTTACCGCAAATCTGAACGTCACGCCGTTGACGGTGACAGCTCTCACTGTGTCTCCTGCTGCTGTCGTGGGCGGTCAGGGCGCAACCGGCACGGTGACTCTGGGGGGGCCGGCAGCCTCAGGCGGGACCACGGTGACTCTCTCGAACACGAGTTCCAGTGCATCGGTGCCGGGAAAGGTGACGGTTCCGGCCGGCTCGACGAGTACATCCTTCGCAGTCACGTCGAATCCGGTGCAGATGCAAACGATGAGCACGATCTCGGCTTCGCTCAATGGCAGCGCCATGTCCAGCGTCCTGACAATCAACCCGCCCGTTGTTTCCTCGCTCAGCTTTAATCTAAATCCCTTGAACGCGACCGGGGGCCAGATGGTGACGGGCACAGTGACTCTGAATGCCAATGCGCCCGCGGGCGGACTCAACGTAAACCTGGTCAGTACCAACCAGAATGCGTTTCCAGTTCCCGCGAGTCTCAGTTTCCCGGCAAACTCCAGCGTTCAGACTTTTATGGTTGTCGCGGGTGCGGTGAGCACCGCCACGCCGGTAATGGTTACGGCCTCCACGGGCTCGATCATGGTGACGGTGAGCCTGATGGTGCTGCCACCTCCAGTGGTCCGGGTGAGCTTCATCCCCGCGAGTGTCATAGGAGGGAACCCTTCTACGGGGACCGTAGCCATCAGCGTGGTCGCGCCGGCGGGCGGGGTATTCGTCTCGCTGATGAGCTCCGATCCATCCGTCACGGTGCCCCCTGGCGTTACGGTCCCGGCAGGAAGCAGCTCACAGACGTTTACTGCGACGACGTCGGCTGTGGCCGCATCGACGAACGTCATGGTGTCTGCGAGTTCCGGTTCCAGCTTTAACATCGCGGGAGCTCTCACGGTACTTCCAACAGTCATTACATCCTTTACGTTGAGCCCCGGCTCAGTCACCGGCGGCACCAACGTGGTCGGTACGGTGACTCTGGGCGGTCCGGCGCCCACCGGTGGTGTGACGATCTCCCTGATGAGCGACAACACGAGCGCGGCAACGGTACCGGCCAGCGGAAACCTCGTCATCCCCGCCGGGGCAAGCAGCGGCATGTTCAATGTCACTACGCTGCCAGTGGCCGTGATAGCGGCCCCGAACATCACTGTTACGCTCTCTCCCGCCAATTCCTTGTCCGCCGGGCTCACGGTAAATCCGCCCGTCGTTACAACGCTGACCTTCGTCCCCGCGAACGTGCTTTCGGGACAAATGTCTACCGGGAAGGTGGTGCTCAACGGGATTGCGCCAGCGGGGGGAATTACCGTTACCCTCATGAGCAGCAATACGGGTGCGTTTCCGGTTCCGATGAATGTAATCGTCCCCGCGATGTCGAACAGTCAGACCTTTGTTGTCACGGCGGGCGCGGTCGGAAGCGCAACGGTGACCGCTACAACGGGCGCGAATTCAGTCATGGCCAATGTGACCGTCGCCCCAGCGGACACGGTGTCGACACTCACTTTTAATCTCACGACGGTCACGGGAGGAACGAGTTCCACTGGCACTGTAACGCTCAGCCAGCCGGCGCCCGCCGGAGGAGTCACAGTCTTTCTTACCAGTTCTGTTCCATCCATCGTCATGGTGCCTCCCAGCGTCACGATTGCAGCGGGGCAATCGTCACAGACGTTTACCGCGAAGACCGTCGGTGTGGCTACTACAACCAACCCGCCCGTGATGGTGCAGGCGACCCTCGCGACGAGCAACGCCAGCGCCATGCTGACGGTGAACCCGGCGGCGATCATGTCGTTCACCCTGAGTCCCAACTCGGTCACCGGCGGCACAAACGTGACGGGCACTTTGGTCCTGACCGGTCCGGCGCCGCCGGCCGGTTTAACTGTCACGCTGATGAGCAGCAATCCGGCTGCCGCAGCGGTCCCAGCCAGCGGCAACTTCACTATCGCAGGTAGCGCAAGCAGCGGCACATTCACTGTTACCACGTCTCCCGTGAGCTCCAATACCACCCCGAGCATCATTGCCACCCTGCCCAGCGGCGCAGCTATGCCCGCCATGTTGACGGTAAACGCGCCTGTCGTGACCTCGTTGTCCTTCATCCCGGTAAACGTGGTTTCCGGGCAAATGAGCACCGGTACGGTTACGCTGTCTGGGCCCGCGCCCACCGGCGGACTCGCCGTGAGCCTGACCAGCAGCAACTCGGCTGCGTTTCCGGTGCCCATGAGCGGGATGGTACTTGTTCCTGCGAACGCGAACAGCACGACCTTCACCGTGACCGCGGGCGCGGTGGGGAGTTCCACACCGGTGACGGTCACGGCGAAGACGGGCGCGACAATGGTCACGGGGAGCGCGACGGTACTTCCTTCGATGACGGTTACGGCTTTGAGTTTCAACCCCACGCCGGTCACCGGCGGAACGAATTCCACGGGAACCGTTACGATCGGCCAGACCGCACCGGCGGGCGGGATCATGGTTTCCTTGAGCAGTCCGGATCCAGCCGTCACGGTGCCGATGACTGTCACTGTTCCCGCAGGAAAAACATCGGTTATGTTTACCGCCATGACCGCCGGTGTGGCCATGGCGGATAACGTCATGGTGACCGCGACTCTCGCAGCCAGCAACGCGAATGGCACCTTGACCGTGAATCCGGCCGGCATCTCCATGTTTACGTTCAGCCCTGGCTCGGTCACCGGCGGCAACATGTCGACGGGCACTGTAGTTCTGAGTGGTCCGGCGCCCGCGGCCGGTTTGACCGTTTCGCTGATGAGCAGCAATACGAGCGCGGCAATGGTTCCGGTCAGCGGCAACTTCAACATCGTGGGCGGGGCGACCAGCGGAACTTTTAAGGTCAGCACCTCCCCAGTGGCTGTCAGCACACCCGTAACCGTGACCGCCACGCTGCCTAGCGGCACTGCTTCTGGGGGGGGCCTGACAGTGATTCCACCGGTAGTTACGAATCCGCTGTCCTTCGCCCCTTCAAACGTAGGATCCGGGCAGATAACCACAGGGACGGTGGTGCTCACGGGGAACGCGCCGACGGGTGGAGTCATGGTAAGTCTGAGCAGCAATCCGACTGTCACTCTTTTGCCCTCCCCGGTGACAGTCATCGCGGGCACGAGTTCTCAGACATTTATGGTGACCGCCGGGACGGTAAACAGCGCCACGCCTGTCATCGTGACGGCGACGACCGGAACGACCTTTGTGATGGGAACGTTTACCGAAATGCCCATCCTCACGATGAGTTCGTCGGCGTCAGGCTGCAGCGGGATGCCGGAAACCTGCACATTCACCGGCACGCAGATTACGCTCACCAGCGCGGCTATACCGGTCACGCTTACGAACAACTCCAGCTCCAGTGTGACGATTCAGAGCATCGTCATCAGCGGGACAAACGCGGGCGACTTCGGCCAGACGAACAACTGCCCCGCGATGCTCGCCGGTCTCGCATCGTGCACGATCAACGTGACGTTCACGCCCACTCAGGGGGGAAACCGCGTAGCAATGGTTACGGCGATGAGTTCCGCTCCCGTCAGCACGGCGACGATCGATCTCATGGGCACCGGATTTCATTGGGTGAGCTTGACTTGGTCTGAGTGCATGCCGTCGGCCATGTGCCCCGCGGTCAACAACTTTAACGTCTACCGAATCACCGTGCCCAATGGCACCGCCACCTGCCCAACCACTGGCTTCGCTGCCCCGGCGCTGAATCCATCGCCCATCCCGTACTCTACAACTCCGATGTATTCTGATATCGGCGTGACGGCAAATACCACCTACTGTTATGCGGTTACCGCAGTGAACGGGGCCGGTGAGAGTGCGTTTTCTGGGCCAACGTCGCCCCCCGTTTTCATTCCTTCCCCATAGTCTGAAGTGGGCATCTCACAGCAAGCGGAACCTTGATTCCGGCGCCCCAGGCGACGCAGATAGGCTTGCTAATCCGTCGAGCTGTCTGGCGTGGACGGGCGGATAGCTCCCCTTACTGATATCAAAAACTTTTTTGTTTTGTGTACTCTGTTGGCATTCCTGCCCTCACCCACCAGGGGAGGCCGCCTCTGCAATTCAGTTAACAGGTTAAGAATCTATACGATACAGAGCTGGGGACCGGTGCCTGCCATTGGCATGGTTCGTGCCTTTAGTTCCTTGTTCGTTCAGGAAGTCTGGGACTTTTGGGGCGGTAGCTTGCTCGGCCGCTATCACAACGCCCCTCGATGGTAGCTTTGAGCAGGAAGGACATGGACCGTGACCATAATGGTTCAGGAGGTTCAGACGGATGGCTGGAACAGCCCGCGCGGAGCGGAGGATTCGTTGAACCCTACAAGCAAGAGTCTGTGCTTTCCCTGGTTCGCCCTACAGGTGCGTTCCCGCTACGAGAGTAATGTTGCCTCCTATCTTGACGGCAAAGGCTTTGAATGGTTCTTGCCGACATTTCAGAGTCGGCGGAAGTGGTCGGACCGCATGAAACAGGTGACGCTTCCCTTGTTTCCCGGGTATCTTTTCTGCCGGTTCGACCCTCAAGACCGCCTTCCCATACTCAAAACTCCTGGCTTGATCTCCATTGTAGGAACGGCCAAGGTTCCGACGGCAGTGGACGAAGGGGAAATCGACGCGCTGCGACAACTGGTTCTTTCGGGACTTCCGAGAAAACCCTGGCCATACCTGCAAGTCGGCCAGCGAGTGAGAATCGAGCACGGCTCGCTCAGCGGGCTCGAAGGACTTTTGCTGCGCCACAAGGGACAGGATCGCCTGGTTTTGTCGGTCACGCTCCTCCAACGCTCTACCGCCGTTGAGATTGACAGCGCCTGGGTCCTCCCCATCCAGGCGCACAACCGAGTGTCCTCCGCCCTGACGCCGCTCAAGCGTTCGGCCAACCGCCCGGGCGTCTAGTTCCACCCGAGAATTGTCCGCGACCGCGCTATTTCCTGATCGTCTGCTAGTTCGCATTTCACATCTACGCAGTTCGGCAAGACGAGGATCCTGAGGAACACAAATGGCACACCGGAATGAGCCGCTTGGCATTTTGCCCGATTGGCACAGAGATTCCCGATGGACGGGAATCAAACGTCCCTACACGGCGGCGGACGTTCTCCGCCTCCGCGGGTCCCTCCAGATTGAGTACACGCTGGCGCGCGTCGGCGCGGAGCGCCTCTGGAGCCTCTTACGCAATGAGCCTTACGTTCCCGCCCTCAGCGCGCTCACCGGCAACCAGGCCATCGAACAGGTCCGCGCCGGTCTCAAGGCCATTTATGCCAGTGGCTGGCAGGCGGCTGCGGATGCCAACTCCGTCCGAGACATGTACCCCGATCTGAACTATTACACGTCCGAAAGCGTTCCGAATCTCGTTCGCAATATCAACAAGTCCCTCCAGCGCGCCGACCAGATTCACCACGCCGAGGGCCACGACGACACGCGCTGGTTTGTTCCGGTGGTCGCCGACGCTGAGTCCGGCTTCGGAGGCAGCCTGAACGCCTTTGAGCTGATGAAGACCATGATCGAAGCGGGCGCCGCCGGTGTTCAATTCAAGGACCAGCACTTCTCGGTGAAGACCAGCGGCCAATTCCAGGGCGAGGTCGTGGTTCCCACCCACTCTTTCATTCAGAAACTGATTGCCGCGCGGCTGGCCGCAGACGTGATGGGCGTTCCCACCCTCATCATTGCGCGCACCGACGCCTGCTGCGCTTGTTTTCTGGAAAACGATTCCGACCCGCACGACCACGAATTCCTGACCGGCGAGCGGCGCAAGGACGGATTCTTCGGTTACGTGGGTGGTATGAGCGCCGCCATCTCCCGTGGTCTCGCCTACGCTCCGTACGCCGATCTCCTGCTTTGCGAGGCCTTGCGGCCCGACCTGCGCGAAGCCCGGCGATTCGCCGAAGCCATCCATGCCGAGTTCCCAGGAAAAGTTCTCGCTTACAACTGTTCGCCGCCGCTCAACTGGGCGAAACAGCTCGATGCCGCCACCATCCGCAATTTCCAGGTGGCGCTCAGCGGAATGGGCTACCGCTTCCAGTTTGTGGCCCTCGCCGGGTTCCAGTCGCTCAATCAAGGCATGTTCGACCTGGCTCGCGGCTATCGTGAATCTGGTATGGCGGCTCTGACCCGCCTGCAGCAAGCGGAAATCGAGCTGGCGCAGATCTCCGGATATGAGGCCATCAAGCCGCAGCGATTCGTCGGCGCAGGTTACTTTGACGACGTGGCCCAAACGATCGCCGGCGTTTCGGCTGCCTCTGCCGAACAGGCTCGGCTTACCGAAGAAGAGCGGCGCGCCTTGGCCCAGTGGGCCACCATGCCGAGCAAGACCGCGAATTGACGCGGGCTTTGCTCCGCCTATGGCTTGGTTTCGTTTTTCCGCTAGTTCGGTGAATTCGCAGTTGCTGTTGCGTTCGGGAGCCTCAGGGAGGCAGTCAACCAGTGGGAATGTCAGATTCTAATTTTCGCCGCGTCTCTGAAGCGGAGGATACCTCCACGGCAGCCGCAGGGAACCTTCCCCTGATCCACCCTTCGCACGATGGGCACAAGAATCTTGTGCCGGAGGCTATGTTCCTTCGCCTCCTCACGCTGGAACGCAAGCGCTCCGAGCGCTCGGGCCGGACCTTTCTGCTGATCGTGCTCGATGCCGCGCAGTTGTTCCAGCAATCCCGTACGGCAATGGCACGCGTTACCTCCGCACTGTGCTCCTCGATCCGCGAAACCGACCTGATCGGATGGCACCGGCAGGACGCCGTCGTGGGAATTATCCTCACTGAGCTCGGCGCCGCTGACCGCAGCGCCATTCGCCGCGCCATGCTCGACACCCTCACCTCCACCCTGCGCAGCCGTATCGGTCCCGAGCAGACAGACCAGATTCACATTTCCTTTCATTTTTTTCCGGGCGAGCACGACGGCCCGAAAGTCGGCCCGTCGGTCGATAAGAAGCTCTATCCCGAGGTCCACTGGGAGGGGAAATCCAAGCGCGCCTCCCGGCTCGTCAAGCGTGCCATTGATATTGCCGGAAGTCTCGTTGCGCTCGTGCTTCTCTCTCCCCTGCTGGCCGTCATCGCCGTGGCCATAAAACTCACCTCGAAGGGCCCCGTCCTGTTTCGCCAGGGCCGTGTGGGCCAGCATGGCGTCATCTTCCAGTTTCTGAAGTTCCGCTCCATGCGCACGGACAGCGACCCGCGCGTGCACCGCGAATTCGTGAACGAGTTCATTCGCGCCAGTTCGAATTCGTCTCCATCGGGCCAAGCTCCGGCCAGAGTTTACAAGATCACCGACGATCCCCGGGTGACCCGCGTCGGGGCCATCCTGCGCAGAACCAGCCTGGATGAGCTGCCCCAGTTCTGGAACGTCCTGAAGGGCGAAATGTCACTCGTCGGTCCGCGCCCCCCGATTCCCTACGAACTCGAGTCCTACCGCACCTGGCACAAGCGCCGGATCTTTGAGGTCAAGCCGGGCATCACCGGACTCTGGCAGGTGCACGGCCGCAGCCGCACCACCTTTGACGAGATGGTGCGTCTGGATCTCCGCTACGCCCGCACTTGGTCCCTGCTGCTGGACCTCAAAATTTTGATTCAGACGCCCCGAGCAATTCTCTCCGGAGAAGGAGCCTATTGATTCAGCCGTTTCCGATTCTATGGTCTTTCACTCGGGGAAGACTTTTCGCTTTCGATGTTCGTCGCAGTTTCCGGCAGTTCGCAGGAAAAGAAGTCTCAGATCCCGCTACAAAATTCTCGGCCTCACGGAGAACGCATGAACCCAGAGCTTGAAAACCAGACCCTGCCCCTTCCCAGCGTGCCTTATGCCCCCCTTCCCACTCCTTCCCTCGTGGGTTCGGACACGATCCGCTTCGGCGTGATCGGCTATGGCTACTGGGGCCCCAATGTGGTTCGGAACCTCCACAGCCTGGAGGGCTCGCACCTCGTGTCCATCTGCGATCAGAGTTCCGGCGCCCTCAAGCGCGCCAAGCAGCTCTATCCCCACGTGGCCATGACCAAAGACAGTGCGGAGATCCTCGCCTCGCCCGATATCGACGCCGTGGCCATCGTCACCCCGGTGTGGACCCACTACGAACTGGCCAAGCGGGCGCTCGAGAACGGCAAGCATGTCTTTGTGGAGAAGCCGCTCACCTCGACCATCGAGCAGGCCGAAAGCCTCATCGAGCTGGCCGAACGCAAGAATCTCAACATCATGGTGGACCACACCTTTCTGTTCACCGGTGCCGTCCGCAAGATCCGCCAGCTCATCGACGAAGGAACCCTCGGCGATCTTTATTACTACGACTCGACCCGCGTGAACCTCGGCCTCTTCCAGCACGACATCAACGTGGTCTGGGATCTGGCGCCGCACGACCTCTCCATCATGGACCACGTCATTCGCGCGCGGCCGGAGGCCATTGTGGCTACGGGCGAATGCCACCTGAACGGATTCGTGGACGTGGCCTTCATCACCGTTTACTTCCCCCAGAACATCATCGCCCACATCAACGTCAACTGGCTCTCGCCCGTCAAGGTGCGCACGACTCTCATCGGCGGCGAAAAGAAGATGCTGGTGTGGAACGACCTGGAAGTCGACGAAAAGATCAAGGTGTATGACAAAGGCGTGCAGATGACCAACAACCAGGGCGTGTACGACCTCCTGGTCAGTTACCGCACCGGCGACATGTGGTCTCCCAAGGTCGAGCAGGCCGAAGCCCTCAAGGTCGAGCTCGCTCACTTCCGCGACTGCATCCTCAACGGCAAGCGCCCGTCCAACGACGGCATTGCCGGCCTCCGCGTCGTCAAGATGCTCGAGGCTGCCGACCGCTCCATCAAAGAGAAAGGAAAAGCGATCCTGCTATGAACGAATTCTGTTCCATCAAAGACGACGTTAAGCTCGGCAAAGACGTTCGCCTCTCGAAGTTCATCAACCTCTACGGTTGCGAGATTGGCGACGGCACCAAAATCGGCGCGTTTGTCGAAATTCAGAAGAACGCCAAGGTCGGCAAGAACTGTAAGATCTCGAGCCATACCTTCATCTGCGAAGGTGTCAACATCGAGGACGGCGTCTTCATCGGCCACAGCGTCACTTTCATCAACGATTCCTATCCCCGTGCCACCTCCGAAGACGGCGGCTTGCAAACCGAGCAGGATTGGAAAGTGGAGCCCACTCTGGTGAAGAAGGGCGCTTCCGTCGGCTCCGGTTCCACCATCCTCTCCAAAGTTGTGATCGGCGAAAAGGCCATAGTCGGGGCCGGCAGCGTCGTCACCCGCGATGTGCCCCCCAACGCCATCGTTGCAGGCAACCCGGCGCGCGTACTGCGGTACCTCGTGCCAGAAAAGAGCGTACTGAAATGAGTTCTCCGACCAAGGTTCCGTTTGTCGATCTGGTCACGCCTCACATGGAGATGCGCGACGAGCTCGTCGCCGTGCTGGATCAGGCCCTCCGGACCGGCGGGTTCATCGGCGGTCCGATGCTGGAAGAGTTCGAGCGCGAATTCGCCCTCGCCTGCGGCACAAAGTACTGCGTCGGCGTGAGCAGCGGCACGGACGCCCTGCGGTTCGCATTTGTTGGCGCGGGCATCCGCCCGGGCGACACCGTAGTCACCGTCCCGAACACCTTTATCGCCACCACCGAGGCCATCACTCAGGCCGGAGCGCGATTCGACTTTGTTGATGTTGACGAGCGCACGCTGAACATGGACGCCGCCAAGCTCGAGGAATACTTCCTTGACCGCTGCTACATCGATCGCGCCACGGGCAGGATCACCAGCCGGCGCACTGGCTCTCCGGTCACCGCAGTCGTGCCCGTGCACCTCTACGGCCAGACCGTGGACATGGACGCCATCATGGAGCTGGCCGAGCGCTTCCGCTTTGTGGTCGTCGAGGATGCCTGCCAGGCCCACGGCGCCGAGTATCGTTCCACGAAGGATGCCCGTTGGAAGAAAGCGGGATCCATGGGCGTGGCCGCGGCGTTCAGCTTCTATCCGGCCAAAAACCTCGGCGCTCTCGGCGAAGCCGGAGCCCTCACCACCGACCGTGAAGACATTGCTCAGGTGGCCCGCAGGCTGCGCCAGCATGGCGAACTCAAGCGCTACCATCACGAGAGTGAGGGCTACAACGGCCGGCTGGATGCCATCCAGGCCGGTTTTCTCCGCGCCAAACTGAAGCACCTGCCAGCCTGGGTCGAGGGTCGGCGCGCTGCCGCGGCGCGCTATCGGGAACTGCTCACCCCCCTCGAGGAAAAACTGCAGCTCCCCCACGAACCGGACTGGGCCAAGTCCGCCTACCACCTCTATGTGGTGCGCACCGCCAATCGCGAAGCTCTCCAGAAAAGCCTCACCGAAGCCGGTATCGGCACGGGTATCCATTACCCTATTCCCCTCCACCTGCAGCCCGCTTATCGCCATCTGGGTTACAAAGAGGGCGATTTTCCGGTGGCGGAAAAAGCGGCCAAGGAAATTCTCTCCCTCCCCATGTTTCCGCAATTGCAGCCCGAACAGCAGCGAGAAGTGGCTACGCAATTGGTTTCTTTCTTTGAAGCCAGCCTCTCGCTGGCGGAGCGATAAGACACCCTCGCGGCCCATCGCGAGTGTGAGACGCCTGGCGAATTGCTTTCGTCACGCGTGACCATCTCCGCTCCAGAATCCCCGCCCGGTTGATTCAGGGCGAGGCTGCGCTGCTGTCGCCCGTGCGGCGTCTTTCGTCACTCATCGCCGCGGAGGCCCCACACCCGGTCCCACTTGCTGCGACTGGTTTGCCCTTGGGACAGGTAAACTCCAGTGCCGGCCTCAATCAGCTCCCCGGCGACTCCCCTCGCGCGTTGACAGACCAGGCAACCAGGTGCCCAAGACGTCGAACTTCCATGATTCCCCGGCCCAAACCGAGCCGCACTGGCCTGCTTCTCTCCATCCTCATCATTAACTCGCTCCTCCTGTTCATCGTGATTCCCCAGGTGAGCAGTCGCCTTCGCCCCTTCTATAACGGAAACGCATATGCCGACGGATACGACCAGATCGCAGAAAACCTCGCGCAAGGCAACGGGTACCGCTTCTTCCCCGATACGGCCAGGACGCTGCTTCGCGAACCCGGCTATCCGGTCCTTCTCGCTGGCATCTTTCTGGTTTTCGGCAAGAATTTTGCAGCCGTAAAGTCCGCAAACCTGGTGCTGGCCTTCGCCACGGCCTATTTGACTGCCCGTATTGCTGGCAGGTTTTCGGAAAACCGTTTGCTCATTTGGGGAGCGCCTTTGCTGTTTCTAGCGCACCCGGAAACCTTGATCGCAGAGAGTCGCGGGGGGGTCGAGATTCTTTTTGCGTTCATGCTTACGCTCTTCATCTTGACGGCCTACAGAGCCATCCAAAGCAATCGATGGTGGGATTATCTGCTGAGTGGCGCGGTGCTGGGGCTCACCGTCTTGGTACGAAGCACACCCATATTTTTCCCCTTTTTCCTCTTTGGCTATCTTTGGCTCAGTGGGCGCCGGCAGGCTCAAACGGCTGTAGTTCTCCGGAATTTCGCCGCCGTCGTCATCGCCATGTCGGTCGTCCTCTCTCCCTGGATCATCCGCAATTATTCCCTCACGGGTGACTTTGTTCCCACCGCGAGCGTCTTGGGCGTGGCCGCCGACGCTGGCTACTATCTCTCCGCCCACCACGCGGTTGGGAATGTCCTGCTGGACTCCGAGGCCGCACGGGAAAGGGACAAGCTGGCTCGCCAGCTCGGCTATCCATTCAGGGCTGGCTACTATCAATACTTTTATTCCAGCGCAGACGAAGTAGCCTTTTCCCGTTATCTGTTCAGAAGGGTGGTTCAGGAATATAAAAGCTCTCCATTGCTGTTCGTCGAGACTCTGGCTCTCAACCTCGCGAGATTCTGGTGCGGCGGCAAGACGTGGACTTCGGTGGTCATGAACGCGATTCTGCAATTTCCTTTTCTTGCCCTGGCCTTCCTGGGGGTTGTGTTCTATGTGAAGACCGGCCGGTTCAGGGAAATTGCCCCCATGGCACTGTTGATTCTCTACGTTGTAGCGGTCTCGTTACCGATTCTGGCTCAGGCCAGATATAGCGTGCCGCTCGTTCCCTTTCTGTCTATCTTTGCCTTCACCGGCTTCGCTGCCTTAATAGGAAAATTCCGGGGACAGCCGTCGCCCGAGCTCGCCCGAGTGTGACGCGGCGAGTGGGTTGCCGTCGCAGACGAATGCCGCGGGAAGCTGAGCCACTGGTTTGGTGTGGCGTTGATAAGAATGCCCTTTACAAAGAATTTTAATTCTCGCTCTGGCGGCGGATGCGCTTGCAAGTTCTCATCGGCCACGGTCGCGGTTTGTATGAAGCGTGCGGGTGATGCCTGGGCGCGTGGCGGCTCCGGCCTCGCGGATTTTCACGCGGACCGGATGCTGAATCCATGAAGCGATTTGTCCAGTCCGCGATGTCGCTCGGCCTCGGTGGGCTCATTCTCTACGCCGTGCTCCGGCACTTCGACTTGCGGCAGACGCTGGCTTTGGCCCGGCAGTCGCGGCCGGAATGGCTGGCCATCGGAGCCGGGCTCATGGTCGCCGGATATCTCCTTCGGGGAGCGCGGTGGCGAATTTGGGAGCGCGGCCTCTCCTATTGGGACTCCTTCCGCCTGATTCTGATCGGTTTCATGGGCAACAACATCCTGCCCGCCCGGCTGGGTGAAATTCTGCGGGCGCACTGTACCTCGTCTAAGCTCTCCGTCGCCCGGGGGCGCACCGCTGCTTTAGCATCGATCGGGGCGGAGCGCACCCTGGACGGGTTGATATTGGCTGTCTTTGGAATTCTGGGCGTCGCCCTCGTTCCTGTGGATCGCCGGCTTCAATGGGCCCTCTTTCTCGTTTCGCTCGCATTCGCCGGCTTCGCTTCCGGACTCGTTCTCGGCATTCGTTTCCATCAGCAGATCCGGTCCTTCATCGCTTCCGCCAACCGGAAGTTTCCTGGACACCTGACGGCGTACGCGATGGAAAAGCTGAACCATGTCCTCGACGGACTTCTTCCGCTCGAGACGCTTCCGCGAATGCTGGCCGCCCTCACGGCCACTGCTTTCATTTGGAGTTTGGAGGTGGGGTCCTACTATTTCCTCGGCTTGGCCGTCTGGAACGGGATGAGCCTGAGCATCGCGCTCTTGTTTCTGGTGGTTGTTAACTTCGCCTCACTCGTCCCCTTCACGATGGGCGGCATCGGAACCATCGAAGCGACCGCGCCGCTCTTCCTCATCAGCGCCGGCATCCCCTCCGACCCGGCCCTCGCCATGGTCCTGTTGCAGCACGTAGCGCAGTACAGCTTTACGACTCTCACGGGCGCCATCCTTTACCAGACGGGAGGCTTCCACCGCATCTCGCTGGCTGATCCCAAGTTTGCAAACTCCCTTCGCTCCCTGCACGCCCCTTCGCCGGTCATTGAGCAGACCCTTTGGAGCCTGGGGCAGCTTCGCTCGTCGGTTGCTTTGAAGCCTGCGCCGCGGAGCGAAATCCAGTTGTCCATCGTTATTCCCGCGTACAACGAGCAGGCGCGCCTGCCCCGGACGGTGCTCGAGACCATCCGTTGGTGCACCTCCCGAGATCTGGACTTCGAGCTCATCATCGTCGATGACGGCAGCCGGGACGCCACCCTCACTCTTGCCCGCCTGTTTGAAGAGAGCGACTTGCGCATCCGCGCTCTCGCTGGTCCGCACATGGGCAAAGGTGCAGCCGTCCGCTTGGGGATACTCAACGCCAAGGGCCGCCTCATCCTGTTTATGGACGCCGACGAAGCCACCCCCCTCAACGAAATCCCCAAACTCCTTGACGCTATCGAGCAAGGTCACGACGTGGCCATTGGCTCCAGGGTTGTACAGCGCCCCGGCGAAGTGGAGGTCAAGACTTCGTTCCTTCGGTGGTTTATTGGCCGCAGCTTCGCTTTTCTCGTGAACTTGTTTGCCGTCGAGGGCATTGCCGACACACAGTGCGGTTTCAAGATGTTCCGTCGCGAGGCCGCCGCTGCCATCTTCTCCCGGCAGAAGCTCGTCGGATTTGCTTTCGACGTCGAGATATTGTTCATCGCGCGCCGGTTGTCGCTCTCGATCGCCGAGATCCCCGTGAACTGGGTCGCCCAGCCTGGCTCTAAGGTCAGTCTCGTCCGCGATTCCATAAAAATGCTGCGCGACATCAGCCGCATCCGGTGGCTGCATCGCAATTTCGGGAACCGAACTCTGCCGTTGCCGGAGGGCCCCCCGGCTTACCGGGTGTCTGCGGAGATGGGCTCGCCAGCAGGGCAAGCGGGTGAAACCCTCCCGGCTCCTCTGCAGCATTCCGCCTCTGACCGGACCGGATATTCAAGGGACGTTTGAGCGGCCTTGGGATCTCTACGCCGATTGCGCACGCGATGGATAGGCACCACCCTGCCGGCGATCCATTCCTGCCCGCGCACACCGCTGTGCATTTCGATTTTCCGGTCTTCCCGCCATGTTTTGGTGCGGCGCGGACCCGGGACTACGTCCCGGTGCAATGACCTCGTGACAGCATGATCCCTTCGCTCGCACTTTGCGCTTATGTCGCCGGAATCGCCGTCCTGTTCTACCTGGACCGTGATTCTACCGACCGGCCCTCCAAAGCCGTCTGGCTGCCCGTCTTCTGGCTCTTGATCGACGGGTCCAGGCCCGTCTCTGCCTGGCTCGGCATGAGCCCGGAAGTGGGAGCTGCCGGGCAGCTCCCCGAAACCAGCCTTTTGGACCAGTCGATTGCCGCAGTCTTGATGTTCCTGGCCATTGTTGTCATCAGCCGCCGCCGCAAACAGCTCATGGCCCTGCTGAGGATGAGCTGGCCGATCGTCCTTTACTTCTCCTTTGCTCTCCTCAGCCTCCTCTGGTCCGATTATCCCGCGTGGGGCTTCAAACGATGGGTCAGGGCCGTGGGTGAGTTGGTCATGGTGCTGGTCGTGGTCACCGACGCTCATCCGGCGAATGCACTTAGGCGATTGTTCTCGCGCCTGGGTTTTGTGCTCCTTCCCGCCTCGGTCCTGTTGATCAAGTACTTCCCCAGTATCGGCCGCGGATATGATCAGTGGGGCTACGGGATGAACGTCGGCGTGACCAACAACAAGAATATGCTCGGCGTTTCCACTTTCGTCCTGGCGCTGGGCGCCGTCTGGCAGGTGCTTCGGCTCTATCGGGATCGAAAGCAGCCCCATTGGGGCCGTCACATGCTGGCTCAATGCGTTCTGCTCTACTTTGGCGTCGACCTCCTCTTCATGGCCCACTCCGCCACTTCCGGCGCCTGCTTCGCTTTCGGAGCAGGACTGATGCTGGTCGCCACTATGCCCCGGATCCGGCGCAACCCCGGAATGGTTCATGCGCTCGTTCTCGCCGTGCTGCTCGCGGGCAGCCTCACCTGGATGTTAGGCGGCGCGGATGTGGCCGTCCATGCACTGGGCAGAAAGTCGGATTTTACCGGCCGCACCGAAATCTGGTCGGTGTTGATCCCGATGGCGCCCGATCCGTTGTTGGGCGCCGGCTTCGAGACCTTTTGGATTGGCCCGCGCGTCGCTCAGTTGGACAAGATTTTTGGCTACATCAACGAATCCCATAATGGCTACATCGAGGTCTACCTGAATCTGGGATTGGTCGGTGTGTGCCTGATCGCCTTGATTCTCATCCATGGTTATCGGGCTGCTGTCGCCGCCTTTCGCCGCGATCCCCTGCTTGGCTGTCTGCCCGTCGCCTTTGTTTTCTCCGCGGCATTTTACAGCGTTACCGAAGCCGGCTTTCGAATGCTCGTTCCCATCTGGTTTTTCCTCCTTCTGGCGATCGTCGCCGCGCACCGGATTCGCGAGCTCAGCGTGAGCCCGTCGCAGTTGCAGCAGGAACTCGCTGCCGCCAATCTTCCTGGTGGCCGGCGGATCGGCCTTCGGCCTCAAACTGGATTACAGGAACAGTTGACGGTACCCAGCCTGCAGCCTGGGAAAGGCAGGTGACCTTTGGAACTTTGTGGCAAAGAAATCCGGGTCGAGGGAACGCTCGTCCGGCTCGCATTCCTCGACGGCGAAGGCTACCAGTTCCTCGAAGATCCGGAGAGGGCCGTCGAGACCCTTCGGGAGTCCAGAGACCGAATTGATCTCTTTACCTTCGTGCAGAGGCTCTCAGAGACTGCGCCGAAATTCTCTTTTCCCATGGAATTGGACAATTTTGCCGTCCTTAAGGTCTCTACTTTTGACCACTGGATGAAAGACCAGATTGATTTCAAGGTCAGAAACAAGGTTCGAAAGGCGGCCAAAAACGGAGTAGTAGTGCGCGAAGTCCCGTTCGACGACGCGCTCATCGGGGGAATCTCCGGCATCTACAACGAGTCCCCCATTCGGCAAGGCAGACGGTTCCCTCATTACCGGAAGGACCTGGATGCCCTGCGCAGGATGAAGTCCACCTGGATCGACCGGGCCATCTTCATTGGCGCGTTCTTCGAAGATCAACTGATCGGCTTCGTCAAGCTCGTCACCGATGAGACCAGGGGCCAGGCAGGCCTGATGCACATTCTGTCCATGATCCGGCATCGGGACAAGGCCCCCACGAACGCCCTCATCGCCCAGGCCGTTCGGTCGTGCGCCGAGCGCGGAATTCCGCACCTATGGTACGCGAACATGTCGTACGGGAAGAAGCAACGCGACGCTCTGGCCGAGTTCAAACGCCACAACGGATTCGAAAAAGTAGATGTGCCCCGATACTATGTGCCGCTCACTGTTGCTGGCCGCATGGCCTTGCGCTTGGGACTGCACCATGGGTTTGTTGGGCAGATTCCCGAACCGGTGGCCGCAACCTTGCGCAAAATCCGCAGCCGCTGGTACGCAAAGCGCTTTCCCGGCTTGGAAAATGCTTAGTACCTAGCTCCAGAAAGCATCGAATTATGCCCGGAATCGTCGGACTGATCACACGGATGCCGCGCGCCGCGGCGGAGCGGGAGCTTCTCCGCATGCTCGAGGCGCTGCGCCACGAGAGTTTTTACGTGGCCGGCACCTGGGTGGACGAGAGTCTGGGAGTTTACGTCGGCTGGGTCGCCCGCAAAGGCTCCTTCTCCGACGGGATGCCTCTGCGAAATGAGCGGGGTGACGCTGTTCTGGTCTTTTCCGGGGAGGAGTTTCCCGAGCCAGGAACTGCCGAGAAACTAAAGCAGAATGGGCACCAACTTGCCTTGGACGGACCCTCCTATCTGGTCCACCTTGCGGAGGACGACCCTTCCTTTCCCGCGGGATTGAACGGCCGGTTCCACGGCCTCCTTGTGGACCGGTCCCGGGGTACCGCGACGCTGTTTAACGACCGCTATGGGATGCACCGGCTGTGCATCCACGAATCCGCGGACGCGTTCTATTTCGCCGCCGAGGCCAAGGCCATTCTTGCCGTGCGCTCCGAACTGCGCCGGTTGGACCCGCGCGGGTTGGGTGAGTTCGTTTCCTGCGGCGCGGTGATGGAAAATCGAACGCTTTTCGAGGGCATTCAACTCTTGCCGCAAGCTTCGGCCTGGGTTTTCCGCAATGGCGCCCTCGAGGGGAAGCGCAGCTATTTCAACCAGAAGGAATGGGAGGAGCAGGAACCGCTCGACCCCGAGTCCTTTTACACGCAGTACCGCGAAGCCTTTACACGCAATCTCCCCCGTTATTTCCGCGGGAATGAGCCGGTCGGCATGTCTCTCACCGGGGGGCTGGACACCAGAATGGTCCTGGCCTGGCAGCCGCTCCCCCCCGGCTCCCTGCCGTGCTACACGTTCGGAAGCATGTTTCGCGACTGCCAGGACGTTGTCCTTGCCCGTCGCCTCGCCGGCATGTGCGGCCAGACCCACCAGGTGATCCGCGCGGGCGAGGAATTTCTTTCGCGATTTCCGCACTATGCCGAACGCGCCGTGTACCTGAGCGACGGATGTGTGGACTTGAGCCGTGCCCCCGATGTGTACATCAACGAGAAAGCGCGCGAGATCGCTCCGGTCCGGATGACCGGCAACTATGGGGGCGAGATCCTCCGCCGGGTGCTTACCTTCAAGCCCGAGGGGCTTTTTCCACGCGTGTTCCAGCCGGAGCTCCAGTCCTTCGTCCGCCAGGCAAGCCAAACCTATGCCGAAACGGTAAGCGGCCATCCGCTTTCGTTTGCCGTCTTCAAGCAGCTCCCGTGGAATCATTATGGGATCCTCGCCGTGGAGGAATCGAGGCTCTCCATGCGCTCGCCCTTCCTCGACAACGAATTTATCCGTACTATTTTTCGCGCCCCGGCGCAGGCTTTCACTGGCAACGAGATTTCCCTGCGCTTGATTGCCGATGGCAAAAGCGAACTCTTGAAAGTTCCGACCGACCGTGGCCTGGCCGGCGGCCGCGGGCGCCTTTCAGGGGCGCTCTCCCACGGTCTCCTCGAGTTTCTGTTCAAAGCGGAGTACGCCTACGACATGGGCATGCCGCAATCGGTGGCCCGCGTGGACCATGTCTTCTCTTCTCTGCATCTCGAGCGCCTGTTCCTCGGCAGGCACAAGGTCTTTCATTTCCGGATTTGGTACCGCGACTTCCTCGCCGGATACGTTCGAGAGATGCTGCTGGATCCCCGCAGTCTTTCCAGGCCTTACATCGAGCGCAAAGGGGTCGAGGCCATCGTGCGCGGCCACCTCACGGGCGACCACAACTACACCACGGAACTCCACAAAGTTCTGGCCCTGGAAATCCTCCACCGCATCTTCTTGGACAATTCTGAAGATGGCCGAATTGGAACGCGCCGGGAAGTTCCGGTGGCTGCTGGCGCAGTTCAGTGAGGCTGTGCGACGGGGGGTGTTGGGGGGTTGCCGACTGGCGTGTTGCTCACCAGCGGGTGGGGATACGTGAAGGGCGTGTAGTACACAGTCCAATTGTTGTTCGTGGTCATACAGACGTACAGCGTGTTGGTGTCAGTCGCGAAGTAGCCTACTCCGAATCCGGTAACGGGATTCACCGTACATGTGGCCGGCCGCGCCGAAAGCAAGCCCACCCCAATCCCCGCGGTTCCGTTGAACGTCGCGGGTTCCTTGAAGTTGGGAAGTTGCAGGTAATAGTCCCGGTTCTCCACGGTCACAGTATCGAAGCTGACCCACAGGCCCCCATTGGTGAGGTTCATCACCGGAGTGAACGTCACACTCCAGATGTACCAGGGGTCCGCTGCCTGATGGGGCCACGTGATGGTGCCCGTCACGCTGTCCACTTTGGCCGGGAAGAGCACGGTGAGAAGGTCGCCTTTTCCTCGCCCCACCTGGTCGATGCACGGATACCCCGTCGCATCCGTGTTTCCGTCCCAGGGGCTGGGTCCAGGCACACCGTTAATCGGCGACGAGGCGCAGAATCCCCAGCCATTCGGGGTAGCCTTCTGGGAGTACGTGGCCTTGTTTGTCCGGACCGTATCCTCGCGCTCCACGGTGGGAAACCCGAAAACGGTGTTGTTATAGAACAGCCCGGAGCCACTCTCGAGATCCTCCAGGAAAGAGCCGTAGGTGTTCGAGTTGTTCCCCGTTGGGGCCGGACTATAGTTGAACGTGTTGTTGTATATCTCGTGGGCGCGGCACCCACGTGGGTCGCTGCTGTTTCCCGTACCGTGGGTCTGGAGCTCGACGTGGTAGCCAACAGTGTTGTAGCGAAATACGAATCTTCCTGCACGGCCGCAGTCGTACGCGTAGGTATGCTGCGTGCTGTTGCTGGGAACCGTTTCAAAATTATTTGTTTCGATAAACATGAAATGGCTGGAGCCGAAATGCGATGTGTCGGCCCAGGAGACATTCCCGTCGTCAGTCGGGTCGTTATTATATTGTCCCGTCAGAAATCTGGTAAGGTTTTCGTCGGCGAAACCACCATCGAACTGGTTGTGGTCAATCACGCCCTCAATCGCGCCCTGCGTCACTAAATCCACGTTATTGAGCTGATTGATATGATTATGGTCGATCCGAACCGAAGTCGATTTTCCGCCGATGTTTACATGGCCGCCGGAGTTCTGCGTGGTGTTCAGGGGGGATTGCGTGAAGGCAAAGCCGGTAATACGCAAGGATTTTCCCGCGATGGTCGTGATGTTCATGATGGAGCCGGCGCTGCTGCTCTTCGTGTTGTCTTCGATGATCGTTTTGTCCGTTCCTATGCCGCTGATGGACGTTGGACTGTAGGAGATCGCTCCGGCTCCCTGCAGCGTGAAGGAGTGGGTCTGCAGATAGTTGAGGGTACTCGCCCACACGCAATCGCCCGCGGGCACGACCACCGTTGTCCCGTCCGTGGTGATGAGCGCAAGGGCCGCAGCCACGTCGGTTTCGTTGCAGGAAGCCGCGTTGATCGTCTGGGCCCGCGCGCCTGTAGCCACGCAAGCGCACACCAGTAGCGCAAACCAGACTGACTTGTTGATTTTCCCCATGTTGATCGTCCCCAATTCACCTGTATCTTGCCTTGAAGCAATGGCAAAATCCACTGTACGGGAGGACAGGGTTCGCACGAGGCACTACACCGCTGTTCCGGTCATGAGAATGGCCCTTCCGGCCTCTCCCCAATGGTTTCCCCAGTGACAAGCCTGTCCCTGTTGGGCCCGGCTATCCCTGCCGGAGGGAGCGAGCCGCCACGGGCTGGCATGCAATCTGCGCCTGCACTGCTGTGCGTAAATAAACCGCTCTTTTTTTCGATTTTATACCGGGTTGCCACGAGCCTTCGCTGCCCGTAAACTCAACCGCGATGAAGCGCCATTCCTTGTCGATCGGTTCGCCTATCAAATGGCCGCTGGCCGCGCCGTGTCTCCTTTCCAATTCCGGCACGGTCAGGACTCGCAGCTTCTTTGGAATCACACCGATCCAAAACAAAGGACTTAAACCTGCCTGTTTTCACATCCTTGCGCAAAATACCCCCGGGGGGGCCAAAATTCATCGCCGGAGTACATCCATGCCCCCCGGAAACCAGCCTGAGACGACCTGATACGGAGAAGCGCACACCGGGTGCAGGCCCGTTGACGGATCAGCCGCCGCTCCTGCCGAAACCCTGCTGAGTTCCCAGCTTGTTAGCGTACAAATGCCAGAAACCCAGAAAAAGCGAGAGAGGACAATGGAAAAGAACACAGGGATGTATGACAACTTCCTTGCAGAGTACGGCTCGGAGGATGTCATCCGCAAGTACACCACCGATACCGCCGGATACGGCATCAATTATCTGCTGGACCACGACTACGCCCGGGTTTACGAGCACGCCCTGGACTCATACCTGAAAACCTCACCGGACCGGCCGGTTCGGCTTCTCGAATTCGGCTGCGGTGGTGGAATGAATCTCATCCGCCTGGTTTCCCTGGTGCAGAAGCGCGGACTCACGGTCGACTGCGCCTATGGCACGGACTTCTCGCCGCGAATGGTGCAAGCCGCGGAACGCGAGGCCAAGGTCCTTCTCCCGCCCGCCACGGCGGCAAAAGTCGGCTTCTATGCGGCGGGCAACGAGCGGCTCCTGGAGGATTTGTCCGCAAAACGGGGCAGGCCCGCCGAAGAGCTGATGGGGTGCTTCGATTTGATCGTGGGCGTCAACACGTTCCGGTATTGCCATCGCATCAAGAAGAGCCAGGACTGCGCCAACGACATTTTCCGCATGTTGAGGCCCGGAGGCGTCTGCATCATGATCGATATGAATAACCGCTTCCCTGCCTTCCGGAGCCGATTGAAGGGCCAGGACCAGGACACCACGGATTACTACTTGCCGACGCTTGACGAATACGCGGCTCCGTTCCAAAGCGCAGGATTGGAGATCCTGCGAAAGGAGAACTTCTGCTGGATCCCCCACTCGGCCAGCCGCGCCCTCACCACATGCTGCCGGCTGGCCAGCCCGTTCCTGAATCTTGTGGCTCGCAGCCGCGCGATGCGCTCTCTCGTGGTGAGCCGAAAGCCTGCCTGAGAGCTGCCGAATCCCATCCCGGAACGCGAGAGAAGACGCTTGGCAAGACTCGCCCTCATTCTGCATCAAGGCAGCACCACGGCAGGAGAGGATCGGCTTGGCCGCATCCTCGACTTCTTCGGCGTTCCTTGGAAGGCCGTTGCGGCCTCGGACCTCGGGACGCTGAGCAGCGAGCCGCGGGAGTGCGCCGCGTTCGGGCCGGTGCCCGCGGTCGCAGCCGCTCTCAAATCGGCTACGGGCACGGCCCCGGCGGTTCCGCAGTTAGCCGCCTTCTATGCATATCTGGGCGACGACCGCCAGGCGAACGAGCAGGCCCTTCAGTCTCTCCCCGGCTTGGCGAATGTCACGCTCCAGCCCCCACCGGCGCAGGAACTCTCCGTCGTAGTGTCGCGCGACCTGGCTGCGCTTGCGGGACCGATGTCCGGACTCGATCTCAGCCTGCAAATGGGAGAGGGAGATTTCCTCCTGACGGGCGCCCCGACGGTCCCGAAATCCGGTCATGTTCCGATTCTTTTGGCGGCAGGCTCGCCTGTCTTCCTTCGCGCTCGGGATCACGGCGCCGATGTATTTGTGTGCTCCAGCTCCCGGATGATCGACATCGACCAGGCGCTGGGCCGCAGATTTTACGACGTCAAGGAGCATTTTTGCTCCGTAGTGCCGCTCGTCATGTTCATCCGGTCCATGTTTCCAGAGGTGGCCTGGCGTCCCCAGGAGCTCGGCGCTTGCTTGATCATCGACGATCCCTTGCTCAAGCCGCGTTACGGGTTCTGCGATTTTCCAAGGCTTCAGGCACTCATGAAGGGACACGGATTCAACACCAACATTTCGTTCATTCCCTGGAATTGGCGGCGTACTTCCGCCTCGGCCGCGGAATACTTTAGGAGCCAGTCGGACTTTTTTTCGGTCTCCATTCATGGCTGCGACCATACTGCGGGCGAGTTCGGCGCTTCTTCACTCGATGTCTTGAATGCGCGCGCTCGTTTGGCTCAATCCCGGATGCGGCATCACGAGGCGCGCACGGGCATCCACCACGACCCCGTCATGGTTTTCCCGCAAGGCGTGTTCTCTTCCCAGTGTCCCGAAGTCCTCAAGCGCAACGGGTTTCTGGCCGCCGTCAACACGGAGACGCTTCCCGTCGACGCGCAGAATTCCCGCACGCGCATCCGTGATGTCTGGGACGTAGCCATCACCAACTATGGGGGCTTTCCCGTCTTCACTCGCCGCTACGCGTTTCACGGTGTGGAGAATTTTGCCTTCGACCTGCTCCTGGGCAAACCCTGCCTGATCGTCTCTCACCACAACTTCTTCAAGGACGGCGGCGCCGGCCTCATCGGCCTGATCGAACAACTCCGTTCCCTGAATTGTTCTCTCCGCTGGCGCTCCCTGGGAGAGGTTGTCCGCAGGGCATGCCGGCGCCGCAGTACCGGCGCGGACGCGGAAGAGATCCTGATGTACGGAACCGAGCTCCTTTTGGATAATCCCTCGGATCAAGCGCTCTCGGTCAAGATTCGGAAACGGGAGAATAGGGCGGACCTCGTGGCTCAGGTCCTCTGTGACCAGATGCCGGTCACCTGGACGACGGATGCGGACCAGCTCGTATTTGACAAGCGAATTCCCCCACGAGGCCAGGGACACTTCAAGGTGGTGTATCAGGACCAACCCGATCCCGCCGCGCTCCCACGGTCGTTCCGGTACGAGATCTCTGTGGCTCTCAGGCGCATTCTCTCCGAACTCAGGGATGATTACTTGTCGAGGAGTCCCTTCTTAAGTGCCGCTGCAGCACGGCTGAAGGGTGCGGTGACGAGATAACCGCCATCCTGCCCCCCCTGAACTGACCGATTTGGGCCTCCAATCGATATATAAAGTCTTTTATCTTTACGGCAGTGCCTTGGTGCCAGCCCCTCCACAGGGTTCCGTCCAGTAGCCGAAGTATGGGCTAAGTCACTTATTTTCAGCTCGATAGAAAGCATGCCGATCCCTCCGCAATTGGTATCTGTCGTGCCTTCCTATTGCTGATCTTGGAGTCCCTCTGGGAGTTTTAGGGCGGTAGCTTGTCCGGGCAGCCCAGGGGGCCGATTCTGGATCTCCCGTCCCTCGTTGAAGCTCGGGCCGGCCGGGAACCCGCCGCAAGGCAGCGTGGTTACACAAGTGCTGCAGGCGAGAGAGACAATCTCAACGCGCCTCTCATCCCAATTTCATTCAGAAGCTGCAAGCTTTTTCAGTCGTGAGATGCAGTGCTATGTTCACTCCAAGGAGATCAACCGGTGAGCGAAGAAAAAGGCATCGTAGTGGTAGGACTTGGGGAGGTGGGCCGGCCCCTTTTGCAGCTCCTTTCCGAACGGTACACCGTCACCGGGGTGGATATCGAGCCGCCTTCGCGACCGGTGGGCAAGGTGGTCGTCCTGCACATCTGCATTCCGTTTGAGATCAAGGACTTTGTGGGCGAGGCCGCGCGCTACATCGAATTGTTCCGTCCCGCAGTGACGGTGATTAACAGCACTGTGGCGGTCGGAACCACCCGCGCGGTGTTCAAGAGGACGGGCGCTGCCTTGGCGCACAGCCCGGTGCGCGGCAAACATGCGCACATGCTGGAAGAGCTCCGCTCCTATACGAAATTCGTCGGAGGCATCGACCCTTCCAGCAGCAAGCACGCCGCTGAACATTTCCAGGCCGCGGGTATAAAGACCAAGATCCTGGCAGCCCCGGAAGCCACTGAGCTGGCCAAGCTGACCGAGACCACCTTCTTCGGCCTGATGATCGCTTGGGCGCAAGAAGTGGAGCGCTACTGCGATCAAACGGGTCAGGCGTACGAAGAGGTCATCTCGTTTTACGAAGGTATCCCCTTCTTCCCGTCGACGAAATACTTCCCGGGCATCATCGGCGGGCATTGTGTCATGCCGAACATCAAGATTCTCCGGGGGCTGTGGTCTTCCGAGCTGCTCCAGGCCATCCAGAGATCCAATGAACGCAAGATGGAGCGAGAGGCTCGCAACGGCAAACCTAAGGCGGCAAGCGAGACCCAGGAAACTTCCAACCGGCGGCAAGCCGAAGAGAAGCAGCAGACCGGCCTCATTCGGGCTGTTTGACTCCACCGTTCTCATTCCGAAGATATTTCTTGCAGCCGTTCTGCATTGCGAGCCCGCTCTCGGGGGCCAGCCGTTTTGATTCTGCGTCAAAAATAATGAGACTCGCGTGACACTGCCCATGAAGATCTGCTCCGTCGTAGGTACCCGGCCCAATTTCGTGAAGGAATATGTAGTCAATCGCGAGATGAAGCGCCGCGGCATTCAGGAGATATTGATTCACACAGGCCAGCATTACGACTACGAAATGTCCCAGGCCTTTTTCGAATGCTTCGAGTTGCCCGCGCCGGATTATCACCTCCAGATTCCGAACAGCGACAATGTGGATTTCTCCGCTCGAGCGATTCAAGAACTGGCCGCGGTGTTCCGTGTGGAGGAGCCCTCCTGTGTCCTGAGCTATGGCGATGTGAATTCCACGATGTCCGCTGCCATCGCCGCCACCAAGCTGCGCATCCCGTTTGCTCATGTAGAAGGCGGAATTCGGGCGGCGGACCGGTTCAACCCGGAGGAGATCAATCGAAGGGTATCGGATGTGCTGGCGGACGTGATTTTCTGCTGCACACAAACGGACGTCACGAACCTGGAGAAAGAGGGCTGCGAGCCGGAGCGCATCGAGTTCTCAGGAGACACGATGAAGGATGCTCTCTTGATGACTCTTAAGAAGAACAATATCCCGGTCTCGCGGGGCGACTATCTTGTACTCACCTTGCACCGGCAAGAAAACCTGACGGACGGGACGCGGCTGCGCGCCATCTTTGAAGGACTCGTCCGATCCGGAAAGAGAATCATCTTCCCCGCCCACCCAAGGTCGTTGCAGAGCATGAAGAACTTCGGAGTCCTGGACATGCTCAGTGGCTCGAATATCGAGGTCCGCAAACCAATGGGTTACGTGGACTTTCTGAAGTTGACGGCGGGGGCCAACAAAATTCTGACTGACTCGGGTGGAGTTCGCCGGGAAGCCTACCTTCTCAAGAAACCGTGCATCGTGCTGATCGAGATTTCCTGGTTCCCCGAGATCTCGCGAGCCGGTTGGAAGGTTCTGACAGGACCTGACCCGAGCCGAATCGCCAGCCTGATCGATACCTTCGAGCCAACCGGCCCCTACCAGGAACTGTTTGGCGACGGAACCGCGCACGTGAAAATTGTGGACGCTCTGATACGCCGATATGCCGACTAGACATCCGGTCAGGGTAGCGATGCTTGCCCACTCGCTTTACTTGCTGGATCCCAGGATCCGGAAGGAGGCGGAGTCCCTTGCGGAACAGGGATTCGATGTTCATGTCATTGCGCTCTCAGAGGGTTCGAGGGAATCCGGCGGCGCAAGCACAATCATCCACAATGGGGTCTGCGTTCATCGTCTTCCCGTCTTCAGGAAACGAGGAAGCTTTCTCAGGTATCTCTACGAGTATTTCATGACCGCTGTTCTGGGCACCTTCAAGCTTGCATACTTGCACCTGCAAAAGAAGTTAGACGTCACTCATATCCACAATATGCCGGACATATTGGTTTTGGCTGGTCTCTTCCCTTGGCTCGGTGGGAGCAAACTGGTTCTCGACGTCCATGATCCGATGCCCGAACTCTACATCAGCACAAATCGGGCGCCATCCAAGCTGGTGGTCTGGCTTCTCCGGCTCCAGGAAAGGGTGAGCTTTTGGCTTGCCGATAGAGTCGTCTCCGTGAACGAGACAATGAGGGAGAACCTGCTCGCCAAAGGCGTGCCGGAAGAAAAGATCTTCATCCTGCACAACTTCCCGGACCAGACGTATTTTCAGGTTCGGGACGTTCCGGACACCTGGCCGAAGGACTCGCAGCGATTGGTTCTGCTGTACTGCGGCACGATTACCGAACACTACGATCTCGGTTTGGCGGTCAAAGCCATGGCCAGGCTGGCGGGTGAGATTCCCATCCATCTCAAAATCATCGGCCAGGGAAACAAGCTATCCGAAGTCCTGGAGCTGGCCTCCACCCTCGGTGTCAGGGATTCGATCGAACACCTCGGTACAGTGCCGGTCGAAAGAGTCGCCCAGGAAATGCGGAAGGCGGATGTTGGCATCTCCTGTCATCAAGCCGGCATGTTCGGCGACTTGTATTTCTCCACCAAGATTATTGAATATCTCACACAAGGCCTTGCCGTGATTTCTCCGCGCACCTATACCATCCACAAATATCTTCCGGACGACTGTTTGTTCTATTTTCCGCCGGGAGATGGGGCTGCCTTCGCTGAGACAATCCGGTTCATTTGGAACAATCCGGCTGAGGTATTGAGACGCCTACACGCCGTCAGAACACGCCTGGCAACTTTTACCTGGCAAGCCGAGAAGGGCAGATTTCTGGATTTCTACTCCGACCTGTTGAATGCGGCTCCTGCCAAGGCTCGCACGGACCCTGCCCAATGAGCAGACGGCATTCTTGCGCGCCTGCGGTTGGCCTTTCCGGATAACGCGAACCGCTGAGGTTGGTTTCATGATGCCAGCAACTCATCAGGATCGTATGGTTGAACAGGGCGGCCTTCCCTCTTATGTCTTGATCACTCCTGCGCACAATGAAGAGGCATTCATCGAAAAGACGATCGAGTCGATGATTCATCAGACGTTCCTGCCGCTGAAATGGGTGATCGTGGATGATGGCTCGATGGACCGGACGGCCGAAATCGTGAGGCGATACCTGCCCGCGCATTCGTGGATGGAGCTGGTCCAGATGCCCCAGCGGCGCGACCGCAGCTTTGCGGCGAAGGTAGGGGCTTTCAACGCCGGCTTTGAGAAAGTCAAAGACCTCTCTTATCAAATCATCGGCAACCTGGATGCCGATATTTCCTTCGAGAGCGAGCATTTCGAGTTTCTGGCAGGACAGTTCGCGCAGGATCCCACCCTCGGTGTGGCCGGTACCGTCTTTCGCGAAGAGGGCTATACCTCGGAGAAGGACAGCTTCGAAGGCCACAAACATGTTTCGGGCCAGTGCCAGTTGTTCCGGAAGGAATGCTGGGAGGAAATCGGGGGATACGTTCCGCACCGCGCCGGCGGCATTGACGATATCGCCGTGATTACCGCCCGCATGATGGGTTGGAAGACGAGATCCTTCCGTGAAAAGTGGTTCTTTCACCATCGCCATTTGGGCACCGCGGAACGCAATGTCCTTTCCGCTTTGTTCACCTACGGGGAGCGGGACTATTACCTCGGGGGACACCCGGTCTGGGAGATGTTTAGAGTGGCCTACCGCGTGACGAAGTATCCCTACATCGTGGGAGGACTATCCCTGGGTCTGGGGTATTTCTGGGCCTTTCTCAGCCGGACGCCGCGACCCGTCTCGAGCAAACTCATCGCTTTCCACCGCAAAGAACAGATGAGCAAGCTCAAGAACATCCTGAGGTCCGTGTTGAGATTTCGGCAGGTGGATAGTTTCAACGTGGGGCGAGGCTGACTCCGCGTTCCGCGGCGCTATGGACAAAGCTTTGATCGAACGGGTGGTTCATTCAGTCAGCCGGCTTTGTGGCTGGCTCGGTCGCTATGGAGAAACCTCCTACGACTACCAGACCTTCTACGCAGGCCCTCTGGGGCGGTCGGCCAAAGCTCTCTACTATCGCAAGCCGCTTCTGGGGACGCTGGCGGTCTCTCCCATGGTCTTTTGCGAGGCGTTTCTCCCCGCAGCTCGCAGGTTTTTCTGGAAAGCACAGCGATTCCCCATCGCGGATGCCCACTATGCGATGGGCTTTGCATTTCTCTCCCAGGCTCTCGGTCAGCCCCAGTACTACAAGCGGGCGGTCCACTTTTTGGAGGTTTTGCAGGAGACGCGTAGCGCCGGTTTTACGAATTACGCCTGGGGCTATCCCTTCGACTGGGTAACGCGGAACGGCACCATCGTGGCAGGCACTCCCACGATTACGAGTTTGCCCTATGTCTATGAGGCTTTCCTGCAGGTGTATCAGATGGATGCGGATCCCCGGTGGCGGCAAGTGATGCAGTCGATCGCTCAGCACGCGCTGACTGACTATCATGATAAGGAAGTCGCGCCCGGCTGTTCTACCTGCTCCTACACTCCCGATCCGGAAGACAAGTGCGGCGTCATCAATGCGAGCGCCTACCGGGCGTTCCTTCTGACCCGGGCGGCTGAGGATTTTCAGGAGGAAGAATACGCCAAGGTCGCGGAAAACAATCTGAACTTCGTCCTGGCCTCACAGAATGCGAACGGTTCATGGTTCTATTCGACAGACGGCGTGCGTGATTTTGTGGATCACTTCCATACCTGCTTTGTGATGAAGGCACTGGCCAAAATCTACCTTCTCACCGGAAACTCGAAATGCCTGGAAGCCATCGAGCGCGGCGTCGGCTATTACGTGAAGAACCTGTTCGACTCCAACGGCCTTCCCATCCCCTTCTCGAAGGCCCCGCGGCTTACAGTTTATCGTCGTGAACTTTATGACTACGCTGAGTGCGTGAACCTGGCCGTCCTGTTGCAAGGCCGCTTTCCCGAATTGGACCGGATCCTCCCCGGCGTCCTCACGGACCTGCTCGACCGCTGGCAGAAGGCTGACGGCTCATTTCGCTCCCGCCAGCTCTTCCTTGGTTGGGACGATGTCCCGATGCATCGTTGGGCTCAGTCGCAATTGCTTCGCGCTTTCGGCTTTTTCCTGTTCCAGAATCTCAAGAACCCCCAGGGCAACATCGCGGGCGTCACTTCTCAATCCGTCGAATCTCCGGTTGCGAACTAGAGGTTTCAATGTGCGGAATCTGCGGACAATATAACTTCGGATCCCGGGCGCCCGTCGAACGCCCGACCATCGAGGCCATGACGCAGTCGATCGCCCATCGCGGGCCCGACGACGAAGGTTACTTCATCGCCGGCCCGCTGGGATTGGGCTTTCGCCGCCTCTCGATCATCGATCTCGGCGGCGGCCATCAGCCCATGTCGGATCGGGAAGAGTCTGTCTGGGTAGTTTTTAACGGAGAAATCTACAACTTCCAGGAGCTCCGGAGCGAACTGGAAAGCCATGGCCACGTCTTCCGGACCAACTCGGACACCGAGGTCATCATTCACGGCTATAAGCAATGGGGCGATGAGGTCTTCAACCACTTAAACGGTATGTTTGGGCTGGCTATCTGGGATGTGCGAAAGAGCCGGTTGGTTCTCGCTCGTGATGCTTTCGGGATCAAATTGCTCTACTACAGCATCGATGGCGATCGCCTCTATTTCGGCTCGGAAATGCGCGCCGTCCGCGCCGCATTGCCGGAAAAGATGGAGATCGATTCCACATCTCTGAATCTGTTCCTGCGTTACCGCTTTACCCCCTCGCCCTACACGATTCTCGAGGGCGTCCGTAAACTCGCCCCAGGCACAAAGCTCACTGTCGAGAACGGCGCTTGCCAGGTCAGCCGCTGGTATCAGTTCCAACCTACGCCTTTCGTGCCGGCGAAGTCGCCCGGTGAAGCCAGAGAAGAATTGCTCGCCATTTACAAGCGAGCGGTTCGCCGGCAGCTCATCAGCGATGTGCCGGTCGGGTTGCTATTGAGCGGCGGCCTCGATTCCGGGTTGCTCCTCGCATTGATGAATCTGAACGGCAAGTCCTGGCCAACCTACACCGTAGGATATGGATCGAGCTACGCTCACGATGAATTGACGGAAGCCGCCGAAACGGCTCGCGTACTCGGCTCGAAGCACACCAGCGTCACGATTACGAGGTCCATCTTTGAGCAGGCGCTGCCAAGAATCGTCGCCGCCGTGGAAGAGCCCATCGCAACGTCTTCGATCGTCCCGATGTACTTTGTCTGTGAACGGGCCCGCCAGGACGTGAAAGTAGCGTTGGTTGGGCAGGGCCCGGACGAACTGTTCGGAGGGTATAAGCGTCATCTCGGCATCCGCTACGGCGCTCTGTGGGCGCAACTGCCGGGCTGGGTACGCACTCCAGTCTCCTCCGCCGTGGCGGCGCTGCCCAGGAACGAAACACTCAAGCGCGGCGTGCAATCGCTGGCCACCACGGACCGGCTGCGCCGCTACCAGAGCGTCTTTTCGCTGCTTCCGGGAGCACAGGTCGATCAACTCTTCCACGATGGCCTGCTCGGGCCGAACACGGACGATGCGCTCCTGGAGTGTTGGAAAGACCTGTCGCCGCTCATGCCGCTGGACGATGAGCTGGGCGGGTTTCAGTTCCTGGAGGTGCGCTCCAACCTTCCCGACGAGCTCCTGATGTATGCGGACAAGATGTCCATGGCGCATGCACTCGAACTTCGCGTCCCCTATGTGGACAAAGAAATCGTCGAATATGTCGAACGGCTGCCGGCAAACCTGAAGGTGAGGCATGGTTCACGTAAGTGGCTTCACCGCCAGGTATGCCGCAACTATCTTCCTGAGTCGATTGTGAAACGGCCGAAACGCGGGTTCGCCGGCAACGTTGTGGATGATTGGTTCCGCGGCGCCATGGACAGCCGAATGACCGAGGCGCTTTTGGATAGCGGCTCCAAGATCTTCCAATACCTTCGCCCCGCGGCGGTTCGCGAACTGTTCGAGCAACACGCCTCCGGCCGCAACGACAATCACAAGATCCTCTTCAGCCTTGTGGTCTTTGAACAGTGGCTCCGAGTCCAGGAAGAGCCCATAGCCGCATTGGCCTGAACCCTACAACAATGATTGGTGTGATCGCGAATCCCGCGGACCAGGAAGTTGCGCGCGAGTTCTTCGAGCTCTTCAAGACTCCCTGGGAATTCTATCGTTCGAATCAACGGTACGACGTAGTGCTTTGCGCTACGGATGTCCCCGGTGACGTCACTGCCAAGCTCCTTCTCGTCTATTCCGGCAGAAAGACGCATCTTGACGAGGAGCGGAACATCTCAATCGGCCAGCGAAGGGACGACTTCTGCATTCTCGCGGACCAAGAAAACCAGATCCCCATCTACGGCGGCATCGTCTCCTTCACCCAGGCAGCAACGAGTCTCCTCACTCAGGAAGACTCCGGCGAATGTGCGGCGTTCTCGGAAGCAACCGAAGGCAAGACCTTTGTGCGGATCGGCTATGACCTCTTCGCGGAAATTCGTACGCTCCTCACCACGGGCCAGCCACCGGCGCAGGCCCATATTCCTACCCTGGAGCTGCACATCGCCCTTTTGAGGAGATGGATCGTCCGATCTGGAATTGGTCTGGTGGAGATTCCTCCGGTCCCGGAGGGGTACCGTTTTATCGCCTGTCTGACCCATGATGTAGATCATCCGTTCATCCGCCAGCACAAATGGGACCACACCACCATCGGGTTTTTGTTCCGTACGGTCGTGTTCTGGCTGTGGGACCTGGTTCGCGGGCGGACCACGCTCCAAAATGTGATCACAAACTGGAAAGCGACTCTGAAGCTGCCGCTCATCCATCTGGGCCTCGCAAAGGACTTCTGGAGCGATTTTGACCAGCAGTATATGGAAGTCGAAAAGGGTCTGACTTCAACTTTCTTTGTGATCCCGTTCAAGGGCAAGCCGGGAATCGGCCTGCAAGATAAGGCGGCCCCGCATCGGCGCGCGGCTGGCTATGGAGCCCGGGACGTTGCAGACACAATCCGGAATCTGATGAATACCGGCCATGAAGTGGGATTGCACGGCATTGATGCGTGGTCCGGCAGCGCCAAGGGACGGGCGGAACTGGATGAGATTCGCAGTTTGACCGGGGCCTCAGAAATCGGTGTGAGGATGCACTGGCTCTACTTCAACGGCCAGTCCGCAGCCGAACTGGAAAACGCGGGTGCGGACTACGACTCGACGGCAGGCTACGGCGTCACTGTGGGGTACCGTGCGGGCGCCACGCAGGCGTACAAGCCGCTCGGGGTCAGTTCAATGCTCGAACTGCCGATGCATGCGATGGACACGGCTCTCTTTTATCTAAGCTACCTCGGCCTTACGCATCGCGGGGCGATGGAGCGGCTGGCGCCGATGTTTGAAAACGCCGTTCAATTCGGCGGCTGCCTGACAGTGAACTGGCACGATCGAAGCCTGGCTCCGGAGAGGTTGTGGGGCGAAACCTACTGCGAGGTCCTGCGGGAACTGAAGAAGCGTGAACCCTGGTTTGCCACCGCAGGGGACGCGGTCGCCTGGTTCAAGAAGCGTCGTGCCGCGGTGTTCGGCGCAAATGCTTCGGAGCCGGGAGCAGCGTCTATTCAGTTTGCCGCCGAGTATGCGCCAGACCTGCCGGGCCTGCGGTTGCGGATTCACAAGCCGCGGTCTGAGGGCACGCCTGGCCAGCCGGGGGCGGATGACTACATGGACCTGCCCGTGGAAGAAGGCGTGGCGGCCGCCATCCCCTTTGAGGCCAACCGATGAATCTTTCCGACTCCAGCATTACTAGCGGGGAAAGCGCCACCACAACCCGCCGACTGTCCATGCCGGAAACGCACAATGGTTTCGTTGTCGGCTCCGATGACCGAATCCTGATCACTAGGGCGGCACGCGTCATCGGTTCTGGTATCGTTCAGGGTTTGCTGAATCGCGGATTCCCCGGCGGAGTTTATCCTGCTCGGCCTTCCAACAAACCGGGCGGCATTGGTGTCGTAGCCCGGCAGTCTCCGGGCCGTCCATCTATCGACGGGCTGAATCGTAATCAGAAACTGAAGACGAAGCTCGGCCGGGCACCAAGAGTTTTTGCCGCGGACGGTATGCGGCGCCAATTCCAATCTTGTGGGCAGAGTGTCCGGCATGCTTAAGATCGCCATCGCGGGATGTGGCAAGATCGCTCACGCCCACGCGTCGGTGATTCGTTCGCTAGCAGGATGTGAACTCGTGGGAGTGTGTAGTCGCGAGCCACTCAAGGCCCAGCAGTTCTGCGAACAGTACGCCATCAGAGGGCGGTTCAAGGATGTAGCTGAGCTGCTGGAGCAGGCCCGACCAGATGTCGTCCACATCACCGCGCCGCCCGAAAGTCATTTCGAGATTGCCCGCCTCTGCTTGCAGCAGGGGGCCCACGTTTACGTGGAAAAGCCCTTCACTGTCCACGCAGGACAGGCAGAAAGCCTGCTGAACCTGGCCGAGGAAAAGGGCCTCAAAGTCACCGTCGGACATAACTACCAGTTCACCCACGTAGCGCGGCGCCTGAGAGCGTTGGTGGAAAGGGGTTACCTCGGCGGGGTTCCCGTGCACATGGAAAGCTACTACGGCTATGACCTTTCGGATCCCACTTACGCTCGGGCGGTGCTGAGCGACAAGCAGCATTGGGTCCGCAGGTTACCGGGGAAGCTGCTTCACAACGTGATCAGTCACGGGGTGGCCAGAATCGCAGAATTCCTGACCAGCGACACCCCCCGTGTGACCGCATGCGGCTATGTGAGTCCCTTCCTCAAGGGCATCAACGAGAACGACATCGTGGATGAACTTCGCGTCATCCTCTCTGAAGGAGACCGCACGACTGCTTATTTCACCTTCTCGAGTCAGATGAAGCCTCTCTTGCACGAGTTTCGTATTTATGGGCCCAAGAACGGCCTAGTTCTCGACCAAGACCACGAGACCCTGCTTAAGCTTCGCGGCAGGAGCTTCCCAAGCTACGCGAATAAGTTCATTCCTCCCGCGCTCTTTGCACAGCAGCAGGTGGCGAACCTGGTCTCTAATCTCCGACGCGTCGTGGACCGTGATTTTCACCTGTATTCCGGAATGAAGTATCTCATCGGGTTCTTTTACCGTTCGATCCGTCAGCACGCCCCCGTCCCCATTCCTTACCGGGAAATCCTGCTCACCGCCAGAATCATGGATGCCATCTTCGGTCAGCTCCGGTGCACCCGACCGCATGATCCTTGGACGGTCCAGGCGGACCCCGTGGCATTGGGTGCGGTCGCACCAGCAAGGGAGTCCTAACGTGCCAGCGTACTTGTTGACGCTGGGTAATGATGCGATGGCCGAGGATCTCTTAGTTTGAAAATGAGCGAAAAAAAAGCAGTCGGCACCGTCGTCGTGGGATGCGGAAACGTTGCGTCATCTTATTGCAGTTCCATTCCTCAGCACCCCATCCTTAGCCTTGTCGGCGTAGGGGACCGGAATGATTGTCGGGCTGCGGCCTACGCGGACTACTACGCGGTACGGAAATACGAATCCTTGGATGAAATACTCAACGACCAAAGCGTGGAGCTGGTGCTCAATTTGACGAACCCCAGGAGCCATTTCCCTGTCTCGAAAGCCTGTCTGGAGGCCGGGAAAAACGTCTATTCGGAGAAACCCCTCGCGATGTCTATGCCCGAGGCCCAGCAGCTTGTCAGGCTTGCGGAACAAAAAGGGGTTTACATAGCCTCGGCACCGTCCCGCCTCTTAGCCGAGACGGCGCAAACGATGTGGAAGGCGCTCCGAGAAGAAGCGGTTGGCACTGTTCACGCCATTTACGCAGAAATGGACGGAGGGCTGATCCACCGCTCGAGTTACAAGGAATGGGTCAATGAGGTCGGAATGCATTGGCCTTACAAGGACGAATTTGGAGTCGGATGTACGATCGAGCACGCGGGGTATTCCGTGTCGTGGTTATCCGCCTATTTTGGGCCGGTCGAAAGTATCACGTCTTTCGCCGCATGTCAGATCCATGATTTGCAGGCTGACGTAAGACTGGAGGTCAGGCCACCGGATTTGACTGTTGCTTGCTTGAAGTTTAGGTCTGGTCCCGTCGCTAGGTTAACCTCTAGTTGGATCGCACCGCCTGATCATTCCATTCGGATCTTCGGCGATTTGGGCGTTCTCAGCACCGACGATATCTGGGCTCCGAGGTCTCCTGTCTACATCACGCGGAACCGGAACATCCGGATCGGTTCCAAGACTATCTCGATCCCATGGAAGAAGGTGTACTCCTTGGCAGTTCCGTCCCGTCGGGAGCGTTCGAATATGGCCGGTCGGAAGATCATGAGACCAACCCGCACCATTACACGAGCGCTTCGGGCGCGCTTCCTCCATCTGAGGAAGAGGGTGGATTTCTGCCTCGGGCCAGCCGAGGTCGCCACGGCCTTCCGGGAGGGCCGGCCTTGCAGGCTGCCGCCAGAGTATTGTCTGCACAATACAGAGGTCGTACTGGCGATCCACAATTCGCTCGAGAACGGATCCAACTATAAGATGACAACATCATTCGCTCCGATGGACCCGTTATCCTGGGCCTTGCCGAAATTCTCGGGAAGTTAGATTCCTTTTGTCGAACTAGGGAAGGTACACCGACGACCCGGAGTCGCCCCGCTGCCCAAACCGGAAAGAGAAGCGCTCCGCGATGATTGCGGGGACCGACCTATTCGATGTGCGGGAACTGTGATATGGACCAGCAAAGCTTTGTAGCGCAATCTGGTTTGAAGGCGCCCAGGATGGCTGATGAGATCGCCGTGGCCCTGCTCACCGGGGGTAGCGACCCGCCCTATGTTTTCGGCCTGGCGACATCGCTCATTTCGGAGGGCGTCGGCCTAGACATCATTGGTAACGACGAGCTGGACTTTCGGGAATTTCATGGCAAACCGGGCGTGAACTTCCTGAATCTGCGAGGGGATCAGCGGCACGACGCGAGTTTTACAACCAAAGTGAAGAGAATCCTGATCTTCTACGCCAGATTGATCCGCTACGCGGCGTCGGCGAAGCCCAGAATCTTCCACATCCTCTGGAACAACAAATTCGATTTCTTCGACCGAACTCTGCTCATGCTTTATTATAAACTTCTCGGGAAGAAACTGGTTCTGACGGCTCACAATGTGAATACCGCCAAGCGGGACCGCACCGATTCGGCCTGGAATCGCCTGACACTGGGAACCCAATACCGGCTCGCTGACCATATCTTTGTTCATACGGAGAAAATGAAGGTCGAGCTTCTGCAGGAGTTTCATGTCAGCGAGCACAAAGTTACGGTAATTCCGTTCGGAATTAACAATTCGATTCCCATCCTTGGATTGACTCAAAACGAGGCGAGGGACCGGCTGGGCATCCCAAGAGGTGAAAAGACTATTCTGTCTTTCGGCAGAATCAAACCATACAAAGGGCTGGAATACCTTCTCGAAGCATTTCAGCAGATTCAGGCCCAGAGTGGGAAATACAGGTTGATAATCGCCGGTGTAACGGATGGATTTGAGGGATACTGGAATGGAATCCGGGAGAAGTTTCGCGGGGAGCTGGAGGGGGGACGAGTATTGTTCAGGACGGACTACGTTCCAGATGCCGAAGCCGAGGCATATTTCAAAGCCGCAGACGTAACTGTGTTGCCGTACAGACAGATTTACCAGAGCGGTGTCTTGTTCCTGGCCTACAGCTTCGGCCTGCCCGTTCTTGCCGCCGACGTGGGATCATTGAAGGACGACATCCTCGAGGGCAAAACGGGATTTGTATTCAGGCCCGAGGACCCCGCGGACATTTCCAGGACGATCGAGAGATTTTTTGCGAGCGACCTCTATAAAGACCTCGAGAACCGGCGACAGGAGATCAAAAAGTTCGCGGCGGAACGACATTCCTGGGAGGTCGTCAGCCGCGCGACCCTGGGCGTCTATGCCGGCCTGCTGCGAAAATCCTGCGGCAAGAGAACGTCGGCTTCGGAAGCGCCTGGGGCCTCTCTGGATCTGAAGTCGCCATCATGAGCGCCGCGCGAACGATCGGAAGGCGGCGCAGCTCTCCGAAATGAGTATGCTGGATGGTCCGTCCTCTCTGTCACAGTGCATGAGCGCACAACAGCAAACGCCCGATGCCTTGAGCACGGAGCATCTTCACGCAGACCTGAAGGGCCGCTCAGTGCGCGGCGGATTGCTTACGCTGACGTCTCAAGGCACCCAGTTCGCGATGCAAACGGTTTCCACGGTTGTGCTAGCGCGGCTCCTGACGCCCGCTGACTTCGGGCTGGTCGCCATGGTCACCGCGGTCACGGGCTTGGCCAGCGCGTTTGCGGATTTCGGCCTCTCCGAGGCGACCATTCAGCGCAAGGAGATCAGTCACGATCAAGTCAGTGCTCTGTTCTGGATCAACCTGGCCATCGGGCTCGGGCTCACGCTGATCACTGCGGCCTTGGGGCCTGTCCTGGCATGGATTTACAGGGAGCCGCGGCTTCAAAACATCACCTTTCTGCTTTCCCTCACTTTTTTCATTGGCGGTCTAAGAGTTCAGCCGAACGCCCTGCTCAAGCGGCAGATGCGCTTTACGGCGCTCGCTTTCCGGGATATCGCAGCGTATGCAGTGGCCGTGCCTGTCGCCATCGTCATGGGCTGGCGGGGAGCCGGCTACTGGGCGTTGGTCGCCCTCCCCCTGACGCTGAATACCATCCAGATGGCGCTCTCCTGGCTGCTCGTCCACTGGAGGCCAAGCCTGCCGCGGCGCACATCGAACATTCGCTCCCTGCTCGCCTTTGGCGGCAATGTGTCCGCTTCCTATCTCGTCACCAATCTGAATCGAAGCGCAGACGGAGCGCTGATCGGCTGGTACTGGGGCGCCGGCCCGCTGGGGTTCTATTCCAGGGCCTACAATCTCCTGATGCTGCCCGTGCGCCAGCTCAGTGTTCCCGCAGGCAACGTCGCCGTCCCTACTTTCAGCCGAATCCAGAACGATTCGGAGCGCTTTGCGCGCTATTATCTTCGCACCACGAGCCTGATCATCTGGATTTGCGCTCCACTCTTCGGATTTCTCTTCGTTGCCGCTGCTCCGGTGATTGCCCTGGTCCTGGGGCGTCAGTGGGGGGAAGCTGCGCCTGTATTTCAGATCCTGGCAGTCTCTGCGCTCGGCCAACTGTTCCTCGAGATCAGCATCTGGATGCTGGTTAGCCGGGGATTGTCCGGCCGCCTTCTCAAGCTGCTGCTCATCATTTCTCCCATCATCGTCGCCGGCTTTTTGATCGGCCTGCCTTACGGCATAAAAGGAGTAGCCCTGGCTGGCTCCCTGGCTCAGATCGCCATCCTTCCCTGGATGCTTCACTACACCTTCCATGGCACGAGCTTGACGTTATTGCGGGTGGGGCAGGCCGTCGTCTATCCGCTTTCGCTGTGCCTGGCGGCCATTCTTTCCGCGGAACTGTCCCTGCACGTCTTCGCCCCTGAGCATGTTCTTTCTCAGCTCCTGGTTACCGCGCTGGGTTTTGCAGGTGCCTACCTGCTCGCAGCACTTATTCCCCGGGTTCGGGCCGAGGTCATGTCATTCAAGGACCTTTTGGACGCGTTCGGCCTTTCCCGGCAAACCGTCTGATTCGCCGTCCGGCCATTTGACGCGGTACAGGCCCGAACCTGGTCGTCGTGAGGACACGGAAAGCGTATCCGGAATTGTGATGAGGCCGATTCCAATGAAACCTCGGGTATCCATTCTCATCCCCGCTTTCAACGCGGAGCGGTGGATCGGCGAAACGCTCCGTTCGGCGATAGCCCAGACTTGGCCACGGAAGGAAATCATCGTGGTGGACGACGGCTCTACGGACCGGACCGCCGAAGTGGCGCGGCAATTCGCCTCGCACGAGGTGGCCGTCATCTCCACCCCGAACCACGGTGTTGCGACTGCTCGCAATCAAGCCTTTCAGCTCAGCCAGGGGGACTATATCCAGTGGCTGGACTCAGATGATCTTCTGGCGCCGGACAAAATCGAGCGGCAGTTTGCGGCGCTCCGTGAAGGTGACAGCCGGCGAACACTTCTATCCTCGCCGTGGGCATACTTTTACTACCGGACACGGCGTGCTTCTTTCGTCCACGACTCTCTGTGCCAGGACCTCACTCCCGTCGAGTGGCTTTTGAGGAAGATGGGCGAAAACCTTCACATGCAGACGGCAACCTGGCTGACCAGCAGGGAACTGGCCGAAGCAGCGGGACCTTGGGATGTACGCCTCAACTTTGACGACGATGGGGAATATTTTGCCCGGGTCCTTTTGGCATCCGAAGGAACGCGTTTTGTGCCCGAGGCCCATGTGTTCTACAGAATGGCCGGGTCCGATCGCGTAAGTTACATCGGAAGCTCCGACAGGAAAAAAGACTCGCTGTTGCTTTCGATGACGCTCCATATTCGCTATCTCCGTTCGCTGGAAGAAAGCGACCGGGTCCGGAAGGCTTGTCTCACCTATCTCCAGAATTGGTACGACAACTTCTGTCCGGAGCGGCCGGACATTGTCGACGAAGTTCAGGGCTTGGCTGCGGAACTCCAGGGCCGCCTGGAGGATCCCCGCTTGCGCTCAAAATATGCGTGGATGAAACCCCTTTTCGGATGGCGGGCTGCCAAATTCGCGCAGCGGGAACTTCCGCGATGGAAGTCATCGTGGTTGAGCCGGTGGGACGGAGCGATGTACAGGCTCGAATCTCGTCAGAGGGCCGTTGAGAACGCCACCATGCTTGCGCGAGTCTCCCCGGTTGCCAAGGCGCATGAGCATGTCAACGTTTCCATTCTGATTCCCGCGTACAACGCCGACAAATGGATTGCGGATGCGATTCGTTCCGCCCTGGACCAAACCTGGAAGCGGAAGGAAATCATTGTCGTGGATGACGGCTCCCCGGATCAAACGCTGGCGATTGCGCGCCAGTTTGAATCGGAGGCGGTGCGTGTGGTGGGGCTGGAACATCAGGGCGCGGCCGCGACCCGAAACCATGCCTTGCAGCTCAGCCAGGGGGACTACATCCAGTGGCTTGATGCGGACGATGTTCTGGCTCCTGACAAGATTGAGCGGCAGTTTGCGGCGCTTCGAGGAGTGGACAACCGGCGGCTCCTGCTTTCCAGTCCGTGGGCCTACTTTTTCTATCGGACCCGCCGCGCCCGATTCGTGACAACCTCTCTCTGGCAGGACCTCTCTCCCGTCGAATGGCTTTCGAGGAAGATGGGTGAAAATCTTCACATGCAACCCGCCACCTGGCTGACGAGCCGGGAACTCGCCGAAGCCGCAGGACGGTGGGATACACGCCTGCTCAGTGATGACGATGGCGAATATTTTGGCCGCGTGCTACTGGCCTCCGAAGGCACTCGTTTTGCCCCGGACGCGAGAGTCTATTACCGAGTTACCTCGTCGAACCGTTTGAGTCACATCGGCAGTTCCGACAGGAAAAAGGATGCGCTGCTCCTTTCCATGAAGCTGCACATCAAATACCTTCGATCGCTCGAAAACAGCGAACGAGTCCGAAAAGCCTGTCTCACGTATCTGCAGAATTGGTACCTCGTCTTTTATCCGGAGCGTCCGGATCTGATCGCAGAGCTGCAGCGCATGGCCGAGGAACTGCAGGAGCATTTGGAAGTGCCACGCTTGCGCAGGAAATACGCTTGGATGATGCCGGTTATGGGGTGGAGCGTGGCGAAATGGGCCCAGGCGGCCTTTCCCTTGATGAAGATTTCGGTGCTCACGGATTGGGACCGAGCCATGTACCGGCTCGAAGCTCGTGGCAAGGCCAATGGCCATGCCGGTACCTCCGTCAAGGTGGCTCAATGGAATTAGTTCTCGTGCGGCTCCCGCGCCGTGGAGGCGCTTGGCGCCCGGCGTTTGAAATCCGTCCGCCAGTGCTTCCCAGACACTGGCCGAGTTCGACCGGCCATACCAGATACCTCGTAGGAGGCTGAAATCGTGATCATCACCCGAACTCCCATGCGCATCTCCTTCTTCGGCGGCGGAACGGACTATCCCGTCTGGTACCGCGAGCACGGCGGCGCCGTTCTTTCCACTACCATCAACAAGTGCTGCTACATCACCTGCCGCTGGTTGCCGCCGTTTTTTGAGTACCACAGCAGGGTCTCCTACACGAAGGTGGAGAATGTCGGGGCCAACAGCGCCATCGAGCATCCCTCGGTCCGAGGCTGCTTGCAATTCATGGGCATGGAGGAAGGCGTCGAAATCCATCACGTAGCCGATTTGCCCGCTCGTGCCGGCCTCGGCACCAGTTCCGCGTTCACTGTGGGACTCCTCCTCGCCCTTTACGGACTCAGGGACCAGATGCGCGACAAGAACGCCCTGGCGGCGGACGCCATTCACGTCGAGCAGGATATCCTGCGCGAAGCCGTAGGCGCTCAAGACCAGGTAAGCGCCGCTCACGGTGGCCTCAATCGCATCAACTTCCATCAAAATGACGCCGTCGAGGTGAAGCCAATCCTCACGGCACCCAGCCGTCTGGCCGACCTCGAGAAGCACTTGGCTCTTTACTTTACCGGGTTTTCGCGAATTGCCTCCGAAATCGCCAAGGAACAAATTCGCATGACCCCGCAGCGCGCCAACGAACTGCACGCGATGATGCAATTGGTGGCCGAGGGCGAGGCGATCCTTTCCAGTCCAACCCGCACCCTCGACGAATTCGGGCGCCTTCTGCATGAAGGATGGAAACTCAAGAAGACGCTGAGTCAAAAAATTTCAAACACCAATATTGACGATATCTATGAAGCAGGCCTGCGGGCCGGAGCGTTAGGCGGCAAACTGCTGGGCGCCGGGGGCGGCGGCTTTATGCTGTTCTACGTGCCGCCCGATCGCCGGCAGGCTCTGCGGGAGAGTCTGCGTAAACTCCTGTGCATTCCCATCGCCTTTTCCAATCGCGGAAGCCATGTGGTGGTGTACGAGCCCGAGGCGCCTTTTGACAAGGCTTTGGCCGCCGAGCGCTGCGAGGTATATGCGCAACCCTCCTGATGCGCTGGTGCTTTGCGGCGGCGCCGGCACGCGACTGCGCAGCGTCACGGGGGAGACTCCGAAGTCCATGGCGACGGTTGCCGGCCGCCCGTTCCTGGAGCTGCTGCTTTGCCAGCTTCAACGACACGGCTTTGCTCGCGTTCTGATGGCAGTGGGGTATCAGCGGGAAATGATCCGCGCGCATTTCGGCACGGAAGCAATGGGATTGCAGATCCTCTATTCCGAGGAAACCTCCCCGCTCGGTACCGGCGGCGCCCTGCGGAATGCGGCTCACCTCTTCGACACAGAACTCGTTCTGGTGATGAACGGTGACAGCTATACGGATCTGGACCTCGGGGCGTTCGTCGAGGAACATCGAGCATGGAAAGCGGATATCTCCCTGGCGGTTGTTCCCGCCGACGGCCGCGTCGATTGCGGATCCGTATTCGCTGATGCGAGCGGCACACTCACCGGCTTCGCGGAAAAGACCGAGGGTGCGAACGCTCCGTACCTCAACGCGGGAATCTATCTCCTCCCGAAATCACTCCTTCTGGAAATTCCGGCGGGTCTTCAGGTTTCTTTGGAGCGCGAACTGCTCCTCGGCTGGCTGAAGCAGGGCCGCTCTCTTCGCGTCTTCGTCGGCGACGGTGCCTGCGTGGACATTGGCACTCCGGACCGATTTCAAGCCGCGCAACATGTCTTGGCCCATGCGGAACAGAATGCTGCAAAGCCCTGATCGCCGGAGGTGCTCGCTGCATGGGCACGCCGCCACGGCGGCACCTGTTCCAATGAAGGATTGGAGCTTGCGATGACTGATGAAACCCTTCGCGCAAACGTCGAGCGCAGCCTGGAAGTTCATGGCCGCATTCTTCCAGCCTGTCTCCCCGCGATGACCCAAGCTGCAGAGGCCCTCATCTCCGCGTACAGCCGCGGCCGCAAGGCCATCTTCTTTGGTAATGGCGGCAGCGCCGCCGATGCGCAGCATCTCGCTGCGGAGTTCGTGGGCCGCTACCTGCGCGAACGTACTCCTTTGCCGGCACTGGCATTGAATGCCAACTCTTCTGCGGTTACCGCCATCGGGAATGACTACGGATATGCGGAGGTTTTCGCCCGCCAACTGGAAGCTCTGGCCGTCGTGGGGGACGTGGCTGTGGGGATCAGTACTTCGGGAAATTCACCCAACGTGATTCAAGCTCTTCGCGCAGCGCGGAAACTCGGACTATTCACCATCGGTTTGACCGGCGCTTCCGGCGGGGCCGTGCGCGAATTTGTGGACGTGCTGATCGCCGCGCCTTCTGACGAAACGCCCCGCATCCAGGAGTGCCACATCTTGATCGGCCACGCGCTTTGCGACGCAGTCGAGCAGGCTGTGACTGTTGGATCCCCCGTCATGACCGGAAAGAAAGGCGACAACCGCTAGAAGCCCTGCAATCGGGCTTCTGTGCGAGGCGCCGGGATCGCCGGCCCGCTACCGAGTTGAGAGAAGAAGTCAGTGGCTCCCTACCACGTTGACCCGCTCATGGACCGTCGCTGGGATGATCTGGTGGCGCGCCATCCCAGCGCCTCCGTGTTTCATCACCGCGGATGGTTGGAGGCATTGCATCGCACCTATGGCTATGCGCCATTCGTGCTGACGAGCACGCCGCCGGGAGCGCCCTTGGACGACGGGATCGTTCTGTGCCGGGTTTCGAGCTGGCTGACTGGAACCCGGCTCGTATCGCTGCCTTTTGCAGACCATTGTGAACCGCTCTGGAACACGGATGGCAAATCCACTGACATTCTGCAATGGCTGCGCTCGGAAGTGGATCGCCAGCGTTCGAAGTACGTGGAGGTCCGGCCCCTCTTCCCGCTGGCGCCAACCGAGGAAAACCTGCGGCCAAGCCAGTCGTATTGCTTTCACGAGCTGGACATCCGGCCGGAGGAAACCGAGCTGTTTGCCAGGCTGCACAAGGCGTCCATTCAGCGCAAAATCCGCCGTGCGGAACGCGAGCAGCTTACCTACGAGAGAGGCCGCTCGGAACAGCTTCAGGATGAGTTTTATCGCCTGCTTCTGTTCACCCGCAGGCGCCACCGCATGCCGCCGCAACCGCGCGTCTGGTTCCGCAATTTGATGGAATGTATGGGAGATGCCGCCCTGATTCGCGTCGCACGCAGGAACGGCACGGCGGTCGCGGCCATTCTCACTTTGCAGCATGCTGCTACCGTCGTCTACAAGTACGGCTGCTCGGACGAACAGTTTCATCAGCTCGGCGCGATGCCTTTCCTTTTCTGGAGGCTGATTCAGGAGAGCAAATCCAGTGGAGCTGAGACCATTGATTTCGGCCGTTCCGACGCCGACAACGAAGGGTTAATCGTTTTCAAAGACCATTGGGGCACGACGAAGAGAACGCTCACCTACTATCGTTATCCAGCGTCCAAACCGGCCACTTCTCTTTCCAGTTCCGATTCGCGCGGTGTCCGGCAGATCTTCGCGTTATTGCCGGATTCCTTCCTGTCTCTTGCCGGCAGGCTTTTATACCGCCATATGGGCTGAGCGTTCCGGGCTCCGGCCCGGCCGCTCCGGCCATTCTTTGGAGTTCCCGGGTTCCGAGAAAAAGGCATTGATGAAAACGGCGTTAGTTACGGGAGCAGAAGGATTCATCGGTTCGCACCTGGTGAAGCTCCTGGGAGCGAAGGGATGGAAGGTGGTGGGCACTCACCGCCTGCACGGCTCTCATGCTTTTCCGCGGCGGCCCCGGCTGTCGTATGAGCAGTGTGACCTGCGCAACGGCCAGCGCGTTGAACAGCTTTTCCAGCAGTACCAGCCCACTCATGTCTTTCATTTGGCTGCCCAAAGCCTTCCCACAGTTTCCTGGGCGGACCCGGTAGAGACCTTTGAATCAAACATCATGGGGTCGTTGCACGTCTTCGAAGCCGCGCGCCGATTGCGCCATCCGCCCGTCGTGGTTTCCGCATGCTCCAGTGCGGAGTATGGCCACGTCCACGCTTCGGACATTCCCGTGACCGAGGAACATCCCCTCCGTCCTTTGCATCCCTACGGAATCAGCAAGGTTTGCCTGGACCTTCTCGCTCGAGAGTATTTTCTGGACTACGGCATTCCGGCGATAAACATCCGGCTCTTCAACACCACCGGGCCCGGGAAAACCAATGATGCTCCCTCGGATTTCGTTCGCCAACTGAGCCGCATCAAGAAGGGCCTGCAGACGCCGGTGATCGAGGTGGGGAACCTGAAGCCTCACCGCGCCTTTTTGGACGTCCAGGACGCCGTATTGGGGTTCTACCTGGCCGCAGGGAAGGGAAGGCGCGGAGAGACCTACAACCTGTGCGCTGCACGCACGCACCCGATTTCAGAGGTTCTGCATACCGCCATTCGCCTTTCGGGAGCGCGCGTGGAGATCCGCCAGGCGCCGCATCTGATGCGCCCTTCCGATGAACGCATCATCTTTGGAAGTACGAGAAAGATTCTCCGAGACACAGGCTGGAAACCCCGGTATTCCCTGTCGCAAACTCTGCAATCCATGTTGGCGTACTGGGAACAGAGGGGCTAGCCTCCGCGAGGAAGTGCGATGAACAGCTACAAGGCCGCATTCCTGGACCGGGACGGTGTCATCAACCGAAAGGCTCCCGAGGGGAAGTACGTGACCCGATGGGAAGAAATGGTCTTCCTTCCCGGCGTGGCCCTTGCCATTCTGACCCTCCGCCGGGCGGGATTCCGCATCATTGTCATCAGCAATCAGCGCTGCGTGGCCAAGGGTCTGCTGACCGCGGACGATCTGGATGTTCTCCATCGCCGCATGTGCGAAACCCTGGCTGGAGAAGGCGCCATCATTGACGCCGCTTATTATTGTCCGCACGAAACGCACTCGCAGTGCACCTGCCGAAAACCCGCGCCCGGCCTCCTGCTGGAAGCTGCGGAGAATCATCAGATTGATTTGAAGGTATCGTGGATGATCGGCGATTCCCCCAGCGATATTGAGGCGGGGCGCAGCGCAGGATGCAAGACAGCCCTGCTTCACGGCGGAGAAGAGACTCCCGGCGTGCCGGCGGACTTGGTGGCGAAATCCTTGCTCGAGGCTGCCCGGCAGATTTTGAAATTGCAAGAAGTCCAGTTGTCTTGTCACGGGATCGCCAGTTTCTAGATCCATCGGCCCGTGAATCTCCTGCGAAGCCGTACGATGCAGCCCGGCCCACCCGCAGACAAGCCATGCCGCTCACCAATTCCAGCCTGACTGATTACTTCCGCTGCGAGGAGCAGCTTGCACGTTTCAGCATCGCCGGCGAACTCCTGCCCGGCCAAGGCTACTTCCGCTTTGGCTCAGACACCGTCTGCTACGGGCAATCGAGTGCTGGCCGAGTCGCCAAGTCGTTCGACTCCTCTCTGGAAGACGTTTCTCTGCGGCAAAGCTCGAACGGGCCCGTGCCTGTCCTTCCCTTTGATCCCGTGCAAATTGCGGAAGCGCTTCGCCGCGAGCATTATGAACCGAGCCTGGCACCTCACCGTGAGAAACTTGTCGCTCAAGAGTGGGTGCTGGAAGCCTACTACTTCGTCCGGAACATCTTGCCGGATTCCATTCGCCAGGCCGGGCAAAGAGCCTATTTCAGCGACTGGAAGAGCAGGCGATTCCCGGCCTGGCCCGTGGACCTCACGGTGGACGCGCTTCATGCGAGGCTCCTCCGTCTTTCTATGGAAGCGGCAGGGCTGCAACGCGTGCCGTTCATCTGGTTCTGGCCCCAGGGCGCGCCCGCTTGCCTCATGCTCACTCACGATGTGGAATCCTCTGCGGGGCTGGATTTCACCTCTCAATTAATGGACCTCGATGACTCCTACGGGTTCAAGGCCTCCTATCAGGTGATTCCCGAGGGGCGCTATGACGTCTCAGATGCCTATGTCCAACAGATTCGGGACCGCGCAAACGAATTCAATATCCACGACCTGAACCACGACGGGCGGTTGTACCGCAAGCGGGAGGAGTTTCTTCGACGTGCGGAGAAAATCAACCGCTATGCGCGGGTTTACGACGCTCGTGGCTTCCGTGCGGGCGCAATGTATCGCATTCAGGACTGGTTCGACGCCTATGAGTTTTCTTACGACATGTCCGTGCCCAACGTGGCTCATCTTGAACCCAAGCGCGGAGGCTGCTGCACCGTTTTTCCTTATTTTGTCGGCAAGGTCCTGGAGTTGCCCCTAACCACCTGCCAGGATTATTCGGTCTTTTGCATTCTCAGGGATTTCTCGTTGGACCTCTGGAAACAGCAAACGAGCATGATCCGCGATAGCCATGGGCTGATCAGTATCCTCGCCCACCCCGACTATCTGATCAACCCGCGGATGCGTGCGGCCTACGGGGCCTTCCTCGATTATCTGCGGCGCCGGGTGGATAGCGAAGGCCTGTGGGCTGCGCTACCCGGTGATGTGGACCGCTGGTGGAGAGCAAGGAGCCAAATGAAGTTGGTTCCCCGCGGAAACCAGTGGGAAATCGTCGGGCCGGAAAGCGAAAAGGCGCGGCTGGCCTATGCGGTGCGGGATGGCGACCGGCTCGCATTCGAGCTTGCCGAAGCTCCCTCGCGGCCGATTCCGGGCTGTGCCTCGCCCTGCGAGTCCCGGCAGCACAACTCGGTGCAACGACATATCCAGTGAGCCTGCGGGAATGAAATTTCAGGAAACCAGCGTTCCCGGTGTTTTCGAAATCCGTCTCGAACCATTGACTGACGAGCGCGGCTTCTTTGCCCGCGCCTGGTGCCGCGAAGAATTCAAATGTCACGGGCTGAACCCGGAACTGGTGCAATGCAGCATCTCCTTCAACAAGAGGAAAGGGACCCTGCGCGGCCTTCATCACCAGGCGCCGCCCTACCAGGAGGCCAAACTGGTCCGGTGCACCCAGGGCGCGATCTACGACGTGGTCCTGGACCTGCGCATGGACTCACCGGCTTTCAAGCAATGGATCTCCGCGACTCTTTCTGCCGACAACCGGCATATGCTCTACATTCCGGAAGGCTGCGCTCATGGTTTTCTGACCCTGGAAGATCAGACGGAAGTTTTCTACCAGATATCTCAAGTTTACAACGCGGAGTCCGCGCGCGGCGTTCGCTGGGATGATCCTGCATTCCGCATCGACTGGCCGGCCCCTGTGAATGTAATCTCCGAAAGGGACCGCACATATCCTGATTTTCGATGACCCCATGAACCTGCTGGATGAACTCGAGCGCACGGACCTGCTGCCCGCGGGGCAGGAATTGCACCGCTTTGCCGCCGAGCTTTTTCCCATCTGCCGGAGCATTACGGGCGACGGCATTCGGCGGACTTTGGCCCTGATCCAACAACGGATATCTCTGCGGATGACCGAGGTGCCGACCGGGACGCCGGTTTTCGATTGGACCGTCCCCAAAGAGTGGAACATCCGGGACGCCTACATCAAATTGCCGGGCGGTGAACGCGTGGTGGACTTTCGAAAGTCCAATCTGCACGTCGTGAACTACAGCGTGCCGGTGCGCGCCACCCTGCCGCTCTGCGAGTTGAAGCCGCACCTGTTCACTTTGCCCGAACAGCCGGACTGGATTCCCTACCGCACCTCGTATTACCGGGAAGACTGGGGATTTTGCCTGACCCACAACCAGATGCTGGCGCTCGCGGAGCGCGACTACGAGATCTGTATCGACTCCACTCTGGCCCCCGGGCACCTCACGTATGGCGAATATTTTCTGCCCGGCCGATCCGCCGACGAGGTGCTGATCTCCTGCCACGCCTGCCATCCGTCCCTGGCGAACGACAATCTCTCGGGGCTTACGGTTGCGGTTTCTCTGGCGCAACTCCTGACTGGCCGGGATCTTCGTTTCTCCTACCGCTTCCTGTTTCTTCCCGGCACCATCGGCGCCATCACCTGGCTCGCTGGAAATCAAGCGACCGCGGGAAACATCCGCCACGGATTGGTGTTGACCTGCCTTGGAGATGCCGCCCCGTTTCATTACAAGAAGAGCCGCCGCGGCGACGCCCTGATCGACCGGGCCGCGGCCCACGTGGTCTCGCACCGCACTGAAGGCGCGGAGATTCTCGATTTTTCGCCCTACGGCTACGACGAGCGGCAATATTGTTCGCCGGGCTTCGACTTGCCAGTCGGCTGCCTGATGCGCAGTGTCTGGGGAACTTTTCCCGAGTACCACACTTCCGCGGACAATCTGGATTTTATCCAGCCGAGACAACTCGCCGAATCCCTGCGCATTTGCGCAGCCATCCTGGACGTTTTGGAAAACGATCGCCGGTACCGCAACCTGAGCCCGTTCTGCGAGCCGCAACTGGGCAAGCGCGGCCTCTACCCCTCCGGCGGAGGGGAATCCCTCGCCCGGGAAATTCACGCGCGGCTCTGGGTTCTGAACCTTTCCGACGGCCGGCACTCGCTCCTGGAGATTGCCGAGCGCTCACGGCTGCCGTTCCCTATGATTCAAGACGCCGCGAACATTCTTTGCCGCGGCGGCCTGCTTTCCACTGTGCCGGAAGCCGGCGATCCCGAACTGGTTTCCGCCGAAGCATCACAAACTAGCAGGCAACAGACGCCATGAGCGGGCTTCTCTTCCGGCCCGCATTCCGGTTCAATAGTTGCCAAAGCGATCTCTCATGAAAATCCTTTTGACCGGCCATAAAGGCTACATCGGTGCCGTTGCCGGACCCATGTTTCTGTCCGCGGGTCACGAAGTGGTTGGCCTGGACGCCGACCTTTTTGGGGGCAGCGATTTTGGGGACCCGTCTCCGCCGATTCCTGAAATGCGCAGGGACCTTCGCGACCTTTCCACTTCCGATCTCGCCGGCTTCGACGCCGTCGCCCATCTGGCGGCTCTGTCGAACGATCCTCTCGGCGACCTCGATCCTCAAATCACCTATGACATCAACCACCGGGCCTCGGTCCGGCTCGCCGAGCTGGCCAAAGCCGCTGGCGTCACGCGTTTCGTTTTCTCTTCTTCGTGCAGCACTTACGGCGCGGCCGGCGATGCCATTCATGATGAATCCGCGCCGTTGAATCCAGTCACTCCCTATGGCGAGTCCAAAGTTTTGGCTGAACGCGATATCGCCCTTCTTGCCGGCAATGATTTCAGCCCCACCTTCATGAGGAACGCCACCGCCTACGGCGCTTCGCCTCGCCTCCGCCTCGATATCGTCCTGAACGATTTCGTCGCCTCAGCCCTCGCCACGGGCCGGATTTACATCAAGAGCGACGGAACGCCCTGGCGGCCCATCATTCACATCCGCGACATCATCGCGGCCATGCTGAGCGCACTCGATGCTCCCCGCGAGGCCATTCACAACCAGGTCTTCAATGTCGGCTGCGCGAAAGAAAACTACCGCATCAGCGAGCTCGCGGAGATTGTCCGGCAAACGGTTCCCGGCTCACGCGTGGAATATGCTCCTGGCGGCGGGCCGGACAAGCGCTGCTATCGCATCAACTGCGACAAAATCTACCGAGTGCTGCCCTCATTCCACCCGCAGTGGACCGCCCGTAAAGGCGCCCAGGAACTCTATGACGCCTATCGCCTCGCTGGCCTTACCGCACAGGATCTGGACAGCGGCCGCTACATTCGCATCAAGCACATCCAGCGCCTGTTAAAAAGCGGGCAACTGGATCCTTCTCTGCGCTGGAGCGCGCGGAGCGCTGAGACGCCCGTGAGTGCCTGACCTGCTCATTTTTATGTCCGCCACCAAGACCATCACTTCGTCCGGCGCTCAGCCGGGGACTGCGGCCGGCCGATGCCGCTTCTGCGGCTCTCCTCTTTCGCGAACCTTTGTGGACCTGGGGATGTCCCCGCTTTGCGAGACTTACCCTTCGGCGAGCGATCTCAATCGGGGAGAGATCTACTATCCCCTCCATGTTTACGTCTGCGAGCACTGTTTCCTGGTCCAACTGGAATCGTACGAGAGCCCGCAGAACATTTTCAGCGATTACCCTTATTTCTCCTCCTTTTCCGACTCCTGGCTCAAACACTGTGAAGACTATTGCGAGAAAATGATCCGGCGTTTCGGGCTGGGCGCGGGGAGTTTCGTCACCGAGGTCGCCAGCAACGATGGCTACCTGTTGCAGTATTTCGTGCGCCGTGGTGTGCCGGTTCTGGGGATAGAGCCCGCGGCCAACGTGGCCAAGACCGCCATCGAGAAAGGCATCCCTACCCTGGTGGAATTCTTCGGAGCCGAGCTGGCCCGCACCCTCGTCGCCACCCGTTCGTGCGCCGACCTGGTTCTCGGCAATAACGTCCTGGCGCAGGTTCCGGACCTGAATGACTTCGTGGACGGGTTGAGAATCCTTCTCAAGCCTCGCGGCGTTCTTACTCTCGAGTTCCCCCACCTTCTCCGTCTGATGGAACAGAGGCAGTTCGACACCATCTATCACGAACACTTTTCGTACTTCTCCATGCTCACCGTCACTCGCATCCTGGAAGACCATGGGCTTAAAGTCTTCGACGTCGAGGAGCTCTCCACGCACGGGGGTTCGCTCCGCGTCTACGCGTGCCGTGCCGAGGATGTGGAGCGCAGGGTCGAACCGAGCGTCTCCGAACTGATCCGGCGCGAAACTGCCGCTGGGCTGGCTTCCATCGAGGGCTACCAGGGCTTTGCGGAGATGGTGAAGGGGACCAAGTGGGCTCTCGTCGAGTTTCTTCTCACTGCCGCCCGCCAGGGAAAGAGGGTGGCCGGATACGGCGCTCCCGGCAAGAGCGCCACCTTGCTGCACTACTGCGGCATCGGCAAGGATTTGATCGAATTTACCGTGGACCGGAGCCCGCACAAGCAGGGCAGATTTCTGCCCGGCACGCATATCCCCATCTATCATCCGGACCACATTCGCGAAACCAGGCCGGATTACGTCCTCATTCTTCCGTGGAATCTCAAAGACGAGATCATGCAGCAGTTGCAATTCATCCGGGAGTGGGGCGGTCGCTTCGTCGTGCCCATTCCGGAAGTCAGTGTTTGCTGAGCGAGCGGAGAAGGGAGCGCATATGAAGGTCGTACTCTTTTGCGGGGGCGCCGGCATGAGGCTCAGGGGTTACTCGGAGGACGTGCCCAAGCCCATGGTGACTATCGGTTCGCGGCCCGTGCTGTGGCACGTGATGAAGTACTATGCGCACTTCGGCCACAAGGACTTCATCCTCTGCCTCGGCTATAAAGCCGACGTGATTAAGAACTACTTTCTCAATTATGAAGAGTCCGTCTCCAATGACTTTGTGCTCTCTCAGGGCGGCCGAAAGTTGGATTTCATGCAGCGCGATATCGACGACTGGAAGATCACCTTCCTCGACACCGGCATGAAGTCCACGATTGCAGACCGCCTGCGGATGGTCGAGCCTTATTTGGACGGCGAGGAGATGTTTCTCGCAAATTACAGCGACGGCCTGACCGACTTCCATCTCCCTCAGATGATCGACGAATTCTCCCGGGGGAAGAATTACGCCGCTTTTCTCTCCGTGCAGCCCCGGTCGAGCAGCCTGGACACCGTTCAAATGGAAGACGATGGAACCGTCCGCGCGATTAAGTGCATGAAAGACGCCAACATCTGGATCAACGGAGGATACTTCGTCCTGCGCAAAGAAGTCTTTCGGTATATCAAGCCCGGCGAGGAGCTCGTTTACGAACCCTTTCGGCGCATGATCGCAGAAGGCCGCGTGTGGTCGCATCCCTACAGCGGTTTCTGGCAGTGCATGGATACCTTCCGCGATAAGCAGCTTCTCGACGAGCTTGAGGTCGCCGGTGCTCCCTGGCGTGTGTGGAAGAACGGGCACATTGCTCCGCGGGTGGTCGCATGATTCCGGCGGCTCTTCGGCCTCCGGCGACTCGCAGGCCCTGGGAAACGGAGTCACACGTATGAACATCTTCATCGATTCTCGAGTCAGCGATGACGAACGCAGGATGCATCTCTATCATGGCGCCATTTTCTTCCACGCCCCGTGCGAGCATGCCCTGAAGCTCTGTCAACTGGCGCGCGAAATGGTCGAACAGGCGTTTCGCCCTCTGGATCCGCGAAAGATTCAGGACTCCCTCCCTGCGGAACAAACGGCCGCCATCCTCTCCGAATTGAAGCCGAAATTTATCCACCATCCCAAGTCGAAAGAGCACATTCAGGGGATGTTGGCCCATTTGAGATGCGATCTGGAGAAAACCTATTTTGATGTTCCGCGGCTGCGCACGGCTTTTCCCGGCGACTACCTGAAAACGGGAATTGCCTATGCGTTCCACCCGCATCGGGACTCTTGGTATTCAGCACCCTTGTGCCAAATCAATTGGTGGATGCCCGTTTACCCGATTGGCCCGGATAACTGCATGGCAATCCATCCGCGGTATTGGAGCCAGCCCATACGCAACGGCTCGAGCCAGTACAACTATCACAAGTGGAATTTGGAGAGCCGCCACAACGCTGCTCAGCACGTCAAGACGGATACGCGCGTGCAGCCCAAGCCTGAAGAGCAGGTGGAATTGGAGCCGCAATTTCGGCTGATCTGCGAGCCCGGTGCGGTTTATCAATTCTCTTCCGCGCAGCTTCACTCGACTGTGCCCAATACTTCGCCTTTCACGCGCTACAGCATCGATTTTCGCACCGTGCATCTGGATGATGTCCGCTCCCGGACCGGTGCCCCCAACATCGACTCGGAATGCACCGGCACTTCCATGGGCGACTTTCTGAAAGGAACTGATTCTTCTCGTCTACCGTCCGATGCCCTGGCTCTATACCAGGACGGGAGCGAGCGCGAGTACGCATCTCCCGCTCAAATCTCCTGAGCGATGTCCCGGGAAGGGAATCGGAATCCGCGCGAACTCAGCAGCCGCGAACCGCGCCGCGCTCTTTCAAAGCGGTACTCGCAGAAACTCGGCTAACGTATGCTCAGTCTGAAGATGAGAAAGGCGCCGGACGAGGGACTGACCGTCCTCTGTCTCGGCGCCCACTGCGATGACATCGAGATCGGCTGCGGCGGCGCTCTCTTGCATCTCAAGGCCGCCGTCTCTCGATTGAGATTTCACTGGGTAGTGTTCAGTGCCACGGGAGCGCGCGCCCAGGAGGCCGCGACGGCCGCCGGGCTCTTTACCGCCGGATGTGAGCACAAGGTCGTCCTCAAAGGCTATCGTGACGGTTTTCTGCCCTACAGCGGTGGCGAGGTCAAGAATTCCTTCGAAGACTTGAAAGCACAGGTCAATCCGGACCTCATCTTTACCCACTGGAGCGGCGATGCCCATCAGGACCACCGTCTCATCTCCGAACTCACTTGGAACACTTTTCGAAATCACCTCATCCTCGAATACGAAGTTCCGAAGTATGATGGCGATCTCGGGCGTCCCAATGTGTTCGTGCCGCTGGATGCGCCCTGTTTCGAGACAAAGTTGGATTATTTGTTCCAGGCGTTTGCCTCGCAACAAGGCAAGCGCTGGTTCGACCGTCAGACGTTTCTGGGGCTGATGCGCCTTCGCGGCATGGAATCCAATTCTCCCAGCGGCTACGCGGAAGCATTTCACGCCCGAAAGTTGCTGTTTCACCAGGGTGTCCTCGGCGAGAGATCTCATGGCGCGTGATAAAGAACAACCAGCGAGTGTGGATCTCGCGGCCGCCGAGGCCCGGGATTTTTCGCGGTCGCGCGCCCTCCGGCCCAAAGCGCACCGGTTGATCCCTGGCGGCGCCCACACCTACGCAAAAGGCGACGACCAGTATCCCGAACAGGCCCCCGGCTTCATCGCTCGTGGCAAGGGCTGCCACGTTTGGGACGTGGACGGCAACGAATTCATCGAATACGGTATGGGCCTGCGCTCCGTCACTCTCGGCCACGCCTTTGATCCGGTTGTGGAGGCTGCCTACCGGCAGATGCAGCTCGGAATCAATTTCAACCGGCCCGCGGACATCGAAGTTGAACTTGCCCAGGCGTTCCTGGAAATCGTGGATGGAGCCGACATGGTGAAGTTTGCCAAGAATGGCTCCGACGCTACCACCGCCGCCGTCAAATTGGCCCGGGCCTACACCGGGCGGGACCTTGTGGCCATCTGCAGTGACCAGCCCTTTTTCTCCACGGATGACTGGTTCATCGGCTCCACGGAGATGAATGCGGGCATCCCCCAGGCCGTCATCGATATGACCTTGAAGTTTCCTTACAACGATCTTCCGGCGTTGCAGGAGCTGTTCGAACGCCATCCCGGACGCATCGCCTGCGTCATGATGGAAGCCGAAGCCGCAACTCCCCCCTCTCCAGGATATCTGCAAGACCTCAAGTCGTTGTGCGAGAGGCAAGGCGCGGTGTTGATCTTCGACGAGATGATCACGGGCTTTCGGTGGCATCTGGGGGGCGCCCAGAAGTTCCACGGGGTGGTTCCGCACCTCTCCACCTTTGGCAAGGCCATGGCAAACGGCTTTGCGATCGCCGCGCTCGCCGGCAAGAGGGAAATCATGCGGCTCGGCGGCCTGGACCACGACCGGCCACGCGTTTTCCTGCTTTCCACCACGCACGGTGCGGAGACCCACGCCCTCGCCGCCTCTCTCGAGACCATTCGGATTTATCGCGAGCAGCACGTTGTCGAGTTTCTGTGGCGCCAGGGAGAACGGCTGCGGGCGCTTGTGGATAGATCCATTGCCGAGAACCGGCTGGCGGGTTACTTCGAGGTTGCAGGGCGTCCTTGCAATCTTACTTTTGCTACCCGCGACCGCGATCATGCACGGTCTCAGGCTTTCCGCACTCTGTTCCTTCAAGAGCTCGTCCGGCGAGGAGTCCTTGCGCCTTCCTTTGTGGTGAGCTACTCCCACACGGACGAGGACCTCCAACACACCGCGGAAGCCGTGCAGGAGGCCCATGTGGTTTACCGCAAAGCGCTCGATGAGGGGATTGAAAAGTACCTGGAAGGACGGCCGGTCAAGCCGGTGATGCGAAAGTTCAACTGACGTGCCGGAGACATATTGAGTCATGCGAGAAGAATTACAGGAGTTCTACAAGTACCGCGGATTGCTGTACATGCTCACCTACCGCGATATTAAGGTGCGCTACAAGCAGTCGATCATGGGCTTTCTGTGGGCCATTTTGATGCCCGTTTTGATTGTGCTTTCCGGCGTTGTCGTCCGCTACGCCTATGCTTTGGCCGCGCACACCTCGCTCGCCGCTGCGGATATCACCAGCGTGGCCGTCAAATCGCTTCCCTGGGCCTTCCTGGTCTCCAGCATCCGCTTTTCGTGCCTCAGCCTGATTAACAACAAGGAATTGGTCACCAAGATTTACTTTCCCAAGGAGATTTTCCCCCTCGCCGCAACGCTGGCCAGCTTGTTTGATTTCCTGGTGGCGGCTGGAGCGTTGCTCATCTTCTTGGTGGTGATGCGAATTGGCTGGAGCGTTTATCTCCTGTGGATTCCCGTGCTGCTTCTGACCACGATTCTGCTGGCCGCGGGGATTGGAATGATTGTTTCGGCTGCCAGTCTTTATTTTCGTGATGTGAAGTTCATCGTAGAAGTCTTCCTCACCTTCGGGATCTTCTTCACCCCGGTGTTCTACGATGTGAACATGTTGGGAAATAAGGGGAAATGGCTGTTGCTGAATCCAGTCAGCCCGCTTCTGGATGGGTTGGGCGCCTGCGTCGCCCGCCACCAGTCGCCGGACATGCCCTGGTTTGCCTACAGCCTGGCGTTTGCCCTCCTTACGCTCGTCGGTGGCTACGTCTTCTTCAAACACCTGGAACCCGGCTTCGCGGAAAGCATTTGAAGGGTTCGACGCATGTCTGACATAGCCATACGCATGGAGCATGTGTACAAGAAATTTCGGAAGGGAGAGGTTTACAACTCCCTCCGCGACCTCCTTCCGGCACTCACGGGGAGAATGTTTCAGCAGCAGGAACTCAATGATGCGGGCAAGAGGGAATTCTGGGCCTTGCAGGATCTTTCCTTCGAGGTGAAGGCGGGAGAAGCTTTCGGTATTATTGGCAGCAACGGCGCCGGGAAAAGCACCGCCCTGCGGATTCTCAGTCGGATCATGAAGCCCACAAAGGGGCGTATGGTCGTCAATGGCCGCCTCTCTGCCCTCATTGAAGTTTCGGCTGGTTTCCACCAGGACCTCACCGGCCGCGAAAATATCTTTCTCAACGGCACGATTCTCGGCATGAGCAAGCGCGAGATTCAATCCAAGCTCGATCAGATCATCGCCTTTTCCGGAATTGAAGAGTTCATCGACACGCCGGTAAAACGCTATTCCTCGGGGATGTTTGCGCGGCTCGGGTTCTCCGTTGCCGCGCACGTGGATCCGGACGTTCTGATTGTGGACGAAGTTCTGAGCGTGGGCGACTATGCCTTCCAGCAGAAGTGCATCGAGCGCATGAAAGAGGTGCTCAGCAACGGAGTGGCGGTCCTTTTTGTCTCACACAACTTGAAAACTGTTGCCGAGTTCTGCCACAGGTGCTTGCTGCTGGACAAGGGCCGGACCGTAACTATGGGCCCTCCCCAAGAGGTCATTTCCACGTATCTTCATAAGCCCTCGAAAGTGCGCGGCGCAGACTCCGCATCTGCTCCGATCCAAATCACAAACGTAAAACTCCGCGACGAGCAAGGAGAATGCTTGCGCTTCCGATCCGGCCAGAAAGCGTGGGTTGACGTCGAAGTGACGGCGCGGACGCGTTGCAACAAGATGTCCGTTACCCTGTACGTTCTCGATGATAAGCTCAGGGAAGTTTTCGATACTTCCACCGACCTTCTGGGTCAGGGCAACTTCGACCTCAACGCCGGTGACGTATACCGATGCACATTCGAGCTGTCTCTGAACTTCGCCGGCGGCACTTACCACCCCTCGGTGCTTGTTTACAGGCGCGACATCCAGACTTGCTACGATCGGTGGGAACCGGCAACGACCATCTATGTCAGTTCCGAAGGCAGCGTCCACGGAATCGTGAATTGCTTCCCGCAGGTTACTCGGCAGGAGTTCATCAGAGTGTCGGATGCCAGCTTCGCCGGAGTCGTCGGGCAAGCCATCACCCAGACAAAACGCGTTTCTGACGAGTCCTCGTAAGGACGAATCAAAATTCTCCGGTATGGATTCCAATGCGCGGGATGGTCGGGCTGACTCATCCGGTTAGGCCAACTTGCGATCCAGCCCATCAGGGTTGGCGCCGGAACAACGGAGGAGCCCCGGCACTTTAATTGCGCTTATGAACTCTAGATCTTCCAAGCTGAAAGTGGGCGACTGGGTGCAGGTGCGCAGCCAGCAGGAAATTCTTGCCACTCTCGACAGTGATGGTCGGCTGGACGGCATGCCGTTCATGCCGGAGATGTTCGCGTTCTGTGGCAGGAGGTTTCAGGTCTACAAACGGGCGCACAAAACCTGCGACACGGTTTTCCCGGTCCGTGGTCGCCGGGTCAGCGAGGCCGTCCACCTCGATACGCGGTGTGATGGAAGCGCGCATGGCGGCTGTCAGGCAAGCTGCTTGCTCTTTTGGAAATCTGCATGGCTGATTCCAGTCAACGGCAATTCTCCGGCTGCTGACTTTCGATCCCGGCGGGATCCTGCCAACGGAGATGCACCCACCTCCCCATCCTCTTGTACCCATCTTCGGGTTTTAGCCGCGGCGCAAACCAGCGATCCAAAGACCGGAGAAACTCGCTACGTTTGCCAGGCCACGCAACTGCCGTATGCCACCACGGACCTGCGATGGTGGGACCTGCGTCAATACGTCGAGGACTACTTGTCGGGGAACGTCGGCCTCTGGCGGATGATTTGCGGCGCAACGTATTTTTTCTTCTACTGGCTCAGCAAGGCAGGAATCAAATTGGGCCGGCCGATTCGCTGGTTCTATGACACCTTTTACCCGCTTTGGCGCGGTGCTCCATTCCCCCGCAGGCAGGGGATCATCTCGGACGGAGAGCCCACCCCGGCAGCGAACCTGGATCTGCGGCCCGGAGATCTGGTGCGCATCAAGCCATTTAAGGAAATTCTGAGCACCCTCAACACGCGGAATCGGAATCGCGGCCTCTATTTCGATGCGGAAGAAGTGCCGTACTGCGGCAAAACGTATCGTGTCCTCCAGCGGGTGACCAGGATTATTCACGAGCGAACCGGCAATATGCTGGAGATGAAAACTCCCTGCTACATCCTGGACTCCGTCGTCTGCGAGTCCCGTTACAGCGAGTGCCGCCTGTTCTGCCCCAGGAGTATCTATCCGTATTGGAGGGAGATTTGGCTGGAGCGCGTCGGGCCCGCACCCGCCGACTCGCGGCAGGAAACTCTGGAACAGGCCGTGACGCCCGGTGCGCCGGCTCCAGCCGGCAGGTAAGTCCGCATTTCCCTGACGCCCGCGGGCTGGCGAACGTAACGATTGCCCTGCAAGCTGCAGCCCGTCACGAACCGCGAGCGAAAGAACAGTCTCCTCTGGATTTGACTGTGAACCAGCCATTGATCAGCGTCGTCACGCCCTTCTACAACACCGCGCCCTATCTCGCCCAGTGCATTGAAAGTGTACTCAAACAGTCCTATGAGAATTTCGAATACATTCTCGTGGACAATTGCAGCACGGACGGATCGGGCGAAATTGCGGAATCCTATGCCCGCCGCGACACGCGGATTCGACTGATCCGCCGGTCGCAACTGCTCTCCCAGGTCCAAAATTACAATAGTGCCCTCACGGAGATTTCAGAAGCCAGTCGCTACTGCAAGATTGTGCAGGCAGACGACTTCATTTTCCCGGAGCATCTGCGGCTGATGGTACAGGCTATGGAGCATTCGGAATCCATTGGCTTGGTCAGTTCTTACTGGCTGAAAGGAAATGAACTGCGCGGCACCGGCTATCCCTACCCCGCGCCGATGCTCTCCGGCCGGGAGATGGCTCGGCTGTGTCTGCGTACAGGAGTTTGGGTCTTTGGCTCGCCAACAGCGGTCCTCTATCGCTCCTCGATGATAACGAAGGGCCAACCGTTCTATGACGAGTCCCAACTGCATGAGGACTCCGAAAAATGTATGCAGATTCTGGAACATTGGGATTTCGGCTTTGTTCATCAAGTGCTTTCGTTTTCGCGCGCGGACAACGAATCGATCTCTTCCGCCGTCCGCTCCCTCCAACCCGCGGCGCTGGATCGGTACATTCTGGTGCAGCGCTACGCTTCCGTGTTTCTGGAGGCAAGCGAAGCTGCCGCGCTGAAACAAAAAACCCGGCGCGAGTATTACAGTGTCCTCGCCAAGGAAGCGCTCCGCCGCCGTGGATCTGACTTCTGGCAGTATCACGCGCGGGGACTGGCGACGCTGGGAGAGACGCTCGATCGCTCTTATCTCTCGCTGCGAATTAGCCGGGAAATTCTGTGGAATGCGGCGAATCCGGCCACGGCAATCACAAGAGGGCTGCGCCTCCTGAAGCTCAAGACCAGCCCCAATCAGCCCGTGGGGCACCGGACAGTCCCAGTAGATGAGCCTGCAGTACCGGTCACCGGCGCATCGCGCCCTGCAAATCAGGGTTGACCTCCGCCGGCCATTCCTCTTCAGAAGCCCTTGGCTACGGAACAAAGTTGCAGATATGAAGTTTCCATATTCTTCGAAGGTCAGCGTGGCGACCGACACCGATCATTCTATTGCTGAGCCCATCGGGAGTCAGCCTCTGGCAGGTCAGACCAGGCAGTGGGCTGACCATTCTCCGCTACGGCCCTCGACACATGCGCGTGAGGGAAAGCGTCACGTCCTCGTACTTCACCAGGCCCCGTGGTTTGGAGGAGCAGAAAAGCGCGTTCTCGATTGGCTGCGCGGCATCGACTACCGCACATGTAGAGTAAGCCTGACGTACACGGAAGACGTATTCAGAGTCCGGATCAAGAAGCTTGGCGTTCCAGTCGTGTGTACGCGGTTGAAACTCCAAGCGAGAGGGCCTTTCTGGACGGTGCTCTTCTCCTGGCTGTCATACCTGAGGGAAATGCGGCCGGACCAGGTCATCCTGGTGGATGGGTATTTCCTCGAATGGCCATTACCTGTCGTTCTTGCCGCCTACCTCGTAAGTCGGGGAAACCTTTACATGACCGAGCATACGGCGGCTCCCGAGCCTCAGCCAATATCCTCTAAGGTTCATTTTGGGTTCTTGCCCGGGATTGGTCTTCGGCGGCACCTGGCCATGTGGCAGTTGCGCATGCGGGCACGCTTGTGCAGACGCGTGATTGTCGTCAGCGAGGAACTCAAGCAGTGGGCAGTCCGCAATTACGGCTATGCTCCGGAAAAGCTGGTTGTTGCGTATCACGGCGTTGACACATCGCAATTCTGCTCCGCGTCCGTCGAAACTCGAAAGGTGTTGCGTGTCTCTTTTGGCGTGCCCGAAGACGGAATCTTGATTGTCAGCACAGCAAGGCTGAACCCGCAGAAGCGCCTCGATCGGTTGATCAATGCCCTGACCGTCCTGATTCGGAAACATCCGAATCTCTGGCTGATTCTCGCGGGCGATGGTCCGCAAGAAGAAGAATTGCGGCGCCTGGCCGGATCATCTGGAGTTTGCAAGAGGATTAAGTTCTTGGGCTGGCTGGAAGATGTAACTCCACTCTTACAAGCCGGCGACATTTTTGTCCTTCCGAGCGATTTCGAAGGATTCGGGCTGGCCCTTTTGGAAGCCATGGCGTCACGGTTGATCTGCATCGCGACAAACACTGAAGGACCTGGTGAATTCATCGTGGATGGGAAGAATGGCTTTCTCGCTGAGACCACGGATGCAGGAGTGCTGGAAGGGCTGCACAACGCACTCGAATTGAGTCGAGAAGATCGAGAGGCAATGGAGCGAAGCGCACGTCAAACAGTCGTGGAGAGATTTTCATTTCGAGAAGGAATACGCCGAGGGCTGGCAGCGCTGAATATCCCTGTCGCGGATGGCGGTACGGATCCAGGCGACTTGTGTGGAATGGCGTGGTGAGGAGTACGGTAATCGTTTGCATGCTTGATCCGCGCCAAGCTCCGCCAATGGCGCTGGGAAGCGTGGCCGTCTCGGTTGTGCCCGACTCGGTCGAGCGGGAAGTCCTCGTGGTGGTTAACGGCTCGCAAGACCAGACGCGCGAAGTGTCGCGAAGTTTTGCCGGCTCACCACGTCCCAGTCACGGGGCGGTAATTCCTTGAGCTTACGTGAATCAGAGGCAGGGACGGCGTCGCCAGCTGATGTTGAAATGCCAGCGTCCGTCGGTCCTATGAGTTCATGAACCAGCCCCTTATTTCAGTCGTAATGGTTGTGCGCAATGTTGACCGCTTCCTTGCCGAGGCGATTGAGAGCATCCTCCGCCAGACCTTCACCGAGTTCGAGTTCATCATTGCGGATTTTGGCTCGACGGACGGCTGCAAATCGATTATTGCCGGCTATGCGGCCAAGGACTCGCGAATTAAATTCCACGAGATACTGCCTTTTGGATTGATCGAGGCGCGCAATACAGCCTGTTCTCTCGCGCAAGGGCGATACATCGCGTTGATGGACGCTGACGATGTTTCCCTACCGAACCGTCTCGAATGGGAGTTCGCGTTCATGGAGGAGCATCCAGAGGTTGGCGTGCTGGGCGGCGCCACGGAGTGGATTGACGCTGCCGGCAGGCCCCTGCGGGTTGTTCGCTTTCCGACGGATGACCGCGAAATCAGATTGGAGCTGGCCGCCCGCTGCCCATTCAGCCATCCGGCTGTTGTCATCCGCAGCGAAGCGTTCGCGCTTGTCGGCGGATATCGGCCCGTGTTTGTCCAGGCGGAGGATTACGACTTGTGGCTGCGGATCGCAGAGCACTTCAAAGTCGCCAATCTCGAGCAGGTGGTCCTCAAATATCGGATTCATACATACCAATTGTCACTGCGAAAGCGCATGCAGCAGACCCTTTGCGTCCTTGCCGCTCAAGTCTCCGCGTCTTCCAGAAGCAATGGGCTTCCGGATCCGCTGAGCTCGACTGAGCAAATCACGCCGGCTTTTCTTGCTTCATTGGGCGTCGCCGAAGCCGCGCAGCAGATTGCTGCTGCGAGTGATTACCTCGTTTGGCTTCGCACCATGTGTCAGGCGGGTGAATACTCTACTGCCCTTGCGGTGGCTACTGAGTTGCTGCAGTCCCCTGACTGGAAATACGTCGAGCGATGGCAAACTGCGGATTTGTACCTGGCCATCGCAAGGCTGTATTGGAGAGAGAAGAGATACTTGAAATCGTTTCTCGCCGCAGGTCGCGCTGTCACAACACGGCCCGTGGTCTTAGGCCGCCCGCTGAAACCGATGCTTGCGCGGTTGCGCCTGGCGTGACTTGGTGTTCTGCGAAACTAGACCCGAAGTGCAAAACATCCCTGTCGACGATCCAGCTCTCGCGCAGAGGGGTTCTTCTGACCACTCTGTGAAGATCACTGTAATCCTGTGCACTTTCAACCGCTCTGAAAGTCTTTCGAAGGTTCTGGACTGCCTCGCCGCCCAAACGTTTTCCAAGCCGGTCGCGTGGGAAGTCCTCGTGGTGGACAACAACTCCAGCGATCAGACGCACAGGGTCATCGAAGATTGTTGTCTTAGGTGTTCCGGTCGCTTTCGGTATCTCTTTGAGCCCCGGCCGGGCAAGTCCCATGCCCTGAACGCTGGAATCCGTGAAGCTCGCGGCGACATCCTGGCTTTCATTGACGACGACGTGATCGCAGAGCCTGCCTGGCTACAGACTCTCACTTCCGCCTTGCACACTGGCGAATGGGCCGGTGCCGGAGGGCGAATTTTGCCACAGGGGAATTTTTCCCCTCCGCGCTGGTTGTCGCTCAAGGACCGCCACTGGCTGGGCACGCTGGCTTTGTTCGATCCGGGGACCCAAGCCGGAATCCTCACGGAACCTCCCCTCGGTACCAACATGGCCTATCGACGGGAGGTATTAGAGCGTTTCGAGGGTTTTCGTCTGGACCTGGGTCCGTGTCCCGGCAGTGAAATCCGCGGCGAAGACACCGAGTTTGGCAGCCGCGTTCTGGCCGCCGGTCTCCGGCTCCGGTACGAGCCTTCCGCCGTGGTCTTTCACCCGGTTTCGGAGCATCGTCTCCAGAAGAAGTACTTCCTGGCCTGGTGGTTCGACAAGGGCCGCTCGGATCTTCGCGAATTCGGCATGCCGCCCGATGCCAAGCGCGTCGTTTTCGGGATTCCGCTTATCTTCTTTCGCAGATTTGCTGTCTGGACGCTGCGATGGATGTTCTCGGTCCGGCCCGCCCGGAGATTTTACTGCCACACTCAGCTCCGCTGGCTGGCGGGTCAGATGGTGGAATCCCGCCGGCGGCGTCCGCAGGCCTGGTTGGCAAGTGAAATTGCTACGAAGGGTCCGGAAGTACCCCGCTGAGGCGCGACCAACGACACTATGGCTGCTTCTACGATTTCGAGATACAAGCAAACCTGGGCTTGGGAGCGCTTGCGCAGAAGCTGGCTGGGCAATCTCGTCCGGGGGTCGAGAGGCTGCAAACGGGAGCTCTGGGCATGGCTGCGCTGTCCGCGCGTGAGTGTGCCGGAGGTCGAACAACTCGTCCGCTCCCTCGCGATTTTTCAACCGCAAGTCCCGGCGGATGTAGCCGGACAACAACAAACCCAAGCCCCGATCTTCTTGCTCTCCACTGGCTGGAGAGCGGGCTCTACTCTGCTCCAGCGCGTCCTCGTTACGGACCCGCGCCTGCTTCTCTGGGGAGAGCCGCTCGGAGAAATGGGTGTTGTCACCCGGCTGGCTGAAATGCTCAGCGGTTCCGTCAGCTCCCGCAATCTGGAGCAATGGAACAACCAGCCGGATCCAGCTTCACCGGGATTGGCCACTGCCTGGGTTGCAAACCTGTACCCTCCTGGCACTGACTTTCGTCTGGCGCTGCGGAGTCTGTTTGATCGCTGGCTTGAAGAGCCCGCCCGCCACCGGGGTTTTGTCCGTTGGGGCCTCAAGGAGGTGCGGCTGGGCGCCACGGAGGCCTGTCTGCTGCATTGGTTATATCCGCAGGCCAAGTTTGTGATCATCTCACGCCATCCCTATGACGCTTATCGCTCCATGGCCGATGCCCATTGGGGCGAGGTGTACTACAGGTACCCGGATGTCCCCGGTGATTCGGCTGCAAGTTTTGCGAGGCACTGGAATCGTCTGGCAGTCAGTTGGGCTCGCCTGCCGGCAGATTTCCCCTCCGTTCACATCAAGTATGAAGATCTGATTGCCGGCAAGGTTGATTTCCGCCACCTGGAATCCTGGCTTGGCATTGAAATTCGCGAAAACGTCGCTCTCTCGGTCTCCGTCGGCGGTACGGCCAAGCGCGGCCGGCTGAGCTGGTACGAGCGTTGGATTATCGCGCGTGAGGCTGCCGAGGGAATGCGCGCCCTCGGCTATCCTAAATAGACTGCAAGGTGAACCACGAATCGAAGCCGGCTCGCTGGGGGGGTGCTCTGAATGCTTGCCGCACGAGGGGGAAGCCGCGGCTTCCAGGTGGGAGCTCTCCTGGTGGTCGTGTCATTCTTTGCTTTCATCCTCTTCGTTGTTCTACGCCGTCAAGCGCGAACAAATCGTTTCGCACGGCAGCCTCAGGCATCGCCCGCTTCCCAGGGCCCCGCGAACCCCGGTAAGGGCGCACGCTCAATCGTCAACGCTGCGGGGCAGTTCATGACTTTGGATCCCACGGGAAGGTTTCTCGTCAATTCCATCACAGACAAGCCCGTGTTCATTACCGGAGATGCGGCCTGGTCCTTGATCACGCAATTGGACGACTCGGATGTCCAGATCTATTTGTCGGATCGCGCCGCGCGCGGGTTTAATTTCATCGTGTGCAGCGCCGTGGACAACTACTACCAGTCCAACCCTCCGAAAAATGCTTACGGCGACGTTCCATTCAACGGCCCGGATTTCACCAATGAGAACCCAAAATACTGGATGCACGTGGATTCGGTCATTCGGAAGGCCGCAACCTTCGGCATCACCGTTGCCCTGGATCCTGGCTTTGTCGGTTTAACTTCGCCGGGAGGTTATTTGACGAGTTATCAGAACAGCTCCGGTGCTGTCGTCAAGACTTACGGTGGCTTCCTTGGCGATCGTTACAAGGCCTTCCCGAATCTGATTTGGGTGATCGGCGGAGACGTAGACCCGGCTACCGGAGTGGTGCCAAAGCTCACCGACCTCGCAGACGGCATCCGCTCGAAGGACTCGGTCCACCTGATCGTCGCCGAGGGCCATCCGCAGGCCGCGGCATTGGATACTTTTGCCGGCGCGAACTGGATGGACCTGAACTGGCTTTATTTCCATACCGTGAACATACTCGCCGAGGTCCCCCGCAACTACCAGCGTTCTCCGTTGCTGCCTCCTTTCTTGGGCGAAGAATGGTACGAAAATGAGCACGGCATCACCGATCTCGAATTGAGAGAAGAGGGCTACTGGGCGGTTTTGGGAGGCGCCTACCTCGGAAATGGGGGGTTTGGAAACAGCCCCATTTGGTTTTTCAGCGGAGGCCCGGACGCCAAGCCGGGAGATCCCCCCTGGAAAAGCCAGCTAAGCTCTCCGGGATCGGTCGGGCAAATGTATCTCGGAAAATTGTTCCGCTCCCGTGAGCACTGGAAGCTGCTCCCGGACATCGATCACGCCGTGATGACCGCAGGTTACGATTCGCGCGGTTTTTTCAGTTCGACTCGCGAATCCATTCGAAGTTTTGTCTACGGCGTTCCTTACCGGTTGGGGGATTCATCTTCCGTCGCCGCAAAAACCTCCGATGGGGAGACGATTCTCGCTTATGTTCCCAGGGGCAGCGCCGCCACAATCACCATTGACCTGGGAAAGGTGATCGACCCCGTGGCTCGCGCAAAGGGCTGGTGGTTCAACCCGCGCGACGGCTCGGCTCGGCTGATTGGCACTTTCACCACCAACGGCGCCCGGAGTTTCACCCCGCCGGATGCCCGCGACTGGGTCCTGGTGCTCGACAGCGAAACCGCCCGTCTCCCCGCTCCGGGGAGCAAGGATTGGTAAGCCGCGCGAGCCGGCAGCCCGTTCCGTGCGGGCAAGCGTTCGGACATTTATGCCACCGTTGAAGTTCCTGCATCCGAACCAGCCGGGGGGCGCTCACGCGCTCGCGCGTGCCAAGTTCTCACCTGCGGACCTGGCTGTCTACGCCTACGTCTTCGCCATCGGCGTGTTTCAGTGTACGCACTACCTTCATACGGCCAACTATGTGTACGATGCCTCCTATGCGGACCTGGCTCGGTCGCTTGTCGAGACGGGTTCCTATCAACTGCGCCAGCTGCCGCAGCCTACTTTGCCGCCAGGTTTTCCTGCCATTCTGGCGGTGGTAGGATTGCTGTTCGGATTCTCCCCCGGCGCGCTTCTCCCGGTCGTCGCGGTCTCTGCGACCCTGGGCCTCATCGCCGCTTACGAGCTGCTACGCCGCGTGGAGGGGCGTGCCGTCGCCGCCGTCGCTTGTCTCCTCCTCGCATCTAGCCCCTTTGCGTTCGGATTCATCACCTTGTTCGTGTACCCGGAGATGACCTATTTCCTGGCGTGCATGCTTGCTCTCTTGCTCGCTCTCAAGGTTGACAGGGCTGAGCCGGACAGGGCCCCGATCGGTTGGATTTTCCTCCTTAGCTGTGTCGTCACCGCAGCAGTGCTGATCCGCTCTGTCGGCGTCGCGCTTCTGGCGGGGCTGGCCGCCTGGATCGCCGCTTCCTTCCTGCTCGCTCCGGCAATTGCCCGCCGCCGTATGCGCAGGATCATGATTCCCCTGGTGCTGGGTGTGTGCGCTCAACTCGCCTGGAGCGTTTGGGCCCAGCGCAATCAGGTCTTGGAGTGGCAGCTCCCGGGATACCCGCAGTCCTACATGTCTCAGTTTCGAATGAAGGACGGACATTACCCGGAGTCAGGCCTCGCTCAGCTTCGCGATATTCCGATACGAGTTGCGCGTAACACCCTCACGCACACCGCCGGGTTTGTGAGCTTGCTCGCACGAAGATATGTCAGCATTTTTTGGTCTTCGCCTGCAATTATTGGCGTGTTCTTGCTGGTTGCTTGGGGACTGGCATCCTCGCTCTCGAAGGGCGCACAACTCCACGACTGGTACTTTTTATTTCACGAATCCATGTTCTTTCTCTGGCCGTGGGACTACAACCCTCGTTTCTTAATCCCCGTTTTCCCGCTTGTTTGTCTCTACCTGTGGCGCGGCGCGAAGGAGCTCAGAATTCAGGCCCTCCAGAAGCCCCGAGTGGTGGGACGCAGCCTGCTTCTTGTCGGTGCCGTCTTGTGTCTGTGCTCCGCGGGCTTTGCCGCACGCTGGATAACTTTCACGGGCGACCCGCAACACCCGCGGGGTGACCACCTGCAGCCTATTGCCGCGACGGCCTTCTGGCTTCTCGTGGCTGCCATCGGATTCGTCATGCCTAGGATCCAAAGCTCCCGCCAGTCGATTGACTCTGGCCTGGCGCCCCTCAGCCGGTGGTTGGAAACAGGAACTCCGCTTCTGCTGCGAGTCGCTGCCGTCGCCACCGTCGCCGGCCTCACGGCGACGGGAACTGCGCAAGCGTTCACCATCGGCCGCCGGAATATGATTCCTGTCCTTACTCAACAGTCGGGATATCCAATGATTGAGGCTGCCGAGTGGATCCGGACTCACGAACCGGCAAACAGCGTGGTGATGGCGCGGGACTGCGATTTCATTTTCCATTTTACCCGCGGCCGGGTGGTGTGGTTTCCCCCTATTTCTGATCCCAAGGTCATCATGGACGGCATTCTCCGCTACAAGGTCGGGGTGATCCTCGTCGTGCATCACGCGGACAATTACTGGCTGCCTGCGGAGGACACCTGTTTCCGCGCCTTGCAGGCGACTTACGGAAATTCATTCCGGCTGGTGCATTGCGGAATCGATAGCTGCGTGTATGAGGTCGTAACCCCGCCCGCAGGATCCTAAGATGCCCTGGGATAAAAAGTGCAGTTGACTGACCCATCGCGGTCGCCCGGCAAAATGAATCGAGCCTTTATTCTCGGCTCCCTCCTCATCGTGTTGCTTGCCGCCGGTTTGCGCCTCTATCACCTCGGCCAGCGCAGCCTTTGGCTGGACGAAGCAATCGCGGCGAACATTTCACGAGGGACACTCTCCGAGACGCTGGCTCTGACTCGCGGTTTCCACAGCGCGCCCATCATCGACCCACTCATCCTTTATGCCGTCGAGAGAGTCGGGACGGGACCCTTGGCGGTCCGGCTGCCTTCCGTCGCGGCAAGCCTCTTGGCTGTAATCTCGATGCTCTGCTTTGTCACTCTCCCTTCCGTCGACTTCAAGACCGCAACGCTCTCCGCTCTCATGCTGAGCGTCGCGGCCGCACAGGTCCGATACGCCCAGGAGGTACGCGAATATTCACTCGGCGTCCTCTATGCTGCGGTGCTCTTGTACGCCTTTCTCTCGTATGCCTCTGACCGGGAGGGAAATCACTCACCCGCGCTGTTGTACCTGGCGCTGTTCGTTGCCCCGTTTGTCCAATACGGTTTGCTTTTGTTCAGCTGCTCCATTCTCTTGGCCATTTTCCTTTTGGATTTATTTCGCAGGGAGCTCAGGAGCAGGATCGCGCAGATCATGACTGCATTCGGATTCCTGGCTCTCGGTGCCGTGCTGTCTTATTGGCTGACTCTCCGCTACCAATGGGAAGGGCCCGTTTCGTATTTGAACGACTATTATTGGGTCCCGGGTTCCAGTATCTTGCGATTTGTCGGGCCGAACACCCATCATTTGCTGACCTCTCTCCTGTTGCCGGGATTGGGAGCCGCCTTAATCTCCGTTGTTGCCACCCTGGTTCATCTTGCACGTGCGTTTCGGGCACGCGCTGTGCCTCCCCTTACAATTCTTGCGTTCACCTCATGCCTTGCGGTTCTGGTCGGTGGCCTCCTGCACGTGTACCCATACGGCCCCATTCGCCAGTGCCTATTCCTGGCGCCTGTCGTTTGCCTGTTCGCGTCCGCAAGCCTGGCTGAGGTCGCAGATTGGTTTAGAGACCTGGCGCGTTCATTGGTCTTCGCCGTCATGGTCGCCGTCGTAATCGTATCGGGCGCCTTTCAAATCCGCTCTCAGAAACCATATGCGGAGGTCGAAGACATCCAGCAGGTCTTACAGGCCTTACGCATTCATCGCGAGCCGGGAGACGCAATCTACATCTATGCCGGAGCCGTGCCCGCCGTGGACTTCTATGTGAATCCTCGAGACCCGCACTTCATGTATGGCGACTTTAATCACGATACCCCGGACAAATACATTGAAGAGATAAGTTTAGGCCTGGAACCGGACGCCAAACGGTTCTGGATCGTGTTCAGCCACGTCCACGGCGATGATGATCAGCGCATTCTTCAGGATCTGAGCCCTGATTGGACCGTGCAGCGGGTTCTCGCCGTCACCGGATCCTCTCTTTATCTGGCCTCCCGGCGTCCCGCCGAGGCAAGCTCGGCGGCCAAACTCGCACGCATCGCAGACCACACGCACGACGGCTTCTGGGCCTGGAACTACCGCAATGCACGCCCGACCATCCGCTAGTCCTCGCGTGCTACGCTGCCGAAGCTGACCCAACCGACTGTGAATTCACCGCAAAAATCTCCGGTGCTTGTGCTGGGCGGAGGGATCTCGGGGCTTACCGCGGCCCGCATCCTCCAGGAGCAGCAACTCGATTACCTGTTGTTGGAACGTTGCCCGACCGTGGGAGGCCTCACACGCACTGTGGAGGTCGGCGAATTTTGTTTCGACTACACCGGACACTTCCTGCATCTCTGCCGCCATGCCACCCCGGCCGACATCCCATACGCCGGCTTGAAGAATGACGAGTGGGCTCGCATCACCCGGCGTTCGTGTTGCTTTGTCGGCGGGAATTTCATCACCGCACCCATTCAATACAATCTTGCAGGACTGCCCCCGGCCCTCTTCAACGAGTGTGTGAACTCTTACAACGCCCGGCCGGCCCTCGCCGACAGCGACAATGCAACCTTTCGCGACTATATCGTCAGCGGATTCGGACAGGCATTGGCGGACCTGTTCCTTATCCCGCAAAACGAAAAGACCATGGCCATCCCGCTCGAGCGCCTCTCCAGGCGCGCCGTCCGGCGGTTTTTTCCCGCCCCGGATGAAAAGTTGGTTCGCATGGGCATGGCTGGCGAAGCTGCCTCCGCGGCATCAAGCTATAATTCCACCTTCTGGTATCCGAAAGCCGGTGGCATCGGCAAGCTCGTGCACGGCTTGCGTTGTGGAATCAGGAATTGTGCCGTGAATCAGGACGTGGTTGCCGTCGATCTCCGCCACAAGACTGTCCGCACCAGCAAGGGCGAAACGATTCCATGGGACGCCATGTTCTCCAGCATCCCCCTCAAATCGCTTTGCGAGATGACCAGCGACGATGAATTGATCCATGCTGCTGCGGGCCTCTCCCACAGTTCCACGATCAGCTTCAATATCGGCCTGCGCGGCCCCCTGCCTCCTCAATTTGAAGGCCTTCATTGGTTGTACGTTTCCGATCGCGCCATTCCCTTCTACCGTGTCGGCTTCTATTCCAACATCGGAAACGGGACAGCCACCCCTGGCCGGGGGGCTCTCTATGTCGAAGTCGGCCTGCAGCCGCAGGAACTCGATCGAACCGACTTGATCCGCGACTTGCAGCCAAGGGTCTTGAAATCTCTCGAGGAGCTTGGCTGGGTCCAAAGCCGCGAGATTGTGTGCGTGGTGATCCACGTGATGCGTCACGCCTATATTCACCACACCCCGCAGCGCGATAGTGCCTTGGAGAACATTCTCGCCCGGTTGCGGGAGGCTTGCGTTCACCCCATTGGCCGTTATGGCCTTTGGGACTACATCAGCATGGAAGATTCGATGGAATCCGCTCGCCATGCCGTGATGGAGTCGCTGTGATGAATCTTAGCGTGGTGATCCCTGCTCACAATGAGGCCGCGGGTCTGGAGAACGCTGTCGCCACCTTTATCCATCGCCTTCCCAGTGATGTGGCGGAAGTCCTCAGCGAGATCATCGTCGTCGAAAACGGCTCGACCGACCGCACCTGGGATGCTTGCCGCCGATTGGAATCGAGGTTTCCAGAGATGGTCCGCGCCGTCTCCATCCCCCGCGGCAGCTATGGGGAGGCCATCAAGAAAGGAATGCTGGAAAGCCGCGGAACCCATCTCTCCATCCTGGAATGCGACTTTCTCTACGCCCAGTTCGTTTCCGCCTCGATCGCCGTCTTTCGCGCACAGCTTGCCCCCTTCGTCGTCGGCTCCAAGCGCCACCCGCAGTCGATTGACCGCCGCCCGCTCAAGCGCCGCGTCTTGACCGCCCTCTATAATTTTGTGTTCCTCCGCCTCTGTGTCGGATACCCAGGCACGGATACGCACGGTCTCAAAAGCATTGAGACACCCCTTGCGAAGAAGCTGTGCGAGATCGCCGTGACCACCGACGAGGTCTTCCAGACCGAAATTGTCCTTCTCGCGTGGTGGATGGGAGTCAGAATTGAGGAAGTTCCGCTTCAGATTCAGGAAATGAGATGCCCGACGGTCAGCGTCCTCCGTCGGCTTCCGAAAGTTCTGGATACGGTCCGGGCTCTTCGGCGTTCCCTTGCGCGCTTCCCACGGCGCTCGCCGCAAATGTCCAACTCATCGCAAGATTTGCCCGTCTAACCTTACCCGCGGGATGCGTGGACTGCCGGGCCAAACAAAAGCAATCTTGTCGCGGTTGCCGGGGTTCGCTCCGCACGTCAGCAATGGACGCCCGACGAGCGTCACTCATGCTCATCGCTTCACCCTCGCTGTTGAGATTTCCGTGAATTCGCCGATCCAGTTTTCACAGATTGCAGAGCCATGACGGTCATTCTTTTCAAGATTGCCACGGGATTCCTTGTCGGGGCCTTAATGGCCATGACCGGCCTCGGCGGGGGCGTTCTGCTCCTTCCCCTCCTGATCCTGGCCCTGCACGTGCCCCCGTTGATCGCCATCGGGTCAGGCACGGCCTTCGCTGCCATTACAAAAGCTGGGGCGGCGGCCACTTATTGGAAACGAAGACACGTCGACTGGCCTCTGGTCGGGTGCATGAGCATCGGCAGTGTCCCTGCCAGCCTTGCCGGCATCGCCCTCCTCGGATTCCTGCGTTCCCGGTACGGGGCTGGCCTCGACAAAGGCCTGAGCGTCGCCATCGGCGTCCTGCTCCTGGTAATCGCTTCACTGGTGATGTGGCAAAATCCGATTCAAACGTCCAAAGGAACCCCGCTGCGCCAGCATGTATGGCACCGGATTGGGCCCAAGTCAGGAGCGGTGATCACGGGAGTTGTAGGTGGGTTCCTCGTGGGAGCCACATCCATCGGAGCGGGAAGCGTGATCATGATCCTTCTCATTCTCTTTTTCAACAGGCCGCCCCATGTGCTTGTGGGGACTGATATCTTTCATGGGCTGATCCTCACCGCAGTGGCGACTCTAGGCCAAATGCAATTGCATACTGTGGACCGCGCGCTGGTCCTGGCTTTGCTGATAGGTTCCTTGCCTGGCGTTCTCTTTGGCTCCAAGCTGAACGAGGTGGTTCCCTCAGTCCGGTTGCGGCAAGTTCTCCTGGTCGTCCTGATTGTCACCGGCTTGGCAATGGCCAGAGGTTAGAAGCCATCTCATAAATGGCTCACGTCAGGGCACGGCTTTAGCCGTGCCGAAAAACGCCCGCAAATCAGGGGCTTCAGCCCCTGACGTCCGTGGTCAGAGTCACAGCATCATTTATGAGATAGGTTCTCGTGGAACTGCCCGCCGCGACCCCCGCATGGAGCGAATTGGAAACATGCTATAACCACTGGGGCCGGTCGTGCTTCCGCGACCTCAAGAATGCTCTTCGTGGCGCTGTCTAACTTTCTGAAAAAGGACTCTCAATAGAGTGCTCACTCATCTAAATCCTCCGCATGGCGGCGAATTGATTGACCTTATCGCGGCTCCGGAACGCGCCGCTGAACTCCAGGCAAAATCCCGGGATTGGCGGTCATGGGATCTGACCCCCCGGCAGCTTTGCGACCTGGAACTCCTGTTGAACGGCGGCTTTTCTCCCCTGCGCGGGTTCATGGCACGCGCAGATTACGAGGCCACCTGTTCGCGCATGCGCCTGGCGGACGGCAAGTTGTGGCCCATCCCGATTACTCTCGACGTGCCGGAAGAATTCGCGCGGTCTATCGCGCCCCCCGCCGTCATTGCACTCCGCGACCCGGAAGGCGTGATGCTCGCCGCCCTCCACGTGGAAGAGGTTTGGCAGCCCGATCGGCGCGCTGAGGCAGACGCGGTGTTTGGAACCACCAGCGCGTTTCATCCCGGCGTCAAGCATCTGCTGGAGAACTCCCATCCCTGGTACGTCGGAGGACGCCTGGAAGGAATCGACCTCCCGCGCCATTACGATTTCCGCGAGCTGCGATTGACTCCCGCCGCGCTGCGGGCCGAATTCATCCGTGCGGGATGGCGGCGGATCGTCGCCTTCCAGACGCGCAACCCCATGCACCGCGCGCATCAGGAGCTCAGCCTTCGCGCGGCAAAGAAAGTGGAGGCCAACCTTCTGATTCATCCCTCCGTGGGGATGACCAAGCCCGGTGATGTCGAGTATTACGTTCGCGTGCGCTGCTATCGGGCCCTGCTGTCCAAATACCCGAAAGATACGGTCAGGCTTTCTCTCCTCCCCCTGGCCATGCGCATGGGCGGACCCCGCGAAGCCATTTGGCACGCCATCATCCGCAAGAACTACGGCGCCAGCCATCTCATCGTCGGCCGCGACCACGCAGGCCCCGGCAACGATGAGCACGGGAAGCCCTTTTACCCGCCTTACGCCGCGCAGGAACTGCTCGGCGCTCACCAGAAGGAAATCGGCATCACCATGGTTCCATTCCAGATGATGGTCTATTTGGAGGACCAGGACACGTATGTGCCCGACGACGAAGTTCCAAAGGGTTCGCGGGTGCTGAATATTTCGGGAACGGAGTTGCGCGCCCGTCTCTCCGGAGGCCGCGAGATTCCCTCCTGGTTCACCTTTCCCGAGGTCGCTCGCGAGCTCCAACGCAGCTATCCGCCGCGCGATCGGCAGGGCTTCACCGTGTTTTTCACCGGGCTCTCCGGTTCCGGCAAATCCACCATCGCCAACGTGCTCCGCGTGAAGCTATTGGAAATGGGAGGACGCCCGGTTACTCTGCTCGACGGCGATATCGTCCGCAAACATCTTTCCTCGGAACTTGGATTCTCGCGCGAACACCGCGACATCAATATCCGCCGCATCGGCTTTGTCGCCTCGGAAATCACCAAGAATGGCGGAATCGCCCTCTGCGCGCCTATCGCACCGTACGATCAGGTTCGCAAGGAAGTCCGAGCCATGATTGAGCCGCATGGCGGCTTCATCCTGGTGCACCTCTCCACCTCACTCGAGGTCTGCGAGAGCAGGGACCGCAAGGGCCTGTATGCAAAGGCGCGCGCGGGGTTGGTGAAGCAGTTTACGGGCATTTCTGACCCGTATGAGATTCCGGGCGATGCTGACGTTGTCGCGGACACAAAAGAGTTCAGTCCCGAGGAAGTTGCCCAGCAGATCTTCCTTCATCTCGAACGCGAAGGCTTTATCGGAGCAAACGAGAACGGCCACTGAAGGGCGCCTCGTCGGGGTCAGCAGTTGCCGGCGCGTCCAGTGGAAGTTCCCGTTGCCCTATCCAAATCTTTCGTCTCCATCGGCGAAGGCCGAACGGAATTGGCTTTTGTGCCGCATCTCCGGGGGACGGCGGCTGCCCATCCGCTCGCCACGGCCTCATTTCCCTTGTAGAATCATGGACTCAGTCTACGTCTTCCCTCGGAACGGCGAGCGCGCGATGAAGTCAAACAGGCCATTCATGAAGGATTTACAAACACGGGCCCCATTTGCTGCGATGATGGAAACGTCCATGGACAGCCCCATGCCCTCCGGCCCAATCGCCCGCTGCGGTTCGCGGATGTCGTCGGGGCGTGGGTTGCGCGTTTTGCATGGGCGGGGCTGTAGCGTCTTCGGCCTGTCGCCTCGGTGAAAGCCGGTTTCCAAGCTATCCCAACGACAATGATGCAACCACCCCTCCCGAAGCAGGCGCTTCTTTCCACGCTCTGCGTTTTCCTCGCGCTGCTCTTTACGGCGTGCGGAGGAAGCTCGCTCCCCGTATCCACGCTGGCCATTTCAATTAGCTCCAACTCCGTAAACTTCGGCAATCAAGTCCTCGGAACCACCAGCCAGTCTCAGTCGGTCACCCTGACGAACGTGGGAACCGAAACCTTGAACATCTCGAGCGTGATGCTCGGGGGTGCGAATCCGGGCGATTTCACTCTAATCAACACCTGCGGGAACTCGCTGGCGCCGGGTGCGAAATGCACTGCGGGCGCCACATTTACGCCCGCCGGCCTGGGCACTCGCACCGCCAACGTCAACATCACAGACAACGCCCCCGGCAGCCCGCAGTCCGTAATGCTCACCGGAACGGGCACAAATCCACTGCCTTCCATCACCGGCTTCTCGCCGACTTCCGTGCTCGTGGGCTCTGCGGCGCAGACTTTGACCATCATCGGGACGGGCTTCGTTTCCACCTCGACGGTCACGTACAACGGCACGGGGCACGCGGCCTCGTTCGTGGACTCGATGCATTTGACGATCCAGCTCAGCACCGGCGATCAGGCTGTTGGAGGAAACTTTCCCGTCGTGGTCACCAATCCCGGTCCGGGCGGTGGCCCTTCGACCCCGGTGAACTTTGCCGTGGATCAGGCCCCAGCGATCACAAGCGGCAATAGCTCGATGTTCACCTACGGGACGATGCAGTCGTTTACCGTCATGGCGACGGGGTTTCCCGCGCCAACGCTGAGCGAGACAGGTGCTCTGCCCTCCGGAGTTACTTTCAACCCGGCCACGGGAGCGCTGGGCGGCACGTCAAAGGCCAGTGGGGTATTTCCCATCACGATCACTGCTCACAATGGCGTCGCCCCGGATTTCATGCAGAACTTCACCCTCACAGTAGGCAAAGCCACACTGACGGTGACGGCGAACAACGCGATGAGCATCTATGGCCAGATGCCTACAGGGTTCACGGCCAGCTACAGCGGGTTCGTGAACGGGGACACGGCGGCGACGGCACTCTCCGGCTCACCGAGCCTGACCACCGTAGCGACGGCAGCTTCGGGGGTAGGGAACTACGCGATCGTCGCGGCGGTGGGCACGCTGACGGCGGCGAACTATACGTTCAGCTTCGTGAATGGGACGCTGACGGTGGGCAAGGCCACTCTCACCGTCACCGCCAACAACGCCATGAGCATCTATGGCCAGATGCCTACAGGGTTCACGGCCAGCTACAGCGGGTTCGTGAACGGGGACACGGCGGCGACGGCACTCTCCGGCTCACCGAGCCTGACCACGGCAGCTACGGCCAGTTCGTCGGCAGGGAACTACGCGATCGTCGCGGCAGCGGGCACGCTCACGGCCACGAACTACACGTTCAGCTTCGTGAACGGGACGCTGACGGTGGGCAAGGCCACGCTGACGGTGACAGCGAACAACGCGATGAGCATCTATGGCCAGACGCCCACAGGGTTCACGGCCAGCATCACCGGGTTCGTCAACGGGGATCCGATGACGGTGGTCTCCGGCACGCCCAGCCTGACCACCGTAGCGACGGCAGCTTCGCGGGTAGGGAACTACGCGATCGTCGCGGCGGTGGGCACGCTCACGGCCACGAACTACACGTTCAGCTTCGTGAACGGGACGCTGACGGTGGGCAAGGCCACGCTGACGGTGACAGCGAACAACGCGATGAGCATCTATGGCCAGACGCCCACAGGGTTCACGGCCAGCATCACCGGGTTCGTCAACGGAGATCCGATGACGGTGGTTTCCGGCTCACCGAGCCTGACCACCGTGGCGACGGCAGCTTCGGGGGTAGGGAACTACGCGATCGTCGCGGCGGCGGGCACACTGACGGCCGCGAACTACACGTTCAGCTTCGTGAATGGGACGCTGACGGTAGGCAAGGCCACGCTCACAGTGACGGCGAACAACGCGATGAGCATCTATGGCCAAACGCCTCCAGGGTTCACGGCCAGCGTCACCGGGTTCGTCAACGGAGATCCGATGACGGTGGTCTCCGGCACGCCCAGCCTGACCACCGTGGCGACGGCAGCTTCGGGGGTAGGGAACTACGCGATCGTCGCGGCGGCGGGCACGCTCACGGCCACGAACTACACGTTCAGCTTCGTGAATGGGACGCTGACGGTGGGCAAAGCCACGCTCACGGTGACGGCGAACAACGCGATGAGCATCTATGGCCAAACGCCTCCAGGGTTCACGGCCAGCATCACCGGGTTAGTCAACGGAGATCCGATGACGGTGGTTTCCGGCACGCCCAGCCTGACCACCGTAGCGACGGCAGCTTCGGGGGTAGGGAACTACGCGATCGTCGCGGCAGCGGGCACGCTCACGGCCACGAACTACACGTTCAGCTTCGTGAATGGGACGCTGACGGTAGGCAAGGCCACGCTCACAGTGACAGCGAACAACGCGATGAGCATTTACGGCCAGACGCCTACAGGGTTCACGGCCAGCTACAGCGGGTTCGTGAACGGCGACACGGCGGCGACGGCGCTCTTCGGCTCACCCAGCCTGACCACCACGGCCACGGCCAGTTCGCCGGCAGGGAACTACGCGATCGTCGCGGCAGCGGGCACGCTGACGGCCGCGAACTATACGTTCACCTTCGTGAACGGCACGCTGACGGTGAATAAGGCCACGCTGACGGTGACGGCGAACAACGCGATGAGCATCTATGGCCAGACGCCTACAGGGTTCACGGCCAGCTACAGCGGCTTCGTGAACGGGGACACGGCGGCTACTGCACTCTCCGGCTCACCGAGCCTGACCACAACGGCCACGGCGAGCTCGGCGGCAGGGAACTACGCGATCGTCGCGGCAGTGGGCACGCTGACGGCCGCGAACTATGCGTTCAGCTTCGTGAACGGCACGCTCACTATCGACAACCCTATGCCGTCGATCACGGGATTCTCTCCTATGTCCGCGGTGGCGGGCACGGCGGCGCAGACGCTGACGATCAACGGGACGAACTTCATCACCGGGGCGACGGTGAGCTACAACGGAGTGGGCCACCCGGCAACGTTCGTGAACGGGATGCAGCTGACCATCCAGTTGAGCATGGCGGATCAGATGAACGCAGGGTCGTTCCCGGTGGTGGTCACCAACCCGCCTCCGAGCCTCGGCCCGTCTACGCCGGTGGACTTCTCCGTCACCGGCGGCACTCCCGTCGTCAGTCTTTCTACCAACAGTCTTTCTTTCGGTTTCTGGACGATGGGGACCACGAGCCCGGCCCAGATGGTTACCGTCACCAACACGGGCAACGGCGCGCTGACGATCACCAGCGTCGCGGCCATGGGTACGAACATGGGCGACATCGGTGAATTGGACACCTGCGTTGGCATCCCGGTCACCGCAGGAAACAATTGCACGATCAGCGTGACCTTCTCGCCCAAGGGCACCGGTAGCCGTATGGCTTCGCTGAGCATCACGGACAACGCCAGCGACAGCCCGCAGTCTGTGAGCCTCTCTGGCACCGGCTTAAATTCGAGTATGCAGTTCATGGTCCTGGATCCGACCAAGACGTTTCTCATGAACACGGTTACCGGTAAGCCCGTATTCATGACCGGGGATGCGCCACAGACTTTGATGGTGCAAGTGAACAACGCGGATGTCGTCCAGTACTTAACCGACCGCCAGAGTCGCGGGTTCAACGTCCTCTGGGTGCTGGCCACAGACCTGACCGACCAGACCGGTGCGCCCTTGAATTTCTTTATGCAGACGCCTTTCAACGGCCCGGACTTCACCAACGAGAACGAGATGTACTGGCAGAATGTCGACTTTGTCGTCCAACAGGCCCAGGCCTTCGGCATCACCCTGGTCATCGATCCGGCCTTTGTAGGATTGGATATGACCGGCGGCTACGTGCAGAGTTATCTGAATAGTACCGACGCAGTGATGATGGCGTTCGGTCAGTTCCTCGGCAATCGCTACAAAGGATATTCGAACATCATCTGGATCCTCGGCGGCGACGCCAACACTCCGGCTTCCGCCACCCTGAAATCCAAATTGAGTGTCCTCGGCACAGCTATCGCGGCGGCGGATCCAAACCATCTCATTACCCATGAGGCTTGCCCCGTCGGAGTCTGCGGGACCGGGTCTAATTCCAGCCTCGATATTTTCGGCGGTTCCACCTGGCTGACCCTCAACGCCGATTACAGCCAGTACTTCCAGGCGCAGTCGCAATGCGCTGCTCAGTATGCGCTATTGACCACCTATCCTACGGTGCCACCTTTCCAGATCGAGGACTGGTACGAAGGCGAGCACCTACCGACCATGACTGAGCTAGCGCTGCGGGAAGAGGGGTACTGGGAAGTGCTGTCGGGGTGCTACCTGGGAAGGATCTTCGGCAACAATGCCATCTGGACCATGGGTGGGCCCAAAGACGTTATCGCCATGACTTGGCAAAGCCAACTCGGATCGATGGGTTCCGTGAGCCAGGCGTGGCTAGGCTCTCTCTTCCGTTCGCGCGAGCACTGGAAGATGGTTCCGGACGCGAACAACACGGTGCTGACAGCGGGATATGGCAGCGGCACAACGATTTCGGTGGCCTCCCGAACCAGCGACGGCCAGACGATCATCGCCTATATTCCAAACGGCAACGCCACCGCCGTCACAATCGATTTGACCAAGATCACCTCCACCACTAACATGGTTCACGGCTGGTGGTTCAACCCACAGGATGGCACCACCATGGACATGGGCACGGTTCCCAACACGGGGCCTATGTTGTTCACCCCTCCCGACTCGAATGATTGGGTGCTGGTGCTGGATGACGCTTTCGCTGCCCTGCCCGCGCCAGGAAGTAAGGATCTGTGAGCACGAGCTACATTCCCTCGCAACGGTTCCTCCGTCCGTCGCCCTGCCTGCGTTTAAGCGCTGCCCTCTGACGATACTTCCGCTGACCTGCCTGCGCCAGCGAGCGCCCCCCTGCCCTAGACTGGACGAGACGTGTCTCGCCAGTCAGAACCTGCGCCGCCCCAGCCTGCCTTCGGTGCCACACAGCAACCTGCTCTTTCAAAGATTCCCCAGCCGGCGCCTGTCCCGAAGCCTTTTCCGCAGTTGCGCACGCTCGAAACTCCTGCTCCTCTCCCCCTCTCGATCCTCTCGCTTCCTGTCCTGATTCTTTCCGTTCGAAATGCCGGTAACTAACCGGGACCGTCCGGGCTGCCTGCCCGTTGCATCGGGGATGCAGGCCTGCTAGGTTTTTGGTGCCAGCCTAAAGGTGCTCCTGCAACAGCCGGAGTTCGGCACCCAGCCTCACCGCAGGAACCAGCCGCACCAGTACAATCGGCCGATCTGAAGTTTAACGAATTCCTGGGCATCCCTTTTTTGGGGGCTGCACAGTCGGAGGATGATCGGTAGAAAAGCAACGCTAAAGGTTTCTCTGTTCGTTCCTCGCTCGATTTCTGCCACCCAACCTGCAGAGCGGGCAGTCGGCGGTTTAGCGGTCCGTTGCAGCTGACGAGGCCATCGCTGTCTACATGAGTGGGAGCACTCCATGAGGACAGCCGGCCTTAGTCCAGGGGGTGCGCGTGAAGGTCAGGCGGCTTCGGGTTTGGGGCTTTGTAACGGCATTTCTCGGCTTGGTGTCTTTTTTGATTCCGGCCGCTGTCCATGGAGCGGGCGCCGCTTACGTTCAGGCTGCCGCCAAGGCAGCTTCTGGGACCGCCAAGACTTTGTCCCTCTCTTTTCCCGCGAACACTAAGTCGGGCGACCTCATCCTGGTTGCATTCGATTACACTTCCGGCGCTGCGCCCTCCTCCGTCGGCGACTCGCAGGGAAACGTCTTCACCGCGGTGGGAAACCAGTTGAGCTCTCCGGGCGGGGCGCTCAGCCGGGTCTACTATGCCAAGAACATCAAGGGTGGGGCGGATACGGTGACGGTGACGCTGACGGCAAACTCGAGCTGGATAGAACTGTATCTGACCGAATACACGGGCATCGATCCGACCAATCCCATTGATGCGCAGGCGGGTGCGTCGGGATCCACCAGTGCGGTTTCCAGCGGCAATGCCACCACCAAGGTTGCAGGCGACATGATCTTCGGCTACTGCGTGGGCGATTGGAACTGCACGGCGGGAACGGGCTTCTCGGCTCGATCGACCCTCAACGGGAATCTGATCGAGGACAAGGTGGCGGGCGCGGCGGGGAGCTATGCCGCGACGGGTACGGCGAACAAGGGTTGGACGATGCAGATGGTGGCGCTGAAACCGGCATCGGGGACGGTGGGGGCGCCCCCGGTGATCACCAGTGCGACGACGGCGAGCGGGACGGTGGGCAGCGCCTTTTCCTATCACATCACCGCCACCAACTCCCCGACGAGTTACGGGGCCAGTGGATTGCCTGCCGGACTCTCGGTGAATACCGCAACTGGATTGATCTCAGGGACGCCAACGACCACGGGAACCTCGGCGGTGAAGGTAAGTGCGACCAACAGCGCAGGCACGGGCAACGCCACCCTCACGCTGACGATCAACAACCCGGCTCCTCCAGTGATCACCAGCGCCACCTCCGCCACTGGGACCGTGGGTAGCGCGTTCAGGTACCAAATCACGGCGACGAACACTCCGACCAGTTACGGCGCCACAGGACTGCCGGCGGGACTTTCGGTGAATGCCGCAACTGGATTGATCTCGGGGACGCCAACGAGCACGGGAACCTCGACGGTGAAGATAAGTGCGACCAACAGCGCGGGCACGGGCAACAGCACCCTCACGCTGACGATCAAGAATCCAGTACCGTCCATCACCAGCTTCTCCCCGGCCTCTGCCGTGGCCGGCTCCGCCGCGCAGATCCTAACCATCCATGGGACGGGTTTCGGTTCCACCTCGACGGTGACCTACAACAGCGTGGCCCACATGGCGACGTTCGTGAACTCGATGCAGTTGACCATCCAGTTGACCGCGCCGGATCAGATGAATGCAGGGAAGTTCCCGGTGGTGGTCACCAACCCCGCGCCGGGCGGGGGCCCATCGACCCCAACGAACTTTACCGTGAACAACCCGGTGCCGACGATCACTAGCCTGTCGCCAGCCTCGGCCAGCGCGGGAACGGCGGCGCAGACGCTGACGATCCACGGGACGAACTTCCTTTCTACCTCGACGGTGACCTATAACGGGGCAGGGCACGCGGCCACGTTCGTGAACGCGATGCAGCTGACCATTCAGTTGACGGCGGGTGATCAGGCCGTTGCCGGGATGTTCCCTGTGATCGTCACCAACCCGGCCCCGGGCGGGGGCTCCTCGGGCCCGGTGAACTTTACGGTCACGGCCTCGGGCACGAATCCGGTCGTCAGTCTTTCTTCCACCAGTCTTCCCTTCGGCTTCTGGACCCTGGGTACAACGAGCCGGATCGAGACGGTCACCCTGACTAACACGGGCAACTCCGCCTTAACCATTACGAGCGTTGGGTTGACGGGCTCCAATCCCCTCGACTTTGGCCAGACCGACACGTGCGTCGGCAGCGTAGGGGCAGGAAGCAACTGCACGATCAGTTTGACGTTCACACCTCAAGCCACCGGCAGCCGCACGGCCGCGGTGAGCATCACGGACAATGCCAGCGGCAGCCCGCAGTCCGTGAGCCTTTCGGCAACCGGATTGAATTCTGCCGACCAGTTCATGGTGCTGGACCCCACCAAGAAGCATCTCGTGAACACGCTCACCAATCAGCCGGTGTTCATGACCGGAGATGCGCCACAGACGTTGATGGTGCAAGTGGACAACGCGGATGTCATGACCTACCTCAACGATCGCGCCTCTCGCGGGTTTAATGCGCTGTGGGTCTATCCGGTGGACAAGACAGATCAAACCAATGCTCCTGAGAATTTCTATGGCCAGATGCCCTTCAACGGCGTGGACTTCACCAACGAGAACGAGACGTACTGGCAGAATGTGGATCTTGTAGTCCAAGAGGCACAGGCTCAGGGCATCACCTTGATGATGGACCCAGGCTTCGTGGGGTTGGATTCAACGGGTGGATACGTGCAGAGTTATCTTAACAGCTCCGACGCGGTGATCAGCGCCTATGGCCAGTGGATAGGGAACCGCTACAAGGGATATTCCAACATCATCTGGTCCATCGGCGGCGACTCGAACACGCCGAATATAAGCGGACTCAAGCAGAAGATGTCGGACTTGGCGACGGGCATCGCCGCTGGCGACCCAAACCACTTGATTACATCCGAGGAATGTCCGGTGGGGGTTTGCGGAGTCGGCTCGAACTCCACCTTGGACATCTGGCACGGGGCCTCGTGGGTGGGGCTGAACGGTGACTATTCGCAGTATGGACAGGCCCAGGCTCAATGCGCTGCTCAGTACGCTCTACTGACCACTTACCCTACGGTCCCCCCCTTCCAGATCGAGGATTGGTACGAAGGCGAGCACTCCCTGACCGAGCTTCAGCTTCGTGAGGAAGGCTACTGGGAGGTCCTCTCCGGCTGCTACTTGGGCCGCTACTTCGGCAACAACGCCATCTGGACCATGGGCGGGCCCAAAGACGTTATCAACATGACTTGGCAAAGCCAGCTCTCTTCCACCGGTTCCTTGCAGCAGGCCTTGCTCGGTTCTCTCTTCCGCTCGCGCGAGCATTGGAAGATGGTTCCGGACGCGAACAACACGGTACTGACGGCAGGACATGGGAGTGGCACAACGATCTCGGTGGCCTCCCGAACTAGCGACGGCCAGACGATCATTGCCTACATTCCGAACGGGAACGCCACGATGGTCACCATAAACATGACCAAGATCACATCGAACACGAACACGGTTCACGGCTGGTGGTTCAATCCGCAGACCGGGGCTACGATGGACCTGGGTAGTAGTTTCACCAACACCGGGTCCATGATGTTCACACCTCCCGATTCGAATGATTGGGTGCTGGTGCTGGATGACGCTTTCGCTGCCCTGCCCGCGCCAGGCAGCAAGGACCTGAACTAGGAAGTTCTCGTAATTGCACGCATGGGTGTAATTTCATAGCCGCTGATTCATCCGTTCTTCGAGCAACCTGCCGCCGCACTAATTCCGCCTGATTCTCCTCCCGCTTCCTGCCTGGACGCGCCTCACCCTGAGAACTCATAACTAGCTGGGCTCGCGGGCCCGAAACCCGTTGCGGCAGTACTAGTATCTCTGGTAAGCTGTGTCTCCCAGCCGGAAGGAGTTCCTGCTACCGGAGCCCGAGGGGTCCTGTCGCTCCTCCGTTTCCGCAGTCCTAGTACCCGAAATTCTCCTAATGTTGCGGTATCTTCATTGTTCTGAGATTTCGGAAGAGTATGCTTTGTTTCTCTAAGCGCAGCGGCGACGGCGTTGAGTTTGAGTGTGCGGCATGTCTTTGGGGGATCGGGGGGAGGCGTTGACTTGGTGAAAGCAGACTCGACAACTGCTGGTCAGAGTTGAGCATCCTTGCTTTGGGGCGCTGCATAGTCGCAAGATGGGGGCAGGAAATCATCAACGCTGACATTTTGTCCGTTTCTTTCTCGCGCGACTTGTGTCGGTCCAACGGGATGGCAGGCTGCCGCCGGATCACAGTTCCGTTGCAGTTGACAAGGCCCTCAATACCGAGGGGAGCGGCCAGCAATTCAGTCGGGACAACCAAACACAAGTGGACGGGGCGAATGAGTCGAAATCGCGAGGGTTGTTCATGTAAATAGTCGCAATTGGACTTCGATTCCGTACCCATGATTGGCCAGGCATGGGTGGCCACTCGAAAATGAGGGAGTGCGCGTGAAAGTCAGGCCGTTTCGACTTTGGGGCTCGGTACCGGTTCTTCTCGCCTTGGTGTCTCTTTTGATGCCCGCAAGAGTGCAGGGCTCGGGCGCTGCTTATGTGCAGGCTGCTGCCAAAGCCTCCTCCGGGACGGCCAAGACTTTGTCCCTCTCTTTCCCCGCCAACACCACGGCGGGTAACCTCATCGTGGTGGCCTTCGATTACACCTCCGGCGCTGCGCCCTCCTCCGTCAGCGACACGCAAGGAAACGTCTTCACCCCGGTGGGAAATCAGTTGAACTCTCCGGGCGGGGCGCTCAGCCGGGTCTACTACGCGAACACCATCAAGGGCGGCGCGGATACGGTGACGGTCACGCTGACGGCGAATTCGAGCTGGATAGAACTGTATCTGGCGGAATACACGGGCATCGATCCGGTGAATCCCATTGATGCTCAGGCGGGTGCGTCGGGCTCCACCAGTGCGGTTTCCAGCGGCAACGCCACCACCACGGTGGCCGGCGATGTGATCTTCGGCTACTGCGTGGGCGACTGGAAGTGCACGGTGGGTTCGGGCTTCTCGGCGCGCTCGACCCTCAATGGGAATCTGATCGAGGACAAGGTGGCCGGTGCCGCGGGGAGCTATGCCGCCACGGGTACGGCGACCAGAGGCTGGACGATGCAGATGGTGGCGCTGAAAGCAGCATCGGGGACGGTGGGGGCGCCCCCGGTGATCACGAGCGCGACGTCCGCGACGGGCAAGGTAGGCACGGCGTTCAGCTACCAGATTACGGCGACGAACAGCCCGACGAGTTACGGCGCCACCGGGTTGCCGGCGGGGCTTTCGGTGAACACCGCGAGTGGACTGATCTCCGGCACACCGACTGGCGCAGGCACCTCGTCGGTAACGCTGAGCGCCACCAACGCCGGCGGGACAGGCAACGCGACGCTGACGCTGACCGTCAACCCAGCGCCTCCGGTAATTACCAGCGCGACGACGGCCACCGGGACGTTAGGCACAGCATTCAGTTACCAGATCACGGCGACGAACAGTCCGACGAGTTTTGGTGCCACGGGGTTGCCGGCAGGGCTGTCGGTGAACAGCGCGAGTGGACTGATCTCCGGCACACCGACTGGCGCAGGCACCTCGTCGGTAACGCTGAGCGCCACCAACGCCGGCGGGACAGGCAACGCGACGCTGACGCTGACGGTCAATCCGGCGCCCCCGGTAATCACCAGTGCGACGTCGGCCACCGGGATGGTAGGCACAGCATTCAGCTACCAGATTACGGCGACGAATTCGCCGACGAGTTACGGGGCCGCGGGGTTGCCTGCAGGGCTGGCGGTGAACAGCGGGACGGGGTTGATCAGTGGGACGCCGACAGGGACGGGGACGTCGACGGTAACGCTGAGCGCGACGAACAGCGGAGGGACGGGGAACGCCACACTGACGCTGACGATCAACCCGCCGCCTCCGGTAATCACCAGTGCGACGACGGCGAGCGGGACGGTAGGCACAGCATTCAGCTACCAGACCACGGCGACGAATTCGCCGACGAGTTACGGGGCCGCGGGGTTGCCGGCGGGGCTGTCGGTGAACACCGCGAGTGGATTGATCTCCGGCACACCGACTGGCGCAGGCACTTCGACGGTGACGCTGAGCGCGACGAACGCCGGCGGGATCGGGAACGCCACACTGACGCTGACGATCAACCCGCCGCCTCCGGTAATCACCAGTGCGACGACGGCGAGCGGGACGGTGGGGATCGCATTCAGCTACCAGATCACGGCGACGAACGCGCCGACGAGCTACGGGGCCGCGGGGTTGCCTGCAGGGCTGGCGGTGAACAGCGGGACGGGGTTGATCAGTGGGACGCCGACAGGGACGGGGACGTCGACGGTAACGCTGAGCGCGACGAACAGCGGAGGGACGGGGAACGCGACGCTGACGCTGACGATCAACAACCCGGCGTCCCCGGTGATTACCAGCACCACGACAGCGAGCGGGACGGTGGGGGTCGCATTCAGCTATCAGATCACTGCGACCAACTCCCCGACGAGTTTCGGGGCGACGGGGTTGCCCGCAGGGTTGTCGGTGAACAGCGCGAGTGGGCTGATCTCCGGCACTCCGACTGCTGCAGGCGCCTCCATGGTGACGCTGAGCGCGACGAACGCCGGCGGGACGGGCAACGCGACCCTGACGCTGACCGTCAACCCGGCGCCTCCAGTGATGACCAGCGCGACGACGGCCACCGGGACAGTAGGGAGCGTGTTCAGCTACCAGATCACGGCAACGAACACGCCGACCAACTACGGGGCGAGCGGGCTACCGGGCGGGCTCACCGTGAACGCAAACACGGGGGCCATTACGGGGACGCCGACGGCCGCAGGGACGTCGATGGTGACGCTGAGTGCGACGAATGCCGGAGGGACGGGCAACGCGACTCTGACGCTGACGATCAACCCGGCGCCGCCGGTAGCGACCCCGACCTTCAACCCCGGGGCTGCCACTTACGGTTCCGCGCAATCAGTGAGCATCACCTCTACGACCAGCGGGGCGACGATCTGCTACACCACCAACGGAAGCACCCCGGCGGCCAACACACCGGGCACATGCTCGGCTGGCACCGTGCTGGCGAACGGGGGGAGCGTCACGGTCAGCACCTCGGAAACGCTTCAAGCGATCGGCACTGAAAACGGCTTCACCAACAGCGCCGTGGGAAGCGCCAGTTATACCATCAGTGCTTGTGCGCAAAATCTGGCGGTTGGCAATTTTACACTCTGCGGGGAGTCCTACAAAGATGTGGCTACAGGGACGAATGTGCAAGTCAATTACAGCCCAACTCCCAACAACGGTATCATTGCTTGGGCCACGTGGTGTTTCAACTCTGCATGCAATAGTTCAATCTCCGGCGTAACTGCAACGATCGGTGACAATATCAATGCGACGGAATCGTGTTTTGTCGCAAGTCCTCACAGTCCGTTTATTACGGATGGCAATGGGGGCGGGCAAGGTAGCGGCGATTTTCAGCAGCATTATGTCTGGTACTGTCCCAGCATACCATCCGGAGTGACATCGTTCACGATGACTCCGAGCAACCCCAACCTTAGCTACTTGCAGTTGAATATCACTGAATGGAAGGCCGGATCGTTGGCGGCGTCCTGTTCGCCAATCAGCGCTTGTTTTGAGAATGTGGACAATTCTGCGCAGGCAGGAAATTCAACTGGTGGAACTACAGCCACGATCACCACCAGTAGTTCAACAGCGAATTCTAATGATCTGATATTCGCTGTAACCGAGGTGCCGTGCTGTAGTTTCACCGCTAGTCCCGGCACGGGCTATACCGGAATAACCGTGGCTCCTGGTGTTACGCCAGGAATGGTTTCCGAAGCAAAAGCAGCGACAGCAGCCGGAATCCAAACAGCAACGACAACCTGGACGGGGGGAAGCGCTGCTTGGTTTGGAGTCATCGTTCCGTTAATTGGAACCGTGGCCGCTCCAGCAGTGCCGGCGATCACGAGCGCGACGACGGCGAGCGGGACAGTGGGCAGCGCGTTCAGCTATCAGATCACGGCGACCAACTCCCCGACGAGTTTCGGGGCCGCGGGGTTGCCGGCGGGGCTTTCGGTGAACACCGCGAGTGGACTAATCTCTGGCACGCCCACCTCCACGGGCACCTCCACGGTGACGCTGAGCGCCACCAACGCTGGCGGCACCGGCAACGCCACCCTGACGATGACGATCACGCCCGCCGATCCGCCTTCCTTCGTTCAGGTTGCGGCCAAATCTTCTTCAGGTACCGCCAAGACTTTGTCCCTCTCTTTCCCCGCCAACACCATAGCGGGCGACCTCATCCTGGTGGCCTTCGACTACACTTCCGGCGCTGCGCCCTCCTCCGTAAGCGACACGCAAGGAAACGTCTTCACCCCGGTGGGAAATCAGTTGAACTCTCCGGGCGGGGCGCTCAGCCGGGTCTACTACGCGAACACCATCAAGGGCGGCGCGGATACGGTGACGGTCACGCTGACGGCGAACTCGAGCTGGATTGAGGTGTATCTCGCGGAATACACGGGCATCGATCCGGCGAATCCGATTGATGCGCAAGCGGGTGCCTCGGGCAAGACCAGTGCGGTTTCCAGCGGCACGGCCGCGACCAGTGTGTCTGGAGATGTGATCTTCGGCTACTGCGTGGGCGACTGGAAGTGCACCGTGGGTTCAGGCTTCTCGGCTCGATCGACCTTCGACGGGAATCTGATCGAGGACAAGGTGGCGGGTGCGGCGGGGAGCTATGCCGCCACGGGTACGGCGACCAGAGGTTGGACGATGCAGATGGTGGCGCTCAAACCGGCACCGGGGACCATGGGCGCCCCGCCAGTGATCACGAGTGCGACGTCCGCGACGGGCAAGGTAGGCACGGCGTTCAGCTATCAGATCACGGCGACGAATAGCCCGACGAGTTACGGGGCCACAGGGTTGCCGGCAGGGCTGTCGGTGAACAGCGCGAGCGGGTTAATCTCCGGCACGCCGACCTCGACGGGAACCTCAACCGTGACGCTGAGCGCGACCAACAGCGCCGGTACCGGCAACGCCACGCTGACGCTGACGATCAATCCGGCGCCCCCAGTAATCACCAGCGCAACCACGGCCAGCGGCACGGTGGGGATCGCATTCAGCTATCAGATCACGGCGACGAACACGCCGACCAGTTACGGGGCTGCGGGACTGCCGTCCGGGTTGTCAGTGAACACCGGAACAGGATTGATCTCCGGCACACCGGCTGGCGCAGGCACCTCAACGGTGACGTTGAGCGCGACGAACGCTGGCGGGACAGGCAACGCCACCCTCACGCTGACGATCAACAATCCGGTGCCTGCCATCAGTAGCTTCTCCCCAGCTTCCAGCCTCACTGGCTCGGTCGCGCAGACCCTTACCATCAACGGGTCAAACTTCGTTTCTGCCTCAACGGTTACATATAACAGCGTGGCTCACACTGCCACGTTCATTAGCGCGTCGCAGTTGACGATCCAACTGAGCACCAGCGACCAGGCCGCGGCCGGAAGCTTCGCTGTAGTGGTAACCAACCTTGCGCCCGGCGGCGGTGCCTCCACGCCCATGAATTTCACGGTGAACAATCCCGTGCCGTCCATCTCCGGCTTCTCCCCCGCTTCTGCCTCCGCTGGCTCGGCGGCGCAAACCCTAACGATTAACGGCTCGAACTTCCTGTCCACCTCGACGGTTACGTATAACAGCGTGGCTCGCGCCGCCACGTTCGTCAGCACCTCGCAGTTAACCATCCAACTGAGTACCGCAGACCAGGCCACGGCAGGGAGCTATCCCGTGGTCGTCACCAACCCCGCGCCGGGCGGAGGCGCCTCGAACTCAGCGGACTTTATGGTCAACAATCCAACAGACAATCCCGTGCCGAGCATTACCGGCCTTTCGCCGGCCTGGGCACTGGTCGGGGCTGCGGCGCAGAGCCTGACGATCACTGGGTCTAACTTCCTCTCGGCTTCGACGGTAACTTACAACGGGATAGCGCACACGCCCACCTTCGTCAGCTCGACACAGCTGACCATCCAGTTGAGCGTTATGGATCAAGCTACCGCCGGCGCATACCCGGTGGTGGTGACGAACCCGCCGCCGGGTGGAGGCCCTTCGACCGCGGTGAACTTCACTGTCACGACTACGGGCCCGCTCGTCAGCCTTTCAACCCCGGGCCTTTTCTTCGGTTACTGGACCCTCGGTACCACGAGTCCGGCGCAGTTGGTCACCCTGACCAACACGGGCGACGCCACTTTGACCATTGGCAGCATTGGATTGACGGGCGCCAATATCGGCGACTTTGCTCAGACCAACGACTGCGGTAGCTCGGTCCTGGCAGGAAACATATGCACGATTAGCGTGACGTTGGCACCGACCGTGGACACGGGGAATCTCTCCGCCGCGGTGACCATCATGGACGATGCGAGCGGTAGCCCGCAGTCGGTGACTCTGTCCGGCACGGGGCTGACCTCTGCCGTCCAATTCATGACCCTGGATCCGACCAAGACCTTTCTGATGAACTCGTTCACGGGTAAGCCCGTCTTCATCACTGGAGATGCGCCACAGACATTGATGGTGCAGGTGAATAACGCGGATGTTCTGACCTACCTGAACGATCGTTCTGCTCGCGGATTTAATGCACTGTGGGTCTATCCGGTGGACAAGGCGGACCAAACAGGTGCTCCTGCGAATTTCTTTGGCCAGATGCCTTTCAACGGCGCGGACTTCACCAACGAGAACGAGACGTATTGGCAGAATGTGGATCTTGTAGTCCAGGAGGCTCAGGCTCTGGGCATCACCTTGATGATGGACCCGGGTTTCGTGGGGTTGAGGGCACCGGGCGGATATCTGGACAGCTACCTGAACAGCTCCGACGCGGTGATCAGCGCCTATGGCCAGTGGATGGGCAACCGTTACAAGGGATACTCGAACATCATCTGGTCCATCGGCGGCGACTCGAACACGCCGAATATCAGTGGACTCAAGCAGAAGATGTCGGACCTGGCGACGGGCATCGCCGCTGCCGACCCGAACCACTTGATTACTTCCGAAGAATGTCCGGTGGGGACCTGCGGAGTGGGCTACAACTCCACTCTGGACATTTGGGGTGGACCGCCGCTGGCTTCGTGGGTGGGATTGAACGGTGACTACACGCAATACGGAGAAGCCCAATCGCAATGCGCTGCTCAGTACGCGCTACTGACCGCTTACCCTGCTGTGCCACCCTTCCAGATTGAGGATTGGTACGAATTGGAACACTCGATGACCGAGCTTCAGCTTCGTGAAGAAGGCTACTGGGAAATCCTCTCGGGCTGTTACTTGGGCCGCTATTTCGGCAACAACGCAATCTGGACCATGGGAGGGCCAAACGACACGAGCGGCCAGACGTGGCAAAGCCAGCTCGGATCGATGGGTTCAGTGAGCCAGGCGTGGCTCGGCGCACTATTCCGCTCACGCGAGCATTGGAAGATGGTCCCGGACTCGAACAACACGGTGTTGACGGCAGGATTTGGCAACGGCACAACGATCTCGGCGGCCTCCCGGACCAGCGACGGCCAGACGATCATCGCTTATATTCCGAACGGGAACGCCACCAGCATCACGATCGACATGACCAAGATCAGCTCCGTGACCAACACGGTCCACGGCTGGTGGTTCAATCCGCAGACCGGGGCTACTACGGACCTGGGTACTTTCGCCAACACCGGATTGATGATGTTCACACCTCCCGATTCGAATGATTGGGTGCTGGTGCTGGATGACGCTGGCGCTAACCTGCCGGCCCCAGGAAGCGCCAATTTGTGAACCCGATTCGATGGCAGTAGGAAAACACCCGCTGTGGTGCACGAAAAGCAGAATCTCCCGCGCTTCGAAACTCCCGCTCAATTTCTCCCGAGTCCGCCGCTTCAGGCCTCGCCTTGCCCGATATGTGTAAATCCCTTCACATTCGTGGCATCCGTTTCTCATCTCAGTTTGGACGGGCGCTGGTTAAACTCCCCACAAGCTTCCAATGTGCCTGATACTACAAGGTTTAGGGCCTGCCCCGCAGGCTCTCCATCGGACGGCGAAATGCTTGCTTATCTGCGAGAGATCAACCGAATCGGATGTGAAACGGGCACTGCTCTGTTCAAATCTCGCATATACTGGTGGTCAGATTGACCAGACCCCCTGCGCGCAAGACCATGATGTTGAAAATCGCACCTCGGGCGAGGCCATCTTGGCTCTCACTTCCAAACTTATAACCCAAGCCCTTATTGTCTTCAGCGCTGGAAAGTATCTTCTGTGGACAGCCGGACTGTGGTCAACCGGAGAATTGGTGAGTGCCGAACGCTAGGCCTTCTTAACTCGCGGGGGTTGGCCTACTGTTCTAGGCCCATGATTGGGCAAGCGTGGCTAATTGAATTAGAGAGGAGCACATGAGGGTCAGAAGGTTGCGAATTTGGGGCTTGGTACCGGCTCTTCTTGGTTTGGTGTCTCTTTTGGCGCCGGCCAATGTTCAGGGCTCGGGCGCTGCCTTTGTGCAGGCCACTGCCACGACAACTCCCGGGACCGCCAAGACTTTGTCCCTCTCTTTCCCCGCCAACACCACGGCGGGTAACCTCATCGTGGTGGCCTTCGATTACACCTCCGGCGCCGCGCCCTCCTTGGTTAGCGACTCGCAAGGAAACGTATTTGCTCCAGTGGGAAACCAGTTGAGCTCTCCGGGTGGGGCGCTCACCCGGGTCTACTACGCGAACACGATCACGGGCGGCCCGGATACGGTGACGGTCACGCTGACGGCGAACTCGAGCTGGATTGAGGTGTATCTCGCGGAATACACGGGCATCGATCCGGTGAATCCCATTGATGCTCAGGCGGGTGCCTCGGGCTCCGCCAGTGCGGTTTCCAGTGGCACGGCCACGACCAGTGTGTCTGGAGATGTGATCTTCGGCTACTGCGTGGGCGACTGGAACTGCAAGGTGGGTTCGGGCTTCTCGGCTCGCTCGACCTTCGACGGGAATCTGATCGAGGACAAGGTGGCGGGTGCGGCGGGGAGCTATGCCGCCACGGGGACGGCAAACAACGGTTGGGCGATGCAGATGGTGGCGCTCAAAGCAGCATCGGGGACGATGGGCGCCCCCCCGGTGATCACCAGCCCCACCTCTGCGAGCGGGACGGTAGGCACGGCATTCAGCTATCAGATCGCGGCGACGAACAGCCCGACGAGCTACGGGGCCACGGGACTGCCTGCGGGGCTGTCGGTGAACAGCGGAACAGGATTAATCTCCGGCACGCCCACCACAACGGGCACCTCCACGGTAACGCTGAGCGCCACGAACAGCGCCGGCACGGGCAACGCCACGCTGACGCTGACGATCAATCCGGCGCCTCCCGTAATCACCAGTGCGACGACGGCGAGCGGGACCGTTGGGATCGCGTTCAGCTATCAGATCACGGCGACGAACACGCCGACCAGTTACGGAGCCACGGGGTTGCCGGCGGGGCTGTCGGTGAACAGCGCGAACGGGCTGATCTCTGGCACGCCGACCGCTGCGGGCACTTCCATGGTGACGCTGAGCGCGACGAACGCCGGCGGGACCGGGAACGCCACGCTGACGCTGACCGTCAACCCAGCGCCTCCGGTAATTACCAGTGGGACGACGGCCACTGGGACAGTAGGGATCGCGTTCAGTTATCAGATCACGGCGACGAACACGCCGACCAGTTACGGAGCCACGGGGTTGCCGGCGGGGCTGTCGGTGAACAGCGCGAACGGGCTGATCTCTGGCACGCCGACCGCTGCGGGCACTTCCAGGGTGACGCTGAGCGCGACGAACGCCGGCGGGACCGGGAACGCCACGCTGACGCTGACCGTCAACCCAGCGCCTCCGGTAATTACCAGTGGGACGACGGCCACTGGGACAGTAGGGATCGCGTTCAGTTATCAGATCACGGCGACGAACACGCCGACCAGTTACGGAGCCACGGGGTTGCCGGCGGGGCTGTCGGTGGACACAACGCTCGGGTTGATCTCCGGTACGCCGACGAGCGCGGGGACTTCGATGGTGACCCTGAGCGCCACTAACAGCACAGGCACGGGCAACGCCACGCTGACGCTGACGATCAATCCGGTGCCTCCCGTAATCACCAGTGCGACGACGGCGAGCGGGACCGTTGGGATCGCGTTCAGCTATCAGATCACGGCGACGAACACGCCGACCAGTTACGGAGCCACAGGACTACCGGCGGGGCTGTCGGTGAACAGCGCGAGCGGGCTCATCTCCGGCACGCCGACTGCTGCGGGCACCTCCATGGTGACGCTGAGCGCGACGAACGCCGGCGGGACCGGGAACGCCACGCTGACGCTTACGGTCAGCCCAGCGCCTCCGGTGATTACCAGTGCGACGACGGCGAGCGGGACGGTGGGAATCGCATTCAGCTATCAGATCGCGGCGACGAACAGCCCGACGAGTTATGGAGCCACGGGGTTGCCGGCGGGGCTGTCGGTGAACAGCGCGAGCGGGTTAATCTCCGGCACGCCGACTGCTGCGGGCACCTCCATGGTGACGCTGAGCGCGACGAACGCCGGCGGGACCGGGAACGCCACGCTGACGCTGACGATCAACAACCCGCCCCCCCCCGTAATCACCAGTTCGACCATGGCAACCGGGACGGTAGGGATCGCGTTCAGCTATCAGATCACCGCGACCAACTCCCCGGCGAGTTTCGGGGCCACAGGACTACCGGCGGGACTGTCGGTGAACAGCGCGAGCGGGCTGATCTCTGGCACGCCGACCGCTACGGGCACTTCCATGGTGACGCTGAGCGCGACGAACGCCGGCGGGACCGGGAACGCCACGCTCACCCTGACCATCAACCCTCCTCCTCCGGTGATCACCGGCTCCACCTCGGCCAACGGAACGGTGGGCAGCGACTTCAACTATCTGATCACCGCCACCAACTCCCCGACGAGTTACGGAGCCACAGGGTTGCCGGCGGGTCTGTCGGTGGATTCCACGATCGGCTTGATCTCCGGCCAACCCACCGCCGCGGGCACTTTTATGGTCACGCTGAGCGCGACCAACGCTGGCGGCACAGGCAATGCCACCCTCACGCTGACCATCACCCCGGCCCCTCCGGTGATCAGCAGCGCCACGACAGCGAGCGGGACGGTGGGGAGCGCATTCAGCTACCAGATCACGGCCACGAACGCGCCGACCAGTTACGGTGCCGCGGGACTCCCGGCCGGACTCTCGGTGAACAGCGCGAGTGGGCTGATCTCTGGCACGCCCACTGCTGCGGCAACCTCGACGGTGGCGCTGAGCGCGACCAACTCTGGCGGCACAGGTAACGCTACCCTGACACTGACGATCAGCAACCCGCCTCCACCGGTGATCACCAGCGCCAGTTCGGCCAGCGGGACGGTTGGTGGCGCCTTCTCCTATCAGATCACCGCCACCAACTCGCCAACGAGCTACGGCGCCACTGGTTTGCCCGGCGGACTCTCCGTGAGCACCTCATCCGGATTGATCTCCGGCACACCCACTTCCTCGGGAACATCGACGGTGACTCTGAGTGCCACCAACGCTGGCGGCACCGGCAACGCCACCCTGACGCTGACGATCGCGGTTGCCGTTCCAGCGGCCTTTGTGCAGGCCACTGCCGCGACAACTCCTGGGACCGCCAAGACCGTGTCCCTCTCTTTCCCCGCCAACACCACGGCGGGTAACCTCATCGTGGTGGCCTTCGATTACACTTCCGGCGCTGCGCCCTCCTCCGTCAACGACACGCAAGGAAACGTATTTGCTCCAGTGGGAAACCAGTTGAGCTCTCCGGGCGGGGCGCTCAGCCGGGTCTACTACGCGAACACGATCAAGGGCGGCGCGGATACGGTGACGGTTACGCTGACGGCGAACTCCAGCTGGATAGAACTGTATCTGGCGGAATACACGGGCATCGATCCGGTGAATCCCATCGATGCCCAGGCGGGTGCCTCGGGCAAGGGCGGTGCGGTGTCCAGCGGCACGGCCACGACCAGTGTGTCTGGAGATGTGATTTTCGGTTACTGCGTGGGCGACTGGAACTGCACCGTGGGTTCAGGCTTCTCGGCTCGATCGACCTTCGACGGGAATCTGATCGAGGACAAGGTGGCGGGTGCGGCGGGGAGCTATGCCGCGACGGGGACGGCGAACAACGGCTGGGCGATGCAGATGGTGGCGCTCAAAGCAGCTTCGGGGACCGTGGGCGCCCCTCCGGTGATCACGAGCGCGACCTCGGCCACAGGTACAGTAGGCACAGCATTCAGCTACCAGATCACGGCGACGAACAGCCCGACGAGTTACGGGGCCACGGGGCTGCCGGCGGGGCTGTCGGTGAACAGCGCGAGCGGGCTGATCTCTGGCACTCCGACCTCCACGGGCACCTCATCGGTGGCGCTGAGCGCCACCAACAGCGCAGGCACGGGCAACGCCACGCTGACGCTGACGGTCAACAACCCGCCGCCCCCGGTAATTACCAGCGCCACGTCGGCCAGCGGAACGGTGGGAAGCCACTTCTCCTATCAGATCACCGCGACCAACTCCCCAACGAGTTACGGAGCCACGGGACTGCCTGCTGGCCTTTCCGTGAACACTGCGAACGGACTCATCTCCGGCACGCCGACCGCTACGGGAACTTCCATGGTGACCCTGAGCGCCACCAATGCGGGCGGGACGGGCAACGCCACGCTGACGCTGACGGTCAACAACCCGCCGCCTCCAGTAATCACGAGCGCGACGACGGCGAGCGGGACGGTGGCGGTCGCCTTCAGCTATCAGATCACAGCGACGAATTCGCCGACGAGTTACGGGGCCACGGGATTGCCCGCTGGCCTGTCGGTGAACAGCGCGAGCGGACTCATTTCCGGCACGCCGACAACTATGGGAACTTCGACCGTGACGCTGAGCGCCACCAACGCTGGCGGCACAGGCAACGCCGCGCTGACGCTAACGATCAACGCCGTCACCCTGGTAACGATTGTGGTGAGCCCGCAGAATGCCATAATCGAGGATCCCGGCGGCTCGCCATCCACGCAAGCGTATACCGCCACCGGTTACTTCGCTGACGGGAGCTGGCAGGATCTCACTGCATCGGTGGTGTGGACCTCGACAAACACGGCCGTGGCCACGGTCGACGCCACCGGATTGGCTACTAGCGCAGCCCTCCCTGGCAGTCAGAGCGCCGGGTACACCAGTATCACCGCAACGTCCGGCACCATCCACGGCGTCAGCATCCTGAGCGTGGCCAATCACACCGGCAACGGATTCGCCGGGGTACTCACGCAGCACAACGACATCGGACGCACCGGCCAAAACCTGAACGAAACCGTGCTCACTCCGGCGCTGGTGAGCAACACCGCGACGTTCGGAAAGAAATTCTCCCAGCCCGTGAGCGGATACATTTTCGGGCAGCCGCTCTACGTCCCCAATGTGACCATTCCGGGCAAGGGAACCCACAACGTCGTTTACGTGGCCACGCAAGGGGACAACGTTTACGCCTTCGATGCCGACAGCAACACCGGAGCCAACTCCACGCCGCTCTGGCAGGTCAGCATGATTGATTCTGTTAATCACGGCGCTACTCCCGGCGAAACCACGCTGAACTTCTCCAGCCAATGCACCGACGTCGTCCCACAGGTGGGCATCACCAGCACTCCGGTGATTGATCCCAGCACCAACACCATGTACGTGGAAGCAGTCTCAGTGGAGACGAACGGGGCGGCCATTCACCGCCTGCACGCCCTGGACATCACCACGGGGAGCGAAAGGCCGCAGAGTCCTGTGGTCATCACCGCTACCGTGCCGGGAACCGGCGACGGCGGGACAACGGTCACCTTCAATCCGCTGCTGCAGATGAACCGCCCAGGCCTGCTTCTGGTGAACGGCGTCGTCTATCTCGGTTACGCCTCCCATTGCGACATCCTTCAGTACCACGGCTGGCTCTTTGCGTATGACGCCACGTCGCTGTCGCAGCTATCGGTGTTCAACACCAGTCCCAATAAAGGAGAAGCCGGAATCTGGATGTCGGGGAATGGCATAGCCGCCGACTCGCAAGCGAACATTTTCACCGTGACTGGCAACGGCAATTTTGAATCCACGGGACCCGTCGTGGATTTCGGCGACACCATCTTCAGAATGAACCTGAACACCGGCACCCTGAAGGTGGACGATTACTTCACTCCGTTTGACCAGAACAATATGTATGTCACCGACGACGATCTGGGTTCCGGCGGGATTCTGCTGCTTCCCGACCAGCCTGGAAACCACCCTCACGAACTGGTGGGAGGTGGGAAAGGGGGCGCTATTTATCTGGTTGACCGCGATCAGATGACCATCGGCAACCAGCATTATTGCTCAAACTGCCTTTCCGACCCGCAAATCATTCAGGAAATATTCGCCATCACCGGCGGCCTATGGAGCTCGCCGGCCTACTGGAATAACACGCTCTACTATTGGAGCAATCACGATACGCTGCAGGCCTTTCCGCTGACCAACGGGCAGATGCCCACTTCGGCGACGTCTTCTTCCAGTTTTAGTGTGGGATTTCCGGGAGCGACCCCGGCGGTCTCCTCGAACGGCGCCACCAACGGCATCCTCTGGGCCATTGATTCAACGAATTACGGCCCGCCGTATCAGCCGACTGCGCTTCCCGCGGTGCTGCATGCGTTCGATCCCACGAATGTGGCCAACGAATTCTGGAACTCGACCATGGCGGCGAACGGCCGCGACAAGGCCGGCCAGGCAGTGAAATTCACGGTGCCGACCATCGCCAACGGAAAGGTGTATATCGGCACGGAGACCGAGCTGGACGTTTATGGCCCCCTGCCTTGACGTAGCGGCTGCCCGTGCCTGGTTCGACAGAGCATGGCAGCCAACAGTCATTTGACCGCGCCGAAAACGATGTTTCCCAGAGTTTGCTCGCTCCAGCACCGATTCTGGGCGATACTCGCTGATTCCCGTGCGCGCGCGGCCTAGTACGTTTCGCTTCCCAATCCGTCCTTATCAGGCAGGAGGGTATTTATGAGTCCAGCGGCGCAGGTCTGGCGCGCGGCCATTCTTCTGGCTTCGGCTGTGATCACGTTGTGCCTGGCGGCTGTTCCGGCGGCGGCGCAGGTTCTTGAGAGCGATGACCTCTCACGCTTCCGGTCAGTGGGCGCCGTGGAGCTTTCGCCCGATGGGCAGCACATCGCCTATACGGTCCTGATGCGCGACCTACCCAAGAGGTCGTACCCGCAAGTTTGGGTCCTGGACGTCGGCACAGGTAAATCCACGCGACTGGGCGGCAGGCAGAAGCGCACTGCGGGGCCCAGATGGTCGCCGGATGGCAAATGGATCGCCTACACCGGCGGCGAGGGCGATGAGACAGGGTTGCATGTTTCACGCCCTGACGGAAGCGGCGACGTATTTCTCGCCCTCGTCCCTGGCTCGAATTCCCCGTTGCCCGGGCAGGGCGAGAGCGTTGCCTGGTCCCCGGACGCAAAACAGATCGCGTTCGTTGCTGCGGCGCTCGGGCCGGAAACTGCGGAAGTCAACGGGGACCCTATGGTCATCAGGCGCTATCTCTATAGACCCACGGCCAGCGAGGGTTTTAAGCGCTTCAACGACAACCGGCGCCTGCACATTTTTGCCGTGACCCTGGACACGCCCAAAGTCCGCCAGCTGACCACGGGAGACTACGACGAGCATTCGATTGACTGGTCGCCCGACGGCTCCGAGATCCTTTTCGTATCGAACCGCGAGCCCAATTCCGATGAATTTTTCAATTATGACGTTTTTGCCCTGAAACTCGCGGACGGCTCCATCCGCAGGCTCACCGCCACGGAGAGCAACGAATATGCTCCCCGCTGGTCCCCAGATGGGAAGCACATCGCCTACTCCGCCACCAGGCGCGGGTTGACGGACCGTGAGACCACCATGGAAGACACCCACGTCTGGGTGATGGACTCCGACGGCTTGAATCGCCGGGAGATTGGTTCGGTCATAGACGACCGGCAAGGCCACCCGCAGTGGTCGCCCGATGGTGCCGCCGTTTATTTCACCACTCAGGAACGCGGTTGCGTGCGCCTGATTCGCCTCCCCATTTCCGGCGGCGCGCCCCAAACCGTCGTGGGGGACCGCGGCGTGGTAGGGAATTGGTCAGTGGGGGCAGGCGGCGCTGTCGCGTATGCCTTCGAATCTCCTCGGGACATGTCGGAGCTGTATTTCAAGCCCGGAGCGGGGCCCGCGAAACAGCTCACCGGCCTGAATGCGGAGCTGCTGCAGGGCAAACAGTTGGGCGAAGTGGAGGCCTTTCAATTCGAGTCCAACGACCACAAGTTCGAGATCGAGGCTTTCCTCACCAAACCGGTCGGCATGACGCCCGATTCCAGGCATCCGCTGATAGTCAGCCTCCACGGTGGCCCGCACGGCCAGAGCGGCCCCGCCTTCAATTTCAAGAACCAGGTCTATGCCGGCCACGGCTGGGCGGTTTTGGAGGTGAATTACCGCGGTTCGACCGGCTACGGCCAGAAATTCGCCGACGCGGTGTTCCGCGACCAGGATGGTGACGAGGCCCAGGACGTCCTCTACGCGGTCAGCGCGGCAGTGCGCCGCTATCTGTGGATTGACCGCGAGCGCATGGGCATTGAGGGCGGCAGCTATGGTGGCCAACTCACCGAATGGCTGATTACACAGACCAACGAGTTCAAAGCCGCCATCCCTCTCGCCGGTATCGCCAACCTCATCAGCTACAACTACACGACCTATTACAACCAGTATGAGGAGATGGAGTTCGGTGAATTCCTCCATCAGGACAACCTGATGGAACTGGCCTGGCAACGCTCCCCGCTCCGGCACGTTGCCGCAGTGCACACCCCGACCCTGATTCTGCACGGCGAAAACGACAATGATGTGCCCATATCCGAGGCGGAGCAGTTTTTCATCGCGCTCAAGGATGTCGGCGTCGAGACGGTCTTCGTTCGCTACCGCCGCGAAGGCCACGGCCTCGCGGAAATTCCCCATATCATGGATTCCATCAAACGTTCCATCGACTGGTACGAAAAGCACTTTCCGGCGCGGGGCAGCGGGAACATTACAAACGTGCAGCCCTGATCCCCGCGGATTGTGAATCAGCCGCTGCACGAACACCGGCCTTCACTCTCATAACCCCCGAATCGCACATCCGGCCGCCGCACTGGCAATTCTGGGTGTCGCTTCCGTCGCCGGACTTCCTCAGGAGGCAGGCTTTGCTGGTGGGTTCTCGGGATCCTTCAGGCTGTGCAGCACGGCCGCGATTCTCCTCGCGGTCTTATCCGTTTGCGTGTCTCCCGTGTTTTCGGCGGAGAGGTACGCCTGGTTGATCCCATCCACGTATTCCACTGGCGCCTTGGAAAATTTGGCATCTGCGTCCTTCAGCTTTGCGCCGTGGCACGCCAGGTACCCTTCCACGAAGCCCAATTTCGTCGAAGCGTCCGCATCCTGCCAGTACCGGCCGTCGTAAACCGCCTGGTCGGCCGGCGGAGGCATTGCCGCTTTGTAGGCAGGCAATGGCGCGTCCGTCCCTGCGCCGCGCACCGCATCCAGGGCTTCGCTCACCGTTTGCTTTTGTCGCGTCGCGTCTGCCAGGAAATACTTATTCACGTCGTCGACATAGTTTTGTATCTCTTTGTTGAACAGACCATCGCCGTGGTATTCGGAAATGTAGCAATCCTGGTAGCCAGCGATGACGCCGGTCTGTTCCTGGCCGTAAAGCATCAGCCACCAATCCCCGTCGTAGACAGGTCCTGCTTTGGGCGCCCCCTCCGCCTGCGCCGGTGGAGCGTTCACGGGAGCCTGCCGCGCCCTGGCAGGGACGCAGGGAGACCCGACCAGCGCCATCGCCAGCAAGAGCAACCAGAGCCCCGCGAATCCGGGAGTGGTCCCGGACGGCACTCCTCCGCGGCCGTGAACGATTTGTCGCAATCTCGTCGAAGTAGCGGGCATCAAGACTCGTCCTTGCTGACCGAAATTTCTTTTCGCATGAATCAAATCCAAATCACAACATACATTTGGCCATTCCCGAATGCAACCGGTGCTCAGATTTGCCTCACTCCGCTTATCGTCGCCGCGCCAGCACCTAGCGCCCTTCCACCACGATCCATCGCGCTCGACCTCGCTCAATTTTCTGACACTATCTTCGTCTTCCGGCAGCAAGCGGCCCGCTCCCCCTCGCTTCTCAATATGTAAAAGTCCTTTTACATTCCATTCAATAACCCCTCGGCTCGCCCAATCGAGCGTACCCCGGGGCGCCGTCGCCGTAGACCGCATCATATTGACATTACAGCACTTAGCTGACCACCGCGTACCCGCTCTTTACGCCCTCGGTTGGCTCCTGAACTGCACACTGGTTCCTGGCTCTCCGATGCTGCAGGCCCGCCCGTCTGGGCGCGCACCGGGAACCTGTTAGAATTGGACAGGAACTGAGGAAGGCTTCCACGCTCTGTGTTACGGACCGAGAAAGTCGAGCCAGCCGTTACCTGGGCCGGACGCGGCATTCATTCCTATAGACGTCAGCCGCCTTCCCGGCCACCGCCGAAGTCGGAGCGTTCTCGCGTTTTGGCCGGGATTTTGTCAGAGGGAGGTCGAATCGCTTGACCGAAGAAACTGAGGATTTAAGGGAAAGCTTAGCCCAGGTCTGGCGCGTGTCGAAGCGGCGCCGGTGGTGGATCCTTTCCACTTTCGGCATCGTTACTTTTTCTGCTGTCCTGCTTTCTTACATTTTGCCTGCGGAGTACCGCTCGGACGCCACCATCCTCGTTGAACAGCAGCAGGTTCCTGAACAGTACGTCACTCCCACCTCCACCACGGACTTGCTCCAGGTCCTGCAGCCGATGACCCAGGATATTCTTTCGCGTGCCCGGCTTCTCAAGATCATTGACGACCTCGGCCTCTATCCCTCGGAAAAGAAGCGCCTCGGTCCCGACGAACTCGTGCAGTTCATGCGCAAGAATATCATCATCGAACCTCTGGTCGCCGATACTGAACGGCGCAAAGCCAATGCCTTCAAGATTTCCTACGTCGGCGCCACTGCTCATGCGGCTCAGGGAGTCGTCAGCCGGCTCACTTCCTTGTTTATCGAGGAAAACTTGAAGTTGCAGGGAATTCAGGCCAGCGGCACCACCAGCTTCCTGGAGGGCCAGCTCAACGCCGCCCGCACCACCCTCGAGGAGCAGGAGAAGCGTCTTCGCGATTTCAAAATGCAATATCTCGGCGAATTGCCGGACCAGCAGCAAGCCAACCTGCAAGTCCTTTCCACCATTCAGATGCAACTGCAATCCACCGAGGCTTCTGTGGCTCGCGCACGTCAGCAGCAGGTTTACCTTGAGTCCCTCCTCGCGCAGTACCGCAGCCTCGGCCCCAAGTCCGATGCAAACTCCCCGGGTGTCAATCGCGTCGCCTTGGTCGAAAAGCAATTGGCCGACCTGCGCGCCAAGCGCGCCGAGCTCGTCGCCCAGTACACCCTCCAGCATCCCGACGTGATTGCCATCGACCGCCAGATTGTGCAGACCCAGGATCTCCTGGCCCTCCTCAAGAGAAACCAGAAAGCCGCCGGAGCGGAAGCCGCCACGGAATCCGCTTCCACCCAGATTACGGACGCCGACGACCCTGCTACCGCCCAGCTCAAAAGCCAGCTCAAGGCCAATCAGGTGGAGATTTCCAACGGCATGGCTGAGGAGAAGCAGCTCCAGGCCCGCATCGCGGAATACCAGCACCGGCTCAATGAGACCCCGGTCCGTGAGCAACAGCTTGCCGAGTTGCTGCGCGACTACACTCTCGCCCAGAAAAACTACAATGACCTCGAGGGCAAGCGCACCCAATCCGCGCTGGCCACCAGCCTCGTCCAGAGTCAGCAGGGCGAGCAGTTCCGCATCGTGGACCCGGCCAGTTTACCCACCAGGCCTTACAGCCCGGATCGCCGCAAGATGGGCCTGATGGGCGCCGTGCTGGGACTCGCCCTGGGGGCCGCCTTGGCCTTGGTCCTGGAGACGAAGGAAACGGTCTTTCATACCGACAAGGAAGTCAGCCGCTTCTTCGACCTTCCCTTTGTCCTCGGCGTGCCGCTGCTCCGGAATCCCTCGGAGGAAAAGCGCAGATCCCGCATTCGAGTCCTCGAATGGGCTGGGGGCACTCTATTGGTCACAGCGGTTCTTGCCGTGGAGGCGTTCGTTCTTTGGCAGCGCTAGAATGGCCTTGAGACTTATCACCCATTTCCGTTCCGCCGTGATGCGTCGTCTCGACGGATCGAAACACTCGGTCCCAGGGCATGCCCCGGGAGGGCAAAATTCCGTGTCCGCAATTCTTTCGCCGAGGTTGCATGGAAATCCTTGCGGAGTCTCATCGTGAGCCGCCTCTACGACGCATTGCGCAAGGTTGAGGAACAGAGCAGGGAAGCCACCAGCAACCCCGCAAAGGCCGTGGTTGCCGCTCCCCCTCCCAGACATCCGGACCAGCTCCTCTCCGTTCCCTCCATCCCCGCTCGCATCGGCTCCGATAGCCGCATCATCGTTTCCAGTGATCCGAGCAGCCCCGGATCGGAAAGATTCCGCCTTATTCGCATGGCTCTTCGCAATGCTGCCGGAGGGAAGCTCCCCAGGGTCCTGCTCATCACTAGCCCGCTTCCCAAGGATGGCAAATCAACTGTTGCCCTAAACCTGGCCGCTTCGCTTTCCGAGGGGGGCAAGTACAAGATACTTCTGATGGAGGCGGATCTCCATCGCCCTTCCATTTTGGAGACTCTCGGTCTCGACTGGATGCCCGGATTGAGTGAGCTTATCCAGGGTGGTGAAGTGCCCTCTGCCGTGATCCGCCGCATCGAGCCGTTGGATTTCTATCTGATGTCGGCCGGGCATTCCTCCGAAAATCCATCGGAGCAGTTTCAGGGGGATAAGTTCAACGCCCTCCTCCAGGATCTCAAGTCCAGCTTTGACTGCATTCTCGTGGACTGCCCGCCCGCTTTTCCCCTGGCTGACGTCGTGGCTCTGAAATCGAAGGCGGATGGGGTCCTGCTCGTCGCCCGCGCGGGAACCACGCCTCGCGAATCCATCCGAGAAACGATTCGATTGTTCCAGCCCGGAAAAGTCCTGGGCCTCATCCTCAATGCCGAAGAAGAGGTGAATCAGATTTACGCCAGGTACTACTACCGGAAGAATTCGTCCGATTCCTCCGGGCGCGCAAGCGATTAGCGCCGCCTACCCCGCACCCGCTTCCAGGATTCACGATTTGTTCCGCCGCATCTCGTAATTCCGGATTGCTCTCCTGACCCCATTGGTCCAAACTCATTCCCTGGATGTGCGCTCGTTTTCCGGCGCAAGCGCAGCGGCGGACAGGGGAAGGAGGTACGGATGAAGGGCGTGATTCTGGCGGGAGGCGCTGGCACCCGTCTCCTGCCGCTCACCAAGGTCACCAACAAACATCTGCTGCCCGTTTTCGACAAACCCATGATTTCCTATCCCATCCAGACGATGGTGAACGCGGGCATTCTGGACGTCCTGTTGGTCACGGGAGGCAGAAATGCCGGCGAGTTCCTCCGCCTCCTCGGCGACGGCCGCACTCTGGGACTGAACCGTCTGCATTATACCTATCAGGAAGGCGAAGGCGGGATCGCCCAGGCGCTCGGCCTGGCCGAGCATTTCGCCGAGGGCGGCCCCATCTGCGCGATCTTGGGTGACAACATCATCGAACGCAACATTTCCAACGCCGTGGAGCGCTTCCGCCTCCAGCCGCGGGGCGCCATGATCCTCCTCAAACAGGTTCCGGATGCCCATCGCTTCGGCGTCGCGGAAATCCGCGACGGCCGCGCGGTGCGGATCGAGGAGAAGCCGCGGTTTCCCAAATCCGATTTGGCCGTCACCGGCTTTTATCTCTACGACAACTCCGTGTTCGAAAAAATCCGCCGTCTGAAACCCTCGGGCCGCGGCGAGCTGGAAATCACCGATGTCAACAATTTCTACATCGGAGAGGGAACGCTCACCTTCGAACCCCTCGACGGCTGGTGGACCGACGCCGGAACGTTCGAGTCGCTGCTGCGCGCCAACAACCTCGTCGCCCAGACCGGGGCCAACCACATCGAGCAGCCTGCTGCCACGAAGGCAGAGGCTGCCGTTCGGACAGGCCGGGCATGAAGCTGTTCATCACCGGCGGAGCCGGTTTTATCGGCTCCAATTTCATCTATCACGTGCTGGCGCACCGCCCCCACTGCGCCGTCGTCAATTTCGATAAGCTCACCTACGCGGGTAACCTCGCCAATCTCGCCGCTGTCGGCCCCGATCCGCGCTACCGCTTCGTCAAGGGCGACATTTGCGATGGCCCGGCGGTTGCCGCGGCCATGCAGGACTGCGACGCGGTCGTCCATCTTGCCGCCGAGTCGCACGTGGACCGCAGCATTTACGAGCCCGCCCCCGTGATTCTAACCAACATCATCGGTACCTCCGTTCTCCTCCAGGTGGCACAAGAATTGCGCGTCCCGCGCTTTCTCCACGTTTCCACCGATGAGGTGTACGGCGACCTGCTCCCCGGAACCACCGCAGACGAGGAGTTTCCCCTCAGGCCCAGCAGCCCCTATTCCGCCTCCAAAGCCGCCTCGGATTTGCTGGTCCTCTCCTTCGTTCGCACTTACGGCTTTCCCGCCCTCATCGCCCGTTCCTCCAACAACTACGGCCCCTGCCAGTTCCCCGAAAAATTCATCCCCCTGCTCATCACCAATGCCCTCAGCGACAAGCCCCTGCCCATTTACGGTGACGGCGGCCAACAGCGCAACTGGCTTCACGTCGAAGACAATTGTCGCGCCATTCTCGCCGTTCTCGAGCACGGCCGGCTTGGCGGTGTGTACAACATCGGCGGTTTGGACGTGGAGGACAATCTCTCCATGGCCCGCCGGCTCCTGCTTCTCCTCCAAAAACCTGACTCGCTGATCCATCATGTCGCCGACCGGCCCGGCCACGACCGGCGCTACGCCCTCAATTGTGAAAGAATAGCTTCAGAGCTCGGCTGGTGGCCCCTCGTCACCCTCGAGGAGGGTCTCCGTCAAACTGTCGCCTGGTACACCCAAAATGCGGACTGGCTTGCCTCGGTCCGCGATGGGCGGTACAAGACTTACTACGAAAAGTATTACGAGAACCGGGATGCCTCCCTCGCGGCCCTTGCCGAGGCGAGAAAACACTAGGAGAGTTCCGACCGCCCCGAGGGTCCGCTTCAGCTTCGATGGAATTCGCGGCAGTGGCGCAAGGCCCTCGAACATAAAAACCGTGACCGCTGTCCTCCCATCCGGCCAATCCTTTGAGCGCCGTGAGACCGCGCTCCCGGGTGTCTGCCTGATTCAGCCCACCGTCCTCGGCGATGCTCGTGGCTTCTTATTTGAGAGTTACCACGAAGCGAAATTCCTCGCCCTTGGCATTGCCGACCGCTTTGTCCAGGATAACCACTCCCGTTCTTCCAAAAATGTCCTCCGCGGCCTTCACTACCAGTTGCGCCGGCCCCAGGCCAAACTCTGCAGGGTCGTCGAAGGCGAGGTGCTCGATGTCGCCGTGGACATCCGCCCGGGTTCCCCCTGCTTCGGCAAGTGGGTAAGCGCGGTTCTCTCTTCAGAATCCCACAACGAGATTTACATTCCCGCCGGTTTTGCCCACGGCTTTCTCACCCTTTCTGACTCCGTCCACTTTCTCTATAAATGCAGCGGCCTGTACGACCCCGCGGACGAGCATGGCGTCCTCTGGAACGATCCGCGTATCGGCATCCAGTGGGGGATTTCCAGTCCCATCCTTTCCCAGAAGGACGCTCAGTTCCTTCCCCTCCATCAAGTGCCGCCGGAACTCCTTCCTGCCTACCCGGGAGCATAAGGCCCCGGGCGGCGCAAGCAGCCGCCGGTGCCGCCTCGTCCCCGTAAAATCAACTCCACTTGGAACTTGCTTGCTCATATCCGGTGTATCGCCCAAGATGGAAATGGCCCAGGAGCAGCGACACGGCTCGGGCGCCCTGACCGGAGTTCGCTGCGCCGACCCTCAGGCCGATCCCTCATGAAGCGACTCGCAGTCATTCTCGTCTTCTGCGCCTGGCCGCTCTTTCCCCAAAGCAACAGCGGCGAATTGCATCTGAAAGTGACGGATCCGCTGGGCCATGGCGTGAAAACCACCGTTCAGCTCACCAGCACCGCGAATCACTATCGAAATTCCCTGGCCACCAGCGAGGAAGGTATTCTGGAGGTGCAGCGCCTTCCCTACGGCATTTATCAGATCGAAATCAACCAGCCTGGCTTTGCTCTCCTCTCCGAATCGGTCGAAATCCGTTCCTCGATTCCCACCGAAATTACCCTCCAGCTCAAGCTCCCCTCCGTCAAGGAATCTCTTACGGTCAAGGCCGTGAACACCCTGATTGATCCCGATCAAGCCGGTTCGGTGGGTCAGATCGGCTCAGATGCAATCCAGAACCGCGTCACCTCGGTTCCCGGCCGCTCCCTCCAGGATTTGGTCAATTCGCAGCCCGGCTGGCTCTACGAGGGCAACGCCGTCCTCCATCCCCGCGGCTCCGAGTATCAGACTCAGTTTGTCATTGACGGCATCCCGCTCACCGACAATCGCTCCCCCGGCCTTGGACCCGCAATGGATGCGAACGACGTCCAATCCGTGAGCATCTACACCGCCGGCATTCCCGCCGAATATGGCCGCAAAACGGGCGGCGTCGTCGAGATCAACACGCTCCAGGATCTTCAGCCCGGCTTCCACGGCCAGGTTGTGCTTTCCGGCGGCAGCTTTAATTCCGCCGAAGCGTTCGCGGAAGGGCAATACGTCTGGGGCAAGAATGCGTTTGGCGCCAGCGCCGGCGGCGGCACGACCGATCACTACCTGAATCCCGTGGTCCCCCAAAACTATTCCAATACGGGCACCCTTGGCGATTTCTCCGTCAACTATCAGCGCGACCTCTCCCCCAAAGATCGCCTCCGCTTCATCGTTCGCCACGAAGTCTCACGCTACGATATTCCCAATGAACAGGTCCAGCAGGCCGCGGGCCAGCGCCAGACGGCCGATAACATCGAGACGATGGGCATCGTCTCTTACCAGCACACGTTCTCCTCCCGCGCCCTCGCCGATTTTCGCGCCATGGTTCGCGACAACTCGAACGACTTCAACTCCAATCCCAGCTCCACGCCCATCGAGGTGTTTCAGCACAATTGGTTTCGCGAAGCCTATTTCAAGGCCGCTGCCACCGTCGATCGTGGCCGCAATGAATGGAAGTTCGGCCTCGAGGCCGACAACACCTTTTTGAACGAGCATTCCAGCTACCGCATCACCGATCCTTCCCAATTTGATCCCGGCACCCCTCCCGTTTTTTCCTTCCGCGGCGACCGCCCGGATCTCGAGCAGTCCGCCTTTGTGCAGGATCGCATAACCCTCAGTGATTGGACTCTCAGTGCCGGCCTCCGCTGGGACCACTATCAGCTCCTGCTCAACCGGCAGGCGTTTAGCCCTCGCTTCTCGATTGCACGATATTTCCCCTCCGCCGCTCTCGTCCTCCATTTTTCCTACGACCGCGTTTTTCAGACCCCCTCCTTCAGAAACCTGCTGCTTTCCGGTTCCACGGCCGTTCAATCCATCGATCCGGCAAATTTCCTCCGCCTGCCGGTCCGGCCTTCGGAGGGGAACTACTACGAAGCCGGAATCTCGAAGGTTCTCCTCGGAAACTTCAGGCTGGACGCCAATTATTTCCGGCGCCTCGTTTCCAACTATGCTGACGACTCCCAGATCGCCAACACCACCATCAGCTTCCCGGTTGCATTCCGGAGATCCGACATTTATGGCGCGGAAGCAAAGCTCGATCTTCCCAACTGGCGTCATCTCTCCGGCTTCTTGAGCTATTCCTATGCCGTCGGCAATGTCTGGCTTCCGGTGGACGGCGGCCTCTTTCTCGGCCCCGCCTCCGCGTCCGCCGCCACTCAGCTCTCGGGCCATTTCCCCGATTCGCAGGACCAACGCAATACCCTCCGCGGCCGCCTCCGCTTCCAGATCCATCCGCGCTTTTGGCTTGCCGGCGGCATTCAATACGATAGTGGGCTCCCGTTCGAGTTCGAGGGCGACCCCGCCACCGCACTCGCTCAATATGGCCAGGCCGTCTTCAATCGAATCAACTTCTCCCGAGGCCGTCTCTATCCTTCCTTCCAGCTCAACGCCTCGGCGGGTGCGGACATTCAGAGGTCTGACCGCTGGACCGTGCGCTTTCAAATCGACGGTCAGAACCTGAATAACGTCCTCGACGTCATTGACTTTCGTGGTCTCTTTTCCGGCAACGCCATCGGCCCCTCCCGAAGTTTCGCCCTGCGCCTTTCAACCAGCTACTAGAGCATGGAGCGAATCGCTTCTGAATCCTCCTCTCAAATGTCTGCGGAATCCGGCCGGCGCTCGAGCGGTACGCCGGGCATTCAGACTGGTCGTCGCACGTCCGGAGGGGCAGTACGTGAGATACTACGACAAGTATTGCGGGATTCGCGGCGCTTCGCCGCGGGCCGTCGTAGCAGCCGGGAAAGCGTAGGTTGTCGCGCTCGCGCCGCTGCTCCGGCCACGCTGCGTTTGGGCGCATTCCCTCCGGTGCGGTGCTCGACTCTGGTTGCAAATGAAACCCCGAATCCTCCTCACCGGCAGTAGCGGGCAGATCGGAAGGGAATTGAGCTTCTTGCTTCCTGCGCTGGGCGATGTCGTATCTCCGGACAGGAACGAGATGGATCTTGCGCAACCCGCCGCCGTCCGCCGCTTGATCCGGGAATACGCCCCGCAAGTGATTATCAACGCGGCGGCCTACACCGCTGTGGATCGAGCGGAGACGGAAGCGGCAACGGCGCGGGCCGTAAACTCCGATGCCCCCGCCGCCATCGCGGAAGAGGCCCGAACACTCGCCGCCCTCCTCGTCCACTATTCCACCGATTATGTCTTCGACGGAACGAAGAATACCCCGTACGAGGAGACAGACGCGCCGAATCCGATCAATGCATACGGGGCCTCGAAACTGGCGGGAGAGGAAGCGATTCGCGCCAGCGGCGCAGCGCACTTCATTTTTCGGACTTCCTGGGTTTACGCGCCCCGAGGTAGGAATTTCTTACTCACCGTGCTGAAGCTGGCCACCGAGCGGGAGGAGCTGAGGATTGTCGCAGACCAGCGAGGCGCACCCACTTCCAGCCGCGAGATTGCCGCGGCCACCGTCCGCATCCTCGCGTCGCTCGCCGGCAGTGGCTGGCGCCCGGACTCCCTCGCAGCCTTTGCCGGCACCTACCACATGACCGCAGGCGGCGAAACGTCCTGGCATCATTTCGCGGAAGCCATTCTGGACGAACTCTCCCTGGCCCCGCGCGAGGCCTCCTGGATCGCCTCGGCCACCGGCAATCTCCCACGGCTCACCCGCCGCGTCACGCCCATTGCCACGGCGGAATATCCCACTCCCGCCCGCCGTCCGCCGTATTCCGTCCTATCCAATTCTCGCCTTTTGCAAACCTTCGGATTCAATTTGCCCGCCTGGCGCGAGCAACTCCACTCCGTCTTTCAGACCGCCTGACCCGCCATCTTTCTTCCTCCCGCCGCTCTCCCCGCGGTGAGGTGTGCGTGCGGCCCGAAGGCCTTTGATTGCGAGAGGCGCCTCGGGCCAGGCGCACCTCGCCTTGGGTGGTGAACACATTGCGGCGCTTGCCTTCTCAGTGCAAGAGCATCCCCCGAAGACACCCTCGTCCCCGGCGCTGGTCAATGATTGGACTAGGTTACGCTGCGTGCGGGAGCAGCTCGGCTCACGCCTGCTGGCGTTGTTTCAGGATGTAGAGGACCAATTCCACTCGGCCGGAAATGCCCAGTTTCTCGTAAATCCGGAACAGATAATTGCTCACTGTGTGTTCGCTCAGTCCGAGCTTTTCCGCTACTTCGCGATTGGAGAGCCCCGCCGCCACTAGGTTCGCCACCTCATCCTCTCGCTTCGCGAGCAGTGCGGTTTTCTGCGCGCTCTTCACCCGCACCGGCGCGCCGTTCACCAGCGCCTCCAGGATCAGGTGGAGCTGCCGGCTGTTTGCCCACACCTGCCCCTTGTACACCGCCTGAATGCTTTTTCGCAGCGACTGGATCGGTTCTGACTTGCAGAACACCCCTTTCGCCCCTCCCCGGAATGCGTCCACCACCAGGTCTTCCGATCCGGATTTGAGCAGAAGGATGAGTCGCGTCCTCGGAAATGCGCTTCTCAATTCGCCCAGGATCTGGAATCCCACCAGCGCGCCATCCCCCAGATCCGCGCTCACCAGCGCCACGTCCACCTCGCGCGACCCCAGCCCCTGGATAAGTTCCTCCCGCGTCGTCGCGCATTCCACCACGCGGAATCGCGGAGTGGACCGCGTCAGCGCATTTTTCAGCAACTGGCACCCCATCCGCGTCTCATCCGCAATCAACAGGCTGATCCGCGCTGAGCGCACGGCGGGTGATTTCTGCTGAAAGGTCACCGATGTGGGCTGGGTAGCCAACTCTAATGCTCCTGGTATCCCTCGCCAGAAACTGCCAGCGGCGCCGTCCTGGAGAGACCTGGCAATCTACGAAGACACTTACGAGGTCCTTGCTCCGCCTGCGACCTGGGCACCTACGGTGCGTTGAAAAACCGTTGCAGGAACTTAGCAAAAACTAATCCAAACCGTCAAGCACTTTTCGCCCTTTCTCCAAACTTTTTGCGATTTTCGAGAGCAAATTATTACCATTTTTGGTAAGCGAATGGGTGAATTCGGGGAATCCGCCGGGTTTTCGTCCTCTCTCCCCCTCCTACGGAGCATTCCGAATGGGAGCAGTTCTACCCTCTTCTCCGGCTCGCGAAAGCACTTTCCTTCAATATTTCGGCCTTTTTTGATGATTCTTGCCCCGTGAGTTTTCGCTTCTTGTGCGCCAGCCGCGTTAGCCCTAACTTCGCGAATGGTAGCCGGTAGTTTGGCTCTTACTGGTACCACCGTACCGTTGTTCCGGGGCTGCGACGACGCAAGAATGGCATCCCGGGATGCAATATCAAAAGAATTCTATTGAGCCGCTCAGCCGGTCTTCCCAGTCGGCAGCCCGGCCGTCAGGCTCACATCGCATGGATCGCAGAATTCACAAGCGTTATGATCTGGATGCTACCGCACGTTTCTCCTGGACGGACGCCGCAGGGGTTCGCCGGCAGTCCCAGGGTCGTACACGCGACATCTCCGAAACGGGCGTCTTTGTAGTGACCCCGGATTGTCCGCCTTCGGGCGCCTCCGTGCGGCTCGAGGTCCGCGCCTCCGCCCTTTCCAAATCGGGTCTGATGATGCAGACACGCGGCCAGGTCATCCGGCTCGAGGTCAGCGATGCGCCCACCGCTGCCGCCGGTTTCGCGGCGGCCACCCGCTCACTGAAATTACGCAACTGTAAGCCGGGAGTCACAGGTCTCGAGGCAGAATGGGCGACAGGTCCGGTCTCGAATTCCAGGTCTCTTACGGGCAACTCTCGCAAGCCGAATTAGCCGTGAACGTGACGAAGTTCTAAGAAAGGGAGCTATGGCACTCAGCGCAACACCTGCTTCATCGTACTTCCTCTCGGATTCGGAATTGCCGCCGGATGAGGTGATCTTCGGATCCTCCTCAGCCATGGAAGCGGTCCGCCTGAGCGTGGACATGGCCGCCACCGCCAATATTCCGGTCCTGCTCCAGGGCGAGAGCGGTACAGGCAAGGAAATCCTCGCGCGCTACATCCACCTCCGTTCGCCGTGGGGCAGCGGTGCCTTCGTCAAGGTGAATTGTCCGGCCATCCCCGGCACCTTGCTGGAAAGCGAGATGTTCGGTTACCAGAAGGGCGCCTTCACCGGTGCCTACACCTCCAAGCCGGGACGCGTCGAGCTGGCCCATCGCGGCACTTTGTTTCTCGATGAAATTGCGGACCTCGATCCCGCCCTCCAGGCCAAGCTGCTTCAATTGCTCCAGGACGGACAGTTCAGCCGCATCGGTGCTTCCGAAGACCGCCAGGTGGAAGTGCGCGTTGTCTGCGCCACCAACAAGCAGCTCGAAAAGGAAATCAAGACCGGCGCCTTTCGCCAGGACCTCTTCTACCGCATCAACGTCATCACCATCCAGCTGCCCACCCTCCAGCAGCGGCTCGGAGACCTTCCCGTCCTGGTGGATTACCTGCTCAACAAGTACGCGGAGAAATTCGGCCGTTCGGTCCCGCCGCTCAGCAAACCGACGATCAAGTTTCTCCAGAAATACGATTGGCCCGGAAACATCCGCGAGCTCGAAAACGTCATCAAGCGCTACGTGATCGTTGGCCGCGAAGAGGCCATTGCCGGTTCCCTCGAGAATGATCGCGAGCAGGAGTTCGACCCGGAAGTAGTTTCGGTGGACGGCGTGATCAAGCTGAAAGAGGTCACCCGCCAGGCGGTGAAGCAGATCGAGCGCAAGATCATTCTAAAGACTCTCGAAGTCCACCGCTGGAACCGTCAGTCCACGGCCCGTGCTCTCAGCATCAGCTACGCGGCCCTGCTCTATAAAATGCGTGAGGCCGGCGTTCCTCCGCGACGTTCCAGCGCAAAGCCCAAGTCCTCCGGCGCCCGGGTGGCGAAGTCCCGACTGGCCGCAGACGTCAGACTGCCGGCTACCCAAGCGGCCCGCGCCGACCAGGTCCACTAGCTCCCATCTCCCAAATGCTGCGCGCACGCAGGCCGTAGGGGCGCTGCTTGTTTGCCCTCACGTAGGAACGGCTGCGTCCTCTTCACTCCCGGCCGCTTCATTGCCCTGCGCCCCGTGGTTCGGACGCCGCGATTCCTTCGTTTGCCCGCCGCCGCACCACCTCTGGACGGCTGCTGGCCATCGGGACAGGTAACCATTGCGCTGCGGCCGCGCATCGAACCTTACCGCTGCGGGTTCTATCCGCTAGTCTGGGAGCACCGATGAAGCCAACTGCTCGGTTCGCCGCATTCTCCCTGGCCGCGTTCGCCATCTGCTGCGCACCGCTGGCAGCTCACAAGCGCCCCTCGGGCCCCGAGGGCGACGACCGCGTCCTGTTCGACGCCGCCAACCGCGAGCGCCTGGAGCGCCATCTTCCCTCGCTCGAATGGGACGAAAGGCTGGCCAGCGCAGCACGCACCCACGCCTTGCTCATGGCCCAGATGGGCGCGATCTCGCATCAATTTCCCGGCGAGCCCGGCCTTGCCAGCCGCCTTTCCGATGTCGGCTTGCGCCCCACCTTCGCGGCCGAAAACGTAGGCCTCGCCGGGAGTTCCGCCGAGCTCCAGGACGGCTGGATGAATTCCCCCCGCCACCGCAGCAATCTGCTCGAAAAGAGGGTGGATGCGGTCGGCATCGCCGCAATCCGGCGCGGCATCCACGTCTATGCCGTCGAGGATTTCGCTCGCACTGTCGCAGCTCTCAGTCTCGAGGAGCAGGAACGCGAAGTGGGCGCCCTCCTCGCCGCCCGCGGCCTCCGCCTTCGCGAGACCACTGGCGAAGTGCGCCAGACGTGCGCCCTCTCTCGCGGTGTCGCTCCCGGCCTTCGCCCCCGCTACCTCGTCCGCTACCTCACCGTGGAGATCGAGGAATTGCCCGGCGAACTCTCCGGCGAGCTCGCCCGCGGCTCTTACCAATCGGCTGCTGTGGGTGCCTGTGCCGTCCCAGACCAGGTCCAGTTTCCAGGCTACCGCCTCGCCGTCCTGCTCTATTAATCCCGCCGCGCTCCAGTGAATCACATCCCCAGCAGGTTGGGTTGCAGCTTCTTGTAGTCGCGCTCGGCCGCCCACAAATCCAGCGGCACCGCCGCGATTTCGTCCACCAGCGGCACCGCCAGCCCCGTCTTCGTCAGGTCCACGGTCTTGATGTAGCTGCGGCACGTCTCGCACGCTTCCACCCGCACGTGCGGCAATTCCTCCGCGATGTAGACCGCCAGATGGTTCTCGTTCGATTCCCCGCACGCCGGGCACAAGATGCGCCCGTAACGCCATTCCGCTGCGCACAGCGAGCACACCAGCGACCGGCCCGCCCCGTCCCCCTCCTGCCTCAGGACTCCTAACTGCGGCCGCGACCCGCACACTGGACACACGCTCGGCGTCATTTCCAGCATGGGCAGCTCGGTATGCTCCGCCAGATATTCCGCGTAAGGCTGCAGGAACGCCCGCACGCAGAACTGCAATTGTCCCGCCGCGCCCGTCCCGCTCGTGTCCGGCGCCGCCCACCACGACGACAGCAGCTCCACCCACTCCGCTGCGTCCCTCGCCGCCAGCCCGCCCGCAGTGGCGGCCAGCGGTCCGGGCGCGTGCCGCTCCACCGCCGCCAGAAATCCGCCCAGTTCCGGCAGCAGGATGGCCAGGTCCAGTTCCTCGCGCAGCACGCCCGGCATTCGTTGCACGCGCGTGTCGCCGCAGGCCGCACAGACTCGGGCACACACCTCCTTTTGCGCCCCGGCTACGTGCTCGTAAAAACGCAGGATTTCTGCGGCAAAGGCATACTCGGCGGAAAGTTTTTGGGCGCGGGCGATCCGCTCGTCCCAGCGCCCGGACGTCATCTCTTCTCGGTAGCTTGGCGCAGGATCTCTTCAAACCACGTGCGGTGGTGCCTCATCGCGAATTCGCGCGACACGTCTCCACGGATCACCGAGCCGAACGCGCCCCGCTCGTACGCCGTCCCCATGTACACGTGCAGCATGAACAGCCCGATCGTCGCCAGCGCGAACACCGGGTGCAGGAAAATGCAGACTAGCCGCAATGCCTGCGGAAACTCCTGCGGGTACCACAGCACGATCCCCGTCAGCAGCAGCACGATCGCGCACCAGAAGAACGACCAGAACAGGAATTTCTGTCCGCCGTTGAACCGCCCCGCCGCCGGCACCTTTTCGTCCTCGTTCGAAATGTAGAAATGGAGCGCGTTCCACCACCCTTTATCGTCCGCCGTCTCCCGCATCTCCCCGGACCATATCCCGTACATTAGGATCACCGCAAACGAGAACACCAGCCCGATCCACGGGTGCAGCATCCGCGATACGCTTCCGCCCCCCAGCACCACCGCGATCCAGAACAGCCACGGCGACCAGAACGCCAGCCCGGTCAGTAGCAGGTAAACGTAGGACACGCCGGCGGACCAGTGGATCATCCGCTCGCGGAAGTCATAGCGCAGCACTCGGTTGTTGGGCAGGAGATTGGCAGAGCTGCTCATCGCGCACCTCCCTGGCCGTTCCCATCCTTATGCTCGAGCTTCGGCCCATACCTCAGGTAATGCGTGAACAGCCCGATCGCTCCGCCGATCATGGCCAGGTTCCCCAGCCACTTCAGCGGATGCTTCCACAGCTTCACCGCCCACGAAATCTGTGGGTCCTTCGGCAGGCCGCCATACAGTTCCGGTTTGGTTGCGTCGTGCAGCACGTAGATCACTCCCGTGCCGCCCACTCCCGGAGGATCGTACACGCCTGCGTCCGCGAAGCCTGACACCTCGCGAAGCTGTTTCGCCCGCTGGTTCGCCAGGTACGTCATGTCTTCCTTCGTCCCGAAGTGCAGGCAACCCGTAGGGCACGCCTTGATGCACGCAGGCTCCAGCCCTTCCGCCACCCGGTCCGAGCACAGCGTGCATTTGTGCACTTTCCGCGTCCCCGGATGGAACTTCGGAATATTGAACGGGCACCCCGTAATGCAGTACCCGCACCCGATGCACCGGTCCGACTGGAAGTCCACAATGCCGTTCGAATACTGCACGATTGCCCCGTCCGCAGGGCACGCTTCCAGGCACCCCGGCTCCGCGCAGTGCATGCATTGGTCCTTCCGCATCAGCCACATCATCGTCTTCGAGCCGTCGCTGTTCGGCCTCTCGTACTCCTGGAACCGGATCAGGTTCCAGTAGTTCCAGCTCGTGTCCGGCATCGTCTGGTAGGTGTCGTCGAACGACGTCGCTGCAAACGGCAGGTCGTTCCACTCCTGGCACGCGATCTCGCACGCCTTGCACCCGATGCAGGTGGTCGTGTCGATCAGCTTGCACACCTGCCGGTCCTTCACGTCCCGGTACATTCCCTCGCCCGGAACGCTTCCCGAATGCCCTGAAATCTTTTGAATGCGTAGTGTGGCTTGGCTCATGGTCGGCCTCCCCTACGCTTTCTCGAGCTTCACGAGGAAGCCCTTGAATTCAGGTGTGTGCGCGTTCGGGTCGATCACCGAGGGAGAGAGATAGTTCGCCGGGTCTTTGGAGGTTTTGCCCTCGTCTTCCGCGATGCCCCGGTAGCCCCAATGGATCGGGACGCCGATCTGGTAATGCGTCTGGCCGTCGATCTGCATCGGCTTGATGCGCCGGGTCACCATGGCCTTGGCCACGTACGAGGCGCGGATGCTGCTCACCTTCACCTTGTCCCCGCCCTTGATGCCCCTCGCGTTGGCCAGTTCCACCGGGATTTCCACGAACGGCTCCGGCACCAGTTCCACGTTGGCAGGATTGTTCTTCGTCCAGTAGTGGTAGTGCTCGGTCAGCCGGTACGTCGTGCAGATGATGTCGTATCCATCCGCCGGCGTCCCGTATTTGTCCAGCGGCGTCGTGAACTTCTTCACCACCGGATTATTGGACACCTTGGGATGCAGCGGATTGGCGATCACCGACTCGAAGGGCTCGTAGTGTTCCGGGAACGGCCCTTCCGCCATCAGTCCCAGCGGCGTAAAGATGCGGCCCACTCCCTCCCCGTTCATGATGAACGGGCCCATGTGGTCCTTCGGCGCGGAGTCTGGTTTGAAATCGGGCACGTCGTTCCCCGCCCACTTCCCCGCATGCTCGTTCCACCACACCTGCTTCCGCGTCGGATCCCAGGGTTTCCCCTCCACGTTGCACGACGCACGGTTGTAGAGCACCCGGCGGTTCGCCGGCCATGACCACGCGAAGTTCTGGTAGATGCCCAGGCCCGAGGGGTCTTCCAATCCCCGCCGCTGGCTCATCGCGCCCGCTTCCGTCCAGGAACCGCAATACAGCCAGTTGCCGCACATGGTACTTCCATCGTCGCGCAGGAACGCGAAACTCGGCAGTTGCTGCCCCGCCTTGAATTGCTGCTTGGTTTTTTCGTCCTCGATGTCGGCCACCGCCTTGCCGTTGATTTCCTTGGCCACTTCCGTCAGCGACGGATTATTCGGGTTCGTATAGCTCCAGGCAGCCGAGAGCGGCCCTTCGGGGAACTTCCCGCCTTCCTTCTGGTACAGCTCGCGCACTTTCAGGAAGATCCGCGCCAGCATTTCCTGGTCCACCTTCGCCGCCCCAGGTGTCGGCAGCGCCGCGTGCTTCCACACCAGCCACCGCGCCGAGTTCACGAACGTCCCGTCCTTCTCCGCGAATCCCGCGCACGGCAGCCGGTACACCGTCGTGTTGATCTTCTTCATTTCGTCTTCGGTGATTCCCGGCGACCGCCAGAATTCGCTCGTCTCGTCCGGATACAGCTCGCCCACCACCAGCCAGTCTGCTTTCTTCAACGCCTCGATGTTTTTCTTCGAATCGGGCCCGATCATCACCCCGTTCATCCCGATCGCGAACAAGCCCTTCACCTTGCCTAAGTACATGTCGTTCCAGATGTCCGCGAACGAGTACCGCCGGTCCACCTTCGGCAGGTAGTTGAAGCAGAAGTCGTTCTCTTTCTTTGCCGCGTCCCCGTAAATCGCCTTCAGCAGCGACACCGCGAACTTTGGCGTGTTCGACCAGTAGTTGAACGAGTCCCATTCCTTCGGTTTCGAGGGCTTTGGCGTGATCCGCGTCAGGTAGCTCTTCAGGTCCTGATCCGCGGGGACGGGGACTTTTAGGTACCCCGGCAGCACGTCGAAGATCCCCGCCATGTCCGTCGCGCCCTGGATGTTCGAGTGTCCGCGCAGCGCGTTCATCCCGCCCCCGGCCCGCCCGATGTTTCCCAGCAGCAGTTGCAGCATGCACGCCGTGCGGATGATTTGCGTCCCGTAGGTGTGCTGCGTCCATCCCACCGCGTAGATAATCGTCGCCACCTTCTTCGTGTCTCCATCCTTACGGATGGACGTGAACAGGTCCGCCGCCTTCAGGAAGTCAGCCTTGGGTATTCCGGTGATCCGCTCCACCATCTCCGGCGTGTACCGCGAGTACTGCTTCTTCAGCAGTTGGTAAACGCAGCGCGGATTCTCCAGTGTCGGATCGTGGTTCACAACTTCCGGCATGGAAGGTGGTGCCGGTTTCCCGTCCTTCCCCACCGCTGGCGCCGCGTGCCCTCCGCCCGCCGCCTCGTAGTTCCACGTGGACTTGTCATACGACTTCTTTTCGGCGTCGTACCCGGAATACAGCCCGTCCTCGGGCAGCTTGAAGCCTTCCCGGATAATGAACGACGCGTTCGTGTAGTTGACCACGTATTCCTTGTTGATCCGGTTGTTTTGGAGGGCGTAGTTGATCATGCCGCCGAGGAAGGCGATGTCCGCACCCGCGCGGATCTGCAGGAACAGGTCCGCGGTGGACGCCGTGCGCGTGAATCGCGGGTCAACCACGATGAGTTTCGCGTTCCGGTTCCGCTTCGCTTCCATCACCCACTTGAACCCGCAGGGGTGATTCTCGGCCGGGTTCCCGCCCATGATCAACATCATGTCCGCGTTCTTGATGTCGATCCAGCCATTCGTCATCGCGCCCCGCCCGAACGTTGGTCCCAAACTTGAGACCGTGGGGCCGTGTCAAACTCTGGCCTGATTTTCTAAGTACACCACCCCCAGGCTGCGCATGGACTTCACCACCAGGAAGTTGAACTCGTTCGTGTCCGTGCAGCCCCCGGTAAACGCGATTCCCTGGCACCGGTTCACCGTGTGCCCATCCGCGTCTTTCTCCACGAATGTCTCGTCACGCGTCTTTTTCACCTTCTGCGCGATTTCCGTGATCGCCTGGTCCCAACTGATGTCTTCCCACTCTGTGCCCCCCGGCCGCCGCACCTGCGCCTTCAACAGCCGCCGGTCGTTGATAATGTCCTGCTCCAGCGACGAGCCCTTCGGGCACAGCGTTCCCCGGTTCGTCGGGTGGTCCGGATCGCCTTCCACGTGCACCACCTGCGGTGTCACGTTCTTCGCCCGGTCCCCCAGCGTGTAGATGATCACGCCGCACCCCACCGCACAGTAGGGACACAGCGAGCGCGTTTCGGAGGCCCGGGCCATCTTCAGGGCCCGCAGCTGCGCATACGCGGGTTTCAGGTCGAAGCCCAGTACCGCCGCAGCAGTACCTCCTATCGCTGAGATTTTCAGGAAATCACGGCGGGTGGTGGGCATGAGCGTGCCTCCCCTGAGGGCGATTATCGAGACTGCTTACGATTGCCGCGAACAGCAAGTAGATAGTCCCATCGCCGGAATTTGTCAAGTCATTGTTCCGGCTCGGACTTAGCGCCCCACGCGACGTTTTTCCGCCCTTTCCGTTTACCGCCCGGCTCGCGCCAATGTGATTATTGTCACATCCTTCCCGCACTCTCCCTCCGTGCTTTGCCCCGCCGAACGCCAGGCTCCTGCACGTGTCGTCGCCCGACTCCACCGGGCATCCAAACGAGAGCGGCTGGCAGTAGGGCCGGTTCGGCCGCAAATTGGGATTGAGGAGGATTTCGATGCGTGCTGCTGTCGCTCCCGCGGCCAACGCCCGTTGGGAGCTTCGTGATGTGCCCCGCCCGGAGCCGGGTCCCAATCAAGTGCTCATCCGCATTCATGCCAGTGGAATCTGCTTTACCGACGTCCACCAGACCCACGGTCACCTGTCCGGGTCCTTTCCCCGCATCTTGGGCCATGAGCCGGTGGGCGAAATCGTAGCCCTTGGCCCTGGAGTGACCTCACGAAAGGTTGGCGACCGCGTCGGTGTTCCCTGGGTGCAGACCACCTGCGGTCGCTGCGAATGGTGCCTCCGCGGCCGAATCATGTTTTGCCAGAACGCCATCAACACCGGAAAGGAGTCCCAAGGCGGCCATGCCGAATTCATGCCCGCCGCGGTCTCGGCGGCCATGCTGATTCCGGATGCGGTCTCCTACGAGCAGGCCGCGCCCATCTTCTGCGCCGGCTATACCGTATGGAGCGGTCTCCGCTGGGCGGAGCCCAAACCCGCCGAGCGCGTGGCCGTCGTCGGCATCGGTGGCCTTGGCCATCTCGCCCTCCAATACGCCAAGGCCGCGGGTTTCGACACCATCGCCATCTCGCGCTCCCCGGACAAAGACGCACTCATCCGCACCCTCGGCGCCAGCGAAATCGTCCGCGATGGCGCGGGACTCCTGCGGGCCGGCGGAGCGGACATCGTCCTGAGCACCACGAACTCCACCGAAGCCATGGTCGACACCATCCAGGGTCTCCGGCCCGACGGCCGGCTGGTCATCATGGGCTTCGACGCCAAGCCCCTTCCGGTTTCCCTCGCCGACCTGATCACGCGCCGCATCAAAATCGTCGGCAGCCAGCAGAACGGCCCCGAATATCTCTACGAAGCCCTCGATTTCGTGGCCCGCGGCAAGGTCAAAGTCATCGCCGAAACTTTCAAGCTCGACGATATCAACCGCGCCTACGAACGCGTGGAAAACGGCAAAGCGCGCTTCCGCGCCGTCATCGTCCAGTAGCCTCGGGTGGGACAGCCGCTCTTGGCTTTGCTGCTTACTTTAGGCTTCGGTTCGGGCAAGCCTCGGCCCTTTCCGCGCTTGTCGTTCGAATCCATAAAATCCGTGGCAACAGCCTGCACGAACGGGCTGCCGCTTCACTCGGCTTTTTTCTTTGCGTGCGCGGCCGCTGGCTTTAGCTCGATCTGGATCAGGCGAACCTCGGTAGTGCCCACGTTTTCTACAGCGTGCGTCACTGGCTCGCTCCAGCGTGTCGAACCCGCCTTCGCCTCCCGCACTTCGCTTTTCCCGTCGGGGGAGGTGTATTTCATCTTGGCATCGGTCAGGTAATAGACGACGTTCGCAGGATGCGAATGCATCCCGACTTTCTGTCCCGGTGCGATTCGACCCTCGAGCACACGAACGTGGGCATTTTCGAGTGCTACTTTGTGAGTCTCCGGCCCTCCGGCCACTTTCACAACGTCCTGTGCCTGGGCCGTCCCGGCAACAAAGAACAAAGCTACTGCGGCGAAAAGAGCTCCGAGAAGCATCCGGCGTGGATTCGTCATAGCTTGTCTCCTCTATTCAATTTCTGGGGGAACTGCTGACGCGCAGCATACTCTCGCAGGTGTTGGCAGACAAGTCTTCCCGCTGTAGTCTTAGCCGGATTTACCCGAAGCTGAGGTGGACATTTTTTTGTCCAGTCTCGACGTGTCATCGTAGGGGCGCTGCTGGCTGCGCCCTACGCTGCAATCCATCTACGGCAAATGTCGCCACTAGCCAGCGTTCGTCGTTCTCTTTATCCCCAAGCGCCGCATTTTGTATATGAGCGTCGTTCGCGGAATTCCCAGCCGCGCCGCCGCCCCTTCCGTCCCGCCCAGCGTCCAATCCGTCGCCCGCAACGCTTCCAGGATGTGCCCGCGCTCGGCCTGCTCCAGCGTCGCCGGCTGTCCCGCCTTCGGCCGCGCCGCACTCGTCGTTTCCAACTCCGCCAGCAGCGGCGTTAGTTCCGGCCCTCGCGACAGAATCACCGCTCGCTCGATGAAGTTCTGCAGCTCGCGGATATTCCCCGGCCACTCATAGCGCACCAGCGCCTCCATCACCTCCGGCGGAACCGTCGTGATGCGTCTGCTCAGGCTCTGCGCGTATTTCCCCGTGAAATGCCTCACCAGGATCGGAATGTCCTGTTTCCTCTCCCGCAGCGGCGGGATGCGGATGGGAAACACATTCAGCCGGTAGAACAGGTCGGCCCGGAATTCCCGCTCTTCCACCATCCGTCCGAGGTCTCGGTTCGTGGCCGCGATCAGCCGCACGTCCACGTGGATCGACCGTGTCCCGCCCAGCCGCTCGAACTCTTGCTCTTGCAGCACCCGCAGCAGTTTCGGCTGCAGCTCGAACGGGATGTCGCCCACTTCGTCCAGGAACAGCGTTCCCTGATGCGCCAGCTCGAACCGCCCCGGTTTCTGCCCCACGGCCCCGGTAAACGCTCCCTTCTCGTGTCCGAACAGCTCGCTTTCCAGCAGCCCGGAGGGAATCGCCGCGCAATTCATCTTCGCAAAGATGTGCTCCCGCCTCCCGCTCAACTGATGGATCGCGCGCGCCACCAGCTCTTTTCCCGTCCCCGTTTCCCCCAGCACCAGCACCGTCGAATTCGTCGGCGCCACCGTCTCCGCCTGCATCAGCGCCTGCCGCAGCCCTGGGCTCTCCCCCAGAATCTCCTCGAACTCGTGTTCCGTGCGAATTTCATTCCGGAGGTACGACCGCTCCTCCGCCAGCCGCGTCCGCAGCTCGCTGATTTCCCGGTACCGCAGCGCGTTCTCCAGCGCGATCGCCACCTGGTTGCCCACCTGTCCCAGAAACTCCGCGTCCGCCTCGCTGAACGCCCCCGGCCGCCGGTCCAGCAGGTGCAGCACACCCAGTTTCCGCTCTTCCCGCATCAGCGGCACAAAACAGCCGGATTGGAATCCCTCCTGCGCGTTGATCCGCGCGGCCTCCCGGTGAATGGCTGCTGGCGGTGCCGCAAAAATCACCGGACGCCCCGAACGCAGCGCGCTCCCCGGGCTCGAACCCTCCACCGGCAGCACCATTTCCTCCTGCAAGTATCCCCGCCCGTCCGGGAAATCCAGTCCGTGAATCCGCAGCGTCTCGCCGGATTCGTCCGGCAGCGAAAGGCATGCCGCGTGGCATTGCATCGCCGCGCGCACGCTCGCCGGGATGGCCCGGAATAGTTCCGCCAGCGACAGGTTCGACACCACCGCATTGTTCACATCCAGAAGCAGCTTCAGCCGGTCCCGCTCCCGCGTCACCTGTTGTTCTAAACCCCGCGCTTCCTGATAATTCAGCGCGTTCTCCACTGCCACCGCCACCTGGTCCGCCACTTTCTGCAGGAACTTCAGATCGTCTGCCGAATACGCCCCCGGCTCCCGGCTCCCCAGGTTGAACGCGCCCAGCCGCCTCCGCGGCGTCGTCAGCGGCAGCCCGCACGACGAGCGCACATCGTATCGCCGCATCCGCTGGATTCGCGGGTCCTCGGGCGAGGCCTTCTCCACGTCTTCCACGACAAATCTCTCCTGATTTCGCCAGATCCACGCCGAGGCCGATTCCTCCATCGGCACTTCCATTCCGGGCTGAAACGCCAGGCCCTCGCCCTCCAGCGTGTGCAGCCGCATCACGTCACGCTTCTCGTCGTGCAGCATCAACGTCAGGTACTGAAACCGGATCAGAGGATGCAGCAGCGGCGCGAGATTGCTCAGCAGTTCGTCCAGTGTCCGGTGAGATGCGATTACCTGCGCGATTTCCAACAGCGCCGAGTAACGGTCCGGAGACGATGGTGCCATTCTCGCTGTGGACATCTCACTCCCTCCTTTCCGCCCTTCGTCCGGTTTCCGGGCCTCGCCCGCCACCGAACGCTGTCGAACTCCTGTCGAAGACTCGACAGCAGGCCGCAGTATCTCCTATTCGCACCGCCCTCTGCAACCCCGCTCCCCCCTCTAACCTCCACATTCTTTTTCGCTTATTGCAACGTCGCGGCCACCCGCCAGGATGGCGTCCGAATTGCCATGCAGTCGAGTGCACGGACCACGAATCCAAACGCCAACCATGGACTCGCGGTCCTCTGATCGCAACAGCGAGGGGGTAAATTCCCAATGGAACGGCGAAAGCTAGGGAACAGCGATCTCGAAATCACCAGGCTGGGTGTAGGTGCCTGGGCCATCGGCGGTGGCGGCTGGAATTTCGGCTGGGGCGCGCAGGACGACGCCCAGTCCATTCGCGCCATTCAGGCCGCCCTCGACGCCGGCATCAATTGGGTGGACACCGCTGCCGTATACGGCCTCGGTCATTCCGAAGAAGTTGTGGCCCGCGCGCTCGTAGGACGCAGTCCCCGCCCCTACGTGTTCACCAAGTGCTCCATGGTCTGGGGCGCCGACCGCGTCATCGGCCATTCCCTTAAAGCCGCCTCCCTCGCCCGCGAATGCGAAGCCAGTCTCCGCCGCCTCAAAGTGGACACGATTGACCTCTACCAAATCCACTGGCCCGACCCCGATCCCGATATCGAAGAAGGCTGGATGGAGCTGGCTCGCCTCAAAGAGCAGGGAAAAGTCCGCTGGATCGGCGTCTCCAATTTTGACGTCGAGCAGATGAAGCGCGCCGCGGCCATCGCTCCCATTACCTCCCTCCAGCCGCCCTACTCCCTGCTGCACCGCGACATTGAAGCCTCCGTTCTGCCCTATGCCGCGCGACAGGGCATCGGCGTCATCGTCTATTCGCCCATGGCTTCCGGCCTGCTCAGCGGCAAAATGACTCGCGAGCGCATCGCCGCCATGCCGCCCGACGACTGGCGCAGCCGCCACGCCAATTTCCGCGAGCCGCTGCTCTCCCGCAATCTGCGCATCGCCTGCCTGCTCCGTGAAATCGGCGGCCGCCACGGGCGCTCGGCGGGCGAAGTGGCCATAGCCTGGACTTTGCGCCATCCGGCCGTCACTGCCGCCATTGTGGGCGTGCGCACGGCAGACCAGGTCGCGGGCATCCTCGGCGCCGCGGACCTCAACCTGTCCGCGCAGGAAGTTTCCGAGGTCGAAGGGGCGTTGAAGCTCGAAGGCGCCATGGCGGGAGCTCCGCGATGAGCTGCCGCGCGGGCTCGCCGCTGTAACATTGGAGCGGGTTCCCTCCGGCAATTTCGGCCGGATGGGAGCCGGGGGCAGGATCGGCACACTATGTGGATCGTTCGTCTGGCGCTAAGACGGCCGTACACCTTCGTGGTGTGCTCGATCCTTCTTCTCATCTTGGGCGTTTACGTCATTCTGGTCACACCAAAAGACATCTTCCCGAACATCAACATTCCCGTCGTCAGTGTGCTCTGGAACTACGAAGGTCTTTCCGCCCCGGAAATGGCCAACCGCATCGTCTTCAACAGCGAGCGCTCCGCCACCACCACGGTCAACGACATCGAGCATGTGGAATCCCAATCCCTCAATGGCCGCGCTCTGGTGAAGTTGTTTTTCCATCCCAACGTGAAGATCGACATGGCCGTGGCCCAGGTCACCGCCATCTCCCAGACGATCCTGCGCGGACTGCCCCCCGGCGCCACTCCGCCGCTGGTCATCGTCTATACCGCTTCGAGCGTCCCCATCCTGCAAGTGGGGCTCTCCGGCCAGGGCATGTCCGAGCAGCAATTGTTCGACCTCGGTGTGAACACCATTCGCACCCGGCTGGTCACCGTGCCTGGCGTCGCCATTCCCTATCCCTATGGCGGAAAGCAGCGCCAGATTCAGGTGGACCTGGATTTTCACGCTCTTCAGGCTAAACAATTGTCCCCGCTCGATGTCGTCAACGCCCTCAGCGCGCAGAATCTGATCCTTCCCGCCGGCACCTCCAAGATCGGCCCGTTTGAATACAACGTGGAGCTGAACGGCAGCCCCCAGACCGTCGCCGAGCTCAACGACCTGCCCATCAAATCTTCCAACGGCGCCACCATTTACATCCGCGACGTCGCTCATGTCCGCGATGGTTTCCCCCCGCAGACCAACATCGTCCGTGTCAACGGCCAGCGCGCCGCGCTCATGACCGTCCTGAAATCCGGCTCCTATTCCACGCTGGACATCGTCTCCGGCGTCAAAGACATGCTGCCCAGCATCGCCGCCGCCGTCCCTCCCAATCTCCAGATGCATCCGCTCGCCGACCAGTCGTTGTTCGTGCGCGCCGCCATCGACGGCGTCGTGCGCGAAGCCCTCATCGCCGCCAGCCTCACCGGCCTCATGATCCTGATTTTCCTCGGCAGTTGGCGCAGCACTCTCATCATCGCCATCTCCATTCCCCTCTCCATTCTCGCCTCCATCATCGTCATCAGCGCCCTCGGGGAAACCATCAACATCATGACCCTCGGCGGCCTCGCCCTCGCCGTCGGCATCCTCGTCGACGACGCCACTGTCGAAATCGAGAACATCAACCGCAATCTCGCCCTCGGCAAAGAAACCGAGCAGGGAATCCTCGACGGCGCTCAACAGATTGCCGTCCCCGCCTTCGTCTCCACTCTCAGCATCTGCATCGTTTTCGTCCCCATGTTTTTCCTCACCGGGGTCGCCCGCTATCTCTTTGTGCCCCTCGCAGAAGCTGTGGTCTTCGCCATGCTCGCTTCCTACCTCCTCTCCCGCACTCTCGTCCCCACCATGGCCAAATACCTTCTCCGCGGGCACGTTCATGCCGAGCGTCTCTATGTCACCGTGGGGAAGAACTGGCTTTGGAACCTGCAGATCCGCTTCGAGGTCGCCTTTGAGCGTCTGCGCGCCCGCTACCACGACCTGCTCGCGGCCTGCATTGCCTCCCAGCGCTCTTTCGCACTGGGTTTTCTCGGGTTCTGCCTGGCCTCCTTTGCGCTTCTGCCCTGGCTCGGTCAGGATTTTTTCCCTTCCGTGGACAGCGGCCAGTTCAAACTTCACCTCCGCGCCCACACCGGAACCCGCATTGAGGAAACCGCCGACCTCTGCGACCGCGTCGACGCCGTCATTCGCGAGACGATTCCCCCGCGGGAACTCGGCAGCGTGATCGACAATATCGGCCTCCCTTACAGCAGCATCAATCTCTCCTATTCCAACTCCGCGCCCATCGGCCCCGCCGATGCCGACGTCCTCGTCAGCCTCAAGCCCGGCCACCGGCCCACCGCCGAGTTCGTCCACGACCTTCGTTTGCGTTTGAACGAGCGCTTTCCCGGTGTCTCCTTCTCCTTCATCCCCGCCGACATCGTCAGCCAGATCCTGAATTTTGGTCTGCCAGCGCCCATTGACGTCCAGGTCGTCGGATTCAACCTGATCGCCAACCGCGTCTTCGCCGATCAATTGCTCGACCGCCTCAAACAGATTCCCGGCACGGTGGACATGCGCGTCCACCAGGCTTTCAACGCCCCAAAACTCGATATCAAGCTGGACCGCACCCTCGCCAGCAACGTCGGCTACACCGCCCGCGACGCCGCCAGCGACCTTCTGATTTCTCTCAGCGGCAGCTTCCAGACCTCTCCCACCTTCTGGCTCGACCCGAAAAACGGCGTGAGCTACAGCATCACCGCCCAGACGCCCCAGTACCGCATGAATTCTCTCCAGGACATCAACAACATCCCGCTCACCGGCTCCGGTCGCGCCCGCCCTGAAATCCTGGCCAGCCTCGCCTCCATCCGCCCCGGACAGGAAATGGCCGTCGTCTCCCATTACGACATCGCACCGGTCATCGACATCTACGGCAGCGTGCAGGGCCGCGATCTCGGCGGCGTAGCCTCGGACATCGACGGTGAACTGGCCAAATTCCGTTCCGAGCTGCCTCGCGGCTCCCGCCTCATCGTCCGCGGCCAGATCCAGACCATGCGTTCCTCCTTCATCGGCCTGCTCGGCGGCCTCGTTTTCTCCATCGTTCTCGTTTATCTCCTCATCGTCATCAATTTTCAGTCCTGGCTCGACCCGTTCATCATCATCTCCGCCCTCCCCGCCGCCCTCGCCGGTATCGTCTGGATTCTCTTCGTCACCAGCACTACCGTCAGCGTCCCCGCTCTCACCGGCTCGATCATGTGCATGGGCGTGGCCACGGCAAACAGCATTCTGGTCATCAGTTTTGCCAAGGAGCAGTTGCGCGGCGGCCACGAGGCCGGCGACGCCGCCCTCCAGGCCGGCTTCACGCGATTCCGCCCCGTCATCATGACCGCCCTGGCCATGATCATTGGCATGTTCCCCATGGCCATCGGCATGGGCGAAGGCGGCGAACAGAACGCCCCGCTCGGACGCGCCGTGATTGGCGGCCTGATTTTCGCTACCATCTCTACATTGTTCTTCGTCCCCGTCGTATTCAGTTGGATTCACGGCTGGCGCCAGCGCCAGGGGAGTGTGGCCTGACGTGCGCCCCGCGCTCAGGCGATCGGAACCGGACCGGAGAGATTGATGGAATCGCAACACAACGACGCCCCCCATAGCGCGCCGCGCCCCACAAGCAGCGGCGGCCGCGGCCGCTTCGCCCTCTGGCTCGCCGCGTTTTTCGCCGGCGTGGCCATTGTCGTTGCCGCGGGCATCATCCCACGGCTGAATTCGCGCGCCGCCCTGCGCTCTGAGACCACTCAGCTCGCCACTCCTGCCGTCTCCGTCGTTCGCCCCAAGCTCGGCCAACCCGCTCAGGAAATCGTCCTCCCCGCCACCATCCAGCCCTGGACCGACGCTCCCATCTACGCCCGCACCAACGGCTACCTCCGTCGCTGGTACGCCGACATCGGCGCCCAGGTCCATTCCGGCCAGCTCCTCGCCGAAATCGATACGCCCGAAGTGGACCAGCAACTCCGCCAGGCCCGCGCCGATCTCGCCACCGCCAAAGCCAATTTCGACCTCGCCGGCATCACGGCTGCTCGCTATCGCGACCTCCTCAAAACCGAATCCGTCTCCAAGCAGGACGCGGACAACGCCCAGGGCGATTTCGAAGCCAAGCGCGCCATCGTCCAATCCGCCGAAGCCAATGTCCGCCGCCTCGAAGAGCTGCAATCCTTCCAGAAGATTTACGCCCCATTCGACGGCGTCATCACCGCGCGCAACATCGACGTCGGCGCCCTCATCGACGCGGGAAGCAGCGGCGGCCCTGCCCGCGAACTCTTCCATCTCGCCGCCACCCGCCGCCTCCGCGTGTACGTCAACGTTCCCCAGCAATACTCCCAAGCTGCACGCCCCGGCCAGACCGCGGAGCTCCGCCTGTCCGAATTTCCCGATCGGCAATTCACTGCCACCCTCATCAATACCGCCAACTCCATAGACACCTCCACGCGCACTCTCCTCGTCCAGTTCGAGGTCCAGAATCCCTCCGGCCAGCTCCTTTCTGGCGCCTATGGCGAGATGCACCTGAAGCTCGCCTCCGACCATCCCACCTACCTGCTGCCCGTCAACACGCTCCTGTTTCGTTCCGAAGGCCTGCGCGTGGTGGCCGTGGGCCCAGGAAGCAAAGCGGTTCTCATTCCCATCACGCTGGGCCGCGATTTCGGCAACGAAGTGGAAGTCGTTTCCGGCCTGAACGGCGAAGAGCAGTTGATCACAGACCCGCCCGACTCCATCGTCGAGGGCGAGGTTGTCCGCATCGTCCCTGCCGGCCAGTCGCAGGAGAAGCCATGATTCCCCAGCCCCGCTCCGTACGGGCTCTCCCGAATCCCGAGTATTCGGGACGGCATGCCGCGCGCCGCTCCGTAGGGGCGTTGCTCGCTGCGTCCCTCCCTGTTCGCGCTCAACTCCCTGCGCCCCTCGGTCGTACCTCCATCCGCGCCATCCTCTTCCCATCCATGTTTCTGGCTGTGCTGCTCCTCGCCTCCGCCTGCACCGTCGGCCCGGACTACAAACGCCCCGCCGCCACTGTCCCCGCGGCTTACAAAGAGGACTCCAACTGGCGCCCCGCCCAGCCCAGCGACACTTCCATCCGCGGAAAGTGGTGGGAAATCTTCAACGATCCCGCGCTCAACGCCCTCGAGGAACAAATCAACGTCTCCAACCAGACGCTCAAGGCTGCGGAGGCCCAATTTCTCCAAGCCCGCGCCGCGATTCGCTTCTCTCGCGCGGGTTTCTACCCCGTCCTGACTGTTTCTCCGAGCGCGTCCCGCACTCGCGATTCCGGCAATCAGCCATTCGCCGGATCGTTTTCGAAGGGTGTCACCCAGAATGATTTCACAATTCCCTTCGACTCCTCCTACGAGCCGGACGTCTGGGGCCGCGTGCGCCGCACCGTGGAAAGCGCTCGCGCCGGCGCGCAAGCCAGCGCCGCCGACCTGGAAACCGTTCGCCTCAGCCTCCACGCCGAGCTGGCACTCGATTATTTTCAGGCCCGAAACCTGGACGCCGAGATCGATCTGCTCAACTCCACCGTAACCGCCTACCGCAGGGCACTGGAGCTGACCCAAAGCCGTTATCAGGGCGGCGTGGCCTCGCAAGTGGACGTGGCCCAGGCCAAAACGCAGCTCGAGACCACCCGCGCTCAGGCCATCGATCTCCAGGTCGAGCGCGCACAGCTCGAGCACGCCATTGCCGCTCTCATCGGCAAACCCGCCTCCGAGTTCACCCTTCCCGTCGCGCCGCTGGCCACCCGGCCTCCCCCAATTCCCACCGGTCTTCCTTCCCAGTTGCTCGAGCGCAGGCCCGACATCGCGGGAGCCGAGCGCCGCATGGCCGTCGCCAATGCCAATATCGGCGTGGCCCGCTCCGCCTATTTTCCGCTCATCGGACTGAACGTCGACGGCGGCTTTAACAGCAAGGTAATCAGCACGCTCATTCAGGGCCCCAGCAGTTTCTGGTCCGTCGGCGTGGCCGCTCTCGAGACGCTCTATGAAGGCGGCCAGCGCCGCGCTGTCTCCGAGCAGGCACGCGCCGCCTACGACCAGACCGTGGCCACCTACCGCCAGTCCGTCCTCACCGCGATTCAGGAGGTCGAAGACAATTTGGCCGCTCTGCGCATCCTCGAGCTGGAGGCGGCGACGCAGCGTGACGCCGTGGATGCCGCGGAACATTCCGTGGCCCTTTCCAACACCCGCTATCGAGGTGGAGTTACCTCCTATCTCGAGGTGACCACCGCGCAGAGCATTGCGCTCATCGACGAACGCGTCGCCGTCCAAATTCAGGGCCGCAGGATGACTGCCTGTGTCCTGCTCATCAAAGCTCTGGGGGGTGGTTGGGACGCGGCCTCGCTGCGCAATCTGGCTTCCAGTCCCGCGCCTCCCGCCGCAACCCCCTAGCCGGCCGTGCCAGCCGGTGGATGGGCGCAGCAGCGCATGCCGTCGGCGCGCGGTGCGTCGGGAAAACGGATATCATGGGGCTGCCGCGCCGCAGGTCGCGCGGGAGGGGAAGGGAAACTCGAGCGCTTTTCATGACGTCCTACTTTTATCGTGCTGCGGTATCCCGGCCCAACAGCCGCGCCACACGCGTGTGGCCGTGGGCAGACCACAGTCCATCATTATTGAAACGCGGCGACGCTTTCCGCGGAATGCAATCCTAAGGAGCGCGTGAATGTCTGCATCCCCATCGGCGGGAAGCCCGGTCCCTGCGGCCTCAGCGCCGGGTAGTGGGCGCCGGTCCAGCGCCTCCCGCTGGATCCTCGTCCTGGTCGCTCTGCTCGTTTTGGGTTACGTGGGCTGGCGCATGTTCGGCCACTCCGCCACCGACACTCAGGCGCAAACTCCGGCCGCGGGCAAGGGGAGGACGATTGTTGGCGACGTGCCCATCCTGTCCGCCACCGCCCAGCAGGGAGACATCGGCGTCTACGTCGCCGCTTTGGGCACGGTCACGCCGGTTTACACCGTAACGGTCACCAGCCGCGTCCAGGGCGAGATCATGCAGATTCACTATCGCGAAGGCCAGATGGTCCGCAAAGGCGACCCGCTGATCGAAATTGACACGCGTCCCTACCAGGCCGCGTTGACCCAGGTGGAGGGCCAGTTGGCCCATGACCAGGCCCTGCTCACCGAATCCCGCATCGACCTGGACCGCTACCAGGCCGCCTTCAGCCGCAATGCCATCGCCAAGCAGCAGGTGGACGACCAGGAGCAGCTCGTCAAACAGTACGAAGGCACGGTCAAGAACGACCAGGGCATGGTCGAGAACGCCAGAATCAACCTGATTTATTGCCACATCACCTCACCCATTGACGGCCGTGTCGGCCTGCGCCTCGTGGACCCGGGCAATATCGTCCAGGCCAACAGTTCGACTTCTCTGGTCGTAGTCACTCAGCTCCAGCCCATCACTGTGATTTTTACCGTCGCCGAAGATTATCTGGGTGCCATTCAAGCCCAGTTGGTTCACGGCAAGACTCTCACCGTGGACGTGTTTGACCGTTCCGTGGAGAAAAAGCTCGCCATCGGCACCCTCCTCACCATGGACAATCAAATCGACACGTCCACGGGAACCGTCAAGCTCCGCGCTATCTTCAGCAACAGCGACCTCGCGCTGTTTCCCAACCAGTTCGTGAATGCCCGGCTTCTGGTCAACATGCTTCACGACGTCATCCTGGTCCCCTCGCCCGCTGTCCAGCGCAATGCCCAGGGCGCCTACGTCTATGTGATCGGCCCGGACCTCAAAGCCTCCATCCGTACCATCAAGGAAGGGACGACGGATGGCGCGATGACCTCGGTCGACGGCGTGAAGGCCGGAGAGATTGTGGCCACGGATGGATTCGACAAATTGCAGGACGGAGTCAAGGTCCGCGTCCGCGGCCCGTCCAAAGCCGCCGCGGGCGCCGCTGCCTCCAGCGCCACGCCCGAGGGAAAGAGTACAGGCAAGGAGGCTGCAACGCGGTGAGTCCGTCCCGGCCGTTCATTCTTCGCCCGGTCGCGACCTCGCTGTTGATGGCCGCCATCCTCCTTGCTGGCTTCGTGGCCTATCTGCAGTTGCCCGTCTCGGCCCTTCCGCAGGTGGATTACCCCACCATTCAAGTGGTCACGTTCTACCCCGGCGCCAGCCCCGACGTCATGGCTTCCGCCGTCACCGCGCCCCTCGAGCGCCAGTTCGGCCAGGTCCCCGGCCTCAATCAGATGACCTCCACTAGCTCCGACGGCAGTTCCGTGATCGTTCTCCAGTTCTCGCTCGACCTGAGCATTGACGTCGCCGAGCAGGAGGTCCAGGAAGCCATCAACGCGGCGCAGACCTACCTCCCGCCCGATCTGCCCACCCCGCCGATTTACAGCAAGACGAACCCGGCGGACGCCCCGATCCTGACTCTGGCGCTTACCTCCACGACGATTCCCCTGACCCAGGTGGAAGATTTGGCGGACACGCGCCTGGTCCAGAAGATCGCACAACTCCCCGGCGTCGGCCTGGTGAGCATCAGCGGCGGCCAGAAACCCTCTGTCCGCGTGCAGGTCAATCCCACGGCGCTTTCTCATTACGGGATCAATCTCGAGGACGTGCGGACAGCGCTGCAGCAGACCAGCCTTGACCTTGCCAAGGGCAACTTCGACGGCTCCAACCAGGACTACCAGATCCAGGCCAATGATCAGCTCCTCAGCAGCAAAGACTTCAAGTCCGTCGTGATCTCCTACCGCAACAAGGCGCCGATTCTCCTTTCCGATGTGGCCAAGGTGATTGACGCCCCGGAAAACGTCAGGCAGGCAGCCTGGTGGGGATTTGTGAAGGACGGCAAGCCCGAGTCCAAACCCGCGGTCATCGTCAATATTCAGCGGCAGCCCGGCGCCAACATCATCCAGGTGGTCGACCGCATCAAGACTCGCCTGCCACTGCTGAAGAGCAATCTGCCCGCTTCCGTCGACCTGACCGTGCTCACCGATCGCACCATCACGATTCGCGCCTCGGTCCAGGACGTCGAATTCGAGCTGATGCTCACCGTCGGCCTCGTCGTCATGGTCATCTTCCTCTTCCTGCGCAATCTTTCGGCCACCATCATCCCCAGTGTGGCCGTGCCGCTCTCCCTCGTGGGCACCTTTGGAGTTATGTATCTGGCGGGCTACAGTCTGAACAACCTCACCTTGATGGCTCTCACCATTTCCACCGGCTTCGTTGTGGACGACGCCATCGTGATGATCGAGAACATTCACCGCTTCTTGGAGGAAGGGGACCATCCCCTGGAGGCGGCGCTCAAAGGTTCCGAGCAGATCGGTTTCACCATCGTCTCGCTGACCATCTCCCTCATCGCCGTGCTCATCCCTTTGCTCTTCATGGGCGACATCGTCGGGCGCCTCTTCCGGGAGTTTGCGGTGACCCTGAGCGTCACCATCCTGGTTTCCGCCGTCGTTTCCCTGACTCTTACGCCCATGATGTGCGCCCGCCTGCTGCATCACAAATCGGAAGCCAAAGAAGGGCGTTTCTACCAGTTCACCGAGCGTGGCTGGGAGGCCATCATCGAGTTCTACGCCCGGACTCTCCGCTGGGTCCTGAAGCACCAGACCGCGACACTTCTCGTTGCCGCTGCCACGCTGGTTTTGACCGTCGTCCTCTACATTATGGTCCCGAAGGGGTTTTTCCCGGTTCAGGATACCGGCATCATCCAGGGCATTTCGGAAGCGCCGCAGACGGTCTCCTTCACGGCCATGGCAGATCGCCAGCAGGCTCTGGTCCAGGTGATTCTCCAGGATAAGGCCGTGGATAACCTTTCCTCGTTCATCGGAATTGACGGAACGAACACGACGCTGAACAGTGGCCGCATCCTCATCAACCTGAAGCCGCTCGGCGAGCGCGGCGTGAGCGCCTCAGATGTGATCCGCCGCCTCCAATCGCAACTCGAGCAGGTGGAGGGCATCACCCTCTATATGCAGCCCGTGCAGGATCTCACCGTGGAAGACCGCGTGAGCCGCACTCAGTTCCAGTACACGCTTGAGGACCCCGATCCCGTCGAGCTCAACAAGGTCACCCGCCTGATGCTGGAAGGAATGAAGAAGCTGCCCGAACTCCGCGACGTCGCCACTGACCAGCAAACCAGCGGGCTGGCCGCCACTCTGGTCCTTGACCGCGCCACCGCCTCGCGTATGGGCATCACTCCCCAGTTGATTGACCAGACCCTCTACGATGCGTTCGGCCAGCGTGAAATCTCCACGATGTACACGCAGTTGAACCAGTATCACGTGGTCCTCGAAATCGACCCGGACTTTCAGAAAGATCCGGCGAGATTGAACGACATCTACCTTCGATCGGCCACCGCAACGCCCGCCGTGACCACCACCAACCCCGTGATCACCGCTAGCTCGGGCGGCTCCTCTTCCTCGAATGCCAGCCCCTCGGGTCCCGCTGCAAATGCCACCTCCGGAGCGGCCAATCCGCCCGCAGTTCCCATGCTCAACGGTGCTGCGGTTCCCCTCGGCGCGTTTGCCCATTTCGAGTCCAGGACTGCCCCGCTCGCCGTGAACCACCAGGGACAGTTTCCGGTGGTCACTTTTTCCTTCAACCTGGCGCCTGGCTCTTCCCTGGGAGAAGCCACGCAGGCCATCCAGAAGTTGGAAAAAGACCTCGGACTGCCGCTGAGCGTGCAGGCGGCCTTCCAGGGAACTGCGGCGTCGTTCCAGGCGTCGCTCAGCAACGAACCCCTGCTCATTCTCGCCGCCCTCATCACCGTTTACATCGTGCTGGGCGTTCTCTACGAGAGCTACATCCATCCCATCACCATTCTCTCCACCCTTCCTTCGGCCGGGGTCGGTGCTTGCCTCGCGCTTTTGATTTGCAGGGAGGAGTTGAGCGTGGTGGCGCTCATCGGAATCATCCTGCTGATCGGCATCGTGAAGAAGAACGGCATCATGATGATTGACTTTGCCTTGGAAGCGGAGCGCAAAGACGGCAAGAGCCCGGAGGAAGCCATCTACCAGGCCTGCCTGCTGCGCTTCCGGCCCATCATGATGACCACCATGGCGGCGCTGCTCGCCGGCCTGCCGCTGGCCCTTGGCTCCGGTATCGGCTCCGAGCTCCGCCGCCCGCTGGGCATTTCCATGGTGGGCGGCCTCATCCTCAGCCAAATCCTGACTCTCTACACCACGCCCGTGATTTACATCTTCTTCGACCGGCTGGCTCGGCGGCGCGTCGGCGCGCGGGCCGGTGAGGGGACCGGGACGGTGGCGCCCCTCCCGGCGGACTAACGATGAGTCTTTCTACTCCATTCATCCGTCGGCCCGTGGCCACCACGCTGCTCACCGCGGCGATTGCGTTGGCAGGCTTGGTGGCCTTCAACTTCCTTCCCGTCGCGGCGCTGCCCCAGGTGGATTTCCCTACGATTGCAGTGGGGGCGGGGCTGCCCGGTGCCAGCCCCGAGATCATGGCCTCTTCGGTGGCCACTCCTCTGGAACGCCAGTTCGGACGCATCGCCGGCGTCACGGAAATGACCTCCGCCAGTTATCTCGGCACCACCGGCGTCACCCTCCAGTTCGATTTGAACCGCAACATTGATGGCGCAGCCCGCGACGTCCAGGCGTCCATCAATGCCGCCCGCAGCTATCTCCCCATCAACCTTCCTTCCAACCCTACCTACCGGAAAGTGAACCCGGCGGATGCGCCCATCATGATCCTCGCGCTCACGTCGCCCATCTACGACCGTGGCAAACTCTACGATGCCGCGTCCACGGTGGTGGCCCAGCGGCTGTCACAGGTTCAGGGCGTCGGCCAGGTCACCGTGGGTGGAAGTTCGCTGCCCGCAGTCCGCGTCGAGCTGAACCCCACCCAGTTGCACAGCTTCGGCCTGGGCCTCCAGGACGTCAGCACGCTGCTCAACCGCCAGAACGCGAATGTCCCCAAAGGGCAGTTTTCTGACGATCTGACTTCCCGCGACATCCTGGCAAACGACCAGTTGCTGAAGGCCGAGGATTACAAATCCCTCATCGTGGGCTACCACAAAGGCGCGGCGATCAAACTGTCCGACATCGCCGAGGTGCAGGATGCTACCGAAAATATCCGCGCCTCCGGCTTCGTGAATGGCAAACCCTCGGTTCTGCTCATCATTTTCCGTCAGCCCGGCGCGAACATAATTGACACCGTCGACCGCATTCTGGCCGCTCTTCCCTCCCTGAAGGCTTCCATCCCGGCCGCGATTGACTTGACCGTGACGCTGGACCGTTCCCAGAACGTCCGGGCGTCGGTGCACGACGTGGAGCGCACGCTGCTGGTTTCCATCATCCTGGTCATCCTGGTGGTGTTCGTTTTCCTGCGCAACGTGCGCGCCACCCTCATCCCCAGTGTGGCCGTGCCGGTTTCCCTCATCGGCACCTTCGCCGTGATGTACGTGTGCCACTTCAGCATCGACAACCTGTCGCTGATGGCCTTGACCATTTCCACGGGCTTCGTGGTGGATGACGCCATCGTGGTGATTGAAAACGTGGCGCGCTACCTGGAGCAGGGCATGCGCCCGATGGAAGCGGCGCTCACGGGCGCGAAAGAGATTGGTTTCACCGTGCTGTCCATGAGCCTCTCGCTGGTCGCCGTATTCATTCCCATCCTGCTCATGGGAGGCATTGTGGGGCGGCTGTTCCGCGAATTCGCCGTCGTCCTTTCCGTCGCCATCCTGGTCTCCCTGCTGGTTTCTCTCACCACCACGCCGATGATGTGCTCCCGGATGCTGAAGCACGAACGCCCGGAGGATCATGGACCGATCTACCGGGCCAACGAGAGAGCTTTCGCCTGGATCCTGGAGACCTACGAACGCACCCTTTCCTGGGCCCTGAAGCATTCCCTCTTCACGCTTATCGTTCTGCTTTCTACGATCGCTCTCAATTTCTATCTCCTCATCTACGTCCTGCCCAAGGGTTTTTTCCCCCAGCAGGACAACGGGACGGTGTTTGGAGGGATTCTCGGAGCGCAGGACATTTCCTTCCAGGCCATGCAGGCGGACACCCAGCGATTTGTCCAAATCATCAAAAAAGATGCCGCCGTCGCCAACGTCATGGCCTTTACCGGGGGAGGAGGGGCGACGAATGGAGGCTTCATTTACGTGGGCCTGAAGCCTCGGAACCTGCGCGACGCCAACGCCGGCCAGATCATCAACCGCCTGCGCCCGCAACTCATGAGCATCCCCGGCGCGATGGTGTTTCTCCAGGCCGGTCAGGACTTGCGCTTCGGCGGTCGCGGAAGCAGCGCCCAGTTCCAATACACCATCCAGAGTGAAAATCTGGACGACCTCGTTCAGTGGGGCCCCATTCTGCTGAGAGAAATGAGAAAACTCCCCGGCCTGACCGACGTGAATAGCGACCAGCAGAACAGCGGGCTGCAGGCCTCCCTCGTGTACGACCGCCCGACCGCCTCGCGGCTCGGCATCACCCCGCAGATGATTGACAACACCCTCTATCTCGCTTTCGGCCAGGCCCAGGTCTCTACCATGTACAGGGCGCAGAATCAGTACCACGTGGTGATGGAGGTGGCGCCCCGGTTCTGGCAGAGCCCGAAGGGTCTCAACGATGTCTACGTTCACCCCTCGACCGGCGGCGAGGTTCCTCTGGACGCCATCACGCATTTCGAGACAACCACCGCCCCGCTCACCGTCAGCCATCAGGGACAGTTTCCTTCGGCCACCGTATCGTTCAATCTCGCTCCCGGCGTCGCGCTCAGCGATGCCAGAGACAGCATCACGAAATTGCAACAGGGGTTGGGTTTTCCGGAGACCATCCACGGAATGTTTTCCGGCACATTGCTGGCCTTTCAGGACTCTCTGGCCACCATGCCGCTCCTGCTCTTCACCGCTTTCCTGGCCGTGTACATTGTGCTGGGCATCCTCTATGAGAGTTACATCCATCCGATCACTATCCTGTCTACGATTTTCTCAGCGGGGGTTGGTGCTGCCCTGGCCCTGATGGCCTTCCGCATGGACTTGAGCGTGATCGCCATCATCGGCATCATTCTGCTGATCGGCATCGTGAAAAAGAACGCGATCCTGATGATTGACTTCGCGATTGCCGCCGAGCGGAATGAAGGCAAGAATTCCCGCGACGCGATCTATCAGGCCTGCCTGCTGCGCTTTCGCCCCATCATTATGACCACGATGGCCGCCTTGCTGGGCGCGCTGCCCCTGGCTATCGGCACGGGAGTCGGCTCCGAATTGCGCCGGCCACTGGGAATCACCATTGTCGGCGGCCTGATTTTCAGCCAGATGCTCACGCTGTACACCACCCCGGTCGTCTACCTGTATCTCGACCGGCTGCGGCTCTGGTGGGATGTGTTCCGCCATGGCGCGGCAACTCCGGCGCCGCACCAGATGCCCGGAGACTGAGGCTCGGAGGGAAGGGAACCGGCTTGGAGCGCAAATCGGCCATGTCTGTGAGAGAAACGATTCGAGCATTTCGCGCCGCACTCGCCGCGCTCCTGGGGCTATTGCTCGCCTCGTGCACTGTCGGGCCGAAGTACCACACGCCCACTGCGGAGGTGCCCGGCAGTTTTAAGGAACTCACGCCGAAGGATTATCCCCAAACCGAGGGATGGAGAACTGCCCAGCCGAGCGACAACGCGCTGCGCGGAAAATGGTGGGAGATCTTCAACGATCCGCAGCTCAATGCCCTGGAAGACAAGGTCAACGTTTCCAACCAGAATATCGCCGCCGCGGCCGCCGGATTCATGGCCGCCCGCGCCCTGGTGCGGCAGGCGCGAAGCCAGTATTTCCCCACCGTCACGACGAATCCTGCGATCACAGCGCAGCGGCCCTCCGCCACGAATGCGACAAGGGCGACGGCCGGAGCCTCGTCGAGTTCCGTGCCCACATTTACCGCGTATTCGCTGCCGTTCGACGCAACCTGGCAGCCCGATCTGTTCGGCCGCGTCCGCAACACGGTGCGCTCCTCCATCGCCGCTGCCCAGGTCAGCGCTGCGGATCTGGAAAACGTCCGCCTCTCCGTCCATGCCGAGTTGGCCGCGGACTATTTCTCGCTGCGCGGCCAGGATTCCCTCCAGCATCTGCTCGACAGGACCGTGGTGGACTTCCAGGAATCGCTCGCGCTCACCAAAGTGCTCTACGAGACGGGCATCAGTTCCGACGAGGCCGTGGCCCAGGCGGAAACCCAGTTGCATACCACGCAGGCGCAGGCCACCGCCGTCGGCATCGCGAGGTCGCAGTTTGAGCATGCCATTGCCACGCTCATCGGCCAGCCCGCTTCGACCTTCTCCGTCGCGCCCGAACCGCTCGACATCAAGCCGCCCGCCATTCCCTACGGCGTGCCCTCGCAGCTTCTCGAACGGCGTCCGGACATTGCCGCGGCGGAACGGCTGGTGGCGGAAGCCAACGCGCAGATCGGGATTGCTCAAGTGGCGTACTTCCCGATTGTTTCCCTCGACGGCTCCGCCGGTTTCCAGAGCACCCGCATCGCCGACTGGTTCACCTGGCCCAGCCGCTTCTTTTCCGTCGGGCCGTCGCTGGCGGAGACCCTCTTCGAAGCGGGCCTGCGCCGCGCCACTGTTCAGCAGTTCCGCGCGCAGTACGATCAGCAGGTCGCCAACTACCGCCAGACCGTCCTCACTGCGTTCCAGCAGGTGGAAGACAATCTCGCCGCGCTTCGAATTCTCTCCATCGAGATCGGGCAGCAGGACACCGCCGTGTCTTCCGCCACGCGCAACCTGACCATCGCCACGGACCGTTACAAGCTGGGAATCGATCCCTACCTGAACGTGCTGACCGCGCAGGAACTCCTGCTGAGCAACGAAGTGACCGCGCTGAATCTGCGCACCACGCGGATGACCACCAGCGTGCTGCTGATTGAAGCGCTCGGCGGAGGTTGGGACGCATCGCAGCTTCCCACCCCGCAGCAGATCATCACCGGAGCGCCGGCGCCTGCCGCAGCGCCGAAAGCGACTGCGGAGCAGCCGCGTTAGCAGGCGCCGAATTGTGCACTGAACATTCCGCGGGAAATCCCGGCTAGCGGACCCAACTGACCGGCACGTCGGCCCGGCGCGCTTCGTCTTCCAGCGCATCCATTTGTTTTTGGATTTCCGCTTTCTTCTGCTGCAGGTTTTTCAGCTTCGCGTTGCGGTCTTCGAGAAAGACGGTGTTGCTGGTCAGACCGGACTGTACGTTGAATCCCGAGCCGCCGCCTTTTTTCTCTTCGTCCTGGAGTTTGGCGATTTCGCTGTCCACCTGGGCCATCTGGTCGCGCAGCTTCTGGGCCCGCTCGCGCCACCACGCTTCGCCGTGTGCCGCGTTCGCCGCCCCGCCGTTGGCAGTCTTCGCGCCGCCCGCCTCTTTGTCGGGCTTTTCGGTTTCCTTCTCACCGACCACGGAGACACCGCCGCCGTGGAGCGAGGATAGGTCGTCGTCGGTGTACACCTTCTTCGGCGCGGTCTTGGATTTATCCGCCTTCGTTTTCCGAGCCGCGTCTGCGACGGAATCGGGGGGTGGCTGCGTCTGCGCTGGCTGCGAAGGCTTCGGATCCTGCGACTGCGCCAGCGCCGGGGCTGCCATGGCCAGGAGCGCGGCAATCACCACCGCAGGCCCCAGAACTGCGTGCGTTCGATTCCTCATCGCTGCCTCCCCGCGGCCCTCTATCGCAGCCAGCCGGGCGGAACGCCGGCCCTGCGGCCTTCGTCTTCGAGCTGGTCCATCTGTTGCTGGAGCTGGGCCTTCCGGTTGTTCAGTCTCCGCAACTGATTCTGATATTCGTTGCTCGCGCGCGAGCCGCCGTAGTAGGCGCTCGGCGGGGGCGGCGGAGTGCTCCCGTTCGAGCTGCCTGTCCCGGCGCCTGGCGGCTGGTTCGCCGCCGTCAATTCCGCGATTTGGCGGTCCACTTCGGCCATCTGGGCCCGCAACTTCTGCGCACGATTCCGCCAGTACTGCTCGTTCTTTGCCTGGCCATTCGGTGCGGTGGACGTGCCGGACCTGGCGGCCCCTCGCGAGTTTCCGACCACGGATACGCCCCCCGGATCCATGCTCCTCAAATCTTCGTTGGTATAGACCTTTTTCGCCGTGGAGCTGTTCGCGGAGTCCTTCGAATTACTGGCCGCGTCCGGCGCAGTTTTCGTATTTTGCTGCGCGGCTGGCTGATCCTGAGCCGCGGGATCGGGCTGCGATTGCGCTCGCGCGGATCCCGCACATAAGGCCCCGGCGAGCAGGCCTGCGCCCAGCAACCAGCCGAGGTGATATCGCATGCGCGTTCTTCTCCTTCCGAGCATCGTAGGCACGGGCGCCGCCTGGATTCAATGGTACCCGCGGACAGTGTTTACTGGTTGGTTCGCACGGCGGTCATGGTGACCTCCAGCCGCGCCCCGCGAACCAGGTCCTTCACCGCCACGGTGGAACGCGCCGGCAGCGGCTCGTTCTTGAAGTACTCCTTATAGATCTGGTTCATCTGCGGGAAATCTTTGATGTCCCCCAGATAGACGGTCACGGACACCACGTCGCCAAAATCCATGGCCGTGGCTTTCAGCACCGCCTGGGCGTTGGCAAACGCCTGCCGCATTTCCGGTTCGAAGCCGCCCGGGACCAGTTGTCCGTTCGCGTCCGAGCCGATCACGCCCGAAAGGTACAGCGTGTCTCCCACCAGCACCCCCGGCGAGAAGGGAAGCTGGAGGGCAGTCGAGCCCTTCGGCTGAACCAGTAGTTTCCGCGGCCCGAGCTGCGGCGCGCGCGCCGCTCCGGTCAATGCCACTGCGGCAATCCCAGTCAATACGAACAGCCAAGCGCGTTTCATTTGTTTTTCTCCTCATCGTCGTGATTTTTTCCGAGAGGCGGATTCCAGGCGCGAACCCGCGGCCACCACCGGCTCACGTTCCGGCAATACTCCGCGTAATCCGCTCCGAATTTTCCCCGCAATGTCGGCTCTTCGTAGAACAGCACGAAAAGATGGATGCAGAGGGCCACCGCCGCCACCGCAGCAATCAGCACGGGATTTGCGTGGCCGAAGACCACCCAAAGCCCGATCCACCCGGCGGCAAACCCCACGTACATCGGATTCCTCACGTAGCGGTAGAATCCCACCACCACCAGCCGCTGGGGCGGGATGAACGGAGCGGGCGTCCCTCGTCCCGTCCACCCAAAATCCCACACGCAGCGCAGGGCCACCGCAAATCCCAGCACGGAGGGCACCGCCGCCAGCCATCGCCAGCGCGCCTCGCCCGCCGCTTCCACGCGGAAGCCGAGCCATTCCGGCAGCAGCCAGAACCACAGGGCGAAAAACCCTGCGCCCACCAGCAGCGAGCCTGCCGCCGTCAGCCAGCGAGTTCCGTCACCGGCCGCCGGGCCATTGTCCGAGTGTTCGCTCGTAGCCGCCTCCTCCTGCGTCGATCACTTCAAGACGATTGCGGGCAGTCCCGCCGCTGCCAGCCGTTTGTTCAATTCGGCCACATCTGTTCCCTGGATCTGCTTCCATTCCGCCGGGAGCGCGCGCAGCGAAGCGTCGAGTTCGCGCTGGAGCGTTCGCGCCTGCGCCGTGGGCGCGCAATCGCAACTGTCCGCAATCCCCAGCAGGGCGCCGAAATGCTGGTTTAGCGTGGAGAGATTTTCCTTTTCCTTTCCCGTGGGCGGCTGGCCGAAAAAGGTCTGTTGTTTGGCGCCTTCGAGCCCTTCGACTTTTTTGTCCAGCGCGGCGATTTCATCGCCCAGCGGGCCTCTTCCGGCCTTTTCGGCGCGCTCCTTCAGTTGCGCCCGCAGCGAGCGCACCGATTTCAGAGCTGCAAACGATTCGTTCATTCCGCGCGCCGCGTCGCTCTCCATGGCAAACTGCGCCGCCAGCTCTTCCGGCGGCGCTTTGATGCGTGGGTCCATTTTCACCATCAGCGGCTGCGTCCAACTCTTTCCGCCCACCGTCAGCTTCAAGCTATACGAGCCGGGCAGCGCCCGCACGCCCCGCGGCTCGAGCGGCGTGGCGTGCGGAATGGCCGAAATCGGATATTCATGGTCGAGCGCGTCCGGAGGCGCGTAGTGCAGGTCCCATACGAACCGGTGCATGCCTGCCGCGGCGGAAAGAATCTGCGGCTGTAAGACCCAGTACATGGGGATGGGATTTTCTTTCGCCGTGGAGGCCATATCGATGGGCGCGTCCGTGCTCGAGTAACGCCTCACCACCTCGCCGCGCGCGTCCAGGATTTCCAGCGTCACCGGCACTGGAGCCGCGTCCTTCAGGTAGTAGTCAATGATCGCGCCGTCCGGCGGATTTTTCCCCGCCGGTACCTCCGGAGGCAGCGGAGTGTCCGTATTGCGGTCGCGGCGGAATCGCCACGCCGTTTCCGGCCGGAACAGGTGCACGCCCGCCGCCGTCTCCGCCGTCATCTGGCGCAGCGGTGTAATGTCGTCCAGGATCCAGAACGAACGGCCGTGCGTGCCCACAATCAAGTCGTTGCCATGAATCACGAGGTCGCGCATCGAGGTGTGCGGCAGGTTCAGTTGCAAGGACTGCCAGTGGTCGCCATCATCGTAAGAGACGAACACTGACCCTTCCGTCCCGGCAAACAGCAGCCCGCGCCGCGCAGGGTCTTCGCGGACGGCGTTGACCGGCTCGTCGCCGGGGAGCCCGCTCGAAATGTCCTGCCACGTCTTTCCGGCGTCGCGCGTGCGCAGCACGTGCGGCCGCAGGTCGTCCAGTCGGATGGAGTTGATGGCCGCGTAGGCCTCCGCCGCGTCGAAATGCGACGCTTCAATCATCGAGACCTTGCTCCAGGGCACGAGCGACGGCGGGGTCACATTCGTCCACGTTTTTCCCGCGTCGTGCGTCACCTGAATCAGCCCGTCGTCCGTCCCCGCCCAGATGAGACCGATATCCTTCGGTGATGGTGCGACAGCATAGATGGAGCCGCGGTGTTTGCCTTTTTCCGGGTCGGAGGCCGCGAATACGCCGAGATTCGCGGGAATCGTGTAGCTTTCCCGCGTCAGGTCCGGGCTGATGACCTCCCAGCTTCTTCCCCCGTTCGTCGTCTTGAACACTACGTTGGCCGCGAAGTAGAGCGTGTGCGGGTCGAGCGGAGAAAACACGACGGGCAGCGTCCGCACGTATCGATATTTTCCGCGACGGATGGGTTCCGGCGCCACGTCCGCCACTTCTCCGGTGCGCTGGTTGGTGCGGGTGACACGCGCGCCGAACAGGACGTCGGGGTCGAGCGGATCCACAGCGATGTATCCGTACTCCTCGACGCCCACGGGATGCCAGTCGCGGAAAGTGATTTCGCCGTCGTCGCCGCGGCTGGCCGTGACGATCGAGCCGCTCTCCTGCTGCGCGCCGTACACCCGGTAGGGGAACCGCGTGTCCGTGGTCACATGGTAGAACTGCGCGGTGGGCTGGTTGTACCACGAACTCCACGTCGCGCCGCCGTTCACGCTCAGGGTGCCGCCCTGGTCACTGGTCAGCGCGACGATCTGCGGGTTGCGCGGATTGATCCAGATGCGCTGGTAATCGTCCCCTCCCGGCGCTCCTTTGATGGCCGTAAAGGTGTGCCCGCCGTCGGTCGAGCGGTAGGTGGTGGTGTTGGCCACGTACACCACGTCGGCATTGTCCGGCGCCACGGCAATTCCCATCGCTCCCGGGCCGCGCCCGCCGATCCGATGGTCGTCACTGACGTGCGTCCAGCTTTCCCCGCCGTCATTGGAGCGATACACTCCCGCATTTTTCCTGGCTTCGACAGACGCGTAGAGGCGCTGCGCATTGCTGGGCGCCACGGCGATGCCGATGCGGCCCAGATTCTCGTCGGCCCCAGGCAGGCCATTCGTCAGCGCGTGCCAGGTGTCCCCGCCATCGGTGGATTTGTAGAGGCCGCTCCCTGCGCTGGTGATGGATCCTCCACTGCGCACCTCCCAGGGCGCCACGCGCGCGGCCCACAGCACGGCATAAATCGTTTGCGGGTTGGCAGGATCGAACGCCAGGTCGGCCGCGCCCGTATTTTCGTCGCGGTAGAGCACTTTCTGCCACGTCTCGCCGCCATCGGCGGAGCGGAAGACGCCGCGTTCGGCGTTAGGCCCGTAAGGATGGCCAACGGCGGCGACGAAGACGCGGTTGGGGTCGCGCGGGTCGATCAGGATTTGTGCAATCTGCTGCGCATCGCGCAGGCCCTGGTGCTTCCATGTGCGGCCGCCGTCAGTGGATTTGTACATCCCATTGCCTACGGAAAGGTCCGGCCTCTGCAAACCCTCGCCGCTGCCGGCATAAATGATTTCCGGGTTGGAAGGCGCAATGGCCAGCGCGCCGACGGAGCCCGTGGACTGATCGTCGAAAATCGGCGTCCAGGTCCGCCCCGCATCGTCCGTCTTCCAGATGCCGCCGTTTACCGCAGCGATGTAGAAGACGTTGGGCTGGTCGGGAATCCCGGCGATGGCCACGGTGCGGCCGCCGCGGAACGGCCCGATACAGCGCCACTTCATTCCGGAGAACAGGCCAGGGTCGTACTGCTGCTGCGCCACGGCATCGAGCGCGAGAAGTCCAACAAAAGCAAGAAGCGTCGCGAAGCACACCGACCGCGTGCGGCTGGTTAGCATGGTTTCCCCCGGTGGAAGTGAAGAAGAGGAGAGTACCGCAGGATGGAGTCGGAGAACAGCGGCCCCTCGACTTTGCTCGGGACGCAAGAAGCGCGCGGGTGGCGAGAAGGGATGAAATACTGCGCGTGGTGGAGTCGGGTCATTTCGGGTTTCCTTCCAAAGACTCTTTCTGCATCCTCTGCTCGGTTAGCTGCTTGTATCTGGCGATTTGCTCGGTGTAGTCGGGCCGAGGCACGTTGGAGACGAACTGGTACTCGATACGCTCGGGCTCCGGAGGCCGCTCCTGACGCTCGATGTGCGGAAGCGTCTGGATGACGAGTTGGCAGAGATAGCCGGCCACGGCGGCGTGGCGAGCGGGAATGCGGCCCGTGAGGAAGCATAGGAGGAGCTTGCCCGCAGCGCGGTTGAGGGATCGGGCGTCGGCGAAATCGATCTCAGAACCCAGCACTTCCAGTGCGAGCGCCTGGGGATCTTCCAGAACGCCTTCCGAGCTAAAGCGCGCGTGATGCGCGCAGTAGGCCGGATGTCTGGGCTTACGCGGGAGTCGACAACGACGACCCGCAGGATCGCGATAGGTGCAACGAGAAGATTCGGTGGAATGGGTCATGGGAATGGCCTCCTAAGTAATTCCATACATTTGGGTTATAGGGTATGGCCCCCCTCCCCACCGGGAATGCGGAAACCCTTGAGGGGAAAGTGGTTACGCGACATTGAGTTTGTAACGTGTTGAAAACAAAGGGACAGATTTTGGAAGGTCGAAAGTCGGAAGTTGAAGGTCGAAGGTGGGAGTCAACGGGCGACCCTCCTACGGCAAGGCTTCGGGGGGCGGGCAGCCTAAGGCGCAGAGACTTCAGGAGCAGCAAAAAGAAATGGGGCAGACGAATTGGGGGCGAGGGCAGGGGCATGGGGGGAATCCTGGCGGGAATTCATTCCGGCCGGTCGGGAAGCTTCGCGTGGCGAGCGTTACGAACTCGTTGGCGAAGTGGGGATTGGGGTGGAGGGGACTGCGCGAGACACCAAAGAGCCGGGATGTGGTTGAGATCGTGTGGCTCGAGCCTCCTATAGTGGCGCTCGGTTTATATACCATAGTCGGTAGGGGAAAGCAATAGGAAAGTGGCCAGTGGCGAGCGAGGAAGGACGGGGGTAGAAAGGCGATAGATGAGGGTTGAAGGGGGCTGGCACTTCGGCTCGCCCGCCAGGGCGGGCCAACGCGCCGATCACGTTGCGCCATTTACGCCGGAATCCCTCACCACGTTCAGGACAGGCTGAAGCTCCGACGCCCTTACTGAGACTCGCGGGCACGGATTACTCGCGCACGGGCATTCGGGGTGCTGTACGGAAAGGATGAATCGTCCGTAGTTCCAGAAGTGGGTCGTCCCTACGAGCCACTACAACTGTGGTGTCACATTTGGCGGTGATGGGTGTCACGGCAAACGTCACCGGGTTCCGGGATACTGCGCGGTGGCCTCTCGGCGGCGGTGATCCTAACCACTATCATGGAGCGTCCGTGAGCAAGCATCCGGCGATCATTCAAGGGGGCATGGGGGTTGGAGTATCGAGCTGGCGACTTGCGCGAGCCGTGTCGCAACTCGGCCAACTCGGGGTGGTTTCCGGCACCGCACTGGATCAGGTGCTGGCCAGGCGGCTGCAGGACGGCGATCCCGGCGGGCATATGCGGCGGGGCTTGGACCGTTTTCCTTTCCCCAGGATGGCGGAACGTATTTGGGAAAAGTACTACATCGCGGGGGGCAAAGCGGAGAGCACGCCGTACCAGAGCCTGCCGAAACATGTGAAGGACAGTCCGCGGGAACTCGTGGAGCTTTGTATCGTGGCCAACTTCGTGGAAGTGATTCTGGCGAGGGAAGGGCATGAGAATCCCGTAGGAATCAATTACCTGGAGAAAATTCAGATTCCACATCTGCCGTCACTCTATGGGGCCATGCTGGCGGGCGTGGGATACGTGCTGATGGGCGCGGGCATCCCGCTGAAGATTCCCGGCGTGCTGGACCGTCTGGCGGAGCACGAGCCGGCCAGCTATACCTTGCAGGTGGCCGGGGCGGAGGAAGGCGATGACACCACGATCACCTTGGTGCCGCGGGATATCACCGGGCGCGCGCTTCCACCGCTTTTCCGTCCGCACTTTCTGGCCATCGTCTCCTCGAACACGCTTGCCGTTGCCTTGCAGAAGAAGGCGAACGGCAGGGTGGACGGATTCGTTGTGGAAGGGCCCACGGCCGGGGGACACAACGCGCCGCCGCGCGGGAAGGCGCAGCTCAACGAAGCGGGTGAACCGATTTACGGGGATCGGGATCGAGTTGACCTGGAAAAATTGCGGGAACTGGGGCTGCCCTTCTGGCTTGCCGGAGGATACGGCAGCGCGGAAAAGCTGCAGGAAGCCCTGGCGGCCGGCGCCGCCGGAGTACAAGTGGGAACCGCATTTGCATTTTGCGCGGAATCGGCGTTGCGGGAAGACTACAAGCAGGCACTTCTGAAAAAGGCGATTTCCGGAGAGGCCAGGGTGTTCACGGATCCAGTGGCGTCCCCGACGAATTTTCCATTCAAAGTGGCGCAGTTGGAAGGGACGCTTTCGGAGCGCGAGGAGCACCTGGCCCGACCTCGCGTCTGTGACGTTGGATATCTGCGCGAGGCTTACCGGACAGCAGAGGGCACGATTGATTTCCGGTGCGCCGGGGAGCCGGTGAGCGTGTACGTGTCCAAGCAGGGAAAGGCCGAGGAAACGGCGGGGCGGAAGTGCCTGTGCAATGCGCTGCTGGCCAACATCGGGCATCCACAAGTACGCAGCGGCCGATATGTCGAGAAAGGACTGGTGACCTGCGGGGATGACCTGAGCAAAATTCCCTCGTTTCTCCCGCCAAACACGAGCAGCTACAGCGCCGCAGACGTGATTGCCAAGCTTATCGACGGGTGAGAAGTTCCCGCGTCGCGCACAGGTTTCCCAATGAAAATCTGCAGTACGCAATAGGCGCGAAAAGCCCGCGCTGCCCGGGCGATTGTGCAGCGTGCTCGAGGGGCGCGGCTTTTGCGTCAGGGATTCGTGGAGCGGGCGACGCGGAAGCCGTAGTCGGCGTATTGGAATTCAGGAGGGATGCTGGAGCGCGCGGCGGTGCGGGTGACCTTGACGTGATGGCGCCAGGAGCCTCCGCGCGAGGCTCGACGGCTGCCGGTCGCGGGTCCTTGCGGGTTCCGTTCGGGAGACGAGACGTAGTAGCCCGCGTCGTACCAGTCGCAGCACCATTCGTGGACGTTGTCGCCGAGATTATAGAGCCCGTAAGGGCTGGGCGGGTACGCGCCAACCGGCTCCGGCCCGCTCTTCCAACGCGCGGCATAATCGGGAAGCTCGTCGGGAAGCGTATCCCCCCACGGGTAGAGCAAGTGGTCGGCGCCGCCGCGAGCGGCGCGTTCCCACTCCGCCTCAGTCGGCAAGCGATAGGGCTTGCCGGTCGAGCGGCCTAGCCATTGGCAATAGATGGCAGCCTCATGCCAGGACACGGCGACGACCGGCATCCCCGGATCACTGAAATGCGGATCGTTCCAGCACAGCGGGTGACGAGAACGCGTAGCGGCAAGAAAGCAGGCGTAATTCTCGTTGGTCACCTGGCAAGCAGCCAGCTCGAAGGCATCAATCCAAACGCGGTGCACCGGCTTTTCATCGTCGCGGCCGGATTCGCAGCCCATCCAGAACCAGCCCCCGGGGATAGGCACCATTACAGGTTCTGCGGGTTCAATCCCGGCCGTAGGGGAGGCTGGCATGGCGTTGCAATCCACACTTGCTCGCGCAACTGGGTGGGGAAGCTTGCGAATCTACAATACGCTGCGGAAGGGATGCAGGCAACTAGAGGACGGTGGCGAGTGACGAGGGATCGGAGGGAGAGAGCAAACCGGTCCATTCTAGACTTCTATATTTCTCTATATACTGGTAGCATTACCGCGATGGGGGGATGGATATGGCCCTGAGCATCAAGAATAGCAAGACAGAGCGGAAGGCGCGCCAGGTGGCGCGAGAGACGGGCGAGAGCCTCACGCAGGCCATCGACACGGCGCTGGAAGAACGGCTGGAACGCCTGAAGCACAGGCGCCATGGGCACGTACTGGCCGAAAAGCTGGAGGACATTCTGCGCCGGGTGGACGCGATGCCGGCCCAGGACCAGCGACCAGATGATGAGATTCTGGGATACGACAAGCAGGGGATACCCCTCTGATGGTGATCGACAGCTCAGCGCTGCTCGCCATCTTTCTTGGGGAACCGGAACGCGCGCGGTTCCTGGAAATGATCACCCAGGCGGAAGCGCGGCTGATTTCGGCGGCGACTGTTCTGGAAACCGGAATTGTGCTGGAGGCGCGGCGGGGCGAGGCTGCCGGGCGCGAGTTCGATCTCTTCCTGAATCAGGCGAAACTCGAAATCGTTGCCGTGGATGCGGAACAGGTGGAAATTGCGCGGGTGGCTTGGCGCAAGTATGGAAAGGGGCGGCATCCGGCGGCGCTCAATTTTGGAGACTGTTTCGCGTACGCGCTGGCGAAATCGCTCGGGGAGCCGTTGCTGGCGGCAGGGACGGACTTCTCCCGCACCGACATCCTCACTGCCCCCTAACCGTTCTGCCAGTGGACTAACCCCTCGGGATCTTCGACGACCACGGCTTCGTACTTTTCCAGCATGGGCATCAGGATGTTTTCCAGCTCGCGCTTCCACAGCTCGCCTTCGTAGAACCTGGCCTTCATGGGCTCGCGGGAAGAGAGGTCGGGAAAACCGCGCATGAAGAAGAAGACATTGGGATCTTCGACGGAGAGGAATGGGCCCAGGATTTTCATGCCGATTTCAGCGTGGGCGGGAATGGAGCGCGAGCGGAAGACTTCGAGGAAGCGGGAGCGCATGCCGGGCTTGGTTTTGTAGGTGCGCATTTCGATGATCACGGGAAGACCTCCGGCAACAGGCTTGAACCTTTCTTACGGATGCACGGCGGGACGGGAGTGGAGGGTCTCCACAATCAGTTGGTAGAGGTGCGTGCGCGCCTGGAAGCGTTCGTTGGCGCGGGTGATGTAGCGGATGCGCCCGGTGATTCCGAGCGTCGTGGGGCGGACGCCGAGAATGGGCGCGGCGGAGACGGATGGCGCGGCCGCGGCGGATCCCGGCGCCCCGGCGAGCGCGGACCATTCGCGCTCGGCGAGCTGGGCGTTTGCCTGAGTTTCCGCGGTAACCAATTGCAGGATGGCAGCGGCGACGGCATTGGGGTTCTCGCCGGGAGGGATGAGGAATTCGAGCTCGTCCCAGAGCCACTGGCCGGAGGTGGTGAAGTTGAAGTAGTGGCCTTCGATGGCGTAGCTGTTGGTGAAGCTGACTTTTCGGCCGGTGGGATGCCCCGGATCGTTCCAGTTGCCGGTTTCGAGCAGGACGGTGTGGAACAGATTCACTTCAATCACTTCGCCGCAGACGCCGTTGATCTCCACCCAGTCGCCTGCGTGGACGCCATTTCGGCCCATGAGCATAAACCAGCCGATGAAGCTGACGATGAAATCCTTGAGCGCCACGGTGAGCCCGGCGCCGGCAAAAGCCACCAGAGTGGCCAACTGGCTCGGCGGACCGAGCACCACAAGCAAAATCAACGCCAGGCAGAATACCTGCAGTCCGAAACGGGAGAGAGTGTGCAGTGTATGCAGGCGGCGGCGCTCCTGCGTCATGCCGTGGAAGATGCGCCGGAGCAGGCGGTTGGCGGCGATTCCGGCCAGGACGATCAGGGCAATCCAGAGCGCGGAGAGAATCAGACTGCGTGTGGCGTCCTTCTGTTTCGCGGCTTCGAGCGCATCCCACTTGGCGTAAGTTGCCGCCAGCTCGGTCATATCGTGGATGCGCAGCTTATAACCGGCCAGGATTTTCTGGGTGCGGGATTCCCGGCGGAGCATTTCGAGAGTGATGGATCCGGAAGCTCCGGAAGGCGCCGCGGACTGCGGCGCGGGATGGTCGGGCACAGAGGCCGCGGGCGCGGATGGCCCGGCGACCTCCTTCCGGAACGCTTCCAGGCGCTGCTGGAGAACATCGACGGCGGCAAGAGCATCGTCCTGGGCAGCTTCGAGCTGCGCGCGCAGGCTATGCAGGCCCATCCACAGCTTCAGATTTCCGAGCAGAGTGCCGGAGCTGCCCGCAGCAGCGGCGGCACCGGCAGCGGCAGAGGCGGAGGCGGCGGAAGCGGCTGCGGCCTGGTCAGCAGCTTCGTGATCGGCCCTCAGCCGCTCGATTTGGCTCTTCAGGTCACCACCGGCATTGATAAGATCTTCGCGAGCATCGACCAGCTCGTCGGCGGCGAGTTCGAGCTTCGCCTGTTCGAGTTCGAGCTGTCCCTGCAGAGCTTCCTTGCGGCGGCCGCGCGCGTTGGCTGCCTGCTTTTTGAGCCGGTCCACGACGGCCTGCTGATCGTCCACGTTTGCCTGCAGCGCTTTAACCGTCGCAGTGAGCTGTCCAATTTGCGGCGTCTGCGGCGCGGAAGTGTCCGCGGCCCTGTGCAGAGCGCCGAGGAACGCGAGATCGAGTTGATGGTCGGCCAGACGCGCGGCCTTCTGGGCCAGCTCCCTCTCATCCGTGGTGATGGCGAAAGCGCTGAGCCTGCGGGCGCTGTCCAGGCGTGCCTCTTCGGCCTGGATGCGCGTGATCAGTTCGGAAACGGGCGGGCGAGGAATTTCGCGGGATTTCGCTGTCTTAGCAGGGGCGCTGCGTGGGGTAACGGGCGGCCGGGACTGCGAACGGCAGGGCGCGGCGAGAAACAGGGCTGCGGCCATAAGGAGCGCTGCGACGAGTTTGTAGAGACTCTGCATAGCCGCGTGACCGCGATTGTAATACAGCGTGAAGCGGCGCGGGCACAAACGTGCGCACGGCTTTGCCCGGAATCCGCCGGGTTTAGCGGGACCGCACGGGCCTCCCAGTTGACGCGGTCGTCGCCGGAGTCGGCGGGGGCGGAGTCGGCACCGCCGATGGAACTCATCAGCTTGGAGCGGTACTTCACGCCGGCTGGATCGTGGCCGTCCGATTGAATGGACGCCATGCTAGCGGCAGGTGGGGCGATTCGGTAGCATTTTTTCATGGGGTTTCGCGCGAGGAGACGTGCATGAAAGGAGCACGCGCGCCCCGGAACAGGCGGCTCTACAATCGGCGGATGGGTAACGAAGCGGAGGCGAGCGAATGGAAGCCAGTGTCGCGCGGGGCGCTGGTGGCGTGGCTGGCGGCTTACGGGTTGTTCCTGTGGTATGCGGCGCGGGACACGGAAGGGTTCCTGGCCATCGACCACGTGAATCTGGTGTTCCACGAGGCCGGGCACATGTTTTTCTCCTGGTTCGGGCACACCATCATGATTCTCGGGGGGACTCTCGGCGAACTGCTGGTGCCGCTCGGTGTGGCCGTGTATTTCGGGCTTCGGCGGGAAACGGCGGGAGTGGCCTTCGCGGGGTTCTGGTTCTTCGAGAATTTCCTGTACATCGCGACGTACATGGCGGATGCGCGGGCGATGGAGCTGCCTCTGGTGGGCATGGGCGACACGTTGGAGCACGACTGGAACTTCCTGTTCAGCCACTGGGGCGTGCTGATGCACGACCGCGGCATCGCGGCAGCCACGCGAGGGCTGGGCTGGCTGGGCATGGTGGGCGTGATGGCGTGGCTTGTGTGGATACACTTGCGCACCTCGGAATGAGCTGCTGATGCGGCATGGATTTCACTTCACTGTTGTCCTGCGTAGGTAGTGGAAGTTGCTGCCCGGCGGCCGCGTTCCTGCGCCCGGCCAGCCGCGCAAATTTTGTTGCCAGTTTCTCCACGGCGGAGTAGGCTCCGCGAATCATTTGAATTTGCAGTCTCAGGGTGGCCGATAGGCGCGCCTAATTTTTGTCTTCATTTGCAGGCCTTAGACCTCCGCCACCCGAGAACCGTGCTGGGGCACTAGTCTGCACGGACAACACGGTGTGATGGCAGGAGGCGATTGATGACCCGCTCGTTCCGGCTCGCTGCAGGTCTGCTCACCATTCTCATCCTCGCGGCTGGCGCACAGGCTCAAAATCCCATCAACACGGTCGCCGGAAACGGGGCCATTGGCGACAGCGGCCAGGCCACGAGCGCCATCATCGCGGGGGCTTCCGGAGTGGCGGTGGACTCCGCGGGGAACATCTACATCGCGGACCAGTTGAACAACCGAATCCGGCGGGTGGCTTTCGGGACCAACATGATCACCACGTTCGCGGGCAGCGGCATTCTGGGCGTGGGCGGGAACGGAAACCCGGCCGTCAACGCAACGTTTCTGCTTCCCCAGGCCGTCGCCGTGGACGTGGCGAACAACCTTCTTTACATCGTGGATCAGGGGAGCAACACAGTCCGGGTGGTGAATATCAGTTCGGGCGTAATCAATAATTACGCAGGAACGGGGTCAGCAGGATTCAGCGGCGACAACAACCCGGCCACCAGCGCGCAACTGAACAATCCCACGGCGTTGTACGTGGATTCCGCCGGCAACCTGTATATCTCGGATTCCGATAACTGCGTGATCCGCAAGGTAGACAGAACCGCGTCGCACATCATCACAACGATTGCGGGAACGCCGCAAACCTGCGGCTATGCAGGGGACACCAAGGCCGCCACCTCGGCGCTGTTGAACTTGCCGGGGCGCGTCGTGATGGACTCGCTGGGCCAGATTTACATCGCTGACACCGACAATAACCGCGTCCGCTTGGTGGATGTTTCCGGCAACATCAACACGGTTGCCGGGACGGGCGTGCCAGGCTTCAGCGGGGACGGCAACTCCGCGCTGAGCGCCGAACTCTCCTTTCCGAAAGCTGTTGCGCTGGATCTTTCCGGGAACCTTTTGATTGTGGACACGGGCAACCACGCCATTCGGCAGGTGAGTGGCGGCAACATCAGCACCATAGCGGGCTTGGGGGGGTCTGCCGGATTCACTGGGGATGGCAAAGTGGCAACGAGCGCCACGCTGAGTCATCCGCAGGACGTGGCCTTCGACAGTTTGGGAAATCTGCTGATCGCCGATTCGAGCAACGGCCGGATTCGCAGCGTGAATAAGACGACCCAGGTGATCAGCACGGTGGCGGGTGGCGCGACCATCTCACCCGGCACGGCGACCGCACTGCCCATCGGCCCTCCCAGCGGGCTGGCACACGACTCTGCCGGGAATGTTTACGTCGCCTCGCCCGGAGGCTTCGTGATGAAGCTGGACACCAGCGGGAATCTGACCATCGTGGCCGGACAACCGAACATCAGCGAGGGTTTCAGCGGCGACAAAAATCTGGCTACGAGCGCGATGCTGGAATTCTCCCTCGGCATCGCTGTGGACGATTTGGGCGACCTTTATCTCGCGGACCAGAACAATAACCGCATTCGCTTGGTGAACCCCTCGGGGCTGATTACCACCATCGCCGGCAGCGGTCTCCCCGGCCCGGAGAACGGTGGCTTTGGCGGCGACGGTGGTGCGGCCACCAGCGCGCAGTTGAATCGCCCGGACGGCGTGGCCGTGGACGGCCAGGGAAACGTGTACATCGCCGACACCCATAACGATCGCGTGCGCGAAATCTATTGTGCCAATAACGCCATTCCCTGCACGCCCCCAACCGGTTTCTCGGCCGGCGACATCAACACAATCGCGGGCACCGGCATTCAGGGCTACAACGGAGATAACCAGGCCGCGACTGCCGCGCAATTGAACCGACCCAGCGGGGTCGCTCTGGACGGAGGGGGGAATCTCTATATCTACGACAGCAAGAACCAGCGCATCCGCAAAGTGGATACCGGAACGCCTCCGATGATTACCACCGTCGCGGGCACAGGTGCTAGCGGATACAACGGGGACGGCATGGCCGCTACCAGCGCGAACATGAGTTTGTTCAACGGCGCGTCCGGCATTGCCGTGGACAGCGCGGGGAATCTTTACATCAGCGATTTCGGGAATTTCCGCGTGCGCAAGGTGGATGCGAGCACGGGAATGATCAGCACGATTGTGGACAACACCGGGACGGCCGGCTTCAGCGGCGATGCCAACCCGGCCGCAGCGGCAACCATCAACGGAGTACTTGCGTTAGACGTGGACGCATCCGGAAACCTGAACCTGGCCGACACGTTCAACTACCGCGTGCGCCAGGTGACGGGCATCGCCTCTCCCGCCACTGCTCCCATCGTGAATCTCTCCCCCGGCAGCCTCACGTTCCCGACCACGAATATCGGGACGACGAGCGCGTCGATGCGCGTCACACTGACCAACACCGGCGGCTCCGCGCTGAATTTGACCAGCGTGGCGATCACGGGAGGCAATGCAAACCTGTTCGCCATCGTCGCGTCCAGCTCCACCTGCGTGAGCGGGGGCGTGGTAGGGGTTCCCAACGGGACTTGCGTGGTGGATGTGACATTCAGTCCCCGCCAATTCGATACCGGCATGCTCTCTTCGTCCTTGGTTTTCACCGACAATGGCCCGGGCGGCTCGCAGAGTGTTTCGCTGACCGGAACCGGGGCGAATCTCGCCCCGGTGAGCTGCAATACGAGCTTCATTCCAACCTCGGATGTGTGGGAGCTGGCTGCGAATTGGACCGGCGGCGCTATCCCCGGGCCTTCGGACAGCCTGTGCATCCCCGGTGGCAGGACGGCGACAATTGCCTCCTCCAGTCCCACGGTCGCGGCGCTGAGCGTCTCCGGGACGCTGGTGATCGGCACGGGACCGCTGACGGTGAGCGGGCAGATGGATCTGAGTGGGACGCTGACCGGCGCGGGAAATCTCACGATCAACGGCCTGTTGAACTGGACGAGCGGTTTCATGTGCACCGATCCGGCCTGCGGGATGCCGTCGGGCGCGCAAGCGGTGACCAACGCGAATGGAGGAGCAACTCTCCCTGCGAACGCGACAAATCTGTACGGCCGCACGCTGAACACCTCCGGAATGGTCACCCTCGCTGCGGGCCGAAACGTGAGCTTCGGCTACGGCGCGGTGGTGAACAATCTCTCGGGGGGCACATGGAACATCACTAATAATCTCTTCCTGATGAATGCAACCGGCGGGGGCAGTTTCAACAACGTGGGGACATTCGAGTACTCCACGGCCGGGCTCTACATCCAGGTGCAACCAGCCTTTACGAACAGTGGTGTGGTTCAGGTGAACGCGGGCTACCTGGACATGCTTGCTGTAGCGGCCTCTACGGGGTCGTGGTTCTCTGGAAGCGGAAACGGGCTGGGGATTTCGAGCGGCGCGGGAAACACCGCGACGCTGAGCGGGAGCATCAGCGGAGCGGGGGGCGTGGGATTTGGCGCGCAGGGTGGGACGCTCAACGTCACCGGCGCCTATAACGTGACCGGAGGAACAAGCGCGAGCGGCCCAGGGATAACGAGCTTCAACGGCACGGTGACGAGCGTGGGACCGGTGGATGCGACGGGCAGCGGGACATTGAATTTCCTTACCCCCATCGCCAACAGCACGCTGGGTTCCGTGCAAATAGACGGCGGCACGGCGAACTTCTCCACGGGGAGTGTGATCACCGCCTTGACGATGACCTTCACTGGGAACGGGGGAACGCTGGCGGGCACGGATACGGTAAACGTCAGCGGGACGCTGACCTGGGCGGCCGGGAATATGTGCACGGACCCGGCCTGTGGTCCGGTTGCCGGGGCTCAGGGCGTGACCAACGCCAACGGCGGCATCAATGCCACCATCTCTCCCTCGGGAGGTGGGGAGGCAGGGGTCAGCCTTTATGGCCGCACGCTGAACACTTCAGGAACTGTGACGGTGGGCGGCTATGGCACCGCCATTGTCATGGGCAACGGAGCTGTGCTGAACAACCTCGCCACGGGAGCCTGGATCGTCAACTCCGGCCAGGTGAACGATGGTGGTGGCGGGGACATTTTCAACAACGAGGGGATGTTCGAGACCAACGCGGGCACGTTCTGCTGCAGCTTTAGCGTGCCTTTCAACAACGCCGGAACGGTGCAGGCGAACGGAGGCGCGCCGAACTTCGAGACCGTGGTGAATTCCACGGGCTCCTGGAGCGTTGCCAGTGGAGTGACGCTGAATATTTCCAGCGGCGGCCCGAGCTTCGCCGCGAACACGGCGACGCTGAGCGGAGCTTTCAGCGGGGCGGGTACCTTCCGGTTCGGGGGGCAAAGCGGAACGCTCAATCTGACCGGGGGCTACAACGTCACTGGAGGCACGCAAATCGTCAATGGACTCACGAATTTCCTGGCACCGGTGACCAGTATGGGAGCGGTGGCTATAACCGGTGGAGAAGGAAACTTTTCAACGGGCGGCCCGGTTCTCATGCCGACGCTGAACCTGAGCAATGGGAATTTGGCTGGTACGGACACGGTAACCGTCAGCGGGATGCTGACCTGGGCGAGCGCCGGGGGCGGCGGGAGTATGTGCACCAACGTCGCGTGCACGGCTCCAACGGGAGCGCAGGGGGTGACCAACGCAAATGGAGGGATTACCTTCTCAGGCATCCCACATCTCTACGGCCGCACCGTGAATACCAACGGAATTGTGACCGCCAATTGCAATACGATCACCTTCGGCTATGGGGGCGTGATGACCAATCTCGCCGGGGGCACCTGGAACCTCAATTGTAACCTGGGGACATCCACCGGCGGAGGCACTTTCAACAATGGCGGGATGTTTGTAGTAAGCGCCGGCAATTCGGCTTCAGTGAACCCGGTGTTCAATAACAACGGAACCGTTCAGGCGAACATGGGGCTGCTGCAGCTCCACGCGGGTGGCAGCGGGACCGGGACGTACACGGCGGCTGGCGGGGAAATCGACTTCCTGGCGGGCGACTTTACGCTGGGGGGGCCCGTTACCGGCTCAGGCACCGTGATGTTCAACAACGGCGGCACGGTGACGCTGAGCGGCAGCATCAACATGCCGGGCACGGGAACGGTGGACGTGAACGGGGCGTTCTTCAACGTTGGGGGAGTCATCACCCTGTTCCCAACGACATTTGTGCTCTCCGGTTCGACGATCACTGCGGGCGCCTTGAATATCGGAAACTCGGCACTTTTCGAGGGCACCGGCACCGTGAATGCTCCGGTGTCGCTGGCCAGCAGCACGATTCATCCGGGGATGTCGCCGGGGATCATCACGATCACGAACAGCTTCACGATGGATTCGGGCAGCTCATTGAATGCCGACATCGGAGGAAATGCGCCAGGCACGGGCTATTCGCAGCTCGTGGTGAACGGGGCCGCAACGCTCGCGGGAACGCTGAACGCCCAGTACATCAATGGTTTCATGGCCGGGCCGGGCAATTCGTTTGAGTTGATCGCGCCGATGACGGTGAGCGGCGGTTTCGGCACCTTGAATCTTCCCGCGCCGCCGGCGGGCCAGACGTTCAGCGTCAATTACAAGCAGGCATCGTCGGGGGGCGTGACGCTACAGGCGTCGGGAGGCACGCCGCCGCCGACCTTCAGTTCCACGACGCTGCCGAACGGGGCGGTGAACGTTCCTTACGGAGCCGACATTCAGGTGAGCGGTGGCACGCCGCCGTACACCTTTGCGGTAGCGACCGGCAGTGCGCTGCCTACCGGCTTCTCGCTGACTACGACGCAGAACGGTACGGTGGCGGCTGGGCACGTCTATAGCACCACCACGCCCACGGGCACATCTATGTTTGGCGTGACGGTTACGGACAATCTGGGCGCGATGACGACGGCTACGATTTCGCTGACCATTAGCGCGGCGCCTCCTAATACTCAGCCATCGTTGCTGACCGGCCAGTACGTGCTGCTGATGGAAGGCTTCGGGGAGTCGAACGGAAACGAGCATGGAGCCGTGGGGAGTTTGACGTTTGATGGCATGGGAGGCGTCACCGGAGTCGCGGACATCAATGACCCGTCTGGCGTCTCGCAGAATGTCGCGGTTACCGGGACGTATTCCGTGGGGCCGGACAATCGCGGATTCATGACGCTCACCGCGGCGGGGATGGCCGGGAGTCTAAACGCGGCGATCGCGGTCGGCGAGGTGTACCGCGGGGTCGCTTACAGCGCGAGTATCACCCAGTTCAACGACAACGACGCCAACGACCATATCGGGTCGGGGTTCCTGAGGCTGCAGGATTCCACGGCGTTCACTCAAAACGCGTTCGCTGGAACATTCGTCTACGGTTTGTCCGGGCAGGACTCCTCTCTGGCGCGCGCGGCGGAAGTCGGAACCATTTCCTTCGACAATATGCTGCATCTGACCGGGGGCGCCATCATCTTGAACGATGCCGGGGCGATCTCGAACATCAGTGCGTTCGGGGGGACGTACACCGCGCCGGATGGCAACGGAAGAACCGTGCTCTCCGAAACCTTTACGGTTACGCTCAAAGGATCCGGCAGTGGGGTTGCCGCGGGTTCCACGTTTGTTGTGTACATCATTGACGCGAATGAGGGAGTGGCCATGAATCTCGATGCCCGGCCCAACTTCATTCTGATGGGGACGGGATTGCGGCAGACGAATCCGGGGACGTTCAGCACCAACTCGCTGGCCGGGCCGGACGTGTTTCGCCTGGCGGATCCTTCTGGCGGAGGCGGGACGGGAGCCATCGTGGGGGTGGCGACAGCGAGCGTGGTGGGCACGACTCCGACTTTGAGCATCACCTACGATCAGAATGACTCGGGAACCGTGAACCTGGGACAGACCGCGAGCGGAAGCTACACGGTAACTGCGAGCGGCGCGGTCTCTTCGACCGTGAGCGGCACATCCGGCCCGGCGACTCTGGACATGTACCTGGCCGCGCCGGACCGCGGCTTCATGCTGTCCGAAGATAATTCCGTGGTATTCGGAACGATCCAGCCGCAGGTCGGCGGTCCGTTTGCCACCTCGACCTTCAACAGCAACTATTTTCTGGGCCAGCAGGAATCGCTGGCGAACTCGTCTTCGTCATTTTCGGCGATTGCCGACAGCATCGGCGCCGGAATGCTGAGCGCAACCTCTGACGAAAGCCACATGGGCGGCGACCTGTACTTCGACCAGAATGTGGAAACGCTGAATTTCACTGTGGGTTCCGACGGCCACTTCACGGTTCCGGCGGCCGGCACCACGGGCGCGCTGACGGGCTATGCGGTGTCGCCTTTTGAAATCGGATTTTTCGATACCACCGGCCCTCCGTCCGACCCGACGCCTTCGGTTCATCCCGGCCTGGTGATCGTGAAAACGCTCACGGCACCACCGGGGACGCCGTCGCCTGCAGCCATGACGGTGAACTTCCCGGCGACGGCGATCGGGAACACGGCGATGTCCACGCCCATCACCATTACGAACGTGGGGCTGGGGCCGATGGCATTTCCGACCCTGAACACCACCGGATCGCCGGATTTCAGTGCGACCAGCACATGTCTGCCAGCCAGCTTCCTGCCCATTTTCCGGCCGGGGGCTACGTGCACGATCACGATCACGTTCATGCCCACGATGACCACGGCCGTGGGCACGATGCTGAATGAAACTCTCATCCTGAACACCGACGGCACCACGAAGGTCACCTTCACCCTGACCGGCACGGCCACCGGCGCGTGCAGCAGCAACTGGACAGGCACGGCGGGTGACAGCCAATGGACCAATGCCATGAACTGGAGCCCGGCCGCGCTTCCCTCCGGTACCGACAACGCTTGCATCGGCGCCGGGTTTGCGGTCCTCCTCAGCACTGGGGCGCAGTCCGTGAATTCGCTGAATTCCATGGGCTCGCTGAATGTGACGGGGGGCAGTCTGGCGATGGCAACCGCATCCACGCTCAATGTGCTGATCGACTCCGGCGGGACGGTGAATTTCAACGGGACCACGACGATAACGAACGCGACGCTGTCGGCCACCGGAGTCTTCGGCGGGAGCGGGGCGGTGACGATTTCCAGCCCGTTCACCTGGCAGGGTGGGACGCTGCAAGGGACGGGCTCGTTCACGACCACCGGAAATATTGTGGCGAACAGCGGGACCATTACACTGAGCGCGACGACGTTGAACGTGAACGCGGGGATGACGCTGAGCGGCGGGGGCCAATTGAACATGGAGAACGGCGCGGTACTGGTCAACGCTTCGGCCAGCGTCCTCGATATCCAAAACAATGGACAGTTGTCGAACCTGGGAGGCACGGCTCCGGTGATCATGAACTCCGGAACGGTGCAGCAGTCCATGGCCTCGGGGCCCGCATTCATCAACGTTGCGGTGGTGAACAGCGGCACGGTGCAGGCGACGACGGGCATCTTTGTCCTGAATGTCGGCACCACGAGCACGGGCAATTACAAGGCCACGACCGTGGGAGCAACGCTGCAATTTGGCGGCTCTCCCGCGTTCAATCTCAGCGGAACCCTTTCCGGCGCGGGGACAATGAACTTCCAGGGGGGTACGGAGAACCTGACCGGAAATTACAACGTCACGGGAAACACGATGGTGACGGGCGGTACGGTAAACATCACGGCACCGGGGACAATCGCCACCCTGGGAACGGTGACCATCAGCGCGGGAACGCTGAATCTCTCGAGTGCCACGTCGCCGGTCACGATTGGGTCGTTGACATTCTCCGGGCCCAGCGCGCTGCTGGACGGGTCGAACAACATAGTGGTGAGCGGGTCGCTGACGTGGACACAGGGTGGATTGATCAGCGGGACGGGCGGCACGACGGTGAACGCGCCGATCATGATCACCAATGGCCCGGCGGCCCTGAGCGGACGCGCGCTGGTGGCCAATGGGAATACGACGATCGGCGCGGGAGGCTCACTCTTTCTAGCCAGCGGGGCGGTTTGGACCAACTCCACCGGGTTCACTACCAGCTTTCTGAGCAGCGCCAATGGGGTGAATCAGGGCGCGGGAGCCCCGTCGGCGTTCAATAACCAGGGAACATTGGCGGCAAATACCGGGAGCACTCTGTTTTTCGCGGCGGCGCTGAACAATACAGGGCTCGTAAACGTCCAGTCGGGGACTCTGACGCTAAGTGGCGGCGGGACATGCGCGCCGGCGGCGAATTGCTCGGGCTCGATCACAATGGTCAGCGGGACGGGGATCACCTTTTCCGGGGGAACGTACAACCTGGGAGGCAGTTTGACGGGGACGGGCACGACGACGGTGACGGTGAGCAGCGGCGCCACAGTGAATTTTGCGGCTTCGGCGGCCGGCATCACTTCGCTCGCGGATGAGGGGACAGTGACCATCGCCCCAGGGATAAATCTCGGCATCGGCACGGTTACGGTCGGCGTCGGATTTCCCAACCTGCTCAGCGGGTTCGGGTCGATCACGGGGAACGTGAACGTGACCAACGGCACTTTGCATCCAGGCGGCTCGCCCGGAACTCTCACTGTCAACGGGAATCTGACCATGGGGGCGAGTAGTTTGCTGACCATCGATTTGGGCGCTACGGGCAATTCCGAGCTGGTGGTGACCGGGACGCCGCCGACGAGTGGCGTAGCCACGCTGGCGGGCACATTGAACGTGGCGGACTTCGGCGGTTTCGTACCGTCAGCCGGAAACTCGTTCGTCATCGTCAGTGCGCCTGCCGTGACGGGCACGTTCACGAGCACGAATCTGCCTTCGCCCCCGACGCTGAATCTCGCGTACGCCGCCACGTCGGTGACGCTGAGCGTTCCGGCGGCCGGGTCGTGCACGAAGACGTTCAACGTGGCGTCGGGCACGTGGGAGACCGGCACGAACTGGATGCCCGCTGGCGTGCCCGCGTCCACCGACACTGCTTGCGTCAATTCCCCGAATGCGGCCACGGTTACGGCGGCCGGCAACGCGGTCGCCGGGCTGCAAATTTCCGGCACGGTCGCGATCAACACGGGGCTGACGCTTACGGACTCGGGGCCGCTCACACTCACGGGAACGATCAGCGGACCGGGCACGGCAAACGTGGCCGGAATGTTCGCGTGGACCGACGGGACGGTGAACGGGGGTCTGACTCTGAATTCCGGCGGAGGAATCACGATCGGCGGCACGGGCCTGGCGACACTGAACGGTGCGACGGTGAAAACCACTGCCGCAACGATGATGAGCCAGAACCTGGCCATGAACAACGGGGCGACATTTACGAATGCCGGAGGCACATTCACACTCACGAACGATTCCTCGATCACCAACACGGGCGCTGCAGCTACGTTCAACAACATGGGGATGTTCACGAAGTCGGGAGGAACGGGCGCCGGGAGCACGATCAGTCCGGTGTTCACGAGCAGAGGCAGCGTGCAGGTGCAGGCGAGCCTGCTGGACGTGGCGGATGAATCGGGGAGCACGGGGTCGTACACGGTTTCGCCGGGCGCGACGCTGCAGTTCGGAGGCCCGGTGGCGTTCGGAGCGGGGAGCAGCGTGAGCGGGGCGGGCACGGTGCAGATTACGCCGTTCACGGCCACAGTTTCCTTTACGCCGGCTACGTACAACGTGACCGGAGCGACGATGTTCGGCGGAAATAAGAATCTGACATTCGCGCCGGGCACGCTGACCAGCCTGGGGGCGTTGACCGAGAATCAGGGCGGGGGAGCGACGGCGTTTTTCACCGCGGCGATCCCGTCGGCGTTCCCGTTGACGGTGACGCTCGGAACGATCAGCTTCCAGACGCCCGGAATCGTTCCGCTCACCACACTCAATGTTTCCAACGGGGTGTTCGACAGCTTCAACACGGTCAACATCAGCGGGCTGTTCACGTGGAGCGGGGTGGGAACGATTCAGACGAACAGCACCACCACGCCCATCAATGCCAACGGCGGAATCACCGTGCCTGCCGGATCGAACATCACGATGCAATTCGGGGAGCTGAACAATTTCGGCACGGCGACCTTCCAGGGTCCCAACGCCAGCACCCTGACGCAGGGCAGTTCGTCGGCCTTGATCTTCAACAAATCAGGGGCGAATTGGAATTTTCAAAATGCCAGCAACATCATGCCCCTCTCTCCGGGCGGCGGCGGATTGTTTACCAATCAGGGGACGTTCACCATGTCCGGTTCGGGAACGACGCAGTTCCTGATCGAACTGGACAACAACGGCGCGGTGCAGGTGAACTCGGGCCAACTGATGCTCTCGGACAGCAGTATCAGCTCGGGGTCCTGGACCGTGGCGACCGGCGCCACGCTGACGTTCGGCGGATTCGGGGGCGGCCCGGCCTGCCTGGCCTACAACATGACGGGAAGCTTCGGCGGGTCAGGCTCGATCATCGCGTTGTCGCAATGTCTGCAATTCGGCTCCGGGGCTTCGACGGTAGCCGGCAACACGCTCAACCTGTTGATCAACGGGGCGACAGTTGCCGTAAACAGCGGCGTCACGCTGGGATTCCCGACGGTGACGCTGCAAGGGGGCCTGCTCGACGGGCAGGGGACCCTGGTGGGCAATGTGACGAATACCGGCGGGACACTGGCGCCGGGCGTACCCAACGCCAACTCGCTTCCTTTTGCACCCGGAATCTTCACCATTACGGGCAATTACACGCAGAGGGCGGGCACCACCTTGAACATCCGCATCAGCGGACTGACAGCGGGAACGGGCTACAGCCAACTGATGGTGAGCGGGACCGCGACGATTGCGGGAACGATCACCGGCCCTCTGGTGGGCTCACCGCCGGCGGCGGGCAGTGCGATCACGCCGTTGATTGCAGGCGCTCCGGTGGCGGGGACATTTACCACGAATACGCTGCAGGCTCCGCCGAGCGACAACTGGGCCCTCACGTACAACACGAACGCGCCGGCGGGGAACGTGGTGGCTACCCTGCAAGCGCCGCCGGCGCCGATGATTGCGGCGGCGCCCAACCCGTTGCCGTTTGGCAACCAGCCGAAAGGCATGATGAGCGGGGCGCTGACCCTGACGTTCTCGAACCCAGGGACGGCGGCGTTGATGATCACCGGAGGGCTGACCCCGACGGGCGGGAACGCAACCGACTTTGCGCAGGTGGTTGGCGGAGGGAACTGCGGGACTACGCTGCCCATCACGATTGCCGCGGGGTCGAATTGCACGGTGCAGTACACCTTCACGCCATCCATGGCGGCGATGGAATCCACGACGCTGCAGGTGGCGAACAATAGCGCGACCAACCCGTACATGGTGACGCTGAACGGGACCGGGATACTGCCAATGGTGACGTTCACACCGGCGGCAGGGACGACGTTGAACTTCGGCGCGGAGGCGCCGGGGACGCCGAGCGGGGTGATGACGGTGACGCTCTCCGTGGCTGCGGGGACGGGGACGTTGCAGCTCTCGTCCATCTTCATCACGCCGGGCGCGAATACCGGAGCGAACGACTTCGCGTTCGCTTCGGGGACGACGTGTCCGACCGATGGAGGCGCGTTTACGGGGAGTTGCGTGGTGAACCTGACGTTCACGCCGTCGATGCCGGCGACGGAGAACGCCACGCTGACGTTTGCGGGGACGAACCTGACGGGAAGTCCGGTGACATTTCCGCTGACGGGGATCGGGGCCTCGACGGCGGCGGGGTTCACGTTCACGGCGACATCGCCGACAGGAGGGAACGGGACGACGGTGTCGATCCTGCCGGGAGACACGGCGACGTTCACGCTGGTGATCCAGCCGAATCCGGGATTCATCGGGCCGATCACGGTGGCGTGCATGGAGATGCCGGCAATCCCATCGACGATACTGACGACGAGCCCGGCGACGACGATCAATGTGATGACGTCGCCGAGCGGGCCGATCACGGTGACGTGCACGCTGCAGACGAACTGCGTGCCGGCGCTGGTGGGGCCACGGGCGCCGTGGAACGTGCCGGGGCCATGGACGCCGTCCCGAGGCTTCGGGATGGCGGAGGTGAGCGGGCTGGTGCTGTTGCTGGCGATGCTGTGCCGAAAGACGGCGCGAGGCCCGGGCCGGAGATCCCGAAACTTCGGGACGGGAGGCGAGTGGGCGCAGCGGCTGGTTCCGGTGGCGGCAGCGTGCGTGCTGGTGCTGTTGGTGATGACGTGGACGGCGTGCGTGAGCAACCCGCCGGCGGCGATCCCGAACGCGCCGACCACACCGGCAGGGGCGTATCAGATTCAGGTGGTGGCCACGGCACCGGGCCCGGCGGGACAGCCCCCGGTGAAGCAGACCGTGTCGCTCACCGTGCACATCCTCTAGCCCCTGGGCTCAAATTTTGCGGCGATGGTCCGGAGCGTGGCCGCGCTCTGATGCGAAAGAAGAGCCGAGCGGAAGAATGACGATTGACATGAGGCTGCCGTTGAAGTAACACATTCTCTACAGCCTTGGACTTGCCGGGCTTCGCTGGCGGGGGTGGCCAAATGAGACAACGGTCCAATCTCACGTGGTTCTTTGCTGTCTTGCTTACCGTGCTTCTGGTGTTCCCCATGCCGCTTCCTGCACAGGGGAGGAGCGCCGGGGCGATCCAGCGGCTGATCGGCAGCGTGAACCTGCAACACGACCGGCGGGTGCTGCTGGCATCTTCAGGGGCCAAACTATTTTGGGGAGACATCGTGAGCACGCTCCAGGACGGCCGGGCGCGCATCGCGCTCGATGACGGGTCCATCCTCAACGTAGGGTCGAACTCGAGCCTCAAAATCATCCAGCACGACGCGGCCACGCAGCAAACGCAGGTCCAGTTGGCCTACGGAAGGCTGCGGGCGAGCGCGGTTCGCCTGGCGCGCTCCGGGTCTTCGTTTCAGGTGCGCACGCCCACAGCGGTGGCGGGCGTGGTGGGGACGGACTTCACGCTTACGTACGAAAACGGAATCACGAGCCTGAGCGTAACGGAAGGCTCGGTGAATTTCTGCAACTTCGGTGGACAGTGCGTGACGGTGGGGGCGGGCTTCACATCCACGATTCGCGACAATGGGGCGCCTTCGCAACCATCGCCGACGACGCCCGGAACGGCCACGGACAACGTCGAGAGTACATCGGTGGCAGGGGGAGGCGGAGCCGGCGGGGTCACGGTGGTAGCAGGGACGACGGCTGCCGGCCATGTCTCCGTGATCGTCGCCGTGATTGGAGCGCTCGGTGCCGTTGGGGGCATCGTGGGAGTTACTGTGGGCACCAACGGAACGAAGTGCGGCTGCAATACCGTGCTCCCGGGCGGAGTGGCCAACCGGCATTCCGGCCACCCGTAACGCGCGCGAAACCCTCGAAACATCCGGTGTGAGGTCGGTCTGGCTTTCCCGATGCGGGGTTCAGCGCGCGGGTGTCTGCGGCCTACTTCTTCGTCATTGTGCTTCCCAGGATTTCACTGGCTGCGACAATGGTATTCACGTGGATGCGCACAGTATCCTCGGTGAGGCGGGCGTAGCCACCTGCCGGCGCGCTGGCCACGGGGATGCTCCGGCGGCGTGCGTGGTCGAAAACCATGCGGTCGCGCCGCTTCAACCCCTCGATGGTCATGGAAAGCCCGCCGAGCTGATCCTCGCAGTAGGGGTCTGCGCCGCCGATGTAGAACACGAGGTCGGCGTGGAATTGGTCGAATGCCTCGATGAGCTTCCTTTCGAGAATGGCCAGGTAATCGTCATCCCCGGTGCCGTCCGCGAGGTCGATATCGATGTCCGAAGGGGGCTTTATGACCGGGTAATTGTTCTCCTGGTGGATGGAAAGGGTGAAGACGGTGGGATCGCTGGCGAAAATCGAGGCGGTGCCATTGCCTTGGTGCACGTCCGTGTCGACGACCATGACTTTGCGGGCGGCCCCGTCGGCCTGAAGCCTGCGGATGGCTACCGCAACGTCGTGAATCGCGCAGAAGCCTTCGCCGTGGCCGGGATGCGCATGATGCAGGCCGCCGGCGAGATTGGCGGCAAACCCATCCTCCAGAGCGTGCTGTCCAGCCAGAATCGCGCCGCCCGCTGCCAGCCAGACGGCCTCCACCATTTCCCGCGACCAGGGGATCTCCATCTGCATCAGTTCGCGGAGTGAGAGCTCGCCGGTCTTCAGTTTGCGGACCCAATCCGGCGTATGGACGCGCAGCATGTCCTCGTCGGCCGCCGGCTCGGGAGTCAGGAAATCCTCCGCCCCGGCAATGTGGTCGCGGAGCAGCGCTTCGTAAATCAGCTTGTACTTCTGCGACGGGAAGACGTGCTCGCCCAGATGCAAATCGTAGCGAGGGTGATACACGAGTTTGAACGGCAGCATGTAAGCGCTCAGAGCTGCGCGGCGGGCTTCGAAACGTCCGGAAACTGCCGCGCGCGGACAGAGTATCCGGAAGCTGCGCGCGAGGCAATCGCCCCGGTACATCGATGATTTGGCCGTGTGCTATAGTCGGCTGCGGTGCGAAGATTCGTTGCGATCGTGGCGCTCGTCAGTCTGTTGGCGGGGCCGGTGTCCGCCTGGCCTGCTGGCCAGTGCTGCTCCTGCGCCGACTGCTGCAAATCGGGGATCTGCCCGATGCACGCGCGTCCCGCAAAACCTGCGGATACCGGCGAGCAGGCGATCTGCCATCACACGACCAACGCGCCGGATTCCAGACCGAAATGTGGCGCCGGAGCTCAATGCACGCGCTCGTCGCAACAGATGCATCCCCCGCCGCTGCCGCGCGGAGTTCTGAGCGCGGCTTCCATGGCACCCGCACCGACAGAGGCAAATTCCAGCGCGGCGACGGCGCAGATGGCTGCGGCCTGCGGATTCGTTTCTCCTCCCTTTAAGCCTCCGCGGCTCGCCGCATGATTCGGGCCGCTTTCCGCAAATAGAAACCGTTTACCTGCGAATTCCGAGCCGGCAGTGCGAGCGCCGGGATTCCGCCCGTCCGCGCGCAATCACGCGCGCGATTGATTCATCCCGTTCGGGAGCGATACGGGAAGGGAACAGTTCGATGCAGCGAAGCTGGGGAGTGCCGCTGGTTGTTTTGTGTCTGGCCGTGGCCGCACTGTGCGGCGTTATTCCATTGCGGGCCACAGTGTTCGGGACGGTGCGGGGAATCGTTCACGACCCGCAGCACCGTCCCGTGGAAGGAGCCACCGTGGTGTTGCGGGGGACGTCATCGGGCGTAGAGCGGACGACGCAATCGAACGCCGGCGGCGATTTCAATTTTGACGCGGTGGCGCTGGGCGAGTACACGGTGGAAGTCAGCGCAAAAGGCTTTGCCGCGGCGAGCAGCCGGGTCACCGTACTCTCCGGCACGGCGCCGATTTTGCACGTGCAACTCCAGATTGCGGCGCAGTCGGAGAGCGTGACCGTAACAGCGGCAACGGCTCCGGCGCAGACGCTTTCGATAACCCCCACGACGATACTGAACCGGCAGGAAATCGCGAGCACACCGGGAGCGGCGCGAGCGAACAGCCTGGCGATCATCACGGACTACGTTCCCGGAGCGTACGTGACGCACGACCAGTTGCACGTTCGCGGGGGCCATCAGGTGAGCTGGCTGATCGATGGGGTTCCCATTCCCAACACGAACATCGCGAGCAACCTCGGCCCGCAAATGGCGCCCCGGGATATCGACACGATTGAGATGCAGAGCGGAAGCTACGCGGCGGACTACGGAGACCGCACGTACGGAATCTTCGACGTGGCGCCGCGCACCGGGTTCGAGGGGAACCGGCAGGGCGAACTGGTGCTGACGGCGGGAAACTTTTACCAGACGGACGACCAGATCAATTTCGGAGACCACACGAGCCGGTTCGCGTACTACGCGAGCCTGAACGCGAATCGCAGCAACCTGGGGCTCGAGACGCCGACATCGGCCGTCCTGCACGACGCCGCGAACGGAGTGGGAGGATTCACCTCGCTGATCTTCAACGCGGACCCGCAGGACCAATTGCGGCTGGTGGCCCAGGTGCGCCGCGATTTCTACCAGGTTCCGTTCGACCCGAACGACCCGGACATCACGGCGGGCGAATTCCTGTCGGATGCGAACATCGAGAAGGACGCGTTCGTGGTTTTCTCGTGGGTGCACACGTTCAGCCCGGGGCTGCTTTTCACTCTTTCGCCCTTCTATCATTTCAACAGCGCCGACTACGTGGGCAGCGCACACGACCAACCGAGCGCCACGACGGAAAACCGCGCCTCGAACTACGAAGGAGGGCAGGCGACGATTTCGTGGGTGAAGAAACAGAACAATCTTCGCGCGGGGCTCTACGGGTTTGCCCAGCAGGACAGCGACCTCTTCGGAGTGGTGTTCCATGACGGGAGCGGAACTCCGCCGCTCTCGACGACGGTAAACCCGGTGGGCAGTCTGGTGTCGTTCTATGCCGACGATCAAATCAAACTCACTTCCTGGCTGTCGTTGAATGCGGGCCTGCGGCAGACGCATTTCTCGGGGGGCGTGGTGGAGAACGCGACGGACCCGCGGGTGGGGGCCTCCGTGCGCATCCCCCATTTGAACTGGGTGTTCCGCGCGTTCTACGGGCATTTCTACCAGGCGCCGCCGCTGGCTAGCGTTTCCGGACCATTGCTCGATTTCATCACCAATGTGCAGCAACTGGCCTATCTTCCGCTGCGGGGCGAGCGGGACGACGAGCACCAATTCGGCGTGACGATTCCGCTGAAAGGCTGGACGCTCGATGCGGACACCTTCCTGACGCGGGCGAAGAACTTTTTTGATCACAACAACCTGAACAACTCCGACGTTTTTCTGCCGGTGGACGTGCAGGGGGCGCGAATCAACGCCTGGGAGCTGACGCTGCGCTCGCCGCGCATCGGGAAGCGCGCGCGGGTCTATCTGACGTATTCCAACCAACTCGCGCAGGGCTTCGGCGGGATTACCGGCGGACTGATCGGGCCGGCCCCGGGCGGATACTTCCTGCTGGACCACGATCAGCGGAATACGCTGCACGTGGGAGGGGACTCCAGCCTGCCGTGGCACTCGTTTGTGTCCACCGATGTGTATTACGGCTCCGGGTTCACAAACGGCAATGCGCCGCAGGGGCCGGACCATCTGCCGGGGCACACCACGTTCGACCTATCGCTCGGAAAGAACTTCGGCGAGAACTTCTCCGTGTCCGTGCAGGGGATCAACGTGGGGAATCGGCGGGTGCTGCTGGACAACAGTTTCACGTTCGGGGGCACCCACTACCTGAATCCACGGGAGATCTACGCGCAGCTTCGCTACCGCTTCAAATATTGAGCGCGCATTTCCTGTTCCCAGCACCCCGGAATTTCCCTAGGATAGAGCCGCGCGTGCGTTCCCGAGAGACAGACAGCGCGCGCTGGCTCCTGAGAGTGGAAACGGAACCTCGGCCAAATCCGGAGGGCGTGCCATGAGACAACTCGTTCTCACAGCGATGGTGGTGCTGTTCCTGACTCTCGGCGTGGCCCCGGCGGCGGGACCGGAATACTCCATTCAGGCCATCCGGTACGCCAACGCGCCGGGAATCCCTGTATCCATGATGGTGATGGGCGGGCCGAAGGATGAGAAGGTGGACGCCGTTTTTGTGATCTGGCTGATCCGAGGCGGGGGGCGAAACATCCTGTTCGACAGCGGATTCCATCGCGAAAAGTGGTTTCAATATTTTCCAGTGACCGATTATCTTCGTCCGGATGAGGCGGTGAAACTGGCAGGAGTGAAGCCGGAAGAGGTGACGGACGTGATCATCAGCCACGCGCATTGGGACCACATGGACGGGATTGACCTGTTCCCGAAAGCAACGGTGTGGATTCAAAAGGAAGAATTCCGGTACTACACGGGAGAAGCGTGGCAGCCGGGCGGAAAGCATGGAGGGATCGATCCGGAGGACGCGAAAGAGCTGGTGCAATTGAATACGGAAGGCCGGCTGCGCCTGGTGGACGGCGACAACGTGGAGATCCTGCCTGGAATCCGCGCCTACACGGGGGCGCGGCACACGTACGCATCGCAGTACCTGCGCATCGACGGGAATCCTCCCTTCGTGCTGGCCTCGGACAATTGCTATCTGTACCGCAACCTTGCGGAGCACAAAGCGAGCGCGACGTTTTCCGAGGCGGATCAGGCCGCCAATATCCGGAATCAGGAACGGATGATCGAGCTGGCCGGCTCGCCCGACCGGGTGGTGCCTGGGCACGACGCGCTGCAGTTCGAGAAATTTCCGACGCAGGGCCGTGTGGCGCGAATCCGGTGAGTTCGCTGCGGGGCGCGCTGCGAAATCTGCGCGCGTGAGCACTGGAAATTCCATGCCTGAAGGCGCCGGAGAGACCGTGGCCGGCCTCATTTGCGAGGCAGCAGGCGGGAATCAAAGCGGAAGCGCGTCGGCTTTCCAATCTTCAGCCTCACGAAATCCGCGTGCCGGGGATTGAGCAGAAAATTGCATTCCGCCGGAATGATGACGCTCGGAACCTGGAGGACGCAGGAACTCCCTGACGCCACCCACTTGTCGCCAATCTCCGTCAGCTCATGAGGCGCCGGATATGCCTGCCAATTCTTGGGCAAAGAGGAAACGTCCACCCGCTCGATGAGGCCGGAGTCCATCCCGACGGGGATGGCCTCAAAGCTGGAGAGAAATTGGGCGAGCTTGAGGCGGGCAAGGAGCTCCAGGGCAGCCAGAGACTGCGACTGCGCCGCATAAACTACAGCTACCCCCGGCGAATTCCACCTGCCGCCGTAGCGACGCGCTCCCTCGCCGCTGAAAGCCGCGCGAACGAGCCTGGTTTTGACAATCCGCCAGGCAACGATCGTCAAACAACCACTCCATGCTCGAGTTTGCCAATCAGGTTTTCCACTTCCCGGGCACCCAGTTCGGTGCGCACGTAGTCCAGGGGAGTATGGTTGTCCAGGGCGCGCTCCGGTGCGCGTAGCCAGGTCATGGCGGCGGCCACATCGCCCTCGAAGAGGGCCACGGCACTTTCAAACACCCTGGAAAGCCGCAACAACCTCTCCGCCTCCTCCAATGGAAATCTCCCTTTAACCTTTCGCCGGGCCAGAGTCCGTTCCGGCACGGCGATCACGAAAGCGATTTCCGGAATGGACATGCCGCTTTCCCGAGAAAGCGACTCCAGTGCGCGGAACGAGACCCGGCTGGGAAGCTCTCGAATCAAGGCGTGCGGCGAGAGCTGCGGCAGACCGAGGCTGGCCCCCTCGTGCGAGTAGCGCTTGCGGCGGGGATAACGAGGAGCACGGCGGGTGGCGACACGATCGGGGGCCAGTTTGGAGCTCATAAAAACAGACTAGCGTGCCGCTGCCATTATGTCAACATCTGTCTGCCAAATGGCGCCTGGCCGAGAGGGCGGCAGAGCTGGCTTTGCTGAAAATACGCCGCGGCAAACAGCGCACTCCGAAGCAGTGGCTTCTCGCGTGTCAGCTTTCGCGGTCGAGGAGAAAATCTGGGACGGCGAGGAGAGCGCGGCGATACTCGCTGTCGGGCAGCTCGGGGAGGCTGGCTTTGGCCTGAGCGGCGTAGTCCTGGGCCAGGGCGCGGGCGCGGTCGATGGCGCCGGTGCGGCGCACGAATTCCAGAATCTGTTCCGGTTGGCCGGCTGTGAAGCCGTGTCCGGCCAAAACGGCAGCGACCAGATCGCGTTCCTCCGGGCGAGCCTGGGCCAGCGCATAAATCAACGGCAGAGTGACCTTTCCTTCTTTCAAATCGTTCAGGACCGGTTTGCCGATTTTGGCGGGGTCGGAAGTAAAATCGAGCAAATCGTCCACGAGCTGGAATGCCAGCCCGGCGAAACGCCCGTAGTCGGCCATAGCCTGTTCGGTTTCGGGATCCTGCGCGGCGAGCACGGCGCCCAATTGAGCGCATCCGCTCAGCAGGCAGGCGGTCTTGCGGTAGGAAAGCTCCATGGCCTGGCGGTCGGTGACATCCATGCGGCCGATGAGGTCGAGCTGGAGGAGCTCGCCTTCCACCATGTTCTGGGTCAGCTCGATGAGCACGTCGAGGATGCGGAAGTTGCGTTCGCGCATGGCGAGCTGGAAGGACTGCATGTAGAGCCAATCGCCGGAGAGGACGCTGCGATGGTTCCCCCAGCGGGAGTTGGCGGAAGGGCGGCCGCGGCGGAGGCTGGTCTCGTCGATGACGTCGTCGTGGATGAGCGTGGCGGTGTGGATCATCTCCATCACCGCGCCGAGACGGATGGTGCTGCCCCCGCGATAGCCGCAGAGCCCCGCGGAAAGGAGCAGGAGCGCGGGACGGAGGCGTTTGCCCCCGCCCTGGATGACGTAGGAGCCGACCTCAGCGACGGCGGGAATGGCTTCCGCGTTCTGGGCGGAGATTTCCTGCTCCACGCGGGCGAGGTCGTCGCGCACCAGGTCAAAAATCTCGCGTGCGGTCAGAAGAGGGATGTCAGCCTCCAGCCCCGTTTGCGCCCGATCCAGTGCTCTCTTCCGCTGGCCCCCTGATCTGGAAGAGTTCGCGGAAGTTGGCCGATGTCCGGGCGCCAATCTCGTCTTCGGGTAAGTGTCTCACAGAGGCCAGCGTTCGTGCCACCGCCTGGACGTGGGCGGGCTCGTTGCGTTTTCCGCGGAAGCCCTGAGGGGCGAGAAAGGGCGAATCGGTTTCAATCAGGAGCGAATCGAGGGGAAGAGAGGCGGCGACGTCGCGCAGAGGCTGGGATTTTGGATAGGTGAGATTTCCGGCGAAGGAGATGCGGAAACCCATGTTCAGGCCGCGGCGGGCGTCCTCCGCAGCGCCGCTGAAGCAGTGAAAGATGCCGCCGAAACCGGAACTGGCCCAGTCCTCCTCGAGGATGGTGAGGCAATCGGGCCAGGCCTCGCGGCAGTGGATAATGACGGGCTTTCGGACGCGGCGTGCGATGGCGAGCTGGTCTCGGAATATGGTGTGCTGGACGTCGCGGGGGGAATGGTCGTAGTGATAGTCGAGGCCGATCTCGCCCCAGGCGATGACGCGAACGTGGCCTGCGTAGGCCTCGGCCTCCTGGAGGTGGCGGGGGGTGGCGAGACGCGCTTCGTGGGGATGAATGCCCACGGTAGCGTAGATCCAGGAGTGCCGCTCGGCGAAGGGGAGAGCGGCGTCGAGTTTGTCGGGGCCGGAGGCGCTGCCGATGGCGAGGATGGTGGAGACGCCGGCTTCGCGGGCGCGGGCGAGAACGGCGTCGCGGTCGGCGTCGAAATCGGGGAAATCGAGGTGGGCGTGGGAGTCGATCAGTTCCGGCATGGGAACACCTGAGGGGGAGAGAAGGAGTGAGACGGGGGAGATGAAAACGCGGAGGCGCAGAGGGACGCAGAGAAAAGAAAGAAAACGGACGGAGAAACGGCCTCTCGCAAAGGCGCAAAGGCGCGAAGGGCCGCAAAGGAGAACGGAGTCATTTCAGGCGCGAGCCTACCGGAGCGTCTTCGTGGAAGCCGGCGAGGACCGGGCGGCCCTCCGGGCCGACCGTTGCGGCGACAACCATGCCGTTTGATTCCACGCCGCGGAGTTTACGCGGTGCGAGGTTGACCACCACGATGACGCGGCGGCCGACCAGTTTCTCCGGCTCGTAGAATTGGGCGATGCCGGCAACGATTTGGCGGACTTCCGTGCCGATGTCCACCATCAGCTTCAGGATTTTGTCGGCTCCGGCGATGCGCTCGGCGGATTTGATTTCGCCGACGCGCAGCTCGACTTTCATAAAATCGTCTATGGAGATTTTGCCGTCGCCGGCGGGTGGGGCTGCGGCCGGGGCGGCCGTGGCGGGTTTTGCAGGTTCGACGGGCTTCGCGGCGCCTTCCGTTCGGATTTGCTCTTCCATTTGATCCATCCTTTCGATTGCTTCGTCCTTCTGGACGCGGGGGAAAATGGCCTCGCCCTTCTGGATGGCTTCGCCGGGCCGGAGGCCGCCCCAGGCGAGGTTTTCGAGGCGCTGCGAGCTGAGGGAGCCGCGCAAACCCAGTTGGGACCAGATTTTCTCCGCGGCGTGGGGCAGCACGGGATAGGCCAGCACGGCCACGACGCGGAGAAGTTCCGCGGAGTTGTAGAGCACGGCGGCGAGTTCGTCCCTGCGGGCGCTATCGCCGGCCAGCGACCACGGTTTGGTTTCCGCGAGGTATTTGTCGGCCGCCGCGACCAGCTTCCAGACTTCCTGGAGCCCCTGCGAAAAAGCGAAGGAATCAAATAATTGCTGGTAGGCCGCAGAGGCTTCGCGCCATTCCTGCGCGAACGGGTTGGCGGCTTCGTGCGGCCCCCCCGGCGGCTCCGGGATGAGGCCAGCAAAATTCTGTTCGATCATCGAGAGCACGCGGCTGGCGAAATTGCCGAGGCCGTTGGCGAGGTCACTGTTGTAACGGCCGACCAGCGCGTCGAGCGAGAAGCTGCCGTCCTGGCCGAAAACCATTTCGCGGAGGAGGAAATAGCGCAGGGCGTCCACGCCGAGGACCGCGGCGGCGGGCTGCGCCAGACGGATATTGCCGCGGGATTTGGACATCTTCTCGCCTTCGAAGGTCCACCAGCCGTGAGCCACGACCTGGCGGGGCAGCGGCTCGTCGGCTGCCATCAGGAAGGCGGGCCAGTAAACGGCGTGGAAGCGGAGGATTTCCTTTCCGATGAGGTGCAGCTCGGCGGGCCAGATGTTTTCGTATTGCACTTCGTCGTCGCCGTAGCCGACGCCGCTCATGTAGCTGGTGAGGGCGTCGTACCAGACGTAGATGACATGCTTTTCGTCGTCGGGCCAGGGAATGCCCCATTTGATGGAGGTGCGGCTGACGGAGAGGTCGCGCAGGCCGCCGCGGACGAAACTGAGTACCTCGTTGCGCCGCGCTTCGGGCTGGATGAATTCGGGGTGGTCCTCGTAGTGGCGCAGCAGACGGTCGGTGAACGTCGACAACTTGAAGTAATAGTTTTCCTCGCGGATTTTTTCGAGGGCGCGGCCACAGAGCGGGCAGTTTCCCTCGGGCGTGGGCTCGTCCACGTAGAACTCGTCGGAGACGCAATAGAGGCCCTCATAGAAACCTTTGTAGATGTGGCCGGCGTCGCGCGCTTTGAGGAGCAGGTTGTGCACGGCACGCTCGTGGCGCCATTCCGTGGTGCGGATGAAGCGGTCGTAGCGCAGATCGAGCTGGTCCCACAGGCGGCGGTATTCGGCGGAGATGCGGTCCGCGTAAGCCTGGGGGGAGACGCCGGCGGCCTTGGCGGCGCGTTCGACCTTCTGGCCGTGCTCGTCGGTGCCGGTGAGGAAGACGACGTCGTCGCCGCGCATGCGGCGGTAGCGCGCGATGGTGTCGGCCACAATAGTGGTGTAGGTGTGGCCGATGTGGGGCCGCGCGTTGACGTAGTAAATCGGCGTGGTGAGATAAAACTTCGCCAAAACGTGAGTCCCCCCTGTGAGACCGCAGGCGCTCGGACGAAAAAGGCTGCGGGGCTTCCGGCCGCCCAACCAACAGATTCCTCACCCCGGCGGAAGGCGCCGGGGTTCGGAATGACAGCCTCTCATCACCCTGCCATTACTCGCAGCAGATTGGCGGCGGATTACAGTGTATCGTTCCCGGCGAGCTTTTGGAAAGCAGCAGCGGCAGCGGCGAGGACCTCTTTGAGCGGCGCGCCGCGCTCGAGGGCGATGCGGCGGCAGTCCTCAAATTCCGGGGCGGCGTTGAGGACGCGGCCATTGCTGCGGGCGACTTTGACCTGTACGGGGCCGAACGGCGTTTCCACACGGATCATTTCGCGGGCGAGGACGCGGCGGCGCGCCTCCCAGGAACGGACGCCGATAGTGGTGGTCTCGCGGAAGAACAGCTCGACGAGCGCATCGGCGCGCTCCGGGGGCGCGAGGACGGTGATGAGCTGGCCGGGACGGCCTTTTTTCATTTGCTGCGGGGCAGATGCAACGTCGAGCGCGCCGGCCTCGAGGGCGCGTTCGGCGAAATAGGCGTACACCTGGGGGTTCAGGTCGTCCACGCTGGCCTCGATGACGGCGATTGTCTCGTCGCACGCCAATCCGGCTGCCGCGGATTCTCCGATGAACAGGCGCAGGACGTTGGCCTGGCCGGGGAGGTCAGCGGTGCCCGCACCGTAGCCGATGGCCTGGAGATTCATGGGCGGAAGCGGACCGAAGCGGCGGACGAGAGTGGTGAGGATGGCCGCCCCGGTGGGGGTGAGCAGCTCGCGTTCGATGCCCGACGAGTAGGTGGCCGCGCCGCGAACCAGCTCGGCCGTGGCCGGAGCGGGCACGGGGAGCACGCCATGAGCCGCCTCGACTCGTCCACCGCCGACATTCAGCGGGGAGGCGTGAAAATCTTCGATGCCGAGCAGCTCGAATCCTGCGCAGGCGCCGACAATGTCCACAATCGCATCGACGGCGCCGACTTCGTGGAAATGGATGGATTCGACGGGCACATTGTGGATTGTGGCTTCCGCCTCGCCGAGGCGGCGGAAGATGGCGGCGGCACGCTCGGCGGCGCGGGCGGCGAGGCCTGCGGCGCGTCCCTCAGCGATGATGCGCAGGATTTCCGCGAGGCCGCGATGGGGATGCTGCTCGTGAGTGGCGACGCGGACCTGCGTGGCCGCGAGGCCTTTCTTCTTCGTTTTTTCGGCGGAGATAGACCAGTCGGGAAGCGGCAGGCGGCGCAACTCCGTCTCCAGGCGCGCGAGTTCGAGGCCGGAATCCACCAGAGCGCCCAGAAGCATGTCGCCGCTGGCGCCGGAGAAACAGTCGAAGTAGGCGATTCTCATATGAGGGGTTCCGGGCATGGCGGGCAACGGAGGATCTGTGGGAGAAGCTCGCCGCATTTGCCGCGCAACGAAACATGAGCGTAATCGGTGAACGGGGTGGGCTCGAGGTTTACCTCGATCACACGCGCACCTGCCGCCATGGCGCGGTCCGGAAGCGCCGCGGCCGGATAGACGACTGCGGAGGTGCCGCAGACCAGAAATACGTCACAGTGTTCGGCCGCGTGGATGGCCCGCTGGACGGCATCGGCGGGCAACGCCTCTCCGAACCAAACGATGGAGGGCCGCATCAGGCCGCCGCAGGGGCAGCGCGGGGGGAGCGGCGCGAGGGGTACGGAGCGATTTTCCTCCTCGCGGCCGCAAGCCACGCAGCGCACGCGCCAGAGACTGCCGTGCAGCTCGATGATGTTGCGACTGCCGGCGGCGCGGTGCAGGCCGTCCACGTTCTGGGTGATCAGAACGAAGGGCGCGCCGCGCGCTTCGAGTTGGGCGAGGGCGCGATGCCCGGCGTTGGGTTCCGACGCGGCGACGCGCTGGCGGCGACTGTCGTACCACTCCCACACGAGATTGGGATCGCGCGCGAAAGCCTGCGGGCTGGCCAGATCCTCAGGGCGGTAGGTTTTCCAGAGGCCGCCGGGGCCGCGGAAAGTGGGGATGCCGCTTTCAGCGGAGATGCCGGCGCCGGTAAGGACGGCGACCGAGCGCGCGTTCTCAATCCAGTCGCGCGCCTGGGCGATTCGTTCGGTGTCGCTCTGTGCTGCAACTTTCAATCGAGTCGATACTAGACGCGGGCTGAGCGGCGTGTCAATTTGCGCTGGGCGCTTGCTGCAGAGTATCGGCCGAACAGGAGACACAGACTAAAGTCTGTGCCACGTGGCACAGACTTCAGTCTGTGCTCTTCGCGGCAGACCCGAATGTCGCAAGGATGCGTGTGCTACGCTACGGCCCCGCATGGAGAAGGTCTATTACACGCGCAATCTGCCTCACTGGCACCCGCCCGGCGAAGCTTTATTTCTCACTTGGAGGTTAGACGGGAGTCTGCCGAAGGAGGCTCGGCAGAGGCTGCGTCTCCGCAGCGAGGAGGATGCAGGACGCGCGTTTGCGCGGATGGATCGTTTGTTGGACAACGCGGCTTCAGGCCCGAAGTGGTTGGCTGAGCCTCGAATCGCACAACTCATCTTCGACACATTGGAGTCTGGGGAGCGGACCTGGAGGTGGTTCGAGCTTTTCGCATTCGTGGTCATGCCGAATCACGTGCATCTGCTCATGCGGCCTCTTGTATCCCCCGCCAGGATTTTGCAGCGTATCAAAGGAACATCGGCGCAGGCGGCGAATGCTCTGTTAGGCAGGACGGGGCGCTCATTTTGGCAAGACGAGTCTTACGATCACTGGGTGCGGGACGCAGCCGAGTTCGAGCGGATCAGAGTCTACATTGAAAGAAATCCGGTGAGGGCCGGCTTGGTGCAGCGCCCGGAGCAGTGGCCATGGTCCAGTGCAGCATTGGGGAAGAGGGGCACAGACTGAAGTCTGTGCCACATCAGGGGCGCGAGGCGCGGACGGCGAGGGCTCGCGCCGCTAGCACGATAGACCCATCCGGATTCGCGGGCAGGGCGGCGCGCAGCCGCTCGCGGATCGCGCCTCGAATCGTCTCATCGCGAGCGGCGAGATAGGTCGGCCCGGAACCCTGCCCCAGAAGAAAAGGAGACCAGTAGTCCTCGAAGTTTTCAAACCGTGTGGTGATGTCCAGCGGGCGCACGGCGATATTTTCGAGGCCGGCATCCGCGAAGGCGGCCTCCAGGCCCTGGGGCGTACAGATGGGAAAACGGCGGCCCTGGTCGTACTCAGCGGCTTCCGGATCCACGGCGATGGCCACATCCCAGAATTCGCGCAGGAAGCGTACGTCGCCGCTGTACTCCCAGACGTAGGCGGCGATCGTGCCGCCGGGCCGGGTGACGCGCCACTGTTCGAGCAGGGCCCTGGCGGGATCGGCGATGAAATTCAATCCCAGGCCGCAGACGCAGGCATCGAAGGTCTGCTCTGCGAAGGGCAGCGCCATGGCATCGGCCAACTGATATTCGAGGCACGGTGCGGCACGGGAGCGGCGGGCAAATTCGACGAGAGGCGGCGTGCGGTCCACGCCTACAACACGGGCAGGCCGGCAACGCTCGACGATGGCGAGGCTAACGATTCCGGTGCCGCAACAGACGTCCAGCCAGGACGCGCCTGCAGGGACTCCGAGCCAGTCCAGGAATAACGGGGCGAGCAGGCGGCTCCAGCGGGCCATCCAGATTTCGTAGGCGTCGCCCGAGGTCCATTTTTCTTTTTTGGCGGAAAGCGTGGGGACGGGTTGGGATTGGGGAGAAGTCATCACAGACAATCTACAATAGATCCACGCGGGGGCGCGCGGGGTGGAGTTGGTTGGGGGCTGGGCGCAAAGGCGGCGCCCCAAATGGCTCGGGCCGCCGCACTCAAAGACCCCGCCGCGGCGGGGCTGCGATGTTAGAATCGGCGTTTTATTTGGGAGGGTTGGGAGATCGTGTATCACGCTATGGAAAAACGGGTGCGCGACGCGATTGCCGCGCACATCGCGGAGAAATACCAGGTGGAGGCCACCGTGAATCTCGGGAGGCCGCCGAAACTGGCGATGGGCGAACTCGCCACTCCGGTGTGCTTCGAGCTGGCCAAACGGCTGAAGCGGGCACCGCGGCAGATGGCGCAGGAAATCGCAACGGGAATCGGGCCGATCGACGGCGTGGCGCGCGTGGAGGTGGCCGGGGGCGGATACCTGAACGTGTATCTGGACCGCGCGGCGTTTTTTGAGGCTGTGGGGGAGGCGGCGGGGCGCGAGGCTGTGAATGCGGCTCCGGACGCGCCGAAAGTGATTGTCGAGCATACGAACATCAATCCGAACAAAGCGGCGCACATCGGACACCTGCGGAATGCGGCGCTGGGCGACACGTTTGTGCGGCTCCTGCGGTATTCGGGCCGGCGCGTGGAGGCGCAGAACTACATCGACAACACGGGCGTGCAGGTGGCGGACGTGGTGGTGGGGTTCGTGCACCTGGAAAAGAAGAGCGCGGCGGAGGTGCGCGCGCTGGCAGCGGCGCCCCGGTTCGACTATCTGTGCTGGGATTTGTACGCACGCGTCACCCAGTTCTTCGAGGAAGACCAGACGCAGCTCTCGTTTCGCGCCGAGGCGCTCCGTTCGATTGAAGAGGGAGCTGGAGCGGCTGCGGAGATCGGGGTCATCGTCGGAGACGCGATTGTACGGTGCCATCTGCGCACGATGGAGCGGCTGGGCGTGGAGTACGACGTGCTCCCGCGAGAGAGCGAAATCCTGCACCTGAAATTCTGGGAGCGCGCGTTTGCGAAATTGAAAGAGACAGGGGCCATCGAGCTCGCTGCGACGGGGAGGAATGCCGGGTGCTGGGTGATGCCGCTGGGCGAATCCGACGCGGCCGCCGATGAGGATCCGAACGCGGCGAAAATCATCGTGCGGTCGAACGGCACGGTCACCTACGTCGGAAAAGATATCGCCTACCAGCTTTGGAAATTCGGGTTGCTGGGGCTGGATTTCCGCTACGCGCGATTCGCGAAACGGAGGGATGGCGCCGACGTGTGGGCCAGCACTTCAGGCCCGGGCGAGCCGGATGCGCCCGAGTTCGGCCACGCGAACGAGGTTTACAACGTGATTGATTCCCGCCAGGCGTATCTGCAACACGTGGTGGTGGCGGGACTGCGGGCGCTGGGGTACGGCGCGCAGGCGGATCACTCGACGCATTTTTCGTACGAGATGGTGGCGCTGACGCCCCGCGCGGCGCAGGAAATGGGCTACGCGCTTTCCGCGGAAGAAGAGAAGCGGAGCTACGTGGAAATGAGCGGGCGCCGCGGACTGGGAGTGAAAGCGGACGATCTGATCGATCAGCTCGAGGAGGCTACAAGCGCCGAGGTTGCCGAGCGTCATCCCCAGCTTTCTGCCGACGAGCAGGACGCGATAGCGCACGCCATCGCCATCGGAGCGCTACGGTATTTTCTGCTGAAATTCACGCGGAATTCGGTGATCAGTTTCGATTTCAAAGAGGCGCTGAACTTCGAAGGCGAGACGGGGCCCTATTGCCAGTATGCCGTGGTGCGCGCGCGGAGCATTTTCCGGAAGGCGGGCGCGCGGGATATGGAAGCGCTGGTTCCGCCCGCAAAGCTCGCTTCGTGGCTCGCGCCGCCGGAGGGCGACGACCTGTGGGAACTGACGCTGCTCGTTGGGCTGTTGGGTTCCACCGCGGCGGGGGCGGTCGAGGTGCAGGAGCCGGCCATTCTGGCGAAATACGCGTTCCAACTGGCGCAGGCGTTCAATCTCTTCTATCACAAACACCACATCCTGTCGGAAACGGATGCGGCAAAGAAAGCGTTTCTGCTGATGCTGGTGCTGGCGGCAGAGAAGCAACTCGTAACCGCGCTGGACCTTTTGGGAATTGAATCCCCCGAGCGAATGTAGCCGCGTACGGAGTTCCCGGAATTAGATCGCCGTTTTCCGAACTGGTGCGCGTGCTCAATTTCTACAGGAAGCGCGCAGCCGCGAGCAGATGCGCGACCGCTACTCGTAGCGGAGGGCTTCGACGGGATCGAGGCGGGCGGCGCGTTCGGCCGGAATCATGCCGCTGACGAGACCCACCACCAGAAGCACGGCACACGAAATGGCCAGATTCATCCAGGAAACCTGCATGTGGATGTCCACCTTGCCGGAGGCGTCTTCGTAGGCGGGCCCGAGGAAAGGCATCGTGCTGATCGCGACGGCGATGGCGAACGACAGCGCCATTCCGATCAGGCCGCCGAGCAGCGTGATGGCCAGCGATTCGGCGAGGAATTGCAGGCGGATGTGAAGGCGGCGGGCGCCGAGAGCGCGGCGGAGGCCGATCTCGCGGAAACGCTCCTCGACGGAAACCAGCATGATGTTCATGACGCCGACACCGCCGATACCGAGGGTGAGCACGCCCACGAATAGCAGCAGTGCCTGGAGGCCGATGGTGATGCCGTCAATGATGGGGCGCTCTTCCTCGCGGCCGAACATGGTGATGGCGCGCTTGTCAGTGGGCGAGAACCGCTGGCGTTTGGCGATGGCCGCGCGCACCTGGTCCATGGCCTGGGCCTCGAGGGAGGGAGCCAGAGGCTCGAAGACGAGGACGTTCGAGTAGCGGGCGTCCCACATGTCCGCGGCCGTGGAGTAGGGGATCCAGGCGGACTCGTCGTCGGAGGTGAAATAGTTGCTGTCTTGGAATTTCCTGTCCATCACGCCGATGACCGTGAAGCGGACGCCGCTGATGCGGACGATTTCGCCGACGGCGGGCGCGCCGCCGAACAACTTTTCCCGCAATCGGCCGCCGAGGAAGGCGACGCGGCGGCGCTCGAGCACGTCGTCGGGAGAAAACCAGCGGCCGTCGGCGGGGATTTCGTTGCGCATCTCACCGTATTCGGGATAGACGCCGCGGATGGCGGTGTCGGCAAAACTGTTTTCATGCGAAATGGCGAGGAATCGTACCGTTTCGCGGCACACCTGGCGGACGAGCGGCGCTTCGTTCCGGATGGCTTCGACGTCAGCGGCCTCGAATCGGACGCGTTTGCCGGCGCGCTCGCCGCCGGCCTGCTGGCTGGTGGTGCCGGGCCAGGCGATCACCGCGCCCTTTCCGAAAGCCTCAAAGGTGTATCGCAGAACGCTGCGAAAGCCGCTGCCGTAGGCGAACAGGAGGCTCACCGAGACGATGCCCCAGACGATTCCCAGCAGCGTGAGAAAACTGCGCAGGGGATTGCGGCGCAGTGCGGCCAGGGCTTCGAGCAGGATTTCGCGGAGCATGGCGGGGCTCAGCCTCCGGCCTCGTGGCGGAGCGCCACGATGGGGTCAACGGCGGCGGCGCGGCTCGCGGGATAGAGCGCGGAGAGGACGGCGACGAGGCCGAGCAGGGCGAGGGTGACGAGGGCGATGGTCCAGTTGGGAAGCAGACCGGCAAAAAAGGGCGGCATGGGGAGCAGATCAACGAGCGCGCAGAGTCCGTAGGCGATGGCCAGGCCAGCGCCTCCGCTCACGAAAACTACGAGAACGGATTCGGCGAAGAACTGGCCCAGGACGGCGCGGCGCGTGGCGCCCACAGCCTTGCGAATCCCGATTTCGCGGGTACGCTCGCGCACAGCCACGAGCATCGTGTTCATCACGCTGATGCCGCCGAGAAGGATGGTGGTGAGGCCGACGGCGCCGAGAAAGTATTCCATGCCGTTCAGGATCAGGTCGTTGGCTTCGGCTTCTTTCATCGTGTCCCAGATGCCGGCGGCCTCTTTGTCGGCAGGGTCGAAGTGGTGGAGGCGGCCGAGAACGCGGCGAACCTGATGGACGCAATCGGCGTGCGTGGAGCGGGAAAGCGGCTGGACGAGCAGGCGATCGATCGAGAGGGCGGCTGCGGGCGGTTTGTTGGGGAAATCGCGGAGCATGGCAGAGAACGGGATGAAGATTTTGTTGACGTCGGCGCCGTCGTAGCTGGAGTTCTGGCGTTTATCGCGCATCACGCCGATCACGGTGTAGGGGAAATCGTTGATCCACAGAGTTTCCCGCAGGACCGGGCGTGAGCCGAACAGTTGCTTCGCCGTGTCGCTGCCGATAAAGGCGACGCGGCGGCCGGCGGCATTGTCCTCATCGTTGTAGAAGCGCCCGGCAGCGGTGTCCACGCTGCGAATCTCCGCGAAAGGCGGGAGGGAGCCGGCGACCGTGAGCGTGCCGCTGTTGTAGAGGCTGTGAATGGATTCGGTGTTGCCGAGTTCGGGCAGGACGTAGCGGCAGGCGGGAGATTCCTGGGCGACGGCCACATAGTCGTCCGCCTCCCAGCGCACACGGCGGCCGGCGCGGAGGCCTCCGGCCTGGAGGCTGGTGCGGCCGGCGAACACGATCATCACATCTTTAGCGAAACTCTGGTTCTGGCGTTCCAGACCGGTGCGCAGGCCCTCGCCCGCGGCCACCATCAGGGTCAGAGAAACGATGCCCCAGGCGATGCCGAACATGGTGAGGAAAGTGCGCAGTTTGTGCGCCCATAGGGTGCGGAAAGTGTCGCGAAGGAGGTCTGCGAGGTTCATGCCATCCATGTGAACGGCGCGGGCAGCGCCGCGGCCCTGCCGGCACTACTACTGCAATATCACTTTCTGGCCTTCGGAGAGGCCGGAGACCAGCTCGGTTTTCACGCCGTTCGAGATGCCCAGCTTGACGGACTGTTTGCGGCGGCCTTTTTCCGCCTTCGAGTCGGGGACTTCCACGGAGGCATTGCGATCTTTGTCGTAAATCATTGCGGCCTCGGGAACGAGCAGCACATTCTTCTTTTCTTCCAGAATGATTTCGGCGTTGGCAGTCATGTTGGCCTTCAGCTCGCCGGAGGGGTTGCGGATGGAAACGCGGACCTCGAAGGTGGTGACGTTGTCCTTCTCGGTTCCGAAGGGGGAGATGCGGGTGACGTGGCCGTCGAACTTCTTGTCCTTGAAGGATTCGACGACGATGCGGGCAGCCTGGTCCAGATAGACTTTTCCGATGTCGGCCTCGTCCACTTTTCCCTGGACATAAACGTCGCTCATGTCGCCCAGTGTCATCACCAGAGTGGCCTGGGAGCCGAGGACGAGGATGGAGCTGACCGCGTCGCCCACCTGGACGTCGCGGGAGAGGACCACGCCGTCGATGGGACTGGCGATGGTGGCGTTGGCGAGGTCGGTCTGGGCATTGTCGAGCAGGGCGCGGGACTGCTCGATGCCGGCGCGGGCCTTGGAGACTTCGGCGCGCGTGACGGCGAGATTCCGCTGCGAGGTCATCTGGCGATTCAGCGCGAGCTGGTAGGTTCGCTCCGCGTCCTCCAGGACGGACTGGGCGATGAGGCCGTCTTTGTACATCTGGCGCGCACGTTCCATGGCGGTTTTCAGGAAGGGGACGTCCGGCCCTTCGGCTTCTACTTTGTTGCGCTCGAACGCGCCCTGGGCGGATTCGAGGGCGGCCTGGGCCACCTGGAGAGCGGCCTGGGCCTGGCGAACACTGGCCTGGAGCTGCTCTTTGTCCAGCTCGACGAGCACCTGGCCCTGTTTTACCGTGTCCCCGTAATCCACAAAAATCTGTTTGACGATGCCGCTGGCCTTCGATTTCACTTCCACCTTAGCGCGCGGCTCGATCTTTCCGGTGGCCACGACGACGCGCGCGAGGTTGCCGCGCTCGACCGTAGCGAGCTTCGAAGGATCAATCTCGGGGCTGGAGCGCAGGTGGGAAGCGCCGGCGGCCACAACGCCAATCAGCACCACCAGGATGCCGCCGGCCCAGACCCAGCGGCGGCGCTTCCGTTTGCCGTTCCCGTTTCCCCCCATGATAACTCCTGGCGCGACCGGGCAGTGTCCGGCCGCTGAACTCGATACGCAGGGTGGGCCCCGAATGTTCCAGCGCTGGCCGGCCGCTTCTTTCCGCACAAAGGCCGGCGCGATCGGCGCGCACCCCGTCGGATGGATTAGACGGAGCAGAAAGAAAAAGGTCCCGCCGGGGCGCGCGGGCCTGGCTGGAGGAATGACGCGTCGCGGTGTGCGCTATGGAAATGGCGGCCGTTGCGAGATTACGGCGACGGGGGGTTGGCGTCTGGAAATTCAGTCACGACGGGCCGACCGTCCGGACGCAGCGTGAGGGTGGGCCCAAAGCGCCCGAGATATTCGCGCCGCCACCACAGCCCTGTCCGGCGGTGCGTTTCCATGCTCGTGAACCAGTATTGATAGATGACCGCGCGGACGTATTTTGGCGGACGCCCGGGAAACGGATTGCCGGCGAACAGTTTCAGCACGGGCGGGCTCCCCTCGAGCAGCCGCAGCTCCCCGTTCACCACCCACGGCGCATCGTTGATGGTGCCCAGCATGGCAAACCACAGATTCCATTCGAATCGCGGGTGATAGGGCGCGTAGACGAGCGGGGCGAGTTCCGGATCTTGCGGTTTGAAGCGGAAAGGGTAGGGAATCCAGTTTTTCTCGTCGTCGGAACCCTGGAATTCGATTTCGTAGCGCGCCCACGTCATTCGCGCGAACAGCCCGTAGCGATTGGCGATGGACAATGGCTGAATCAGGCGCACCGGCTCCATGGGTAATTCGACGAGCGGCAGATGCAGCACAGTGGACAGCACCGGGACGAGCCACACCACCGTGCCGTAGAACAGCCAGGAGAGGCAGACAGCCGGGAGCGCCATCGCCGTCAGCCGCTGCCATGCCGGCCGTTCCGGCTTCTCCGTGCTCCCGGCGGGAGTGGACGGGGAGATGCCCGCGAGCTCCGCTTCTCGGCGGGTTCGCGCGTAGGGCCAGACCCAGGCGACAAACTGGTCGTCGAGCAACAGAATGCCGAGCCACAGCACGATGTAATTCAGAAAGCAGTAGTTCGCCGTGGCGATGATGGAGAGCTCAAACGGTGTGACGATGAAAAACAGCGCCAGCCGGAACCGCCGCGGAAGAAACAATAGCAGCACCAGCCCGAGTTCAACGGCCAGCGTCAGCCCCGCCGTCGTTTTGTGGAATGTTTCGGGGAGGTGCTGCACGTACCAGCCCAACCAGGTGGGCAGCGGGCCGTTCTGGTAATACTCGTCCATGGCGGTGAGCTTGCGCCACGTTGGATCTCCCGAGGCGATCTTTACCAGCCCCGATTCGAAGTAAATGCGGAACCATTCCCACAGCAACAGGAAGGTGCTGGCCCGCGAGGGCGGACCTGCCGCGCCGAGTCCGGGGCGGACGCCGCGCGGCGCGAAAAACACGGCGATGAATCCCGCCTCCAGCAGCATTCCGTCCGATTGGTAGGCGGCAAAATCCTGCAAACCACCGATGAAGGAGAGAAACACCACCCAGCAGACGGCCAGCGAGGCCCGCGGCCAGACGTTGAAGACCGCCAGCACGGACGCCGCCAGCCCGATCCAGCACAGCGCATTCAGCATGGCCGCCGATGACGACCACCACAGCAGCGTGGGAGCGTACCAATAGCCCGCTGCTCCGACACGATCGTGGACATATTGGAGATATTGGCCGGCGGGGAGAATTCCGCGGGGGCCGATCAGCCCTTGCATCTGAAAGAGCAGTGAGAAAAAAACTGAAAAGTAGATGGCGCCGAGAGCGCGCAGAAATAACCATCGCGGCCAGAGTTTTCCGCGTCCATCGCGCGGCCCCGGACCGAACAGCCAGGCTGCGCCCCGTTCGATGGCTCCCAGCATTGCGGAATGGATTATAGTGCGTGAAGGAGCGAAGGCCATCCTGCGGCCCGCGGGTGGCGCTGCGCCACTGTGCGGCTGAGAAACCATACCCGCGAATCGGCGAATCCCTCGTAGAATCTAAAAAGAATGGCCCACGATTCGCAGCATCGCTCGGACATCCCGCCGGCGCCCGGCTCCGAAGCCGGCCAGCAGGCGCGCAGCTTCCGGGATCCCGTCTGTGGCATGAAGGTGACTGCGGAGCGCAACGCCGGGTCCACGCAGCATGACGGCGAGACCTACTATTTTTGCAGCCGCCACTGCCTGGAACAATTTCAGGCTCACCCGGAGTCGTTTCTTACGGCGGCCACGGGGCCGCTCGCGCCCGGCGGGCTGATGGGAATCGCGCCTGCCGCGCCGCCAACTGCGGCGGGCTCTCCACTTGTGGGCCTTGCCGCGGGCCCCGCGGTAACAGGACTGAAGGCCGGCCCCGAAATTTCGGGACCGGCGCTACCATCTCCGCGGGCGGGAGCCGCGGCTCGATTCACCTGCCCGATGCATCCTGAGGTGCGCGAAACCCGCGATGTACCCTGCCCGAAGTGCGGCATGGCGCTGGAGCCGCTCGCTCCCATCGTGCCCGCTGCTAAGACCGAATATTTCTGTCCTATGCATCCGCAAATCGTGCGCGCGGAGCCTGGTGCGTGTCCGATCTGCGGCATGGCACTGGAGGCGAGGGCGGGGGAGGCGCAGCCGGAGGAAAACCCGGAGCTGGCCAGCATGACCCGGCGGTTTTGGGTGTCCGTTGCGTTGACGGTGCCCGTGCTCGTCTCCGCGATGACCAAATCGATGCCGGGAAATCCGCTGGCGAGCTGGGCGTCTGAACGATTCTGGATTTGGTTTGAATTCGTGCTCGCGACGCCGGTGGTGGTGTGGGCGGGCTGGCCGTTTTTCGTGCGCGCGTGGCACTCGCTGGTCCACCGGAGCCTGAACATGTTCACGCTGATCGGGCTGGGCGTGAGCGTGGCATATCTCTACAGCTTCGCTGCGGCCCTATTCCCCGGCATCTTTCCGCCTTCGCTGCACGATGCTTCCGGAGCTGTTCCCGTTTATTTCGAGGCGGCGGCGGCCATTACCACGCTGGTGCTGCTGGGCCAGGTGCTGGAACTGCGGGCGCGGAGCCGCACAGGAGCGGCCATCCGCGCGCTGCTGGGCCTGGCGCCAAAAACAGCGCGGCGCATCGGGGCCGACGGTTCCGAATCGGACGTACCGCTGGAGCAGGTGATTGCCGGCGACACGCTGCGCGTCCGTCCCGGCGAACGCGTGCCCGTGGATGGCGTGGTACTGGAAGGACGGAGCAGCGTGGATGAATCGATGCTCACCGGCGAGCCAATCCCGGTGGAAAAATCTGCCGGGAGCCGCGTGACCGGCGCCACCATGAACGGGACGGGCGGATTCCTGATGCGGGCCGAACGCGTGGGTCAGGAAACACTGCTGGCGCAAATCGTGCGCATGGTCAGCGAGGCGCAGCGGAGCCGGGCGCCTGTCCAACGTCTGGCGGACCGGGTGGCCGGATACTTCGTTCCCGCGGTCCTGGCGGTGGCTGCGGCCACATTTGTGGTCTGGGCGCTCTACGGCCCGCAGCCGCGGCTGGCGCACGCCCTGGTGAATGCCGTGGCGGTCCTGATTATCGCTTGTCCGTGCGCCCTGGGGCTGGCGACTCCGATGTCCATCATGGTGGCGACGGGGCGCGGGGCAACGCTCGGGGTGCTGTTCAAAAACGCGGAAGCGATCGAGCAGATGCGTGAGGTAGATACGCTGGTGGTGGATAAAACGGGGACGCTGACGGAAGGCAAACCCACTCTCGTCACCGTGGAACCCGCCGAGCCATGGGAGGCGAACCAGATGCTACGCCTGGCCGCGAGCCTGGAGCGCGGCAGCGAGCATCCGCTGGCCGCGGCCATCGTCGCAGGCGCGCAGGCCCGCGGTGTTGAGCTGGCCCCCGCGACGGGATTCGAATCGCTCACGGGAAGGGGAGTGCGAGGCCGGGTAGACAATTCGGAGGTGGCTCTCGGCAACCGCGCGTTGCTCGAGGAGTTGGGGGTGATGGCAGGACCGCTCGTGGAACGCGCCGAACGGCTGCGCGCGGAGGGCCAGACGGTGATGTTCGTCGTCGCGGATGGAAAGCCTGCGGGATTGCTCGGGGTCGCCGACCCGATCAAAGAATCAACTGGCGACGCCATCCGGGCACTGCATGGCGACGGCATCCGCATCGTGATGCTGACGGGCGACAGCCGCACCACAGCGCAGGCCGTGGCGGCGCGGCTGGGGATCGACCAGGTGATTGCGGAGGTCCTGCCCGAGGGCAAAGCCTCAGCGGTGAAGGAGCTTCAATCCGCGGGGCGGTTTGTGGCCATGGCGGGCGACGGCGTGAACGACGCCCCGGCCCTGGCGCAGGCTCACGTGGGCATTGCCATGGGCACGGGAACCGACGTGGCCATCGAGAGCGCGGGAGTGACGTTGGTGCGCGGGGACCTGCGCGGAATCGCGCGGGCGCGGCTGCTGAGCCGCGCGACGATGCGCAACATCCGTCAGAATTTATTCTTTGCCTTCGTGTACAACTCGATCGGCGTGCCCATCGCCGCGGGAGTGCTCTATCCGTTTTTCGGTCTGCTGCTCAGTCCGATGCTGGCTGCCGCGGCCATGAGCTTCAGCTCCGTATCCGTAGTGTGGAACGCGCTGCGGCTGCGGCGTGTGCCGCTGTAGGGGCACGACATGTCGTGCCCCTCCGGCCTGCCCGCTCGACAACTCTCGGAATATAGATTTGGGTCAGGCCATCGTGAGAAAACGAGATTAGGGCCGACCTTCCAGCCGCCATTTTCACGAATAGCGACCGGCAACTCGTCCCTTGCGCCGCTGTGATACTCTTTCCCGCATGACGCTGGTGGAAATCACCTACGAACTGGCCGCTCCGCTGAAAATCGAGCAGCTCCGCCGGCTGGGCGAATTCGCGAATACCTACGGCTTGCGGCGTTTCCATGTGGACGACGAGAAGCTGCACCTCCGATTCGAATACGACGCCTCGCGGCTGCGCGAAACGCAGGTGGAGCACGTGCTGAGAGCGGAAAACATTGCCGTGAAGCAGCGGGTCACTCCGTCTGGCGCGTGAGGCGGCCGCACCTGCTGTGACTTACTTTCGTCTTTGATTCCCCGAGCCAAATAGGAATAGGGCAGGAGTTCGCCTGCGGTCTCGCATGTGGCGAGAAATAAAGTGGGGCTCCTGCTTGGGCACAGGAGCCCCGTAAGGAGTGCTCGGTGGCCGACTCGGCCCTTTCGAGCCGAATCCTGGGGTCTTCCATCCTAGCTTCCCTCTCACAGGCAGGTAGGTACGAGTCACTCGGATAAGCAGTGAGCCCCTTCCCTCTCACTGCCTCGCCTCGCAACCCGCTAAGACGAGCACCCCGCCTGCGCGTGGGCAAATTGCGGGCCAATCCAATCGGGGCCACAGCGCGCATTTTCAACAGCTTCCATGACTGTCGAAACGAGATTCAGAGAGAAACAGTACTGCGGGGCACTGTTTCGGAACGGTCCGTCCCAAATCGGTCACGATGCCGTCCACTTTTGTCTGCGGGTGTTTGACTTCCGCCATCGCCCTGCGTAACGTTCCCCACCCGTGAATTCCCCAGTCCATAGTGCTGCGCCGCCCAAATCAGGATCGAGCTCGCTCGTGTTGCTGCTAACTTGCGCCGGGTGCTTCCTTGTGGCCGCGGCGCTCTGGAGCTGGGGAGCGCACACCGCTTCCGGAATGGCCCAGGCTGCGGGACTCATTCCATTAGCCGCATACTCCTGGCACCGGCGCTCGCTCTCCGCCTGGATACTCACGGCGATGGTTGCCGGCATTTTGCTCGGGGCATGGTTTCCAGCGCAGGCGGTGAGCCTTCGCGTTGCCGGGTTGATCTTCTTGCGGCTGATCCGCGCCATCGTGGCGCCGCTGATCTTCGCCGCGCTCGTGGTGGGCATTGCTGGCCATCCGGACCTGAAGCAGGTGGGCCGCATGGGAGTGAAGGCCATCGTTTACTTCGAGGCAGTCACTACGCTGGCTCTTTTTATCGGACTGGGGGCCATCAATTGGTCGCGCGCGGGAGAAGGGGTCAAACTCCCGCCCTCTCCGGAGGTCCAGCAGACGCACATTGAGCAGATGTCCGCGCCGGATGTGGTGCTGCATGCGTTTCCGGAGAACATCGCGAAATCCATCGCCGAAAATCAAATCCTTCAGGTGGTTGTATTCACGGTTCTTTTTGCGATTGGGCTGGCGCGCGTGCGGGAGGCCCGCCGCGAGCCGGTATTGCGTTTTTTTGAGGGCCTGGCGGATACCATGTTCGAATTCACGCGCATCGTGATGTACTTTGCGCCGGTAGGGGTAGGCGCGGCCATCGCCTACACGGTGGGCCACGTCGGCCTCGGCGTGCTCGCCGACTTCGCCCGCCTGATCGGCACGCTCTATGCCGCGCTGGCCGTCTTCGTGCTCGGCGTGTTGATGCCGATTGCGCTCGCCGCCCGCGTTCCTCTGCGACGATTTCTCCGCGCCATCGCCGAACCTGTGGCCATCGCGTTTGGGACCAGCAGCTCGGAGGCAGCCATGCCGCGCGCCATGGAGGTGATGGAGGAGCTGGGTGTGTCGCGCCGGCTGGTCGCCTTTGTCATCCCTACCGGCTACAGCTTCAATTTGGATGGCTCGTCGCTCTACCTTTCCCTCGCCACCGTGTTTGTGGCCCAGGCTGCCGGGATCCACCTGACGTTCGGGCGGCAGCTGGTGATCCTGTTCGCGCTTATGTTGACCAGCAAGGGGGTAGCGGGAGTTTCGCGCGCCGCCCTGGTGGTCCTCCTTGCCACTGCTTCGAGTTTCGGTTTGCCGAGCGAACCTATCTTCCTGCTGCTGGGCATCGATCCGCTGATGGATATGGCGCGCACGGCTGTCAACGTGGCGGGAAATTGCCTGGCGACAGTCGTCGTGGCGCGGTGGGAGGGCGAACCTATCAGCGAGGGCGCTTGAACTCTCCCAGGGGGAATATTCGCCCCCGCGGCTGAAATGCGTCTTCGCGGCAAAAATCCCTATCCCTTTGGACACTTTCCAGCCGCGAGCGTCTCTCCCGTGGCGGCTTTCGACCTGAAAACATTGAATTGTTGCCTCTATGGACAACATTGCGCGCCCATTTCGGGAATTCCCGGTGGCCGCAGCGCTTGGAGCGGCCTAGAATCTGGGCCAGGGGGACGTATGAACGACCGGCGAGCAGCGCGACGCTACGACCTGGCGGTACCCGTAAAGTTCGAGGGCGAGGAAACTACCCCGAGAACCGAGCCTTTGGGCTGTACTCGAGAAATATCGCGGAGCGGCCTTTATTTTACGGCGGACGCGGCGCCTGCTCCCGGTTCGATGGTCTCCCTGACCCTCACACTGCCCCCTACGCTGACGGGCGGGGAGGAAGTATTGGTGGAAGTGATGGCGCGGATTGTGCGCGTGGAGCCGGCGGAAACCACAGCCAACGGCCGTATCGGAATTGCGGCGCGCATCGAGAGGTACGAAATCCTGCGTGCTCCTGCCGAGCGGGCCAACTAATTCGCCGCTTCCAGCCTGCTCGCACCACCGCGTAGATTCATCCCAGCCCGTCCACGGATCGAATTCGTGGCTAATCGGATGCGCAGGCCGCAGGCATGGCGTGAAGGCCCATAGTAGGCGTCCGCGGCTCGCGGGCCGGCGCGGGCCGCAACGCGCGGCCGATCAGGCGCGAGAGCTGCCGCTTTGCGCGGTGTAGGCGCGCTTTCAGAGTGCCCTGCGAAATTCCGAGTTCTTCCGCCGCTTCTTCGGTGGAAAACCCTTCCATCTCGCGCAGAATGAACGCGGAGCGGAGAACCGGGGAGAGCGTTTCGAGATTCTGCCGGAGCAAATCCTCCAGTTCGCGGCGCGCCACAATCTGTTCCGGATTGGGCGAGGAATCCGGGAATTGGTCCGCGAAGGTCATCTCGTCGTCTTCCGCCAGACGTTCATCGAGCGATACCGCAGGCCGGGAGCGGCGGCTGCGCAGCCGCATCAGGGCCGCGTTGATGACGATGCGGGTCAGCCAGGTGGAAAACTGCGACCGGCCCTCGAATCGCCGCAGATTGCGGTAGGCGCTCAGCATTCCCTCTTGCAGCACGTCCTCTGCCTCCTCCGGCGAACCGACCAGCCGCAAGGCGGTCTGGTACAGCGCCGGGCTCTGGTTGGAGAATAGTGTTTCCAACGCATCCTGGTTTCCAGCCTGAGCCTTTTCGATCAGCTTTTGCTGCGCGTCCTGCGTCGGGAGCAGATGTGGTGCGAACTTCGAGGATTGCTGCCTCTCCTGATGTCCGGTATTCATGTCAATCCTCCCCCCTCACTTTGCTTCGTCTTGCTTTTCCTGCTGTGCCGGTGGTTCGCCCGCCCCCGCGGGCTCCGGTGCGCAGCAGGTGATGCCCTCCACGATGGCGCGATTCAGACATCCTTTCGCGCGGAAGGTCGCGCCGCGGGTGTGCAGCTCTTTCAGAAGCTGCTTCCCCTCGGCATCAATGGCCGTAACTCCCATCAAATCCACCAGCACTGGCTTCGCTGCTCCGAAAGCCGATGGGAGGCGTTGTAAAAGCTCTGAGAGCGGGCTCAGGGTCGCTCCTGTGAGCTTCCCCTCTACAATCAATACGTATAGACCGCCCTCTTCTGACTCAGTCACGCGAAGCATCGGCTGGAGAACAACTCCCCGTAAACCATTGCACGTGATCAGCCAACTAGGACCCTGTGAGTCCCAATTAAGTAAGCATTTTGTTTTGAAACGTTTACAGGAGATCTGCCGACGATAATGTTACTCTGGTGTGACTTTCGGGGGCCTATTGTGCCGATATTTCGGCAGGTGACGATATTTCGGCAGCACGACACTTCATTCCGATTTCTTCTCGATTCCGAGCTTCTTCATCCGGGATTGGAGTGTCGTCCGCTTCATCCCGAGTTGAGCCGCGGCGCCGCCGGGTCCGGAGAGCTTCCAGCCTGAATCGCGAAGAGCTTGCAGAATATGCGCGCGCTCTACGTGCTCCAGCGTTGTGGTCCCGGATGCGGGGGTGGCGTCTGTGCCGCGAATCTCGGCCAGCGGAACGCGCAGGACGGTTCCCGGCGAGAGGATTACGGCGCGCTCCATCAGATTCTCGAGTTCGCGCACGTTGCCGGGCCAGGGGTAGTGCGTCAGCGCCTCCATGGTTTCCGACGGGATGGTTTCGATATTGCGGCTCATCCGCCGCGAATACATCTGGGCAAAGAAACGGACGAGCAGGGGGATGTCTTCGGCGCGTTCGCGCAGGGGAGGGAGGCGGATGGGGAAAACGTTCAGCCGGTAATAAAGGTCGCTGCGGAATTGGCGTTCCGCAACCATGGCGGCGAGGTCGCGGTTCGTGGCGGCCACCAGCCGGGTGTTGACGCGGATGGTGCGGCTGCCTCCCAGCCGCTCGAATTCCTGCTCCTGGAGGACGCGCAGCAGTTTGGGCTGGAGTTCCGGGGGAATGTCACCAACCTCATCCAGAAAAATGGTTCCTCCCTCGGCCAGCTCGAAGCGCCCCATTTTTTGGGCGATCGCACCGGTAAACGCGCCTTTTTCGTGTCCGAACAGCTCGCTTTCCAGCAGCCCTGTGGGGATGGCGGCGCAATTGATCTTGACGAACGGGGCGTTGCTCCTGCGGCTGAGGTTGTGGATGGCGCGCGCTACGCGTTCCTTTCCCGTTCCCGTTTCGCCCAGCAGCAGCACTGAAGAATCGGTTGGGGCCACCGTCTCCACCTGGCGGAGCACGTCACGCAGGGCCGCACTCTCTCCCACGATGTCCTCGAACTGGTAGCCCGAGCGCATCTCGTCTTCCAAGATCAGCTTTTCTTCCGCGAGGCGGTTTTTCAGGTCCTCGATCTCGCAATAGGCCAGGGCATTTTCCAGTGCGATGGCAAACTGGACGGCCACCTGGCCCAGCAGTTCAATGTCGGCGTCCACAAAAGCCCCCGGACGGTAGCTGGCCAGGCTCAGGGTGCCCAGAACGGCGTTGCGGGTGAGCAGGGGCAGGCACACGCCGGAATTCAGGCCCTCGGCCAGCAGCAGCCCTGCGCCCTCACTCCCGAGCCGTTCCAGCGATTCGCGGTCGAACCGCACCGGCTGGCGCAGCCGGATGGCCTCGCCAGCGGGCACCTGATCCACGGGGAACACCATCTCGTCGCGGATCAGCCCCTTACCGGATGGAAAATCGAGCGCGTGCAGGCGGATGCGGTCCGGGCTCTCCTTTTCGAGCAGCGCCAGGCTGGTGTACTCGTGGTTGAGCAAATCGCGGCAGAAGGCGGAAATCGCTGCGAACACATCGGGCAGCTCCAGGTTGGACACGACGGCATTGTTTACTTCCAGCAGCAGCCGCAGACGGTCGCGTTCGCGCGCCAATTCTACTTGCGTGGCGTCCCCTGGGCGTTCGTGGGGGCGTGCGGGCTCGACCGCGCCACCCGGGGCCGATGGGAGGATTTGAGCCATGCCAGTCCTTCAGCCTACCCTTGCGGGAACCTCAAACGCAATATCGGCCCTGGAGGTCCGGCTTCGCTCCCAGGGGCGGCGCCGGGGGTGGAATCCGGTTCGTCACAGACCGGCGGGCTCCACGCCCGACGTCTGTAGTGGAAATTTTCGATGGGCCCGGCGCGGGGACCGGGTCTTGCGTCTTGACATTCCTTCGTCCGCGTACTATTTCTCTACGGGCTTTTTGTAATCCGTTCCGTGCGGGCATTCCGGGGTCCGCCTGGTGCGAACATCGCCCTCCGTATCAAAACGAGTGTTCTGGATCCTCTCACCATCCGGGAGCGTGCCATGTCCAGGAAGTTCTTCCTCGCGGCCACAGTACTCTGCGCACTCGCTTATCTGCTCAGCGGGCAGCGACCACCCCGCGCGACGGCGCGGCGGATCGCCGCGGCAGGCAACCGGGGGTTCCTGCGGGATGCCGTGATGGAACAGCGCGTCCGCGCGGCGATCAGCGGGGCGCCGTTGAGCTTTGAGGAGAACCTCGGACAGACCGACCCGCGCGTGAAATTTGTGGCTCGTGGGAGCAACTTCATGCTCTTTCTCACGCCACAGGAGGCGGCGCTGCAGATTCACACGCCGACTAGGCGCGAAAAGCGGCCGCCGCAGCTCGAACCGGAAGGGCTCGGATGGGCGGATGCCCTCGCGGCTTCCGCTTTGGTGCGCGTGGAGTTTGCAGGAGGCAATCCTGCCGCGCGGCTCACGGGCGTTGGCCCACAGCCGGGCACCATCAATTACATCAAAGGGAATGATCCGAGCCACTGGCGGCGCAATGTGCCCCATTTCGGCCGCGTTCGCTATGAAGGCTTGTATCCCGGCATCGACGCCGTATTTTACGGCGGCCGTCAACAGATGGAATTCGACTTCGTGGTTGCGCCGGGGGCGGATCCCTCCGCCATCCGGATGCGGTTGGAAGGCGCCGGCAGCGTTGAACTCACGGAAGAGGGCGGTCTCGAGGCCCGCACCCCTGCCGGCATTCTGACCCTGCTTCCCCCGAAGCTGTATGAGCAACGCGACGGGTCTAGGCCGGAAATCGCCGGCCGATATGTGTGGCGCGCCCCGGGGGAACTGGGATTTGAGGTGGCCGCCTATGATCGCAGCCATGCGCTGGTAATCGACCCCGTCGCCAACGTGGATGAGGCCGGAAACCGCCCCCACATTTATGCTCCCGCGCCGCCGTCTTCCGCGCCGCCCACGGGGGGTTCTGTTGCCCTGTCCACCCTGCTCGGCGGCACGTTCGACGATTCCATCCAGGCCATCGCGATCGGCCCCACCTCAGGGCACGTGTACGTCACCGGGTGGACCGATTCGAACGACTTTCCGACCGCGAGCCCAACGGGCACGCCGTTCCAGAGCAGTTTCCGCGGTGGGTTTTTCAACGGCTCTTGTTCTATTCCCCAGTTTCCCTGTGGCGATGCCTTCGTAGCGGAATTTGACGTCAGCACGATCTCGGCGCCGAAACTGGTCAGTTCCACATACTTTGGGGGCACGGGAGACGAAGCGGCCTGGGGGGTGGCCCTGGACGCAAACGATAATGTGTATCTCGTTGGGGAGACGGACTCGGGTGACTTCCCGATGAACAGTACAGTCTCCGGGTTTGATACCGCGCTGCCGGTCGGCGGATGCTCCACCAACGGCCAAGTACGCGCCTGTCGGCACGTTTTCTTTTCCCAATTCGATTCCACACTTACCGTGCTCAAATACAGCACTTTTCTCGCCGGGAGTGACGACGACGAGGGCTATGGCATCGCGGTCAATGGCACCGGCAAGGCCTTCCTGACAGGCGTAGCCGGACCGAACTTCCCGATCGTGAACAATCTGGGTCAAACGCCGTTCCAATCGGCCTACCTCGGCGCCGGGGACGTGTTCGTGGCGGAGATTGATCCGACCGTCGCGGGAGCTGGGGGCCTTCTCTACTCGACCTATCTGGGGGGAGACGGGACGGACGTGGGCTTTGCCATCGCGGTGGACAGCAACAACAACGCCTATATCGGTGGCGTCACGTTTTCCACCAACGGCGTCACCAACTTTCCTACCACTGCCGGCTTCGGGTCGAGCACCAACGACCTGGTTGCGTGCAGCTCGGGAGGGTTATTCGCCTGCGGAGACGGCTTTGTCTCCGTGATCAATGCCACCGGGAGCGCCCTCAACTACAGCGCATTCCTGGGCGGCAGCTTTGCCGACCAGGTGAATGCCATCGCCATCGATGGCGCCAACAATGTATATGCGACCGGTCAGACCCAATCGGGGGACTTCCAGCCGGTCTCGAAGTTCTTTGGTGGCGGTGGTGCCCCGTTCCAGTTCACCAATTTTGGCGGCTACGATGCCTTTGTCGTGAAATTCCCGCCGAACCCCGCCCTTACGACCATCGACTACGCGACTTACCTCGGCGGTCAGAACGATGACTTCGGCAACGCCATCGCCATCGACACAAACGGCGACGCCTTTGTCTCCGGCACCACTTTCACCCCATTACCTGGGGACCCGAGCTTTCCACTGAAGAACCCACTGCAGGCGACTACAACGGCAACCTTTTCCAACAGCACCTCCTTTGTCTCGGTTCTGAACTTCGCCGGGGGCGCTCTCTTGTTCTCCACGTATTACGGGGGCTCCGACGATTTCAACGGGGCCAAGCCCAACGACTTCGGCAACGCCATCGCACTCGATTCCGGCGGCCGGATCTACCTGGGCGGCAGAACCACCTCCATCACCAGCCAGGACAACACGACGAATGGCTTACCGTTCGCTTCGAGCGTTCTCTGCCTCATCAATCCGGTCCCCAACGCCAATGCCGATACGAACCTGTTCGCCGACAACAACGGGTTCCTGGTCATCATCAACCCGACGAACAGCGCCTCGGCCTGCTTCTCCCCTTCGCTCACCATGCCGAGCCCGTTGACTTTCACTTTTACGCCCACGCTTCAGAACATGACCAATGCCCAGACGCAAGTTTTGACAATTTTCAATCAGGGGAGCGCCCCACTGACCAACACCATCAGCTTTGGCGGGACGAATACCGCCGACTTTCCGATACCTGCAACGGATATCACCTCCTGTGCGACAGTGGTGGCCGCGGGCGTGGCCCCCTGCCAGCTTCATGTGATGTTTAAGCCCACCGCCGCCACCGGCGCAGTCGCCGTTGCCGAATCCGCGACGCTGATCATCTCGAACAATGCGAACTGTCCTGCCGCCAACCCGTGTACGGTCAGCCTGAATGGCACGGGCCTGCCTCTGGCTACGGTCACGCTCGCTCCCACGCCCCCCGCTCCCGGCACGAATCCGTTCACGTACCCGGGCACAACCGCGGTGGGTTCGTCGAGCACCGCTCAGGCCTTCCTGCTCACAAACACGAGCACCACGTCGCCGGTGGACATCAGCAGCGTGGCTCTGGGCGGCGCCAATCCTGGGGAGTTCACCATAACCGCGGACTTTTGCACGGGTGTCCAGGTGCAGCCCAACAACGCGACGTGCACCATTCTCGTCGCGTTTTCGCCCAACGTCTCGCCCCCGGGAGCGCGCTCGGCCACGCTCACGGTGATGGATGACGCCACGACCAATCCGAGCTTTGGCCTGAGTGCTACGAGCGTTCTCCTGCCTCCCATTGTGTCGATTCCGCCTCTGAGTCTTACATTCGGTCCGCAGGTTCAAGGGACCACGAGCACGGCGCAGATGGTCACCATCACGAATACCGCGGCGGCCGGTTCGTCAAACCTCGTGGTCACTCAGCCGCTCACGTTTACCGGAACCAATTCCGCTGATTTTGCCGCTACGGGCTGCACAACTGCGGTTGCCCCTGCCGGCGGCCAGTGCACCATTACCGTCACGTTTGCGCCGTTGGCAGGCGCGGCTGGTTCGCGGACTGCCACGCTCCAAATCGCGGACAACGCCACCAACAGCCCGCAGTTCATCGGGGTGAGCGGCACCGACCTCGCACTTCCCACAATCTCGCTCAATCCGAACCCGCCCGCTGCCCTCACGTTCCTGGCTCAGGTGCTGATGACACCGAGCGCGGCGATGAATGTAATGCTTGCCAATACGTCGGCGACCTCGCCGCTCAGCATCACCACTGTCATGCTGAATGGCGGCAACATGGGGGACTTTGCCATCCAGTCCAACGGCTGCGGCAGCTCGCTCGCGGCAGGCGCCAACTGCGTCGTGTCTCTCACGTTCACTCCCACCGCCGCCGGCATGCGAACTACCTCGCTCCAGTTCACGGACAACGCCACGGGCAGCCCGCAAAGCGTGACCATCAACGGCACCGGAGTCACTGCTCCCACGGCCGCACTCACGGCGGCAATCACCTTCGCGACGCCGCAGCAGATCAACACGACGAGCGCGTCCATGGCGGCCACGCTCACCAACGGCGGCGGGTCCGCCCTGCCCATCACGAGCATCGGGACGACCGGCGATTTTGCGGTGGTGTCCAACACCTGCGGCAACTCGCTGGCGGCGAACTCGAATTGCACGATCAATGTCACGTTCACACCAATGGCCGCGGGCATGCGCATGGGGACGCTGACCGTGATTGATTCCGTGGGCACGCAAATGACCATGCTCATGGGCACCGGAGTCACGCCTCCGGCAGTCACACTTTCGCCCCCGACCTCGGCCGCAAATCCGCTGGTCTTTGGGACCCAGGCCATCGGAGTGACTTCCGCCTCCATGGCCGTCACGCTGATGAACACGGGCGGCTCGCCGCTCACAATCAGCACCATCGCCGCCATCGGAGACTTCGCGGAGACGGACGTCGGCTGTCTGACCGGCGTGGCCGCGGGCGGCATGTGCACCATCAACATCACCTTCACGCCCTCCAGCGCGGGTACGCGCACGGGGAGCATCCTCATCGCGGATAATGCCGCGAACAGCCCGCAGACGATCTTCCTCTCCGGAACCGGGTCGGGGAGCGTCCCGGGGTTCAATCTTTCCGCGCCCCTGTTCTTCGGCGCGGTGCTGGTCAATTCGACCAGTCCGACGCAAACCATAACGGTGACCAATAGCGGCGGCGCAACGCTGACCATCATGAGTGTGACGGCCAGCGCGCAGTTTGGCGTACCCTCGAATACCTGTGGGAGCGTTCCCGTCGGCCAGAACTGCACGATTGGCGTCAACTTCACACCGGCGGCCGTGGGCCTGCAAAACGGCACGCTCACCATCATGGACAACGCGCCGGGCAACCCGCACAAGGTGGCGCTCTCCGGCATCGGCGCCACCATCTCCATCGCTCCGCCGGCCGGAGGCAGCACCTCGCTCACAGTCACGCCGGGGGATACGGGGCAGTTCAACCTGACCGCGACGAGCACGCCGCCAGGAGTCGTGGCTTCCCTGCAGCTCACCTGTGTTTCGAGCGCGCCCTTTTCGCTTTGCTCGGTTTCGCCGACCATGGCCACTCTCGGGGGCGGGACGTTTCCGTCGTTCGTCGTGACCGTGCGCACCAATTGCAACCCATCCCTGGTGTTCCGGCCTACGGGGCCTGCGCCGCCGATTCTTCCGGCGCCCTTCGCCGCTCTCTGGCTGGGCGCCATCGTGCTGTTCGCATTGGTGCGCCGGTTGGCGCCGCAATCGCGGCTCTCTCACGCCGTTCCCGTGCTGCTGCTTCTGCTGCTGGTGGTCACCTGGGCGGGATGCATCAACAATCCTCCGCCGGCAATTCCCGGGGCGCCCACGACGCCTGCGGGGACCTACAACGTAACGGTGACGGTCACCGGGGTGAACGGCACGCAACTGAGCCAGCAGGTGCAGCTCACGCTTCGCGTGATTTAGCAGGATGGCGAAATAGCGCGGCCTGCAGGGCGGCATCGCGGGCGGCAGGGCCCGGCACGAGGCGCGCCTGCGGTCCGCGTCGGACTCGCCGCGGGCGCTAATCTCCAATTTCAACCGTGGCTCTGGGAATTATGAAGCGCAGGGGCAGGAATAGTCCCCGTGCGTTGCCTAACTCGTGCCGCTCTGCAGGATGTGAATATTTCCCGACTTCGTCTCCAAGTTCACGTGGGCTCTTCCATCTCCCACACGCGCGCGCAGGTATCGCTTCGTCCGCTCTTCGATGGTGATGGGCATATCCACCCGCACGCTCCCGGAGCGGGTTTGCGCGGAAAGCGCAAAGCTTGCCGTGCCGGGCACGGCCAATGAAATCGCGCCGGAGCCGGCTCCCAGGTCCCAGAAGGCGCCCGCTGCGGGATCGCCGCGGACTTCGATCGAACCCGAGCCGGTCTGGGCCCGCACGTCCTGCGTGGCTCCCTCTACGCGAATCGGTCCGCTGCCGGTGCGCACGCTCACGCGTCCCTGTGCGCGGTCCACCTCGACGGCTCCGGAGCCGGATTCGCCCCGCAGGTCGTCTTTCACATCGTGAAAGGTGACCGACCCGGATCCAGTGGTAAAGTTGACGGCTCCCTGGATGTGAGAGGCCTGAATGTTTCCACTGCCCACCAGAATCGTTACGTGATCTGCTACGTCGCTGACGCGCGCCGCACCCGAACCTGCCGTCACGGTCACCGGCCCGCGCAGCCCGGAAATTTCCACCGCTCCCGACCCGTCCCTCGCTTTCACTTCCGTGTCCGCGGGCGTTTCCACGGTGTAGCTGATGGAAATGTTGCCGAATTCCATGCCGCCACGCCCTGCGCCGAGCCGCACCAGGTTCCCGCTCTGATCGATGGGCGGGTTCGACGCGATTTCGGCCGCGCGACGGCTGCCGCTGGAAATCAGAAAACCGCCGGCCCGCACTTCGCCGTGGATTTGCACCACTCCCGCCGCCCCGTTCCGGATGACGATATGGCCGGAACCCGTGTTCACTTCCAGCCGGACCGGGCCGTCCACCTTCAGAGTGCGCACAAATGTCGCCTCGGCCCGCCCGACCGCACACCCCGCCTGAAGTAACGCCCCTGCTACGGCCATTGCACCGAACCACCCCAGCCGAGCCGTTCCTGTGGTATGCGCCGTCATCTGCCGGCCGTCCGCCGCGTGCTCCTCTCTATAGGGGAAACGCCCACCCGCGAAGAAATGTTCCGTGAAGCCCGCTACTCCATCACCTTCAGCGCTGCATTCAGCGACCCTTGCCGGTAGCCTTCCACGTCCAGTGTGACGTACAGGAATCCCGCCTCGCGGAGACGCTGCCCCATCCGGCGCAGCACCTCTGCGGCGAGCGCCTGCGGCATCTCCTCCGGCGCAATTTCGATTCGCGCCAGTTCGCCGTGATGCCGCACCCGGAATTGCCGGAATCCCATCTCCCGCAGCGCCGCCTCGCCGCGTTCGATTTGCGCGAGTTTCTCCGGGGTGACCTCGGACCCGTAGGGAATGCGGGAAGAAAGGCACGCCGACGCCGGACGATCCCACGTGGGCAGCCCGGCGCGCCGCGAGAGCGCCCGGATCTCCTGTTTCGTCAGTCCGGCATCGAGAAGCGGCGAGAGCACGGCGTGTTCTCCCGCGGCGCGGTGGCCCGGCCGGAAGTCTCCCGTATCGTCGGCATTGACTCCGTAGGCCACAGCCCGGAAGCCGCGCTCCGCGGCCAGCCGGCCGAGCACGGTGAACAGTTCGTCTTTGCAGTAATAGCACCGGTCGGCGTGATTGGCGGTGTAGAGCGCGCTCTCCAGCTCGTACGTGTGGATAAATTCGTGGCGCAGCCCCGCAGCGCGCACCAGACGCTCCACCTGCTCCCTGTCGTACGCGGGGAAGCTGGCGGAAATGGCGGTTACGGAAAGCGCGCGCTCGCCCAGCGCGCGGTGCGCGGCCCACGCCAGGTAGGCGGAATCCGCTCCGCCGGAGAGCGCAACAACCAGCGAGTGTGCTTCGCGCAGCCGCTCGAGCAGCCCCGCCTCTTTTTCCGCAGCTTGCGTTATTTCAAGCGGACGATTCATGCGAGGGAGTATATCGCTTTGCGCGGGCCATCCGCACGCGCAGCCATCGATCGCCGGGGCGCCGCAACTAGTGGAAATCCAGCAGCACATCCACAGTTTTTGTTTTCGGGTCCGGCCGCAACAGGTGGCCGATGCGTTCGAATCGCACCGGGGTATTTTGAAAAATCTTTTTCGCCCCGCCGTTCAGAAATTCCTCGAAGTAGGAGTCGTCGAAAACGTCGCCTCGGGCAATTTTCCAGTTCGCGAGCAACTGGCGCTCGGCAGCCAGCGAGAGCCCCGTGAGCACGAGCCGACCCATGCGGTACTGGATTCCCTCTTCGATGTGCACCGCGTAGGAAATGCGGCCCTCTGCATCGTTATACTCCGCGGCGGGATCCACTTTGGCCTGCAGGTACCCGAGTTTCGCGTATTCCTTTGCAATACGGTCCCAGCCGGCCTGGAGTTTGAGGCTATCGGCAGGTTCGCCGGCGGCAAACCCCAACAGGCCGTCCAGTGTCGCGGCGGCGATGCCCTGTTCGCCGCTCCACGTGGCACCGCCCCAGTGGTACTGCACGCCCGGCTCGATGGGCACGCGGACGTCGATACGATCCGAAAGCGGCTTCATGGGATCGCCGATGAACTCGGCAACGGGTTCGCCGAATCGCGAGCGCACATATCCCCGCGACGTGTACGCCGGCCTTACATGTTCGATCAGAAAGAGAGCCAGGTTGTAGCGCGAATAGGGTTTGCCGACGATGGTGTCCAGAACGCCTTTCAGGTGCAGGTCCTCACGCGCCACGGCATCGGAAAATTCCAGGGAGGCCACCCACACCTGCCCGCCGTTCACCCGAAACCTTTCAATCAGGCTGTCTGATTCCGGCGCCTGAACCAGTTCGCCTTCCACCTCGCCCTCGATCTTTTTGGTTTTCAGCAGGCGCGCGATGGCCTCGCGGTAGCCGTCCAGCGCGGATCCTGCTTCCGGAACTGTGCCGTCGTAGGGCCATCCGGCGGCGCGGATGGCGGCGGCGAGCTCGGCATCCGTGAACCAGGGGAAATTATCGAACCACACGGGATGGCAGGGCGCGTCATGCACCGTGAACTGAATATTCACGCCCTTCGCGGTGGTCTCGAATCTGTACTGGACATCGCTGAACCATCCCAGGGCCGAAAGGCGGTCAGCCGCCGCCTGGATATCGGGACGGTTGACCACCGTTCCGGGAGCGAGTCCGATGTCGCGCGCCAGCTCGTCTTCGCTGAACCGCTTGGAGCCGCTAATCGTTACTGAGGCGATCTTTGATGTTCCGTAACCTTCCGCGGGGGCCTGCGCCCAGGCCGGGCCGCAGACGAGAGCCAGCAGGAAGCCAACCGCGACCGCTAACCTGCACACATGCCGGCCGCGAAACAGGACCGGCGGCCATTTCCCGCCATTTCTGCTGCGCGCCATCGTCCAGCGCTCCCGATTCATTCCACAGTCACGGATTTGGCCAGGTTTCGCGGCTGGTCCACGTCGCAACCCCGGCGGACCGCAATGTGATACGCGAGCAACTGCAGGGGCAATATTTCGAGCAGTGGCGCCAGCGTTTCGGGCGCCGGGGGGACCTCCAGCACGTGGTCCGAAGCCTCGCGGGCCAGCCGGTCGCCCTCCGTCACTACCGAAATCACGATCCCGTCGCGCGCCTTCACCTCTTTGATATTGGACACCGTTTTCTCGTACCGAAGCATGGAAGCCTCGTCCTTTTCGTCGCGCGTAGCGATCACCACGACCGGCAGGTTCTCGTCGATCAGGGCGTTGGGACCGTGCTTCATCTCCCCGGCGGGGTAGCCTTCCGCGTGGATATACGAAATTTCCTTCAGTTTCAGCGCGCCCTCCAGGGCCATCGGATAGTGGATGCCGCGCCCCAGGTAGAGAAAATCCGTGTGGCGGAAGAGTTGCCGGGCCAATTCCTCGATCTCCTCGTCGCGCTGCAGGATGGACTCCATTTTGTGCGGCATGCGGGTGAATTCCTGGAGCAGGCATTTCGCTTTTTCCGCAGAATACGCTCCACGCGCCTGTGCCAGATAGAGCGCCACCAGGTGCAGAGCCACCAGTTGCGCGGTGAACGCTTTTGTCGAGGCCACACCGATTTCCGGCCCCGCGTGCGTGTAAATCGTTCCGGAGGCCTCGCGAGTGATCATCGAGCCCACCACGTTGCAAACGGCCAGCGTCCTAGCGCCCTTCTGTTTCGCCTCCCGCTGCGCCGCCAATGTGTCGGCTGTCTCGCCCGACTGGCTGACGAAAATGGCCAGCTGCTCCGGCCCCACGATCGGGTCCCGGTAGCGGAACTCGCTGCCGTAATCCACCTCCACGGGGATCCTGGCCAGCCGCTCGATCATGAACTTCGCGGCGAGGGCGGAATGCCAGCTCGTTCCGCAGGCCACAATCTTTACGCCGTCGAAATTCTGGAACTCCTTTTCGGTGATGTCCATTTCATCCAGGAAGACGCGGCCGGTTTCGAGGGAGATGCGTCCGAGCAGCGTGTCGCGGGTGGCGCGCGGCTGCTCGAAAATCTCCTTCTGCATGAAATGCTTGAAGCCGCCCTTCTCGGCCATGATCGGATCCCACGTGACGTGCTGCACCGGGCGCTGCAGCGGACGCCCGTCGAAATCCGTCACGCGCACGCCCTGCGGGGTGAGCACGGCGATGTCGCCGTCCGCCATGAAGAAGATGTCGCGGGTGTGCTGCAGGATCGCGGGAATGTCGCTGGCCACGAAAAACTCGTCCTGCCCCAGGCCGATCACCGCCGGAGGCCCCCAGCGCGCGGCCACGATTTTGTTCGGATCCTTTGCGGAGATCACCACCAGTGCGAACACTCCGGTCAGCTCTTTCACCGCACGCCTTACAGCCTCTTCCAGGGGCAGGCCGCCGAGTTTTGCGTAGTGCTCCACGAGGTGGGCTACGACCTCCGTGTCCGTCTCGGTAACGAATTTGTGGCCCTCGGCGGCCAGCCTGTGCTTCAACTCCACGTAGTTTTCGATGATGCCGTTGTGGACCACCACAATTTCCCCGGTACAGTCCCGGTGCGGGTGCGCGTTTTCCTCGGTTGGGCGCCCGTGCGTGGCCCAGCGAGTGTGCCCGATCCCGTAGATGCCGTCGATCGGCGAGAGCCGCAGCGCCTCCTCCAGATTCCGCAATTTTCCGGACGCCCGGCGAACCTCCAGCTTCCCGCTCTGCGACACCACGGCGATTCCCGCAGAGTCGTAGCCCCGGTACTCCAGCCGCTTCAACCCGTCAATAATCAGCGGCACAACTTTTTTCGGGCCCAGGTAGCCGACGATCCCGCACATAGCTCGAGCGCTCCTCGTTCACCGGATTTTTCGGCGGCATGAATGGCGAACATATCCAGAGTAGCATACCGGCGCTGCAGGCGTTGCCGGCGCCTTCCGCCGCTGCACCGCGTCGCCCCGCAGGCGCAGGCCCTGTCCTGCCTCGTGCGTTTCCGCTGGACGCCGGCACTCCGATTGCCTATAAGGATTTGGCGGCCCGAAAGGGCCATCGCTCCCCATGAACGCTCGCCTGCGGCCCAGCTCCCGAATCGATCCCAGCTCCTCGCCGTTCCTGCTGTTGGTGGCCCGGTCGCACCTCGACCGGTATGGAGTCTTCGCGGGCCAGGACATTCCCCGCAACCGGAGAGTGATTGAATACACGGGCGAACGCATCAGCCAGCGACAGGCGAGGCGGCGTTTCCTCCGGATTGTCCGTTCCTGCGGACGCCGGCGATTTTATCTGGCCATGGTGAACCGCCGCTGGGTGATTGATGGGGCCGTGGGCGGCAGCGGCGCCGAGCTGATCAACCACGGCTGCGACCCAAACCTGGTGCGGCGCCGGATCCGCGGCCATATCTACTATTACAGTCGCAAGCGAATCCGCGCCGGCGAGGAGTTGCTGGTGGACTACCGCTTCGCCCGCGACACCGTGATCCAAAACTGCCGCTGCGGATCTCCCAAATGCCGCGGAACAATCAACCTGAAGTGAGGAGCGCGGCGTGCCCGGCGCCGGCCGCGCAACAGGCTACGCGGCAGTGAGGATATCTCGAATGCGGCTCGCGTACTCCGCGCTTTGCGGGGTGTCCGTGACCAGCTCAATCTCCCGCGGGCTCTTTATCCCGATGCCCAGCTCAGTCGCGCGCGCGAGCTGCTCCAACTGAAAGATGGGGCCTCGGCTGACTTTCGGTGTGGTTCCCACGGAGCGCAGCAGGGCAACGCCGACCGCGTCAATGGCGATGCGGTCGGTCCCCGCCAAAATCACTTCGGTATTGACCAGCCTACCCGGTTCCGGCCCCCCGCCGGAAAAGGCCTGAACGCCGTCGAGCAGGACGAGATCCGGCACGTAGCCGGTGTTGATCTCCGCAATCATGCGGCGCTGGTGCGGCGAGGAATGGAGCTCGTGCATGTAGTTGTAGGGATCCGTGGGGACGTGTTTCGCGGCTAGGCCCACTGAGTTTTTCAGAGACAGGGTGAAATGGCCTCCGAACCGGTGCGTCTTCAGGCAGCAGGTGGTCACAATGCCGCCCGCGTTTCCGACCATCCGAGGGAGCGCGAATCCCCGCTGCCAGTGAAAGTCAGGATTGCGGATCAGATCCCATCCCTCGCCCGGCAGTTCGTCGAACGCCACCACTCTGGCGCCCAGCTCCGCGCCCAGCTTGCAGATTCCTTTTGACTCCATGACGGCCCGTGTATCGCCCATCCCGCTGCGGTCGCCGATGGTCAGCGGACCCGCGCCGAGGCTTTTGAGTTTGCGAATCAAGGCGGCGAGCGTGTCGTTATGCGTGGATCCCGGGGCAACGTCGGCGCTGTTGAAATTCGGCTTCAGAAAGAGGTCTTTGCCCTGGAATCCCTTCAAACCGAGGAGATCGATGGCGCGCGCGACCCCGGCGGAGCGGTCTGTGGTCTTTACGAATGCGACCCTGGCAACAGCCGCCGGCTCCGCCCCGCGGTCTATGCTATGGAGCAATGGGGACGCCAAAACCGCTCCGCTCAAGCCTGCTGTATCCTTGAGAAACCGTCTCCGGTCCATTCATTTCCCCTTTGCGGAAGCAACGCAGCCCTTCAGGGCTCCAGACCGATAGTACGACGGCGCAGCGACTTCCGAATAGACGGCGTGGCCTCGCGAAACGTTGCACGGCAGCCGGGTCCGCAGAACCCCAGCGGCTTGTTCCGGGACAAAGAAGCGCGCCGCGAACTCGTGCGTGGGAGAGATTCCGGAAATGAACGGAATTCGAGAATTCACGGTCTAGCGCTAGGACGGTAGTCTAGCAACGCTCCAAGGCGATTAGTCGTCCATCCAGAGACTGTGACTCTGAGCCGAAATGTTCTACTCAAACGGGGCGCTCGGATTGCGAAAGAGGGTGAAATGTTACTTGGAAACACTACATGGCCAGCGGTCCGTAAGACGGTGTATACATTTATTATGCCTCAAATGCCGCCAAGAGCGCTCGGCATGGCCATTTGCCTTGTCCTTCTCGTTGCGAGGGTCGCGGCGGAGTCTGAAACCGAATGGCTGTTGCGAGTGGAACGCCCCAGAATCGACAAGATAGCTGCCCTTACGGCGCAAGAGCACTCAATTGTCCTCTTTAGCATCGCCGAATACATCGTCGGTTACGCCAAAGATGGACAGCTGCATTGGATTTCGACGACCACAGGCTCCCCGTGTCCGAATGCCTTTCCTGCACTCTCGCATCACGGCGATAAGGTCCTCTACCAGGTCGCGGCTGAGGATCATAAATGCCACCTCCTGGTCTATAACACAACATTGCACTCCTCACAGCAGGTCTTGGAGAAGGAGGGTGGCGCTTACTTCGGGACATCCTGGTCCTGGGACGATTCTCAAATCACTTTCTTCGATTCAAGAGGTGTGATCATCCTCACCATCGAGAACGGCAATCAGCATGTGGTATTGCCGCAAGCCGAACTCAAGAAGGACGGGTACTCTTTCGAAGGCGGGATCCAGTGGTTGCATGATGGCAGGCTCATCCTCACGCTGGAGAAGTTCATCCCCGACACGAAACAGCGAGACCCGCGCTGGACGTCTGGAGAATCGGTAATCTACATCGCATCCGTCAACGATGGACAAGCTCATGTGCTCGGAATCGGGAATTGGCCTTCAGTTTCTCCCATGAGCGATGAGATTGCGGCATTTGCGGACAACAAATTGGTGGTGATGACTGCCGATGGCAGCCAGCAGCGGGTAGTCAGCAATGCTCCACGTTATCCTCACTATCTCCCTCTTTTCCGGGGGTACCTGGGAGGCCATATCGTCTGGTCGCCGGACGCGGGCCGGCTTTTCTTTATGAATATCGTGAGCGACAACGGCGCGGACAACATCTACCTAGTCGACCTTAGAGCGGGACAGCGGAGACTTTTCTTGGAGAAGACCTCAGTCTCTATAATAGGCTGGCGGTAAGTTCGCTTTGCAAGCCGTAGGCCCACGTCACAATCGCACTCTGCGCGCGTAAGGATCGGCTGGTTCGCGCACCAGCGAGCGATCTCCGCACGAAGTAGACGCCCTGAATGGGGCGGGTCCAGCACTTCGCCCCTGCCTAAACCCACCCCTCAGCTTGGTTGACGGGATAGGGGATAGGACGAATTGAAACTGCCCTTTCTGCACCATTCTGTGTGCAAGGGCCGCGGGGCATCGCAGGAAGTTTGTTGAAGATTTCAGGGCTCTCCGGCTCGATGAAAGAGCGCAAATATCAGAATCCCGGTAAGAAAACCGGCAGTCCATGTGCTCCGGACGAGGCTTCACTCCACAATTTCGAACCGGTAGTCTTCAATCACCAGGTTGGCCAGCACATCGCGGCTGATGCGTTCCACCTGTGCCTGCGCTTCTTCCCGCGTCATGCCGTCGAGGTCGAGCACGAAGAATTTTCCCTGGCGCACGTCGCGCACGGAGGCGAACCCCAGCGAGGCGAGCGCGTGCTGGATAGTTTTCCCCTGCGGGTCCAGCACCGTCTGTTTCGGCATCACCCATACGTGGGCCTTCATCATGCGCTCCCGCCTCAGTATAGCAGCCCCTGGACCCTTAGAACTTCGTGGAAGCGCGCCACCAGAGCGCGTATCTCGGCCTCCGGAAGGAATGCCGATTCAAAGCCCTGCTCATTCACACGGATGAGATCCGCCGATTCCAGCCCGGCCATCTCTGCCGCTTCGTACTCCTGCGTCAGATTCGTTTCGAACATCGCCGGGTCGTCCGTTGCCAGCGTCACAGGCACGCCGGCGAAATAGAGATCGGCTACGGGATGTTCCGGCAGCCCCGCCAATGGATTGCCGCACACCCGGCCCAACGCCCCGGTCCGCAAATTGCTCGTGGGACACACCTCCAGCGGAATCCGCTTCTCGGAGAGCAGTTGCATGACGCCGGGGTCCTGTGCCGCGGCGATGCCGTGCCCGATCCTCTCCGCGCCCAGCACCTCGACGGCCTGCCGGACTGCGTCCGGCCCGCCGACCTCGCCAGCATGGACGAGCGCATGCAGTCCGTGCGCGCGTGCATAGTCATACACACCGCGAAAATCGGCGGCGGCGAGGGCCAGCTCGTCCCCGCCCATGCCGAACGCCACAACGCCCGCGCCGGCATGCTCCGCCGCGCACCGCGCGACTTCCATCGCTTTCTCCGGTCCGAACTGGCGCGTGGCATCCATGATCCACTGGAGACGCAGCGCGCCGTTTGCTGCGCGTTCCGCTGCAGCCCGCACCGCGGCGAAATTCGCCGCCACGTCCTGACGCCGCCACAGCATCACGCCGGCCGAGAGAGTAATCTCCGCGTACACCACGTTTTGAATCCGCAGATTCTCCGCGAGCCGCTCGGCAACCAGAGCGTAGTCCTGGGGCGCGCGGAGCAGGGAAGTGACCCATTTAAACGCTTCCAAAAAGCCGCGGAAGTCGTGGTAGCGGTACCGCGAAGCAACGTCCTCGCGCGACACGTCTTCTCCATGCCGCGCCGCGAGCTCTACCACCGTTTCCGGCTCGATGGAGCCTTCCAGGTGAAGATGCAATTCCGCCTTCGGCCACTCCCGGATTTTGCCAGCGGGCGAGGTTTCGCGGGACACGTGCGGGATCAGCGGGCCGGCGGCCGGGGTTTGTCGGCGTTGGTCCAGGCGGTCAGCCAGTACGACCCGATCTCCGTGGATGCTTCCGTCAGTTGCCGGATGACGATCGCTCCCGCCGTGTTGTAGAAGCGGTCGTAATAGTCGTCGGTGTAGTCCGACCGCCCCGCGCGCGCCCGGCGGTCCGCCAGCAGGATCGACTGAACCCACGAATGGGAGGTGAGGCAGATCTCAAATGCGTGGTCCGTCGGATCGGGGATGAAAAACGCGTCGTTCGGCCGGACGTATATGAACAGCGCGAAGCGGTCCACCAGGTTGGAGTCGAACCGCACATCCACTCCCTGTTGGCGGGAGAGATGCCCGTCGAAATTGTCCGTGGTGCTGAACGGGTCGTGCGCTTCCCCCACGTAGAACGCCACGAGCGCTGCATCGGTTCGCGCGTCGTTCCAGTTGCCGGCCCGCATGTCGTTCGTCAGCCGTTCGCTGTATTTGCCGATGGACCACGGCAGCACGCCCGCGGCTTCCACGGCGGCCTTGGAAAATTTTTTCACTGCGGCGTTGTAGTCCCGCGGGAGCGCCTCGTAGGGAAACCTTCCGTATTTTTCGAACTCGATGTGCTGGAACCGGATATCAGCCGGATTTTTTGCCAGGGCGCTGAGCGGATCCACCACATGCTCCGACAAATAATTCCAGTTGGCGTCAAACCAGGGGCGCAGCTCCGGCGGCAAAGTCTCGATGGCTTTGTGTGTTACCAGCCTATGCCCGTTGACTCCCCACGCCGGAAGCCGTCCGGGCGCGAGCGCCAGGACCAGGGCCGCCACGGCAGCCCCCCGCACCCAACGCCATCCGTTCCGGAGCATCAGGAGTCCTTTCTCAGGTTCCTCATGCCGATCAAGGCAAACGGCCCGCCCAGCGCGAGCAGGACGCCGGCTTCGGAAAGATGTCCCGTGTCCGCCGGGACGCTGCCGCGTGCGATGGCCCCAGCCACCAGCAGGCCGAGCACCAGCAGTAACCCTGCCAACCCGATCAGGACACGGTCCGCCTTCGCCAGTCCGCGCGCCCGGTCCGCCGGCGCCAGTTCCGCACCGCTGCTGCTTCGCCGCGCGCCGTAGGAAAGATAAAGGAGCATGCCAATCACCAGCCAGACGACGAAGCGGATCCAACTTTCCAGCGGCAGCCCCATCATCAGCACCAGACAGCACGCCACCGAGGCCGGCGCCACGAACCACACGAGCGGAACGCGGAACGAGCGCGGCCGGTCCGCCTGCCGGGTCCGCAGGATGAGCACCGCCAGCGATACCAGCACGAACGCGAATAGCGTCCCGATGTTCGACAAATCGGCCAGCGTTCCGATGTCGAAGATTCCCGCCGGAATGCCCACGAACAACCCCGCAACCCAGGTGGCCACGTGCGGCGTCCGGAACCGCGGATGGACGGCGGAAAACGCATCCGGCAGCAGCCGGTCGCGGGACATCGCAAACCACACGCGCGCCTGGCCCAACTGGAAAACCAGGAGCGACGAGATCATTCCGGTGAGCGCGCCGATGGTCACCCAGCGGCGCAAACGTTCCAGGCCGATGTTATGCAACGCAGTGGCCACAGGGGCCGCGTCCCCGCGGAAGATCTGGAACGGCTGGATGCCCGTCAGAACCACGGCCACGGATACGTAAAGGATCGTGCAGACCAGGAGCGAAAGCAGGATTCCAAGCGGCAGGTCCCGCTTTGGGTTTTTGCACTCCTCCGCCGCCGTGGATACCGAATCGAAGCCAATGTAGGTGAAAAAAACGATGGCGCCACCCGTCATCACCCCCTGCCACCCGTTGGGCATGAAGGGATGCCACAGCTCGTGGTGGATATATTTCGAGGCGACGAACACGAACACGAGGATGGCCGTCAGCTTCACGCCTACCATCGTGGTGTTCGCACGGGCAGATTCTTTGATCCCGCGCACCAGCAGAACGGTGAGCACCATCACGATTACGAATCCGACCAGATTGAAGTGCAGCGTCCATCCCCCATCCGGGGTGTAGGCCGGGGTTCCGAGCTCGATGGGAATTTTGAATCCGAAGCCCTGGAAGAGGTCATTGATGTAGGCGGAGAATCCCACAGCCACCGCCATGTTCGATACCGCGTATTCCAGGATGAGGTCCCAGCCGATGATCCAGGCCACCAGTTCGCCGAGCGTCGCGTAGGTATAGGTGTATGCGCTTCCCGCGATGGGAATCATCGAGGCCAGTTCCGCGTAGCACAGCCCGGCCAGACCGCAGGCGATGGCGACCAGAAAGAAGGAGAGCGCGATGGCGGGTCCCGCTCCCGGCCTTCCCGTCAGCACCTCCTTCCCGCCATGCAGCAGCACGGTCAGCAGCGGCGTTTTCAGCAGGGACGCTTCCTGCGCCGCCTCGCCCGCCGCCGCCGTGCCGGTGAGCACGAAAATTCCCGTGCCGATGATAGCCCCGATTCCGAGAGCCGTCAGGCTCAGCACCCCCAGCGTTTTTCGCAGCCTTCGGTCCGGCTCCTCCGCGTCCGCCAGCAGTTTGTCGATGCTCTTCCTGCGGAAAAATTGAGACTCCACGCGGCCCCCAGACAACGAAATCGGAACTGTACATTGGTAGCGCGCTGCGGCGCAAGGCAGCGGTAGATGCGATCGCAGTTGTCTTCCGGTTGGAAGGCGGGCGCGTCAGGGATCTGAGGCCAGGGAAGCCCTTGACAGATATGTACGTTCGTACATACACTGAGAAGTGTGGCATTCGAATGGGATCCGGCCAAAGCCCGGGCCAACCTGGCCAAACACGGCATCCGTTTTTCCGACGCTGTGGCGGTGCTCGAAGATGATTTCGCGTTGACCATCCCCGACCCAGGCTCCGGGGAGGAAGAGCGCTGGATCACGCTCGGTGTGGACGGCTTTCACAGATTACTCGTGGTCGTGTGGGCGTGGCGCGGCGAGAATCTCCGGCTGATTTCCGCGAGGCCGGCTACTGCCCGGGAACGGCGGAAATATGAGGAACACCATGAAGCGTGAATACGACTTCGGCAAAGCGCGGCGCGGGCCAGTGCTCTCCGTCCCGAAAGGGAAGACGCGGATCACCATACGCCTGGACGACGACGTACTGTCCTGGTTCCGTCTGCAGGTGGAACGAGCCGGCGGAGGAAACTATCAGTCGCTGATCAATGAGGCTCTCCGCCAATATATCCGGCGCGTCAACGAGCCTCTCGAGACGACCCTGCGGCGCGTGATTCGCGAGGAATTGCGTCACGCGGGCTGAGAGCGCGATCCATGCCCCCACTCCCTGCCGGAATTCACCGGTCTAATTTCCCGTCGTGAGGACGACCCGCAACCGCGCATTTCCGCTGTGCATCCGTTCGTAAGCCTCGGCAGCACGTTCCAGCGGAAACAGTTCATTCATGGAGCGCACGCACGTCAGCCTACACACGCTCCAGGTTCGCGTAGCGTTCCACCATTTTCTTCGTTCCGTGATCCAGAAAGCTGATGGTGAGGCGGCGTTCGTCTTCTTCGCCGTCCACGGCGATGATGGTCCCGACGCCATAGGTTTTGTGGCGCACGCGAACGCCCAGCAGCGGATGGCCGCCCTCTCGTTTCTGGCTCCCGCTGCCGGCCCGCCGCGCCGGACCGCGTGCCGACGACCGCGAAAGCGGCGCCTCGGTCCGCCGTCGCCCCTCCCCGTGCATGGGATAGCGCTGTACCAGCCGGCGCGCCTCCGTCTCCGGATCCGGCACGTAGCGGCGTTCTTCGCCGGCGCGCGATAGCGAACCCGCTACCGTTTCGATCAGTTCTTCCGGAATCTCGAACAGGAATCGCGAAGGCTGCGGCTCTCCCATCTGGTCATTCCAGTAGCCGGGACGGTACACGGCGCGAGTGAGCGTCAGCGTATCCTTCGCGCGCGTCATGCCCACGTAGCACAGCCGGCGTTCCTCCTCGATGTCCGCGGGACTCCGCAGCGAGCGAACGTGCGGGAACAGGCCCTCCTCGAGGCCGGCCAGGAACACGTGGTCGAACTCCAGTCCCTTTGCGCTGTGCAGGGTCATCAGCGTGACGCGCGCCTGCTCCTGATACGCATCCGCATCGCTCACCAGCGCCGCGCGGTCCAGAAATTCTTCGAGGGGTTCGTCCGCCTCCTCCGCCTCATGCAACGCGGTGACCAGTTCCTGCAGGTTCTCGCTGCGTTCCCGCGATTCCACGGTGTCCTGCTGTTGGAGGTAATCGAGATAGCCGGTGCGGCGCAACACCTCCTCCAGAAAGGCTGCCGACGCCGGAGGCGCGCCGCTGGAAGGCGCAGCGCTGTTCGTCTCCTCTCCCCGCGCGGCGACCACCTGGAACTCCTCCTCGAGGCTGGCCACTAGCGCACGAAATTCGCGCAGGGGTGCCAGGGAGCGCCCCGCTCCGGTTTCCACAGTGGCGCCGATTGCCGTCCACAGCGAGCATCCCCGCTCCTGCGCCGCCGCTCGGAGGGATTCCACCGTGGTTTTTCCGATGCCGCGGGGCGGCGTGTTCAGAATGCGCAGGAGCGCCACGTCGTCTTCCGGATTGCGGGCCACGCGGAGATACGCCAGCGCATCGCGCACCTCGGCGCGTTTGTAGAAACTGAATCCGCCCACCAGCCGGTAGGCGATGCTCCGCCTCCGCAGCGCCTCTTCATACGTCCGCGAAATCGCATTCGTGCGGTAGAAAACCGCCAGGTGCGTTCCGCCGTCCTCCTGCAGCCGCCGTGCGATCTCTTCCGTCACCCATTCCGCCTCGCCTCCGGCATCCTGCGCCTCATAGAACTGCACCAGCGCGCCCGCCCCCCGCGTGGCCTCCAGCGTTTTGCCGATGCGCTTCTGATTATGGGAAACCACGGCGCCTGCTGCGTCCAGGATCGGCTGCGTGGACCGGTAGTTTTTTTCCAGCCGGACGATGCGCGCGCCCGCAAAATCCTGCTCGAAGCGCAAGATGTGCCCCACGTCTGCGCCCCTCCAGCTATAGATGGACTGGTCCTCGTCGCCCACGACGCACAGGCTGCCTTCCGAGCCTGTGAGCAGCCGCAGGATTTCGTACTGCTGCCGGTTCGTGTCCTGGTATTCGTCCACGTGGATGTATCGGAACCGTCCGGACCATGCCGCGCGCGCGTCCGGGTGGTCCCGCAGCACGTCCAGGGCACGCAGCAGCAGGTCGTCGAAATCTAATGCCTGCGCCGCGCGCAGGCGCTCCTGGTAGGCGGCGTAAATCTGGGCGAAAGCGCGTTCTCGGACGTCCCGCGCCTCTGCGGCTGCCATGGCGGACGAGACGCCGTGGTTTTTGGCGCCGCTGATGCGCTCCAGCGCCGCGCGCGGGGTCATCGTCTTCTCGTCCTGCCCGATTTGCGCGATGGCCAGTTTGACCGCCGCAATCTGGTCGTCCTCGTCGAAGATCGTGAAATTCCGCGGCAGACCCAGGCGCGGCGCCTCCCGGCGCAGCAGGCGGGCGCAGAACGAGTGGAAGGTCGCGATCCAAACCTCCCCTGCCGCCTGCCCCGATCCCGCCAGCAGGCGCCCGGCGCGCTCCCGCATTTGGTCCGCCGCTTTGTTCGTAAATGTGACGGCCAGGATGGCCAGCGGCGGGACACCCTGTTCCACGAGGTAAGCCAAACGATGGGTGATCACGCGCGTTTTGCCGCTTCCCGCCCCGGCCAGCACCAGCAAAAACCGGTCCGTCGCGGTGACTGCCCCGCGCTGCTGTTCGTTCAGTTTTTCGAGCAGGTTCATAGCGAACACGCCGGTTTGGCGTGAGGCGCAAAATTGTATTCGACGGTTTCGCGCGCGGCAAACGGCAGCGCCGTCATCCGTTCCATCGCTGCGCCGGGTTTCTTTCGTCTCGCGGTCAGCGCGCGGCAGGCCGCAGGTCGATCTCGAAGAAAAACAACTTCTGGCCGGAGCCGAAGCTGCTCACATCCGGTATGTACAGAGAGGCGTGCTCCACGTCCTCGAAATGATTCGCGATGTCGAAGATAACGAACCCATGGACGGCGTTATGCGGGCCAATGACATCACCCGGCAACATCAGGTGGCGAAGGGAATCTTCCATTTTCGCCACCTCTTTCGTTTTCCCGCCCCCGACTCCGGGGATGGGCCCGCGGTGTCCCCGCGGAGCCGGCCCGCTGGGCAAAACGATCCGGTACGAGGCATCCTCCGCCGTCAGCGGCTCCAGCCGCTGCCGCGCCTGTCCCGGAACAGCGATCTCCAATTCGATGCTGTCGAGACCGATTCGCAGCGGGCCGTCCGTGTCATTGCGCAGGTACACGTCGATGGCCAGGAGCCCGGCCGAGTACGGGCTCTTTTTCCCGAATTTCTGCTCGCTGCGTTCCTTCGTCAGATATGGGTCTGCGGCGATCAGTAGGCCCTGGTGGGAATCGTGTGCCGGCAGCACGGCCGGGTCGGTGGCCGGGGGCGGCGGCGCCTGCGCCCGCGAACGGCCCGGAGCTGCCAGAGCCACGAACAGGACGGCCGCCACGGCGGCGATTCCCAGCTTTCCACAGCGTTTCCACTGTAAGTCCATCCGCGAATGCTTCCCCCTTCTGGCGACCTGCGGACTCTATAATAGCGGATTGTGCGCCGGCCCGCGCCGGGTGACCATGGCGTGGGCGCGCGCCTTCCTATGTATTTTCTCTACACCGTGCTGACGGCGCTGGGAGCGATCCTGTTGCTGCCCTATTTCGCAGTTCTGCGATGGCGGCGCGGGAAGCATTTCCACGGTTTCGCGGAGCGCCTCGGATTTCTTCCGGCCTCGCTACGGGCCGCTGCCACCGGTGGCGACGGAGCAATCTGGATTCACGCGGTCTCTGTCGGCGAGGTGGTGGCCGTCATTCCGCTGGCGCGCCGCCTGCGGGAGCGTTTTCCCAGTTACCGGCTGGTTGTTTCCACCACCACGGCGACAGGCCAGGCACTGGCGCGCGAGCGGCTCGCGCCGCCTGCTCTGGCTGACGCCGTTTTCTATTTTCCGCTGGACTGGTCATTTCCGGTGCGCCGTGCGTTCCACGCCGTCCAGCCAGCGCTCGTGGTGGTGGTCGAAACGGAAATCTGGCCCAACTTCCTGCGCCACGCCCGGCGCCGCGGCGTTCCCGTTGTGTTTATTAACGGGCGAATCTCGGAACGATCGTTCGCGCGTTCCCGCCGGTGGATGTGGCTCGCGCGGGGGTTTTACCGTCGAATGCTTGCCGATGCGTGCCTGTTCCTGATGCAGAGCGAAGCGGACGCGCAACGCCTCCAGGCGCTCGGCGCACCTCCCGCCCGCGTGGAAGTTACCGGGAACCTGAAATATGACGTCGCGCTCCCTGCTCCCGGCCCCCTGGTGGACTGGCTGGGCGCTGCCGCGGCCCATCGCGCGCCGATGCTGGTTGCCGGCAGCATACTGGCCGGCGAAGAGGAGGCCGTACTCGAGGCGTTCGCGGCCGTTCGTGACCGGTTTCCCTCCGCATTGCTCGTTCTCGCCCCGCGCAAACCGGACAGGTTCGCCGCCGCGGCCGCAATCATCGGCCAGCACGGCTATCGCTGCCTGCGCCGCACTGCCGCCGATCTTTCCGCTGCGTTTCCGGCCGGTGCCGACGTTTTCCTGCTCGATACCGTAGGCGAACTCGCCGCCGTCTATCAGGTCGCTGCCGCCGTGTTTGTCGGCGGCTCCCTGGTTCCTGCCGGAGGCCACAATATTCTCGAACCGGCAGTATTTGGAAAGGCGCCTCTGTTCGGCCCCCACATGCAGAATTTTCGCCAAATGGCGGAAGAGTTTCTGGCCGAACACGCCGCCGTGGAAGTTGCCGGGGGCGGTGAGTTGGGCGGCGCCTGGCTGGATTTGCTCGCGGACGAGCCTCGCCGCGACGCCACGGGCCGTGCCGCGCGCCTGCTGGTCGCGCGCAATCAGGGCGCCACCGAACGCACTCTGGAGAGGCTGGCCGTAGCCCTGGCGGAATCGCATCCGCACGCGGAGCGCTCCCGGCAATTGCTGCGCGCCGCGCTTCTCCCGTTCTCTCCCCTGTACGGTCTGGCTGCGGAGTTGCGTGCTGCTGCGTACCGCCGCGGTGTGCTTCGCTCGCGGCAACTGCCCGCCTCCGTCATCAGCGTCGGAAACCTCACCGTCGGAGGCACCGGCAAAACTCCGTTCGTCGCCTGGCTCGCGCAGCGCATCGACCGGGATGGCCGCAGTGTGGCCATCCTCTCGCGCGGCTATCGCGGCTTCGGCCGCGGTTCGGCGGAGGCCGGCCCGCAGGCAGCCCCAGCGGACGAACCCGAACTCCTTCGCGCCCAGCTCTCCGGCCGGGTTCCCATCGCTGTCGGCCGCGACCGCTACGATGCCGCGCAGCCTCTGCTCGCGAACGGCGTGGAATGGTTCGTCATGGACGACGGTTTCCAGCACCTCCAACTCCGGCGCGAGGTGGACATTGTGCTGGTGGACGCGACCGATCCGTTCGGTGGCGGCCTCCTTCCCGCCGGCCGCGCCCGTGAGCCCCGCTCCGCCCTTCGCCGCGCCGACGTTCTGGTAATCACCCGCGCCCTGCGCACGCCCGGGCTGGAAGCTGCGCTCCGCCGCCACTCCGAAGCGCCGATTTTTTACGCCTCCACGGTGTGGGACGAACTGTTGCCACTCGCCGAGATCCACGCCACGCCGGGAGTCGCACGGCCGGCCCCCGCCTCCGCCAATGGCCGGCCCCGGTATTTCGCGTTCTGTGGAATCGGCAATCCCGACGCGTTTTTCGCCGATTTGCGCCGTTGGTCGGATCAACTTCGCGGCACTCTGGTCGGCGAAAAGGCGTTTCCCGATCATCACCGCTATTCCCCGGAAGACCTCGCCGCGGTGGAACGAGCTGCCCGCGAATCCGGCGGCACCGCTCTGGTGTGCACTGAAAAAGACGCCCACAATCTGCCCGTGCCGCTGGCCGCCGCCCTCCCGCTGTTCGCCTGCCGCATTCGCCTGGTCCCTGCCGACGAGGAAGATCTCTATCGCACCATCCTCCGCATCGTGACCGAGCGCCGTGGAGCCGCGGCGTGAGGCTGCTCGTCCGCGCCACCAACTGGGTTGGCGACGCCATCCTTTCGATTCCCGCGCTGGCGGCGCTGCGCGCCCACTGGCCCGAGGCCGAAATTTCCGTCCTCGCCCGCCCCTGGGTGGCGGATCTCTACCGCGACCAGGGCCTCGTCGATCGTCTCATCGCCTTCGACAATCGCGGACGCCATCGCGGGCCACTCGGGATCGAACGCCTGGCACGCGAACTCCGCGCCGAACACTTTGATTCTGCTGTCCTATTCCAGAACGCGTTTGAAGCCGCCTGGATCGCCTGGCGTGCCGGCATTCCGGAGCGCATCGGCTATGCCCGCGACGCCCGCGGGCACCTGCTGACCAAATCCATTCCCGTACCGCTCCCCGGCGAAATCCCGGCCCACGAATCCAACTACTACCTGGAACTCCTCCGCCGCGCCGATTGGCTCGACGCGCTGCCGGAGGCCGCTCCCGTCCGGATTCGTGTCGCCGCCTCCACGCTGGACCGCGCCGAAAAATTCCTCCGCGATGCCGGCTGCCCGCCCGAGGGTCTCCGGATGGCGTTCGGCGCCGGAGCTGCCTACGGCAGTGCGAAATGCTGGCCCGCCAATCGTTATGCGGAACTGGCCCGGCTGCTCATCTCCGAATACGGTGCGCGCGTGCTCCTGTTCGGCGCCGCGTCGGAGGCCGCAGTCGCCGCCGAGGTCGAACAGGGCGCGGGTCCGGGCGTAATCAATCTGATTGGACGCAGCGCCATCGGCGATCTGCCGGCCCTGCTCGCCTGCTGCCGCCTGTTCATTGGCAACGATTCCGGCGCCATGCACGTTGCCGCTGCCGTCGGGCTGCCCGTCGTCGGCGTGTTCGGCCCCACCGATCCAGACGGGACGCGCCCGCTGACCCCGCAACTCTCCATCGTGCAGCGAAAAGTGGCCTGCAGCCCCTGTTTTCTGCGACACTGTCCCATTGACCATCGCTGTATGAAATCCGTGGAACTCCAAATGGTGCTCGATGCGGTGCGCGAATGGCTGGCGCAGCCCGCCCGCGCTGCGGGGGAAGGGAACTGACGCCCGTGGCCGGCCCTCCCCTTCGCCGCGCTGTATTTCTGGACCGCGATGGCACGCTCTGCGAGGATGTCGGCTACCTGAACCACATCTCCCGCCTGCACATCTATCCGTTTGCAGCTCCCGCCATCCGCCGCCTGAACGAGGCCGGGCTTCCCGTTATCGTGGTCACGAATCAGTCCGGGGCCGGCCGCGGATTTTTTCCGGAGTCGCTCATCGCACAGGTTCACGAACGCATCCGCCATGATCTGGCAGTTTCCGGGGCCCGCATTGACGCGTTCTATGCATGCCCCCATCGCGTCGAGGACGCCTGTCCCTGCCGCAAACCCCGCACCGGCATGCTGGAGCTCGCCGCCCGCGAGCATTCCCTGTCGCTGCCCGGCTCCTGGGTGGTGGGAGACCGGCAGGCCGATTTGGACCTCGCGCACAACGCGGGCGCCCGCTCCATCTTCGTCCTCAGCGGTTACGGCCGGGGCGAATACGAATGGCATTCCCGCGACTGGCCACATCCGCCCGAATTTGTGGCTGAAAATTTGGCCACGGCTGTGGATACCATCCTCCAGCGCGAACAGGCGGACGCCGCCGATGCTCCCGCCGCTGGGCGTTCGGCTCTGACTCCCGGAGGCGCGCGATGAGTGCCGATCTCGTCCGCCTGATCGAACTCGCCGAATCGTTCCCCCGCCAGCGAATCCTGGTTCTGGCCGATTTGGTGGCCGATGAATTCGTGAGTGGTGAAATAACCCGCGTTTCGCGCGAGGCGCCGGTGCTCATTCTGCGCCATTCGGAAACGCGGATGGCACCCGGCGGAGGAGCCAACGCTGCCAACAATCTCGCCGATTTGGGCGCGCAGGTGCTCCTGCTCGGCGCCGTGGGCGATGATGCTGCGGGCCACGCCCTGCTCGACTACTTCCGAGAGAAAAACGTTCCCGTCTCCGGCCTCCAGGTCCTTCGCGGCTGGACGACCCCTGCCAAAACCCGGTATCTCGCCGGGTTCTCGCATACCGCCAGGCAGCAGGTTCTCCGCGTGGACCGCGAACCGCATACCGCGTTCCCGTCCGCTGCGCGCCAGCGGCTGGCGCGCCGGGCGCGGCAACTGGCTAGGCGGGCGGGCGCCGTACTCGCCAGCGATTATGGTTTCGGCGCTGTCACTCCAGCGCTGGTCCGTAGCCTCCGGCTGGGAGCGAAGCCGCCCATCACTCTGGATTCCCGCTATTCTCTGCTGGACTATCGCTCCGCTGGCATCACCGCAGCTACGCCCAACGAGCCGGAACTCGAAGCCCTGTACCATGCCCGCATCGGCGCCGACCGCGGAGCGCTCGAACGGCTGGGCCGGCGTGCTCTTCGCCATCTGGCGCTTCGCGCGTTGCTCGTCACCCGGGGAAAGGACGGTATGGCGCTGTTCGAGCCCGGACGCCCGGTGGAAGAGATTCCCGTTTTCGGGGCCCCGGAAGCGGTGGACGTCACTGGCGCGGGAGACACCGTCATCGCTACATTCACTCTCGCCATCTCCGCGGGCGCCAGCTTTGTGGAAGCGGCACGGCTGGCCAATTACGCGGGAGGAATCGTGGTGATGAAACGCGGCACGGCCACCGTCACCCAGACGGAACTGCTCGCCGCCCTGCGAGGCGAAATTACGGGCGACACCGCCGGCCATCAGACCCCTGCGGGGGTCGCGGATCCCGCCGCGGGCCGTCTCGGACGATCCGCGCGGCGTCCGCAGTGAATTCGCGCGACAAAATCGTCTCGCTGGACGTCCTGTGCGGCATGCTCCCAGCCGCGCGGGCTTACAGCCGTTCTATAGTTCTCGCCAACGGTATTTTCGATCTGCTGCACGTGGGTCATGTGCGCTACCTGGAAGCCGCGAAGCGGGAGGGCAACGTTCTGGTTGTGGGCATCAACTCCGACGCGAGCGCCCGGCAACTGAAAGGCCCCGGCCGGCCCATCCTGGACGAGCGCGCCCGCGCCGAACTGGTTGCCGCGCTGGGGGCCGTCGATAGCGTTGTCGTCTTTCCGGAGCTGAACGTGGAGCCCCTGCTCGAAGCCATTCGCCCCGATGTGCACGCGAAAGGCACCGATTACACTCCCGGTACCGTCCCCGAGCGGGCCACGGCCCAGCGCCTGGGAATTCGCGTCGCCATCGTTGGCGACCCCAAACAACATTCCACCTCGGATCTGTTCTCCCGCATCCGCCACACGGGCGGCTCGCTCCCATGAGTGAAACTCCGAGCCACGGGCTTCCGCGCCGGCTCCTGATTGTCCGGCTCAGCTCTTTGGGTGACATCATCCACGCGCTGCCGGTTGCTGCGGCGCTTCGCGCCGCGGCTCCATCCGCCTACATCGCCTGGCTGGTGGACGAACGCTGGCGCCCCCTGCTCGATCACGTGGAAGGAATCGATTCCGTCCTCTCCGTGCCCCGCGCCGGTTGGGAGGGACTCCGCCGGGGCGTCGCTGGCATACGCGCGGAGGGGTTCGACTGCGTCGTGGACGTTCAGGGGCTCTACAAATCCGCTGTGCTCGCGCGCCTTTCCGGCGCGCCGCTGCGAGTGGGTTTCGACCGGACTGCGGCCCGGGAGAGCGGCGCATCACTGTTCTATACGCGGCGCGTCTCGCCGCCATTCGGCCATCGGATCGAGAAGAATCTGACGCTCGCGGCGGCCCTGGGCGCGCCGCCGCCATTCCCAGGCCAGCGCGCGCGCGCGCAATTCCCTCTGCACGTTCCATCGTCCGCGGAGGCCGGCGTCCGGCAAATGCTACGCGAACACGGAGTGACTTCGTATTTCATGCTCAGTCCGGGCGGCGGCTGGCTTTCGAAATGCTGGCCGGCGGAGCGTTTCGGCGAACTCCATCGCCGCCTCGCCGCTCGCCTCGGATGGCGCGGCGTTGTCAGCTACGGCCCGGGAGAGCGTGGGCTGGCGGATGCCGTCGTCGCCGCCGCTGGCACTCCCGCCCCGCTGCTGCTGGAGCTGGATCTGCTGCATCTAATGGCGGCGCTTCGCGGCGCGCAGTTTTTTGTCGGCGGCGACACGGGCCCGCTCCACCTCTCCGTCGCGCTCGGCACCCCGGTGGTCGGCCTCTATGGCCCCACGGACCCAGTCCAAACCGGCCCCTACTCGCATGACGATATCGTGGTGCGCAACGCGCGCCCGGAGGAGACCACCTATCGCCGGAAATCCTCCCACGCCCCTGCAATGCTCTCCATCTCTGTCGAGCAGGTAGAGGACGCCGTCGCCCGCCGTCTCGCCGGAGCCGGGTGCCGTGCCGGGGCCGCGCAGTCGTGACACCCGGGGACTCGCTCCCACCGCCCTGGCGGACGCGCTGGCGCGTGCGCGTCGGCTACCCGGTCGGAATTGCCTGCTTCCTGCTGGCCCATTCCGCTCCAAGAACGCTGGCCTGTGGCGGCGCACTGGCAGCTCTGGGGCTGCTGATTCGTGCCGCCGCTGCCGGCCACCTCCGAAAACACCAGACTCTCGCCACCGCCGGGCCCTACGCCTGGACACGCAATCCGCTCTATCTCGGCAGCCTGCTGCTGGGAGCCGGATTCCTGCTCGCCGCCGCGTCGTGGTTCGCCGCGCTCATCGCTGCTGTCTACCTCGCCGTTTTCTACCCTGGAGTGATGCGCCGCGAGGAAGAGGAATTGCGGGCGGAGTACGGGGCCGCATTCGACGATTATGCGAGCCGCGTTCCCCTGTTCTGGCCCCGGCCGCCTTCTCGCCCCACCGAACCGGCGGAGCCGTTTTCCTGGAACCAGTACGGCAAGAACCGCGAGTACCAGGCGCTCGCGGGCACAGCTCTGGCCTTCGCAATTCTCGCGGCAGAGATGGTTTGGTGGGTTCGCTGAATCCGGGCCACGCGAGCGGTCGGGCGTCAGGCTGGACGAAACACTTCGCGGATCATGCGCTCGAATTGCGGCGCGTAAATCAGATCGAACGTCGGGCCCTTTCCGGGGAACAACCGCAGGGCCGCCATGCGGGTCGCCTCTTCCAGCGCACGCGCCTCTTCCATCGACATGCCGCCCTGCGCGATGCAGCTCAGCGCCAAATGTACGGTAATCCGCAGTCGGCGAATTCGCCTGCTCTCCTCCTGGATTTCTTCCGGGGAGGGTGACCTGGGGGTTTCCGCTTCCATTAGAGCCTGTCTAGTCTATTATAGACGCACAGCGGGGAGGGGGGCCACGCATGCCCGACTCCGGCAGTCGCGATCCCATCGTCATCGTTCATCGCGCTACTACATCCACCGAGGCCATGGTCATCCGTGGCCTGCTGGAAAGCGCCGGCCTGAAAGTCCTCGATTTTGCTCCCGGCGAGCCGTTTCCCATGCACACGCCTCCAGCGGGAATGACGGACGGCGACATCGTGGTCCTGTCGTCCCAGGCGGAGGACGCCCGCCGCATCATCGCCGATTATCTGACCTCGGAAGAAGGCGTGGAAATCGAGTCCTCCGAGGACGAACAGCCACCGTCTGCGGAATCCTGACGGGCCCGGTCCCCATTCGTGCTAAATCGGCGGGTTCCCCTCTGTAAACCAGTGCACCGTGATCTCCCGGCCGTCCGTCAGAACGGTGGTCGCGCCATTCCGGTCGGTGCGCAGCAGAAGCGAGCCGGTTCCGCGGAATTCATCCAGCACGCTCGGATTGGGGTGCCCGTACGGGTTTTCCGCACCGGCGGAAATCACTGCCACGCGCGGCGAAACTGCATCCAGGAAGGGCAGAGTGGTGGACGTTTTGCTCCCGTGGTGCCCCACTTTCAAGAATTCGGCATGCAGTAGGTCCCCCCTCGCCAGCAGTTCGCGCTCCACCGGCCGCTCGATGTCTCCCGTCAGCAGGTAGGCAATCTTTCCGAACACGAGACGCAGCACGAGCGAATCGTTGTTCACCGCTTTCTCCGCAGGCGGCTCTTCGCCCGGCCATAGAAACGTTCCCTGCACGCCCGCCCAGTTGAAGGAATCTCCTCGAAGCTGGTGGACGACGGGCACGTGATGCGCGCGCGCCTCCACCTCCAGCGCACGGAATCCGGATGAGGTAATCTCGCGCCCCAGCCACAGCTCTCCCACCTGGAAATCATTCAGCACCGAATACAGCCCGTCCAGATGATCCTGATGGCCGTGGGTCAGCGCTACCACGTCCAGGCGTTTCAACCCGCGTTCCCACAGATAGGGCGCCACCACCTCCTCTCCGACGTCGAATTCCGGCTGCCCCGTTACCCGCGACATTGCCGCCAGCGCGCTGCCGCCTCCGTCCACCAGCAGCGTTCGCCCATCGGGAAACACGACCAGAATCGAATCGCCCTGTCCCACGTCGATCACCGTCGTTTCCAGATCCCCGCGCGTCAGCCGGGGCGCGAAAGGATATGTAGCCACGCAGCACAGCAGCGCGCCGCACGCCACCGCGCTCCCGGCGGTCGCGGACCGCAACCATGCTCCGTGCGCCGGCCTTTCGTCATTCGTCGCGTGCGCCCACCGCCACAGACATGCGGCGAGAGCAATGAATGCAGCCACGCACGCCGCAATGAGCCATTCCGGCGGGCCAGGAATTCGATAGGACAGCCGCGGCAGGGCCGCAAACCATCCGACACTTCTGGTCAACGCAGCCACCAGCCAACCCAGCACTGCGGCGAGCGGCCTCGCCAACGCCAGGGAAACGCTCCCCAAGGCCAGGCACAAAAATCCCAGCGGCACTATCAATCCCGTCAGGGCCACAGCCGGAAGATTTGCCACCGGCCCCGCCAGCGCCACGCGGTGAAAATACAACGCCAGCAGTGGCAGCAATCCCACCTGAATCGCCGTCGAAATCACCAGCAAATCCCACAGCGCCAGGCCCCAGCGCGCCGGGGTCACCAGCATCGCCAGCGCGTGGGGCCCCAGACGCTCCGGGAGCCGCCACTCCAGCCGGTCTGCGGCCTGTTCCCGCAGCAGCATGCGGAGCTGTCCCGGTCCCGGCGGAAACAGCGGGTCGCGAGTTTCATCGCTCACGTGCGCCAGCGCCCGCCGGTACGGCGTCGTCGTTCCCGCCACCAGCGGCACTCCGAGCGCGCCAATCGCCGCGACCGCCGCAATTGAGAGCTGGAAGCTCGGATCGAACACCGCGGCCGGATTCGCGCACAAAATCACCATGGCCGCGACGGCCAGCCCGTTCAGCACCGCAGGCCGCCGGTAGAAGAACGCCGCGCAGAGCACTGCCGCAGCCATCAGCGCCGCGCGTAGAATCGGCGGGCGTTCCTCCACCACCAGCACGTAGAAGGCGAGAACGGCCAGCGTCGCCAGCAGGGTCGCCTCCATGGGCAGCCGCATTCGCCGCCCCAGCCAGAACACGAACGCGGCCAGCGCCGCCACGTGCAGCCCTGCCACTACCAGCACGTGGTATACGCCCGTCTTCTGGAATTTCTCCGAGACGGGGTGTTCCAGGAATCCGCGGTCGCCGAGCAGCATTGCGCGCAGCACAGCGTCCGCGTCTGGGGAGCCTGCGAAGAGTCCGTCGAGCGTGCCAAAAAAATGATTCCGCACGCGCGCGAACCGCTCGGTCCATCGGACTCCGTCCCGTGCTGCTCCCAGCCGCGTCAGCAGGCTGCCGTCGCGAAGCGAACCTTCCAAATCGATCCCCTGCCGCTGGAGGGCGCCCCGCTCGTCGAAAGCCCCGGGGTTCAGGTAATTCCGCGGCACGCGCGCGCGCACCAGCAGCTCCACGCCGTCACCGGGCTGCGCGTCGGGCGGCGGTACCCATGGCCGCGAGGGATACTGGCGCAACGTCGCGCGCAGTCCGCCACTGACGGGCACTGTCTGTCCCGCGACGGATACGGTTTCCAGCTCCACGTCGTAGCGGATTCCCGAAGGCAGCCGCGATGGCCCCTGCCGCAGCCGGCCCCGCCACCGCAGCGGTTCACGCGCATCCAGCTTTCCGGCGGCGATGAGCGTCGCGGCATTGTCCGCGCGAACGTCCCGCCGGTGGACCTCCGCCGCCACAGCGCCCAGAGCCAGCCACGCCGCCAGTCCCGCCAGCCACGCGCCGCGCAGAGCCCTCCGCCGGAGCAGCAACAGACCGGCGAGCAGCGTCGCCGCCAGCAGCGCGCTCCCAGTCACGGGCGACGGCGCGGCCCAATGGTCCGCCACAATGCCGCAGGCCAGCGCAATCGCCGGCCACAACGCAGGCAGCCTCATGGCGACTGCTCCCGCCGCCGCAGCCGCACCAGCGTTTCCAGATGAAAGCTCTGCGGGAACATGTCGAACAGCTCTACGCCCGCCAGCTCATACGTCTCGCACAGTCCTTTCAGATCCCGCGCCAGGGTTGCCGGGTCGCACGACACATACCGGATTTCCTCGGGCCCCACAGCCGCCAGTCGCGCGCGAACCGCATCCGGAAGTCCCGCCCGCGGCGGATCCAGAAGAATCAGGTCCGGCCGCTCGTTCCACCGCGGCAGAAAATCCTCCGCGTCCTGTGTGTGCACTTCGATCTCGCCACTGCCTTTCTCCGTTCCGCGCGCATTGTCCTCCAGGTCGCGCGTCGCCGCCGGGTTTCCTTCCACCGCCACCACGCGTTCAAATGCCTCCGCCAGCGGGAGCGAAAACAACCCCACCCCGGCATAGAGGTCCAGCGCCAGCCGCCCGCGGGCATCCGCCGTTGCCCGCCTCGCCAGGGTCTCCACCACGAACCGGTTCACCTGGAAGAACGAGAGGTGCCCTACGCGGTATCGCCGTTCCCCCACGCGATAGCGCAAATACCCCGGTCCCAGCAGCTCGAACCGGTCGCGGCTTCCGTCGTGCAACAGCAGACTCTCGATCGCCGGGACCGCTTCGCGCAGCCGCCCTCCCAGCGCCTCTGCTGTCTTTCCGCCGAAATTCGTAAACGAGGCGCCCAGCAGAATGCGGTCATCCTCCCCATCCGCAAAGGCCTCCAGTTCCGCCAGCGAGGCGGGAACTTCCCGGCGCTCGAGCACCCCGCGAAGCCGCGCCAACGTATCCTCCAGCCGCGGGCTCAGTATGGGGCACTGCTCTACGGGGCACAGCGCCTGCGATCCCGCCTCCAGGTAGCCGATCACCGTCGCGCCGTCGCGCGTTTGCCGCACCTTCCACTGCGCGCGATTCCGGTAGCCGAACGCCGGCGACGCGTGCACCTCCACTGGCCCGGCCCACCGCACGCCGCCCAGCCGCGAGAGCGTCTCCAGCAGAATTTCCTTTTTGTAGGCCAGTTGCGCGTCGTACGGCAGGTGCTGGTAATGGCATCCGCCGCAGCGCGTAAAATAGGGACACCGCGCGGCCACCCGCCCCGGCGACGTCTCGACGAATCTCTCCACACGTCCGCGCGCGAATTTCTTTTTCTGCGCCTCGAGCCGCACCTCCACCGTTTCTCCCGGCGCAACAAACGGCACGAACACGGCCACGCCGTCCGCATGGCCCATCCCCTCGCCGCCATACACGAGTTTTTCGATTTTCAATTGCACGGGAACCGCCGCTGCCGCGCACATCCTACCAAACCCCGGGCAACAGGCGGTGCCGCACGCGTGCGGCGTACTCGGGGTATCCCGGCAGGTTTTGCTTCAGAAACGCATCTTCCGTCACGACCCGATAGAGAAGGAACGGGAGGAAGGGCAGGAGCACCACCTCCGCGGCCCATGATCCCAACGCAATTCCGCTGGCCAAACAGAGGACGATCGTCGCCGCATACCCCGGATGGCGCACCCAGCGGTAGGGGCCGCCGGTCACCACGGTCTGCCCGCGCTCTGTTTGAATCCTTACTACCGAAGAGTAGAACCGGTTCACGTGCATGGCCCACACCACCACGGCAAAACACAGCGTGAACGCGACAAATGCGATGCATTCAACGGCCACCGGGATTGGCGGCGTCCAACGGTAGCGTCCCGCTTCGATCCCCGCCACCGCTAGGTGCGCCACGAACAGCGCAGAGAGGATGTGGAGACTCCAGGGCCGTCGCCTCCCACCTGGACGGACGCGTTCCTTATACAGGCTGGGATCGAGGACGAATACTGCCACCAGCATGGTCACGACGTAAACTCCCAGGTAGGCCCACAGGCGCGGGACGTCAATTCTTCCTGCAGCGCCGAACAGCACTCCGCCCAGCACGATCGCGAAACCGCAGACCTGAACGAACATCACCCAGCGTTTCATTGCACCCTCATCCCCGCAGGCCGCGGCCGATGGCCGGAAAATCTGCTTTCAGCGTTATATGAGATAAAAAAGGCTGAGCCGCGGCAGCCCGTATGCCTCCATCAGCCGCCGCCGCAGATATTGCTGCTCCAGAAGCGCCAGTTGTTCAGCGGTCATTTTTCTCCGGTACGGAGCGAGCCGACGATCCATCTCCCTCCGGATTTCCAGCACCGTTGCATCGTCCGCGCCCGCCTGCAGCGCGGCGTAGAGCCCGTCTTCGAGCACCGTCAGCCGCCGCTCCAAATCCTCCAGGTCGAGATGCGCCTCCGCGTTGAGACCCCCCCGGCATTCCTCCAGCCGCGTCACCGTATCCGCAATCCGCCGCGCTAATCCGTCCGCCGCGGGACTGCGCCCGGCCCCCGATCCCACGCGGTCTGCCGCCTCGCGCAGGCGCGACGCATTGCGCGACAAATATCCCTCCAGCTCCTCCCGTGAAAATGGCTGTGCCGCAGCTTTCTGCTGGCCGGCCGCTGGCGCCTCAGGGCCGCGGCCCGCAGCCGCTTCCTGCGCGGCAATCGCTGCATCCAGCACCGCGTCCACGCAATACGCCAGGCTTTTCAGCGGCCGCCCGCTGGCCCCCCGCCGCGACCGCGCGTAACTCTCGAACGCTGCGTCAATCCCTTTCAGCACCACCTCCACCGGAATGTCGGCTTTTTGCCAGCTCTCCAGAATCGCCCAGTCCAGCGGCGACACCAGGATCTGCGCCCCGCGCTTCCGCCAGAAGTACTCCTCGATTTCCGTGAAATAATTGAAGTAATTGAACGCCGTCACGCCCGTAATTCTAGCCCCGTTTCCCAGCCCACCGTAGGGGCACGGCATGCCGTGCCCTCTTCTTCCTTCCCTCTCGAAGAACGACAAGCGGACGGCGACCCCGGAACAGAGGGCACGGCTGTGCCGTGCCCTCTTCTTCCTTCCCTCTCGAAGAAAGACAAGCGGACGGCGACCCCGGAACAGAGGGCACGGCTGTGCCGTGCCCTCTTCTTCCTTCCCTCTCGAAGAAAGACAAGCGGACGGCGACCCCGGAACAGAGGGCACGGCTGTGCCGTGCCCTCTTCTTCCTTCCCTCTCGAAGAAAGACAAGCGGACGGCGGCCCCGGAACAGAGGGCACGGCTGTGCCGTGCCCTCTTCTTCCTTCCCTCTCGAAGAAAGACAAGCGGACGGCGACCCCGGAACAGAGGGCACGGCTGTGCCGTGCCCTCTTCTTCCTTCCCTCTCGAAGAAAGACAAGCGGACGGCGGCCCCGGAACAGAGGGCACGGCTGTGCCGTGCCCCTACAAGAGTTGCATCGTGAGCGGCACGCACGTATCGTCATTCGTCCATGTCCCACCGCGCCGCCGTCCGCCATTTGAAGCGCGCTGATCCCGTGATGCGCCGCATCATTGAACGCGTCGGCCCCTGCCTCCTGCACGAACGCGTCCAGACCAACCGCCTGCGGACGCTGGTCGCCGCCATCATTGCGCAGCAGATCTCCTGGCACGCCGCCCGCACCGTGGAGGCGCGCTTCTGCGCTCTCTACGGCTGCGACAGCACCAATCGCCGCAGCAAATTCCCCCGACCGGAGCAAATCCTCGCCACTCCCGTGCGCCGGATGCGCTCCGCGGGCCTCTCGCGCCAGAAGGTCCGTTACATCCGCGACATCGCCGCGCGCGCTTTGAGTGGCCAGCTCCCTCTCGCGCGCCTCGGCCGGATGAATGACGACGCCATCATGGAGCGGCTCACCGCGGTGAAGGGAATTGGCCGGTGGACGGCCGAGATCTTCATGATGTTTTCACTCGGACGCCCCGACGTGCTGCCCGTGGACGATTTGGGCCTCCAGCACGCCATCCGCGTCGCCTACAGACTGCGACGCATGCCGTCCGAAAAGAAGATGACGGAGCTCGCCGAACGGTGGAGGCCCTACCGCAGTGTCGCTTCGTGGTATCTGTGGCGCTCGCGCCGTGACCAGAAAAAAGCAGCTAAGCAACAATAAGCGCCCGAGGACGGCGGCCGTCAGCTCCCGGCACCCGATCCGGAATCCCAAGTGGGACAGGCATTCTTGCCTGTCTCCCCCGCCTGGCAAGCATCTTTAATCCAGCGCCCCGTTGAAAGCACGAGGCCCCGATATGCGCCTTCCGCCGAATCAATCCGATATCCATAGCCGATCTCGTCTTATGTAAACTCAAACCGACACTCACACTTCCGCAATTTTCCCCGCTTTTTGCGCTTTTCCCAATATTGGGATTCCCTACCCGCCGAAGCAGCTATATCGCGCAGGAGGGTCTGCCCAGCGGTTCCGAGATCGGACTTGGGTGCTGCTCGGAAACGTCGCGGCTGGGCGTAAGGCTGGCGTCCTATTGCCCTGTTGGAGAATTGCTGTGTTACTTCCCAGTGGCCCGTAATCCGTCCAGGATCGATGCGAAGCGCGGAGATCACTTCCTACAAGCCGACTTCACAGGACTAATGCCGCCGTGGAAGCCGGATAGCTTCCGGTTAGCCCACAATCCGTCCACTATCCGGGTGTGTCACTTCAACGAGTAGCGCGTTACACGTCCTAGTGACTAGGGAACGTCTACGCTGGCATCACACGACCGCGACCTTGACGTTGTAGATCGGGGGCAGCGAATCGAATAGGCAGTCCCACTGCTCACCACCCTCCCTCCCGATCCACAGCTGACCGGTCGTCGTGCCGAAGTAGAGTGCAGGTGCCTTGAGCCGGTCGATGTCCATCGCGTCGCGCAGGACGGTGAAGTAGCTCTGCTTCCTCGGCAACCCACGTGCGAGCCGACTCCACGACTCGCCGCCATTCTCGCTGCGCCACACCGCCGGCGCGCCGCCGGGACAGCAGCGCGTCGCCTCAAGCGGCATGACGTATACCGTATCGGCGTCGTGCGGGTGGACCACGATAGGAAATCCGAAGTCCGACGGCAATCCCTTAGCGATCGACCGCCACGAGTGGCCGTAGTCGTCGCTGCGTAGTACTCCAATGCCCGGCCGGGGCCCGCCAGGCCCCGTCCAATCTGCCCATCCGCCGTGGTTCTGCATGTAGAGCCGGCCGGGCGCGTCGTCGTGCCGCGCGATCTTGTGAACGCACTGACCGAACTCGGGATAGGGGTCGGGCGCGAATCCGGCGCCGACGCCTTGATTGGACGCCCTGAATGTTTCGCCACCGTCCTCACTCAAATAGTGGCCGCCCGTTGAGATGCCCAAGTGCACGCGATTCCCGTCGCGAAGGATCGTGTGCATGCAGAGCCCGCCATTGCCGGGTTGCCACTTGCGCGCGTGATCGTGGTTGCTAATGCCAGGCACTAGGTCCCACGAATCGCCACCGTCATGGCTCCTGAACAAGGACGCCGGCTCCACGCCGCACCATAGGTCCTTCTTGCCACTACCGGCCTCAAGTGCCCAGATGTTGACGAGCGCGCGGCCGTCGTCTTTGGGGAACGCTGGCGCTGATTTCGTCTCCGTGAAGCTTTTCCCCATGTCCGTCGAACGCAGCACTTTCATGCCGAAAAACGGATTGCAGCTCGAAGCATAGAGGCGCGGTGTTCCGCGCGCGTCGATCAGTGTCGAGTATACGGGGATGCCCGGGCCGAAGGGTCCGCGCAGAGCGAAGCTGCGCCTCGGCTTCGCGGCATCTGCGACGAACACGCCCTTCTTGGTGCCAATGGTGAGAATGATTCGATCCACCATCTTTAGCCTCCTGAAACCGCCGGCAGGATCGTGACCACGTCCCCCGGCGCCAGCGTCGTGTCGACCCCGTTGAGGTCGCGCACATTGTCCGAGTTCACGAACACGTTCAGGTGCCGGCGTACCGTCCCCGTTTCGTCACAGACATTGCGATACAAAGCGGACTGGCTCCGCTGGAGGTCCTCAAGTGCGGCGCGCACGGTGTCTGCCGAGATCGAGAGTTGCGCTGCGCCCGCACAGTACGTGCGCAGCGGACCTGGGACGTGAATCGTGATGGTCGGCGCCGGAACCATAGTGTGAAACTTATCACTGGCGGTTGGGACGATGCAACCAACGCGATTGCAGACTGTGGGATCTGGCTCTGCTGCCGGTGTCCCGTAGACGTGAATCAAGTCGCCATCCGCTCGCGGTTAAGTCCTGAGCTACGGCGAACCCGGAAGTTATCAGCTCGTCGGTCTGGTTGGTACCGACAAACGCGCTTGCGTCCATTCATGGGGTAGTCCCCGGATTGTCGCCTACACGGAAGTTAGCGACAAACGGCGTTGTGGGAAGTCACGAACGACGGTTCCGGATGGATGGTCGGCAACTCCGAAGTAGTCATCGGCGCGATTTGCCCGCACACCTTTGGCCGTGCAATCAACCGACGTCTCGGCCTCACTGTCTCAGAATAAGGGTTCACTCCATGGATTTGCGTGCCGATGAGGTGAACCCCTTGTTGAGACAATCTCCGTTGGCACACTGGCACACCAGTCCACGCGCTAAAGCCGAATTTTGCCTTGCCACCCCACAGCCCATTGCAGCACCAGCCTTCAGAACGAGAGCCGTCGCCGGCTAACTTCCCAGAACAGACCTCGTGCCCGGCATTACTTCCGGTTTGCCCGTAATCCGTCCAGAGTCGATGCCAAGCGTGGAGATCACTTCCTACAAGCCGACTTCACAGGACTGATCCCGCCGTCGAAGCCGGATAGCTTCTGGTTAGCCGACAATCCGCGCAGTGACCTGGTCGAAGCACTGTGAGTGCTATGGCCATTTCACGCCAGCAACGCATGCCAGGGCAAAATCTGGCCAAACGAGCAAAGCCGGCTGGTGTCGGACCAGCGGCGAGCGGCTTTAAATGACGCTTAACGCCGGAGTTGTCAAACGCCAGTAATGCAGACTAAACAGCCGCCAACGATGAGGCTGCTGCGCCCAGCGGTTGCGGCTTAGCGCCCTTGATCAGGAGCCACAGCATGATCGCCAGCTCTCCGAGCATGGCGGGGAAGGCGCTGTTAAAGACCCTCGCCTCGTATTGCGGGAATAGCAAGCCCATAAAGCTGACGGCCAGATAGGCGAAGCAGTTGATGATCAGCCAGACGCCCAGGACCCGGGGAAGGAAGCGTGACCGGTACACCAGCAGGCCGAAGGGAAAGAGCCATAGGCCCCAAAAGATCTCGTTGGCAACGACGCCGCCGTGATGCAGACGGAGGAACAGCATGGCGAGGGCGTCGCGCTGCGGTTTGTCGAATACGGAGAGGAAATCGGCGCCACGCACGAGCAGGAGGGCAGCGACGTCGTTCAGCGTGTTGAGGAAGTAGATTGGCGTCACCATCAGACTCCCCAGGATCACCATTAGTCGAGCGAGGTCCTGGTCCACTCCCTTGAACAGCCGGTACAGAGCCAGGGTGAGGAAGATAACCATGGTCCCGGTGAGCAGGTCGCCGACGATTCCCAGACGGAAGAGCAACTCGTGCGCGGCAATGTTGTTGGCCGTCGCGGTCGCGTTCCCGGTCACGAACAAAGTGTTGGGAATATAGACGAGGCGGAGGGGAGCACCTAGCAGGGATAGATAGAGCAACCCTGCGACTCTCCCTGGGTTGTGGGTTGAGCTCATGTTCCCTCCCTTGTAAGGGGCTAGTGTAAGGGTCTACCCGGAGATACGGCGAAGGCTGTCGAAAAGTTTCGCCGCACGACGAAAACAGGCGATTGCGCTCGCAACCTCTGCAACCAAGTCTGGGACGGATTCTGGTCGTATGACGGGCAACCCGGAAGTTATCAGCTCGCCCGTTGGGTTAGTACCGACAAACGCGCTTGTATTGACTGGTCTGGCCAGCTTCCAGATGGTCGGCAGCTCGGAAACAACCGTGATCCTGCGTGTCAGGGGTGACCGGGGACCGCCCGGCTTCTTTGACCTGGCAGTCCCCGCAAGGGAGATGCCTCTTCAGACGAGTGGTGCCTTTGGTCACCACGAGGGCCCCGCACTCGCTCTCCTCTTCCTCCCGCTCGCCACTGGCCACTGCCTCAGACAGCCGCCACCCCTTAGGCCGCGATCCGCGTCGAAACTAGACCCTGTGCGCCGGGCGCACAACCCAGTCTAATGCGTCCGATTTGCCCGCCCCGCCCGTTTGCCCTCCCATCTCGTCCTCTTTGCGTCCCTTCGCGCCTTGGCGGCTTTGCGAGAGGCTCCCCCTCCCCGCTCCCGCCTCACCCCTGCCAGCCATCCCCCCTTAGCTCGAAAGGATCGCCGCTTACAACCCTGTTGCCCCGGGGGCACAACCCCTTTTAGCGCGTTCCCTCCGAGCCCGGTCGTGTGAGGGCGGGGGCAGACAGGCAAGAATGCCTGTCCCACTTCCTGCTTTTAACCCCTGTTCCTCCCTTACTTCCTTGCGCGTTTTGCGCCCTCGGAGGGCGAATCCTTCCGTGCTGCTGAATCCTTCCGCTCCACTGCGTCTTTCTCCCTGTTCCTCTCCCAGATAATCCGCAGCCCGTCGAGTGTCAGAAATTCGTCCACCGCTTCAACGTGCTTCGACCCGCGTGCCACCAGCGCGGCCTGTCCTCCGGTGGCGACCACATGCGTTCCGCTGCCCATTTGCTGTTTCATGCGCGCCACAATTCCGTCCACCAGATCCACGTAGCCGTAGAACAGCCCTGCCTGCATCGAAGCCACCGTATTCGTCCCGATGATTTTCCCCGGGTCTTTGATTTCCACGCGCGGCAGGCGCGCCGTGCGCGCAAATAGCGCCTCCGAGGCAATCCCCATCCCCGGCACGATGACTCCGCCTAGGTATTCCCCGCGCTCTGATATCGCGTCAAACGTAATCGCCGTTCCGAAATCCACGACGATGCACGGCCCGCCGTATTTCACGTGCGCCGCCACGGCATTCACCACGCGGTCCGCACCCACCTCTGACGGGTTGTCATAGAACACCGGCACTCCCGTGCGCACTCCCGGCTCCACAAACAGCGCCTTGGTCCCGAAATATTTTTCCGACATTTCCTCCAGAGTCGAATTCAGCGGCGGCACCACCGAGCTGATGATGATTCCTTCCAGTTTCTCCTGCTCCAGGCCCGCGTTTGCGAACAGGCTGCGCGCCAGGATCCCGTATTCGTCCACCGTCTGGTTCCGCGCCGTGGTCAGCCGCCAGTGCGCGGCCAGGCGTTCCCCTTTGTACACGCCCAGCACGGTGTTCGTGTTGCCGATGTCGATGGTCAGCAGCATATTTCAGGGCCTCACGTACATTTCCCGCCAGCCATCGCAGGAGACAGGCAGGAATGCCTGTCCTACCTCAGGCCTCGCGCACGTCACCTGCAAGCACCGGCTCCGTTTTCCCATTCTCCCGCCGCACGCGGAGCACGCCCGTAGGCTCCAGGCCCGCAGTCGTGGCCAGGAACGTCTCCTTCGCCGTGGCCACGCGGACCCGTTTTCCCTCGCAGTAGCTGGACACTTCTGAGAATCTCCGCAAAATGGCCTCGCCGCCCTGCCGCAAGAACTGATTGTAGTATCCGTCCAGCGCGCGAAGAATCCGCACCACGAGGTCGCTCCGCGATTGCGTCCGTCCCGTTTCCATCCGCAGCGATGTGGCCAGCCCGCGCAACTCCGCCGGAAGGGCTTCGTGGTTCACATTGATGCCGATTCCCACGACCACAAAATGGACGCGGTCCGGCTCCGCATGCATTTCCGTCAGAATGCCGCCGAATTTTTTTCCATTGAGCAGCAGGTCGTTCGGCCAGCGCAGATCCGGCGCGGCGCCGGTCTGTTCCGCCACGGCGTCCCGCGCCGCCAACCCGGCAGCCAGGGTGATCAGCGGAGCCTCCACGGGCGTGAGCGCGGGCCGCAGCAGCACGCTCATGTAAATGCCGTTCGATTTCTCGGAATGCCACGCGCGGCCCACGCGCCCGCGCCCCGCCGTCTGCTGCTCCGCCAGCACCACCGAACCGTGCGGCGCCCCGGCGTGCCCCATTTCGAGCGCCGCGTCGTTGGTTGAACCGATGGTGAAAAAATGGTGCATGTGCTTCCCGAAGGGCATTCCCTCCAGCCGCCGGCGTAGCGCCGCGGGAATCAGCACGTCCGCCGATTTCTGCAGGTGATAGCCCGTTCGCGCGTGGCCTTTCACGTCCACGCCCAGCGCCCTCAGTTTGTTCACCCAGTGCCGCACGGTATGCCGGCTCACGCCGATCTGTTTTGCCATCCGCGTTCCGCTCACCACGATCATGGGGTTGGCCGACAACAGTTGCAGCAGTTCCAGGATTTTTCGGTCGGTTGTTTCGGGCACCGTGCGGGTGGCGGAGGTATTGCCCATGTCGTGTGCGAGCTTACAGGCGCAGCGGCGATTCGACAAGCAGGCTGAGGTCCGCGGAAGGCGCAGAATGCGTGAGCGCGCCCACCGCCATGTAGTCCGCTCCGGCTGCCGCGTATGCGCGCACGTTTTCCAGCGTCACGCCCCCGGATAGTTCCAGGACGCATCCGGCCCGCAGTCCGCGCGCCAGCGCCACGAGACGCGCGGCCTCGGCCGGCGTCGTATTGTCCAGCAGCAGCGAATCTGCGCCTGCGTCCAGCGCCTCGCGCAGTTCCGCCTCGTTGCGCACTTCTATCTGGATGGGTACCGCTTCGTCCCACTGCGCCGCGCGTGGTGGCGCGAACGATTCGTATGCCGTTGTCTCGGGATGGCCATCGGGGCAGGGAAGGAACGCCCGCGCCCGCCGCAGCGCCTCCCGCACGCTCCCTGCCGCCGCGATGTGGTTCTCTTTAATCAGCATCGCGTCGTAGAGCCCCATGCGGTGGTTTTCGCCCCCGCCCATCCGCACCGCGTATTTTTCCAGGCGTCGTAGCAGCGGCAGAGTCTTCCGCGTATCGCGGATTTTCGTTTTCGTTCCTGCCACCGCACGCACAAACTCCCGGGTCAGCGTTGCGACTCCTGAAAGATGGCACAACAGGTTCAGCGCCGTGCGCTCGCCCGTGAGCAGCGCCCGCGCGCCGCATTCCACGCGCGCGAGCACGGCATTTGCAGCGGCCTCATCGCCCTCGGCCACCTTCGCATCGATCCGTGCCGCAGGATCGAGCGCGCGAAACACGCGTTCCGCCAGCGGGAGTCCTGCCACAATCAGCTCGCGCCGCGCCAGAATTTGTGCGCGGGCCCGCGCGTCCGCGGGCACAATCGCGCGCGCGGTCAGGTCGCCTGCGCCGATGTCTTCATCCAGCGCAGCCTGAATAAAAAACGCAATTTCGGCCGATTCCCAATCCATGGTAGCGCCGGCTTCCAGCCGGCGTAGTTTCCTGCTATGCGGTGGGCGATGTCCACTCGTCTGGCCGCGCGCGCGCGTCCCCTACTCCCCCAACTGGCCCAGCCGCACCAGCAACTTCTCTCTCTCCGCTCGCCGCGCTCCCAGCGCCTTTTCCTCCGCCTCCACCACTCGTGCGGGCGCTTTGTTCCGGAACGCGGCATCGCCCAGACGTGCCGATTTTGCCTCGATGTCTTTCTCCAGCCGCTCCAGTTCTTTTCGCAGTTTCGCCGCCTCTGCGCCACGGTCCACGGCCTCATCGAACGGAATCAACAGCTCGAATTCCGCCGTGGAGCGCACCGCGCCGCGCGCCGGATCCAGATGCGAACCGTCCGCCGCCAGCCGCACCGAGCTCAAATTCGCCAGGCGCAGCAATGAACCCGAATGTTTTTCCAGGAACGACCGCGAAACGCTCGCCGCCGGCGCCAGTTCCGCCGCCACCTTCCCCTTCACATCCAGCTCAGCGCGGATATTTCGCGCCGCTGCGATAATTTCCTGCAGCAGCGCCATCTGCTGTTCCGCGTCGCGGTCCGCCCATTCGGCCGCGGGCTCCGGAAAACGTTCGAGCGAAATCGACCCGGCAGCGCCGGCGCCCTGCGGCAGCCGCATCCACAATTCTTCCGTCACGAACGGCATGAAGGGATGCAAGAGCCGCAGCGCCGCTTCCAGCACGGTGAACAGGTTGCGCCACGTCGCCACCGTGTCGTCCCGGCTTCCTCCCGCGAGCCGCGGCTTCATCCATTCGATGTACCAGTCGCAAATGTCGCCCCAGAAGAAGTGGTACACGGCGTGTGCGGCTTCATGGAAGCGGAACTCCGCGAGCGCCCGGTTGGTCTGTTCGATGGCCGCCGCGAGCCGCGAAAAAATCCAGCGCTCCGCCAGGTCCAGCCCGCCCTCCGCGCGCGCCGTCCGCTGCCGGGCCTGTGTTCCCGCCACTTCTTCAAACGAAATCCCCGCGGCCTCCAGTTTCTCCAGGTTTACGAACAGGAACCGCGCCGCGTTCCAGATTTTGTTGGCAAACGCGCGGTAACTCTTGATGCGATCCTCGCTCAGCGCGATATCCGTCCCCGGCGCAGCCATAATCGCCAGCGCAAATCGCAATGCGTCCGTCCCGTAGCTTTCGATGATTTCCAGCGGGTCCACCACGTTCCCGCGCGTTTTGCTCATCTTCGCGCCGTGCGGATCGCGCACCAGCGAATGCAGGTAGAGCTGCCGGAAGGGAATGCGCTCCGAGGCGTCCGCGTGCGGCACGAGCTTCAGCCCCATCATGATCATGCGCGCGTCCCAGAAAAACAGGATGTCGTATCCGCTGATCAGCAGGCTCGTGGGATAGAACTCGCGCAAATCCCCGGTGTCGTCCGGCCAGCCCAACGTGGAAAACGGCCACAACGCCGAGCTGAACCAGGTGTCGAGCACGTCCGGGTCCTGCGTCATCTGCTTCCCGCCGCATCCGTCACACGACTCCGGCGGGCTGGCGGCCTGCGCGCGCCCGTTCACCACCTCCACCCGCGAATCTCGCGCCGGACTCATGGCCCCGCATCCCGCGCAGTGCCACATGGGAATGCGGTGGCCCCACCAAAGCTGGCGCGAGATGCACCAGTCCCGAATCCCTTCCAGCCAGTTGAGCAGGATTTTCCGCTGATTGTCCGGCACCACCGGGATCATCCCGTCGCGCACCACCTGGAGAGCGGGCTCGGCCAGCGGCTTCATTTTGCAAAACCACTGCGTCGAAAGCCGCGGCTCGACTACCGTTTTGCAGCGCTGGCACACCCCGACGGCGTGCGTGTGGTCCTCGATTTTGTCGATCAGGCCCTGCGACTCGAGGTCCGCCACCACGCGCTTTCGCGCGTCGTGCCGGTCCAGACCCGAGTACGCTCCCGCGGCCTCACTCATCCGCGCCTCTTCCGTCATCACGGTGACTTCCGGCAGGTCGTGGCGCCGCCCGATCTCGAAATCGTTCGGGTCGTGCGCGGGCGTCACTTTCACCGCTCCGGTGCCGAATTCGGGGTCCACGGCCGCATCCGCCACCACCGGAATTCTCCGGTTCATCAGCGGCAGGGTTACGTGTTTCCCCACCAGGCGCCGGTAGCGTTCGTCGTTCGGATGAACGGCCACCGCCGTATCGCCCAGCATCGTCTCCGGGCGCGTGGTCGCCACCACGATGAATTCGTTTCCGCTCTCCACGGGATACCGGATGAACCACAGATGCCCGGCGCGCTCCTCGTGCTCGGTTTCCAGGTCGCTCAGCGCCGTCATGCACCGCGGACACCAGTTCACGATATAGCGACCGCGGTAGATCAGCCCCTCGCGATACAGCCGCAGAAACGCTTCCAGAACTGCGCGGTACATCGGCGGATCCAGCGTGAAGCGCTCCCTCGACCAGTCGCACGACTCCCCCAGCCGGATCATCTGCTGTTTTATGGTTCCGCCGCTGTGTGACTTCCATTGCCACACGCGACGTTCGAACTCCTCCCGTCCCAGTTCCGCGCGCTTGAGCCCCTTTTTGGCAAGTTCCCGCTCCACTACTACCTGCGTGGCGATACCTGCGTGATCCATTCCCGGAAGCCACAGCGTGCGGTATCCCCGCATGCGGTGCCACCGCACCAGGATGTCAATCTGCGTGTGCTCCAGCATGTGCCCGATGTGAATCGAACCGGTGACGTTGGGCGGCGGGATGGCAATGGAAAAGACCGGCCGCGTGTCGCCGGAGCCGGCCGGGCCTGCGGCGTACAATTTCCGCTCGAACCACTCCTGGGCCCAACGGTGTTCGATTTCCTGCGGCTCGTACGCCTTTGGAATCTCTCGCGTCATGGAGGTAAACCCCAGACTATACGGGCGGGTGCGGCGCCCCGTCAAACCTCTCGAAAATTGCTTCGCTCGCAGGAGAGTCCCTGGCCGTCTCAAATTTCGTCCCGTGCCTCCGCCTAGTCACCCCCGGGCCTCGCGCCGCTTGACACCGGCCCGCTGGATGGCGATAGTAAAATGCATGTGTAAGCGGGGTCTGATCTGCCTGGCCATCGTAGTTAGCGTCTGTCTTGTCGGAATTGCTTTCCTGCCGGCCGGCTCCGGTCCCTACACGGCGGTTTACGGCCCGGCCAGCGCGCTACGCGCCCAGCGTGCAGTTCTTCTGCTGGCTCTGGCCATCAGTTACCTTGCGATGGTTTTTGCGGTGCTGTCCGCACTCGGCTCGTCCCTGTTCGATGCTTTTGGCTCCCTCGTTCCCGTTCGGGATTGCTCGTCTCCTTCTCCACTGATTGCCGGTTTGCGCTGCTGATTCCTCTCCAGCCGTTCATCCATCTCGCGATTTATCGTTTCTGCACGGGGGGAGTGCTGAGTTGACGCGCTGCGGGATTTCGGTTTGGCTCTAATTCAAATTTTTCTGCCATGGAGGACATCATGAAGAACGGCGTTACGAAAGGGCTTTACTCTCTGCTAGGCCTTCTGGTCATTCTATTCACTTCCGCGTGTCACCATGAAGTTGCAAAGGCGCAACCCAATGTGCCGCCGGCCCCGTCGGCTCCTACCGCAGCGATTGCGGCCAATCCGGCCTACATCCAGCACGGCCAATACACCACGCTGAGCTGGCAAACCACCAATGCGAACGATATCAACATCGTGGGGCTCGGCACCGTTCCCGCTACGGGCTCCCGCACCATTTACCCGCCGCAATCCGCCACCTACGAGCTGGTCGCAAAAGGTCCGGGCGGAACCGGCGACGCCTCCACCCGCGTTACCGTCAGCGAGACTTCTCCCGCAGCTTCCAACTACGGCGGGTCGGAGCTGTCATTCGACAAGGCCGTGAAGGATGTGTTCTTCGACTACGATCGCTTCAACGTTCGCTCCGACCAGATGCAGCACATCCAGGTGGACGCGCAGGCGCTCCAGCGCTTCCGGGACGTCAAAATCACGGTGGAAGGCCACTGCGACGAGCGCGGCTCGGAAGAATACAACCTCGCCCTCGGCGCGAAGCGGGCAAACGCAGTCGAGAAGGCCCTCGTCCAGCTCGGCGTTCCTTCGTCCCGCATTCAGACGATTAGCTACGGGAAAGAGCGGCCATTCTGCACGAAATCGGACGAAAGCTGCTGGCAGCAGAATCGCCGCGGCCACTTTACCGAGCGGCAGTAGCACGCGACGTTTGCGCGGCTGACTGGGCACTATGTGTTCATCCCGGCGGCGGAATCCGGCTCACCACGGAAATACCGCCGCCGTTCCCCCGTGAGGGGACGGAGCCCGTCCGCACGTGCCGGCGGCCCGCCCTTTTTGTCCGCGCGGGGGCGCCGGGATGGCACACACACCCTTGCGGGATTCGTGTCTGGCCGAATCTCTTACGAACATCGTAACTACGGGGGAGTTAGTCCAGCTTGTCGAGTTCTTTTCGGATCATCGCTTCCACGATCGGCCGCACAATTTCCTTTGAGATTTTTTCGATGATGTAGGGATCGAGCTGGGCCAGCACGCGTTCCGATATCGCCTCGATCAGCTCGTGAGCGGGCGGGCGCGCCACTTTCACAGGCGCTGCAATCCCTTCCGGAGGTGGCGCACCGGCCGGGGCAAAGGCCGCCGGTGGCTCCACAAGGGGTTCAGCCGCTGGAGCGGCTGCGCTCGCTGCCGCGGTCTCCGCTGCCGCAACCTGCGCGCGATGCCGCGCCAGAAGCGTGTCCGCAACGGAAATGGTCTTGTCAATCGCCGGTCCGGCCACTGGCGAGCCTAGCCCCTGTCCGGCTTCTTGATGTGCGAGGAACTCCCGGTTCTGCGCGGCCACGCGGGCCGCAATCTCCTGCGCGCGGTTCACTTCTTCCTGCAGGATGTGTTTCGGCAGTTCCGTAGTTTCGTCGTACGGCTCGCCTGGTGTGGCGGGGATCTCCGCCGCGGGAATGGAGAATTCCGGCGCGGGCGCTACTTCCTGGCTCGCGATTCCGCGCATGGGTGCCGGCGGCGGCGTCATGAATCCTTCGCTGCCCTCGGAAACGAGACCCGGCTCGCCCGTCTGCGCCCCGCCCGAGGTGGTAGCCGCCCATCCCGAGCTGCTCGAGACCAGAATCCTCAGTCGGGCCGATTTCGTGCTCAGACGACTCCGCGTCTTCGTCAGTGACGATTTCCATTGGCTCGGAGTGGCCAAAATCCACGGGGATGGGCGGCCGTTCCGGGTCCGGAGTTTTCGCTTCCTCGCGAATGCCCCCGAACCGGATTTCCGCCTCGTCCGCCGATTCTTCGGTGGTCTCTTCCTCGGCAGCCTCGAATGCCGCTTCTCCCAAATCTCCCTTCTCCTCCTCCTCCGCTTCCGCTTCGTCCGTGGGCCGGAGCATGTCCTCGAACGCCAGCGGGCTCTCTGCGCCGTGGAAATCCACTGTGGAGGGTGGCAAGGCGAACTCTTCCTCCTCCGTTTCCGGCTCCGCCGGCGCGGAGAGGGAGCTCTCCCGGGTCAATATTTTCGAGATGTCCGTAGCGTCGAGCTGCTGCGTTTTTTCCATCGCGGGCGTCGAGGCGGGCTCCTCGAGACCCAGCTTGAAGGTTTCCACGCTCTCGAGAGTTCCCTCCGGAGTCAACCGCTGCGTCCGGTCCACAGAAGGGATTTCCGGCCGTGCGACCTCTACGGTCCCGGAACTCAGGCGCGCGGGAGGCTCGGGTTCCAGCCGCTGGGTGCGCTCCGTGGGAGGCGGCTCGGGCGCCGGAATCCGCATCGTCCCCGTGGGCGAATGCGCGGACAGCCCGGCTGAAATGTCCTGCGTCTGCTCCACGTCTTCCGCCGGAGCAGCTTCCTGGGCAGAAGCCGCGGCGGCCGCCTTTCCGAGCAGCGATTTCACGAGTTCAATCAGCGGGTCAGGAGGAACAAAGGGTTTCTTCAATACGCCGTCAGCGCGAACCCGCTCCACCTCACGCTCGTCCAGCGGGTCGAACGCCCCTACCAGGAGCACCACGGGGACGTGCGCGAACCGGTCGTCCTTCTTCACGTATTCGCACACCTCATAGCCATTGCGCACGGGCATGAAGATGTCGGCCAGGATGAGATCGGGCACGGACTCCGCGAGTTTGCGAACTGCGGCCTCGCCGTTGCCCACGGCGATCACCTCAATGCCCAGCTCCTTCAGGGCAATTCCGACCATCTTCTGGATGTTGCTGTTGTCGTCGGCTACCAGGATTGTGGACACAATCCACCCCGTCTCCGTGGGCGTGGGCAAACCCGGCCGGAAACTAATGCTAGATTCGTAACACCACGGGGCCGTGGAGTCAACCACCGAAGCCGGGCGGTTGCTGGAAAATATCGGGCGGGCCACAGCCGGCTCTGGCGGGTCTACGGGGTTCTCAGTGAGAGGCTCCGGCTCAACGATCCGCGGTCACGCCGAGCCGCTTCATTTCCTCGCTGTAATACTTGCGGAACAGGATGTCCCATTCCGGGCTGCCTTCCGGAATCTCCTTCTTCTGCGAGGAAATCTTTTTCCTCACCTCTGCATCCATCTTTTCTTCCTCTTTCAGGAAGCCGTTGAGCAGCGCCACGATTTTCTGGCGGATGGTTTCGCGGTCTTCGATGAACTCCACGTCGTCGCTGGCTACGAAATGGTCCACGACCGCGTGGGACAGGCGCACGACTTTTTCCCGGCTGAGGCGCATCAGCGCAGGATCAGCTTGCGGTCGCGCGCGAGCTGCCCTTTCACCTTTTTATACATCTCCTGATACGACGCGCCGGTGCGCCGCATCTCGTCGGCGTACTGCGTCAGGATTTGCCGCACCTCTTCGTTCAGCCGGTCTTCCACCGAGAGCTCCTGGTCGAATGCGGCCCGCACGCGCGCAGTCAGATCTTCGCGGTGGGGCGTTTCGATCAGCCCTTCGTCCACCAGGTGGCGGACGGTCTCGCGGGCCATATAGGTGATGAAATCGCGCAGCAACAGCATTTCCGGCCGGCCCCCCTCGGCCGCGCGCCAGACTAGGGGTCAGCGCACCGCCATTTTGTACTTTAACCGTCCGGCGCAGACGGAGTCAACCCGTGCACGGTACTTCTATTCATCCTCCGGCGAGGGTTGTTTGGGCGGCGAATCATCATGCGCCGCTATGATCGCCTGCCAGTTCAGGATGGCGTTCCACAACAGGCGCTGGTCGCCGCGGTTCATATCGCGATGAATGGGATTGAAGTTGAAGGCGACGACGTGGCCGCGGCCCACGGGCATATCCAGGATTGCGGGGCGGCCAATCAGCCGCTCCTCGCCCCAGGCCTGCCCGCTCACCACAAACGGCGCGCCGCCCGTGTCGCCCCATTCCATCACGATTCCGCTGCGATCCTCCGGCCCGTCCAGGCAGGTGGTGCAGTAGGCCATGCGCAGCCAGCGCCGGGGCGCGTCGTAGAGCGGGAAATTCTGGCGGAAGACATAGGTATGCTGCGGATAGCCGTAAGCCAGCGGATGATCGGGCCGGTCGAAGGTCACGCGCACGTGCGCGCCTGGTGTTCGTGTTGCCGCGGTTTGGGCCGCGGCTGCCGAGGCGGAGCCCCCGCCCTGTGTGCTCCGCGGCACGCCGCCCGAGGAGCGCCGCACTCCACGCACGATTCCGCCTTCGAGAGGCAGCATCGAGCCGCTGCCCAGAGTGACCAGCAACCCGCCGTCTTCCACGAATCGCTGAATTTGCGCCAGCCCTTCCCAGCCAATTCCGCCGGTGATGTCGTCCGATTCGGCGGGAGTGCCGAAACTCGGCGTTTCAGGCGTCTTTTTGAACGGCATGGGCCCCCATTTTTTTGGGAGGCCGTGGATTTGTTCGGCGAGTTCCAGGTCCACGTGGCCGTAGAGCAGCACGTCCACCTGGGTGCGCCACGCGCCTGCGCGGATATCTTCGTCGCGGAGATATGTGTAGGGCACTTTTCGCTGGTCGAGCGAGTAGCGCAGCCAGCCGATTGAATCGGTGTCGGCCCACGGGACCCACACCCCGATGCGCGCCGCGTTCGCCGCGTGCCGCGGCACATCCGGCATCGTCGCGGTGCTGGTGACACTCAATCCCCGCTCCGCTGCGGCCGCGCCCAACGCGTCGAACAGGCCCTCCTGTTCCTTGAGGATCCAGGAGCCGGCGGGATATTCCACGGCGCCGGATGTGAATGGGCGCTCGGCAATTTCGATGGGGAACGAAGCCAGACCGTAGCGCGCGGCGAGCAGCCCTTCCTGGCCAGTGTCTTTCAGCAGGTACACAGCTGCTTTTTCGGGCATCACGCCGAGCACGATTGGCGGCTCCCTTATAAGAGCAAGCGAGGCGTTGCGTACGGTCGGGTCCGCTGTGGGGACAACATTGAGATGGAAGTTCGCCGGCAATTCCCAGGAGACGTCGTCGTACGGCTCGTTGCTGTCTTTCGGGTAATGCTGCGGCGTGAGCAGGTCCACAGCATAGTTGCGATAGGGCTGGTCCAGCCGCACGACGTAAGTGCCCGCGGGGAATTCACCGTCTTTAAGTTTCAACGGTGCCAGTGCCTGGCTCACTTCAATATGCTGCCCAAGCAAGCGGCTCAGCATCTGCGCCATGAGCATGGGGTCGCGTTGGTCCGGGGGAATCAGGAAGGCGTAGGGCGGCTCATGCAAGCCCTTCTGCCAGGAGTCCCAGCCCTTCTTGTAGAAATTGCGCAGCATCTGCTTCGCGTTCCCGGCTACATCGTCCAGGGCGGCGAGCGCCCCAGTCTCCTGATAGTTCAGGTTGTCGCGCATGGACCACACCAGATCCGCCGGCGGGGGCAACACGCGCCACCATTCCATCGTGGTGGCCGGGGGCCGCAGCGCGCGGTGAAACGTTTCCGCGCTGCCGTTCCCCCACGTCTCGTACCCGCGGCCGATGCTGTTGTGGTTCATGGCCACGGAATCGAGGTAGAGGTGCGCGAACGCCTCGCCGAAATTCCACGTGCTCACGCCGGGCATGCCGAGGCCGGTCATCGTCTCCACTTCGTGGAAGCTCAGCTCGAGGAACTCGGTGTAGGTGATGGGATCGATGTTCGGGTTGTAGGGCCCCGTGCCGTTCCACGACATCATCAACGGCACACCCTCGTGCAGGTCGTGCACTACCGTGGGATGCCACTCGAAGAACATGCGATGGACCGCTTTCGTGGTCTCCATGGTCTGCTGGTGCGCGTCGCGGTTCAGGTCCACGAAGACGTACTTTCCCCAGTAGGGCGGCGACATGCGGGGGAGCGTGTCGCGCACGGTCTTGCCCTTCAGGTAGCGGTAGAACCATTCCACTACTTTGTCGCGCCCGTCGGGACTGGAAACGGGATTGATGAGCACCACGAGCTGCTCGCGAATCCGCCGGATCATCGGCTGCTCCGACACTGCCAGGCGGTAGGCCAGCTCCAGCATCGCTTCGGTCGAGCCGGTCTCGTCCGAGTGCAGCGCAGCGTTGAAGTAATAGATGGGCCGGGCCGTGGCGATCAGCCGCTCCGCCGCGGCGGGATCGGTCACTCGCGGGTCGGCCAGCGCGGCAGTGCCGGCCTTCAGGTGATCGAGGTCGCGGATTCCCGCTTCGTCCGCAATCGCCAGCATCACGATTTCGCGCCCTTCTTCGCTATGGCCGATGGTGAACACGCGAACGCGTGGCGAAGCTGCTGCCAGCGCCCGGCAATACGCGTAGGCCTTCGCCGAATCCACAAATTCGCCCGGCGCGCCCATGATCCGCCCGTAGAATTTGAGCGGCGAAGGCACGGTAGCCGACTCCGGCAGGTAGGCCACCCAGGGCGAGACGAACCGCGGGTCGCCGGTAGCCTTCGCAATCGCATCCACCGACCCGGGCTCCGCCACATCCGGCGCCACGGTAAATGGGATTGGGGAATTTCCAGCGACGGGCGCCTGCGCGCGGGCCACCTGCGTGCCCCCGAATATCACAGCCAGCAATGCCATCACAACGGATAACCGCGACATGAGTCCCTCCGCCCCCGTCCATCGCAGAGGGCTGGCGGAGTGTACTACTGGAGGGGCGCGGCTTCACTCGAAGCCATCTCATAAACTCTGAACGGCGAGAGAACCGATTGGCTTCAGGGGCTAAAGCCCCATATTACCAGCGGAAGCGGCGGCGGGGTTGAAACCCCGCCCTTCCACCGACATTTATGAGATGGCTTCTCGTCAGTCGCTGTCATCCCGAACCCGCTGCGCGGGTTCAGGATCTTCGAGAATGCCTGTCCCACTGGCGCACGTTGACGCTCCCGCACGCTTCCGGTACGATTCAAAAGTGGGGCGGTTAGCTCAGCGGTTAGAGCATCCCGCTTACACCGGGAAGGTCCACCGTTCAAATCGGTGACCGCCCACCATTCCGGAGTTTGCACCACACGCGCGGGGCCGTAGTTCAGCTGGTTAGAACGCATGCCTGTCACGCATGAGGTCGCGGGTTCGAGTCCCGTCGGCCCCGCCAACAGAATCAATTAGGATTGGAAATCACGCGACGGACCAGTTTCGTTGCCGCAGGAGCAGACTCCCCGATCGTGTAGCTCTGTTGCAAGAGCTTTTTGGCCTGCGCTGCGCGCGCCTCGTCGTTGTAGAAAATCGAACAGAGCGCTTCTCCGGCGGCGACGGCGTCCCCCACCTTCTTATGCAGCAGGATCCCAACGGCGGGATCGACCGTGTCCTCCTTCTTCTCCCGCCCGCCTCCCAGGACCACGCACGCGGTTCCCACGGCTTCGCACTGAATCGCGGATACGTAGCCGCTCCGCGTGCTCGTGATTTCAGCAGAATGCCTTGCATGCGGCAGACGGGCGGGATCATCCACGGCGGCGGGATCGCCGCCTTGCAACACAACCATCTCACGGAATTTTGCCAGTGCTGCTCCCGAGCGGATCAGCTCCCCGTAAAGCTGTTTCGCTTCCGCCAGGCTGCGCGTGCGGCCGCCGAGCTGGAACATCCACGCGGCTAATTCTTTGCACAGCTCCCGTAAATCCTGCGGCCCGCCGTTGCGCAGCACTTCCAGCGCCTCTTCCACCTCCAGGGCGTTGCCCACACGGCGGCCCAGCGGCTGGTCCATTTCCGTAATCAGCGCCGCCATCTTCATGCCCATGGCCGCGCCGGTCTCGACCATCAGTTCCGCCAGAAGCGCCGCGTCTGCTTCCGTCTTCATGAATGCGCCGGCCCCCGTTTTCACGTCCAGTACGAGCCCCTCGATCCCTTCCGCCAATTTCTTGCTCATGATCGAGGCGCAAATCAGCGACGGGTGGCCCACTGTGCCGGTGACATCCCTGAGCGCGTAGAACTTCTTGTCGGCGGGAGCGATTTCCGCGGTCTGGGCGATGATCGAGCAGCCGCACGTGCGCAGCACTTCACGGAATCGCGCGGTGGAGAGAGCCACCTGGAATCCCGGAATGGCTTCGAGCTTGTCGAGCGTGCCTCCCGTATGCGCGAGCCCCCGGCCGCTGATCATGGGCACGATGAGTCCCGCCGCCGCGGCCACCGGGGCGAGAACCAGTGAGGTCTTGTCGCCCACGCCGCCCGTCGAATGCTTATCCACCTTCGCGGCCGCAAATTCCGAAAGATCCAGCACTTGCCCGGAATGCAGCATCGCGTCCGTGAGCGCCGCGGTCTCCGCGCGGCTGAGCCCGCGGAGGACGGCAGCCATGAGCCATGCCGACACCTGATAATCGGGAATCTCGCCGCTGTTATAGCCGCGGACGAGCGCGTCGATTTCCGGGCGCGAATGCTCGCCGCCATCGCGCTTCTTGCGGATCAGGTCGATGGCTCGAATTGGCGCGCTGGGGTCCACTGCGCGGTTCATTTCCCGCGAAACGCATCAGGGAAAAGCTCGGTGATTGGCGCCGATTTCCATCCCTTCGCGCTCCGAAAATAGACCATCGCCTTCGGGCCGAACTCGTAGATCACTTGCCGGCAGCCGCCACAGGGGGAGCAGGGTTTGCCGCGCGCGTTTACGACCACAATGGCCTCAATTTTCATGGCTTTGCCCAACCGCGCCACGGCGGAACAAATCGCGGTCCGCTCCGCGCAGTTGGTCAACCCGTAAGAGATGTTTTCCACGTTGCAGCCGGAGAAAATTCCGCCGCCACGCGCACGCAGCGCCGCGCCCACCCGGAATTTCGAATACGGCGCGTGCGCGTGTTTCGCCGCAGCGCGCGCAGCCTTCAACAGGGGCCGCCATTCCCCGGGATGCACGGTCTTTTTGCCCATGTTTGTGGCCATCCTTCCTAGCGCGAGGCTTCAGCCTAGTCAGAGCCCGACTCGATGTCGAGCCAAAACTCTCCGGCTACCTCAGCAATGGCTTCAGCCATTTGGGAAGGGGCCCCGTCAGGCTCACCCGCCGGCCCTTCTCGAAAACCGCTACTTGGCGGAAGGGAGCACGCAGGTCGTCGTTAGCAAAAATCCACACGTGCGGAAGTCTGCGGATGGCCGCTCTCAGGTTTGCCATTGTGCGGGGAAAACGGGCGATGAGTTTGTCCGCGGGCACATCGTGGCCGCCTTGCGAGACTCGCATGGCCACACGCTGTTCCGAAACTGCCGGACTGGAGATTCCAATGAAGCAGAGGACCACGGTGTACCCTTTGGCGGCGGCTTCTTCCAGGAATGCAAGTTTCCGGCCCTCGGGATCGGAAAAGACGGTTTCAAAGGCAAAGCTTTCGCCCTGCTTCACCAATTCCCGCCGCAACGCATCCGCGAGTCCCGCTGCGGCGTAGGGATTGAGATTCAGTTCCCGTGCCAGAACATCGGCGTTGACGAATCGCAGCCCGGCGGCCTGCAGATGGGCATGGTAGAAAGTGGTTTTGCCCGCGCCATTCGGTCCGGCGATCGCCACAATGACCGGGCGGCGGTCGAGCGGCAGAGTCACCGGCGCTTGGCCTTGACGGGCCGGAAGCGGCGGTTGACGAACCGTCCCACAGTGCGTTTGCCGTTTGCCTCGATGCGGATCAGCAGTCCGGCTCGATGGGGATGAGGTTCGTAGTGCGGAAACGGCTGCTCGCGGAGAAGCGCAGAAACGCGGCGGCGGCCAGCCGGCGAATCTACCGAGTTCAGGCAGGCCGAGAGCGGCTGGGCTGCGGCACTGCGGCACAGGGAAAGCGCTTGCGCGCCCTCGAGCAGCGGTTCGATAGCTCTTCCCATTCTGGCCCAGAATTCCACCTGGCCGGCGATCGAGCGTTCCACGGCTTGTCCCGCCACCCGGGCGTCCAGGACGAGAGCATCGGATAGCTTCACTGGCTGGCTCATACCGCCATGGTAGCAAAATGCTACCCGTTGTCAACCTGCAGGACAGCCGGAGCGGCCATGCCCAAATCTTTCCCTGCAGTCTTTTCGAGGTCAACCGCGCACGCAAGGGGAGCGGGTACAAAGTCACGCGGGGTAGGGCCCCTGGGCCGGTCGATTCGGTCCCTGGTACCCGGGCCTCACCGCGCCATGTGACGACCATCACTTCGTCTGGCGCCGGACGCGGCTAGCGTAGGATTTGAGGGCTGTGCATTTAGCCACTTAAGACGCGTCCTTTCCGCAGGGGATGGTTTGTGACGCGGGAGAAGACCGGCCATGTCAATTGACTGGACCTCATGTTTCTCCGATCGCGCCAGCGGCTCCAAAAGCTCAATCATTCGCGAATTGCTAAGAGTTTCCCAGCGGCCGGAGGTGATTTCGTTTGCCGGAGGGCTTCCCGCCAGCGAGCTTTTCCCCACCGAACGGTTCAAGGAAGCGTGCCGCTCGGTGCTGGAGGATAAGGCGGCCCTGGCGCTGCAATACGGGGAAACCGAAGGTTACCGGCCACTGCGCGAGATGATCGCCCGCCACATGGTGCGCTACGGCATCAAGGCCAGCGCCGAAAATATTCTCATTACTTCCGGCTCTCAGCAGGCTCTGGACCTTATCGGCAAGCTGCTGATCAATCCCGGCGACCGCGTTCTGGTGGAGGCCCCGACGTATCTGGGGGCGCTGCAAGCCTTCAGCTTTTACGGGGCGGATTACGTGAGCGTGCCCGCGGATGAGGATGGCTTGAGGATCGATCTCCTCGAGGGGCATCTTCGTTCCGGGCCCAAGTTCATGTACGTGCTGCCGAACTTTCAGAATCCGGGCGGCACGACACTGTCCGAGAGCCGCCGCCACCAGCTCGTACAGCTCGCGGAACGCTACCGCGTCCCGATCATAGAAGACGATCCCTATGGCCAATTGCGGTACGAAGGGGAACATCTGCCGCCGCTCTTTGTGCTCGACCGCAAGACCGTGCCCCGCGACGATGGGTACAACCTCGGAAATGTCATCTACCTCAGCACATTTTCGAAGACGCTCGCGCCCGGTTTGCGGCTCGGCTGGGTGGTGGCCCCGGCCGAGGTGATCGCCAAGCTGGCGCAGCTCAAGCAGGGAACCGACCTGCACACCTCAACCTTTACGCAAATCATCGCCTACGAAGTGGCCCGCGAAAACTTCCTCGACGAACACGTAAAAAAACTCCGCAGCGTCTATCGCGAGCGGCGCGACGTCATGCTGGAAGCCCTCGCGCACGAGATGCCTCCGGGGGTTACCTGGACGCGTCCCCAGGGAGGATTGTTCCTTTGGGTTACCTTGCCCGAGGGCATGGATGCCAACGAGCTGTTCCGGGAGGGTCTGAAGCAAGACGTAGCTTTCGTCCCCGGAGATTGTTTCTTTGCTCCCGATTGCCGTGGGCCCGACGCCAACCGGCACCTGCGCCTGAACTTCTCCAACGCCAATCCGGAACGGATTCGCCAGGGAATTCGCCGCCTGAGCGTGGCAGTGAAGGCTCAGATCCCAGAACTCCACCCGGTGTAGAGCAAGTGAAGCGTGTCCACCTGCTCGCGATCCAGCGAGCCGCGTAGTGGGTGTGCCATTTTGCGGGACGGGCCCGCCAGCAAAAGGGAAGCGGCAGACCGGAGGGGTGAACGGTGCGTCGCTTCGTTTCATCCTGCAGGAAGTTTCTTCAAAACCTGGCGCAAGATTAGGCCGGACGCCCCGTCCTGGATGAAGTGGGCCAGCATTCCCGGGCGAAGGCTCTTCATCCGCATGGCCAGCAGCCCGAATAACGCGCCATACACAGAAATGGTGACCATGGGCTTTATGCCCTGGTAGCCGTGGCAGAATCCGAATATCACAGCCTGAAGCACGAGCCCGGCGGACGCGTTGCGCGTCATGCGCCCAAACTGCTGTTGGAGGTAGCCGCGGAAAATCGTTTCTTCACAAAATCCCGCCGTGGCGGCGAGAAAAATCCAGGCGACCATCTCCAGCGGTGTTTCCGGCAGCAGGTTGCGGACGGCCTGGTTCATTTTGGATTTCAGCGCGAACTGGATGAGGCCCAGAATCAGGTTGGAGCCAATCAGAAAAAGAATGGCGAAGCCGAGATCGCGGAAGAAGGCAGACGCGCGCGGCCAGCTCCCGCTGATTATCGAGGAAAGACTGTAACCGCGCCGGCGCACTCCCCAGGCGATGAACGCCACCGTGAGCCATTCCCACACCAGCACGACGCCGTAGTTGGCCAGCCGCGCGTGGCCGCTCACATTGCCCACGGGGGACAGGGCCCCTCGCCACGCGGAAAGTCCCGCAACTGCAAACAGGGACACAAGGACGACGGCTGTATGCCATGCGGGGGCGATCAGGGCGGTTTCCTCGGATGAGGATGGCGCGCCGGGCGCGGTGGTCATGGCGTCATCCTGTCTTTACTTCCTGGCTGGCTCGAATTTGTTGCCAGCGCCGCGGGCGCTTTTTTACGTCGAGCACCTTCTTCCGCAGGCGGATGGATTTGGGCGTGATTTCCACGTATTCGTCGTCGGCGATGAACTCGATGGCCTGTTCCAGGTTCAGCTCGCGATGGGGGATGAGCCGGATGGCTTCGTCGGCCGTGGAGGCGCGCATGTTGGTCTGTTTTTTCTCTTTCGTCACGTTCACGTCCATGTCGGCTTCGCGCGCGTTTTCGCCCACGATCATGCCTTCATACACCTCGATACCGGGCCCGAGGAACAGTTCGCCGCGCTCCTGAAGGTTCCACAACGCGAACGCGGTGGATGCGCCGGGGCGGTCGGCCACGAGCGCGCCGGTGGGCCGGAGGGCCATCTCGCCGCCGTAATCGATCCAGCCGTTGAAGATGGAATGGATGAGAGCGGTGCCGCGCGTATCGGTGAGGAGCTGGCTGCGCAGGCCGATGAGGCCGCGCGCGGGAATACGGAATTCCATGCGCACGCGGCCGGAACCGTGGTTCACCATTTTCACCATCTCGCCCCGACGCGCCCCCAGTCCCTCCATCAGGATGCCGATGAAGGTTTCCGGGCAATCCACCACCAGCAGCTCCTCCGGCTCGAGCTTCCGGCCCGCTTCCGTGCGCACCACGATTTCCGGTTTGCCAACCAGCAGCTCGTAGCCCTCGCGCCGCATGGTCTCGATGAGGATGGCGAGCTGCAATTCGCCGCGGCCCAGCACGCGGAAGGAATCGGTGGAGTCGGCGTCTTCCACCCGGATAGAGACGTTGGTGAGCAGCTCCTTTTGCAGGCGGCTGCGCAGGTCGCGCGAAGTGACCAGCGTCCCTTCGCGCCCGGAGAGCGGCCCGGTGTTGACGGTAAACACCATCGCGAGGGTGGGCTCGTCGATGGTCAGCGCCTCGAGCGGCGCGGGCGTCTCCAGCGAGGTGATGCTCTCGCCGATCTGAATATCCTCGACGCCGGCGATGGCCACCATGTCGCCGCACTCTACGGTATCCGCTTCATCGCGCTCCAGCCCGCGAAACGTGAACAGTTTAGTGAGCCTCGCGGGCACGAGCGCGCCCGAAAGTTTGCTGATTCCGACCTCGTCGCCGCGCCGCAGCGTGCCGTTGAACACGCGAGCAATGGCCAGCCGGCCCAGGAAATCGCTGTAGTCCAGGTTGGTCACCTGTACCTGCAGCACGCCCGCCGGATCCCCCGCCGGGGGCGGAATCGACGATATAATGGCTTCGAACAACGGCAGCAAATCGCGCGAATCGTCGGCGAGCGCGCGGTGCGCCACACCCGCCTTTGCATTGCAATACAGCACCGGGAAGTCGAGTTGGTCCTCGGTGGCGTCCAGGTCGATGAACAGGCTGTAGATTTCGTCGAGCACCGCGGCGGTACGCGCGTCGCTCCGGTCGATTTTATTGAGCACTACGATGGGAGGAAGCCCCGCCGCGAGCGCTTTCTGGAGCACGTAACGGGTCTGCGGCAACGGGCCTTCGCTCGCGTCCACGAGCAGGAGCACGCCGTCCACCATGCGAAGGGCGCGTTCCACCTCGCCGCCGAAGTCGCTGTGGCCGGGCGTGTCCACGATGTTGATTTTCGTCTCGTGGAAGAAGAGCGCGGTGTTTTTGGCCAGGATGGTGATGCCGCGCTCGCGTTCCAGGTCGTTCGAGTCCATGACCCGGTCCACGAGCGCCTGGTTCGCCCGGAAAATCCCGGACTGCCGGAGCATGGCGTCCACCAGCGTAGTCTTGCCGTGGTCCACGTGCGCGATGATGGCGATGTTGCGAATGGACATGAAAGCAGTGGCGAGTGACGAGTGATGAGTGGCGAGAAAAGAAACGAGGAGAAGCACTCAGCCGAGTCACGCGCAATCCATGATAGCAGGGCAGCACCCATGCGACCAATGGCCCGAAATAGCCGCAGCCAGTGCTAAAGCGACGGGCTTCGAGGGGGGGGCTGTCGAGGAATCACACAACTCCTCGGTCTCCCATCTTGACCAGTCCACTCGGAGGAGACTTCCAGCACGTTTTCCGGGCAGCGCAATAGGGAATTGCAACAGCGTTTGGCCTCTCGGCCTACGCTAGCAGAATGCCTGAGAGGGCGCGAGCTACATGCTGGTCAATGGCTAAGTGCTCTGAGAGCGAGGCCCGGTAAGGGAGGCGCAGGGATTACGGACGGTGGATCGCCACACGGAACCTCCCTAAGGAGGGTGTTGCCGTCGCCCACTTCTTCGATTTTGCTTATGCAGTGTCCGTTGAAACCAGGCGGGGGAACCAACGATCCAGGCGGCGGTGGAGGGGGCGCAGCTTGCACGACGGGTGGAGAAAAAAACGAAATAAGAGAGCCCAGCAACCACGGTCTTGGGCTTGCTGCCCTTGGCGTATGGTTGATGAGGATGCTCACCCCCGAATCCCAGAATTTCTGTATCAGTTGGCGCTCATTGACGACGAAAAGAAAGTTTTCCTCCCAGGATTCCGACCCGGGGACGCCAGGTTCGAAGAAAAGTCTTACCTTGGCTTTACTGCCCCCTGTATTGAGATCGGAGTCCAGCCACCACAAATCCTGTTCCTTGATCTCACCAAAATTCATGTCTCCGCTGCCCCTATTTCTCCAATGCCAGATGTGGTAGCGGAATCGCAAGCAAGGGCCCCAGGGGAGGCCGCTGTCCTCGCCGGACGCGTACTCGGCAATCGCATATACGTTGATGTACGGGAATCCCTGGAAGGCTTGATTATCGACGCTGATAGCCAGTGATTGTCTAACGGAGAATTCATTGCCAGACTGGAGATGGACCCGAATTAGGCTGATCACCTCGGGATACGTAGCGGTTTGCGCTGACGCTGTAGTGCAGCCCGCGGTCAAAATGAATAGGCTCATCACTAGCGCGAATCGGTTAGTATTTTTCATTAATTAATCTCTCCAGGAGCTCCCGCCTACTGGCATGTGCCCGAGTCTTGCAGAAACCTCTTCAGTAGCATCTCTCTTGTTTGACTTGGATTGTAGCGAATTACGCGAATACTGGAATACGGAATGAATATCCAGCCTGGTGGATCATGGTCAGTATGTCCCCATACAGTCAAGCCGGCGTCATTATGAGAAGACAGCAAACCATGTACCTCTGGCTTCGGTGGCACGGGATTGCCCTTTTGTACTCCCGCATTTTCTTGCGCCGATGCCTGGACCCCTTTCCCTTTTAGCTCCGGCTGCCGTGGCGCGGGACTGCCCTTTCGGACTCCGGCACTTTTCCGCCCTGGTGCTTCGACGCCCTTTCCTTGAACGGGCTCTGGAGGCTCCGTTGCGTTCAGTGTCACCGTTATCTGCGGATAGTCGTCCTTCATCACGAGCTTTCCGTAAAGGACAGGTAAAAAAGCGCACCCGGCGATTAATAGCAGAGTCGACAGGACAGCCAGGAAACTCCTCTCCGGTTTTGTGAGGCCCGTGAGCTGTTTCCGGCTCAGAAGTGTCCCGATCATGTAAGAAAGGGCAGCGAGAAGGATCAAATCATGGCCAATATAATGGTCGAGATCGATTGGCAGATTCCAGCAGATAAGGCAGGCAGATCCGTCTTTGCCGTAAAGACAGTAGAGTCCTTTCCATATTTCCGCCGTCCTCCATGAAAGAAAACCAGAGCCAAAATCACTCGTGGCGTGCGGAACCTGCAACATGACACCCCTGAGCGCGAGGGGAGGCAAATCGAATAGCAGGAGCTTGGTGACAAACAGGGTCAGCGTTAGTGCAAGCTTGTAAGGGAGTCCCGAGTGGTTGCGCTCACTCAGTCTCAGGTTGACGCGATGTAACAAGAAAAGAATGACGGCCAATTCCGCGAGCACCACTGGGTCAATGAGGGAGTAACAGAGTTTGCCGAGGCAGCGAACGGCGAGCAGGATCAAATCCGCTGGAACGTTGATATCGATGGGGAAACCAATAAAGCTTTCCTGGGATACATGGGCGAGATAGCCGACCACGATTAGTGCTGCCGTGAGGCCAGTCAGATTTGAGAATATCCAGCCTACGCCGCCGAACGTGAAGCTTGTTTCTTGATCGCGCGCGCCCGTATGATGTGTCTCGTTATTCCCCATTTCTCGCTGTCCCGGGTCAATTAGACGGGTACATATACCCTATTCCGTAAAGACATCGCAACCATATACCTGTAGAAATATCGACTCGTCACCAGCTTTCGACAGTCCGAGGCGGGTTGAGAGAACATCCGCCTCCCGAAACGGATTAGGCAGCCGGAATCGGAGATGCGCGGGGTTCCACATCGCATGTGGTAAGTGCCCCATCGGATGTAAAGGACTGGCGCGCGATCGAATGCCTTGGTCCAGCCTGCTTGCTGCAGGTGCAAAGCTACGCGGCCGTTTAGGGCGGGCCAATTCATGAAGCACGCACGGCGCACTCGACCGTCATGGAGTGTAAAATGGTTCCAGCCCGGTCGGAGGGAAGCAAACCTCGCTTATGCGAGATGAGGAGGAAGCGATGAGACAACGACACATTGCCTGGGCGGGGGCACTGGCGCTGGTGGCCGCCGCGATGGCGGGCTGCTCGAGCGGCTCGAATCAGGCGACAGACGCGGGTTCGGCGAATTCGAGCGCTGTGGCGAGGACGTCGGCGCCCCCAATCGTGATTCCGGCGGGTACGCCGCTCACCGTGCGACTGGAAACGGCGCTAGGCTCGAAGACGAGCAGTGAAGGCGATCCATTTGAAGCCACTTTGGCCGAACCCGTAATGTCCGGCGGAAAAGTGGTGATTCCGCAGGGCGCGAGCGCATCGGGAGTGGTGACGCAGGCGCACGCGGCGGGGCACTTCAAGGGCGGATCCACGCTGGACCTGACCTTGAAGAGCGTGACGATTGACGGCCAGCCCTACGCCATTCAGACCTCTTCCGTGATGGAAGCGAGGAAGGGAAAAGGGAAGCGCTCGGCGGCGTTTATCGGCGGAGGCGCGGTAGGTGGGGCCTTGCTTGGCGGGCTGATCGGCGGAGGGAAGGGAGCCGGCATCGGCGCGGTGGCGGGTGCGGGAGCGGGAACAGCCGGCGCCGGACTCACGGGAAATCGGGATATTGTATTGCCGGTGGAGACCTTGCTGAAGTTCAAACTGGCGGCAGATCTTTCGGCGCCCCAGAGAAAATAGCGCAGAGGAATCGAAGGCAGCGCCTGCGGGAGGGGCGTGGGGAATGCGGCCTTTCGCCCGGCTGCTAAGCGCTGTGCTCGCTCGGCCCCATCAGCCCGCACAGCGTCGCGTTGCCGATGTATTCGGGCTGACCGGGCGGACGCTGCCTTGGTAGTGGGCCAGTTTGCCCTGATGGACATGAGGAAGGGCTCTCGTTTTCAGTTGCTGGCGTGATTTGAGGCAGTTGGGCGCTTGCACAGACAGGATTGTCTGTGCTACCGGGCAAACTGGCCAACTACCGCTGCCTTCGCTCCCTTGACTTCACCGCCGGCCTCGGATATTGTCCACGTGGGTTTCGGCGCCGTACTTCCGCCGTTTTCTCGCATACCTAAGTAATCAGGACTCATTCTGCAAACTGGGAGGTTTGCGCCTATGAACAAATTCAGTCGGTGTGTGTTGGGTGTGTCACTCGTGTTCGCGTTTAGTTCGATGGCCGCGGCGCAGGAAACCGCGCCGATACCGAAGGTGTTACAGATTACTCGCGAGTTTACCAAGCCAGGCAAGAATGGCATGGCTCACGATAAGACGGAAAGCCTGTTCGTCCAGGCCATGACCCGCGCGAAGTGGCCGACGCATTACCTCGGCATGACGTCGCTTTCCGGCAAGATGCGCGCCTTGTTCTTTACCTCGTACGATTCCTTTGACGCCTGGGAAAAAGACACCGCGGCAGTCGCCAAGAATGCCACCCTCAGTGCCGCGCTGGAACACGCCAACGTGGTGGACGGCGAGTTGCTGGATGCGGTGGACCAGGGCGTCTTCATTTTCAATGAGGAACAGAGCCTCCGGCCGCTGGCGGACCTCTCGCACATGCGCTACATGGAAATCTCCGTTTATCATGTTCGTCCGGGACACGGCAAAGACTGGGGCGAGCTGGTGAAGATGGCCAAGGCCGCCTATGACAAGGGGGTGCCCGGCGCTCACTGGGGCATGTTCGAGCAAAGGTATGGCGGCGACGGCGACACGCATCTTTTGCTCCATGCGCGCAAAACGCTTGGCGAACTGGATCGCGGTCCCGAGGAAAGCAAGGAGTTCGCGGCGGCCATGGGCGAAGAAGGCATGAAGAAGTTCATAGAGCTATACGGGTCGACGATCGAATCGTCCCAGCATCAATTGTTCGCCTTCAACCCGCGTATGAGCTACGTGGACCAATCCTGGGTCAAGGGCGACCCCGATTTCTGGAAGCCCAAGGCAGCCGCGGCTCCCGCCGCGAAGCCGGCTGCGGAAGAAAAGAAAGCCAAGCCATAAACGGATCCGCCGGCATTTGAACGCCGGCAAGGGGAGCGGCGCCGAAATTGCGACGCCGCTCCTTTTTTTTAAGGCCACCGGTCAGTCGTCAGCGTGCCGCGGTTTTACCTCGACAGCCACCCCCGTCGGTTGCATGGGCGTGTTGAACAGGAGCGCGGAAACGGACACGATCTGTCCCGGCGACAGTGAGCCCACTCCGTTCACGTCGTCGAACACCGTACCCATCACCGCGTCCACCTGAATTTGCGTGATCCCAGCGCCGGTAAACAGGCTGGGCAGCATGCCGAGAAGGAAGTTGGGGGGTGCGGCCTGCGCATTCACGGCAGAGACAGTCGCCGTAATCTGGGAAGGCTCGAGCTGGACACTGTTCGCCCCCACAGTCAAGTTTGGCGGAGTGCCGGTAATCGGCAGCATGGGCTGAAATTTTACCGTCTGGCCGACGAGCAGGTCCATCGGGCCGGCGAAACTCACGCCCGAGGGCAAAGTAAGATTGTCGGAATCAATCGTGAATGTGGTGGACGATGAGAGCTGGACTGTGAGCGAGGGGACCGCGGATGCCTCCTGCGTCTGCGAGTTATCCGCCTGCGGCCCTTCCGCGAACGCCAGCACCACCTGGATTTGATCCAGCGCCCCATTGACGGCAATGATCGTTCCCTGGAAGGCAGGCAGGCCCTGGTTCTGGAGCAGCTTCACATCGGTGGCTTCCAGGGTGCCGTCAGACATCACGTTGATCTTTACCTTCAGGAGCTGGCCGGCCATGATGCAGGAGAAGTTGTCTGCCGCGCAGGAATCCCCGAAGCGGTACTTCGTGTTGCTGTCCGTGGTGATCGTGGACGTTGCGCCTCCATAAGCGGACTGCACTGTGAAGGTGGGCGAACTGACTGCCGTGACCACCCCAACGATATGTGTGTGCTCCCCCACGGCGTTCGGCGGAATCGCGAGCTGCGTCAGGTTGACCATGGGCGTTACCGACAGGTCTCCCTGGACGGACGCGTTGACGTCGAAATGGAGCAGCAAGGCCAGCGGCGAAGCAGCCGAAAGCATGACAGGGAAGGGAGCGGTGGGCGCCTGCACGGTGACGCTCATCTGATTGAGCGGCGGCGAGAGTTTGCAGACGGCCATGGGAGCGCACGCCACCGCGCCCACCATGAGCGTCTGGTTCGATTCATTGAAGATCACGATGCGCGGGTTGTTGAAGGTGACCGTCAATCCTGTGTACTGGCCCGCGGGTACGCTGCGATTGGCCAACAGCGCGGATTCCGTCTGAAGGTGGATGAGTTCCACGTCGTCAGGGTCGGGAAGCATGTTAACGGGAGGCTGCGTGGCGTCGGCCGGCTGGAGCATGGCCGCGGTGATTTGAATCTTGAATTGAAGGATGTTCACGCCCATGGGCGGCGTGTCGTGAATGCTGAGGGAAACCGAAGACGCGGAGGCGCCCGGCGGGTTCCCCGAGTTGAACGTCGTCGAACTGGAGCACGCAGCGAGCGAGAACGCCAGCAGGACTGCCAGCGAGACTGCCGTGAAATACTGACGCATAAATCCTCCCCCACAATGTGGTAGACCGCTCGTTTCTCGGACTATGGGCTGGGGAAGGAAACGCCCCGATTATCCACCCAATGGATGCCACAGCGCAATTCCAAGGTTGCCCGCCATCCCGGTCAAAACGTGAACCCGAGCTGCAGGTACAGCAGCCGGCTGGCGGCCTGGGAGGAATAGGGCCCGTAGGCGAGCTGGTTGGAGCGCGCGAAAAATGGTGATTCGGCCGCATCGGTCGTCCCCACGGGCGGAATCAGGCTCGCGGCCGGTGTGGCCAGGTTCGTGTAGTTGAACAGATTTCGCGCTGTGAGGCTGAGCGTCAGGTTGTAGCGCTTATTGGTCGGCGCCCCGCCGCCGAAGATACCGCCGAACCCGCCCCGGCCGCCGCCAGGGCCTCCACGCGGTCCGCCGCCGCCCCCACCGCCCCCGGGAACCGTATTCGCAGAGCGTTCCGGCAGAGCGCCGAAGCCCCACGTTTTGCTCGCGCGAAGATTCATGGTGAAGCGCCCGGGCCCGGTGAGCGAATTGACCGGGATGCGGGGCTGGCTCGCCGCCGGCAGAGTGTCGAAGGCGCCAAACGCAGTGCACACAAAGGGACTGCCGGTAGGAGGCCCTACCGGGCATGCGCTGGCCGACGCAGGCGTGGGGCGCTGATTGAATTGCGAGCTGCCGATCAGGTCCTGGCTCAGCGTGATGCTGTAGGGCTGGCCCGAGCTGACAATCATGAACGGGCTGAGACGGAATCCGTGTGGCAACCCGATGCTGCCGCCCATGAAGAACCGGTTGCGGTAGTCGAAGGATGCGCGCCCGTAATCCTGTTGCAGGTTGAAAGGATTGGAAGGAAAGCTGTTGGCTCCCGACGTGTCGCTATTGGCGAAGTTGAGGATGTAGTTGCTGAACAGAGTCAGCCGGGCACCTGCGCGGACGGTGAGCTGCGCGAAAAACTGGTTCTGCCGGAACACGCCCTCGGATTGATACTCGTAGATGTTCCTGAAACCAAAAGGCCGGTTGCCGGACGCCGGATTCGCCGGATCGTAGCTGCCCAGCGCGGGTGCGTTGATGTTGTTCGTGAAAAGCTGGTCGAACCCCCGCGAGTTCAGGTAGGTCAGCGAGAGGCTCGTAACTTTGGTGAGCTGCCGCTCCAGCACCACCGCGGTCTGCAGCACGCCGGGAACGTGCAGGTTCGGCGCGATGCGATTCTCGGTGGGAAGCACGCTGGTGGCGGCGCCCGGGCAAACTCCCGGCGTGGTGGCCACGGGAACGATGGGATAAAACGCCGGCTGCGTGTAAACGCACTGCAACTGGTTTATGCCGTTAAAGCGGCGGGCTTCGAACAGCAGATTTTCCCCGAACCGGTCGTAGAAGAGTCCGGTCCCCGCTCGAAGAACCGTCTTGGGGTTTCCTTTGCCGCGCCCGAGGCCCCAGGCCACCGCCAGCCGCGGCGCCGAGTCGAGATGGTCGGAGATGCCCGTCTGGGTTTCCAGGCGCAGGCCGATGCTCAGGGTGACGTTTGGGCGCACTTTCCAGTCGTCGCTGATGTAGAACCCGCCGTCGAACATCGAATCCCGCGTTTCCGGAGTCCCCACCGCGAGGGTGAACTGCGTGGGCAGCCCGCTGTGAAAGGCCGCGAGCGATGAAAAGTAAAAGGTGCCGTTGTGGCCGGACGTGGCGTTGTCGTCGTCGGTCACCTCGCGAAGCCGCACCCCGAATTTGAGTGTGTGCTTGCGCAGTGCGATCTGGGTGTAGTTCTGGAACTCGTAATGATCGAGGACCTGGTGAACTACGCCAAAGGAACTTCCGCCGCCGCGGAATCCTCCCGGGACCACCAAGGTGGCGTCCGTCGCATCGACCGGGGTTTCTTCAGACGGTTCGTGGAGATACTGGAAGCGGGTCTCGTTGACAATCTTCGTCCCGAACACCTGGGTGTCGCCGATCTGCAGGGTGTGCTCGGTGTTGAGCGAGTGGTAAGCCTGCGAGGCCAGATTGAAGCCGCCCACGCCCTGGCCGGAGAGGTCGTCGCGATAATACTGGTAGCGCACGGTCAGCGTGTTGCTGGGGGTCACCTGAATGTCGAGCCGTGGGCTCAGGTTTACGCGCTTGCGCGGGCTGGGGAGGGACTGGCTGAACGGCACGGGGTTGAAGCTCGAGTCGAGAACCTGCGCGCTGACCACGGAGACGTCGTTGATGTCGCGGTACTGCGAAGAGAAATAGAACGACGCCCTCTTGCTGATCGGCCCTCCGATGTTTCCGCTGAACAGTGTGGATTCGTACCCCGGCTCGGATTTGGCGAACGGATTTTTCGAGTTGAAGGAGGAATCATTGCCCTGGAACTCGAAGTTGCCGTGGAGTTGATCCATGCCGGGCTTGGTGAAGATCTCAATCCGGCCGTAGCCCAGCTTGTCGTATTCGGGAGAGAACGGGTTCTGGTTGATGCGGATTTCACGGATGGCGGATTTGGGCGGCAATTGCCCCGCGGTGAACCCGTCAATATAGATCTGCCCCCCGTTCGGCCCGGCCGACGGACCGGCCAGCGCTTCCAGGTCGTTCTGCAGCTCGTCGGGATCGTCCGACAGGGCGTCCAGGTCTTTCTGCGACATTACGATGGCGCCGGCATTGGCTTCGGGGCTCACTTCCACCGTGGGCGAGGTGCTTTGCACGATCACCTTTTCCTGCTGGACTTCGAGGGAAAGCGTCACGTCCAGCTTCTGCACCTGGCCCGCAACAATCTCGTAGTCGAGCACCTCAAAGGGCGCGAACCCCTTGGCGGTCAATGCAATGCCGTACTTTCCCGCGGGAAGGTCTTTTACCTCGAAGCGGCCGTCGTGAACCGTGTCCGCCGTGGTCACCTTGCCGCTCGGCCAGGTAATGGTGACTTTCGCCGTGGTGACCGCGGACCCTGAGGGGTCGGTCACCTGGCCCCGCAGCGTGCCGGTGGCGGTCTGCCCGGGGGCACCTGGGGCGATCAGAAGAATGAAGAGCGCACAGAGAGCGAGAAGACAGGAATCCCGCCCGAATCGGAATGACATCACTTCTCCCATGAGAGAATACATCGTCGGGCCGTTTGCCCTCGAGACGGCGCTCCCGGAGGCCCAGGAGCAATCCGTGTTTTTCGGTACCCTGCTAGGGATTCGAGTCCCCGCCTTCCGCGGCAGCCCCGCCACCAATCGTCCAGGGAGATAGCGTGAAGGCCTGGCTGCCTCGCGGTGATGCCGCAAGAAGCGGCTCCACTCCGCCGAGCAGGGTAATGGCCGTCACTTCTCCCGCTTCCGCGCCGCCCGTGGCGACCAGGATAACGGCTTCCCCTTTCGCCAAATCGGCCAGCGTCACCTGCGGTAACCGGTTGACGAGCTGCTGAAAATCGCCGCGACCGGCGCGCGGCGGCCCGCCGGGGACTCCCGAGCCATTGCCGGGCCCCCCGCCTGGCGCTGGTGGCTGTTTCTGCTCGCCCGCTGCAGAGGGTGGGCCATTCGGCCCGCCTGCGGAGGCGTTCCGCAACCGCGCCGCGAGCCCCGTAGCCATCTCCGGAGGCAGTTTGCGGATCTGCGATTTTGAAGAGATCACCACGGTGACGGGCTTGCCCGACAGCAGATCCATGACCACGATCCGGCCCGCCGCCGAGTCCATCGAAGTGATGGTGCCAGCGATGTTGCGGAACGTGCCGGAGACGATCTCTTCCGCGGTGAATTCGTTCCCGTCCGGGCTGCGGTCCCCGCGCGCGCGCAATTGGTCGCCGGCCTTGATCTGGGCCAGTGGCGCAGCCTTCGCATCGTCGAAGCGCACGGAATCCGCCGCGTAACGGCGCAGGATTGTGCTGGGGGTGGTGTGAATGATCACCATCCGCGGGCCCCCCAGCGAACTGACGGAGAGCGTTACCGTCCCGGCCGCGGCATCCACTTCCTTCACCAGCCCGCCGATCCCTCGTTTTTGCCAGTCGGCCCGCTCGCGTTCCTGTTTCGCCTGAATATCCAGGTGCTTGATGGCGATCACTTCCATCGCGTATACGATTTTGCGGTCCGGCGAGTTTCGCCCGCGGATTCGGATGCGGTCGCCCGCCTGCAGGTCGGCGATCTCCAGGGGGACAGCATGCGAGAGGTCTTTCTCGCCGGGCTCGACCCGCAGCAAGCGCGCCCCCTGCACGATAACGGCGGTCACTTCGGGTCCTTCGTCGGTGGAGAGCACGAGCGAATTGCCTTTGATCGCCTTGACGCTGCCGAGATAGCGCACCAGGGGAGCGGGCGTGGACTGCTGTTCAGGGACCGCCGCGTTTGCGAATCCCCACGCCGCGCCCGCCGCGCACAGCCCTGCCAGCGCCCAATACCCGACACGCCGCAGTCTTTTCCCGTGAGAACGCATAAACCCTTCGCTCAAACCGTGCAGCATTGCCCGGTTGGATGTTTTGGGTACCCGGCGCCGACCATCACCGGGGCACTCCGCATAACCATACCTTAGACGCAGCAAAGGGTGTACCACGTTGCGGCGTTTGTTGGCACTTCCCGCTCCCGGGACGCGGCCCGCCCCCCGGTTTTTCGGCGAGAGCTGGCAGAATCTCGCTAACCCTTCCTCTCTCGGTTGCCGGCAGACTCAGGGCAGCAATTTTTCTCGTCCGGGAGCGCCCGGCTCCAGACCGTCCGGTGCCGTCTCAGGATGAGATTGCGTCATTCGGCACCGCTTCCCCCGGTTTGATTGACTCAAAATGAGATTGCGGCATAGGCTGACTGCGTGCCGGCGGCTAATCTTGGGATGGCTGGTCGGTAGCCGGCCGAATCGCCGGGCGTCATTTCTCAAATCTTTGAACGAGATAGCGCGCAGGCCCCTTAACCCTCATGCGTGCGAGCCACCAGTCTCCCTCCGCGGGGGCGTCTCATTCCGACGCCCCATTCCAGGATTTCCTGCTCGATTTAGCCACCCAACTCTCCACGTCTCCCAGCGTGTCGGAACGCATTGACTGCTTCTGCCGCGCCATGCGCGCGTGGAGCGACGCCAGCGTGGCCTGCTATTGGGAGTCGCTGGAGCCGGATACCCTTCAGGTGGCCGGGTGGGCCGGGCGGACCCCGCGGTCTCCGCAGATGCAGCGGCTGACTCCCGAGCTGAACCCCGCGGCGTTTGACGCTCTGCGTGCCGTGAAATCACGCATATTGCCGGCATTGCACCGCCCGGATGCGGCCAAGGTCTGGGGCTATCCGGCGCGTGCTGCGCTCATTGTTCCCACCGTTCCGGGAGCCGAAACGCCCGGCCTGCTCACCCTGTTCCACGACAACAATCCGCAATTCTTTACCGAGCAGATGGCGGCGCAGGTGGCGGTGGCCGCGGCCCTGGCGGGAGCGGCGCTCGAGGCCGGGCGGTTTGCGGTTTCGTCGGAGCAGCATCGCGAGCGGGCCGAAAACCTGATGAGCCTGGCGCTGGAGCTGCATCCGTCCATGCGGCTGCCGGACTTCGCGCGCCGGTTTACTTTGCACGCCATGAGCATGTTGCGCTCGCACGCGGGCGTGCTTTCCATCCTGCGGGGCGCGCGGCTCGACATCGTCTTCGCGCAGTGGCCGGAGAGCACCCCTTCCGGAGTATTGCAGCGCGGTCTCGAGATCGCGCTCTATGGGCTGGCCAGCGCCCATCCGGGCGCAGTGGTCGCGGGATCCGGCGCGGAGCTGCTCGGCCGCGAATTGGCAGCCGCACTGGGTTGGGAAGATGCGGTGGTGGTCGGACTGAAGACCAGCACCGGCGAGCTTCTGGGAGTCCTGTGCCTCGCCAATCGCGGCCGCGAAATCTCTCCGGCGGATCGGAACCTCCTGGCCGCGCTGGCCGGGCATGCCTCGGTCACCATGGAGAACTCCGGTCTGCTCAGCCGCATCGAGCAGTCGCGGAAGCAGTGGATCGAGGTGTTCGACGCGATCACCGATTTCATCGCCGTTCACGATGAGCACAGCAACCTGGTGCGCATCAACCGATCGCTGGCAGCCTTTATCGGCGCGTCCCCCACCGAACTGATCGGCGTCAACATGCGCCAGCTCGTGCCCTTCCTGGGCTCCGCGGGCGAGGAGCCATGTCCGTATTGCCGGGAATTCCATGGCGGCGAGGAGCAGGAGTACATCCACACGCAGCAGGACCGCGTGTACCTGGTGTCCACCTCGCGCATTCCCGGCACACCGGAAGAGGGCGTGCGCACCATCCACGTGCTGAAGGACATCACGGACCGGCGCGAGGCGGAGCGCAGATATCGCGAGCTGTTCGACAACATCCAGGAGGGGCTGTTCTTCGCCACGCCCGAAGGCCGCTTCCTGGAAGTGAACAACGCGCTGGTGCGCATGCTCGGGTACTCCAGCCGCGAAGAAGTGCTGGAAGCGGATCTGGCCCGCCAGGTGTTCGTCCACGCCGAGGACTGGCGCCGGTTTGCGGACACCATCGAGCGCAGTGGAATCCTGCGCAACTACGAAGTGATGATGCGGCGAAAAGACTCCACGGTGATCCACACGCTGCAAAACATCCTGGCGGTGCGCAATGCCCAGGGCAAAGTGGTGCAGTACCGCGGCCTGATGCTCGACGTCACGGAGCAAAAGACCTATCAGGCCCAGCTGCAGCGCGAGCGCGACTTCAACCGCAAAATCCTGAACAACACCGCGAGCATGATTCTGGTGCTGGATACCGCCGGGCTGGTCACCTACGCCAACCGGCGATGTTTCGAGACCGGCTACACCGAGCCGGACCTTCTCGGCAGGCCGCTCACGGATCTGGTCCCTCCCGCCGCGCGCGGCAAGCTGGCAGAAGCGCTGGAGCATGCGCTGCACGGCCGTCTGATGGACAACTTCGAAATTCCGGTGCTGCGTCCGGACGGCAAGACCGGACAGTTCTCCGTGAACCTTAGCCCCATGCGCGGCGAGCAGGGAACCGTGGACAGCATCGTCACGGTGATGACGGACATCACGGACGCGGCCAGCCTGCAGGCCAAACTCGTGCACGCCGAAAAAATGGCCACGGTGGGCAACCTGGTGTCCGGCGTGGCCCACGAAGTGAACAACCCGCTCACCGCCATCCTCGGATTTACGGACCTGCTGCTCGAAAATCCCGAGATCCCGGACACCGCGAAGGCGGACCTGCAAGTGGTGCTGCAGGAAGCGCAGCGCACGCGCGTGATCGTGCAGAACCTGCTGAGTTTCGCCCGTCAGGCCCCGGCGCAACGCCAGCCCGTGCAGGTGACCAGCGTCCTTCGCCACACGCTCAAGCTGCGCAGCTACGACTTTGTGAGCCATGGCGTGGACGTGGAGGAGCGCTTCGACCCGCGGCTCCCGGAAATCATCGGCGACCCGCATCAATTGCAGCAGGTTTTCCTGAACATCCTGAACAATGCCTACGATGCCGTGCGCGAGACTGGGCGGCCGGGCCGCATCGAGATCGAGACCGCGCGGCGCGGCGATTGCGTGGAAGTCAGCATCCGCGACAATGGGATCGGGATTTCCCAGCCGGACAAAATCTTCGACCCGTTTTTCACCACCAAAGAAGTGGGTAAAGGAACAGGCCTGGGCCTCAGCATCTGCTACGGCATCGTTCGCGAGCACGGCGGCGAAATTCTGTGCGAGAACAATTCGGGCGCGCCCGGATGCACGTTCGTCGTCCGGCTGCCGCTGGCGGCGCCCAAGGCGGCGGTGCTGCGCGCTGAGGTGGCTACGTGACGCCGGCGCAGCCGGAGGCGCGCGAAGCGAGTAAGGAGCCGCTGCCCGTGCTGGTGATTGAAGACGAGCCCGGTGTGGTCGCCCTGCTGCGCGCCGCGCTCGAACGCCACGGCTACCGGGTGGTTCAGGCGGCCTCCGGAGTGGAAGGATTGCGCATGCTCGAGGCCGGGCAATTCGCGGGGGTCATTTCCGACGTGCGCACGCCTGGCGGTGTGAGCGGGGCCGACGTGCAGGCCTGGATCCGGCGCAATCGCCCGGAACTGGCCGCGCGCCTGGTGTTCATCACCGGTGATGTAGCCAATTCGGAGACTCTGGCGCTGCTCCGGAGCACGGGCGCGCCCTGCATCGAGAAGCCGTTTCGGGTGGGCCAACTGCTGGCCATCGTGGAACAGACAATGGGAGGGCCATGAAAGACGATTTGCGAATCCGGTTCCTCATCGTGGACGACGAGCAGAGTATCCGCAAACTCTGCATGACCATCGGCGGCTCCCTCGGCTTCCAGTGCTCGGAGGCGGAGAGTGGAGAAACCGCAGTGGACCGTCTCGAAGGCGAAGCGCCGGACATCGTCATGGCGGACCTGAAGCTGCCGCAGATGTCCGGCATCGACCTGCTGCGCCACGTGAAATCCGCCCTGCCTCGGACGGAAGTGGCGATCATGACCGGCCACGGCTCCGTCGAGTCCGCGGTCACGGCGATGAAACTCGGGGCCTACGACTACATCGAGAAGCCCTTCCGCGTGGAGGCCCTGCGCCTTTTCCTGCAACGCATGGCGGATAAAGTGCGGCTGGTGGCGGAGAACCAGTTCCTGCGCGAACGGGTGAATGCCCAGGAGGAGTTCGCCGGCATCGTAGGAACGTCGGCCAAAATCCAGGACGTGCTGCGCATCGCCGCCCGCCTGCGCGACACGCGCACGCCCGTGCTGATCACCGGAGAAAGCGGAACGGGGAAGGAACTGGTGGCGCGCGCCATCCACTACGGAGGCGCCATGGCCACCATGCCGTTTGTGGCCGTGGACTGCGGCTCGCTCGTCCCCACCCTGATGGAAAGCGAGCTGTTCGGCTACGAAAAGGGCGCGTTTACCGGCGCCATGAAAGCCAAGCCGGGACTGTTCCGCACCGCCAACGGCGGAACGATTTTCCTGGATGAAATCGGCGAGCTGCCCCTGGAGATGCAGGCGAAGTTGCTGCGCGTGCTCCAGGAGAAAGAAGTGCGGCCGGTGGGCAGCAACGAGCAGGTGCAGGTGGACGTCCGCGTGATTGCCGCCACGAACCGCGATTTGGAAACCGCCTATCGCTCGGGACTGTTCCGCAAGGATCTGTATTTCCGTCTGAATGTGGTGACCGTGCACATGCCGGCGCTGCGCGAACGGCGGTCGGATATTCCCACGCTCGTGCATTACTTCCTGGACCGCTATGCCCCCGGAGAGAATATCCATGTGGCGGCCGACGCCATCAAGTCCCTTCTCGAATACGATTGGCCGGGAAACATTCGCGAGCTGGAGAATTCCATCGCCCGTGCCGTGGTGCTGGGGGATCGCCGCACCGTGGAGGTGAACGACCTTCCGCCCAGCGTGCGCGATGCGGCGGGAAGTCCCGTTGCCGCCGAAACCCGGAGTGCGCACGGGCGGCCCGGCAAACCGAGTGACCTCGAAGACCTCGAATACCAGACGATTCTGCGCGTTTACAAAGAGGCGGGAGGCGACAAAGCGCTCACGGGAAGGATGCTGGGCATCAGCCGCGCGACCCTCTATCGCAAATTGAAACGCTACGGCATCGCCTTCAAGCCGGACGGGGGGGAAGAGACCACGGAACCTCCCGCAGCGTGAAGCTTCCGGCGCCGCGCTTCCGGCGCTGAAATTTCGCGGAGTTCTCTCGCCCTGCGCCGCCGCGCTGGCCGGCGTTTAGCTTCGCTCGTGCCAGGTGGCGCTTCCGCACGCGCCTTTCGCCTCTTCCCGCACGCCGGCCCATTGAAAGAACAGCAGACCCGCCAGGAGTGGAAGCAACCATACGACGCGGCTCTGGTACCGCTCTTCCACGTTGGAGAGCGCGCCGGTGAGGAATGCGTTCGCGACCAGCGTGGTGAGTATGATTACGCTCAGGCCGAGAAGGCGCGCCGGCTGCCTGCGCAACAGCACCGGCACGAACAGAACGATCATGCCGAGTGATCCGACCACCGCCCAGTATTGAACGGCGCTGAAAAAATCGAGCGGGAGTTCATCGCTCGCCTGCCAGCTCTCGAGGAAGTTGGATTTTTCTCCCGGCAGCGCCGTGTCGAAGGTCTCGAGCGCCCACTCGTTCGGGCCCAGGTCCCAGAGTCCAAATGTGGAGAGTTGCTGCCAGAAGTGGGCAGCCATGACGGCCAACTCCTCGCGCGGATAAGCGCGAAGAACGCTCAGCACGAACCGGGCTTCCTCCTGCCGGATCCGGTCGTCGCCGTCTCGGGCCGCACGCGCCCAGATGCCGTCGGGATTCCAGAGAAACTCGTCGGCGCTGTCGGGGAGGTGTTCCACGGACTCGCACAAGGCCAGATCGATTTCGGGGCAATGCTGTTTGAGATACCAGCGTCCCGGGCCGTCGGCAATCAACCGGGCGGTGAGAAAGGGAGGAGAGTCGGCGCTGAGTAAGGGTTTGCCGTAAAGATAGGTGTGCAGGGCCAATTGGGACGCAGCCGCCACTACAACCACCAAAGCCAGCTCACACACACCGCGGAGGAGATGCTTCATGGGCGCGTAACGAGCGAGCCACAGCAGCACAAACAGCACGCACAGCCCCGCAGCCAGCGCCAGATGCGTCAGGTGGGACACGGCGGCCCACCATGCAATCGCGGCCACCGCCATTCGTTCGGCCCGGGAGAGCGTCTCGGCTGCGAACACCAGGAGATAGGCGCAGAGATACAGCAGTGGGCCGAGCACATCGGGGAGGATCAGGCTCACAACCCAACTCAGACTGGTCAGCAAAGAGAGCAGTGCGATGAGCAGTAGATATTGCGAGACGGCCGCGCGCGGCAGGATGGAACGCGCCACGAGCCATAGGACGTACGCGGCAAGCAACGCCTGGAAATAAACCACGGGCCACGGCGAATCATTCCAGTGAAACGGGAGGATTACCAGGCTGTAGAGGAGCGACCGCATCCCGTAGTAGTCCGAAAATTGATGCAGGAACAGAGCGCGGGCCACGGGGCGCCCGGCCGCCAGATAGGTAATCGAGTCGGGGTAAAGCAGCGGGTAGCGGTTGAAGAAGGCGGGCCAGCAAAGAAGGAGCGCGCCGGTGACTATGGCTCCCAGGCGGCGAATGGCCGGATCATTCATGGCCCTGGAGTGGTGGTCCCTCCCCGCGCCAAGTGGCATTGCCGCTGCTGCTCGCTTGCGCCCGGCGGCCATCGATGCAGTAGAAGAGCAGGATGCCAGCGAAGAGCGGCAGCAGCCAGATCACCCGGCTCTGGTAGCGAGCTTCGACGAGCGCAAGTGCGCCCGTGACCAGCGCGTTGGCGATGATCACGGGAAAGATTACGCTGCCCAGCCCGAGAAGGCGAGGCGGCTGACCGCGCGACAGGATCGGAAACAGGAGCGCCACGGCTGCCACCGATGCAATCACTGTCCAAAACTGCAGGGCAGTGAAGAAATCGAGAGGCAGACGGCCGGTGATTTGTCCGCTGTTGAGGTACATGGGCTTTTTCCCTGGCAGTGCCGCGTCGATGGCCTGCAAGGTCCAATCCTGACCGGTCAGGTCGCGAACGCCGAACGCGGCGAGCTGCTGCCAGAAGCTGGCGGCGGCGATGGACATCTCCTCGCGGGGATAGGCACGCAGCACGGCCAGGACGAAGGGAATCTCCTCCTTTTTGATTCGATCGCCGCTGCTCTTTCTGGCCTTCGACCACACGCCCTGTGGATTCCACAGGAAATTTTCCGCGGAGCCGGGGAGTTCGCCTGCGTAGGCGCACAGTGCGAAGTGGACCTCGCCACAATTCCGCTGCAAATACCAGCGGCCCGGACCGTCGGCGATCACGCGAGCGGTGAGCACGGGCGGCATGTTGGCGCTCAGCGTCTGCTCGCCGTACAGATACGTATGCAGGCCCAGCAGGGACGCGGTCGCCACCAGGACGACCAGGGCGGCGCCGCCCACAGCCAGGATGCGCTGTTTGAGTGGCGGGCTGCGCAACAGCCACAGGCAGGCCAAGAGCAGGCATACGCCCGCGGCCAGCACCACGTGAGTCGCGTGGGAAGCCACTCCCCAGCCCGCAATCACCGCGACGGCCAGCCATTCGAGACGGGAGAGTGTTTCCGGAGCGAACACGAGCAGGTAAATCGAGAGATAGAGTAACGGACCCAGAAGATCGGGCATGGCCATGCTGACGTACCAGCTCAGACTGGTCAACAGGCTGAGCAGGCCCACCAAAAGGAGATACCGGACGGCGGTGCCGTGCGGAAACAAGGATCGGACCACGAGCCACAGAATGTACGCGGCCAGCAACGCGTTGAGCGCGACGATGGGCCAGGGGCTGACGTTCCAGTGAAACGGGTAGATTCCCAGCGTGTAGACCAGCGAGCGCATGCCGAAGTAGCGGGCGAATCGATGCTCGAACAGCGCAATCGCGATCGGCCGGCCGCCGATCATATAGGTCATGGTATCCGGATAGAGGAGCGGATAATGGTTGTAGAGCGCGGGCCAGGTGAGCAAGAGCGCGCCGGTGAATACCGCGGCGCAACGGGGGACGGGCGAAACGCGCTCTGGGTGGGGAGTAATGTGCCCTCCGGCGCCATGAGCGTACAGCACTTTCCGGTTCCGGGGACCAAAACCCCAGTCTGGTGTGTGCGATTGGCGCGGGGGCGACTCAGCTCTCGAACTCCCGGAAGTTCGGGGCGGGTTCCCGGCGGACGTGCGAGCGATCCTACTTTTTCGGTTTGTGGTACTCGCAGTAGTTGACGAGCTTGGCCGGATCGACGGCGTCGCTGTCAATCTGCATCTCGACCACCTTGCCGTCCTTGTCGATCAAATAGTTGACCCGTCTTGCCGCTTTGTACTTCGGATTGTAAAGCCCGTATTTGCGCGTTACCTCGCCGCCCCAATCGCTGAGCAGCGGGAAGGTGACTCCGATTTTTTCCGCCCATGCCTGGTTCGAAAAGGTGCTGTCCATGCTGATGCCCAGAACCTGGGTGTCCGCAGCTTCCAGGCGTTGCAGATTCGCCTGGAAGTTCTGCATCTGCTTCGTTCAACCGCCGGTAAAGGCGAAAATGTAGAAGGCCAGCGCCACGGTTTTCTTCCCCCGGAAATCGTGGAGCGACACCGGTTTGCGGTTCTGGTCCAGCAGCGTGAAATCGGGCGCCTCGTCACCGACTTTTATGGCGGGTTCGGGCGGTCCTTCCTTCTTCTCGCCCTGAGCCCCCGGGCGATATCCCGCGGCGGCCATGGTCATAGTGCACACCAGCAGGAAGAGAAGGATGGCGAGTCGATTGCGCATAGCTGCTCCTCTCAGTTGCGATCTCCGTGCACTGGCGAGAGTACTGGGTGCGCGCTGCGGGGTCAATGGGGGCGGGCCGGTAGCCGCCGGGAGGGAGGCCCGAGAGTGCAGAGTAGGGCCAGGGCTTCGCCGCCGAGGCGGGCTAATACCAGCAAAGAGAGCTAGTCCTGCTGCTACAATTCGCCGACCGGATGAAGGACATTGACTGGGGGCTCCCAGATGTCGAAAGAGGAAGACATACGAGAAGTTCGGAAGGAAGAAGAGCGGCGTGGCCGCCGGCAGAAGGACAAAGAGTACGAGGCTCTCCTGCGTGAGGTGGCCCCGGACGTTGCAAGAGCCTTGCGGACGGGAGATGAGGAGCTCTTTCTACGTGCTATGCGCGCGTTAGGGCTGCAGCCCGGCTCGCCGAGATATGAGCGCGCCTTGCAGTGGTGGCACGACTCGCGCGGCCGCCCTTAGCGATAATCTTCCTGAAGGCCGCGAGTCTGGCGTGGCGCTCTTCGGCGGGAAGGTTTGCCAAATGCTCTGCAAAAATCGCGGAGATTTCGAGAACAGCCTTTTTATGTGAGGCTTTAGGCTTTTTCGCCATGCGGATTCCCTGTGCTGAACAATAGCAGGCTGCGGCCCGGCTGTGCAAGTGTGGTTGTGAGCGGTCGGGAACACATGCTTCGGCAACGCGGACCTCGGGAGCAGCAGCCTCGGCGGGAATGCCCGTGCCGCGAGTGATGCTACAATTCGTTGTTTATTCTGGAGATGGAGCGGCAGGCTGGGATGCTTCGGTTTGTGACAGCGGGCGAGTCGCACGGTCAGGCGCTGGTGGCCTGGGTTTCCGGGTTGCCGGCAGGCCTGCGGGTGGACTTCGAATTCGTGAACGCCGAGCTGCACCGCCGGCAACTGGGTTATGGCCGCGGCGCACGCCAGAAAATCGAGCGCGACCGCGTGGACGCGGTCGCGGGAATACGCCACGGCCAAACCATCGGGGCCCCGCTGGCGCTGCAGATCGAAAACCGCGACTGGCAGAACTGGGAGAAGGCCCTTTCGGTCGAGGATTCGCCGGAATTTCTGGATGCGAAGCGCACGTTGACCGCCCCGCGGCCGGGACACGCGGACCTCGCCGGCGCGCTGAAATTCAATTTCCACGACGCTCGCTACGTCCTGGAACGGGCATCCGCTCGCGAGTCGGCGGCGCGGACAGTGGCGGGCGCGTTGGCAAAGCTGCTGCTCGCGGAGTTCGGCATCCGGGTGCTCAGCCATGTGGTGGCCGTGGGTCCGGAGCGGCTGGAGCGCGAGGCCGCCTGGGAGGAAATCGAGGCGGTGTGCGCGAACCTGGAATCGCCGCTGCGCTGCGTGGATACCGCTGTCGAAGCGCGTATGAAGGCGGCCGTGGACGCGGCAATCCGCGCGGGAGATTCGGTGGGCGGGATTTTTGAAGTCGTGGCGCGCGGCGCGCCTCCGGGACTGGGTACGCATGCCCAGTGGGACGAGAAACTCGATGGCAGGCTGGCCGCCGCCGTCATGTCCCTCCAGGCCGTCAAAGCCGTGGAGATAGGGACCGGGGTGCGCAACGCCACGGCGCCCGGGTCGACCGTGCAGGATGAAATCAGCTACGATGCGGCGGCCCGGCGGTTCGTGCGCCGCTCCAACCGCGCCGGAGGAATCGAAGGCGGCATGACCAACGGCGAGGACGTGGTCGTGCGCGGCTATCTCAAACCCATCTCCACGCTCCGGCGGCCGCTGGAAACGGCGGACCTGGAGACGAAGAAGCCGGTGAAAGCCGCGTACGAGCGGTCGGATGTGTGCGTGGTCCCGGCCGCGGGCGTCGCCGCGGAGGGCATGGTCGCGTTCGTCCTCGCCCAGGCCTGCCTCGAGAAATTCGGCGGGGATTCGATGGGCGAGATGCTCCGGAATTACCAGGGCTATCGAAAGCAATTGCAGGAATACTAGAGGAGTGGCGGACGTGCTGCCCCCGGTGCGCGGCGAGGCGGGGAACGGAGACAAACAGAATTTCATGATTTATCCGATTATCAAGTACGGAGACGCGGTGCTGGAACGCACCACGCCGCGCGTGGAGAAATTCGACGACGAGCTGCGCAAACTCACCGACGACATGTTCGAATCCATGTACGCCGCGCGTGGCGTGGGGCTGGCCGCTCCCCAGATCGGTATTGCACTCCGGCTCGCGGTGGTGGACGTGTCCACGGGGAAAAATCCGGAAGCGCGCATCGTTCTCGCCAATCCCGAGTTGATTCACGCCGAGGGGGAACAGCGCGAAGAAGAGGGCTGCCTCTCGCTGCCCTCTTTCCGCGGAAATGTCCTGCGGCCGATGTTCGTCACCGTCCGGGCCCAGGACGCCACGGGGCAGACCTTTGAAATGCGCGGGGAGCAACTCCTGGCCCGCGCCTTTTGCCACGAGATGGATCATCTGGACGGCGTGCTGTTCATCCAGCATCTGAGCATCCTCAAACGCGACCTGATCCGGCGCAAAATCCGCAAACTCCGCAAAACCGGAGAGTGGTAATCCCGCACGGCGGCACACCCATGCGCGTGCTCTTCTGCGGCACCTCGGATTTCGGAATCCCGGCCCTCAGGCGGTTGCTGCTCGACTCGCGGCTGCAGGTCGCCGGAGTAATTACGCAGCCGGACCGTCCGCGGGGCCGCGGCCTGGTCTCGGGGGAGTCTCCCGTAAAGCAACTGGCGAAGGAGGCGGGGCTGGAACTGTTCCAGCCGGCACGCATCCGCGAGCCGGAAGCGCACGAGTGGCTGGAGGCGAAAGCCGCGGACGTGGTGGTGCTGATCGCCTACGGGCAGATCCTGCCTGCGCAAGTGCTCGCGATTCCGCGCCTCGGATGGATGAATCTGCACGCTTCGCTGCTGCCCAGATATCGTGGCGCGGCCCCCATTGCCTGGGCTATCGCCAGCGGCGAAACTCGGACGGGCATCACGACAATGCAAATCGACGCGGGAATGGACACCGGCCCCATTCTGTTACGGCGCGAGATGGAGATCGGACCGGACGAAACGGCGCCGGCGCTCTCCGCGCGGATGGCGGAGGCCGGCGCCTCTGTGGTGGTCGAAACGCTGGAGGGTCTCGATCGCGGCACTCTGCGCGGCCAGCCCCAGGACCACGGCCAGGCGAGCTACGCGCCGCTCCTAAAGCGCGAGGATGGACGCATCCGGTGGTCGATGACCGCGCAGCAGATTTACGACCGCATGCGCGGCTTCGCTCCCTGGCCCGGCACGTTCAGTGAATTTCGCGGCAAACGTCTCCATTTGTGGGGCCGGCCGGCGTTGGGCGGACACGCCCCCGGCGAGCCACTGCCCGGGGGAAGCATCCGGCAATCGGACCACGTTCTGCTGGCGGCCTGCGGCGAGAGCACCTGGCTGGAGATTGCCGAGGTTCAACCGGAGGGCCGCCGCCGAATGACAGCCCGCGAGTTTCTGGCCGGCGCCCGGCTATCCGTTGGAGAGCGGCTGGCATGAAGGTGTCGCCCGGCAGGGCGGCGGCCTACGACGCGCTGTGCCGCGTCGAGCGTGACGCCGCCTTCGCCACCGAAGCCCTGGACGCCCGGCTCGATGCCCTCGAAAAGCGCGCGGACGCGGCGCTGGCTACCGAGCTCACCATGGGAGTGCTTCGCTGGCAGCGCCTTCTCGATTTTCTTCTCAGCCGCTACACAGACCGGCCGGTGGTGTCGCTGGACGCGGAGGTACGGCTGGCCCTGCGGTTGGGGCTGTACCAGATGCGGTTTCTTTCCCGCGTGCCTGCGGCTGCCGCAGTCAACGAGAGCGTGGAACTGGTAAAACGCGCGCGGAAAAGGTCCGCCGCCGGGTTGGTAAACGCCATGCTGCGCCGCGCGGCGCGCGACCCGCAGCTTCGCGCCGCGCCGGAATCGCTCCTGCTGCCGGATTTACCCCTGGCCGAGCGGCTCGGGATTGCCCTTTCGCATCCCACCTGGCTGGTCGAGCGATGGCTCGCGCGGTTTGGCGAAGCGCCGGCACGCGCGCTGCTCGAAGCCGACAACCGCCCCCCGCGGCTCACCGCAGCTCTGCTGGACGCCGGGCGAATGGACGAGACGCGCGCGGCGCTCGCGGAGCAGGGAATAGAAGTAGCTCCAGGCCGCTGGCTGGCAGCAGCCGTGGAACTGCGGGCCGCGCGGCGGAGCGGCGCGGGCCGCGCGCGAGGCGCATTCGAGCATTCGAGCATTGTCATCCAGGATGAAGCGTCGCAGATGATTCCGCTTCTGGCCGGGGTCCAGCCGGGAGACCGCGTGCTCGATCTGTGTGCCGCGCCCGGGGGGAAGACTGCGCGCGTGGCGCGGCAGGCGGCGCCGGGCATTGTGGTGGCCTCCGATGTCCATCACCATCGCCTGCGCCAGATGCGCGAACTGCTCGGACGCCTGGGCCTCGGAAACGTGCACGCCGTGGCGCTCGACGGGACCCAGCCGCTCCCGTTTTCCGCTCGGTTCGACCGTGTGTTGGTGGATGCGCCCTGCTCAGGAACGGGCACCCTGGCGCGGAATCCGGAGATTCGCTGGCGGCTCGGGCCGGAAGATTTGCCAGCGCTCGCGGAGAAACAAACAGCGCTGGCGCTCCAGGGTTTCGCCCGTCTCGCGCCCGGCGGACGCCTGGTGTATTCCACCTGCTCGTTGGAGCCGGAGGAGAACGAACAGGTGGTGGCGGCCGTGCTCGCACAACCGGGTGCGCGGTTGGTGAACGCAGAAGCGGCGCTGGCCCCGCATCTCCGACCAGAAGTGGCCTGCCGCGCTCTTTTCGATGCGCAGGGATTTTTCCGCACACTGCCGCCGCGAGACGGCGCCGACGGATTTTTCGCCGCGGTTCTGGAACTGGGGAACCCGGGGTAGTGGGCCAGTTTGCCCTGATAGACTCCGGGAAGGACGCTACTCTTCCGCTGCTGGCATGTTTTGAGGTGGTTGAGCGTGCGCACAGACAAGAGTGTCTGTGCCACTGGGCAAACTGGCCCACTACTGAACCAGAGGCCGCGTTGAAGGGCAGCGGGCCGCATGGTAGCCTCGCCGGGTGAGGACTTTCGATGGCGTTTCGTGATTCGCTGCAGTTCTGGGCTCGCGTCGCGGTCCGGATTTTCGTCCTGCTGGCGGTCGCCTTTCTGAGCATGCTCGCGGCAATCCGGCTGACGATTCACGGCCGGGAGGTGAGAGTTCCCGACGTCACCCACCTGCACGCGGGCGACGCCCAGCAGCGACTGGCCGCGCGCGGACTCGGCATCCGCATCGAAGACCGCGTGTACAGCCCCGTGCCCCGCGACACGGTCATTCGCCAGAGGCCGGTGCCGGGCGAGAGCGTGCGGATGGGCCAGCGCGTTCATGTGGTCACCAGCCTCGGCTTCCAGGCCCTGCCGGTCCCCAACCTGCTGGGCGACAGTGAACGTGCGGCCCGCATCGGTCTGCTGGAGGCGGGCATGCAACTGGGACACATCTCCAGCACTCATCTTTTCGGGATGGACCCGGATACCGTGGTGGATCAGGACCCGCCCAGCGCGGAACAGTCCACGCATGGCCCGCGGATGGACTTGCTCGTCTCGCTCGGGCCTCCCGAGGCCGCTTTCGTCATGCCCGACCTGATGGGACTGATGCCGGTGGAGGCGCAGCGGCGGCTGACCGGGGCGAGTCTCGTCCTCGGGAAATTCCTGACCGTGGCGGCTACCCCCGACAGGCGGGGTCTTGTGGTGGGCCAGTCCGTGCCGCGGGGCAGCCGTGTGGTTTCGGGAACCATTGTAGACATCCAGTTGGGAGGGTGAAGGCTGTGATAAAATGCACGGGGTTCAACGGATGAAGCCACCGCTGGAAATCGCGCCTTCCATTCTCGCCGCTGATTTTTCCGCTCTCGGCGCCGCCGTGCACTCGATCGAGCAGGGAGGAGCGGAACTGATTCACGTGGACGTGATGGACGGCCATTTCGTGCCCAACATCTCCATCGGTCTCCCCGTGGTGGAATCCCTGCGGAAAGCAACCCGCCTCCCTCTGGATGTGCATCTCATGATCGAAGCGCCGGAGCGCTATATGGACGCGTTTGCCGACGCCGGGGCGGACTCGCTGATCGTTCACCAGGAGGGGAACCACCACCTCCAGCGCCTGCTCGCCTCCATCCGTCACCGCAAACTCGGCGTCGGGGTGGCCATCAATCCCGCCACACCCGTAGGGACTCTAGCCGAAGTTCTGGGCGAGGTGGACGTGGTGCTGGTCATGTCTGTGAATCCGGGGTTTGGCGGCCAGAAATTCCTGCCCGGGTCGCTCGGGAAAATGAGGCGGCTCCGGGAGCTTCGAGAGCGCGAGGGGCATAAATACAGGATTCAGGTGGATGGAGGCGTAGGGATGGACACGGTGGCGGAAATCGTGCGCGCAGGGGGCGAAATCCTGGTCGCGGGCACCTCCGTATTCCACACTCCGGACCCGGCCGAGGCGATACGCAAACTCCGCCAGTCCGGGGCGGAAGCTCTGGCGCAGAGGGTGTGATGACGACAGTGGATGCAAGGCGGGCGGTGCTGGCGGCGGTCCTGGCCTTCGCCTTTGTCTTTTCCGCGTGCGAGAAAAAGAGCGTGGCCGTTCAGGGCGCGGACACCACCGCGGAGCCGGATAAAGTGCTCTACGACCGCGCCATGGCCGACATCAAAGGCGGCCGCGAAACCGTGGCTCGGTTCAGCCTGCAGACCCTGCTGAACACTTATCCCGATAGCGAGTACGTGGCCAAAGCCAAGCTGGCTATTGCCGATTCGTTCTACAAGGATGGCACGACCGAAGGGCTGACCCAGGCCATCAACGAGTACAAGGATTTCATCACCTTCTTCCCCTACCTGGACGAGGCCTCCTACGCCCAATTCCGCGTGGGCATGGCCCATTTCCGCCAGATGGAAAAACCCGACCGCGACCAAACCCAGGTACTTTTGGCCGAGCAGGAATTTCAGAACTACTTGCTGAAGTATCCCCAGGGGGCGCAGGCCGCCGAGGCGCAGCAGCATCTGCGCGAGGTGCAGGAAGTCATCGCCGAGGCCGACTACCGCATCGCGAAGTATTACTACGACAAGGGCTCGTACCATGCTTCCGCCGCGCGCTTCACCGAGATTGTGGACCGCTATCCCCTCTACAGCCATTCGGATGAGGCGCTCTGGATGCTGGCTCAGTCGGCGGAAAGATTTGAGCCCCTGAAGAAGTACGCCGCCGAATATTACAAACGCATCCTTCGCGATTATCCACTCTCGCCCCACACTCAGGAGGCCAAGAACCGGCTGGAGAAGGCCGGCGTCCCTGTTCCCCAGCCGAATCCCGAGGCCCTGGCGCGGGCACAGAGTGAGAAGGAACGCGAAAAGCAGAAACCCGGTATCAGCCGCAGGGCGCTCGGAATGTTTAAGTCCGGGCCGAATGTGTCTTCGGCCGCACACTCCGGAACTCCGCAAATGAATCCTCCCGGCGAAGAGGGTGGAGAATCGCTCGGTGGCCCCACCACCAGCGACATCGTTGTGGGCAGCGGTGGCGGTGGAGGCCAGACGGGACGTTCCGGGGGACCTCCTCCGGTGCGCACCGTCACTCCACAGGAAACAGCCACTCCCGGCGACAATGCGGCAGGCAGCGATCCGAAATCAGGCGATGCCGCGGCGCAGGACGCGCCGAAGCAGCCCACCCTCCCGGATATGCTCCCCAATCACGCCGACACCTCGACGAAAAAGAAGAAGACTCCGGAAGAGTCAAGCAGCAAAAAGAAGAAGGGACTCCGGAAGATTCTTCCGTTCTAGGCTGCAATCCGGAGAAATCGAACTCTTCCGCCCGGAATTCTCCTGTTGCTCCATGCAAGCTTGGGCGATTGCCAGGTCAAACCCGATAGCCAAATCCTGAGGACCGGAACGGGCATTTGAATGCTCTGGGCTCAAACATGCATCCGATTGCAATTCGTCCCGACAGGGAAATTCCTTTCCACCCGAACTGACTGAAAAACAATGCGTTACGAGCCATCGTTTGGCAGGTTACCTGCCTAGATGACCCCATGGTGGGCCATGCTGCTTGTGGCTCCCCAGGATGGCCACTGAGGAGATCGGCTGTTAGGGAGGTTTATTTGAGGGTTTTCGACGGAGTCTCGAGACTGCTCGTAATCGGCTTGACCGTGCTGGTGGGCACGCTTTTTGCCCAGACAGCCAAGGCCGACACGATTGACTTTGCCTGTGGCGGGTCGCAAGCCTGCACCGGGACGGTCACGCAGTCCGGCTTAACCTTCAGCTCCACGGGGATTGGCGTCAGCGCGAGTTTTGAAAACGATCCGTTCACCCTTGTTTTCGATACCGGCGCTGGCACAATCAGCATCTTGGAGAACGGCACGACTGAGTTCGTAGGGACACTCACGGGTGTTTCATCTTCAACCAGCGGTGGGCTTACCACCCTCGACTTAGGCGTGTACTGGACCACGGTGCCGTCCGACGTCGACGGCACTGACGGGGTCACACCTTATCCATCCGGCTCTGTCGTCTCCATTGCGATAAGTGGTGACGCTCTGAGTGTGGACGTCCCGATTATCACACCTGAACCTGCCGCACCTGTACTGCTGAGTGCTGGATTGGCAGCACTCGGACTCCTGCTGAAGCGCAGAGCTGTCTTTTCGGCCTAGGCTTCGGCTCTTAACAACCATACTTTTCGCCGACATTTTCCTGGAAAGCCCTGTCAGACCGCTGGCAGGGCTTTCTTGCGTTTGAGGTGAATGGGAATCCGGCGACCGCGAATGGGGAGCGCTCCAGGAGTGGGCCAGTTTGCCCTGATGGACTCGGGGAAGGGCGCAACTCTTCCGCTGCTGGCGTGTTTTGAGGCGGTTGAGCGGGCGCACAGACAAGATTGTCTGTGCCACTGGGCAAACTGGCCCAGTGCCTGCGCTGTCCCGCCCTCGCCACGCCCGCCGCTTGCAGTTACACTGAGTCAGGATGGCCATGCCAGCTCCCCCTGCGCCGCCGGAGAAGAAACCCGAGCCGCTCGCCGGGCGCGTCTCGTCGCTGCCCCGCCAGTTCGCTCTGGCCCTCGAACTCCCATTCGTCTTTGTTGCCACGGTCGTGACCGGGGGGGGCATCGGCTATTGGCTGGACCTGCGATTCCATACCTCGCCTCTCTTTCTGCTGCTTCTCGGCGCACTGGGACTGGCTGCCGGTGTGCGGGATCTTGTTCGCCGAATTTCCAGGTCGGGGTCGGGCGATGGTGCATGAAGAATTTTCGGCCGCGGCATCGAAACAGCGGATCGAGCGCGTGCTGCTGGCCGCCGGCGTGCTCCTGACGGCCGGTGCTGGCTTCTTCGGCGGCGCGCTCGCCGCAGGGGCCGCGGCCCTGGGCACCGGACTGGCCTGGCTCAACTTCCGCTGGTTGAAGCAGGGATTGGGCGCTCTCGAGGAAGTTTCGCGCCAGCCAGAGGGCGCGGGCCGCGTGCGCATTCCCAAGCGCGTGCTGGCCAAATTCTTCGCCCGGACCGCGTTGATTCTGGTGGTTCTGTATGTTAGCCTCGCCTACTCTCTCGTACCTGCCTGGGCCCTGCTGGCAGGACTTTTTACCCTGGTGGCCGGTGTGATTGGAGAGACCGTGTACCAGTTGACGAGCGGCCGGGGAGAAGCGCGTTAGCGGGCGGACGGCGAAGGTGGCATGGAAGAGCAAATCCTCTGGGTGACGCGCCTGATCAACAAGGTGCTCGGCGTCCCGGCGCTGGCCCTGCTCGACGCCCTGCATATTCACCCGGAGAACCGCCAGTATCCAATTCCCAACCACATCGCCATGGAGCTGGTTGTGCTCCTTTTCGCCATCGTGTTCTTCCTGTGGCTGAAGGGGCGCATCTCCGTCGAGAACCCGGGAGCGACCCAGCAGTGCATGGAATCGCTGGTGACCAACCCGATGGAAGTCGGCGCGCTGGATTTGTTGAAAACAATCGTCGGTCCGCATAGCGAGCGCTATCTGCCCATGATCGGGACGGTGGGGATGTTCGTACTGCTGTCGAACCTGATCAGCCTGGTTCCGGGGCTGGCCTCGCCGACGGCCCAGGTGTCCGTCCCGCTGGGATGCGCGATAGCCGTCTTTCTCTACTACAACGTCTGCGGCATCCGCTCGCACGGCGCGCTGGGATACGGCAAGCATTTTCTCGGGCCGGTCTGGTATCTCGCCCCGCTGATGACGCCCATCGAGATCATCAGCCACCTGGCTCGCCTGCTCTCCCTCACCGTCCGGTTGTGGGTCAACATGTTCGTCAGCGAGTTGCTTTACGCGATCTTCCTGGGACTGACGGTGGCACTCTACGCCCTTTCGAAGTCGGTCAACCCGGTGCTCCAGGTGACGGGTGTTTTTCCCCTGTCCGTGCCCATCATTTTCATGGGATTGCACGTCTTTGTGGCCGTCTTGCAGGCGTTTGTCTTTACCATCCTTCCCGTGGTGTACCTGAGCGGGGCGGTGGGGGCAGAGCACTGATTCGATTTCGTACGGCATGATCGCCGTCCAGCGTGAGGCCGTTCTGAACGAGGGATGAACGGCAACCACCTCCTGCGGCAATTTCATAACGAGGAGAAACACGAATGAGAAAACTGGCACCGTATCTGCTGGTGGCCCTCCTGCTGCTGATTGCCGCCCCCGCGGCCTTCGCGCAGGGAACGGCGGCGCCCGCGGGAGCCACCAACTGGGTGGCGATATCAGCGTCGTTCGGCATGGCCATTGCTTCCGGCGCCTGCGGTTACGCGCAGGCGAGAGCTTCCGCCGCGGCTTCGGAATCGTTCGCCCGGAATCCGGGAGCGGGCGACCGCATCTTCATCTCGCTGCTCATCTCGCTCGTGCTGATCGAATCGATGGCGCTCTATGCGTTCGCCATCATCTTCATTAAAGCGAAGTAGGCCTTCCGGCCATCACACCGGCATGGCATGGGTCCGGTTCCGCGAGTGCGGAGCCGGACCTGTTTTTTTGAAGCGCAGGGAAAACCACGGTTCGTCGGGCCTCGCGCCCGCCCGTCAACGCAGCGCGCTCGCAGACCGCATCGCAAAATCGCGCACCGCGTCGGGGAACAGACCCAGCCAGACCGTGGCGATGGAGGTGACCAGCATGACGAAGCTGACGGCGTACGGCACCGGCGCCGGGCTCCAATCCGGTGACGCGTCGCTGAAGTACATCACGCGCACCACGCGCAGATAATAGTATGCGGAAATCACGCTGTTCACTGCCAGGAGGATGGCCAGGCCCGTGAGCCGCGCGTCGAGCGCAGCCTGGAAGATGTACAGCTTCCCCATGAATCCCGCTGTAATCGGCAGGCCCATCAATGAGAGCAGATAGAGCGACATGCAGGCCGCAGCCAGCGGATGAGTGCGGCCCAGCCCTGCCATATCCTGGATTTCCACCCGGCGCTCTCCCGTATCCCCCAGATGCCCGAGGAGCGTGAACGCCCCCAGTTTCACCAGCGCGTAGACGAGGATGTAGAAGAGCAGCGAAGCCACGCCCAGTTCGCTGTTCGCGGCGAAGGCCACCAGGATGTAGCCGGCGTGCGCGATCGAGGAATAGGCCAGCATCCGTTTCAAGTTCGTCTGGACCAGAGCGGAGAGGTTGCCGATAAACATGGTGAGCACCGCGGAGCCCCAGATCACCCAGAACCATGTGCCGCTGTACGAGCCGAACGCGGCATAGAGCACCCGCACCAGAATCGCGAACGCCGCGGCCTTCGGCCCGCTCGCAAACAGCCCCGTCACAGGCGTGGGCGCGCCTTCGTAGACGTCCGGCGTCCAGAACTGGAACGGCGCCGTAGCCACCTTGAAGGAGAGCCCCACGAGCACTAGAGCGCTGCCGAGAACCAGCAGCGTCGGGTCCGTGCCAGTGTGGAGAGCGATGCGCTCGCGGATGACATCGAGCTGCGTCGATCCCGCGCCGCCGAAGATCAGCGCCGCGCCGTAAAGAAAAAACGCGGTGGCAAACGAGCCCAGTAGAAAATATTTCAACGCCGACTCGTTGGATTTCGGCGCGTTCCGCCGGTAGCCCGCCAGAATGTAGCTGGCAATGCTGCTGACCTCCAGGCCGATGAAGGCTGTCAGAAGCTCCTGGGCGCAGGCCATCACCGCCATCCCAGCCGTGGCAAACAAAACCAGCGCGTAGTATTCGCCGTGCTGCAGGCCTTCGCGCTCCAGATAGTCGAGCGAGCCCAGCATGGCCAGCACCGCGAACGAGAAGATGGCGAAAAACATGAAAATACTGAATGGGTCCACCTGGATCAGGTTCGCGTGGGGCATGCCGGAGAACGCGGGGCCCATGTGCCGCGCGGAGACCAGAACGGAGAGCAATGAGGCGAACCCGCCGGCGATTCCCAGCCAGGCCACGAATCTTCTGCCGCTGGGGGCCACAAACGGTTCCACCAGCATGATGAGAATGCCGAAGCCGCAGGCCACGAAAATCGGCAACAGCCGCAGCACGTCCTCCATGCTCGTGATGTTGTGGACCGGCGGCATCTAGCGCGGCCCCGCCTTTCTCACGGCAGCGGGAAGCACAACACCCGCAGGAGCCTGAGTCTGTGGAAGTGCCGCCGGCGCGGCGGCGGGAACGCGTGCGGCGTTGTACCGCACCGGCCGCGTCATTTCCACCAGGCGGATGCGCGAGACCGTGCTCTCCGTGCGCGCGGTGAATAGCGGCGAGGCCACGCCCATGAACAGCGCCATCACGCAGATGGCCACCAGCGAGAATCGCTCGCGGGGTGATGCGTCCGGCAACGCCTGGTTTTTCTCCAGCGTCACCGGGCCGTAAATCAATCTCTGGTAGCTCCACAGCAGATATACGGCCGAGAGAATCACGCCGCTGGCGGCCAGTGTGCCCCACCACGGGTCGCGCAGGAACGCCCCGTTCAGGATCAGGAATTCCCCGATGAAACCGTTGAGCATCGGCAGCCCCGCCGACGAGAGACAGATGAACAGGAACAGGCTCGAATACACCGGCATCGGGGTCGCCAGCCCGCCGAATTCCGAGATCACGTGCGTATGCCGCCGGTCGTACAGCATCCCGGCGGCCAGGAAGAGCCCGCCGGTCGAAATGCCGTGGTTCAGCATCTGGTAGATGGCGCCCTGCATCCCGATCTGCGTCAGCGAAAAGATGCCCAGGACGACAAACCCCAGGTGGCTCACCGAACTGTAAGCCACCAGCTTTTTATAGTCGGGCTGCACCATGGCCACCAGCGCCCCGTAAATGATCCCGATGATGGCCAGGCCTGCAATCCACGGCGCGAATTCCCGCGTGGCATCCGGAAACAGCGGCAGGCAGAACCGCAGCATCCCGTACGTGCCGATTTTCAGCAGCACGCCTGCCAGGATCACGGAACCCGCCGTGGGCGCCTCCACGTGCGCGTCGGGCAGCCAGGTGTGCAGCGGGAACAGCGGAACTTTGATCGCGAAGGCCACGAAAAACGCCAGGAACAGCCATCGCTCCGTGTTCTGCGAAAAAGCAACTTTCCCGGTGACCAATTGCTCCTGGATATAGGCCAGATCGAACGAGCCCGTCAGGTTGTACAGCGCTACAATCGCCACCAGCATCAGGATCGACCCGGCCATGGTGAACAGCACGAATTTGATCGCGGCGTAGATGCGCCGTTCGTGTCCCCAGATTCCGATGATGAAGAACATCGGGATGAGCATGGCCTCGAAGAACAGGAAGAAGAGGAACAGGTCGAGCGCCACGAACACGCCGAGCATCGCGGATTCCAGCGCCAGCAGCAGCACGTGAAATTCTTTCACCCGCCGGTCCACCCCGTGCCACGAGCACAGCACGCAGAGCGGCGTCAGGAACGTGGTGAGCAGCACCAGCCACAGGCTCAGACCGTCCAGACCCAGGTGGTACAGGATGGGCGGAGACGCCATCCACCGGTGCAGCTCCTGGAACTGGTACCCCGCGATGCCGGAATCGAATCCTGCCAGTAGCGCCAGCGAAACGAAAAACGCCACCGCCGAGACGGCCAGCGCTCCCCGCCGAATCCACTCTTTTTCCTCCTCGCTAAATAGCATCAGGAGCAGTCCGCCCGCCAGCGGGAGGAATGTGATCACCGAAAGTAAATGTGTTTGGTTCACGTCAATGTCCCAGCCACAGGAAGAGCAGGATGAACGCCGCGGCGCCCGCCACGAGCCAGGAGGCGTACGAGCGTCCGTTGCCGGATTGCACCTGGCGGGTCTCCTGTCCCAGGTCGCGCGCCAGATCCGCGATGCCGTTCACTGCCCCGTCGATGCCCGCTGCGTCCACCCCTTTCCATAGAATGTTGGCGGAGATCCACTCCATGGGGTGCACGATCACGGCGTCGTACAGCTCGTCCACGTAATATTTGTGCAGCAAGACCGAGTGGGGCCCGGCCAGCTTCTCGGCCAGCTCGTCTGCCGTCTTCGGTTTGCGGACGTACAGCCACCAGGCCACGAAGAACCCGATGACGGCGCCGGTGATGGCCACAAACATCAGCAGGTGCTCGAGCTCCTCCGAGCCGCCAGGCGGGAGCTGCGCCCGCACTGCATCCGCGTGGGCGAACACGGGGCGCAGGAACTCCTCAAAGTGATCCGTGCCTCCGAACAGCGCGGGCGCGGCCATCCATCCCCCACCCAGCGACAGCAGCGCGAGAACCACCAGCGGAACCAGCATCGTTTTCGGCGATTCGTGCACGTGGACGTGGTGCTCGTCGTATCGCGGCGTCCCGAAAAACGTCATGAAAATCAGCCGGAACATGTAGAACGCGGTGAGCAGCGCGGTCACCGCGGCCACGAGCCACAGCGCCCAGTTCCCGTATGGGCTGGAAAACGACTCCCAGAGGATTTCGTCTTTGCTGAAGAACCCGGCAAACCCCGGAGCGCCCGAAATGGCCAGCGTCGCTGCCAGCATAGTCAGGAAGGTCACCCGGATGGGCCCGCGCAGCCCGCCCATATTCCGCATGTCCTGTTCGCCGCCCATGGCATGAATCACGCTACCCGCCGCGAGGAACAGCAGCGCTTTGAAAAACGCATGCGTCATCAAATGGAATATCCCGGCGGAGAACGCGCCCACGCCGCAGGCCAGGAACATGTAGCCGAGCTGGCTGACCGTCGAATACGCCAGCACCCGTTTGATATCCGTCTGCACCAGCCCGATGGTGGCGGCGAAGAAGGCCGTGAGGCAGCCAATCACGGCCACCACTTTCATCGCAAACGGCGCGTGCACGTAAATGATGTTGGAGCGCGCCACCATATACACGCCCGCAGTGACCATCGTCGCCGCATGGATCAGCGCGCTCACCGGGGTCGGGCCTTCCATCGCGTCCGGCAGCCAAACGTACAGGGGCACCTGCGCGGATTTTCCCGCCGCGCCGACGAACAGCAGCAGGCCGATGGCCGTCAGCGTCCCGATTCCCGCGGTTTCCACCGGCATCGCGTCCACGCGGGCGAGCACCGTGTGAATGTCCAGCGTTCCAAACGCGCGGAAGATCAGGAACAGGCCCAGCAGGAATCCGAAATCGCCTATCCGGTTCACCACGAACGCCTTTTTGCCCGCGTCCGACGCCGATTTTTTCAGGAAAAAGAAGCCGATCAGCAGGTAGCTGCACAGCCCCACGCCCTCCCAGCCCACGAACAGCACCGCGTAGTTGGCTCCCAGCACCAGCACGAGCATGAAAAACATGAACAGGTTCAGGTAGGCGAAGAACCGGTAGTAGCCGCCTTCGTGCGCCATGTAGCCCATCGAGTAGATATGGATCAGCCACCCGACTCCCGTCACCACCAGCAGCATGATGATGGTGAGCTGGTCGATCTGCACCGCGAAGTCCACGCGGAAATTCCCGGCCACAATCCATGGGAAAAAGCTGTGAATCACCGGAATCTGCGCAGGAGCCAGCCGCACAAATTCGGCCACCAGGCTGAGAGTCGCCAGAAAGGCGAGCGTGGTGGAACCCACGGCCACCGCGCTGACGGTGTTTTTTGTAAAGCTCCGCCCGAACAGGCCGTTGATCGCACAGCCCGCCAGCGGCAGCGCCGGAATAATCCACGCGTTTTCGAGCACGCCCATCACAGTTTCAGCAGGTCAATCCGTTCGAAGTTCAGCGAATGCCGGTTGCGCGCCACTTGCAGGATAATGGCCATTCCCACCGACGCTTCCGCCGCCGCCACCACAATCACGAAGAACACGAACACCTGCCCCTCCAGCAAGTGGCGCATCTGGCTGAAGGCCACGAACGAAAGATTCACGGCGTTCAACATCAGCTCGATGGACATGAAAATGGTGATGACGTTTCGTTTGAACACGAAGCCCAGCGCCCCCAGCCCGAACAGGATGGCGCTCAGAATTACGGCATACGATGCAAGCGGCACAACCCCTCCCCGAATTCACGCGCCGCGTCCTGCTGTGCGCAGTGGCCGCGGCTCCGTCCACCCGTCAAAAATCGCGCTTCGCCAGCACCACCGCTCCCAGAATGGCCACCAGAATCAAAATTGACGTCAGCTCGAACGGAAACACGTAGGTCGTAAAGAGCAATTGGGAAAGCGCCTGCGATGCTCCGGGCGTCGCCGCCCCCTGCGCCATGGGCCCCGGCTGCGACAGGGCGATTCGCCATCCCAGCACGGCCGTCAGCACCACCGCAAACGGCAGCCCCAGCCACGTCGCCGTGCGGCTGATCGAGGTTCGCTCCTCTTTCCCTGCGTTCAGCAGCATGATGATGAACACGAATAGCACCATGATGGCGCCCGCGTACACGATGATTTGCACCGCGGCCAGCAACTCCGCGCCCAGCAACAGGTAAATCCCCGCCAGCGCCACCATCACCACGATCAGCGAGAGCGCGCTGTGGATCGGGTGCGTCTGCACGATCAGGTTCACCGCCCCCGCCACCGTCGCGGCGGCGAGAATGAAGAACAGGATTGCGTCCACGTTCATCGCGCCATCCCGAGCACCACAACCAGGCTGGTCACGAGCACGTTCGCCACCGACACGGGCAGCAGGAACTTCCACCCGAACGCCATCAACTGGTCGTAGCGAATCCGAGGCAGCGTGCTCCGCAGCCACACGTAAATGAACAGAACCACGAAAACCTTCGCGGCCAGCCAGAACGGCCCCTGGATCACCCCGATGGCCCCCGGCAGGGCGCAAACGACGCCGACGCCCAGCAGGGCCACTCCCATCACGGGAAGGATCACGCGGCCGAGCGCTGTATGGTAGCGCAAACCGTGCGGAACCATCAGTACGCCCCCAATCAACGCGGAAGCGGCGGGCAGGTAGTACGTCCAGTGGAATGCCTGGGTGTCCGGAAACGGCGAGAGGTACCCGCCGAAGAACAGCACCGAGACCATGAAGGACGCCGTCACCATGGCCGCGTATTCCGCCATGAAGTACATGGCGAACCGGAAGCTCGCATATTCCGTGTGGAACCCGCCCACCAGTTCCTGCTCCCCCTCCGCCAGATCGAAGGGAGAGCGGTTCGTTTCCGCCACGGCGGAGATGAAAAAGCAGACAAATCCCAGGATCTGCGGGAAGACGAACCAATTGAGCGCGCTGCCGTGCTGCGCTTCCACGATTTCACGCAGGCTGAGCGTATTGGTCATGAGCACGATGCCGACCACGGACATGGTCATCGAAAGTTCGTAGCTCAGCATTTGCGCCGTGCTGCGCAGCCCGCCCAGCAGCGAGTATTTGTTGTTCGAGGCCCAGCCCCCCAGCGCCACTCCGTAAACGCTGAGCGCCGTGATGGCAAACACGACCAGCAGGCTCAGCCTCAGCTCGGCCACGGAGAACCAGGTGAGCCGCCCGAAAATCTTCAGTTGGCCCGGGCCCAGCGGCATCACGGCGATTGTGGTCATCGCCAGCGTCAATGCCAGGAATGGCGCGAAGGAGAATACGAACCGGTCCACGCCCGCAGGCGTGGGATCCTCCTTCAGCAGGAATTTCGCCCCATCGGCCAGCGGCTGGATCAGCCCGTGCGGCCCCACGCGCTCCGGGCCCCACCGCGACTGGATGTGCGCCACGATTTTGCGTTCGAACCAGCTCAGGTAGGCCACCACGGTGAGCAGCACCACCATCACCACGACGACCTTCAAAACCCCGATGAGGATCAGCCCGCCAGTACCGGCCAGGAAGCCGCTCATGGCGTCTTCCCCGCCTCGGCCAGCGATTCGATCATCATGCAGTACCGGCCGAGCGTGCCGCTGGTGAACAGAGAATCCTGCGCGGAATGGATGGCGCCGGCGGGAACGTCGAACGGACGGTGGCCGTTTCCCGGCGCCGCGGAAGCCTGCACGGCCCCGCCGGAGAGCAGGCTGGCGAGGTCCACTCCGTAGCCCGCCACGTTCCCTCGGATTTCTTCGAACACCGCGTCCGGATGGCGCGCGCTCCAGGCAGTGCCGAGACCTTTCTTTTCGAGCTGGTGCGCCACAATGCGCAGGATGTCGAAATCCGCGCGCACCCCCGGCGGGTCCGCTGCTTTGCGCAGCAGTTGCACCTCGCCGGCTGTGTTCGTCACCGTCCCGTTTTTCTCGTACGCGCACGCCGCAGGCAGCAGGATGTCCGCCTCGCGCGAGGTTTCCGTCAGGAAAAGCTCGTGGACCACCAGCAGTTCCAGCCCGGCGGGACGCGCGCTCGCGCCGAATGTCCGGAACGGGTTCGCGCCCACCACATAGAGCGCCTTCAATGTCCCTGCCGCCGCGGCCTCGAGCATCTGTTTAACGGACAGCCCGGGACGTTCCGGCAGCTTCGCGCCCCACAGGGCGCCAAACCGTTCGCGCGCCCCGGCGTCGTCCACGCGCGCGTAGCCCGGCAGCGTGCCGGGGAGCAGCCCCATCTCCGCCGCGCCCCGGGAATTCGCAAAATCGCCCAGCGGCATGTATCGCGTGCGGCCGGGCAGCGTTGCGCCCCAGGCTACCAGTTCCGCAATCGCCTCGCCGGCCACGCCGGCGCCGAACAGGACGGCCACATTGCTCTCCGCCTCGATGGCCTTCTTTATTGCCGTCAGCGCGTCGCCCGCGCCCGGCGGCGCGGTTCCTTTTCCGGCCAACGCACGGACCGCGGCAGCTTCCGTCCCCGGCGGGATGCGCGCGTACAGTTTGGCGCGCCGCGCCAGTTTGATTTCTTCGGAGTCGATCACGTACACGCGCGCGCCCACGTGCCGCACCGCTTCGCGGATCCGCCAATCGACGAGCGGGTTCTGCCGCCCCGTGTCGTTCCCGATCAGCAGGATCGCGGCAGCCTCTCCCAGCGCCTCCATGGTCAACGCGCCCGCACCCGCCTGGGCCCCCAGCGCGGCGAGCGAGGCGTAATCCGCCGTGCGGTGATGGTCCACGTTGTTCGTGCCGATCGTGGCCCGCGCCAGCCGCGAGAGCAGGTAGTTCTCCTCGTTGGAGGTGCGGTTCGACCCGATGAACCCGATGGCATCCGGCCCGTGCTCCGCCTGGATAGCGGCCAGCCGCGGCGCCAGCTCTTCCATGGCCGCTTCCCAGCTTACCGGTTCGAGTTTCCCGCCCCGCCGCAACATCGGCTGCGCGAGCCGGTCCGGATGCTCGGTGAAATCGAACCCGAACCGCCCCTTCACGCACAGAAATTCATGATTGATTCCGGAGAGGTCGCGGTTATTCGCGCGCAGGATGCGGTTGTTGCGCACGGAGAGCGTGGTCTTGCAGCCGTTCGAGCAGTGCGTGCAGATCGTGCCGACGTATCCCATCTCCCAGGGCCGCGTCTTGTAACGGTACGTGCCGCTCGTCAGCGCGCCCACAGGGCACACATCGATGCACATCCCGCACTCTTCGCATTCCAGATGGTCGCCGCGGTTGGGGATGATGGTGGAGTGAGCCCCGCGCTGGCCCACTCCCAGCGCTTTCACGTCCAGTCCCTCATCGCACACGCGCACGCACCGGAAACACAGGATGCACCGCGGCGCGTCGTAGTACACCAGCTCCGACCATTTCTCTTCCGGCTCGTGGATTTTTTCTTCCACAAACCGGCTGGTGTCCGCGCCGTACCGGAACACCATGTCCTGGAGCTCGCATTCGCCGCCCTTGTCGCACACCGGACAATCCAGCGGATGGTTGGTCAGCAGGAATTCGAGCATTGCCTTGCGGCCCTGCCGGACATTCTCCGTGTCCGTGCGCACCACCATTCCGTCGATGGCCGTCAGTGTGCACGCCGTCTGCAGTTTCGGCGCCTTCTCCACTTCCACAAAGCACATGCGGCACGCTGCCTGCAGCGAAAGCCCCGGGTAATAGCAGAACGACGGCACCTCAATGCCCAGCCGCCGCGTCACTTCAATCACCAGCGTCCCCGCGGGCACCGTGACGGCGCGTCCGTCAATCGTCAGCGTAACGAGTTTCTGCTCTCCCATGACCCCTATGTCCCCGTATGGGCGGACCCATGTGTCCGCCCGCTTTTCCGTCGGGGGCCCCCTCGCGATTGCGCCCCGCCGCCCGTCCCTTCGGCCGTGCCTACGCTCTGCCCCGTCTCACGCGTTCACCAGCGCCGATTTGAACGGGCACCGCCCGCTCAGGTGCTCCTCGAATTCGCTCCGCCATTTCCTCACGATGGACTCTGTGGGCATCGCTGCCGCATCTCCCAGCGGGCAGAACGTGTGCCCCAGTATGTTCATCGACAGCTCGTGCATCAGCGGAATGTCCTCCGCCCGCGCCCCGCCCTCGTGGAACCGTGTCAGGATATTCCGCAGCCAGGTGGTTCCCTCCCGGCACGGGATGCACCATCCGCACGACTCGTGTGCATAGAACGCCATGATCCGCCGCGCCAGCTCCACCATGCAGGTGTCCTCGTCGTACACCACTACGCCCGCCGAACCCAGCATGGACCCGATTTTCGCCACGGAATCGTAGTCCATGGCCACATCGCATTCTTCCGGTTTCAGCAGCGGCGTCGAACTCCCGCCCGGGATCACCGCTTTCAGCTTCTTCCCGCCCAGAACCCCGCCCGCGACCACGTTGATCATGCGATTCAGGTTGTAACCCATGGGCAGTTCGTAGATTCCCGGACGCTCCACCTGCCCCGAAATTCCGAAAAGCCGCGTCCCTCCATTTTTCGGCGTCCCCAGCTTCGCGAACCACTCCCCGCCGTTCAGGATGATCGACGGCACGCTCGACAGCGTCTCCACGTTGTTGATCACCGTCGGGCAGCCGTACAGGCCCACCACGGCCGGAAACGGCGGCCGGATCCGCGGGTAGCCCCGTTTTCCCTCCAGCGATTCCATCAGCGCGGATTCTTCCCCGCACTCGTACGCCCCCGCTCCCGTATGCGTGCAGAGGTCGAAATCGAACCCCGTGCCCAGCAGGTTTTTCCCCAGTTTTTTCGCCGCGTACGCTTCCGCGATGGCCTCGTCCAGGATGTCCAGCACGTACCGGTATTCCCCGCGGATATAGATGTATCCCTGCCGCGCGTTCACTGCGCGTCCCGCGATGATCATCCCTTCGATCAATTGGTGCGGGTCCAGCTCCATCAGCGGACGGTCCTTACAGGTGGCAGGTTCGCTCTCGTCCGCGTTGCAGATGATGTATTTCGGCTTTGTCGTTTCCTTCGGCACGAAGCTCCACTTCATCCCCGTGGGGAATCCCGCGCCGCCGCGTCCGCGCAGCGCCGATTTCTTCACCTCGTCCAGGATTTGCTCCGGCGTCATCGCCGTCAGCGCCTTCTCCACCGCCTTGTACCCGTCGTGCTTCAGGTACACCGCGATGCGCCGCGCATCCGGGATGCGGAACCTCCGGCTGAGCACCAGCACTTCCTCCGGATGCGGCTTTTCGCTGATTCCCGTGATGTGCGCCACTGGCGGCGGCCTGCGGCCCGCGCGCACCTCCGCCAACAGCGCATCAAACTTCGCCGGCGTCACGTTTTCGTGGTAGTCGTAATCCAGTTGCATGGCCGGCGCACCGGTGCAGGCCCCGAGGCATTCCACTTCCTCCAGCGAAAACTGTCCGTCCGGCGCCGTCTCCTTGTGGCCGATTCCCAGCGTCTTCTTCGCGTGCTCCCACAGCTCGTACCCGCCGCGCGCCATGCAGGAGACGTTCGTACACACCTGGACGTGGCACTTCCCCCACTTTTTCCGGTGCAGCATGGAGTAATACGCCATCGTCTCCGTCACCTGCAGCGTATTCGTTCCCGTGCGCCGCGCGATTTCCGCGATCATCTCGTCGCTCACGTGCCCGAACTCGTCCTGCGCGTACATCAGCATGGGGATCAGCGCCGACCGCTTCACGGGATACCGGCCGATGAGCTGCTGGAATTTTTCCTCGAGTATGGGCGGCAGCGTCATCACCGGTCGATTTCTCCCAGCACGATGTCGCACGTGCCGATGCAAGCCACCACATCGGCAATCAGGCGTCCCTCGCACAGCAGCGGCATGGCCTGGAGGTTGACGAACGTCGGGGTGCGGAATTTCACCCGGAACGGCTTCGGCGATCCATCGCTCACCAGGTAGGTGCACATTTCACCGCGCGGCGACTCGATGCGCTGGTACACCTGTCCCGGCGGCGGCGAAAATCCTTCCGTGAAGATTTTGAAGTGGTAGATGAGCGCTTCCATTTCCGTCTTCATCTTTTCCCGCTGCGGCGGCACGATTCCCGGCGCATCGGTGCGGATGGGGCCTTCCGCCGGCACTTTGGCCATCGCCTGTTTCACGATGGACAGGCTCTGCCGCATTTCCTCCAGCCGCACCAGATACCGCGCGTAGCAATCGCTCTCGGTCCGCGTGGGCACCACGAATTCGAACTCGTCGTAGCTCGAGTACGGAAAGAATTTGCGCACGTCGTAGGGCACGCCCGCGGCACGCAGCATCGGTCCGGAGACGCCCCAGGCGATGGCCGTCTCCGTCGAAATCACGCCCACCCCCACCGTGCGCATCTTCCAGATGCGGTTTTCGGTGAGCAGGTCCTCGTATTCGGCCAGGTGCCCGGGAAACGCTTCGATGAATGTCGAGATGCGTTCGAGCCAGCCCGCAGGCGGTTCGAGCGCCAGCCCGCCGATGCGGAAATAGCTGGTCATCATCCGCTGGCCCGCCACCATCTCGAAAACCTTCATGATCTCTTCGCGCTCGCGGAAGCAGTAGAGGAACACGGACATGGCGCCCAGGTCGATCGCGTGCGTCCCCAGCCACACGAGATGGGAAGCGATCCGCGTCAGCTCCGTCAGCAGCACGCGCACGTACTGCGCCCGCTTCGGCACTTCCAGCCCCAGCAGCTTTTCCACCGCCAGGCAGTAGCACAGATTGTTCGACAGCGGCGACAGGTAATCCATCCGGTCGGTCAGCGTGATGGCCTGCATGTAGGTCTTCGCTTCGCAGGATTTCTCGATTCCCGTATGGAGGTAGCCGATGTCGGGCTTCGCCCGGATCACCGTCTCTCCGTCCAACTCCACCGCCACCCGCAACACCCCGTGCGTCGAGGGATGCTGCGGCCCCATGTTGAGGACCATCGCCTCCCCGGCGCCCGCGGGGGTATCAATGATCGTCGGCATCAGCGGTGCCCCTCGGTGGGATAGTCTTTCCGCAGCGGGTGCCCCTCCCAATCCGCCGGCAACAGGATGCGCGTCAGGTCGGGATGCCCCTCAAAACGGATTCCAAACAGGTCGAATACCTCGCGCTCGTGCCAGTTCGCCGTCGGCCAGATGGTGGTCACGCTCTGCACGGACGGATTCGTGCCCGGCGTCCAGGTGCGCAGTTGCAGCGTGCGCCGGTGGCGAATCGAAAGCATGTGGTACACCACCGCGAAACGCGGCTCCATTGGGAAGTGGTCCGTCGCGGTCAGATCGCTCAGGAAATTGAACTCGAGCTCGGGGTCATGGAGCAGAAAGCCCGCCACACGCAGCAACTGCTCGCGGGGGACGGTAACGGTCAGCTCGCCACGGAACGTCTCCGTTCCGGATATTGCGGCAGGGTCCCAGGCAGTCAGTCTCGCTGCCACCGGGTGCACCTGGGTCTCGACGGTTTCCGCCATTCGCGTTACCCCGATCTCCTTTTGTCCAGCCGGAAATGCGGCCTACTTACTTCCAGTCGAGTGCGCCCTTCTTCAGCAGGTAGACATATCCCACCAGCAGGATACCGATGTACACCAGCATCTCGTAGAAACCGAACATCCGGAGATCGCGGTACACGTACGCCCACGGATAGAAGAAAATGGCTTCCACATCGAAGAGGATGAAAAGGATTGCCACCAGATAGAATTTCACGTCGAACGGATGCCGCGCGTCTCCGGTGGGAGACATCCCGCACTCGTACGCCTGCGCCTTCTCCCGGCTGGGCCGGTGCGGCCCCACCAGCACCGAGAGGGCCAGCAGCGCGCCAGCCAGCGCCATTGCCGCCAGGATATGGATTAGCAACGGGGCGTAGTTTCCGAGGTAGCCGGGTGCCATGGTCGCGCTGGTATAATAGCGATGCGAGTGCAGTCCGGTCAATCAACTCCGCGCCGTCGGGCTTGGGCCCTGATTTGGTGGCAGGCGCGGTCCTTCCGCTTCGACCGGTCTCCGCAACGGCCAGGGCTACGTGCCGCTCGGATTCAATAGCGACCTGAAACTCGGCGACCTCGTCCTCCACGTTCAATCGGAGGACCGCAGGCCGCGTGCCACCGCCGTGGACACGATCGTCTACGCCGGAGGGCGCGTGGTCTACCGGCGCAAAACAGCGTACGACGAGCAAGCCAAGCAGCCGGGCTTCGACGACGCTGCGGTTCGCCAGATGCTGGAAGACCAGCATCGTTCCGTGCTCGAAGGGTTGCGCAGCGGGGAGATTGCCGTGGATACCTATCCTCCTCCCACAGCCCCGCGCGCGGCTGCCGGTGGCGGCGGAGATGGTTCTGCGCCCGCCGCAGCGCCCACCCGAACCGGAACAGTCCTGATGCCGGCTCCCACGTCGCTGATTCGCGTCCTGCTCACCAATCCCGCCACCTGGCTCACCGCGGGTTCCGCGCGCCTGCTGGTGGAAGTGCGCTCACGCGAGCCCGAGGGGCCCATCGCCAACGCTGTTGTGGAAGTGAGCTTCGAAGGCGCCCCACGGCCGTTCATCTTCAAGACCATCACAGACGCCTGGGGACGCGCAGAAATTGGCTTTCCGCTCCCGAAGTTCGGCCCCAGCGGCGCCAGCCTGGTGATCCGCGCCGCCTGCGAAGCCGGCCACGACGAAATCCGCTACTCCCTTCGCCCCAAATCGAGCAACGCCGGCGACTGATCCATGCCGCACAGCCTGCCCGCCGAGCCGGGCAGCTCTTGTCTGTTTGCCTCTGTCGTGGTTGAAATCGCCCGCGGCGGGTGATTGTGCGGGCAGGGAAGTCTGGCTCCGGGGCTTGGACTCGAACCAAGATAACGGGATCCAAAGTCCCGTGGCCTACCAGTTAGCCGACCCCGGAGCAGATCATCTAAATTTAACAAGATTTGCTGTCCTGCGCCACGGCCCGCCCGATGGATTTCCCCGGCGCATCCCCCAATTTCGCGTTTCGTCCGCGCCTTCCTTGCATCTAACCACTCCACCTCACCCGCGGGCGCCGCCGGTGAGTCCCGACATCAGAAAGCAAGGAGACACCACATGAGCGTGATTGATGAAGCGTTGAAAGCAAACGAAGCCTACGCAAAAGACTTCCGGCTCGGGCATCTCCCCATGCCCCCGGCCCGCAAGCTGGCCATCGTGGCCTGTATGGATGCGCGGCTCACCATCGAACCCATGCTCGGTCTCCAGACCGGAGAAGCGCACATCATCCGCAATGCCGGTGGAATCGTCACTGAGGACGCGGTCCGCTCGCTCGTCATTTCGCACCACCTCCTAGGCACCAAGGAGTTCGCCATCATCAATCACGCCGACTGCGGAATGCTCACGTTCAGGGACGCAGATCTCCGCGCCAAGCTCCATGGACAAACCGGCACCGCCACCGTCGCGCCGGCGGCTTTCCACGCGTTCAGCGACGTGGAGGAAAACGTCCGCCACCAGATCCAGAAACTGAAGGCGCACCCCTGGATTCCGAAAGAGATCGCAATCCGCGGCTTCGTCTATAACGAGAAAACCGGGAAGCTGAAGGAAATCTTCGCAGCGCAAACGGCCGCCGCCGATTGATCGTCGGCGGACGCCGTTACTCCGCTGCCCGTCGCCTGTTGGATGCCCACCGACCCGTGGGTTAAACTGAACCGTTGCCCCATGGCGCGGAGAGGTGTCCGAGTGGTTTAAGGAGCACGCTTGGAAAGCGTGTGTTGGGGAAACTCAACCGTGGGTTCGAATCCCACCCTCTCCGCCATTCTTCGTCTTACCATTGCAGTGTCCTCAACCGCATAGGTCAAACCTGTTGGACTGCGCGCGCGCCGGTACTAGAATGACCTTCTGCTGGCAGGGCCATCTCTCTTATGCCCGATGTCAAATACTGGGCTTTCATCAGCTACAGCCACAAAGACAAAACGTGGGGTGATTGGGTACACAAGGCGCTCGAGACCTACCGCGTGCCGCGCCGGCTCGTTGGCCGGGCCTCCCGGGACGGCAAAGTCTCCAGGCGCCTCTTTCCGATCTTCCGCGACCGCGAGGAATTGCCGACTTCCTCCGATCTCAAGTCCAACATTTCCTCTGCTCTCGAACAGTCGCAGTACCTGATCGTTATCTGCTCACCCGATTCCGCGAAATCACGCTGGGTGAATGAGGAGATCAAGTCTTTTAAGGCGCTGGGACGCGAAAATCGCATCCTTTGCCTCATCGTTGACGGCGAGCCGAATGCGTCGGATTCCGCCGCCGCAGCGGACAAGGAATGCTTCCCCCCCGCGCTGCGCTTTCGCGTCTCTCCCGATCGGACCCTCACCAGCGAGCGCGTTGAGCCGATCGCCGCGGATGCCCGTCCTTCCGGCGACGGCAAAGCGAATGCCAAACTCAAGCTCATCGCGGGTCTCATCGGCGTCTCGTATGACGAACTCAAACAGCGGGAGAAACGCCGGAACCTGTGGCTCCGCCTGGAGATCGCAGCCGCGGCCGCGGTAGTGCTTGCCATCGTCGCCGGAATCGCACAGTGGGGAGCCCGGGTCGCCCGCCAGGAGCTCATCGCTCATGACATAGATAAAGGCCGCGAGGATCTGCTTCAAGGCAATCCGGGCGGAGCCCTGGAGTCTCTTCTCAATGCCTACTCGCTCGGCGGCTCCAGCCCCGCCCTCCGTTTTCTGCTCCATCAGGCCAGCCTTTCCATTCCACAGGGAATTCTCGACCAGCACTCCGATGGCATCTACATGGCCGGCTTTAGTCACGACGGCAAGCGCGTGTTCACAGCCAGCATCGACAAGACCGCCAACGTATGGGACGCGGACACCGGAAAATTACTCTTGAACCTGGCGAAGCATTCCGGAGAAGTGAATTCCGCCTACTTCAGTCCCGATGACAAAATGATTGTCACGGCCAGCGATGACAACACCGCTGTCTTGTGGAACTCGCAAACCGGGAAGGTCCTGCATGTTCTCCAGGGCCACAAGGACAAGGTTTATTCGGCCATATTCGACCCTTCAGGACAGCGCATCGTCACCGCCAGCCAGGACAGCACGGCGAGGATATGGTCTGTCGCAGGCGATTCGATCGCCACACTGCAACTGCACAGGCGCGGGGTGCTTTCCGCACTTTTCAGCGCGGATGGCCGTCTCGTTTTGACCGCCGGCGACGACGGCACTGCCGCCGTCTGGAATGCTGCGGATGGCCGCCTGATCGCGCAGACGGAACCGGCGCTGCATGGAAGCCGGTTGCGCTACGCCGACTTCAGCCCGGACGACAAACGGATCGTCACGCTGGCGCGCGACGGCGAGGGCTGGCTCTGGAGGTTCAATCGCTCTGACCCGGTTTTGACACGCCGCCGCGACCTCATCGCCGTCCTGTCCGGCCATCTCGATGCCGGCCGTCGCGTTTTGTTCAGCCCCAGCGGGAAGGAACTCGTCACCACCAGCAAGGATGGCACGGCGCGCGTCTGGGACGGCGAAACCGGCAAATTCCTCTTTGCCCTTCCGGTCAGCGCCAAGCGCCAGTGGGTTTGGTCCGCCGCTTTTCGCCCCGACGGGCAGGTCATCGCCACTGTTGACGACGCCGGGGGCGTCAAGCTTTGGGATGCCCGCTACGGGATGCTCCTCTCCAGCATGGAGCGCCATCATGGCTCGGTCTATGGAGTCAGCTTCAGTCCCGACGGCCAAAGACTGGTCAGCGCGGGCGACGACCACCTTGCTTACGTCTGGAATGTGTCGGATCCACGCGCCGTCCGCCTCGTGGTCGCGCTCGATGGAAGGGCCTCGCCCAATACGGAAGGCCGCGACGTGACCTATGATGCCGAGGTTCTAAGCGGGAGCCTCATTCGAACTCTTCCTGGAGGAGATGGTTATGTTACCGCCGCTCATTTCAGTCCCGATGCGCGCTCAGTCCTGATTCTCGCTGGGCGCCAGGCTCAGCTCTGGGACTTCAGAGCCGCAAGACGCATCGCTGTCTTTCCCGTCTCGGCCACGGATGCCTCCTTCGACGGGCCGGGTACGCGCGTGGTCATAGGAACAAGCGACGGACAGATCGGCATCTGGGATGCCGCGAAAGCCGCGCCCATTTCTTCTTTCGAAGCCTTCAAGGGCTGGGTCTTCAGCGTGCAATTTGTTCCGAATCAAAGCCAGGTCGTAGCCTGGGGCGAAGACCAGGCTCCCAACTCCAGATCGGCCCGCCATAGGATCAAGTTTCTTGATCTCAATGGCCGTGAGATCCGCCCCCCCATCGACGGCGACGACCCTGTCTTGAGCTCCGACGGTTCTCATCTGCTGAGTCTCTCGCCCAGAAGCAGCGACAAATTCTGGGACGCGGGGCTTCACGGAGTCGTCACGGAGCCCTGGTGGTCCGAACCCCCTGATTCTGATTTCACCGTGCGGCTGTGGACACTCGACAAGCAAGGGCCTCCGTTGGAAACCATTCTTCGCGGCCACTCAGCCACCGTCTACTCGGCGCGCTTTTCCAAGGACGGCCTTCGCGCCGTTACGGCAAGTGCCGATAAGACCGCGAGAATCTGGGATGTGGTCACCGGGAAAATTCTTGCGATTTTGAGCGGACACACCGGCTTCGTGAAGTTCGCCGCCTTCAGCCCCAACCTCGTTGATGGCCGCATCGTCACCACGAGTAAGGACCAGAGTGCCCGGATCTGGGTAAATTACCGCTGGCAGCCTCCGGCGCTGACCGACCGGGGCCAGGACTTCGTTCGTTCCGCCGTTTTCAGCCCGGACGGCGCCCTCCTCGCTACCTTGGACCACGACAATTACGTCAGAATTTGGGACCCGGCAACGGGCGCTTTGCTCTCCAGGCTTTCAGGCCACGGAGGTGAAGTGGCGGTCGTCGAGTTCTCGAAAGACGGCAAATGGTTGCTGACCGGAGGACAGGACCACACCGCCCGGATCTGGGATGTCGGTTACGAAACTCGCGCCCCGGCCCAGGCGAGGACGGAGGATGAAAAGCTGATTCAGACGGCGTCAAAAACCTCCGCGCCGTGACCCCTCACGTCTGCTCACTCTTCCCCGCGCGCTTGGGCTGCTCACGCCGGTTCTTGCTCTTCGCGTGATTTACGAAGCTTATTTCTCCGGTATCGCTGGACCGCTCGTTTGTTTCGCTGGGGCCGCGACACTCTCTGGGATTACGTTCCACCCCTCCACTCTTAACAGCGGCTTGTTTCCGTCCAGGGCAGCGGCATCGTAGCGTCCCGCGATCTCACGCACTTCTCCGGGCAGCAGGGAGATATAGTTGTCTTCCCAGAGGATGGGTGCGACGTCCTCGCCGCTTTCCTCCTTCGTAAGTCTGAGACGCACCATAAATGCCACAGCCTGGTTCGAATTGCGCATCCTGACGCGGATGGTTTCTTGCGTCCCATCCGTTTCCGTTTTCTGCGCTACCGAAAGCTTCACGCGGGACAGTCTGGCCAGTTCCCTGTAGTCCGCATATGCCGATTCCGGCGTGTAGGCTGTGCCCACGCGCTTCGACCAGGTGAGTACGTCCGGCCGGGTGGAAAGCCAGTAGAAATTCTCGCTGGCCGGTTTATCGGAGCCGTCGGTAAGAGAGAGCCTGACGAAGTAGACCGCGCTCAGGCCCTCCACCTCGGGAAGGACAAAGACGCGCACTGCGCTGTCGGCGGGCACGTCCAGGGTTGCTGCACGCGAGAACTTTTCCTGCGCATCCAGGTTATAAATCTTCGCCGTCACCGTCATGTTCGGGAGCGCGGAGTCGCGGTTGTTGACCACCACAATGGAACGGTCATCATACGAATATTGCGCGTGTGTCATCTCGCAGGCTTTCTTCGTGCCGAAGTATCCGCCCGCCGGTGTCAGGTAGTAGTCGTATAAATGCCAGATCAGGGAGGGCCAGGCATTGTTCAACATCCATTGAATCACGCCCGTCGATTGATACTTGTTGCGCGCGTACGCCTCAAACATCGCGCGTTCGCCTTCATACGCCATCGCCTGCGATTTCCTCAGAAAATCATCCAGGTTTTCAGCCTTTCCGTATCGTTCCTCGAGCGCACGGGTGAACACGCTGAGGTTGGCGAAGCGAAGTCCGCCTGCGTGATAGTTCCAGACCTCATCGATTGGCCAGAGATGATCCGGTGGCAGGAACCGCTTCAGGCTTTCCACCGGAGGGATTGCAGGTCCCGGCCCCGTCTCCGTGTTGAAGCCGAATGCTCCCCCGGCCGCATCGTCCGTCAACCAGTAGTTCGGGGGGACGTAGTCGTAGGGACCCAGCATTTTTACTCCGCTCGGCCCTGTGACCGAAGCCCGGTTCTGCGAGGCCGAGGAAAGGGAGGGATTCGGCCACTCCTGGTCCTTGAGAACTTTCAAATACATCTCCTCGACTTTTCCGGGAGGCGGGCTGTCGCTCCCGTAAAGCCACACGAGAACGCTGGGATGGTTGCGCAGCCCTCGCACCTGATCCTCGAGCGAGGCCCTGGCAACCGCATATTGATCCTCCTTCCACTTCGGCCAGTGCTCCCACATGTCGCAACAGCACCAGCCGGCCATAATCAGGATGCCCTTGCGGTCCGCCATGTCGTAGAACTCGTCTCGCTCGAGCTTTCCCTCCAGCCGGATTGTGTTCAGCCCCAGGTCCCTCACATAGTTCAGCTCCGCCTCTGTCCTCACGGGCGACCACCGCAACAGCATGTCGGAAGCCCACCCGCCCCCGCGAATCAATATTTTTCTCCCATTGATTCTGAACAGGCGATGGCCTTCCGGGGTCATCTCCGAGGAGACTTGTCGCACGCCGAACCGGACGGTGGCAGAGTCGGAGACTCGTCCGGAGATTTCCGCCGCGAGCCGGGCTGCGTACATCTCAGGCTTGCCCATCTGGTAGGGCCACCAGAGCCGAGGATGCGACAGCTTGAGTTGGGGATATTCTTTCGTGGTGAACCGGACCGTTTTCGTTTCCGATGGTTCCAACTCCACCTGCTGCGCGACGCGTATGCCTTCGATTTCAGCCTGGAATGTGCCCCTCACTTCGTGTGCCGTATTATTTCTGAGCACCGCACTCACAGTCAGTTCGGCGGCCTCGAGTCCGGGAGCGAGCCTCGAGCTCACGAAGGGAAACCTCAGCGAGATGTCTCCACTGGCAGTGATGTAGACGTCTTTCCACAGCCCTGCATCCTTGTCGGGTGGCGTGGGATTCCAATCTACCCAGGTAATCGCGAGGTCGGTTGGCGACGGCGGGAAAACCTCGACCGCCAGCGCACTCGATTCGCCCGCCGCTGCGAGCGCGCTCACGTTGAATTCGAACCTGCGGAACGTTCCAGCAACATCTTTTACATCGGCCACTCGCCGTCCGTTGAGCCAGATATTGGCCCGATAGTTGATGCCATCGAAATGGAGCCAGATCGTCTTCCCATGGTAATTGGCCGGCAGTTGGAACTCGGTCCGATACCACCAGGAGCATCGAAACGGGCTATCCGCTGGCATGGCAAGGTTGGCGAAAATCGCGCCGGCGGGATAGTTCATTCCGGGCAGGGTGCGCAGATTGGTCCCAAAGTAGGGATCCGGATACGTCTTATCGGCAACCAACGCGGCTACAATTGTCGCCGGCACCTCTGCGCGATGCCAGCCGTCCGTGCGGTATCCCACCTTGGAAAGCTCCGCGCCCGTGGCTTTCACTTCGCAGGACGACTGTATTTCCCAGTTGGCCTGAAGATTCATCCGTTCCGCATGCCCATTTGCAGGGCCGGATGCAAATGAGGAAATTGCGGACAACAGAATGGCAAGCGCCAGCACGGGAATGCGTCTCCACCCGCATTGCGGCAGACACTTCAACCTAAAAGCGGGCGATTCCACAACACCGCTCCTTTCGAGGGGCAGCCTGAAGAAGCGCGAATCTGTATCGAACGTGCGGCCGTGCCCGACGATCTTCGTCTCGGATTCTGCACGCCGGAGATTGTGGTATGGCATCTTGGGAAGCGCGTCAGGAAAAACCCGCTATCGGATGAGGGACATACGGCTCCTCCAGCGCAGCGATCTCTTCCGGCCTCAGCTTCAGCGCCAGCGCGTCGATCGCATCTTCCAGATGGTTCGTCTTGGACGCGCCTACGATGGCAGCAGTGATGGGAGGCTTCGAGAGCAGCCAGGCCAGCGCCACCTGGGCCCTCGGCACGCCCCGCTTCGCCGCCACTTCGCCCACCCGTTCCACCACCTTTCGATCCGCCTCCTCTGTCGCGTCATACAGCTTCCGGCTCACTTCGTCCTTTTCCATCCGGTCCGTTTTCTCGCCCCACGCACGCGCCAGCCGCCCGCGCGCCAGCGGGCTCCACGGCAGAACGCCGATACCCTCGGCGGCGCACAGCGGCAGCATCTCGCGCTCTTCCTCGCGTTGGAGCAGGTTGTAGTGGTCCTGCATGGAGACGAATGGCGTCCACCCGTGCTCCCGCGCCACATGGAGAGCCTTCGAGAATTGCCAGGCGAACATCGACGACGCGCCCAGATACCGCGCCTTCCCCGCCTTCACCACGTCATGCAAAGCTTCGAGCGTCTCTTCGATCGGCGTTTTGTAATCCCAGCGGTGGATCTGGTAGAGGTCCACGTGATCCGTTCCCAGCCGCCGCAGGCTCGCGTCGATGGCCGTGAAAATGGCCTTCCGCGAAAGCCCGCGGGCATTCGGCCGGGTGCTCTCCGCGAAGTAAACCTTTGTGGCGATCACCACCTCGTCGCGCCGCGCGGACTCGCGCAGCGCGCGGCCCAGGATTTCCTCGCTCGAGCCGTCCGAATAGCTGTTCGACGTGTCGAAGAAATTGATTCCCATCTCCACCGCGCGCCGGATAAATGGCCGGCTCTTCTCTTCATCCAGCGTCCAGGCGTGCGTGCCGCGGTTCGGCGCCCCATAGGTCATGCACCCCAGGCAGATTCGCGAGACGTCCAGTCCGGTGCTGCCCAGCTTCACATAGTTCATGGCATTCGCTCGTTTGGCCGGCGCTGTGCCCCCGCTCCGGCCCCTGATACTTTACCTCACTCCCCTGCCGGCGGTTTGCCCGGGGGCGGCGCGCCGGCCCGGCGGGATAGCCTCTTTTGTGCCCCACGCATCCAACCAGATAGGAGTATCGACCAGGGCTTCCACTACCAGCCCGCCCGGCCCGGCACCGATGATTGCGGCGCAGCCATTGCGGGACTATACTGAGGGTACCTGGAAGCAGGAGCAGGCCATATGAACGCGCGCCTCCCTCTCCGCCGATGTGCTCTCCTCCTCGGTGCACTATCGTGGATAGCTCTGCCCATGAGTGTCTCTGCCGGCCCGGGCGGAGGCGGTGGCCACGGGGGCGGTGGGGGCAGTCACGGCGGTGGCGGGAGCCACGGTGGCGGGAGCCACGGCGGCGGAGGGCATTCCAGCGGTTCCGCGGCGTCCTCCGGCCACGGCAGCTATTCCTATTCCGGCCCGCGTGGTTCGGGACCTTCAGCCGGATATCACGGGCGAGTCGCGTCCTCCTCGTCCACATCTTCGGGAGCTAGCTCAAACGGCTCCAACGTCAACAACCTTTCGAATTTCGTGGCCACGAGCGACGCTAATCCCGGGCACATTGGCGCTGAGAATCCGGCTCTGACCCATCTGGCCAGCCATGGCTGGACTTTCCTGCCTTCCGCAGGAATCTCCCGCCCGGTGACCGTGGCGCGCGCGGCCCTACGGCCCGTTCGCCCAGTGCGTTCCACCGCCATCCCTGCGATTCTCCCGCTGCGACCGCGTCCCGTCCGGCCGGGGCGGCCGTATGCCACCAGCGCGATCTTCCCGTTTTATGGATTTGGTTATGGCTACGGATTCGGCGGATCGTGTTTCTTCAATGGTTTCACTTCGGTCTGCGGCGTGAATCCCTATTTCTTCTATGGCGCCAATAATTGTCTGTCCGGCATCGGATTCTATAACTGCGGGTATGGCTTGGGGTACGGCTACGCCTACGGACCGGGCTACGGCTGGGATTGGACGTCGCCTCCACCGGCGGGCGGTGCGCCCGAATCACCCGACGAGGAAAGCAACTCCTCGAACGTTTTCGTCGGACCCATCGTGAACGGCCCAGAAAACGCCCAGGCCAATCCTTCCGCGCCTCGCGTCCCGCCGACGCAAATTATCCTGAAAAATGGATCCGCCTACGAAGTCACCGCCTACTGGGTTTCCAACGGCGAACTCTACTACCGGCCCGTCACCGGCGGCCTCAGCCATGTGCCGCTCGAGCAGCTCGATCTCGAGGCCACGGTCCAGGCAAATTCCCGCAATGGCGTGAGCTTCACCATCACCGACCATCCGCCGGAGGAGTAAACCGCGCGGCTGGCTTTTGCGGTCATCCGGCGCCTGCCCCGCAGGAAATTCTTCATGGGAATTTCTCCTTTGAGCAACGGTCTCGAAAACCCCGCCATCTAAATCTGTCATGAAGCGCATCATGAAATCAGAATCTCCTCAGGCGGCAACCGTCACCCAGCCGGGGCCGCCGGATCCGGGCGTGGAGCCGTGCGACAGGTCAAACGAGCGATCAAAACGGTAATCGGATTCACACTGCTGGCCTTCGGTGTGGTGATGCTGGTCACCCCCGGGCCGGGCTGGCTGGTGATTTTCTCCGGGCTGGCCGTGCTTGCTGCGGAATTTCTGTGGGCTCGCCGCCTGCTGGACCGTCTAAAGAGCGGCGCCGGCCGCGTCGCTGGCGCATTGCGCCCCGGCAACGATCCCTCCGCGTAGAGACCACGGCCTCAACTTCGCTCTGATTGTCATTCCGAGTCCCGAATCCCGAAGCTTCGGGATCGGGACGAGGAACCTGCTTTTTCCCCGCCTTGGCCTTACGGGTTCTGCCCGCCGAATGGCGGACGCCGGCGCTCCTGCGGTCGCGGCTGGTTGCCGCCGCCCTGTCCTTCGGGCAGCGCTATCCGGTGCGCCGATCCCTCGAGATACATTTTGAACGGCTCGGTCCCGAAGGCCTGCTCGATTTTCGTGTGAATCTCGTCGTCCGACGGCTTCGTGTAGGTAATCCGCTCGCGAAACACTTTTCCGCCGCTCGTCCGTTTCAGCTCGAACACCATCGTCGTATCGTCCTTCCACGTTCCCGTGTATTCGTTGATGTTCGCTCCATCGTCGAACCACCACAGGTGATACATCTTCGTTTCGTGGTTGAAGGCCATCACGCCGTGCGCGTGGTAGGGCCCTTCCGGCCCTTTCAGCTCGTAATTGATCACCACGTACAGCCCGTAGAACGGCATCGCCCGCCAGCGCCCCGTGCCGCTCGGTTTGTCTTCCGGATCGCCCGCAAAACGCACCGTCTCTTCCCAGTTTCCGGTCCAGATGGCCAGCCGTGCGTCCTCCGGCCCGGCAAACGGACTGGGCTGCGGCGCGCGCTGCGCCTGCTGTCCCTGGGCGCCCTGCCCGGGACGCTGCTGCGGGCCCTCCTGCGCCCCGTCTAAAGTTGAAAGCGCCCGAGGCGACGCGAGAGCCAGCGCCGCCAGCCAGGTCAGCGCTGCCAGCAGGATCATTCCTTGCAGGATGAGTCGTCCCGTGCGCGCGTTCATTCGCTCCTCCGGGAAGTGACGCAGCCGGGCGGGATCGGCCGCGGAACTCGAATGCTAGCACGGGCGCCGTGCCTGCCTTTGCAAGGCCTCCCCGGTGTGTGCTCAGATGGATATCGCGATATCGGGATTTAGAAGGCAAACGTACGGTTTCTTGACGGAGGAGGCATCGATGAGTCCCTGGCAAGGCAAATGGGCCGTAGTCACCGGAGCGAGCGCCGGCATTGGCGCCGCACTCGCCCGCGAACTCGCCGCCGGCGGCGCTCATCTGGTCCTCACCGCGCGGCGCAAAGACCGCCTCGACGAACTCGCCGCGCGCCTCCATGCCGCGCACTCGATCAACGTGGAGGTATGCGAGGCTGACCTGGCCCAGCCCGGCGCTCCGGAAGAACTCTTCGCCTTCACGCGAGGGAAGGGAATCGCCGTGGACGTGCTCGTCAATAACGCCGGCTTCGGCGCCTACGGCGCGTTCCAGGAAGTCCCGCTGCGCCGCCAGCTCGAAATGGTGCAGGTGAATATCGCCGCCGTGGTGCACCTGACGCATCTCTACCTGCCTGCCATGCTCGAACGCCGCCGCGGCTACATCCTCATCCTGGCGTCCACTGCGGCCTTCCAGGCTGTTCCCTATATCGCCGCCTACGCCGCCACGAAATCCTTCGATTTGTTCTTTGCGGAAGCGCTGGCGGAAGAGGTGCGCGCGTCGGGCGTCAGCGTGACCGCGCTCTGCCCCGGCGCCACCTCCACCGAATTCCAGCAGGTGGCCGAGCAGCCCGATTACGCCTTCCGTTCGCCGGAAGGTCCGGAGCAGGTGGCGCGCGTAGGACTCGACGCGCTCGCGAAAGGCAAACCGGTGGTCATCTCCGGCACGCGCAATCGGTTGATGCAGCAATCCCAGCGACTGGCCCCGCGGCGTCTGGTCACCACCATGGCCGCCCGCATCTTCAGACCTGTGCGGTAGCGCCGGCCCTGTAGCTCGGGTCCCGTTCCCGTCCTTTCGGGAACTGACCCGAGGCCCGTTCCGGCATCCCCTCCCCGTCCCCCGATTCTCGGGCCTGCCTGCCGCAGCCTGCCCGCCGAAGCCGAAGCGTCGCGTAGGAGGCCTGCCCGCCGGAGCGGGGCGGGGCACGTTTCGCTGTTCTCCCTCAATCCCGTGCTACCATCCCGCGCCGTTGGACTTTTATTCTTCGGGAGATCATTTCGTGCGCATTCTCGGAACCATCATGCTGGTTATGGGGATCATCTTTGCTGCCCTGTTCGTTATCATTGCCTTTAGCGGCGAACTGAACTCGGGCGCATTTTTCATTCCCGTCGTGCTCATCGTCATCGGCCTCACAATCCGCAACGCTGCCACGGGAATCCTTCAGCAGCAGCCTTCGGCAACGTCCGGCGGGGCTGCCGCCGCGCAATCCGGCGCGGGGCCGACCGTCGAACTCCCCGTGACGCCGCAGGTGACCGACGCGATTTCCCGTTACGGAGCGCGTTCCCGCCGGCTCGTCCTGTGGCTGACCGCCGGCGCGTTTGTCTTCATGCTCGGCATAGGCATCGTGCTCGGCCTCTTCGACCAGGACCGCAAGGAGGGGCGGCAGATGATGGTGATTCTTGGAGGAGTGGGTGTGGTCTCCTCCGCGATGATTGGTGGCATTTCCTGGCTTACCTCGCTGCGGCCGATCCAGCGCGACCTGGGCTCGACCGTCTATTTGCGCACCACCGGACCTGTTCAGACCATCTCGATCCGCGGCGGCTATATGCTGCGTCTCGCCGACCGCGGCTTCATCATGAACGGCCGAGGCGGCGCTTCGGAACTCGCCACACTCGGTTCCGGCACGGTGGACCATAGCCCGCACGGCCACGTAATCATCGCCGTGTGGAATCGCGAAGCCTCCGAGGTCTACACGCTCCCCGGCTACAAATCCGAGCGCCCTCCGTCGGCCGGTTAGAGGCACGTGGTAGCGCGCCGTTTGCGTCCCGACTTCCGTGTCGGGGCCACGGTCAATGTCGTTGTGACCCTGGGCCCGTTCCGGCCTTCAGTCCCCCCTCCCCCGCTGTCATCCCGAGCAGTCCGCGACGAGGGATCTGCTTGCTCTCTTCGTCGTCCCGCTCGCCACTGACCACTGGCCAATGCGGTTGTGCGAATGGGGCGGTTCCGCCCAGGAGCTGGCGGTAAAGCAACTAGCCGGTGAGGCCTCGATCGCAAATATCCTGGAGACGCTGCGGCCGGCCTTCCCCGAAGTCGCAGCCAAAGCGCACGTGGTCGTGATCGTAACCGGTCTGGCTTACACCGATGGCGCCGTCGAGAGAGTAGATGTCACCGACCTGCTGCTGGACCAGTTGAAAGCCACCCAGGCAACACGCCAACTCGTCGAAAAAATGCGAAAAGAGAAGAAATCCGCCGACTGGCAGTAGGCCGATACCCACCCAGCAAATTCCGGCGTCTGCCCTCAGCATCCGACCAGGATGTCTCCTGCCCCTGTACCTCGGTTCCCGTTCCCGTCACGCAGTTCCCAGACGGGAACTCACTCGAGGCTTGCCCGCCGAAGCCGGAGCATCGCGTGGGAGGGCCACTGCGTCCATCCGCCTGCCCCGCGCTGTCATTCCGGGGCTCCTTGCCGTGGGACCTGCTTTTGCTTCTCCGCTCCGGCTCGCCACTAGCCTGCCCGCCGTCGGTGTGGCGGGCCACTGGTTGTTTGCTGCGTACAGCGCAGACTAGGATCGGCTGCCACCTGAGTCGCAGTGTGTCAGTCCCTTCCCCGCTAGATACATCCGAGAAGCCCTTGAATGGGAAGCTCGAGTATCGGAATATACGCTTTGAGTCAAAGATAAATGAAAACGCACAACGGAAGCAGAGGATCGGACGCTGTCATCAGCCCGGACGGAAAATACCGATACAAGCTTGAGAGATACTGGGCCCCTGGCCACGTCCCAGTTATTTGGATAATGCTAAACCCGAGTACAGCGAACCAGGTGGAAGACGACGCTACCATCCGTCGGTGCATCTCGTTTGCTAAGCGCTGGGGTTTCGGCGGGATCGAAGTCTATAACCTATTTGCGTTCCGCTCACGGAACCCGATCCGGATGCGGCGGGCCCACGACCCAATCGGGCCCGACAATGATCGGTGGCTGAAAGCTGCGGCCCGAAGCGGGAGGACAGTCATAGTTGCTTGGGGACGATGCGGGACTTCCCTGCAGTCACGACGGGAGGCTGGAGTGATTGAACTTCTCGCCCGCTACATGAATATGCGCCCCTTCGCGTTGGGGCTGACAAAGCAGGGGAGCCCCAGGCACCCCCTTTACGTTCCCAACACCGCGGTCCTTAGACCTTTCGTCGTTACTCCGCGAATCACCCATCGGCCCGTTTAGTTCCTGGACCGCATGCAGCTAGGCCACGCTAAGCATATGAAAACACGCAAATTCCTATATGTAAGATATTCTTACAGAAGCCATGCGATATTTGCTTGACTTTCTTACAACGGTGCTTTAGCATGACAGCTATGAAGGTAGAACAAATCGAGAGCGAGGTTGCCACCATCGAAACGGGGGGCATCTCGAACCACGACCCCGTGGCGATACTTCGCGAGACCCTCGAGCTCCAACGTGAGAGCACTCCCTCCCTCGACGTCGAAGAATTGCTGGAATTCGCGGTTGCCAACCCCAACACTGAAGTTGTGGATTCGCTTGGCGCAGTGAGCGTCGTCTGCGCGACGTACGGTGCGTATACCCCAGACAACCTGATTCCCCAGCGGCTGCTGACGCACGAGAACTTCAGTACTCTGAGCGGCCTAAAGAGAGTGATAAAGGAATTGGACAAAAGCCAGAGCAAGAAATGAAACACGGGCCTCAATTAACAGAACTGATTCTGGAGATCACAAACGCCTGCCATCACCGTTGCATCCATTGCAGCACGGTGGGTGGACTGCCGATTGCGAATGAGCTAACCCAAGCGGAGCGGCTTCGTGTTTTGCGCGAAGCCTGCGAACTCGGACTGGTCGAGCTCCGCCTCTTGGGAGGAGATCCCCTCTTTAGATGGCCAGATACCCTTGAGTTGGTTAAGGAGGCTAATCTTCAAGGAGTGAGCCAAGGATTGCTTTACACATCGGCGGTCGAATCTAATTTGGAGTGGCTTGAATCCCTACGGCGTCTCGCCCCGATTCGACTTTCCGCTGAGGCAAGCATCTATTCCGCGGCTCCCGAAATCCATGACGCGATCACACTCAGACCAGGCTCGCTCGAGCGACTGATCTCCAACTCCCGCGAGGCGGTGCGGGTCGGTTTTGACCTAAACTGGAACTTCGTATGGATGAAACCGAATTTCCTAGAGCTCGAATCGGTAGTTGCCCTCGCAGCGGACATCGGGATTAAGAGGGTTCGCATTCTCCGCCTGATGCTGAACGGCCGAGCCAGAGCTAATCATGCACTATTGGAACTCTCAGCCGAGTTGGAAGGGCGCAGCGACTCGATCATGGAATCTTTAAGCGATCGATTTCCTGAGGTCTTAATTGCGTCCTCGAAACCACTCGCTTTTCGTCTCAGTGAGAACAACAAGACCTCCGTGGCGTCCTGCAGCGCCGGGGAAGCTCAGCTGGTCGTTCAAGCTGATGGCGATGTCCTACCCTGCATCGGTTTGAAAGACATGCCTCAATTTCGAGTTGGGAACGTACGCTCAGAATCCCTTGAAGAGATTTTTCTGCGTTGTCGCGGACCGGGCTTTGCTCGGACGTCTCAAGAGTTTCAAGAATGTCCCGCGATACTGTTTCAGAGGCGCCCAGAGCTGATTCAACTCACCATGGGAAGGATGTAAATATGCCACCAAAGAGGGGCCTTGCACGGATATCCAACAGCGACCCGGAACGCGATTACCTCGCACAGAAACTCAAAGAGGCGCGTGAGTATCTGGGACTATCACAAGAGTATGTATCCCAACAGACTGGAATCCCCCGCCCAGCAATTTCTGAGGCAGAAGCCGGTAGGCGCAGGGTTGAGAGTCTTGAGCTGAAGAGACTAGCGACTCTCTATGGACGCCCCTTGAGCTACTTCTTGCCTGAGCGTGGATCCTCTGCTGCTTCAGCTAGCGGTCTAGAACTCCTTGAAGGAGAGAAGGCGGAGTTGAAACTCCGAAATCTGACGAAGGGCTTGCCGGTGGAGGATAGGGAGGAAATCCTTCGCTTTGCGGAATATTTGCGACATAAAAGTTCTACACCACGGAGCAAGAGCGCTTCTAAAGGTGCTGAAAAATGACTCCGGCGCAGCTGATTACCGCAGCCAGCGGCGCTGCCCTGAAGGCCCATCGCTTTTTCGGCGTCGACCGTCAGAAGCGAGTGGACGTCTTCGGTGTTCTCAGGGGAGCGGGAAGTGAGGTGTTCTTCCGCCCTCTCAAGAAAGTCTGCGGAGCATATCTGCCAGGTGATGACCACGTGCCGGCAGTCCTGATAAATTCCAACATGCCTCTTAGTCGGCAGAGGTACACCGCCGCGCATGAGTTGGGGCACATATTCTTAAGGCACAGTGTTATTAGCTTGGACAAGGATGTTGGGATCAGCTTCGAAGAGCGCAGGAACTGGACCGCGGAGGAAAACATTGCCGAGACCTTCGCCGCCTTCTTCCTCATGCCCCAGGCTTTAGTGGAAACAAGCCTGCGCGAATTAAGAGTCTCGGAACTGACCCCCGAGACCGTTTATTTGCTCTCGCTAAAGATGGGCAGCAGCTATCAAGCTACGGTCAATCAACTCCAAACCCTCAAGAGACTGACTTTCGCCGCGGCCACGGAACTCAGAAGGATCCAGCCGAAATCGATCAAAAATGCCCTCACACCGTTCGAAGCCGGTCGCCACGACGTATGGATGCTCGACGACCACTGGAACGGACAGCCAGTCTACGCGGGTGCTGAGGACACCATTGTCCTTCGTCTAAACGAAACCCCGACGTCAGGCTACTCGTGGACCTGGAATGATAAGTCGGACAGCCTGCGTGTTCTACGGGACGAATTAATGGGCGAATCAGCTGATGAGGTGGGTGGCACGCGAGTTCGAGAGCTTGTCCTTGAGGTCCCTCCCGCCGCTCAAGCCGTGAGAATTGATTTGGAGCGGCGGCAACCGTGGGATAGCGCCAGCAAACCTTCTGGTCATTTTAGTGTAGATCTTTTTCCGCAAGAGATCAGGAAGAGCGGCCCCCTAGTCTTGCCGACGCTGACATCGGTCTGAAGCATGCACATTAGCGTGAAAGATTCACAAGGCCCTGTGCGGGACCAGCATGATCGCCCCACTTGCGTCGCCTTCGCGGTTACTGCGCTTCACGAGCAGTTACGCCACTTGCTGGCCGGGCTTGGCGGAGGGGCAGACATCGACCTGTCAGAGGAATTCCTGCACTACCACTGCAAGCAGAGCGACGGTTTGAGCGCGACGTCCACGGGGACCACCGTCTCAGCGGCCTCCAAATCCTTGGCGAAACGAGGCCAATCCCTGGAGGCGCTTTGTCCATATCAATCCCGGCCGCACAGCCCGCGAACCAAACTCTCACCCCCTACTCCCGACGCTCTCGCCGATGGGAAGACGCGGCTCCTTTCAGGGCTTATACAACTCCCTCGAACATTGGCCAACGTCCGCAGGTCCCTTAAGGCGGGCTTGCCTGTCGTTGCCATTCTGGATCTGCACTCGAATGCCTACCTCGCGCCCGCCGGTCGGTTAGAATTCCCGCAGCCCGGCGATAGGCCCATTGGCCGGCATGCGATCTTGATAGTCGAACTTGAAGACTTTTCCAGCGAGCCTTCCGTCATCAGCTTCAAGAATTCGTGGGGGCTGAAGTGGGGAGACAAAGGTTTCGGGAGCATCACGGAGGATTACTTCAAGATGTACGGCCGCGAACTGTGGGGAATTAATTCTTAGGAGGAGAGAATCTCAACTTGAGTCAATTCATTCGATCAGCTACCTGCCCCGACGCCTGGGCGGACGCCATGGAACATCTGCTAGACTGCGACGGGGCTAAGGATTTTAACCTCATCCTCGCCATTGAGAAACCGTGCAATGAGTTCCCAGCGGCGTCTCATGTCATAGACGCTTTGGCGCGACGTCTCGGCATGAAGAGCACTATGGAAAATGCAAACGCGATCTGGCCGTCCTTCTTTGCGCGCCCGGGTCGGGAAACGGCCCAGGTATTTTCCGACATCGAACGTTTTGCAGTTCGCGCCATTAAGTCTGCATGTAAAAATCGTCACGACTCGTATGTCGAGCGCCTTATTCGCTGGCGGAGCGGCGAGCCCGGGACATCGGTCCCACAGCTGCAGAGCATCCTGTCGAGACTAAAGAAAGAGATTGGCAATCGTGCTCCTAAGAGTTCTTCCTATGAAATCTCTATCTATTCGCCGGGTCTGGACGCCGGTTATATGAGTTTTCCCTGTCTTTCGCATCTTTCATTTAAGTACGACCACCGTAGGAGATTAATTCATTTGACGGCCCTGTACCGCAACCACACATTCCTGAGCCATGCCTATGGGAATTTCGTTGGCCTTGGGCGCTTGATCGAGTTTGTCTGCAGGGAAACTGGAACCCTTCCTGGAGAATTAGTGTCCGTCAGTTCGCACGCGGATGCCGAAATCGCGCCTGGGCGAAAAACTGAGGTAAGAAATGCCATTCGGCGCGTCAGGGGTGTCCTCGCTGCGCGGGGAGCAAAGGCAGACTGCCAAGTAGACCGACACCTTTCAAGTGATCCAGATTGAGGTAGCCAGATATGTCTAAGCCCCTCTTGCTCGCATTCGAAGGTATAGATGGGACCGGTAAATCCACTCAGTGTGCTCTGCTCTCCACTTGGTTGACGCAGCGAGGGATTAAAAACATAGTCGTCAAGGAACCCGGTGCGACAACCCTAGGTATGAGGCTACGCGAGGTGCTAGTCAATCGCACCACTGGGGAACTCTCAGCCTTCACAGAAACGCTGATGTTTGAGGCCGATCGATCTCATACCTACGAAACGCTGATCCTGCCCGCGCTACGGGACGCCACCACCGTCATCAAAGACCGGTCAATCTTCGGCACTCTCGCATACCAGGGATATGCGGGCGGAGTTTCGTTAGAGTTTATTCGATCACTAACAAAGCATGCCACCCGAGGTCGACGCGCCGACTGGAGCTTTCTGCTGGACCTTTCAGTCGACCAGGCGGACAGAAGGCTTAGACAAAAGCACGGGAGCACCGGTCCCGATCACTTTGAAGCCGCAAATTCCAATCAAAAGGAAGTTGTCCGGCAGGGGTATCTCTCGGAGGCGCGAGCGAATAAGGATTGGTGCTCGGTACTAGATGCCTCCGAGTCAGTCGAAGGGCTCGCAGCTCAAATATCCAGCAAAGTGGCGCAGCTTCTTGGAATTGGCGGTAGCCCGTCCCAACAAGCGAAATAATTATTCCCGCCGCAAGCCGGTGGGCCAAGAACTGGGGCTAACATCTAAACTTTACAATCTGAGTCACGGACCAACAGACAGTACCGAATCCTCAGGTGACAGAGCTTCGCGAAACCGCGGGCTGGCCTTCCACCAAACGGCGGGCAGGCGCGATGGGAAGACCTGTACGTGGCAGACGACGATGACCAGATTGGCCGCAAAGACCGCAGCTTTGCTATGCTTTCACACTCCCAGCCGTCTTCGAGGCCACAGAGGAGATTCCAGCTATGAAGCCTCTGAGGAGGCGACCTGATGGCCAGAACGATCACTGCCAAAAGATCGGCTTCCAGGTTGCCACGATGGGAGTGGAGAAAACGGAAGGCGTCTGATTGAAGGACTCGTTGAAGCCAGGCATCGAATATGAATTAGTGTACCGCGTGCCGGAGACGAAGACCGTGCCGCGGCTCTATCCAGAGGCGCCGGAATTCCAGTTGATGCCTCAAGTGTTTGCCACCGGCTTTATGGTCGGATTGATCGAATGGGCCTGCATTCTGGCCATCCAGCCGCACATCGACTGGCCCGCCGAACAGAGCGTCGGCACGCACGTGAACCTCAGCCACTCCGCGGCAACTCCGCCCGGCTTCGAAGTGCGCGCCAAGGTCAAGCTGGTAGAAGTTGACGGCCGGCGCCTGGTCTTCGAAATCGAGGCCAGCGACGGTGTTGATGTCATTAGCAAAGGCACTCACGAGCGCTTCGTCATCAACGCGGCCAAGTTCGTGGAGAAGGTGAAGGCCAAGGCTCAGGCCGCTAAGCGCTAACAGAACAGTGGCGATTGACGGGTGGCGAGTGGCGAGAAGAGGCAGACGAGGTGAGACTCGCCGCGCACCTCCTGTAAGCCTCAGACATTCACTTTCCACTGCCCGGACTGTAAGATAGAGCTGTCTGGAACACGTGGGGAAAGGAGTGCTGTGGTGCTCCCGAGCAAGGAAGTCATCGTCAGGGACCCTGAAATCCTGGGCGGGACCGCGGTATTCCGCGGCACGCGCGTGCCGGTCCAGGCGATGTTCGACTACCTGGAAGGCGGCGAAACATTGGAAGAATTCCTCGCTGGATTTCCCACCGTCTCGCGCGAGTTGGCGCTCGCCGCATTGGAAGAAGCAAAACAACGATTGCTCGCGCGGCCCTGATGCGCATTCTGATTGACGAATGCATGGATGAGCGCCTGAGGAATTTCCTGCCCGGTCACGACTGCCAGACGGCGCGTTATGCCGGGCTGGCCGGACTAAGCAATGGCGAACTTCTGACGGGCGCGGAAGCAGCCGGGTTCAACGTTCTGTTGACGGTGGATCAGGGCATAACCTACGAGCAGAATCTCAAGTCGCGCAAAATTGCCATCGTCGTTTTCCGCGCCCAATCGAATCGCCTCAGAGATCTGGTGCCACTCATCGCTGCTGCCCTGGTACGTCTCGAATCGATCGAGCCCGGTGAGACCGTGCATGTTGGCTGAAGCGCCTGCTGCAAAAGGAATTGGCCGTCAGACGGCCGGCGGGAAAGCGAAACGAGGATACAATCGCTGTCGTCTGCGAGACCAAGAAAGAAATCCCTGCTAGCATCATTTCGGGGCGCTCTTCATGAAACACGCCATCTTAGGAGCGGGAGCCATCGGAGGTTTGGTCGGCACTGCGCTGGCGTCTCTGGGCGAGGACGTCACCGTCATCGTTCGACCGGAGAGCCTGGCGGGCTATCCCAAGACCCTGACGCTGGAACGTCCGCAGGGCCCCCTCTCGGGGCCGGTCAAATCCGCAGCCGCGCTGACGGAACCGGTGGACGTGCTGTGGATCGCCACCAAAACCTATCAACTGCAGACGGCGCTGGAGGCTGTGCAGTCCTCACCCACATGCGTAGTTCCCCTGCTGAACGGAGTGGATCACGTAGCGGTTCTCCGCGCGCGTTTTGGCCGCGATCGCGTCGTGCCGGGAGTGATCGCGATTGAGGCGGAGAAGATTGCTCCCGGACGGTTTATTCAGCGCGCCCCGGTCGTGCGTCTCAACCTGGCAGCCACGGGAGAGCCACTGCTGGGAGGAGTCGTCGGACGGCTGGGTGAGCTTGGCTTCGCCTGCCAGTTCATCGAGAACGAGCAGACCCTGCTGTGGAGCAAGCTGTGCTTCCTGGCGCCGTTTGCGCTGGTGACGTCCGCATCGGGGATGAATAAGGGGGAGATATTGGGAAGCACCGATTGGAAACAAAAGCTCGAATCCTGTCGGGCCGAGGCTTGTGCCGTGGCGAAAGCGAGCGGCGCAGAGGTTGACCCGGCGAAACTGCAAACCATCCTCGACAGCATGCCGGCCGCGATGCGCAGCTCGATGCAGAAAGACCTTGCCGCCGGGCGCCAGCTCGAACTGGACGCCATTGCCAGCCCCATTGTGCGCGGCGGGGAACGATTCGGCATCAACGTGTCCACCACGGCGGGGCTAGTAGCGGCGATTAGGGGAAGTGGTCAGTGATCAGTGGCCAGTGACTGGTCCCGACGGGATCGGAATTTCCGGCACGGACGCCTCTCGGACTCCGGGTCAGAGCAGCTCTTGGAGTCTTTCGACGGTCAGGTCAGCATCGCGCAGAATGCTCTTCACAATCTTGGGATGCAGAATCTTGGACGTGTGAAACGGCACGGTCGCGCGCCTTCCTGCAGCGTTCTTGTAAATCATGTGGCTGCCGCTTTGCCGCGCGAGTGAAAACCCCGCCTTTTCAAGAACTGCGATGATCTGCCGAGCGGTCAGGCGCGGAAGCTTGGGCATTAGACGGAGACTTCGACAGTCGAGAGGCTTACGGAGACTTGTTCGGGAATCTCCTCCCCGTCGGCAAGACGATCCTCGATGTGCAGCCGAATGGCGTCCTTGATGTTTTCCACGGCTTCCTCGTAAGTGTCTCCCTGGGAATAGCAGCCCTGGAGCGCCGGGCAGGAAACGAAGTAGCCGTCAGAGTCGCTTTCAACGACGATGGGAAGCGTCAGTTGCTTCATGGTCTGATTATAGGGCGGGTAGCGGTTTGCTCCTATGTGTTTCGAGAGTGGCAGGACGAGAAAGAGTGACGGGCGGCGAGTGGCGAGTGAGCAGCAGGACAAGTCCGGAACGGCAGGACTGAAGGCCGGTGCCGAGGCTTCGGGACCGGCGGTGCCAAAACAGTAGACGAGCGACTAGCCGGCGCACCCCAGAGCGGAAGCTGGAAAACCATCACACAACTCTTGTGTAATCAACAGATGCGTAGGACATCGGAGAGCGAGGCGGGCCTGGGCGCAGCAGGTCCTTTAGAGTGAGAACATGCGCATGGGCGAAGAATCGGGAACTTGGAGCCTTGCTGGAGAGAATTCATATTGATCGAGGCGCGGTTCCGGCGTCTAACGACTCAGGATGAACCAGGATACGACTCCTGAAGCCCTCCTCCGTCGTGCCGCTGCCGGAGATGAAGAAGCATTTCGCGCGCTCTACCGCCAACTGAGCGGGCCGATCTACCGGTTTGCGCTGCACATGAGCGGGAACGAAGGAGTCGCGGAGGACGTGACCCAAGAGTCCTTTCTGGTGCTGGTACGAGATCCAGGACGGTATGATCCGGGACGCGCGCCGTTGAAGACGTTTCTCTACGGCGTGGCGCGGAATCACACGCTGCGGGCGCTGGAGAAGGAGAGCCATTTCGCCCCGTTCGGCGAGGAACGAGAGGGTTCGTCAGGCGAAGAACAGACTGCACCGAGTATCGCCGACCCCGCAGCCGACGCGAGCGAAGACTTGCTGCGGCGCGAGCAGATAGCGCGCGTGCGGAGAGCGGTGCTGGCGCTTCCGCCGGTGTATCGCGAGGCCGTGGTGCTGTGCGACCTGCAGGAAATGACATACGAGGAGGCGTCGCGGGCGCTGGCCTGCGCTCCGGGGACGCTGCGCTCAAGGCTGCATCGCGGACGGGAAATGCTGGCCACGCGATTGCGCGCCACGGAGCGAACAGAGGCCGCAGCGGCTGCGACGGGCCTGTCCCGAGGCTTCGGGACGCGGCCTAGGCCGGAATTCTCATGAGTAGCGCCGGTCCCGAAGCTTCGGGACAGGCAGTACGAAATGGCGAAGTTGGAGAGGAGAGAGGAGCAGCAATGAATTGCCGGGAGTGCGAGCCTCTGCTGATGGAAGCGGCGCGGCAGGGCGAAGGGACTAAAGGCCGGTCCCGAAGCTTCGGGACGGACGTTACCGCCGCGCTGGAGCATGCGGCCGTGTGCGCGTCGTGCGCGGAGCGGCTGGCGGAGGAACGCGCGGTGACCGCGGAACTGCGGCGGCTGGCCCTGGCCGAGCGGGCGAGCGAGCCTTCGGCAGGCTGCGCAGCCACGCTGATGGCCGCCTATCGCACCGAACGCGGGCGCGAGGTGCACGCGCGGCGATGGATTTTTGCGATGTCGGGAGCGATGGCGGCGTCGCTGGCGGTTTTGCTGGGCGCGGCGCTCGTGCTTTCCAGCGAATCCAGTTCGCTGGTGCGGTCGATGACTTCCAGGTTTGCTCCGCTGGCTGCGCGTAACCATGGAGGGGGAGGGACGGCGTCTTCCCAGGCGGCGTCCGGGTCAGCGGGCGAGGTGGCGGAAGAGATCGCAGGGACGCAGCCGGACGAGGTGACGGATTTCTTCGCCTTCTATCCGGGCGCAGACGTGAGTTCGTTCGATTCCGGCGCGCTGGTGCGGGTGCGCGTGCCGAGTTCGGAACTGGGCGCGTTCGGCCTGCCGGTGGGGCAGGGAAGCGAGGAGCAGTGGGTGAGCGCGGATCTGCTGGTGGACGAGGACGGCTCGCCACAGGCCATCCGGTTCGTGAGGCCGGCGCCGCAGGCGAACGCGTCGAGGAATTAACAGGAATCGGAATTTGGAAGCGCGGGAAACGAGGAAAAGAAAGATGAAACTTCGGTGGACACATGCGGGTTTGATCGCGGTGGCGGCGCTGGTTCCGCTGTGCGGGCTAGCCGCATACGCACAGGCGCCACCCCCGGGCCCGTACGGGCGCCATTTCGGCGGGCCCATCGAGTTTGGCCGCTTCCTGATGGGGTTGGAGGGGAAGAGGGTGACGGGCGCGCCGTATTCGGCGCAAATCGTGAGCCAGCGCAACCAGACTTTGAGCGACGGGACGCACCTGACGCAGCAATCCACCGGCGCCGTCTACCGCGACAGCGCAGGACGCGTGCGGCATGAGATGAGCATGCCGGCGCTGAGCTATTTGACGGGGTCCGCGCAGGCTCCGCGCGCGGTGTTCATCAGCGATCCGGTGGCGGGATATCGCTACGTGGTGCACTCGGACACCCAGACGGTGGATCGTGTACCGATGCCGCCCGCGGGCGCATCGAAAGATCGCGGCGCGCGCGCGCCGCGCAACGGCGAGCAGGTGGTGAAAGAGCCGCTGGGCACGCAGTTGATTGAAGGCGTGGAGGCGGAAGGAACGCGGATTACGAAGACGATTCCGGTGGGCGCCATCGGCAACGACAAAGCGATTCAAATCGTCACGGAGCGCTGGTATTCGCCCGGCCTGCAGACCGTGGTGCTGGTGAAACACAGCGATCCCTGGATGGGTGAATCCACCATGCGCCTGACGAATATTTCGAAGACGGAACCGGCGGCGTCGCTGTTTGCCGTGCCGTCGAACTACACGGTGAACGATCGTCCGGCGCCACCGGCCTTCGGGCCGCGCGCCGCTCCCGAAGCTTCGGGACCGCCGAAGGATTGACGGGATTGAGTTCTCTCGTGCGGTGGTCCCGGAACATCGGGACGGCTGCACGGGAGGTGTATGCCCCCCAAGGCCATGCGGGGCTCTCCGACCAGCCCCGCATGGCTCCCCAATTACAAATCAGTGGCGGGTGAGCCGTGTCCAGTGGCCTGCGCGGGAAAAAGAATTTTGACTGCGCTCGTGGTAGAGTTTCGTCGAGAGGCGCCGATGGACGAAGGCGAACTGGAACGCGGGCTGCGCGCGGAAGGGTTCCGGCGAACCTATGTGTGGCACGACTCAGCGCACACGCATTACCCGGCGCACACGCACGGCACGCTGACCGCGCACATCATCCTGGACGGGGAAATGACGCTCACCGTGAGCGGCGAATCGCGGACGTTTCGGACGGGCGAGCGATGCGATGTGCCTGCGGGAACGGTGCATGCAGCGCGCATGGGCCCGAGCGGCTGCCGATACCTGATCGGCGAGAAGTAGCCTCCGCTCTCGCGATACGATCCCGACGGCAGCGCGTCGCCACAATCTCTCCACCGGAATCCAGCGCGTTGACACGATGGGCTGAGGTGTGTACTTTGACCGACGGCCCGCGCGACACTCGCTGACGACCGCGCAGCAAGGCGAGCGAGACGCGGGCGCGCCAGGAAGGAATCCAATGAGCCGGCCGAGCATACTGGCAACGCATCCGCTGTTTCCGGAGGCGCGGACGCTGCTCGACGCGCACTGCGAGGTGGAGTACTGGTCGCGGCCGGAGCGGCCATCGCGGGCGGAATTCCTGAAACAGGTGGCGGCGAAAGACGGGGTGGTGTGCCTGCTGACGGAGAAGATCGACAAAGAGATGCTGGCAGCCGCGCCGAACCTGCGGATGGTAGCAAACGTCGCGGTGGGCTACGACAACATCAGCGTGCCGGAATGCACGGCGCGGAAAGTGGTGGTGACGAACACGCCGGGCGTGCTGGACGAAACCACCGCGGATTTTGCGTGGACGCTGCTGATGTGCGCGGCGCGGCGCGTGGGGGAAGGCGAGGCGCTGTGCCGGTCCGGAAAGTGGGCGGGATGGAATTTGGATGAGCTATGCGGCGGCGACGTGTGGGGCAAAACGCTGGGAGTGATCGGATTCGGGCGAATCGGGCGGGCGGTGGCGCGGAGGTCGCGCGGTTTTGGGATGAAAGTGATTTACACGGACGCGATCCGCGCGCCGGAAAACGTGGAGCACGAACTGGGCGCGAAGTATGTGGACATGGACACGCTGCTGGCGAGCGCGGATTTTGTGAGTGTCCATGTGCCAATGATGGCGGGCACGCACCATTTGATCAATGCGGAGCGGCTGAAGAAGATGAAGCGGACGGCGTACCTGGTCAACACGGCACGCGGGCCGGTGGTGGACAACGAGGCGCTCTACCAGGCGCTGAAAGCAGGAACGATTGCGGGCGCCGGGATAGACGTGCACGAGCACGAGCCGAAAATTCACGCCGGGCTGTTGAGCCTGAAGAACGTGGTGCTGACGCCGCACATCGCCAGCGCATCCATCGAGACGCGGACGAAAATGGCGTGCATGGCGGCGGAAAATGTCCTGGCGTTTTTTGATGGGCGGCGCCCGCCGAATTTGGTGAATCCGGACGTGCTGGGGTAGAGGGACGGGGCGGTTCACCGGAGGAGGAGACGATGGCGATGCTGCAGGATTCATTGCGGTTGACGCTGGAAGGAGCGCGAGTGGCGCTGGAGGGCGCGGTGCGGCGCGCGCGCGAAATGGGTGTGCCGATGGATATCGCCGTGGTGGATGAGGGCGGATACCTGATCGCATTTGCTCGCATGGACGGCGCGAAACTGGGGTCCGTGGCCATCGCCATGAACAAAGCGCACTCGGCCGCGATCCGGCGGCAGCCGACGGGTCCCTTCATGGAAGCGGGAGCGCCGAACGTGATCCTGAGCCTGGGGCTGGCGATTGGAAGCCATGCGGCGCAGACGCCCATCCGCGGCGGGCTGCCGCTGATTTTTGCGGAGCAGGTGGTGGGGGCGATCGGAGTGAGCAGCGGGACCGAGGACCAGGATTCGGCAGTGGCGCTGGCGGGGGCGGAGGCGTTCGGCGCGGCATGCCGCGCGGAGCCCGCCGAGCAGCGAGGATTTGAAGCCGTCGAGGGCGATGACTGACCTGAAAGCGATCGCCCGGGGAATTTTCCGCGAAACGCTGGCCGCGATTGACGTGGCCGACTCGGTGAGATCCGCGGTGGCGCGCACAGGGACGCTGTGCCGCGTCGGGGCATGCGAGTTCGACCTGTGCGGTTTTCCGCGCGTCGTGTTGCTGGCGGTGGGGAAAGCGGCGACGGCGATGGCGTCGGGACTAATCGCGGCGCTGCCCACCGATGTTTCTCCCACGGGGCTTCTGGTGGTTCCCTCCCAACCGTGGAACAGCCTGCCGGGATTGCGGACGATCATCGCGGGACATCCGGTGCCGAATGAGGCGAGCTTTGAGGCGGGCCGAACGGCGCTGGAGGTGCTGGCGGGATGCGGCGCGGACACGCTGGTGTTTTTTCTGCTTTCGGGCGGCGGCTCGGCGCTGATGGAGAAGCCGTTTTTTACCGACGTGACGCTCCCACACATGCAGGAGCTGCACCGGGTGCTGGTGACGTGCGGAGCGCCGATCGACGAAATCAACGCGGTGCGGAAACACGTGTCGGCAGTGAAGGGCGGTAGGCTGGCCGCGGCGGCGCCGGAAGCGCTGAAAATCACGCTGGGAGTGAGCGACGTGCCGCCGGGAAAGGAATCGGCGCTGGCTTCGGGGCCGACGCTGGAAGACCCGACGCGCGTGTCGGATGTGCTGCGCGTATCGCGGAAGTACGGGATCGCCGGGAAATTGACCAGCCCGCTGGCGCGGCGCATCGAGACCGGGGATCTTCCGGAGACGCCGAAACAGGGCGACCGGGCGTTCCGGAGGGCGCACTTCCATTTGGTGCTGGGAATGCACCAGATGTTCCACAACGCGCACCGGTTTGCGGAAGCGAGCGGGTGCATCACGGTGTGCGACAACACGACAGACGACTGGCCGGTGGAGAAAGCGCGGGATTTTCTGTTCGGCCAGCTCGAGGCTCTTTCGGCGCAGCATCCCGGGCGCCGGGTGTGCGTGATCGCCGATGGAGAGGTGCTGTCGCCCGTAACGGGGAATGGCGTGGGAGGACGGAACTCCGCGTTCGTGCTGGCGTGCGTGGAGAAAATCGCGGGACGTCCGATTGCGGTGCTGAGCGCGGGGACGGACGGGATTGATGGGAACAGCCCGGCGGCGGGCGCAGTGGCGGACGGCGAGACGCTGGAGAGAGCGCGGCGCGCGGGAATGGACCCGGGAGACTATTTCCTGCGGAGCGATGCGCACAGTTTCTTTTCTCATCTCGAGGACGCGATCGCGACGGGGCCGACGGGAAATAATCTGCGGGATTTGCGGATCTTGATTTGCTCGCCCAACGGATGACGTGGAACGAAGGAAGAAACAAATAAAGGAAAGATTTAACGCGGAGGGCACGGAGTCCCGATGCTTCGGGACGGAGATCACGGAGGACGACAGGCAGCGAGGAGGAAGGAGCGGACTCGACCCGGAATGCGCGTGGGAGCGCAGTTCGAATGATTAATCGATTGGGTCAGAGGCGGCGGCTCCGGAGTCGGCCTCGGATCTGCGGAGATGGGCGACCACGCGGCGAAGCGTGGCCTGCACAGGATCGCTGAGATCTCCACGGGAGAGGACGGCTTCGAGCGGAGCGATAGCGGAGGCGTCGGCGCGCTGTTCGAGGGCAGAAACGGCGGCGCGACGGATGGGGGCGATGCGCTCATCCACATAGGAAAGCAGGCGGCGGGTGGTCTGCGGGTTGCTCTTGTCGAGCCAGCCGAGTGAGTGAATGGCCGCGGCACGCACGCCGAGCGGGCGGCCGGGCGCGGCCCAGTCGAGCACGATGGGGACGGCACGCGGATCGGCCAGTTGGCCGAAACCCAGGAGGGCCGCGCGGCGCAGGCCGTCGTCGGGCGAGTCGGTGTGGATGGCATCGAGCAGGACCTGGAACGCGTTGGGGCTGTGGAGCCGGCCGAGAGACATGAGGGCAGCTTCGCGGGTGCGAAAGAACTTCGCGCCGCGAGCAGCGAGCTCGAGGCGCGCGGCCACCTGGGGGTCGCGAGGAAAGATTCGGAGCAGGGTAGCGGCGGTGGCAGCGACGCGGGGATCGGGATCCTCGAGGGCGGCGAACATGGCGTCGCGGGCGGGCGCGCCGCCGATTTTGGCGAGTGAATCGAGGGCCTCTGTGCGCACGCCCCAGAAGGGGTCGGAGCGAGCCGCTCCGGCGAGCGCGGAGGTGATGGAGTTCTGGGCGGGAATGTCACCGAGGACGGCAGCGGCATCGGCGCGGTCGGGGACCGTGGCCGCGTAGCGCAACTGGTAAATCCACTCGGCAACAGGTTTATCGAAGCGGACAGCGTCGAGGAACGTATCGCCGGGGTCGAACAGGACGAGAAGTGGCGGCCCGTCTGCGGGGAAGGAGAAGGTTTCCGCGGGTTTGGAGACGACGATGGGGAACCGCTTCGCGCCCGAGGCCGTAGTGATTTCGACTTCCGTGGGTAATGTGAAGAGTCCCACGGCGCCTTCGAGCTTCTGGACCTGATTCACATCCAAGCGGACCTGGTGGGCGGATTCGTCGTAGGTGTAATGAAGGACGAGACTGGGCGCGCCCGCGCCGTAAATCCACTGCTTGAAGAACTGATCCAAATGGCGCGAGGTGGCTTCCTCGAGGGCGCCGACGAGGTCGGCGGTGACCACGTCGCGGCCGCGATATTTTTCGAGGTAATGCTTCAGTCCGGCGTTGAAGGCCGCGGGGCCGAGCTCGTGACGGAGGGAGTAAAGGACGAGCCCGGCTTTGCCATAGATGTTGGGCGCGTATTCCATGGAGTCGGTGAAATTGGAATTGACGATGGGGACGGGATGCACGCGATCGTCCGCGAGCCACCCGCGAGCTTCGTTCCAGCGGGTGAAATCGGCCTCGTCGCGGCCGAACTCGTGCTCTTCCCAGATGTACTCGGCCACGGTGGCGAAACCCTCGTTCAGCCAGAGGTTAGTCCAGTCCTTGCAGGTGACCAAGTCGCCGAACCATTGATGGGCCAGCTCGTGGGAGATGAGGTCGTCTTCACGCAGTGGATGCTCCGCGGCTGTGGCCGGATTCACCAGGGCGCGCGCCGCGAGCGTGGTGGCGCTGGTATTTTCCATGCCGTCCTCGGTGAACTCGTCCACGGCCACCTGGGCATATTTGGGCCAGGGATAGGGAACGCCGAAGGTTGCAGAGAAAAAATCGAGCATGGCGCGGGTGTGCTCGAAGGTGACGGAGATGCGGTCGCCGCGACCATGGGGCGCGTAGTAGGAAAGGGGAATGCCGCGCCAGGTGTCGGAAGCGCGGTCGAACTCGCCGGCCACGATGCTGATGAGGTAGGTGGAAAGCGGAGCGTCTTGAACCCAGTGCCAGACGACCTGGCCGTCCGCGGCCGGGGATTTGCTCTCCAGGCGGCCGTTGGAGACCGTCTCCCAGCTACTGGGGACGGTCAGGTAGGTGTCTGTGGTGAGGCGGTCGTTGGGATAGTCGTAGGTGGGGATATAGAAGCGAGTATCTTCTGCCTCGCCCTGCGTCCAAATTTCGCGGGGCCGGTCGGGATAATTCTTGTCCGGGAGGATGAAGAAGAGCCCCTGACGGGGCGAGCCGTCGTAGCGGATTTCGACGGAATGAGCGTCGCCGTTGCGTGCGGGCGCGGGAAGAAGAACCTGGAGCTGCGTGGGATTGGTTTCAAAGTGCGCGGGGATGCCGTCGAGCGTGACGTTCTCCATGTGCAGACCGACGCTGTCGAACGAGATGCGGTCGGCGCCATCGCGCAGGATGGAGATGCGGTGAGTGACGTCGCCGATGATTCTGCGGTGGTCCGCGTCGAACGACATGCGGATGGTGGAGTGCTGAAGATCGTAGTCGCGGGTGGGCGCAAAGGGACGGTCGGCAAGGCCGGCGCCGGCGAAGGCCAGCACGGCGAGCAGAACCGCGACTGCTGTGAACCACTTCTGTGAGCCGAGAGACCAGCGAGCCGGCCTCTCACGGACGGATGAATCCAGCATTCCTATCCTCGAGACAAATTGGGCATTGGCATCACGCGCGGATTCCGGGGTGAAACCGGGGCATCGCAGCGCAGACCGAAAAATCGTCTCCTGAATCGCGGGGCGCGTCAACGGCAAACGGCCGTAGTAGTGAGACGTTGGATGGGACAGAATGTTTGCCTGGGTCCTGGTGACGAGGTGGCCTGACGGACCGGTTCCGTTCGTGCTGCCGGCGGGCCCCCCTGGGAGAGCGGGCAGCTTGGGTCATCCACCTTACGACCCCTATACATCGCGATGCTTTTCGCATGATCCTTCGTCGTGCCGACGGCAACTCCGCTGACTTGACGCCCGCTGGCGGTGGCGATGGAAGTGTCGTCCGTCCACCAGGTAGGGAAGTCCCCGGTTACATTGAGCAGTTGTCTGCTGCAGGAATTGACGGCGAAAACCTCTTGGTTCCCAGACCCGCCAACCAGGAGCATCAGCGGGTCATAATTCATATACGGATTGTTGGGTCCGCAGCAGATCATGCAGCCGTAGGAGGCGTGGCCGTAGGTTTTATCCAGAATCACTTTCCCCTCATAGAGATTGCCCGTGAGGGCGTCGTTCAGATCGAGAACCCGATAGGCTCCCGATGTGAGTTCGACTATTCCTGCAGTTGGAGAAAGGACCGGACTAGTTCTGATGTGGCTGGGTGGCAGCCTGCTCCCTCCAATCCCACTGAACGCTGGAAAGCGGCGCCCACGTATGCAAGGACGAGCCTGAAGCGGTCTTCGGTTCGAAGGAGTAGACCCAGCCAAGCGGCGAGTAGGGAGGCGGGAAATTCTCCATGCTGGCGCTAACTGCGTCCAACGCTTGTCGCACAGTCGCGTCACGCAGACTCAGAGTGATCTTTGGCTCGTTAGCCTCGAAGCCGTGGCCCGAATAGCCGGATGGTTGAGGCGCGCCGGGCGCAGGCGGGTGCAGGAATGCATCCAGTTCGGCGATGTAGTCGGCCGGGTGGCTCAGGAAAGTTTGTGGCTTTACCCCATTAAGATCGAGCTTCCTTACCCGGATGTTAAGGGGGTTGGCCGGGTCTTTGTCGGCCCCTGCTGGAAAGATGTGCACGATGTGCGCCGGTACGAGCTCAAAGCGGTAGCCGGGGAGCTGGTCCATGATGGAATCGAGAGCTTCCTCCAGCGTTGAATCCAGCGCGGCGTGAAGATTGACCAGCGGCTCCGTGCCGTTAGTCGTCTTCAACTCGACTCCGAAGAGCACGTAGCCGCCTTTGACCATAGCGCCGAGGAAGCCTAGCGCAGACGTTAGGGGAAGGTTCGTGTGGTCCAAGTCGGCGCGGATGCGCATGAGCCGGAGTTCGTCGGCTTGGGCCTGAGTCGGCGCTCGGCCGCAGAGTGCGAGCGCCAGGATGAGACAGCCAGCAGCAAGGAGTCTTCGCATTTCCACGCCTACGGGGTAATTGTGGCACCACTGCAATTCACACTGATCGTTTCCGTACGCAGCTGGATGCCATTGGCCGTGATCGTTTGTACCGGATTTGATTGCCACGCGCACCCTGGCCCGTTCGTCAGGCAGCACGTATGGCAAAGATAGAAATCATCGAGGACGGTGCCGCTTACCGTCGTTCCTCCTAAACTCAGGGTGAAGTTGGGACACGTAGTCGTGTACGGAATTGTCTCAACCCACGACACGTGTGGAATTCCAACGTTGATGAACTGGTTCTGGAACTGGTCCACGACGCTGTATTCCCGCGTCCGGAGGTAACAATTATAGTTGCAGGTCGAGGTGTTTGCGTTGCACGTTCCATCGCCTGGATTGGCCAAGCACTTCACGCTGCACGCCTGGCCGGTGGGGTTCGTGGTATCGGATACCACAGTCACGGAAGTGGGGTTGTGTACTGTAATCTGCTGGGACTGGGCAGTTGCGCTCTGACTATTCACTGTATAGGTCAATTTAATTGTGGTGTCACCAGCTTTAGTGCTCGGGTTTGCTGCTGTGTAGTCCGGAGCCGCCGACGTAGCGGCGGTCAGGCTGACCGTGTTCGTGCTGACAGTCCACGAGTAGGTGCCGCTGGTGGGCGAAACAGTCGCTGTACAGCTCCCCTTGGAGGTGTCCGCGGGCGCAGTAGCGCCAAGGGCCAGGTCCGTCGGCCCGCAACTGATGCTCACCGTTGGCGGGACGTTGGCGGCGCCGCTGGGCACCTCCTGGGATAGCGGGCAGCTGTCGTCATACACGCGATAGCCCCAATACATCAGCACACTTTGCGCATTATCGTTTGTCGAGCCGACGGCAACTCCGCTGATTTGACGCCCGCTGGCGGTGGCGATGGATGTGTCGTCCGTCCACCAGGTAGGGAAGTCCCCGGTTACATTGAGCAGTTGTCTGCTGCAGGAATTGACGGCGAAAACCTCTTGGTTCCCAGACCCGCCAACCAGGAGCACCAGCGGGTCATAATTCATATACGGATTGTTGGGTCCGCAGCAGATCATGCAGCCGTAGGAGGCGTGGCCGTAGGTTTTATCCAGAATCACTTTCCCCTCATAGAGACTGCCTGTGGGCGCGTCGTTCAGATCGAGAATCCGATAGGCTCCCCAAGTCAGGCCGGGCGGCAGGGTGTGGCCGTTCTTGTCGGGAACCTGGTCATGGATCAGCTTTCCGAAATCCAGCGCCATCTGCTCGTCGGGGGCCAGCGTCTGCTCGATCTGGTATTGGCCGGTACCCTGATTGTAGAGGATGGTGAGTTGTGCCTGGGCTGTTTTGTTGCCGCCATTGGCGATCGTGACCAGGGAGTTGTGCGTGCTGTCCACTTCCCATTTTCCCCCTTCCCAGTGAGAAGCTAGCTGGTCGTTGAAAGGGGTTTGCGCGCCATAGCGCCCCGTTTGGTCATAACTGGCAGCGACTGCCAGCAATTCATTCGGCAGAACGGGCGCGCTGAGAATCACCGAGGCCCAATGCGCGTCAGCCGGGAGGAGTTTTTGCGACTGGAGGGCGGCGACATCAATCACCTGGGTTTCATTGGGTTTGAACGCCAGGTCCAGGGGCGCGCTTTTTCCGCTTGCCGTCGCCGAGCGCCAGTTGAAGCGAACGTGAGCGGTAAAGGTCTTGCCGGTGGCGTTGCGGATAAACACTTTGGGCTGCAACGTGGTTCCGGCGGGAAGACCGAGGGCAGGGTCCGGGTCGCTCAGAGCCAGCATGGGGGCCCGCGTGGTCCAGTCTGTCACGCCGCCAAAGCTTCGCGATAAAAGCGTGGTGCTCGGATCATGCTTAAACATCTTCATGACGGCGGAAAACGCGCCGGACTCTTCGAAGAGCAAATGTGCAGAATCGAGGAAGCCCGCACCTTTGGCCATGTCTATTTTGGTGCCGCCATAGGAGCCGCTGAAGCCCGCCTGCTGGAGCAAAGAGCGTATGGAACGCCGCCGGGTTTGGCGCGGACCCAGGCTCAGCGTCTGCTGCCAGGTCTTGCCGCTGGAATCGTAGAGCACCAGATTGGGTTCCAGTTGCTGGTCGCCAGAGTTGGTTAAAATCAGGTAGCCGGTCACCGAGTCCCACGGCAGCCACCAGATACCTTCCTGGCTGCCCACCTCGAAATTGTCCCCCCGTCCGAAAGCGTCCAGATGGAAGGCGATGGGGCGCCCCTCGGCGCGCACCATCACCGAGGCGTAGAGAGCGCTATGAACGGTGTCGCGATACCGGAGCACGAGCGAACCCCAGGCGCCGACGAGCTGGGGCGCAGATTTCATCAGCGCGTCAGAAAGATGGAGGGAGACGACATCGCCCGGCTGTATGGTTATGCTGGGCAGTGCGGTTTCGACGCCCGCCGCGGTGCGCAGCGCCGGAACGACGGTTAGTTCGCCTGATTCCAGATTATTGCGGAGCTGCAAGTCCGTGCTCCAACCCGTCTCCGTTGTCCAGTAGGAAACGAACTTCTCCTGGTCAACCGGCTGCGGCGCCTTGGCGGGCTGCTGTGGGGAGTGGACTTTCGGACTCGATTGAGCGAAGACCACCCAGGGTCGCGCCAGAGCAAGAGACACGAGGGTGGCAAAGACGATAGCGTGGCAGCGGCTCCGATTCGGAAACGGGCGCATGGAGGCCTCCGCAGGTCAAGTGTCCAGGGGGGAACGCTAGCTCTGCGATACGTCGCTGTCAAGATAATATTTCTCGACAATAAATACCCGTTGTCTTAACTGTTCCGAGCTTCGAAGTGGCCTGGAGGTCGGCAGTCGCGGAATGCCTCCGAGAGAGAGCACAGGCCGGGACGTAATACGCGTTCGCCGTGGAATTCTTCTTCGAGCAGGTGGGCGCGGGCTTTGAGGAGATCGGAGAGAGCCACGATGCCCGGAAAACGGCGGAACGATGACAGCCTTCGATTGGATGGCGGGAGTCGTCTTGTGGGCGAATCGGAAGAGCGCGCCGCGAGCTAGAGCCGAGCGCGAAACTGCAAGGGCGTGATGCCCATAAAGCGGCGAAAGACGTTGGAGAGATGGCTCTGGTCGGCGAATCCCGATTCCAGCGCAATTTGACTGAGACTCAATTCCGAGCTTCGGAGCAGTTCCGTTGCGCGCTCCAGGCGACGCTGCAAGACGTACTGGTGGGGGGTGCTTCCGGTGCTCTGCTTAAAGGCCTTTGCGAAATGGAAGGGGCTAAGGCCGATGGCCCCTGATAAATCGTCCAGATGGATCTCGCCGTCAAGGTTGGCCTGGATAAAGTCCAGCACGCGAATGAGCCGTGACCGCGTCAGCCCACCCGTGGGGAGCGGCGGCAGGGTAAGGACGCGGTACTGGCTGATGGCAGTGATTCTGTTGTGTTCCAGGACTACCGTCGTCGCGCTCATTGCGATCCTCCGTTGTGATAGCGTCACAATGGAACCTAAGCTCGAAGCGCTTGGTTAAAAGTTCCGGCCTTAGTCGGTACTTCCGAACACCCTGGTGTAAGCTATAGGCCCCTCGACAGAGAGGGTCCCCGCGTTCGATGCGCGGCTGTCGCTTTCGGTTATGTTCAGCGCCCGGTGCTGGGATGATGGGGGCACGTGAGCGGGATAAGCGTTCTCCCCGTCAACGCGGTCTAGGTAATGCGGAGCTGGCGCCTCGTCTAGCCGATCTCCGCTCTCGCGGTCCACTCGAGCCGAAGCACGGGATGGCGCGATATCGCCGTCGAGTGGTTCCATAACATCCCTGCTTGTTCGATCCGCGAACACGAACGTCCGACCCATTCGACTCATTTCCTGAATCTGCAGACGTGGGGACAACTCAATTGCAAGCGGTTTGCCGGAGGCCGTTCGGGACGCGCGGCCCAGTAAACCAGGCAATTCCATCCGGTTTTTCTGCAAATCACCGCAGGGTTTTACAAATCCCAGCAAGAATCTTCAAGAAGCTACGCTTTCCGGAACGTTAGGCTCAGGGACACAGCCCCGCGCTCGAGATACATGGGGCGCAAGAATTATGGCTTTTGGCTTGGTCGCGGGCGCTGGTCCCACGCTACCTTGTGACGCTGAGGCCATGAACTCATACCGGCTCACCGAAGGCAGGACACTTACGGAAGTACAGACCAACTAGGGGGAAAAACGATGCTCAAGTATGTGGCTCTATCCGCAGTTGCTCTGACTCTCGCGCTGGCGTCACCGGGAAGACCCGTGGCGCCGTCCGGCACCTGGAATGTGGACGCCCGGCACTCGGACGTCCAACTCTCTACCGACGGGACCACAAACTTCGGGAAGGCGAAGACGATCTTCACGGTCGGATTCGCGCGGGTCGGGGGGACTGTGAAACTGGACGCCGCCAACCCAGCGAACTCCTCGATCCATATAGACTTCTATCCGTCCACCTCGATGGAGCCCACGATCGACCACGATGGGAAGGTCAGCATCGAGTGGTTCGGGAACCGTGCGAACAACACTATGGTCTGTTTCCACTCCCAGAGCGTGGAGCAGACCGCGGACGGGCGGCTGAGCAGCAAAGGGACTCTGGGCCTGATTCGGGTGGACCGCAACATCGAGGTGACCCCAAGTGAAGCCTACGCCGGGCCCGTCTATGGCACCCCGATCTTCCATCACGTTTCGCAGCCGGCCACCTTTGTCTTCGACGCCCCGGCTGTGGCCACCAAGGGGCCGAACAAGGGACATCTCGAATCCTCGGGATCTTCCGGCATGGCGCGCGAAGATTTTCCGCAGCTCTTCAGAGCCGTTTTAGCAACGCAGTGGCCGGCCGTGGTTCGCGATAAGGACTGCCGGACTGAGGGCACAGGAGAAGCCTACGGCGGCTCGCAGTGCACGGGCACTTTTCTACTTCCGTCCTTCCCTCTCGGGCCGAATGCAAGCGGTGGCGAGGACTATCCCGGCCCTCAGAATTTCAACACCATCGTGGGGGGACATCTGACGATCGCCGTCCACATGCGACTGAAGCCGGCCGGTTCCGGCAGGGCAGCGGGGAACTAAGGGTGGCGCAACAGCATGGCTACTCAAAGAGAAGTCCAGAGAGAGAAGCCGAGGTGGCAACCACCGACAGATGACGAGATTCGGCAGCGGGCCTACGAACTGTATCTGGAACGCGAAAGCGAGACCGGCGGGCCACTCGACGACTGGCTCGAAGCCGAAGCTGAACTTCTGTTGAGGAACAAGAGAAAATAGCCAGCGGGATGGATGGCCCATCGGGCGCCGAGCCGATGGCTAAACTGCAGGACCATCTTGCTGCAGTGCGAGCGGTTCTAGTACTGACGAGCACCGCTGCCGGAGTGGTGTCAAACGCCACGTTCACCTTGGAAGCAAGGAGAGAACTTTATGAGTGATTCGGCGTCACGAACAGCCACAAAACGGGCTGCGGCGAGCCAGGACGGTGCCCGGTTCAGCGCGCCTCGGACATCTATCCATCGGGTAGAAGCCGATGGCGTGCAGGTGTTTTATCGCGCCGCAGGCGAAGTAAACGCACCGGTAATTCTCCTGCTGCACGGATTTCCGGCCTCTTCCTTCATGTTCCGCGAACTTATTCCGCGCCTGGCCGATGAGTATCGTGTGATTGCTCCGGACCTTCCAGGGTTCGGTTTCACCGGGGTCCCGCCGGAACGAAACTACACGTACTCCTTCGATCAGTTGGCCCTCACGATGGAGGCCTTCACGCGGGCCCTGAAACTCAACCGCTACGCAATTTACGTTTTCGATTATGGTGCGCCAACTGGCTTTCGCCTGGCGATGGCCCACCCGGACCGGGTCACAGCGATTGTTTCGCAGAATGGGAACGCATACGAGGAAGGCCTTGGTGACGCTTGGGGTCCGATCCGAAAGTACTGGGCGGAACCCACGGCGGAAAACAGGGACATCCTCCGCCAAAGTATTTTGACAGCCGGAGGAACGCGCTGGCAGTACACCTACGGCGTACCGAATCCGGAGGCTGTTCCGCCGGAGTCGTACACACTGGACACCGCTCTCTTCGAGCGTGCGGGGAACAAAGAAATTCAGCTCGATTTGTTTCTGGATTATGCGACGAACGTAAAGCTGTATCCGAAATGTCAGGAATATTTCCGCAAATCGAAGCCGCCGCTGCTCGCCATCTGGGGCAAGAACGATCCCTTCTTCGTTCCCGCCGGAGCGGAAGCTTTTCGGAGGGACATACCCAGCGCGAAGGTTCAGTTCCTTGACACCGGACATTTCGCGACAGAGACACACGCCGTAGAAATCGCTTCCGCCATCAAGGATTTCCTCGACGCGAACGGCATCCGGCGCCAAGGCAGGGAAAGTACGGTTCCACGATGAACGCCTTTCCTCAGAACTCCACCATCGTCTTGGTCCATGGAGCATGGGCCGACGGTTCCTGTTGGAGGGACGTTATTCTCCCGTTGGAACGCCAGGGTCTTCAGGTCAGTTGCGCTCCGATTCCCCTTACTTCGTTGACCGACGACATCTCTGCGTTGACACGTGCACTGGAGCGAACGAGCGGGCCAAGTCGTTCGTTTATATCGCAGCGTTCGCACCCGGCGAGGGCGAGACCGTAGCGCAGGTCTTCTATCGCGACGAGCCGCATCCTGAAGCTCCGGAGTTGAGTCCGGATTCAGATGGGCTTTTGCGGATGCCGGAAGGCGGGTTTCGCCACGCCGTTGCCCACAAAGCGTCGTCCGATCAAACCAGCATCATGGCCGCGGTGCAACGGCCGATTGCCGTTCAATGTATTCAAAAGCCGGCGCCGGCCCCGGCTTGGAAAACAAAACTTTCGCGGTTTTTGATCGCGGAAGAAGACCGCATGATCAATCCGAAAACCCAGTATTTCATGGCCGATTGAATGGGCGCATCCGTGGGCTCCGAGCGCGTGGATCATACTCCGATGTACACGGAGCCGGACCTTGTAGTTGACGTGATTTTGGAGGCGGCGCGGGAGACCCTTTCGCGACAGCACTCCCTCCAGCGCACCTAGGTACCGACTATCCAAGCAAATGGCCCCGTTCCATTCTTAGAGGGTCCATTAGTTCTGCGGATGATGTATACCCACTGAGGCGAGCTTCTGGGAGTGGTGTCGGGAGTGGGTGGAACGGCTGGATGAGTTTATTCGACTTCATTGCCGGATTTGTGCTGTGGGCGAATCTGCCGGTTCCGGTCTTCTGGCTGGTGCTGCACACGCGGGTGGAGTTCTGGCGGCGGCATATGCGCGCGGGATACGCCGCGGCCATAGTGGCGGGATGGGGCAGCGCGACGGCGGTGGCGTGGCCGTACGGGCGCCAATTGCTGAACTCGCAGGCGGTGCCGCAACCGGTGCGGTGGGCCGGAGTGCTGTTGATCCTGTTCGACGGCTGGGTGATCGCGCACGTCGAACGGCAAATGGGCGTGCACCGGCTGATCGGGAAGGCGGAACTGGCGGGCGCCGGTGAGATGAAGAGGGACGGCCTCTATGCGCGCGTGCGGCATCCGAGGTACGCCGCCATGATGGTTTCGACGCTGGGGGCGTGCCTGATGGCCGCGCGTCCGGCCCTGTGGTGCGGGGCAACGGTGTGGGCAGCGGTGGTGTTGCTGATGATTCGAGTGGAGGAGCGCGAACTTCTGGCGCGTTTCGGCCCAGACTACGCGGAGTACCGCCGGCGCGTGCCGGCGCTCGTTCCGCGCTGGGGTGGAGGGACGAGCGGGCGCGGCACGGAGGCTGGCGGCGAAGGCACCGGGAGAAGTTATTGAACAGAGATCGCAGGGAAGGATTCTGAGGAAGTGCCAGCAGGTATTTGTGGAAGGCCGGCTCGGAGCCCCGCGCCTCCCAATTCCAGGACAGGTGCGCGATTTGCAGGGGCGGTGGCCCGGCGTTAGGATTCCGGCGTGAGCACCTACGCCTGGATGCGGGTGCTGGAATCGGTTCCCCGGCGATACGACTTCGGCATCCAGCTTCTCTCCTTCGGGCATATCGAACGGGTGTACGACAGAGTGGCGCAGCTCGCTCGCGGGCCCGAGGTTCTTGACCTGGGTTGTGGCACGGGGAATGTCTCCCTTCGCCTGGCGCGGCGCGGCTTGCGAGTCATCGGGGTGGACCTCTCGGCGGAAATGCTCGATGTGGCCCGGCAGAAAGCGCCGGCGAGTGTGGGCCTGCGCTGGGTGCAAACGAGCGCGCTGGAATTGATCGATCAATTCCAGCCCGAAAGCTTCGATACCATCACCAGCGTTCTGCTGCTGAGCGAATTGAGCGTGGCCGAACAGAAAGAGACGCTGCGGCAGTGCCACCGGCTGTTACGAGCGGACGGACAACTCATCGTGGCCGACGAGGTGCGTGCGTCCACGGCAGCGCGCCGCGCGCTTCACAACCTGGTGCGATTGCCGCTGGCAGCCGTTACCTACGCACTGACCCAGACGAGCACTCGCGCGGTGCACGATCTGGGGGCGGAAATCTCAGGGGCTGGTTTCATCGAGATGAAGCGAGAAACCAACCGCCTGGGCGACTTCGTGATCGTTGAGGCGAAGAAGGGCGAGCGAACGGATGCGATGGCTCACTGACTTCTTGCGGGACGTGGTGCAGACGTGCCTGCGGATGCTGCCGTGGGCCACGGAGCCGCGCTTGATCGCCGTGGGCCAGCCCGGGCGGGAGTCACCGGTACTGGTGACGTGCAACTATGACCTCACGGTGCGGCGGGTGGTGCGGGCGTTGCGCGGGTTGGACGCCTACGTGCTCGTGGCGCCCACGCGGGGCATCAACGTATGGTGCAGCGCGGCCAGCGGCGACTTCAGCGCGCACCAGGTGATTTCCATCCTGCGGACCAGCGGAGTTGCCAGCCTCGTGGATCACCGCCGGCTGATCCTGCCGCAGTTGAGCGCCACGGGAGTGGAACGCAAACTCATCGAGCAGCGCACCGGCTGGCACGTGGTTTTCGGCCCGATCTCTGCGCGAGATCTGCCGGCCTACCTGGCCACGGGGCGCAAGACGGAGGCCATGCGGCAGGTTCGCTTCCCGCTGTTTGATCGCCTGGAGATGGCCGTGGCCTGGGCCTTCCCGATCTCAGCGGTGGGCGGGCTGATTCTCACCATTGGATGGCGCCACTTGCTGCTTCCATTTCTGGGCATGGCGTGGGGATTGTCGCTGGCGCTGTACGCACTGTTTCCCTGGCTTCCGGGAAAGTTCGAGGGCGCCGGCCGGAAGGCTCCGGGATGGACGAGGCACCTTATCGTTTTCGACCCGGCGATTCGGCGGAATCTGGTGATCTGGTTGTTATTTGTGGCCGGCCTGTGTGCGTACGCCTACCAGCAGCGAGTCTGGAATGTGAAAAGCCTGGCGGGCTGGTCGGTTGCTTCATTCCTGGTGGTGCTGCTCATCAGCATGGACCTGGCGGGCAGCACGCCGCTCTATAAGAGCGGACTGCACGAGGACCGTCTCTTCCACATCGTGCTGGACGAAGCGGCGTGCCAGGGCCGAGCGATGTGCTGGGAAGTGTGCCCCAAGAATTGCTACGTGATCGATCCGGACCGGCACAAAGCCGTGATTGCATTGCCGGACGCCTGCGTGCAATGCGGGGCGTGCGTAGTGCAGTGTCCGGAAGACGCGCTGGCGTTCGCGACGCCTGGCGGAGAGCGTATCCCGCCGGAGGTGATCCGCACTTACAAGCTAAACATGCTTGGCCAGCGTACGAGGGTGGCGGAGCCGAATCACCGGATGTCATCGTGACCAGGTGATCCCACGGCCGAGCACGAAGATGAAGAGCAGGCTGGCGATGGCCGCCGTCACGATCCAGGCCGGGCTACGCGGTATCGGCCCCACCTGCTCTTCATCACTGCGGGCTCGCTTTCGTATGAGGCCGGGCAGACTCAAAAGGCCCGCGTTTGCGCCCAAGGTTGAGGGCAACGCCGAGGCCAGGATGTAGAACCATCCCACAGGATTCAACAGGCCGGCGATTGCAGCCAGAAGTCCATCCGCGAAGTAAGGGGTCCAGCAGAGAAAGCGAATCCGGCGCGGACGGTCCTCCTTGGCACAAAACTCTTTCAGCATGGAAGCTACAACCAACATGGATGCGAAGTACGAAGCAGCGCCCAGGAGTACCATCCCGAGCCGCCACATCCAATGCGGCTGCCAGCCCTGGATCACTGCCGCCCAATCCCCGAAATTGGCAATTCCGGAGAACAGGAAATAGCCTGTACCGGTGAACAAATTCCCCGTCATCGCCAGCACGAGGAAGTAGAAAGTTGTGGGTGAGTGGCTTTTCGGTTTCCGGAGAAAGAACCAGAAGATCGCAGCGAAGAGAAGATTGACCAGAGTACCGTTGGCGGAAATCCATCGCGTACTGATATCGCTTTGCATGGCGACCGTGCTGATGGTCACGCGATGGGCCCCGCTCAGCCAGGCGGTCACCCCGTGTCCCAGGCCTTCGTGAAGAATATCCTGGAGGATACAGGCCAGCAGTGAGACAGCGGTCACTGTGAGGGTGTCGTCTGTCCGAGACACGGTAGATGCGGGCATGCGGTTGCCTATGGTACAGCGGGAGTGGTGCTAGCGGTCGCAAGACGATGCGAACAGGAGCATGGGGCGCTGCGAAATCACCACAGCGCAGGCGCCGGCGTTGCGGCGCCCCACGGCTCTGAGAGGAGTACAGGCGCCGGGTGCCTGCGCTCATCCCGCGGCTGGGTGAGCGAACGGCGCAGAAATGGCCCCACACAGGCTGAAGCCTGTGCCACGCTCGTGCTACCATCGCCCACAACCCAGCGGGGCAATGCCTGCGGGTCCCGCTTCTGCGGGGGCCGCGGGGGAGGCAATCCATGAAATTCAACCGGGGCAGGAAGGCATGTGCGCGCGGGCCGGAGGGCGGGTTGTCGCGGAGGGAGTTTGCGCGGGGCGCGACGGTGGCGGCGGCGGCGATGGCCGCGCTGCCGAGCAGTGTACTCGGGGCCGCGGCGCTCGCGACTCCTCACGGGGCCCGGCTGCCGCTACCACCTCAGCAATCGCCGGGGGAAAAACCGAAGCTATCCGCCGAAGCACTGGCAGAAATCGAGGCAAAGGTTGGAGAAATTTTCCGGCGGTATGGAGAGCGGCTGAGCGAAGAGCAGAAAGCCGATATCCGCCGCCTGGTGAAGGAGGCGCAGGCGCCGCTGGAGTCGCTGCGTGCATACCCGCTGGAGAATAGCGACGAGCCGGCGACAATTCTGCACCTGGCCGGCTCCGCAGGGGCGGCGCGGCGCCCGCGTGCGCCGCGAGCCGCGCCGGAACAGAAGAAAAAGGTGGGGGCCTGACCATGTACGTCGAGGAAACGCTCTACCTGACGGTGCGCGAACTGGCGGACCGGATCCGCACGGGGGCGATGTCGCCCGTCGAGCTGACAAAGAGCTACCTGGAGCGAGCGAAGCGGCTGGGGCCGCGGTGGAACGCGTTTGCGCTGCTGACGCCGGAGCTGGCGCTGCAGCAGGCGCGCGTGGCGCAGCTGGAGATTGCCGCGGGGCATTATCGCGGGCCACTGCACGGGATTCCCTATGCGGCGAAGGACCTGCTGGCGGTGCGCGGTCTGCCGACAACGTGGGGCGCACGTCCGTACTCGTCGCAGCAGTTTGATTTTGACGCCACGGTGATCGCGCGGCTGCGGGAGGCGGGCGCGGTGCTGCTGGGTAAAGCGGCGATGATCGAATTGGCGGGCGGGATGGGGTACCGGTATGCGTCCGCGTCGCTGACGGGCGCGGCGAAAAATCCGTGGAACGAAGGCTGCTGGACGTGCGGCTCGTCGAGCGGGTCCGGCGCGATCGTGGCGGGAGCGCTGGCGGCGTTTGCGATCGGGACGGAAACGTGGGGATCGATCATTTGTCCCTCGGCGTTTTGCGGGATCAGCGGGCTGCGGCCAACGTACGGGCGGGTGAGCCGGCACGGGGGCATGGTGCTGTGCTCGTCGCTGGACAAAATCGGGCCGATGGCGCGGAGCGCGGCGGACTGCGGGACGGTGCTGGCGGCGATTGCGGGGCATGACCCGCTGGACGCGAGCTCGCTGCCGCGGGAGCAGGCGTCGTTTTCGTACACGCCGGCGGGTGCGACGGCGCGGAAATTGCGGGTCGGGTGGATTTCGGAGCAGATGAAGGACGCGCAGAAAGGAGTGGTGGCGGCGGCGGATGCTGCGCGAAAGGCATTGGAGACTGCGGGGGCAATGGTGACGGACGCGAAGCTGCCGGAAGGGCCGTGGGAGGCCGCGGCGGGAGTGATTGTGTCCGTGGAGGGCGCGTCGGCGTTTGACGGCTTGATCTCATCGGGGCGGTGCCTGGAATTGGCGGATCCGCTAGGGAAAATCGGCGGGTTTGTGAACCAGCAGATATCGAGCACCGATTATCTGCGGGCGCAGCGGGTGCGCGCGGTGCTCGAACGAAAGATGGCGGAGATGATGCGCGAGTACGACGTGATCGCCGCCGCGTCGGAAAACGTAGCAGCCACGAAACTCAACGCCAACCTGGAGACCGATATTCCCGGCGCCGACCCGCTGGGCGGCATCGGGAATCTGTGCGGGCTTCCGGCGATCAGCGTTCCCTGCGGCTTCGATTCGAACGGGCTGCCGGTGGGATTGCAGTTCCTGGCGCCGCCGCTGGGCGACCACGCGGTGGTGGCTGCGGCGGAATTCTTCCAGCGGCACACGGATTGGCACCGGAAGGACCCGTCCGCGGCCGCCGGAGCGGCCTGAAGCGCGCACACGGGACGCGAGTTCTGGTACTCTCGCCCCCACGAACTGCCCGAACCGTCAGGTGCTCGCAGGAGGTGGCCCATGCGCCGCATATTGATTGCGTCGTCACTCGCGCTGTGCGCGCTGCTGGGCGCGGGGCAGCCCGCGCAGGGACAGATCGGGAAGCAGGTACGGATCCCCGCGGGCTCGCCAGAAGACCACGCGCTGGCGGCAATTTCTGCAGCACCCACGAACGCAGAAAAACTCGCGCTGCTGGACAAATTCATGGCGGATTTCGGGAAGGGCGACATGGCTCTGGCGGCCGAAGAGCAGTATGTGGCCATTTACGCGGCGGAGAAACAGTACGACAAAGCATTCGAACATGCCGATAGGGGCCTGGCCGCAGATCCCGACAGCTACAGCATTGCCTATGCAGCGTTCCGCGCGGCTCAGGAGAAGAGCGACGTGGAGCGCGAGTTTCGCTACGGGCTGGTGCTGGCCGCAATGGTGGCGCGTTACAAGGGGCAAGCCATGCCTGCAGGGCAGGAACCGCGGGAGTGGGAGGCGCAGAAGAAGGAAACGCTCGCGGGGATTACCGACGCGATGAATTACGTGTCGGGCACGCTGTTCAATGCGGCGCGCGGCGTGCAGGACCCGAAAGAGCAGGCCGCGCTGCTGGAGCGCTTCGCCGTCGCCTATGCCGATTCGCCGTATGCGGAGCAGGCGCAAACTCTGGTGGCGGACAGTTACCGCCGCATGCACGAATACGCGAAGATGACCACGTTCGCGCGACAGGTGCTGGAGAAGGACCCCGGGAACGTGGGCATGCTGCTGTTGCTGGCGGATGACGGGAGCGAACGGGGAGTGAACCTGAACCAGGCGGACGAATACGCGCACAGAGCGCTGGAACAGGTCGAAAAAGAGCAGAAACCCGCCGGAGTCACCGACGAGCAGTGGACGCAGAGGATTGCCATACAACAGGGAATCGCTTGGACGTCCATCGGGCAGGTGGCCATCGAAAAGAAAAACAATACTGAGGCGCTGGAGGCGTTCCGGAAAGCAGCGCCGCTGCTGAAGAGTCAGGCGTTCCTCTATGCGCGGAACCAGTACCGGATGGGGTTCGCGTTGCTGAACCTGAAGCGCGTGGCGGAAGCGCAGACGGCGCTGGCGGAGGCGGCATCACTCGATACTCCCTACCGGCCGCTGGCTCAGGAAAAACTGAACAGCCTGGGGGCGGCTCCCGCGAAGAGGAAGAGAAAGCCGTAGATGGGGATGCGCAGGGAGCGGCGCATTTTCGCGGCAGGATTTTCGGGATGAACTAATAGCGGGCACGGCGATGCCGTGCCCCTGCGGGCGTTGTCACCACTGCTGCCGCGGCGCCCGCATTGGACCTCGCACCATGAAACGCGCGGCGGAAGCGGCGCATCCATCGAAGACAGTGTCGCAAACCGAGCAAACGCCGGGGCACAGAACCGCGCGCATGAGCGGTCGAGTGCTGTTCTTTGCGAGCGTGCTGGGGGTCCTGGCGGCGGGCGCGCACGCGTTCTCAGGGATGGCGGAGCGGCCGGGGTACGAGCGCGGGGGAAACGGAAGTGAGAATGTCGCAGAATCGCGGCAGCTCGAGATCGGCGGCGCGATCCTTACGGTGAATCTGGCCGCGGGGCGCACGGACGTGGCTCCGCAGCGGCTTTTTGCCTGGGTGACGCGCGCCGCCCGCGCTGTGGCCATGTATTACAGCGGTTTTCCGGTGAGCCGGGCGGAGGTGAACGTAAGGCCATCCCCGGGGCGCGACGGAGTGTTCCACGGCTTCACGTTTTTGCCGGATTCCGGGATCCTCACCACGCGGATTTCCGTCGGCGAACACACCCGTGAAACCGAGCTGGCGAGCGACTGGATGATGACGCACGAACTGGTCCACATGGCGTTTCCTTCGATGGCGGAAGAGCATCACTGGATCGAGGAGGGAATCGCCACCTACGTGGAACCCATCGCGCGCGCACAAGACGGACAGATTCCGGTGAGTTCCGTGTGGCAGCAACTGGTGGATGGACTGCCGAAAGGCGAGCCGGAACCTGGCGATGAGGGATTGGACCACACGCACACCTGGGGGCGCACGTACTGGGGAGGGGCCCTGTACTGCCTGATGGCCGACGTGGGAATCCGGGAGGCGACGAGCAACCGCATGGGCCTCGAGGACGCACTGAGGGGCATCGTGGCGGCGGGCGGGTCAATGGAAAAGGAGTGGAACATCGAGCGGGCGCTGGAAACGGGAGACAAAGCCACGGGCACGAAAGTGCTGATGAACCTCTACGGGAAAATGAAAGCGGCGCCGGCTTCGGTGGATCTGGCGCAGTTGTGGCGGGAATTGGGCGTGGAGAACAGAAGCGGCACCGTGTCGTTCCAGGATAATGCGCCGCTGGCGGCGATTCGCCGTGCGATTACGGAGACGCCGCGGGCGAGGCTGGCGCCGGTGAAACCCTAAAGAGTGAAAATCGAAAAACGAAAAACGAAAATCGAAAGACGAAAGACGGAGATCGATATACATCAGTGTAGAGGTAGTGTGCCGCTATGCCAGAACAGTGACAGGGTCGCCGATGCGGAGTGTGCCAGGGGCGGCGGCAACGAGGTTCCAGCCGAAAAATATGTCGCTGTTGCGGCGGCGGAAGGTCGCCAGAGTACGCATAGGTTCTCGGCCCATTTCACCGGTTTCGGGGTTCACGGTGGGAATGGAGCAGCGCGCGCAGGGTTTGGCGAGGCTGAATTCCACTTCACCGACGCGGACTTTGCGCCAGGCGTCTTCGGCAAACGGCTCGGCACCCTCGATGACGAGATTGGGGCGGAAACGACGCATCTGGACGGGTTCGTCGAGGCGGCGGTTCAAATCGTCGAGCGAACCCTGGTTGATGAGCAGCAGCGGGAAACCGTCGGCGAGGCTGACACTCACGCCCTTCGCGGCGTAAATGCGGTTGACCTGGCGGAAGGAGTCATCGGGCTGATAGACGAGCCGGCACGGCGCGCCGAGGAATTGCGTGAACCAGCCGTGCGCGGAATCGGCGGCGAGCTGGACATCCACATCGTCGTCGAACAGGCGAGCCAGCAGGCGCTGCCCATTGCCGGGGAAGGGAATCGGGACCTGCAACGGCTGCATCCCCGGAGCCGAGCAGGCCAGTTCGCCCGAGCCGTTGTCTACTGAGATGAGCGCCATTCGCGGGAGGTCGCGCTGGGAGAGCATGACGCCGCGCTCGTCGATGAGCATCCAGCGGCGGTCGCCGGCGGGGCCGCGGGAGTCGAGCGGCATTTCGCGGAGGGGGATCCCGCGCGCCGATTTCAGCGGATAAATGTGGAGTTCGGTGACTTTCATTTGGCGGACTCGCGAACATGCTACGCGAGGCTGCGTATGGTGCAAAGAGACAATCCGGCCTGCGCGTTGCCGGGCGGCGGCGACAGCGCCTAAAGTGGACGGCGTGAAGAGCGGAGCAATAAGAAAACGCACGGCACAGCGGGCACCGGCGCGGACGGTTGTGTTCATCGTGGGGCATTCCACGCGAACGATTGAGGAGTTTCTGGGCCTGCTGCGGGCCCACGGAATCCGGCTGCTGGTGGATGTGCGCACGGTGCCGCGGTCGCGGCACAATCCGCAGTTCAATCAGGAGGCGCTGCGAGGCGCCCTGCGCAGGGCGCGGATCGGGTACCGGCACATGAAAGGATTGGGCGGGCTGCGGCATGCGCGAAAAGACTCGCCCAATGGCGCGTGGCGCAACGCGAGTTTTCGCGGATTTGCAGATTACATGCAGACGCCGGAATTCGTGGAGAACCTGGAGCGCGTGATCGAGTTCGCGCGGCGCAGCCCGGCAGCGTTGATGTGCGCTGAGGCGGTTCCCTGGCGGTGCCACAGGTCGTTGATTGCGGACGCGCTGCTCGCGCGCCGAATCCGCGTGGAGGAGCTGAGCAGCCTGTCGTCAACGCGGCCGCATACGCTCACGCCCTGGGCGCGAGTGCGAGGGAGGCGGGTGGACTACCCTGCGGAAGGGGAAAGCACCTCGTCGCAAGGGCCGGCGCAGAGAAAAAACGCCGGCTAGAAGCCGGCGCTACCACACGTGCGAGGTGCGCGAGAGGCGCGGGATTGGATAGAATTATCGCCGCCGATGCCACCGCCAGCGCCACGACCGCGAGTCTTGATCCTGGGCGCGCAGAACTCCGCGCGGAGCCAGATGGGAGAGGCCATCCTGCGGCATGTGGCCGGAGATTTGATTCAGGTGGTGAGCGCGGGGATACGGGCGGGTACCGTTGAACCGCTGGCACTTGAAGCGCTGCGCGAGGCGGAGGTGGACACCGCGGGGCTGCGGTCGAAATCGGTGGAGGAATTCAGCGGGCAGGAGTTCGAGGCGGTCATCACGGTGTGCGACCAGGCTCGCGAGGCGTGTCCCGTGTTCCCGGGGCGCGGAGTACGCGTGCATTACAGCATTCCAGACCCGGCTGCAGTGGAAGGGACGCCGGATGAGCGGCTGGAGGCGTTCCGGCGCACGCGGGACCTGCTGTTTTCGTGCCTGTGCGAATTCGTGACCGTGCTGGTGGGGCCGGGCTAGCAGAGGCGGCGCAAAGGGGCGATGCAGATTCACTTGAATGGCGAGGGACGCGATGTTCCGGATGGCCTGAACGTGATCACGCTGCTGGCGCATTTGGGGTTGAATCCTGCACGCGTGGCGATCGAGCGAAACCTGGAGATCCTGCCGCGGGGGCGGTGGACTTCCACGGCAGTCGCGGAAGGCGACCGTTTCGAGATTGTGCAGTTCGTGGGAGGCGGGTGAACTCTGGCAATGGCTGTCTCCGCCGCTACCGGCGGGAGCGCGCAGCCAGATACCGCTTCCACGGCATCCAATAGTACTTCGGCCAGCCTTTCCTTACGCCAGCGTGATCTTGCACCGGGACGTTGACGTGGACCAGGTCGACCCGCGTCCTTGTTGCGACCGGAGTGAAACACATCACGAGAATCGAATCCGGGTCGGCGGGCTTGAACATCACGGAACGCCAGGACTGGACAATCATCTTGCCCGGCACGAGCAGGAGAGTGGCGCCGGAGAGCGCGCCGTTCCAGGCGGTGAATCGTCCACCCACTTTGCGGCTCATGCGTGCCGCGCCACCGGTCGCAGCGGAATGCTTCCTCGAGTCCATGTACATCTCGTAGAGAGTTTTCGGGGAGGCTTTGAAGACGATGGACTGCTGGATTGGCTGTGTCATGGGGCCTCCCGGCAATTACGCGATTGCGCGCTGCCGTCTAAATGATCCCCGAGCCTACTCCCAAGCGTGGAATGGTCGCAATCCCACGGCATGGAAACTACCAAGTCGCGGGACTCAACGGACCGAGAGAGCAAGTTTCCATGAACTGAGGCCCGGAATGCATCCTTCCCGCAAAGGCGCGCATCTGGAGAAGGAACGAGATGAGCACCCCGGCTGTTTCCACCCAAACCCTGTCGCCGTATTCGGAGTTCGTCAACCCGCGCTGGGAAGAGCTTCTGGATCTGGTGGGAATGAACGTTCGCTACGAGCGCTGCCTCGGGGCGGAACTCTTCACGCGGGACGGCAGGCGCATCCTGGACTTTCTTTCCGGCTATTGCGTACACAATACGGGACACAACCATCCGCACATCGTGGAGGCCCTCAAAGAGGAATTGGACCGGTGCGGCCCGGCGATGCTGCAGACGGACGTGCCCGAACTGGCCGGCGAGCTGGCACGGCGGCTTTGCGCGCTGGCCGGTGGCGGGCTGAACAAAGTGTACTTTGCCAGCTCGGGGAGCGAGGGAGTCGAGGCCGCGATCAAATTCTGCCGCGCGGCAACGGGCCGCGCCGGCCTGCTTTACGCGGAAGGCGGGTTCCACGGACTCACCTGCGGGGCCCTTTCGCTGATGAGCGACCCCTTCTGGCGCAAAGGATTCGGGCCCATGCTGCCGGGGACGGAATCAGTGCCCTTCGGTGATTTATCTGCGCTGGAAGAGAAGCTGAAGACGCGGAGGTTCGCCGGATTCATCACCGAGCCGGTGCAGTCCGAAGCGGGCATCCGGATCCCGCCCGCAGAATATTTTCCTGCGGCTGAGCGTCTCTGCAAACGATACGGGACGCTTCTTGTGATGGACGAGGTGCAGACCGGAATGTTCCGCACGGGTCCGTTCCTTGCCGCGCAACACCTTGCGACGCGGCCGGACATGGTGATCCTGGCGAAGGCGTTGAGCGGGGGCCTGATCCCGTCCGGTGCGGTGCTGATGACGGATGAAATCTACGATTCCGTCTATTCCTCGCTGCAGCGGGCCATCGTGCATACGTCCACGTTCAGCGAGAACGGCCTGGCGATGCGTGCGGGACTGGCCACGCTGGACGTCCTGGAACAGGAGGGGCTGGGGCAGCGGGCAACCGCGGCAGGAGCGGAAATCCGGCGGCAACTTAGCGAGCAGCTCGCCCCCTTCGAGATGGTGAAGGAGGTCCGCGGAATCGGGCTGCTGTGCGGAATTGAGTTCGCCGCGCCGCGGGGACTCGGGCTGCGGGTGTCGTTCGAGGCATTTCGGAAGATTCACCCCGCCATGTTCGGGCAGTGCCTGGTGATGCGGCTTTTTCGCGACCGCGGGATCCTGGCGCAAATCTGCGGAAACAATTTTCTGGTGCTGAAAGTCGCGCCGCCACTGAACGTTTCCACCGAGCAGGTGGCGGAATTTGTGGCCGGAATGCGGGACACGGTGGCGTTCGTACACTCGTCGATGGGATTCTGGACCGAGGCCCTGCAACTGGTGCGCCGGGGCATCCGAATTTAGCCCGGCAGGGTGAGAAACCCGGCTACATGGCGAACGCCCAGCCCATCTAACAATCGCGCGCACTCACTGCTGGGAGCGGGAACTGAGCGATGGCTGAGAGTACAGATGTATTTGTGATTGGCGGAGGGCCCGCAGGGCTCGCCGCGGCGATTGCCGCGCGGCGGAAGGGATTGCGGGTGACGCTGGCCGATCAAACGGCACCGGGGGCGGACAAAGCCTGCGGAGAAGGGCTGATGCCGGAAACGCTGGAGGCACTGCGCCGCCTGGGCGTCGAGATCCCCATGACCGCGGGGCGGCCGTTTCGGGGCATTCGCTTCCTCAATGGCAGCCAGGAGGTCGATGCAGGCTTTCCTGCGAGCCACGGGCTGGGCGTGAGACGCACGACCTTGCACGCGGTGTTGGCGGAGCATGCGGCCGGGTGTGGCGTCCAGTTGCTGTGGAGGAGCAGCCCCGCGGGAATTACACGCGCGGGGGTCCGGCTGGGACAGCGGGTGATCACCTCGAAGTGGATCGTGGCCGCTGACGGAGGGAATTCAACGGCCCGGGCCTGGAGCGCGTTGGATCCCGTGCCGGCTTCCCAGCGGCGCTTCGGCTTCCGCCGGCATTATCGCGTTGCGCCGTGGACGGATCGGGTGGAAGTTCATTGGGGCGACGATTGCCAGTTCTACGTGACGCCTGTGGGGCCGCAGGAGGTGTGCGTGGCGCTGCTCTCGAGTTCGCCGCGACTGCGCATCGGCGAGGCACTTCCGGGGTTTCCGGCGCTGGCTGCGCGGCTGGCCTCGGCTGCAGCCGTCAGCCCGGAGCGCGGGGCCACTTGCACGACGACGCGCCTGCCGCGCGTGTACCGCGGACGCCTGGCGCTGGTGGGCGACGCATCCGGCGGAGTGGACCCTATCACCGGGCAGGGACTTTTCCTGGCGTTCTCGCAGGCGCTGGCGCTGGCGGAGGCATTCGCAGCGGAGAACCTGGCGCAGTATGAGGCGGCGCACCGGCGGCTGGCGCGGCGGCCCGCGTTCATGGCGCGGTTGATGCTGATGATGGACGGACGGGCGAGATTGCGGCGCAGGGTCATGCGGATCTTTGCGGAGGAACCGCGGCTGTTCGCGCGAATGCTGGCGGTGCACGTGGGCTCGGCCAGTGCGGTGGATTACGCGGTAAACGGGCTGCAACTGGGCTGGCGGCTGGTGACGGCGTGAGGCGGGGGCGGTTGGCCGCGGCGCGAGCCGCGCGCAGCGCAGGGCTGTGGCTGGCGCTGGTGGCCGCCGCTGTGCTGTCTTCCGCGCGGGCGATCCCTGCCGCGATGCCGCAGAGTCCGGCCGGCGACCTGGTGTTTGAAGTGAATCCCGCGGATACGAAAGTGAATTTCACGCTGGGCGCGACGATGCACACAGTGCACGGAACGTTTCAACCGCTGCGCGGGCACATCGAGTACAGCGGGGCGACGGGCGCTCTTCGCGGAGAGATTGTAGTGGACGCGCCGAGCGGGGCGAGCGGAGACGCTTCGCGGGACAAAAAAATGCACGCGGAAGTTCTGGAGAGCGAGAAGTATCCTGCGATTGCGTTTCGTCTGGACCGGGTGGAGGGAAAACTCGCGGCTGCGGGCGAATCGGCCGTCGAGGTGCACGGGATCTTCTCGCTCCATGGCGCGGAACACGAGTTGACGGTGCCTGCGACGGTAAAACTCGACGGAAAAAACTGGACCGCGACAGTTCACTTCACCGTGCCATACGTGCAGTGGGGGCTGAAGAATCCGAGCGTCTTCTTTCTGCGCGTCAGCAAATCCGTGGACGTTGATATCGCTGCAACCGGAACGTTCGCGCCAGCGAGCCGGTAGGGCGAGTTTTCTCTTTGCGACTGCGGCGCGTTGGGGCCGCTGCCGGGAATTCTTCGAGATAGAGCTCGGTCGCTTCTCTCAGGTTGGCAATCGCCTCGCGCTGGGTCCCTCCTTGGCTCACCGTCCCGACTTCCAGGCAGCCAGCAACCCAGTGGTTGCCCTCCCTGTGAAGCACGGCAGTCGCGGTTGCTAGAGAGCGAGTCATGCTCACACTCCGGCCAGCAGGTGGCCGAGTTTTCTCTTCTTGGTTTGCAGGTAGCCGCGCGAGCGGCGGGAGACGCGGGGCTGGCAGGGGACGCGTTCGACGACGCGGATACCGTTGGCTTCGAGCTGGCGCACTTTTTCGGGGTTGTTGGAGAGCAGACGCACGGAGCGGATGCCGAGTTTGCGGAGGACGGCGGCGGTGAACGTGTAATCGCGAGCGTCAGCGGAGAATCCCAATTCCTCGTTGGCTTCCACCGTGTCGCGTCCCAGATCCTGCAGCTCGTAGGCCTTCAGCTTGTTCATCAGGCCGATGCCGCGGCCCTCCTGCGGCAAATAGAGCAGCACGCCGGCGCGCGCGCGGCCGATCCTGCGGAGCGACAACTCGAGCTGGGCACGGCAATCGCAGCGTTCGGAGCACAGCACGTCGCCGGTGAGGCATTGGGAGTGGATGCGCACCAGCGGCGCAGGCGCACGTGCGGGGTCGCCGCGGAGCAGGACGACGGCGCTCTCATCCGAGCCGCGTCCTTCGACGCCGAGAATCGTGAACCGGCCGAACCGGGAGGGCAACTTTGCACGCGCGACGACGCGCGGGATAGAGCGGGACGCGCGGCGGGGCGGTTGCTTCCGGGATGTTTTTCCACGCATAGAGAAAACGGCAATTATAGCAGGGCGCGCCTTTACACTCCCGGTTGGGTGGGCTAATTTAGGTTCGGCGCGTTCGTGCAGGCAGGAGCAGGGGATTGCCGCCGTTTTGGCGCCGAAAACTCTCGAATGGGAATCCTTTCCATCAAAGAACTGCTGCTGACGCTGTTCTTCAAAATGGGACTGGCGGCGTCGCTGGCGGCCTTGCTGGCGCGCTCCGCCACCTTCCGGAAGGTCCTGTACACGGAGCAGCGGGACTCGGACGAGAAAGTGCGGTTGATGCTGTTCTTCACGCCGCCGCTGGCCGCGGGAGTGATGCTGCGGCTGCTGGGGTATCCGTTCGCGGACCTGACGCTGGAAGGGGCGTTCGTGCTGGGCCTATTGGGCGGGCGCGTGCCGGGAGTGCTGGGCGGCGCGATCGTGAGCCTGCCGGCGTTCTTCAATCACGAATGGCTCTCGACGCCGATTGCGGCCCTCGCTGGTGTGCTGGGGGGAATGATCCGGCAGTCCATGCCGAACACGGAGGCGGTGTGGAACCTGGGGCCATTCACGTTTGTGGGCGTGCCGCGATACTTGTGGCGCTGGGCGCGCGGGCGCGAACTGGAGAAACACTGGGAGATGCTGGCGCTGGCGGGCATCGTGGCGCTGGAACTGGGTAGGCAGGCGCTGGCCGCGGCTGTGCACGGCAAATGGCTGTTCTATTTTGCGGCGCAGGGCCAGTGGGCGATGATGCCGCAGGTGTTCGCCTCGATGATCGCGGTGGCGGCGCCGATCAAAATCTGGAACACGATCCGTGTGGAAGCGAACCTGGAAGAGCACCAGCAGATGCTGCTGCGGGCGCGGATGGACGCGCTGTCGAACCAGATCAACCCGCACTTCCTGTTCAACACGCTGAATACCGTGTCGGCGCTGGTGCGCACGGACCCGGATATGGCGCGCGACGTGGTGCTCAAACTTTCCAACATTCTCCGGCGTCTATTACGGCAGCAGGAAAACTTTGTGCCATTGCGGGAGGAGCTGCATTTTGTGGACGACTACCTGGACATCGAGGCGGCGCGCGCCGGGCGCGACAAACTGGAAATCGCCAAGGACATCGACGAGAACTCGCTGGACATCTTCGTGCCCGCGATGCTGCTGCAGCCCATCGTGGAGAACGCCATCCGCCACGGGCTGGCGCCGAAACTGGAAGGCGGGGTGATCACCATCCGCACGGCGCTGGAGGACGGCCGGTTGCGCATCGTGGTGGAGGACAACGGCCTGGGGATGACGGAGGCGCGTCTGGCGCGGGTGCACGAGGAGGGCATCGGCATGTCCAACGTGCAGGCGCGGCTCAGACTTCTCTATGGCGACGATTTCCGATTTGAGATCGCGAGCCGGCTCGGGGAGGGCACGACGGTGCGCATTGAAGTGCCGGAACTCGTCTCTGAGTTACCGGCAGTCTCCTGAGGGCCGGGGAAGGGATGGGCTACTGCCTGAACTGCGGCGCGGAAGACCCGTCGGAGCCGTGCGGGCTGTGCGGGCTGACCGGACAGCTCGCCGCGTTCGTGTTCCGGCGGCGGCTGGTTTATCTGACGGCAATCTTCCTGCTGGGGACGGTGGCGTTCCTGGCGGCGACGCAGTTCTACCCGCCGCTGGAACTGGACCAAATGCTGGTGTTTCTGGGCGCGGTGGCGGCGGCTGCGCTGGTGCTGGCCATCGTGATCGACCAGCGCGCGCGGCGCGGCATGGCGCTCGAAGCCCTGCGGCGCGTTTTTCGCGGTCTGCTGCCGCTTCCCTGGATGCTGAGTGTGATGCTGTTGGTGAACGGGTGGTTCGACCATTCTCCTCCGGCCATTGCTGTGACTCACGTGGTCTCGAAGTTCACCATGCCCGGGCTGGTGCGCCCGCACCGGCTGATTGTGCGTTCGTGGCGGCCGGATGGCCGGCTGGAGCGGCTAGCGGTGGATGAAGACGACTACTCGCGCTTCAGTCCCGGCGACACGGTGGACGTGCGCGTGGCTCCGGGGCTCGTGGGCATTCCCTGGGTGTACTCGGTGTTGCGGCACGAGCCGGGCTATTCCATCCGGGGCCACGCGGCGAACTGAGGCGGCGGCAGGCCAGCTATTTTCGCAGGCTGATGAGGGATGGGTCGGCGTCGTACCCCTCGTCCTGCACCGTCTTTTGGGCCGCGGCGCGAAGCGTCTGGTCGTCGGCGTCGCGGCGGGCATCGAACCGACGCCGGATTACCTCATCGCCGTTCACGATTCGGACCAGCCACTTGGACTTTTCGGATTCCCAGGAAACTTCCACACTATCTGGGCGCATCGTCACCTCCTGGTCCCGGCTTCAGGGAATTGTAGTCCAACTCCGCGCCCTCGGAGTACATCGCAGAGCCCCACGGTCTGGTTACGCGACAGGGGCACGCAAGAGCGCCTGAGGGCCGTCAAAGCACATGGATCGGGAACGACGCGCAGGCGTGCTGTCTCTGCTAGAGTAATGCCGGTCCGGCGAGGAGACGGGGCTGGACTAGAGTCACATTCGAAATCGAAGTGACTCGGCGGAACGACCGACCATCGCAAACGAGGTGTCGTATGCCGGAAGCAGCGGGGCGAGCAGCAGGATTATCGGATGCCATTCCCTCATTCCGGCGAATCCTCCTGGCCACGGATTTCTCCGTCCGCTCCGCCGCAGCCGTACCCTTTGCCCGCAGGCTGGCTCAGTTTTATGACGCGAACCTCGTGGTGGTCCACGTGATTGCCGCGGAGGCGGAGGTCGACGGTGAGAGGCCAACTCAGGAGGAGATGGACGCCGCACGAGACGAGGCACAAACGCAATTGCGAGAGTTTATCGCCGAGAACCCATTCGGCCAGGTTCCGTACGAGACGGTGGTTGGCCGGGGACCGGTATGGGAGGTTTTTGCGCCGCTGGTGGAGGAAAAGCACGTTGATCTGATCGTCCTCGGCACCCACGGCTGGAGCGGAGTGGGAAAGCTGCTGATGGGTTCGGTGGCACAACGCATCTTCAGCCTGGCGCCCTGCCCCGTGCTGAGCGTTTCGCCCAGGGCCCACAAATCCTGGAACGCAGACGGCAGGCTCGCAAGGATTCTCTACGCCACAAACTTCTCTTCGGCTTCGCTCAAGGCGCTGCCGTATGCGCTCTCGCTGGCGAAGGTGAGCGGCGCCGAACTGCTGCTGTTGCACGCGCCATCAGCGTCCGAGGCCGTTTCCGCCGAAATCGTGCAGGGATACCACCAACACCTGAACGCGCTGATTCCTGCGGAAGAGAGAAGCTGGTGCAAGTCCGACACGCTGGTGATGGCCGGGGAGGCTGACCGGGAGATCCTGGAGGCGGCCGAACGGAACGCCGTGGACGTGATTGTGATGGGCGCGCATGCCGTGGAAGGATCGCTTTCCTCGTTCCAGGTACCGTTATCGACGGCCTACCGTGTGGTGGCGCACGCGCCCTGCCCGGTTCTGCGCGTGCGGGGTTGAAAAGGCCTTGATCGGGCGGCCGATTGTGGCCGCCCGGCACCCACAGCTTGAAATCAATAAGTCCGGTGGTATGCTCCTACCGAATCTAGGGGGAGGGGGGTGAACTATGAAGCGTCTCGTTGTGCTTATTTTCCTGCTGTCCCTGGTTCTGGTTCCGTCGAGCTTTGCCCAGCAGACCATCGTCATCGGATTCACGGTTTCCAAGACCGGGGCCATGAACGTGGACTCGCTGGAGCAATACCGCGGGTTCGAGCTGTGGCGGGATGAAGTGAACGCCGCGGGCGGCATCAAGGCAGGCGGAAAGAGCTATCAGCTCAAATTCGTGAACTACGACGACGAGTCGAACTCGAAGCGCGTGCAGCAGCTCTACTCGCGGATGATCCTGGAGGAGAAGGCGGATTTCCTGTTCAGCCCGTACTCGTCAAGCCTGACGGCTACGGCCGCGGTGGTGACGGAGCAATACGGCAAGATCATGCTGACCACGGGCGCGGCGGAAGAGAAGACCTACAAACTGGGCAATCATTATCTGTTCCAGATGTTCACGCCGGCATCGCAGTACCTGACGGTCGCGCTGGACGCTTTGAAAAGCAAGGATCCAAAAGCGGCGGTTGCCTTCGTGTACGAGGACTCTTCGTTCTCCGTCGCGGTTGCGACGCCGGCCAAAGCGTACGCCCAGCAACTGGGGTTCAACGTGGTTTTCAGCGAGCCGTACACTCCCAACACGACGGACTTCAGCCCGATCCTCGATAAGCTGATCGCGTCCAAAGCAACCGTATTGCTCGGAGGCGGCCATTACACGGACGGGTCAACGCTGGCGCGGCAGCTCTATGGCCGCAAAGCGGCCCTGAAGATGATCACGCTGCTGGTGGCTCCGGACAGCCCGCAGTGGGTGGAGCTGGGCGACGCGGGGCTGGGCGTGATGGTTCCGTCGCAGTGGGAACCGCAGTCCACCTTCAAGACACAGTTCGGGGCGAGCGGAGCCCAATTTGAAAAGGCTTACACGGCGAAGTACAACGCCCCTCCCAGCTATGAATCGGCGGGTGGATACGCATGCGGTCTGATCCTGCAACGAGCCATCGAAAAGGCGGGGGGAATCGACACGGCCAAGGTGGCGCAGGCGCTGGACGAAACCGACGTCACGACGTTTTACGGGCACACGAAATTCGCCACCGCGCCGAACGAGCACGGGCTGCAGACCGGACACTCGATGGTCCTGGCCCAATGGCAGAAGGACAAGAGCGGGAAGCCGGAAAAACAGGTGGTCTGGCCGCTGGCTGCCAAGAGCGCCAACATGGTCTATCCGATTCACTGAGGAAATTGCAGCGCCGCGGCAATTGCACCCATTCGAGGCAACGCGGCTGAACGCGCGAAGTCGAGCGGCACAGACGCAAGAGCGGATGGGTGCGCAGGGTGAGATGTGTCCGGCATTCTAGCCTCCATGATCGATGGGCTGCTGGTGGGTTCCGTCTATGGATTGGCCGCCATGGGCCTGAGTTTGATCTGGGGGGTGATGAATGTGATCAATCTCACCCACGGGGCGATGATCGCGCTGGGCATGTTCGGAATGTACCTTCTGTTCAGCGCCACGGCCACCAACCCGTACATCCTGCTGATTCCGGTAATCGGGGCGGGCTTGATCCTCGGCATCGTGGTGTATTGGGTGGCGATCCACTGGGTGATCGGGCGGCCGATGCTGATGAGCCTGCTTTCCACCTTTGCCGTGAACATGATGATCATTGGAATCGGCACGGCGGTGTGGACCACGAGCCCGTACAACGTCAACTTCAACCTGCCGGGCATCACCATCGGAAGCTACACATTCACGGGGAACCACATTGCAGCGGCAATCGCGGCCGTAATTATCGCGCTGGCGCTGGACCTGTTCCTGCGGCGCACGCGGCAGGGAAAAGCGATCCGGGCGGTGTCCGACAATCGTGAAGCCGCCGAACTGATGGGGATTTCCTCGACGTCGGTTCTGGCCGTGGCGTTTGGGATCGGAATCGCGCTGGCGGTGGCCTCGGGCGCGCTGGTGTCGACGTTGTTTCCGTTCACCATTCTTTCCGGTGCGGTGTACCAACTGAAAAGCTTCGTGGTCACGGTGCTGGCGGGGCTGGGGAAACCGATGGGCGCACTGGTGGCCGGGGTGCTGCTGGGACTGCTGGAAGGCGTGGTGACTCCGTTTATCGCCGCCAGTTGGATACCGTTGATCGAATTTACTCTGTTCGTGGTGGTGCTGGTCGCCTTCCCGCGGGGGATTTTCGGGAAGGTTGCGGCATGATCCTGCGGCGTCCCTCCTTCTGGCTGATCCTGATCTTATCTGCGTCGTTCATCTACCTGCCGCTGCGCGGGAACAACGTGCCGCTGCGCGAGGACCTGATCCTGGTGGCGGTGGCCATCATCCTGTCCAGCAACCTGAACCTGATGATCGGATATACCGGGTACGTAAACTTCGGTCACATCGTCTTTTACGGCCTGGGAGGTTACATCGGGCTATACCTGACGACGGTGCGCGGGTGGAATCTGGTGCTGGCGGCGCTGACGGCGGGCGTGGCGGTGAGTTTTCTCGCGCTGCTGTTCGGGCTGGGGATTCTACGATTGCGCGGCGCCTACTTCGCGCTGGCCACCATCGGGGTTCTCGAGGCGGTGCAGGCGTTCGTCATCAATTTCGACTCGTGGGGCCGCTCGACCGGCATGTATCTGTCCTTCGAGTCCTACCAGTCGTGGGGCGGCGCGATGCGCGCCCTGTGGATCGATTATTTCCTGATTATCGGGATCATGGCGCTGTCGCTGATCCTGAGCCTGCGAATCAAGATTTCGAAGTTCGGATTGGGTTTGTTCGCCATCCGGGAGAACGAGGACGCCGCGGCCGTGCTCGGAGTGAACACAACGGTTTACAAGGCGATCGTGTACAGCGTGTCGGCATTCCTTCCGGCGGTTGCCGGTGCGTTGATGTTTTTCAAGAACGGGATGATCGATCCTTTTGTGGCCTTCGAATTCATGCTCTCGCTGGAAGGAATCGTGATGCTGATGCTCGGCGGGCAGGGCTCGGTGACCGGCGCGGCGCTGGGCGCGGGAGTGTACGAGTGGTTGCGATCGTACCTGCTGACCTCGCCGAAGCTGTCGGACTTCCAACTGGTGATTGCGGGAGGGCTGCTGCTGGTGGTGGTGCTGTTTGCGCCGGGCGGGCTGATCGGGTGGGTGTACCGGCTGGTGCCGCGGTCGCGCGAGGTGATCGAATGAGCGCGCTGCTGGATGTGAAGGGCGTCAGCAAACGATTCGGGGGGCTGCTGGCGGTTTCCGACGTGAGCTTCAGCCTGAACCAGGGGGAAATCCTGGGCCTGATCGGCCCCAACGGGGCGGGGAAGACCACGCTGTTCAACGTGGTGAACGGCGTGTACAAATTTGACGGAGGCTCCATCACATTCGACGGCCATGACATCACGGGGATGTCGCCGCACCGGGTGGTGCATCTGGGCCTGGCGCGGACCCACCAGATCGTGCAGCCGCTGAACGATATGAGCGTGCTGGATAACGTCACGGTGGGCGCGTGCTTCGGCCGCGAGTATCTGGGCCTGGGCGCGGCGCGCGCGGTGGCGCGCGAGGTGCTCGAGCAGGTGGGCATGGGCAGCCGCGTCAACCTGCTGGCACGTTCCCTGACCATCGCCGGGAAGAAACGGCTGGAAGTGGCGCGGGCGCTGGCGGCGAAGCCCAAACTGCTTCTCCTGGACGAAGTGCTGGCCGGGCTGAATCCCACCGAGATCGCCCAGATGATCGAACTGGTGCGCAGCATCCGCGATCGCGGAGTCTCGGTGTTTATGATCGAGCATTTGATGCAGGCGGTGATGAATCTTTCCGACCGCATTGTGGTGCTGAACTTCGGCCAGAAGCTGGCGGAAGGGCGTCCCGAGGAGGTGGCGCGCGACCCACAGGTGGTCGAAGCGTATTTGGGCGACCCGGACATTGCGGAAAAGCTGATGGAGAAGAACTGATGGACTCGGTGCTGCAGATCGACAAACTCGAGTCCGGCTACGGCGAGGTGCAGGTGCTTTGGGGAATCTCGCTGGAACTGCAGCCCGGGAAACTGACGACGATCATCGGCGCCAATGGCGCGGGAAAGACCACCACGCTGCGGACCACGATGGGCAGTGTGCGGCCCTGGCGGGGGCGCGTTCTGCTGCAGGGCGACGACGTGACAAAATTGCCTGCCCACACGAAAGCCAACCGCGGGCTGGTGCTGGTGCCGGAAGGGCGCCAGCTTTTCCCCAACCTGTCGGTGGAAGAGAACCTGGAAATGGGAGGATATTCGCCGCGCGCCCGCAAACGGCAAAAGGCCAACCTGGAGCGCGTGTATGACGTGTTCCCGAGGTTGAAGGAGCGGCGGAGGCAGAAGTCGTCCACACTTTCCGGTGGGGAACAGCAAATGCTGGCGATGGGCCGCGGGTTGATGCAGGAGCCGGTGGTCCTGATGATCGACGAGCTGTCGCTGGGCTTGGCTCCGGTGCTGGCGCAACAGCTTTTCCTCACTTTGAAGACCCTCAGGGGGCAGGGAATCACCATCGTGCTGGTCGAACAGAACGTGCACCTGGCACTGGCGCTGAGCGACTATACCTATGTGCTGGCCGAGGGGCGAGTGACCATCCAGGGAGAGTCGCGCGAGGTCGCCCAGATGGACGAAGTTCGACGCGCATATCTGGGGCTGTAAGAACCTGCTTGGATACCCAGAAAGTCCCTTTCCCCAGCGGTCTCCCGGAGTTCACGGAACCCTTTGCCATGAGACGATTTGTGCGGCTGCCGACAGCCGGGAATGCGGCGGAGGCGGCTGGAGAGGACGTGTTTGCGCGGTGGGAGCGTCCCGGTGGGTGACTGGACAGCCCGGACCTCACATGCCCTTGTGACGCTTATCACAGAGGCTAAACGGAGGAAAGGGGCATAAAGGCTTTTTGGAGAGGAGATTACGCATGGCGCAGCATGGTTCGGTTGTGGACGGCAATGAGGCCGCTGCCTGGGTCGCCTATCGTCTGAATGAAGTCATTGCCATCTATCCCATCACCCCCTCCTCGACCATGGGTGAGTTGGCAGACGAGTGGATGTCTCAAGGGAAACCAAACATCTGGGGGAGCGTACCCCGGGTGATCGAGATGCAATCGGAAGGGGGAGCTGCGGGCGCCCTGCATGGAGCCATTCAATCGGGAGCGCTGGGGTGCACGTTTACGGCATCGCAGGGCCTGCTGCTGATGATCCCCAACATGTACAAAATCGCCGGTGAGCTGACGCCTGCGGTGATCCACGTGGCGGCGCGTTCGGTGGCCACGCATGCGCTGTCGATCTTCGGGGACCATAGCGACGTGATGGCGACGCGGCAGACGGGTTTCGCGCTTCTGGCCTCCAATTCGGTGCAGGAAGCGGCGGACTTTGCGCTGATCGCGCAGACGGCAACGCTGGCTTCACGAGTGCCGTTCCTGCACTTCTTCGACGGCTTTCGCACCTCGCATGAAATCAACCGCATCGCGGAGCTGAGCGACGACGATCTGCGCGCGCTGGTGGACGAATCGGCGGTGCGGTGGCATCGCGAGCGCGCTCTCTCGCCCGACCATCCGGTGCTGCGGGGGTCGGCGCAGAACCCGGACGTGTTCTTCCAGTCGCGGGAGGCGTGCAATCCGTACTATCGCGCCTGCCCCACGATTGTGCAGGATGCGATGGATCGGTTCGCGGCGCGCACGGGGCGTTCCTACCACCTGTTCGACTATGTGGGCGCGCCGAACGCGGAGCGCGTGGTGATGCTGATGGGCTCGGGAGCGGGTGCTGTGGAAGAGACCGTTGCGGCGCTTTTGGCGCGCGGGGAAAAGGTGGGAGTGCTCAAAGTGCGGCTGTACCGGCCATTCGCGTGCGATGCATTCGTTTCCGCGCTGCCGCCCAGTGTGCAGTCCATCGCCGTCATGGATCGCACCAAGGAGCCCGGGGCGGTGGGCGAGCCGCTGTACGTGGACGTGGTAACGGCACTGGCGGAAGCGGCAGTGGGGGCGAACCGGAAGTTTGCGAAACCGCCGCGCGTGATCGGCGGGCGTTACGGGCTTTCCTCGAAAGAATTCACTCCGGCGATGGCCGCGGCCGTGTTCGAAGAGCTGAGCAAACCGCAGCCGCAAAACCATTTCACCATCGGCATCCACGACGACGTAACCCACACCAGCCTGGCGTTCGACCCGCAATTCTCCACGGAAAATCCGCGGACGGTGCGGGCCGTGTTTTTCGGACTGGGCTCGGACGGCACTGTGGGAGCGACGAAGAACTCGGTGAAAATCATCGGGACAGAGACGCCGAACCATGTGCAGGGATATTTCGTGTACGACTCGAAAAAGGCGGGTTCGGTGACGGTATCGCACCTGCGTTTCGGGCCTGCGCCGATCCGCTCCACCTACCTGATTCACCAGGCGAGTTTCGTGGGTTGCCACCAGCCTGAATTCCTGGAACGCATCGACGTGCTGGAGACGGCGGAGCCGGGCGCGGTGTTCCTGCTGAACGCGCCGTTCGGGCCCGGAGAGGTGTGGGCGCACCTGCCGCGGAAGGCGCAGAAGCAGATCATCGAGAAGAAGCTGCGCTTCTTTGTGATCGACGCGTACCGCGTGGCGAGGGAAACGGGCATGGGCTCGCGGGTGAACACCATCCTGCAGACGTGCTTCTTCGCCATCAGCGGAGTGCTGCCGCGCGAGGAGGCCATCGCCGAAATCAAGAAGGCGATCGAGAAGACGTACGGAAAACGGGGCGAGGCGGTGGTGAAAAAGAACTGGGCGGCCGTGGACCAGACGCTGGCGAACCTGCACGAAGTGAAGGTTCCGGCGAGCGTTACCGCCACCTTCGATGTGCTGCCGGTGGTGCCGGAAGCCGCGCCGGCGTTCGTGCGCGACGTGCTGGGGATGATGATTTCCGGCCACGGCGATTCTCTTCCGGTGAGCGCGCTGCCGGTGGACGGCACGTATCCGACGGGAACAGCGCGGTGGGAGAAGCGGAACATCGCGCAGGAAATTCCGGTGTGGGACGAGGAGCTGTGCATCCAGTGCGGCAAATGCGTGCTAGTGTGCCCGCACGCGGTGATCCGCGCGAAGGTGTATGACTCCTCGGAGCTGAAAGGCGCGCCCGAAACCTTCAAATCCACCAAACCGCGCTGGCGCGGCCTGGAAACGCTGCGCTACACGCTCCAAGTGGCGCCGGAGGATTGCACCGGATGCAGCCTGTGCGTGGAAATCTGCCCGGCGAAGAGCAAGAGCGAGGCCAAGCACAAAGCCATTAACATGGTGCGGCAGGCGCCGCTGCGCGAGCCGGAAAGCCGCAACTGGGATTTCTTCCTGAACATCCCGGATTTCGACCGCACGCGGCTGTCGCATCACCTGGTGAAGGATGTGCAATTGCTGGAGCCGCTGTTTGAATTTTCGGGGGCCTGCGCCGGATGCGGAGAGACGCCGTACATCAAACTGCTGACGCAACTGTACGGCGACCGGGCGATCGTCGCGAATGCGACGGGATGCTCGTCCATTTACGGGGGCAATCTGCCGACCACACCGTGGACCAAGAACAGCGCAGGGCGCGGCCCGGCGTGGTCCAATTCGCTGTTCGAGGACAACGCGGAGTTCGGGCTGGGGATGCGGGTGGCGCTCGATAAACAGAACGAGTATGCGCGGGAGTTGGTGAAACGGCTGGCGTCCGCCATCGGCGAACAGCTTGCCAGTGGGCTGCTGGAGGCGGACCAGACGAACGAGGCGGGCATCGCGGAACAGCGGGTCCGCGTGGCGCAACTGCAACAGAAACTTGCGGCGATGGATTCGCGGGAAGCGAAGGATCTGGCCGCAGTGGCCGGAGCGCTGGTGCGGAAGAGCGTGTGGATCGTCGGCGGCGACGGATGGGCGTACGACATCGGTTTCGGCGGGCTGGACCACGTGCTGGCCTCCGGGCAGGACGTGAACGTGCTCGTGCTGGACACGGAGGTGTATTCGAATACGGGCGGGCAAATGTCGAAGGCCACGCCGCGCGGAGCGGTGGCGAAATTTGCCATGGGCGGAAAACCCGTGGCGAAGAAGGACCTGGCGCTCGAAGCCATCGCGCTCGGCAGCGTGTACGTGGCGCGCGTGGCCATGGGATCGAACGATACGCACACCGTGAAAGCGTTCCTGGAAGCAGAGGCGTATCGCGGCCCGTCGATCCTGGTGGCCTACAGCCATTGCATCGCGCACGGCTACGACATGGTGCACGGCATGGAGCAGCAGAAAAACGCGGTGCTGAGCGGCTACTGGCCGCTGGTGCGCTACAATCCGGCGTTGCGCGCCGAGGGGAAGAATCCCTTCCAGCTCGATTCGCGGCCGCCTTCGATCCCGTTGAAACAGTACGCCTATCAGGAGACGCGCTATACCATGCTGGCGCGCATGCATCCGGAGGCGGCAAAGGACCTGCTGCACAAAGCCGAGGAGGACGTGCACCGGATGTGGGACCTCTACCATTACTTCGCGCAGATGCCCGGGTCCAAACCGTTGCCGGAAGAAACCGATGAGAAGAAAGAAGAGCCGGTGGTGGCGAAGGGAGGGGAAGAATCATGAGCGACCTGAAAACTTCCTATCTCGGATTCACGCTCTCGAACCCCATCGTGGCCTCGGCCTCGCCGCTTTCGGAATCGGTGGACCGCATCCGGCAGCTCGAGGATGCGGGCGTGTCCGCGGTCGTGCTGCCGTCGCTGTTTGAAGAGCAGCTCACGCTGGAAGGCCAGGCGCTCGACTCCGATCTGTTCCGCGGCTCGGACAGTTTTCCGGAATCGCTCAGCTACTTTCCGGACATGACGGACTACAACCTGGGGCCGGAGAGTTATCTGGAGCTGATCCAGGAAGCGAAGAATTCGGTGTCCATTCCGGTGATCGCCAGCCTGAACGGCGTGACTCGCGGCGGGTGGACGCGTTACGCGCGGCTGATGGAGCAGGCGGGGGCCAACGCCATCGAGTTGAACCTCTACGCGCTGTCCACCGACCCGGAGGAGACCGCAGCGCAGGTGGAAAAACGCTACGTGGAATTGGTGGGCGAGGTGCGCGAGTCGGTGAGCGTTCCGCTGGCCGTGAAGCTGTCGCATTTCTTCACCGCGTTTCCAAACCTGGCGCGCCGGCTGGACGCGGCGGGAGCGAATGCGCTGGTGGTGTTCAACCGTTTCTACCAGCCGGACTTCGATATTGAAGCGCTGGAAGTGGTGCCCAGCCTGGCGCTGAGCCATTCCTATGAGCTGCTGCTGCGGCTGCACTGGGTGGGCATTGTGTACGGCCACGTGAAGGCGGACCTCGCGGTGACCGGCGGAGTGCACACGGCGGGCGATGTGCTGAAATCCATGATGGCGGGGGCGCGCGTGGCGATGATGACCTCGGCGCTGCTGCGCAACGGCCTGGGCCACGTGCGCGTGGTGCTCGACGATCTGACGCGCTGGATGGAAGACCACGAGTACCAATCCATCCGGCAGATGCAGGGCAGCATGAGCCGGCGTTCGGCGGCCAATCCTTCGGCCTTCGAGCGCGGCAATTATATGAAGGTCCTCAGTTCGTACGTCCTTCGCTAGTCTCGCGGGTCGGTAGCGCCTTCCCGAAGCTTCGGGATCCTGGCTGTTCCCGGAGTGTGATTGAGATCCTTCGGAACTGGGGGTGACCTTCCTCAAAATCACCCCCCGGCCGTTCCCTTTCGGACACATGCGCGGCTGATATCAACGAATCCCGTTTAGAATGGAAAGCACCCACGCCCCAAGGATTTCCCATGCGTTCCAGTTTGCTCGTTGCAGGTCTCGTGTTGGTGGCATTCGCGGCGGCCGCCGGCACTGCACCGCACGCCACGGGGAGCGGTACAGTCGGCGGCCAGGTTCTGGGAACGGATGGCAAGGCCGTTGCCGGCGCGCGCGTGACCCTGCAGCCGTCCGATGGCAGGCATCCGCAAACGACGGAAACCAACGAGGAGGGTCATTTCTGGTTCCCCTCGCTGGCGAGGGGACTCTATGACGTTCGGGCGTTCGCAGACGGGCGGTGGTCCGACTGGCGGCGGAACGTGTGGGTGGAACGCGGCAAGCAAAGCAATGTCACGCTGCGGCTGCGACCGAAGAACCCCGTCTCAACTCATGGCCCGAACGCCCCTTCTAATCCCTAGCTGCGTTCCCACACATCACTCGTTGCGGTCGCGCAGTCCGGCGCGACCCCGACGTGCCCGTTTACACGTCGGCAACCGAGCGCCTGCAGCATCATCCAACAAGTGGGAGCCCATTCTTGAAGCGCATTGCCATCGTCGGGGCGGGGTTTGCGGGCTTGCAGACCGCTTTCGGCCTGGAGCGCCTGTTTCGCGGGAGCGAGGAGCACGAAATCACGCTGATCGGCGATGTGAACTATTTCCTCTTCACGCCGCTGCTGCCGCAGGTGGCTTCGAGCTACATCAACCCGCGGCACATCGTGCAGCCGGTGAGGGACATCCGCGGGCGGCGCCGGTTCCGGTTCCTGCGGGACACGGTGGAATCGGTGGATTTGGGTGCCCACCGTCTACGGCTGGCCGGCGGCAGTTTCGAGTACGACTATCTGGTGCTGGCGCCGGGCAGCCGCACGGATTACTTCGGGATTCCCGGCGCGCGTGAATTCACCCTCGACTACAAGACTCTGGAGGACGGTGTAACGCTCCGAGAGCGCATCCTGGACCTCTGCGAACACGCGGACCATTCGACAGATTCCGCGGAACGCGCGCGACTGCTGACGTTTGTGGTGGCGGGCGGCGGGTACACGGGCGTGGAGCTGATGGCCGAGGTGCGCGATTTCTTCTACCAGTATGTGCTGACGCGTTTTCGAGGCATCCGGCGGGAGGACGTGCGGCTGGTGCTCGTGGAAGCGGCGCCGGCGATTCTGCGCAGCGTGCATCCCTCCCTGGCGCGCCACGCTGTGGAACGGCTGGAGGCGGGCGGGGTGGAAATCCGCACCGGGGCTCAGGTGACGCGCTGCCTGCCGGAGGGCATCGAGATTGGCGGGAACGAGTGGATTCCTGCCAACACGGTTGTGTGGGCCGCGGGAGTGCGCGCGCATCCGCTGGTGGAAGGCCTGCCGGGAACACATGACCGCATCGGGCGCGCGGTGGTCAATGAGAATCTCCAGGTCGAAGGACATGCTGAAGTGTTCGTTGTGGGTGATTCGGCGGCGCCGGCGAATGCGCTGGACGCGCCGCGCATCGCGCCCGTAGCTATCGAGCAGGGCAGTCTGGCGGCGCGAAATATCCGGCATCTGGAGCGGGGCGAGAAGCTGGAGAGTTATCAGTTTGCGGACCAGGGCTCGCTGGTGGCTCTGGGAATGAACTACGCGGTGGTGAACGTGTTCGGGTTACGCTTCCGCGGGTATTTTGCCTGGCTCGTGTGGAATGCGATCCACCTGCTGAAACTCGTGGGATTCAAGAAGCAGGTCCAGGTGGCATTTGATTGGGCGCTGGCCACAGTCTTTCCGCGCGATGCGGCCAGCGTGCGCCGGCCGCGCGAGTGCCCGCTGTGCGCAGGGAAGAGCCGTGCGGCAGTGTCCTCGCATTCCGCGAAGGGTTAGCTACGGCCCGCGATTTTCCGCCCGTGGACAATGCGCGAAGGCCTTAGATCGGGGGGAGGCAAAAGGCCCACGGTCAGAAATTCACTGACCGTGGCTACCTCACCATAGCACGTTGCGGAAGTCGGGCATCTTCGGAAGCTGGATTTCCAGCAGGCGCCCCTCGTCCTTCAGCTTGGCATGGATGAGGAACGCGGTCCCCACGTCGCGCAGAATCCAGTCTTCGGAAGGGAGCGCTTCGAGCCCGCGCGCGTCGCGCTGCATCTCGTAGTTGCTGCCCTTTTTCGTCAACGCGGCAGGATCGTATTCCGTAATCAGCCGAAGCTGGGTGTCGATCATCAGGTAGCGCGAGCCGATCTGGAGGAGGAAGCGCTGCTCCTTTTTGTCTTTCCGGACGTAGTAAAGATTCCAGATTTTCACCGGTCTGCTGTCGATCTGGAGCAGGGCGTCTTTCACCGGAGTCCAGACGATTGTTTCCGGCGCTGGAGCGGCGGGGACAGGGAGGGAGACGAGGGCGAGGCACAGAAGTGCAGCCAGCGCCGCGGCCACACGCGGCAGACGCCAGGAGATGGAGCGGCGCCGCGTCATGCGCGTACTTCCGCGAAGGAACGGTCGAGAGCGCGGACCGCCTCGTCCACATCCGCCTTCGAGATGTTCAGCATTGGAGAGAGCCGGATGACGTTGCCGGAAAGCCCGCCTTTTCCGATGAGCAGGCCGTTCTCCCGCGCGCGTTCCATCAGGGCCACGGTTTCCTGCGGCGCGGGCTCTTTGGTGCGGCGGTCTTTCACCAGCTCGAGGGCCTGCATAAGGCCCATCCCGCGAACGTCGCCAATGAGCGCGTGCTTCGCCTGCAGCTCTTCCAGTTTTGCGCGGAGATAGCCGCCGACCACGTGAGCGTTCTCGAGCAGATTTTCCTCCTCGATCACTTCAATGGTGGCGCGCGCGGCCACTGAGGTGACCGGATTGCCGCCGAACGTGGAGATGTTCATGCCCTGAAACGAATTGGCGATTTCCGGCGTGGCGATGGTGGCGCCCACGGGCGCGCCGTTGGCCATGCCCTTCGCGCACGTGATGATGTCCGGCGTTACTTCCCACTGTTCGATGCCGAACCAGTGTTTGCCGGTGCGCCCGAAGCCGGTCTGCACTTCGTCGGAGATGAACAGGGCGCCGTATTTCTTCACGATTTTGAAGACGATCCTGAAATACTCCTTCGGCGGCGTGATGAAGCCGCCGACGCCCTGGATCGGTTCGGCAATGAAAGCGGCGGGGGCGCCGCTGGTGGCCGTCTGGATGAGATTTTCGACGTCGTTCGCGCACGCCACTTCGCAGTTCGGGTAGGTGAGGCCGAGCGGGCAGCGGTAGCAATAGGGGTTGACGGCATGCGCGATGCCCACGCTGATGACTCCCGCTTTGCGGTACGGCGCGTGTGCAGTGACCCCCTTGGCGAGCTGCGAGCTGCCGGAATAGGCATGGCGCAGCGCCACCACGTCGTAGCTGCCCGTGGCCATGCGCGCCAGCAGGATGGCGGCCTCATTGGCTTCCGTCCCGGAGCTGGTGAAAAAACTCTTCTGCAATGCTCCCGGAGTGATCTCCGCCAGCTTTTCCGCCAGCGCCACGATGGCTTCGGTGGGATACAGCGTAGAGCAGTGGGCCAGCCGGCCAACCTGCTCCTGGACGCGCGCGGCCACTTTGGGATTCGCGTGGCCCACGGAGATGGTGAGAATCCCGCCGAAGAAGTCGAGGTAGCGCCGGCCCTCCAGGTCCCACAGGTATTGCATGGAGCCGCGGTCGGCCACCAGAGGCTTCGCGTAGTAGTTGGTGACGCAGGGCCACAGGTATTCTCGATGCTTGCGGACCACTTCTTCGCTGCGGCTGGCGGAGACTTCTGTGGGCGTGGCCATTGGCCGGACCTTTCCGCGGCGGCGAGCCGGGACGCGCCGCGCAGGGGAATTCCAGATTTTCAGTCTAGCGCCGCAGCGGAGGGGCGGCAAGACGTTGCCAGCCGCGGCACGAGCCACGCAGAATGGCGCGCTGCAGTGGGGACACTCCATGTACCCTGATGCAAAGGCTGTGCCCTGATGACATTCCTCAGCCGGTTTGGCCGCGCGCTGCGGCGCGTCTTCCCGCGCGCCGGGCTCTACGCGCAGGCTCTCGCGTTCAACCTATTCCTCACGCTTTTTCCGCTGCTGCTGTTGTGTGTCTCCCTGCTGGCGGGCTCGCGCGGAGCGAGCGCGGCGCTCGAGGAACTTCTGCGCGACCGTTGGATGCTGCCGGCCAGCAGCCGCGATGTTATCTTCCCCTACCTGCACCAGCACACCGTGCACCCCGAACGGTGGCTCGTTTTCGGTTTGATCGGCACGTTGCTCGTGGGAATGCAATGCATGAGCGTGCTGCTGGAGGGCTTCCGGATGATGGAGGGAGCGGGCCGGCGGGCATTTTGGAAGCATTCGTTGCAGGCCATCGGGCTGCTCTGCCTGACGCTGGTGCCCGCGCTGGCGGAGGTGATTTTCACCGTCTTCGGCCGGCTGGTTCGCGTCTGGCTCGCGCGGCACTTCGGCCTCCCGTCTCTCCTGGCCGTTTTTTGGGTGGTGTTCGGGGCTGTAACCGCGTGGTTCTTTGCCGTTCTGATCTTGACATTGTTGTACCGAGCCGGGCAGCCCTGCATCCGGCGCTTCCGCGACGGTATGCCGGGGGCGGTGCTGGCCACAGGATTGTGGGTGGTGGTCAACATCCTCTTCGGCGCGTATATGAGCCGCACGCCCTACGGGCCGGTTTATGGCGGGCTCGCGGCCATCATCGGTTTGCTCGTTTGGCTGCAATTGAGCACCATGGTCGTTTTTCTAGGTGCGGCATTCAATGCGGAATCGCTGGGTGTGCCGCCACTCGAATGAGCGAGGCTGGGGATATGCCGGAAGACGCCGGGGTATCGGTGGAATGCTACGCGGGCTACCGCGCGGACGAGCGGCCGGTGCGGTTTACGCTGAGCGGGCGGCACTACGAAGTGACGGAAGTGGACGACCAGTGGTATTCGCCGGAGGCGCGCTATTTTCGCGTGCGGGCCGGCGACGGGAACCTGTACGTGCTGCGGCATGACGAGCGCAGGGATAGCTGGACACTGGAGGGTTTCCGCGCCACACGGTAGTTCGAGTTGCAGTCACCGCGAACAGGATTGCGCCGCAACTTACGGATGGGATCGGAACGACTCTGCCACCAGGTTGCGCACGACGAACAGGCAGTTGGCCGGGCGCTCCGAGAGACGTCGCATGAAGTACGGGCACCACTCACTGCCGAACGGGACGTAAATGCGGAGCGCGTGGCCCTCTCCGCGGATCTGGGCCTGCAAATCGCGTCGGATGCCGTAAATCATCTGGAATTCGCATTTGTCCGGCGGGATTTTGCGCTCGCGGATGATGGCGCGGGCGTGGTCCAGCATGGCCACGTCGTGCGTGGCGATGGCCGGGAAGAAGCGGCCGTCGAGCAGCGTGGCTACCAGCTTCCGGTAGTTGTCGTCCACCTGGCTTTTCTTCTGCACGGCCATGGACGGGGGCTCGCGGTACGCGCCTTTCACCAGGCGCAGCTTCGGTTTCAGCGGGGCCAGGCGTTCCACGTCATCAGCGGTGCGGTGCAGGTAGGCCTGCACGGCCAGCCCAGTGCCGGGAAATTCGAGCTGCACGGCTTCGAAAATCCGCAGGGTCTTTTCCGTGTAGGCGGCGCCTTCCATGTCCATTTCCACGCTGCGGCCGATGCCGGCGGCTGTGGAGGCAATATCCCGCGCGAGCGACTGGCAGAGGCCATCGTCGAAGTCGAGTCCGAGCTGCGTGAGTTTTATGGAGATATTGCCGTCGAGCGCGTCGCGATCGAGCGCGCGAAGCATGGCCGCGTAACTCTCCGCCACCTTTCGCGCCTCCGCAGCGTTGGAGACGTTTTCGCCCAGGTGGTTCAGGCTGACGGAACGCGATTCGCGGTTCAGCTCCTTGGAAGCTGCCAGCGCGTCTTCCAGCGCCTCTCCAGCCACGAATCGGCGGGCAAAGCCGTAGCGCATGCCGCGTTCGGCTAGTGCTCCGGTGACCGATTTCTTGGTGGACAGCCAGAAGATGAAGTTGCGCAGCATCGGTTGGCGGGCCCCTCGGATCAGTGGCGGAGTTCCGGCGTCACGGTGGCTCCAGGGACTGGGGGCATGGCCCCTACGATAACAAAAGTGCCGGTTCTGCGCAGGTCACACGCGCGACTTTTTCGCCCCCGGCGGGTTTGAACCAGAGGTAGCCTATGCTTGTCCGTCCGGATTGCCCTTCCGCAGTGTCCATCCGGGACGCCAGGAGAATCCTCGGATGCCAGTGAAGCGATCAACTTCTCAAGACTATAAGAACGTGCGCGGCGCCGCTCATCCCGCCGGTGTGGCCGGATTCATTGCCGGGATTGCGCTGGCATGCGCCGCAGTGTGCGCGCCGCTGTTTGTGGCCCAGAGCGCCGCTCTCCCCGGCCGGCAGCAGCAGGGCCACAAAAAGGCCGAGCTGAGCAAAGCCTTTCGCGGCCGGCTGCCCATCACCGAGCTGACTGAGGACGAAGCGGTGATGCACGCCCTGAACCGGCTGGCTTATGGGCCTCGCCCAGGCGACCTGGACCGCGTGAAACAGATGGGGCTGGAGAAATGGATTGACCAGCAGTTGCATCCCGAACGGATTGACGACAGTGCGGTAGAGGCGCGCCTCCAACAGTATCCCGCGATCGGGATGTCCACCGAGCAGCTCCTGGCGCGCTACCCGCGACCCAACCAGCAGGCCCAGCAACAGGGTCAGACCCGACAGCAGTTCCACCCGCAGCAGCGCCAGGCCCGCCAACAGGGCGAGCCGCAGGAGATGAAGAACCGCCCTCAGGAAATTGTGCTGGAACTTTCCGAAGCGAAACTGACGCGCGAGATTTACAGCGAGCGCCAGCTTCAGGAAGTGATGGCGGACTTCTGGTTCAACCATTTCAACGTGTTCGCGGGCAAAGGTCCGGAGCGGTGGTTCCTGCCGGCCTACGAGCGCGACGTGATCCGCCCGCACACGCTGGGCAAATTCCGGGACCTGCTCTACGCCACGGCGAAAAGCCCGGCCATGCTCTTCTATCTGGACAACTGGCTGAGCGTGGACCCGAAGGCGTTCGCGGAACATTCCGCGGAGCTGCAGGCGCGGCGCCAGAGGTTCCTGCGGATGTTCGGCGGCGACCCGAACATGACGGTCATACGGCCCAATCCGAACCGTCCGGACTTTCCCTCGCCGCAGAACAATCCTCAGCCGGGGCAGGGCCAGCAGAACGGCCCGCAGCGCCGCGGGCTGAACGAGAACTACGGCCGCGAGCTGATGGAGCTGCACACGCTGGGCGTGGATGGCGGCTACTCGCAACAGGACGTGACCCAGGCCGCTCTGGCGCTCACTGGATGGACGATGACGGCGCCGCGGCGCGACCCTGAGTTTCGGTTCGAACAGCGCTTCCACGGCAACGACCCGAAGATCATCCTCGGACACACGATTCACTCCGGAGGAATGCGCGATGGCGAGCAACTGCTCGACCTGCTCGCGGCCAATCCCAGCACCGCGAAGTTCATCTCCACGAAGCTGGCGCGCAGGTTCGTTTCCGACAATCCGCCGCCCGCGCTGGTGGACCGCATGGCGGAAACCTTCGAGCACAGCGGGGGCGACATCCGCGAAGTCATGAAAACGATGATCTACTCGCCGGAGTTCTGGTCGCGCGCCGCCTATCGCTCCAAGATCAAAAAGCCTTCGGAGCTGGTGGTGAGCGCGCTCCGGGCCACCGGAGCCGATATAGCGGAAGCCATGCCCGCGGTTCGCTGGACGGCGCAAATCGGCGAGCCGCTGTACGGCTGCCAGCCGCCCACCGGGTACAAGGATACGGCGGAAACGTGGGTGAATTCCGGCGCGCTGCTGAACCGCATGAACTTCGGCATCCTGCTGGGCACCGGGCGCATGCGCGATACGAAGGTGGACCTCGGCGCGCTGCTCGGCCCCGAGGACGCGAAAGACCCCAACGGCGTGCTGGACCGCGCCGTGGCTGTGTTTCTGGGCGGTCAGGTGTCGCCGCAAACGCGCGCCGTGCTGGAAAAACAGCTCGATGATCCCCAGGTGCTGCAGGCCATGTTCGACGACCCGGTGAAAAACGTCGATGCGGGAATGATCACAGGCTTGGTGCTGGGGTCGCCGGAATTTCAGCGCCGGTAGTAGCACAGACAATCGTGTCTGTGCACTTTCGTTGGGCCGAAGCTGAGCGGGAAGGGAAGAAGGAGCAAGCCGATGACGATCACACGGCGATATTTTCTGAAGGGCGGCGGCGTGGCCATGCTGGGATTCAGCGCCATGCCGTCATTCCTCACCCGGGCGCTCCACGCGGCCACGGCGCCGAGCAAGAAAGTTCTGGTCGTGATTTTCCAGCGCGGGGCCATGGACGGCCTGAATGCCGTGGTCCCTTTCGGCGAACGCAATTATTACGCGATGCGGCCTTCGATCGCCATCCCCGCGCCGAACGGCGGGCAGGGCGGTGCGATTGATCTCGACGGCTTCTTCGGCGTTCATCCTAGCCTCGAGCCGCTGACTCCGCTATTCCGCGAGAAGCGGCTCGCCATCGTCCACGCCGCGGGCTCACCGGACAACTCGCGGTCGCACTTCGACGCTCAGGACTATATGGAATCCGGCACCCCGGGCGTGAAGAGCACCGATGACGGCTGGCTGAACCGGTATTTGCAGAAGCAGCCGGAAGAGAACGCAACGCCGTTCCGCGCTGTGGCCCTGGGCCAGCAGATGCCGCGCACTTTGCGCGGCTCGGTTCCCGCGCTCGCCATCCCGGATATCAAACAGTTCCAGGTCCTCGCGCCCGTGGCCGTTTCCGGGGCTATGTCGGGCGGTTTCGAGGCCCTCTACGCGCAGACTGTGGACCAGGCGCTCCACGGAACCGGCCAGGAAACATTTGAAGCCGTCCAGATGTTGAAGAAGGTCCGCGATGAACTTTACGTGCCGGAAAACGGTGCGGCCTACCCGCAGGGAAAATTCGGCCACACCCTCCAGCAGGTGGCGCAGCTCATCAAAGCCGACATTGGCGTGGAAGTGGCGTTTGTGGACATCGGCGGCTGGGACCATCACGTGAACGAAGGCGGCGTGCAGGGACAGCTCGGAAACATTTTGCGCGAATTCGGCGGCACGCTGGCGGCATTCCACAAAGACATGGGCGCGAAAATGGCGGAAGTTACCGTGGTGACCATGTCCGAATTCGGACGCACGGCGGCGGAAAACGGGAATCGCGGCACCGACCACGGCCACGCCAATTGCATGTTCGCGTTCGGCGGCGACGTGCGCGGCGGGAAGGTATACGGCCAGTGGCCGGGCCTGGACCGCTCGCGGTTGTACGAAGGACGCGACCTGGCCGTGACCACAGATTTCCGCACCGTACTGGGCGAGGTGGTCTCCCACCACCTTGGCTCGACCGATATGAGCTTCGTGTTCCCCGGCTTCCGCTACGACCCAAGCCACGCGCTGGGTCTGATCCGCACGTAGCGCTCGGGGCCTGCAGCGTAAGGGCATCTTGCAGTGGTGGGCTCGCGGCCCAGTCTATCCGAAGGCCATTCTCAGAGACCCCCCGTGGTTGCCGGTCAGCGCTGGTTGACTGCCAAGGTGCGAGCACGTAAGATTGTGCTGCACGTGAGTCCGTGCTCAGGGGGGATCGGTCGTGAAGCGCAACATCACTCTCAAACTGGACGCCGAACTGCTCCGCGAGGCCAGGATTCTCGCCGCGGAGGAAGGGCGGTCAGTGAGCGCTCTGCTAGCCGGCCATCTCGAGGATCTGGTTCATTCCCGCAGGGCGTTCGAGCGGGCCCGGCGCAGGGCGCTCGCGCGTTTGCGCGAAGGATTCGACCTCGGCTGGACCCCTCCTGCGTCGCGGGATGAGCTCCATGAGCGATAAGCAATTCGTCGATACCAACATCCTCGTGTATGCGCATGACCGCAATGCGGGAGAGAAACACGAGCGCGCCAGGGTACTGGTCGAGGACCTGTGGCTCACAGGTTCGGGAGTAGTCAGCACCCAGGTGCTCCAGGAACTCTGTGTGAACATGCGGCGAAAGGCGGCCCATCCGCTGGACCTGAAAGCGACTCGTGAAATCGTGGCTGATTATCTATCGTGGGAAGTTGTGATCAACACCGGGCAGTCGGTCCTGGGAGCCCTTGAAATCGAGCAACGCTATGGGGTTTCGTTCTGGGACGCGCTGGTAATCCATGCGGCGGAGAGCGCCGGCGCCGCTGTCCTCTACTCCGAGGACCTCTCGGATGGTCAAATGTATGGCGCAGTCCGGGTCGTGAATCCATTTCGCAGCGGAGCCGGCCCGGCGGCTTAGGCGGCAGTCCGCCGCACTCGGAAAACTTCTTAGTCGGCGGCGGCGCGCACCGGGCCTTCGGCCGTCTGCCCGGAGCGGATGCGCATTCCGTAGAACGAGCGATAGACGAAGAAGAAAGAAACGGCGAAAAACGCCGCTGCTAGACTTCGCGTGAGCGTGCCGCTGGTCTCGTTGGTCAGCCTCACGGCCAATTCCACGGCCAGCAGACCAAACAGCGTTGTGAATTTGATCACCGGATTCAGCGCCACCGACGAGGTGTCTTTGAACGGGTCGCCCACCGTATCGCCGATCACCGTGGCGTCATGCAGCGGAGTGCCCTTCTGTTTCAGCTCGACTTCGACGATTTTCTTCGCGTTGTCCCAGGCGCCCCCGGCATTGGCCATGAAGATGGCCTGGTAGAGGCCGAAGATGGCGATGGAGATCAGGTAGCCGATGAAGAAGAAGGGCTCGAGAAACGAGAAGGCCAGAGTAGCGAAAAAGACGGCGATGAAAATGTTGAGCATGCCCTTCTGCGCGTACTGCGTGCAGATTTCGACCACCCTCTTGCTGTCCTCGACCGAGGCTTTCTCGACACCCTCAAGCTTGATGTTGGCTTTGATGAATTCCACTGCGCGGTAGGCGCCGGTGGTGACCGCCTGTGTCGAGGCGCCCGTGAACCAGTAAATCATGGCGCCGCCAGTGATGGAGCCGAGCACGAAGGGAGCGTGAAGAATGGAAAGCTTGGCGACATTTTCCGTAAGGCCATGCGTGAGCGCCATGATGATGGAGAAAATCATGGTGGTCGCGCCGACCACGGCGGTGCCGATCAGCACCGGTTTCGCCGTGGCCTTGAACGTGTTGCCCGCGCCGTCGTTGGCTTCCAGCAGGTCTTTGGCGCGGGTAAAATTCACGTCCATGTTGTAATCCCGCTTTAGCTCCTGCTGGATTCCCGGAATCTGTTCGATGAGCGACAACTCGTAGACGGACTGCGCGTTGTCGGTTACCGGGCCGTAGGAATCCACGGCGATGGTCACCGGTCCCATGCCCAGAAAGCCGAAGGCCACCAGGCCGAAGGCGAATACGGGCGCGGCGATCATCAGGTTTCCCAAGCCTTCCCGGCTGATCAGGTAGCTCACGGACATCAGAAAGACCATCACCAGCCCGATGTAATAGGCGGAGAAGTTGCCGGCGACGAATCCGGAAAGAATGCCGAGCGAAGCGCCGCCTTCCTGAGCCGAGGTCACCACTTCTTTGACGTGGCGCGATTCCGTGGAGGTGAATACTTTCACCAGCTCGGGGATCAGCGCACCGGCCAGCGTGCCGCAGGAAATGATGGTAGCGAGCTTCCACCACTGCGTCGGGTCGCCTTTGAGCGTGGGGATGATGAAGGCGGAGATCAGGTAGGTGAGGCCGATGGAAACGACGGAGGTGATCCACACGAGCGAGGTGAGCGGGGCTTCGAAATTCATTTCGTCCGCGTCGCTGTATTTCGCGCGCGCGATGGCGCCGTTGATGAAATAGGCGGCGGCGCTGGCCACCAGCATGGCCACGCGCATCACGAAAATCCACACGAGGAGCTGGACCTTCACCGTGACATCGCCCACGCCCAGCAGGATGAAGGTGATCAGGGCGACGCCGGTGACGCCGTAGGTCTCGAACCCGTCGGCGCTGGGGCCCACGGAGTCGCCCGCGTTGTCGCCGGTGCAGTCGGCGATCACGCCGGGGTTGCGCGCGTCGTCCTCTTTGATCTTGAAGACGATCTTCATCAGGTCGGAGCCGATGTCGGCGATCTTCGTGAAAATGCCGCCGGCAATGCGCAGCGCCGCGGCGCCCAGCGATTCACCGATGGCGAACCCGATGAAGCAGGGCCCGGCGTAGTCGCCGGGGACGAACAGCAGGATGAAAAGCATCATCAGCAGCTCGACGCTGATCAGCATCATGCCGATGCTCATCCCGGCTTCGAGCGGCGTGTGGGAGATGGGATAGGGTTTGCCGCGCAGGCCGGCGAACGCCGTGCGCGAATTGGCAAACGTGTTCACGCGGATGCCGAACCAGGCCACGCCGTAACTTCCGGCGATGCCCACGACGCTGAAGACCAGGATGACGAGCACGCGGGCGGCTTCGTATTTCTCCAGCACGCCGAAATACAGCACGATCACCGCGGCGATGAACGCCCACAGCAGCAGCAGGAATTTGCCCTGGGTGATGAGGTAGGTCTTGCAGGTCTCGTAGATCAGCTCGGAAACCTCGCGCATCGAGCGGTGCACCGGCATGTTCTTCAGCCGGGTATAAATCATCATTCCGAAGATGAGCCCGAACACGCAGAAGGCGATGCCGCCCAGCAGGAGCGTGTGCCCGTCCACGCCCAGGAATTTGACCTGCGAGAGATCGGGTAGCTGGAGGTTAGCCTCCCCGCCGGGCGATTCCGCGGCGGCGAGCGCGCTCGGGGCCAATGCCCCCATCAGGGAGCGCGCGGCGCCTCCCGCCATTCGCAGCGCTGTCGCACCAACAGCCACTAACCAGAGCCAGTTCTCCGGGAACATCCGACCTCCGTTGAAGCCAAATTCCTGCAAGTGGAGCCACCCGCAGGCATTTCAGGCGTCCGTGAAATAGAACCATATAGCAGTCGGGCGGACGGGTCAACTCGCGGGACAGAGTGACTCGTGACGGGTGACTGGTGCGGAGCGCAGGAATCGGGCCTGGTAACCTGCGGATTAGCCTGGTATGCGGCGCGTGCCGTCCTGTGCGAGGACGCCCGCTGCTTCTGCTAGACTTCTCGGTTTGCGAGGTGACGCGAAGGCATGCAGTGGTGGACGAGATTGCAGCATTGGTTCGCGGTGACGCTCCCGGGGCTGGGAGTCGGGGGCATCTTTCTGGCCGCGTTTCTCGATTCCTCGGTGTTCTCCCTGCCGCTCATCAACGATCTGCTGCTGGTGGAGATGTCCATCTTGCACCCAGCGCGAATGCCTGTGTACGCCGTAATGGCGACGGCGGGCTCGCTGATGGGCGGGCTCGTGGTGTTTTTCCTGGCGCGGAAGGGCGGGGAAGCCTACTTCCAGCGGCATGCCGGGGGCCGTGCGGCACGGGTGCGTGGCTGGCTGCAAAAGAACGCGTTTTTGTCCGTGGCGGTTCCTTCGATCCTGCCGCCGCCGATTCCCTTCAAACTGTTCGTGGTCGGCGCGGGCGTATTCCAGGTTGGGGTACGCGCATTCTGCCTGGCGCTGGCTACTGGGCGCGGCTTCCGGTATTTCGCGCTTGGAATTCTGGCGGTGAAATACGGCAAATGGGCGGAGCAGGCCATCATTGAGCACAAACTGGCGTTTGCGCTCGTGGCGGTCGTTTTTGTGATGGCGAGTTATCTGGCGACGCGGGTGGCGTTCAGGGGAAGCGGCGAGTAGCGAGTAATGACGGAAGCGCAGCGAGAGTGTGGGCATCAGGGAGCGCGGCCCGCATTGTAAAGCAGTTCCTGGTGCAACACTTTCGATTGCGGGTCCAGATCGATCACCGCCTGCCAACTTCCCTGGCGAGAGCGCAGGACGGAATCGCCGAGTTCGCGGAGTTCGGCGCGCGAGCCGTCGGCGAGGCCGGTGAGCGTCAGCAGGGGAAAACGGGCCAGTGCTGTATACGCGCGCGCCAGCGGCGCTGACGCGGCTGCCGCCTCCGCCGGCGAGGGCTCGGGTTTGTAGTGTAGCGTGGCGCTGTCAGGAGAAAACTCCGCGCCGGGCCCCACCGGCACTTCCACTTCGGCCAGAAACGAATCCGTCTCCACCACGCCTCGCCAGGAGAACGGATTCGAGTCGGCGGGAAATGCCGTCCAGCGGCGCGCTGTGCTTCCTTTGTATTCTGCGTTGCCGAGCAACTCCTCCGCGCGCTGGTGCAGAATCGTGCGCGCGCCGAAATAGAGCAGGGTGAGAGTCAGAGCCGCGACCGGCCATGCGCGCGATGGCCCGGAATCTGGCCCCCCTCCAATTTCCTCGGTGACCAGTCCCACCAGCACGGAAAACAGCGCGCAGACCGCCAGAATCGCGAGCAGAATTACGTCGAATCCGTTCACCAGGTCCCAGCTAACTCGTGTGGCACGGAATGGCCAGTAGAGCGCGATCCCAGAGGGCGCGGAAAGGCCGAGCAGGAGATTCGCGCCGGCGGCAACAAATGCGGCGGCGAACAGTCGCGGCAGGGACGGCGCGGGCTGCTTTTTTCGCGCGGCAAACCATATGCCGGTGGCAATCGTAGCGGCCAGAATAGCCGCGCCGAGCAGAGACTGGGTCGCGGTGCCGTAGGCGCGAATGGGCGAAAGCGGCGCGGGGAGATGCCACAACCAGTCCAGGCCGGGAGCGAGGCCCGCGAGCAGGAAGACCGCCATTTCCGGCGATGCCATACGCGCTCGAGCTGCGCGCGCCAGTGTGTAGGCGACCAGCAGTTGGGTGACGGGATCCATTCGGGTGGCGCGACCCGGTGGCGTTCAGGCTTTTGGCCGGACGCTTTCCGGCACCATCAGCGTCAGCGCGGAAGGGACGATGCGGAAGGCCACGTCCAATCGCCCGGCGGGTTCACCGTCCACCTGCGTGTACACGGTCTCGCCGGGAATCTCGCAGCGCAGCGCGTCCGTTTTCCAAACATGTACGTCCCTCCGGCGGCGCAGAGTGCCCAGCCAAAGGGCGGGGATGTAGGTGAGAAAAATAAACGGATTCCGCGAGGTAGCCACCACTACCTCGAACTCATCCTCGAACAGGCTGGCGCCGGTAGTGATTTGGAACGGCCCGCCGTAGTGTTTCGTCCGGCCCACGACGACGAGGGTCGCATCTAGCGAGCGCTGCCGCGAGGTGACTCGAAAGACGGGAAACCGGTAGCGCAGCAATTGCCGCATGCCCTCCATCCAGTAGGCCAGAATTCCCGCCTTCATCTTCGTCCCTAAATCCAGCGAATAGACGAGCGCGCCGTCCGCCCCCGCGCCGCCCACGCACAGAAAATAGCGCCGCCCGGCGCCGTTGCCGGCATGGTCGGGCGAGGAGGGCAAAGGCTCCATGCTACCCAGCGCAATCCGGCGCGGGCGCGACCGGGGAATCAGTTCCGCGGCGCGGCGGACATCCCACGGAATGCCCAATTCCTTCGCCAGTATGTTTGCCGTGCCTGAAGGAAGCACGGCAAGCGGGACGCTGCTGCCGGCCAGGCCGTTCACCACCTCGTTGTTCGTGCCGTCCCCGCCGGAGGCAATCACCAGGTCGTAGCCATCCGCCACACTCTGACGGGCAAATTCGGTGGCGTCGCCGGGCTCGCCGGTCACTAGGAGCGTGGTGTCGATTCCGCTGCTCGAGAGAATCGCCTGGGCTTCTTCCAGGTGATGGATTTGCCGGCGCAGCCGGCCTCCGCCCGCCGCGGGATTGAAGATGAGTGCGGCGTTGGAAAGGTGCCGCCGCCGGGGTGCGGCGTCGCGGGTTTCGGGTTCGGTGGCTCGTGCTGCCGGCATCGCCTCTCCGCGGACAAATCGCGTGACATTGTATACTACCGCTCCCCGCGCATTGCGGCGCGCATCGAGCGGTGTGCACGGAAGGAAATGGGCGCGCAGACCGCGCAGCGGGGCGGCGAAAGATACATGGCGGCGAGCAAATCGGCGGCAAAAGAAATCGAAAAGCTGCGGGCGGAACTCCGCCGCCACGAGCACCTCTACTACGTGCTCGACGAACCGGAAATCAGCGATGCCGCGTTCGACCGGCTGATGAACCGGCTGAAAGCTCTGGAAGCGGAGCATCCCGAACTGGTGACGCCGGATTCGCCCTCCCAACGTGTGGGCGGGGCGCCACGCGAGGGATTCGAGACGGTGACGCATCGCCGCCCGATGATCTCGTTGGACAATGCCTACTCGTACGACGAATTGCGCGACTTCGACCGGCGGGTGCAGGAGCTGGCCGGCCGCGAGCGCATCGAGTATGTGACCGAGCACAAATACGACGGGCTGAGCCTGGCGTTGATTTATGAACGCGGGCGGATGGAGCGCGGGGTGACGCGCGGCGACGGCACGCGCGGCGAGGATGTGACGCCCAATGTGCGTACAATCCGCTCGATCCCCCTGGTTCTGGATGCCGCGGCGGCGAAAAAATGGAAACTGCCCGGGAGCCTGGAGGTTCGCGGTGAAGTGATCATGAGCCGCCGCGCGTTTGAGGCGCTGAACCGCCGTCAGGAAGAGCAGGGCGGCAAAATCTTCGCGAATCCCAGAAATGCGGCGGCGGGCGCTGTCCGCATGCTGGACCCGAAAATCACCGCGTCACGCCGGTTGGATTTTTACGCCTATTACCTGCTGGACGGCAACGGGCGTGTGCCGCTGGACCGGCATTCGCGCGCGCTGGACGCACTCGAGGCTTTGGGCTTCCGCGTGTGCGCCGAGCGGCAGCGCGTCACCGGGATTGAGAAGGTGATGGCGTTCTGCGACTCGCAGGACGCGCGCCGGGACAAACTGCCCTACGAAATCGACGGCATCGTGGTGAAAGTGGACGAAATCTCGCTCCAGGAGGAACTCGGCGCCACGGCAAAGGCCCCGCGCTGGGCCATCGCCTACAAATATCCCGCCCGGCAGGAAACCACCGTGGTGCGCGATATCCGCGTTCAGGTGGGCCGCACGGGCGCGCTCACTCCGGTGGCGGACCTCGATCCGGTGCAGATTGGCGGCGTGACGGTGAGCCGCTCCACTCTCCACAACATGGACGAAGTGGAGCGCCTGGGAATCCAGATCGGCGACACTGTGCTGGTGGAGCGCGCCGGAGAGGTGATCCCCCACGTCGTCCAGGTGACCCGAAAGGGCGCGCACCGCCGTCCGTTCGTCATTCCCGAAAAATGTCCCGAATGCGGCAGCCACATCCACAAATCGCCCGATGAAGTGGCCTACCGCTGCGTGAATGCCGCCTGCCCGGCAAAACGGAAGGAGTCGCTCATCCATTACGCCAGCCGGCACGCGATGAACATCGACGGGCTGGGTGACAAAATCGTGGACCAGTTCGTGGATACGGGGCTGGCGAAAGACCCTGCGGATCTGTACTCGCTGACGCTCGAAAAACTCGTTCCGCTCGAACGCATGGCCGAGAAATCCGCGCAGAATCTGCTGGACGAGATCGAAGCGAGCAAAAAGAACGGCCTGGCGCGGTTGGTCTACGCGCTGGGCATCCGGTTTGTGGGCGAACGGACCGGCCAGCTCCTGGCGGACCATTTCACGAGCCTCCAGGAAATTGCGGAGGCCGGCGAAGAGCAGTTGACCGAAGTGTCCGAGATCGGCCCGAAAGTGGCGGCGAGCATCGCCGAATTTTTCTCCGAGGCGGCGAACCGGAAATTGGTGGCAAAACTGGAGAAGGCGGGCGTAAAGATGACCGCGGAGCGCAAAGCGCCGCGCGACACGCGGCTAGCGGGGAAAACGTTCGTGTTCACCGGCGGGCTCGAGCACCGTTCCCGGGAGCAGGCCGGCGAGATTGTGGTGAGCCACGGCGGAAAAGTGGGCGGCTCGGTAAGCAAAAAGACCGACTATGTGGTGGTGGGCAGCGACCCCGGCTCGAAATTCGACCAGGCGAAAAAGCTTGGAGTCACCATTCTGGACGAGTCGGCCTTCGAGAAGCTGCTCGGCGGCAAGTGACGCCTGACGCGGAAGCTTCCGGGCGGCCTGGCCTTCAACTCACCCGTTTCCGCTTCAGCGCCACGGCGGCGAGGCTGGTGGCCAGCAGCAGCACGGTGGCTGGCTCGGGGACGGTGCCGGGCGCTGTGACGGTGGCCGTATAGTTCACGCTTTGGGTCAAGCTCGAATTGGGGATCATGGAGAGGCAAGCGCTGTCCGTGCAAAAGTCCCCAGTGAGCATGAACATTCCGCTGTTAACGAAGCCGGCGGGCGCGGTCGCGTCCCAGGTCAACTGGTACAGCCCCAGCCCGTTTATCGCGTCAAACGCCACGCTCACAGTGGCTCCCGGCGCGATAATCGGAAAATCGAAGATGAGGAGTGGCGTGCCGTTCAGGAATCCACCGGCGCTGAGGGCACTGAACTCCACGTAATCGGTCAAGCTGTTGTTGGTGATCGTGTAGCCCCAGCCGATGGTCGAGCCCGGCGGGCCAGCAATCACGCCGCTCGCCGGGTCGGTGGCAAAGGTGAAGGAGTCAGCGCGCGCCGCGCCGCTCGCTGCGAAAAGCAACAAGCCTCCCATGAGGATTCTCCCTGTCCAGTGATATCTCATAGTGTCCCTCCTAAAAGGCTCTTCGCTCTCAGCTAAGGTGATGTTGCCTGTCCGGCAGAAGTCTTGAAGACAGTGCCCGCCACATTCTGTAGCGTCACACTCTCGACGATCGAGAGGCGGGACACCGTGGAGGGCACGTTCAGGAAGATCCGAACGGTGGAGTGTGCGCCCACGTCCAGGTCCCCGATGTTGATGGGCAGGGCCGATGACAGGGGCGCATTATACGTCACCGACCCGGTCCCCGAAAGTGTGCGGAAGAGAAGGCTCGCGAGCAGGACGCCACGAGCGTTTCCAGTGCCGTTGCAGGTGAATTGCAAGTCGTAGAAGCGCGCACCGCTCGGATCCACGCCCTTGTTCACGATGGCGGCAGCGATGGACGGCGTGCCAAGAATGACCGTGACCGTCGAAGATGCGGAGCCTACGTTTCCGCTGGCGTCCCGGAACCGGAACGTTACGGTGGTGGGGCCAATGGGAAAGAGCGTGGAGGCGTTGACGTCCACGCCGCCGACTTGTGGGGAAAGGCGCGATGGGGAAGGATCCACGTTGTCCACGGCCGAGCCAGCCGCCTGGAACGCAGCGAGCGCCGCGGAGGCGCTGCTTCGCGCACCAGCGGCTTCGGTGGCAGGAATGGTAATGGAGGCGGGCGGCGTGACGACCGGTGGGGTGGTGTCGGCCGCCGGGTTCACGGTGATGGTGACGTCGCTCGATGCGGTTCCGCCCTTGCCATCGTCCACTGTCAGTTGCAGGACGCTGTCGCCCACGGGCAGAGTGACCTGGGGCATGGCGCCGGTGACCATGCCAAAGGGGCCGGCCCAGGTGAACGTGAGCGTGTCGCCGTCCGGGTCGCTGGAGGCGGAGCCGTCCAAGTTCACCGTGGCGAGACCATTAGCCGCGGCGGTGACCGTCTGGTCAGGTCCAGCGTTGGCTATGGGCGGGTGATTGGTGAAGGCGATGCCGGCGCCCGCGTCCATGGTGAAATTCTGGTTGCTCATGGCACCGGGCGAAGCGATTCCAGAGCTGAGGATGTGCTGGCCGAAGGGCTTGGAGGTGTCCACGGCATAGACGTGGACGGTGTAGGGCCCGGTGCCGGTGCCCACGCTCTGGACGGTGTAGTCGCCGGGGACGGGACTCTTGATGGCGTAGAAGCGGGGATGGGAGTCGGCGCCGGTGTCGGCGCCGTCGTTGCCGAAGTCGTTGACGGGTGCGCCGTTCAGCATGCCGAGCTTCTTGCCGTTGGGGTCGGTGACCAGCACGTCCACAGGCGAGTCAGTACGGATGAGCACGGAAAGCGTAAGGCCGGCGGAAACGTTGGGCGGCCAGGAAGTGACGGGGCCAATCGGTCCAAGCCCGCTCTTGACGATGGGAGCCAGTTTGCCGGAAGAGTCCACTACATCCAGTGAACTGCCCGAAAAGGGGCCTTCGCTGAACATGGCCACCAGACCGCCGGGTGTACTGGCGATGGGGCCGCCAAAATAAAAGCCCTGGTACAATGGCGTGTACCGCACCTGGTTGTAGACCAGACAACCGATGTTGGGGTTATAGAAGAAATTAGCTGGATCCCCGGGCATATCGAAGGGAAGCTCGCTGAAGTGGGTAAGAACTCCATTTCCCGCAGCACCGCTGTTGGAAATCAAGGTCAGCCCGTTGCCGTTGAAATCGTCGTATAGGACCTGTGTCAAGCCGTCCATGACATTGAAGGAGAAACCGGGCCCCTTGCCGGGACACGTGGGCATGTAATTCACTTCGGGGACGGTCTCATTATTCAAGATGAAGCTGCAGATTTCGCCCTTGGAGCCGAAGAGGCTCAGTTGCAGGTTGAAAGGTACTCCGCCGACGGTGCCCGAGGCCTGGATGCTCAACGGGTTCTTGATGCGATCAAGACAGCCGCCACGTGCGGCGTACGTGGTGCCCTCGTGAAAAAAGATGGATGCGCCCTGGCCGTTGATCTGCACCTTGGACAGCATGTCACCGAGGTCCGGGGCGTTTTCCCATAAGTTCCGTGTCACGTGGTAGATCACCGGGCGGTTGGAGTTCAGGCTGCCCGCGGGAACGGTGAGGTCGAGTAGGTAACCGTCTTCATTGACGACGAACGGATTGCCGTGGTTCTTCTTGTCGTCAATCACCACTTCGCGCAGCCGGGCCAGGCTGAGACCGGGCCCGGCGAACTGGAAGATCATGCCGGGAAACGGCTCGGGGTAGCCAGGTGGCAGCCCGCCCCGGCCCTGGAACCACCCGAATTTCTCCGGCGGCGCGCCGGTCACGCTGCAGCGCAACATTTCCACCCCGAAGCCGCCGTAATCTCGCAGAGAGATTGCGCGTCCGGAGGAATCCATGATGATACCGCCCGCGGGAGCGGCGCCGCCGGGGAGCGCGCAGAAGTCTATGACCGCGCCGCCGCGGACCCTCTGAATCACATCGTTGCAGGGTGTGCCGAAGCAATTGCCTTCACCGGTGAGGATGAAGATGTCGTTGTCCTGGCGGTCCACCACATGAACCGTGGCCGCAGACATGCCGACGTTGCCGGCCTGGTCGGCGTAGAACACGTTGACCGGTGTGTCGCCTTCGGGGAAGACCGTACTGCCGGTAACCGTGGCGTTGTTGGCGACGACGTAGAGGAAGTGGGGGTGGAGGTCCACATCGTCCATCGCGGAAGTGGTGGCGCCAGAGAGCATGTAAGCTGAGAGGGAGGTGGCCTTGCTGACCGTGGCGCTGCCGGGCTCGGTGACGCTCACGGTGATGTCGGGAGCGTCCACGACCGGCGGCGTGAGGTCCAGCACCACCTCGACGGTGGTGGCGACGCTGTCGCAGGAGTGGAGGGGGTTGGTCTGATTTACGTCTGTGCTGGCGTAGTGGGTGTCGCACACGGTTAGGACGTAGGTGTGTGTTCCCAGAAAGGCGATCACCACCTGCACGGTGGAGCCGGTACCGATGACCATGCCGCTGGAGTCTTTCCACTGAAAGGTGATGAAATCAAAATCGGGACTAAAGGACTGCGACCCGTCGAGCGTAGGCACGGCGAGCACATCGGGGTGCACGCCTATCTTCGGAGTGGGCTTGATGATCGCGCGGGGCGGATGATTCCCGCCTGAATTGGCATTCGCGGCCGCACGGGTGGGCAGAATCAAAGCGACCAGAAACACGCCGCAGATCCGACAGAGCGTGTAGCGCCGGGCGATGCAGGGCACGTTCACGGGAAACCTCCCGGATCGGTGGCTCAGGTTGGGAGCCGGTCCCAATCATTGATTTCGTTCCGGCCGGCGCGGTACCATGATTGCAGTCGGTTCTCCTGAGGGCGCCACACTGGCCGATAGGCAGGCAGTTTGGGCCGGGTGCGGGTTCCGAGTCTTACCGGGCGGTTCGTGTTTTCCTGAAATTTTCTTGAAATGGTCTATGACGGACAGAGCAAAGCACTTATACGCCTTCGGGGCCTTCCGGTTGGACCCTGCCCAACGGCTGCTCTTCCGCGACGGAGAGCTGGTCTCGCTCACCCCAAAGGCTCTCGACACCCTCCTGGTACTGGTGGAGAACTGCGGGCAACTGCTGACCAAAGATGAATTGCTCGAACGCGTGTGGGCAGGCACGTTTGTGGAGGAGGTGACGCTGGCCAAGAACGTGTCCACGCTGCGGAAGGCTCTAGGGGAAACGGCGGAGGGCGGGGAATACATCGAGACGCACTCGAAGCGCGGCTACCGGTTTGTGGCCGAGGTGCACGAAGTGGAGGTGGAAGCCAGCACAGGGCCATCGGCCGCACCTGCCGAAGCGCGCGTGGCGGCTGCCGCCGATTCCGTGCCGCGCTCGTGGCGAATCGCGGCGCTGGCGCTGGCCGGCCTGCTTCTTACCTCCGGCGCGCTGTGGTGGTCTCGGAGCCGTTCGGTGGCGGCGCCCGCGAACGCGAAAATCATGCTGGCGGTGCTGCCCTTCGAAAATCTGAGCGGCGACCCCGAGCAGGAGTACTTCAGCAACGGCCTGACGGAGGAAATGATTACACAACTGGGGCGGCTGGAGCCGGAGCGGCTGGGGGTGATCGCGCGCACCTCGGCGATGCAATACAAGGACGCGCACAAAGACGCACGGCAGATCGGGAAGGAGCTGGGCGTGGACTATCTGCTGGAAGGCAGCGTGCACCGCGAGGGAAATCGCGTGCGCATCTCCGCGCAGCTCATCCAGGTGCGCGACCAGAGCCACCAGTGGGCGGAGGACTACGATCGCGACCTGCGCGACATCCTCGCCCTGCAAAGCGATGTAGCCGGCGCCATCGCGCAGCAGATTCGCCTGAAGCTCACGCCCGAACAGCACGCCCGCCTGGGACGCGCGGCGGCGGTGAACCCGGAGGCGTATGAAAATTATTTGAAGGGCCGGTTCTTCTGGAACAAGCGCAGCGTGGAAGGCCATCAGAAGGCCATCGAGTTCTTCGAAAGGGCCATCGCTCTTGATCCGAACTACGCCCCCGCCGACGCGGGGCTGGCCGATGCGTACGCGCTGCTCGGGTCCAGGCCCAATTCTGTCTTGCCACGGCGCGAGGCCATGACTCGGGCGAGGGAAGCCGCCCAGAAGGCCCTTTCCCTCGACGAATCGCTTGCCGACGCGCACGCTTCTCTCGGCTTTGTGAAGATGCACTACGACTGGGATTTTTCCGGCGCGGAAAAGGAATTCCTGCGCGCCATCGCATTGAATCCGGGTTATGCAACCGCCCACCACTGGTACGCCTACGACCTTGTGGCGCTTGGCCGCCTAAATGACGCCATTGCCCAGGCCCGGCTGGCCCAGACCGCCGATCCACTCTCGGTCATCATCAGCCGCGACGTGGGCGAAATGCTGATGTTCGCCGGACACGATGACGAGGCCATCGCGCAATGCCGCAGGACGCTGGAAATGGACCCCAGCTTCATGTTGGCGCACTGGGTGCTGGCGTGGGCCTACCACCATCAGGGGAAGCAAGAGGAATTCCTCGAGGAGCTTCAGAAGGGATACCTCGGATCGAGCGATCCAGGTCCCGGGCTCTATTACGCTTGGGCCGGGAAAACACAAGAAGCGCGCCGGGCCATCGCGAAACTCCAGCAGGATGCCACCAAACGTTTCGGTTCGAGCCAATTGGTTGCCATGATCTATGCCCAACTCGGTGACAAGGACAAGGCCTTCAACTGGCTGGAGAAAAGTTTCGCGGAGCGGGAGGGCGGGCTAATCGTGCTGCACGTGGAACCGGCATGGGAGCCGATCCGCTCCGACCCGCGTTTCGAGCAATTGGAGCGCCGCGTAGGGGTGCTGCAATGAAGCAAGGGCCGCGGACGCGCGGCGAGTGACGGACAAGAGGACCCTTCAGGCCACGGCTATGACTGCCGCTCGTTTTCCGCGTTTTGGGCGGCTGCGGTGGGAGCCTGGATCCAGGAACCCAGCGAACGCGTCAGGCGCACCAGCGGAGATTCGGGCACCAGCAGGTCCACGCGCGGCAACGCGCCTACAGACGTCTCGCGGAGCAGCTCCGCGCCCGGGGCAATCCCCACCGCATAATTCCGGCCCGCCTCTTTCGCGGCGTACATGGAACGGTCGGCCAGCACGAGCACGTCGTCCACGCTCAGCGCGTCCGGCTGCGAGGGGATCCACGGGAAGGCAGCCCAGCCGATCGAGCAGGTCATCGGAATCATTTTGCCGTCGCCGATATCGAACGGCTCCTCGCCCATCAGCCGCAGCAGGCGGCGCGCCAGGATGTCGCCATCGGCCCGCGTGCCGGAACGCAGCACCACCAGAAATTCCTCGCCGCCCCACCGAATCAGCAGGTCGGACTGGCGCACGATGTGCGTCAGACGCCGGGCGCATTCCATCAGTACGCGGTCGCCGGCGTAGTGCCCGTATTCGTCGTTGACGCGTTTGAAGTGGTCGAGGTCAACGAAATAGTAAATCAGGTCGCCGTGCTCGATGGGGCCGGCATTGGGCCCCGCGCGGCGGTAAGCGCGCACCACCTGCATGGCGTCCGCTTCAATCGTTTCCCGAAAAAATCGCCGGTTGCGGACCTTCGTAAGCGGATCGGTAAGCGACATGGCCTGCAATTCCGCGTTGGCGCGCGCCAGCTCCGCGCTGCGTTCCGCCACGGCCTGTTCCAGCATCAGCCGGTCGCCTTCCAGCCTGCGTATGCGGTAGATGACCACGGCGCGCACGGCCAGCGCCAGCAGCAGCAGTCCGCCGAGCCGCGCCCACCAACTGGCCCACCACGCCGGCCGCACCGAGAAGGAAAACGAAGCCGGCGCCGGGCTCCAGCCGGTGACCACGGAGCCGCAGCGCACCGTGAAACGATAGCGGCCGGGCGGGAGCGCGGGATAGCGCACCTCGCGCTGCGTCGTTTCCAGCATCTCTTTCTCGAGACCCTCGAGCCGGTACTGACATCGCACGTTCTCCGGGTTGTGAAAGGTCATGGCGGCGAAATCCGCGACGAAGGTTCCGTTGTCGTGGGACACCTCCACGCCCGAACGGTTGAGGTACTGAGCCCCGCCGAGTTCCACGGAAGTGAGCACCACGGCAGGCGGAGTTTGGGAAACCAGGGAGCCGCCGGGGCTGTAGCGGGAAATTCCGCGGCTGGTGGCGATGAGGACGGAGCCGTCCGGATCGTTCCAGGTGTAACCCTCGTCCGCGTCGTCCCACAGCAACCCGGAGGCGCGGTCGAAATGCGCGATCACTCCCTGTTCGTTGAGCAGAGAAATACCGCGGTCGCCGCCGGCCCAGATCCTGCCCTGGAAGTCGCGCCCCAGCAGATAAACGGAATCGCTCGTCAATCCCTGTTCCGTGGTGAAATTGCGGACGGAGAGTTTCCCGTCGTCCAACTGGACGCGGGAGAGTCCTTTCGATTCCGTGTAGCAGACCCAGGCCTCGTCGGCATTCACGGCCAGCGCCAGATCCAGGCCGCCTTCGAGCAGGCCATCGGAGTGAGAGAAGGAGAGCCATTGGCGGCCGTCGAAGCGGGCCAGGCCCGCGTAGCCGTCCGTCCACATGGTTCCGTCGGCAGCGAACGAGACCACCTGCGTTTTGCCGCGTACGTCCGCCGGAATCGGCACGGCCTGCGGTTCCCTGACTCCAGATTCCGGTCGCACGACGTAGAGTGCCGCGCGTGCACCCATCCACACGCTCCCGTCGGGGGCCGTGGTGAGCGTAGCCGGCGCGTTGTCGTTCCTTCCCGGCGACTTCACCACCGTGGGCGCGAGGGTGCGAGGGTCGAAGCGCGTGAGGCCGCCCGGCACAGACAGCGCCCAGACGGCGCCATCACCCGCAACGGCGAGGCTCCTCACGGTGATGCCCGCGATTCCGTCCTTCTGCCGCCAGACGCGCCAGCGTCGTTCCCCCGAATCCCACATGGCCAGGCCGTTGTTGGTGCCCGCCCACAGACGCTGCTGGTGATCGCGCACGATCGCCCAGACCACTGAATCCGGCAAACCCTCTGCTTCGCCCCATCCGGACCAGTTTTCGCTCCCAGCCCAACGATCCACGCCCGCGCCGCCCAGCCCCACCCAAATGGCCCGCTCGCGATCTTCTAGAGCCGAATAGACGGCGTTTGTCGCCAGCCCCTGCTTTTCTCCGACGTTGATCCAGCGGTCGCCGATCCTGCGGAACAGGCCCATTACGGTGGGCAGCATTAGATTCGCGGAACCATCGAGCGTCGGCGCGCCAAAATCGTTGGCGCCGGGAATGCCGTCGTCCGCGGGAACGTACGCGGTGAGCGACGGCGCCAGGTATCCGATGTGGTCGTGCGTGCGGACCCACACCAGCCCCGCTCCGTCCGTCAGGATAGCGAACACTCTCTCGGCAGGAAGGCCGCGCACCCCGAGTATCTCCGGCTGGCGCGAGCCGGGACGAATGATTCCCAACCGGCCGTCTCCGCCGAACCACACGGTACCATCCTGCGTCCTGGAGACCGCGGTCACGTGGGCCAAGGGGAACCCCGTATCCGGGGACCAGACCTCGGTGGCGGGCGCTTCGCTCGCATGCTCGCTCGGATGTAGAAACAGCAGGCCGCTCTCCGTGGCCAGGTAGGCGTCACCGCCGGCGGAAAGGGCCAGCGACTGGGGATAGCCGCGAATTTCGACTCCTTTCGGCAGCGGCACCTCCGAGAAGCGCACTCCGTCAAACCGGTAGACCGACGTTCCCACAACCGCCCAGAGTTTCCCCTCGGGAGATTCCACGATCTGCTGCACGCGATCGTTCAGCATTCCTTCTTTTTGCCCAAACCGCACGGCTTTGATCCCATCGAAGCGGTAGAGTCCGTTCTGAGTTCCCATCCAGAGAAATCCCGCCCGATCCTGCACGAGTGAAGTGATCGTCGCAGTGGCCAATCCGATGGCCTCTCCGAGATGCTGGATGGCGTACCGCGGATGGTCGGGCAGGGGAAGGGAATGAGGGACCGTGGTCGAATCATCCGCTGCAAACAGGCAGGGGACGAGAAAGAGCAATAAAACTCCCGTCAGCCCGCGATGCAGCCGAGATTTGGGCACGAAGTGCGCTCCGAAGGAACGAATCCCCGGTAACTCTGGGCCTCCATTTTCTACTTCTCGCCGGGTCCCGCAATGCTTTTTTGCGGGGCCGCTGCTCGGCAGGCAACCGGCGCAGGGGAAAGGCGCGGTTTTCGGGTTTACTGCCTACAATCCAGCACTGCCGCGCCGGAGATGGCATCGTTTTTCAGCACATTGAGCGCGAGGTTGGCCTCGCGCAGCGGGAAAATTTGCGTATGCGTGTGAATCGGAATCTCCGCGGCCGCGCGCAGGAAGTCGCGCCCGTCCTCGCGCGTGTTGTTGGCCACGCTGCGCACCACCCGCTCCTGATAAAGCAATTCGTAGTCGAGCGGAGGGATGGTGCTCATGTGGATGCCCCCCAGCACCAGCGTCCCGCCTTTGCGCAGCGCTTTCAAAGCGGCGGGTACGATCTCCCCGGCAGGCGCGAAGATGATGGCGGCATCGAGCCGCGCGGGCGGCGCGTCGAGCGTCCCCCCAGCCCAGGCCGCGCCCAGCTCCAGCGCCAGGCGCTGATGGCGTGCGTCGCGCGTCGAGGCATACACTTCCACCTTCCAATGCCGCGCCACCTGGATGGCTACGTGCGCCGCCGCCCCGAACCCGTAGAATCCCAGCCGCCCGCCGGGCTGGATTCCGGAGAGCCGCAGCGAGCGGAAACCGATGATTCCCGCGCACAGCAGCGGAGCGGCCTGTTCGTCCGCAAAGGCGTCCGGCAGCGAATAGACGAAATCCTCCGGCGCCACAATGTGCTCCGCGTACCCGCCATCCACGGTGTAGCCGGTAAATGCCGGATGATCGCAGAGGTTTTCGGCGCCGGCGCGGCAATACGAGCAAACACCGTCGGTGTGGTGCAACCAGGCCACGCCCACGCGCGCGCCCGGCGCATATCGTCGCGCGTTTTCGCCGCAGGCCTCCACCACGCCCGCCACCTGATGCCCGGGAATGATGGGCGATTTGCGAGGGGGCAGTTCGCCTTCAATCACGTGCAGGTCGGTGCGGCAAACGCCGCAGGAATTCACGCGCACCAGCACCTCGCCGCGGGCCGGGTGAGGCGTGGGCACATCGGCAAATTCCAGCGGGTTGGTTTCAATCCGCGCCGGGGCGCGGAGCAAACAGGCCTTCATCGCCTGGCGCTCCTACACGCAAATGCCTGCCCGTGCCGAGTGATTCCGCGCGTCATGGTTCGCCATTCTCTCCTTACTGCTGTTTGTGCCACCATTCGCGCAGCTCAACGCATAATCCGGTGGAATTCAGTCGAATCACAAAGATTCCATCGAGCTTCGTCTTCAGCCCCGGCGGCTCGATGAGAAACGACGCCCGCCAGTGAGCTATGCCCGCCTCCGGAGTGACGTCCAGGATTTCATATTCGAACTGAATCTCCCGCTCCGTCCTCGCTACCTCAGTCCAATACTCGAAAATGGCCTGCCGCCCGCGCAGGGGTGCCACAAACGGAGTCACCTGATAGCTGCCGTCTTCTGCGAAAAGTTCGGCTGCCGCCTGCGGGTCGCGCGATTCCCACGCACGCCCGTAAGCGTCCAACCAGTTGCGAAATTCAGGCAGCTCCACGCCGCGCAGTCTAGCACGCGCCGCGGTCCCAGTAGGCCGCAGAGCCGACGGGTTGACTCCACACATAGGATTGTGTAGAGTGATGTGTGAGGACTTGCATGCCTACCAATCTGGCCATTGATGACCGCCTGATCGAACAGGCCCGGAAACTCGGCCGGCATCGCACCAAAAAGGACACCGTCAATGCGGCGCTAGGAGAATACATCCAGCGCCGTAAACAACGCCGCATTCTCGCCCTGTTTGGCACCATCGAGTACGAGAAGTCCTACGACTACAAGCGCGAACGCCGATCCAAACGCGCGTGAACGTCTTGGTGGACACCTCGGCGTGGTCATTGGCGCTCCGCCGCAGCCGCGAACAGCTCAGCGAGGCCGAACAGGTGCTCGTTGCCGAATTGAAGGAACTCATCCAGGAAGGTCGCGCGCGGCTGATTGGCCTCATCCGCCAGGAGTTGCTTTCCGGCATCCGTACTCCCTCCCAATTCGAAAAGCTTCGCGCCCTGCTCCGTTCGTTTCCCGATGAGCCCATCCATACACTCGACCACGAAGCGGCAGCCGAGGCGGGCAATCAATGCCGGAGGCGGGGCATCGCGGTTTCCGCCGTGGACGCTCTGATTTGCGCAATTGCCATGCGCCGCCAGTGGTCACTCTTTTCGACAGACCCGGATTTCGAGACGATGGCGCGTGTGGTTCCTCTCAGACTTCATGTGCCGCGCGGTGAACGTTGAGCGGAAGCCTGACGTGGGCGAAACAGCGCCTATCCGCTACCCGCTGGCGTCCTGCCATTCGTTCCCGCAGGAATTGCACTTCCAGCGGCGGCGCTTCCAGGGGAAAAGCAGCTTCGCGACGATGGCGGCGTAGATAGAAGGTTTGTTCAGCGCCTCAAAGGTGACCCCGGGCGTTTCGCAATGTGGGCACCGCGGCTGTTTGCGATCATTGCCCCTCTCGACCGCAAACTCGCCGGGAATCTCCGCGTCGAGCAATGCCGCGGACACCTCGGCATCTTCCGAGTCGACCCACAGCTTGATGCCGCCGACGATGGTGGACATGAAGCTGTCCAGCCGCGCCATGTTCTCGTCGGCCAGAAAGCACCGCACGCTCGCCGAATCGAGGATGGATTTGGCCAGCAGCGCTTCCTGAAGATTGCCGAACACGCGCAACGTCACCGGCCGGCGCCATTCGAATCCCGCCCGCGCCGCGGAACCCTCTGGCCAAGGGATTTTCACGCGCCGCGGCTCATCTACTGGATCTGGGATTCCCATCGCTGGCGGAATGATACGTCCGCGACTCGCGCCTCGTCCACGCCCCGCCGCGGGTTGCCCGGCGTTATCTACCGATGTGTCCGGGCTCACTGCGGAACTTTCGATTGGAGTGGTATTCGTTCTTTTCTGGGACGGCGAGTCCGGACGCCCTAAGGCGGCCCGATTGTCAGACCTTCGGGAGGCGCGCATGATCAAGAAAGTGCAAGCCGGCTACCAGGTTCTTTCCAGCAAAGGCAAGAAGCTGGGCGGGCCGTACAAGACCCTCGAAGAAGCGAAAAAGCGCCTGCGGCAAGTGGAGTTCTTCAAGCACCGTAAGGCATGAAGGTGCCGGCAGCGCAGCCGGATCGGCCAGTTCCCGAGCTGCCTGCTTCCTGGGGGGTGCGCTTCTCTTCTCGAATGGAGTGGCGGGCGAGCCTGTAAGCCGGATTCTCCGGCTATCGTATCCATCCTCCAGAGCTTCTGCAACTTACTGAAATCTCGGGCTCGCAACAGCGAGTGGACTGTCAAAGATGTCAGCTGCGTCAAGGGTGGTAAGATTTTGGGCGCAGTTCGGGCACAGTGGAGATTTTATCCTTTCACATTCTTTTTGACATTGCGGCGTTGGACCTTGCTGGCTTTCCGCTTGGTCGACAGCTCTGCAGTGACCCTGGCAGTGATCTTCGCGGCATCGACTTTGTAACGCGAAGCGGTGCGCATGAGGTTCGCTTCCTTCGACAGAGTCTCTGTGGAACTGTAGCCCGGGCAGTACAGATCTGGCACGAGGGAACACATGACCAAGAAGCGGTTCAGGTCGGCCGCCGTCATCGCACGGATTCGGGCCTGCGCCAGCCTTTCATGGTCAACGCTATTCCCGCCCCATGACGTCTTCGTCTTCTTCTCTTCCCAGCCGTAGACCTGGAACAGCCGATGGTGGTTGTCGTGGCCCAGGCGCCGGAAGTAGTCGAGCGCGACCATCTCGAAGTCCACACGGTCCAATGCCGGTGGGAGTTTCTGCCGAACCGCCTGCAGAATGCGGTGACGCGACTCCTTCTGGACGCGAGCCGCGAGTGCGGTCTTCCTGCGCTGCTCCCTCTCCTGCGGTGAAATCTCGTAGTGGGAGAACTGCCGGTGGGTCTTGCATTTTTCGTCGGTGCAAACGTGGAGGACTGTCCCCGCCTTCCGACCATCTACGACGACCGCAGCCTGGGTGTTAGGACATTCTCCCTCGCGCTCGGCTCGCCGGTACTGACCTTCATAGAGCGTGTTGGGGGCCTTCGTACGGGCCTGCCAGGAAGGACTCTCCGAAATCTGAACGGGCTTTTGACCCTCCTTCACCAAGGGCCCAACCCGCAGTTGGACGAACGCCTGGACCTTCGCTTGGTAGCAGGCGGGATCTGTGCACAAGGATTTGTTCCGGAGCTCGGGAAAGAGCAGCGGGTTATTCCCTGTCCGTTTTGGGCACGCCGAACAGGCGCCCGCCGCGGGCAGCAAATTCGCGTCCTCCGTATCGAATGGTGCATGCTTCAAGTCGAGGCGAATTTCGCGCTCAATCCACTCACGAAGCTGCCTCACGCTTGCCGCCTCTGCTTTGCGGTCCTTCAGAATCGAGGCCGGCGCTGCGATGGCCGGGAAAGCACTCAGCGAGGGCGCGCTCTTGGTCCTTCGGCTGGAGCCGCGCGATTTCGAGGGCGTGGGCAACGCTGAGCCGGTTTTCGTAGAACGCGGTTTGCACGGCGGGGATCAACTCGGCGAGCTTCAACCTGCCACAGACGTACGCGCTGCTCTTGGCGACCTTCGCCGCGATGGCCTCGACTGTGTAGATGTTCGGATCGAGCTGCATCAGAGCCCGGTAACCGAACGCCTCATCCAATTCGTGGATATCGGCGCGCTGGAGATTCTCGATGAGTTGAAGCTCCCGGCACTCGGCATCGGTGAGTTCGCGCACCGTGGCTGGAATTGATTCCTTGCCGGCCAGTTGTGAGGCACGGAGACGGCGCGCCCCGGCGACGAGCTCGTATGTCCCTTCCGAGCCTCCGGGCAAAGGGCGAACGAGGATCGCCTGCAGGACGCCATGGACCCTGATGTTCTCAGCGAGTTCCTTCAGCTTAGCCTTCATCGAAAGCTCGACGCGGGTTCGTGCTGGATTCGCGGATTCTTTCTAGCGGAATGTCCTGAACAGGCCAAACCGCCGGTTTTACTGCTGTGGTTCCACTTGCTACTGCGGTTGTACTCATTTCTCTTCTTCTCCTTTTCCTCGAAATCATTCGGTTTAATACTCTTCGGGCAACAAAAGGGTGGTCGCGGAGCGGTCTGATTCGGTGATAATCCAGAGCTTGTCGCCTGCGTTTGTGCGATAGCTGCTCAAGAGCCGGAACCCGTGCTCTAGGCTGTAGTCGTTTTGCTTTCGGTCTTCGTCGGACAAATCACCCCACTCGCGGTTGACATGGCGCGTGAGGAACTCGCTCGGTTCTTGCCCCGCCTTCTGAAGCGCGGCCAAAGCGCCCGGTGTTGCTACGATCTGGCCGAGTTCGAAAGCAGGTTGTTTGCTGAGTTGTTGCATCGGAAAAACTCCTTTCTTTGGTTTTGCTTTTGCTTCATGGAGGCACCGCAGAGCGACGCATCAAAAGTAAATGCCTTCCTGGAAGGCAATGGGCCGACCATAGTGACCGCGAATGGTTCTGATAATCCCCGCAGGCGACAGGGAGGATTGCGACTTCACGCCATGTCAATTTGCGGGCTTGCGCGACTAGTGCAGCGTGGAGCCAGACGTTGATGGTGCAATGAAACGAGAGCCTTGAGGGCGTATGATTCCGCGAAGAGCAGTGTGCGGGAGAAACTGAAAGGAGGTCGTCATGAAGGGCATCACAATCGCACTGCTAATCGGCCTGTCGGCTGCCCTCGTTGCCGCTCAATCGGCACCGCCTCGAAAGGACATACCAGCGATAGCCAAAGCTGCGAATGGGGCCATCGTATCGATCATCATGTCGGACAAGGATGGCCACCCTATAGCCCAAGGCAGCGGCTTCCTCGTAAGCAAGGACGGCGCGATTGTGACCAACTATCACGTCATTGCAGAACGGCAGCTCCGCTATCGTTAAACTTCCTGACGGCGCTTTCTACGTTGTAGATGGAGTGCTTGCATTCGACAAAGCCCGCGATGTTGCCGTCATCAAGGCGCACGGCGAAAACTTCCGGACGCTCACTCTCGGGAATTCGGACCGACTTCAAGTGGGAGAGGAAGTCGTTGCTATTGGCAATCCGCTTTCTCTCGAATCGACCGTTTCAAACGGCATAGTCAGCGGAATCCGAACAGACGAGAAGGAAGGCGGCAAATTCTTGCAGGTCACGACGCCGATCTCTCCCGGTAGCAGCGGCGGCCCGTTGTTCAATATGGCGGGAGAGGTAGTTGGAATCACGACCTTGTATCTCAAGGGCGGCGAAAATCTAAATTTCGCAATTCCCATCAACGATGCGAAACGCTCTGCTTCTGACCAAATCCTCCAAAACTCCAGGACTTGCCCAACGAATCCGGGCCACCCAATACGGAAGCACCTGATGTGCAATCTTCTTCGGTCAGCATTGGTGCTCGAGATTACTTTAAACAACTTTATGACGCTGGCGGTTTCTCCAAAACCCCCGACATCCCCAACGAGTATGTCTGCTTCAGAGATGGCGCCGGCTCGCCCGGATTTATCGTCATCCGGGCGTTTGCGTATGATGAGACGTTTGCGAGGGCGTTTGACAAATACAGGGAAATCATTACCTCAAAGGATTGGCGGCAAGTCCCCGAAAAAGTTGAGGAACTCCGTAAGGCGACCAACACATACGAAACGATCCAGCAGGAATTGCCATACATCAGCTTTCTAACCAACGATATGCTGCAATCCGGCGCCATGGACTCAGAGTTTTTTCGCCGAGGAGGACGAATTCTGGAACTCGATTGGTATAGCAAAGGCGTGAACACCGGGACCAATGAGTACCGCTGGAATGGGCACTCATGGGTCTATCGACTCTCAGGAGATCCGAGTGCCACAGTTAAGCTTATACATGACTACGAGCTTTCCATCGAACCGGCTAAAATGCGGTACATCCTGCTCGGCACAGTCAGGGTCGATTCGGTTTCAACATCCGATGTTCTTTCTTCTGGGAGCTGCGAGAAAATTCCAGCTAGGGAGTGAGAGCAAATCGCGGCGCGAGGACCTGTGGTAACCCCAGACGAGCAGAAGGAATTCCTGGAAAAGGACCTATACGAGGCTCTCAGGTGGCTGTTCGTTGGCGCGGTAACCTGGAGGCCTCTCGGTGCCAACCACACCGCTGCGGAAATCAGGACGCGCTTGCGATGTTTACGAGCGTCACCCAAGCCCGCGCCCTCTACGAATTCTTCTACACTAACGGAAGCAAACCCGACGACGCCAGGGCCCTCGACTTCGTCCCGTCTTGGACTGAGGGCAGGAGCGCTCTATACGTGAAGTACATGAGTCGTGAAACGCCGGCCAACAAGCGCGTATTCCATCTGGTCTACGGTCGGAGTAGCGCAGCGAACGCAGGAGGGGCAGGAAAGGATGGCCCTGACCACCTCAAGAATCAGGTAATAGAGTTCGCCAAGGACCTGCGTCGACTTACCGAAGAGTTCATCAAATGTGTCGAGCTGCGGTTTCGCGACATCGCGCGGACGGCACTAGATAAAGCACTCGACGAAGCCAAGAAGACGGCGGATTACTACGGCATCCCCAACCCGCTCTAGGGGTGGGATATTGCCATACTGGACAGCCGAAGCGCTCAAGGGAAGTTATTCAGCCTCCTGAATTCTGGGCAGGGGGTTTGCGTCCTCCCCCCGCCTCAGAAACATTCCCAATTGATCGTTCTCAGCGGGCCCTCACCGTAAACTGTGCCAGAGCAAGTTTGAGGCGGGCTCACCCGGTGGCCGGCCGGCGGCAGCACCTGAATTTGAATCTTGACGGGCCGGTCAGTCGCAGTTGGACTGACATTTTTCAGGAGCCGAGCCTCGCTGTTGGTCTCCGCTATGACCGTGAGGTCATCGATGGCGGACGCGAGACGGAGTAAGTCAACGGCGGCACTGGGCATGCCGTGCCCTGTCGCTTCTGTGCTGCAGAGGATAAGGTCGTGTCTGGCGCTGACGTAAGGCATCACGTCGCCAACGTTGACGGTACTCGGGTTGGCTGCGTTGACGAAAGTCCAGGCCCGGTCGATGATCCGCGAGTCCAGCACCCTTTTGCACGCGGGCCAGTCCATACGGTCTGGGAGGTCCGTGGGCAGGTCTGTGTGAAACACCGAGAATAAGAAGACCAGGTCCGCGTGCTCGCCCACAAGGTCACTCAGCCCTGACGGCACCGGCTTGCCGTCTGAGCGCATCTTGGCAGCAAGCCCGGTGCAATCAGACATTTTCTTGAAGAAGTCGGACTCCATCCTCCAGCCGGTCCCATGCAACGTGCCTGCTAGGGCGGAGTTCATGAGGGACTGCTTGGCTAGTCGAACGGAAAGCAGAAGGAACGGAGCATCCTGCGTGCACGCCTCCAGTTGCGAGTCAGCTGGTGACTTATCGGGAGCGCTCTGCGAGTGCGCGGTCGCGCACGGGCACAGCATTGCGAGAGCCAACAGCCAACATGATAGTCTTGGAGCTCCAGTCATTCCCCGCCTCCTTTTTGAGCTGCCGGAGTCAAATTAGGGTACTAGCCAACCGAGACGAGCAAGCGCACACATCTCGACATAGGTTACCCGCACGGCTACGCTGCCGCGTCGTTTGCTTCCGCCTCAGGGGTGCGGCGCACTTGCACACTACGCATTTCCCGGCCCCTCAGCAATACCAGGTCCAAGAACCAGGTCTGGTCCACCTTGCCGAGGTTGAATTCCTGCGGATGGTTCCTGACGAAGTTCAGGATGTCCTCCTCGCGGATACGATGGATGTCCTTGCCGTTGCCATCATGGCGACGCGTGCCCTGAAGGTTGTCAGGCAGCCAGCCGGCCGCAATCCACCGCTGGATCTTGTGGTGGTCCTCGCCCAGGCACATCTCCAGCTCCCGCATCGTGTAGCCGTCTCGAACGCGCCGAGACGTGCCCATGCGTTTCAGCTTCGTGACGACGGAGTTCTCGGGCCGACGCAGACGCTTGGCGATGCTGGCCGTCGAAACGTTGCCGACTAGCCGCTCCAGGAGATCAACTTCGGCGCCGGTCCACGGCTTTCGGTCAATGTGCATCGTGAGGCCGAGGCGCGCGGCCCGGCGCTTGATGTACCAGCGGGGCAAGCCGGTCAGTCGAACCATGCGGTTGAGGACCCGGAATCTTCGATTCAGCCCCCCGTAGTAGTGGGTCTTGAGGTGCGCGTCGAACTCAGGGCGCCAGACGTATTTCACTTTCGCGCGCCTGCGGCGCTCGCCCCGGCATTTCAAGCAGTATTTCGCAAGCTGCGGGGGCTGCCCGTGCCGGCGCCCTTCTTCGATGGGTTGACCGCAGATAACACAAGTCATCACGATTCTCCTCGGCGGTCGCGTTCGTGCTGAGTCAGGTGGGACTAACTGTTTGCGGGCAAGACAACCGGTCCTGTTCATCTTCGAGAAAGACGGTCCAGTCGGGCGTGCTGGCGAGCAGGTCCAAGACTCGTTCCGGGTCAGTCCCGTAAAGTTGGCGGCAAGTTTCAAGTTCGAATTCAATTTGTTCGGCGATCAGCTTGGCAGCGCGGCGATAGGCAAGATCACTGCCGGGCGGAATGTCAGATAGCTTCATGGGGAGTCCTTTGACTGAAGTGGGGGGAGGAAGAAGTCCGGGAGCCACTGAGAAATCGGGAAAAGCCTGAGGTGACTAGCGGGGACTAGGTGTGGCCAGCGGGAGAGGATCTAAGATGGGATGTGGTCCAGGTTGGTGTTCATCGCAGTCAGACAGTCCGGGTCATCGGGGAGGGAGCGGATACAGGCAATCTGTAGCCGTTCATCCCAGTCGGGATTGAAGACGAGGACGCGCACGACCAGGCTACCGTCCTGCTCCGCCTTGCCTTCAATTACCACGGAATCCCACATTCCCTGAGTGTCGTGATGGCGGATGCGCTGGCTGACGGTGACCAAGACTGAATTCGTGTCTGCACGGAACTGACCGGCCTCGCCGGCGTCACAGCTCACACGGAATCCATTTTGGCTCACAACCGCATTCGTTCCTGTTCTGTCCATTCGATTTGCCCCCAGGGATGTCCCGCGACAACACGTGTAGAGGCGCCACCCATCACGGCGTAGAAGCGCGGGCTGCGTCGCTCGCTACACGACGTGGTAGCCCCTTAACAACGCCTTGAGGTATAAGAGCTGACCAAGGGAGGAATTCTATGCGCGCGATCTTTGCTGCGCTGCTCGTTGGCGCTTTCGCACCTGTGGTGTTCAGCCAGGGACAAGTCCAAATCCAGGATTGGAGCCAGCTCATTGGGAAACGGGTCGTTGTACAGCGGATGCCGCTCTGTCAAGCGGGAACGTACAAGTTGGCGCTCTCCTATGCCGGCAAGGAAGCTAAAGTAATTTCCATCACCCCCTCGCCAATGGCTCACGCGTTGAAGGGCGCCGCGTTAGACCGGCTGACGCCGGAGGCGCGCTCCAATGTCATTGACCAACAGAAAGCTGCCACCATACTGCTTGAGTTTGCCGACGGCGCTCGCATCGATAGCTGCGGGCCGATCACCCCAGGCAGGGCCTCAGAGTACGTCAAACTTTCAGAGGGAGAATCCTTATTGCCAGCACCGGCCACAGGGCCGGGCAATGAGGGAGGAAACACCAGCAGTGCCGGGGCAGTTCACGCGGCCGCGGGAGACATGCTTTCCGACGCGGAGATCACGGCTGCCATGAACGGCATCGGAAAGGACCACTGGGCCCTAATTTACGATCAGAGTTTCAGAGCAGGCCAAGGAGCCCTCGGAGGCTGGCCGTTTGTCGCCCTCTATCTACCAGAGGCGGTGATCGCGGCCAAGAATGAGCAGGCGAAAAAGCAATTCCTGTCGTACCAGCCGTCGGAGGAAGATCGGAAACGCTCACTCACTGTCGTTGCCCATGGGTACGTCGGGGAAACGTACCAGGAAGGCTGCGAGTCCATCACGCGTGTCGTAATGGTGTCCAGCGAATCTGGCGGGGTCGTTGAGGAAGCGTACCTCTCCGGGGCCGCAACGGAAGCATGGTCGAACGCCTATGGAGCTACGAACAATTGCCAGTTGTTAAAGGCAAAGTTCTCATTGGCTGCTGTCGAGAGGGTCCGCTCTGCAGCAAAGGACGGCGAATTCTTCATAGCGGTATTTGCCGGAAGCCAGAAGAGTAAGACCTATAAGATCAAACGCAAGCACCAAACCAAGTTAGGGTTGAGTAGCAAATAAGGGCGATAAGATAGTTGACGAATCAAAGGAGGTCCGTCACTCTGGCCCTTGTAAGAGAGTTGGAAGTTGCAAGCGAATTGATGCGTTCTCAGCCGTGGGAGATGGCACCCTATAGGCTATGGAGTTTGGCTGAAATGCTTGAGTTCCTAGCGTCAGATTGGAATCAGGTTGTCCGCTCATTGGACCGCCTTTCGAGCCTGCTAAACATCGATATGGCCGTCGCCGTCATGCATGGCGATAGAGAGGCGCTGATAGAACCGCTTCAGCAGGTGGCAGATCACTGCGCCGTTCTGGGGCTGGTCTTTTCCGCCTCCTATGCGACCGAAATCATCCAGACGATCAAAAACAAACCAGCGATGATGGAAGCCTTGAACCTCAAGCTGGACCGAAAGTCCGAAATTGAGAGCCTAGCACCTGCGGACATCGTGAAAGAGGTTTCCATTTTGAAGAAACGAATAGACGACGAGTTGCAGAACAGGAAGTTTTTGGCCGTCTCTCCGGCAAAGTCTGCCTTTTATCACAGCCAGTATCTTTTTGGAGAGCAGGTGTTCGAGAATTTTCCAGCCGCCCGATTTGACGTTGAGGAAGCGGGGACATGTTACGCCTGTAGTCGGTCAACGGCCTCCGTCTTCCATCTCATGCGGACAATGGAAGTAGGGCTAAGAACGCTCGGCGCGTCTTTGAATAATCCCGACTTGGACCCGAGACGGAATCCATCGTGGGAAAGAATCCTCAAACCATGTGATGAGGAACTGAGAAAGCCCATTGCACAGCGATCCACCGAATGGCGACAAGATGAACTGTTCTTCTCAAATGCGACCGCCAATCTACGTGCAGTGAAGGACGCATGGCGGAATCCGACCCTTCACGTTGAAATAAATTATGACGAGGAAAGGGCATTGGAGATTTTGAACGCAGTGAAATCCTTCATGCGTCATCTGGCCGGGAAGCTTCACGAATAGGGCAATGTGATGAAGAAGCAATCTGAGTTCGAGCGATTCTCGTTCCTAGCAGGCAAACTGCTATCTGTTCCGCACAGCGAAATCAAGGCCAAACTGGACGCGGAGAAGAGGGCCAAGAAGCGGAAGTCTAGGCCCCACAAGAGAGCATTGTAATCACATGGGGAGCAACATGAGAGGAATTACGCTCTTTTTCACTTTCCTGCTGCCCGTCCTAATATCGATCAAGATTGCCAAAGACAGGCGTAAAAGTTGCACGTGGACCCTGCAAGCGACCACCATCCAGATGATTGTCGCGGGCCTGATGATTGTGCCAAGTGAGGTTGTGGAGTTTGTGCGAGCAGAGCCTGGCCCGCTTGTTGTGATTGGTTCGAAGCTGCTTGCCTGGTACGGAGTGTATCGACTGGCCAGAGCAATCTATAGAAGAAGTGATCTGAAAGCTGTCAAAGCTGCCGCGGACCCCACGGAGATGGAGAGGCTCACAGGCATCACCGAGGAGGCAATGGAGCGCAGGGACAGGTTGGCCCAGAAAGGGGTTTTCAGCCCGTCCTTGCGCGACACGCTTCGGCGCATCTTCCCAACCCTACTGGGTCGAGATAAATGAAAAAGGCAAAACGCTATGCTGCTGGACAACGTACTTGCGGCGAGTGGGAATCACAGCGGCGCGAAGTTCCCCGCCCCGCTCGATGATGCCGAGAACGGGAGTCTTATCCTTGCTGCCAGTCGCGGTGATGCGGCGATGGTGAATGTCCTTGTGCATGTTCCGCGCTGCCCCGCCGATGAAAGTTTCATCCACTTCGACTTCTTTTCCGCCCCCGCCGATTTTCAGGAGAGAACTGTTCTGCATCGCAAGCCGGATGCGATGAAGCATGAACCATGCCGACTTCTGAGTGATTCCGAGTGCGCGGCCCACTTCATAGGAACTGATTCCGTTTTTGCAGTTGGCAATCATCCACACGGCAACGAGCCACTTGTCGAGAGGCAGTGGGGAGTCCTCAAAGATTGTCCCGACCTTGGCCGAGAACTGCCGTTTCGCATGGACGCTCTTGCACTGCCACTTGCGCTGATTGGCGAGGAAGGCGGGGTCTTTCCGCCCGCAGGTAGGGCATTCAACACCGTTCGGCCAGCGCAGACTGACCATGAACTGGAGACAGTTGTCGGGGTTTGCGAAATGGACGATTGCTTGTTGGAGTGTTTTTGGCTTTTCCATGTCTCTCACCTGAGCCAATCCTACTCCAGCCGCTCTGATTGGTCAAGTATATTATCGCCCAAATGAGTTCCCCCTCCACCCTCACGCGCACCAAAGGGGCAAGTCCCTCGGAAAAGCCTGCCGCATCGTTCACGCTCGGACCACTATCATGGGTGGGCAACCGCCCAATGATCGTCCTCCCCGTCGAAAGGAGCGGACGGTAGGAGGCAGTCGATAAGGCTGCCTCCTCGTCCATCTCTCACCCAGTGCGGACATCGCACGAATGGAGCCGCAACGACGCAATTAGTTCAGAGCGTCGGTCGCAACTTCGAGGAACGAAGCGAGCTTCGCGGTTGCCTTGAACTGCGGGATGGGATCGAGTTCCTTGAACGCGCTCGTGAACGCATTGGAGAGACTCCAAATCGTCCGGGGAGCGAATTCCTCGATCTGGGGGTTGAAATACAGGTCGTGGACCCGGCGGGCCAGGTGCTTGGGAACATCCAACTCGCCCTCCACAAATGCCCGGTAGATGACCAGCTTCGCGGACTCTTCCGGAATGCGGGTCCCCTTCCATGCTTCGACCTGCTTCCTCATCGGCTCGAAGTTCCGCTGCATGCGGTCCACGCCCACCGAGAGGATGTCCACAAGGCTCAGGTGCTTGGTGTGCTTGGCGAGCACGGGCGTGAAATCCCCGTGAAACGCCATGTTGTCGCAGACGAACACCCTGTAGCCGACGGTCAGGGCAAGCCGCATGGACTTGTCGTTGGAGTTCCGGACTCCGAGCGAGAATCGGCATCCGTCGAATGTGGTTTCGAGATCCAGACCCCGAAGAGTTTCATCCCGTCGCTTGAAACCGCGTATTCCTCCCGCATTACCGAGATCTGCCGAAAGCTCAGGGTTTCGACCAGCGCCCCGACAATCTCAGAGTGGGGAATCGGTTGGTGGGTTGGGCTCCCTGGGGGCGTCTGGATCACCTTCAGTTCTTCCCTGGTGATCTTCGAACTCCCAGAGTGAGCCATGAGTTGGGCTTGCTCCATCTGTGTTGTTCTCCTTTTGGTGTACTGGGTCAACTCGATAGTCCGCGTCTGGGTGTGTTGACACACGCAGACCTTCGGGTTCTTTCTGAAACGGGACTGGAGGATCCAAGCGCCGGTCAGAA
>CAVZCQ010000002.1:0-699944 GCA_963773835.1 uncultured Acidobacteriaceae bacterium
AGGGGCCGGGGGCGAAGAGATCGGCGGTGAGATCACCGTTGCCGCCCACGGTCAAGACCGTTCCAGTCGGCAGCACAGTCGCGGTGAAACTGGGCCCGTGGCACGGCCATGTTGCCCGCAGGACTGAAAAGGCCGGACGCGGTATTATACACTTCGGCGCTCGAGTAGTTCGTGACGTTGAAGTCACCGCCTCCGGCAATGAAGACCTTGCCGTTGGGAAGCAGGACGGCGCTGTGCCCCGCGCGGGCCGTGGCCAGGCTCCCGGTCAACGTGAACGTGCCCGTGGCCGGATCGTAGAGCTCCGCGCTGGCCAGGACCACTGTGTTGCCGCCAACAATTATGAAGCCACCCGCGATCAGCACTTTCCCGTTGGGCAGCAGCGTGGCAGTGGCGAAATCGCGAGCGGTGCTCATGGATCCGGTGGCCGCAAATGTGCCGGAAGCCGGGTCATACAGCTCCGCGCTAGCGCTTCCGACGCCGCCGGCGATTAACACCTTCCCGTTCGGCAGCAGCGTGGCGGTGTGCCGCCCTCGCGCCACGGTCATGCTGCCGGTCAGAGCCAAAGAGCCGCCGACCGGATCGGCAAACTGGGGCCGAGGCCAAGGCTGTTGCGCTGGAGTTGAAGCCGCCCGCGATAAGGACCTTTCCGTTCGGCAGGAGTGTGGCCGTGTGCACGCGACGCGCTGAATTCATGCTGCCGGTCGGGGTGAAGCTATCGAAGGCCGGGTCGTAGAGGTCGGCGCTCGACCACACATTGCCATTGAAGTCGCGGCCGCCGGCAACCAGCACCTTGCCGGTCGGTAGCAGCGTGGCCGTATGGAACACGCGCTGGTTGCTCATCGTCCCGCCGCTGCTGGTGAAGCTGCCGGTTACCAGGTTGTAGAGTTCGGCGGAGGCGTAGCTCGTGGTGATGATGCCATCATCTCCGCCGGCGATCAGAACCGCGCCGTTGGGCAGGACTGTAGCCGTCTGCCGGTTGCGGGAGACAACCGTGTGGCCCGTGGTGACGAAAACCGACTGATCGAACGGTGGCTGCTGCGGGAAGTACAGCTCGGTGCTGGCGACAATGGCCGAGCTACTGTTGGCCACGCCGCCAGCGTCGAGGACGCTTCCATCCGGTAGCAGGACTGCGGTATCGCCGCCCCGCGAAGTGCTCGGGCTTCCGGTTTGGACAAAGCCGCCGGATACAACGTTGTAGAGTTCTGCTGTTTGCGCAGACCCCTGGCTCACCAGGACCACACCGCTCGGCAGGAGAACTGCCGAATGGAACTGCCGGGCAGAAGCCATACTCCCGGTCACGCTGAACGAGCCACTGGCGGGGCTGTAGAGTTCCGCGCTGTTGAGCGTTCCGGCGCCGTCAACACCTCCAGCGACGAGCACATTCCCAGTGGGCAGGACGGTGGCCGTGAGGCCGCGCCGTGGCGTGCCCATGCTGCCGGTGGCCGCGAACGAGTTCGTCGCCGGGTCATAAAGCTCGGCGCTGCTCAGATAGGTGTTCGGATCCGACTGCCCGCCGGCAATCAGAAGTTTGCCATCGGGCAGAAGCACGGCAGCGTGATTTGTTCGCGCCACGGTCATGTTGCCGGCGGCTGTGAATAGTCCCGTTGCCGGATCGTAAACCTGGGTTGATATTGTGCCTGTGGGGTAGGGCAGGCTGTTCGGGCCGGGATAGCCGCCGGTGATCAACACTTTGCCGTTGGGCAATGAGGTCGCCTTGGCATCCTGGCGAGCGACGGTCAGGCTCCCGGTAAGTGTGAATGTCCCCGTTGCCGGATCGTACAGTTCTGCGCTGGTGAGTTGTCCGCTGGTGCCGCGGCCTCCGGCGATCAGCACCTTTCCATTCGGCAGCAGCGTACGCCGGTGTGAGCGGCGCGCGCAGTATTCATCGAGCCCGTCGGAGCGAAGGTCCGCGTGAGCGGGTTGTACAATTCGGCGGACGTTGTCCCGGATGTGCTGGTACTGGGATCGCCTCCGGCGATCAGCACGAAGCCATTGGGCAGGACCGTCGCTGTGTAGTATCGCCGGGGCGTTGCCATGCTTCCGGAATTGCAGTATCCCTCGACGTTGAACTGATTATGTTGGACTCCGGGAGGACCATCAATGGGCGTGAAGATGCGCCCGCGCCGGTGGCTTGCACGTTGTATGCCCAGCCGCCGTTGCTTATCGTCGCGTTCGTAAATGTAGCGATTCCGGGAAGGCGTCCGTCGTCGCTGTCAACGTGCCCTCTCCCGTCGCGCCGGGGCACGCGCTGGCGATCAGCGACAAGGTGACCATGACATCCGGCAGCGGACCTTGCGTGCTGTTCGTCACCAGGACTTGCGGCGGGGGCGATGCCTGCTCGTCCCGCCTTAACAGTGGTGTTCATGTTCACGAACGCGAGCGTCGTGGTGCCGGTGGTCAGAATATTGAACGCGTTGGATGTGGCCCCGGTAAAGTTGAACATCGAGGCGAGGAGCGTGTAGCCATTGCCTGCGGCGCTGATGCTCAAACTCGGGAAGGTAGCGATCCCCGCGAGATTCGAACTGCCGTCGCGCCTGTGAGCGTCCCTCCGCCGGGATTGGCTCGATGGCGAGTGTGACGCTCAGCCCAGTGATGCCGCGTCCCATGCCATCGGCAGCACGCACTTCGACGCCTGGCGAAAGAGTCTGTCCAGCCACCGCGTTGCTGGCTGCACCAGGAAGCTGAGGCTCGCCCCCGCGGGCGCGACGTCAAATGCCGTCGAGGTTGCCCCCGTGAACCCGCTCGCCGAAGCCACCAGCGTATAACCGAAGCCGGGAGCACTGACGCTCAGGCCTGAGAATGTGGCGATGCCGCCCGCCCCGCTCATTGCGCTTCCGCCGGAGAGCGTCGCTCCACCGGAATTATTGCCGAGCGCGAGCGTGACCATCTGGCCCACTACCGGGCCACCCGAGTTTGCACCAGCACCTGCACCGCCGGAGACATGGTCATGCCGGCCACAGTCGACGTGGGCTGCACTGAAAGCTCAAACCGGCGCCCGGCGTGTTGTTCACGGTGAGGAACAGCGGTTGCACCGCAGTCATAGGCGGAGTGCCGAATCGGTGACTGCACGGTAAATCCGTACGGGCCAGGCGTGGTCGGCATGCCGCTGATCACACCTGCGCCGCTCAGCGAGAGCATGGGCGGGAGCATGCCCGATGCCATACTCCAAGTGAGCGAACCGGTGCCTCCGGTCGCCTCCAGGGTGGCGTTGTACGCCGGCTTACATTTCCGTCCGCCAAAGCCATCGTGCTGACCTTCAGCGGAATCCCCGCGAACGCGTAATACAATCCGCGAACCCGGTTATGACACCCGGGGACTGTGGCCTCCGGCGATCAACACATCCCCGTAGCCAGGAGTTCGCGATCTGGCCGGTGTGGATTTAACCGGCCTGCCGGTCAGCGCAAAGGTGCCGGCAGAGGGATCGTGAAGTTCCGCGTGTTGATCAAGCACCGCCGACGATCAGGACAGTTCCGTTGGGGAGCAGCGTCGCCGAGTGGTCCGTCCGGCCAGCGCTCATGCTGCCCGTGGGAGGAAAGTCTTCGACGGTGGATGTAGAGTTCCGCCGTGCTCAAACTGGCGCCGGAAAGATTCACTGCCCCGCCGGTGATCAACACCTGGCCTTTGGGCAGAAGGGTGGCCCGGGCGTTATCGCGTGGCGTGGCCATGCTGCCCATGGTGGGAGTGAACATGCCGGTCGCCGGGTCGTAGATCTCAGCGGTGGCATAACTATGCGTGGAGCTATCCGAGCCGCCGGCGATCAGAACCGTGCCGTTCGGCAGCAGCGTGGAGGTGTGATTGAAACGCGGACACTCATGCTGCCGGTCGCGGTGAAGGTGCGGGCCACCGGGTCATACAGTTCGGCCGTGTTACCCCCGCCGAATCCGCCGGTGATCAGCACCTTTCCATTGGCCAACAGCGTGGCCCGATGGCCTTGCCGGGCGGAGGTCATGCTGGCGGTGGAGTGAATGCTCCCGAGGCCGGATCGTAGAGCTTGGCGCTGGAAAGCGGCGAGGCCCCGGCGCCGCCCGCAATCAGGACCAAACCGTTGGGCAACAATGTCGAAGTGTGCAGGTAGCGCGCGACGTTCAGATTGCCCGTGCCGCTGAATGCGCGGCTGGTTGGATCGTAGAGTTCCGCGGAGTTCAGTACCACGGGGCCGGGCACGATCGCTCCGCCCGTCACCAGGATCTTTCCACTGGGCAGCAGAGTGGATCTTGCGTCCCAGCGCGGCGCTGCCATCCCTCCCGTGCCGCAGAAGCCGATGAGATCGAACGGGCTGGACCCGACGGCGGTGCCGCGGAAGGTGGAAGCCAGCAGGGTGAACCCCGGGCCGCCGCCGCGAACCCTCATGTTCGTGACTGTGGCGATGCCGTTCGCACCCGTCGTGCCATTCCCCGTGAGAGTGTTGTTGACCCCGGCGCACGCGTTCGTTCCCACGGTGAGCGTGATGGGAATGTAAGGCAGCGGCGCACCGTTCCCGTCCACTGCCTGCACCTGAATCGCCGGCAAAAACACGGGTAACGCCGTCCCGGTCCCCGGCTGCGGCGCAAACGACAGGATGGGCGTCGGCGGCACCACGTCGAAAGAATTCGAAATCGCGCCAGGGAAGTTCGGCGTCGAGGCCAACAGCGAATAACCCGGGCCGATGTTGTTGATGCTCAGGCCGGGAAAGACGGCAATACCGCTCGGGCCGGTGACAGCAGAGGCGGTGCCGGACAACGTCCCGCCCCTCGGGTTGTTTTCGATGGCCAGCGTCACCACTGCGCCGCTCACCGGACCGCTGGTGGTCTGGACGGAAACTGCCACGTTCGGGGTGATCGGCAAACCCGCCTGCGCCGTGGTCGGCTGCACCACAAAGTTCAGGTTTGCCCCTGGGCCTGCGGCTGGGCTCCAGATTCGGATGCTGAAGCTCGCTGTATCCGTCTCGACCGGCGGGCCGGGGTCAGTGGCCGTGAGCGAGAAGGTAAAGAGGCCGGCCGCCGTGGGTGTGCCGCTGATCGTGGGATTCTGCCCGTTAACGAGCGACAGCCCATTCGGCAGGGCGCCGGAACTGACGCTCAAGGTGACGTTGCCGGTGCCACCGGAGCCGTTGATGGCGGCACTGTACGGCTGGGAAACGACCCCGTCCGGCAAAGACACGGTGCTGGCTTCTAGCGAAGTGACGTAATACTCCGCAGTGGCCGTGATGTTGCCCGGTCCGTCCGCGCCGCCGCTTACAAGGAGTTGGCCATTGTTGAGTTGTGCCGCAGCAGCAAAGACGCGGGCATCCTTCATGCTGGCCGTGGGCAGGAAGATGCCCTTGTCCGGATCAAAAATATCCGCTAAGGGGTTGCGCACACCGCCGCCACCACCGCCTGCGATGAGCACCTTCCCTTTCGGCAGCAGCCCAGCCACGCCGCCGTAATGGGAGGCGGTCGTCGTGCCAGCCTGTGTGAAGGTACGCAATCCGGGATTGTATACGTCCGCGGTCAGGTTGACGTTGGTCCCGTTGTGGCCACTGTCGATCAGCACCTGGCCGCTGCTGAGTAGCGTGGCCGTGGGGTAGTAGCGGTTCGCCGTCATGCTCCCAGTGGCCGTGAACGAGTCGCTGCCTGGGTTATAGATTTCGGCGCTGGACGTATAACCGTTGGTGCCGAAACCGCCCGCAATCAGGACGGTCCCATCGAGCAGCAGGACTGCGCGGTGACCGCTGCGATTGCCGTCCACCATCGTTCCTGCGGAGGCGGTGAATGTCCCCGAGGACGGGTCATAGAGCTCTGCATTGGCCGCAATTGGTGCCGTAAAGCTCGCGCCTGCGGCAATCAACACCTTTCCATTAGGCAGAAGCGTGGCAGTCTGTTCGGCGCGGTCCACGGTCATCATGCCGGTCAGAGTAAAGGTGCCTGCAGCCGGGTCATAGAGTTCCGCACTGAACAAAGGACTGCCGGTGGCATCGTAGCCGCCCGCGATGAGCACCTTTCCGTTTGGAAGCAACGTGGCGGTGTGGGAGTCCCTGGCCTGCTTCATGCTCTCGGTGGCCGTAAAGGTGCCCGTGGCCGGGTCGTAGAGTTCCGCAGAGGCAATGGCAAAACCCGTGGCGTTGTCATCTCCACCCGCGACCAGAACCTTGCCGTTGGGAAGCACCGTCATGGTGTGGGCATACCGAGTCGAGGTCATGCTGCCCGTGGTGCAGAAACCAATGACGTTGAACGGATTGGATGTGGCAGGAGGAACGCCTGGCGTGGTTGCGACAGCCGTGAAGCCCAAGCCTCCTGCGTGATCAATGAGGACGCCTGAGAACACGGCGAGACCGTTCGCTCCTGTGATGCCCATGGGATTATTCATGCCCATGCCAACCGATCCGGGACACGGGTTGGTACCGGCCGACAGCGTTACCGTGGCTCCAGCCAACGCTGCACCCGTGGCGTCGAGCGCCAGGACCTGTAGAGCCGGCATGAAGGGCTGTCCCGCTGTGACGTTGCTCGGCTGAACCACCCAGAACAGCGCTCCCGTGGCCGAGACCACGTTGAAGGCGGAAGAAGTCGTTCCGACAAAACTCGGCGCCGTGGCCACCAGCGTGTAACCCAAGCCCAGATTGCTGACGCTCAGGCCGGGGAACGTTGCGATGCCCGAGAGATTGCTCGCCGCCATCGCTCCGGCAAGCGTGGCGCCACCCGGGTTGGTTGCGAATAGCAGGGTCACAGAAACATTGGCGATGGGCACATTCGAGGCGTCAGAAACGAGCACCTGGACGGCAGGCGTGATCGGCTGTCCCGCCACCGCGTTGCTCGGCTGCACCTGAAAGGTGAGGCTCGCGACGACCGCTCCCGTGCCGGCGAGCGAAATGACCTGCGATCCCGAGCCCGCGTTGTCCATGATGGTCAGGCTGCCAGCGCGCACGCCCACCCCCGCGGGCGCGGATATCACGGAGATGGTGCAATTCGCCCCCGGCGCCAGCATGCCCGGGCAATTGTTCGTCTGCGTAAAGTCGCCGGAGGCGGTGACATTGGAGATGGTCATCGCGCCGTTCCCAGCGTTGGTAAACGTGACCGGCTGCGCCGCGCTCATTGCGCCCACGGCCGTAGGCGGGAACGCCAGGCTGGTCGGCGCCGGGCTGGCTGAAGGCGCCAGTTGCACCTGGCGGACCCGACTGCCGAAGTCCGAGAAGTAGAGGCCGCCTGAGGAATCGAAGGCCAGATAAGCAGGGGCCATTGCTGCGAGCAGCGCATCCCCGCCGTCGCCGCTCAAGCTTGTGAGTGCGTTGAAGTTGCCGGAAACGGTTGTGATGATGCCGTTCGATGCCGAAACACGACGGATAACTCCGTTTCCATCGGCGATGAAGAGGTTGCCGAAAGAATCCAACGCCACGGAGTAGGGAGAGCCCAAAGCCGCTGAAGTTGCAGGCCCGCCGTCGCCGCTATAGCCGAATCCAAGGGCGAAGTTACCGGCCACCGTGGAGATAAAGTGCTGGGTTGCGTCCACCTTGCGGACCACATTGTTTCCGTCGTCGGCAATGTAGAGGCTTCCCGCACTGTCCAGGGCCAGCCCCCCGAAGTTAATTCTGAGGCTGGCGCTGGTCGCGGGGCCGCCGTCTCCACCGTATCCAGGGGTCCCGTTGCCGGCATACGGGCTTGCAGCTCCGGTCGAAGGGTCAACGCGAAATACGATTTCTGTGCATCCGTCGGCCACGAACAGGAATCCCGATGCGTCGGCGACCAAGGTCTCTGGACACTGGACCGTGGCAGGAAGAGCAAGTGGGCTGATGGCGTGGGTCGAGGCATTGACCTTCAAGACGGCGCCATTATCAATTATGTAGAGGTTTCCTGCGGGATCGAACGCAACATCAAGGGGGCCAGCCAAGCCCGAGCTCGCTGCCGGGCCGCTCGGGACGCTGAAAACGGGGAACCCGAGGCCAGCGACGGTAGTGATTGTCTTGGATCCCCCATCCACCCTTCGGACGCGCGCGCTCTCAACCTCAGCGATGAAGAGATTTCCTCCGCCGTCGAACGCAATGCCCGTGGGGGGGACGAAAAATGAGAGAAGCGCGCTGGTTGCCGGACCGCCGTCGCCGCCGGTTCCGCCGCCCGCAATGGTGTTAATAAAGTGTGTGCCGGCATCCACCTTGCGGATTCGGTTGTTGTTTCCGTCGGCGATATAGACGTTTCCTGCCGGGTCAGCGAGCGCCGCCCAAGCGAGGTTCAGAAGGGCGCTCGTGGCCGGGCCGCCATCGCCGCTGAATCCCGTTGTCCCGTTTCCGGCCACAGTGGTGATGGCATGAGTGACGCCATCCACGCGGAGAACCCGAGTCAGGTCTCCGATGTAAAGATTTCCAAAAGTATCGAAACTTAGCCCTTTGGGGCCAGTAAGTCCCGATTCTGCGGTGGTGATCATGTGGGTGACAGCGTCCACGCGGCGGACCCGGCTACCCTCGGCAATGAACAAATTTCCGGCCGCGTCCACAGCGACCCCGCTGGGATTGCTCAGCCGCGCGCTGGTGGCGGGTCCGCCATCCCCTAGTGGTCCCGAGTTAGTGCCATTACCGGCATACGTGGTAATGACCTGGGTGGAGGCATCCACCCGGCGAACCACGTTGTTAAACGTGTCAGCGATGAACACGTTTCCAGTCCCATCTACGGCCACGCCGCGAACAAAATTGAGCGTGGCTTTGGTCGCCGGGCCACCGTCACCCGTGTAACTGCCGATGCCGGTGCCGGTTCCCGCAATCGTGGTGATGATTCCCGTAGCCGCATCTATGCGGCGGATGGTGAAGTTGCTGTGGTCAGCAAGGAAGAGATTTCCCTGGCCATCCAAAGCAATTCCCTCGACCTCGCCAATGGTGGCAGAGGTGGCCGGACCGCCGTCACCGCTGTAGCCAGTCTGCCCATTGCCCGCAAAGACCGTCACGTTACCGCCCGTGTCCATTTTCAGGATTACGTTTTGCTGATACGAGGGGAAGTAAAGGTTTCCAGCCGAGTCCCGCGCGATCCCCAGCGCTTCCGTGATCAGAGTCGAAAGCGCCGGGCCTCCCAGTGGGCCGCCCCCGGCGTAGGTAGAGATGGTGTCCAGACCGAAACCAGTGGCGGGAGTATTCCCCGGGCCGGAGAAAAACACGATTTGCGTGCCGGGATTGGCGTTGTCCGTGATGGTGGCCTGCGCGGAGCGCCGGCCAACCGCGCTGGGCGTAAACGTGATCGTGATCGTGCACGTCGCACCCGCCGCCACGGTTCCGCAATTGTCCGACTCGCTGAAATCGCCCGTGTTCGCGCCGCCGAGAACGATGCCCGTTACCGTCAGCGGCACGCCGCCGGTGTTGGTGAGCGTCACGGGCTGCCCCGGGCTCGACGAGCCCACCGCCTGGCTGGCAAACGTGATCGTGGTGGTGGACAACGCAACCTGCGGCTGGCCGCCCGTTCCCATCAATTGAATGATCTGCGGGCTGCCCGGAGCATCGTCGGTAATGGTGATCTGCCCGGTGACCGTGCCCGCAAACAGCGGCGTATACGTAATGCTGAGGACGCAATTTACGCCTACACCGAGAGTGCTGGCGCCGGTGGGGCAGGTGGTAGCCGGGCCGAGCCCAAATCCGCTGCCCGCGATCGTGATGCTCGCCAGGTGCAGCAGCGCTCCGCCCGTGTTGGTCACGGTTACCATTTGCGTCGGCGCCGCCACTCCAACGGGTTGCACCGTAAACGTCAGCGGGCCAGAGGGCGCGAGCTGAACCAGCGGCGCGCCGGGGGCAATGTTAAAACTCGCCGAGGTTGCGCCAGTGAAGTTCGGCGCCGACGCCATGAGCGTGTATCCCTGCCCCATATTGCTGACACTCAGGCTCGCGAACGTCGCAATTCCGGAGCCGTCGGTGATGGCGCTGGCGCCGGAAAGCGCAGACCCGCCTGGATTCGCCCCGAACACGAGAGTCACCGTTACTCCGGCGATGGGCAGGCCATTGCCGTCGGAAGCGCGAACCGCAACGGCAGGGGAAATCGCCTGGCCCGTCAGGCCGTTGCTCGGCTGCACCAGGAAGGCGAGCGTGGCGCCCGCCGGCAGCACATTGAATGCATTCGAGGTCGTGCCCGCAAATCCGGTCGCCGAGGCCACCAGCGTGAAGCCCGTTCCGAACGTGCTCACGCTCAGATTGTCAAAAGTGGCCAGCCCGCCTACGCCGCTCACCGCAATCGCGCCGGAAAGCGTCGCGCCCACCGGGTTGTTGCCGAGCGCCAAGGTCACCGTCTGGCCCACCACCGGCCCGCCGCTGTTCTGAACCTTCACCTGGGGCGGAGGCACCATTACTTGTCCCGCTACCACGGCTACCGGCTGCACCTGGACAGTCAGAGTGGCCGACGTATTCAGTATCTGGATGCTGAGCGGCTGGTAGGCAGTTTGCGGCGGCGTGCCGCTATCGGTGGCCTGCACCATGAAATTAAATGTGCCCGCGGCCGTGGGAGTGCCACTGATCACTCCCCCTGCGCTCAACATCAGCCCCGGGGGCAAGGTGCCGCCCGAACGGCTCCAAGTAACAGCGCCGGTGCCGCCAGTAGTGTTCAACGTGGTCGAGTAGACCTGTGCGAGGTCGCCCGCAGGCAGTTCCAGCGTGCTGACCTTTAGCGGTGGGCCCGCAAAGGCGAGATACAGCTCCGCGCTGGAAAGCGCGCTCCCGTTGAAGCCGCCCGCAATCAGCACTGTACCGTTGCCCAACATGCTGGCCGCAGCGTTCATGCGGCCAGTGTTCATGCTCGCTGTAGAGGAGAAGATTCCTGCCACCGGGTCGTAGAGTTCGGCAGCCGAGAAGAAAACTGGCTGCCCCACCAGTCCGCCTCCCGCCACAATCACCTTCCCGTTCGGCAACAGCGTTGCCGTGCGGTTGCCAGCCGCTGTCGTCATGCTCCCTGTGAATTGCCACGCTCCGGTGGAGGGATCGTAGATTTCCGCGCTCGAGAGGTCGGATCCCTGCAGGGTCGTGCCGTAGCCGCCGGCCACCAGTACTTTGCCGCTGCCCAGGAGAGTCAGGGTGAAGCTATAGCGGGCTACGTTCATGCTCCCGGTGACGCTGAAAGTGCCCGTCGTTGGGTCGTAAAGTTCAGCGCCGGATAGGAAATTGATGCCGGGACCTCCGGGGAAGCCTCCCGTCATGAGTACACGGCCGTTGGGGAGTAGCGTGGCGCCCGCTCCCCAGCGAGCGCTCAACATGCTCCCTGTCGCTGTGAAAGTACCTGCACTGGGGTCATAAAGCTCTGTGCTGGCGGTGGCCGTCGCGCTGGCCGGACTGCCACCAGCAATCAGCACCTTGCCGCTCGGAAGCAGGGTAGCCGTGTGCAGTTGACGGGGCATGGTCATGCTTCCGGTGAGAGAGAACACGCCCGTCCCAGGGTTGTAGATCTCAGCGCTGGCCAGGTACGTTCCGCCCGTGTTCGACCCTCCGGCAATAAGTACTCTGCCGTCGTTCAGCACAGTGGCCGTTGCGCCGTTGCGTGGCGTGGTCATGCTGCCCGTGGTAGTGAATATCCCTGTGCCAGGGTCGTATAACTCAGCATCGGCCGTCGCACCTGCGTTATCGGTGCCCCCTGCGATCAACACCTGGCCGTTGGCTAGCAGGGCGGTTACAGCACCGGAATGGGCGAAAGCCAGGCTGCCGGTGGGACAGAATCCGATGACCGTGAACGGATTGGAAGTCACTGGCGTCGCGCCCGCCGCTGAAGCTACCAGCGTGTAGCCCGCCCCGCCGGCCGTTTCCGCCAAGTTGGGGAAGGCAGCGTTGCCGGTGGGCCCGGTCATCACAGTCGTTGTTCCGGTGAGCGTCCCGGCGCAGGGATTCGTCCCCAGCGCCATGGTCACATTCACTCCGGTGATCGCCCCTCCGGAATTGTCCTGCACCTGGACCTGCACAATCGGAGTGATCGGTTGCCCGCCGGTGGAGAGCCCTGGCTGCACAGTGAACGAAAGATTGACGCCCACAGGAGTGATATTGAACGCGCTGGACGTCGCCCCGGAGAACCCGGTAGCCGACGCCGCAAGTGTGTAGCCCGTGCCCACCTTGTTCACGCTCAGGCTGGGGAAGGAGGCGATGCCGCTGGCGTTCGTCGTGGCCATTCCGCCGCTCAATGTCGCGCCGCTGGGATTCGCCTGGAAGGCCAGCGTCACATTCACGGCAGGCAGAACCGCGCCGTGAGAATCCTTGGCAACGACGGTAACCGTGGGTGTAATCGGTTGGCCTGTCGGAGTGGTCGAGGGCTGCTGACCGAAGGTTAGCGTCGAGGAATTGGCCGCTTGGATGACAATCGCAAACGCATTGCTCACCACTTGCGGTGGGGCATTCGTATCCTGCACCGCAACCGTAAATGGGAATGTTCCTGCTGTGGTGGGTGTGCCGCTGATGGCCCCGGTGCTGCTGTTCAGGCTCAGCCCTCCAGGCAGCGCGCCGGATGTCACCGACCAGGTCAGCGTGCCGAACCCCCCGCTGGTTTGCACCGCGGCGTTATAGGGCTGGCCAACTTGTCCTGAAGGCAGCGCCGTCGTGATCATCATCAATGGATTCACCACCAACAGGCTGAGCGGCTGGGTAGCCGAATCAATCGGTGTGGCGGAATCCTGAACCTGAACGATGAAGTTGTAGAGTCCCAAGGAGGCCGGAATCCCAGAAATAACGCCGCTGCTGGGCGTGAGCATCAGGCCGGGGGGCAATCCGCCGCCGGAGATGGACCACGTCTGGGCGCCGTATCCTCCGTTCGCATGCAGTACGGACTGGTAACTCGAGCCCAGGACCGCGTTCAGCAGGAAGGTGGTGCTGATGGTGATCGGCCCACCGGCCGTCGGCGGCTGCGTGACGCCATTCGCGGCATCTACCGTGTTTACGGCTTGCGAAGCGACTTGGGGCTTTACCGCCTTGGCAGGCTGGTAGCTCACCACGCCGGGAGCCGGGGGATTGGGGTCGAGCACACGGATCGTCACCTGGATGGATTCCCCCGGCGCCAGCGGGACCGAGGGGGTGTTCATTGCGTTGTTCGCGCCGGAGGACATGAACGTCGGGTTCGGCACGTTGGCCATCAGCACCGTCTTCGTGGTCTCCTTCAGCGTGCAGGCGTCCGCCACAGGAGTGTTATAGATACCGTGAATCAGGAGCTGTGTGACCACCGTGTTCGGCGGCAATTTGCCCGCCAGCAGATTCACGTTAAAGGATCCCGCGGTGTTCCCGTTATTCGTCACCGTCCAGGTGGTGTCCTGCATCGCCGCATTGGAGATGCTGGGATTGGAGATGCTTGGGTTGGCCAGATCCGGGTTCGAGATGCTGGGATTCGAGATGCTCGGGTTCGAGATGCTGGGGTTCGCGATGTCCGGATTGACCACCGTCACGTTGGAGATGCTCGGATTCGAAATGCTGGGGTTGGAGATGCTCGGATTCGAAATGTTCGGATTCGAGATCGAAGGATTGCTGATGCTGGGGTTGAATACCTCCGCATTGGAGATGCTCGGGTTCGAAATCGACGGATTCGAGATCGAGGGGTTCGAGATGCTCGGATTCGTAACGTCCGGATTCAGCAGGACCGAGGTCTGGAGGCCGCCCGGGATGGGCGTCCCTCCAATCGCGGTGATCTGCTGCACAGTTACCAGCACGGAAGCGGTTGGGTCCGGCGCGTTGACGAAGACGGTGCGCGATGCCGTCGAGAGCGCCGGGATCTCCACATCCAATTGCGTCTGCGGGTCGGGCTGGCCCGCGACCGCGAACTGAAGGAAGGAAGCCTTCCCTCCGGCAGGCTGGTTGGTAATGGTCAGGCGGTAATCCGCCACGGTGCTCAGCGCATTCTGCACAAAGACCACAAATCCGCGCTGGATTTGCACCACGCGCCCGTCCGGCAGAGTCGCATTCCCAAGAGGCTTCGAATTCCCCAGCGACCCGGCGAGCAGTCCCTGCGTGATGCGGGCGCTGTAAACGTTCTGGTTCCTCATGCCCTCCTGGCCGGTCACGCAACTCGGCACCTGCTGCGTGGGGTCGAAGAGGCTGGTACCCTGCACCGAAGGCGAAAACGGAGGGGTGTAGTGCGTCCAATCGCCGTCGGCTGGCGGCTGCACGTCGCGGTTATCCGTCCACACGGTGTGAAACACGGGAGCGGGGCTGGCGGCGGTGTTGTATTTCCAGGTGCCGTTCTTCCCGGGCACAAATGCGGGAGCCGGCGCCACGTCAATATAGTCCCCGAAGAATGGAACCGTGCCCATTGCAAACAAGGGGAGATTCGGCGGATTGAACTGCAGCTGCTCGATCAGATGGGAGCCTGGGCGGCTGCCAAAAAGATAGTCGGAGACTTGTACGGACGGAGAGAAAACCGGCGTCTTCCCAGGGTTGGCCTGGGTCGCTCGTACGTCAATGGTGTGACGTCGCTTGATGGGGGGAGAGCCCACGGCCGAAGCATCCGCGATGAATTGGTTGAAAACATTCGCGGGTTGCGGGATGGGCGGCGCCAGGTCTCCCACGGGCACTTCCGTCTTCGAGTACTGGCCTCCCCCCAGCGGCGTGTATTGAGCGTCCGAGCTATCCTCGCGCAAGTCGTAAAAAACCAGGACCACCTTTCCACCCGCAAACGTGAGCGAGGGCATGATTTGGTGGCCCCGCGTAGCCGGGTTCTCCACCGGGCTCAACGCCGAGAAATCGAGGTCTTCGTCATCTCCCCTTGCTGTGGCAAGCATCACCCGGGTGTCGCCGCCGGGACCGATGCCGCGCTCCGCCCAAGCGAGATAAACCCTTCCGTCGTCGCCCACAGCAAGAGCGGGATAAGCGTTGAAGCGGAAGGAAACGTTTGACGTTCCCTGGTCGAACGGCTCGCCATCTTCCTCGGCCTTTGCCCAATTGACGGCACGCCCCTGGTCTTGGGGCATCTCGCGGGCCATCCTTCCCTCGCCAAAACTCTCTCCCTCGTCGGGAGAACGAGCCACCAGGATGGCGTCGGTCTGGGCCTGATCGTCTTTGTCTTTGTCGTTGTCACTGGAGGGCGCGGGGCTGGCGAACCGCCGCCAGGCCACATAGACTGTCCCGTCCTGCGGATTGATGGCGATGACCGCGCCCTGATTGATGCGGTCGGTTTTGCGGCTGATCTGGACAGGCTTGCTCCAGGTGACGCCGCAGTCCCTGGAATGCGAGAACAGGATCTGGCCGCGCTGGCTGGCTCCGCTCCCCGTCAATACCGAGTAAGCCACGTAAATATTGCCTGCCCGGAATGACTGGACCTGAATCGAGCCGTCAGGCTGACGGCTGGAAATGCGGCACATTTTCGCGTCATCCCTGGGGATGTCCACGGCCACCCACGGCTTGTCCAGGAAAACGGTGCCGTCCGATTTGGCCACCACGGTGGTGCCGACGTAAGCAATGGGATCGCCGTTTTCCTGGTTATTGTTGTCAATGTAACGCGCCACGAATACGACGCTCGCGCCTTGCGCGCCGCGGTTGAATGCGATGCCGCTGTAATAGAACAGTCCGTTGGTCCCCGCGCGTACCGTAGGATCGGCGGCCGCGGCAAACCCTTTCAGCGGCGAAGCCAATCCGTCTGCTGAGGTATCTTGCGGATAGCCCGGCAGCAGTAGGCTGAACCAGGTCTGTCCACTGTCAATGGTCTTGAAGGCGCCCAGCCAGGCGTCCCCAGTCACTTCTCCGTTGGGAAGGCCGGGCAGGTCCACAGTGCGGTAATCGTTGGCGCCCGCCAGCAGGTGCAGCGGGTTGCGCGTCGAGACCGCCACCGACGGCTCGTTCTGCCGTTGCAGAAAGGGATCTCCGCCTGGCCACTGTGTTCCGGAAACCATGTTGACGTTGCGAGCGGGGATCTGCGCGTTCGCAGGTACGCTAAGAAGGAATACGCCGGCACACACTCCCAGAAGGGCTGCTCGATGCGCCCGGCTCACGCAATTCTCTTTGTGCTTCTGCGAGAAGGGCCAAAAATCCACGATAAAGACTGCCTCTTATTCCGCAATAACTCTGCCCAACTGCTTCCGACCTCGGCACGGTAGGTAAACAAAAATTGGGCCTCATTTTGGCGGCGCCAATCCCTGCTGTCAAGATGAAAGAGTTTGCAAAAGCGAGTTCTAGTAGTACTCCCACCCACGTTCTTCTTCGCTGCACCTTTAGCTGATGGTGTGAAGCTTCCGAAGCCTCTGATTGCCCGGCCTCCTTTCGAATGAAGCTGGAACGCCTGGTGCACATGTTGATGATGGCGGATATCGAAATAGCCGTCGGCTCTTACCGCCAGTTGCTTCGGATCAAGGCGCGCGCGGAAGCAAAGAAGCAGGAGTCCACGAAACCCAGGCCGGATGCAAATGACGGAGAGCGGGGATGAAAGCCCCCACGGGAGCCTGGTTCGGGCGGGCTGGAATTCGGGATGTCCTCGCGGAAGAATTCGAATCATCTCAACTCAAGGTGGAACCATGACGTCACTCGCCACTGCAACCGAAGTTGAAAAGCTGCTGCTGAATATCAATCTGGAGACGCGCGTCCGCGCATCGCTCGACGCCACCTTCGCCGCGCTGCTCGTTGAGCTCGGCCCCGGCGCGCAAACGCCTGAAGGCAAACCGATGTCGCTAAAAATCGAGCCGTGACCGGGCGGCCGCTGGTATCGCGACCTGGGCGACGGCAACGGCCATTACTGGGGCACTGTGCAAGCCGTCAAGCGCCCGAGTCTTCTGGAAATTTGCGGTCCGCTTTTTATGTCCTACGCGGTCGTGTCCAACGTGCAGTACAGGCGGAGCGAAGTGGAGGGCGGCACCCTCATCGCTTTCCATCATTTCGCCCTCGGGGCTATCCCTGATGATGTGCGGCAGAACATCGCCAAGGGCTGGACGCACATCAGCGAACGCATTCGGGCGCGCGCGGAGGCAAGCCGCTGAGGCCTCTTCTCCGCAAACTCCGTGTGCCGTGTTACCTGTGAGGGAGCCGCTCCGGGAGGAGCGGGTTACGGGCAGGGGAAGGCGTAGGGGCTGACAAGAGCGCCCTTCTGCTGGCAGGTAAGCTGTGTCTGGCCATTGCTCAAGGCCAGGCCTGTTCCAATCGCAGCGGCTCCGCCCAGCACCACTCCCGTCGTCCACATGGCGCCGCTGGGCTTCTTTTTTGAATTGTTCTGATCCTGGGGTTGGTCCGGTGCGGTGTTGCCGGCGCTCTTGGCGGTATCGTCCACCACGGCCACTTCAACGGTCTGCCCCTGCAGCACGGAAACCGTGCGGTGGTTGCGGCCCGCAGTGACCTCCAGAGTGCCACGCTCCGCCGTTACCGTCACCAGGTTCGCGTTTCGGAAGGCCACCACGGCCACCGCTTCCTGTCCATTTTCCGAGCGAACCACAGCATCCACAAACGTGCCGACGACCGGTTGCTCCGCAGTCGTACGGTAAATCATTCGGCCGCGGAGCAGTTCGAGGCCGATCGTATTGGCGTCCCGGGAAGCGCGCACGGCGGTCTCCGCCGTGAATCGGGCCATGGCATTATGGCCAAAGGTGACCACGCCCTCGCCTCCCGGGCCCACTTCCACGACGTCTCCGCTGAATATATTGGTCCCCTGAACGAGCGGAGCGCCGCGAACCAGGGCCTTTTCACTGGGGCCGGCTGAGCCGACAACTCCTCCGGCGAGCATGGGCGGCGGACAGACCAGCGCTCCACCGAGGAGGGCGATGATGAAGTGGCGAAGTGTCATGTGCCCGTGCGCTCCTGAGACACCCGATGCGGTGTCCGCGGCCGGGCGCGCGGAATCCCGCTAGCCATGCTAACAAACAGCCCCACAGGGTCAATCGAAGTGGCGCCGGATGCCTCGGAAGGGTAACCCCAGAGAACTGGCGCGCCAGGTAATCGCCGGCGAGCCACGGCTCTCGATACGTTTCCCGCCCGGCGGCTGCAAGGCTGGCGAATCCAGACTAGAATGAACCGCTCATCCTTGCCGCCAGAGAGAGTTCCGGCCTCCCGCCGAAGGCTTGCGGCTCGGGAAAGAAACGAACACCCATGCGGAGATTGAAGGGCGATCGGACGCTCCTCCGCGCAGCCGTGGCCTTGCTGGGCGGCGCGATAGCGATGGCGTTCCCTGCGCCACCCGGCACGAATCAGCAGGCACCGCTCCCGCAAACTGAGCGATTGCGCGGATTTTCCGCGGCGAGGTCTGAGGCGGAAGAGCAGTGGGAGACGAAATTCGCGCAGTTGCCCAGCGCCGCGCGCGCCGAGGCTACTCTGCGGCGGCTGACCTCCGAGCCGCACCTGGCCGGCACGGACGCGAGCCGGCGCGTGGCGGAATACCTCCGGGACGAGTACCGCGCGGCGGGCCTGGATGCGGAAATTGTTCCGTTCAACGTCGTGCTCTCCTATCCGGCAGAAATCCTGTTGGAACGCACGGCGCCCAGCCCGATGCGTCTGGCGCGGCCGGAAGAGCCGGTAGTAGGCGATCCAGCCACCTCAGACCCGCGCAGTATTGCAGCGTACAGCGCGTATTCGCCGGCGGGAGACGTGACGGGACAGGTGGTTTATGCCAACTACGGGCTTCCCGAGGATTTCCAGCGGCTGGTCGAACTCGGAGTGGACCTCCGCGGAAAAATCGCTTTGATCCGCTACGGCCAGTGCTTTCGCGGCGTGAAAGTGCACTTGGCGGATGTCAACGGGGCCGCAGGCGTTCTGCTGTATTCGGATCCTGCCGACGACGGCTACCGGCAGGGCGACCCGTACCCGCAGGGGCCATGGAGGCCGGAGAGCGGAATCGAGAGGGGCTCGATTCAGTACACGTTCCTCTACCCCGGAAATCCCATCGCGCCGCTCCGGGGGCTGCCGGCGGCCGAAATCTCACAGCGCCTGGACACGCGGCAGCGCCTGAACTTGCCGCGTATTCCCGCACTGCCAATCTCGTGGCGCGACGCCGCTGAATTGATGGCCATCCTGCGCGGGCCGAGAGCGCCGCGGGAGTGGCAGGGAGGGATGCCGTTCAGCTACCACGCGGGGCCCGGGCCAGTCGAGGTGCGCCTGAGACTCGGGATGAGCCTCGAAACCCGGACGATCTACGACGTGATTGCGCGCCTGCCGGGCGAGACGAATGACTGGGTAGTGGCCGGGAACCATCATGACGCCTGGGTGTTTGGCGCGGCGGATCCGGGCAGCGGCACCGTCGTGCAACTCGAAGTGGCGCGGTCGCTCGCCGCCCTGAAGCGAGCGGGGTGGACGCCGCGGCGCACCATCGTGTTCTGCGCCTGGGACGCGGAGGAGTTCGGCCTGGTCGGTTCCACCGCCTGGGTGGAAGACCACATGGCCGAGCTGAGCCGGAACGCCATGGCCTACCTCAACATGGATATCGCCGTGCAGGGGGAAAGGTTTGGCGGTGCAGCCACTCCTTCCTTGCGTGAGCTGGTACGTGACGTGGCGCGGGAGACACAAGATCCCCGCACCGGACGCACCGTGTACGACCGCTGGCGCGAGCGCATCGCTCAATATTCGGCCGTGCCGCGGCGCGGCGGCGCGCAGCCGCGAGCGGCGGGACGTCCGCTGCCCATGAACGCGCTGGGCTCGGGCTCGGACTACAGCGCCTTCTACCAGCATGCAGGAATCCCGTCGATGGATATCAGCACGACGGGAGATTACGGCGTCTATCACTCCATCTACGACGATTTCGACTGGATGAAGCGCTTCGGCGATCCTGATTTCACCTACCACGTGATGATGGCGCGCATTGCCGGGCGCATCGTGATGCGGCTGGCCGACGCAGACGTTCCTGCGTTCGATTACGGCGAATACGCTGCGGAGGTGCAGCGCATTCTGGGCGATCTGCGCGCTGCGGGCGCGCGGAATGATCACCAGCTCGATCTGCGCGGAGTGGAAGCTGCCGCAGCGGATTTCCAGTCCGCGGCGCTGGCAGAGGGCGAAGCGGTCCGCGGCATGCTGGCCAACTCGCCGGACCGGCAGCGCGCCGAGTCCGTGGCACACCTTCTGGCGAGCGTCGAGGCCGCGCTGCTCGCGCCGGACGGTCTGGCAGGCAGGCCCTGGTACCGGCACACCTTCTCCGCGCCCGGAATCAACACCGGCTATGCGGCTGTGGTGTTCCCCGGCGTGCGCGAGGCCATCGAGCGGCACGACTGGGCAACTGCGCGGCTGGAAGCGCAGGAGCTGCAAGACGCGCTCGAGCGCGCCGCGGAGCGCCTGCGCCAGGCCGCCCGCCTGGCAGGCCGCGCCGGCCCGGCCCAGCCGTAGCCCGGCGTGGAATTACCCCTTTCAGGCGCGTAAAATTCGTTTATGCGGGTGCGCGTGCTGTTCTTCGGCCGGTTGAAGGACATCGTCGGCCGCGGTGAGGAGTCGGCGGAGCTGCCGGAGGGTTCGCGTGTGGAAGACGCGTTCGCCCACTACCGCTCGGCGTATCCCGCGCTCGGCGGTTTGCGTTCCTCCGTCGCGGCATCAGTAAACCAGGAATTGGCTGCATGGAACGCGCAGCTTCGTCCTGGCGATGAGGTGGCCTTTCTCCCCGGTCAGCGGCGGTGCCGTGGCCGCCGCCTCGCGCGACTGGGTCGAGATCGTGCACAACCCCATCTCCGCCCAGCCCATCGTAGAACGGGTGAAAGGGCCCGATGAAGGCGCGGTGGTGGTGTTTGACGGTATCGTGAGGAACCACACCCGCGGCCGCGCGACCCTCTACCTCGACTACGAAGCCTACGAACCCATGGCGCTCGAAAAACTCCGCGAGCTGACCGCGGCTCTGCGCGCGCGCTTTTCTGTGAGCGGCGTCGCCATCGTCCACCGCCTCGGGCGCCTCGCCATCGGAGAGACCAGCGTGCTCATCGCCGTCAGCGCACCGCATCGCGCCGTGGCGTTTGACGCCTGCCGGTTCACCATCGACACCCTCAAGCACAGCGTCCCTATCTGGAAAAAGGAATATTTTGCGGACGGCGCCGTGTGGGCCGAAGGGGAAGCCCTGGAACCCATTCCCGGGCCGGAACCCCGGCAACCATGATTCAGCCGGCCCGTGCGCTCCTCCGCCGGCCATCCGGGCGCGCCGGCGTGTGGCTCCCAATGATGATCCTGGGCGCGGGTGTGTGCGCATCCGTCGCCGGCCCGCCGGTCGCGCGCGCGCAGGTGGTCAAGGGCGGCCGCATGCGCACGGACGTGAATCTGGTCAGCCTGTGGGTCAGCGTCCAGGACCCCTCCGGACGTCCGCTCACGGGCCTGCCGCGCGACGCCTTCACCGTTTTCGACGAGGGCACAAAGCAGCAGGTGGCCGTGTTCGAAGCGGAAACTCAGCAGCCCCTCGATATGGCCCTGATGATCGACACCAGCCTGAGCGCGGCAAAGGAGATGGAATTTGAAGCCGGGGCGGCGCTACGCTTCATCCGGAAAGTGGTGCGCCCCCAGGACACACTCGCCGTCTATACGTTCGCCGAACACGTGGACCGGCTGACCGCCTATACATCGAATCCTTCCACGCTCGAGGCGGGATTGAAGCGCATGCGCGCCGGCGCAGGCACGTCGCTTTACGACGCAATCTATCTGGCCTCCGGCGAACTATCCCGCCGGCCGCCGGGACGCCGGAGGGTGATCGTGCTGGTGACGGATGCGGGGGAGACGACGAGCCGGGTCACGTTTGAAGACGCGCGCCACGCCGCCGTCTCCGCGGAGGCGCTGCTCTACACCATCGTCATCCGCGCTCTGAAATCGGACGCGTTGCGCGATCTGGCCGGCGAGCACGCGCTCGCCACCATCACCGATACCACCGGCGGCGCCATGTTCCTGGCCGACGATCTGAACCAGCTCGACGCCCTGTTCGAGGCCATCGACCTCGAACTGCGCACGCAGTACCTGCTGGCGTTCTACCCGCAGCCGCCTCCGCCAAAGAAGAGCATCCGGCACCTCGAAGTGCGCGTGGCCTCGGCGGCCCCGGCCGGCGGCCCGCTGCGCATCCGCAACCGGAAACTCTATCTCACCGACGGAGCCGTGGAATGAGCCCGTATCTCGAAGCCGCCATCGCTGCGGCGCAGGAGGGTGGACGCGCGCTCATGGACGAATTCGCGCGCCCGGTCCACATCTCCTACAAAGGCGACGCGGACCTGGTCACCCAGGCCGACCGGCGATCGGAAAAACTCGTGGTCGAGCGGCTGCGCCGCGAGTTCCCTTCCCACGCCATCGTCGCGGAAGAAGGCGGCGGCCGCGAGAGCGATTCCCCGTTCCGCTGGCACGTGGACCCGCTCGACGGAACCACGAATTTTGCCCACCATTTCCCCGCATTCGCCGTCTCCATCGGCCTCGAAGAAAAGGGCGAGCTGATTGCCGGCGTGGTTCTCAATCCGGCGAACGGCGAACTCTTCACCGCGGAGCGCGGCGCGGGCGCGCGGCTGAACGGCCAGCCCATCCACGTCTCGCAGACGGACCACCTGGCCGTCAGCCTGCTCGGCACCGGATTCCCCACGCATAAGCGCACGGAGAATCCCAACATCCATTTCTACTGGCAATTCACTCTGGCTTCCCACGGTGTGCGGCGCGTGGGCGCGGCCGCGCTGGACCTTTGCAGCGTCGCCTGCGGCCGGCTCGACGGGTTCTGGGAGTTCGGTTTGAAGTCCTGGGACACGGCCGCGGGCACCCTGCTGATTCGCGAGGCCGGCGGCCGCGTCACGGATTTCGCCGGCAAACCGTTCGTCCCCGGCGAGCGCGTCTGCCTGGCGTCGAACGGCCTGATCCACGACGAAATGCGCACCCTCGCAGCGAAAATCGCGGAAGGCGCCTTCGACCGCGAACCCCTTCCCAAGACTTCGTTGTAGGGGCGGACCCAAGTGTCCGCCCCTCTTTTCGGCGAGGGAGAACAGCGGGAATATCCAGAGGCCGGGCTACTCCGCGCCGCCGGTGGCAGCGGCCGGAGCCGGCTGCGGCCGTTTGATGAGCAGCACGGTGCGCGGAAACGCAAAGCTGCCCGCAGCATCGTCCACCACGTTGATCTGGCAGGTGTAAAGCCCTGGCGGGAAGGTTTCGAGCGGCAATTCGATCTGGAAAACAACGGCTTTGCGTGTCGAGTCGGTCAGTTCCGTGGCTTCCAGCGGCTTCGTTTCGTAGAGTTTCTTGTCGCCCTGCAGGAATTCCAGGCTCGTCAGCACGCGCATCTCCGCTGTCCCGCTGGATTTCCGGGGCTCGGCCCCGCCCGGCGCGCCTGCGGCGGGATGCGGAACAGGCGCTTCCTTCCGTTTGCCGGGATCGTAGATTTCATATTGCAGGTAGAGGTGCTGGTCGGTGCGGAACACATGCATCACGTTTTGCACCAGTTCCATGCCGTCACGCTGGAGCGGGTTGGGACCCTCCTTTTCCCCCGCCGCGGCAATCCGCTGGCTGCCCAGCACGATGGAGCTCATCTTCAGCGGTGCATGGCCCAGATCCGGCACCACCACATCCGTCTCAAACGACCCCAGCCGCCCCGTCTGGTTCTCCCGCACCACGAATTTCATGTGATACCTCCCGTGCGGCAGGATGAACCCGGTGTTGTACTGCACGTTTTTCCGCCGCACCTGCTGCGAGGCGTCCAGGTTCAGCTTCACCGTGTCGCGCACGTTTCCGAACGGGAATCCTTTCTCGTCCCGCACTACGCCGATGATGTCCACCGAAGCTTTGTCTTTCTCCTGGTCTTTCGTGAACGGAATTTGCGAGCCGGGAATCACCAACGACACGGGGATGAAGTACCGCGAACTGTCCAGCCGGAAGTACGCGGCGCCGATGTATACGGGCACGTCGGTCTCGGGCAGCTCGGAGGCCAGCTCGTCTGCCATCTGCTGATCGCGGTCTTCCTGGCGGAAATGCTGGAAGTCGCGCGGGGCGTAATAGCCCGGCCGGAACTCGAGTTTCACGTCCGGGCACTTCACGCGCACCTGCAGGCGGCGGTACTTCCCGTCCTGCACTTTGTTCGCGCTGTAGAAGCCCAGCACGTAGTAGGCCGAGGTGTCTTTTTGCACGCGCTGGAACACCAGCCCGAAGTCATTGGAATCGAGAAAAGCTTTGCCGCCCGTATCCGCTGCCAGCGTGGAAAGCGTCTCCTGCGATGAGGCATTGGACTCGAACTGGTTGATCGATGCCTGCCCGTTGTAGGCCGAAACGCCATGGATGCTGGCGCTCTGCGCCTCGCCCCCGGGAGGAAGCGCCAGCAGACCTCGGATGTCCACGGGATAAATCGAGCAATTCGTTTGCGTGGCCATGGCCGTGGTCCCGCGAAGCGCCGCCTGGTTCTCGATCCCGGACCGGCTCACCCCGTTGCTGAAGTAAATGATGGATTTTTTCTGCTGGATGCCGCCCAGCGTCTGCATCAGGGACTCCAGCGCCTCCAGTTTCCGGTCCGTGTTGAACACGTTGTAGTCCGTGTCGTCCGGTGTGAACGAGCCCCCTGTCTCCGGCGCGCCCTCCGAGCTGCCCGTGTCGCCGGCATCGAATCCCTGGCCCTGTCCCGAAATGTAGCTATCGAGGACCCGCTGGATCCGCTCCCGATTCGCGGTGAGGTCCAGGTCCAACCGCAGCGAGGAGGCCAGCGAAACCAGCGCCACCAGGTCTGCCGGGGCCATTTGCTTTTCCACAAACCGCTTCGCCGCCGCCACCGATCGGTCGATCTGCTCCGGATCCATGGCCGTGAAGTCGAAAAACAGGATGATGATCCGCCGGTTGCGCATTTCGTCCGGCGTCTGCGGATCGGGCGGCGGCGCCGGTGGTCCCCCGGCTACTCCGGTGACGCCGGGAGAATTCTGCGCCTCGAGCGCGATTGCGTCCGTGTCTTCAAATCCGAAGTCGGCGATGGTCTGCGGTTTTCCGTCCTCGAAAAGCTGAAAATCATCTTTGGTCATTCCGCGGACCAGATTGCCCTGCTTATCGCGCGCCACCACGTTTACCAGAACCAGGTTGGTGGTCACGCGGAAACGGAATCCGCTGCGCTGCGGCCGCGTGGGTTGCTGTCGAGGCGCATTCTGCGACCGCGAAGCGGGCGGCGCGGACATCTGCACCAGGAATGCCAGTGCGAGAAGGACGGCCCCGGATTTTTGCGAAGCGTGCCGCATCGAATCCCCTCAGAACCGGAACCGCGCCAGAAAACTCACCCGCCGCATCGTGCCCACCCCGATCACTTCGCCGAACGTGGGGGAGTTGAAGTTCGTATCCACAGTAGCAAAATTCACATGATTGAACACGTTGTTCGCCGTCGCTCGCACCTCCAGCGACCGCAGCTCGTGGAACTGGAACGTTTTGCTGATCGACATGTCAAACAGGATCTGGCCCGGGCCGGGGATGATGTTGCGCCCAGCGTCGCCGAATTGGCCGGCCGTGGGCGCCTGAAAGGCATCTCTATTGAACCACTCCTGGATGCTGGGATTCGCCACCGTGATCGGCTGCCCCGCTTTGAGGTCCGGACGCAGCGTTCCGCTCGTCCCGCTGTTCACCTCGGTAAAACTTCCGATGATCCGCGGGCTCAGCGGAGTTCCCGTGGCAAAGGTCCAGTCGCCGTTCCATAGCCAGCCACCCAGCACGCGCGACCACGCGCCGGTCTGCAGGTATTTCTTCCCTTCGCCGAACGGCAGCTCGTAAATCCAGGTGCCCGTGAATTTGTGCCGCTGGTCGAAACTGGAAAGCCCACGCTCGGCGGCGATGTCCGCCGCGTTCTGGGCCACCACCACGGCGCCGCCGCCGATCGAAGAAGCGTCGTCGATCGATTTCGAGTACACATACACACCGCTGACGGCGATTCCGCCCTGCAGACGTTTGCGCACGCGCACGGACAGTCCGTGATAGATGGAATTCCCCTCCGAACTCTCGAACAGGAAAGGCTGCACTGCGGGATTCACGACCCCCGTGGCCGTACGGTTCGGGGCTTCGACCAGGTCGAGGTGCGTCCCTTTCGATCCGTTGTAGCCGATGTTCATGAACACGCCCCGCCCCAGCTCCGTCTGGACGTCCAGATTCCAGAGCTGCACGTAGCCAAGCCGGTAGTTCGGGTCCACGGCGTAACTGTTGCTGACGCTCGGCGGCGCGCAAGAACTGAACCCATCGGCCAAAGTTATGCCCGGGCAGGCAGCAATTGTGTTTGTGGCTGTGACGGCAAACGGCGGCTGGAAGGCCAGCTGCTGGATCAGGCTGGCGTACTGCGCCAGGTTGTAATTCCAGCCATAACCAGACCGCACGACCACCTTCTTCAATGGCTTCCAGGCCACTCCGATGCGAGGAGCAAAATTATTCCGGTCGGGCTCGACGAGCGAGGATGGGTAGATTGCGCCGGTGCAGCCGCCCACGGCGCCGGTGAATACCGGCTCGACGCATCCAAGGTTGGGCAGAAAATCGAGATTCACGATCTGGTTGTTCGCCGCCGCGAACGGGCCCTGGTACTCGTAGCGCAACCCGAAATTCACCGTGATATTTGCCGTCGCCTTCCATTCGTCCTGGCCGAACAAATCGAACGAATTCGAGCGGAAGTTATACGCCGTGGTCCCCGTCTGGAGCGAAGTGAGCTGCGGCAGGCCCAGCAGATAATCCGCAAAATCATTTCCCGTGGCAAATCCCGTGAACGTGAAACTCCCCCGGGCATTCTGGTCGGAGCGCAGGTTCTGGAGGATCCGGCGGTAATCTCCCCCCAACCGCAAGCTGTGTTTCCCATGGCTCCATCCAAGCGTTTCGGAAATCGTGTACGTCTGGTTCAGGCTCCTCCGCGTCGACGGGTCGTTGATTCCCTGCAGGTCGCTGAAACTCAGTTGCGGCAATCCGTAATCAAAGGGACTGATGGGCACTCCGGTGCTGATCCCCGCCATGCCTAAGATGTTGGTGTTGAAGGCGTACAGGTTTGACGTGGAGGTGTGCAAGTGGTTGTAATTGAAACGCAGCAGGCTGAACAACCTCCCTTTGTTGTAGGAGTAGCCGGCACTGGCGTTGAGCCCCTGCGTGCCGTTCGTGCCCGCAACCTGCGGGAACGGCGTGAGGATCTGGCTGTTGCTGCGGCTGTAATTGAGCCCGAAATTGATGTTCTGGCCCTGCCGCCGGCGCCCACCTCCGCCTCCTCCGCCTCCCGGACCGATCATGATTGGCCCGCCTCCGCTGCCGAAATTGTGGATTAGCCGCAAATTGATGGAGTCCGTGTCGCTCTGCCCCGAGGTCACGTAGTGGAAATTCAACGGCGAGTTCGGGATGCTCACGTTGGGCGTAGGGATGTAGTTCAGCAGCGTGCTCGCTGCCTGGCTGAAGCAGTTGACCGGAATCGTGTTCGTCGGAAACGCCGGATACGTGCACCCCGGCGGCGGCGTGGGCAGAATGGGTGGGGCCGAAATCGGCTCCGGAAAGACTCCCATTCGTTCACCCATCGTGCCGGCCGTGGGGACGATGGCATAGGCGTCATAAGGATTGCTCGCACGGCTGCCGTTGTAGTTGAAAAAGAAAAACGTTTTCAGACCGCCGTGGTAAATCTTCGGGATGTTCAGCGGGCCGCCCAGAATGGCCCCGAACCGCGCCTGGTTGTAAGAAGCCTTCGCGACTGGCGCGCCATTGATCGAAAACGGCGTCGCTTCCGGCCCGGCGTTGTCGTCCGAAAAATAAACGGCGCCGTGCGGCTGGTTGATGTTGAATCCGCGCCCGCCGCCCGCACGGAAAATGATGCCCGGCCCTCCCCCGGGGCCGCCCGGGCCCCCTCCGAACTGGCCGCCGCCGAATCCTCCTCCGCCTCCTCCTCCTGCGGCTGCGTTTTGGCGATACTCGTTGATGCGCTCCTGAATCTGAGCATCGGTGCCGATTCCGAAGTTTTGAGACTGGCCCAGTCCGCCGCCGCTCACCACGGATTCGGTGGCCGCGTCGGCGCCGGCTCCCGAAAAAGGCAGCGCGCTCAGATCCGCCGCGTTCGCCCCGCCAAATCCGTTGCCGCCCCCGGTTTCGCCCGGGGCCGCGCCCGCGGCCCCTAAATCCCCGGGTTCACCCGCGCCTCCCAGGTTCTGGAAACCGCGCCGGGCCGCCACATTCGCATTGGCCGCCCGCGCCGCCTGCTGCTCCTGCTGGAGTTCCTGGACGCGGGAAGCCAGCGAAAGGTCCAGATCCACCTTCGCGGTCGGATTCTGCGGATTCAGCAGCACCTCCTGGGTCTGCGGAGCGAACGCCAGGAACTCTGCGCGGACCACGTAGCGGCCGCGCCCGGCCAGCGTGAACGAGAAGCTGCCATCCAGCCCGGTTGTCGTCGTCAGTTTTTTTCCTGTCAACGTGTTCGCCGCGGTCACCGTCACGCCCGGCAGCGCTGATTTGCCCGTGCGCACGACTCCGGAAATGGTGTACGGAGCAGCAGCCGCGGGCGAAGGAGCCGTCTGCGGGGCAGCCGGCGGCGCCGCAGCCGGCGTGGGAGCCTGTTGCGCCCGCGCGGAGAGTGTGGGCACCAACGCACACCACATTGTCGCGGCGATGGCGAAGGCTCCAGAACGCACTAGCGCGGACCTTGCGGCGGCTTCGAATCGGGCTCGGGCTTCTTTTCGCCTTGCGGGGGAGCGGAGCCCTGCGGCGGAGGACCTCCCGCGCCGATGAATTGCTTCATGCGCTCGAGCTGCGCGGGGTCCAGAACGTTGACGGTGCGGGGAACGAACGCGCCGTTCTTCGTCTCGCCGCGCACGGCCACGCCGTCGCCGGGGTGAATGTCGGCCAGCGTGATGCTCTCGCGGTGCCTCACGAGCGAGGTGTTTTCATCCGCCTCGATCGTCTGCGTCGATCCGTCCAAGCGGAGAATCGTGATCTTGGTTCCGTCGATGGATTTGACCGTGCCGGCCACGAAATCTTTGCCCATCCCTTGCATCATGGGAGACGGACCATTGCGCGTGGCAACCATCTCTGCTTCCCATGTGCCATCTCCCCTCTTGGTGCCGCGGACGAACACGGGAGTGCCAACCTTGAAATTCTCGAGTTTCGCCGTCTGCTGCTCGATGCGGAACTGCGTCTTCGAGGTAATCTGAACGGTGACCGTGTTTCCGTCCGGAGCCGCAAGTTTCATCTCGGTCGCAGAGATGCTCTGGATGCGTCCGAAGACGCCGTTCCCGCGATAATTCCGGCGCTGTTGCCCTCCCTCGCCCGGCGGGCCCTGTTCCTGTCCGCCGGAGGGGTTTTGTGCGCTCGCCACGCGCGGCACGGCAGTCAGAACCAGCGCGATCAGCAGAACGATTCGCAGCAGCGCTCGAGACGGCATCGACGTTCCCTTTCCATTCTCGCATCCTCCCCGCCGGGGAGGCGGATGGCGCGCTGGCGCGCCATCCTGTTGCGCAGCGCACCAACCGAAGACTGGGGTCCCCGCGCTCTCATAGGCTCCGCCCTGGCTGGTCAATCCGGTGAGCGAGAATCCATGCTATCACTGGGGGCCTGACGCGGGTACACACAGCTCCTCATCTTTATTCCCTCCGCAAGGCGGCCAGGTTCCAGAGATTCCTCCGGGTCCGGCCCTGCCGTCCTTGCCAGTTCGGGCCCGCGGACGTATTCTGAATTTCGGACCGCGAGAGGTCATGGGAACTGACTATGGCGGCTGAAAACCGGGAAGCGGCGTCAGCCGGCAATCCACTATGGGTGAGCCGGCGAATTGACGTGGCGAACCCCGCGGCAAAGACTCCGCGGCTCGCGGAAGAACTGGAGAGCGGCAACATCCTCTTCTTCCCGCAGATGCCCTTCCCGTTGACCGACGAGGACAAAGCATTCCTCCTGGCCCAGAAGCAGACCGGCGCGGGCTACCACAAAAATATTGCCTACCGGCCGTCGGAAAACCGCCTGACGGGCACCGGGAAAATGGCCGCGCGGGATGCGGAGAGGCTGAGATCCATCCTTGCTGCCTACTCGGACTGGGCCGCGCATTACCTCGGCGAGATCATCCCCGAATACGCTGGACGTTGGATTCGGGATTTTGCTAGCTACCGCCCCCTTGAAGAAAAGGGCCGCGCCGCAAGGCTCACGGCGCGCAACGATCTCGCCCATGTGGACGCATTTCCCACCCGGCCCACGCACGGCGACCGCATCCTGCGGGTGTTTGCGAACATCAATCCTACGCAGGGTCGCGTCTGGATCACCTCCGAAACCTTTGAAGGGCTCGCCCAGCGCTTTGCACGCCAGGTGGGCATCCCGAAATCTGCTCCCGGCCGTCAGGTGTTCGGGAAAATGGCGCGCGCGCTCGGCCTCCGGCAGTGGTCGCGCTCGCCCTACGACGCGTTCATGCTCCGCTTCCACGACTTTCTGAAGCAGAATAGCAACTTCCAACGCAACTGCGCCAAACAGCAATGGGAATTTCCGCCCGGCTCCTGCTGGATTTGTTACACGGACATGGTGAGCCACGCCGTGCTTTCCGGCCAGTTCGCCCTGGAGCAGACGTTTCTCGTCTCCCGGCAGGCCATGGCCCTGCCCGAGAAGTCCCCCATCCGCATCCTCGAACGCATCTGCGGGCACCCGCTCTCCAATTGAAATACGCCGCCGCCGGTTGGAATCCGCCATGCCACCGGGACGATTCGTGATACACGTATGGGTTTGAGTTTCCCGACTGCCATCTTCCTGTTCGGGGCCGGAATTCTGGGCGGCGCGATGAACGCCGTGGCTGGAGGCGGAACCTTTTTCGTTTTTCCGGCGCTGTTGTTCGCTGGCGTGCCGCCCGTCCCGGCCCGTGCCACCAACACGGTTGCGCTCTGGCCCGGCCTTGCCGCAAGCGTGCGCGCATTCTGGCCCCGGTTGAACGTGGCCCGGCGCCTTCTGGTTCTCCTGGTCGGCGTCAGCCTGGTGGGAAGTGTGGCGGGAGCCGTGCTCGTGGTTCGCACACCAGCGGATCTCTTCATGCGGCTGGTCCCCTGGCTCATGCTCGCGGCTACGGTTCTGTTCGCCCTCGGTCCTCGCCTGAGCAGAGGGACGGCCGGGCGGGGCGCACTGGAAAATTCGACACGTAAAATCGCGCTGGCTGCGCTCTTCGAGCTGGTCGCGGCGGTGTACGGCGGCTACTTCAGCGGCGGGATCGGCATTCTCATCCTGGCTATCCTCGGCGCCATGGGTATGAGCGACATCCACGAGATGAATGCCCTGAAAATCGTTCTGACCACGCTGATTAATGGCGTCGCCGTGGTCACGTTCATCGCGGCGGGCACAGTTTTTTGGCTGCAGGCTCTGGTCGTTCTGGCCGGAGCCATTCTCGGCGGCCATTTCGCCGCGCACTATTCGCAAAAGCTGCCTTCCGCGTGGGTCCGGGGTTTCGTGCTGCTGGTCGGCGCCTCCATGACCACCTACTTCTTCCTCCGGGGGCACTAGGAACGGCGCCGCTCGGGAATGCACCTCCGCTGTCAGCTTCCCGGTCCTCCAGGGCGGTGTATCTATACATTTAATTTTTCCGGGAATATATTACTGGCTGGCACTCACGCGCCTCGGAGGCCCCTTCCATGACATCCCCTGCGAGGGCGCTGGCGGCCGGGGTTTGCCTCGCTGCGGCGCTCTTCTTGCCGGGTGCGGCCGCGGCCGGCACGCTGAAAATCACCAGCACTCCTTCCGGCGCCACCGTCGAGCTCGACGGCGTCGTAGTGGGAAAAACTCCCTACCAGGTGAACTATCCCGGCGGCTACTTTCATCGCACCAAGACCGTTTACGGAACCCAGTTGCAGCATCCCATGCGCGTGCGCGTAAGCCTGAAGGGCTTTCTGACGAAGGAATTGTTGCTCACCGACGGGCCCATGGAGCGGGTGAACGCGACGGGACGTGTACGCCAGCAATACTACCTGCTCAAGTCGGACCATTTTGACTTCACGCTGGACAAAGTCGAGGAGACGCTCACCGGCGTTCCAGAAACGAGGGCGGCTGGGACCCTCCACAGGGCAGCGCGCCGCGAGCTCCCGGTGGAAGAGATCGTGCAACGCGCCAGCCCGGCCGTGGTGCTCCTCCGCGGGCCCCAGAAACAGGGCACCGGCTTCCTGATTACGGATACCGGGGTAATTGCCACCAACGCGCACGTCGTGCGCGATGAGCCGCGGATCACCGCCGTCCTCGCAATCCACGAGGATCTGCCCGCTCGCGTCGTCTATGTGGACGCAGACCTGGATTTCGCCCTGGTAAAAGTGGAAGGCTCCGGAATGCCGCACCTGGTGCTGGCCGATCTCGCCGGCGTCGCTGCCGGCCAGAGCGTGGTGGCTATCGGAAATCCCGGCGGCGGGATGCCGAATAGTGTGACGAAAGGGATTGTCAGCGCCGTGGGGCCGAAACCCGAACTGGGCCCGGGCGTCTGGATCCAGACGGATGCGGCCGTCAATCCCGGCAACAGCGGCGGCCCGTTGCTCGATAGCTCCGGCGAGGTGATTGGCATCAACACGGCCCGCGCAGTCGCATCGCCCGCGAGCGCGCCCATCGCCGGGATCGGATTTGCGCTCAGTTCCGCCGATATCCTCCGGGTTCTGCGGCGCTTGTATCCGGCCGCGTCACTGGAGAAGCTGAGCGCGCCGGCGAATGCCGATGCGGGCTCGGGTACGGTGCGGATCAGCTCGGAGCCCGATGGCGCCGATATTTCCGTGGACGGCAAATTTGTCGGCACCACGCCTTCCACGTTGCGCCTCGCCGCCGGGCCGCACGACATCGAATTGAAAGCCGCAGGCCGCCAGCCCTGGCGGCGCACGCTGGATGTCCTGAAGGACAGCGACATCTCTCTGAAAGCCTCGCTGGAACCGCAAAAGTAGCTGCGTCTGGCTACAGGTCCAGCCGCGCCAGCAGTTCCACCAGCCCGGCTTCATCCACCTGGATGTCCGGCCGCACCGCCGCCAGGTTTTCCACCTCGTCGAGCGCCTGGAAAAGCCGCATCTTCGCCGCCGCATATTCCTCAGTTCCGGTCAGTTCCCTGCCCGTCCGCCGCGACCACCCGCGCGCGGCCTCGCGCCCGATAAAAATCGCCAGCGGGAACGACGTCTTCCGGTCCGCCGAAACCAGGTACACATACTCGTTTCCGGCTGTAAAGCCTCGTCGCGATTTCCGGATTTCATGGAACACGTATTGATAGGTGTAGCCGGTGGCGGCGGAGTAGCTCTTTACGCGTCGCGGAATTTCCGGGGGAGGCATTGCGGCAATGGTTGTGCACAACAGAGGTCGTGTCAACCATGCGGCGAGGCGAACAAAAGGAGTTAGTGGCGGGAAAAGCTGGCCAACTGTTCCCATTTGAAACGTCAAAGTTCCGAAATGGGAATGTTCCCCGTCGTTCCGCCCCTGCTCAGCCCAACCAGGCTTTCCGCAAAGCCTGCTACGAAATCGGCCTGATTCTGCTCCTGTGGGGTCTTCTCTGCTGCGCTTTCTGTTCAGTGGGATGTGGTGGTGCCGGTTCTTCTACCGGAGGCCCGGCTCCTCCGCCATCACCCAGCATCACGGTGAACGTGACACCCAGTGCGGCAACGGTGCTGCTGGGCAACACGGTGGGGTTTACGGCGAGCGTGAGCGGCACCTCCGATACTGCAGTCGGGTGGGCTGTCAACGCGATCCCCGGCGGCAATTCCGTGATGGGCTCCATCAGCCCTGCGGGCAGCTACCAGGCCCCGGCAATTTTGCCCTCGCCGGCAAACGTGCGAATCATAGCCACGAGTGAAGCGGACGCGGCGAGCAGCGCGAGCGCCGCGGTAACGGTGGCGAGCGATGTGCGTGTCCAGGTGGCCCCTGTGTCGGCCAGCGTGGAACTGGGCGCTACGCAATCGTTCGCCGCCACAATCACGAGCGCGGGGCGCCCTGCCACCACGCTGTCGTGGTCGCTCGCGGGGCCCGGATGCGCGGGTGCGGCGTGCGGGATGATCGGCGCCGACGGCAGCTACACCGCGCCGGGCATTCTTCCTGCGCCTCCCAGCGTCACGCTCACGGCCACCAGCGTTGCCGACCCCTCGCAGACCGCCGCCGCCTCGATAGGATTGACAAGCCATTTCACGCTCACCGCGCAGGGACCGGCCAGCGTGGCCGCGGGCGCTACCGCGCAGTTTTCCGCCACGATTCAGCCCGTGCCAGGCTCCAATCCCGCCACAGGAGTCAACTGGACCGTCAGCGGTGCAGGATGCGCGGCCGGGCCAAATTCCTGCGGCACGATTTCCGCCGCCGGATTGTTCACAGCGCCGTCCGTGCCGCCGCAGCCGCCCCAGGTCAATGTCACGGCGACGAGCGTGGCTGACCCGTCAAAGTTCGCCAGCGTCACAACGTCCATCGTGAGCACCCACCTACTGGCCGTCTCGCCGGCCAATGCCACCGTGGCGCTCGAACAAACGGAAGCATTCTCGGCCACGCTCGACGGCGCAGCGACCCAGGCCGTCACCTGGAGCGTCAACTCCATTCTCGGCGGAAACACGGCCGTCGGCACGATTTCCAATTCCCCCTCGATGAACGGGCTCTATCTCGCGCCGGTAAACATGCCCGCGGCCAGGTCGGTGAACATCACCGCGGCGAGCACTGCGTATCCCGCGCTTATCAGTTCCGTCACGCTCGAACTCACCAGCAACATCGTGGTCAGCATCGCTCCCACTACCGCGGTGCGCATTCCGGGCGCGCGCCAATCCTTCACGGCGTCGGTAGCGCAGACTTCCAATCCGCAGGTGGCCTGGACGGTGAACGGTGTGTCCAACGGAAATGCTGCCGTCGGACAGATTTGCGTCTCCGGCTCCAACCCATGCACTCCGCCGCCCGCAGTGACCCCGCCCGGCAGGGTCGATTATCTGGCCCCCGCCACGGTTCCTTCTCCGCCACAGGTCACTGTGGAAGCGGTGAGCGCCGCGGACCCGGCGCGATTTGCCGCCGCGAGCGTTACCATAACGCCGCAAATCAGCGTCAGTATTTCTCCTCCGGCTCTCACGCTGCCTCCGCAGCAAGTACAAACTTTCACCGCCACGGTTTTTGGCGTGGCCGACCAAAACGTCACCTGGGACGTCAACGGTTCCACGAACGGCAGCATCGCGGACGGCCTCATCTGCCTCCCGGCGAGTTCTCCCTGCCAGGCGCCGAACGGCGCCACCGCCGCCCCGGTGGAATACCGCGCGCCGGCCATGCCGCCGAGCCCGCATGTGGTGACTGTGCGCGCCACCAGCGAGGCCAGCCCCTCCGCGAATGGTTCAGCGCTGGTCACCATCAGCACGGCGCCGTACATTTCCGGGCTGGTTCCCGCCAGCGTATTTGCCGGCGCACAGGGCTCGTTCGGCCTGCGGGTCACCGGCGTGCAATTCGCGGCGTCGCAACCCGGCCCCGGCTCGGCCATCCTGATTAACGGCACACCCCGCGCCACAAACTGCCCTTCCGCTGCGGAATGCGACGCCACGCTCGACCCCGCCGACGTCAACTCGGCGGGAAACCTCACGGTGAGCCTCGAGAATGCTGACGGCACTTCGAGCAATGCGGTGAACCTCGTTGTGGTCGCGCCTCAGACCACCGAAACCGTGATTACCCTCGACGGTTCCGCTCCCGTCGCCGCGGGCATGGACATCACGGTGGTGGAACCGACGCTGGCCGGCAGCGACCCGCCCGACCAGCTCAGCCTGCTCGAAATCGGCCTCGTCGATTCTGCCTCGGGGACGTGCACGCTCTCCTCGCCGCCCCTGGTGGTGACGCGACCCTCCACCGGCATCGCGACGCTGCGCCTGTGCGTATTCGGGACGGCGCTCGATCAGGTAACGCTGGCCGCGTTTTCCGCTCCCGCTGTGCCTGACCTCTCCGCCGCCAACCTCGATTCCTCACTCGGCAGCCTGCTGCTCGAATTCGACCTCGCCGTGCCGGCCGCCGCCATTCCGGGAATGCGCACACTGTTCGTGACCACGGGAAATCAGGATGTGGCGGCGCTCACCGCCGCTGTGGAGGTGCAATGATCATGGGACATCTACCTCGTTCATTCTCACAACAGCACATCGCGCCGCGTACGGCGCAGCGCACTGGGCTCCGTTGCTGGAGTCCGACTGTGCCGGCGTTTGCGTTCCTTCTCTTCCTATTGGCCCTCGGCATGACGCAGCTTCACGCCACCACCCTCGCCCGCATGGATCTGCGCGAGCTGGCCCTGCAGTCTTCCTACATCGTGCGCGCGCGGTGCCTCAGCACCGCCAGCCAGGCCGGCTCGGGCCTCATTTCGACTCTGACCACCTTTGCCGTCACGGAAGCGTGGAAGGGCAATCCTCCCTCGACATTCACCGTGCGTCTTCCCGGAGGAGAAGCGGCGGGCCGCCGCGTGACCGTGGAAGGGGCTCCGCGCTTCGTCGTCGGAGAGGAGGTCGTGCTCTTTCTGAGCGCCGCCCCCAGCCGCCCCACGAGCGTCGTCAGTTGGGCGCAGGGAACCTTTCGCATCCGTCGGAATGCGCGCACCGGCGTCGCGGAGGCCGTCCAGGACACCGCAGGCCTACTGGTTCTGGATACGCGCTCCGGCTCATGGTCGTCCGGGGAACGCCGGCAACTTCCGCTCGCCGAACTCCGCGCGCGTGTTTCCCGAGTATTGCAGGAGGTTGCGCCGTGAATCGAAGCCCTCTCCCCGCGTTCACTGCCGCGGCGCTCCTGCTCGCGGGCACGGCAAATCCCGCGCGCGCCTACGTTGTCAACTGGCAGATAGCCGATACCAGCGACCCGCGAAACGCCGGCGTCTCCGCGTGTCCCCAGCCTACGCACATGGATCTAAGCGAGCCCGGGGGCCTGGATCGCCGCTGGAACTCCACTCTCGGCCCGAACATCATCACCACGCCGGGATATCCAGGCGGCGCGCAGGCCGAACTCCAGGCCGTCATCCTCGAATCGTTTGCCGCCTGGGCCGGAGTTGCGGGCAGCGCACTCACGCCATCCTCGTATGCTCCGCTCGCCTCCACCGGCGGCGGCAACAGTTGCAACTCCGCTGACGGACTCAACACCATCTGCTTCGCACAGGACGACAGCTTCGCTCCCGGCGTCCTGGCCTATACGCGCGTGGTGGCCGCAGACGTCGTGGGCCAGACCCTGGGCCCGAAAACCGCTGTCTTTGTCGGCGAGATTCTGGACGCGGACGTGGAGCTGAATCCGGCGATTTCCTTCGCTACTCCGGGGGCCCTGGCCGCCAATCCCACGGCCTACGACCTGGAAAGCATTCTGATTCACGAGCTGGGCCACACGCTGGGATTCGCGGAATCACCGGTGGCGGGAGCCGCCATGTTCCCCTTTGCTCCTGCGCCGGGAACATTCCTCGGTACGCGGCCCACGCAGGCCGCTCCGGACGCCCCGCTGGCCGACGACGACCGCGCCGGCCTGCGCGTGCTCTATCCCGGCGCCGCGCCTTACGGCACGATCCGCGGCCGGATACTCCCCGCAAATCCGCTTTCGCTCGCGGCCCTTCCCTCCACCGCCGCCGGAATGGCGGTAACCGGTTACTACGGGGCGCACGTGCTGGCAGTGGATGCGGCCACCGGAGCGCTGGTGGCCGGCACTCTGGGCGGCTGGTCCTGCGATCCGGTGCAGCAACGAACCAATTTCGACGGAAGCTACCAGATCGGCGGCCTGCCTCTGGGACGGAGCTATGAAGTGTACGCCGAACCGCTCACCGGACCGGTAGCTCCGGCAATGCTCGCCGGGCCCCTGATCACCGAGCCCTGCCGCGCAGGAAGCACCAACGCGTGCACGCCGCCGGCGGCCAACACCCTCTTTTCCGCCCGCGTGCGTCCCTGAGAGAAGCACGGCTCCGCCAGGCGTTCCTCCGCGCGGTCCGGAAAGTAAAACGGCTCCCGGACTGCCGGGAGCCGTTTAGGTTTTCTCTTCCGCTTCGGCCGGGGCTGCGGTCCCCGGCACGATGGAAAGGCTCTGCCGCTCGTTCCGCTTCCTCAGTACAACTGGTTCGGCAGGATGAGCTGCGTAAAGCCCAGCGTATTGATGTCGCGGAACGTCGGCGTCCGCGGCGGTAGCAGCGAAGGCGTCAGGAAGCTGCTGTCGAAGGCGTAGCCGCGGTTCGGGGGGTTATACACAGCATTGCAGCACTTATACGTGCCCGTCGCCTGCGTGTTGAAGAAGAAGCTCACGATGGACCCCTGGTAGGCCAGTGTCCCGTTCCAGTATTCGATATACCGCAGGAAGTTGTGCACGCCGCCGTCCGTCCCGAAGTCCTTCGGCGGGCTGCCCGCAACCGCTGACAGCGGGAAGCTGAGACCCTTGCCGGCAAGAACAGCCACGCGGTAATAGGTGGTGTTACCGTTACGCGCGGAGGAGCTTACCCCGCCGTCATAAGGATTCGTGTAGGAATTGATGTCGTTCCAGTTCGTGGATAGCAGAGTTAGTGAATCTGTAAGTATCGCTGACGGAGCTTCTGTGCCGGTGTAAGTGCACACGGTGGGACTCCCGCTGCACACCCCGCCCGTGGCATTGTAATTCCCTTCCACGTACACCGGATTTTCGGCCGCAATGGTGAGCCCGCATGGCTGGCCCGAGGGGCACGTCCCCAGCGAGAAGGCGGCCGCATCGGTCAGCTTCAGCGCCCGGCGGAAAAAGAGCGCCGGATTGTCCCTGGCCTCTGGATCGGATACTGCCTGGTACGGTTTATAGGGGTTGGTGGCGACTGTATTGTACAGCATGGACGACGGGGTCGCGCCTGGTACCGGGCAGATCAGCGCTGGTGCAATCGGCGTTCCCGGCGTGCAGTTCTCGGTCGTCCCACCGGGCCCCGTGCCGGCTGGGGGAGTGTTCGGCATCTGATACGGTGCAGTATTGTTTGCTGCAGGGAGTGGATACACTTCGAAAACGGGGATTCCCCCGTAGAGGTCGAGCGGCATGGTCACCGGAGGTGTCTGCCCAGGTTTTGTGGCATTGGCGCCGTTCAGGTCTTCTCCGGTGTCCAGCGATCCGTTAGGCGCGCCGCTCCCACTCGCCGGGTTCACGAAGTCTTCGTATCCCAAATTGCCGAGTTTGCGCGAGCCGGAGGCCGATGCGTTGCTCGGGCAGTTCGCCACTGGGGTGCACGGCTGGTTGTTCCGGCGATCCGAGAAATAGACCAGGTATCCCGACACACTCGCCGGGGGCGCGCCCTTGCTGCCGATTGCCCCCGTGAACCACCGCCCCAGGTTGGTCATATCCAGTTCCACGTACCGCATCACGCCGGAAAGCGGAACCATGGTGTTGTTCATTCCAGTCGGCGCGGTGCCGGCTGCGCTGGTGTCCCGCAGCAAGCCCTCGCGCGGATCAAAAAGCGAGTTCGGGATGAAATCGCTCGCCGTAGTCGTAATCTTGGCGTTGTTCCCCACCGAACCCGGGCCGTTGCTGCCGGCAGCCGGGTTGGTATATCCGCATGCCCCGTAGGTGACGTTGCTCGGGTTATCCACCACGCGCTGGAAGCGCAGCACGGCGTTGGGATACGGCTCGTGGCAGGTGCCTAGCGTTCCGTCTCCGTTGCCGGGGGCCGAGGTCGCGTTGCCCGGATTCGCAGTGCCGTTCGCGGTAAGCCAGGTCCCATTGGAGATGTTCCGTCCGGTGGTGCCGAGCGACAGGATGTCCTTGGTTACGTCCGTCCAGTTCTTACCGGACGTGCCGTCCTGGTACTCAATTTTTATGTATCCCCACAAGCGGGGCTGGCCTTGTGTAAACCAATCGGCTGTCTTGTTGGCACTCGAGGGATTGCCCGCCGACGCTGCCCACGGCGGCAACGTGGTGGGCGCGCCGGTCTCCCCAGCGACCGGCAAGCTGGGCGCAGCTGTGCCGTTCGCTTTTACAACACCCGCGTAATAAGTCGCATCCGCCAGGCTGCTGCACGTAGGTGAACCCGGCTTGCAGAACAACGGAACCGGTTGCGTATTCGAGTTCGAACCCGTCAAGGGCAGTATGTTGCAGTTCGCCCCGCTGGTCGCCGGCAGGTTCACGATCTCGTTTGGCGTGTCCGCAATCAGGATGCGAAGCATCGCATAGTTGGTCGCAGTGGGATACGTGTAATAGCGCTGCACGTAAACGCACGGATTGTTCGTGTCTTCCCCTGCCGGAGGGAGCTTGATCAGGTCTATCCCGCTGGCCCCCGCGCTCACCAGGGGAAGCTGGAGGTTTTTTGCCCCGGTTCCCCGCGGGCAGCCGAACGCCCCGTCGCGAAGATTGCTGTTGTAATTGCTGATGGAAATGGTGGTCCAACCGGCGTTGGCGGTGACACCCGTGTTGATCGGCTGTCCGTTGGCTTTGTTGCACCCGCCCGAGGGGCCTCCGTTGATGCTGCCCTCTGTGAAAGCCAGGTTCCGGTAGCTTCCCGTCCCAGGCGCAGTGGTGACACTCACGGTTCCCGGGTAGTCGCCTTGGTACGTTGCGCTGCTCAGCCCGTTCGAGAGCCGGTCGCGGATCACATCGCCGTACGCAGAAGTCTGCCCGCTGAGCGTCGTAACGTTGCCGCCCGTCCCATTGGCCAGATACAAGTCCCCGTTCGTGGCCACCACGCCGCCGAAACTGAAGTTGGGGCCGGGGAAAAAGCTCAGGTCGGTCTGCGAGAAGATGCCGAATTGGAAAACGGGAATCGCCACGGTTTGCAGTGTTCGGAACAGGCGCACCTCGGACCCGTATTGGTTGATTGTCCCCGCCCCCGCGTTCCCGGTGGTCAGCGAGTAGTTCTTCGATTGCGCGTTGATGATGATCGTGTAATCCGTGATCAGGCCCTGGAATCCCTGGTATTGTCCCTGCGTGATCGGCCCGGAATTGGCCAGGGGATTCCCAAAATTGTTAGGGTCAGGCTGGAAATTAATCTCGTATCCGTTGAACGAGGGGCTGTTGTTCGGATCGTAAAAATTGATCCCGGGAATTGCGGGCGGAGTTAGCATGAGCGCGTTGATTTGCGCCGCGGTCGGACTATAGGTCTGCTGGAACAGGTTGCCCAGGCCCGCGTTGAGCTGCTCCATCGCCCCATAGGCGCCGTAGAAGGCCTGGGTATGATCCAGGTCTACGCCGCTCGACCGCTGCTCGCTGGTCACCAGAAGGGCGAATCCCAGCGACAGCGAGAGCATCAGCAGCAGCATCAGCATCGCCGTAATCAGGGCAATGCCTCGTTCGGTGCGTGTGGAACCGCAGGGAAGCATGGTGGTATCTCCTCGTTCGTTCATAAATCCGTTTTCCTTTAATCGTAGCGGTTGACGAAGGCCAGGCTGCGTAGATCCACCTGAGTGGCCACGTTGTTGCGCAGGTATTGCCCGGTCTGCGAGAGAGGCGCATCGGATCGGCCGGCCATGTACAGGTTCACTTTCCGGATCTGGTTGTCCGTGATCGAGCACGCGCAAAACGCCGCTGCGGCTGCGCTCGACACCTGGTTGTTGACCGGAGGCGCCGTACCGTTCACGTAGTCGTAAGAGAGTTCGAGACCCTCAATCACTTCAGCTACGGGCACCGGGCATCCGTTCACCGGCGGCGCCACTCCCCCGCATTGCGCCGCCGTAGCCAGATCGACTTGACGCATCAGGCGCGGTACCACCTGGCCGTTGATCGCTTGCGTGATGTCCAGCCAGTAGCTCACCATCAGCACTCGCTGCGCTGTCGCCACGCACCCCGCCGGCAGCGGCGAAACATAAGGCTGGGCCGGCGGCGCGTTCGGTTGCGGGCATCCGGCGGCTTTCTTCAGGTCTGCGATGGTCCCGGTGATTCCCGCCACACTCTGCTGGTTCCAGCCATACACATCGCCGGAAACAAAATTGACGGTCGAGGTCCCGGTCAACGAGGTCACCACGACGTATCGGGACGCGGGCCCCCCCGACGTGCTCGACGTTCCCGAGACCAGGAAAATGTCTCCAATGTTGACCGTGTTCGCTCCCCCCGTAATCGCCGTCGCATTCGAAAACGTCATGCTGTTGTTGCTCACCGAAATCAGATAATTTGGAGACAGAATCGGTCCCGTGACCAGGTAGTTGGTAATCAGAGTGTTGTCCACGTACATCATCGTAATCATGTCGCTGTTCGGTCCCGGCGAAGGAACCCAACTCAAATTCGGACTGCCCAGGTTGCCTCCCGTCGGTCCCGGCGGCACGTCCGGGACAATCGGTCCTATGGCGTTGCCGGGAATCACCGCGGGCAAGTTCGGATTGGTCCCAGCAAACGTGCATCCGTACTGGAAGGTGTTCGTGCCTACGGGCACCGGGCGATTCACCGCCTTACAGCCCGCGCCCGCGGGTAGCGGTACCCCTCCGGTCGGAATTCCCTGCCCGGCCTGTAGCAGGTCGCGCGTCATCAGGTTCATCGCGCTCCGCAGGTTTCCGTTCATGTTGCTCAATTGCTGGCTCGACTCGTTGGTGCGCAGCGCGTATTGAAACAATCCGAGCGTGGCGGCCACCACGATCAAAGTCACCGCCATGGCCACGATCAGCTCGATCAGCGAAAACCCTGTCGCGCGTTTTCTTTTCGATTCCATTCCGCCGCTCCGCTCCGCCCTCATACGAAAGCCGAAATGTAAGTCTGGATCTGGTAGATCACCGTTCCGGTGGCTGCGTACGTGACCGTGACCGTCAGCGTGCGCAGATTCAGGTTCCCGGGAATACTCCGGATCTTTATCTCCCGCTGGAACTTGGTCAGTGGAATCTGAACGTCGTCCGCGGTTCCATACACGCCGTCCGGCCCTGGCAGAACGATGTATTCCAGGGGGCCGTCATCTGCCGTATTCACCAGGCCATCGGGGCCCGGGTCTTTGATCGGCTGGGGGCCATCCAGAAAGATACCGCCATCGGTGCCCGAAGAGCCTTGCACGTTCAGGATTTGAGTCCAGGTCAAGTTCTGGTCGTCGCGGCCGGCGAATACGCTCTCCACCGCTTCCTCAGCCTTCTCTTTGGCCAGGAATGAGTCCTGCGAGCCTCCCATCAGGCCCAATCCCCTGACGAACACCGCGGCAACCGCCGTCACCCCGATGGTCAACACCAGAATGGCTACGGCCACTTCGATCAGCGTCACTCCCGCTTGCGGCCGCCTGCTCTTCGCTCGGCATGTTTCCATGTTCATTTCCCTTTACTCCAATACCCATTTTCCGCCCGTCCATTTGTACGCCCGGATGCGCCCGGTCGTGCCCAGGATCGTGAACGCGCGCTGCGTGCTCTTGTAGGTGGGATCGTTGGCTGTCTTCCCCGGTACCGCGATAAAAATCGTGGCCTTCAGCGGATTCCCCGCCGCGTCCACAAAAGTGCCGTCGCTGAGCCACTGCTGGATGGCCGTGCCGCCGAAACACAGCCCGTTCGAACAGGTCCCGTATCCGTCCGGAAGTGTCCGGAATCCCGTTATACAGCATGAACTGCGCGGGAGCCGGCAGAGTTACCGTCGGAAGGTTCGTTTGTGTGGTGCACGCGGCGTTCTCGCACCTTCGCAACTGGAGCTGATTCGGCGCCGTGCCCACCAGGGCATAGCTCCGTCGTTGCGCAATCGCTGAATCGCGTCCCTGGCGGAAGACCGCCGACGCCGCGTTCACTCCCGCCGTCGCTTCTTGTGCGGGCAGTGTCCCGTTAATGCTGATGATGGCCATCGCGGACAGGATGAACATGACCGCGATTACCGTCAGCATTTCGAGCAGTGAGAATCCCCGCTCGGCCTCTCCTCGGTTCGGTTTGCCAGTGCAATTCATTGACGTGCTCCTCGCCAGAGTCAAATCGCCGAGGTCTTTGCAATTCATGCCCTGGAATCAGCACTTCGACCGCCGTAGGCCGGTCCAATGTAAGTGATTCATAGAACAGCACATGTGGCCTGCTGGCGACCCGTCTCCTCGACGCCGACCCTCAACTGTGGGTAGAAATGTAACAGAAAATGCCCTCCCGGATGGTCCTTTGCGCGCTCACGCTGCGGAAGAGTACAGCCCTGATACTCTGCTCACTAGCAGCCATCTCATTAATGTCGGTGGAAGGGCGGGTCCCCATGCTTCGGGATCAACCCCGCCGCCGCTTCTGCTCCAAATACGGGGCTTTAGCCCCTGAAGCCAATCGGTTCTCTCGCCGTTCAGGGTTTATCAGACGGCTTGTAGAGCGAACCAGGGAGCTTGCAGCTCTTGGAGAGTGAACCCCCGAACGCTTCTCGGGCCTCGCGTCCGAGGCCATTCAGCGCTCGCGCTTCCTAGGCTCCAGTCGATTTCCGCCGGCGCTCCCGCAGCGAAGCACACATCCTCCCAAAACCAATCCCGGCCCGAGCGCCGCGATGAAGATCGGCCCGGGACGGTGCTGGTTTCTCGGCGAGTGCTGCTCGAGCGCCAAGCTCAACGCAACCCCCGCCGTGGACGATCCCAGGTTGCCGAAACTCCGGCACACCACCGGAAATCGATCCAGCGGAATTCCGCTCTGCCGGGCAAGCATTTCGAGCAGCCGTGGATTCGGCTGATGTGTTGCAAAACTGCTGGCGCTCTCCAGCCGGCAGCCCGACCGCGACTCGAGCTGATGCAGCAGCGCATCGAGCTGGCGCACGGCCGCGCGGCCCAGAGCATCGCCTTGAAATTCGAGCTGTACCCCGCCCTGCCCATCCGGGGATAGGGAGATGAGCTTTGAAGACGCTGCCGAGCACCCCAGAAGGAACTCTCCCGGTGAGAAGTGCGCTCCGTTGCTGCCGGGAGCCACTCGCTCGAGGAAAAACGCGCTGGCCCCGTCGCCAAACAGCCCCGCGAATCGTCCATCCACCTGGCCGGGTCGCAGTGTGTGACCGTGCACGTCCGCCGTCACAATGAGCGCCGTGGCCGCGCCTGAAGACCGCAAGACCGACGACGCCACGAACAGCGCGTTCACCAGTCCCGCGCACGCCCCGCCCACATCCAGAATCCCGCAATCTTCCCGGAGCCCAAGCCGCCGGTGGAGCGCGTACCCCAGCGAAGGCAGCCCTTGAAACGTTTCGGAGGTGACCACCAGGCAGCCCACTCGCGTGGGGCCGGTGCCCGCCCGCTGCAATGCGCTTTCCGCTGCCCGGCCCGCCAGGTCCAGCTCGTTCTCGTTGCGCTTCGCGCGCGCCACGGATTCAATCCCCGCGCGTCGAAGAATCGTATCTGCGGGCAGCCCATGCGCCTTCTCCACTTCCGCCGCAGGCACTCGCTCCCCGCCTACCGTGTGTCCCCAGCCCACGAAGCTCACCAGCGCTTCGGCTGCGGGGGACGCGGTTCGAGGCAAGGACTCCCTCTCCTTCCGCCGCTTCGACTCGGCAGCTTCCAGACACTGCACGGTTGCTTTCGTGCTCCGGGGAGGGCCGCCAGGCAGCCCGTCGAAAAGATTCTTGAAGCCGGAGACATTCTCGATGCACACGAGCACTTCCGAGTGGGCCATGGAATCGAGCACGCCACTGGCGATCCAGTCGGCCTCTTCCGCTGGCAGGGGCGAACCTGCAGTGAGCATGGTGCGAAGGCACCGCTCGACCGCGCCGCGCGCGTCGAACGCTTGGCGCCTTCGCGCCGTATTCGAGATTGACCGCTTGCGGCTCATGGGACCGCGGGACCTCCGCCGAGTTCCGCCAGCCATTCACGCTTCGGCAGAGGAAAGAGCGAATCGAGCATGAGCCAGCATGCGCCCTGGACGTTGGGCCGTGCCAGCCCAATGCGTGCAAATCGGTTTGCATCCTTCCAAATGGCTGCGGTCACCGTTTGGTTCAGAAAAGTGCGCAGGCGCTCAGGCGGGTTCTGCGCCCCTGTCAGCTTCCCCGCTTCCTCCAGGAAATCGTTCCAATCGCTGTCCACGATCGGCAGGCTTCCCAGCGTTTCCCCTGCAGCCAGGTGCAACTCCACCCGCCATCGGTCGTGTTTCCAATGAAACCGCAGGAACCGGAAGTCGCATCCGCAGATCGAACGGGCAGCCTCCTGCGCGTTCACCCACGCGGCGCCCCCTCCCATCGCGCTGGTCCGCAGTCCGCAGCCGAACAATTCTTCTCTCTTCTTACCCGTTTCCGCCGCGCGCAGGCAGCGAAGCAGGTCGCTCTCAGATAATTTCCCGGCGCATTCCGGAGTTCCCGCGGCCGCATAATCTTCCACGTGAGGCGGCGCCGCCGGCAGCGGTTGAAGACGGAAGCGCAGGCGATCTCCTCGACCGTAGGGCCAGGGTGGGCCCCAGGCGTAGCCCCGTGGAGGCATAGGGCGCACGGAGCGGTAGGCCGCCCCAGCCGGTTCTAAACCGATGATGCAATAGCCGTTGGCCATGCGCGTGATCTCACTCAGAATGATTTCCGTCATTCTTCCCGCGCCTTCTCGGGGTCGCCCTCGGAGGTTGCGGTAATTGCAAATGCAGGATTTCCACGGCCTCTCCCTCTGACCGCCAGTGCTCCGCCAACAGTTCCGCCACCAGCCGGCGATGGCAGCGGTCAGGCCCCGGTTCCGAACACAGGAACGCCACGGCCCCGTCGCCGTCGGGAAGCGAAATACCCCGGGGAAAGCTCCGCTCCCGCATCAGCGCGAGGAATGCTGATTCGTAACCCGGCCAGTCCTTCGTCTCCCGGTACCGTTTGCGAATCTCCTGGGTGGGAGCCAGCTCCGGTTCGTATCGGTAGGAGATGCCCCCGATGCGGCCGAGAAAATATTCTATGTCCGGAAATTTCGCATAGCCGGAAAGCTGGCCAGCGCGGTTTTCCCGCACGTCAATCACCGTCCGCACCCCGCCCTCCCCGAGCAGGCGGAAGAACTCCTCGGCAGTCTTCCCGGCGAATCCGATCGTGCACAGTCTTGGCCTCATTCAGTACTGGCTGTATTCCAGCGCTTGCGGGTCCGCCCGGTACGCGCACTTCTCCGCTTGAAGCACCAGCGCGTCCTCCAGCGCCGCCACGCGGTCCGCCGCAAACAGCGAAGGCCCCGCAATGTCCGCCTGGTGCTCGCCCAGCAGCCGGTCTTCCGCATCGGCCTGAGACTCCAGCACGCCCCCCTTCCGGATGTGCACCGGAGCAATCCCCCGCTTCGTCAGCTCCGGCGTAATCAGTAGGAAGCGGTGGCACGTCACCGGGTCCTCCTCCGCACACAGCAGTGCCACGGGAGCCTCCGCAGCCATCTCCACCACCCGCTCGATGCCATACTGGAAATCGCGGCACCCGCGCCGTGCCTTGTAATTCACCAGCCCGTTGGAGCTGTACAGTTTCGGATCCGCCGGCCGTCCCCCCAGTTCATCACCCAGGTAGAGATACCGGACGCCCGCGTCCCGTAACGCTTCTTCCAGATTGTCCCGGCTGAACTGCGGGTGGCGCGTGCTGCGTGGCAGGCTGCGCACGTCGGCCAGTACCGCGATTTCGAACCTCCGAAGCGCCGCCACAAATTCAGCCGCTTCGAGATTCGAATGGCCAATCGTGTAGATGGGGTGCATCTCCGCTTCCTGGCTGCCCTCGCAGAGGCCGCTTCCCGGCATCCCTATTCTGAACCGCCCGCTGTATCCCGGCAATCGGAACACCGGGAGCAGCCCGCGCTTTAGCCTGCCTGCTCCAGCTCCTTCACCGTGCGTTCGAGTTCCGCCAGCAGACCCCGCGGCGTGCGGCCTCGGAAGGCCTCAATCAGCCCGTGGTAGTACCACAGCGATCCCTCGCGCCGCCCTTTGAACCGCTCCCACACGCCGGACCCTAGCTCGCGCACGTCCATCAGGATTTCGCGCATGTTGTACAGCTTATCCGCGGCGCTCACCAGCAGGACCTCTTCCGGTTCGCCCCGCACCCGCTCCAGGTATTGCTGCTTGCGCTCCAGCCATGGCGGCTTCCGGATTTCGTCTGAGTCCGTGCAGCCGTCCACGATCCTCGCCACCCGCTCCCCGAACTTCTCCCGGATCTCCTTCAGCCGCGGCGCCCCCCCGCAATCCTCCACCACATCGTGCAGCAGCGCGGCCATGGCCTGTTCCTCATCCCCGCCGTATTGCAGCACCAGCGACGCCACTCCCATCAGGTGACTGATGTACGGCCGGTTGGTCTTCTTCCGCAACTGGTCACGGTGCGCTTCGTGCGCGTAAAGAAACGCGTCATCGAACCGGCTGGATAACTGCCATGGGTGCGGCGCCTCGGCGGACACTTCCATTCATCTCCTGCTCGCTTTGGGAGGCGTCCATCTTACAGCAGTCGCGCCGCACGCGGGAGTTTTACGGGCGCCGGTGCGTCCCGGTGGAAGGAAAATCGTGGGAACGAGCTTGCGCGGGATGGCTCAATCGTACCTCAGGAATTGCAGCGGCCTCGGCGCAGGCTGCGGGAAATCCGTCAAGACAGCGATTGCTCGGCCGCTTCCACGGTCGGAAACATGGGGAAAAACTGCAACAGGCCGGACACGCGTAGCGAGGCGCTCACCCGCTCCCCCACGCCCACCAGCGCCAGCTTCCTCCCGTCCCTCTGTCGCGATACGTACGCGCCCACCAGCGCGCCGATGCCCACCGAATCCACAAACGGTACTTTGGAAAGATCCACGATCAGCGTCGCGGCCTTGTCCGCCCTCACCGCTTCCTGAAACGGAAATAAAGTGTGGAGCGTGAGCGCCCCGCTCATTCGCAGAATGCGGTGGCCTGAGCGTTTCCCCTCGGCCGCCTCGACTTGCACCGGTTCCGATAGCATGGCCGCAAAAATCTACTCCAGCTGACCCATGGAATTGTTACATTTCTGTAAATTCTGTCATCTTCAGCCGTCTCAGGCTGGAAATGGTAGCGCCAGCGGGAATCGAACCCGCATTACCGCCTTGAAAGGGCGATGTGCTAGCCGTTGCACCATGGCGCCTTGGGGCCTGGAAGTCGCTTCATTTGCTAGCTTAGTGGAGTTTCCAAAGCATGACAAGGAACCTTGGTGACCGCTGCGAATCCCATTTCGGACGTTTTCCCAGCCCCGCAATTCCTCGCCGGGGGCGCGAAGCGAAAGGAAACGCCGGCCGCGGACTGCCTTTTCCCCACCAGTCACCAGTCACGAGTCACCAGTCACTGCCTGTCGTTGTACTCATCGAGCCAGGCCATCTGAATGGCCTCGAGCTTCCCCTCGTTCGACGATTTCGCATCGCCCTCGAAACCGGCAAGTTCCGTCACCCATTGATGCAGGTCGGTGAACCGCACCTCCAGCGGGTTCTTGTCCGGAAATTTCTCGCACAGCTGAAAGCCGATTTCTTCCGCGTCGTCCCACCCAAAGGACCCGGCCATGCTCCCTCCTAATGGCTCTCGCGCGCGTAGTTCTTGTTCCACGACGGGATCTCCACCACGATGTCTGTGCTGCCGTCGGGCACGCATTGGCAGCCCAGCCGCGATTTCGGCGTGATGCCCGGCGCTTCGTCCAGTTCGTCGAATTCGTCGTCCGTCCCTTCGTTGCAGCTCTCCAGCCCCTGATGCACCACCACGTGGCACGTCGAGCAGGCGCACACCCCGCCGCACGCATGGTCCAGCGGGATTCCCGCCCCCATGGCGATGTCCAGGATGCTCCCGGGCAGCCCGTCGTGCCCGTATGGCACCTGCGCCGGGTCCACCTCCACTTCCTGCGTCTTCCCGTCGTGCTGGAAGGTCACTTTGTACTTCTTCGTGGCCGGCTTGTACGTCGTTTCCTGGATGTATGGATTCTTGCCGCCCATTGCGTTTCTCTCCCACTCTACCGTAGGGGCATCCCGCAACTGCGGGACCGTGCCCTCTTCGGCCTCGTCGCCTTCTACACCTCCGTCAGTTTCTTTCCCTCCACCGTCACGTGCAATACCTGGTTCATCATCGCCTCCGCCAGATTTGCCGTGGCCTGATTCAGCGCATCAATCCGCGCCCGGATCAGCTTGTAGTCCTCTCCTCCCATGACCTCGCGCAGCGCCGCCCCCGCCTCGGCGATTCCCGCGCGCTCCGCTGCGCTGAGCGAGCCCGCCGCCTCCCCCGCCAGCCCCTTCTCCGTGGCCGCGAGGATGCTCTCCGCCTCGTTCCGCGCCTCGATCGCCTGCCGCGTCGCAAAATCCTGCTCCGCGTACTCGATCGACTCCTCCAGCATCCGCTCGATTTCCGTGTCGTTCAGCCCGTAACTCGGCTGCACCTCCACCGACCGCAGCTCCCCCGTGCGCAGGTCGCGCGCCTGCACCTGCAGGATGCCGCTGGCGTCGATGAGGAATTTCACTTCGATCCGCGCCGCACCCGCAGGCATCGGCGGCACCCGCAGCGTGAACCGCGCCAGCGACCGGCAGTCCCGCGCCAGTTCCCGTTCGCCCTGCACCACGTGGATTTCGATTCCCGTCTGGCTGTCCACTCCCGTGGTAAACGTATCCTGCGCGCTCGCCGGGATCGTGGAGTTTCGCGGAATGATCTGCGCCACCACCCCGCCCATCGTTTCGATTCCCAGCGACAGCGGCGTCACGTCCAGCAGCAGCATGTTGCGCACGCCGCTTTCCAGGATGTCCGCCTGCACTGCCGCCCCCAGCGCCACCACCTCGTCCGGGTTCAGTTCTGTATGCGGCACGCGGCCGAAATATTCCTCCACGCGCCGCCGGACCAGCGGCGTGCGCGTCGCCCCGCCCACCATCACCACTTCCTCCATCGCCTGCGGCTTCTGGTGCGCGTCCGCCAGCGCCTGCTTCACCGGCCCCATCGTCCGTTCCACGATCGGCGCCAGCAGCGTTTCCAGCTCCGCCCGCGTCCATTCGTGCGCGTACACGGCTCCGCCCGCCGCGGCGGGCAGCGGCACGCGCACCAGCGTCTTCTCTTCCGACGAAAGCGCGTGTTTCGCCGCCACCAGCGCTTTCCTCAACTCCTGCACTGCCTCACGTCGCGTTTCCAGGTCCAATCCATGCCGCGCGCGGATCTCCTCCCGCGCCACAGCCTGCATCGCGTTATCGATATCGTCCCCGCCCAGGTGCGTATCTCCATTCGTCGAAAGCACCTGGTAGATGTCGCCCTCGCCCGTCGAAATCAGCTTCAGCACGGAAATGTCGAACGTCCCCCCGCCCAGGTCGTACACGGCCACCAGTCCGCGCTGGCTTTTGTGCAGCCCGTAGGCCAGCGCCGCCGCCGTCGGCTCGTTCACCAGCCGCAGCACCTCCAGCCCCGCCAGCCGCCCCGCATCGCGCGTGGCCTGCCGTTGCGCATCATTAAAATAGGCCGGCACGGTGATCACCGCGCGGTCCACCGTCTCGCCGAAAAAACTCTCCGCCCACCCTTTCAGCTCCCGCAGGATGAACGACGAAATCTCCGGCGGCGTGAATACCCGCTCGCCCAGCCTCACCCGGATCACCTGTTTCGACTCCGGATCGATCCGGAACGGAAACAGCTTCAACTCCTCCTGCACGTCCTCGAACCCGCGGCCCATCAGCCGCTTCACCGAATAAATCGTGCGCTCCGGCTGCGTCAGTAGCCGCCGTCGCGCCGGCTCGCCCACCACAATCGCGCCGTCCGCGTCCAGGCTCACCACCGAAGGGCACAGCGTCGAGCCGTGCGGCCCCGGAATGCACTCCGGCCCTCCCGCAGCCGGGTTCCACCACGCCACCAGGCTGTTCGTCGTCCCTAAATCGATGCCGACCGTCCGTCCCATTACTGGCTCAGCTCCTGTGTCACTCCGCGCACCAGATTCCGTATATACGACCGTCGGTTCAGAATCTCATTCATCCGCGCCAGCGCCGCGCGCCCTGCCATCGCGTCCCCTGAATCCACGGTCGCGTCCCACTCCCGCGCCGCGGCCATCAATTGCTCGTCCACGTCCGCCAGCCGCGCCTCGAACCCCTGCGCCGCTTCCTCCAACCGCCGCCGCAGCGCGGTCATCTCCGCCCCGTGCTGATTCCCTCCGCGCGAGCTCCGCAGCTCCTCCAGCGACTCGTTCAGCTCGAACACTTCCTCCAGCAGTTCCGGCGGCGCCTGCTGCTTCGTCGTGCCTTCTTTCCGCATCCCTTCGAGCGCCAATAGATACTCCACCCTCGCCACCGGATCCCGCAGCACGCGGTAGGCATCGTTCAACTGTGACCCGCGCTCGAGCGAAAGCTCGCGCTCCTCTTCGCCCGCGCGCACGAAATTGTCCGGATGCAGCTTCCACGAAAGCTGGTGAAATCGCGCCTCCAGCTCGTCCATCGCGATCCACAATTTCCGCGGCAGCCCCAGAAATCGGAAATGGTCCGTCCCCCGCGGCAGCTTCTGAATCGCGCCGCAGGCAGGGCAAAAATGCGCTCCATCGGCCGCGGCCCCGCACTTCCAGCAGGCCGTCTGCGCCGCTGTCGCCTCGCCTGCCTCGCGAACTTCGGCTTTTCCCGCTCCCGTCATCGTCCCCGCTCTCACCCGCTCCCGGACGAACCGGTCCCCCCACCACGCCACAAAAAATTTCCCTTGGCGAGGTCCGCGCCGCCGCCACTAGGCTGTGAACGAGCTCCCGCAGCCGCACGATCGCGCCGCCTGCGGGTTCTCGAACACGAATCCCTGGTGCATCAGCGTCTCGCGGTAATCCAGTGTCGTATTGTTCAGGAAGAGAAAGCTTTTCGGGTCCACAAACACGCGCGCGCCGTGCTCTTCAATCACCTGGTCGCGGTCGCGCTTCTGCGTTTCCAGCCGCATCGCATACGACAGCCCGGAACATCCCCCGCCCTGCACGCCCAGCCGCAGCCCGCCCGTTCCTTCCGGCACACCCTCACGGACGAGCAGATCGCGAATCTTTTCCGCCGCCTTTTCTGTAATGTGAATCATGGCCACATGTGGCACAGGCTTTCGCGATTTCTGCGTCCCGATGATTTTTATCGGGAAGCCTGTGCTCCGTTCCTGTCCGCAGTCCCGCCCGCGACTAGTCGGCAGCCGTCGAGGTCTCGGGCTTCCGGGTCTCGGCGTTCTTCCGCTTCCAGTCGCTGATGGCCGCCTTGATGGCGTCCTCGGCGAGCACGGAACAGTGGATCTTCACCGGCGGCAGTGCCAGCTCCCGCACGATGTCCGTGTTCTTGATGGACAGGGCCTCTTCCACCGTCTTCCCCTTCACCCACTCCGTGGCCAGCGACGAGCTGGCGATGGCCGATCCGCACCCGAAGGTTTTGAACTTCGCCTCTTCGATCACCTGCGTCTCCGGGTTGATCTTCATCTGCAGCTTCATCACGTCGCCGCATTCCGGAGCGCCGACGAGCCCCGTCCCCACCGCCGGATCGTTCTTATCGAGCGACCCGACGTTCCGCGGATGGTTGTAGTGGTCTACTACCTTATCTGAGTACGCCATGATTCCTCCAAGTTCGATTCAAAAACTTTGCCGCCTGCCGAACTCCCTGTCATCCCGAAGTCCCGTCCCAATCCTTCGGGACGGGGCTGAGGGACCTGCTTTTCAGTCTCTAATTTCCAGCTAGTGCGTGTTCCACTGCATCTTGCTCAAATCCATTCCTTCCTTGGCCATCTCGTACAACGGAGAAAGCTCCCGCAGCCGCCGCACCGTCTCCACTACCCGCGCCGAAACGTAATCCACTTCCTCTTCCGTATTGAACCGGCCCAGCCCGAACCGGATCGACGTGTGCGCCAGGTCTTCTCCCACCCCCAGCGCCTTCAGCACGTAACTCGGCTCCAGCGTCGCTGACGTGCATGCCGACCCGCTCGACACCGCGATGTCGTTGATCCCCATCAGCATCGATTCGCCTTCCACGTACGCGAAGCTGATGTTCAGGTTGTTCGGCAGCCGGTAGGTCAGCGACCCGTTCACGAACACCTCGTCGAGCTGCGAAAAAATCGAATCCTTCAGCCGGTCGCGAAGCCCACGCAGCCGCACCGACTCGGTAGGCATCTCCTGCTGGCACAGCTCGCAGGCCTTCCCGAATCCCACGATCCCCGTCACGTTCAGCGTCCCGGACCGCATCCCCCGCTCGTGCCCGCCCCCGTCTATGATCGCCGCGAGTTGCACCCGCGGATTCCGCCGCCTCACGTACAGCGCGCCCACTCCCTTCGGCCCGTACAGTTTGTGAGCCGAGATGGACAGCATGTCGATATTGTCTTTGTTCACGTCCACCGGGATTTTGCCCACCGCCTGCACCCCGTCCACGTGGAAGAAAACGCCCTTCTCCTTCGCAATCGTCCCGATTTCCGCGATCGGCTGCACCACCCCGATTTCATTGTTCGCGTACATGATGGTGATCAGGATGGTCTTCGACGTAATCGCCTTCCGCAGGTCGTCCAGGTCCACACGCCCGTCCTTCTGCACCGGCAGGTAGGTCACTTCAAATCCGTACTTCTCTAGCCGCTTGCAGGTGTCCAGCACCGCTTTGTGCTCGGTCACCTCGGTGATGATGTGGTTGCCCTTTTCGCGGTACATCTCCGCGACGCCTTTGATCGCCAGGTTGTCCGATTCCGTGGCTCCGCTCGTCCAGATGATTTCCTTCGGCGTGGCGCCCACCAGTTTGGCCACCTGTTCGCGTCCGCGCTCCACGCCCTCTTCCGCTTTCCAGCCGAACTCGTGGTTCCGGCTGGCCGCGTTCCCGAACGTCTCGGTGAAATACGGCAGCATCGTTTCGACCACGCGCGGGTCCACCGGCGTCGTCGCGTGGTTGTCCATGTAAATCGGTAGCTTCACTGCCATGTCCCTCTCCCCTTTTCCCCTGATTGTCGCTCTTCAGTTGCCACAACAGCCCAACCGATATCTGCTTCCTGTCATCCCGAAGCCCCACGTATTCTGTGGGGCTGAGGGACCTGCTTTCTCCTAACTCTGCAATTCCACCAGGCCCGCCGAGCCCGTTCCCTCGGCCAGGTTCGTGATGGTCACTGCCCCCAGCACTTGCAGAATCCCGTCGTTCACCCGCCGCAACGGTTCCCGCACCGTGCACAGGACTGAGTGGTCGCACAGGCCGTGGCTCGTCTCGCACGACGTGATCACCACTGGCCCGTCAATCGCGCTGATCGCTTCCAGCGCCGTAATCTGTGACGGTTTCCGTGCCAGCTCGTACCCTCCCGTTGACCCATGCCTCGCCCGCAGCAGCCCTTTTCTCGCCAGCCGCTGTAACACCTTCGCCATCAGCGGCCCGGAAATCCCGTAAATCTCCGCGATATCCGACGCGCTCGCCGTTCCCTCGCCATCGTGCATGGCCAGGTGTTTAAGCGCGATCAGTCCGTAGTCCGCCTTCTTCGATAGCTTCAGCATTTCGATGCCTATACGACCATTCCGGTCGCATATCTACTCTAGTCCGCTGCCCCTAGGTTGTCAACTCCGAAAATCTCCCCCAACCCATTGCAATTGAACCCGCTACTATACGACCTCCGGGGTCCTATATTCCCTGCCTCGCCCCCCTCGTGCGCGACCTTTTTATCAGTTTGATAAGAATGCCGGAGGGTGTCCTATATTTCCTGCTCTGCCCCCCTCGTGCGGTGCCTACAAGTTGGGCAGCCCGAAGGCCTTTGAGTGCGAGAGGCCCGCCGTCCAGGGCCTCTCGCCTTTCTCGCCTTTCTCGCCTTTCTCGCCTTTCTCGCCTTTCTCGCCTTTCTCGCCTTTCTCGCCTTTCTCGCCTTTCCGTCTTTCCGCCCTCGCGGCCTTTCTCGCCCTCTGAACGCACCGCGCGCCTATCTCCCCGCGCTACCGCCCCGCCCCCGGTTTCCACCGCTCCAAAAACTGCGTCACATCCGCCGGTCCAATCTTCACCGCAGATTCGAACTCACCCTGTTTCTGGCTGGTGACGACATGGCCGTTGCCGTCCAGCACTGCCAGCGCCGGCACGCCCTTATCCAGCACCACCTGGCACCGCTGCGCAATGTCCAGGTTGCTGTTGTACTCCCCGATGTTCACGTGCACCACGTGGTAGTTCGCCTCCACCAGCGGCCGGATGGCTTTCGAGTGGAACGCGGCGTCCAGCACGTGGCAGTCGTAGCACCAGTTTCCGCCGAACACCACCAGCACGCGTTTGTGGTCCGCTCGCGACGCTGCCAGCGCCGCATCCACATCCCGCTGGGCCTCGCTGGGGTCCGGATAGAGCTGCGGATTCGGCCGTGCCGGCTCCGGCAGCCGGAGGGACTGCCGCAGCAGCACATCTGTCCTCTGCGAGCGGTAGATCCGCCAATCCGTTCCCTGCTCGACCCACACCTGCGCTCCCGAAACCAACACATTCTGCGGCCCGCTCGTTCCCCGCAGCGTGAATTCGATCCGCAGCGTCAGCACGGTAACGCCGGGTTGCGTGGTGCTCATCTGCAGGATTTTCGGATTGAAGCTCTCCAGCCCTCGCGCCCGCAGCCCCGCCCAGAACTCCGGCTCCTCATTCGGGTCGGCCGTCCGGCCCTGCGGTGTCTGTGCGAAACTCCCCGGCAGCGACGTATAGAGGGCCGCCAGCGCGCCCCAATCCCCCGCCACCACTGCCGCCTTCCACCGCTCCAGAGGTTCAAATGCGCTCGCGGCGCTCGCTCGGGGTCGCGTCGCGGCCGGTAGCTGCGCGGCCCGCATCGCCGGCCCCGCCGCCATACCGGCACAGATTGCGAGCGCTAACAGCAGGCCCGGCCGGAACGGCCGTCCCTTTCCGGAGCCAGTCGTGCGCATCTGGTGATTGTGACGCACCGCCTGCCCGCGGCTCTGTTTGGCGCCCTTCCGTCTGCGCAATGCATTCCTGCTCCCTCGATTCTGGGTTAGAATGGCGCGAAGCTTTGCTTCGTGCATGAAGAGCATTGTCGCCATCTATCCGGGGTCGTTCGATCCCGTGACCAACGGGCATCTGGACCTCATCGCCCGCGGCGCCCGAATCTTCGACCGCCTGGTCGTTGCCGTCCTCCAGAATCTGGACAAAGCTCCGCTCTTCTCCGCTCGCGAGCGTGCGGAAATGCTCCGCGAAGTCACCCGCGATTGGCCCAATGTGGAAGTGGACCTCTTCGACGGCCTTCTGGTGGACTACGTTCGCCGCCGCAACGCGCAAGTCATCCTGCGCGGCATCCGTGCCATCTCCGACTACGAATACGAATTCCAGATGGCGCTGATGAACCGCCGCCTCGAACCCAATGTGGAAACCGTGTTCATGATGCCGGCGGAACAATACATCTATCTCAGCTCGCGGCTCGTGCGTGAAGTCGCCCAGCTCGGCGGGCCCATTGAGGGATTGGTGCCGCCTTTGGTTGTTGAACGCCTCAAATCGAAGGTGCATTAGCTTTGTGTCCCGTAGGGGCGCTGCTTGCCGCGCCCCTCTTCGCTTTTGTCGTGACGCGGGGGAGGACGCCATGCAGCTCTCCGAGAGAATCGAACGCATCACCGAATCGCCCACCCTCGCCGTCATGGTCGAGGCCGAGCGCTACAAAGCCCGCGGCATCGACGTCGTGGATTTCGGCCCCGGCGAGCCGGATTTCCCCACCCCCGACCACATCAAACGCGCCGCCATCCGCGCTCTCGAACAGAACTACACGAAATACACGCCCTCCGGCGGCATCCTGCCGCTTCGCCAGGCCATCTGCGATTGGCACGCCGCCCAGCTCGGCACCGCCTATCAGTCCAGCGAATGCGTGGTCAGCGTCGGCGGAAAACACGCCATCTTCAACACCGTCAACGTCCTCGTCAATTCCGGCGACGAGGTCGTCATTCCCGTCCCCTGCTGGGTCAGTTTTCCCGACATCGTGAAATATGCCGGCGGAAAACCCGTCTTCGTCCAGACCCACCAGCACCAGGGCTTCTGCCTCGCTGCCCGCGAAGTCGAAGCCGCGCTCACTCCCAAAACGCGCATGGTCATCGTCAATTCGCCCTCCAATCCCACCGGCGCCATCCTGCCTGAAGACGAGTTCGCCAAAATCGTGAACCTGTGCCGCCGCCGCGGCGTCTGGCTGCTCACCGACGAGTGCTACTCCCATTTCCTCTACGGCGGTCGCCGCCCGTTTTCCGCCGCTAGCCTGCCCGATGCGAAGAACACGGTCATCGTCTGCGGCTCGCTCTCGAAGACTTTCGCCATGACCGGCTGGCGCATCGGTTTTGTCCTCGCCCCCGAGCCCATCGCCAAGGCCGTCGTGAAACTCCAGAGCCAATCCACCTCCAACCCAACTTCCATCGCCCAGCACGCCGCTCTCGAAGCGGTGCGCGGGCCCATGGATTCCGTCTCCACCATGCTCGCCGAATACGAACGCCGCCGCACCCGCGTCCTCGCTGGCCTGCGCGCCATTCCCGGGCTCACCTGCAACGAACCCCAGGGCGCCTTCTACGCGTTTCCCAACGTCTCCGCCTGCCGTACGCGCGATGCCGAATGCCGCGCAGCCTCGAACGGCCGGCTGGACTCTGCCGTGGTCGCCCGCCGCCTCCTCGAATCCTCCCACGTGGCTGTGGTGCCCGGCGAAGGGTTCGGCGCCCCCGGCTTCCTGCGCATCTCCTACGCCACCTCCATCGAGCGCATTGAAGAGGGATTGCGCCGTCTCGCTGATTTCTTCTCGCCAGCCTGATGCAACCCCTCCCTTCACGCCTGGACCCGACCATCGACCGCCGGTTGTGGGGCATGCGCGACCTCGCCCCTCTGTTTCCTGAACTCACCAATCAGGATCCGCCCATCGCGGAAATGTGGCTCACCGGCGCGTCCTGCCGCCTCGCCTCTGGACCTCTCGCCGGCGCCGAACTGGGCGAAGCCTGGCGCCAAATGCCTGCGGAATGGAAAGGAACGCGCTGTGCCGCAGACCACCTGATCCCACTGCTCGTAAAATTTCTGTTCCCCGGCGAAAAGCCCTCCATCCAGGTTCATCCCGACGATACCTACGCTGCGAAGCACGAATCCGCGCGCGGCGGCCGCGGCAAAACCGAGATGTGGCACGTTCTCGCCGCCCGTCCCGGCGCAGAGCTGCTCCTCAACCTCCGCCCCGGCGTCTCCCCGGAGTCCTTCCGCCGCGCCATCGACGACGCCACGCTCGAATCCCTCATTGGCCGCATCCCAGTCGCACCAGGCGACAGCATTTTCGTTCCCCCCGGCACCGTCCACACCATCGGCGGCGGCATCATGCTCTGCGAAATCATGGAGCAGTCCGACATCACCTACCGCGTGTACGACTTCAACCGGAAAGGGCCCGACGGCCGCGAGCGCCCCCTCCACGTCCGCCAGGCCCTCGACGTCATCAATTTCGGCGAGCAATTGGGCGAAAAGGTGAAACCCGTCTGCCACTCTCAGCACGGGCTGACGCAACACTACCTCGCCGCCTGCCGCTACTTCGCCACCGAACGCTGGCAGTTCGACGGCCGCATCGGCAGCGTCACCTCGCCGGGCAGCTTCGAACTGCTCGTCATCCTCTCCGGCGCCGGCACCATCGAGAGCGGCCAGCAGAAACAGCCCTACAGCCGCATGCAGCTCTGGTTCCTGCCCGCCGCCCTTGGCGCCTATCAGCTCGAGCCGGCCGAATCGACGGTGCTGCTTCATACCTCGGTCCCCGATCTCGATGCCTATTGCCGCCGCCTCGCCGATCTCGGCATTCCCAGCGAGGAATGGTCGCGCATCATCCATCTCTGATGACTATGCGTTCCAACGGGCCGAAAATCGCGTGCCAGACGGAAGGGCGGGGTTTCAACCCCGCCGAAACCGCTACGCCGGCACCAGGGGTTTTAACCCCTGAAGCCAATGTTTGGCTCGCCCGCCGTCCCACCTTGGAAGGGCGGGGTTTCAACCCCGCCGTAGCTGACCCGACGGCAACAGGGGTTTTAACCCCTGAAGCCAATGCTTGGTCCTTTTCAGCCCTTTCCCGCAACACTGCGAGAGAATTGGCCTGATGCCGAAGAAACCGAAGCACTCGAACAAAACGCGCCCCGACCTCTCCCCCCACGCCGTCATCCTCGCCGGCGGTCGCGGCACCCGTTTCTGGCCCCGCAGCCGCCTCCGCACTCCCAAACAACTCCTGAACATCGTCGGCAGCTCCACCATGTTCGAGCAAACCGTCGAGCGCCTCCTCCCCGTTTTTCCCTATTCGCGCCTCTGGACCGTCACCAATGCCGAACAATCCCGCGCCGCGCGCAAAATCGCGCCCCGCCTCCGCTCCTCCCAGGTACTCGCCGAACCCACCGGCCGCAATACCGCCGCCGCAATCGCCCTCGCCGCATTCCACCTGGTCCGCCAGGACCCGGACGCGCTCATGGCCGTGCTTCCCGCCGACCATTTCATCGCCGACGCTCCGCGCTACCTCAGCGTCGTTCGTGCCGCTCTCGAAGTCGCCGCCCGCGGCCCCAATCTCGTCGTCCTCGGCATCCCTCCCGCGCGCCCCGAAACCGGCTACGGCTACATTGAACGCGGCGAGTCCGCCGACTCTGCTTCAGGCGCGCCGGTCTTCCGCGTGAAGCGTTTCACCGAAAAGCCGCAGGAGCCCGTCGCGCGCGAATTCCTCGCCTCGGGGAACTACTACTGGAACGCGGGGATGTTTTTCTGGCGCGCCGCCGTCTTTCTCGATGCGTTGCGCCAATTTCTACCAGCCACGCACGAGTCGCTCGCGCGCGTCACGGAAACCATCGGCACCCGCCGCTACGCCTCGGCTCTGGCCCGCGCCTACCCGAAGCTCGAAAACATCTCCGTGGACTACGCCATCCTCGAGCGTGCCACCCAGCAACCCGGCGGCGGCAACGTCTTCGTCCTCCCGGCCGAAATCGGCTGGAGCGACATCGGCTCCTGGGCCGCCGTTTACGAACTCGCCGCAACGGGGCAGCCCGGCGCAAACATCTCCTCCGGCCCGCTCTGCGCCATAGATTCCGCCGGTAACTACGTCTGGAGCGCGAAGAAACTGGTAGCCCTTCTCGGCGTGAACGACCTCGTCGTCGTGGAAACTCCGGACGCCTTGCTCATCTCCCCGCGCACCCGCGCCCAGGACGTCGCAACAGTCGTTAAATGGCTCGAGGAACGGAAACGGAAGGACCTGCTATAGCCCCTGGGATTCAGAGCACGTGATCGTACTCGGCATGTGAGCCAATCCAAAACCAGGTCACGGTCGAGCCTTCAAGCACGCCGAGCGCGCGGTAGCCGAGTCCGATGCGCACTGAGTAAACGTTTTCCATCGCTCCGACCTTCTTGAATCGCAGGCTGGGGTGAGTTGGTTCAACCCGGAATAGGCTGTATGCCCTGCGGGCCTGCGATTGAGTTTCCTCAGGCAATCTAGCAAAGGCCGCTAGGAATGAGCGCGTGACACGCGACTCGATCACAAAATCTCATCGAGAGGCCGGGTTTCCCCGTCCCGCTTTTCGCGCAGAGCTTCCTCGGCCAGACGCCGCAGTTTTTCGGGATTCCGCGACAACTTTTCCCGCCAGGCAGCCTCGTCCTCCAGCGTTTCCAGGATCTGCGCTGCAATTGCGTCCTGTTCGTCCTGGGTAAGTGCGGCCACCTTGCGCAGGGCGTTTTCGAGCAGTTCCGTCATAGCCTGAGCGTAGCAAAGCGGTTCCTCTTCCGCAATCAAGTCTCCATACCGGCAAATGGGCTCCGGCATTCTCCCTCCATCGCCAAACTCAGGTTGCAAATGCGCACGGGCGGCTTGCAAGCTGATAGGCATGCCGGAACTGCCGGATATCGCCGCTTACATCACTGCCCTCGAAACACGCATCGTCGCGCAGCCTCTCCAACGAGTTCGGCTCGCGAGTCCTTTTCTGCTTCGAACCGCGCAGCCGCCAATTACCAGTGTGGAGGGCCGTGTTGTCCGCGAACTGCGGCGAATCGGCAAGCGCATCGCCCTGGGAGTGGAAGGCGATCTCTGGCTGGTGCTTCACCTGATGATTGCCGGCCGGTTGCACTGGCGAGCGCCCAAGGCAAAGCTGGCCGGCCGCCGGAGTTTGGCAGCTTTCGATTTTCCCGGCGGCACTCTCGTGCTCACCGAAGCAGGCACAAAGCACCGCGCATCGTTGCATATCTTCCCTGGCGAAGAAGGCCTGCGCTCCGTCGACCCGGGCGGAATCGACGTCTTCGCCAGCGATCTCAACTCCTTTCGCGAGGCGCTTACCGCCGAAAATCACACGCTCAAGAGGGCGCTAACCGATCCCCGCCTGGTCAGCGGCATCGGCAACGCCTATTCAGACGAAATCCTTCACGCGGCGCAGTTGTCCCCCGTCGCTCTCACGCACAAAGTGGCGCCGCCCGAGTGGGAACGGCTGTTCGCCGCGACTCGCCATAGCCTCACGCTCTGGATCGACCGCCTCCGTGCGGAGGCGGAGTCCGCATTTCCTGAAAACGTAACCGCATTTCGCAAGGGCATGGCGGTTCACGGACGATATGGAGAGCCATGCCCGAGGTGTGGCGAGAAGATTCAGCGCATCCGCTACGCGGACAATGAAACGAATTACTGTGCTCGATGCCAGACTGGCGGAAAAGTTCTTGCGGATCGTGGTTTGTCCCGGCTATTGGGATCCGACTGGCCCCGCACCCTCGAAGCGCTCGATGCTCTCAAGCGTCGCTAAAATCGAATACCTTGCCGCGCGCCGTAGGGGCACGACATGTCGTGCCCTATTGGCTGGCACGCTCCGCAGCTCCCCGGATTGAATTTCGGGCCAGGCTCTCGTGAGACGACCAAGGGAAACGGTCCCTCCGCGGTCACGCCAGGTGTCGCCAACTTTTGCCTTTCGGCTTCCAACCGTATCCTGCTAACTTTCTCCCATGCCGTCCCATCCCTCCTCACCAGTCACGAGTCACCAGCCACCAGTCACCCTTTCTTTCGGCACCGACGGCTGGCGCGGCATCATCGCCGACGACTTCACCCACGAAAACGTCCGCACCGTCGCCTACGCCATCGCCCGTTACGTCGTTCGCGCCGAGAATCCCGAAGCCGGCGTCCTGGTTGGCTACGACAATCGCTACGCCTCCGAGCATTTCGCCCGCACTGCCGCCGAGGCGCTCACGCTCGCCGGCATTCCCGTATTCCTCGCCGAGCATTCCTGCCCCACGCCAGCCATTTCCCTGCTCGTCCGCCAGCGCCGCGCTGCCGGCGGCATCGTCATCACCGCGAGCCACAACCCCGCCAACTGGAATGGTCTGAAATACAAGGCCTCCTACGGCAGTTCCGCGCTCCCTTCCATCGTTTCCCAAATCGAGCAGGAACTTTCCGCGGTGATGCGAGATGGCGTCCCCGCGCTCCCTCCGCGCCCCGCGCTCATCCACTCGCTCGACGTCCGCGCGCCCTATCTCGAAACTCTCGACAAACTCGTGGACTGGGACCGCCTGAAATCCGCAGGCTACCGCTTCCTGATTGACTCCATGCACGGCTCAGGCGCCGGCCTCCTGAAAGCGCTCTTCGACCGCCACGGCATCGCCTGCCAGGAAATCCGCGGCCGCCGCGATCCCCTGTTCGGCGGCGCGCACCCGGAACCGATCGAACCGCACATCGAACCCATGCGCCAGGCCATCCGCAGCGGGCATTTCCACGCCGGCTTCGCCATGGACGGCGACGCCGACCGCATCGGCGCCATGGACTCCGGCGGCGCGTTCGTCAACCCGCACCAGATTTTTTCCATCCTTCTGTGGCACCTCGCCGGGACGCGCAACATCCCCGGCGATGTCGCCAAGACTTTTTCCGTCACCAAGCTCGTCGACAAGCTCGCCGCCAAATTCGGCCGCAAACTCCACGAAACTCCGGTGGGCTTCAAATACATCTGCGAGCTGATGCTCGAGCGCGACATCCTGCTCGGCGGCGAAGAAAGCGGCGGCATCGGCACCAAACTGCATCTGCCCGAGCGCGACGCCACCGTCAGCGCCCTCCTGCTCGCCGAGGTGCTCGCCTGGCACCGCAAATCGCTCGGCGAAATCCTCCGCGAGCTCCACGCCGAATTTGGCGAGCACCACTTTGGCCGTGTGGACCTGGCTCTCGGACCCGGCCAGAAGGAAAAGGCGCTCGAATATTTCCGCAATCCGAATCTCTCGCGCTTCCTCGACTCTCCCATCCGCAACCGCGAAGACCTCGATGGTGTGAAGCTCTATCTCGGCGACACGGGCGGGCACCCGCGCGAAGCGGGTTGGCTAATGATCCGCGGCTCCGGCACCGAACCCATGCTCCGCCTCTACGCCGAAACCGCCTCCGCACCATCAACACGCGACATTCTCGATCGCTCCTCCGCTTTCGTCCGCTCTCTCTAGCATCGTGGGCGCCCAGCCCGAAGGCCTTGGACTGCGAGAGGCGACGTCCCCCGGGCGCCTCTCGCCTTTGGCGCCCGGGCCCGTCCGCAGATTCAGCTCGCCTCCGCCGTTCAACTCTCCTTCCACCCGGCAATTCCAGCCAATCCGTCTCTCTCCACTCCCCCGGAACTATTGCGCCGCCGTATCTCGCACTCCCCATCTCGCGTATACTCAGCATGCGAGTGACCGGGCACTTCTCCGCACTTCGCCCGCGCTCAGGAAGGGATGGCACGCTCGGTGAGACGCCGCCTCTACACCCTCGATGTATTCACGACCAAAGCCTACGCCGGCAATCCGCTCGCCGTGATCACCGACGGCGACGGCATCCCCACCGAGCGCATGCAGGCCATCGCCCGCGAAATGAATCTTTCGGAAACCGTGTTCGTGCAACGGCCCTCGCACAATGGCGCGCTCGCCCGCCTGCGCATTTTCACCACCACCAAGGAGCTGCCGCTCGCCGGGCACCCCGTCATCGGCACCTGGTACCTGCTGGCCATGTTGGGGGTCGTTCCGCACAACGACGGGACCGTGCGCGTCACACAGGAGGTCGGCGCGGGGCTCCTCCCCGTGGACGTGCACTTTGAAAACGGACGCCCCGTGCGCGTCACCATGACGCAAAAACCCGCCCGCTTTTTCCCCGCCCGCGTCCCCGCCAAAGCGCTCACCGAAGCCTTGGGCCTCCGCGTCGCTGACCTGCACGCCAAACTTCCGCTCGAGTACGTCTCCACCGGCATCTTCAATCTCATGGTTCCCCTGCGGAACCGCGCTGCGCTGAAGCGCATCCGCCTCGACATCCACGCGCTCGCCCACGTGATGGCCGAACAGGGCACGCTCGCCTATTGTTTTGCCGCCGGCCGCCGCGGCGAGGTCTTCGCCCGCGGCATGATTCCCTGGTCGCTCTATGAAGATCCCGCTACCGGCTCCGCAGCCGGATCGCTGGCCGCGTATCTGGTCCAGCAGGGAAAACTCCAGTTGGGCGAAACTCTCGAAATCCATCAAGGTGTGGAAATGGGCCGGACGAGCGAAATTCAGGTCGTCGTGGAACGCGCCGGAGCCAAACTCGTGCCTCGCGTCAGCGGCACTGCCGTCCTCGTCGTCGAAGGCCACATCGACGTCTGAGCTGCGTCCTTCTGCCCTGGCCACTGCTCACTGGCCACGCGGTGTGTGCGTCCCGATTCGATCGGGACTGGCCACTGCTTTCGACATCGCGTCCAACACCCCGTTCACGAACGCCGGCGCCGCGTCGTCGGAGAACTTCTTCGCCAGCTCCACCGCTTCGTCCAGCACCACCCGCGGCGGCGCCGTCGCAAACTTCAATTCAAACGCAGCCAGCCGCAGGATGTTGCGGTCCACCGCGCTCATCCGGTCCAGCCGCCAGTTCGTCGCGTGGCGTTCGATGAGCGCGTCGAGTTGCGGCGCCGCGGCCACCGCACCGGCAAACAGCCGGTGCGCAAATTCCCGCGTGCTCACTGCCGCGCGCGCCCCGGGCCAGAACGCCTCCTCCACTTTCTCCGGTGATTCCCCGCGGAGTTCCCACTGGTAGAGAAGTTGCAGCGCCAGTTCGCGCGCCTTGCGACGCAGCGTCATCGCGTGCGCCGGGATTTTCCGCGCGCGGCGGAAGCGCCGGAACGGCGCGCGTTCCTTTCCGATGCACCGGCCGGTGCCGAAAGTTTTCGCGCCAGATTCGCCAGCTCCACGGCCGCGAGCCCCGCCTCCGCGCCTTTATTTCCGCCCTTCAGCCCCGCGCGGTCGATGGCCTGCTCCAGCGTGTCGCAGGTCAGCACGCAAAATACCATCGGCACTCCCGTATCCATCTGTGCCAGCATGATCCCCCGCGCGCTCTCCGAACACACGTAATCGTAGTGCGACGTTTCCCCCCGCAGGATGCACCCGATGCACACAATCGCGTCCACGCGCCCGGTTCGCGCCAATTGCTTCGCCGACACCGGAATGTCAAACGACCCGGGCACGCGCACGATCTCCAGCGCGCCATCCGCGGCGCCCGCCGCGCGCAGCACGTCCAGCGCTGCCGCCAGCAGCCGCTCCGTGATGAAGCTGTTGAACCGCGAAACCACCAGCCCGAATCGCAGCCCATCGGCGCGCAGTCCGCCCCGCGTCTCTTTGCCCACTGTTGGCATTTTCTCGGCTCGGCTCCGCCTGACGAGTCCCTGGCTCGCTCAGGCCTCCCTGCGGCGCAGCGCCAGCCGCCCCTGGCTCCGCGCGCGCTCCTGGAAATGCCGCCGCGCCAGCCGTCCCAGCGCGCGCGTGGTCGTATAGTTCCACGCCGCCCCGATTCCCACCGACACCATCGGCACCGCGTATTTCACGAGCGACCGGCTCACCAGCTTGGCGCCCACGCGCTCGCCCAGCAGCTTCCACGGCGCCAGCATCTGGCGCCTCATGCGCCGTTCCAGCATCTGTCGCGTAGCGCGCGCTCCCACGCGCATCCCCAGCCGTCCCGCCTGGTCCGCCAGCGAACCTCCCAGCGCAAACAGGAATACGGTAAGCACGTCCTCCGGATCGTCCGGATCCAGTTCCACGCCGTACAGCCGCGCCAGCCCCGCCACCATCTGGAGCTGGAATTTCACCAGCAGCACCAGCTCCGCTCCCAGCGCCGCCAGCCCCAGCAGGATATTCGCCGGCAGTCCCACTCCGCCTTCGCCTGCCGTCACGAGGCCGGCCAGCTCGTCCGCAGAAATCGCCGCACCCGTCACGCTGCCCAGCAGCATCGCGTTTTTCGCCGCTACGCGGATCAGACGGTCGGCGATGAACTCCGCATCTTCTCCCGGATATTTTTCCTGCAGATATTCCGGCGTGGCGCGCGCGTAGCAGGTGCGGAATGTGGAGCGCGCAAACTCATAGAACCACGTTCCGCTCTTCAATCCCGCCCAGCCGCCCAGTCCGACGAGCGCGTCCTTGGCCCATTCAATATCCTGGCGGACGCCGGCGGCATCGTCCGGCGAATCCTCGCGTTCTCTTCCCCGTCGCATCGTTGTATGTTCCCCGCGCCCGCCCGGAAATGCAACCCCAGCGGCCCGAAATCCAAATCTCGCCTCTCTATTTTCCCTTGAACTGCGCCGGCCGCTTTTCCAGAAACGCTTTCGTCCCCTCCCGCATGTCTTCCGTAGCGGCGCACAGCCCGAAGAGCGTCGCCTCGGTGTACTGCCCTTCTTCCTGCGGCGTCTCCATCCCCCGTTCAATCGCTTCCATCGAGTAGCGGACGGCGAGCGGGGCTTTCTCGATGATTTTCTTCGCAATGCTCTCGCACGTGGCGAGCAATTCGCCCGGCTCCGTCACCCGGTTCACCAGCCCGATGCGCAGCGCCTCATCGGCCGTAATCATTTCCCCCGTCAGGATCATTTCGTGCGCCAGGCCCTTCCCCACGAGCCGCGGCAGCCGCTGCGTTCCGCCGTAGCCCGGCATGATTCCCAGCTTCACTTCCGGCTGGCCGATGCGCGCCGTCTTGCTGGCCACGCGCATCGAGCAGGCCAGCGCCAGCTCGCACCCTCCGCCCAGGCAGAACCCGTTGATGGCGGCAATCGACGGCTTCCCCATCGTCTCGAAATTCCGGAACACGCTCTGACCGAATCGCGAGGCTTCCTGCCCCGTCATTGGATTCAATTTTGCCATCTCGCTGATGTCCGCTCCCGCGACGAACGCCTTCTCGCCTGCGCCGGTCACAATCACCACGCGCACGGCGTCGTCATCCCGCGCCGCCTCGAGCGCCTCACCCAGTTCAGTGAGTATCGCGTGGTTCAACGCGTTCAACACCTTCGGCCGGTTGAGCGTAATCCACGCAATCCCCTCGCGCACTTCGTACAACAGGTTTTCGTATGGCATTGGCCCCCCGGCTCTCTTTGCCGATTCTCGAATCTCGAGTCTCGATATGTCTTAGAGCAGTTTCACCGGCTTCGGATTCTTCGGATCGCTGTAATCGTAGAATCCCCGCCCCGATTTCCGCCCGTTCCATCCCGCCAGCACCATGCGCTTCAGCAGCGGCGGCGGCGCAAACCGTTTTTCCTTGAACTCCTCGAACATGATATTCGCGATGTAGTACGTCGTGTCGTGGCCCACGAAATCGAGCAGCGTCAGCGGGCCCATGGGGTGTCCGCAGCCCAGCTTCATCGAATTGTCGATGTCCTCGATCGACCCTACGCCCTCTTCCAGCGCCCGCACCGCGTCCAGCAGGAACGGCACCAGCAGCCGGTTGACGATGAATCCCGGCCGGTCCGTGGCGCGCACCGGCACTTTGCCCAGCCGCAGAGCGAACGCATGCGCCTCGTCGAACACCGCGGCGTCCGTGGCGATGGAGCGGATCACCTCCACCAGCTTCATCACCGGTACGGGATTGAAGAAATGCATACCCACGAACCGCTGCGGCCTCCCCGTTCCCACCGCCATCTCGGTGATGGAAAGCGACGAAGTATTGCTCGCAAAAATCGTCTGCTTGCCGCAGCGCGGCTCCAGCTCCCGCCAGAATTCGCGCTTTGCCGCCAACTGCTCGACGATCGCTTCGATCACGATGTCCGCGCCGGCGAGGTCTTCGATTTTCGTCGTCCCGTTCAGCCGCCCGCACGCCGCGTCGCGGTCCGCCGCGCTCAGCGTTCCCTTCTCCACCAGGCGGTCCAGGTTTTTCTCGATTCCCTTCAGGCCTTTTTCCACCAGCGCGTCGTTCACTTCCCGCACCACGGTGGGAAATCCCGCCTGCGCGCACACCTGCGCGATGCCCGAGCCCATCAGGCCGCAGCCCGCCACGCCTACCTTTTCAATGGCCATTGCTTTTTCTCCCCGAGGATGGCGCGAGGTCCCTGCCGGCCGCGGCGCCCGTGGCGCGCTGCCGAACCCAGCTCAGGGACATTCCACCACGGCGTTGCCATCACCCTTGCGCACGTCTTCCAGCGCAAAATCCACGCGGTTGATCAGGTGCGTCACGATATCTTCATTGTCGTACTGCGGCTGCACGGTCGCTTCCGCCACCACCGCGCTCAGCGTCACTCCCGATCCGTTCCACGGCGCCTTCACCGTTCCTGCCAACTTCCGCAATTTGTCGGCCAGCCCCATCGCATTCGACCCGTTCGTGTCCGGCATCACCAGCGCCACCGCCCAGCCGACGTATTTCACCGCGATGTCCGTCTGCCTTACTCCCGTCAGCAGCGCGCGCGACAGGCTCTCGATGTATCCTTCCACTTTGTCCTCGCCGAACTGCCGCGCCAGTTCCCGCGCTTTGTCCACTTGCAGCACCAACAGCGAATACGGCGTGGACTGCTGTTTGGCCCGCGCCGTCTCCGCCAGCAGGCAGTCCTGGTACGAGCTCGCGCTCAGCAGCCCGGTCTTTTCATCCGCCACGGCCAGCGTGCGCATCAGTGTCCGCAGCCGCGCATGGTTCACCGCCACGAGCATCTGGTCGCCCACGGCCTGCAGGAAGTAGCTCTCGTTCGGCTTCCAGCGCCGCGGCGCTTCCATGGCTACAAACAGCATCCCACCGAGTTCCTGCTTCTCTTTGTCCACCAATTGCACGGCCAGCACGGATTGCAGGCCCGTCTCCGCGAATTCGGGATTCGTGGCCGCCTCGAACGTGATGGCCCCCAGCGCGTCCGGCCTCTCGTCCGCCAGCAGCGCCATCACTTTCCCCAGCCTCGGTGCGGCCAGCGCTTCCACCCCGGCGGCCGAATATTCCGCGGTCATCTGCGGCGGCTGCCCATGCTGCCCGATGGTGGCGATGCAGCGCGACGCCCGCAGGTGCTTCCCCACCTCGTTCGCGCCCGAGGAAAGGATGGCCTTCGGCGTGGGCTGCCGGAAAAGCACTTTGTTCACTTCCGACATTTTGGTCAGGTCGCGCAGCGTGTCCGCGTTGAACGTCCCGGTCTTCAGTGCCGGGTTCGTCTGTCCTGCCTGCGTCGCTGCCGCCGCCCTGGGCTGCATCTTCGAGCCCGCCGGCCACCACTTTGCCTGCTCGTAGAGCGCCCGCAGCCGCTCGTTCTTTTCCTCTTCGCCCGGAAACTGTTCCGCGATTTTCTGCAGCCGTTCTTTCGCTTTCGCCTCCAGCGAGTACTGCAGGAAAATTTCGGTCTGCACGATCATGTCTTCCAGCGTCTGGGTGCGCTGGGTGGCGCTGCGGTCCTGCGCCTGGCTCGCCGCTTCCCCCGCCGTTTCGCCGAAATGCGTGCGCGTAGTCACCACCGGTGCCGAACTGCCCGCCGATTTCGTCAGCCGGCCGCGGAAGCTCTTCACGTACGATTCGTCCGCCTTCCCCTCCAGCCGCCCCAGCCGCACCGCGTGGTTGTTGTCGTAGGGATCGATCTCCACCAGCCGGTCGAGCGCGTCGCAGGCCGCACGGACGTTTCCGGTTTCCAGGTACAGGTCGAACAATTGCACGAGCACCGCGAAGTATTTCGTCTCCCGGTTGATTTCGTTGTAGTACCGCCCGGCGTATTCGTACAGCGGGATCGATTTCGGCTGCGCGCCCAGCAGGCTCTCGAACGCGTTCTGGAAGGCTTCCTCTTTCTTTGTCGACGCGGCGATTCCCCGGATTTTCTCGAGCGATTTCACGGCCGCGGCCTCTTCCCCTTTGTCGAGCTGCCGCTGCGCGATTTCGAACAGCTTCTCGTAGTGCTGCCCCGCGGGCCGGGCCAGCCCCTCGAAGGTGGCAAAGGCTTTGTCGAGCTGCCCGGCCTCGAGCTGAGCGCGCCCCATAAGCAGTTGCAAGCCCGCGTCGCTCGAGCCGGAAGCGAACGGCTCCAGCAGTTCGACGGCCCGCTGCGCCTGGGCCTTCCGCAGCAGCCCGTCGGCATACACGAGTGCGATCCCGCGGTCGTTGGGCAGAATGCGGTGCGCGCGCTCCAGGATGGACAGCGCCGACTCCACGTCGTTCAGCCCCAGGTTGAGCTGGCCGGCGCGCAAGTAGCCCCGCGCCGCCGGCTCCATCTGCCCCAGCCGCTCCGCAACTTCTCCTATCAGGAAGTGCCGCCCGGGATTGTCCGGGTCGAGCACGGCGATGCGCTCCCAGCACGTGAGCGCTTCCGCCGTGCGCTGCTGGAACAAATACAGCTCCGCCGCGTTCTCGAACTGTTCGATCGCCTCCATCGAGCGGTTCTGCTTTTGGAGCAGGTTCGCGTACCGGGCCACGCGCTCGGGAGGCTGCGTGGTGGATTTGAGGAACCGGCTGTAGAGCGCCATGGCCTTGGTGGGGTCGCGGTTTTCCACCAGCCGGTCGAACTGCAGGCCGTAGAAATGCGCGGAGCGCTCCGCATTGTTCTGCCGGGAGTAGAGGTCTCCCAGCGTCTGCATGGCGTCGAGGTTCGCCGGATAGGCCCCGTGGATTTCCAGGTAGGCCTCGATGGCGTCATCGAGTCTGTTTTTCTCGATGCCTTTTTTCGCCCGGGCGAGGAGTTTTTCCAGGTCGATACTCATCCCACAATCTCCGCCGCAAGTGGCGCAGCCACTCTTGGCTGCGCGCTTTCGCCAGCGCCCAAACCGCTAACTATATACCGCACCTCTTTCCCCTCCAAGTAGCACAGGCTTCAGCCTGTGTGCTTTTCGCCCCAGCACATTTTGTACCGCCGTCATTTTTTCCGCCGGCTTGTCCTGAGCGTGTCGAAGGGCATCTCCAAGATCCCGAGCGGAGTCGAGGGGTTGCCGGCTTCCCTTCGGTCTTGCGCGCCACCCTACCGCCGGCCTGCCCTGACGCAGGAAGGGCGTTTGTCCGCCAATTTCTGGCGCGTCCCGCGCCGGCCTCTGTCCGCTCCTCTTCCGGTCTCCTCATAACCCCCTCCCGTCTCCCGCATCGGATAAAGGGTTGTCGATAAGTGAATCCGACATGGGGAGATGACGCTCATGGGAAAACTGACAGGCAGGGTTGCGGTGGTTACCGGCGGGTCGAAAGGCATCGGCGCCGCCATCGCGGAGCGACTGGGGAAAGAAGGCGCCTCGGTGATCGTTAACTATGCATCGAGCGCGGCGCAGGCCGAAGCCGTAGTGAAGAAAATCCAGGCGGCAGGCGGAAAGGCAAAGGCGGTACGCGCGGACGTGAGCAAACGGGAAGAAGCCAAACAGCTCATCTCCGCCGCGGTCGCCGAATTCGGCAAGCTCGATATCCTGGTCAACAACGCGGGCACTTACGAATTCGTTCCGCTGGCGGAGGTTACGGAAGAGCATTTCGATCACACGTTTAATCTGGATGTGAAAGGTGTGCTGTTCGCCACTCAGGCCGCAGCGAATGCCTTTGACGGAAACGGCGGAAGCGTTGTGAACATCAGTTCCCTCGCCTCCATCGCCAACGCAGCTACCGCGTCCGTGTACAGCGCCGCGAAGGCCGCGGTGGATTCCATGACCCGCACGCTTGGCGCGGAGCTGGGCCCGCGAAAGATTCGAGTCAACTCTGTTCTGCCTGGCCCGGTACAGACAGAGGGCACCGCCAACATGAAAGACTTCGAGCAGTTCCGCGACATGATGATCCCGCGCACGCCGCTCGGCCGCGTGGGAACTCCCAACGACATCGCCAGCGTAGTCGCCTTCCTCGTCTCTGACGATGCAGCGTGGATCACCGGCCAGGCGATCCAAGCGGCAGGCGGCCTGAGCCTCTAATTTTGCACCGCCGACTCCCCAAGCTTCGGGATTGCCGGCGTCTTTCTTAGGTCGTGCCGCCAACACGTAGGGGCACGGGACACCCGTGCCCTCTGTCTCGGACTTGCCCGCACCCTCCCCGTAGGGGCGCCGTTTACCGCACCCTCCCTCCCGCCAGCTTTTTCGGTGTCCGCCCACCCTCTCGCCCTCGCCCGACCGAATCCGAACCGCTGCCGCTGGCACGTTTTTTTGCCGGAAGCCGCTAAGCTCCGCAGTCCAGATGGCTACAATTTCAATGAGATAGCCCTCACGCTTTCCTCCGACCAAAACCGATATCCATAGCCATTTCCGTCTTATGTAAACCCAATTCGACTTTCACGAACTCCCACTTTTCCTGCATTTTTCCGCTTTTCCCAATATCGGGATTTTTCACAAAATTCCACAAATCTGATGCCCTGGAACCTGCCCTCCGTAACCCTGGCAAAGGAAGGGCACGCCCTGTGGGACAGGCATTCTTGCCTGTCTCCCGCGCCGACAAGCACCGTCGAACCGATAGGCACGGAGACCTCGCACGCCCCCGAAGCGATGTGTCGGGACGTTCTTCAACAAACTGCATTCCCCCGCACCGGCGCATCCAACCCTGCCCGCCATCCTCCTGGCGGGTGTCCCCCCGCACTCCCGCCGCCTTTTTCGATCGCCCGCCTGGCCTGAGGAACGAAGGGCCTGCTTGCCTTGCCCATCCCGCCGCGGCGGGATTCATGTCTGGAGCCTCCTTTCCGGCTCCCCACTTCTACCGCCAGTCCGGATTCGAGAAGAGAAACTGCGGAAGCCGTGCGCACCCTAAGGCGAGTTCTCCGGATTGTCAAAAACGTGGAGGGTAAGAGAAACTGCCGCAATGCTTGGGCGAATTAACACAGTCCTTTCTAGCGGGGCGCGCCTTATTCGCGTACTCTTCAGATCATCAAAAAGTGACGCCTCAATCGTGAGCGCATTAATTACACTCGGTTCAGAAATCAAGTGAGAGGACCTGTAGCCGCTGGGCGGATCAGGCTAATGAACAAAAGAAGAAAGAGCACTGTGGCCGATGGATTCAACAAACTGGACCTTCACGATGATGCGCTTACATCCGTGAGGGTTCATCCGCCTCGCAATCACAAGAATTTGACGAGAATTGATTTTCAGTTCCAGGATGACTCGACAGGAAGGATCAAAGTCGTATCGTTTCGAAGCTGTGCCAATTTTCGTTTCGTCATGGATTTTGACGTTCTAGCCAACCAATGGTGGTGTGGAACCTCTAGCGCTGCGGCCGAAACCGATGCCCGACGGATCACCAAATTCGTGGCGGCTCAACGGCGTCACTGGAGAACCAAGTACATGCCGCCACTTCGGCCAAACCATCCAATCAGGGCAAAGCTCAAATCGACTCGCGACTACGTCTTGTTCAAAATCGCCTTTTTCGGCGGGACGGCTGAAATTCTGGCCAAGAACTACCGCTTCACTCGATAAAGCCTCGTCCCATGTACAGGACGAGCGCATTCCGTCGATCCACTCCAATTAGGGGGGCGGCTGATGTCTGGCCTGGTCGTTGCCGCGCTACATTCTCAGTGGATCGAGCGGGCCTGAAGGCGTTTGGCGGAGTTCTTTTGTTGAGGTCAGGCCCCCCTATCATGGAGGAGCTCTAAAGAGGAACGGAAATGGACCTATCCAGAAATCAAAAGGGTTAACTCTGTGGATCGTGGGTCAATCTCCGAATTGACGACCATACTTCTGGAATCCAGCCTCCTCCCGTGCGACGTGCATTGGAGTGTCCCGTGCTTCAGGCGCTAGGGGCAGGATCCTGTTTCAAAATATTCAAAGGTCGGAAAGCGATGCCGAACACAACGGGAGGTGAGGCGCGAGCGCCCGGAGGTCTCGTCAGAACTAGCGAAACTGGGTGGTTGAATTTGTACAATAACGCACAGCCGTAGAATGGTCGGCAGGAGGGGAAGGCCATGAGAATCCGGTTGCTCCTGGTTTTGACGCTTACTGCGCAGCTCGCCTTAGTGCTGGCGGTCGTCTCCAAGGTAATGGCGCAAGATTCTCCTAAAATCTTGCCCAGCGTGGTTCAGCACTCCGTACCACTCTATCCACCGCTCGCGCGCCAAGCTCGCATCGAGGGAGAAGTACGTGTCAGGATCACGACCGACGGAGAGTCGGTGAAAGACGCCAACGCTGAAACTGGTCCGCCCTTGCTCCGAAAAGTGGCCGAGGAAAATGTTCGTACGTGGAAATTTGCCGCCCACACCCCAGACACCTTTCACGTCACCTTTCGCTACAAGCTCATTACCGGCGGTACGGATGTGGAATTTCTGGAATTACCTGCTGTAGTGAAAGTATTGGCGTCTCCGCCGGAAATGGCTGTTAATTACACCTGCGAGGGTTGCGGGACATCTGTGGAGGCGGAGAATCTGTACGCAGTGGCACTGTCCGTCAGCCTTGCAGAAATGGAGAAATCCTGGGGCGAGATCGATGACCGTGATGGAGGCAGCCAGGTGCGTACGGACTACCACCGCATGCCGGTTGAAAAGGACCCGGAGATCACGGATCACCTGCCAGTGCAATTTGAGGGGCATCGTGTCGAGTACCTGGATACAGAATCGCAGATCGCTCGCTACCAGAAACTTCGGAAGGAATTCGCCATTCTTCGAGTTCGTCCCATACAGGCCGGTCGCGGACGATTGAAAATCCAAGTGTCCACCTCCTGGGTGAGCTATAAGAAAGGGAGGTTGATGCTTGCAGTGTCAGATTGGAGCGATGTTGAATTCCGGTTCGATTGCGAAAAACAGAACTTCGTGGTTTCGAGCGTGAGGCTCGGTGGAATTTGATGCGTGGGCTTAGGTGCCAATCATGATTCCGGGCGGATGGCGAAGCACTCGGAAGCTAGCTCGGTGCCAAGTCAGTGGATCGAGCGGTCCTCCGGCTCGATTTCAACTCGGAAGAGCGGGATGCCAGCTTCTCGCAACGCCTCCTCCATACGTGCGTTGTAAGCCTCGTCATATACAGATTGCAGGGTTTCGCCCAGTTCTGCCAAGCTGGCTTCCAGCGTCGCTAGTTCCGCGGCGAAATCGGCCTTCTCAAAGCTCGCCATGCTGTAATTGACCTGACACTGTGCGGCCTCCCGCAAGCAGTCTCAGACAGCGACGAGCTCGACCCCGGCGGAAACGGCTGCCCTGCGGAGGTTCGCGTCGTTCGTCGCCAGCGGCAAACGGGAGCGCACGCCGACCGCGAGGTAAGCCGCATCGTAATTCGTCAAGCCGTGGGATCCTGCGAGCGCGGGCAGTTCGAGGATTTCAGACTCAGTCTGTTGTGCACTGTCGATGGGAAGTGCTCTTAGCATCGCCAGGAACCCGTCAATTTGCTCCCCGGATATCCGCTTGCGGCGGTAGGCCATCAGAAGCCCGTTCCCGACTTCATAGAACCAATATGCTTTAGAACCGCTGGGTGGAGAGACGAACAGTGAATCAGTGGCTGATGACGGGCGGCTGTCCAGGATCGTGGAAGGCGAGTTTCACAGTTCGGCCTTGGCGAACATTGGTGACCAGGGCCGGCCGGAAGCACACCAGGCACGTGCCGTGGGAGCGCCGAACGCTCAGGTAAATGATCCCTGCGGATCCGGACGCAAGCAGTGCCTTTGCAAGATTCTGTGAACTCCCGTAACTATTCGGATTGAGGCAGTCCGAATAGTTGGCGTCCCCGCGGATGTCATGGAAGTCGGCCCGAAAATCCGCCAGGTAGTCATGAAAAGTGAATGTCTCGGGCTCCGCCCAATCCACCTCGATCAATTCCTGTGCCTTGTGGAAGGCGATCTCGGCCTCAGCCGTTTCGAGTTCGAACGCCGCATACCACGCGCCTCGGTCGGGGCTGTTGAACCGGCTGCCCGCAGGTTGGGCGTGGGTGAAAGCTGCATTCACGATCTGCGCATACGCGACACCAAACAGCAGTTCGTGGACGCTGATGCCCGGAAGAAGGTTGGCCTCTCCGAGCAATCGGTCGTTCGTGGCTCCGTCGAGCTCAAACAGTTCCTGGAGTTCCTTTTCATCCTCGGCGAGCCTGCTCAGAACGCTTTCGTCGGTTTGGCGCGAGGGAAGGAGACGATGGGTGTCGTCCTGCCGTAGTGCGGAAATTTTGGGCGTCACCGGCCCCCTCGGCGGGCATCGAGCAACTGCCGGACACGGACGAGTGCGGGCACTCCGCCCTTGATCATGTAATTCAGGGGCTTCTCTCCCTCAAACATCGGGTTCGAGTTCGGCAGGCTCACCCACGAGTCCGCCAGCTTGCCACTGTAGAGGATGTTCAGCGCCTTGAAGATCCCCACGAGCAGAGAAATCCTTGTGAGTTTGTCTTGGTCGAGGATTTTCTTCTGCCCGCGCTTGAGCTGGTAAAAGACGCCATTGGACACCCCACCCAAGAGCTGCCGAGCGGCCTTGTCTCGCAATCCCCATTCCTTGGCGAGTTTGAAGAAGGCAGGAACCGCAGCACGGCTGAGCCGCTCCTGCACTCGTTTGTCCGACAGGTCCGGAGCGGATTGTGTAGAAAAGCCCGCGAGAGGCTGTGGGGCAATTACCATGAAACCTCCATCCGTGGAGCATCATACCTACATATATGGAGAAACGCAAGAGATAGCATGCTGACCCTGACGAAGCAACGGCCAGAGCTCTCATCCGACCAGGATGCGCGCCGTTTGCGTCCCGGGCGGAGTCGAGGGGCCCACCCATCCCCGCCGTCTATCCCTTGCTCCCTCTCTCCCTCTCTCCCATCCCGCTGGCCACTGACCACTCGCCACTGACCACTGCCTCTATCAGCCTCTACCCCTTACCTCCCGGCCCGCGTCGTTTTAAACCCTGTTGCCCCGGGGGCACACCTGCTTTTAATGCGTCCACTTTGACCGCCCCGCGCCTTTTGCGTCCCGAGCGGAGTCGAGGGGCCCACCCATCTCCCTCCCCACTCGCCATCGGAGCCCTGCGGCGGGGCGGAGATCCCGATTCCATCGGGACCAGCCACTCGTCACTGCCTTTTGGCCTCACCGGAACTATGTCAAACTGAACTGCTAGGCGTTACGACGCCTCGCTCCCATGGACCCGCAGCTCATCCGGAACTTCTCCATCATCGCGCATATCGACCACGGAAAATCCACGCTGGCCGACCGTTTGCTGGAGCTGACCGGGTCGCTGAGCCAGCGCGAGATGAGCGCGCAGGTGCTGGACTCGATGGACCTGGAACGTGAACGCGGGATCACCATCAAAGCCAAAAGCATCCGGCTGCAATACACGGCGCGCGACGGGCAAACCTACCGGCTGCACCTGATCGACACACCCGGCCACGTGGACTTCTCCTACGAAGTCTCGCGAGCGCTTTCCGCCTGCGAGGGCGCGCTGCTGGTGGTGGACGCGAGCCAGGGAGTGGAAGCGCAGACGGTGGCCAACGCGTTTCTCGCCGCAGGGAATAATCTGGCCATCGTTCCGGTGATCAACAAGGTGGACCTGCCGGCGTCGCAGCCCGACCGCGTGAAAGAACAAATCGAAAACGTGCTGGCCATCCCGGCGCAGGACGCGCTGCTGATCAGCGCGAAAAGCGGGCTCGGAGTGGAAGAGGTTTTAGAGGCAATCGTATCTCGCATCCCGCCGCCTGCCGGGTCGGCGGAGGAGCCGCTGCAGGCGCTCATCTTCGACTCGTGGTTCGATCCCTACCGCGGCGTAGTCATCCAGGTGCGGGTGAAGGCTGGACGGATGGCGCCGAAGACGAAAATCCGCATCTGCTCAACGGACCAGGAATTTGAAGTGGAAAGCATCGGCGTGTACACGCCGAAGCCGCTGGCCGTGGACGAACTGGCAGCCGGAGACGTGGGTTTCCTGGTGGCGAACATCAAGGACGTAGCCGACGCGCCGGTGGGCGATACGGTGATCGAAGCGGGACGGCCGGCCCTGGCGCTGCCTGGATTCCAGGCCATCAAGCCGATGGTGTTTGCCGGGCTTTTCCCGGTGAATGCGAGCGATTACGAGCTGCTGCGCGACGCGCTGGGAAAACTTCGGCTGAACGATGCGGCGTTTTTCTACGAGCCGGAAAATTCGGTGGCGCTGGGGTTCGGGTTCCGCTGCGGCTTCCTGGGCCTGCTGCACATGGAAATCGTGCAGGAGCGGCTGGAGCGCGAGTACAACATCAACCTGATCACCACAGCGCCGAGCGTGCGCTACCGCATCCGGACGGTGACGGGCGAATGGCTGGAAGTGGACAATCCGACAAAATTTCCACCGCCGAGCGCCATCGCCGCCATCGAGGAGCCGTTCATCACGGCGATGATCATCACGTCGGAGGAATCCGTCGGGGCGCTGCTGAAGCTGTGCGAGGAAAAACGCGGGACGCAGAAGAACTTCGAGTACATCACGCCGACGCGGGTGATGTTGACCTACGAGTTGCCGCTGAACGAAATCGTGCTGGACTTCTACGACCGGCTGAAGGGCGCGTCCCGCGGCTACGCTTCGCTCGACTATCATCTTTCGGGGTACCGCGAGTCCGATCTGGTGAAACTGGACGTGCTGGTGGGAGGGGAGGTGGTGGACGCCCTCTCCATGATCTGCCACAAGGATCTGGCATACGACCGGGGGCGCGAACTGGTGACCCGGCTGCGGAAATTGATCCCGCGGCAGATGTTCGAGGTGCCCATCCAGGCGGCCATCGGCAGCCGGGTGATCGCGCGAGAGACAATCAGCCCGATGCGGAAAAACGTGCTGGCCAAATGCTACGGCGGCGACATCACGCGCAAACGGAAACTGCTGGAGAAACAGAAGGAAGGAAAAAGGCGGATGAAACGCGTGGGAAGGGTGGATATTCCGCAGGAGGCGTTCCTGGCGGTGCTGAAGGTGACGGGAGGAGAGGAGGAGTGACGGTTTCCGCCCGCTACGATTTGTTCTTCACATCCGCAGTCAATCTCCCACGGTGAAGTTGGACAGCAATCTCATCGCCGACAGAAACAGCATCTGAGTTCCGCAGCGGGTTTCCCAGTCGATCGTACACAACCGCATAGCCGCGCTCGAGAACCCGGAGCGGGCTGCGCTCCTCGAGCTGGGTGCCGAGGCGCGCGACGCGCTCGGCACGGGCGCGCAGCAGGCGCTCGATGCGGATGCCCACGTCCTGCCGGCGGCGCGCCAGGCGGAACTCGAGCGCGGCGATGCGCGGCCGGAAGTCGAATGAGCGCACGTGCGCCTGGGCCACCTCCATGCGGCGCCGCGAATGCTCGAGGCGCCTGCGCAGCGATTCACCGAGGCGCGCGGTGAGTTCGTCGGCGCGCTGGCGGTGCTGCCGCAGCAGGTAGTCGAGCCGGCGGAAACCGCGATGCGCTTCCAGCTCGTGGAGGCGGGCGCGGCGGGCAAGCAACACCAGGCGCACGTGCTGCGCGAGCGAGCGGGCGAGCTGCTCGATGTGGCGCAGGAATTCGTCGCGGGTGCGCACGACGATTTCCGCGGCGTTCGAGGGAGTGGAGGCGCGGACGTCGGCCACAAAATCGGCGATGGTGAAATCCGTTTCGTGGCCGATGCCCGTGATGACCGGAATGGGGCACGTGGCGATGGCCCGGGCCACCTGCTCCTCGTTGAACGCCCACAGGTCTTCGAGCGAGCCGCCGCCGCGGACCAGTAGCAAAACATCCGCAGCCTGGCGCTTGCCGAAATATTCGAGCGCGGCGGCAATTTCGCCGGGGGCCTCGTCGCCCTGCACGCGCACGGGATAGAGCAGCACGTACACGTTTGGGAAGCGGCGCTTGAGGATGCGCAGAACGTCGCGGACGGCCGCGCCGGTGGGCGAAGTGACCAACCCGATGCGGCGCGGGAGAAGCGGCAGAGGTTTCTTGCGCGCCGGGTCGAACAGGCCCTCCGCCTCGAGGCGGGCCTTCATCTGCTCGAAGGCGAGCTGGAGCGCGCCGAGGCCGATGGGCTCGATCTGAGTGACATAGACCTGATACTCGCCGCGCGCCTCATAGACGCTCACCGAGCCGCGCAGGGTGACGTTCAGGCCGTCTTCGGGGCGGAATTTGATGCCGCGCAGCTTGTCGCGAAAGCAGGCGCAGCGGATCTGGGCTTTCTCGTCCTTCAGCGTGAAGTAGATGTGCCCGGCCTGGGAGGCACGCGTGTTCGAGATTTCACCCGCGATCCAGATGTCGTCGAATTCGGCTTCGAGCAGGTCGCGGATGCGCGCGGTGAGCTGGCTGACCGTCCAGACCTTTCGCTCGGGGACGAGATTCAGGGTGAACTGCGTCATGGAATTGGTCGGCTCGGTAAGGGCCGCGTGCCGATCCTAAGTGACAAAAGGAGTTTACCGCCGGAAGCTCGAGAAGAGCCACGAAAGAAGCGTGAGCACCAGACTCAGCACCAGACAGGTGACGATGGGGAAATAAAAGGTGGAGCTCTTGCCGTGCACCAGGATGTCGCCTGGGAGCCGGCCGAGACGGAACGGCAGCTTCGAGCCGGCGAAGAGCACCGCGCCCACCACCACAAGCAGCAGCCCGATGCCGATGAGCAGCTTCCCGGATTCGCGGAGGGGATCCATTGCAGTATTTGGTGCTTGGAGACGGCCGAAGGTTGCAAGCGTGAGCGGGGATGGGAGAGGAGAGGAGAGGAGAGGAGAGGAGAGGATGCCCTGCGAGTTGGAGAGAGATTTTGGGTGTCGGCGAGGAAAAGGCGAGAGGCCGCTAAACCCCGCGTCCTCTCGCACTCAAAGGGCTTCGCGCTGCACGCACTGGACGTGGTGCAGAGTGGTTAGACTAATTCGTGGCCGCTGAAGAAGTAGCCGATCTCGAACGCCGCAGTTTCGGGAGCGTCCGAGCCGTGCGTGCAGTTGTTCTGGATGCTGGTGCCGAGGTCGCGGCGGATGGTGCCGGGCGCGGCTTTCGCGGGGTCGGTGGCGCCCATGGTGTCACGCCATCTGGCGATGGCGTTTTCGGCTTCGAGCACCATGACCACGGACTTTCCCGAACTCATGAACGCGGTCAGCTCCGCAAAAAATGGCCGCGCACGATGCACGGCGTAGAATCCTTCGGCTTCACCTTTGCTCATGCGCAGCGACTTGACAGCCACAATCGAGAACCCCGCCTTGTGAATGCGCGCCAAAATCTCACCGGTGAGCCCGCGGCCGACGGCGTCGGGCTTGATGATTGCGAATGTTCGTTCGATAGCCATGAAATATGGACCTACCTCCTCATCTCCGTGCGTGAATTATTTGAGTCTTTTCGCCAGCGTTGCGCCAATCTCCGCGGGGCTCTGGACTGTGGTGATGCCCGCGGCGGACATGGCCGCGTATTTATCTTTTGCAGTTCCCTGGCCGCCGCTGATGATGGCGCCGGCATGGCCCATGCGGCGACCGGGCGGAGCGGTTTGTCCGGCGACGAAGCCTACGACTGGTTTTTTCACGTGCTGTTTGATGTAGGCAGCGGCGGTCTCCTCCGCGTTGCCACCGATTTCGCCGATCATCACGATGGCGTGCGTCTCCGGATCGGCATTGAAGAGTTGGATGGCGTCGAGGAAGGTCGTGCCGATGATAGGATCGCCGCCGATGCCGATCGCCGTGGATTGCCCCAGCCCGAGAGCGGTCAACTGGCCGACGGCTTCGTAGGTGAGCGTGCCGCTGCGGCTCACCAGGCCGATGTTGCCCTGCTTGTGGATGCGGGCGGGCATGATGCCGATTTTACATTTGCCGGGGGAGATGATGCCGGGACAGTTTGGGCCGATGAGGCGAGTGCGGCCGCCGCGAATCACGTTCCACACGCGCGTCATGTCCACTGCCGGAATGCCCTCGGTGATGCACACGACGAGGGGCATGCCGGCGTCGGCGGCTTCCAGGATCGCGTCGGCGGCAAAAGGCGGGGGAACAAAAATGAGTGAGACGTCGGCCCCGGTGGCTTTGACTGCGTCGGCCACGGTGTTGAATACGGGCCGGTCCAGATGCTGCGTGCCGCCTTTGCCGGGAGTGACGCCGCCGACGACATTCGTTCCGTATTCGATCATCTGCGAGGCGTGAAAACTTCCTTCGCGGCCGGTGAGGCCCTGGACGAGGACGCGCGATTTTTCATTCACCAAAACGCTCATCGCGCACCGCCCGCGGCGCGCACGGCTTTCTCGGCGCCATCCTTCATTCCTTCGGCCACGGCAAACCCGAGGCCGGATTTCTGAATGATTTCCTTGCCCTGCTCGACGTTGGTGCCCTCCATGCGGATGACGACGGGAATTTTCAGTTGCAGCTCGCGCGCGGCGTCCACCACACCGGTGGCGAGGACGTCGCAGCGCAGGATGCCGCCGAAAATGTTGATGAATACGGCGCGCACGCTCGTGTCGCTGATCAGGATCTTGAAGGCGTTCCTGATCTGCTCGGCGTTGGCGCCGCCGCCGACGTCCAGGAAGTTGGCGGGGGCGCCGCCGGAGAGCTTGATGATATCCATGGTGGCCATGGCCAGGCCGGCGCCGTTCACCATGCAGCCGACGGTGCCGTCGAGCTTGATGTAGTTCAGGCCGTACTTGGAGGCGGCGATTTCCAGCGGGTCTTCTTCGTCGAGGTCGCGCAGTTCACGGATTTCTTTGTGCCGGTAGAGAGCATTGTCGTCGAAGGTCATTTTGGCGTCGAGCGCGACGAGCTTGCCGTCGCCGGTGACGATGCAGGGATTGATTTCCACGAGCGACGCGTCGGTCTCGACGTAGGCGCGGTAGAGCGCCTGGAAAAACGGCTCGGCGAGCTTGACGCTTTCCGCGGAGAGCCCCAGGCCGAAGGCCAGCTTGCGTGCCTGGTAGCCTTGCAGCCCGAGGCCGGGATTCACGTGCTCGCGGAGGATGGCTTCCGGTTTTTCCTTCGCCACTTCCTCGATTTCCATGCCACCCGCGGCGCTGGCCATGAAGAGGGGCAGGGCCGCGGCGCGGTCGAGCAGAACGCTCAGGTAGAGTTCGCGCTTGATGTCCAGCCCTTCTTCAATGAGCAGGCGCTTGACGATGCGCCCTTCGGGCCCGGTCTGGTGCGTAACCAGCTTCATGCCGAGGATTTGGCCGGCGAGTTCGGCGACCTGATCCACCGAGCGGGCCAGCTTGACGCCGCCGCCCTTGCCGCGGCCTCCGGCGTGGATCTGCGCCTTGACGACCATGACGGGCCTGCGCAGGCGATCGGCGACGGCGCGGGCTTCTTCCTTGGTGAATGCGACTTCGCCATGCGGCGTGGGGACGCCGTAGCGGGCGAGGATGGCTTTAGCCTGATATTCATGAATCTTCATGACGCTTCCCTAGATGCTAGAATTGCGGATTCCCGAAGCCGGGCCAGTCTACATGCAAACGCGCGGCAGCGGCAAGACCGCCGAACCTCTGTGATCCTCGACGCCCTGGAAATCGTGACGTGTGGAAGAGACCTGTCGCGCAGCGAAGCGGACGCGGCGATGGAGGAGATCCTGTGCGGCCGGGCGACCGACGCGCAGATCGGCGGGCTGCTGGCGGCGCTTCGCGTGAAGGGGGAAACCGTCGAAGAGCTGGTGGGGCTGGCGACGGCGATGAGACGCCACGCCGCTCCCGTGTTTTCCGCGGCCCGCGCGGCTGCGCTGCCGCGGCTGGTGGACACTTGCGGGACCGGCGGCGACGGAAAGGGCACATTCAACATTTCCACGTGCGCCGCATTCGTGGCGGCCGGCGCGGGGGCGCGCGTGGCCAAACACGGGAACCACTCGATCAGTTCGCGGGCAGGCTCCGCGGACGTGCTGGAAGCGCTCGGCGTGCGCGTGGACACGCCGCTGGAACGCATGGGCGAGGCCGTGGAGCAGATCGGCATCGGATTTTTCTTCGCGCAGGCGGCGCACTCCGCGATGAAACACGCGATGCGGGCGCGCAAAGAGTTAAAGGTCCACACGGCGTTCAACCTACTCGGGCCGCTGACGAATCCCGCCGGAGCGCGCACGCAACTGGCGGGAGTGTTCAGCGAGCATGCGACAGATCTGGTGGCCGGAGCGCTGGCCGCGCTGGGCGCCGAGCGAGCGTTTGTGGTGCACGGAGCGGACGGGCTCGACGAGATTTCGATTTCGGGCGAAACGCGCGTGGCGGAAGTGCGAGACGGGAAAGTGAGCAGCTACCGAGTGACGCCGGAGGAGTTCGGAGTGGCGCGGGCGCGGCTCGAAGAGATTGCGGGAGGCGACGCGGCGGACAATGCGGCGATGATTCACGCAGTAGTGGCCGGGGAGCGCGGGGCGCGGCGCGACGTGGTGGTGGTGAACGCAGCGGCCGCACTGGTGGCCGCGGGTTGCGCCGCCGACTTTCGGGAGGGCGCACGCCGCGCCGCTGAGTCGATTGATTCCGGAGCGGCCCGGAAAAAATTGGAAGAGGTGACCGCGTTCATCAACACGAAGGGATAGAGGCAGGTGTGCGTACGCGGCAGCCGGTGGCGTGACTCGAGTTAGCGGAGCGGCGCACAGACAGGATTGTCTGTGCTACTGGGCGTGTTAGAATCGCGTTTCCCGTTTGGCCCCCTGCGTGCGGCGCCCCAGCCGGTGCAGGTATCCCGGTAATCCATGGAAATCAATAAAAGGAAAAGGAGAACCATCGCATGACACCCGAGCAAGCAAAATTTGCCGCGCAACTCTACGCACAAGGCCTGGAAAACGAATTCACCATCACCAAGAAGGTGCTGGCTGCCATTCCCGAGGCGAAGAAGTCCTATCGCCCCGATGAGCACGCGCGCACCGCGGCCGAGCTGGCCGCTCATCTGGCCTCTGTGGACGTCTGGTTTCTGCATGGGATCGCGAAGGGCGAGTTTGCGCCCGAGGACGACAGGAAGTTCGGCAGCATCAGCGAAATCGTGAAGTATTACGAAAAGGAGTTTCCCGGTGCTCTCGCGAAGGTGAAGGCCCTGCCGGGCGAGAAACTCGCGCAGACGATTTCGTTCCTGGGCGTATTCAATCTGCCCGCGGCGGCCTACCTGGGGTTCGTCAACAACCACTCGATCCATCACCGCGGGCAGCTCGCGGCGTATCTGCGGCCGATGGGAGCAAAGGTGCCGAGCATTTACGGCGGCAGCTTCGACGAGCCGTTCGAGATGCCTGCGGCAGCGCACTGATCATCGGTCGCGGCCGTAGTGAGAGACGCCCGAACCCTGAAGCGAGAGCAGAAGTCAGAAGCTTGCTGAGGGGCGGACAAACGTCAAACTGATTTCATTATCCGAACGAGAACACCGGTGCCCACAAGGTCCACGAGGGTGTGGGCAATGATGTTGGCCACAAGGTCGCGCCGCCAAAGGTAGAAGGCTGTGAGAATGCCTCCCAGCACCAGCGGCTGGAGGACGTCGACCCAGGCACCGGCGAAGTGGCCCAATGCAAAGAGCAAGAGAGGGATCGCAGCGGAGGCAAAGCGGCCCGCACCCAAGGCTCGCAGGCGCTCGATGGCATAGCCGCGATAAAATAATTCCTCCACAATGCCCGCTCGGAGGACAATCACCACAAAGACCCACAGCGGGAGGCGGTCGTAGGGCGAGGCTGCTGCGCTGACCTTTGGCGTCACCATCACGAGAAGCTCAGCGGCGCCTCCGCAAAGAAGCATAGTTATCAAACCCCATGCGATCGATCTCCACCATACCGACGTACCGAGGCCAATCGAACTGAATGGGAGCTTTTCTCCGCGATCTACCAGCACCAGCAGGAAGCCGGCGGAAGCGAAAATCACCGCTTCTCGAACAATTACGAGGGCAGGGCCAGGATCGTGGGTAACGATGCGAAATACGCTGCGCGTGAAGAATAGACCAAAGAGAGCGATGAGGAGGCCTATCCAGGTCGCAAATCGCAAGCGTCCGGCTCGAGGGACGGAGTCGTCGGGCACAGCGTAGAATACGAAGGTGCGTGACTGGATGTTCCTCACATCGCTGTCCGGCGGAAGGCAATGGCGATGGCCCGCAAAGAGCTCATCCTCGAGGAGGACTTCTGCCGGCGCAAGGATTCCGGGTCAAACGCCAACTGGCCTTGGCGAATCAACGATCCAGCCCTCCAAGAATGCAGGCCAAAAAGCCGATGATTTCTCGGAGTAGAAAATATGGCGGCTACTCCTGCCGGTTGAGGATGCGGACCGCGACGAGGGACGCGATGAGGGTGAAGACTGCGAAGCCGGCCGCTTCGATGGCGACGCGGTGCGGGTCGCCGAGACCGATCGTGGCGTAGCGGAGCACGTCCACCTGCCAGGTGATGGGATTGGAGAGGGCGGCGCGGGCAAACCAGCGGGGCAGCGGGTCGGTGGGATAGAACATGGAGCTGAGGAAAATCAGCACGAAGTAGAGCATGGAGGTGACAGCGTTGAACGCGTCGTTGCGCCGGATGCGGAGAGCGAGCGCGGCATAGACGTAGAACCAGGCCGAAGGGCCCAGCACAATCATCGCCACTAGCAGCCACACGTGGCTTCCGGCCAGCGGGACGTGGAGGAAATAGCAGGCGGCGGCGAGGGTGAGGCAGGCCTGGGCGAGCGCGAGGGTGACGGTGAAGAGCATGCGGCCGAACAGGTACTGCGCGCGCGTCATAGGATAGGTGAGCATCTCGTAGAAGATGCCGTTGTCGCGGTCCATGAAGAAGGACCAGGCGGTATTGGAAGGGATGGCGAAGCTGCCCAGGCCTAGACAGCCGGCGAGGAAAAAGGCGTTGTAATCCAGTCCGCCGGTACCAAACTTCACGCCCAGCGCGGCGTCAATGCCCACGCCGAACACGAGAAGGTTGATCATCGGGTAGCAAAGGTCCCAGAAGACAAAGGTGAGATTGGTGGCGCGAATGCGCGCGTCGCGGTAGAGCACTGCGGTGATGGCGGACATGGTGAACTCCCTTTTTGGCCTACCGATTCCGAGTCGTGTTACAGCCTGACGATAGAAGCCTCAGGTCAGCCGTTGGCCGGCACAGGCGGCCGGCCAACGGCGGGACCTGAGCTACAACTCTCTTTCTGAAGGAGCTCGACAAAGACGTCTTCGAGGCTGGCGCCGCCGACTTCGACGTGCAGAACGCGGCCCTGACGCGCGAGAGCGCCGACGGCATCGAGGACGTTGCCATCTTTGGCTTTGCAGGCGACTTCGATGGTGTTCTGGCTGGTTGCGAACCGCAGCGGGGCCAAAGCGCGCACGGCGGCATCGATGCCCTGCGGCATCTCGGCGAAGGTGATGGCGATTTCGTAAACGCCTTCGGAGAGCAGCTTCAGGGCGTGGAGATCCCCCCGGGCAACCTGGCGGCCCTGGTTGACAATGAGGATGTCGTCGCAGAGCTCTTCCGCCTCGGTGAGGATGTGGGTGGTGAGAATGATGGTGCGGCCGGCGCGGGCCTCCTGGCGGAGCCAGTCCATCACCTGGCGTTTGAGCAGGGCATCCATGCCGGTTGAGAATTCGTCGAGGAAAACCACGGGAGTTTTGACGAGAAAGATTTTCCCCACCTGGACACGGCGGCGCGAGCCTCCGCTGAGGTCCTGCACCTTACGTCCGGCCTCGCCGGCAATCTGGAAGCGCTCGAGGATTTCGGAGGTGCGGCGGCGGGCTTCCGCGGCGGGGACGCCGAAAAATCGGGCGTAGGTGAGCAGATTGTCGCGGACGCTGAGAAACAGCTCCGCCGCCGATTCCTGGAGGACAACAGAGATATTGCGGCGTACATCGAGCGAACGGTCCACGACGTCGTGGCCCATCACGGAGGCGCGGCCGGAGGTGGGCCGAAGCAGCGTATTGAGGACTTTGAGCGTGGTGGTCTTGCCCGCGCCGTTGGGGCCGAGAAGGCCAAAGATGGCACCCGAAGCGACGGAGAAACTGAGGCCATCAACGGCCCTCACTTCGGGTCCGGTCTTTTCTTGAAAGACCTTACCGGTCTTGGGACGGTAGACCTTCACAAGATTATCGACTTCAATTGCCGGGGTACGCATGGCGGCCAACCATCGCTTTCCAGCCCGCCGCAGGCGAGCAGTCCGGGGAATTGGGTGACAGTCGAGAAGTAAACGGTAGAACGACCGCCCTGGAAGGCGGCCGCCGATGGCGTGGCGGGGCTCCGCCTGATTACAGGAGGGCGGGCGCGCTGACGATGCGAATGACGATTTTCATAGGACTGTTCCTGTCGCTGTCTTTTGGACTTTACGCCGGCGGTTGTGGGAAGTCAATCGCGGGGGTGGTGGCGAGAAAGGCGAGAGGCCTTCGGGCTTCTCTGAACCTTAGAGGCGGAGGAAGTTTTCGAGGAGTGTGACGCCGGAAGAGGTGAGGACGGATTCGGGGTGGAACTGGACGCCTTCGACGCGATATTTGCGGTGGCGGAGGCCCATGATGACGCCGTCGTCGGTTTCGGCGGAAATGGCGAGGCAGCGGGGCAGCGAGCGGCGCTCGACGATGAGGGAGTGGTAGCGGGTGGCGGTGAACGGGCGCGGCAGGCCGCGAAAGAGCGTCTTGCCATCGTGGTGGATCTCGCTGGTCTTGCCGTGCATGAGGCGCGGCGCGCGGACCACGCGGCCTCCAAAGGCTTCGCCAATAGCCTGATGTCCGAGACAAACGCCCAGGATGGGGAGTTCCGCAGCGAAGCGGCGGATTACGTCCTCGCTGATGCCTGCTTCGCGCGGCGTGCAGGGCCCGGGGGAGATGACGATGCGCTCGGGACGGAGAGCGGCGATTTCGTCGAGAGTGATGCGGTCATTGCGGCGCACGAGGAGTTCCTGTCCCATTTGGCCGAGGAGCTGGGCCAGGTTGTAGGTGAAGGAGTCGTAGTTGTCGATGAGGAGGAGCATTGGCCGGCGGCTCAGAGCTATCTCATCATACTGCACCAAAAAGAAAGGCAATTGGCTTCAGGGGCTAAAGCCCCGTAACTTCGGCTGACCCTATGGCGGGGTTCCCTCGAATTCTCTCGGGACAGGTAAAACCCCGCCCTTCCATTTGACAGCCTTCTGCTAGCTGGTGCCCGGCGCGCCGTGGGCGCGCTCCAGAGCCGAAAGTAGGGCGCGGGCTTTGTTGACGCACTCCTCGTGTTCGCGCTCGGGGACGGAATCGGCGACGATGCCGGCGCCGGCCTGGACGTAGGCGGCGCCGCCTTTGGCCACCAATGTTCTGATGGCGATGCAGGAATCCATGTTGCCGGAATAATCGAGGTAGAGGACGGAGCCGCCGTAGATGCCGCGGCGGGTGGGCTCGAGCTCCTCGATGATTTCCATGGCGCGGACTTTGGGGGCTCCGGAAAGGGTGCCGGCGGGGAAACAGGACATGAGGGCATCGAAGCAATCGACGTCCGGGCGGAGGCGGCTGCGAAGGGAGGAGACGAGGTGCATAACGTGGGAGTAGCGCTCGACGGACATTAACTGTTCGACGCGCACACTGCCGTATTCGGAGACGCGGCCGAGGTCGTTGCGCCCGAGGTCCACGAGCATGATGTGCTCGGCGCGCTCCTTGGGGTCCTGAAGCAGTTCGCGCTCCAGGCGCTGATCGTCCTGCTCGTTTTGTCCGCGGGGGCGGGTGCCGGCGATGGGGCGATAGAAGGCATCGCGGCCCTGGACTTTGACGAGCATTTCGGGGGAGCTGCCGACGACGGAAAGGCCGGCGAGGCGGAGAAAGTACATGTAGGGCGAGGGATTGACAACACGCAGGGCGCGGTAGATGGCCAGCGGGTCGGCGGAGGTGCGGGCGGTGAAGCGCTGGCTGAGAACGACCTGGAAGACGTCGCCGGCGCGAATGTACTGCTTGGCGCGGCGGACAGCCTGGAGGAAGCGGGCGCGGGGAAAATCGGAGTGGACGCGGAGGGGCGCGCCGCGCGCACCGTGGCGCTCGCGTGGGAGCGGCCGTTCGAGCCGTGCACGGGTGGCGCGGAGGGCGCGGACCGCGTCGTCATATTTCGAGCGGAGGCTGCCGGAGCCCTCGGTGAAGACGTTGCGAATAATCCAGACGGCCTGGCGAACGTGATCGAAGGCGACCAGGCCATCGAAGAGCATGAAGAGGGCGTCGTCCACACCGACGTCGTCGGGATGCGTGGCGGGGATGTTTTCAGCGAGCCGGACGGCGTCGTAAGCGAGATAGCCGATGGCGCCTCCGGAAAACGGAGGCATTCCCGAAAGCCGAACCGGATGAAAACGAGCGAGGCGCCGGCGGAGCAGATCGAAGAGGCCTGCTTCGTGCCGTTCCACCGTGCCGCCGGCTTCGAGAGTGGCGCCGCGGGCACTCCAACGCACGACTTCAAAGGGATCGCGACCCAGAAACGAATAACGCGCGAGGCGCTCTCCGCCCTCGACGCTTTCGAGCAGAAAGGCATGGGAGGCGCGGGAAGGGGGCGCGAGACGGAGAAACGCGGAGACCGGCGTGAGCAGATCGGCTGGAAGAACTTCGCAGACGGGCACCAGATTGCCCCGCCGGGCCAGTTTCCGGAACCCGGCAAAATCCGGCGTAATCATGATGGTCCCCGCCGGGACTGAGTGCGGCTTTCTTCGCGCGCGAGAGCTGCGGTGACCTCAGCGCGCATGGCGGCCACCGGGGCTTTCTCGCCGGTCCACAGCTCCCATTGGGCCACGCCCTGAGCGACGAACATGTCCACCCCGGAGAGGGTCGCGATGCCGCGACGCTCGGCGAGGCGGAGCAGGCGGGTGCGCATGGGGCGGTAGATGAGGTCGAAAACGAGGCCGCAGCGCAGCTCGGCGGCCTCGAGGGGGGAGTCGTCCTCGCGGGGCATCATGCCGATGGGAGTGGCGTTGACGATGGCGTCGAAATCGAGTTCGCGCAGCTGCTTGCGTTCCACGGCCTCGGCGCCGAAATCGCGGGCGGCGGCGCGTGCGGCCTCCGGCCGGCGGGCGCAGAAGAACACCTGAGCGCCGGCACGCGCGGCAGCATGGCCGACGGTGCGGCCGGCGCCCCCCACGCCAAAGACGAGAATGCGGGCGCCTTCGAGCTTGATCCTGCGGCCGAGGGATTGCATGACGCCGAGGTGGTCGGTGTTGTAGCCGTGAAGCTTACCCGCCCGGCTCACCACGGTGTTTGCGGCGCCAATCTCGAGCGCCAGGGGATCGCATTCGTCGAGAAAACGAACGATGGACTGCTTGTGCGGAATGGTGACGCTGAGTCCGGAGATGCGCAAGGCGCGAATGGAGCTTACGAAGTCATTGAGGTCGCGGACCAGGAAGGGAACGAAGACGGCGTTGACGTGGCGGTGCGCGAACGCGGCATTGTGCATGAGAGGCGAGAGCGAATGGGCGATGGGGTTGCCGATGACGCCGTAGAGCTGGGTGCGCCGGTTGTGGCGCTCGACGCGATAGACGGACTGCATGGTTTCGAGCGGAAGCTGGCCAGGGGCGACGGGGCGAGCCACAGCAGCGTAGGCCAGCGGGCTGCCTTCGCGAAGGGCGAGAATCCTGCCGGGCTGGCCGATCTCCCCCATGGGCGCGAGGATAACGTTTGGGTGGCGATGGGCAGCGCTGAGCAGCCGGGAGAGCTCGCGATAGTTGCGGGTGAGCGCCGCGATCTTTACCAATTCGCCGCCGGCGGATTCCAGGCGGCGACGGAGCTCTCCCAGGCGAGCGGGGGTGCGCACGAAATCGTGGGAGGAGACAATCAGGCGGACGTCTCCGAGCGTTTTGCGGAGAGTGGCGGGATTCAGGCGCTCGAGGGTCTCGATTTCCAGGTCGCACCAGGCGCACCCGGAGCCGGCGGCGAGGACCAGGCGGGAAATCTGGCGGGCAATACTGCCGTCGAATTTGCCGCCGGCTTCTTTCCTGCGGCAGGTGGCAATGAGGGTGGCCTGGCCGGCCAGGGGTTGAATTCCGCGGAGAAGAGCAGCGAATTCGTCCTCCGAATCGAGGTAGTCGAGACGCAATTCGATGGCCTGTGTGCGGCGGAGTGCCAGGCGGGCCGCAGCGAGAGCGTCGTGGGCGGTGGACTCAGCGACGACGGCGCAGACTTTATTATCCTGAAACACCGTGCGGGCACCCCATCCCGGCCAGCGGGATGGCCCGCCGGGGGCCACTATTATGCAGTATCCAGAGTGTAAAGCCGCGACGGGAGGCGGCTTGACGCCCTCGCTCGGCTTTGTTACGGTCTGGCAAGGAAGTACCCTCGCGCCCGCATCCCGAAGCTTCGGGACCGGGGGCTGCGGAATGAAGGAGTGTCCCATGCGACGCATCGCGCTAACCCTGTCGTGTCTGATGACCCTGTGGGCTGCAGGCGCTGCAGCCCAAAATGAGCCGGTGGAACGGGGCCACTCCGCCACGGAGGCGGATACTTTTTGCGCCGGGATGATTACGAACGAACAAATCCCGTACGACATGTACGTGATCTCCGGGCCGGAGGCGGATCCGCAGACGATCTATTCGAAGGGGCAGTACGTATATGTGAGCAAGGGCTCCGGGGACGGCGTGAAGGTGGGAGACGAATTCGCGGTGATGCGTCCCGTACATGACTTTCTGCACGTGAGGTCGTTCGACCAGGAACACTCGCTGGCGAACGCGATGGGCACACAGTGGGCCGACGTGGGGCGGATCCGCGTAGTGGTGGTGCAACCGAAGGTGTCGATTGCGCGGATTTCCTATTCGTGCACCTACATGGAGCGAGGCGATTACGTCCGACCGCTGGTGAACTACCTTGTCCCGCCCTTCCGGCCGCTGAAAGATCTGGACCGGTTTGCGCCGCCGAGCGGAAAGGCTACGGGCCGAGTATTCAGGGCAAAAAATTACCAGATGGCTGAGGAGCGAGGCGAAGTGGTGTACGTAAACCTGACGGGAGTGAATCCAGGAGACTATGTCCGCTTCTACCGGCTCTCGGCGGCACAGAATAACTCCATCTACCAGATCGGGGGGATGGTGGACCATGTGTTCGGGTTCGGGCACACGCCAGTGCGGTGGTCCCCGGGCGATGTACCTCGCGAGGTGCTCGGGGAGGGAGTGGTGCTGCGCACCACGCCGACCTCGGCGAGCGTGCTGATCTTCAACGAACTCCGTGAGATCTACCTTGGCGACTGGGTCGAAGTGGAATAGCCGGACTTTTGACCTTCGGGAACGGGAAGCCCCGGGCGAGGCCCGGGGCTTTTTGTTTCTGGGGCGGGTGCGCGGTCCGGAGCCGGCCCGCGAAGGCAATCTCACGGGCGGAGCGTGGGGCGACGCGCAGTACTAACCCGCTGCTGCGGCAGGGCTCGCCGGATATTCGGATTCGGAAAAAACCTCGGCGGTGAATAGCTCGATGCGAACTTCCGGGTTGCGCCACGCCTCAGCGGGAAGCCCGGCCTTGCGACAGGTTTCTTCCAGGAAACGGTGCGCCGACCACCGATATTGAGAGGCCACCTGTGGCAGAAGCAGCCCGCGAGCGCCGCCCAGAGAAACAGCGGCTCCGTGCACGCCGGGCTCCAGGCACCGGAGCACATCGGCGGCCGGCAGGACTTCGGCAGTAGCCAGAATGGAGAGCTCGATCTGGAGAGCATCGAGTTCGTGAACTTGGACCGGCGGGAAGCGGGGGTCGCGTGAGGCGGCCAGAACAGCGCAGGCGGCCACGAGCGAATCGAGGGTGTCCGGAGAATCCGTCCTGCCGATGCAACCGCGCAGCCGGCCCGCCAGGTGCAGGCTGACAAACACGCCACGGCGCGGCAGCGGCTGCGTTGGCGTCCGGGAATCTGCTTTTGGGAGGGCATGCCCCAGCACGAAGGCGCGAATCGTGCAGCGTGCCAGTGCCAGCAGGCGCGCGCGCTCGCCGGGCGGAATCAATCCGGGAGCAGGGTCAGGTTTCATGCCTTTCGAAGGAAGGAGGCACCGGGGGAGGCGCGACCTCCTGGGACTTTTTCCGGCGTTCGAGGATGCGCAGGCGCAGGCGGCGCTGCTTCACGCGGTCGTCCACCTGGCTCCAGAATTTGAGGAAGTATTGGACGGCGGAGAGCACGGCGAAGAGAACCACGAGCCACAACAGGCCGTAGCCGAGCATGTGAAGAGCGGGAAATCGGCGGCTGAGCATGACTGTGCATGCGGCCACCACCTGCAACGCCATTTTAGTCTTGCCCAAACCCGAGGCAGAAATGGTGAGACCTTCGGCCGAGGCAATGTTGCGGAGACCGAGGACGGTGAATTCCCGGCCGATGATGATGACCACCATCCAGGCGGGAACCAGGCTCATATCCACCAGCGAGATGAACGCCGCAGTGATGAGCAATTTGTCGGCAATGGGATCGAGCAGAATTCCGAGGGTGGTGATCTCGCCGCGGCGGCGCGCGATCATCCCGTCCAGCCAGTCCGTGGCGGCGGCCACCGCCAGGATGAGAACGCCCCACTCTTCAAAATGAACGGAAAACCCCCAGAGGACCACGTTGGGGGAATGACCGAGCAGCACCGCCACCAGCAGCGGCACGAAGAAAATCCGCAGCAGCGTCAGGGCATTCGGGACATTCATGTTGCTCTCAGGCGGGAGCCTTCGCGGCTCGCCCCTTACATTGCAAACCGCGATACGATTCGACTATAGACGCGACCGGCAGTGCGAGTCAACGATTGCCCGCGAGGGCGGCGCGCGGATGCTTTCCGTAAGCGAAAATGCCGCCGAACGAGTCTGAAGCAGCGGGCAGGGCCGCGAGTGGAGGTGTCCTCCGGACGGGAAGCGGAGTTGCTGTAAATCTGTGCAAAATAGGGAAAGCGGGTGGCGAGGCGGGACGACTCCGTGGGTGCCCTGAGTTGCAGCACGGGCTGGTTCTAACCAATGTTTTTTCAATCAGTTAGAGACGGCGATTCCGGGGAATTTACGGAAGTGTCAAAACTCCGGCGGAAGCCTCGCGGATCCGAGGTATCTCTTTTCCACATAATTTTCCACAGGCGGAAGCAGCGCGAATTGGCGGGATTTCAGCAGGTTACGGGCTGCTCTCCACAATGATTTGCAACGGCAGCGCATCAGGGGGCGTGCCGCACCCCCAAAACCCGAGCAGGGAGGAAAATCAATCCCTTAACCAGCGCCAGCGCTCCTTCCACGGCGATGCCTACGATGCGAAAGGGCAAAAGAAAGAGCCAGACGATGGGATAGAGCACCAAGGCGAGAAGCGCCACGGGCCAGCAGAGCACCAACAGGATGCACCACAAAAGGAATCGAGCCATCGCAACCCCCGGCGAACGAGCAGCCTCATTCTAGGATACGAATGGAAGGAGAGAAAGGTTCTGGGGGCGAGCCACGGAAAGCCGGCAGGGGAACTCGCGCCTATCTCACCAGCGAGAAAGCAGAGAAAGACTCCTAGGAGAGGGCGGGCACGGCGTAGGACCGCATTTCACGAGTTCTCGGGCCCGCGACGAGAGGAAGCCGGCTTCAACTGGCCGGCGAGCGATTCCGGGACCTCCGCATCCACCCAGAGATACGAATCGCGAACCTCGGAAGCAAACACGCGACCGCGGGCATGAAGGAGGGCGAGGGTGCGGCCATCCTCGAGAGGCAACGCGAACTGCATGCGCACCAACCCTTCCGCCGGGAGAGCAGCATCAATCCGCGCCAGCAGTTCCGAAAGGCCGGTGCCCTGGAGGGCGGAGACGGGGACGCCAGAGCCGTTGCCGTAGGAAGGGAGAAGCTCGGCGGGGAGTTTGTCGCACTTGTTGAAGACGTGAATGCGCGGGCGGTCAGAGAGGCCGAGGTCCGAGAGGATTTTGACCACCTCGGTGTCCTGTTCGGGGTGGTGCGGGCTGGAGACGTCGGTGACATGAAGGATGAGCGCGGCTTCCTCGGCTTCCTCGAGAGTGGCGCGAAAGGCGGCGATCAAACCGGGCGGAAGATCGCGGAGGAATCCGACGGTGTCGGAAAGGAGTGCGCGATGGCCGGAGGGCAGATGGATGGCGCGCACGGTGGGATCGAGTGTGGCAAACATGCGGGGCGAGGTGAGCACGTCCGCGCTGGTGAGCGCATTGAAGAGCGTGGATTTGCCGGCGTTCGTATAGCCCACCAATGCGACGGACGGCAGGGGCACGTCGCGGCGGGCCTTGCGCTGCACCTGGCGCCGGCGGCGCACGAGTTCGATCTCGGCCCGAACCTTCGCGATGCGGCCGCGGATGCGGCGGCGGTCGGTCTCCAATTTCTGCTCGCCGGGACCGCGGGTGCCGATGCCGCCACCCAGGCGGGAGAGCTCGACGCCGCGCCCAGAGAGGCGAGGGAGCAGATAGTTGAGCTGGGCGAGTTCCACCTGGAGCATGCCTTCGCGGGTGCGGGCGTGGCGGGCAAAGATATCCAGGATCAATTGGGTGCGGTCGATAACACCGAGATCGAGGGATTTTTCGATGTTGCGCTGCTGGCCCGGAGTGAGATTGCGGTCGAAAATGACGACGGCGGCGCGATGGGAGAGGGCCTCGGCGCGAATCTCATCCAGTTTACCGCGGCCGACGAGTGTGGCGGGATCGAGATCCTCGCGCATCTGCACGACGGTGGCGGCCACTTCCGCGCCCGCGCTGCGGGCCAGCTCCTGGAGCTCCTCGATGCGCTCGCGCTCGTAGTCCGCAGCGGCTAGGCCGGGGACGCGCGCGCCGCGCTTCAATCCGACGCCCACCAGCAGGACGCGCTCGTTCGCACCGACGGGTTGCAGCGTTTTCATTCGTTCGGCGAGAAATGGCCGACCAGAATCGGCGTGGTCTCCGGGCTCGTAGCGGAGCGCGGGGGGCGCGCGGTGACGGAGAACGGCTGCTCGAAGCTGGAGAGAAATCTCAAATCGCTCACAACTATTATACCGCGGCGGGGGACGAAGGGAGGAGGGTACTCGCCAGGCGCACAATCCGGCAACATGCGCCCCTGACGTCAGCCGGTCTCATTCGGTCTCTCCAGAGGGCTGGCGAGCAAAGCAAATGCGCTCTCGGCGACCGCTGGATCGTCGCCAAAACCCTCAAACCACTCGACAGCGGGCTCGCGCCGGAACCAGGTGATCTGGCGCTTTGCGTAACGGCGCGTGGCCTGCTGGATGGCACGCACAGCCGTCTCCAGGTCCACGACGCCAGCGAGATGGGCGCGCAGTTCGCTGTAACCGATGAAGTGGAACGGCTTCAGGCCGGCGTCCAGTCCTTGGGCGAGCAGAGAGCGCACCTCATCCAGCCATCCGGCGGCGAGCATGGCGCGGGTGCGGCGCTCGATGCGGGCGTAGAGAGCAGATCGAGGCGGCATCAGGCCGATTTTCAGGGGCAGGAAGCCCTCGAGGCGCGGGCGCGGCCGGCGCAGGACTTCGCTCATGGGCCTTCCGGAGGCGAGGCAGACCTCGATGGCGCGAATGAGTTTGGCAGCATCGCGCGGGGCGATGCGAGCGGCGGAGGCAGGATCGAGCCGTGCCAGCAGCCGGTGGAGGTATTCGGAGCCGCGAGCGCGGGCGCGACGGCGCAGCCGCTCGCGCAATTCCTCCGAGCGGCCCGGAGCGTCCGCCAGTCCTTCCAGCAGGGCGCGCAGGTAGAGGCCGGTTCCGGCGGTGAGAACGGGGAGGCGGGCGCGGCTTCGCAAATCGGCCAGCACTTCCAGCGCGGCGCGGCGGTAATCGCCCGCGGTGAAAACTTCGCCGGGCTCGAGCATGTCCATCAAATGGTGCGGGACGCCGCATTGTTCGGCGCCGCGCACTTTGGAGGTGCCGATATCGAAGTGGCGGTAGAGCTGCGTGGAATCACAGCAGAGGACTTCACCCTGCCAGCGGCGGGCCACTTCAATGGCCAGCGCGGACTTGCCGCAGGCGGTAGGGCCGAGGATAACGACGAAAGGAGCAGGCTGATTCATTCGAACAGGCGCGCGTAGCGGACCACCAGGTAGGCGAAGACGAGCAGGGCGGCAAGGAGCGTGCCGACAACCTGCGCCCGGGTGGGCTTCACTGCGCTGCGTCCAGCGGGAGATTGTAGAGGAAAATGAAGCGCAGCTCGATGTAGGGCCCGCTGAATGCGGAGGGGAGAGGCGGGAAGGGACTGGCCCCGCGGATCGAGCCGAGGGCGGCGCTGTCCAGGGGATCTTTTCCGGAAGTCAGGCGCAGCAGGGGGTCGGGGCGCACGACGGTGCCGTCGCGCATGATTTTGAAGTCGATGACGACGCGCCCGCGGTCACCCATTCTTGCGGATTCGGGCATGAGGGTGTACCACTCGCGTTTTACGCTGGCCACTACCTGATTGAGATAGCTGGAAAAATCCACGCCCTGGTCGGGAGTGAGCATCTGGACGGCGCCGCCCAGATAACCGGCGCCCGCGCCTCCCCCGCCACCGATGGGGCCGCCCGCGCCGCCGCGGGGCATGGCCCCGCCGAATGTGGCGCTGGAGGTCCCGCCGCGGTTCGATGCACCGCGCGTAGCGTCTTCCATTTGGCGACTCGGAGACCCGAAGTCGGGAAGCTTGATCGTGGGAGTGGAAGCATCGGGCGCAGGCTTCGGCGTTTCGATGCTCGGGACAGAGTGAGACCGCTGCACCGGGCTTCCGCTCGGCTGCGGAATCGGGGCGTTGGGGAGTTCCGGAGCGAGGGTATGGGGAGCCACCACCTGCGGGGGCAGGATGGGCCCGGGGGCCGGCGCGGGCATGAGCTCCGGCGCGAGCTTTTTTATCATGCCGGGATCGACGCGAAGCTGATCACTGGATCCCTGAGTCCTGGGCCCCGGTTTGGCTTGGTTGAAGATGGTATTGGGGAGATAGACGATGCCCAGCTCGCGCGAAGCGGCTTCGAGTTCGGCCTGAGTGGGTTCGTGATGGGGAAAGATTACGGCCAGGCCGAACACAGCGAGCACGAGCACCACGTGGAAGAGGAACGAACTGGCCGGCACGGCCCAGCTCCAATCGCGGGGCGGCTCGCTCACCTGCCTGGGCATGAACTGGACCTGGCCGGTGGAGAAAACGTCGCCAGTGACCAGGTCTTCCTGCTCGAGCACCTCGATGGGCAGGACAGATTCGGCTACGAACCCGGTGGGGCGCGCATCCACCGGAACCGCCATGCGTTCGTCCGCATCGGTGGGCAGCAGGTGATCGCCCGGTGCCGGGAGTTCGAGCTTTCCGGGGACCGCATCGCGAGGAATGAGGGTGCGCTCGCCGAGCACGCCGAGCGGGAAGTGCAGAGGGATGTGGCTTTGGGCCTCCAGCGGCCTTACCGGGAGTTCAGCGGGTATGACCAGGCGGTCGTCCAGAATGGTCCAGGCGCGCTTCCGGCCGTCGGTTGGGATGGCGGAGGGGGGCGAGAGTTTCTCCGGAACGAGGAGGCGGGGAATCATTGGGGATGTTGGGGAATGAGTTCGTCGAATTGGACGCGGCCGCGGTGTTCGAGGATGCCCACCATGACGCGGCTGGCCAACTGGAGGGCGCGGCGGCCGGCCTCGCCGTCCACGAGAGGCGTTTGGCGTGTGCGAACGGCATCCAGGAACGCGGAAAGTTCGGCGCGGAGCGGCTCGACCGGCTCGGTGGGCAGTTTTTCGAAATTGAACTGGGGCGAATCCGGAGCGGAGCCCGGGGCCACGCGGATGCGCATGGCGTCGCGGCGGGCGAAATCCACTGTGAGGTATTCGTGGCTCTGGAAGAAGCGGAGTTTGCGGACGCGCTCGGTGGAAACGCGGCTGGCAGTGAGATTGGCGACGGCGCCGCCGGCGAATTCGAGCCGGGCGTGGGCGATGTCCACGCGCTTGGTGACCACGGGGATGCCCACAGCGCGCACGTCCGCGACCGGCTCGGGAACCAGGGTCAGCAGGATGTCCAGGTCGTGAATCATCACATCATAAATTACGTCGACATCGAGGCTGCGTGGCGAAAAGATGCCGAGGCGATGCACTTCAAAAAAGAGAGGGCGGGCCACATGGGGCCGGACGGCGGCGAGGCCGGGATTGAAACGTTCCACATGGCCGACCTGGAGGATGCGATCGTGGCGGCGGGCTGCGGCGATCAGCTCGTCCGCTTCCGCCAGAGATGTGGCGATGGGCTTCTCGACGAGCACGTCAATGCCCTGCGCCAGAAGAGAGCAACCCACCTGAGCGTGGCTGACGGTGGGAACGGCGACCGAGGCGGCGTCAACGCTGCCGGCGAGGTTATCGAGACCGGGGAGCACGGGCACTCCAAATTCGGCAGCGATGCGGGAGCTGCGGGCGGGATCCACGTCGTAGATGCCGGCGATTTCCGCGCCGAGTTCGCGATAGACGCGAACGTGATGGCGGCCAAAATCGCCGCAGCCAATGACGGCCACTCGCGGGCGGCGTTCGCTCATCGAGCATCTCCGGGAATTGGCTGGGAAGCCGGCTCGCGCCCCGCGGCCGGCGGCTGGATGGAATCAATGGCGATTCCAGCGCGATCCGCTGCGGCGAGCAGTTCGTTGCGGTCGAACAGCAGGGTGCGTCCCGCGTCGATGCCCAGCGCGGTAGCGCCGCATCGCTCGATGACTTCGATGGTAGGCAATCCCACCACGGGAACGTCGAAGCGCATGTCCTGAGCTGGCTTGCTGACCTTGACGACGGTGAGACGGCGGCCCGGGGCGAGCCGGGAGGCACGCTCGACAGTTGCGTCCGTGCCTTCCATGGCTTCAATGGCGACGCAGGCGCACGCGGAAATGACCACCGTCTGTCCGAGGTCGAGCGCGGCGATGTGGCGGGCGACTCGGCGGCCATATTCGAGGTCGGCGCGCTCGTCTTCGGTGGGCGCGCGGCTGGTGAGCACGCCGGGGCGCGCGACGAGCGGGTCGAGGAACGCGGTGGAATCCACGAGTTGAATGCCTTCTTCTTCCAGGACGCGGGCGACGGCGCCGATGAGCGAGTCCGTGTTTTTCACGGTGAGGGACATGAGCAGGCGCGCCATCTTCCAATCGGGACGGATCCCGCTGAAAAGCTTGGCGTGCTTCACCTGGCCGGCCATGACGGCGCGGGTGACGCGCTCGGAATGGAGCGCTTCGATGGCTTTCCCCAGTTCGCCGAGGCTGACCCAGTGGATGCGTTTCGCGGCGGCTTCGAGCTCGGGGGAGGCTTCCTCGCGGATGGCCACGACGGCCATTTCGATGCCCTGGCTGCGCGCGCCTTCCAGGACGAGAAAGGGAAAGCGGCCGTTTCCGGCGATCAGTCCCCACTCACCGGGAGCGGCGGGGCCGGTAGTTGCTTGCGAAGATGCATCGGTGGCCAAACGTCTCTCTCCTCGACTACTTTACGATTCCGCGCTCCGCCGTCTCGATGAACTGGAGAAGGAAATCAACGTCTTCGGAGCCGCGAATCTCGGCGCGCACGCGCTCGACCGCCTGGGTTGTATTCAGCCGTGATTTCAGGAGCAGGCGGAAGGCCTTTTCAATCGCCTGGATGCGTTCGCTGGAGAACCCTTCGCGCTCGAGGCCGATGGAATTGACGCCATAGCAGCGCGTCTCGCGCGGGGCGACGGTCTTGGAATAGGGCAGGACGTCCTGCGTGATGACGGTGCTGGCGGCGACGTAGGCATAACGCCCGATGCGGCAGAATTGGTGCACGGGACAGAACGCGCCCACGGTAGCGAAGTCCTCGACGGTCACATGGCCGGCGAGGGTGGCGCCGTTGACAAACAGCGTGTGCGAGCCGATCACACAATCGTGAGCGATATGGGAATAGGCCAGGATGAGATTATCGCTGCCGACGCGGGTGACGCCGCCGCCGCCCGTCGAGCCGCGGTTGACGGTGACGTACTCGCGGAAGACGTTACGGTCGCCCACTTCGAGCCGGGTGGGCTCACCGCGATATTTGCGGTCCTGCGGGGCAGAGCCGACGCTGCAAAACGGATAGAAGTGGTTCTCGCGGCCGAAGCGGGATGGTCCTTCGAGAGCCGCATGGCCGTGGACGACGCAGCCGTCGCCCAGTTCCACGTCGTCTCCGATGAGCGCATAAGGCCCAACGCAAACGCCCTGCCCCAGGCGGGCACGCGGCGAGACGACGGCCCGCGGATCCACACCGCTCATTCCCGGTCCACCATCTTGCACATGAGGATGGCTTCCGCGGCGAGCTGATCCCCCACGAAGGCCTTTCCGTCCAGCTTGCAGAAATCGCCGCGCCAGTTCGCCACGACTATTTCGAGGCGAAGCAGGTCGCCCGGCACGACCGGGCGGCGGAAGCGGGCGCCGTCCACGGCCACAAAGTAGAGCAGTTTGTTTTCCCGGTCGGGGATTTCCATGAGCAGGAGAATGCCGCCGGTCTGAGCCATGGCTTCAATGATCATGACGGCGGGCATGACGGGCTTGCCTGGAAAATGTCCCTGGAAATACCACTCGTTGAAGGTGACCGCTTTGATGCCGGTGATGCGCTTCAGCCGCTCCATCTCCACGATGGAATCCACCATCAGGAACGGATGGCGGTGCGGCAGATACTTTTGAATCGCCGTGGAATCCAGGATCATCGCATCCCCTCGGCCCGTGGGTTGTGGCGGACCGCCTCCCCGCTGTCTCGAGGACAATCTTGCAATTATAACCAGTTTCGTTTCAGAGCGCTGCGGCGATGCCATCCAGCGAGGGGCCAGGCCGAGTGAGGGCGCCGGTCTTCTCTCCTTGTGGTCACCTTGTGGTCACCTTGTGGTCACCTTGTGGCCACCTTGTGGCCGTCCCTGAAATTGAGGAGTAGAGTTCCGAGTGTTCAGGGATCCAGGGTGTCTGCCCAGCCGACCGGCAGACCACGGAGTCAGGAGGGATCATGTGGAAACTGGGATGGAAGCTGCTGGTCTTCGTTTCTGTTGTGCTGCTGAATCGTCTGCCGGCCTACGCGCAGGGCGGAACGACAGCCGCGCCGGACATCGCGAAGCTCGCTGCCGGGACCTCGAAGGAAAGCCAGGCGTGTATCAATTGCCATCGGAACGGCGTGGCTCCGCTCGCAGTACAGCAATGGGCGGCCAGCCGGCACGCCGAGGTAGGCATCGGATGTTACGAATGCCATCAGGCGGATAAGGCGCGGCCGGACGCTTTTGAGCATTTCGGCCAGAGCATCTCCGTGATGGTCACACCGAATTCGTGCGGGACATGCCACGCGAAAGAAGCGCAGGAGTTCGAGGCCAGCCATCATGCGCAGGCCGGGCAAATCCTCGGCTCACTCGACAACGTGCTGGGGGAGGATGTGGAAGGACCAGCCGCGGCGGCGACCGGGTGCGCGAAGTGCCACGGGAGCATCGTGAAAGTCGTGGGGAAAGGAAAGCTGGATCCGGCCACATGGCCGAACGAAGGGATCGGGCGGATCAATCCCGACGGCTCGAAGGGCTCCTGCTCCGTGTGCCACAGCCGGCACACATTTTCATTGGCGATTGCGCGGCAGCCGGAAAGCTGCGGCTACTGCCACCTGGGGCCGGATCACCCGCAGGCGGAGATTTACACCGAAAGCAAACATGGAGTGACCTACCGGGCGCTGATCGGACAGATGAACCTGAACGCCGCGTCCTGGGTGCTGGGGAAAGACTACAGCGCGGCGCCGACCTGCGACACCTGCCACATGGGAGCGACTTCGAAACTGGCCTCGACGCACGACGTGGGCGCGCGCATCTCCTGGAATCTGCGGCCGGAAATCGCAATCAAGCAAAAAGACTGGGAGAAGAAACGTGAGGAGATGAAATCCGTGTGCGCGAACTGCCACGCTTCCGACTGGGTGAACAACTTCTACATCCAGTTCGACAGCGTGGTGGATCTGGGCAACGAGAAGTTCTTCAAGCCGGCACGGGAAATCATGCAGAAGCTGCAGCAGGCGGGGAAAATCAGCAACACGCCGTTTGACGCGCATATCAAATGGACGTATTTCGAGCTGTGGCACCACCAGGGCCGGCGAGCGCGCATGGGCGCCTCGATGAACGGGCCGGACTACGTCCAATGGCACGGCTTTTACGAAGTCGCCAAGATTTTCTACAGCGACTTCCTGCCGGAGGCGGAACGGCTGCTGCCGGGCGTCACTGCCGGAGTGAAGGAGAGCAGCTACCATCAATGGCTGAAGGGGCTTTCCCCCGAGGAGCGGCAAAAGATTCGGGAGTACTACCAGAAACGCTACGAGCAGCCGCCGTCGTAACTGCGTTGAGGGGGCAGGCTATACGGACGGGAAAACTGCTACACCCCCGGTTTCGGTGCAGAATCGTCGACCTCGCGTCACGTGGGGTACGGTGCTGCTGGGGAGTGCGCGCCCAACCACAGCTACCGCCCCTCGCGCGGCCTTGCAAAGCAGACCTTTGGTTGACAAGGTGTTAGAATATTTGCTTTCCGCGACTGATAGCTGGCAAGAATATCGATGAAATTAACTGTCTTGAATTATCGAATTAACGCAACCCATAGTTTAATTACAGACCTTGGCAGCATACGCGACAGTCAATCAATTAGCGACTTTGACGCGTTCATTTTCGATCCAGGTGCCTTGACTGTCGGTGAGAGTCAAGACGCGGGTTCATTCAATCGGAGGAAAACGGAACTCCGAGAGCTTATTCATGTGAAAGGCGGAGTGATCCTAGGTTTCCTGAGACCAACAGGCTTTGTTGGCGTTCCAAATCTCCCCGGGCAGAATACATACAGTCTTTTGCAAGATGCATCTGGTGGAATAGCTAAACTTATGAGTGATTATGCCAAACTGGGCCAAGGTTCGCACGCCACGGTCATTCGAGGGCGCCATGGGGCTTCGACAGAATATCTGCGCGTAATGGGAGACGACCTCAGCTTCGAGGCCTTCTTGCAAATTCCTGAGGAGAATATAACGGCACAAAACGGCAAGGTGCTCGCCGTAAATTCCGTTGGCTGGCCAATTGCCGTTGAGTTTGCCGTTGAGGAAGGCCTTGTCTGTTTCGTCCCGGTCCCACCGGGCATCGACGCCTCGCGTTTGGCAGCGGCGATCGTCAACACTGTCAGCGCTCATTTTGATAATCCCTCAGAAGTTGAAGCACCCTTGTGGGCAAGCCAGGTTGAGGTCCCCGGCGCGAATGTCCATGAGCAGAAGATAGCCACGCTTAAAAAAGAGAGAGAAGCGATCGACGGCGAGGTTTCAGCTTTGGAGGGAAGGCGTCAAGAACTCTTGAGTTTCAAGGGATTGCTCTTCGGATATGGGAAAGGCGTGCTGGAGACTACAGTTCGGGCGGCGTCCCGACTCATTGGATTTGAAGTACTGGACCCTGACAAGTACCAGGGAGAATGGGACATTCAACTGCGTGACATCGCGACTGGACAAACCGCAATCGGCGAGATAGAGGGTTCGGACGGTATGATCGACCTCCGGAAATTCCGTCAACTTTACCATTATGTAGGCGATGAGGGACTGGAGGGCAGAGACCATAAAGGCCTTCTAATTGGAAACGGCTATAGATTGACGGAGCCGGCTGCACCCGAGCGCGCTCAACAGTTTTCTCCCCATGCGCTGCGCGGGGTGACGAAACAGAACTTCTGCGCGGTCCCCTGTACGGAGCTTTTTCGCGCTGTCTGTAATGTTCTTGAGCGCCCTGAGGACGAGGACCTAAAGGCCCGAATTCGGCGCTCCATACTTGAAACCGTCGGACTGTGGTCTCTTACGGCGGCTGTAATCGGCGGACCTCAAGCATCTGAAGGACAAGGCGGTTAGCCTCACCAAGGGAGCGACACCATGCCAAGGGATGTTTTGACCGTCACGTTTCCTGAGGTGTCCAGCGCAGAAGGCAACCGCCTAGCAACCAGTTTGGCCGAGGCGCTCAAGGACATAGATCCGACGATAGCAGTTGACCGTAAGAAGGAGCGGGACGATACACAGGATGCCGGAACCATTCTGGCCGTTTTGTTGGGCTCAGCATCAGCCACTGCCGTGAGCAGGGGGATCGCAGCGTGGATCGCACGAAACGGCGGGGCGCGATTGAAGATTTGGCACAAAGGCAAGTTGGTGGTAGATGCCGCTGGTCTTGACAGCAAAGACGCTTCGCGAATTGCAGAGGCGATTTCTGCTGCGGAGTAACTGCAATGCCCCAGCCCGAGCCAACACCCCAGACAACCCTAGCTTTGATCTTTGGGGCAAGCTGGTTTCAGCACTCCTCAAAGCTTGCTGCCGGAAGGGCCTTTCTCAACTCAGCTGCGGACTTCCGAGACTATTTGACAGCCTCTAGTGGGCTGGCCATCCCTCGCAATAACGTATGCTGGCTTTTCGATGATGGTCGCTCACCGAGCGACCAGCTTGTGTATATGGCGAGATTTCTTGAAAGCAGGTCAGGCAATCTGCGGGACCAGCAAACCCCACCGCGGGACTTAATTGTGTACTACGTGGGACACGGATTGTTTCCTACCTCGGACCAGACATATTACCTGGCAATTAAGGGAACGGAAGAAGGGAACGAGGGTTTGACCAGTATACGTGCAAGTGAGTTAGCCTCGGTTATCAAGATTCGCGCTAGATTTCTGCGAAGATTTTTGATCCTAGATTGCTGCTTCTCGGCGACTACATATAAAGAGTTCCAATCGGGACCGCTCCAGACGGCCCGCCTTAAACTTCTCGATGAACTTCCCCAAAGCGGTACTGCGCTTCTATGTTCTTCCAGTCCACATGATCCCTCGCTCGCTCCGCAAGGTCTTTCTCACACCATGTTCTCCAATGCCCTCCTAAAAGCGCTCCGTTGTGGTGACCCGTACTTTGGTGCGCAGATGTCACTTAGCGAAGTAGGTGACTTGGTCAAAAAACTTCTTCACGAACAGTGTCCGGAGAACTGGGTTCGTCCTGAGATACACTCTCCCGACCAAAGAGAGGGAGACATCGCTGGCATACTGATGTTTCCTAATGCCGCCTACTCGAACCAGGAGGCGGAGGAAGCACGACAGAAAGTCCAAACAGAACGTAAAGCAACAGAGGAAATTGAAGCGCGAGAGCGAACAGAAACTGTGAGCAAGGCTCGTGCGGCGGAGGAAACACGGCAGAAGGTAGAAGCGGAACGCAAGCCTCGGGGCACAGAAGCAGTGATGCAAACGCAGTATGTGAGGTCCGAAAATAGCCTCGCGCGCCGGTCCCTTTCAGTCAGTGACAAAGTAATTTCCATATTTATTATGCTGTCTTTCTGTGTACTTACGGGCTGGACCGCCCTTCAGGACTTTAGCGAATCAGACATCGGCTACGGTAGTTTCTGGGCGTTACTTTCCGTGTTTTTTGCTGCGGGCGTTTTCTTTCTCGGAGCTTCTTCCAGGAAATAGCGGCGCGGAGCTGACAGAGTTCTGCTTGTGACGACTCCCCCTTGCTTAAGTATGATTGCCCGCTCTCATCGAGCCGGACCTCACGCGACGCGGGGAGCGACGATCCCATAACTAAAACGAGGGGGTGTAGCAGTTTTCCCCTTCGTATAGCCAACCTCTGCCGTGCGTTGACTGGATTGGGGGCGCAGCCTAACATGTGCGGCGCATGACGCCACCGGAAAAGCTGGACGGCAAGACCGTATCCCATTACCGCATCCTGGAAAAGCTGGGCGGGGGCGGGATGGGTGTGGTCTATAAGGCCGAGGACGCGTCGCTCGGGCGGCTGGTGGCGCTGAAATTCCTTCCTCCAGAGCTGGCCCAGGATGCGGGGGCGCTGGGCGAGAGGGGCCGGGCGACGATACCGCGCTGCGGAGAGACTCGCCGGCAGCGGGTCATTTTGCCCTGATGGACCCAAGGAATGGCCTTCGCTTTCCGCTGCTGGCGTGTTTTGAGGGAGTGGGGCGCGCGCACAGACTGGATTGTCTGTGCCACGGGGCAAAATGAGCCGCTCCCAACCCGCCGCGCGGCTTGACAGAGAGGGCGGTTCTGTTAGCATCACTGCGGCACTTGGGCGCGCGGATGTGCCTGCTGCGCAACGTGCCGGCTTTCAGGGAGAACCATACAGGCATGCAGTTTCGTCCATTGCTCGCCACGATTCTGAGCGCCACGCTTCTAGCCCTTCCTTCTCTCTCCGCACCACAAACCGTCGCTGTCGCGGGACCCAGCAAATCCGCTCTTGCCCGTGGGAGCGAACTGAGCCAGGGCACAAACGTGTTCAACGGCGACGCGGTGGAGGTCGGGCCGGGCGGAGGAACGGTGCTGCTGCTGGGGCACAATGCTTCGGTGCAAGTGGCCAGCGACAGCGCAGTGCGGATATTCCGCTGCGGGGAGAATTCCGTGGTGCAACTGCTGCACGGGCAGATGACGTTCCGGTCCACGACGCAGCGGCCGGTGGAAGTTCAATTCGGCGACGCGGTGATCCGTCCCACGGCGGGCCAACAGGTGATCGGGACGGTGTCGCTTACGTCGCCGACGACGGCGAGCATGACGGCGCAGCAGGGTTCGTTCACCGTGACCGCGGCACACGAGGGGAAAAGCGTGCTGGTGAATCAAGGCGAGACGCGGCAGGCAACGCTGACGACTCCCGCGAACCTGGCCAATCCCAACCCGCCCATCTGCGGAGTGGCGGCTGCGGTAGCCATGCAACCAGCCACGACCGCGTGGGTGATCATCGGGCTGGGAGCGGCGGGGGTGGGCACGGGCCTGGCGCTGAGCGGCCACCAGACTACGTTGACGTGCACGCAAAAAGGCGCGCTGGTGAGCCCGTACGCGTTCCCCTGTCCCTGAGCCGCATACCGTAAATCAGACCGAACGAAGACCCGGGCGAGGGCGTGGTGTGTGTATCAGGCCCATCCGTGGCGCTCAACGCACCGTCACTCGAGGATTGACGGACATGCCGAGGCGCAATTGATGGTCCTTGTTCTCGCCCGGCTCGAGGACGATCTTGACAGGGATGCGCTGGACAACTTTGACGTAGTTGCCGGTGGCGTTTTCCGGCGGGAGCAGGCTGTAGCGCGCGCCGCTGGCGCCGGCGATGCTGTCCACGTGGCCGCGGTAGCTGCGGCCGTTGGTGTCAACGGAAATGCTTGCCGGCTGACCGGGGCGCATGTACTGCAGTTGCGTCTCCTTGAAGTTGGCGGTGACCCAGATGTCGTTCAGGGGGACGACGGAGAGCAACTGCTGTCCGGGCTGGACGTACTCACCGACTTCCACGTTCTTGTTCACGATGCCTTCCGAAGGAGCCAGTATTTTGCAATAGCTGAGGTTCAATTTCGCCTGCTCGAGTTCGGCGCGCTTCTGCTCCACTAAGGCGGTACCGGAGTGAACGCGGGTCTGGGTGATGGCCACTTGGCGGGGTCCGGTGCGCGCGGAGGCGAGGGCGGCCTGGGACTGCTTCAGACGCTCGCGAGCCTGTTCGGCCTGCTGTTCCGCGGCCAATAGCGCGGCACGGGAGCCGGCCACTCCGGCGGTGCTGGCGCGGGCGGCGGCCAGCGCCTGGTCGTATTGCTGCTGGGAGACTTCCTGCTTGACCACGAGCTGGCGGTAGCGTTCCAGGTCCGCCTGGAGCTTGACGTCGTTCGCTTCCGCCTGCTGGAGGTTGGCGCGCATCAGTTCCACTTGCCTCTCCGCGGCGCGGATGCCCGCAGCCGAACTCTGCACGTCTGCTTCTGAGGAGCGGATGAGGCTGGAGGTGGTGATGGAAGTGACTGGGACGTTGATGGCCTGTCCTTCCGCAGTGGCTTCGGCATCGGCGAGCTCCGCCTGTGCTTTGTCCACGGCAACCTTGTAATCGGTGGGGTCGATCTCGACGAGCACATCGCCGGGATGAACGGCCTGGTTGTCGTCCACGTTGACCTTGATGACGTAACCGGAAATGCGGGAGCTGACCAGGTGGATGTGGCCGTCGATTTGGGCGTCGTCTGTGGATTCGTACTGGCGGAAATAGAGCCAGGCGCCGAAAGAGCCCGCAATCAGAACGGCGAGGACGAGGAGCACCAGCCACTTGGCGCGGGATTTGGGCGCCGGAGGCGCAAGCGGAGGGCGGCGCGGCGCGGTGCGGGTTTCGTTGGCGAGCTCGGCCGATGGGTCCTGCGGCGCGTCCTTCACGGGATCATCGTGGCTGTCGGATTCCATCGCTCATTTCCCTTTCAGATATTCCGCGACGCCCACCTCGGCATTGCCGACCGCACGGGCGAGCGCGATTTTGGAGAGATCGTAGGCGTACAGGCTGGAGATGTAGGACTCGTTGGCGGCGGCCACGGCGTCTTGCGCCTGGACGACTTCGACGTTGTTGGTCACGCCGGCACGGAAGCGGTCGCGGGACTGCTCGAGAGTCTGGTTGGCCAGGGTGAGGTTGATACGCGCGACGCCGACGCGCTCCTTTGTGGCCTGCAAATCGAGGAAAGCGGCGCGCACGTCGTAGTCCACCTGGCCGCGGAGGTTTTCCAGATGGGCGCGAGTCTGATCGAGGGCGGCCTGTGCCACGAGCACGTCTCCGTGGACGCGATTGCCCTGAAAAATGGGCACGGTCAAATGGACGCTGGCGTCGAAAACGCCGTGAGTAGAGCTAGGCGTAACTCCTGCCACGCCGTAATCGCCGCTGAATCCGAGGGAGGGGAGATATTCGGCGACGGCAGCACGGCGAGCCAGCTCCGCCGCGCGGAGCGAGGCGCGGGCGCTCAGATAATCGGGGCGCGTGGCATAGGCGCGGTCGAGCGCCTGATCGAGCGTCCAGTCTTGCATAGGTTCGTAGAGCGCCTTATCGCTGAGGGTCACCTGCTGGCCGGGAGGAAGCCCAATGACGCGGCCGAGCTGGAGTTTCTCCTTTTCGTAATCGTTGCGAGCGACGATGACCTGCTGGCGGCGCGTTTCCAACTCGACCTGGGCGCGAAGGACGTCGATCGCAGGGACCAGCCCAGCGTGAAATTGGTCGTTCGCCAGGTCGTAGAGCGCCTGGGCAGTGGCCAGCTGGGCGACAGCGGAAACCACGCGCGAAGCGCCCGCCACAGTCTCGAGGTAGATGTTCCCGACGGCGAGGACGACCATGTCCCGCGCGTCGGCATAGCTGAGTTTGGCCGCTTCGAGGTTCGCTCCGGCGGAGCGGGCGCGGTTGATGAGACTCCAATCGAAGAAGGTCTGATCCAGGGAGGCACGCAGGTTTACATAACCGAAGGGGCCGATCACCCTGGGAATCGTGGGGATCTTAATACCCTGAGTGGCGAGGTCGACTTGCGAGGCGTTCTCGGAAAGCTGTGCCTGAGAGTTGGGGAGCAGAGCGGCGAGCTCGCGCCATTTTTCGCCGCGCGCGCCGCCGACTTCGTATCCGGCGAGCACAGCACCGAGGTTCTGTTTCAGCCCGCGCTCGATGGCTTGCTTCAAAGAAAGCACCAGCGGTTCCGCGGTAGCCTTGCCGACCGGCACGCTGCCATTGAACACGGAAGGGGATTGGGGAGAAGCGCCCATCGTGGGCGAGTTCGTTCCGGGCGCCGGCGGAGGATAGGCGGCCTGCGCGTGCGCTGCGGCGCTCAGCCCGCACGCCAACCCCGCAGCCGCCAGCAGCCGTGCTCCGCTCTTCATAGGTTTCCTTGTATCGAGAGATTCAACCGGCGCCCCGGCCGGGGTACCCCGCCTCCGACCCAGCGAACGCAACTGTTCTTGGATGCAGGGGCGGGCTGCTGGTCGCAGCCTAGCGGGCCCGCACCGGAGCCTGGTCCCCGATCTCCGGGAAGCTGGCATAATACCCGGCGATGGCGAATCAGCGAACACTTTTGCGGTGGCTGCGGGCGCGCGAAGACGCGATGACGCGCCTCGTGGGCCGATTCGTCCGCATCGAGTCTTCCAGCTACGACCGGGCGGGAGTGAACCGTCTGGTTGACGCGCTCGCCACGGAATGGAAAAAGCGCGGCGCGCGGGTGGAACGGATCCGGCCGGCCGGGGCGGCGGAACGCGGAGACGTGCTGCGCTGCGAACTCGCGCCCGGGCCTGGCGCTGCGACGGGGCAGATTCTGGTTCTCGGGCACACGGACACGGTGTACGAACGCGGCACGCTCGATCACATGCCGTTTCGGATTGGCCGCGGAAGGGCGTATGGCCCCGGAACGTTGGACATGAAGGCAGGCCTGGCCATCGCGCTCGCGGCAGTGGACGCGCTGCACGCGGCGCGGGTGGCGCCGCGCCGGCGGATCGTCTTCCTGTGGACGCCGGACGAAGAAATCGGGAGTAGGGCGTCGCATGCGGCCATCGAGCGCGAGGGGCGCCGCAGCGCCGGTGTTCTGGTGCTCGAACCGGGCACCGGCCCGCGCGGAAAATTGAAGACGGCGCGCAAAGGCGTGGGCGAGTTCACACTGGAAGTGACCGGGCGCGCAGCCCACGCGGGAGTCAATCCGCGGGCGGGTGTGAATGCGGTGCACGAACTCGCGCTGCAAATCGTGCGCGTGGCGCGGTTCGGGGATCGGCGCAGGGGGATTACCGTCAACACGGATGTGATCGAAGGGGGCACGCGCACCAACGTGATTGCGGAGCGCGCGCGGGCCCGCGTGGATGTTCGCTGCGCGCGCGCTGCGGATATTCCCCGCCTCACGGCGCGGTTTCGCGGGCTGCGCCCTATTCTTCCGGGTGCGCGGCTGCGGGTGAGCGGGGGGATCGATCGTCCCCCGATGGAACGGCGGATGGCGGAGCGGCTGTTTGCGCAGGCGCAGGCCCTGGGGCGCGAACTGGGAATGCGAATCGAGGAATCCTCCACGGGAGGAGGCTCGGACGGGAATTTCACCGCGGCGCTGGGCGTGCCGACGCTCGACGGCCTGGGCGCTGCTGGTGCGGGAGCGCACACGCCCGGCGAATACATCCGCACTCGTTCGCTGGCGGAACGCGCTGCACTGCTCGGGGCACTCCTTCACACGCTATGAGAGTGGGGAGAGCAGCAGTCTGCAGGATATAAACTGCGGACGGCACAGAGTCTGCGCGCTGGGGGCGCAGGAAGATAATTCTCGAGTCCTGCAAATTCTACCCGGTACAAGTTGCGCCGGGCGCGGGATGTCCTGCAATTGCAATCGCTTAGAGGCGACGCTTCCGGCCTCTCCATTGCGACCAATGACCGGGGAGGCGCCTGGGTGGAGCTGAGGAGGAGGGACCTCATGAACATCATCATCCGAAAGCGATGGTTGCCGGCCGCATCTGTTGCTGCCGTGCTCACTATGGTCGGAGTTGGGCTGGCTACAGCACGATACGAGAGCCACAAAGCCACGAGCGGAGTGAGCGCGACGACCGCGGAATCCGGCAGTTCCGACAACAACGTAGCGGCTACGCAACCCGCGACGCCGACGGAGGAACAGCTGCAGATTCCGGCGGGCACGCCGATTCGGGTGCAACTGGACCAGTCGCTGGACAGTGGCAGGAACCATTCCGGCGACGTGTTCGAGGCGGAAGTGGTAGAACCCTTAGTGGTGGACAACGAGGTGGTGATTCCGGAGAAGACGCCAGTCCGCGGAATAGTTGCGGATGCACGTGCTTCGGGTCATTTCCACCATCCCGGAGTGCTGGAAGTGTCGCTGACGAAAATTAAAGTGGATGGCCACTGGCGCGACGTCGCTACCCGCAATGACTTCCGCAAAGGCGGCAGCCATAAGAAAAACAACCTGGCCTGGATCGGAGGCGGAGCGGGCGGCGGAGCGCTGATCGGAGCCGCGGCTGGCGGCGGCAAAGGCGCGCTGATCGGCGGGCCCATCGGCGCCGGCGCCGGAGCCGTCGCCGCATTTTTCACCGGAAAGAGAAACGTTCACCTGCCCGCGGAGAGCCAACTCGTGTTCCACCTCGCGCAGGCGCTGACAGTGACCCCAGCCCCGCAGGGCTGAACGGCGCAGTTCCAAGTCCCAGCCCGCTTTCCTAACCGCAATCTTGCAGGGTTCGGAGATTTCCTGGCTCCCGCTGGCAGGCACGGGTGATCCCGCGCTCCATCTCCGGGATGTGACTATTGAAATCCGGCCCCAGCCTCAGTGAGTGTAGGTGGCGCGGAGATACTTCACCGTTTCATCTTCCAGTTCGGGGTAATCCATGCGCACGGTGTTTTTCAGGGCGGTTTGGGTATCGGTCCCTGCGGCGATCTGATCCAGAATGCGTACGATGTCTTCCGGCCCGCTTTGCTTCACGATGAATTCGACCACGGAAAGCGACCAGGAATAGGCGAGGCGCGCGTCGTTGCCGGGGAGGCCGAGCCAGGAACCCTCCAGGGCGCCGAGCGAAAGAGTCTGGTGAGTGCGATCGAAGCCGGTGACAAAAGTGGAAGCAGCATCGGCTGCCGTAGCGCCCTCCATCCACTGCGCCACGCCTTCCTGGACCCAGGTGGGGCAGCGGGCACGGGTTTTCTGGGTGATGAAGCTGTGTGTCAATTCGTGCTTCAGCTCGCGGCTCAGGGCCGAGTTCATCTCATGGAGTCCCTGGACGGGAATGCGGATGCGGCCGTCGTTCAATGCGCCGGCCCAGGCAGGCGCGCGCGTGATGTCGGTGAACGCCTGGTCCGTGTAGAGGACCACGCCGATGGATTCAGGCGGGGAGTAGTTCAGCACCGATTCGATGACCGAAAAATCGGCTTCGAGCGTTTTGAGGACGTCCCGGACCAGGGCCGGGGGCGCAGCGGCGCCGCTATAACGCACCTGGAAGTGGGCGCTGGTGCCCTCGCGGTAGCCGGCCTCTTCCTGCTGGTCGCGCTGGGCTTTGGCCAGCGCGCGTTCGACCTCGGGATCGGGGCGAAGCGCGAGCGAATGCTTCCATTCGGCGACGGCCAGATCGAGTTTGTTCTGCCCGGCATAGGCCCAGCCCATGAATTTCGCGACGTCGGCCGAATCCGGATCGACGCGCCGGGCGTGCTCCAGGCATTCGATCGCTTCGCCATACTCGCTCTGGCGGAGGAGCAGATAGGAAAGATTCAGGAGGAGGCCCAGATTTTCCGGGGAGTAGAGGAGCGCGCGGCGGTAATGGGCGGTGGCGGATTTGATGTCGCCGTGGGAGAGCTCGAACTGGGCGGCGACGTGATGGGCGATGGCCACACGGTCCGCCGCTTCCTTTCCATCGCGATCGGCCTTTTGTTCGAGCTGTGCGATGTAGTTCCGATCGATGGAGCCGCCGACGAGCACGGCCTTGGCGATGGAGTCCGCCTCAGCGGAAGTGACGGGGGCGGGAGGAGACGAGGAGGCGATGGCTTGCGTGGCGTCCGGAAGGGCTTCTGGGCCGGGCGTGCCCATGTCCGTTGAACCGCCACGCACGATGTGGTCCACACTGGAACGCGGAAGGCTCAGGCGACCGGCAGAGGTCTCGAAAGTGACGCGGTCTCCCTCCTGAACAACGTTGGTGGCGTGGATGCGCCGCCCGCTCTTCAGAACGATGACGTCCGCGCCGGCAGCCAGCGCGAAGGCCGCGATCAGGGCGAGCGCCCAGGCAACTCTCTCGAACCACACACGCATAGTAAAACTCTAGCAAAGGCGGCCGGGGGGACGCACGCTCGCTTGTTCGGCCCTGTTCCAGTTGCTACAGTGAAGCGCATGCGCGGAATAATGCTTTTCGCCGTGGCCGTGTGCCTGGCCGCCGGCGCGGCGCGGGCGTCGCATCCTGCCGAATCCCCCACCCGGAAGCTCTATGACGAGCTGAACACACTGCGGGTGGATCGAACGCGGGTGTACCACGTGCGACAGTTTGCGCTGCGGCGCGACGCCGTCCGGGTGGCGTTCGAGGACGGGACGCTCGGTTTGCTCGAGCCGTTTCACGGGCGTGTGCTCGGGGCCGTTTTCTCCGGGAGCGCCGAGGTACTGGCCACTCCGCGGGATCCGGCGGAAAAATTGTCGCTGTCCCGGTTCCTGGGATCGCCGCTGCTCGATACTCCGGTCTCGAAAGTGCATCTGCGATTTACCGATGGGACGGCCGAAGAGATTGAGTCGTTCCTGCGCTCGACCGGAGCGAAGGCATTGGACGACCCGGGGTTCCTCTCGGACTGGAATGCGGTGCTGCCGAATTTGAATCCTGGGTACTCGCTGCGCACGCTGCGCGACCTCGATTCGCCGTCTCCCCTGCCGTTCTTCCTGGCTATGCTGGTGGACAGCGCGCACGGCGTGTTTGAGGTTTCCGTAGACGACCGGAGGCCGGAGCAGGTGCTGATGGGACAGGTGAGGTACCGCAACGGGGGAAGATTTTACGACCTGTGGGCCATGTTTCCTCGTGCGGAAGGCACCGGCCATCCCGAGCCCGCGGCGCCGGTGAGCTACGCCATCGAGACGACGGTCGAGGACGATCTACAGATGCGCGGCGAGGCGAAACTCGTGATGCGCGCCCTGCGGGACGGGGAGCGGATGATCCCGCTGGTCCTCTCGCGCGGACTGCGCGTGCAGAGCGTTACGGACGCCTCCGGGCAGCTGCTGGATTTCTTCCAGAACGAGGATTTGAGCGAAAAGGAAGTGCTGCGGCGGGGTGACGACCTGTTCTTCGTGGTGCTGCCCGAGCTTACGAAGACGGGCGAGGAAATCCGGTGGGATGTGAAATACAGCGGCAACGTAATCACGCAGGCCGGCAACGGTGTGATCTACGTCGGAGAGCGCGGCGCCTGGTATCCGCATCCCAACGACACGACGCATTTCTGCAAGTTCGACCTGACGTTTCGATGGCCGCGGAAGCTGGACCTGGTGGCCACAGGCAAACGCACGGAGGAGCACGAGGAAGGCGAATGGAGGGTGGGCCACTGGGTTTCCGACACACCCATGAACCTTGCCGGGTTCAATCTGGGCAGCTACACGAGCGCGACCGCAGATGCGGGGCCCGTTCAGATCACGGTGAACGCCAACCAACAATTGGAGCAGGCGCTCGGCTTCCTGCTGCGTCCGCGGCAGGGGACGGCGCTGCCCACCGGCCCGCTCGGCTGGCGGAGAACGTCCGAGGCCTGGAGGGCCGCAACCCTGGCCGCAGCGGGGCCGGCGCCGATGCCGGGAGCGATGATTGGGGATCTGGCCACGGACATTGGCGACGCCCTGCGCAACCTGGAGAAGTGGAACGGACCGTTTCCGTTCGCCCGGCTGGAAGTTTCTCCGCTGCCGGCGGCGCTGGGGCAGAGCTGGCCCGGCCTGCTTTATCTCTCCACGTTGACCTTCGTGCCCAAAGCAGAGCAGCAGCGAGCCGGATTGGCGGAACGCGCCACCTTTTCCTTCTCGGATCTCCTGCCCTTCCACGAACTGGCCCACCAGTGGTGGGGAAATCTGGCCGGGGGCGCCAGCTACCGGGACGATTGGATTACGGAGGGGCTGGCCAATTACTGCGCGCTGCTCTACCTGGATTCACGCCGGCCCGGGGACCATGTGCTGGCGCACGCGCTGGAAGGGTATCGGAGCGATCTGCTCACCCGTGTGCCGGACGGGACGGAGACCGCGGATGAGATCGGCCCGCTGGCCCTCGGCCAGCGGCTCGATTCGTCGCTCACCCCGATGGGATTCGGCCGGGTGGTATATCCGAAGGGGACATGGGTGGTGCACATGCTGCGGATGATGTTGCGAGAGCCCGGCGCAAAAGAGCCTGATGCCCGCTTCCGCGGCCTGCTCCGCACGCTTCTGGAGAAATACCGTTTTGCAGCGTTCTCCGAGGCGGATCTGCGCCGGGAATTGACGGTGATCATGACCCCGGAAATGGATCTGGAATCGCTGCATTCGATGGATTGGTTCTTCGACGAGTGGGTGCACGCCACGGGAATTCCGCACTATTCGGTGGACTACAAGGTGAGCGCAGGAACGAAAGGGTATGTGGTCCACGGCTCGCTCCGACAGGAAGGAGTGCCGGAGACGTTCCTGGCGCGGGTTCCGCTCTACCGCAGCAGCGGAGGGGGAAAGCCGGTTCTGCTCGGGTGGATTGTGACCTCAGGGTTGGAGACTCCGTTCCACTTTCGCTCGCCTGTGAAGCCGAACCACATTGTGATTGATCCCCTTCAAACACTTCTCGACGTGACGCACTGAACCGGACCAGCCGGGCGGAGCCGAAAGACGGCTCAGAGGCGGAGGCTCGCAATCGCTAACCCGGGGGCCAGCGGAAGCTTCTTCCCCCGAGCAGATGGAGATGCAGGTGAAAGACGGACTGACCGGCGCCGCGGCCGCTGTTGAACACCGTGCGGTAGCCTTCGAGCAACTGGCGCTCGCGGGCGAGCTGTGCCGCCACCAGCAGGAGGTGGCCGAGCAGCGCGCCATCCTCTTCCGTGGCTTCCGTGAGGGACGGGAAATGCTTCCGGGGCAGGATCAGGATGTGCACGGGCGCCTGGGGATTGATGTCCTCGAAGGCGAACACGCGGTCGTCCTCGTAGACGATCTTGCCAGGGATTTTTTTCGCGCCGATCTTGCAGAACAGGCAATCGTCCATCGCCGGCCTCCGCGGAGCAATTTGGACGGGCGGCGCCGCTACTTTTGCGGCGCCGGGTCCAGCCGCACCACGAACGGCTGGACGTGCTCCTTCTCCCGCAATTCACCGGCGAACGAATTCGCCGCGTCTTCCGAAGAAAGTTTCCCCACACGCACGCGGTAGAAGAGCCCCTGCGGCGCATCGTACTCCTGAATGACGGCAAACGAGTAGCGTTCTTCCATCTGCCGGCGGAGGCGCTCCGCGTTGTCGTGCGAGAGGAAAGCACCCACCTGGACGGTGAAGAATCCGGCGACGGGATTGCCGGGACTCGACACCAGAGTCAGGCGCACGGGAGCGATACCCATGCCCACCATGTCCAGCGCGCGGGCGGCGCCGAGGGACAGGTCGATGATGCGGCCTTCCACGAATGGGCCGCGGTCCGTGATGCGCACGTCCACCTGCTTCCCGTTCTTCTTGTTGGTCACGTGGACGACGGTGTCGAACGGCAGAGTCCGGTGGGCGGCGGTCAGTTTATACATGTCGTAGATCTCGCCGTTGGCCGCTCGCCGTCCGTGATAGGGAACGCCGTACCACGAGGCGATTCCTTCTTCCGAGTAGTTGGCCGTAAGCGGCGCGGGAGGCGCGCTGGGAGCGCGGCCGGAGGGGCGTCCGCCCGGCGGAGTGCCTGAAGGTGGCGGGCCGCTGGAAGGGACTGGGGCGGGCCGCGCGGAGCGATGGGGCGCGCAGGCGGCCACAGCAAACAGCAGAGCGCACAGCAAACATCCCGCAGGAAGCCGAAACGATAGCCTGCCAATTGCGCGGCGGGCGGCAGGGTCATCCGCCCGGATTCGTCTCGTGCAGCCTCGGCCGGATGGGCTCACGCGAGGTCAGGGAGCGGCAGAGCGGTCGCGGCGGGCGATTTCATCGAGCTCGCTGGCGAGCTCGGCCAGGCGCTTCGATGCGGTGCGGAGCATTTCCGCGGCGGCGCGGCGGGATTGCGGCAGCACCTCGGATTCAAAGAGGTCGCGGACGCGCCGGGCCTCCTGTTCGAACGCGCGGACAACGTCTTCGAGATTTTCCATTGGCTCCTGACCCAGCGCCGCGGAATTTTCCGCTATTATAGGGACGCGGAAGAGCCGCCGCAAGGAATCCGGATGCCATTGCCGCCACAACTGAGATGGAAGCTGGACCGCTGGCTGTCCTGGATCAGCGGGATGCTGCGCGGGGAGGAACGCCCGCGGCGCCCGCGGCTGTGCCCGTCGTGCGGACAGCTGGTGGGCGCGGATCAGAACCGTTGCGGGTCGTGCGGGACGAGCCTGACGTTTTCTCTGGCGGCGGCGAGCCGCGGGATAGCCGGCCTGGTGCCGCAGCCGCACCCGGTCACAAAACTCATGATGGGGCTGTGTTTTTTCATGTATCTGGTGACGGTGGTGGCCACCTATTCAGCCACTCAGCAGCTCTCGCTGATGGGGAGCGTCAGCGGCCAGGTATTGTTCCGCATGGGGGCCAGGGACACCTTCGAGCTTCTGGTTCACGGGCAGTGGTGGCGGCTGGTGGTGCCGATCTTTCTCCATGCCAACCTGCTGCACATCGGAATGAACATGTGGGTGCTTCTGGACCTGGGGCCGGCGGTGGAAGATTTGTACGGCTCGGCGCGCTACCTCTTTTTCTACGTGGTGAGCGGGATCTTCGGATACGTGTTCAGCACGGGATGGGACATCGTCCGGCACCGGCTGGGCGAGAGCGTCGGGGCTTCCGGCGCCATCATGGGGCTGATCGGGCTGCAGTTGGCGGTAAGCAGCCAGCGAGGCGGCCCATACTTCCAGGCGATGCGGGCGGCGCTGCTCAGATGGATCGTCATCATCTTCCTCTTCGGATTCTTCATGGCGGGAATCGACAACGCCGCGCATTTGGGCGGTCTGGTATCGGGCTACCTGCTCGGCCGCATTTCGGCCGACCGCGAGCCGGCGGACTCGGTGGAGCGGCGGCGGGCCAATCTGCTGGCGCTCGCAGCGCTATTGGCCGTGGTGGGCAGTTTTGCGGCGATGATTCTGCACTACTCGAAGAGCTTCACGTGACGCGCTCCGCGATCTTGATGACGCCGGATTAATAGATGCTGGGGCCGAGCAGGCGGACGAGAAGGACCGGGCAGGGCGCCTTGCGAATCACGCGGTGGGTCACGGAACCGAACAGGGCGCGGTCCAACAGGCGTCGCCCGTGCGTGCCCATCACCAGCAGGTCGTAGCGCCCCTGTTCGCAGGCCTTGAGAATGGTTTCTTCGGTGGGGCCGCGGCCCAGCTCGAGTTTGAACTGCGTGTCGCGCTCCGCCGCCATCCACACGGCCAGTTGGGTGCGCACGGTTTCTTCCGCGCGGGCGATTTCGTCCACCTCGGGGCGGCCGGCATAGGCGGTGGCCAGCGGGACCTGCTCGAGGACGTGGAGCACGGTCAGTTCGGCGCCGAATTTCTGCGCCACGGTAACCGCGTACTGAAGCGCCCGGCGGGAAGTGGCGGAAAAGTCAATGGGACAGAGGATGCGAGAGACGTTGACCATCGCGGGGAGTATCGCATAAGGCCGCAGCCGGTGCCAATCGGAGAAGCCGGAAGGGTTAACCCGCGAGCGAGTGGGCGCACGGGCGGCGGGTCAGGGCGCGTTGAGCCGCCGCGCAATCGTTATGCTGTAGTGCACGCCGGAAACGATCGTGGCCGCGGCGACGGCATAGACGAGCCCGCGCTGGGTCGCGCGCAGCCACGGTACGGGAAACGTGGCCGCGGAGATCACCTCCAGGACCAGCAGAATCTGAAGCATGGTGGTCAATTTGCCGACGAGAGACGGGGGAAACGTGCGGGGGCCGACGACCAGCAGGATCAAAGCGCCGGTGGCGAGAATGATCACATCGCGCGCGAGCACCAGAATGGTGAGCCACCAGCCCAGCACGCCTCGGAACGCCAGGACGAGGAAGGCGCCGGAAAGCATGAATTTGTCGGCCAGCGGGTCCAGAAACGTTCCCAGCTCGCTCTTCTGATTCAGCCAGCGGGCCAGCAGTCCGTCGAGCGCATCGGTGGCGGCGCCCGTCACCAGAAGCACCAGCGCCCAGCCGTACCTCTGATAGAAGAGGCAAATCAGGAATATGGGCAGGAGCACGAAACGGAGAAACGTGATCTGGTTCGGGACGGTCCAGAAGGGCGGGCGCATGATCTCTCTTGCGGTTCAGCCGAAACGCGCCAGATAAGCGGGAAGCGAACAGCCTACTTTTTGCTCGAAGAGATCGGCCATGGACAAAACGGAGCCATGGCGCTCGTCCAGGGCCACGCGTTCGATGCGGAGCATGGGAAAAAAGTGCGTGGGCAGGCCGAGGGATTCGCCCTCGGGATCACGGGCCTGGCGGACAAACTCGTCGAAAGACTCGAGGCTGACGCCGCGCAGGGTGATGCCAGCGGGCGAAATGTCGATGAGCTCGCCCCACACCTTTTCCTTGGGGGTGTGGAGGCTGACGACGACGATGGAGTGGAGTTCCATGCGGGCGCCCCGTGCCGCCAGCCAGAGTGTAACGCGAACGGGGCGGAGGGTCACGCGGGGCGGGCAACAGGAGGGTAGGAGTGCACCCGGCGGCGGGCGCACACTTGGGTGCGCCCCTACGAGCTGTCGTTGACGCGTTGATGGTCTCGGCTTACTTCTTCAACTCCGGCCGGTCCTTGTAGAGTTCGAGGGCTTCCGGATTGGCGAGGGCGTCTTTCTGCTTCACGGGGCGTCCGTGCACCACATCGCGCACGGCCACTTCGACGATCTTGCCGCTCTTGGTGCGCGGGATATCGGAGACCTGGAGAATCCTGGCGGGCACATGGCGCGGCGTGGTGTTCTTGCGGATCTGCCTGGCGATTTTTTTCTCGATTTCAGGCGTGAGCAGGAGACCCTCGCGCAATCGCACGAAGAGCACCACGCGCACGTCGTGGTCCCAATCCTGGGCGATGGCGATGCATTCCAGGACTTCCGGCACCTGCTCGACCTGCCGGTAGATTTCGGCGGTCCCGATGCGCACGCCACCGGGATTGAGCACGGCGTCCGAGCGGCCGTAGATGATGACCCCGTCGCGAGGAGTGATCTCCGTCCAATCGCCGTGGCACCAGACGCCGGGAAACCGCTGGAAGTAGGCGGCGCGGTATTTCTTTCCCTCCGGGTCGTCCCAGAATTCCAGTGGCATCGAAGGGAACGGCTTCACGCAGACCAGCTCGCCCTTTGCTCCGCGGAGCGGCCGGCCCTGCTCGTCGAACACGTCAACGGCCATGCCCAGGCCGCGGGTTTGAATCTCGCCGCGATAGACGGGACCGATCGGATTGCCGAGCACGAAACAGGAAACGATGTCGGTGCCGCCAGAGATGGAGGCCAGGTGGACATCGTGTTTGATCGAGCGATAGACGTAATCAAAACTCTCGGGAACCAGCGGCGAGCCGGTGGAGGTGATGGTCCGCACGGACGTGAGCGTGTGAGTTTTGGCCGGATCCAGACCGGCTTTGGCGCACGCATCGATGAACTTCGCGGAGGTTCCGAAAAGCGTCATCTTTTCGGCGTCCGCCAGATCGAACAACACGTTGCCCGAGGGGTGCATCGGCGAACCGTCGTAGAGCAGCAACGTGGCCTCGGATGCGAGTGCGGAGACCAGCCAGTTCCACATCATCCAGGAGCAGGTGGTGAAGTAGAAGACGCGGTCGCCGCGTTTGATGTCGCAATGGAGCTGGTGCTCCTTGAGGTGTTGCAGGAGGGTGCCGCCGGCTCCGTGAACGATGCATTTCGGCGCGCCGGTGGTGCCGGAGGAGAACAGGATAAAGAGCGGATGGTTAAAAGGAAGGCGCGTGTACTCGAGTTTCCTGGGCTCATGTCCCGCTATGTAATCGGGAAATGTCGTCGCGTCCGGCAGATTGTGTAGCTCGGGCTTTTCGGAAACGTAGGGGACCACCACGACGCGCGAGAGCGAGGGCAGCCGGCCGCGAATCTCCGCCAATTTGCCGAGAGCGTCGAGACTCTTGCCGTTGTAGAAGCAGCCGTCGGCCGCGAAGAGCACTTTGGGTTGGATCTGGCCGAAGCGGTCGAGCACGCCCTGCACTCCAAAGTCCGTCGAACAGGACGACCAGATTGCGCCGAGGCTCGCAGCAGCCAGCATGGCGATGATGGCCTCGGGCATGTTCGGCAGAATGCCGGCCACGCGATCGCCGGCGCTGACTCCCTCCGCAGCCAGAGCCTGCTGGAGGCGGGAAACGGCGGCGTGGAGTTCGGGCCAACTGATCCGGCGGCGAACCTTCTCTTCGCCCCAGAAGACCAGCGCGTCGGAAGAATCTGTGTGGCGCAGCAGATTCTCGGCAAAATTGAGCCGCGCATGGGGAAAGAAGCGGGCACCCGGCATCTGGTCGGGATGTTCGAGCGCGACATCGCCGGGCCCATCGCCGATGACGCCGCAGGATGTCCACACCAGCCGCCAGAACTCGGCGGGAGATTCCACCGACCAGCGCCAGAACTCCGCGAAATCGGCGAAGTGCAGGCCGGAGGCGGTCTCGGCCGCTTTCACGAAGCGAGTCAGGTTGGCGGAGGCCACGCGTTCAGCAGACGGCCTCCACAGCACGGCAGGTTCGCCCGGCATCCGGGAACTCCATCGAAAACCGAAATCAGTTTAATCCACTTCGCGGAGCGATTTGTAGACCTGGTTGGCAGCGTCGAATTGCGGCTCGAGTTCGCGGCTGGCGAGCGAGCCGCGGAGATGTTCGAGCGCCTGGACGAGCCGGTCGAGCGAGCGGACCAGGTTGTCGCGATTGGTAAGGCAGACGTCGCGCCAGACGGCATAAGGACTGCCGGCCAGGCGGAGGGCGTCGCGCAGGCCGCATCCGGCGAGCGAAAGGGGCAGGCCGGTTTCGTCGGTCTCGTCGTTCACCACGCCGGCGAGTGCAATCGAGGCGAGTTGGGGGAGGTGGGAGACGATTCCGACGGACCAGTCGTGGGTGTCTGCGTCGAGCCACACGGGCTCGGCGCCGATCGCCCGGAGCAGAGCTTCGAAGCGGGCGGACTCCGGCGCGCTCTGGTTCCCGACCAGAGCGTATTTCGCGCCGCGGAAAAGCGCCGCATCGGCGTGCGCAATGCCGCTCACTTCCCTTCCTGCGAGCGGATGGCCACCCAGGAAGGACGCGCCGCTATGGAAATGATGTGCAGCGGCGCGGCAGACGGCAGCTTTTGTGCTGGAGGCGTCGGTGACGAGCGAGCCCGCGGGGGCATGGCGAGCGAACTCCGGGAGAAGATCGAGCACGACGCCGATGGGCAGCGCAATGTAGATCAGATCCGCCCCCGAAATTGCCTCCGTGAGGCTCTCTGCTGCATGCGTCACCACGGCGCGTCCAACGGCCAGCCGTTGAACCTCCGGCCGGTCCCATCCAACCACGGGAATCTGCGGGAATGCCTGGCGCACTGCCAGGGCGAAGGACCCGCCAATCAGCCCCATCCCAGCGACGGCGACATTTCGAAAAGGAGCCTCGGAGCTCATAGGTCAGGCGATCCGCCGGCCGACGGCTGGGGCGATCATGCGGATCTCTTCCATCAATTGGGCAAACTGTTCAAAATGGAGCGACTGAGCGCCGTCGGAACGAGCGTGTTCCGGATCGTTATGGACCTCAATCAGCAGTCCGTCCGAGCCTGCGGCGACCGCAGCACGCGCCATGGGCGGTACCTTGTCCCGGCGGCCGGTTCCGTGCGACGGATCAACGAGGATGGGCAGGTGGGAGAGCTTCTCGATCACCGGAATTGCGGCCAGGTCCAGCGTGTTGCGCGTGTAGTTCTCAAACGTGCGGATGCCGCGTTCGCAGAGGATGACGTTATAGTTGCCTCCGGCCAGGATGTATTCCGCACTGAGAAGCAATTCCTCAATCGTGGCGGACATGCCGCGCTTCAGGAGCACGGGCTTCGGAGAGGCGCCCAGGGCACGCAACAGGTTGTAGTTCTGCATATTCCGGGCGCCCACTTGAAAGACGTCCACATAAGGCGCCATCAGCTCAATTTGGGACGGATCCATCACCTCGCTGACCGCGAACAGGCCGTTCCGGTCAGCCGCCTCGCGCAATAAGCGGAGAGCCGGCTCGCCCAGACCCTGGAAGCTGTATGGCGAGGATCGCGGCTTGAAAGCGCCGCCACGCAGCAACCGCGCCCCACATTTGGCCACATGCTCAGCGATGGAGTGAATCTGAGTGGACGATTCCACGGCGCACGGGCCGGCAGCAACGACAATTTCCGTTCCGCCGATCCGCACGCCCCGGCCGAGGTCCACCACGGTGCCCTCCGGGCGGAAGGCCCGGCTGGCGAGCTTATAGGGTTGCGAGATGGGGACGACCTCTCGCACACCGTCGAGCAGTTCGAGGTCGCGGGGATCGTAATCGCTGGGGGCTCCAACCGCGCCAAGGACCGTGTGAGTCGCGCCGGTGGAGCGATGGACATCGAAACCGATCTCCACCAGGCGGTCAATGACGCGCTGGATTTGCTCCTCCGTCGAACCTGCGTGCATCACGATAACCATGTCTCGCCTCGTCTCCGGTCTTTCCAGGATATAAAGATTCGCGGGCCCGCTTATTTCGGCCGCTCGGCCGCACTGTTCCCCTCGGGCGCCATCGCGCCGCGCTCGACGGCGCGCGCTTCGTCCAGTATCCGCTCAAACAGCCGCCGGATGGCGGTGTCGGGCAATGGCCCGGAATTCGCGCGCGTGACGCGATTCAAGATTTCTCCTTCCCGATCCGGCTGGTAGAGCGGCAGCTGCGCGGAACGCTTCAGCTTGCCCACTTCGACCGCGCACTGGGAGCGCGCATTGAGCAGCCGGACGAGTTCCTCGTCGATCCGGTCGATCTTCCTTCGCCAGTCCTGAATAATTTGATCCACGCTCATGGACACTCGCTCCTTGGGCCGGCGGCGCCCTCGCGGCGGCTCATGCCGCGCAGCCCGGCCTGTTTAAGCAGGCGAATGCGCGCGGCAACGTTGGCCGCGGCGTCTTCCGCAGAGCGGGCGCGCTCGACTTCTGCGACGAGCGCAGAGCCGACCACGGCGGCGTCCGCGAGGCCGCCGAGGAGCGACACGTGGCCCGGCAGCGAAATGCCGAAGCCTACAGCGATGGGCAACGAGGTGGCCTGGCGCGCGCGCCGCAACAGCGCCGGCAGCTCATCCGCCAGAGCTTCGCGTTCACCGGTGACGCCAGTGCGCGAAATGACGTAGAGAAAGCCGGAAGAGGCCTCGGCGATGCGGCGCATGCGCTCGTCGCCGGTGGTGGGAGCGGCGAGAAAAATCGTGTCGAGGCCGCGGGACCTGAGCGCGTTGCGGTAATCGCCGGAATCTTCGGGCGGGAGGTCGGTGATGAGCGCGCCATCGGCGCCCGCAGACTGTGCGCGTCCGGCGAAAGTATCGAGCCCCATCTGGAGGACGGGGTTGAAGTAGGTGAACAGGACGAGGGGCACCTGGGAGTGAGTGCGGATGTCGCGCACGAGATCGAGGACGCCGCTGAGAGTCGTGCCGGCTTTGAGCGCGCGTTCGCTGGCGCGCTGGATGACGGGGCCGTCGGCCAGCGGATCGCTGAAAGGAACGCCGAGCTCGACGACGTCGGCGCCCCCCTGGGCGGCGGCGAGGACGATCTGGCGAGTGGCATCGAGCGAGGGGTCGCCCGCGGTGAGATAGGCGACGAGCCCGAGGTCGCCGGAACGCGAGAGTTCTTCAAAGCGCAGGTTGATCCGGGTTTGCACTATGGTCTCAGCCGCATGCACTCAGGACTTCCCGCCACGCACAGCCCTCTCCACCCGATCCACGGGTGAGAAGACAGGTCAATAACAATGCATGTGCCGGCGCAACAGGAGATTCGGCAGCGCCAAGCACTCGCAGCCGGGATACGCCATGATTCCGCCAACCACCAGAGAGATTCCGAGAAACAGCAGCAGCAAACGCCAGGGAAGACCGGACGGTGGAGAAACCACCAGCCACCCGACCAGGGCCAATCCCGAGATGATTCTCAGGAGTCGCCCGAACAAAAGTGGGGGTGCTTCCATTCAGTCGCCTCCTAGAGGTAGCGGGATAGTGTCTCCATGTCCTTGTCGCCGCGGCCGGAGACGTTCAGGATGACAGCGGAATCGCGCGGGAGAGCGGGCGCGCGGCGAATCAGTTCCGCGACGGCGTGCGCGGTTTCGAGGGCGCACAGAATTCCTTCCTTGTGCGCCAGCGTGCGGGCGGCGTCAATGGCCGCATCGTCGCTTACGGCGGTGTACTCGGCGCGGCCGCGGTCGGCGAGCCAGGCATGCTCCGGGCCGACGGCGGGGTAATCGAGCCCGGCGGAGACGGAATGCGTGGCGGCAATCTGCCCCGCATCGGTCTGGAGCACCCACGTGTAGGTGCCCTGCAGAACGCCGGGGCGCGCGCCGGAGTATCCAGCGGCGGCGGCGAGGCGCGCGGCGTGTTCTCCGAGGCGCGTGCCTGTGCCGCCGGCTTCCACTCCAACCAGGCGCACGGTGGAATCGGCCAGGAAGGCGTGAAAAAGGCCGATGGAATTCGAGCCGCCGCCGACGCAGGCGAAAAGCGCGGCGGGAAGCCGGCCCTCTGCGGCCAGAATCTGCTCGCGGGCTTCGCGGCCGATTACGGATTGGAAGTCGCGCACCATGCGGGGATAGGGATGGGCGCCGAGAACGGAGCCGAGCAGATAATGTGTGGTGCGGACGTTGGTGACCCAGTCGCGCATGGCTTCGTTGATGGCGTCTTTGAGCGTGCGGCTGCCGGAATCGACGGCAGTGACGGTGGCGCCGAGCATTTTCATGCGGCCGACGTTCAGCCGCTGGCGGGCCATGTCTTCCGTGCCCATGTAAACGCAGCACTCGAGGCCGAGGCGGGCGCAGACGGCAGCAGTGGCCACGCCGTGCTGGCCCGCGCCGGTTTCCGCGATGACCCGTGGCTTTTTCATGCGCAGGGTCAGCAGGCCCTGGCCGATACAGTTGTTGATTTTGTGCGCGCCAGTGTGGAGCAGGTCTTCGCGCTTCAGGTAAATGCGCGGGCCGCCTAGATGCTGGGTGAGCCGCGCGGCGAAATCGAGCGGGGTGGGACGCCCGGCGAAGGTGCGGAGAAGATGATCGAATTCGGAGCGAAATGCGGCATCAGCCTGGGCCTCGCGATAGGCGCGCTCCAGCTCTTCAATGGGCTCGACGAGCGTTTCCGGGACGTAGCGGCCGCCGTAGGGGCCGAAACGTCCGTGGGCGTCGGGCCACTCGGTTGCCGGCCAGGACTGTGGCGCGGCGGTCATCGAAATTCCTCGCGCACGGCGTCCACGGCATCCAGAAAGGCGCGCAGTTTGCGGGGATCCTTGCGTCCGGGAGCGCTTTCGACGCCGCTGGCAACGTCTACGGCGGTCGGATGCGCAGCGCGGATGGCCTGCGCGACGTTCTCCGCAGTGAGGCCGCCGGCAAGCACGATGGGTCCATACTGCGCGGCCGCGCGGGCGATGCTCCAATCGAAAGTGCGGCCCGTGCCGCCGCGCAAACGGCCGTTGGCGGGCGCGCCATCGAGCAAATAGGCTGCCGCGGGGTAGCGCGCCACGCGAGCGGCACGGAAACGCGGGCCGACTCGAAACGCTTTGATGACGGGTGCGGCGCGAGCCACAGCGCGCGCCGCGGCCGGCCGCTCGTCACCGTGGAGCTGTGCGTAGTCGAGGCGAATCGTTCCGGCCAATTCCGCGACGGTAGCGGGCGCCTCGTTGACGAAAACGCCGACGGCGGCGATTTCCCTCGGCAGGCGGCAGCGAATGGCGGCAGCGTCCTGCGGAGTGATGTGGCGCGGGCTTCGCGGATAAAAATTGAAGCCGAGCGCGTCGCAGCCGGCCTCGATGGCGCGGCGGGCATCCGGCCAGTTGGTGATGCCGCAGATTTTCACGCGGAACATGGGCTCAATCCGCGCCCGGGGGCAGCGCTGACGGCGGGGCGGCTGGGCCGAGCAGGGCGCGGAGCGCGGCGGCGGGATCGGGCGCCTGCATCAGGCTTTCGCCAATCAGAAAGGCGCTGAACCCGGCGTCGCGCAGGCGGGCGAGATCAGAGGAGGTGCGCAGGCCGGATTCACTGACGGCAATGCAATCGCGCGGAATCTCGCGGATCAATTCCAATGAGGTTTCCAAGCGAACGTCGAAGGTGCGCAGATCGCGATTGTTCACGCCGATGATGTGCGCGCCGGCGCGAAGCACGCGGTGTAACTCCTCGCGCGAATGGACTTCGACGAGCGCCTCCATGCCCAGTTCACGGCCCGCCGCGAGCAGCTCAGAGAGCTGGCCGCCGGAAAGGATGGCGGCGATGAGCAAAAACGAATCGGCATCCGCGGAGCGCGCTTCCCAGATTTGCCAGGGGTCGAAGAGAAAATCCTTTCGGAGAACGGGGACGGCGACGGCGGCACGTGCGGCGCGAAGATTGGCGAGTGAGCCATGGAAGAATTCCTCTTCGGTGAGCACGGAGAGCGCGGCTGCGCCCGCAGTGGCGAGCGAAGCGCCCAGAGCTTTGGCGTCGAAATCGGGACGCAGGATGCCGCGGGAGGGAGAGGCTTTCTTCAGCTCGGCGATGACGTTCAGCCCGGGCCGGCGCAGGGCAGCTGCAAAATCCCGTGGCGGAGAGGCCTGCCGGACGGCCATGCGCAGTACGGGCAGGGGATGCAGACGGCGGCGCTTTTCCACCGCGGCGCGGCGCGCCTCGACGATGCGGTCCAGAATCGTGCCCGTTTGCGCTTCGGTTTTCAGGACGGCCCCCCACAGGCCTCGCGGCGGTCGAAAACCAAACTTCCATGCTAGCTGCCGCTGAAAGTGGAGTCAATTATAGGGGCGGAGGGCGGCGGCTCGGTATCCGGACAGCCGGCCTACCGGCCCGCACTTGCGCGCGCTTCCCGTCGAAGACCCGCAAACGGGCGCGAGATGATAGAGTGCCGCCTGCGATGGCCGTGATTATTTCCATGCTCCGCGGCGTGAACGTTGGGGGCCACAATAAGATCAAAATGGACGCGCTTCGGGCACTTTACGAGTCCCTGGGGCTGGAGGACGTGCAAAGCTACGTGCAGAGCGGCAACGTTGTATTCCGCACGAAAGAGCGCAACCTGCCTGCGTTAACCCAACGAATCCAGAACGGGATCGAGCGGCGGTTCGGCTTTCGCCCGGATGTGATCCTCCGCACGTGTTCCGAACTGAGAGACGCGATTCGAAGAAACCCATTCGCAAAGCGGCGCGGGATCGAGCCGGGCAAATTCCTGGTGACGTTTCTGGCCGACGATCCGGGCGAGCAGGCGCGGAGAAACGCTCTCCGCATCGACACCGCACCGGAAGAACTGAGAATCGACGGCCGCGAGGTCTATATCTATTTTCCGAATGGAATGGGGCGCCCGAAGATGTCGTGGCCGAAGATTGAAAAGACGCTCGGGACATCGGGAACGGGAAGGAACTGGAACAGCGTGAACAAATTGCTCGAGATTGCGGAGAAGCTGGAAGCTTCCGGCTAACGCTTGAGGAGCGGCTCGGCGTACCGGATGGGGATGCCGAAATTGGAGCCGCCGAAGCCCTTCAGGATGGCGTAGTTCACCCCGATCACTTTTCCATCTTCATTGAACAGCGGGCCGCCTGAGCCGCCCGAGGTGGTCTGGGCGTCGTAGACGAGCCGATCGGGCAGAATGTCGCCGAGGTGGCCCTGTGTGGTGATGGGGCGGATGAGCTTGCGGCTTGCCAGGGCGGTCATGATGCTGGTGGGGCTCCCACCGCTGGCGGCGACAATTTTGTGAACTGTATCGTCGTCGGTGCGGGCCAGAATCGCGTCGAGGCCGGTAGGGTACCCCATCAGGACGACCGGGGTGCCGCTGACGGCGCCGTTGGGCCGAGTGTCGAAGCTGAGAGGAACGCGTCTGGCGTCGTCGAGAGTGACGCGGACAGCGGCCAGGTCGGCCTCGTCGGAGATTTTGTCTACGGAAGCGCGCAGTGGACGGGTCGAGTCCGGGCAATAGCATTCCATGTCCGCGAGGACGGGCTCCATGCCCTCCTGGGAAACTCCGGCCATGTCGTCGTTCTTCCACCAGGGCTCGACGACGTGGCGATTGGTGAGCATGCGCCCGTCGGAAGAGACCAGGAAGGCGCTGCCAAAATAGTCGAGGCGGACCTCGGGCCCGCGGCCTTCGAGTGCGAGGACGGGTTTGCCATCACTGTCCTCGATGGGCTCCCCTTTCTGGTTGAGACCGGCGTAATGTACGCGGGAGCCGCTCTCCTTGTCGCGGAAAGCCACAGAGACGTGGAGCAAGCAGACGCTGCGCGAGTAGGAGTGAATGATGCCCTGGGCGACTTTGCTCTCGCCCTCGATGCGATTCAGGCGGCCGGTGGTCTCGTCGAGCTCGCGGCGGAGTTCGGTCACGTTGCCGGAATCGCCGCCGACAGCGCTGAGCTGGGTCTTGAGCGTATCGGTCTGATCGCGAAGCTGCTGCATTTCGTCTTCAATTCCTGTGGGCTTGGCCTGATTTTCCTGGCGCAGGCGGGTGGCTTCGGTCACCAGTTTCTGCTGGCCGGCCAGACCATCCTCGAGCTGGGAAATAATCCGGTAGGCGCGGCGAGATTCCTTTTCGACGCGCCGGGTGAAGAAATAGAAGATACCGGCCATGAGCAGCGCGCCGCCGAGAACGCCGGCGAGCCCGATGCGCAGGCGGCGGTCGAGCGAGAAGGCGTCTTTGGTCATCTTCTCGGTAACCGCGAGCGCATCGAAGGCGGTGCGGGCGATCTGCTGGCCCTCTTCCGCGATGCGCATCTGGTCCAGCATGGCCTGTCCGGCGCGGCGTGTGCGGAGCTGGTTGCGGACGCGGGCGAGGAATTCCTGACTCTCCCAGGGACGCGAGATGACGTCGTCGGCGCCCAGATCGAGGGCGCGAGCACGCTCAGCAGGACCCAGAGAGGAAATGACGAGAATGCGGACGTACCGGGTGAACGCGGCGCCTTTCAACTGGGCCACGGTATCCGACCAGCAGCTCCCGGCTTCTCCTGCGTCCAGGATGACCAGTTCGGCCTCGGTCTTCTGCGCCGCCTCGACGCCTTCCGCGCACGATTCCGTGGCGAAGACTTCGTACCCCGCGCCCCGCAGCTCCTGTTCGAGCTTCTGGCGGGGCTGCTCCCGCGAATCGATCAGTATGATGCTTTCGCGTTTGGCGGCCATGGCGAGATGCGCGGGCAGGTGGGAAGCTCTGCCGGGCGCAAAAACAAAGGGTATCGCAGACCCGCACGGAAAGCCACACGCGCCGTGGAAGGATTCAGAGGCCGTGGCTGCCGAGGAATTCGCGAACGACCTCGGCAGTGTCGCGGTGTTGGCCGTCCACTGCGAAGTTCATGCGGCGCATGTCGTCCGCGGAGATGCGCCCGGCGAGGCCCTCGAGGGCCTGGCGCAGGCCGGGAAACTCACGGAAGGCCTCCTGGCGGACGACGGGGACGGCTTCGTAGGGTGGAAAATAATGCTTGTCGTCGGTGAGGGCGACCAGGCCGAGGGAGTTTATCAGGCCGTCGGTGGAATTGCCGACGACCAGATCCACCTGATTGTCCTGGAGCGCGCGGTAGAGCAGGCCGAGATCCATGACGCGCGGGGGTTCGCGGAAGGTGAGGCCATAAGCTTTGACCATTCCGACGTAGCCATCCGGCCGCTCCATGAATTCGAAACCCACACCGAGGCGCCAATGTGGAGTGCGGGCCGCCGCCTGGGAAAGAGTGGCGAGATGGAAACGACGGGCGTCGCCACCGCGGATCACGACCGCAAAACTGTTGTCGAAACCGAGCGGCGGCAGCACAGCAAGGCCCCAGCGGCGCGCGTATTCGGAACGTACACGCTCGAAGACGGCCCCCGGGCCGCCGGCGGGCCGCTCTTTGAGCACCGCGGTAAGCGCCGTGCCCGTGTATTCGACGTAGAGGTCGGCGCGTCCTGCGAGAAGCGCCTGATGGCAGATGTAGGTTCCGGCGAGATAGAAGCGGCGCTCGACGGGAAGATGGGCGGCGCGCTCGATGCGCTGGGCGAGAAGTTCGCCGAGCACGGCCTGCTCGGTGAAATTCTTGGAGGCCACGACCACGGCGCGGCCGTGCTGGCCGCCGCAGGAGGCCGAGACGAGCCCCACCGAAAGCGAAGCGGCGACCAACAGCCAATGGCGGCGATGCATTAGACGCGCTCCCGCAGGCGGCCCTCGAGCCAGCCGAGCGAGAGATCGGCGAACAGGGCGAGCAGGGCGGCCGGCAGAGCGCCGGCAAAAATCAGCGGGTCGTTGACCATGGCCAGGCCGCGGAAAATCAATTCGCCCAGGCCGCCGGCTCCGATGGCAGCAGCGATGGTGGCAATGCCGATGGCGAGGACAACGGCGACGCGGATACCGGCGACGATCACACCCAGGGCGAGCGGAAGTTCAACGCGGCGGAGGAGCTGGCCATCGGTGAGGCCGAGGCCGCGGCCTGCTTCGACCACCGCGGGATCCACGCCGAGGATTCCGGCACAAACGTTGCGCAGGATGGGCAGCAGTGCATAGAGCGACAGCGCCAGGATGGCCATGCGCGGGGCGCGCTCGCCAATCCAGGGGACGGCGAAAAGAAAGCCGAAGAGCGCGAGACTGGGCACAACGTGAATCGAATTGACGGCGCCGAGCACCGTGCGCGAGAGCGCCGGTCGGCGGGCGATAGCCACTCCGAGGGGTATGCCAACGAGAATAGCGATTCCGACGGAGATGCCGGCCAGCGAAATGTGCTCGAGCGTAAGCGTGAGCACTTCTTGGGGATGGGCGAGGAGGTAGTCGAGGAGATTCACCGGGGAACTCCTGAGCCCGGCGCCGGGGGCGGGTGTGGCTCGACGGGACCAGTCGAGAATGCGTTGCGAAAGGCGGCAGCGAGCGGATCCTGGGTGCGCAGAAACTCCGAGGGCGAGTACAGTCCGGCGAGGCGCCCGCCCTCGAGCAAAGCGATTTCCGTGCCGAGAAGCAGAGCCTCGCGGAGATCGTGGGTGACCAGAACGATGGTCTTTCCGAGGCGCTGCTGGAGCCGGGCGAATTCACCCTGAATCTCGGCGCGCGTGAGGGGATCGAGGGCGCCGAACGGTTCGTCCATCAGCAGGATGGGGGGATCGAGGGCCAGCGCGCGCGCCACGCCCACGCGCTGGCGCTGCCCGCCGGAAAGTTCGCGGGGATAACGCGAGGCGAGCGAGGGATCAAGACCGACCAGCGCCATCAGCTCGCGGACGCGCTCGCGGATGCGCAGCGACGGCCAGCCCTCGACGGCGGGCAGCAGGCCGATATTGCGTTCCACGGTGTAGTGCGGAAACAGGCCCACATCCTGAATCGCGTAGCCCATGCGGCGGCGGAGACGGATCGGGTCCCAACGATGGACGGGAGTGCCTTCCACCAGCAGCTCGCCCGAGGTGGGATCGAGCAGGCGATTCATCAGCTTCAGCGTGGTGGTCTTTCCGGAGCCGCTGCGACCCAACAGAACCAGGGTGACGCCGGCGCGAATCTCGAGCGAAAGTGATTGGACGAGTGCAGGGCCGCCGGGAGGATGGTAGGAGGCGCCGCGAAAGGCAATGGCTGGGCCGTTGCTCGTGGCAGAGGGCATCGCTCAGTCGCCGGAAGATGGCGCTGGTGCTGCAACCGGGCCCGCGGGCACCGGAGTGGGCTCCATGCGCACGGTCCACGGTTTGCCGTCCATATAACGCGGCACGGGCAGGCCAAAGAGCTGGAGGATGGTGGGAGCAACATCAGCGATGGAGTGGCTGTCGCCCAGGATGGGGCGATTCGCGAAGAGAACGCCGGGAACCTCGCGCGGATCGATGCAGTGGTCGCCGCTCCAGGGGCGCGTGTTGTCCAGAAAGACCTCGCCGATCACCGAGCCGTTCACCGACTCCCAGGCGGCGCGATAGCCGGAGGCGTAACCGATGAGCAGGTCGGGAGCATTTTCGCGATAGGGGCCGGAGTAAACCTCGCGGGTGTCGAAGACTTCGCGCACGGCCACCTGGCCGCCCTCGGGGTCGATGATGCCGCGGAGTTTTTCACGCAGCTCGGCGAGCAGTGCATCCGCCTCTTCCCCTGGCTGGACGATGCCGAATCGTTCGCGGCCAGCGAGGTTCAGGTACAGGCCGTTCAATCCCATGCTGTAGGCGCGCGTGCGCTGCCAATCCACATGGCGAAACCACGGCTCGCTGACCGTGCTGCCGGAAACGAGCGAGAGATAGCCTTCGCGCCGCAGCCAGGCGTTCAGATTGAAGCCGCGGCGGAACGATTTGAAGCCGTGGTCGGAGACCACCAACACGAGCGCGTCCGGGCCGGCGCGATCGAGCACGCGGCCCACCAGCGCGTCCATGCGCTCGTAGAGCTTTTCGATGACGCCGGAGTCCGGCGGCTCGCCTTTCGGCGCGGCGGGATGGCCGGGCTCCATGTGGCGCCAGAACATGTGCTGAACGCGGTCGGTGATGTCGAAAACGCAGATGCAGGCGCCGCGGCGGGTTTTCTCGAGCGCGTCGAAAAACATCTGCTCGCGCTCGGCGTGGATTTGGTAGCACTGCTCGAGGAAGGCCGGGTCGTCGAGAGCGCCGTGGTTGAGCGCCCAGGTATCTTCGGCCAGCCCGAGAGTGGAGAACGGCCCCTGCAACTTTCCGAGATAGACGGAATAGGCGAGCGGGTGCGAAATCGGAAGTGCCGGGCGGCGGGGATCGATCTGCACGGGCGTGACGTAGAGCTCCAGGTCCGGCTGCACGGATTTCAAATACATGCGGCAGATTCCCTGGGAGCTGATGCCGAATCCGGCGCGGAATCGCAGCGCAATCCAATCGGAGTATTCGCCCTGGCGGAGCGCTATGCGCTGGCCGTCGATTTCGACTTCCGCGCGGCGCCGGGCAGTGTCGGGACGGATGCGCAGGGGGAGCGTCAGGTCGGGACGGCCTTCCTCTGGAAACGGATTTTCGGGGCCGGTCAGCTCCCCGAGCCACGCGTCGCCTTCCGGAGCGAGGGGGAGGAGGACGCCGCCTTCCTGTTGTCCGCCGGTGCCTTCGCGGGAGGAAAAAAACGAAAACGTTCCCTGGCTGCCGCGCAAATCGGGGACGCACATGCCGGAGAGCAGGACGCCGGAGAAGGGTTCGGCCGGAAACGTGACGGGCACGCGGATAATCGAGGAGAAAATTCCCGCCTCGCCGAGATACTGCCAAAAGGGTTTGCTCTTCCGCAGGGCTTTGATTCTCGGGCGGCCGAGCGGAATCGCGCGGCGTCCGAGGCGGAACCGCCGGCGGGGGCCGAGCACTTGCGCGGAGGAAAGAAACGGGAGGTAGGTCTGGCGATCGCGGTTCAGGAAGTCGTAGATGTTGTGCTTGCCGGGATTCACGCCGGTGAGAAACGTGGACCAGGCCACGGGAGAAATGGGCGGATGCGTGGTGGCGAGCGGCCGAAACGTGCCCGTCTTCGCCAGGCGCGACAGATGAGGAAGTTTTCCCTGGCGCATCCAGCGGGCCGCGAGCTCGGGGTCCATGCCGTCGAATCCGACGATGATGACGCGCTCCACGCGCGCCTTCCGTAACGCTTTGCGCCCACGGAGAAAACGCCAGAGCTGGCGCATGGGCCAGGTGAGCACGGCGAGAAACGCATAGAAAAATGCGAGCAGGAGCGTGAGAAAAGACGACAGGACAGCGAAGCCCGCCCCCGGGCCCACGTAGGCGGCCGCAGCCGAAGGCAGCAGCAGGCACCCCAGCGCGAGGAGGAGCGCGCGGCGGAAGTTGGCCCGGCAAATTGCGCGGCGGGCCACGGTCAAAACTCCGCGCCCAAAACCGGCTTCAGCGCAAACGCAGCCGACAGGGTCAACACAAAATAGACAACGAGCCAGTTCAGGGGAACCGGGCCGAGCGAAAGCGAGCGCCCGGGATAATGGAGCGCGATGGAAGTGATCGGGCCGGAGGGGGGCAGCGCACCCTCGCCCGGCTCGAAGAGGCGATCGAACCAGCCGCCGCGGAGGCGTTCCGGCGAGATGCGCTCGAGGCCGACGCCGGTGACGATTTCCTTGGAGGCCTGTTCAGCGCCGTCGTCCACCATGATTTCCGAGCGGCCGGAGAGGCGCGTCTCGAGGCGCGCAACGACGCGGCGCTCGGCAGGAATACGGACCAGCGGCGCGGTCCCCACGACGCCCTCCGGAAGCCGGAGTGAGACGCGATCCACAGCGGCAGGATCATCGAAATGGACCACGAGGAGCGTGGACTCGCCGGGCATGAGGGGCCTGGCGCCAAAACGCAGCTCCATCTGGGCGAGGAGAAGCGTGATGGGCAGCGCCGCGACGGCCAGAGGCACGAGCGACCAGCCGAGATAGGCGAGCGTGGCGCGAAGGAGCTTTCCGTAAGCGCGCCACACGACGCCGAGCTGGTCCTGGAACAGCCGCACCTCGAGCAGATGGGCCTGGACGAGATTCTTCACGCGCCGAATGGCCCGCTGGTTAGAAATGAAGCGGAAATTCAGCAGCAGGAGCAGGCCAGAAGCGGCGGCAAACACGGCGAGTGAGAGAAGCGGAGAACGATCCGCGAAGGGCGCGAAGACGAAATCGAAGGCGGAGTTGAGAAACGTCATGGCGAGCAGGTTGTAGGGGCACGGCATGCCGTGCCCCTACGTGCAGGCGGTGAAATGTGCGCGTCAGTCAATGTAGCCCAGGCCCTGCAGACGCTTTTTGATGATTTCTTCGTCCGATTCGCCGCCGCCCTCGCCCGCGCCAGTGAGAATGCGGTCCACTTCTTTTTCGAGGACGTGGAGCGCGAATTCTTCGGGCGAGGAGTATCCCGCGGCCTCGGAACACTTCTTCAGCTTCTCGTAGAGGTCGTCCTCGATCGCGAGTTTTCGGCCAAACACGTGATTCTCCTTCGCCCTAGGCCAGGAGAGGACAGGCGGAAATGCCTGTCCCACCCTTCATCGGGGCTGCGAGCCGGAGTCGTCGCCCGCCGCGGCGAGCACCGGCTTCCCTTTCATATCCTCGGGCTGTGGGAGCCCATAGAGCGCGAGCAGCGTGGGGGCAATATCGGTGAGCGCGGGCGCATCCGCGATGATCCCCCGGTTGCTGAGCAGCACTCCGGGAACCTGGCGGAAATCCATGCAGTGGTCGCCGCTCCAGGGATCGAGATTATCCTCGAGCACATCCGCCGGTACGCCCCCCAGTACGGTCCCCCAGCCGGACCGGTACCCGCGATTGTATCCAATCAGGAGGTCCGGCGCGTCAACCGCATAGGGACCCGAGTAAATCTGGCTGGCGAGGTCCACACGGGTGATGACAGGCTGGCCGTTCGTAGGATCCTGAACCGCGAGCAATTCGCGGTCGAGTTCGCGGCGGAGCGCGTCTGCGACAGCGCCCGGCTCGACGATGCCGTGGATTTCGCGGCCGCGCAGATTCAGGTACAGCCCGTTCAGACCCAGGCCGTAAGCGCGGGTGTGGCTCCAGTCCACGCCCTGGAAGGAATTGCCGCCGGTGGTCGCTCCGCCGGTGAGCGCCAGGTAGCCGTGGTCGCGGAGCCAGGCGTTTAGATTGAAGGAGCGGCGGAAGGGCGCAAAGCCGTGGTCGGAGACCACCAGGACGGTTGCGTCGTCGCCGGCCTTTTCCAGCGCCTGGCCCAGCACCACGTCCATCTGGCGGTAGAGTGCCGGAACAGCGTCGCCGAATTTCGCGGCGAGCTCCGGAGTGTAGCCGGGATGATCCGGATCCAAGGCGCGCCAGAACATGTGGCTGTTCAAATCGAGGCTCGAGAAATAGAAGAAGAACAGGCCGGTGCGGTAGCGCGCCAGCTCCTTGCGGAAGGCGCGGAGATGCTCATCGAGCACCAAGTGGGCCTGGGCGAGATATTCCGCGTCGTCCAGGTAGCCTCCGGAGAGCGCTTTGGTGTCCTCTGCGATGCCCTGCGTATAGAAAAAGCCGAGTTCCTCCCACAGCTCGCGCGAGTAATTTTCGGGCGTGGAAATGGGGAGCGCGGGATCGGCGGGATCCATATTCACCGGGGAAACGTAGAGCTGGAAAACGGGACTCACCTGCTTAAGAAAGAAGCGGCAGATCCCGTGGACGCTGGCCAGATGCGGAAGCAGGTCGAAACGCACCTCGATCCACGGGCTCCATTCGCCCTGACGAAGGACGAATTCACGGCCCGCCACCTGAAAATCGGCAGAGGCATTGCGCGCATCGAGCGCCACGCGCAGCGGCAGCGAAGACTCCGGCTCGCCCTTGCGAAGAGTGTTGTACGGGCCATAGAGGGCAGCGTGGACGATTCCGGCCTCCACTTTCACCGGATAGACGCGGCCCCCGTTGACCGCGCCCACAGCGGAATACGGATCATCGGTATAGAACGAAAATGTGCCGTACGTCCCGAGCACGTCCGGTGTGCCCATGCCGGAAAGGGAGCGGGCGTGCGACGGCACAGGAGGAAAATTCGCCGGCATGTGGTAGATGAGCGCGGGAATGCCGGCGGCGTCCAGATATTCCCAGAAGGCTTTGCCCCGGCGGAGCAGCTCGGTGTGGCCGCTGGAAAGAGGCAGAACCCACGGCCCGAGCCGCAGCGTGTGCCTGGGCGGCTCGACGCGCGAGGTGGACAGGTAGAGCTGCATCGTTTTCGGGTCGCGATGGATGAAATCGAACATCCCGTGGCCGCCGGGATCGAGCCCGGTGATCAAATTGGACCAGGCTACGGGGCTTTGCGGGGGAATGCTGGTGGCCAGGCGGCGGACGCCGCCATTCACCGCGGCGAGCTTCGCGAAGTTGGGCATGCTGCCGGCGAGGATCATGCGCTCGAGAACCAGCGGGTCCATGCCGTCAATGCCCAGCACGATGACCCGCGGGGCACGCGCGGCGATTTCGGGGTCCGGCCCACGGGAGCAGGAGGCCATGGCGAGGGCGGCGAGGAGTAGGGGCATCCCACAGTTGCGGGACCGTGCCCCTACGCGTGCGGGCGCTGCCTTGGCTGCCTGAGGTCTGAGGCGCACCGCCATCACGGCTTCCGCGCTGATTTCAGTTCCGCGGCGCGGGCGTGCTCGCGCTGGGCGTCGGCCTCCCGTCCCAGTTTGGCGTACGCGTCGCCCAGAAACGCGTGGGCTTCGTTCGAGTCGGGCTGCACTCTTACGGCGGTCTCGAGGTATGGCACGGCTAAGTCGGCTTGCCCTTTAAGCGTGAGGATGCGGCCCAGCAGCAGGTTGGCCCGGTAGTGGTTCGGGGCCTCCTCGAGGACCAGCACCAGATGAGCGATCGCGTCGGGGATGCGGTCGATGCGCGCGTAAACCGAAGCCAGCGAATAGCGCGCGTCCACCCACTGAGGATTCTTGTCCACGACGATCTCGAAATGCGCCGCGGCCGTTTTCCAGTCGCCGGTCTCGAACAGCGCGAGACCCATCTCGTAGTGCGCCATCATGGCATCCGGCTGCAGCTCGATGGCCTTGCGCAGAGGGGTAACGGCCCGGGCAAAATTGCCCTGCCGAGCGTAAGCCAGGCCCAGGTAGTACTGCGCGGAATAGATTTGGGGATCGCTGGCCACCACGCGCAGCAGCAGCGGCAGGGCCCGGTCCAGGCGGTTGTTTTCGATGTCGAGATTCGCATCGTGAAGCTGGTTGGCAATCTGGATGTGCGTTTTGGGGTCAATCCCGCTCGCTCCCGCGGTGCTTTTCCCGGCGCCCACGTAACCCAGGGCAGTGAGCTTTTCCATGTCTTTGGAATCGAGGCCGCTCTTGGCCGTTTCGGAAGCCCCGGAAGATACGCGTTCCAGGAAGTTACCGAGCTGTCCGTCCAGGCGCGCGGCGGCGGGCCGGTTTGCGGAATAGATGTTTTTCAGTTCGCCGGAGTCAGTGGACAGGTCGTAGAGCTCGGGGCGTGGCGCGCGGACATAGAGAAGGTGGCCGGCGCGCAGGGCGAGAAGGGAACTCCAGCCGAAGGCTCGCTTGGAATACTGTGATTCCGAGAAAGAAGTGCGGTCCGCGGGCTTCGCCGCCGTGAGCAATGGGAGCAGCGATTGTCCCTGCATGGCTCCCGGGACCGGAAGGTGCACGGCTTCCAGCAGCGTGGGCGCGAGGTCGGCCAAACTCACGCGGGTGGAGATTAGGGTTCCCGCGCTGCGCTGCTCCGGAAGTTTCAGCAGCAACGGCACGTGGATTGTCGCGTCGTAGAGGAACACGCCGTGCGTTTCCTCTCCATGGTCGCCCAGGGACTCACCGTGATCGCTGGCCACGGCGACGATGGTGTCATCCAGCAGGCCGCGGCGGCGCAAGTCGTCGAGGAACTTTCCGACGATCGCGTCGAGGTATGCGATCCCCCCGTCGTACGGCGCCTTTGCATAGCGGGTGTGGTAAGGCTCCGGGGGATCGTAGGGGTCGTGCGCGTCCCAGAGGTGAATCCACAGGAAGTATGGCGCGCCGCTATTCTGGTTGAGCCATTCCAGGGCATGGGCCATGGTCTCTTCCCCGCGGCGCTGGATGGATCCAAGCCTCTTTTCGCCGCGCTTCAAGCGGTGAAAGCCCGCGTCGTAGGCGTCAAAACCGCGTTCGAAGCCAGAGGCGAAGCCGTTCTTGGGGTCGAGGATGATAGAGCTCACGAAGGCGGCGGTGCGATAGCCCTGGGCGTGGAGCAGTTCGGGCAAGTACGGCACTGATGGCGGCAGCCGGTTGCCGAAGTCCTCCACGCCGTGGTAGGGCGGAAAGGTGCCCGTGAGAATGGTGGCGTGAGAAACGGGCGTGAGCGGCGCCTGGGAGTAGGCGTGGTCAAAGACCACAGCCTGCGCCGCCAGGGAGTCCAGCCGCGGCGTCAGCCCACGCTTCGAGCCCAGGAAGCCCATGCGGTCGGCGCGTACCGTGTCCAGCGTGATCAGGATGACGTTGGGCTTGCCGGCGCCGGAGCCGCCGAGAGCGAACGCGAGAAAGAAAAATAGACCTGCGAGCCGCCGCATAAGGGAAAAGAGAGTCTGCATTGTAGCAGACCCCCTTTCCCGCATGAAATTGGGCGCGCTCCCTTAGAAAATGAATTTCAGAACGAACTGCATTGTCCGCGGCCCGCCCTGAGCGACCCCGGGGTTGCCGCTGTCCGGGGTGCTCTTGCTGTTGCCAAAAGACGAGGAGGCAATATTGGTGGATGTGGTGGTCGCGAAGTTAGCCCGATTTGCGACATTGTAGACTTCCCAGCGGAACTGCACCTTCAATCTTTCGGTGATTCGCGTCGTCTTGGCCAGGTTCATATCCAATTGGACCAAGCCGGGGCCGCGCAGCGAGTTGCGGCCGCACGTGCCGACGGTGTTGTCCGCCGGCATGCCAAAAGCGGTTGCGGCATTGGCAATGTACGAGTTGTGGGGATCACGAGTGTGATAGATGGGCGCCGCGAGGCAGTCGGCGCGAAGAACGCTGTTCACGTCCTGGCCGGAGTTGTCTACTGTTCCGATATCCGCGTTAAATGGACGCCCGGAAAGTGCAGTGAATACGGCTCCGACCTCCCAGCCTTCCCCGAATCTCCCCCAGGAGGCAACTTTCGGAACCGAGTAAACGCCGCCGAGATTGAAATTCAAACGAACGTCGTGGTCGCAGGGGCCCTGGTTGAAGCCGGGGTTGTAAGGATTCTGCATGGGCGAAAAGCCGCTGGTCACGGACCCGCGGTTGGCGGAGTTCCAGTCGATGCAGTGGCTCCAAGTGAAGTTATACTGCGTGTCCAATCCGTGCCAGTTGGCCTGCCGAAACGAAGCCTGCAGCGAGTGATACCAGGACCGGCCATCGTTGGTGAGCTGGCCAATGGTGGCAAACTCCGGCGTGCCCGTTACCGGATCCACGAAGCTGTCAAATGGCCGCCGGCAGTCGAATCCACTGGTATTGCCCCCCACACCGGCAGCCGTGGTGAAATTCACCCCATTGACGCTGTCCCAGCAGCCGATGTGGCGAGCATTCAGGTCCCGGATCATATACAGGTTTTGACCGAAGGAGCCGACATAGGAGACGGTCACAACGCTGCCCTTCATGACCTGTTGCTGGAGTGTCATCTGGACGTTGTGAATCCGCGGCGTCTTCAGGTCGGGAAGAATCGAATAGATATTGAAAGGCGGCGTGCCGGTGGGGTTGGACCCGTACAGCGGGATCGTGGTCGCAACCCCGCCCGCAATCGTTGCGCCACAGACGAATACCCCCGAGGGATTCGCAATTGGATCGAAGCACGAATTCACGGTGCTCATGCTAATCGGCGTGAGATCGACACCGGTTACTGGATCGAAGATCGGGACTCCCGCGCTCTTAACACTGAACACACCTTGGTTCGGATTCGTGAACACGCCGGAAAGGCTCCCGTTCATCGCAGAATTCTGAGGGGCGTGAATGGCCCCAAACGTCGCGACGTCATACGTCATCGCGTAGCCCAAGCGTAAGGCGGTCTTCCCGTTTCCGAACACGTCCCAGGCCAGACCGGCCCGCGGGCCGAAGTCCCTGAAGTCGTAGTTATAGACTCGTTGCAACCTGGGACCCAGGGACACCAGGCCGATTGGATTCGGCCAAGAGTTTGGCCCAGTCGCCGGTCCGGTTAGAAAGTTTCCACCCAATCCATCGGGGACCGAGATGGGCTGATTGAGGTCCCAGCGCAGGCCCAGCGTGACGGTCAGCCGCGGCCGGAGCTTCCACTCGTCCGAGAAATACAGGCCCACTGAATTCTCGTAGAGGTGGCGCTGGGTGCTTCCGAAACTCCTGGATGCTTGATCAAACCGGAGCAGATACAACTGAGTCAGCTCGTTGACCAGATCACTGTCCGCCGTAAGCCGCAGGTTCGAACGCGAGCGGTTCCGAAGGCTATCCGTATACGCGTACTGCCAGTTTCCGCCCATCTTCATCGTGTGGCTGCCTTTGATCCACGTGAAGCTCTCCGAAGTGTCGTAGGTCTGATCCGGCCGCGTGGTGATCGGATAACCCGCCACCCCGCCGATGTAAGTCGCGATATATCCCAAGTAAACGTACGGAACGCCAAAATCCGCAGTGCTCAGCGGGCCGGTATCCACGCCCAGCTTGCGGGGGTCAATCTTGTTATTTACGCCCAGAAGCTGCGCGAAACGAGTCATGCCGAAGCGGCTCACCAGGATCTTGTTCGGTGAGATGGCGTACGTCCAACTGGCGCCCGCCAATTGTGCACGCGACCCCGCGACCGAGTTGAATCCGTCCGGCGGGAGGCCGCTGCCCGTCGCAGGCGCCAGGCCAGCATAGCCGGCCAGGGGCGCCGACTGTGTATTGTCCCCAAGGAAATACTTGCCGGAGAACTGATGCTTCTCGGAAGGCCTGAAGTCTATCTTGACCAGGAACTCGCTCAGGTCGGAGGTGTTCGGAATGTTGAAGGGTTTCGAGCCAGAGGGATCCGTCGGGATGAAGTTGACGAGGGCAGTGCCCGGCAGGGCATTCGCTGCCAGACCGGAGATCGTGGCCGCATTCGCCTGTGCCGTAGAAACCTGAGTCGGCGTAGGTACGGAAGCCGCATAGGGAGCCAAGGAATTATTCCGCTGCCCCTCGAAAAACCCGTAGTAGAACAACTTGTCCTTGATGATCGGTCCGCCGATGTCCACCCCGTATTGGTGGTTCTTCAGCGGAGTAACTCGCTGGGTGACCGCGTTGTCTGCGTCCGTAAACTCGGCGTGGCCGAAATAATAGACGTCGCCGTGAACGTCGTTGGTGCCGCTCTTGAGCGATACGTTTATGGAGGCACCCCCCTTGACGCCGTACTCAGCCGAGGGAAGCTGCTGAACGGTGAACTCTGCGATCGCATCATTGGGCAATATGGTTGCCGGGATACTAACGACTCCGGTCTGACCGATGGCGGAGTCCCCGTAATAGCGATCATTGTTGTACATCCCGTCGATGAGATAGTTGTTCGAAGTGGCGCGCGCCCCGTTGATGTCCACCGCCAGGAATCCGCCTCCGGGAGCCCGTTGCACACCGGGTGTGATTCCCAACATCGAGTTGAAGTCGCGGCCGTTGAACGGGAGGTCCGCGATCCGTTTCTGGTCCACGTAGCTGTTCAGCTCGTCCGTGTACTCGATCAGTGGAGCGGTGGCTTCGACGGTTACGGTCTCGGCCTTTTGCCCGATCTGGAGCTGAAAGTCCGCCTTCGTTTCCAGCGCGATGGAAACGGTGACGTCGCGGATGCTGGTCTTGAAGCCCTGTGCGGTCACAGAGACCTTGTACACGCACACGGGGAGCACCGACAGCCGATACGTCCCAGAGTCAGTTGACTTGGAGGTTCGCGTTACCCTGGTCGCGGGACATTCCGCGGTAATCGTGGCCCCTGGCACCGCCGCGCCAGCCTGGTCCGTTATGAGCCCCGTGATTTGTCCAGTGGTGATTTGACCGCGCGAAGGCACAGCAAGAATTGAAAGGGAAAGAATAAGAACAGCAACACCCCAAGCTGCCCTTTTCATGGACCAGTACCCCCTTCGTCCACCCCGGCGAACGAGTCGTAAAATTTCTACGCCGCTGCACAGTCCAAGTCAAGAATATCTTGACTAAACGGCTGTGCGAGTCGCGGCCGAGTGGAGGTGCGAATACTTTTGGATGCGTAACGAATGGAAGAACGAGTCAAATTGACGATTCAAGGGAGCTAAATTCCGCATGCGAGTTCCAAAGTTTGGAGTTTCTGGCCACTAACAGCGCTCATTCGCGCTCCAGGGCTTTGCTCCGGCCCGTCAACCGTCTAAGAATCGGCGGATTTGACCGAGGAGCCGGCGATACATGCCGGGAGTCAATCGTCCGGTTTGCGTGTTCTGCTGGCTGGGGTGATAGGCGGCAAACAGGCGCACTCTCCATTCCCCGCCTCCCGCAGGGAGCGAATAGCTGGCTCCATGGCGAAAGATGAAGGGCGCGGCGGTGTCGATTTCGCCGCGGCTGCGCAGCAGCCTTAGGTAACCATCGAACGCAATTTTGCCCAGCGCGAGCACGGCCCGCGGCCGCAAGAGAGCCAGCTCCGCTTCGAGGTACGGCCGGCAATTGGCAGTTTCGCTGGGCAAAGGATGGTTGCCCGGAGGCGCGCACCGCGCCGTGGCCGTAATGTAAGCGTCGGAGAGCCTCAGACCATCGTCACACCGATTCGAGACGGGCTGGTTCGCGAATCCGGCTTCGTGCAGGCGCGCGTAAAGGAAATCGCCGGATCGATCGCCGGTGAACACTCGTCCGGTGCGATTGGCCCCGTGAGCCGCGGGAGCAAGCCCGATGATCAGCAGCCGCGCCCGCGGGTCGCCGAAGCCTGGGACGGGCCGCCCCCAGTAGGTCTCGTTGCGAAACGCGCGGCGTTTTGTGCGTGCCACGGACTCGCGGTGCGCCACCAGGCGCGGGCATTTGCGGCAGGCGATGATGCGCTCGTTCAGAACGCGAAGAGGATTGTTCGCCACGCTGGAGGACCCGCTCACCTGATTCGATTCCCTGCTCCCTGGTTCCCTGCCCCGCTGCTTCGAGTCCTCACGGCTTGGCCACGGGTATCTCAGGCACCCGGCCGCGCACGATGAGGGGCGCCCCGGTGTGCTGCTGCACTTCTTCCGGGGTCCAGCCCGGGGCGACCTCGAGCAGGAGAAAGCCCTCGGGAGTCACATCCACGACGGCGAGGTCCGTCACCACCCGATGGACGCAGGCGAGCGCCGTGAGCGGGTAGGTGCAGCGCCGGACGAGCTTTGGCGCGCCGTCTTTTGTCGTGTGTTCCATGCACACGATCAGCCGGCGGGCCCCGGTGGCGATGTCCATGGCACCGCCTATGCCGCCGGAACCTTTCGCGCCCGGCACCTTCCAATTGGCGAAGTCGCCGTTCTCCGCCACCTGGAGTCCACCGAGCATGCTGACGTCCAGATGCCCTCCGCGCGCCATCAGGTGAGCCATCCCCTGATCGAAGTAGGAGGCGCCGGGGACCACGGTGACGGGCACTTTCATGGCATCCACAACGTCGAAGTCTTCCTCACCGGGTCTCGCCCGGGGACCCATGCCCAGGATTCCGTTCTCGCTGTGAAAAAAGACGGAGAGGCCGGGAGGCACGAAATCGGAGACGAGGTTGGGAATGCCCCAGCCCAGGTTCACACAATCGCCGTCCCGCAGCTCGAGCGCGGCGCGCGCAGCCACCTGTTCGCGCGAGAGCCTAATGCCGGACGACATTGTGGATCCCTTTCACCTGCACGATGCGGTGAACAAAGACGAAGGGAGTGACGATGGCTTCCGGGTCGAGCGCGCCCACGGGAACGATTTCGTCCACTTCGACAATCGTCGTCTCGGCCGCCACGGCCATCAGGGGATTGAAATTCCGCGCCGTCTTCCGGTAGATGAGGTTGCCGAGCTCATCCGCTTTCCACCCTTTGATCAGGGCGAACTGTGCGGCGAGCGGCTCGTAGAAGACCGTGCGGCGGCCGTGGATCACCCTCTCCTCGCGGCCCTCCGCCACCATGGTGCCCGCGCCCACGGCGCTATAGAAGCCGTCAATTCCGGCGCCCGCAGCGCGCATGCGCTCGCAGAGAATTCCCTGCGGGACCAGCTCGAGCGTGATTTTCCCCTCGGCGAACCGTTCCTGGAAATGCCGTGCGTGCGGGCCGGGGAACGAGGCGATCACGTTGCGGATGCGGTCGTGTTTGAACAGGATCCCCAGCTCGCCGTCGGCCGAGCCGCAGTTGTTGGTGATGGCCGTCAGCTCGCCCGCACCCTGGCGGTCCAGCGCCTGGATCAAATTGTTGGGAAATCCCGCGCCGCCGAATCCGCCGAAGAAGATGCGGGCGCCGGGGCGAATATCGGCCACGGCCGCTTCCGCGCTGGGATAGAGTTTTTGCCGCATGATGCGATTTTACCGGGGACGAGGGCGCGCTGGAAGCGTGACGAGCGGGGACCGCGCTTCCCGGCCGCATGTCTGCCCTTCCATCCTCAGGAACGCGCGGCGCGGCACAACGGCAATTCGCGGAGGGCGGCTGCGGTGTGCTCGCCCAGATCCCTGCGGGCAGCGAGAGCGCGGAGGTCGCGCTCATCGTCCACGTCCAGCTCGATGCGCGGGTTGCGCAACACGCGGGCATAGGCGCGGCGGCGCCCTGCCTCTTCCAGATGTTTGCTGAGGCTGCCGGGCCCGAAATGCGAGGGGAAGAGATCCGGAGGGGTGCGCAGCAGCGCGTTGGTGCCGTTGGCGCCGCGCGAAGGCACCAGCACGGCCCCAGGCGCGGCAGGACACGCGGCGAATATGGATTCAATGTCCGCGGGACGGACGAGTGGGATATCAATCGGCAAGCGCAGCAGCGCGGTGATGCCGCGGGCGGCGCAAATGCGCGACGCAGCGTCCACGGAGCGGCTTTCCGAATGCTGGCTGGTTTCGGCGAGGCACTCCCAGCCGCGGGCGCGAGCGGCAGCGAGGGCGTGGGCGTCGGAGGAGACGACAAAAACCGTGACCGCAGCGCGCACCCGGGCGACAGCCGCAAAAAGGTCTTCGAGCATCGCACGCGCCAGCCGCGTGCGTTCCGCCTGGGGCATTGCGAAGGCCAGGCGTTGTTTCGCATGGGAGAGATCTTTCACGGGGATGAGAATTCCGAGCACGGTGAATTCCTATACGCGTGCGGCAGTCATTTCCTCAAACAAGGAAAGCACACCGCGGGCCAGCCGTTCTTTGTCGGCCTCGGTGCGCATCACGGAGGGAATCAGGACGGGGCGCACTCCCCGCGCCACGATATCCGGACACAATGGCGAATCGGCGGGATCGATCACGAGTACCGAAGCAATGTCTTCATACAGCAGAGCGACGCCGCAGGAGGTAGCCTCGACCAGGCATTGGGCCAGCATTTTGTCCGACGGACCCTTCAGCGATTTCCCGCCCACGAGCGGGCTGACGGCAGCGCAACGCTCGCGGCGCTGCCAGAGAGTTTCGCGAACGCCCGGAATGGCCAGGATGGGGCCGATGCTGATCAGCGGATTGCTGGGGCAGATGAGGATGCCATCCGCCTCCCACAGCGCTTCCAGAACGCCCGGAGCGGGGCGCGCGGATTCCACGCCCTCAAATCGAATGTCCACGATGGCGGGCTCGGCGTGGTGCTGCACCAGGTATTCCTGGAACTGGAGTTCGCCGAGCTCGGTGACGACGGTGGTGGGCACGGGATGTTCGCTCATGGGGAGAATCGTTGCGGCCACGCCCCAGTCGCGGCGGATCGAATCGGTCACCTGCGCGAGGGATTTGCCATGCGCGAGCAACGCGGTGCGGTGGATGTGCGTGGCCAGGTCGCGGTCGCCCAGGTTGAACCACTGCTCGCGGCCATAGCGCGCCAGCGCCTTCAGAGTGTGAAAGGTGTCGTCGGCGATTCCCCAGCCCGTCTCCGGGTTCACGCTGCCAGCCAGAGTGTAGGTGACGATGTCCAGGTCGGGACAAATATACAGTCCGTGGAGAACGAGGTCGTCGCCGGTGTTGACCACGATGGTCAGATCGCGCGCGTCCATGGAGCGAGTGAGCCCCAGAAGGAGCTTCGACGCCCCCACCCCGCCCGCGAGTGCCGTGATCTTCATGGTCTCAACGTCCCGCGATTCAGTAACCCGTTACAGGCGGATGCGCGGTTGGCTGGCCCGCCAGCCGGAGGCGGGCGGGGACAGCGTCCGCGGTATCGTCGCGCGAAAACGTCCGCCGAATGCAATACGTGGTGGTCCGCTCCGCCGGGATGCGGCCGATGCTGCGGATGCGCGCACGAAACTCCTCCGGCGCCACGTATTCGCCAAACGTGGCGCCCGCGGATTTCGAAATGTTTTCCTCCATCAGCGTGCCGCTGAAGTCGTTCGCTCCCGCCTCCAGGCACGCGAGCGAAACTTCGAAGCCCAGCTTCACCCAGGAAACCTGGAGATTGGGAATCACGGGGCCGAGCAGCAGCCGGGCGATGGCGTGAACCAGCAGGTGTTCGCTCCGTGTGGCGCCGGCCTGCGCCTCGCCGTCGCGGTAGAGGCGCGTGTTGGCATGGATGAAGCCCAGGGGCACGAATTCGGTAAATCCGCCCGTATCCTTCTGAATCTCGCGGAGCAGGAGCATGTGGCGCAGGCGATGTTCGGCCGTCTCCACGTGGCCGTACATCATCGTGGATGTGGTGGGAATACCCAGTTCGTGCGCGGTGCGGATGATTTCCACCCAGCGGGCCACCGGCAATTTGTTGGGGCTCAGCCGCGCGCGCACCGAATCGTCCAGAATTTCCGCGGCCGTGCCGGGAATGCTGCCCAGGCCCTCGGATTTCAAAAGCGCCAGGTAGTCCCGCAACGGCAGCCCGGTGCGGTCCACGCCATTGGCGATTTCCATGGGCGAAAAGGCGTGAATGTGCATTTCGGGAACGGCGCGTTTGATCGCGCGAAGGATGTCGCGGTAGAACCACGGGTCCATCTCGCGCGGCAGCCCGCCCTGGATGCACACCTCCGTGGCGCCCCGGTCCCAGGCCTCGGCGGCCTTTGCGGCAATTTCTTCGAGAGACAGGAAATAGGCGTCCGTGGCGCGCGGGCCGCGGCTGAAGCCGCAAAAGGAACAGCCCACCGTGCAGACGTTGGTGAAATTGATGTTGCGGTTGACCACGTAAGTGATCCGGTCGTCTACGGCTCGGCGCCGCAGTTCGTCGGCGGTCGAGACCAGCGCGGCGAAATCCGCGCCCTGCGCCTGGCACAACTCGAGCGCATCCTGCAATTGCAATTCGCTTCCTTCGAGCGTCGCCGCCAGTATGCGCGCCACGCCGGGGGCCGCGGCGCGCAGGGCGGCCTCAGCAGGAATGGACGCGGGCCGGATTGGCTGTGTTTCCAGCATTCGGAATCTCCCCGACTCTGGCATAACCCCCGGCATCCCGCAAACTGTCAATGCGGACGGTCATGCGCGGATGAACGAATCCGGGCTTTTTGATGAATTCCGGGTAAATGGCCAGGCGCTCGCGCAACTGGAGACCGGCGGCGCGTGTCGCTTCACCGAGCGTGGCGATCTGCGGCCAGGCCGCCTCCGGGTTGATGAAATCGAGTGTAACCGGCGAAATCCCGCCCCAGTCGTTGATGCCGGCCTCGAGCAGCCGCGGAAACTTGCTGTAGCTCAGGTTGGGCGGGGCCTGGAGATTCATGTCGGCCGGAAGCATCAACCGGGCAATGGCCAGCGTGCGCAGCAGGTCTTCCAGTTCGGCATCGGCGTGGCCGGCCATGCGCGTGCCCGCTTTGGCCCGGAAATTCTGCACGATCACTTCCTGGATGTGTCCATAGCGCTCGTGAAGCGCGCGGATGGCGTCGAGGGATTCGACGCGCTCGGCCAGCGTCTCCCCGATGCCGATCAGGATCCCGGTGGTAAACGGAATCTCGAGGCGCCCGGCGTCCTCGATCGTGCGTAGGCGGAGGGCGGGCACTTTGTCCGGCGCGCGCCAGTGCGCCTGTCCATTGTGGAGCAGGCGTGACGAGACATTTTCGAGCATGATGCCCACGCTGGCGTTCGACGATTTCAGGCGCGCCAAATCTTCCGCTGACATCAGCCCGGGATTCGCATGCGGCAGCAGGCCCGTATGCTCCAAAACGAGATCACACATGGCCGCCAGATAGTCGAGCGTGCGCGTGAAACCCTGGCGGCGCAAAAACTCGCGCGCCTCGGGAAACACGGCCTCCGGCTGGTCGCCCAGGCTGAACAGCGCTTCCTTGCAGCCCGCGGCGCGGCCGGCTTCCGCCAGCGCCACCACCTCTTCCGGCGTCATGAAATGGGCGCCCGGCTCGCCGGGGTCCTTCCGGAAGGTGCAGTAGCCGCAATAATCGCGGCAGAGTGTGGTGAGCGGGATAAACACCTTTTGGGAGTAACTGACAACGGTTCCCTTCCCTCGCGCGCGCACGGCGCGCGCAGCAGAGAGGAGTGCGGGCGTGGCGGCCTGCTCGGCGAGCAGCAGCGCATCCGATGCGGAGACAGTCGAACCGGCCTCCGCCTGCGCCAGCAGGCCTTCCAGGCGGCCGTTCTGGAGGGCGGTGGCCATGGGGAGACTCCATGATACGCGCCACGCGGCCGCCTTGCGACAGACTACCGCGGCGGTTCCACGGGCCAATCAGGCGCTTCAGCGGAACATGTCCTCCGCCGGAGGCCGCAACAGCCGCTGCGCAGATTCGCGCGCGGCCGAATAGCGGAATCCGCGGACGATCGCGGCGGGCACGGCTGCGTTCTTCCCCATCAGCAGCCCGGCCGCGGCGGCGAGTTCGTCCGCCACGGCGAGAATAGTGGCGCGCAGCGGATGGCCGTATCGGTCGCGTGTGCCCCGCAGGTCTTCCAGCACGCGCAGGCCGCAGCATCCGATGGCTACGTTGACCAGCCCCAGCCGCCAGGGACGTCCGAACGTGTCGCTGACGATCACGGGCAGGGAGATGCCGGTCCGGCGCCGCAGGCCCGCGGCAATGCGGCGCGCGGATGCGTCCGGATCCACGGGCAGGCAGGTGACGTGCGCGCCGGGCACATTCGAGCGGTCCACTCCGGCATTGGCGCAAACGAACCCGTGGCGCGTTTCGACGATCAGGGCGCGCTCCGTCATCCGCAGGACGCGGCGCGACTCGCGCAGCACCACCTCCGTCAGCCGCGGGTCCTGCCCCAGCCGCGGCGCCCATTCGCGCGCCAGCGCGGAAGGACTGACAGAGGACAGACGCACCGTGCGGCCCTCGGCCTTGGAAACGATTTTCTGGGCCAGCACCAGTACGTCGCCGCGCTGAAACTCCACTCCCTCGCGCGCCGCTGCGCGGACGAGCAGCGCGGCCAGATCCGCGCCGCGAGCCACCTCAGGGAGCGTACGCACAGGGATCAGGAGAAGCTCACCCAGGCGGGCCGGCTTCGCGCCCGCTCGTCGTGAGTTGTGCTGCTTCATTGATTTTCTGTCCGGTGGCCGCCCGCGGCCGGCGGCTCATCCGGGAGCCCGGTGATCCGAATGCCGGCGGCATGGACTTTGTGCCGCACGTTGATGCCGATGAGCAGGGCGGTGATCGCTTCGACCGTGCGCGCATTCTCCAACCGTCCGCCGTCCACATACCGGCATCCCCGGATAGCTTCGACCCAGGGACGCACCGCCGCGCGCGTCTCCGGCCGGTCAGCACAAACGAGCACGTCGCAATCCACGGGAGACTCGAGATGGCGTAGCGCGTAGGCGGATACGTTGTGGAATGCCCCTGCCACCTCGACGCCGTCGGGGACATTGGCGGCAGCCTGCTCCGCGGCCGACCCGGCCCACACGCCGAGCACTCGCGTGGCCGCTCCGCCGACCGCCGCTTCGAGAGGCACGGTCAGATCGACCAGGATCTGCCCCGGGCGGAGCGATTGGGCGATGGACTTCAAGGTGGCGATCTGGGCGGCAAACGGCACGGTGAGAACCACCAGAGCCGCGCCGGTCACCGCCTCGGGATTCGCGCGGCCTTCCGCCTGCGCCGAGGCACCGGCGCGTTCGCGAATCTGCTGCGCTGCGGCTGCGGCGCGCGCGGGGTCGCGCGAACCGATAATGACGCGGCGCCCCGCCGCTCCCCAGCGCAGAGCCAGTCCCAAACCCTGGTCGCCGGTTCCTCCGATTACCGCTACGGCGTTTCGATCCATGGAGGCGTGAGTATCCTACGGGCCCGCGGGGGTCGCAAGGCCCGCGACCCGGCCGGTCCGGGGGCCACTCAGCAGTTGACTGTGGCTCCTTCCTCTTTCATGCTTCCCCTGCAGGAGGGCTCGTGTTCGATCTGACCCCACAGGATGACTTTGTCCATGCCACGGGAGCGGAGGAGTCCTGGCGCGAATCCTACTCTTTCGACTTCTACGATCCCTCCACACGATTGTCCGGCTTCGGACTGATGGGGGCTAGCCCGAATCAACAGGCTGGTGAATGTGTGTTCACGCTCTGGCGGGACGACATCCTGCTGGTGAAATCCGGCAAATGGGATTACCACATCCCGCGGCAAATCGGCGACGAACGGCAACACTTCGGACCTCTGGCCATTCGTGTACTGGCGCCGTTCAAGACGCTGGAGATCTCCTACGATGACGGTTACTGCCGGCTGGAGTTGGGCTACGACTCGATTCAGCCGCCGTATTCCTGGCTACAGTCCGAGCGCGACGCGGCGCGTCCGGGCAGCCATCACTATCAACAACAGGGACGATACCGCGGCGTGGCCCGGGTGGGAAAAGACTCGATCCCCGTGCAGGGATGGGGAGCGCGGGATCACGGATGGGGTCCGGACGCTCGCGCAAACGTGCGGCGATGGCTCTCCGCCACGGCACAGTTCTCGGAAAATCTCGCCTTTCAGACGCTTCACGCGACTCTGTTGGACGGCAGGGAGGTGCTGTTCGGCTACGTGTTCCGCGGCGCGCAGAACGACGTCGTGCAGCGCTCGCAACTCTCCGCCAGCTATAACCTCCGGCACGGCGCACCCTCCGGCTGCAATCTGGACATCACCACAGTGGGAGGTAAGCGGCTGACTGCGGCGGCACGGGTGCTGAATGCCTTCAATACCTCATTCCAGCATCCCAACGTTCCGGGCTTCCTCTTCTCCTGCGCCGCAGAATTCCACATGGACGGCCAGACGGGATTCGGACGCGTGAATGCGTTCTGGCGCGGAAGCAAGGAGCGTCCCGAGGAGTGGCTGATTGAGCCGGCTGGCGCGGCGCCCGCCACGCTCGAAAAACTGCGCGGCAATTTCGACGAGACCGTGTACTGACTATTTTCGCGCCGGCTCCTCCACGCGGAACACCTGGCAGGAATTCTGCAGCACGGGGAGCAGCCGCTTCCGGTTTTCGTCCTCACTCAGGCGCGGATCCTCCGTCAGCCCGGCGCGCAGCCCAATCAGTATCGTCGCCGTAAAGCCCACCGCGGCCTGGAAGATTTCCGCAAGGTGCACACATCCCTGGCTCTTTCCGATCAGGTCGGTGATGCGGCGATAGATGCCTCGCCCGATAATCTCGCCCTCGAGCCTCGGGATGTTGTCCAGGGCGCGCAGACAGAGATTCTGGAAGGGCCGTTTGGCCATGTGCGCTTTGACATGCTCGATGCGCCCTGTGGCGACTTCTACGATCATCTCCGCGTCAAAACTGTGGTCCAGATCCAGGAACGAGGCGAGCACCTGCACGCGCTCGCTGCCCCGCTGGATCACTTTCACATTGATGTTGCGCTCGAAGACCTCGGGAGTCTCCCGGCGGTCAGCCTCGGTGGCCGCGCCTCCCAGAACCAGCGGAATGTGCTTCGCGTCCGTCGCCATCTCTGCGCCCCTCCCACGCATCAGCTTACACGCTGGCGTGGAAACCCGCGAGCCGCGCGAATCCCGGCTGCGTCATACAATGACAGACGGTATGAGCAGGAGACCTGGCAGCGCGAGCTCCGCATCCCCGGCTAATCCCTCGGCGGGTGGCAGAGCGGCTCGCCGCACGGCCGGATGGCCGGCGGCCCTGCTGTTGGCGCTCTTCGTGGCCTCGACGATATCAGCGCCCGCTGCCGCACCGCAGCGGATTCCCAGCGCGCCTGCGGCCTCCAACGCGGTGCTTCCGGTGGCTCTGAATCGTGCGCTGGCCCGCGGCTTCGGCAATCGCAGCGGGACCGGCGTGGTCGTCGAGGTTACGAGCGGCAGAATCCTGGCGGCAAGAAATATTCCGGTGGCCGCGCGGCGTCTCGTACTTCCCGGGTCGTCCATCAAACCGTTTGTGCTGTATGCGCTGCTCGAATCCCGAAAATTGAGCCCGAATGAAGCCTTCATCTGTCCCTATACGCTGACTATCGATGGCCATCGCCTGGATTGTACGCACCCGGAAAACACGGGACCGCTCTCGCCCACCTCCGCCCTCGCCTACTCCTGCAACAATTTTTTCGCGCGAATGGCTACGCGGTTGACCCCCGCCGAACTGGCTCGCGCGCTGGCCCAGTGGGGATTCACCTCCCCGTCGCGCCTGGCCGGGGACGAGCTCGCCGGAGAAATCGTCTCCCCGCGCACACCCGGCGAGCTCCAGCTCGAAGCCCTGGGCGAATTCGGGATCCACGTTACGCCCCTCGAGCTGCTCCAGGCCTACCGCCGGCTGGCGGTGCGCCGGCGAGATGCTGCCGCGCATGGAGCGTCGCTCAACGTGGTGTTCGAAGGTCTGGAAGGATCCGTGCGCTACGGCATGGCCGCGGCCGCGAAGACCGAGGGACTGAGCGTCGCCGGGAAGACGGGTACATCCCTCGCCGACGAGGGCGCCTGGTCGCACGGCTGGTTCGCCGGATACGCTCCCGCCGATGCGCCGGAGATCGCCGTGGTGATTTTCCTGGAACGCGGCCGCGGGCCGGATGACGCAGCCGCCATCGCCCACACAGTGTTTACCGCCTTCCGCGACGCGAGACTCCTCCGGTGATGCATGAGAGTAGCGGCCGGACCGCTGCGCCACGCGCGTGGCGCGCCGCCCTTCGTTGGGCAGTTTTCCTATCGCTCGCCAGCCTGACGTGCGGCCGCGCCGCCCGGGCGCAGGCGCCGAATGAAATTCGCGTCGGCCTGGGTTGGCTCGTCCTGACACCGGAGGTGACCATCACGCCGCGGGAAGGCGGCGTGGCTGTCCGATATTGCCCGGATTGCAAGGCCAGACGGATCGACCGCGACATCTCGTTCATCGCGGTCGGCAACTCGCTCCAATTACGAGCGGCGAATACGAATCGCTCGTTTACGGCAGTTTTCCTCGATGGAGACTACGCGCTGGGGATGCCGGGCCGTCCGCCCGTGCACAGCCACTTCCCGGGGACCCTGCGAGCCCACAGCGGGCGAATCCGGGTGGTGCTCCGCGTCCCGCTGGAAGACTACGTGGTGCTGGCGCTGGAAGGTGAAGCCGCAGATTTCAAATCCGACGCCGCCCTGGAAGCCATGGCCGTTGCCGTGCGCACCTATGCCATCAGCCAGCGCGGCCGCCACTCCGCACAGGGCTTCGACCTCTGCGACACGACACATTGCCAGTTGCTTCGATTCGACGACGCTGCTCCCGTCGGGCTGCGCGCGGCAACGGAGGCCACGGAGGGCGAACTGCTTTGGTATCGCGGCGAGCCAGCAGTGCCGTATTACAGCCGCAACTGCGGCGGCACAACTGAGGACGGCGCGGGCGTGTGGCCCGGCCTCGACGCGCCCTATCTGCGCTCGCACCCGGACCCTTACTGCCTGGTCCACGGACGCAACGAGTGGAGCGCGGAAATCGACCGCGGCGACCTCACCGTGGCGTTGCGTGCCGCCGGGGTGATCGGTGCGGCAGACACAGTCAGCGCGCTACGCGTCCTGGAGCGCACCCCTTCCGGCCGCGTGGCGCGCATCGAAATCGGTGGCGAGAAGCCCCGCGTGATCACCGGCGAGCAATTCCGCACCGCCGTGGGGCGCGTTCTGGGCAGCGGCGGCCTGCGCAGCAATGCCTTCGACGTGCGCGAAGCCGGCGGCCGGTTCATCTTCCACGGCTATGGAGCGGGACATGGCGCGGGACTCTGCCAGGCAGGCGCGGACGAAATGGGCGCCGAGGGCAAAACCTACCGCGAGATTTTGGCCTTCTACTATCCAGGAACGGCGGTGGGGCTGACGGCGCAGGGATTAGCCTGGGTGCGGTTGGGCGGTGAACGCCTGGGTCTGATCACGACGCAGCCCGATGCCGACCGGGCGCTGGTGCCGCGCGCGGAACGCCTGCTCCGCGACGCGGAAGCGCTCACCGGATGGCAGCTCGCCTCACCGGCGGAGTTGCGCGTATATCCCAGCGTGGCTGTTTTCCGCAACGCTACTGGCGAGCCGGGATGGGTGGCCGCCAGTACACGCGGCCGCGTGGTGCGCCTCGAACCCGCGGAAGTGCTGAACGCCGCGGGCGTTCTCGATCGAACGCTGCGGCATGAATTCCTCCACCTGTTGATTGAACAACGAGCACGCCCGGGACTTCCGCTTTGGTTCCGCGAGGGTTTGGTTCTGTATCTGGGCGGGGAAACGCGCCTCTCGCCGGAAAGCGCAGCGCCGGCAAGACCCGCGGATTTTGCAGCGCTGGACCGCGCCATGGCTGCGCCGGCCTCTGCTGATGCGCAGCGGCAGGCCTATCGCAGGGCTCAGAGCGCGGTGGCTTGGCTGGTAGAAGAACGGGGCCGTGCGGAGGTGCTCTCCTGGCTGGAGCGTGGACTCCCGCCGGATATCGACGCGCGTCGCTAGAAAATCAGTCCCAGGTGTCGTCGGGCGAGCGTGGAACCGCTGCGGATATGGCTTCCTCCACCAGAGCCAGGGTCACCAGCCACGCGCCCAGCGCGATCACGTATCCCAGCGAGAGCCGGGCCAGCATGCTGGCCGTCTGCGCGGCGATTCCATTCGCCTTTGGAACCCATTCCGCCAGCTTCCAGAATGCGACGTCGCCGACAACGGCGCACGTCAGTGTCCCCAGCCAGTAGCGAAGACTGCCCCACGCACGCAGCGCCGCTCGCCACATGCCCGATTCCCCTAGAAACGCCGCGGCGGCCAGTGGCAGCCAGATCAGAACGAATAGAAACCAGCCACCGATGAATTCGAGTGATTCCGCTCGCTGCTGGAGCAGATACGGGTCCACCGGGCGGCGCAGGTGCAGCGTCAGCCACGAGGCCGCGTACTGTGTGCCCGCCGGCAAGCCTTCCACGACTTTCGCGGCGAGCCACACGAGGCCCGCAAAGAACACAAACACCACCACCGCGCGGGGAAGCCAAACCCCCAATTCACGCTCGCGGGCCTCGTCACTCGCTGCCGCCCCCCGTTCCGGGCCCAGCCGATCGCGCCGGAAGACGCGGAGTGCCGTCCGCTGGAGGAATGCAGCCAGATAGACGAGGAAGAGCCCGAGCAGCGCGGAGCCGGCCAGGTGCCACCACCTGGCCTCGCGAATCCAGAACCAGGCGTACGCCAGCAGCAGCCACACCAGCGTGCCCACACCCTGGATCGCCCACACGCGCCCGCTTCGCAGAACGCGGTTCACTGCCGACGGCACGCCCTGCCGCGAGATTCTGGGTGCCGCGCTCATTCGACCACCACCGTGCGGCTTTCCGTGGTGGACAGGTATTGCGGCTGGTACATGGGCTGCACCTGGGCAGGGCTCACGCGGAACGTCCCCTGGTTCACCACCTTCAGCAGATAGAACGATGTCCCCTGCCCGTTCCACAAATAATTGACAAACAGCGCGGCGTGGTCGTCGTGGAACTCGCGCCGGCTGTAGAGATAGTTCCACCAGGGCGGTTTTTCCTTCAGCTCGTAGAGGTCGTTCCGTTCGATTCCCTCCGTCCCCGCCGGAATGGGATCCTCGATGGAAAGGTAATTCCACCGGCCGCCGGTGATCGTCAGGCGCACGGCGATCACGTCGCCGATGGCCAGCGGGCCGTCCAGCGGATCCAGCCGATAGACGATGCGCCCCTCAACCTTTTCCGGCACCAGCTTGAAATAGTCGCGCAGCAGGTTCAGCGCCACCGTGCCCGTGCGCTGGAGCTTCTCCTCGGTCGAAAAATACTCCGCGCGCGCCGACCAGTAGAGCCGTCCGGCGCCGTTCTTGGTGAAATGCACGCGGTTCATTCCTGCCGCCAGCTCGGCAGCCTTCAGTCTCAGCACCGGAGCAGCCACTCCCACGGCGTCTGCGGGGCCAAATCGCCGAGCCAGGATCTGTTTCCCGTTCACCGCGACAGTCACGGCGAAATCGGGCTTCAATTCCCCGCTGGCCTTCAGATAATCCGTCAGACCGTACACCACCATGGCCGTCTGCTCGGTGGAGTACCAGTAGAAGCCTTCGCTGCGATGATTCATCAACCACAACGCCGCTTTCGGCAGCAGCGGGCTCTGCGGGCGATAGCGCACCAGCAGCTTCATGGCATAGGCCGTGGCCTCCGCGGAGGAATCGCCGGAAAAATCGAGCAGGTAATTCTGCGTGGCCGGCCAGTACGCTTCCTGCTCGGCGCTTTTCGCTTCCGATTCGAGGTGCCCGGCGATCTCTCCTGCACGCGCGTCGTGCACGGCATCGAATGCCAGCCCCAGCACGGCGCGTCCGTAGGTGGACATGTCCCCGCGCTTCTCCCACAGCGGGTTGAGCACTGCGGCAACATCGGCCGGGGCGAGGCCATTCAACGCCAACGCGTAGGCCAGGTAGGCCCGCAGGTCCGGCACCGCCTTCTCCTGCCGTTCGTATTCTCCGCGCAGCCACGACACTCCCCGCTTCAGCCTGCCTTCGTCCACGCTCACGCCCGCGGATTTGGCCTGCGCCAGGCCCGCCACCACGTAGGCGGTCATGAACGGGTGGCTTTCGTCCGTCTTCCACCAGCCCCACCCTCCGTCGTTGTGCTGGTAGTCGTACAGGCGGTCCAGCCCGGCGCGGATTTTCTTCTGCAGCTCGGCTTCATTGACGTCGGATTTCACTTTCAGTTCCCGCAGCGCCGCCGCCACCACCACGTTGGGCAGGAAGCTGGACATGGTCTGCTCCGTGCAGCCATAGGGATACGTTGTGAGGAAATCGAGCGCCCCAAAGAGCGCCCCGCCCACCGACGGCGACACGCTGATTTCCAGCGCCCGGGAATCCGGATCGATGGCCTGCGGAAATTCCAGCTCCGCATCCGCCGCGCCCTGCTCCGCGATTACGGAACCGGCGCGAGCCACCGACAGCCGCACGCCGAACGGCCGTATCGGCAGCGTCAGCTCGATGCCGTCGGATTCCTCATCCGTCAGCGCCTTTGCGGTCAGCACCGCTGAACCGCCGGGCTTCGGCTTCACCCGCCAGGTAACCTTCGATTCGCCCCGGCTGGGAATGGAAAGCGTGGCGGTAACCGGGTCGAGTATCTCCAGCCCGTCGGCGGAGAGTGAAACGCGCGCTTTCTTCTCCGTCGTCAGGTAGTTATGGACGATGCCCGTCAGCACCGCCTGATCCCCGCGGGTAAAAAACCGCGGCGTGGCCAGCCGCAGAATCAGGTTTTTCCGCACAATGGTCCGGATCACCGCTCCGCCCACGCGCGTATCCGCAGTCACTCCGCGCGCCGTGGTGCGCCACGTGGTCAGTGCGTCGGGAAAATCGAATTTCACCTGCGCGCGTCCCTGCGCGTCCGTCACTACGTTCGCCGCCCAGTACGCGGTGTCCGGAAATGCTTTGCGGATTTTCGGCTCGATCAATCGCTCCGGCTTCACGTCGCCGAGTGCGCCTCGGCTGCCCGGCGCGGCAATCATGTGCATCTGGCGTGCCAGCAGCATGGGCTGTTTGCCCGACCGCCCATGGAAGTAATACGCCAGCGAACTCTCCGTGCTCACCGACTGCGCAATCGCCCCGTAGAAGAAATTAAAGATGTCTCCGGTATATTCCGGCTGGACTGCGTAAATCGCCTCGTCCACGACTCCCACGCTGATCTCGGCGCCGGCCACCGGCTTTCCCGCGGCGTCGTGGGCAGTCACGCTGATGGCCGCAGCCTCGCCTGGCGTGTACTGCGGCTTGGAGGTGGAAACGTCCAACGTCAGCGCGTGCAGTGTGGCCGGTATTTTGATCCGTTTCGCTCCCTGGTGCAGGCTGTTCTCCTGCAGGTAGGCCACACTCAGGTACACGCCCGGGGCGAACGCCGGCTGGATGGGAATATCCACCGTCACGTCGGAGCCGGCCGCGGCCACCACCTGTTTCGTGTGCACCACGGTGCTCTCCGTCGTCACCAGCAGATGGGCTCCCGGCTTCCCGGTGAGGATGAGCACGTGCGCCGTCTCCCCGGGGCTGTACGATTTTTTATCCGGCACAATTTGCACCTGCTGGCTTCCCTCGCCATACCACGCGCTCGCGCCCGAAACCCACATCCACGTGTAACTCTCCACCTCGCGGCCTTCCGGTGTGCGCGCTGTCACTCGGACGCGGAAGGAGCCCGCCTTCGCGAGCGGCAGGTCCACCTTCGCGCCGCCCTGCGCGTCCGTTTGCGCGCTCAGCGTCACCCCCGGGACCGTTTCCTCCCGCCCGTATGTGTTCTGGCGCAGTTCCACCTGGACCGTTGTGGCCACAGGTTTCCCGTCGTAATCTTTCGCTTGCACAGCGAGATGGGCCGTCTGCCCCGGGCTGTATACGTATTTGTCCGTGGACACGCCTACCAGGAAACTGCCGTAGGTGGCCACCACGACGGCGTGGCCGGAGATCTCGCGATTGGCCGCATCCGTCACGCGCGCTTCAATGCGGTAAATCATGTCGTAGCGCTGTTTTTCCGAAAATGAGGTGGGAACCGTGATGGTCAGCCGGCCGTCCGAATCGAGCGTGCCCTTCTGCTCGGAGAGCTGCTCGCCACCGTACATGTAATCGCCCTGGCCGCCGCCTTCGCCCTCATCCCCTTCCCCGCCGTATCCCCCCTCGTCATACTCTTCGTCGCTGTAAACGAGCGGCGACCAATACCGGGCGCGATGAACCACCCAGGCGACATTGGCGCCTGCCACAGGCTCCCCGAAGTAGTACCGCGCATCAATCGTCGCGCGCACCGAATTGCCCTGAAGCACCCGCGCCGAATCCGGCGCGACCTTCACCGAGTATTCCGGCTTTTTGTACTCCTGAACCGAGAATCCGCCGCCCTCCCACCCCGCCCCTCGCAATACACGAATGGCGTAATAGCCCAGCGCTGCGGCGTCGGGGATGTCGTACTTCCCTGTCAGCGTCCCCGCGGGCGACAGGTTCAGCGTCTGCCGCGATACCGCCTTCCCTTCCGGGTCGTGAATTTCCACCTGCACCGGGCCCATCTGCGGCAGCCGGTAGCCTCCCTCCTCGATGCCGCGCAGGATGGCCTTGAAATAAACGGTGTGGCCGGGACGATATACGGGGCGGTCCGTGTAGATGTAGATCGAGATGTGGCTTTCCGAATCGTTCCGCAGGCTCCACTCGTTGAGCGACGACGGAGCGAAATCGTCGCCGGACCGCGCCAGCACCAGCACGTCCTCCGGCTGGCTCCCCTCGACTGCGGCCTCCGCCAGGCCATTCGCGTCCGCGGGGACCGCAGCCAGTTCTTTATGATTAGCCAGGAAAACCATCGAGGCCCCAGCCACCGGCATGCTCGTAATGCGGTTCTGCGCGAAGGCCAGCAAATGGCCGGGCCAGCATTTCACCACCAGCCCCAGCTCCGTGACGCTCACGATCGTGTACGCGCGCAGGCCTTTGCCCGCCGCCTCCACCAGGTAGAGCCCCTTTCCGGGCACGTCCACAGGCACCGTCGCCGCTTCCCACCAATACCCCGCGCGCGACGGCATCGCCAGCGGCTGGCGCCAGCGCGACACCAGTTGGCTCGCGTTCAGCACCGGCACATCCGCGAACTCCGAGGGTGTCCCTATGGGAATCTTTTCCTGATGGCGGCGCGCCCACCAGTCGCGGATCGCTTCGCGTGATTCCGCCGAATACTGCTCGCGGAAAAAATCGCGGACGGTGGCCCGCCATTCGCGTTTCCAATCGTGGAACCTTTCCAGCGCGGAGCGCTCGTGAGGCAGCTCCGGGGCTTTGCCGCCGAACTCGTGCAGCTCCTTCAGTTGCTCGAAAAAGCGGATTGGATCGTTCACGCGGTAGACGCGGAATTCGAGCGCGCTCACTCCCCTCGCCCACACCTGGACGTGCGGCTTCTCCCTGGGCGTGTAGGTTCGTTCGCTGGTAATGGAAAAGAACGGCTGCGGTTCGTCCGCCAGCGCCGGGATAGGCCGCAGCAGCAGAAAGGCCGCATGGACGGCGGGAGTCGCCCCCGCAAACAGCGCCAAAAACAGGATTGCGCGCCGCATCGGCTATTCCGCCTCTCGCAAAATGTTCCAGCGAAAGACGCCCAGGAAAAAGGGATTGGACGGGGCAGGCCGCCAGCGAGGCTCAGGATGGTGCAGCAGCTCCTCCAGCGTGAGGCGCCGGATTTCGCCCGGGCCCTCGCGCAGCGGCCCGGTGTGGTAGATCACCCAGCGCTCCGGCCCGGCCTGGAACTGGCTGGGACCCAGGAAAATCATGGTGTGAAAGCCTTCGTCGCCTTCCTGCTGGTGGTAGAAGAGCAAATCGCCCGCTGCGGCGCGGCGAACGTCGCGGGATACGCGAAAGCTGTTGAACCGTGAGAGGGTCTTCGCGTCTGCAAATTCGGCGAACGCACCATCTTCCAGATCGGAAGCGGCCAGCGGCCCAGGCCGCACGCGGAACAGCCCCGCGCCCAGCGGCGTGAACGGATACGCGTATTTTTCCACCGCGGGAATCGCGGGCAGTCCCGGGAGCCGCAAGGCCCCGGCCCATTCCGCGTCGTGAGGCCGCAGCGCCTCCCGATAGGCGAACCGCGCCAGCGCGGCGCAGTCCGCAATTTCATCCGGCTTTGCGGCGGGCGTGGCAAACGCCTGCGCCTCCGCCAGGAACCTGAACCAGCGCCGGAACGCGTCGCGATCCGCGGGCGAGTCCAGACGCAGGAAATCCGGCGTGCCGTCGCCGGCGCGGTCCGAAGCATCGAGCCGCAGGCTGAGCTGCGCCCGCGCGGGAATCAATCCCGGCCCGCGCGCCTCCAGTACGGCTGTGCCCGGCACTACGCCCGCTTCCACATCCGCCGCGATGGTTTCGCCCTCATCCCGTGTGGACACCACGCGCGCCGAATGGTTCCCGGAAACAACTTCGAGCGCAACGCCGCGCGCGGGAAGGCGTCGGCCTTCCGCGCCACGCAACAACACGGTGGCACGGGAAACTCCGTCCGCTGGAAGCACTGCAGGAGTGATGCTGATGAGGATTGTGGCTGGGCCGCGGCCGACGGTCGCGGCGGCAATCCACAACAACCCGCCACAGCCCGCCAAAAGGCCGGCCGCCCCCGCGCGAATCCAAATGGAACTCCTGGGCATCCGCCGCCGCACCCGGCGCTGCGCGGATTCTACACCGGGAGCACGCGCGGCGTGCAGCCAGCCCGAAACAATCGGAAACGTGCCGCCAGTGGAATTCTATCGAGGGGCTGAAACGTGAGCGCTGCCGGCTGCTCAATCCGCCGGAGGAGCGCCCTTTCCAGTGACGAACCGGTCGAACAGCGCCACATCCTCCGCGCTTCCGATGGCCAACGGGCAGCGGTGGTGCACTTCCTTCGGAACCAAATCCAGCACACGCTCCCCGTTGCTGGTGGCGCTGCCCCCTGCCTGCTCCGCGACGAACGCCAGCGGCGCATTTTCATAAACCAGCCGGAGTTTCCCTTCTTTGTGCCCCGAATCTTGCGGATAGAAATAGATGCCGCCCTCCAGAAGGATGCGGTGCACGTCGCCCACGAGCGCGCCGGAATAGCGGTGGGAATAGGGCCGCCCCGACGGTTTGTCCATCTGCGTCACATAGGTCACGTAGTCCTGAATTCCCTTCGGCCAATCGCGCACCCGCCCCACGTTGGCGCTGAAACTCCTTCCCCGCTTCGGGCAGCGCATGTCGCGATGGGACAGCAGGAATTCGCCGATATCCGCGTCCAGCGTGAATCCGTGCACTCCGTGGCCCGCCGTATAGACGAGCATCGTGCTCGTGCTGTACAGCACGTACCCGGCCAGCACGAGTTCCGACCCCGGGCGCAGCACCTCGTCTGGCGTAGGGTCCCCGGTGCGTTGTTTGCGCCGGTAAAACCCGAAAATGGTTCCCAGCGCCCCGTTGATGTCCGTGTTCGAGGAGCCGTCCAGCGGGTCGGTGCACAGGATGTAGCGGCCCTCGCTTCCACATTTGATCTGCTGGATTTCTTCCAGCTCTTCCGACGCGATGGCGGCAACCAGCCCCGTCGCGCTGAACGCGTCCACCACCGTCTCGTTGGAATATACGTCCAGCTTCTTTTGCGCGTCGCCGGTGGCGTTTTTTTCACCCACCAGGCCCAGTTCGCCGATCAGCGCGGCGCGCCGCATTTCCCGCGCCAGCGTCTTGGCCGTGAATCCGAGCTGCGCGATCAGCGTCGAGAGTTCGCCGGCAATGTCCGCGCGCCGCTGCCCTTCCTCCAAAATGTGACGGCTCAGTGTGACCGGAAATGGGCTCATACTCTTCTCCCCCTGGCACAGCCGCTCGCGCGGCGGCGCTGTGCCCTGACCTAACTGCTCAGCAGCGCGCACCGCGCGGCGCCGAATAGCGCGGTGTTGTCGTTCAGAATCACCCGAACCGGCACCCGCTCCAGCACCGCCCGCAGCCGCCCCTTTGAAAAGAAAGCCCCCAGGAACGTCGGGCTGCGCATCTTCGCCAGGATCTTCGGCGCAATCCCCCCGCCGATGAATACTCCGCCGACGGCCAGGTAGCGCAGCGTCAGGTTGCCCGCCTCAGAGCCGTACAGCGACACAAACATGTCCAGCGCCTGGACGCAGATGGGGCTCGTTCCCTCCAGGCCTGCCCGCGAAATCGCCGCAGACGGGTCCCCTTTCTGCATCGCCTCCTGAAGCCACGGCTCCGCGGAACCACGGCCCGTGTCGCGCAAAAACTCGAACACGTTGCGCAGCCCGGGCCCGGAAAGCACGCGCTCCCAGCTCACATGCCCGCCGAACCGTTTCCGCAGATAAACCACCAGCGCATCTTCCTGGTCGTTGCTCGGAGCCAGGTCCGCATGGCCCCCTTCGCTGGAAAACGGCTGGTGCGATTTCCCGTCCCAGAACAGCCCCGCTTCACCCAGTCCGGTCCCCGCCGCGATCACCGCCTGCATCCCCCGCGCTCCTGGAGCGCCGGGATTCAGGACCTCGAAATCAGACGGGCCCAGCGAGTGGATGCCATGAGCGTTGGCCTCGAGATCGTTCACCAGCGCGATGCGCGGCAGGCCGAGCAGGCCCGCCAGGCTGCGCGAATCCACCCGCCACGGTAGATTCGTAGCCACCACCGATCCGTCCACTACGGGACCAGCTACCCCAAATCCCGCAGCCGTCACCTTCGCGCCTGCCGGTTCGGCGACGGAACGCACAAACTCGGCGACGACATCCTCGAACCGGGAATAATCATGACTCGGGAATCGCCGCCCGGTTGCTTCCACCAGCGCTCCGGAACGCTCCTCGAAGAGCGCCAGGTTGCACTTGGTGCCCCCGACGTCGCCGCCCAGTATCACGATTTCGGCCTCGCGCCCGCCGCGACATCCAGTCCCGCCGCCGCCGCGCGATCCGCCAGAATAATGCGCTCTCCCGCGCTGGGCCGCACGCACTGCGAAGGATAGGGCGGCGTGTGCGTGCCCTTCAGCACCTCGCGCAACTTTTCCGTCTTGTCCGCGCCGGTCACCAGGAAAATCACCACCCGCGCCGCATTCAACAGTGGAAATGTGAACGTCATCCGCTTCGCCGGCGTTCCGTCGGCGATCACCACTGGCTGGAAAATCACACCCCGCGTCTTCTCGTTGAGCCCCGCGCTGCCGGGAAACAGCGACGCCGTGTGCCCATCCGGCCCCATGCCCAGGTAGATCAGATCGAAGCAGGGGAACCCGCCAGGGCCCGCGGGAAGTTTCTTCCGCAGCAGCGCCTCGTACTCCTGCGCGGCCCGCTCCGCGTCCGCGCGTTCCGCTTCCATGCGATGGACGTTTTCGGATGGGATGGAGACTCGCGAAATGAGCTCGCGGTCGGCCATCCCGAAATTACTGTCGGGGTGCGCGGGAGGAACGGAGCGTTCGTCCGACCAGTACAGGTGCGCGCGTTTCCAATCCACGGTGGGCCGCACGTCGTCGGCTGCGAGCACGCGGAAGAGCGCCGCTGGCGTCTTCCCGCCCGATAGCGCGACGTGAAATGCCCCGCGAGCGGCGATGGCCTCGCGGCCGAGCGTCACAAAGCGGGCCGCTCCTTCACGGGCCACCGCGGCCGCATCCTCGAGCACGACCACGCCGGGATAGGGCGCGCCCATCGCCGCGTCACTCGTTCGTCCAGTGCCGGTCGTCCCGCGACAGCAGGTCGTCCGCCTCGCGCGGACCCCAGGAGCCTGCGGCGTAATTGGGGAAGTTGCGCGGCGGCAGCGCTTGCCAAACGTCCAGAACCGGCTGCACCACTCCCCAGGCCGCCTCCACCATGTCCGCGCGCTGGAACAGCGTTGCGTCCCCGGCCATGCAGTCGTAGATCAGCCGCTCGTACCCGGTGGAGTGCGTGCTGCCGAACTGCTTGGCATAGGAAAAATCCATGTCCACGGTGCCCAGCTTCATTGTCGGCCCCGGCACTTTGGCGCCGAACCGCAGCGAGATTCCTTCGTCCGGCTGGATGTACAGGATCAGCCGGTTCTGCATCAGTTCTTCGATGGCCGTATGCCGGAAAAGCACAAACGGTGCGCGCCGGAAATGAATCACGATTTGCGTAACCCGCTTGGGCAGCGCCTTCCCGGTTCGCAGGTAAATGGGCACGTCGGCCCACCGCCAGTTGTCGATCATCAGTTTCATGGCCACGTACGTCTGCTGGTTGGATGTGGGCGATACCTTGCCCTCGCTTCGGTACGCGGAAAGGTGATTGCCGCCCACTGTCCCTTCCCCGTACTGCCCCCGGGCCGTCCGGCTCAGCACTTCTTCCGGCGGGAATGGCGGAATGGCGCGCAGGATCTTCGTTTGCTCATCCCGCACCGCGTCCGCGTCGAAGCTGATGGGCGGCTCCATGCCGATCAGCGTGACCAGCTGGAAGATATGGTTCGGCACCATGTCGCGCAGCGCCCCCGAGGTCTCGTAGTAGCCCCCGCGCGTCTCCACTCCCACCGTCTCTGAGACCGTGATCTCCACGTGCTTGATGTACCGCCGGTTCCAGATGGGTTCGAAGATCCCGTTCGAGAACCGGAACACCAATATGTTCTGCACCGTCTCTTTGCCCAGGTAATGGTCGATCCGGTAGATCTGCTTCTCCTCCATCACCTTCCGCAATTCCTTGTTCAGCGCCTTCGCCGATTCCAGATCCGTGCCGAAGGGTTTCTCCACGATCACCCGGCGAAACGATCCGCCTTCCTCATCGAGAAGTCCCACAGCCTTCAGGTGGCTCGATACCAATCCGAAGAATTCCGGGGCTGTCGCCAGATAGAAGAAAACATTGCCCCCGGCCTTGCAGTCCTTGTCGAGCTGGCTCAGCAGTGCGGCTAGGCCCTTGTACGCCTCGCGGTCATCGAAGTTCACCTGCGAGTAGTACAGGCGGTCCACCAGCCACTTTCCGAGCGCAGGGTCGAATGTATCGGTGGCGAACTGGTCCATGACCGCCCGCTGTTTTTCGCGGAACTCCTCGTGGGTCATCGGTGCCCGCGACACACCCACCACCGCAAAGTTGTCCGCCATCAGGCTGTGTTTCGCCAGGTTATACAGCGAGGGCAGCAGCTTGCGTTTCGTCAGGTCGCCCATGGCCCCGAAAATCACCATGATGCACGGCGTCTTCTTCTGGCCCGCGGTGCTACTCGACGCCGCGTCCGCGCGGCCTCCCCGTATGTCCACCACTCTCTCGGTCGCCACGGTCTCCCCTCCTCTGGTCCTTCCTCATCCACCGGTCGGCCGTTCCACGTGCCCGCCGAACTTGTGCCGCATCGCCGAGAGCACCTTCTCCGCAAACGTGTGCTCCTGCCGCGAGCGGAAGCGCGTGAACAGCGACGACGCCAGCACTTCCACCGGCACGGCAGCTTCGATGGCCGCTTCGATCGTCCAGCGGCCCTCGCCCGAATCCTGCACGAACCCCGAAAAGCTGGAGAGTGTCGGGTTTTCGATGAACGCCTGCGCCGAAAGGTCCAGGAGCCACGAGCCCACCACGCTGCCCCGCCTCCACACCTCGGAGATTTCCGCCAGGTCCAGATTGTAGCGGCGGTCCGCCGGGATCTGCTCGCTGGCGAAGCTGCGGAACAGATCGAAGCCCTCCGCATACGCCTGCATGATGCCGTACTCGATCCCGTTGTGGACCATTTTCACGAAGTGGCCCGCACCCACCGGACCGCAGTGCAGATAGCCCTGCTCCGCCGTGCCCTTGTTCGCCGGCCGGCCGGGCGTCCTCCCCACATCTCCTATCCCGGGGGCCAGAGCCTTGAAGATGGGGTCGAGAAATTTAATGGTGTCGTTAGGCCCGCCGATCATCAGGCAGTAGCCCCGCTCGAGTCCCCACACGCCGCCGCTGGTGCCCACGTCCGCGTAGTTGATTCCCTTCGGCGCGACCATCTTGGCGCGGCGAATGTCGTCCTTGTAATAAGAGTTTCCGCCGTCGATGATGATGTCGCCCGATTCCATCATCTTGCTGAGCGTGATTACGCTCTGCTCGGTCGGATCTCCCGCCGGCACCATCAGCCACACGATGCGCGGCTTGCTGAGCTGCTTGATCATGGATTCCAGCGAGTCCGCGGCGGCGCCCCCGTCCTTTTTCAGGCTTTCCACCGCGGCCTTGTCCTGCGCGAAGCCCACTATCTTGTGTCCATTGCGCATCAGGCGGCGCGCCATATTCCCGCCCATGCGCCCGAGTCCTACGATTCCGATTTGCATCGTCTCCACTCCCCTCGTTTGCGTTTTGGTCGTGCTTCGATCTTCGAAATTCCCGACTATCCCAAAGCCTCGCTCACTGCCCGGCGCAGGCACCGCAGGCACGCCGCCACTCCGCTGCCCAGATGCACGCGCAACGCCCTCCGTCCCCGCTCGGCGAGCACTTCGAAATCGCCGCGCGCCTGTGCCGACTTCACCACGCCGAACGTGTACTTCTGCCCCGGCACGGGCAGATCGTTCGCGTCGTCGCAGGTCAACTGCAGGAACACTCCACTGTTCGGCCCTCCCTTATACGCCTGTCCGGTGGAGTGCAGGAAGCGCGGACCGAAGCCCAGGCAGGTGGCCACCTTCTTCTTGGTCATTACTTCCTTCCGCAGGCTACTCAGTTCGTGTTCATTGTCCGCGTTCATATCGATGTAGCCGAGCAGCGCGAAGTAGTCTCCCGGCTTGATGCGGTTGAAGTGGGCGCGCAGGTAGGCCACCAGCGTTTTCTGTCCGCCCGCGGCCTTTGCCAGCTCCGCGGCGTTCTTCGGGTCGGTGAACAGCTTCACCCCGGCTTCCTCCAGGATGGGCTGTTCGTCCGGCAGTTTGCCCTTCTCTTCGTATTCCGCGGTCAGCTTCCGCGTCTCGATTTTGCTCGCCTCAACGTCGGGCTGGTTGAACGCGTTGATGCCGATCACCGAGCCCGCCGTGGCGATGGCGATCTCCCAGCGGAAAAATTCCTGACCCAGATCGTAGATGTCCTTCACCGCGATGCGCACCACGGGGTGCCCGGCCTTTTCGAGCGCCTCCACGGCCTTGTCCTGCCCCGCGTCCGGCCCGGTTTCCAGCCGCAGGTAGGCGAACACCCGGTCGTTGCTGTAATTGTCCGGCGAGAGCAGCGGCTCGCGGTCCACCGGAATCACGCCCTTGCCTTCCTTTCCGCTCGATTCGGCCAGCAACTGCTCGAGCCACGCCCCCAGGTCATAGATCCCAGGAGAGGGGATGATGGTCACCTTGTCGCGCCCGTGCTTGGCCGAGACCCCCATCACCACTCCCAGCGCCACACCCGGATTGTCCTCGGTCTTCACGCACGCCGCGCACGCGTGCACCATCTCCTCCGCGCGGTCCAGGAAGTTCGGCACGTCCAGCCCCATCGCCGCCGCCGGCACCATCCCGAAGTTGGAGAGCGCCGAGAACCGTCCGCCGATGCTCGGCAGCCCGTAGAAGATGAATCGGAATTTATCCGCCTCCGCCACCCGCTGCATTTGCGAGCCGGGATCGGTGATGGCCACAAAGTGCTTCGGCGCCCGCTCCGGCCCCAGCACTTGCTTGGCCCGCTCGAAGAAGTAAGCCTTGAAGATGTTGGGCTCCAGCGTGGACCCGGATTTGCTCGATACGATAAACAGCGTGTGCTGGAAGTCGAGCTTCGCTTCCAGGGTCCGGATTTGGTCGGGATCGGTGGAATCCAGCACGAACAGTTCCGGCGCCCCCGGGATTTTCCCGTACGTCATCTTCAGCACTTCGGGGCACAGGCTCGACCCGCCCATCCCCAGCAGCAGCACTTGCGTGAAGCCCTCTTTCTTGACGGTTTCCGCGAAGCTCGTCAGTTTATCCAGGTGCGCGAGCTGGTCGTCGCAGATTCCCAGCCAGCCCAGCCATTTGGCTTCGTCCGTGCCCGTCCACAGCGTCGCGTCGCGGCCCCACAGCCGCCGCACCTTTCCTGTCAGCCGCCAGTCTTCCAGCGTCTTGGCCACATCCTTGCCGATGGGTTCGGGCAGCGAGTACGTCTGCCGGTTCAGCTTTTCCTTGGAGAAGAATTTGCACGTCTTGTCCACGCTGGCCAGCAGCTTGTCGAACGCTTCGGCAAACAGCTTCACCCCGTCATCGAGCAGTTTGGCGGTCACCTGCTCCATGTTGATGCCCATGTGCTTGATGGATTCCATCGTGTCCTTGGCCGCCTGTAAATCCTTATCGAGCGAGGCCTTCGGCACTCCGTGCGCGCGGAAGGCGTCGTAGGTGGCCGGCGGCATGGTGTTCACCGTGTCCTGCCCGATCAGCTCTTCCACGTACAGCACGTCGCTGTACGCCGGATTCTTCGTTCCCGTGCTGGCCCACAGCAGCCGCTGCGTTTGCGCGCCCTTCGCTGCCAGCGCCTGCCACTTCGGACCGGAGAAAATCTGCTTGTACTTCGCGTAGGTGAGCTTGGCGTTCGCAATCGCCGTCTTGCCCAGGAGGTCTTCCACGTTGTACCGCTCCGCGCCCATGGCGGTCTTCATCTTCGCTTCGAGCTGCGAGTCCACCAGCGAATCAATCCGGCTGATAAAGAAGCTGGCCACGCTGGCCACCCGCCCCACGTCGCCGCCCGAAGCCGCCCACTTTTCCAGGCCGCGGATGTAAGCGTTCGCCACGCTCTCCCACGCGGCTTGTGCGAACAGCAGCGTGACGTTGATGTTCAGGCCTTCGCTCAGCAGTTGCTCGACCGCGGGAACGCCCTCCGGTGTCGCTGGAACCTTGATCATCACGTTCGGACGGTTCACGGCCTTCCACAGCCGCCGCGCTTCGCTCATCGTCGCCTTCGTGTCGCGCGCCAGGTACGGCGAAACTTCCAGGCTTACGTAGCCATCGCGCCGCTTCGTCGCGTCGTACACGCGCTTCAGTCTGTCCGCCGCTCCTTGAATGTCCTGGATGGCGAGCTGCTCGTAGAGCGACATGGGATCCATGTCCTGCTTCTCGAGCGCCGCCACCTGGTCGGTGTAGTCCTTGCTTCCGGTGATGGCCTTCTCGAAGATCGCCGGGTTCGAGGTGACTCCGCGCAGCCCGTCCTCATCGATCAGCCGGTCCAGATCCCCGGAAGTCAGCATGCTCCGCCGGATGTAGTCGAACCACACCGATTGGCCGAAATCGGCCAGCGACTTCAGCGGATTCGCAACCGCAGTTCCGCCCTGTGTTTTCGCGTCGCTCATCATTGCCTCCCCTCGCCCGGCGCCCAGCAGGCGCGAACGACTTTCGATTCCGATGCCATTATCGCAGCTTGCCCGGATCAGCGTGGCCCGTAACATCCGCGCACGGATGGCCGTGGACGCTCCCGCCCGCGGCCCGGCCGCGATCCTTATCCGGTCTTCTTCCCATGCCGCTGCAACTGTTCCCTCGCCGCCGCGATTACGTTCTCCACCGTGAAACCGAACTTCTTCTGCAATTCCTTCAGCGGCGCGGAGGCCCCAAAGGTCCGCATGCCCACGCTGTGCCCGTTCATTCCCACGTACCGCGACCACCCGAACGTGGAGGCCTGCTCCACCGACACGCGCGCACGCACCTCCGGCGGCAGCACTGAATTGCGGTAATTCTCCGGCTGGTGTTCGAAAAGTTCCCAGCACGGCATGCTCACCACGCGCGCCGCGATCCCCTCCTTCTTCAGGTGCTCATACGCGTCCATGCACAGTTGCACTTCCGTCCCCGTCCCGATCAGGATCACGTCAGGCTTTCCGCCGGGGGCGTCCGCCAGCACGTACCCGCCCTTGGTGAGGCCGGATGCCGCGGCGTACTTCGTTCGGTCCACGGTCGCCGCGTTCTGCCGCGAGAGGATCAGCAACACCGGCTCGTGGCGAAGCTGGAGGATCAGCCGCCACGCCTCGGTCACCTCGTTCGCATCTCCGGGACGAATCGTGAGCACTCCGGGAATCGCGCGGAGCGATGCGAGTTGCTCGATGGGCTGGTGCGTCGGCCCGTCTTCGCCCACCCCGATCGAGTCATGCGTGAATAGATAGATGACGGGGATCTCCATGATCGCCGCCAGGCGGATCGCCGGACGCGAGAAGTCGCTGAAGATCAGGAACCCGGAGCCGAACGGCCGCACCTTGGAGAGCGACATCCCGTTGAGGATCGCGCCCATCGCGTGCTCGCGTATGCCGTAGTGCAGGTTGCGCCCGCGGCTGTCGGGCAGGAAGTCCCCGGCGCCATCAAACGTCAGCCGTGTCTTGGTCGAAGGCGCCAGGTCGGCCGCCCCGCCAATCAGCCAGGGAATATTTTTCGCCGCGGCATTGAGCACCTTCCCGGAGGAATCCCGCCCAGCCATACCCTTGGGGTCGGCGGGAAACACCGGCAAATCCTTGTCCCATCCGGCCGGAAGCTGCCGGTGCTGCATCTTGTAGAGGTGGTCGGCGAGATCCGGATACTTCTTCTTATATTCCTCGAACTTCGCCATCCACTCTTCCCGCAGTTTGTGGCCCCGGGCGCCGATTCCCTTATCGAAATGCTCGCGCACGCCGTCGGGCACCAGGAACTTGGCGTCCTCCGGCCACCCGTAGTTTTTCTTCGTCAGGCGGATCTCCTGCTCGCCCAGCGGCTCGCCATGCGCCCCGCTAGTGTCCTGCTTGGTAGGAGCGCCGTAGGCGATGTGGCTGTCCACGATGATCATCGAGGGGCGGTCCGTGGTGTTCTGCACGGTGTGGAAGGCGCGCTCCAGCATGTTCAGATCGTTCGCATCGCCCACACGCTGCACGTTCCAACCGTAGGCCATGAACCGCGTGGCCACGTCTTCGCTGAACGCCAGCGCCGTGTTCCCTTCAATCGTGATGTGATTGTTGTCGTAGATCCAGCACAGGTTCCCGAGTTTCAGGTGCCCCGCCAGCGAGGCCGCTTCCGACGAAATGCCTTCCATCATGCAGCCGTCGCCGCCGATCGCGTACACGCGATAGCCCATCATGTCGAATCCCGGCCGGTTGAAGTATCCCGCCATCCACTGCCCGGCGATGGCCATGCCCACCGATGTCGCCACGCCGTGCCCCAGTGGCCCGGTGGTCGTTTCGATGCCCGACGTCCAGCGATACTCCGGGTGGCCGGGACATTTGCTGTCGAGCTGGCGGAAATTGATGATGTCTTCCAATTTCACGCTCAGCTCGCCCAACCGTTCGTACGTCGGATTCACCGCCCTCACGCTCGCCAGATGCAGCAGCGAATACAGCAGCATCGACGCGTGTCCGGCGGAGAGAACAAAACGGTCGCGGTTCGGCCAAATCGGATCTGTGGGATCAAAACGAAGAAACCGTTGCCACAAACAGTAGGCCACGGGTGCCAGGGCCATCGGCGTTCCCGGATGGCCGGAATTGGCTTTCTGCACTGCATCCATCGAGAGGGTGCGAATCGTGTTGATCGCGAGCTGATCGAGCTTCCCGTCGTCCAAAGGTATGCCCTCCTCCAGAGTCGTCTCCCGAGCCCGGTCTAGCGGGGCTATAGAGTACTCCCAAACCGCCTCCGCGGATGCAAGAATGATGTGGAGCGGCGGGTGCCGCCTCGGTCGAGCTGTTGAAAAGCCGCCCGCAGCCGTTTCTCCGTCAGGCGGCCAATCATTCCCGCGCTGTCTGTCTCGCGTCCCGCCCAATCTCGCGCGGATTCCGGTTTATCACCCGACAAGAATCGGTAGCAGGACTCCCATACCCAGAAGAAACAGCCAAAGTGCCGGCGCGGGCGTCCCAACTGGCCGCGTGCGCCGTTCCTCCCGGGCCACATGCCGCGGGTCCAGCAGCAGCCAGCGAGAATACCTCCGCTCAAGTAAAAGGAATGTTAACGCCGTCATCGCGCCATACACCAGATGCCCGATCAGCGATGGCAATAGCGCCGTGGCGGCCTCGGGCCGCCAGTCCGCCTCCCCGGTCCTCAGCAGCGGGAGCAGCGTCATGGGGCCCAAATACCACCAGATAAGGCCGAAAACCCAGCCCCACGAGATGCCGCGGCCGATGCTCAGCCCCTCCTCTCGAAACATCAGCCCGTAGGTCATCCCAATGCACGCGCTGACCAGCAGATGCAGGCACAGGGCGGGCACGATCCCGAGTCGGTTCTCCAGGCCGGCGAGCTTTGAAAGCACGCCCGTGGCTACCATGATGGGAGCGGAAACCGCGCCGCCCACCAATCCGGCAAGAGCGCCCCATCCAAGGGAATACAAGGTTCGCAGCCCCGGCCCCTGCGCTACGCGCTGGATGGGGTCGGATTCTACAAACAGGCGCAACCACAGGCGATCCAAGGTGGCATACACGACCCCCACGATCAGCCCTAGCAGGATATGCGCCACCAGCGAGCCGAACTGTTCGTTGCCGTTCTCCGCCGACCAATCCATTGTCGCGCCGCTCAGCAGCGGATTCAGTGTGAGCGGGCCAAGGAACCACCAGAAAATCCCGAATCCCGCTCCCCAGCCCATGCTCGAACCATAGCCGTAGATGTCCTGCTGGAAGAGCAGCCCGAACGCCACCCCGATCAGTCCCGCGATCATCAGGTGCAGCGCCGCCCCGCCTGCCTTCGCCGTGGACTCAGAGAGCCCCGCCATCAGGGGGAAATAGCCGCCCTTCAGCATCCAGGCATGGAAAATCGTTGCCGCGATCATTCCGGCCAGTCCGCCGACGACGACGGCGTGCGACGCCACGTATTTCCGCCTCCCCACCCGCGGCCGGAATTCACCCATCATCCCCAGGCCCACGCCCAGCGGCGTCCCGATGGCGATCAGATAGCCGACGAGGTCCGGGAAACTCTTCCGCGCCGCGTCCACCATTCCCATCGACTGGCTCCCGGCTAGCCACGGAAGAAGGCCTGCCGGCAGGATCAGCCACAGGAGAAAGGCATAGGCCAGTCCCCAGATGAGTCCGGCTCCCGGGCTGGCGCACCGCTCGAAAAACAGCAGGCCGAACACGAGGCCGTAGATCGCGCCGGTGAGCGCCCCATAGGGAAGGGACTCCTGGAGCATCGACATGCACAGCATGCCTCCGGCGGCTCCAATGAGCGCGCCCGCCACTGCGCCGGGCGGCAAGGCGGCAAAGCCCGCCTGCGCTTCTCCGGGTGGTGTACTCGACGTCGTCAATGTCATTACCAGGTTCTCCTATTCCGCGGGCATGCCCTAGCCCAGATCGATGGTTTGCACGATGTCTTTCGGGAAAAACAGCTCGATCGTCCAGTCCAGCAGCACGCGCACTTTGCGCTCCATCCCCGGCAATTTCGACAGGTAGATTCCACGCCACATCAGCCAGGCCAGCAAACCTGAAAACCGCAGCGACTTCTCCCGCGCGAACGGCACGGTGAGCTCCGCGCACGCCGTCTGATGGCCCACCACGCACAGCGCTCCCAGCGAATCGAAATGGAAGGGTTTCGCCGGCCGGCCTTCCAGCGTGGCTTTCAGGTTGCGCGCCAGCGTGGCGGCTTCGCGAATCGCGAACTGGGCCGTGGGCGGGCACGGCTTTCCCGTTTTGCCGTCGTTGATCGCGGCGCAGTCGCCCAGGGCCCAAATGCCGCTCCCGCCCGGGATCGCCATGGTGGATTCCGCCTTCACCGCCCCGCGTTTGTCACGCTCGTAGGGCAGCGTGGCCAGCAGCGGATTGGGCGCCACTCCTGCCGTCCACACCAGCGTCTGCGCGGCGATTTCCCCGTCGCTCAGCACCACCACGCCGGGGCGCGCGTCCAGCAGCCGCACCCCCAATTTGAACTCCACGCCTCGGCTCTCCATGCTCCGGCGCGCGTACTCCCCCAGCGATTCGCTCAGCTCCGGCAGAATACGATCCCGCGAATGCACCAGCACCACGCGCACTTCTTCCGGCCGCAGGTTGGGATAATCCGCCAGGATGCCGCGTGAGAAATCGTTGAGCGCGCCGGCCAGCTCCACGCCGGCAAATCCGCCGCCCGCCACCACGAAGGCGAGCAGCGCGCGCCGCTCGGCTCCGTGGCTTTCCCGGTCCGCGCGCTCGAACATTTCGATTACGTGGTTGCGGATGCGGATCGCGTCGAGCAGGCTCTTGAAGTTGAAGGAATGTTTTTCTACGTTCGTGAGGCCGTGGTAATTGGAGACGGAGCCTAGCGCCAGCACGAGTTGGTCGAACTCCAGCTCTCGAATGTGCTCCGGTTCCATCCCGTGCTCCGCCTCGATTTCCAGAGTGACGCGGCGGCCCTCAACGTCGATCGACCTCACCTTGGCGCGGATAAATGTTGCGAAGTGCAGGCTGGTCCTCAACGGTGTGGAAATGTGGCTGCCTTCCAGGCTGCTGCCGGCTACCTCGGCGAGCATGGGAGTGAACAGCAGCGCGTTGGTCTCGCTCACCAGAGTGATGGATACGCTGGGGTCTCCGCGCAGTTCGTGTTCCAGCGCCGCCGCTGTCTGCATCCCCGCGAATCCGCCTCCCAAAATCACGATCCGGCGTTTCCGGACTTCCGGAGGCGGTTCGGGAGCCGCCTCCGGCCCGAAAGCTCTCGCCGCCAGGTCGCTCAGCCCCACCACCAGTACGGCCAGCAGCCCGCCGTAGCACACCCACCCCACCAGCGCCGGGAAATGCGCCCGCATCCCTTCCGCATCCCATTGCGGACTCCGGCCGGACAGCAGCGGGAACAGCAGCAGGCTGCAAAGTCCCCAAAAGGGGATCCCCAGCGATCCCCCGAACATCAACGCGTCCGGATAGGCGCCTTTCGGAGGACGAACGGGCACCGTGAACAACACGCCGAGTAAGATCCCCAGCGACACGGCGCCGCTCACGCTGCCCAGCGCTAGATTCAGCGGGACGCTCGCGACGAGCCCGGCGAGGCCCCCAATCAGGGCACGGCGGTAGTAGCGATTCATCGGCTCCGTCTCCTCTCTGTTCTGTCCGTATGCGCAATACGACCGGCTACCGAAACTGGACCGGCTGAGCCCCCAGCCCCAGCGGGCCAGGGCTCATGTTTACGCCATAGTATGGCCGTCCGGGGATTTCGTTTCAGGGTTTAGATGAGATACCGGGCCCGGGGGCGATCCCTAGCCGTGCGCCCGCCTCCGGCCTCGCCGGCCGGTCGGGTTCGTTCCGCGGTGATTTTGCGTCTCAGAAGTGCCGCAGGCAGGGGATTCGGGCTGCCGACGATCCTAGGGTGCGGGAACTCCCGGCGAGTCAGCGTTCAGCGAGATTTCGTCCAGAATCTCGCGCACTTTGCGCCCCAGCGATTCCAGCGAAAAGGGCTTCTGGAGGAAATAGGTCAGCGGACCGATCTCGCCATGGCTCGCAGAAATAAACTCCGAGTAGCCGGACATATAGAGCACTTTGAGCTGCGGGCGCATTTCCAGTAGCCGCGCGGCCAGCTCCGGCCCGCCCAGATTGGGCATCACCACGTCGGAAAGCAGCAGATGGATGGGGCCGGTGTATCCCTCCGCCAGCCGCAGCGCCCCCTCGCCGTCCCGGGCTTCCAGTACGGCGTAACCTCCGCGGCGCAATGCTTCGCGGGCCAATTCGCGAACCTCCGTCTCGTCCTCGACGAGCAGGATGGTTTCCGTGCCTTTGGGGATTTTAGCCCGGGGACGAATCCCACTTCCTCGGTCCGCAGGCTCTTCCACTCTCGGGAAATACAGCCGGAAGGTGGCGCCCTGCCCCGGCTGGCTATACGCCGTGATGTGGCCTCCGCTCTGCTGCACGATGCCGTAAACCGTAGCCAGGCCCAGGCCCGTTCCTTTCCCCTGCTCTTTGGTGGTGAAAAAGGGCTCGAAAATGTGTGATTGCGTCTCCGGGTCCATCCCCACGCCCGTATCGCTGACGGAAAGCACCACGTAGGATCCGGGCTTCAGCGAAGAGATTCGGCGCGCGGCCGCCTCATCCAGCGCCAGATTGCACGTCTCGATCACCACCTTGCCGCCGCCCGGCATCGCATCGCGTGCGTTCACCACCAGGTTCAGCAGCACCTGCTCAATCTGGCCCGGGTCCGCCTTCACACGGCCCAGCCCGCTGTCGTACCGCAGGATCAGTTCGATGTGCTCGCCAATCACCCGGCGCAGCATCTTCCCCGTATCCGCCACCACGGTATTCAGGTCCAGCACCCGCGGCTGCATCACCTGCATGCGGCTGAACGCCAGCAGTTGGCGCGTGAGCGCTGCGGCGCGCTCCGAGGATTTGTGAATCTGGTCCACGCTCCGCCGCTCGGAGCTGCCTTCCTGCAGCCGCTCGCTCAGCAGGCTGGTGTGGCCCTGGATCACCATCAGCAGGTTGTTGAAGTCGTGCGCCACGCCCCCGGCCAGCCGGCCCACCGCCTCCATTTTCTGCGCCTGCCGCAACTGCTCTTCCAGCCGCTTCTGATCCGTGATGTCGTGCAGCACGCCCTGCATCAGCGGAGGGCCCGCAGCCGGGCGCCGCAGCAGCACGGCCTCGTCGCGGAACCACAGCACGCGTCCATCGCGCGCGATCAAACGGTATTCCGCCCGCAGCGGCTTTCCCGTCCGTTCAAATTCCCGCTCCGCCTCCGCCACTCGTTCCCGGTCGTCCGGATGCACCCGGTTCCACCACGTGCTCGCCAGCGCCATCCACTCCTGCGGGGAGAACCCCATCAGCGTCTCGATCTGCGGGCTGACGTATTCCCAGCGTCCATCCGCTCCCGGCTCGGCGATATAGGTGATGGCGGGAAGTTGCTCCACCAGCGTGCGGAATTTTCCTTCCGCCACGCGCACTGCCTCCAGCGCCTTTTCCTGCTCGCTGATGTCGCGCACGTTTACGACGATGGCCTCGACCCCGGGAACCCCCAGGCAATTCGTCATCGTGCCTTCGAACATATGCCACGACCCGTCTTTGGCCCGGGCCTCGGCTCGGACGAACTCCGGCTCGCCGGGGTTGCGCAGTGTCTCCGCCAGGTGCTCGGCCACCCGCTCCACCTCTTCCGGCCGCAGCTTGTCGAACGTATTGAGTCCGATCATCTCCTCCGGGTCGTAGCCCAGGATGCGCGCTGCCGCCGGGCTGGAATACGTGATCTCGCCCGCGGGATTCAGCAGCAGGAGAATGTCCGCGCTGTTTTCGATCAGCGCCCGGAATCGCCGTTCGCTCTGCCGCAGCGCTTCCTCGGCCTGTTTCCGTTGGATGGCCAGTGCGATCTGGCCGCCTACCGACCCCAGGAATTCCAGGTCGCGCTCGCTGTACGCGTTTTCATCCGTGTAATGCTGCACCACCAGAACCCCGATCGTTTCCGTGGGCGTCCGCAGCGGGACCCCCAGCCACGATGGCGACGGCGTCCCCACCAGCTCCACTTCTCCCAGCGCCGCCAGTTCGTCAAATTCCTTCTGGGAGATGGACATGGGCCGCCCGCTGCGAAAGATGTACTCCGTGCACGTTTTTCCCAGCTTCTGCGGCGGCGGCGGCTGGTCGAACCGGTCCACGAAGAACGGAAAATGGAACAGCGCGGTCTCCCGGTTGTGCAGCGCGATGAAACAATTCTCCGCGTAGAGCACCTTCCTCAACGACTGGTGAATCAGGCTCAGCAGCTCGTCCAGATTCGACGTGGACGCGACTCCCGCGATGATCTCGCTGATGGCGTGCCGTTCCGTCTCCGCCCGCTTCCGCTCCGTGATGTCCTCCGCCGACCCCTCATAGAACGCTGTCGACCCGTCCGGACTCCGCACGGCGCGCGAGGATTCGGAGACCCAGATCCGGCTGCCGTCCTTTCTGCGGATCTCGTATTCGAAATTGCGCACCTCGCCCTGTTCTTCGATCAGCTTCTGGTATTCCGCGCGCCGCGCCGGGTCCACGTAGGTTTGCTTCGCTACGTCGCGGACCGACCGCAGCAGCTCCTCCGCGCTTTCGTACCCGCACAGCCGCGCGCACGCCGAATTCGCGCTCAAGTACACGCCCTCCGGCGTCGTCCGGAAGATCGCCGGAATGGCCTGCTCCACCATCGTGCGGTACTGCTCTTCCGCGTCGCGCAGCGCTTTTTCGTGAATCTCGCGTTCCATGGCGATTCGCGCCAGGTGCGACGCGCTCTGCGCTGCCCGCAGCTCCGCCGCCGAGGGCTGGTGCGCCTGGTGATAAAAGGCCGCCAGCACCCCCAGCAGCACCCCCTTCGCCGAGACGATCGGCGCGGCCCAGCACGACTGCATTCCGTGCCTCTGCGCCAGCTCGCTGTAGCGGCTCCATTGCGGATCCTTGTATAAGTCGGACACCACCACCAGCTCGCGCCGGTGTGCCGCCACCCCGCATGGATGCGAATCGGCGCCGATGGCGCACCCCTCCAGCACTTCGTGGCATGCCGCGGGAAGATTGGGTGCCGCCCCAAGCCGCAACCGGGCCCCGCTGCGGTCCGTCAGCAGTACCGCGCACAGCATCCCGGGCATGCGCTCCTCCACCCCGCGGCAGAGCTGCGCCAGCACCTGCTCCAGCGGCGCACCCACATTGATGAGTTCGAGTACCGCGCTCTCCGGCCCGAACGGGAGGTCGGGGGAATCGTCGGCGGCATCGCGTCTGCGGAGTGATTTCACCTTCAACATCCAGGGAAACGAAGTGCCCCATGCTAACTCCCGGCGTCCCCCCTCTGCGAATGTTTCCTCCATCCTGCTGTCCAAATTCACACTGGCCGGAATATCCCGGATGTGCGACCGGCTCCCACGCCATTCGGCGGCAGGCGCGAGGGAGCAATTGTTCGCTGTGATAGACTCCCCAGCGATGAGCAAGAAGCGCGGCGACCGCGCGCTGGGCCTCCATCGTCCCATCCCCCGGCGCGACTTCCTGAACGGTGTTGCCCTCACGATTGGCTCCGCCCTACTGCCCGGCCACCTCCTGGCCGCCGCCGCCTTTCCCGACGAGCCGGATAAATCTTCGGGCTATTACCCGCCCGGAAAAACCGGCCTGCGCGGCAGCCACCCGGGATCCTTCGAAGTGGCTCACGCTCTGCGCGATCCCTCCTTTTGGGAAACTGCCGGCTCGCCGGCCGATACCCGCGAGCACTACGATCTGGTGATCGTCGGAGGAGGCATCAGCGGCCTTGCCGCCGCCCATTTCTTCCGCAAATCGGCCGGTGAACACGCCCGCATCCTCATTCTCGACAACCACGACGATTTCGGCGGCCACGCCAAACGCAACGAATTCCAGGCCGGGCGCCGCCTCATGCTGGGCTACGGCGGCACGTACTCCATCGAAAGCCCCGCACCCTACAGCGCCGTGGCGCGCGGCCTGATAGAAGAACTGGGGATCGACGTCTCGCGCTGGAAGAAAGTGGACCACGCGCGCATCTACTCCTCGCGCAACCTGCGCCGTGCTGTCTTCTTCGATCGCGAGACCTTTGGCGCCGACCGCCTGGTGATCGACCCGCGCCCCACCCGTCATTCCGATGATGAGAATTTCGAGCTGGGCGGCAAGGCGGTGGCGGAGTTCGTCGCCGAGGCGCCCCTCTCCGATGCGGCCAAAGGCGACTTCCTTCGCCTCTATCAGGAAAAGAAGGACTACCTCCCCGGCCTTTCCTCAGCCGAAAAAAAGGCCCGGCTCGCCCGCCTGCCATATGCCGATTTCCTTTTGAAGACGGCCGGCGTGGATCCCCAGGTCGCGCGCTTCTTCGGCCCGGCACCTCACCCGCTGTTCGGCGTGGGCATAGACGCCGTCTCCGCCCAGGATGCCTGGGGGCTCGGCCTGCCCGGCTTTGCGGGAATGGGCCTCGAACCCGGTCCCGGCCCGGGAATGAATCGGGATTCAATTCCGAATAAGCAGGCGGATGAATATTTTTTTCATTTTCCCGACGGCAATGCCTCCATCGCGCGCCTGCTGGTCCGCCGCCTGATCCCCGCCGCGATTCCCGGCCATTCCGCGGACGACGTCGTGACCGCCCGCGCCAACTACGCCCGCCTGGACGAAGATTCCTCGCCCGTGCGCATCCGGCTGAACAGCACTGTCGTGCGCGTGGTGGAGGAAGTGGCCGCCGCTGCCGGCACGGGCTCGGTCAGCGTGACGTACTCCCGCGGCGGAAAGCTGTACACCGTTCGCGGCGCCCATTGCATCCTGGCTTGCTGGAATTTCGTGATCCCCTACATCTGTCCCAGCCTTCCCGACGACCAGAAGGATGCGCTTTCGTTCGAAACCAAAGTGCCGCTCGTCTACACCAATGTGGCCATCGCCAACTGGGAGTCGTTCGCCAGGCTGGGCGCCCAGTCCATTTACGCCCCCGGTTGCTATCACAGTTATGCGGGACTCGACCTGCCGGTCAGCATCGGCCACTATCGCTGCTCGCAATCGCCCGGCGAACCCGTCGTCGTCCACATGATGCGCGCGCCGTGCAGCCCCGGCCTGCCCGCGCGCGACCAACACCGCGTGGGCCGTGCTTCGCTGCTCTCCACCACATTTGAGGATTTCGAGCGCAGCATCCGCGATCAGCTCGCCCGCATGCTCGGCCCCGGTGGTTTCGACCCGGCTCGCGACATCACCGCCATCACCGTCAACCGCTGGCCCCACGGCTACGCCTACGAGTACAACTCGCTCTTCGACCGCTTCTGGCTGGAAGGCGGGCCGCAGCCCTGCCAGCTCGCTCGCCGTCCCTTCGGGCGCATTGCCATCGCCAATGCAGACGCCGATGCCTATGCATACACAGACTGCGCCATCGACCAGGCCTGGCGCGCCGTGAATGAACTCAAACTGACCTGAATCGATTCACGCCAGGGTGCGCGCCCCGGCACGCGACCCTTGGACGCGGGCCTCGCCGGATCCAGATTTGCGCGGCGCCGGGGTGCTGGCTTCGCTCAGAGCACGTGCACGGTGAGCGACACGGTCTGCTTCACCGGGGGCTGTCCCGCCGGGCCCGGCGCCGTCGCCACCACCTGAATCTGATACGCCCCTGCCGGCGTCGTCGGTGCGCCCGGTATTGCCGCCGGTGGATTGCTCACGCACGCCGTCCAGGTCATCACCAGCAGCACCAGCAGCACTGCGGCTCCCATCGGAACCAGTTGCAGAGCCCAACTCCGCCGCTCGCCATGCCGGCCTGGTTTCGGCGCTGTCTTCCTGCACAGCATCGCCAGCAACAGCGCCAGCCCGCTCACCTCCGCCATCCCGAAGCCTCGGGACGGCGTCCATGGCCCCGGCACGTTCCACGGTTCCCGCGGCCCCACCAGCGCCGGCAAGCAGTTCGTCTGCAGCGTGCACGTCACCGTGATCGGCCCGCTCGGCGTCGTGGTCACATTGATCGTCGTCGCCGGGCTCGTGGTCAGTATCGTCGATGGGATTGTCGGCATCTCCATGCACGCCACCGTGATCGGCCCGATGAATCCCGGATTCGGCTGGATCACCAGCGTGAACGTCGCCGTGTCTCCCGGCAGGATCGACACCGTCGTCCCGTTCCCGCCGCTCGGCGACGTCGCCGTAAACGTGAACCCCGCCGCCGTCGACGCTCCGATCCCCGTCAGCGGAAATGTCACCGGACTCCCCGTCAGGTTCGTCCCCGCAAACGTCAGCGTGGCGTTCTCCGTTGCCGGCATCGACGGCGTGAACGTCATCACCACCACACAGCTCGTCGTCACCGCTCCCCCGGTGGTCGGACACGTTGTGCCCGCCGCGAACGCGAAGTCCGGCACCGCCACTCCCGACTGCGCGATCGAAATCGAAGAAAGCTGCAGCGTTCCCGTGCCTGCGGCCACAGAGAGCATCACCGTCTGCGTCGCGCTCGGCGTCCCCGGACTCACCGCGCCGAAGTTCACCACCGTCGCCGCCGTCGGGGTGAACGTCACCCCAGGCAGGATCCCCGTCCCGTTCAGCGTCACCGTGTACGGGTTGGTCGCGCTGTTGTTCGCCACCTGCAGCGTCGTGGATTCCATCGCCGCCATGGATGGCGTGAAGGTGTACTGCACCGTGCAGTTCGACCCCGCAACAATCGTGATGGGCAGCGTCGTGCTACAAGTCCCCGCACCCGCCACCTGCGCAAAGTCGGCGGCGTTCCCGCCTGTGGGCGCGAGCCCGCCCGTAATCATCAGTGGCGCGCCACCCGCGTTGGAAAACGTCAGGGTCAGCGCCCCGCTCATCATCCCTTTCGGCTGGTTCCCGAACGCCAACGGGTTGGGCGATGCGGAAATCATCGGCACCGTCCCCGTCCCCGTGAATAAAACCTGTTCCGGACTGGTGGCGCTGCTGTCGGTAACCATCAATGCGGCGGATTCACTGGTCGCCGTCATCGGTGTGAAGACGAACTGCAATGTGCACGCCGCGCCCGCGTTCACACTGATGGGCAGCGCGCCACAGGTGCCTCCACCCGGAACCTGCGTGAAATCGCCTGGGTTGTTTCCGGTGACCATCAAGGCGGTGATGGTCAGCGTTCCCGTCCCGGTGGCATTCGAAAACATCAGCGTCATCGCCCCGCTCGGCGTCCCCTTCGGCTGGTTGCCGAACGCCAGCGGGTTCGGCGAAATCGTGTCCACCGATCCGTTGGCGCTGATTCCCTGAAGTGTGACCACATGCGGCGAATTCGACGCCGTGTCCATGATCGTGAACGTGGCCGTGCGCATGCCCGGAGCTGTTGGCGTGAACGTGAAGGAAATCGGGCAGGCAATCTGCGGACTGTACTGCGCCCCCGCAGACCCCGGTGAGAATTGCCCACAAGCGAGACTCGCGGGATTGTTGAAGGGGAAAGTAAACGAGAAATCGCCGGGATCAGCGCCGCCCAGCACGGCATTCGCGGTAAGGACCAGTGGCCGGGTTCCCGTGTTCGTGAATGTGGCCAGCAGAGGAGCACTGGTCACACCCATCAAAGTGTTCGGGAATGTGATCGTAGCCGGCGCCGCTGCGGCCGTGGTCGGGGCGGATCCCGAGCCGGTCAACGCCACCGTCTGCGGTACGCCAACGGCGCCGCTGGTCGTACTGGTGATATGCACCAAGGCGGTGCGCAAGCCTACGGCAGACGGCGTAAAGGTCACGTTGAGAATGCAGCCTCCTCCAGCAGGAACAACTCCCGCGCAAGTGTCCATGGCCGTGAAATCCGCGGGGGCGGGGTTGGTTCCGGAGGCCGTCACCGATTCGGAAACGGCCAGTGGCACATTCCCAAGATTCTGGAGAAACGCGGAGCTGGAGCCTGTTGTGCCGATGGCAACAGGGCCGAAGTTCAGAGCCGTCGGGGATATGGGGGCAAGCGTAGCCAGGGCATTCAGCGCGTAGCCAAAGAGGTAAACCGTTTGAGTCACAGGATCGCTGCTCGTCACCTGGACTGTTGCAAATGTTTGCCCCGGGGTAGTGGGGGTGTACGTGAGCCCGATCAAGCAGTTCAAACCAGGCCCGAGCGCTGCCCCACACGAATTGGATACGATTGCATAGCCGAGGGTGGGAGGGAACTGGACCACACTCACCGAGATGCCCGTCAACGTGGTGCTGCCGCTCGCATTACTCAGTGTGACGAACATCGTGCTGCTCGGGCTGCCCACGGTTTGCGCCGATGATGGGGTACTGAAGGTGGTATACGGCGGACTCAGCGTTGCAAAGAAGAAGCCCGTCCCCGAGAGATTCACACTGGCCGGGCTGCCTGTGAAGTTCCCATAAACTTGCAAGGTGCTGGCGAGAGGCCCGGAGCTGAACGGCCTGAATACGACCGCCACGGTACAACTCGTGCCGGCGGTAAGCGTGACACTAAATGTGCCGGGACAGCTGCCTCCCGCGGCCAGGGAGAAATCACCACCGGGGTAAATGGAGGTGCTGACCGTTACCGTTCCCGTATTGGAGAGGGTTATGGACTGCGCCGAGCTGGTGGTGCCCACTTCCTGGGGAGTTGAGAAGGTCAGACTTGAGGGCATAACCGTGAGCGTCCCCGTGGGCGGCGTAGATGGAGTGACCACTGTGACCGTAAGCGCCACCAATTGCGGCGAACTCGTATCGCTGTCCATGATGTTCAGTGTGGCCGTTTCCGTCGCGCTGGCCGTCGGCGTGGCCCGGACCTCGATCGTACATACCGCGTGCGGCAGCAGCTCCGGGAGACAGGAATCCACCTCCGAAAAGTCGGCGGCATTGGGGCCGGTGAAGAAAATGCTGGAGAAGCTCAGTGTATTCGTGCCGTTCAGGACGGTCACATCGTACGGGAAGGTACTGCTGTTCAGCGCGCTGGTTTGCAAGTTCAGCGTGGAGGGAAACACCTGCGGCCCCGTGGGCGTGGCCGGAGAGATCTTGGCCACAAAAGCATTGGTGGTGGGCGAGTTCAGCGTGGCCTGGAAAGGACCGACGGTGGGAAAGTCCGCGCTCGCCGCGCTACCCGCGATATACACGTTCCCCTGCGGATCGGCGGCTATGCCGAAAACAACTTCGCTGAACGAGCCGGTGTTGATGTTGCCGGCCGCTCCACCGAAAAACGTCGAAAAGAGATAATCCGAGCCATCCGGCTTGAGCTCCATGACCATCCCAGTCTGAAAGGATTCTCCGCCGCCGCACTCGCAGAGCAGCATGCTCGGCCCCTGCAAAGGATCGAGTGTGGGAAGAAGATACGCGCTGGTGTGTCCTGCGACGTAGATGTTTCCCGAGGGATCGAGCGCGACCGCCTTCGCCTCGGTCTGCCCGCTGCTACTGCCGAATACGGTGGAGAAAACGAACGACCCGCCTCCCGCCGCAACCTTGGTCACGAAGAGATCCTGGTTTTGGGTGTGCGCCTGGAGCGGGGCAACCAGAGGAAAGTCCTGGGAATACGACACTCCCGCCACCGCGGCATTTCCTCCCGAATCCACGGCAATGCCGAAGCCTTCGTCATCGCTGCTGCCGCCCAGATAAGTCGAATACGCCAGCATCGTGCCGGTGGGATTCAGCTCCGTGACAAATGCGTTGAATGTACTGAAGGCCGGCCCGCCCAGGTTCGCCTGAATCGGCGACTGCGTCGGAAAAGCAGCGGAGCTCGTGCCTCCTGTCACGAACACGTCGGGCGGGTTGGAGGTATTCACGGCGATGCCGAAACCGACGTCCTCCGCCTCGCCCCCCAGATACGTGGCCCAAGTCACTGCGCCTGCCGCGCTGATCTTGGCGACGAATGCGTTTGTAGTCCCCTTGAGCGTGCCCTGAAACACCCCGGCAGTCACCGGAAAGTTGCTGGAGTTCGTACTCCCGGTCACGTAAGCGTTTCCACTGCCGTCCACCGCAATCGCGTACCCCGCATCGAAGACATTCCCGCCCAAATAAAAGGAAAACATCAGCGCGGAGCCGTTGGCTGAGAGCTTCGTGACGAATGCGTTCCCGCTGCTGTTCGTCAGCCCGGGCCCCGAAGTCTTCGGAAAGTCCGAGGACGAGGTAGCACCGGTAATGTACGGTTCCCCCGCCGCGTCCACCGCGATGCTGTATCCTGTATCCCTTCCGCTCCCGCCCACGTACGTCGAGAACACTAGGCTCGCTCCGTTGGCCGCAAGCTTGGTAACAAATGCATTCTGCGTGAACCCGGCTTTGGGCGCGCTCTGGAAGACTCCCGGCGTGACCGGGAAGTCGGCCGAACTGGTGAATCCCGTGACGTACGCGGCGCCTGTCGAGTCCACCGCAATCGCATGCGCCCCATCGCCGCTCGCTCCGCTGCCGCCCAGATAGGTCGAGTAGACGAGCGTCGGATCAATCACCAGCGCCCGCCGCCGGTCGTATTGCCCCGTCGTGAACCCCACCTCGTTCTCGCTCAGCAGCCGGTAGCTGCCCTCGACCTTTCGCCGCGCGCCTCGTACCTTTTGATACAGCACCGGCATTTCCAGCTTTACATCACCGTCGGTTGTGGTCAGAACGAGTTCGCCCGCGGAATTCACCTCGACGTGTTGCGCCCCTGTAATTTTCAACCGGATCGCGCCGGGGTCCCGTCCGGGCCCCACAATGAAGTCGGATTCCAGCCGCCCTTCTTTCCCGTAGTAGGCGGCGTCGATCCCTGGATAGATGTTGTGAGACACAATTCGGGCGTAGTTCGGAATGCTCGTCCGCCACTTGCTGGGATCATTCCCGATGAAGTAGTTCGAAATGCCCGGTAGCCGCTCCACCGGCTCCATTCTGGGATTCGGATTTTCTCCCACCAACTCGAACCGGAGAACGGATTGCCCCCAGCGGGATGGAGAGGGATCGTCCGCGCCTCTGCGTCCTTTCGGGCGCTGCGAGACTCCGTCAGAAGCATCTGCTGAGTCCCGATGCCGCAATGCGAGTACGCCTTCCGACGGCGTCAGGAAGAAAACGTAGCCCTTTCCTCGCGCCAGAAACTTCACTTGCGCATCGGTCTGCCCGCGGTTTTCTTCGAACTGGAGCGGGAGCCTCCCATACACCTGCTGAGGCGAGGGTTGCAGCGCGCGCGCTGACTCGTGCGCAGCGGGCTTTGTCTGGACAGCGCCCTTCCCGTCTACAAACGTCTTGGCCGGCGGATTCCCGCTCTGCGGCATCGCCAGCAACGAACTCGATGGCAGGAGCGTAAGGGGAATGCCGAATATAAGAACGGGAACTCGGAAGAACCGCAGAGTATCTTTCATTGATCCACCCACCAGCGAAATTGGCTCGCTCGCCTGCCGCTAGATTCGTCCGAATGTACTCCTACAGCAGGCAGAACGTCCAGATGCCGGAAGGGACGCGCGCGGAGGGACTCGGGCAACCGCAGAGGATTTCCACTACAGCGGCGTGGAAATCACCCCGCCGGTTCAGTAGAATGCGGTTTCGCGCCCAATCAGCAGGCATCACCGCGCGTGAGATCAACCCCTCACGCGCGCGAAATCGGGAGGAACGGACCCCAGCCATGCCCCAGCCCACTGCATCGAGCGCGACGCTGGAATCCCTGCGGGAGAAAGCGCGCCTGCTGCGCATCCACTCGCTCGTCACCACCACCCGCGCCGGCTCCGGACATCCCACCACCTGCCTTTCCGCTGCCGATCTCGTCTCCGCGATCTTCTTCCACGCCATGCGCTTCGACCCCCGCTGTCCCGACGCGCCTGAAGCCGACCGCTTTGTCCTCTCCAAGGGCCACGCTGCGCCTGTTCTTTATGCTGCGCTCGCCGAAGCGGGCGTTTTTCCCGTCGGCCGGCTGGCTTCCCTGCGGCAATTTTCCAGCGAGCTCGAAGGCCATCCCACGCCGCTCGTTCCCGGCGTGGACGCGGCCACCGGCTCGCTCGGTCAGGGCCTTTCCGTCGGTGCCGGCATGGCCCTCGCCGCCAAGAGGCTGGAAAAGAGCGGCGTCCGCGTGTACGTCCTTCTCGGCGACGGCGAAATGGCCGAAGGCAACGTTTGGGAAGCCGCCGCCTTCGCCGCGCACTACGCCCTGGACAACCTCACCGCCGTCGTGGACGTCAACGCGCTCGGCCAGAGCGAACGCACCATGTCTCGCCACGACGTGGAATCCTATCGCCGCCGCTTCGAAGCCGCCGGATGGGACGCTGTAGCCATTGACGGACACGACCTCGCCGCCATCGTTCGCGCCCTGGACCGCGCGTCCAGCCCTGAAGCCGTCGGACGCGGCCGCCCGCAGGTCATCGTGGCCCGCACCGAAAAGGGCCATGGAGTGAGCTTTCTCGCCGATAAAGACGGCTGGCACGGAAAGCCGCTCTCCAAAGACGATCTGCCGCGCGCCCTCGCCGAACTGGGGTCCATTCCCCCCGCCGCCGCGCCCGATTCCCGCTCCTACGCCCGGCCCGTCGGCGCGGCCCCTCCTGACTTTCCCCAGCTCGCGCCTCCGGAATATTCGCTGGGACAGCAGGTGGCCACCCGCGAAGCCTACGGACGCGCCCTCGCACGCATCGCCGCCCTCAATCCGCGCCTCGTGGCCGTGGACGCCGATGTAAAAAACTCCACCTTCAGCGAATACCTGGAAAAAGCTCACGCCGACCGTTTCTTCCAGGGCTATATCGCCGAACAGAATATGGTGAGCGTGGGCGTGGGACTGGCCGCGCGCGGCTACACTCCATTCCTGGCCACCTTCGCCTGCTTCCTCTCCCGCGCCTACGATCAGGTGCGCATGGCCGCCGTCAGCCGCAGCCACATCAAATTGTGCGGCTCGCACTGCGGCGTCTCCATCGGAGAAGACGGACCCTCGCAGATGGGGCTCGAGGATCTGGCCATGTTCCGCGCCATCCCCGGCTCCACGGTCCTCTATCCCTCAGACGCCGTGTCCGCCGACCGCCTCACCGAAGCGCTCGCCCGTCTCCCCGGCATCGGCTATCTGCGCACCACACGGCCGAAAACTCCTGTGCTCTATGGCAGCGATGAGAAATTCCCCGTCCCTGGATTCAAAGTGCTGCGTCACTCGCCGCAGGACCGCGTCACGATCATCGCGGCCGGAATCACGCTGCACGAAGCGCTCAAAGCCCACGCCGAACTTGCCGCACAGGGCGTTGCCGCGCGCGTCATCGATCTCTATTGTGTGAAGCCGATTGATGCAGAAGGCCTCGCGACACACGTGCGCGCCACGGGCGGGCACGTGCTCACCGTGGAGGATCACTTCGCCGAAGGCGGGCTCGGCGAGGCCGTTTTCGCCGCACTCGCCACCCAGGGATTCTCGCTCACGGCCGCGCAGCGCCTGGCCGTATCCGGCGTCCCCCATTCCGGCACAGCAGACGAATTGCTCGACGCTTTCGGCATCTCCGCGCGCCGCATCACCGCGGCGGCAATATCTCTGGTTTGAATTAGAGGCTGCGGGTCGAGCTTTAGGAATGGGACGGAGCAGGTTGCAGCAGCGCGGCCGGTGGCTGTTTCAGATCCCACACGATGTGGACCCAGGAAAGCATTTTCAACATGTAGAAGGTCAGGTCAATCTCCCACCAGAAGAAGCCCTGCCTCACCGAACTCATATAGTGATGATGGTTGTTGTGCCAGCCCTCGCCCAGCGTGATGAGCGATAGAATCAGGCTGTTCTTGCTCGTGTCCGTCGTCGCATACCGCCGCCGGCCGAACACGTGACACAGCGAGTTGATCGTGAACGTTCCGTGCCACAGCATCACCGTGCTCACGCAGAAGCCCCACAGGAACACGCCCATCCCGCCCGTCAGCAGCAGCGCCCCCAGAGCGATCCCCGGCACCATGTGATACCGGTTCAGCCAGCGCAGCTCGGGATACTTCGCCAGGTCCGGCACCAACTCCGCGCGCGTCGTGTTGTACCGCTTCGAGAGGATCCACCCCAGGTGCGACCACCAGAAGCCCTTCAGTGACGGCGAATGGATGTCCTCTTCCAGATCCGAGAAGCGGTGATGGTGACGGTGATGCGCCGCCCACCACAGCACTCCCTTCTGCAGCGAGGTCATCGCCGATACCGCCAGCAGGAATTGGAACGCGCGGCTGGTCTTGAATGTCCGGTGCGAAAAGTAGCGGTGATATCCCGCCGTCACGAAAAACATCCGCACTTCGTACAGCGCCAACGCCAGCAGCGGATACCACCAACGGAAATGGAAAAACACTACCGCAAGCGCACCCACGTGGACCGCTATGAAGGGCAGGCTCTGCACCAGCGAGAATTGCTCACCTTTTAATCTCATGAATTCGGGGCGTCCTGGTGGATCGGCCGCAGGACTCGACCTGACTATACGCGCCATCCGGCGAAACGTCAAGGAAATTGCGCCAGATTTTCATTTTTCTTGCGTCCTGATGCGCCAATTCGGCACGCGCCATCTTCCTATCTCCTACGCATGTCAGAGTTCGCCCTCGTGTGTTATCTTCGCCGTGCCCGCTTCTCGGCTCGTATGCGCGCGCGATTTCCTGTCGTCCGCAGCGCGGAGGTTTTTCTCTTGGCGGATAAACGCGTCATCGTCGGCCTGTTCCCGGATGTAATCGTCCTCGCCGCCGGAGACCAAGTGGAGTGGGTTGCCCCCTCCGCAACGCTCCGCGTCGAGTTCGATCCCCATCGCTGTCCATTTTCCTCCAATGTCCTCCAGGCGCCCGCCGGCATGCGCCTGCTCAGCGGCCCGCCCGCCATCGGTACCAAACCCGGCTCCTACAAGTATCGTGTCTCCCTCAACGATGTCGTCGTTGGAACCGGCGAAGTCCTGATCCGCGAGTAAGGACGAATGAGGTAGGGGCGCTGCTTGTTTACCGTGACGCAGGAAGGGCTGCGCCCTCCTGCTTGCTGCGTCCTCCTCTAGCTCGCTCAAGACGCGGCTCAAGGATGCAGTGCTGGTGTCGGAAAACCGTCAGGCGTGATCGGGTTCAGTCGCTGGCCACGCGCGCAGGCTCCAGCGATTCGGCCAGCGCGCGCCGCAGCGGGGCAATCTGCACGGGAGAAACAGGCCGTTCTGCCTGGGCCAGCACCTCGGCGCGTTTCTTGGGAAACTCGTCCCTGCGGTCGAGCTTCAACCCCAACTCGGCCAGTAGTTCGGGCGCCAGCTTCGGGTCATCGCTCCGATGGGCTCCCCAGAACCACAGCGCCTCCTCCCGCTTCTGGAGGTGCTGCAGGGTCTGCTCCAGCTTCTTCATCCCCCCATCGAACGAAGAAGCCAGGAAATACAGCGGCAGGACCCACCCGGTCCTGCCAAAGGTCGCCCGAATCCGCACGCAGTACTTCCCGTTCTGATTGAACTCAATCGCGCAGACGTATGCGTTCCGTGTGCCGTTCTGTGTGACTTTCCGGGTCATGAGAGCCTCTTGGAGACCGCCCCGGCGGGCACCGGAGGGTCACAAACCACGCACCAAAAGGCTAGCCGAACGCAGGCCTCAAGGCAACTAGAATTCAACGGCCCCGTTTCTCCTGCAAGTCTTTATATTTGAATTCGTTACTGGCTAAGTGAGGCTCACCAGCCGCTTCAGCACCTGATCATTGATGTGCAGTTTGCCCTCACGGCTCAGCCGCTCTTTCAGGGCTTCCTGGAAGGCATCGAAGGCAATCTGCTGCTTCGCGAAGACGAGTTGGCGCTCAATATCCGCCTTTTGCTTCGGCAAGTCGTCCGGATTGGGTTCCTGCCGCTCCACCGGACGGTACACCAGCCAGTTCGTCGCCTGGCTCAGCGGCGGAGCTATCTGCCCCAGCGGCAAACTGAACGCGGCAGCCAGCTTCCTCATCGGCGTTAGGCCGCCCAGTGAATCATTTTGAGACAGAAAATCGCTCGTCTGGACCTCAAACCCCATCGCCTTGGCGGCTGCCTCCAGGCTTTCTCCTCCGTGGACCTTCTTGTACAACTCGTCCGCGTCCTGTTTCGCCAGCACGGAAGACTGTTCGTGGCGGTAATCGGCTTCGACCTTGCTCCGCACCTCGGCCAGCGTCGCCGGCCGCGTCGGCTGGATCTGCGTCACGCTCACAATCACCGTTCCGCGGTCCACGTGCAGCGGTGTCGAGTCCTCTCCAGGTTGAGAATTGAACACGAAGTCGCGCACCTCGGTGGCCGTCCCCAGCGGGCCCAGCGGGTCCGTGGCCGTCACCGCAGGCACCGTGCCCGTCTCCAGCTTGAACTGCTTGGCAATGTCGGCAATCGCCGTGCGGCTGGATTGCCGCACGGCCCCGGCCATGCTGTCCACAATCTCCCCCGCCTTCTGGTCCGCCATCTGCGCGGCCAGAATCGCCACAATCGAGCTGCGCACTTCGTCCACGGTCTTGGTGTGCGCCTCCTCCCGCTCGACCATCTTGATGATGTGAAAGCCGAACATCGACTTCACCAGCCCGGAAATCTGCCCGTTCTTCAGCGCGAACGCGGCATTCTCGAACTCCGGCACCGTCTGGCCCTTCTGGATCCAGCCCAGGTCCCCGCCCTTGGGTTTGGTGCTGTCGTCTTCGGAATATTTCTTGGCCAGCTCCTCGAAATTCGCGCCCTTCTTGGCCTTCTCCAGAACGTCTTCGGCCTTCTTGCGGATCTCTTCCACCTCGGCATCCGTCTTGCCCGTGGTCTTGAACAGGATGTGCTCCACGTGCACGCGGAACTGCACGCGGTACTGCTCGATGTTCTGCTTGTAGTACGCCTCGATGGACTGCTCGCTCGGGTGCAGGGACTGCCGCAGCGCCGCCAGGTCCAGCAGCGCGTATTGGAATCCGCGCTTCTCAGGAATCTGGTACCGGCTCTTATTCTTTTCGAAATAGCTGTTCAGTTCGGCGTCCGTCACGTTCACTTTGGCTTCCAGCGCCCCCGGCTTGATCTCCACGTATTCGATCTTGGCCTTCTCGTTCCGCCGCTTGAATTCTTCCGCGATCTCCGCCGGGCTCACCTCCACCCCGTCGGTCACCAGCCGGCGCATTTTCTGCTGCAGGAGCGCGTCCTGCAGCGCCTGCTCGAATTCCGGCACGGTCATTCCCGTGCGCTGCTGCACTTCGGCCGCATAGGCTTCCAGGCTCGAGACGCTCCCGCCGCTGAACGCCATGGGCAGCATTTGGTGGATTTGTTCCGCCACTTCCTGGTCCGTCACCCGCAGACCCAGCCGCGTCGCTTCGTATTCGATCGCGTGCTGGTTCACCAGCCGGTCGAGGATGTCCCGAACGTAGAGCCCGCGCATGTCCTTCGAGATGTGCTGCCCGTTCCGCTCGATCTGCGCGAGCTGTTTGCTCACGTCGTTCGTCGTGATGTCGTACCCGCCCACCGTGGCCACCGCGTCCGGCGACCCGCTGCTCATCCCCCCGGTGCCCGGCACCAGATAGATCAGCATCGAACCGCCGACGACGAAGATCACCAGGCCCATGAAGATCCGGACCAGCATCGCTCTGCTCTGGAAAATCTCAATCATTACAGCCGCCTGTTTCCCCCTCTGCCAAAACAACCATTATAGGCCACTGCCCTTTGCCTCTCAACAGCTTGGGTGGCCCACACTTTGGTTTGCAAGGGTGGGGTTCTGTCTTGTCTCTGGCGGGGTGCCCCACACGTCGAGTTGACGCGTGGGGGTTTTTCTTCGCCTGCGACTGTGCCCCTTCAGAATCCGTTCACTCCACCGGATCGATCGGCACCAGTCCGTCTTCGGATGTTGCGCCCACCTAGGCTTCGCGGACCTTCTGGACGGCCGGCACTGTCGATAGCGTCTTTGTCGTCGAAAGCTTCTTGGCCTTCTTCAGTTTCTTCTTGGCCATTTTGAGTCCTCCATGGCTGAGATGTACCCGCCGTGCCCGGCGCCTGGCAGGTTGCCCCGCTTTATCAGCTGGGTGCGCCGCAGGAACAAATCCTGCGGCGCATTGGACAACACCTCCGGCGCTGTTTACCTGGGATTCTCCGGTCCTCCCTTCACATAAACCCATGTGAATTCCAGGCCCTGAAACGCTTGATTGACAGCGTTCCCAACGGGGGCTGTGGAAGCATCTTGGCGTTCGAAGCCGTTTCCCACCAGGTTCTGGAGGGCGGTAGCGCAGTCGGCACCCGTGGCGAACGACCCGAAGTTAGTCAGTGTCAACCCGAGTGTGAAATCAACGTTGTTCACCACCGGCTGCGATAAGGTCCCCGTGGCGTTTTCGAGTACCGAGGAGCAGGTGATGATCGCGACGGCTTGCGCTGGTTTTTTCTCGGCCCGGACGGGAGTGACGGTACGTTTGTATACTGGACCCACAGCGATGGCACCGAATAGCAGTGCAACGGTTGCTGTGATCAGAAAAAACCGCTTGTTCAATTTCATTTTGTTTCCTCCAGTTGATTCTTCGGATCTCCAAGTCTGCGATGGGGGCGCCCGACGGAAACAGTTAGGATTCTTGACGGGAAACGTCACCCATTGCAGTGATCTAGGCTACAGCGGCATGTGACCTCGGACACGACGATGGCGATGCCTATCTGGCGCCCAAGTGGCCCACCCTTTGCTTTGTAAGGGTGCGGTTCTTTCCTCTTCATTTGTCTTCGGCCAGAAGTCGCTTCCGAAAATTCACACGAGTAATCGAGCAAAGTGGCTCGCGGAAACGATCCGCGTGGCTTTGTGCAGGCCCAGGGCGAGCAACCCGCTCTTATCGCCCGTCACCAGATAGCCGGCCAAGCCCGCTTCGGCGAGCGCCAGCAAGTAGTCGTCGGTAGGATCAGTCGAGCGTTCCACGGACGGCAGCGGGCCGACGTCCTCAGCGAGTTTCTTGATCTGATTCACCAGGCGGCCGGCCCTATAGGGCTTGATGAGTTCGGCGACGCGCGGCTTCCCGAGCGTGGCACGCAGTTCGTCCAGTTGGACTGCGCAGGTGAGGAGCGTGAATTTTCCTTCTACCCAGGCGTTATAGATCGCGGCAGGCTTGCCGGCCGGGGCGATCAGGGCGGACACGAGAATGTTGGTATCGAGCACGACGCGCATCAGGCTTTGTCGGCCTTCTGCTTGGCGCGGCGTTCCGCGCGGACCTCGCCCACGGCCTCGTCCACGAGGCCTTGGATCTCGTCCGGGTCGGCGCCGGCATTGCGCGCCTTGATGTCCTCGACCGTGCGGTGAAACACACGCCAACGGACAGCTTCTTCAATGAATTTCGAGAGATCACCCTTCTTCATGCCGCGGGCGCCAAGAAAAGTGCGCAGAGTGAGATCGGTCTCCTTCGAGACCTTGATGTTCCAGCGGACGGCTTCTTCTTCCATGTCGGCACCTATACACTCATGTGGATAAACACCTATGCGCCCATTGTAGGGGATCAACGTGTCAGCAGCAAGTGCTCGTGCGGATGGTGGCCCATTTCAGCGCGTTCGACGGACCGGGCCCTTCGCTCCGCGACTCAGCGTCCGCAAGGACGCATTGACGGATTGCTCGTCGGAGAAATACTCGGCCACGTCCGGAGAAAGGAGCACCAGATTCGTTCCCGCTTTGTAACGCCCGAAATACCTGCCCCGAACGCCGCCCTTCGATTTCGAAAGATCGTACTCCCGGCGCAGCTCGCCCTCGGGTTTCCGTTTCTCAGTCTTTTTCTTCATAGTGTTTTCGCTCGCTCTCTATCGCTTTGGTAGCGCCGGCGTCCCGCGCCGGCCTACGTCAGGGCACGGCTTTAGCCGTGCCAAAATGCACCGCCATCATGTTGTAGTGCCGCCCTTCAGGGCGGCACCTGTCCCCCGCGCTATCATCCCACCCGCCTGCCCTGGCGGGGATCTGCTTCTGCCCGCCTCTTTTCGCCCGCGCCCTCCGAGCTGTCACCCCGAATCCTTCGCGCTGTCATCCCGAGGAGTCCTCGACGAAGGATCTGCTTTTTCCCCCTCCCCGCTTATTTTTCCAAAAGAGACGCGGTCTGTTCGAGGACTTGGCGGAGTTCCACGCTGTCCGTCGGATTGATTTTGGCTGACCAAATCTCTTTCCCCACCCCGCGAACGCTGAGGAGCAGGAGTTGGCCGAGATAGCATCCCTTTTTCTTCAGCAAATTCCCGTCTTTGGGTTTGCGGCATCGCTCTCCCAAAGCAGACTCTCTGGTCTGGATTTCCTTGGCGCGGCTTCGCGTGTGGTGATACGGCGGCTGGCAACCAGCAGGACGAGCCTTCCGAGCATGTGGTCGACGCTGGCAGCGGTGCGGAGGTCGCCCGCGCCCGCCATGGTGTCATCCCGAGGAGCCCCGACGAGGGATCTGCTTTTCCCCCGCTGCTTTTTCCCGCGCCGGCCTTAAGTTCTCCCGACTCCATTTGATGCTACTTCCCCAAAAGAGACGCCGTTTGTTCGAGGACTTGGCGGAGTTCCGCGTGGTCCGTGCTGTTGATTTTGGTCGCCCAGTTCTCTTTGTCCACGCCGTGGACGCTTTGCAGCAGAAGCTGACCGAGGTAGCCGAGTGCGGCCCCTCAGCTCTGTCTCGTTAGCGCCTGCCGACCTCTTTCCACCGCAGCCTCGGCCTGCTGAAGTTGCAACGTAGTGTAATAGGACCTCTTTTTTTCAATTAATTCGGTCGCTCTACCACTGTATAAGTCGAATTTTTCCTTGAGTCCCAAAAGGCCGCTGAACTCGGCCAGCATGCCATAAACACGGAGGGCGCCCTCCTGATACCCTTGGATGGCCTCAAGATAGCTCATCGCACGTGTCAGACGGAGAGGCGTAGGGCCAGCTTGCCTGGCGACGGTCGCGGCCTCCAGCAGAAGCCGCCGGAACCGAAATTCCTGAAGGCGTTCAGGCGTTGCCAAGACGCGGTCCGCGGCGTCCTGATATTTCTGGTCGGCCGTCTGAGGGTTTTCGTGGTGCCTGTGAATCTCCGCTTCAAGATGCAACAGCTCGATCTCGTAACCAACCGCCCGCCGCTTACACACCTGTATTTGCCGAAGCATTTCCTCCTTCTCGTCCGGTGTCAGACCCTGTGCCTGGCTCGGAGGAAATTTCAAGAGCGACATCAAGAGGGGATCCTCCTCGGCAACCGCTCCCCGCTGGCGAAGGAAGGCGTTCAAGTTTGCAGTGACCTCTCCCTCCCATCCCTTGTTTCGCGCCATCTCTCTCGCCGGAGTGACCGCAAATTCAGACACGGCATAGGTCGTTTGGCCGGTCCTTTCATCAACAGCGACGTTCACCAGCCCAGAACTCTCGAGTTGCTGTAAGGCCTGCTCGACCTCGAGCGGATCCGACGGAATGAGACCCCGTATACAGGCCGGTGTGACCTCAATGCTGGATTGCACTGACGCGATCGCAGCAGCTATGCGGACCGCGAGGTCAGGGAGATGCTGAAAAGTCTGAGCCACACAAAAATTCTCCAAGTCTGTCAACGGAATGTCCGCAGGCCTTCGATCCCAAGCTGAGCGGTCTCGGGAACAAAGCCACGCAAACCAGCGGAGAGCGAGGGGATGACAGTGCAGATTGCTTGCAACGAGTCGGAGCGCCTTGATGTCCAGGTTCGCGATATCTTGGAGCCCCTGCCGCTTGAGTTCATGCCTGAGCAGCCTACCTGCCGCGTCCTGCGTGAGGCCAGAGAGATCCTTCGTGTAGATCACGTTCCTGATGCGATGAAAGCGGGATGTGACGATTATCCAGGTGTTGGGCGGCAGCCTCCGGTCTAGGAGAGTGATCACGCGCGGGCGGATCGTCCACCGTTTCAAGATTGTCGACAAAAAGGAGCACCCTCTTCGCCTTACTAATTTCAGTAATGCAGATCCTCTCAAGCTCGTCGTCGGACGCCGCGCAGCTCGGCTCGACACCGAGCCATGCGGCCAGATCTCGCAGCAAGGTGTGGTAGTCGGAGAATAGCGGGTCAGCCTCCTGAACCCCCTCAGACGTTAATAAGGTCCTCTTCGCGGAGCCAGAGTACACCTTCGAAAATCTCTTCTGTATGTAGAGCCGATGGACGAGTTCGATTGCAAGTTCGGTCTTTCCTATCCCCCCCAACCCGGCGATCGAAACCCCCCGCCCTCGGGGGTCTTCGAATCGTCCAAGAAGCTCAGCGAGCTCGTCCTCGCGCCCAACGAACGTGTTGTTAAGGTGTGCGTAAAGTCGAATCCCGGGTCGGTCCTCCGCAGTGAGAAAAGAGCTTTTGGTTCTGAAGGCGACGTAGTTGAAGCCGAGCTCCCGCGCCACCTCGTAAATTCCCGGCCCTGGGGGCTCAACGATCGTCTCGTCGCCACTGCGATAAGGGAGGCTTCCAGGTAGGTATCGAAGCTTTTTCAGGAGCCCGGGTCTCAATTCAACATGCTTGCGAAGTAATCCGGGCGTAGTGTGCGAGGTTCGCTTCACAAATATATATCCGAGGCTATGCGTCTTCCCCTGTATGTTGATTTGTGTGTTCCCCACTGAGAAATCAACCTGGGTGCCAATCCAGGGCCAGACGCGCTCTCGCAGCTTTGCAGGATCAAGCAGGCCGTGGCCAACAACTTCGCCGGTCCCGTCCACGACACCAACTACGATTAGACCCCCCTCAGAGTTCGAGAAACCAAGGATGTCCTTGCCAACCCCACCTAGCGGCCGGTCCTCGTCGAGGTCGAGCATCTGCTTGAAGTCAATATGAGGGCCCTCCGGCAATCGAACTTTCCCAGCGTCGCGGTCAATAAGCGACGCCACAACTTGTGCGGCAGGTGCCTCGTCCCGCAGTGCCATCTTTAAGAGGTCTTCTGGATCCGGGCTGGCCATTCTCAATCCCCTTACATACCCCCGCTTACGTTAACAAAGATACAAGACGCAGGCCATTCTCCCTGCAAGCGCTGAGCCCAGTTCCCCTATGTTGCGAGGCGGGTGGCGGAGGCTTCCCCCAGGCCTCTGCTCACTGCAATCCAGGATGAGAAGTTACCATTGCTCTGCTTTCCCGGAGATAATCTAAATGGAAGCACACCCGCCAAAGCCACTCGCCACAATTCACCGACAGGTGGGCAAATTGCTTCTGCGAACGACACCCTTGCCGGTAAGCACGACCCTACTGGGAAGGTCCGTCCTTACTCCCCAGTATTCCAAATACCCTGCGACTTCAAACGTGTTTAGCGTACTCCCAGCGGCCTGCACGAGATCTAAATAGTGCGTGTCAAAGCTCGCGAAGAACTCCAGTTCAAAACACGGATCGTTGTTGGCTGCTTTGCTTACAAGTTTTTCGAAGTCAGCGGAGTTGAGACCGCGAACAATTTCGCCTGCGTCAAATCTAGGAGCTGAAAACTCTCCCTTAAAAAATTCTCCAGGTGCAAGGCTCTGATTAATCTCCAGGTTGGGCGCCAGCCAATCTTTCGTTCTCCCCGGCATCCACAATTGCAAATGTGAAACAAACACATTTCTCTCGCCGCGATTTACTACGACAGCCGTGCGCGTCATTGTGCTACAGGCTACCACGCTGACATTCTCATGATAGGAGTAAGCCGCATGAATTCGTTCGTACAGCCAGAAGGACGCAGACACAGTGAGAACAATTAGAGTTGCGACGCCTGCCATGTACTGTAAGTGGTTCTTCCAAGTCTCCTGGTAACTCTTGCACACAGGACATAGGGAAGCGCCGGCTGAAATTTCAGATCTACAGGCAACGCAAGGCTTTTTGGCTTCATCAGTCGGCAACGGTTTAGGTACGCCGCTGGAGGTCGCTTCAGTTTTCATTTTTTGCATTGTACCCCGTTATCAGAGCACCTCAAGGCGGGTGGCTCATAGGAAGGTTTCGGCTCTCCGGACGGCTTCCGTCCACACCGTGAGGACACCACTTTCTAAAACTCACCGTGGAGTATAGAAATACCGGTGGCCGGGTATAACAGCTTGCCCGCCGCCTGCTGGAAGGCCCGCCCGCAGTCTACCCGCCGTGGCGGGTGGCGCGACAGCCTGTCGCGACCCTTCGGGACCTTCGACTTTCAACCGTCCCCCTGTTTTTCTCTTCTCCCCGCTCGCCACTGACCACTGGCCACCGAATTTAAAATCGCTTGACTTTGGTATTGCACTCTGCTACGTTGCCTCTGCGACATCGCCCCCTCTCCAAAGGAGGGGCATTACGGGAGTTCCGCTACGCACGGGGGATTGAGCCTGCCTGCCGCTGGTTGGCCTGCCTCCAGTTCCGCTTACTCGTCGTGTGACTCCCCAAATTTACTAAAGGGGGTTTCACCATGTCTGAAGTCGATCCTTCTATCCGTTGCCATTACCGCGACTCCGGCGGACGCCGTTGCCGTATGCCGCGCGAAAAGTCTCATCCCACATTCTGCACACGCCACGCAGCACCTCGACCGCCCGAAACCACCGTCACGGCCACCGATCTTTCCGCCGAGCTTCTCGGGCCCCTCACCGACTTCCGCAGCATGACTTCCATCAACTACACCCTCGGCCGCCTGCTCATCCTCAAAGCCGCTGATCAGATCTCCGCCCGTGACGCCGCCACCGTCGCCTATATTTGCCAGCTCCTCCTCCAGACCGTCCCCGGCGTCCGCAAAGAGATCCACTGGTCCCAAAGCCAGGGCCCCGAGGATCAGGATCTTCGCGGAGTTCTCCAGGCCACTTCGTCCCTCTGGGACGCTGAGGACGAGCCCGAGCCTCACAGTGCCCGCAAATGAGGCGCGATATGGACAGCCAGCAATCTTCTCCATTCCCATTGTGTGAACGCCATTTTGTAGCGCCGGCATCTTGCCGGCGTCTTTTCCGCGCCTTGCGTTTTCCTTCATGGCGTCAATTCCCCACCGCAGTCTGGGGGGTGTCCCGCTCCCCCTCTCCCTATCCCCTGCATTTTCTTGGGTTTCGACACTCCGCTTCATTCCCGAAATTCCAACTCACGTATTTTCAAGAGTTTGGGCATTCCAGGGGGGGTGGGGCGATATGTCACCTCAAAAGCGAAAATTTCGGGGGTATCCCAGTCCCCAAAATCCAAACGTGCGGCGATACTCCATCTTCAAAAGCCAAACGTACGAATTCGAGGTGGGGGTCCCAAATTTAAAATCTCGGCCTTGCTTTGTCTGGCTCCTCCCCCAACTCTCGACTGTCAACTGCCGACTGTTAACTGTGGACCTCAAAATCCACAGCGTGTCCCACGTCACCTCGGAGAGTGACGCGAATCACGGCGTAAACCTCCCCTCCGGTCAGACCATTGGACCGCGGGAAGGAGATTTCGTTTGCGGATGAGCGTCACCGGCGTTGCCGCACGAGTTGAGTGGAGAGAAGGCTCCGGCAACAAGCTTGAGAAAAATGGAGGTCACCGATGGGCCAGCTATTTGCAGTCGAACTGATTTATCGCGGAGTATTTCAAAAGACTCTGGCCAAGAACGTCACGCGGGGCATCGTCCTGGCAGCCCACGAGGAAGGCAAGTGGGGTATTTCGTTCGGACGATACGGAGACAGCCCGGAGCGCAATGGGATACCCGCGAAAAGCTTTGCCATCGTGGCCAGCGACGAGGAAACACTACAACTCGGAATGGCGCATTACGAGCCGGACCAAGTGGACGTGTGTGTCGTGCTCGACGACACGCTGTGCAAAGGCTACGAGTCCTGGGCCTGGGGCGGCCTGCAGGCGGTGAACCGCGCAATCAAGCCCGGGGGAACTCTGATCGTCACTTCCACACAGGACGCGGATGGCCTGCTGAAGCTGATCCATCGCCGCGAGCAACCCTACAAGCTGGGGATCGTGAAGGGCATCGCCAGCTCTTCGGGCATGTGGGTCTACAAGAACGACCACACCGAGGTGCGCGTCCTGGGAGCGATTGCCAAGGCGCTGCCGGAACTGCTCGGCATCAAGTCGGTGGAGAACTACATCAACAACAATCTTAAGGATGCGCTGAAAGCCACATCAGCCCGCACGGCCTATGAGCGCTTCAGCACCGTCGAGGTGCAGCCGGGCCAGGGCAATCCCGAGCAGCTTTACCACTCCGAGCTGCTGAAGTGGGAAGACATGGGCCTGGGCACAGCCATCAAGGGCCAGCCGCAAGGCGGCCCCATCGAGGACCCGGTGACCAAGAAGCTGGGCGGGCATCGGCCGGCGCGCAACACGACCTTCAAGAAGTACACCACGCGCTCGGCGCGGCCGGTGGTGAACTTTCAGACCTGCACCAAGTGCACCCTGTGCTGGCTGAATTGCCCCGACGGTTCCTTCGACATTACTCCGGATGGAACCTACGACGTCTTCCTGGAAGCGTGCTGCGGCTGCGGAATTTGCGAAGCCGTTTGCCCGGTCAAGGACTGCATCACCATGGTGAGCGAAGTCCAGTTTCACGATAACAGCAGCCAGTGGGAGGCGTTCAAGAAGGACAAGAGCGGATACCTCGAGTGGCTGCAGACGACCATCGCCTCGCCGGTGAAGGAGAAGGATAGGACCCACGGCTTCCGTTATCGCGGCCAGTACCAAGAGCAGGTGCCCCAGGCGCTGGAAATCGCGCAAAAGAGCTGAGGGCGGGAAAAGGAGACAGCAATGGCAACCCTGACAGTGCCTGTGAAAGAACAAAAGAAGACTGCCGAACAGGAAGCCCTGATTACCGGAGCGGAAGCCATTGCAGTCGCCTGCAAACTGGCTAACGTGGACGTGGTCACGGCGTATCCCATCCGTCCTTACGACACGGTGATGCAATACATGAGCCAGTTGATCGCCGACGGCGAACTGGATTGCGAGTTCATCGTGGCGGATGGGGAACACTCCCAGTTCGAGATCGTCAAGCACGCCTCCGTCTGCGGGGCGCGCGTCTTTAGCGGCTCGAGCGGCGTCGGCTGGATGTATGCCATGGAGGTTCTGACCGTCAGCCCGTCTCTGCGCGTGCCGATCGTGGCTTTGGTGGGCAACCGTTCGCTCGACGATCCCGGCGCCTTCGGCGTGGAGCACAACGACGCGCTGGCCGTGCGCGACCTGGGCTGGAACCTGGTCTGGGTGGACACGGCGCAGGAGGCGTTGGACACAGCGCTGATTGCCTACCGGTTCGCTGAAGACCGCCGCATCTTCGTGCCCGTGGCCATCAGCTGCGACGGGGCCTTCCTCACGCACTCTCAGTCCCTGGTCAAGATCCCCTCGACCGAGCAGGTGAAGGCGTTCCTGCCTCGCTACGACCGCGGCGACCTGCTGCTCCATCCCGACAACGTCATCTCCGTGGCCCCGCAGTGCAATGAGGACTGGGTCATGGAAATCCGCCGCCAGAATTACGCGGTGACGGAGCGCGCCATCGATGTGCTCAAAGAGGTGTATGCGGACTTCGAGCGCGTCTTCGGGCGGAAATACGGCAACCCCTTCTTCGAAGAGTATCTGACCGAGGATGCGGAAGTCGTTCTGTTCGGCATGGGCACGCTTTCCACACCGGTGGAAGTGGCCATCCGCAAACTCCGCGCGCAAGGCAAGAAGGTGGGCTTCGTGCGCCTCCGCTGGTTCCGGCCGTTTGCCGGCGCCGAAATCGCCAAGAGCCTGCAACGGTTCAAGGCCATCGGCGTCATTGACCGCGACGTGTCGTTTGGGTCCCCGGACCTCAGCGGTGTGGTGGCCACGGAGCTCCGCTCCGCCATGTACTCCAACGCCTCCACGCGGCCACCTGTGCTCGATTTCCTGTGCGGGCTGGGCGGACGCGAAGTGACCGTAGCGGACGTCGAGAAGATTGTGGACATTACCTTCCAGGCAGCGAACGGCAAGCCGCAGCCCCTGACCCAATGGGTCGGGCTGCGGGGATGACGTTCCGATGAACTCCATCGGGACGCTCCAAATGACGGAAAGGATGGAGAACCCATGAGCAGCTTCGTAGAAGAAAAGCCAACGCAGAAGTTGGAACCCTTTAAGGGCGTCAAGAAGGTTCCGCAAGAGGAGTATTTCACCTCCGGCCACCGCACCTGTGAAGGCTGCGAGTCTGCTCAGTTCATGAGGCTCCTGGCCAAGGCGGCAGGTCCGCGGACGATCGTCTTGGGCGCCACAGGGTGCATGTATGTGGCCAACACGTCCTATTACAGCACCCCATGGGGCATCCCCTGGATGCATACGCAACTGGGCGCCGCCGGCTCCGCCGCCTTGGGAACCGCCGCAGCCCTCCGTGCCCTGATGCGCAAGGAGGCCATGAAGGACGAGCCCATCAACGTGATCGCCTTCTGCGGCGACGGCGGCGGTGCGGATATGGGGCTGGGCGCCATTTCCGCCACGCTCACGCATCCGGACTACAACCTGCTGATCGTCATGTACGACAACGAGACCTATGCCAACACGGACATCCAGGTTTCCGGAACGTCACCCTACGGTGCCAACACTTCCTTCAGCACTCCGGGCAAGGTGAAGCGCATCATGAATAATCGCTGGAAGAAAAATGTGGCGCCGTTGATGATCACCGGGCATACCACGTGCAAGTACGTGGCCACGGTTTCCACTTCCTACGCCCTCCAGGCCATGAATTGCATCCGCCGGGCTCTGAGCGTCGGGGGCCCCACGTTCATTCACTGTCTCAACCCCTGCCCCAAGGGCTGGGATTTCGATCCCGTCCTGGCGCATGAGCTCGGCAATCTGGCCGTGAACACGGGCATCTTTCCTCTCTACGAGATCGAGAACGGCGTGGTGAAACTCTACGGCAAGAGCCTGGAGATTGCCGAAGGCAGATACAAGCGACTGCCCGTGCAGGACTACCTGCTCAAACAGGGCAGATTCGCGCATTTCATTGACGAAGATATCGAGTTCTTCCAGGCTCGGATTGACGATATGTGGAACAACTGGCTCGTTCCCGGGGTGATTCCGCTCCGGAAGCCGGCGGAAGCCGCGGCCCCCTCGAAGAAATAAAAGGGCCGCACGTTCCACGCCTCATCATTCGACTCGGGCCAGCATGCGCTCTGCACCAGGTTGGTGGAGCGCATGCCGGCCTGGGCGAATTTCCCGCTCCATAGAAATTCTTGCGGGCTAATCCCTTCTCAATAGGCCGAAGAGCCAGCGCACTCGCGGTTCAACGCGAGAAAACGAGAACGGTGAAGCTATCCGGGACCATTGGGGGCCGGGGACGCGGATTGCCCTGCGTGGGCTCCGGCCGCGGGCCAAACTCCGCAGTCACGAGATAAATCTCATGAGTTTTCCGGTCGAGCGCCATGGTGCGGGCGCCGCGCTGCGTGGGCACGTTTTCGACCACAGTGAATTTGTCGGGCGAGTCCTCGTGCACGACGGTGAGCACGCCCTCGCCGCAGGAGGCAAAGGCGAATTTCGTCACCGGGTCGAAGGCGTTGGCATCCACACCCTCGCCGATCGCAGGCGTGGCGATCACCTTGCCGGTATTCGCATCCACCACGGCCATCATCTTGTTGTGGCATCCGGCGAACAATCGCCGGGCAGCCGTGTCCATGGCCAATCCAGAGGGATTTTCGCAGGGCGCCAGCGGCCAGCGCGCGATGAGGCTGAGTTTCTCTGAGTCAATCGCGGCGATCTCGGATTTGTCCTCGACATTGACGTAAATGCGTCCTGTGCCGTCGGCGGCGGCGAACTCGAGTTTCCCGCCCACGGGAACCGTCCCTGCGACGTTGCCTGTGGCCGCGTCGATCGCCGTAATATCGCCGCTGCGGCCGTTCATGGCGAACACGCGCTTCGTCGCGGGGTCATAAATAATGGCGTCCGGGTTCTGTCCCGCCTCGGCGTGGCCCAGGGTCGCCAGGGTCTTCAGGTCGAAGATGGTCACGTTGTTTCCGCGGCCGTTCGAGATGAATCCGCGGCCGAACTCCGGCGCAAGAGCGATGCCGTGCACTCCGGGCGTATCTGGAATTTCGCCTACGACTTTGCCGGAATCCACGTCGAGCACCATCACTCGGGTGCCGCGGGAAATGAACAGCCGGCGTGTGGGACTGTCGATGGTGAGATAGTCCCAGAAGCCCTCTCCGCCGACCGGAATCTTCTTTTTGAGGCGGTAGCCGGACTCCGCTGGTTGCGCAGCGGCTGCCCTGGACGGAATCCAGAACCCAATCGCCAGCGCCACGACTGCCAGCGCCGCCGACGCAATCCATGTTCCTGCCGACTCCAGCATTTTCGTTTTCATACGATTGCCCCCGAAGATGACTTGCGGCCCTACGGTGGCACAAACAGGCGCGCGGGTAAAGCCGCGGAAGGCCTCGCGCTATCGGGGGCGATGCGCCAGCAGGGCGCCGTAGCGACCGCGGGCGGCGCTCATGGCGCTGTGGCAGGCCAGGTCACAAAGGCGGAAAACCACCGGGTCGCCGATGGAGTAATAGATGAAATTTCCGGAGCGCTCGCGGCGGACCAGTCCGGCTTGGCGCAGGGCCTGGAGATGTTTCGAGGCGTTGGGCTGGCTGGTGCGCAGAGCGGCCACGATTTCGCCGACGGTGCGGCGGCCGCGCTCGAGGAAATGGAGGATGCGGAGACGGGTGGGGTCGCCGAGGAGGCGGAACCATTCCGCGGCGAGCTCGATTTGCTGGCGTGGGGGAGGCGTAAGTTTCATGGGCAGCGGGCTCCTCATCGGCCCATCGTCTACAGAACTTCTGCTTGACAATATAGCTATATACAAATACGCTGTCAAGCGAAAAACAGAGGTGCGTGATGCGCATACCGCCCCGTCTCGCCTACTGCCTCGCCGCTCTGGCCGTTCTGTGCCCGTCGGCGCGCGCCCAGCAGCCACTGCCGTTGCGTTCGGCCGTGCGGCTGGCGCTGGACCACAATCCGGAACTGCGCGCGGCAGGAGAAGACGACCGGATCGCCGCCGCGCGCGCCGGCGAGTCCCGGGCTGCGTGGTTTCCCCGCCTGGATTTTTCGCAGGGATTCACGCGCAGTGACAACCCCGTCTTCGTGTTCGGCACACTGCTGACCCAGCGGAGGTTTACAGCCGCGGATTTCGGCCTGGCCAGCCTGAACACCCCGCATCCGCTGGATAACTTCGACACACGCTTTACCGCCAGCATGACCCTGTTCGATTCCGGCCGCACGTGGCTGCGCACGCGCGTTGCCGAACGGCAGAAGACGGCCGCGGATTACGAACTGGAGCAAGCCCGGCAGGACCTGATCCTGCGGGTGGTGCAGGCGTACTTCCGGGTCGTGGTGGCGCGCGAAGACCTGTCGGCGGCGCGCGACGCACGGAAGACGGCGCAATCGAACCGGGAACGCATCGCCGCGTACGAGCACGCGGGACAGGTGGTGACTTCCGACCTGCTGAGCGCGCAGGTGTTCGAGGCCCAGGCGCGCGACCGGGAAATCCAGGCCGAAAATGCGGCCGAGGTGGCGCAGCTCAGCCTGGCGCGCGAGCTGGGAGTGGATTCCGCGGCCCTGGGTGAACCGTCCGACGGATTCAGCGAGCCCGCGGAAATCCCCGGCGCCATCGTTGCATGGGAAAAGGAAGCGCTCGCGGCGCGCCCGTTGCTCCGCGCAGTGGAACTCGAGGCGGATGCGGCGGGCAAAGGCGAAAAGCTGGCCAAAGCGGAATTCGGCCCCACCGTGGGGCTATTCAGCCAGTTCGAGCGCGACGCGTTGACGCTGGGCGGCCCTTCCGGCACCAACTGGACGGCGGGCGTGCGGCTGGACTGGAATATTCTCGCGGGGGGCGCAAACCGCTACCGTGCCGCGGAAGCCGCCGCGGAAAAACGCAAAGCGGAGGACCATCTCGAATGGGTGCGCTCCGGCGTGCGGCTGGAATTGCGGCGCGCGTATCTGGAGTGCGGGGCCGCAGCGGCGCGCGCGGCGGCCGCGAAACAAAGCGCGGAACAGGCGCGGGAGAGCCTGCGCATCATCGAGAATCGCTACCAGGCAGGATTGGTGACCATCACCGAGTTGCTGCGCGCGCAGGAGGCTGTGGTGGAAGCGCGCACCGGCTACATTGCCGCCGTGGGCGACTGGTATTCCGCGCGCGCGGCGCTGGAACGCGCGGCGGGAAAATTGACCGTCGATTCATCCATTCTTGTCGCAGGAGAAAAGCCATGAAGACGCGATACTGGCCTCGCTGGGCCTCTTTATTGGTTCTGCTGCCGCTCGCTGCGGCGCCAGCCCTGTGGCTCGCGGGGTGCGCGCGAACGGAAAAAACTGCCGAGGCCGCGCCGGAGACGGTGGCGGGGGTCGAGCTGCGCACGGCGGCACTGGCGAGCGTTGCGGACGAGGAGGAAGCGCCGGGGACAGTGTTTGCGGCGCGGACGGCGGAGGTGGCCGCGCGCACGATGGGCACGCTCGAAGCTGTGCTCGTGCGCGAGGGCCAGGCGGTGAAGGCGGGCGAGCTGCTCGCGCGGCTGGATGATCGCGAACTGGCCGCGCGGGCCGGCGCGGCAAAATCGGCTGTGGAAGCCGCACTGGCCGCCCGGGCGGAAGCGGGGCAGGGCGGCGCGGCCGCAAAGGCGCAGGCAGACGTGGCGGAGAAAACCTACGAGCGCTTTGTGTACCTGCGGGATCAGAAATCGGTATCGCCGCAGGAATTCGACGAGGTGGATTCCCGCCGGCGCTCTGCGCAGGCGGGCCTGGCTGCGGCCATGGAGCGCCAGAAGCAGGCGGAGGCCGGAGTGGAACGCGCGAGAGAGGAGGAGCGCGCGGCGCAGACGGCATCGAGCTACGCGCGCATCGTCGCGCCGTTTGCCGGGATTGTGTCGCGGCGCATGGCGGAACCGGGTTCGATGGCCGCGCCGGGAGTGCCGCTGTTCGTGGTGGAGGACGCGGCGCGGTTCCGGCTGCGTGTGCAACTAGAGGCAGCGGCTGGGCCGCTGGCACGCGCGGGCACGGTGGCGCGCGTGCGGCTGGATGCGCTCCGGGATCGCGACTTCGAGGGACGCGTCGTTGAAGTGGAAGGCGGCGCCGACCCTGTTTCACACACGATTGGCGTGCGATTGGAGCTGCCGGCAGACCCGGTCATTCGTTCGGGGCTGTTCGGGCGCGCGTGGTTCCGGAGGGGGGAGCGCCGCGCGCTGCTGGTTCCGCAGAGCGCCATTCTCCGCCGGGGACAGCTCGCCGGAGTGTATGCGCTGGATTCCGCGGGCCTGCTGCGCTGGCGCGTGCTGACTCTGGGCGAGGCGAGCGCGGCCGGAGGCGTGGAAGTTCTGTCCGGCCTGGGGCCGGGCGAGAAGTTCGCCGTCAATCCCGAAGGGCGTGAGCTGGACGGGAAACGAGCCGGAGGCGGATCGTGAAGCGAGGGCTGGCGGGGCGGGTGGCCGCCGCCTTTATCGATTCGAAGCTCACTCCACTGCTCATCATCGCGGCCATCCTGCTGGGCGTGGCCAGCGTGATGGTGACACCGCGCGAGGAAGAGCCGCAGATCGTGGTGCCGGTGCTGGATTTGTTCGTGAGCATGCCGGGCGCGTCGCCGCACGAAGTGGAGGAGCGGGTGGCCGTGCCGATGGAGCGCCTGCTGCGCGAAATCCCCGGAGTGGAATACGTCTATTCGATCAGCCGGCCGGGGGGAGCGCTGGTGATCGTGCGGTACCAGGTGGGGATTAAAGAGGAAGACGCGATCGTCCTGACGTACAACAAAATGTACTCGAATTTCGACCGCATCCCGCCCGGTGTCTCGCAGCCGCTGATCAAAGTCCGCTCGATTAATGATGTGCCCATCCTCGCGCTCACCTTTTGGGGAGCAAATTACGACGGCTACCAGTTGCGGCAGATTGCCGCGGAGGTGCGGCACGCCGTCGAGCAGGTGGACAACGTCTCGGAGACATCGCTGATCGGCGGGCAGCGGCGCGAGCTGCGCGTGATGCTGGACCCGCAGAAGCTGGCCGCCTACCGGCTGAGCCCGCCTGCGGTGGCCCGCGCGCTCGAGGGCTCGAACCAGCGCGCGGAAGCGGGATCGTTCGCGCAGGGGAACCGCGAAGTGGCGGTGGAGGCGGGAAGCTACCTGGCTGGTGCAGATGATGCGCGGCGGCTGGTGGTGGGCGTTTTCTCGGGCCGGCCCGTGTTTCTGGGCGACGTGGCGGAGGTGAGCGAAGGCCCCGGCGAGTCTTCCGAATACGTCGTCTATGGAACCGGCGCGGGCGCGCCGCGGGCGGCAGCAGCGACGGGGCAGCCACCCGCTGATTTTCCGGCGGTAACGCTGACGGTGGCGAAGCGCAAAGGGACCAACGCAGTGCTGGTGAGCCGCGCCGTGCTGGCCAAGGTGGACGAGCTGCGCGGGTCCGTGGTGCCGCGGGATCTTCAAGTGAGCGTGACGCGCAATTACGGGCGCACCGCGGAAGAAAAAGCCAACGAACTGCTGAAACACCTGATCCTGGCCACGCTTTCCGTGACGCTGCTGATCGCACTGGCGCTGGGATGGCGCGAATCGGGGGTGGTGCTGCTGGCCATCCCGGTGACGCTATCGCTGACGCTGGCGATCTTCTATTTGTACGGCTACACGCTAAACCGCGTGACGCTGTTCGCGCTGATTTTTTCCATCGGGATCCTGGTGGACGACGCCATCGTGGTGGTGGAAAACGTGGTGCGCCATTTCCGGCTGCCGTCCAATGCGGGACGGCCATTGAGCGAGGTAGCCGTGGAAGCGGTGGACGAGGTCGGCAATCCCACCATCCTGGCTACGTTTACCGTGATCGCGGCGATTCTGCCCATGGCCATGGTGCGGGGGCTGATGGGGCCGTACATGCGCCCCATCCCTATGGGGGCGTCCGCGGCCATGCTGTTTTCTCTGATCATCGCGTTCGTGGTTTCGCCCTGGGCGGCACTGCGGCTGCTGCGCGGGCAGGCAGGGCACCACGGAGTGGCGGGCGAAGCGGAGGGCTGGACCACGGTTCTCTATCGCCGTCTGATGGGCCCGCTCATTGGAAGTCCGAAGTGGCGGTGGGTGTTTTTCGGAGCGGTGGTGGTGCTGCTGGGGGCGGCGTGTGTGCTCGTGCCGCTGAAAATCGTTCGCGTGAAAATGCTGCCGTTCGACAACAAAAGCGAGTTCCAGGTGATCGTGGACATGCCGGAAGGCACGCCGCTCGAACGCACGCTGGCCGTCGAGCAGGACATTTCCAGTTATCTGCGGACGAATCCGGAGGTGGTGAACTTTCAGGCCTATGCGGGCACTTCCGGGCCATACAACTTCAACGGGCTGGTGCGGCACTACTTCCTGCGCCACGGACCGGAGCAGGGCGATATTCAGGTGAACCTGCTGCCCGCGGACGAACGCAAACTGCAGAGCCACCCGCTGGCGGAAGAAATGCGCGGGCCCATCCAGGAAATCGCGCGGAAATGGGGCGCGAACGTGAAGATTGCGGAAGTGCCGCCCGGGCCGCCCGTGCTGGCCACGCTGGTGGCGGAGGTATACGGCCCGGATTACGCCCAGCGGCTGGCGCTGGCGCGGCAGGTGCGCGAACTTTTCGAGCATACGCCGGGCGTGGTGGACGTGGATTGGATGGTGACCCGCGAGCAGGAGAAACTCGATTTCGAGGTCGAGCAGGACAAAGCCGCGCTGCGGGGGATTTCGGCCGCGGACGCGTCGCGCGCGCTGGCGATGGCGCTGGGCGGCGCGGATGTGACGCTGCTGCACCGTCCCGACTCGCGCGAGGACGTGCCCGTGCGGGTGCGGCTGGAGCGGGCGCGCCGTTCGAGCCTTCAGGATTTGAGCGGCCTGTATCTGAACGCCGCGGATGGGGCGCTGGTGCCGCTCGGCGAGCTGGTGAGGGTGGAGCAGACGCGCGTGGCGCCGACGCTGTACCAAAAGAACCTTCTGCCGGTGATTTACGTGACCGGGGACGTGGCTGGCGCGGAAGACAGTCCGGCGTACGCCATTTTGAAAATGAAGGAAAAAATCGCAGCGATGAAAACGCCGCAGGGCTACGGCGTCGCGCAGTTATTTACCCGCCAGCCGGAGAGCACCGCGCGGCCGGCGGTGAAATGGGACGGGGAATGGCACATCACCTACGAAGTGTTCCGGGATCTGGGCCTGGCGTTTGCCGCCGTGCTCATCCTGATTTATTTCCTGGTGGTGGGGTGGTTCGGGTCGCTGCGCACGCCGCTGGTGATCATGGCGCCGATTCCGCTGACGCTGGTGGGCATCCTGCCGGCGCACGTGCTGGCCGGAGCGTTTTTCACCGCGACTTCGATGATTGGGTTCATCGCCGAAGCGGGCATCATCGTGCGGAATTCCATCATCCTGGTGGACTTCATCGAGCTGCGGCGGCGGCAGGGGATGCCGCTCGCGGAAGCGGTGGTGGACGCGGGGGCAGTTCGCTTCCGGCCGATGCTGCTAACCGCTGCGGCGGTGGTGGTGGGCGCGAGCGTGATGCTGTTCGACCCGATTTTTCAGGGGCTGGCTATTTCGCTGATGGCGGGAGAAGTGGCCTCGACGCTGCTTTCCCGCATGGCTGTGCCTGTGTTGTACTACGTGAGCGAGAAAGGAACCGCTGCGAAGGCATAGCGGCGGCATCCCGCGCCGACTCCGGACGAAAAAGGAAGCCGGCGCGAGACGCCGGCGCTACGAATTGATCAGGAGGTGAGGTATGACCGTAGAACGCGCAGTTCGAATCGTTGCCGGAACGTTTGTTCTGGGCTCGCTGGCGCTGGGCATTTGGGTAAACCACAACTGGTTCTGGTTCACTGCCTTCGTGGGTGCGAACCTGCTCCAGTCCGGGTTCACGAACTGGTGCCTGGCGGAAATCATTCTGAAGAAACTCGGGGTAGGCGCCGCGCCGCACTCGCCAACGCCCCGCCGCGCCTAGGAGAGAAGGCGAAACTCGACCCCGAGGTTTCGGGACGAAAATCGGGGCTCGTGCGCCTGGTGATGGAGAAGGCCTCTGCGCGGAGAAGGTTACTCCCCGAAGACTACGCGGGTGCCGGCAGCCGGAAGGATGAGCTTCTCGGGCATCTCGCGGTGGATAGCGGCGAGCGCGCGGAAGCCGGTGCAGTGCATGGGGATGTAGTAATCGGGATTGATTTCGCGGAGAGCGGCAACGGTTTTTTCCGTGATTTCATCCGAATAGGGCGCGAGGTGCCATCCGCCAACCACAGCGTGGATGTGATCAATCCCCGAAACTTTTTGAAAATGTCGGACGGTATTGACGATACCGGCGTGGCCGCAGGAGGAAATCACCACCAGTCCGCGACCCTTGATGTGATACGCCGTGGCGTGCTCTCCCTGAAAACTGTCCTTTACCAACCGGCTCGGCTTGGCCTCCGCGCCCGGAGTCTCCGGCGCCGCTTCCAGGCGAGCCGAGGGAGGAGTCATCTCGAACTCGGTGAGTCGCGGAATCTGTCCCGAGGTAAATGCGTGGCCCGCGACGACGGTGGGCTCTTTGGCCAACACGACATTGACGCCGCACGATTCGAGATCGGTGCGGCCGAGCCGGCCGCGGTCCACCTGGCGGCCGTCGTCTTTCACCTGCCAGCGGTGGGAGAAGGTATCTTCGCCGCCAGCGTAAAGGGTGATGCCGGGCCGGAAACGGCCCTGAAGCGCGCGGACGAGTTCGGGGAGGCCGCCGTAGTGGTCGTCGTGACCGTGGCTCAGGATCAGGGCATCGGCCTTCGCGGGGTCGAGCTTCAAAGCCTGGTAATTGTTGGTGAGCGAGCGCGTGGTGAGCGAGAAGTCGAGCAGGATCTGCTTGCGCTCGGCGCCACGTGTGGATTCGAGGTGGTAGGCGAGGCCGTGTTCGGCGAGCAGCATCGCTCCCGAACCATAGGGATACGGGACCGGAGTGCGGTGGACGGTGAGTGCACCGAACTTGCCGCCCTTGGCGAAGATGTCGTAGGAATTGTCCACGACACAGGTAAGGATGAGCTGATCGACGACGGGGAACATTTTTTCTCCGGCGCTCAGAGCCGAGGTCTCGAAAAGGAATGACCCAGCTTCGGCGCTACGTGTTCGTGGACGATTGCGAAGAACTCTTGCAACCGACCTGCGCGCAGCGCCAGGTTTCCGTGCCGTCCGCCTGCACAGAGCGCAGGTACATGGGCAGACCGCAATCGGGGCAGTCCCGCTGCTCCATCTGCAAGAGCATGGTGCCGCCATCCACGAGATCGAAATAACCCTGTGAAGAATTGTAAGCGCGGGTGCAGCCGGCCTCGCCGCATTTATAGGCGTGGACTGTGACCCCGGTCAGTTCGCCGAATTCGGACAGGATCATGATCGCGTGGTGGCGCGTGCACAGGGGCTTGATGGCCGGGCGCGTGGTGACGAGCATAGTTCTTCTCGATTGCCGCGAAACTCGAAGGCGCGATCAGGACCAGCGGAACGGGGGCATGCTAACCCTGGCCAGCTAAGGAATCAAGGCGCCGCGAGATCCGGGAGGGCCCTTCGCGGACTCACTGCCGATATTTCTTGAGCAGCTTCTGGAAGCGCGGGTCGGAGCGCAGCGAGGCGAAATAAGGACTGGCGTCAATCGCGGCGAAATCGCGGTAGCCTTTCTCCAGGGATTCCTGCAATTCCGCGAGGGCTTTATCTTTTTCACCGCGCGCGGCATAGATCATGCTTCCCACGAATGCGACGACGGCCGTGTGGACCTGTGCAGCGGGTTGGCGGGACCAGCGGGAGAGCGCCTGGTCGTAGTCGCCTTTGGCCAAATACAGTTGGGCCAGGCCCAGATCAGGTGATGAGGATTGAGGGCTCATTTTCCGAGCCTGTTCAAAGGCGGCGATGGCCTCGTCGTAGCGGCCCTGGAGGAACAGTGCCCGGCCGAGGTGGTAGTAGACACCCATCGTTTGGAAACCCAGGCGCACCGCTTCGCGCGAGGCTTTCTCCGCCCGCGCTGCGTCAGGAGGCTGCTGGTAGCTGAGCGCCCAGGAGGCGAAGTCCCAGGCCAGGGCGTCTTCCGGATCCAGCTTGGCGGCTTCCAGGAACTCTTCGGCGGCGCGGCGATAATCGTAACGGTCGGCGGCAATGTAGCCGATGGACATATGCACCGTGGGGAGCTGGGGGTCAATGACGCGGGCGCGGTCGGCGAGCTGTTCGGCGAGCTGGAGGTGATCGGGGTTTGAATCCACGTTGCGGTAGTAGCTGGCCTCCACCCAGGAAAGCCCGGCCAGAGCTGGGGCGTAATTCGGATCGCGCGAGAGAGCGAACTCGTATTCCTTGCGCGATTGTTCGAGTTTGGCGGGGAGATCAAACTCCGACTGGAGGACGCGGCCGCGCAAGTAAGCATCGTAAGCCTGTGCGTCCTGCGTGTAACGTTTCTTCACGGCCTGCTGTTCCTGTGGGGTCAGCCGGAGATTGAGCGCGTCCGCGATCTTCAGCGCGGTTTCCTCCTGCACCGCGAAAACGTCGCTCAGGTCGCGGTCGAAATCTTCAGCCCAGAGGTTAAAGCCGGTTGAACTGTCAATGAGCTGAGCGCTGATGCGAACGCGGTTTGCGGCCTTGCGGACGCTGCCCTCCAGGACGTAGCGCACACCCAGATCGCGCGCGATTTGCTTGAGGTCCTGTTGCGCGCCCTTGTAACGGGCCACGGAGGTGCGCGGAGCGACCTGCAGGTCCTTGATCTTCGAGAGTTTGGTGATGATTTCCTCGGTGGTGCCGTCGCTGAAGTAATCGTTCTGCGGGTCGCCGCTCAGATTCTGGAAGGGGAGCACAGCCACCGATGGCATTGCCGCGGAGACGGCGGCGGCCGGCGCCGCATGCTCTGTTCGCCAGCGCAGCGCGGCGTATCCGCCAACTACGAGAACAATCGCAGCCGCAGCAATCGCGAGCGCACGAAAGGGCAGCGGCTTGGGAGCCCGCGCGGCGGCTACAGTGGCCTGTCCGCCGGACGATTCGCGCCGCAGCTGCTTCATCTCCGTCAGCAGCTCCGTCGTGGATTGATACCGTTTGGCGGCGTCCTTTTCCAGCAGCTTGCTGATGATGCGTTCGAGTTCGCGTGGGAGTTGCGGGTTCAGGCTCACGGGCGAAGCAGGTGGGCGATTCAGGATGGCATCGAACACCGCAGCGGAAGTGTTCCCGGCGAATGGCTGGACGCCCGTGGCCATTTCGTAGAGCACCACTCCGAACGAAAACAGATCGGTCCGTGGGTCGAGCGGCTTTCCCAGGGCCTGCTCCGGCGACATGTAGGCCACGGTGCCCACCGCCGTTCCCGGCTTGGTCAGATCGCCTCCCGTGGAGGCGTCCGCGGACATCGTCAGCGGAGAGTCGGGCGCTCCCGTCTGTTTCGCCAGACCGAAATCGAGAATCTTGGCGTGGCCTCGCGTGGTGACGAAAATGTTCGCGGGCTTGATGTCGCGGTGAATGATTCCCTTGGCGTGCGCGGCTTCGAGCGCGTCAGCAACCTCAATGCCGACTTCCACAATCCGGTCGAGCGGCATGGGGCGCCCGCCAATCAGATGCTTCAGCGTCTGACCTTCCAGAAACTGCATGGCAATGAAGCGGCGGCCGCCGTCCTCGCCGATGTCGTAAATGGTGCAGATGTTGGGATGGTCGAGGGCGGAAGCGGCGCGGGCTTCGCGCTCGAAGCGCTCGAGCGCCTGCGAGTCGTGGGCCATTTCGTCGGGAAGGAATTTAAGCGCCACCTGGCGGCCGAGGCGCGTGTCTTCAGCGCGGTACACGACGCCCATGCCGCCGCCTCCCAGCTTTTCCAGGATGCGGTAGTGGCTGACGGTTGTGCCGATCATTTCACAGGGCGCGGCCGCAGGCCGGGAAGACAAACCTCATTTCGCCTGGGGGAGCAGCGCTGGACGGGCATTCTATAGCATGGCTCGGCGGCACCGCCAGCCACGCGTGATTGGCAACGTCCAGGGCGAGGGGCTCTGCGGCACGCTGCGTGGCGCTGAGTGGTTGCCAGAGGGCTGGAAGAAACCACTTTACAAGCACGAACGGTCGTGCTATTACCTGACGCCACGATGGCTACTCCAGCGAGAAACGTGCGCACTTCTATCCGGCCGCGGCGCCCGCGGGGCATCAAGACGCGCCGGGCGATTCTGCGCAGGGCAGTGGCACTGGCATCGCTCGAAGGGCTGGAATCCCTGACCATCGGGCGGCTCGCTTCCGCGCTGCGCATGAGCAAGAGCGGGCTGTTTGCCCATTTCGGCTCGAAGGAAGAACTGCAGTGCGCCGCGGTCGATGCGGCCGGCGAGATCTTCGTGGAGCAGGTGATCCGGCCGGCGGCTGCGCTCACCGGCCTGCGCCGTCTGCGGTCGCTGTGCGAGCACTGGTTCCGATACGCCGAACTGCGCGCGCTGCCGGGGGGATGTTTTTTTACCGCGGCGTCGCTGGAATTCGACGACCGGCCCGGGCGGGTGCGCGAGCGCATCGTAGAGCTGATGGAAAAATGGCTACATCGGCTCGAGCGGACAGTCCGCGAAGCGCAGGATGCGGGCGAAGTGGGGCGGGAGGTGGATGCGCGGCAGATTGCTTTTGAAATTCACGCGCTGGCCATGGGGGCGAACTGGCGCAGCCGCTTGTTCAAAGACCCCACGGCATTTGCCACGGCGAGGCGCGCGATTCGGGCGCGCCTCGACCAGATGGCGACAACGGAAAGGAGGCGGAGATGATGCACACACGCTTCCGCTGGGCGTCCCTGTGGGTTGCGGGCGGGGCCTGGCTCCTGGTGGCTCCGGCAATTCCCGCGCGGGCGCAGGCGCGGGCCCTGGAAATCCCTCTTCGTCACTGTGACCGGCTGCCCGTGGTGACCGTCCGCGCCGGAAAGACCGAGATGAGTTTCCTGGTGGATACGGCGGCCAGTTCCCTGCTCAATTCGAAATCGTTTTCGACATCTTCCGGCCGTTCGACGGACGTGAGGATCGCATCCTGGACCGGGACGACGGCGGCGGGCGCGCGCGAAGTGTCCGTGCCGGAACTGACGCTGGGAGATCGAACGCTGCACAATCTGAAGCTCTCCGCGGTGGATCTGAGCCCGATTGCGAAGGCGTGTGGCGGGAGAATCGACGGCATCCTGGGCGTGGATCTGCTCGAGCAATTGGGGATGACCATCGATCTCGAGCGGCGCGTGGCGCGATTTGGCGCTCCGCCGGCGGACCCTGCGGAGATGTCGCTGATCTCCGAGATGGAAGACGCGATGCACGGCTGTTCGGAGGCTTTTAACGACGGGGACAAGAAGCGGCTGGCGGCCTGCTTCGACCCCGACTTGGTGCTGAATACGCCGTGGGGCGAGTACCGGGGGAGGGACAACGTTGCGGCGTATCTTGACCAGCGCTTCTTTGCGCTGAATCCGCGCGTGCGGCTGGCGATGAAAATTCACGACCAACGGGCCGTGGGAGACGTGGTGTGGACCGCGTACGATTACTCGATGGATTCGCGCGACATTCATCTGGCCGGGCGGGGCATGATGCTGTGCCACAAAGAGCAAAACCGCTGGTACATCCTCAGCATCCACGACACGCTGAACGCGGCGGAGGGGCAACGCCGCAACCCGTAGCAGGAGCGGCTGCCCGGCAGAACTTCAGACGTTCAGAGTCGCTTTCAAAGTGATTTCGGCTTTCAGCAGGCGCGAGATGGGGCAATTGGCTTTCGCGTCGGCTGCCACCTTCTGAAAGGTTTCGTTGTTCACGCCGGGGACGCGCGCGTTCACTTCGAGATGAATCTTCGTGACGGTCCAGCCGGCGTCCAATTTTTCCAAGGTAAGAGCCGCGGAGGTGGCCAGGCTTTCCGGGGTCAGCCCGGCGCCGGAGAGCTGCGCGGAAAGCGCCATGGTGAAGCAGCCGGCGTGCGCGGCTGCAATCAGCTCTTCGGGATTCGTGCCCGTGCCGGTTTCAAAACGGCTGCGGAACGAATAGGGAGTCTGCGAGAGCACGCCGCTCTCTGTCGTCACGGTTCCCTTCCCGTCCTTCAGCGTTCCATTCCACACTGCCGATGCTTTGCGAATCATGGGTCCTCCGGAGGAAAAGGCGAAAATCGAAATTCGAAAATCGCTGATGGCGACGATAGCCTGTTCCCGGGCGCACGGGCAAGATTGCCCCGCTGTGTTTGAATCGCGCAAGACTTGGATTCCGGGAGCCGTGGCCAGGATACCCTGGCACGGGGGAGAGGGCGAAACTCGAAAATCGAAGCTCGAAAAACGGAAATCGGTCAGAACCGCAAATCCAGCGCGCTGTTGTGGCTGACTTTGTGAGCTCCGAAGGCGTTTCGCGGGTTATCTGGCTGGAGAAGCACCGACTGCGGTTTGCCTCTTGACATCCCCCGAGCGGTCTCCTAAAGTGGGCTTTCCGGCGGAAAGAGCCGGTGGCTTGAAGATAATGACGTACACGCTCCAGTTCGCCTTTACCTACCGCTTCTCCTTTACCTACGGAGAAGCGGACAGGCTGGCGGCTGTCGGCGGATGAGGTGAACGAAGTAGCCGAGTAAAGCCGAGATTTCCAGACTGGCCGCGACCTCCCAAGGGTTCGCGGCCTTTTTTGTTTTCCGGAGGATGCCATGGTCGCTGCAATCGAACGCTGGCGGGACGAAATCGACGCCATTGACGCCGAGCTGCTGAGCCTGCTGAACCGCCGTGCCGGGGTGGCGCTGGAAGTAGGCCGGCGGAAGCGGGGCGCGGGCCTGCCGCTGCGGGACGCGAAACGGGAACGGGAAATCCTGGCGCGCGCGCGGGCCGGAACGCGCGGGCCGCTGGGGCCTGCGGCCATCGAGCGGCTGTTCCGCGCCATCCTAGCGGAATCGCGCCGCGTGGCCCGCCACACGCTCTCCCGCAAAGCGGCCGAACGCGCAGCGGGGAGGCAGGCATGCGCGTGAAAGATGAGCCCGTCCGGGTGGCTTTCCAAGGCGAGCCAGGCGCGTTCAGCGAGGAGGCTGCGGCGCGTCTCGTGGGAGAGCAGGCCGTCACATTGCCGCGCGCGACTTTTGACGCCGCGTTCGGTGCGGTGGCGGATGGCGCCGCCGACGCGCTGGTGGTGCCGATCGAAAACTCGCTGGCCGGGTCGGTGCTCCGCGTGTACGACCTGCTACTGGAGAGCGGGCTGGCCATCGCGGCGGAAGCGGTGGTGCCCATCGAGCTGCACCTGATCGGGTGTCCCGGCGCGACGCTGGCCGGCATCCGCTCGGTGGAATCGCATCCCATGGCGCTGGCGCAGTGCGAGCGGCTGTTCGCGGGGCATCGCGAATGGGCGCGGGTGGCGGCGGAAGACACGGCCGGGAGCGTGCGGCACGTGGTGGAATGCCGGGACCGCACGCGCGCGGCTCTCGCGGGGCCGCGGGCCGCGGCGCACCACGGAGGCGTGATCCTCTCGCGCAACGTGCAGGACGACGTGGGCAATTTCACGCGCTTTCTGCTGCTGACGCAGCCGCAAGACGCGCCGCCGACGGGCGACAAAGTGACGCTGGCGTTGCGGCTGGCGCACCTGCCCGGGGCACTGCTGACGGCGCTCGAGCCCTTTGCGCGCCGCGGACTCAACCTTTTGAAGATCGAGAGCCGGCCGATTCACGGCTGCCCGTGGGAATACCAATTTTTTCTCGACGTGGAAGCCGCGCCGGGCGAGCCCATCGAGGAAGCGCTGGAGGAACTGCGACGGTCCGTGCAATCGCTGCGCGTGCTCGGGTGCTACACGGCCGCACGGCCGGCGGGCGAAAGATCTCATGCAGCCACGGGGAGGATCCAATGAGTTCGCGAGCGTTACGCACGGAATCCACAGCGGCCGCAAGACTGCCGGAGAGGCGCCCGGCACGCCGGGCCGCTTTGCCGGCTGCGGCAGCTCGTCCAGTCGTGCTGGTGAAGCAGGCGCCTCCGTTCCGGATGGCCAGCCGGGAACTCCATCCGGAGAGCACGATCGTCACGGCGGGCGGGGTGGAAATCGGCGCGGGCGAACTGGTGGTGATGGCGGGACCGTGCTCGGTCGAATCGCGCCAGCAAATCCGCGAGACGGCGCGGCGCGTGAAGGCCGCGGGCGCGGACATGCTCCGCGGCGGCGCGTACAAACCGCGCACGTCACCCTACGACTTCCAGGGCCTGGGCCGCAAGGCGCTCGAATGGCTGGCCGAGGCGAGCCGCGAATCCGGGCTGCCGGTAGTGACCGAAGTGGTGAGTCCCGAGGACGTGGATCTGGTTGCCGAACATGCCGACTTGCTTCAAGTGGGCGCGCGGAACATGCAGAACTACGCGCTGCTTCGCCGGCTGGCCACCGCGCCGCGGCCTGTGCTGCTCAAACGCGGCCCCTCCGCCACAATTCAGGAGTGGCTGCTGGCCGCTGAGTATCTGCTCTCCGGTGGAAATCCTCATGTGGTGCTGTGCGAGAGGGGCATCCGGACGTTCGAAACCGCGACACGGAATACGCTGGACCTGGCCGGAGTGGCGCTGGTGAAACAGCTCACGCACCTGCCGGTGATCGTGGATCCGTCGCATGCCACGGGAAAGCGCGCGCTGGTGGCCCCGGCCTCGCGCGCTGCCGCGGCAGTCGGCGCCGATGGGCTGCTCATCGAGGTGCATCCCTGCCCCGAGCGGGCGCTATCGGACGGCGAGCAGTCGCTCGATCCGGCGGAATTTGCGGAACTGATGGCGACGCTGCGGCCGCGCGCACTCGCTGCCCGGGCCTAACACTCTGATTTTCAGGCGCGTGAGTCCGCGCGACACCACAGGGCCGTCTCTACATTGGTAGTTCATCGCCTACACTTCGAGCACTCCACTGGACAATCCGCGTTGAAGGAATCCGCCCGCCTGGGGCATACTAGGGTCGAGTCTTGCCAGGGGTGAGGGGCGTGCGGATCCCGCACGCGGGGGAATCCAAAGGAAACGTGGGCCGCGCCGGGTGAATCCCGGGCGAAGCGCAAGGCATCTTAATGCTGGGACGAAAGTTGCTAAAGAAGAACACAGTGCGCGGGCGGTGGCTCGCGACGTGGCGGACCACACACGAGCTGTGGCTGATCGGCAAGGCGCTCGTCTCCACGCGCCACGTGGTGCAGGCGCACATCATTCCCATCCGCCGCTGCAATCTGGACTGCTCCTACTGCAACGAGTACGACGAGGTTTCCGCCCCGGTGCCGCTGGAGCAGATGATCCGGCGCATCGACAAGCTGGCGGAGCTGGGCACCTCGCTGATCACCATAAGTGGCGGCGAACCGCTGCTGCACCCCGAGCTGGACGAAATCATCCGGCGCATCAAGAGCCACGGGCGCATCGCCGGGATGATCACAAACGGCTACCTGCTGGTGCCGGAGCGGATCGAGCGGCTGAACCGCGCCGGGCTCGACCATCTGCAGATCAGCATCGACAACCTGAAGCCGGACGAAGTGTCGAAGAAAAGCCTGAAGGTGCTGGACCAGAAGCTGCGGCTGCTCGCGGAGCTGGCCGAGTTCCACGTCAATATCAACAGCGTGCTGGGCAGTGGAGTGAACAACCCCGAGGACGCGCTGGTAATTGCCGAGCGCGCCCGCGAACTGGGGTTCACCAGCACGGTGGGAATCATCCACGACGGCTCGGGGCAGATGCGCGCCCTGGGGACGGTGGAGCGCGGTGTGTTCGACCGCATTATGGGCATGAGCAAGGGCTCCTACTCGCGCTTCAATCACTTCCAGTACAATCTGGCCGAAGGCAAACCCAACGACTGGCAGTGCCGCGCCGGCAGCCGCTACCTGTATGTCTGCGAGGATGGGCTGGTGCACTACTGCTCGCAGCAGCGCGGCTGGCCTGCCGTGCCGCTGGAGCGCTACACGAGAGAGGATGTGAAGCGCGAATTCGTAACGCGCAAGCCTTGCACCGCGCACTGCACCGTTTCCTGCGTGCAGCAGACCTCCTACATCGACCATTGGCGCGCGCCGCAGCACCTCGATCCGCTGCCTGCCCCCGGCCTTGGACGCATGCCGGACCTGGAAGCCGCCGATTCGCTCGTGCAAATCGAAACCGAGTCAGGGGATTAGGGGACGGGCCTTTGCGGCGCTCCGGCTTTGCTCGCCGCGGCTACGCACACTGATGAACCGAGAGACTGAAACCAAGCGGATGCAAGGCGGCAGGCGGCAGGCTCGGGCGCGATCACCCCTCGGTGCCGTTACGCTTCTGGTTGTCCTGCTGCTGTGTCCCGCCGCGGGAATTCACTCCGCGCAAGCTCCCGAGCCCACCGCCCCAGCTGCCACTCCCGTGTTCGACGGCGACTGGTGGCTGACCCTCGGCGGGTGGGAGCAGTATGGCGCCGTCACCGGCTACGAGGATTGTTACGCCTTCGAATATCGCGGCAGCGTCCCGTTCGCCAAGGAAGTCCAGACTTACATCGATGACCTGAGCAAATACTTTCTCGCCGACCCCGCGCGGCGAAAACAGACGGTGAGTGAAGCCCTGGATGCTTTGCGCGGCGCGGCGGAAGACAAGGCCATGCCGGCGCCGAACGAACCGAGCTCCGAAGCGCACGGGAGTTTCGACGGAAAATTCTGGTTCGATGCGGATCCCGCGGCGGAACTGGGCTTTGTGGAAGGTTATCTGGCCTGCCACTCGGCGAAAGTGAAGGACGCCGACGCAAAATTCTCGAAGCCGCCTTCCGAGTACGTGGACCTAATCAACAAGGCCTACAACATTACCGACGACACCGACGACGTGGACCCCGACAAAGCCCCCATGAAGATTGCGGACGTTCTCCACCGATTGAAAGACGAAGAGCCCCCGCCGGCGAAGCCCGGCCTCTGAAGACAAAGGCAGGAGGCGCAACCTGGACGGCAAGGTCAGCGTGGGCGGAGGGCATCGGCGAGCCGCAGTTTGATGAAGGCCTGGCGCGTGACGCCGACGCGTCTGGCTTCCTGATCAATGGCAGTCAATAAGCCGAGCGGAAAATCCACGTTCACACGCTGGACTTCGCGTGCGGGCCTCCGCGCTCTGGAGAGATGCAGGTGAGCGCTCAAGTCCTTCCCCGCGTCGTGCAGGGCGTCAAGGTGCACGGCGCGCAGGGGTTTATTCCTCCCGATAGCGCGCCTCTTCCTCCGGGCGGGCCCGGCGGACCGAGATGATGCGGATCGTGTCATGGCGATAGGTTACGAAAGCCGACCAGAGCTTTCTTCCAATCCTCCCAATCACCTGGTAGCGCGGTTCGTCGAGGGAGCGAGCGGGAATCTCCAGGCGATCGGCGTCTGCCCAAAGCTCTTGCGCCTCCACGAAATCAATCCCGTGCTTGGCCTTGTTCGCGGCCGACTTCGCAGGATCGAAAGCGAACGGCATCAGGTATAAAAACTATACCATCCTGCGGGCTCTCGCGCCAGATCCCCGGCTGGCCTGCTCACCGTGGGCAAAGTGAGAGGGAGCGGCAGGCGGGCGAACCGCCTGCTCCAACTTTTCGTCCAGGCAGGAGAACCCACGCGTGTCCCCCGCGGCACAGTGGCATGCACATGATTTGACGCTCCCGCGCTGGTGGCGTAGATTGCGCTAGAATGCACGTCATGAGCCAGGGCTGATTCTCCGGCGCCGGCACAACAGGCCGGAGGCTGGCACGCCGGTTCGGAGGCTTCGGAACGGTTCTCGCCGCAGTTTTCCGTGGAGCGATGGCGCCGCAAAAAGCAGGACGTTACGAATTGCTCGAAGAGGTGGGCCGCGGGGCTATGGGTGTGGTTTACCGCTCGCGCGACCCGTTGATCGGGCGCACCGTCGCGGTCAAAACGCTGAAGCTGGACGACGTGCGGCAGGGCCAGGACGACCCGGAAGCGCTGGAACGGTTCCAGAATGAAATCCGGGCCGCCGGGCGGCTGGCCCACCCCAACATCGTGGTGATTCACGACGCGGGCGTGGACGCCGAGGGCGGACTCTTCTACATCACCATGGAGTTCGTGCAGGGGCGCAGCCTGGCGAAAATGATCGAGGAGAAGCAGGCATTTCCCATCCCGCGGGTGCTGCGCATCATGGATCAAGCGTGCCGCGCGCTCGACTATGCGCACCACAGCCACATCGTCCACCGGGACATCAAGCCGGCGAACCTGCTGATGGGCGAGCTGGACACGGTGAAGCTGACCGATTTCGGCACCGCAAAAATACTGGAGCGCGGGGGAACGCAAAGCGGACAAATCGTGGGGACGCCGAGTTACATGTCGCCGGAGCAGGTGAAGGGCAGACCAGTGGACGGCCGCGCGGACGTCTTTGCCCTCGCGGTGATTCTCTACGAGCTGCTGACCGGCGAGCGCCCGTTTCCCGGCAAGAACGTGACCACGGTCATTTACAAAATCGTGCATGAGGAACCGCTGGCGCCCATCCAACTGGACTCCTCGATTCATCCCGGGCTCAATGCCGTAATCCTGCGGGGCCTGGCCAAGGATGCGGGAGACCGCTACGCCAGTTGCGGGGATTTTCTGAACGCGCTGCGCAACTTTCGCGAATCTCCGGTGAGCACGGCGCAGACATTGATCCGCCGCGTGTCTGTACTGCCGCAGACGCGGCCCACGATTGCCGGCCAGACTGTCCCCGCGCCGCGAGAAACAGGTCCGCTTCCCGACGCCCCTTCGCAATTCTCAGCGGCGCCACCCGCCATCACTCCTCCTCCGCCGCAGGCCGCCGCGAAGGCGCCAGAGCCGGCTTCGGAATCGCCTCGGGTCGAGCCGCGGTCTCCCGCTCCCCCGCCCGCAGTGCAGCCGCCACCTCCCACCATTCCGCGGATTGTGATTCCGGAGCCGCCACAGCGCCAGAGTCACGCGCGAATGTGGGTGCTGTTACTGCTGCTGGTGGCCGCCGGGAGCGCTGCAGGCTTCTTCTATCCGAACGAAATCAAAGATGCGTGGCATCGCGCCAGGTCTGCCGCCGGCATCGCGAGCCAACCCGAGCCTTCCTCTCCTGTTTCCACAACGAAGCCTCCCGATACGAAGGCGAAAGCCGCGGCGCAGGTTCCAGCCGCAGCAAGCACGGCAGGCGGGGGCGCATCGGCGGGGAGTCCAGCGGGAGCAGCCGCCGGCGAACCCAATGCTGCCGCGGGCGCGCCTTCCCCGCAGCCTCCCGCGGAATTCCCGGCGGCACTGACGGCTGCGAGAGAAAGGGTGGCGGCGCAGTTGCAAAAACTCGGGCTCGCCGAGCGTGTTCAAATCGCTCCGGGTGAAAATGCTTTGGTTCTCACCGGCCAGCTCTCTGCATCCGAACACCGGCTGCTCTTCCGGCGGCTGCCGGCGCTTCCGGGCATGATCCGCGTGGTCGATCAGATCAAAGTGGAGGAGTCCGGAGAACAGGGAGCGACGCCGGAATCGGAGACCAGCGCGCGCGGGGCGGAAAAAGCATGGGGCACACCGGGCAAGGGCGCGCTGGACGTGATCACGGATTCACCCGGCGCCGCGGTGACGCTCACAGACGCCGGGGGGCACCCCATCGGCGATTGCCGCACGCCGTGCCGGTTTGCCGACCTTTCCCCGGGCGCCTATTCGCTGTCGGTAAAGGTTTCCGGCTATTCAACGATAGCGCGAAGGGTGGAGGTGCGCGAGGGACGGATTGCAGAGGAGCGCCTGCACCAAAGCGCAGGCAAGAAGGCGGCGATGGGCACGCTGGAAGTGCTCTCCGTCCCGGTGGGCGCAGACATCCTCATCAATGGAGAGAACACGGGACGGCGCACGCCGTCTAAGATAGAATTGCCAGCGGGCAGTTATGAGGTGACGCTGTACTTGAAAGGGTACGCGCCGTTCCAGCAATCCATCACGGTGCAGCAAAGCCGGAAGGCGCAGCTCCAGGCGATGCTCGCGCCCCGCTAGCCGCCGGACCGGCCGGGGCGAACCGGCCACGGGGACAAGGCACTCCGGCAGTGCCGTAAGCGCCGCCGGAGATTCAACTGAATGGTCGCAAAGGAGGATGTTCATCATGCGGAGCATGGCGCGGATTGTGACCGCCGGATTGGGGCTGAGCCTGTGGGTGGTGGCGGCGGTGCCTGCGCGCGCGCAACAGCAGCCAGTCCAGCCGCCGCCCGTTCCCAAGTTCAAGGACCCTGGACTGCAGCAGTACCTGGTGGCCGAAATGACCGCGATCGGGGAGAAGTTGGACAAGCTGTCGGCGCGGCTGGACGCGGTGGACAGCCAGTTGGCCAAGCTGAAGGAGCAGCAGCAGTCGCTGGCCTCCGATATCCACGCCAACCAGGAGCTTTCCAAAGCCACGGACTCCTCCGTCACCTCGCTGCGAATGTCCAACCAGGAGGATTTGCTGAGCCTGAAGACGGACGTGGCGCGCATCCGGCGCGACCTGGGGGACCTCACCGACCAGGTTCGCAGATCTGCCGCGCCTCCGCCGGCGGCCACGGTTGCCGCGCAGCCGAAGATGGAGGGCTACATCACGCAGGTATCTCCCACCGGCATTTCCATCAATCTCGGCTCCGCGGCCGGTGTGGAGGTGGGAATGAAGTTCGGGGTTTACCGTGCCGCCGAGCCCCAGACCCGCATCGGGACGATTGAGGTGACCGAGGTGGTGGACCCCAACAATTCCAAGGCCAAGATTGTGGCGAGCAATCCCAACACCAAGTTCCAGTTTTCTGATATTGTCCGTCCATATTGATAGGGCCCCATGCCGCGGCTGGTCATTGAGCGTCCCGGACAGGAGCAGCAGGTGTTCGAGCTGCCGCAGGACCGGCCCGTCTACGTGGGCCGGGCGGAATCGAACGATCTGGTGCTGCGCGAAACCAGCGTCTCGCGCCGGCACGCCATGCTCAGCCCCTCCCTCGAAGGCCACTGGATGGTGCGCGACCTCGGCAGCGCCAATGGGATCTTTCTGAACGGCAAGAACGTCAAGGAAACTCCGCTCAAAGACGGCGACGTACTGAACATCGGCGAATACAGCCTGCGCTACGAATCCATGGAGTCGCAGATCCTGCTCACGCAGGCGGCAGCAAAGCTGCCCCCGCGCCTGACCATGGTGATGAGCCTGAAGGATGTGAACGCGGCCCTGAAACTGGGAAAGGAGCCCGCGCCGGCCGCCGCACCTGCGCCGGCGGCGGCGATTCCCCGAGCGGCCACGCCCGCGGCGGACCGCAGCCAGCTGGAATCGCGGCTGAAGGGCCTGGAGCACGAGAACCGGCTGTTCGAGCTGCTGTATCAGGTGAGCCGCGCGCTGGGCGATCTGCAATCGGTCGAGGAAGTGGTCAATAGCGTGCTCGACCTGGTGCTGCAGATCGAGGGCGTGGAGCGCGGCTACGCGATGCTCTCGGACTTGAAGGGCGGCTTCCAGCCCGCCGTCATCCGTTACCGCAAGGAGCTGGGGCCCGACACCGGACGTTTGCCGCAGATGATCCTCTCCCAGGCCATCATCAAGCAGGTGACGCAGGGCGGAGTGCCGCTGCTGGTGCAGGACGTGCGCATGGACCCGCGGCTGGGCAGCAGCAAGAGCATCGCGCTGAGCGGCATGCAGTCCGCCATGTGCGCCCCGCTCAAAGGCGGCGACAAACTTTACGGCCTGCTCTACGTGGACAACCTGGTGAAGCGCGGCATGTTTTCCCAGGAAGACCTGAACATTTTCAGCGTCATCGCCACGCAGGCCGGGCTGGCCGTGGACCGCGTGCGCGGCCGCGAGGAAATGGCCAAGCAAGCCCAGCAGCGCAGCGCACTCGAGCGCTTCCTCTCTCCCGGCGTGGCGCAGAAGATCGCGGCGGAAGCCGCCGACATCCAGCTCCGCGGAGAAACACAAAACCTCACCGTGATGTTCTCCGACATCCGCGGATTCACATCCATGGCCGAGAAGATGACGCCGGAAGAGACGGTCGAAATCCTGAACGACTACTTCAACGCCATGAGCGACAAGATTTTCTCCCACGAAGGCACGCTCGACAAATTCCTGGGCGACGGGTTGATGTGCCTGTTTGGCGCTCCGCTCTCGAAAGGCACCGACGCGCTCAACGCGGTGCGCACCGCCGTCGAGATGCAGCAAACCCTTCTGCAGATTAACAAGGACCTCGCGCGCCCGCTGCATATGGGCATCGGAATCAACACCGGGAGGGCCGTCGTGGGCTACATGGGCGCCACCCGGCGCATGGACTACACAGCCATCGGCGACGTGGTGAACGTGGCCTCGCGGCTCTGCGCTGCCGCCGCTCCGGATCAGATCCTCGTCGCCGCCACCACCCAGGCAGAGTTCGGAGGGGAACTTCCGACTCGCAAGCTCGAGCCCGTCAAAGTGAAGGGGAAAGCCGAACCCATCGAGGTGTACGAGGTTCTGTGGCAGGAAGTGCCTGTTCCCTCGAAGCAATGATGTGAAGGTCCGCGAGCGGTTGGCAATTCCACCTCGCCCTGAACGTACTGCGCTCTCCTCCCAGTCTTGTTACATTTCCACACCGAATCCTTTCCGGCGCACCCCCGTTTGGCGCTTCATCCCCCGAAGTTATTGTAAATCCAGCAAATACGGAAACCAGGCCACGGCAGCAGGCGTGCTCCCCTTAACCTGAAGTCGGGATACGGGTGTACCTTCCCATTCTGGTAGGGCATACTTTCCAGTGGAAGAAGGTGCCGGGTCCGGTTTCCCGAGATCTCCCAGCCATGGCTCTAAAAGCCCATTCGACGCCGCAGCCCCCTGAGCCCGCCACCCGACCGTCTCGCGGAGTTGCTGCTGAATCCGCTGCGGGCCGGTTTTTCGCTTCGCTGCAGCTCCTGGCCCGCACGCGCCGGATGTACCAAAAAGACCACCCCAAGATTGAAGAAAGCCTGTTTGCCTCAGAACGCAGCCTGCGCGACGCGCTCGGTCCCGCCGCGTCCGTCGCCGTCCGTCTGGAAGGCGGCGCCGTCTATTTCCACGGGCAGGCGCTGGAGGATCCGCGCGGTGAGCTGCGCACGTTTGCCGACGAACTGGCTCGCCGCGGAATTTCCGCGCTCACCTTCCGGCCGGAAACGCACACGGGCGAGCTGATCGCGTTTTTGGAGCTGGTGGATGGAGCGCCGGCCACCATCTCCACAGCGGGGGGCATGGCGCAGCCTCCCTGGAAAGACAGGCTCGCCCAAAGAAGCATCATGGGCATCCGGGTAAACGAGCCGGTGGCGGATGCGCGGCCGGATCCCCTGCTTCCACACATCCTCGCTGCCATGCTGGAGCATCACGGCCAGGTTTCCGCAGGCTCGGAAACGACTGCCGAACTCACTCCGGAGGCGCGCATTTTCTCGGCGCTGCAACTGCTGGGCGGGTTGGCGCGCACGCTTCCGAGCGGCCTGGCGTCGTCGCCTGAATCGGCGCGCAATGCCGCGCGCGCGATGGAATGCGCGCTCGCGGCGGCAGATCGGTCCGCCGTGCTGCTGCTGGCCCGGGAGATGAACCGCTGCCCGCCGCGCGGGGGCGAAACTCTGGATACGTACTTTGCGCGGCTGGCGGAACAGGTGGCGCTCTCCGACGCCATGGAGCAGTTTCGCGCCGGCAAACTGCGCCCTGCCGATCTTCGCCGTCTGGCCATCGGGATCGGCCGGCAGGTGAGCCAGCTCGACAATCCCCACCCGCTCGTTGTCGCTCCGCTGGCGCGCTGGGCCGAGGACAGCGGAGCGGCGGAATTTGAAGCGCAGTTTTGGGCCGCGCTGGCACCGGAAGAGATTTCGCGGCTGCTGCGCTCGCCGATGGCGTGGTCGGTGCCTCCGGCCATGCTGCGCGACGTCCTGGTGCGGGCCAACACGACGGCTGGGCTGCGCGAAGCGCGAGCGGCGCTGCTGGCATTCAGCAAAGGCCTGGAGGCGCGCGAGGGCGACGTGCGGCAGGCCACCATCGCCGGACTGGCCGACCTCGAAGATACCCTCGTGCACTACTGGCCCGAGCAACTGCCCGAGGAATTCAGCCAGCGAGTGTTGGGAGCGCTGGTGGCGGAGCGGAATCCGTCGATTGCCGCGCTGCTGGTGGGCGTGGTGGAGCACATGGCCGATGCGGCGCTGCACAAAGGCCGCTATGCCGAATTCGAAGGCGTGCTGAAGGCGCTGGACTCGGCGCCGCGCGGCATTGAGCACCTGGGCTTGCTGGAACGGCGGATGTGCGAAGGCGAACGCTGGGAGCTTCTGATGTCGGGCGCGTTGGCGCATCGCCCGCTGGACGCGGCGCTGGTCCGCCTGCTGGCGCGGAAGCCGGAGCCGCTGGTGGACGGCCTCACCACAATCCTCGCTTCCGGAGGGGGCGAGGGAGAGCCATCGCTGCTCACGGTTCTGCCCGCCATGGTGCGCCTGATCAAAGCGATCGGCGACCCTGCCATTGATCTGCTCTCGCGGCGCGTGTTCGAAAAGCGGCTGGGACGCGCGACAGCGGCGGTCAAATTGCTGGCGGCAGTGAAGCCTCAGCGCCTGGTGGAACAACTGGCGGAGGCTCTGCCGGGGTGGGATTGGAGCGTGCAGGATCTGGCCATCTCCGAGCTGGCCCGCCAGCGCGTCAACGGCCTGCCTGATGCTCTCCTCGCCGTTCTTCCCCGCGCCCATCTCTACGTCGTGCCCATGATTCTCGACCTGCTCGGCCTCGAGGGCGATCCCGTGGCCCTGCCCGCCATGCTCGAAATTGCAGCGGGTGAAAACGAGCGGCTTCGCGACGTGTTCATCCGCATCAAGGCGCTGGAAGGGCTGGGCCGCCTGCGCGCCCCGGAGGCTGCGCCGCTTCTCCGCAACATCCTGCGCACGCGCAACGGCCTGCTGCATGCCGAACCCGCCGGGCTGCGCACGGCCGCGGAAGAGGCGCTGGAAGCGATCGAGGGGCGCATGCCGCGGTCGCGCCTGCAGGAGCAGTTGGAATCCGCGGCCATGACCGCCGGAGCTGCGCGGCCGCGCCGCTACCCGCGCTACCCGCTCGATTCTCCGCTGAGCGCGCGGATTGAGGGGAAGCGCCCGATGGCCGTGCAGGTGCGCACCATCAGCCTGGGCGGAGCCTGTTTCGCCTCCTCGCGCCAGCTCCAGGTGGGCGACGCTTTCCCGATGGAAATCAAAAGCGGGCTGCGCACCATCAGCGCCATGGCCGTGGTCCGCAACGTGTTGTCCAACGGCACGGGCGTCGAGTTCGTGCACATGGGCCAGGAGGACCGCGAAAAGCTGCGGCGCCTCCTCCGCAGCCTCCACGAAGACTGAGCGCGCGCCGAACCGCAGTTTGTCCTCCCTGCTTCTCTATTGCTGCCTGAATGTCCCGGATTTATAAATTCATTGAATTGGTTGCGCGGTTGGAGTATCAAGATTTACGCTTCGCCCTGAGGCTGGGCGTACGGGGTTCGGTCATTTCAGGTCAAATGGGAATTTCTGTTTCACCGGACGAGTCCGCGCGCGGGGTGAATCCCTGCCCCTGCGGGTCCAGGAGCCTCGTTCTCCAAGGAGACAAGCGATGAAGCGGCTAAACGGTCGGGTGCTGGTGTGCGGAGCCGTGCTGGGGTTTCTGATTGCCGCGAGCGCGGCGCTGGCGCAGGTGAACGCGGTGGACCTGGCGGGCACCGTAACCGACCAGAACAACGCGGTCGTGGCTGGCGCCAAGGTCACCATCAAAAACCTGGCCACCAACGCGACGCGTACGGCCCAGAGCGGGGAAGACGGCCGCTATGTATTCGTGGGCATGGCCCCGGGCCGCTATGAGCTGAGCGTGGAGAAGTCCGGGTTCGCTCGCTGGAACAACCCGGAGATCGTTCTCGAAATCGGCCGAGCGCCCGAACTCAACGTGCAACTGGCGCTGCCGACGGGCACCCAGGAGGTCACGGTTTCCGCAGCTCCTCCCATCATCGAACCCACGCGCACCGGAGTGAGCGAGACGGTGGGGAGCCGCGAGATTGAAAATCTGCCCATCAACGGACGCAACTACGTCAACTTCACGCTCATCAATTCCCAGGCCAACCGCGACAGCGCCCCCACCATCGGCCCCGCGCCGACCAGCGGGCTGAATTTCGGCGGCCAGCGCGCCCGATCCAACGAAGTGTCCGTGGATGGCGCCGATGCCGTGGATAATTCCATCAACGGGATCCGCTCCACCGTCTCCCAGGAGGACGTGCAGGAATTCCAGCTCATCATCAGCGACTACATGCCGGAGTTCGGCCGGGCCACCGGCGGGGTCATCAACATCGTCACGAAGAGCGGCTCCAACCAGTTCCACGGCGACGTGTTCGGCTTTCTGCGCGACGGGGCGCTGCAGGCGCGCAATCCCTTCTCCGTTGCGGTGAATCCCGTGACGGGTGCAACGACCCCCTCGAAGCAGGCCTATACGCGCGCGCAGTATGGCACCGCGTTCGGCGGGCCGATCCAGAAGGATAAGACGTTTTACTTCTTCTCTTTCGAAGGCACCCGCCGGCACGAAACCGGTTTCACCGACATCGGTGCGGGGAATTTCGGATTGCAGGCATGCACCGCATGTTCCGCTTTTCCTGGCCCGCTTGGTTCTCTCCCGCTTATGGTAACGTCGGAGCAGAATACGGCGATCGGCCAGCTTCTGGCCATCAACCCGGCTGCCGCCGTGAATTACGGCGTTTTGGCGGGCTCCGCCTCCAGCGTGGCGCTGCACGGGGTGGACTTCGGCGCCGTGGCCTTCGGGCTGAGTGGGGGCGCATACAACCCGGGACCCGGTGCGCAATTCCCAATCCCCGTTGCTTGTTTCTCCGGGCAGGTGGTGAATGGCCGGCCCTGCGCTGCCGCGCCGATGATGGCCGGGGTGGTGGCGCCGGCGCTTCCCGCATCCTTTGTGCCCTTGACCAGCCTGATCGGAAATTACCCGATCGTGGAGCGCACCGACATCTACTCCGCGAGAATCGACCACATCTGGAACAACAACAACCAGTCTTTCTTCCGCGCGAACGTTTCCCCTTCCTTCGTCACCGGCATCCAGGTGAATTCGCAAAACGAGACCTTCGGCGAGAATGCCGGGTCCCGCACATCTCTGCAGCAGTATCGGGACATGAGCTTCGTGTTCCAGCACAATACGACTTTTTCGAGCAACCTGCTGAACGAGTTCCGGTTCCAGTTCGCCCGCCGCGGCCTGCATTACGGCTTTTCGAACTGCACGGAAGCCCAGTGCCCGACCGTGAACGCGGCCCTGGCTGGCGGCCCGGGCGGCGGCCAGACGGCCGTGAACATCACTGGCTTCGCCTTCTTCGGCCGCGAGCCCTTCTCCACCGTGGACCGCATCGAGCGGCGCTTGCAGTGGACCGATCACCTCAGCTACGTCATGGGCAAACACACGATAAAATTCGGCGTGGATACAAACCTGATTCAAGTGCGCACACGAGCGGCACAAACCTTCGAGCTGGACTTCGGTGGCCTCTACAACTTTGGTTCTGTTTCGGCGAGCACATTCGGATTTCCGTCCACTCTGCCCTCCTTGACCGCCATTCAAGCCTACGGCCTTGGCTTGCCCGGAAGCTTCGAGCAGGGCACGGGCGAATCGAACGTGCCCTTCAGCAACACGGAGTTCGGCACCTTCATCCAGGATAGCTGGCGAATTACACCGCATATCACCATGAATTACGGCCTGCGCTACGATATCGAGTTCACTCCCACGTTCAGCCCATTCGGCGGGGCCAATGGCCTGAACGCGCCGGCGGAAAAAGCCCTGAACGTGGTCGAGGGCATCCCGGTGTACGACAACGCGTTCCAGCCCCGGTTGGGGATTGCCTGGGATCCGTGGGGCAACGGCAAGACCGTGATTCGCGCGGCCGGCGGGCTTTTCTTCGACCATCCCCTGCTGGCCATCGCCTTCGATTCCACGACTGCCGACGGCGCCAGGTCTTCGCAGATCCTGGCGTTCCCGGGCGGGGCCTCGGCCTGCGGAATCTTCCTGGCCACAACCCCCATGTACACTCCCACCTGCGGGGCTGCCGACAGTCCCGCTAACTTGAACGCAGGTTCACTGTTCCAGGGCGTGCTGAATACCAGCGCGCCGACCGGCTTCCCCTTTCCGATCGGTCCTTATCTTCCCAATCAGCAGCGCTTCACCGCAATCAGCACCACTTCCGTCTTCGTGAACGAGAACTACCTGAGCCCAACCCTCGCGCCATTCGGCGGATTCCCCAGTCCCGTGCTCCCGTTCACGTTCCCGGTGGCAGGAAACTTCCAGTACGGCTACGCCACGCAGGCGAATCTGACCGTGGAGCACGACCTGGGCCACAATTTCAAAATCAGCGTGGGCTATCAGTACACCAAGGGTACGCACCTGAACCGCCCGCGGAACATCAACGTGGCCAATGCGGCGCTGCTCACTCAAAACAACGCCAATGCGGTCAGGGCGGGCCTGGTGAGCAGCGCATCCCCTCTCTCCGTCCAGGTTCCCTCGGGCCCCTCGGCGCAATTTCCCGCGGCAGTGGGCTGCCCGGCTTTCCTCTTCCCGGCGGGGACTCAGTTCGTCAATACTCCCTTTGGGGGCAGCTTGGCGATCGTTGCGCCCGGTGCGCTGGCCACGGGCTTCTCGGCTCCTAACTGTGGCAGCGCTCCCGTCGGTTCGGTGGGTACCCCCTTCGTGTTCAACTTTTTCCGGCCGTCCGGACCGAATCCCTCCTTCGCCGCGCTCGCGGGCCCGGCGGGCTATGCGGGACTGGTGGCCGCGGCGGCCGCGGCAGGTTACCCGCAGGGCTTTTTCAACGGAACGACTCCGATCCCTGTGCCGTTCAGTGACGTAGACCAGCAGGAGTCCACGGGCAACAGCGTCTACAACGGGCTGACCATAAACATCGAGAAGCGCTTTTCGCAGCACTTCCAGTTCCTGATGAGCTACACCTATTCGCACGCCATCGACGATTCGACAGATTTGCAGGCGACGCTCACACCTCAGGACAGCAACAATCCGCAGCTCGACCGCGGGAACTCCACCTTCGACCAGCGGCACCGCTTCGTGTTCAGCGGCGTGGCTCAAAGCCCCTATACGTGGAAAGACGGAGGGTGGAAGGCGGTTCTGGGTGACTGGGTGGTAGCGCCCATCATCGAATTTTCCTCCGGCCGGCCCTTCACGGTCCTCACCGGAACGGATTACGCCCTGCAGTTCTCCTCGACCACGGTCCGGCCCAGTGTCTCTCCGGTTCCCGTCCCGGGTGTAAGCGTGACTTCGCCGTTCATTCCGGGAGTCAATTTCATCCCTGAAACCGTTTGCGCAGGACCCACGCTCGCTCCCAGGACGCCCTCGGGAATCTTGGTGCCAATCACGGTTCCCGGACTGGCGCCAGGGGGCTGCACCGGCAATCTCGGCCGCAATTCGTTCGTTCGCCCCAAGTTTCAAAGTGTGGACCTGCGCATCTCCCGTAAATTCAAGGTGAACGAGCGATTCACCATTGAGGTGCTCGCTGACATGTTCAACTTGGCCAATCGCTTCAACGTGGGTGACGTTAATCCCCTGTGCGACGCGCTGGCCCCAACCGGCGGAACCCTGGCGGCGCCCACGTGCAGCGCGGGACAGCCTACCGCGGCCCTGGATCCGCGCACCTTCCAGTTCGGGCTGAAAGCGTATTGGTAATTCAGCGCTCGCTGGCGTAGGGGCACGACGTGTCGTGCCCCCACAAAGTCCGGCCTGTTTCCTTACTCTTCCCCCTCGGTGGGCACTGAAATCTGCCGGGGGAGCGTCTCGATGGGGGCGAGCGGCGTCACCTCGTCGCCGCCCGGGGCGGCCAGCGACTGGAACCTGCGCGCCGCAGGAAGCAGCCGGCTTTCCAGTGAGCCCACGGCTTTGTTGTAGGACGCATTCGCCCGGTCCAGCCCCACGCGCACGTCGTCCAGATATTCCAGGAATTTCAGCAGCCGCTCGTGCAGGTCTTTCCCGCGCTCCGCAATCTCGCGCGCGTTTTCGGCCAGCTTCTCCTGCTGCCAGCCCTGGGCAACAGCGAGCAACAGAGCGATGTAAGTTGTCGGACTCGCGAGAATCACCTTGCGGTCGCCGGCATATTCTAGCAACTCGCGATCCTGCTCCAGTGCCGCGCTGAAAAACGATTCGGCGGGCAGGAACAGCACCACGAACCGCAGCGATTCTTCAAACTGTTCCGGATATTTCTTCGCGGCCAGCTCCTGAACGTGTTTCCGCACCAGCCGCGAGTGTTCGCTCATCGCCGTCCGGTAATCGTCCGCGGTTTTCGCCTGCACGGCGGCGAGGAAGCCGTGTCTCGGCACCTTGGCATCCACGATTACTTTCCCGCCGCCGGGAAGGTGCACGACCACGTCCGGGCGCAGCCGACCCTCTTCTCCCGCCACCGAAACCTGTTCCTCGAAGTCGCAATGGGGCGACATTCCGGTGAGTTCCGCGGCGCGGCGCAGCGTCAGCTCGCCCCATTTCCCTTTGATTTGTGGCTGGCGCAGGCTGGTCACCAGGCTGCCCGTTTCTTCGCGCAGCGCCCGGCTGGTTTCGTTCAACTGTTGCACCTGAGCCGTCAACGCACCATCCGAGACCTCCATTCGTCCGACATGCAGATCCAAGGCCTCCAGGGACTGTGCTAAAGGCCTTACCAGCCCCTCGATTGCAGTCTGTCGTTGCGAAAGATCTCCCGCCGCCTCCTTTTGCAAAGTCTCAAACGTCGCACGGGCCAGATTGAGGAATTCGGCGTTACTTTTCCCCAGCGCTTGTGAAGCGAGCGCCTCAAACGTCTCCACTAGCTTGGCTCGAGCCTCTTCAAACTGCTGCCTTTGCTCCGCCAAATTCTCCACTGCCTTCGTGTGCGCGGTATCCGCTGAGGCGCGTGCCGCCTGCTCGCGCTGGAGCTGCTGCTGCGTCGCGCCCAACTCGCCGCGCACTGCGTCCCCCTGCCGCCGCAACTCCGCCACCGCGCTCTCCGCGGCGGCGCGCGCCGCAATCAGTTCCTGCAGTCGGCTCTCGAGCCCAGCGCGCACCCGCGCCTGGGCCACGAGCCATCCCACAGCCGCCCCAACCAGCACAGCCACGGCAATCGCCATCAACTCCATCGCATTCATGGCTGTTTTCTCTCAGGCGAATATAGAGCGAAGACCATGCGGGGATTGTAGCACGCCTCCCGACGCGGTGTGGGCGTTCAGCTTACTCCCGATTCAGCAGAATCTTCCAGGCCGCCTCGAGATGCAGTCCGAACTCCCCTTCCGGCTTCTTCGCCAGCATCTTTTCGATGGCGTCGCGCGCCTGCGAAACGTCCTGGGGGTGCTGCATCACGAGCTTCCGCACGTGGTCCACGCGTTTCCGCCAGCCTGACGATGGAGCGAGCCGCCGCGCCTGTTCGAGTTCCCGCTGCGCCGCCTCCGTGTCCGGCAATCCGTGCGGTTCCGACACGCGCCGCACCTGGAGGAAAAATTCGCCCGGCTGCCGGAACGTGAACGGAATCGCTGCAAAGTTCGCCGCGCCGCCACTGGTCCGCGCGCGGGAAGGGTTTCCGCGCGCGAGTTCGATCCTTCCTTCGGGTTCAGCGCGAAGCTCGAAATCCACGGGCTGGTCAGTCCCGCGAACGCTCACGCGGATCTCGCCCTTTTCCCCCGGCTGACCTTTCGGCTTGTCCGCGCCCAGTTCGAGCGAAATCACCGTGACCGGCGCAGTGCTGGCCGAAAGTCCGGCCGCTTCCACCACCAGTTGCGTCTCGCCCAGCACCGTGCCCGGATTGGGCAGCGCGACCAGCGCCACCGGCGAGGCCGCCAGCACCGCAGCCGGCTGGCCCGCGAGCAGCACCCGGTTCTCATCCGCGATCCCGCGGAATCCGCCGCCGCGGATGGTGAACCGGTCCCGCAGCAACAGGATGCGCGGCGCCGTGTCGATGCGCAGGCTGGCCCTCTCCTGCGACGGCGCAGCGATCACAGTGGCGGAAGTAGCGGCCGTGCCGTCCGGCAATGCCGCCCGCACCACTCCCTGCGCATCGGGAGAAGTGAGCGCGGCGCGGCCCGTTGCGTCCGTGGTGAGCGTCACGTCGCCGGTCAGCCTAATCGTCACATTGGGCGCCGGGCGTCCCTGCGCGTCCAGCACCGCGAGCGTGGCCGGTTGCCCTGCCACCAGCACCGGCGGAAGGATAATGGTGGCATGCGCCGCAGCGGGCGCTGTGGATTCCGGCGCCTGCCGGCCCCGCGCCGCCCACACACCCGGCAAGAGGAGGAGCGCGGCAGCCATCGCGCTGCGGTGGAGGATTTTTCTTGCGGCGGATGGCGAGTGCGTTCCGCGGGTCATGGGTTCGGGTGGTTCCGGGCGCCGCGAGATTAGCTGCGCCGGACAGTCAACTCGTAGATCTTCGCGTCCACAAACAGGTTGAAGAGCTCGCTGTCCAGTTGCCGATGCTCCGACTCCGCCTTCAGGATGTCCAGCGCGCGATCCGCCGGCACCGCCTTCTTGTAGGGCCGGTCCGAAGCCGAGAGGGCGTCGAAAATGTCGCAGATGGTCATCATGCGCGTTTGCACCGGAATATCTTCCCCGCGGAGCTGGTAGGGGTAGCCTGTCCCGTCCAGCTTCTCGTGGTGGCCGCGGGCAATCATCGGGATTTCTCCGATTTCTTTCGTCCACGGAATCTGCGTCAGGAAATTGAAGGTGTGAATCACGTGCGACTCGATCTGCAACCGTTCCGCGGGGTCCAGGCTGCCCTTGGGGATGGAGAGAAACCTCACCTCATCCGGCGAGAGCAGGTTGTGCTCGATCCCCCGCGGGTCTCGGTAGGTCTGCCGGGCGATTTCGATCAGCCGGTCGAACTTTCCGGCCGGCAGAACCGTAGGCTCATTCGATTGGAGGATGAGCTGATAGTAGTCGTCGATTTCCTCCAGCCGTCGGCGGAATTCGTCGTCCACGGTGCCGAGCAGGGCCTGGGCTTCCTCGCGCGTTTTTTCCAGCAGGTACTGCACTTTCTGTCTGCTGTAGCTTGCTTCCAGCTCCTTGCGGATGTAATCGAAGCGCTGATTGAGCAGCTCGAGCTGCCAGGGATAGAGCTTTTTCGCTTTCACCAGCACGTCTTCCTTCACGCCGACCTTGCCGAAGTCGTGCAACAGCGCCGCGTAACGGATTTCTTTCATCTGCTCGGGCGTGAAACGCACTCCGCCGTAGGAGCCCGTCTCGTTTCTGTCTACGGCCTCGGCCAGCCCGCAGGTGAGCGTGGAGACGCGGGAGCTGTGGCCGCTGGTGGTGGGGTCGCGCTGCTCGATGGCCTTGACGGCCGCGCGCACGAACCCTTCGAACAGCGTCTCGATGTCCTGGTACAGCTTGCTGTTTTCGTAGGCCACCGCGGCCTGGGAGGCCAGGGAGAGCGCCAGGCGCTTGGCGCGGTCGGAGAACGGCACCACGTACCGGCCCACGTCGGCGCGATCGTGCAGGCGCGCGCTCCGTTCTGTCTTACAATTGATCAGTTGCAGCGCTCCGATCACTTCTCCCTTCGCGTTCTTCATCGGCAGGGTGAGCATGGAGCGCGTCAGGTAGCCGGAATCCTGGTCCCACTTCGGGTTAAAGCGGTAGGGCCGGTCTGGCGGAATGTCGTAGGCATCCGCGATGTTGAGCGCCTCACCATGCAGGGCCACGTGCCCGGCCATCGAGGTCTCGGTGATGGGCATAGTGAACTCGGTGAACGGAAACTGCCGGCTGTCGTTCTGGGTGAGCTTGAACCGTAGGCGCTGCTCTTTCTCTCCCGCCGTCTCCACGAGGTAGAGCGAGCCGGCGTCCGCCGAAGTCACTTCCCGCGACTTCTGAAGGATCAGGTTGAGGAGCCGCGTGATATCGCGCTCGGCCGAGAGCGCCACACCGATCTGGTTCAACTCGTCCATTTCGCGCTCGGCGCGCGCCAAATCTCCGCGGGATTCGAGGTCTCGCGCCGCCAGCTCGATATTCTGGAACGCCGCGATCACGGCCCGCGCCACGTAGGTCCGCGTGGAAGTCCGCGGTAGCACCGTGAAGAACTCTCCGTCGGGTGCCTTTGCAGCCTCCGCCCCGCCCCCCGCCAGGCCGATGGCCTTCATGCCCGGATAGTACGAGGCCAAATGCAGCAGCCCCTCGTAGTCGTCTTTGCGCAGGTCCACCAGGCAAACCACGGCAGTTTCCGCGCGCGGCGGCCTTTTCTTGTGCCGGCCGGGAGCCAACTCTTTGGCCGTCAGCGCGCGCCGGGACCAATCCCCCTTCAATCCTCCAGCCAGCTTTGCCGCAGGAGACTTTTCCAGGTACCAGATTTCCTTCGCGAGCTTCATGGGCGTCCGGGGAAAAACGATGGGCAGAGTATAGCGGAATTCTCCCTTCGTCCATAGCGGCCTGTGGTGCGTTCCAGGCCCGGGCGCCTCGTCGCGGCTTCTCGACCGAACTCCAGTCTCATGTTTCGAAGGAAAGCCGCTGCACAGCCTTGGCGGGACGGTGAGGGTCAATCCGGCTGGAACTCCATCACCGCGCAGATCGGCTGGCCCGTGTGACCCTTCGGAAATCTCCAAGTGGGGATGGCGTCTGGAACCAGCAGCTGGGCCAGCGAAGGGCCACACTGGAGCTTGTAACATGTCGCGCGGTCCGACCCACTTGACTCATCGCCATGAGTCAGATACACTCATCATATGGCTAAGAGACTGCAAGTTATCCTCCAGGACGCGGAGTACCGGGAAGTGCAGCGCGCGGCCCGCTCTCGCCGCATGTCCCTGGCCGAATGGGTGCGCCAAGCCCTGGATGCGCAGCGCCGCCGGGAGCCTGTGAACAGCGTCAGCAAGAAACTCGAGGCCATCCGCACCGCGGCAAAATTCGAATTTCCGACCGCGGACATCGACCAGATGCTCGCCGAGATTGAGAAGGGGTATTTGGACCAGGGCGCGCAATGATCCTGGTGGATTCCAATATCCCTATGTATCTCGCCGGCGCACCGCACGCGCACAAAACCGATGCGCAACGGCTGCTTGAAAGTCTCGCCAGTGACCGCCAGAGGCTGGTGACCGATGCGGAGGTGCTTCAGGAAATCTTGCATCGCTACGTCGCGGTGCGCCGCCACGATGCAATCCAACCCGCATTCGACACATTGATGAGCGTGGTGGACGAAGTTCTGCCCGTAGACCTGGCCACTGTCGAACACGCCAAACAAGCTGTTCTCGCCTACCGTCGACTTTCCGCCCGGGCCGCCGTCCATCTGGCCGTTATGAAACGTCACGGCATCGATCGCATCCTGAGCTTCGATTCTGGATTCGATGGCCTACCGGGGATCACGAGAATCTCGTAGCTGCGGAACTGGAAACAGCGGGGAAGTCCTTTCCCGGCTCCGTTGGCCATTCGTATAACTCCTTGCGTTTCCTTGTATTGAATTGCCCCCACTGCTCTGTTAGCCTACCGTCCAAAGCGCAGCCCGCGCCGTAGCATTTCAGACGGTGGACGCTGGACCGCTCAGGAGGCGTCCAGGGGAGGCGGTGGAGCGCTGAGCGGATACCGGAACATGGCCGAGCGAAAATTCCCTCTGACCGACGTGATCGTCGGCGCCGTGATTTCCGCGGTGTTGCTGCTCGGCTTTTTTGTCGGCATTGGTCCCCTAGATACCCTGGAACTGAAGCTCTACGACCTGCGCGCCAAAATGCGCGCCACCCACAAGGTGGGCGACGAGATCGTCATCGTAGCGGTGGACGACGCTTCCATCCAGCAGATCGGGAGCTGGCCCTGGCCCCGTGCCTACATGGCCGATCTCGTGGACCAGCTTTCCGAGTCCGAGGCCAAAGTCATCGCCCTGGACCTCACCTACTCCGACGCCGAGGTAAATCCCGGCCTCGAGGAAGTCCGCAAGCTCCACAAGCAGATCGTGGAGGCGCGCCAAAAGCTCGTTTTCGAGCCAGCCCAGGGGGTGGACACGCGCCGCGAGCGCGCCGTCGCCGACCAGCTCTTTGCCCAGTTCGACAAGATTTTCGTGGATTCCGAGAAGCAACTGGATAACGACGGGCGGCTGGCCGATTCCATTGCGCTGGCCGGCAACGTGGTGCTGGCCGATTACTTCGGGCTTCCCGGGCCCCCGCTGGGCCGGCCCGACCAGGCTCCCGCAGCGGACATCGTGAAGAACGCCCTGCCGGGCGCGGCGTCGAGCCTGCTGAAAGGCACCGCGCTGGACGCACTCAACATCGTTCCTCCCATCGAACGATTCGCCAAGGAAGCCAAGGCCGTGGGCGAAATCAACTGGCTGCCCGACCGCGACGGCGCCGTCCGCAAGCAGCCGCTGCTGGTCGAGTACATGGACAAGGTGTATCCCTCCTTCGCCCTCCAGACTGCCCGCGTGTACCTGAACCTGGAGCCGGGCGAGGTGCAGCCGCGCGGCCAGGCGGTCCAGATCGGCAACCGCACCATTCCCACCGGTCCGCACTTCGAGACGCTGGTGAATTTCTACGGCGAGGCGAAGACGTTTCCGCAATTCAGCTTCGTGGACGTGGTGACGAAGAAGGTGGCCAAGGAAAACTTCAAAGGCAAAATCGTCCTGGTGGGCTTCACCGCCACCGGGCTCGGCGAGCAGCGCGCCACTCCGGTTTCCGCCACGCTCCCGGCCGTCGAATACTTCGCCACCGTGATCGAAAACTTCCTGCAGGGCAACGTGATCGTGAACCCGCCGTGGGCGCGCAATGCCGAGCTGGGCGCCATGATTCTGTTCGCGCTGTTCATTGCTCTGGGGGTCCCGCTGCTCCCGGCCGGATTGAGCGCGGGCATTGCCGCCGTGCTCCTGATCGCCTACGACGGAGCGGCCATCTGGCTGTTCAGCTCCAAGGGCTACTGGATCACCATGCTCTACCCTTCGCTGCTTCTCGTTCTCGGCTATGTGGTGATGGTCTCCAAACGCTACTTCGGCACCGAGCGCGCGAAAGACACGCTGGAGACGGAATCCGCCGAAACTCTCAAGATGCTGGGCCTATCCTTCCAGGGCCAGGGCATGCTGGACATGGCCTGGGAGAAGTTCCGCCGCGTTCCCGTCGACGCAGGCATGAAAGACACGCTCTACAGCCTGGCCCTCGACTTCGAACGCAAGCGCCAGTTCAACAAGGCCGTGGCCGTGCTCGAACACATCGGCGCGGTGGACAAGAAGTTCAAGGACATCGCCGATCGCGCCGTAAAACTGAAGGCCATGGGCGAAACCCAGATCCTGGGCACCGCCGGCCTCCGCCGCGGCGGCGCGGACTCGACCGTCATGGTCACCGGCACGGACGTGAAGCCCACACTCGGCCGCTACGAGGTGATCAAGGAACTCGGCAAGGGAGCCATGGGCACCGTCTTCCTCGGCCGCGACCCGAAAATCAATCGCCAGGTGGCCATCAAGACGTTGCGTTTTGACGACCCCGATCTGACCGACGAAGACAAGCACGCCCTGCGTGACCGCTTCTTCCGCGAGGCGGAATCCGCGGGCCGGCTGAACCATCCCCACATCGTGAATATCTACGACGCGGGCGAGGACCAGGACATTCATTACATCGCCATGGAACTGCTGGATGGCGCGGACCTGAAGCCCTGGGGAACCAAGGGCAGCCTGCACCCGATGAAAGAGGTGGTCAGTCTGATCGCGGACGTCGCGGACGCTCTCGAATACGCCCACTCCAACAACGTGGTGCACCGCGACATCAAGCCGGCCAACCTGATGATTTTGAAGAACGGGTCCATCAAGGTGACCGATTTCGGCATCGCTCGCATCACCGACCAGTCCAAGACCGCCACGGGCACGGTCCTGGGCACGCCCAGTTACATGTCGCCGGAGCAACTCGCCGGCAAGAAAGTGGATGGCCGCTCCGACATCTTCTCCCTCGGCGTTTGCCTGTACGAACTGCTGACCGGCGAGAAGCCGTTCACCGGCGATTCGGTGGCTACGCTGGTCACCTCCATCGTCAACACGCCGCACCGCCCCATTCAGCAGTTGGACGCGAAGATTCCCGAAGCTGTAGCCCGGGTGGTGGACCGCGCCTTGCAGAAGGATCCCGACAAACGCTATCAGCGTGCCAAAGAAATGGCCGCCGATTTGCGCAGTGCATTGACCGAGACGGCCGGAGTGCGGCCATGAGGTTCGAGCGTGCGGCTTGACATGGAGGCGCGCACCGACCTCGGGCGCGTCCGAAAAAACAACGAGGACAATTTCACCGTGGTGCCCGAGATTGGGCTCTACGTCCTCTCCGACGGCATGGGCGGAGAAGCCCACGGCGAAGTGGCCAGCGGCCTGGCCATCGAGGCCATCCGCCACCATTGCCTGGAGTGGACCAAGAATCCGGACCTGGAACTGTTTGGCGACCCCATTCCGAATCTGCCGCCGCGCGCCAATCGCCTGGCTTCCGCCGTGCGCCTGGCCAACCGCGCCATTTACGAATCCGCCCAGCGCCATCCCTCGCAGAAAGGCATGGGCGCCACCGTCGTGGCGATCTGGATGGACGAGGAGCAAATGAGCGTCGCCCATGTGGGTGATAGCCGCCTCTATCGCATGCGCCAGGGCCAGCTCGAGCAGATCACCCAGGACCATTCCCTGGTGGCCGAACAGGTGCGCCGCGGCATCCTGACGCAGCAGCAGGCCGACACCAGCCAGATGCAGAGCGTGCTCATCCGCGCCCTGGGCATCGATCCTGACGTCGATGTGGACGCCGAGGAGCATCCGGTGCTGCCCGGGGACACACTGGTGCTGTGCTCCGATGGCCTCAATCGCATGACCACGGATCCGGACATCGGGAGCGTCCTGAACACGTCATTGAGCGCCCGGGAAGCCACCGAGCGCCTCATCGCGCTGGCAAACGAAAATGGGGGAGAAGACAACGTCACCGTAATCGTGGTTCGAGTGTTGGAGGGAGCAAACGGGTTGCTGGCGCGCCTGTGGCGCTGGCTGTGCGGCGAATAGCGGGAGGAGCCTAGAAATGGCAAAGCTGATCCTGAAATACGAAGCGGCCGTCCTGAAGGAAGTGGACGTGGGCGCGCAGCCGGTGGGCATCGGCCGCGCTCCGGACAACGCACTGCACGTGGACAACCTCGCCGTGTCGAGCCACCACGCCCGCATCTTCAACGATGGCGGCAAACTCGTGGTGGAGGATATGAACAGCCTGAACGGCACGTTCGTCAATTCACAGCGCGTCACCCGTGCCACGCTAAAGCCCGGCGACGTCGTCACCGTCGGAAAGCACTCCATCGAAGTCCGGGGCGAAGCCGAACCCATCCCCGCATCGGCCGCCCCCGCGGCGCCTGCCAAGCCCGCTCCGCCCAAGCTCCAGGAAACGATGGTGCTCGACACCAAGAAGCGCCGCGAGTTGCTGGCCCAGGCCATGGCCACGGGCGGCACCGCTCCGGATGCCGGAGCCCCGGCCGCCCCGCCTCGCGTGCGCGTCCCCTGGCTTCTCGTTCTGGAAGGCAAGACCGACCAGAGGGAGTATTTGCTTTCCAACAAGCTGACCGTCATCGGCAAGTCGACGATGGCCACCGTGCGGCTGAAGGGCTGGTTCGCGCCCAAGGTGGCGGCGCAGGTGAGCAAGCGCGACGACGGCTTCTACATCGGCACCGGCGACAAGGTGCCCAAGGTCAACGGGCAACCCATCACCGGCCCCACCAAGCTCAACGAAGGAGACGTAATCGAGCTGGGCAGGGTCAAGCTGAGTTTCGCGTACCGCGACTGAAGCGCGGTTCCGCCACGCGATTTCCAAGATGGCTCCGCCTGCCACCACAGGACAACCGGCCGGCCTCTTCCAGAAGTGGTGGGGGCTGCGTGTCTCCCTGGGCATCAGCCTGGGAATCTCCGTTATTTTTCTGTTGCTGTACTACTCCGCCCTGTTGAGCGAGCGCACCAGCGTGGCGGCCAACGTGCTCCGGCGATTCGAGCTCTCCACGGTGGACACGCGGTTTCTGCTGCGCGAGCGGCTGGCCAAGCCTTCGCCGGATCCCCGCATTGTCATCGTGGAAATCGACCAGAAGGCCCAGGAGACGCTGGGCCGCTGGCCCTTTTCCCGCAAATACTTCGCCGACATGCTGGATATCCTCCGCCAGGACGGCGCACGAACGGTCGGGTTCGACGTCACCTTCAGCAAGCCGGACGACTCCGCGAAGCCCATCCGTGACCTGCGCGAGCGCCTGGAGGCCCAGCAGAAGGCCGGCGAGACCGTAGATCCGCGGGTCATCGCGGAGCTCACGCGCATCGAAGGCCAGTACAACGTGGACCAGCAATTCGCCGAATCCATCCGCCGCTTCGGCCGCGTCGTCCTCGGCAACTTCTTCTTCATGTCTCCGCAGGAGGCCCAGACGCTCGACAAGGCCACCATCGAGCGCTACGCCCAGATCATCGGCGATTTCCCTTTCCCCCAGGCTCGCACGTCGAAATCCGCGCAGGGGCAGCGGAGCTACGTGCGCATGATGGACAACTACGAGGAGCTGAGCATGGCTCCCGTAGCCGCCGAAGCCAATCTGAAAATCCTGAGCGACGCACTGGCCGCCGGCCACGGCGGCACCGGATTCTTCAACGTGTTCGCGGATGCCGATGGTGTGGTCCGCAAGGGCATCCTCGCCCTTCCCTTCGGCCTTTCGACGAAAAAATCCGACTGGGACCTTTACGCCTCGCTGGACGTCCAGGTGGTGCGCTCCTATCTCGACCTTTCCAACGACCGCATCATCCTCAACTTCGGCGAGAACGGCATCGAAAACATCGAGTTCGGTAGCTCCGACGTGGTCCAGCCGGACGACGTGAGCCGCGTAAACATCAATTACCGCGGCCCGGCGCGCACGTTTCCCTACGTTTCGATCGCCGACGTGGTGAACAAGAAATTCGCCCCGGGCATGTTCAAGGACAAGATCGTCCTGGTGGGAGCCAGCGCCGTGGGCATCGCCGACCTGCGCACCACTCCGTTCAGCGCTTTCAACTTTCCCGGGGTCGAGATCCACGCCAACATCGTGGACAACATCCTGAACCAGCGCTTCCTGGAGCGGGACACGCGCGAATTTCTGTTGGACGTGCTGTTCATCTTCCTGTTCGGCCTGCCGCTGGGATTCTGGCTGGCCACCACCCAGCCCGTCTTTCTTCCGCTCACGTTGTTCCTCTGGGTCCCGTTCGGCGCCTTTGAGCAGTACGCGTTCGACCGCGGCTGGCTGCTCAACGCCACGTTCCCGGCCCTCACCCTGCTCACCAACACCCTCGCCGTCGCCCTCTATCGCGTGCTCATCGAGGAAAAGGAGAAACGCAAGGTCCGGGGCGCCTTCCAGCAGTACGTCAGCCCGGAAGTCATCCGCCGTGTGCTCGCTCGGCCGGAAAGCGTCGCCCCGCGCAAACAGGAAATCACCATCCTGTTCAGCGACATCCGCGGGTTCACCAGCATTTCGGAAAAGCTCGATGCTCAGGCCCTCGCCGATCTGCTCAATCAGTACCTCACCGAGATGACCCGCATTATCTTTCGCAACCAGGGCACACTCGACAAGTACATCGGCGACGCCGTGATGGCCTTCTGGGGCGCGCCCTTTGAAGACACGGCGCAGGCCAGCCACGCCGCCCGCGCCTCCTTCGAGATGCTCCAGAAGCTCGAGGATCTCAATCGCGGCTGGACCACCAAGGGAATCCCGCGCCTCGAGATCGGCGTCGGCATCAACAAGGGCGTGGCCTCTGTCGGCAAGATGGGCTCGGCGCTCCGCTACGCTTACACCGCCCTCGGCGACTCGGTCAACCTCGCCTCCCGCCTGGAAGGATTGAACAAGGAGTACGGCACGCGTGTCCTGCTCAGCGATTACGCCTTCAGGGACGCTCGCGTCCCCGAATATCTCTACCGCGAAGTGGACATCATCCGCGTGAAGGGCAAGGAGCAGCCCGTGATTATCCACGAACTGGCCGGGCTTCGCGACCAGAAAGACCTCCAGGAAAAAATCGAGCTGTACGGCCGGGCCCGCGCCTTCTACAAACGCCGCGACTGGCGCCAGGCGAGCGCCCTGTTTTCCCAGCTACTGCAGCGCTGGCCCGACGACGGCCCCGCTCATATCCTCGCCGGCCGCTGCCAGGAGTACCTGCTGGAAGAGCCCGAGCCGCAGTGGGACGGCGTGCACGTGATGAAGCACAAGTAGGAGCAGCCGGCAGCCGCGAAGAATAAGAGGAAACTGGGGATGGCCCGCGGACTCGTCTTCAGCACCCACGCGCTGCGACGGATGGCCGAGAGGCAGATCGTTGTGGATGAGGTTGAAAGTTTGCTGGCCGTCGGCGAAGTCATCGAGCGCTATCCCGATGACAAGCCATATCCCAGCCGCCTGATGCTGGGCTGGCGCGGTTCGCGGCCGATCCACGTTGTCATCGCAGAAAATGCAGCCGATAATGAGATCATTGTGATCACCGTGTACGAACCAGACGCGGAGCAGTGGGATGAGAGTTTCAGAAGGAGAAAGCCGTGAAGTGCGTCATCTGCAAGGTGGGCCAAACTCAGCCGGGTAAGACCACTGTGACGCTCGAGCGCGAAGGTGTGACGTTGGTTTTCAAAGGCGTTCCCGCGCAGGTTTGTGAAAATTGCGGCGAAGCGTACGTGAATGCTGAAACCAGCCGACAGCTCCTGTCGGCCGTCGAGGAGGCTTCACGAGCGGGCGTCCAGGTGGATGTCCGCGAGTTCGTCCCCGCCTCTGGCTAGCAGAGCCCGAGCCGCAGTGGGACGGCGTGCACGTGATGAAGCACAAGTAGCCGCGCCTGCGTCCCCCGCGTCCCTGTGATAACATTCCCCTGTTTAGAAGCAGGCTGGCAGGCCGAGTGAGGAACCCAACGTGCCCGGACACATCAGCCCCAAGGAACTGAAGCGCGACCGGTTCGTCGAGACGATGGAGCACGGGGCTGAGTACGCCTTCTCGCATGCGCGCAACATGTGGCTCGCCACGGCCGCCGTTGCCGTGGTTTTCGCCGCCATCTTCGGCTGGCGATTCTGGAGCGCCCAGCAGTCTCAGAAGGCCAGCATCGCCCTCGACGCGGCCATGAAGACCTACCAGGCTCGCGTGCGCGCTCCCGGCGAGGCCGCGGAGCCGGGCGAAACCACCTTTGTGGTGGAGAAAATTAAATATCAGGAAGCGGAGAAACAATTCGACCAGGTGGCCCGGGATTATTCCCTCACCCAGCAGGGAACCTTCGCGCACTACTACTCCGCGCTCTGCTCCATGCATCTGAACGAAACGGATAAGGCGGCAGCGGAGCTGCGCAACCTGGCGGGCAGCAGCAACGCCGAGGTCGCCTCGCTGGCAAAGCTCTCCCTGGCGGGTATTGCCGCGAAGGCGGGGAAAACGGACGAGGCGGCAAAATACCTGACGGATTTAATCGACCACCCCACCGCGCTGGTTCCCAAAGCGCGGGCGCAGATGGACTTGGCCGACCTCTACCGCAAGACGAAGCCCGGCGAAGCCGCCAGCCTCTACGAACAGGTGAAAAAGGAATTTCCCGACTCGCCGCTAGCCGATGAGGCGGACCGGAAGCTTTCCGAGATTAGCCCGGCTTCCTGAGCCGGGCCTGCCTGCCCTGCCTGCCGCAGGCAGGCGCAGGCAGGCTGCCGCAAGACCGCCCGCCTGGCGCGGGCGTCGGAGCCTCGCTGATGGTGCTCGCGGGCTATGCCATGGACGCCCGGCACTCGCGTGGCCGGCGCTATCCCGAGCCTTCCCACCCCTATCGCAACGAATTCGCGCGTGACCGCGACCGCATCATCCACGCCCGCGCCTTCCGCCGCTTGCAGGAAAAGACGCAGGTGTTCACCGTGCGCTTTTCCGACCATTTCCGCAGCCGGCTGACGCACACACTGGAAGTGGCCCAGATCGCGCGCACCGTTGCCTCCGCTCTCGGCCTCAATTCCGACCTAGCCGAGGCTCTCGCGCTCGCCCACGACATCGGCCATCCTCCCTTCGGCCATGCCGGCGAAGCCAAGCTCGACGAGTTGATGCGCGCGCACGGCGAGCGCTTCGACCACAACCTGCATGCCTTGCGCATCGTCGAGCAGTTCGAGCAGCGCTACCTGGATTTCCCCGGTCTGAACCTCACCTTCGAGCTCCGTGAAGGAATCCTGAAGCATTCCCGCGCGTGGACCGCGGCCGAATTCCCCGAGGCCGCGGAATACGAGCCGGCGCTGCGGCCCCCGCTCGAAGCCCAGTTGATCGACCTCGTGGATGAGATTGCCTACAACACCTCGGACATGGACGACGGCTGGGAATCCGAGCTGCTCCCCCTCGAGTTGATCCTGGAAGAGACGCCGCGGCTCGGCATCATCTACCGCGAGATCGACCGGCAATACCCCGCCGCCCGGGTGAAATTGAAGCTGCTGGAAACCATCAAGCGCGTCCTCGACCATCTCGCCACCGACATGATCGGCACCACGCAAAGGCAGATCGAATCCCACCGTCCCCAATCGCCGGACGACGTCCGCCGGTTTCCCATCCAACTCGCCGGGTTCAGCCCCGATGCTGCATCATGGTCCGCCGGCCTGAAGAACTTTCTCCATCGCCGCCTCTACAACCATCCCGACCTCGTGGAAGAGCGGGACCGCAGCGTCGCGGCCCTCGAACAGCTCTTCCGCTTCTATTGCGACCATCCGGAAGAGATGCCGCCCCTTCACGCCGCTCTGGCCCAGCAGCAGCCCCGGCATCGCGTGGTGTGCGATTACATTGCAGGGATGACGGATCGCTTCCTGGAGCGGGAGCACCGCCGCGTGCTGAGCGGAACCTGAGCCGGCCCGCGTATCCGATTCGCGGCGCGCCAGGGCGTTTGGTTTGACTCATTCTCTCATGCGCCTATAATGGCGTTTCGCTCTGGCGGCAAGCGAAAGAAGGACGGCTCTGAGCCATGTTCCTCGACGTCAAGGAATTGGCGGTCCGCAAGCTCCGCATCCACAAGTTTTATCCTCCCGGGACGATCGACTATCACACCGAGGAGTTCCAGCAGACGGCGCCGCTCGAGGTGCGCGCCACGGCCGAGCTGGTGGACGGCCAGATCCGCCTTTACGGCGAGCTGCACACCCGCGTGGAGCTGGTGTGCGCCCGGTGCCTCGATCCCGTGACCGAAGAAATCAGCCGCGAGTTCGACCTGTTATATCGCCCCATGGACACGATCCGCACCGAAGCCGAGATGCGGCTCGATGAAGAGGAGGCCGAGGTTGCCTTCTTCGAGGGCGCGGGCTTCTTTCTTGCCGACGCGCTGGCGGAGCAGGTGAACCTGGCCATCCCCCTGAAGGCCATCTGCCGCAGCGATTGCCGCGGCCTTTGCCCCCAGTGCGGCGCCAACCTCAACCACGAGGAGTGCCATTGCCAGACGCACGCCTCCGATCCGCGCCTCGCCCAGCTCGCCCGGGTCAAACAGAGCTGGTGCAAGAAGCAATAGCATTGGCGGCCTGAAACGTGTAAAATTCAGTTTCCCGGTAAAACGAACCAGGAGTTCGTATGCCTAATCCGAAGCGCAGACACTCGAAAATGCGGAAGAACCAGCGCCGGGCCCATGACCACCTGACGGCCCTTTCGCTCTCCGAGTGCCCCAATTGTCACGAGCGGAAGCTGCCTCACCAGGTGTGCCCCCGCTGCGGCTACTACAAGGGCCGCGAAGTCGTTGACACAACGGCCTGAGCCGCCGTACCTTCCTGCTAGCTTTCCCGTTCCCCGAGCCGCCCGATGACCACCATCGCACTGGACGCCATGGGAGGGGACCACGCGCCGCACGCCGAGGTCGCGGGTGCGGTTCTGGCTGCGCGCGAATTTGGCGTGCGCGTCCTGCTGGTTGGCCAGCAGCAGGTCCTGAAGGAGGAACTCGCGCGGCATTCCACCGGCGGCCTGGCCCTGGAAATCGTCCACGCGCCGGAAGTCATCACCATGAGGGATTCCCCGCTCCAGGCTTACAAGAGAAAGAAAGGGAGTTCCGTGCACACCGCGGCGAAACTGGTCCGCGACGGCCAGGCCGATGGCTTGGTGAGCGCCGGCAATACCGGGGCGGTCATGGCGGTAGCGCACCTGACCCTGGGCACGCTCGGGGTGGTGGACCGGCCAGCGCTCGCCGCGCCGTTTCCCACCACCAAGGGAAAAGTCTCCGTGATGCTCGATGTCGGCGCCAACGTGGACTCCAAGCCGCTCCACCTCGAACAATTCGCCGTCATGGGTGAAATCTACTACCGCGTGATTTTCGGCACGCGCCGCCCCCGCGTGGCCCTGCTTTCTATCGGCGAGGAGGAAATGAAGGGCAACGAGCTGACCCGCGAGGCGCACAACCGCCTGAAGAAAATGCCGCTCAATTTTGTGGGCAACGTCGAAGGGCGTGACGTCTTCGCCGGCAACGTGGACGTGATCGTGTGCGACGGTTTTATCGGCAACGTGGCCTTGAAGATCAGCGAAGGCCTGGTCGAGTACTTTAGCTACGCCCTGCGCGACGCTCTGAACAAGGACCTGCGCACCAAGATGGGCGCTCTGCTCTCCCGCCCGGCGTTCAAGGGCTTCAAGGAGCATCTGGATTACTCCGAATACGGCGGAGCGCCGCTGCTCGGCATCCGCGGCGTCACCGTGATCGGCCACGGTCGCTCCAATGCCAACGCCGTCAAGAACGCCATCCGCGTGGCCGCTGAGCTCGCCCGCGCGCGCGTCAACGAAAAGATCGAAGCGGAGCTGGACGGCCGCGCCGTTGCCGTGCGCCAGACCGCCGCGCATTGACGCCGGGAGCCGCCATGGTCCACTGCGCATTCCTGTTTCCCGGACAAGCCTCGCAGTACCCCGGCATGGGGCGCGAACTCTATGAGAAATTCCCCGCGGCTCGCGCCGTTTTCGATGAGGCGGACCGCGCGCTCGGATTCGCGGTCTCGCGCATCTGCTTCGAAGGCACCGAAGACGAGCTGAAGCTCACCGCGAACACCCAGCCCGCCATCGTCACCATGTCGGTTGCCGCGCTTCGCGCTCTGGCTTCGAGCGGCGTGGCCCCGGCCTACGTTGCCGGCCACAGCCTGGGCGAGTATTCCGCGCTGGTCGCCGCGGGCAGCCTGGAGTTCGCCGATGCCATCCGCGTCGTGCGGGAGCGCGGCCAGTTGATGCAGGAGGCTGTTCCTCCGGGCCTCGGCGCCATGGCCGCAATCCTCGGCCTCTCGCCGGCGCAAGTGGACGAAGCCTGCCGCCGAGCGGCTCAGGGTGAAGTGGTGGCGCCGGCCAACCTCAATTCTCCCGAGCAGACCGTGATTTCCGGCCACGCCGGCGCCGTCAAGCGCGCCGTCGAAGTCGCCTCGCAGAGCGGCGCCAAGCGCGCCGTGATTCTGCCCGTCTCCGCGCCCTTCCATTGCGAACTGATGCAGCCCGCCCAGGACCGCCTCGAGCCGTTACTGCGTGCTACTTCCTTCGGCCCGCTGAGGATTCCTCTGGTCACCAACGTCGCGGCCGAGGCCATCGAAAAGGGCGAAGACGCCCGCGAAGCCCTCATCCGCCAGATCTCGCTCCCCGTCCGCTGGGAGCAATCCATCCGCACACTGCTGGAGCTCGGCGTGGACATGTTCGTCGAGGTTGGCCCCGGCAAAGTGCTGAGCGGCCTGCTGCGGCAGATCGACCGGTCCGTCCTCTGCGTAAACGTCGAAGACGAGAAAAGCTTCCACGCTGGTGTGGAAAAACTCGCACAGGCTCGCACTCCCGCCGCCGATGCCGACTGACCCTTTGAGAAACCCCCTTTGAAAACAATGTTCAGCCTGAAGGAAAAAACCGCCCTGGTGACGGGCGCGTCGCAGGGCATCGGCCGCGCGACTGCGCTGGCCCTGGCGCAGGCCGGAGCGCGCGTGGCCGTCGCTGCGCGGAATGAGGCGAAGCTCGCCGAACTCGCCGCTGAAATCTCGGCCGCGGGCGGCGAAGCGTTGGCCGTGCCCATGGATGTGGCCCGCGCGGAGCAGATCAAAGCAGGTTTCGCGGCCGTGCGGGCGCGCTTCGGGGGCCTGCACATCCTGGTGAACAACGCCGCCATAACGCGCGACACGCTGGCCCTGCGCATGAAGCCGGAAGACTGGGACACCGTCATCCAGGTCAATTTGACCGCTGCGCACATCGCCATCCAGCAGGCGCTCGGCATCATGCTCCGGCAGAAGTGGGGACGCATCATCAACGTGTCGTCCGTGGTGGCGGAGATGGGCAACGCGGGGCAGGCGAATTACGTCGCCGCGAAGGCCGGCCTTATCGGCCTCACAAAAGCGATTGCCGTGGAAGTGGCCTCGCGCAACATCACGGTGAACGCGGTGGCGCCGGGGTTCGTCGTTTCCCCCATGACGGACCCGCTCACTCAACAGGTGAAGGACGCGCTGCTGGCCCGCATCCCGCTCGGCCGCTTCGGCCGCGACCACGAAATCGCGGCGGCCATCGTCTTTCTGGCCAGCGAAGAAGCGGGATACATCACGGGGCACGTTTTGGACGTCAACGGCGGCCTGTACATGGCCTAGGCAATAAATCGAATGATTGAGAGCGCGAAGCCAGGGGGCATCTCAGTCTTTTCATTGATTCTCTAGAGTGCGCGAGACCCGCGCAAGATAAGGGGAAAACGATTTTACTGCCCAAAACTTCCAGTTTCCGTTGATGCAGAGAATGGGAGCGGATCAAAGGGCAGAACGTCGTATGATCCCGTGCGCGGAGAACGGGGAGCACGGCAGCGGTTGGCTTTAACAAATCCGAGCGACATCTTATCTCTTCGGGATGGCGGCCAGGAGCCGCGGTACCAGCAACACCGCCGCGAGTACAGTAAGGCCCAAGATGGCTAAGCCGAGGGCGACGTAGCGCATCCAAGACGAGAGGCCGCAGAATCCAGACAGGCCCGATTCCATCAGGAGCGCGCCTCCAAAGGGTGACGAAAATAAACAATATGGCCCCCACTCCGACTACCTTGTAAGCCGCGACGACCTGTGAACTGAACCACAAACTACCTCAGGTTCACAGACGTAAATACCTTCTCCATGATTTCTTCGACCGAGAATTCTCCCTCGCGGTTCGCAGTTGGGAGTTTGACCCTTTGCGCCGGACGTTTATCGATTCCATTGCTTGTGATAAATGTAAACTGGACCGTGTCCCAGCGATAAGCGCCCTCAGTCTCGCCCTTCTTGGTGTCAATAAGGCAGGTCAAAACATCTGTCCCTGACGGGGAGTTGTCTTGTTGTGATGCGAATCTGTGGATGACACACGTCGCCACCACACTTATACATTTGTCTGTCTCGGTCCTGCGAGCGAGGCCGTCATAGAGATATTTTGTGCCGTTTGCGCGCAGTACCTCGGCCGTGAGGACGAACTCCTTGCCGTTTTCTATCTCACGGTTCGAGCTGTTCAAAACTCGCCGTGAAGTAATAGGACTATTCATGTCACCACGTACAGACCGCATAACATGGAAGAATACAAACTAGGATTGGTACTACTCCTAACTCAGCGTTGAGAAGGATGCAAGTCTCGTAGCATGCCTCGAAGCAAGGCACGTTAAGGTTCCCGCTGGTAAGCGGCATCGAACCGAGGGCTCCGGACGGGTTTCCAACGCTGCAGGAAGGATCCAACGGCGAGCAGAACGACGGGGGTTGCACCAGTGGATCCACTGGTGGCGCGCAGTTTGGGTCGGTCGGATCGCAGCCGGTGCTGCAGGTAGGGTCGGTCGAGGGGTCGCAGAACACGGGCGGGCCGCCGCAAGAAACACTTGCGGTGGGGTCGCAGACCGGTCCGGTGCCGGGGCCGCAGGTGGGGTCCGTGGAGGGTTCGCAGCCGAAACTGTCGCCACCTCCCCCTCCGCCGCCGCCCCCGACGGCTCCTCCGCCAGCGTCGCCAGACCCGTCCCCGCCGCCGCCGCCCCAATCAAACGTGTCCGGCGGTAGCGCGCCGGTGTCCACTTCAGCGAGGCCGTTCGGGTCGGTGCGATTCACCGGATCGTTGCGCACGTAGCTGTAGAGGTTCAGCCGCTGCGGGGAGAAGATGTTGCCGCGCACGCTGTCGGGCGTCTGGAAACGACCCATGCGAGCGGAATGTTCGCGGGCGATCGCGTTGTTCAACGAGCCGGAGAGTTCCGGCTCCATTTGGTAGCTGGTGAACTTCCGCTTCACGCTGGGCGTGGCCGTGCCCGTGTCGTACCACATGTCTCCATACGGGTAGTTGCCGCGCTGATAGGCGACGTTGCCGAAATTATCCGTGGCCTCGCGCGTCATCAATTGGTCCTGGTGCTGATCGAATAGGACGGAGGCTGCCTACATGACGGATCTTCGTTTTTGAGCGGCATCTAGAAATCCGGTGATTTCCGTCACTGCGGCCTCTGGGCCCTTCGCTTCCAGTGTTTCTTTCACCTCGTCAAGTACGGGGTCTGTGGAGGCGGGGTTGTCTTCCCCCCCTCGCGCCTTCGCAAGCGCAAGCCGCAAACCCTCTTCCCCGGACTTCCGAAACCCTTGCAAAACTAATTGCAACTGCTTGATAGTCCGCTGCCGGGCCGCCGACAAAGCGCTTCCCCACTGGCTGGCGCCAAATTTGGAGCCGTCGGAAAACTGGACGAAAATCACTTGAAAAGTGGCTTTCGGAGTGATTGGTTTCGCCCCTTCCTTACGTGGGGTCACACTCCAACTCGGCGTTGGCTCATCCAATGATTCGTGCGCCCCAGGTCCAAGCTCCAGCTCTGGCCGGAAAAAGTAGTCAGCCTGCGATGTGCGGGCTATGCCTCCGCCATAATCTGACATAGCGACAATCGATACCTCGTACGCAAGAATACTTTTACTCGATCCGTTTACGAGTTGAATCTCTATCTTGCATTGGGTCTTCACGCTGTCGGGCGACAGTTCCTGGCGAAACGAGGCCTTTCCCGACGCCTTGATCGGACTGTTCGGGCCACTAAGATCAGTTATTTGCACGAGTAAATCGTAAGTCCGCCCGCCAAGGGCGGAACCCGAAACTAAGAGGAGGAGCGTTGACCCGACCACTCTTGGTAGCGCTGTGTTCAGGATTCCCATTAGACTTGCCTGCTCAATGGCCGCTCGAACAGATCGTTGGAGTTCGAACTTGGGAGCAACTAGCGTCGAACTCGACATTGCCGCAACAACAATCGGTAAAAGTTTTTCCTCCAATCCTATAAGTCAAGCAGTTGTTCGCGCTACAAGAGTATGGGCCGCCGTTGAGATAATCATGCCCGATCTTAAACGTCGGATTGCAGCACGTGTTTGGTCCTCCCCACTGGCAGTCGAGTGTTGCGTGCTGTTTAGACAGGACCGCGCAGGTCGCTCGATACAAAGGCGCTGTGCAGTTCGAAGGCCGCGGAGGCGGGGGCCGTAGCGGTGGCAGAATTATGAACGGGCCGCCGCAGTCTGGGTTTTCCGGGTTATCCCAATCGCCCCAGCAGGGTTGGAGGCAGCCGCCTGCGGGAGTGCAGACCGCGACCAGGAATCTGCCCTCAGGATCAATGAAGTTCACGGGGTCATTCTGGACATAGCTGTAGCGATTTAGCGCCTGAGGATCGCGGCTGCGGACTCTATGGACCGGGTCCGGCAAATGAAATCGGCCGAGGCGAGCCGAATGCTCGCGCGCGATCGCGTTGTTCAGTGAGCCGGAGAGTTCCGGCTCCATCTGGTAGCTGGTGAACTTGCGCTTCACGCTGGGCGAGGCCGTGCCGGTATCATACCACATGTCTCCGTACGGGAAATTCCCGCGCTAAACGAAACCTACAAAGTAATGTAGCAGTCTGCGCAGCCAGTCTTTCGCGTCTTCGACTTCTGGGGAAGCCACATGTCACTTTTCTTATGACGTTGCGTTTAGTAGGCGAGATTACCAAAACTGTTGGTCGCCTCGTGCGTCGCCAACTGGTCCCGGTGCTGATCGAATAGGACGGAGGCTGCCTACATGATGGATCTTCGCCTTTGCGCGGCGTCCAGGAATCCAGTGATTTGCACGGCTGCCGCCCCCGGGCCCTTCGTTTCCAGCGTATCATTAGCATCGTCGAGGATGGCGTTCGTGAGCGCCGGATTGTCCGGCCGCGCGCGCGCTTTCGCTAGGGCTAGCCTCAGACCTTCCCCTCCCGAACTCCGAAAGGCTTCCAGGACTATTTGGAGTCGCTCGATAGTCTGCTTGCGAACTGCCGACAAGGCGGTTCCCCACTGGCTAGTCCCGAATTTCGAGCCGTCCGCAAACTGGACGAAGATCACTCGGAAAGAGGCTGTGGGACGTGTTGGCTTTGCCCCTTTCTCACGCGGCGTTACGTCCACGCTGGGAGAATCCTCGTCCACTGTCTGCTGGACACCGGGTTTAAACTCCAGCTCTAATCGGAAGAAATAATCGGCTTGTTGAGTTCGGCATACCCCGCCGCCATAATCCGGAAAAAGCTCAAAGGACGCCTCATAGGCAAGAACTGTTTTGTTCGACACGTTCACCAACCGAGCCGCTATCTTCCATTGGGACTTCACGCTTTCGGCCGACAGCTCCTGGTGAAATGACGCCTGTCCCGAAGCCTTGATAGGGCTGTCCGGACCGCTGAGATCCGCTATTTGTGTGAACAAATCGTAGTTCTGCCCGCCAAGCGGGGAGCCGGAAACTAAGATGAGAAGCGTCGCTCCCAGCAATCCCGGACGCGCTGCGTTTAGGATTCCCACGCGGTTTGCCTCCTCAACGAGGAGTGACGATGGTCTCGCAAGTTCTGGTAGTTACGCCAGGAATCGCGTTACAATTCCTGCCGACGGTAGTATTGGAGCAGCAGCAGACGGTGTGACTTGCTCCTCCATCCCTCCAGGTCAGGCAATTGTTCACACAAGAGTATTTCCGTCGTGGTTGGAAATATGACGTGCTTTTGAACGTTGGGTTGCAACAGGTATTTGGTCCTCCCCATTGGCACGCGAGCGTTGCCTGCCCCCCATCAGGTGAGACCGAGCAGGTTGCTCTATACAGAGGCACTGTACAGTCGGGCAGCGGGGCGGGCGGGAATGAGGGCAGAATGATGAACGGGCCGCCGCAGTCGGGGTTCTCCGGGTTATCCCAGTCGCCCCAGCAGGGCTGGAAACAGCCGCCGGCCGGTGTGCAGACCGCGACCAGGAATCTGCCCTCAGGATCAATGAAGTTCACGGGGTCATTCTGGACATAGCTGTAGCGATTTAGCGCCTGAGGATCGCGGCTGCGGACTCTATGGACCGGGTCCGGCAAATGAAATCGGCCGAGGCGAGCCGAATGCTCGCGCGCCATGGCGTCGTTTAGTGACCCGGAGAGTTCCGGCTCCATCTGGTAGCTGGTGAACTTCCGCTTCACACTCAGCGAGGCTGTGCCGGTGTCATACCACATGTCTCCATACGGATAGTTGCCGCGCTGATAGGCCACGTTGCCGAAATTATCCGTCGCTTCGCGCGTCATCAATTGGTCCTGGTGCTCATCGAATAGGACGGAGGCTGGCTACATGACGGATTTTCGTCTTTGCGCAGTGTCCAACATTCGCGTGATTTCCGCCGTTGCTGCCTTCGGGCCGTTGGCTTCCAGAGTTTCCTTGATGTCGTCAAGGACCTCGTTCGTGAACGCTGGATTGTCCAGCCGCGCACGCGCCTTAGCTAGGGCTAGCCTCAAACCTTCGTCTCCCGAACTCCGAAACGCTTCCAAGACCAATTCCAATTGCTCGGTCGTCTGCTTGCGGACCGTGGACAAAGCGGCTCCCCACGGGCTAGCGCCAAATTTGGAGCCGTCGGCAAATTGGACGAAAATCACTTGGAAAGTGGCTTTCGGAGTCGCCGGTTTCGACCCTTCCTTACGCGAAGTCACGCTCCAATTCGGCGTAGGCTCATCCAATGATTGCTGCGCCCCAGGTCCTAGCTCCTGCTCAGGCCGGAAGAAGTAGTCGGCCTGCGACGTGAGGCCTATGCCTCCGCCATAGTCTGGCACGGCGACGACCGATACCTCGTACGCTAGAATGCTTTTATTCGATGCGTTTAGGAGTTGAACTTTTATCTTGCATTGCGTCTTCACGCTGTCGGGTGACAGATCCTGGTGAAACGAGGCTTGTCCCGAAGCCTTGATAGGGCTGTGCGGACTACTGATGTCCGTCATTGGTACGATGAGGTCGTAGCTCTGCCCGCCATGGGAAGAACTCGAAACGAGGAGGAGGGTTGATCCGACCAATCTTGATAGCGATGTGCCCAGGATTCCCATTGCGTCTGCTCCTCAATGGGTCACACTGCTCCCACAGATGCGCTTACTTAATATGGTGCCGCAATTACTCTCGACCTCGAGACCGCTACAGCAACACTGGGTGAAATGCGTTCTTCCGATGGTGAAGGTCACGCAGTTTTTCGCATCACAAGAGTATGGGCCGTTGTTGAGATAGTCCGACCCGCCCTTTTTTGTCGGATTGCAGCACGTGTTTGGTCCTCCCCACTGGCAGTCGAGTGTTGCGTGCTGTTTAGACAGGACCGCGCAGGTCGCTCGATATAAAGGCACTGTGCAGGTCGAAGGCGGGGGCGGCGGAAGGGGCGGAGGTAGAATTATAAAGGGGCCGCCGCAGTCGGGGTTCTCCGGGTTATCCCAGTCGCCCCAGCAGGGCTGGAAACAGCCGCCGGCCGGTGTGCAGACCGCGACCAGGAATCTGCCCTCAGGATCAATGAAGTTCACGGGGTCATTCTGGACATAGCTGTAGCGATTTAGCGCCTGAGGATCGCGGCTGCGGACTCTATGGACCGGGTCCGGCAAATGAAATCGGCCGAGGCGAGCCGAATGCTCGCGCGCGATCGCGTTGTTCAGTGAGCCGGAGAGTTCCGGCTCCATCTGGTAGCTGGTGAACTTCCGCTTGACACTCAGCGAGGCTGTGCCGGTGTCATACCACATGTCTCCATACGGATAGTTGCCGCGCTGATAGGCCACGTTGCCGAAATTGTCCGTCGCCTCGCGCGTCACCAACTGGTCCTGATGCTGGTAGAGCAGTGTGGACACGCTGTCGGACGGCGCCTGCCCCGGCGTAGTTCCCGAGGTGTACGTCGCCGTGGAGTTGTCTGCGAACTCACTTAGAAGTTCGCCTCCATCATAAATGAAGAAAATCCGGTTGGGGGACGCGCCGCCAACAACGACCTTGACACAGCGGTTGCCGCCTCCATCGTAGCCGTAGGTCGCAAGCACCGAGCCCCCGTTCTTTACCTGGACCTGGACAAGCCGATTCTCAGCATCATATGCATACTGGTAGCTATCGTCTTGGATTAGATTTCCGTTTGCGTCGTAAGTAAAGCTCGACGAGCCGATGCCGGTGACCTGGTTGGCTGAGTTGACCGGGGTGGAATTGGCGGGAGGGGATCCGGCCGTGGCTGTCTGGGCCGTGCGGTTCCCGAAGCGGTCATAAGTCCAGGACAGTCCCCAAGCGGGATAATTGGTTGAACCGGTGGTCGAGGCTGCCGTGAGCCGGTGGAGAGCGTCGAAGGTGTACGCGGCATTGCGGCCGGAGTCCACGCTGTCTGTGATGCTTGTGATCTGGCCGTTGTTGCCCCCGTTTTGCGTGTACGAAAACGACAAGCCGAATACCGTCGTGCTTCCTTGCGTGTAACTGGCCGAACTGGGCTGGCTGCGCTGAGCGGTATAGCTGAAGCTAGCGGCGACGTTGTTACCGAAAGTGAAGCCGGTCACTTGGTCGGCCGCGTTGTAGGCTGCGCTCGTCAAGTAGTTGGCCGAGGTCGAGTTGTTTTGGATGGCTTGCAGCCGTCCGATTGTGTCGCGAGTGTTCTTGAGCACGCGCCCGGAGGGATACGTCATGGTGACGACGTCACCGTTGAGGTCAAAAGTATAAGAGATCGTATACGTCACATTATAAATCACTCTCTGCGTTTGCGTTCTGCGCCCCAACTGGTCGTAGGAATAATTCTCGTTCCCCAATCCGTCGCTCATGGTGATGAGGCGGCCGTTATTGTAAGACGACGGAGTGGTTCCGTACGTATAGGTCACCGTGGGGGTCGCAGGGACCCCGGTCGAACCGACATTGTAGCTGACTTGGTATGTCCGATTCAGCCCGTCAAAGGAGTAGTTCGTGATGACGCCGCGAGCGTCGGTGCGCTGCGCCAACAGGCTGTAATTGTTATAGACGTAGCTCACCGTCCCGGCTTCGGGCGTTGCCTCGCTCGTCTTCCGGCCGAGACCGTCGAAGTCGAACGACCGCGTCTGAGCGCCCTGGACGATTTGAACGGTGTTGCCGGCAGGGTCGTAACCGAAGGTAGTGACAAGCGTCAGGGAATTGCCGTTCGACGGATCCGGCTCGTCCGTCTCGGTAATTCGTCCTAGAGCGTCCACAACGTAGCGCCGCTGCGCCCCCGTATAGTCCGTCTTCGTCACTTTGTTGCCAGCGAAGGCGAAGCTGACATTGTTGGAGGATCCAGAGCCGTCTGGGGGGATTTGCTTGGTCGCCCGCCCGAGGGCGTCGTACTGCCTCTGCGTCCAGTAGGAAGGGCTGCTGCCTGTGTAGGGCATGCTGACCTGCGCAACGCGGCCCCAACAGTCGTACTGCGTGTCGACCTTCGAGAAAACGGTGCTGGAAGCGTCCTCAATCGTCACGCGAATTTTGCGCCCCAACCCATCCGAAGTGGTGATGACTTTTTCGCTCGTCGAGGAAGTGATGGGCGTCGTCTCGGTCATGCCGGGGTTGGCGGAGGCGTCATCGAAGGAGACGGAAAGGACTGTGTTGTCCGGCCGCGTCGTTGAGGTCAGCCTGTCCATCACGTCGAAATTATAGCTGGTCGTCTGGTTATTCTCATCCGTGGAGCTCGCGCGCAGGCTCGTGTAGGAATCATAGGTCGCGCTCGTGGTGAGCGTAGTTCCCGACCCGCGTACCACGCTATCCGGCTGGGAGTACTGGGTAGTCGAAGAAAAATTATATTGTTCCTGTACACAACAATCGGCGGTCTCCGTTCGCAGATTGCCGAGCACGTCGAATGTACGGCTGTGGCTGATCGGCCCCGCGGGCGTGACCGGGTCCGTGTACTGGGTGGTCGTGGTCACCAGGCCGCGATAGGTGAATCCTGTTCCGTAGTTTGTGTCGTCGTGGTTCGAGGCGCCGGTCGCGGAAACGAGCGAAGCGCTGTCGTAAGTGAATGCCGTGTTCGATTTCGCGGTTCCGCCGCCGTCGTAAACGATGACTGTCGAGGGCAGGCTCAGGATGTGGAGGGACGCGTAGCTCGAACTTGTCAGGTAGGCCGTGGCCGTGGTGCGCAGGAGCGAGCCCGGCGCGCCGCTCCCGTAATCGTACTCCTGCACCTGATTGGGATTCCCGTAGCTCGTGTAGGAGATTTGGACCTGGGACTGCTGGTTGGTGTCGTTCAAGGTGGTGGTGACAGCGGTGAGCCGGGGGTTGATGGAATTGCCATCGTTGCCCCACGTATTCGCGGTGGTCAGCAACACGGGTGAGCCGATCTGAGTTTGGTTTGGAAGGCCGTCGTCCCATCCGCCTGTCTCCTGGAAGGTTGTTGTGCGGGGAATGCTGGTGGGATCGGTGACGGTTGTGGTGTAGGTGCCAAACGAGAGCGTCCAGTAATTCGTGTTCGTGCCGTCGTAGTTGCCCACCTGCGAAGGCGTGGGCGAAGCGGCCCATCCACCGCCCGGCGCGGACTGCCAGCCGACCAGGTATTTGGCTCGAAGTGACCCGTTGCTGGAGAGCAGATCGGCTTCGGTGAGTTGCGCGTAGCCGTTGTAGGAGAACGTGGTCTTTGTGCCGTTCGGGTAGGTGATGGAGGAGAGCACGGTTACGTGCGATCCGCTGGACGGGCCATTGACGGTGAGAGAAGAGGCAAAGCTGTAGCTGAGCGTGAGCGTCGAATAGCCAAGGCTCCAGGTGCGGGCCGCGCCGCCGAAGCCGCTCTTGCTGATGCTGGCGAGGGTGCCGTCGCCGTTGTAGCTGAAGCTGGTGGTGCGGCCGAGCGTGTCCACGACGGAGGAAATCTGCTGAGCCGTCCCGGAATAATTGATGGTGAGGTAGTTCCCGTTGCGGTCCTTGATCTGGGTGGGTAGGACGTAGCCGCCCGTGCCGCCGACTAAGGCGAAGGTCGTCTGCGTGCCGTTGCGGTCGCGCAGAACTCCGGTCGAATCGTTGAAATCGAAGTAGGTTGAATCCGTGCTCTCATACAGGCCGTCGCCACTGCTGTAGCGCAGGTCGTGCACGCTGCCCATGGGGTCGAGGTAATAGTAGTGGTTGTAGCCGTCAGGGCCCGAGTAAACGCCGTCCACGCGCCCGAAGCCCAGCCGCCAGCCGGGGGCGGGCCAGCCGCTGTCCCCGTTAAAGTACATGGTCGTCCCGCTCAGCACCCACACCTTTGAGTTGTATGCCAGCGCGAGGTTGAGGCCCAGTCCCGCGCGCCCCGGAAGCGATAACACCGGCACCGTGTAGCTGACGTTTTGGCTGAACAGGTCTACCTTGACGGGGCAGGACGCCGGGCTGGCGTAGGAAGCGAGGGCCGACGAGCCGGTCGAGTTTGTCCGGCTGGCCCTGGCCGCGTAAGCGGCAGCGGTGTATGGGACCGACGAGGGCGGGGAAAATGATGGAAAAAACCGCGGCAAATGGATGCGCCCGCGCGGGGCAGGGATGGGGACACCCGGCCAAGCAACTCCCGTGACGGCGCCGCGGGCCGGTCGAGGCGGGTCCGCGTTTGTGCCCACTCCAGGGCTGGCAGACATGAGCCGTGCGATTACGAAAACGAAGCCCCAAGACAATACAAATGCCAACGGGATCGTTTTGCGGTTCATCGCGAGCCTCCCGCGGACGAACCAGTGCCGCATCGCGACGGCCGGATCGCTGCTCGACCGGCGCTTACCAGCGCAGCCGAATCCGGCGGCTGGGTACACTCCCGGTTCGCGTCGGCGGGACCCAGCGGCCCGCGCCCTGCCGCGGCAAAACCGGGACGTACGAGCGACAACTTTCCCTGGTCCTGAAGCGAGCGAAGATATGCCAGGAGGCCGGATCTCGCTTCCTTTGCCGCCGCGGGACCGGCCGGCCGGGAGGGTTTGGGAGGGAGCGACATGCTATGCAGGCATCTACCAGCTGTTACGGAACCGGTGCCGGCATTGCTAAGGTTTCCAGCCACGTCGTAGGCGTAGACGTGGTATCTGTAAGTCCCGGGAGGCGTCATGCTCGTATCCTGCCAGTCCGTGCCGTTTGTGTTTCCAAGGTACGTCGAATCGCGATAGACGTTGTAACCGGATACTCCCGATCCGATATCCGTGGACGCGTTCCAAGTAATGTCGATCTCACAAATGCTCGGGGTGAACCAGGCAGTCACATTTGGGGGCGTGCTGGGCGCGTAAGTGTCCGGCTCCGCGGTCATCACGACGCGGCCGCCCGGACCATATACGTGGTCTCTGACAAAGGCGGGTCCGGACTGGGCCTGGGCCAGGGTTGCGGCGAGGGAAAGGGAAAACCCAAGGGCAACAACAAGGTGGGTCCGCATAGCGAAACCTCCTGCGGCTGGATGGGCACGAACGGTAGGCTCTGGCTACAGCTATGTCAAGTAAATTCTGTGGGAATTCTAGGGCGTATAGATATGCGGATAGTACCGTCGTACTACTCGCGCCGCTGGCCGGCTCGCGGATCGCCCTACACTCTGTTAATTCCCATGGCCTTTTACCGCTCTTGCAGAGGATATCGCGCTCCCTTTTCCCTGGGGAGACGGGAGGGTGGGGGGTATCCCCCGGCCTTGGCGTCCGGTTGACCTCTTCGAGAGCAGTGAATACAATGCTTTGGCGCTTTCAGGGAGGCATCCGACTAGGATTTCCGGCCGCAGCCGGAGGCGCACAGGGGAGGACAGGTGAATGGCCAGCACTGAAGAGCGCGTGAAGCAGATTATCGTCGAGCAGCTCGGCGTCTCCGAGGAAGAAGTGACGCCCACGGCGCATTTTGTGGACGACCTGGGAGCGGACTCGCTGGACCAGGTGGAACTGGTGATGGCCCTCGAGGAGGCCTTCGGGATCGAAATCCCCGACGAGGACGCGGAAAAAATCACCACGGTCAAAGACGCCATCGACTACGTCGAGAAGCACGCAGCCAAAAAGTAGCCTCTGGAGCCCTCCCGGCGTCAAACTCGAAGGAGAGCACCCCAACATTGAATCGCAGAGTCGTGGTCACCGGTCTGGGTCTGCTGTGCGGATGCGGCATCGGCACTGAAGAGGTGTGGAAGAACATCCTCGCCGGCCAGAGCGGCATCGGCCCCATCACCCTGTTCGACACCACCGGACATGACGCGCGCATCGCCGGCGAAGTGCGCGGCTTCGATCCCCTCAACTGGGTGGAGAAAAAAGAAGTCAAGAAGATGGGCCGCTTCATCCAGTTCGCCATGGCCGGGGCGCACTGCGCCATGAAGATGTCCGGTCTGGAGGTCACGCCGGAAAACTCCGAGCAGGTGGGCGTGTTCATCGCTTCCGGCATCGGCGGTTTCGACGTGATCGAACGCGAACACACCAAGCTGATGCAGGGCGGGCCGGGCAAGATCTCCCCGTTCTTCATTCCCGCGACGATCGTCAACCTGGCCGCCGGCCATGTCTCCATCAAATACGGCGCCCGCGGGCCCAACTCCGCGACGGCTACGGCCTGCTCCGCCTCCGCGCACGCCATCGGCGATGCCTACCGGATTATCGAGCGGGGCGACGCGGATGCCATGATCTGCGGCGGCTCCGAAGCCGCCATCACGCCGCTCAGCGTGGGCGGATTCGCCGCCGCGCGCGCCCTGTCCACCCGCAACGACGAACCCACGCGCGCCAGCCGGCCGTTTGACGCGCAGCGCGACGGCTTTGTGATCGGCGAGGGCGCGGGCATCCTGATCCTCGAGGAGCTGGAATTCGCCCGCCGCCGCGGCGCGCCCATCCTGGCCGAAATCGTCGGCTACGGGATGACCGGCGACGCCTATCACATCACACAGCCCGCCGAAGGCGGCGATGGCGCCTATCGCGTGATGAAGCGCGCGCTGGCGGACGCCGGAGTCACCCCCGATGCCGTCGGCTACGTGAACGCGCACGGCACCTCCACGCCCCTCGGCGACGCCATCGAAACCTGCGCGATGAAGCGCCTGTTCGGCGACCGCGCCAAATCCGTGCCGGTCAGCTCCACCAAGTCCATGACCGGGCACCTGCTGGGCGGCGCGGGAGGCCTCGAAGCGGGCATCTCGATACTCGCTCTGCGCGACCAGGTGCTCCCGCCCACCATCAACCTGGAAAACCCGGATCCCGAATGCGATCTGGACTATGTGCCGCTGCACGCGCGAAAGGCTTCGGTGCACTACGCGCTCTCCAATTCTTTCGGCTTTGGCGGCACCAACGCCTGCCTGCTGTTCAAGCGCTGGGAGGGGTAGCGCCGGCTTCCAGCCGGCGTTTTTTCCTTCTTTCGAGGCATCCACAAGACTTTCCACTCTGCGCATCGTAGAATACCGTTCCCATTCCGTCTTTCATCGTTGAGGAGGACCGCGTGAACATTGTCGTGTGCGTAAAGCAAGTGCCCGCCAAGGACGCGCCTCTCGCCATTCCTGAAGGCTCCGCGTGGATCCGCGAGACCGATATCGGCTTCGAGCTGAACGAGCCGGACGGCTACGCTCTCGAAGAGGCGCTGCGGCTGAAGGAAAAACACGGAGGCGAAGTCGTTGCTCTCTCGCTGGGCCCGGAGCGCTCCAAGCAGGCCATCAAGGAGGCGCTCGCCAAGGGCGCGGAGCGCGGCGTGCACGTCTCCGATGACAAGTTTTACGAGCTCGACCCGCTAGGCTCCGCCAAGTGCCTGGCCGCTGCCATCCAACGCGGGAAGTTCGACCTGGTGCTCACCGGCCTGCAGAGCGACGACCATGGATTCGGACAGACGGGCGTGCTGCTGGCCGAGCTGCTGGGCCTGCCCCACGCCACCATCATCATGCAGATTGACGCGGCCGACGGCAGGTTGAAGGTGAAGCGCGAGCTCGAAGCAGGATGGTTCCAGTGGGTGGAATTGCCGCTTCCCGCAGTGCTGTCCATCCAGAGCGGCATCAATAAACCGCGATACGCCACGCTCAAAGGCATCATGGCGGCGAAGAAGAAGGAAATCGCAACATTGACACGCGCCGACCTCGGAGTCACCGTGACGCCCACCCAGCGCATCGAGCGCATTTATGTTCCGAAGAAGACCAAGAAAACCGAACTCCTCACCGGCACGGCCAAAGAAGCCGCCGCGAAACTGGTCGAGAAGCTGAAGCACGAAGCGCGGGTGATCTAAATGAAAATCCTGGCCGTCACCGAACAACGCGAAGGGCAATGGAATCGCGCCAGCTTCGAAGCGCTGGCCGCCGCCCAGCAGGCCGCGCGCGATACCGGCGCGAATATCACCGCCGCCGTCATCGGCAAAGGAGTGGGCGCGCTGGCCAAGGAGTTGGCCGGATTCAAACTGTCCGAAGTTCTCGCCGTCGAGCACGGCCTGCTGGAGAAATACACGCCGGACGGCTACACCGTGGCGCTGCGGCAGGTGATCGGCGATGCGAAGCCCGATTTCGTGTTCTTTCCGCACACCTATCAGGTGCGCGATTTCGCGCCCAAGCTGGCCGCGTCGCTCGGCCGGGGCATGATTGCCGACTGCGTCGCGCTGCGCCACGAGAACGGCCGGCTCGTCTTCGTGCGCCAGATGTTCCAGGGCAAGACGGCTGCCGACGTGGTCTTCCAGGGCGACGCGCCGTGGTTCGCCAGCTTCCAGGCAGGCTGCTTTCGCGGGGACCAGGTGGAAGCGGGAAGCGGGGCCACGGTGCGTTCAGCCACTGTGGATTTGAAGCCCGAGCAGATTCGCACCAAGCCGCTCGAACTCTTCCGACAGGCCAAGCAGGCCGTGGACCTCACCCAGGCGCCCATCATCGTGGCCATCGGCCGCGGGATCAAAGAGCCCACGAACATCCCGCTCGTGGAAAAGCTGGCCGCAGCCATCGGCGGCGAAATCGCGGCCTCGCGCCCCATCTGCGATGAAGGCTGGCTGCCCATGGAGCGCCAGATCGGCAGCTCGGGGCAGACCGTGGCCCCGAAGTTATACATGGCCATCGGAATCAGCGGCGCCATCCAGCACGTAGTGGGGATGAAAGGCTCGCGCACTATTGTCGCTATCAACAAGGACGCCAATGCCCCGATTTTCGAAGTCGCCGATTACGGCATCGTCGGCGACCTCTTCGAAATCGTTCCCGCTCTTACCGAGGAACTCGCCAGGTCCAAGTAGGCCGTTCCTGCGGTAATTTTTGAGCCAGAACAGAGCGTCAGCACACCAGAGGTAGTTCCCGTTAGGCGACACGCAGTCGTCTGAGTTTAATCCGGCCCGCCGGAACCTGTGCGAGGTCGTAGTGTGCCTGTTGCGTCAGCCAACTCTGGGCGCTGCCGCCGAACACCTGGGAGAGCCGTACGGCCATCTCCGGAGAGATCCCTCGCTTCTCATTGACCAGTTCCGAGAGCGTCGTCCGGGTGACACCGAGCGCTGCGGCGGCCCGCGTAATGGTCAGCCCCGAAGGCTCAATGCACTGGCGCAATACGACGCCCCCTGGGTGCGGTGGGTTCTTCATGGGCATAATTCAGTCTCCCTAAGTGTCCGCTGAGATATAATAAGCGAAAGGCCATGAAGTACGAGGACTACAAGGTCGTTCTCTACCGGCAGGACGACGGCTGGTGGGTTGCTGAGATTCCTTCTCTTCAGGCCTGCTATGCACTCATGCCCACCCAGGAACAAGCTCTCGCCGAATTGCGCTTGGTTTTTGAAATGACCGAGGAGGCGTATCGCAGAAGGGGGCTCCCGCTTCCTGCGGATACGACCCAAATCGTGAATGCCTAGCGCAAAGGCTCGTGATTTTCAGCGCGTCGCGCGAATCCTCGAGTTTGCCAGAACTGGCCAGAAAGGCAGCCATGAGCAGTGGGAGCACGCGGATGGTCGCATGACGACCATACCCATCCACGGCAACCGGGAAATCGGGCCTCCTCTCTTCTTCAGGATCCTTAATCAACTTGGAGTAACGCTGGATGAATTCCAGCGCCTCCGCTGATACCCAAGCCTGAATCAGATGTTCTGCCGGAATGTCGCTGCGCCCCCACAGCGGGAAACACACGAACCGAATGTGCTGATTGTCGGCGCGTGAACGGCGGAGCTGTCCTGTGCGCACCGGCTTTCGGGAATAATCCTGGATCGAAAGTGACGTCCTCAATGAACCTTCGCGCCGTTCTTGCCGCCTGCCACCTCGGGTAAACGCCTGGCCACAATTTCCGCCAGATCAAGAATCTCAATATCATCGCGCTTCGCATGGCCTGCGGCGTCGCGAAGCATGATGGGGCAGTAAGGGCACGCCACTGCAATGGTGGACGCCTTTGTTTCCGCGAGCTGGGCGAATCGTCGTTGGTTGACACGTTCCGTGGATTCGCTGCGGCGGTCATCCGCGATGAAAAGCTGTGCCCCGCCGGCTCCGCAGCAGAATGTGTTTTCCCCGTGGTGTTGCGTTTCCGTGAGCGAAATCCCGCATTCGCTCAGGATTTGCCGGGGCGCCTGGGTGATGCCGCGGCCCCGGGCGAGATAGCACGGGTCGTGGTAGGTGACGGACCCGGCGGACCGCTGGAGCGGAAGTTTGGGCAGGAGTCCCACAATCAGTTCGGAATGGTGCGCCACACGGATACCCAGCTCCGCATAGGAAGCAATTTGGCGATAGTCCTTGTCCAGCATGGTGGTGCAGTGCGGATCGCAGCATAGGATGTTTCTCACGCGCTGTTTGCTGAACGTTTCCACCAGCTTCTCCGCGAGCTGCGAATAGAGGTATTCATTCCCGGCGCGCCGCGCAGGCTCTCCGCAGCAGGTTTCCCGCGGGAGCACGCCCCAGGAAATGCCGGCAGCATCGAGAATCTGCTTCATGGCGGACGCGACCGCCTGTCCGTGGGGATCGAAACTCAAACCGCATCCCAGCCAGAAGAGCCACTCCTGGCTGCCGTCGAAGATGGGGAATCCCCCGGACGCGACCAGCTTCTGCCGTGTGTCTTGTGCGATTCCCCAGGGATTGTGCGGCGCGCGCTCCATGGTGGTAAGAAGTTGCACGAGCTTTTCATTCGAGACTCGCCCTTCGCTTACCAGCCCGCGTCGCAGGTCCAGGATTTTGCTTCCGACGTGTTCGATGCCCACCGGACATACGTACTCGCAGGCACCGCAAGACAAGCACTGGAAGAGATCGTCTTCCGAAATCCAGGCCGCGCCCTGGCTCTTCTCCGCCGGTGTTCCCGCGATCAAATCGCCGCCATGAAGCATTCCGTGCTGCATGTTCAGGATGATGTCTTTTGGGCTCAGGGACCCGCCGGTAAGGTTTGCCGGGCAAAACTGTGTGCAGCGCCCGCACTCCACACACGCGTTCACGTCCAGCACGTCCTTCCAGCTCAAGTCCTTGAACCGCACCATCCCCAGGTCCTCGCCATCGTCCCGGAGAGCGCGGACGCCGCTGGTTCTTTCCGGACGGAAGAAAATCGCAAAGGGGGCCAGCACCAGGTGCAGATGCTTCGACTGGGGAATGACCACCAGCAAGCCAAGGAACGCCAGCGTATGAGTCCACCAGTTGATCTTCCAGGCCGTGCCGCCGATAGGAAATGCCCTCCAGCCGAGCAGATAGGTCACCATGAGCACGGCGATCAGGAAGGAGACGAGGCCCGAGGTCGCAGACAATTCGCCCAGCGCTTTGGGTCTTAGCACAAACCGCCGGAACGCCAAACCAGCGATGGCCACGAACACCGCAAAAGCCCATGCGGCGACAAATGCTCCGTACCAGCTCCGGTCTTCTACTACATGGTCGAGCCCCCGGATGCCGGCGGCAAAGTGTCGCGCACTGACCCATGCAAAAGCCAAGAATCCCCACAGCACTACGGCGTGGAGAATTCCCGCGATGGGCCGGTCGCGCATGACGCGGTACTGCAGGAAGACTTCCACAAACGTTTGCCAAAGACGCGTCCCGAGCCGGCCGGCGGGAATCTTCCAGGGCTTGGGGAATTGCGTAAACAGCCGCCGATTGAGCGTCCTCCAGAAGAGCCACACGCTCACTGCTGAGAGGGTAATCAGCAAGACTTGCGAGATGCCGACGGAGAGGAGCAGGATGCACGCAGTGCGCAGGAAGGTGTCCACTCGATTTCCCTTATCTTATTGCCCGGAATCCGAGCTCATGAATTTGAACAAAAGTTTCGTTTTAGCCCGCCAGTCACACGGCATTGTACACTCGGCGGTCCACTTTCGGGCCGTGCAGCGTGGAGTCTGATCCCGCTCGCTCTCGCCTTGCGGGCAGTCCGCCGGCTTGCTCCGGATGGTCCACTGGAACACCTGCGATTTGGTCAGCCCTTGCAGATCATTGCCTGGGTCTCATCGGCGGGCGGCGGCGGGCCGAACTACGAAGGCACGTAGGTTGGAGCGATCGAGCTCCCGGCCGCCGCTTCCGGCCGCGACTCATTCGCCGCCGACTGTGGCTGCGCCTTCGATTTTCCTCCGAAGAGCCGCCGGAAAAAATTCGCCACCCGCGCGCCAAACGAAGGTTTTTTCGCCGGCTGCTCGGCAGCGTTCTCCTTCGCTGGAGCGCTTTTCGCAGCAGCGGGCGCTTCCTTTCCCGGCGCTTCCACCTCGCCGCGCCACACGATCACCGGCTCGACGTACACTTCGCGGAACAGCATCGCCATCTGCGGACTGGGCGGCGGCAGGCTCGCACCCTTCGCGGGCGCGGCGGATTTTTCATCGCCGGCGTTGTAGGTCAGCGGCGGCATCGTGACTTTCCAGATAGGCTGCTCGCCCGGAGCCGAAGGCGCCGGTTCAGCCGTCTTCTTCTCTTCGCTCTGCGAAGCCGGCTGCCCGCCCGGGGCCTCGCCCGAGCCAATGGGGATGCGCGCAGCGGCAGTTGCGGGCATGGCCGGCGTGGCGCGCCGCGACTCCAGGGCGTCGCAGGCGCAGCCCTGTCCCTTCTCCGCGAGGCCCGCCAGTTGGCCGTCCCGCAGCGTCGCCTCCATCCCCTGCGGCACCACGATGCTCTCCCCGCCAAACTGCGGCTCCAGCCGCAGCGCCCCGATGGCCGCGTGGACGCACATCTTTCCGCTTTCTTCCAAACCCACGCTCAGATCGTCTGCGAAGCCCGCCGCAGCAACCGGACTCGCCGCAACCTGCGGCGTGTAAATGCGCAGGTTCGCCGGATCGGCGACGCGTGCGCGCACGCGTCCATAGTCGAGCGCCAGTGTGAGGCTGGCTCCCGCGCGCACCAGAGAAAATCGCGCGGGCCCGCAAATGCCGATCTCGCCCCCGCCTGCGGCCAGCTCGATGCGCGCGCGTCCCGAGCGCACCGTCACCTGGCTTCCGCTGGCGAGCGAAGTGTACGAGCGGCCATTCTCGTTTACTACGTGCACCTCGCCTCGCACGGAGATGTCGTCGCCGTCTATGCGGCCTATCGGAGCGTCGGGGCCCTGCGCGCGCGCGCGCGGGGCGCACAGCACCGCCAGCGCCCAGAGAGCCAGCACGAAGCAGGCTGTGCGGCACAGCGTCGCGGCCGGCGCGGGCCGGACGGCGGTGCGAATGCAATGGGTCAGCATCGGGATGCGCGCGCAGTTCCCCTATACTATATGCAATGGAACACGCCCAGAAGACGAAATCGCCGCCCGAGACGCAGTCCGCTGCCGAGGCGCCCGCTTCCACGGCGGACGACGCTGCGGCAGCCGCTCGCTACGTCGCTTCCTCAAACGTCCATTTCGACACCGGCATGCCCCAGCTTTCCGCCTGGCGGCGCGCGCAGATTCCGCTCATCGCCGGCACGGTCTATTCCATCGTCCGCACGATAGGGCCGACGCTGCGCTATGAGATTCTGGGCTGGCAGCATGCAGAACGCGTCTATGCGCGCGGCCTGCGCGTCATCTGGCCTTTCTGGCACCAATGCATCATTCCGGTGCTGTGGTGGGGACGCCATCGCGGCGTCGTGGTGCTAAACAGCACGAATTTCGACGGCCAGTGGACGCGCCGCGTCATCGAACGTCTGGGTTTCGGCACCGCGCAGGGCAGTTCCACGCGCGGCGGTTTGCGCGGCCTCGCCGTGATGGCCCGCCGGCTGGCCGAGGGCGTGGACGCGGGATTCACGATCGACGGCCCGCGAGGCCCGCGCTACGTCGCCAAACCCGGCCCGGCCATGCTCGCGCGAAAATCCGGCTGCCCCATCATTCCTTTTCACGTCGGCGCCGAGTCCGCCTGGACCCTGCGGAACACGTGGGACCTCTTCCAATTTCCGCGGCCGTTCTCCCGCTGCGTCATGCTCTTTCACCCGCCGATTTACGTTGCCGCGGATGCCGGGCGCGAGGAGTTGGAAGCGAAGCACGCGGAAATGCAGCGGGCGCTCGAACGCGTCCGCGACGCGGCACAGGGCTGGTGGCAGCTCACGGCCGCCGGACGCGACCGCATGCGCGCGGAGTGGAACGCGTGAACCGCCTCCTCCCCGCGATGCTTTATTCTGGCGCCCGGGGAAAGTGAGCCGGCGAGACGCCGACGCTACGCTTCTCCCAGCGTTACGCGCAGCTCCATCTTCTGTTGCCCGCGATAAATCTCCATCTGAATCGTGTCGCCCGGGCGTTTCCGATTCAGCGCCAGATTCATATCGAGTTGGGTCGCGACGGGTTTGCCGTCCACGGAAACGATCAGGTCGCCGCCGGTCATGTAGCGCCGCAACCCGTCCGTCACCGGCGAATTGCCTCCGCGCAGCCCGGCCTGCGCCGCCGGCCCGCCCGGCACAACACGTTCGATGAGCAGCCCCTGCTTTACGGGAAATTTCAGATAATTCGCCAGGTCTTCGAACAGCGGCGTCACCTCGACGCCCAGGGTTGCGCGGCGCACGCGCCCTTCCGTAATTAAATCGTGCGCGATGCGCTTCGCCAGATTGATGGGAATCGCAAAGCCCACGCCCGCCGCGGTCCCCGTGGGCGAATAAATCGCGCTGTTGATGCCAATTACCTGCCCGCGCGTGTCCAGCAGCGGCCCGCCCGAATTTCCGCGGTTGATCGAGGCGTCGGTCTGGATGGCATCCTCGATAAACGTGTTCTGGCCGGTCTGCACGGTCCGCCCCAGCGCGCTCACCACGCCGGTGGTCAAAGTGCTTTGAAACCCGAACGGGTTGCCGATGGCCAGCACTTTCTGGCCCACCTGGAGCGCGCTCGAATCTCCCAGCGGCAGCACGGGGAGGTGCGCGCCCTTCGGATCGATTTTGAGCAGCGCCACGTCGTTGCGCTGGTCCGCGCCCACCAGCTTCGCCGCATATCGCGACTGTGCCTGCTGGTCGCCGAGCAGCACTTCGATTTTTTCCGCATCGGCCACCACGTGGTAATTCGTCAGGATGTAACCCTTCGGATCGATCACGAATCCGGAACCCGCGCCCTCCACCGGCACGGCGTTGAAAAAGAAGTCGTATTCCACCGTGCGCGTGATGATGTTGGCCACCGCCGGCGACGCCTGCTTGTAAATCCGGATGTTCACCTGCTCGTCGCTCGTCAGCGGCCCGCTGGACTGCGTTCCGGTCTCCACCGGCCCGGGAAGCGCCTTCACCACGGCCGGCCCCGGCTGGCCCCAGTGCGTCCCGGCCCAGAACGCCAGCCCGCCCAGCACAACTCCCGCCAGGAACATACGCGTGCTTCTTGCCGCCGTGGTCATTTCTCTTTTGCCAGTGTAGCGCCTTGCTGCGCGGCCTGCTTCCGCAACCGCTCGACGAGTTCGTCCGTCTGCCGCAATGCCTGCTCGATTGTTCCCGAACAATCGACCACATCGTCCGCCAGCCGCAGCTTCTCCTCCAGGGGCAACTGCGATGCGATGCGTTGCCGGGCTTCTTCCTCGCTCAGCCCGCGGGCGCGCAGCCGCTCCATCTGCTGTTCCGGCCGGCACGAACACACAATGAGCCGGTCGAGCTTTTTGTAATACCCCGCTTCGACTAGCAAGGCCGCTTCGACGATGGCCAGCCCGCGCGGGTTCTCTCGTTCCATTTGCTTCAATTGTTCCTCACGCGCTTCCATCACGCGCGGATGCACGATGCGGTTCAGGCGCTCGCGCCGCGCGGGATCGCGGAACACGATGTCGCCCAGCTTTTTGCGGTCCACGGTGCCGTCGGCCGCCAGCACGTCCCGGCCGAATTCATGCACCACGTCTTCATAGGCGGGCTGGCCGGGTTCCATCAGCCGGTGCGCCAGCAGGTCCGCATTCAACACGGTGAGCCCGAGTTCGCGCATTCGGGCAGCGACGGTACTTTTCCCGCTGGCAATTCCGCCGGTCAGCCCTACTCGCAGCATCAGGCCCATCTCAGGAACGAACAGCCCCGGCCGCCGCCGGCGTGCCGGCCGTGCGTCCCGCGCCCCGCCGGAGGCGGGCCGCCTTCACCGTGTTGGACATGAGCATGGCGATGGTCAGCAGTCCCACGCCGCCGGGCACTGGCGTGATGGCGCCTGCCACTTCCGCCGCCCCAGGATGCACGTCGCCAACCAGCGCCGAGCCCTTCTTCTGAAACGCTTCGAGGCGTTCGGGATGCTGCATGAACAGCCGCTCCGCCTCTCTTGCGTCGGTGATTTGATTCGTGCCCACATCAATCACCGTCGCACCGGGGCGAACCCAGTCCGGCTGGACCATCCACGCGCGGCCCATCGCGGCCACCACGATGTCCGCTCGCCGCACAATCTCGGGTAACGCGCGCGTCTTCGAATGGCAAATCGTCACCGTGGCGTGGGCATGCATCAGCAGCAGCGCCATCGGTTTGCCCACGATGTCGCTCCGCCCCATTACCACTGCGTTCGCGCCCTCGGCGCGAATCCCGCTCCGCCGCAGAATCTCCAGGCAACCAGCGGGCGTGCAGGCCACCAGTCCCGGGCGGCCCGTCACCAACCGGCCCAGGCTCACGGGGTGAAACCCGTCCACGTCTTTTTCCGGCGAGACCATTTCCAGTATCCGTTTCGAGTCCACCTGGGGCGGCAACGGCAGTTGCACGAGAATGCCGTCGATATCGTCGCGGCCATTCAGTTCGGCCACGAGAGTAAGCAGTTCCTCAGTCGTCGTGCTCGCCGGTGGCGTGAACTGCGCGCTGAAAATCCCCAATTGCTCGCACGCGGCAATCTTATTGCGCACGTAAATCTGCGATGCAGGGTTCTCTCCCACGAGCACCGCAGCCAGGCCCGGGGTTACTCCCGCAGCGCGCAGCGCTTCAATCTCGCCGCGCAGCTCCGCGTAGATTTCGTCGCGAAACTCCGCGCCTTTCAGGATTCGAGCGGTCAATGGCGGCTCCCCACGGAGCGAACTTCCTCCTCGTTCGCATCATAGCACGGGGATTTATCTGGCCGGGCAGAGGCAAACCGTCCGCCGCCGGGGCGCGGTGGCACGGTCGCACGGAACTACTTTCCGCCGGTCTTGCGTTCCGTAAACTTTCCCACGTCCGTGGCGCTGCCCCTCAGCAGGTCGCGCAGCACGGCCACCTCCGCAGCGATCCCGGCGCGAAGGCTCGGATCGGCGTCCGGCGCAAAAAACGGCGAGTGGTTTGACGGCAGCGGATTTCCGGTGGCCTGCGCCTCTTTCCATTTTCCCGGGTCGGCCACCCCCAGCATGAAGTAGAACGACGGAACGCCCTGCTCGACATACACGGAGTAGTCCTCCGACGCCATCCACGGCGGCATGATCTTTACATTTCCCTTCCCCAGCGCGGCCTCCAGCACGGGCAGCAGATGACGCGCCAGCACCGGATCGTTGTACACAGCCGACGTGCTTTCGAGCGTTTCCACCAGCGGCATTTTCTCCGCGCCGCCGGCCTCGGCTTCTGCTTTGGCGATGCGCGCGATAGCCTCGAGGAGATGCCGGCGAACCTCGGTCTTGTAGGAGCGCACCGTCAGCCCCATCACCGCATGGTCCGGGATGATGTTGTTCTTCGTTCCGGACTGCAGATAGCCCACTGTGATGACCGCGGCATCGCCCGGATGGATTTCGCGCGAAACGATGGTCTGCAACCGCAACACGATGCTCGCAGCGATGACGATGGGATCGACCGTGGTTTCCGGCGCGGCCCCATGGCCACCCTTCCCGAAGACGGTAATGCGGACGGAGTCGGCGTTGCTCAACGCGTATTCCGGCGTGATTCCCGCTTCTCCGGCGGGCAGCGCGTTCGTGTCGTGCATGGCGACGCCGACGTCCGGCTTCGGAAAGCGCGTAAACAGGCCGTCTGCCACCATGCCCTTCGCCCCGCCGACGGTTTCTTCCGCGGGCTGGGCGATCAGCATCAGGGTCCCGTGCCAGGTCTCCCGCGTGCGCGACAGGATGGCCGCCGTGCCCCACAGCGACGACATGTGCACGTCGTGCCCGCAGGCGTGCATCACCGGCACTTCCACCCCGCTGTCATTCTTTGTGCGCAGTTTGCTCGCGTAAGGCAGTCCAGTCTTCTCTTCCACCGGCAGCGCGTCCAGTTCCGTGCGCAGCATCACGGTGGGCCCGGGCCCGTTCTTCAGGATGGCGACCACGCCCGTGCCGCCCACGTGCTCCGTCACCTCGTATCCAAGCGCCCGCAGCCTTTCCGCAAGCACCGCCGCCGTCCGCGTCTCGTGCGAAGAAAGCTCCGGATGCTCATGCAGGTCCACGTACAGCGCGCGCGCTTCCGGAAACACAGATGCAACCTGGCTTTTCAGCGCGGCGTCCTGCGCCGCGGCCGCCATCGTCGCGAGCGCCACGGCGCCGGCCACCCAAATGAAGTGCCTTCTCATCGATTTTCCCCTATTCGCGCGGCCGAGCGCTCTCCTCGCAGGCGGAACATACCCCCCGCGGTTGCGTCCAGTCAGACAGGCGCGTGAACCGGCGCGCGGCTAGTCCAGGATGAAGGTGACTTCCATGGTTGCGCGGTATTCGGCGATTTTTCCCTTCTCGACCTTGCCCTTCAGCGAGGTCACCTCGAACCCGGTGATCCCGCGCAACGTCTTGGCCGCGCGGTGCATGCCCTCCTCGACTGCCTCTTTGAATCCCTTCGGTGATGACGCGGTGATTTTCGTTACCCGTGCGACTGCCATAGGTTCCTCCAGGTGGAGCAGAACTTAGGATTTCCTGCCGGCGTTCGCGCCAGAGCTAATCACGAGCCGCCATCGGGAGTCAACCTCCGCTCCCACTGCGGCTCCCGTTCACAATGGCTGCGTGCAGTCCCGGCCCGTCACTCCCGCGCCCGCCCGTTTCAATGGCGTGCCTCTCCTCACTGGCCACTCGCCACTCATCACTGGTCACTGGTTTTATGCGGGTGCGCCAGATAGTGCTGGCGCAGCAAGTCCTTACCGTAATCATTGCCGTTGGGCGTGCGCACCACGCAGTGGATGTGCTGCCGGCTGGCCAGCTCGGGATGCGGCACGTTTTTCAGAAACGCCGGGCGCTGGTGATCGAACTCGATGAGAACCACCGGGCTGTGGATGCGGTAATAGAAGACGCTATCGGGGCCGCTGCCCCCAATCCATGCGAACCAGGTCTTTTCCAGGTGGCGGACGACCTCGTCCATTTTCACCCGCGCGTGGCCTTCGTCCATGTTGCTCACGTAGAGGTGCACCAGGTCCACCAGCCGCCGGCGCAGAGGCGTGTCCAGTTCAGCCGCAGGCACGCCCGCAAAGTCGAGCACGATGTTGTCCTTGAACGCCTCGGCCAGGTTGTTGTTCCCGGTCTTGGAGAAGTTCAGCACCGCCTTGTGCCGCTGCGCATCCGGTAGAGACTGGAGCATCCCCAGACCGTCATTCTGTTCCTGCTGGAGAATCTCCAGCCCCTTGTACTTGCCAGAGGGGGCGCGCACGGGTTCGGAGCCCAGAAACTGCGGCGTCATCACCACCTGATCCGCCAGCACGAAGTAGTTGATGATGTTGTGATGGCCGTCGAGTTGCCAGCCCCACGGCTCCGAGGCGGACGGCCGGCCCATAATCGTGATGTAGTACAGCCACTCGCCCAGAAATTCGTGATCCCCTGTCAGTTCCGCCAGTGTTTCGTTCAGCCGCATGATGTTGCGCGTCAGCTCGAACCCTCTCCCGCTTAGCGAAGCGCGCAGCAGGCCCCAGGCGGCGTCGCGCTGCGCCTCGTTCATCTCCTGGAAGCTGATTCCCGGCTTCGCGTAGAAATGCTGGTTCATCCATTTGCGCCACTGCACGTCGTCCACGGGGAACATCGTGCGCGCGAGCTGCACGCTGGTGAGCGAGGAGATGAATTTCTCCGCCGCGACGCGGATCGGCTCTGTGGATACGCCAGTGGGAGAGATCTGGAACAGCCCGGGCAGGACGCTTCCGTTCGTGGTGATGCCCTTGAACGGCTCCGCGAGTCCCTTGCGCTCCGCGTCCTCGGAAATTTGCCGGTAACGCTCCGCCATCTCCGCCGGCGACTGTTCCTGCCCGTAGGCCCATGGCGCGAAAACAGCCGCCGAAGCAAGCGTGGAGAGAAACGCGCGGCGCGTCTCGCCATGCGAACGGGGATGCGCGTGGCCATGGTGTGCGTGGCCGTGAGGGTGCAGCTTGTGGCTCATGACGGCCTCCGGAAGGCGCGAGCAGCGGAACGCTAGCATGGGGGACGTGCCGGCGCAATCTGCGGAAGCGAGCCGGGGAACGGGGACAGCAGGAAGTTTTCTCGAGAAGTTGCAACGGATTGGAGTTCGCGGAGGCCGCGAACCCACGCTCTCCGGCACAGGGCGCCTGAAAGGACCAGGCACCCGTAGAAGCTTCCCGTCCAGCCCTTGACTCCTGGCTTTCAACCTCTAGTAGATGTCGTACTGCTCCCAATGCAGCGACGGATCGCCGTGGATGATCACGCTCTTCTTCGTCCACCGCTCCAGTTCCTCGACGAGCGCCGACTCGCGCGTCTTCAGCGCCTTGGCGATTTCCGGATGCACCCGCAGTGTCAGGCTCTGGCTGTCCAGCTCCGGCGCCATCTTCCGCGCCTCCGCTTGCGCTTCGTAGCAGATGGTATGGATGCTCTTCACCATGCCCGAGCCGCTGCAATAGATACACGGCTGGCACAGGACGCGTTCCAGCGCCTGCTTGGTGCGTTTCCGCGTGATGTTCACCAGGCCGAATTCGTTGAAGCCCAGCACCTTGGAGGGCGCGCGGTCGTCCCGCAGCGCCTCCTCGAGCGCCTGCATCACCTTGGCCCGGTTGCGCCGCTCCTCCATGTCGATGAAGTCCACCACGATGATGCCGCCCAGGTCGCGCAGGCGGATCTGCCGCACGATCTCCTTGCAGGCCTCGGCGTTGGTCTTCACGATGGTGTCTTCCAGCCGGTTCGACCCTTTGCCCACGAATTTGCCGGTGTTCACATCGATGGCCACCAGCGCTTCCGTGTGATTGATCACGATGTAGCCGCCCGACTTCAGCCACACTTTCGGCCGCAGTGCCTTGTCGATTTCCTGCTGGATGCCGAACTCCTCGAAAATCGGCGCTTCCTTCGTGTACAGCTTCACGCGGCTCACCAGTTCCGGCTGGAACCGGCCGATGAATTCCGCCACTCGCGCGTACTCCTCCTGGTTGTCCACCCAGATGGCGGTAAACTCCGGGCTGAAGTAGTCGCGCAGCACGCGCTCCACCAGGTTCAGGTCGCGGTGCAGCAGCGACGGCGCGCGCCGCTGTTCCGCACGCGCGCGGATTTCCTGCCACGTCTTCCCCAGGTACTCGATATCCGCGCGCACTTCTTCTTCGCTGGCCGTCTCCGCGGCGGTCCGAACGATGAATCCGCCGGGGAACTTGGTGTTGTACTCGGTAACCAGGTGGCGCAGGCGCGAGCGCGCTTCGGCGGAGCTGATCTTCCGCGAAACGCCCACGTGTTGCAGCGTCGGCATGTACACCAGGAACCGCCCGGGCAGCGCCACGTGGCTGGTGATTCGCGCTCCCTTTTTCCCCAGTGGCTCCTTGGCGATCTGGATGATGACTTCCTGCCCCGTCTTCAGCAGCTCGGAGATCGATTGCTGCTTTCTCGCCGGGTGAAACTCCCTTCGCCCTCCCTGCGGCCGGCCGCCGCGTTGCGGCGGGCGTCCCCGGTAGCCGGAGTCGCGCCGGTAGGGCTCCGGGCGATTGAACCGCTGCTGCGTATCGCCCTGTACCCGCGCGCTCCGCTGTTCATACGGCTCGGGCGTTTCCGGCTCCAGGCTCTCGCCTCCAGACGCCTCGCTCAGGATGCCTTCGCGGATTTCCCGGTCGGTCTGGTCTTCCCCGCCCGGCTCCTGCTGCGTCTCTGTCTCCGGATAGGCCTCGGCGGCGTGCGGTTCGGGTTCTTCCTCGAGCGTAGCTTGCTGCGCATCCTCTTCGGCGGCTTCCAGCACGGAGGCTGCTTCCGCTTCGGAGAGAACTTCCTTGCCATTCTCTTCGTGCGGCGCTCCGGCGTGGGCCTCGTGGGTTTCGGACACCCCGGTGAACCTCGCAGCGTGCTCCTCCTCGTGCTCTTCCTCCGCAGGTTCGGCGGGAACGCGCTCCTCTTCCACGGGCGCTTCGGCGTTCTCCTCCTGCGCCGCCTCATCGAGTTGCGGCACCGCAAACGATTGCGCCACACCCTCGGCGGAAGCGCTTTCCCTGCGCGTTTCCTCGATGCTCTCGCCTTCCTCGCGGACTTCTTCCGCTGGGGGCGCCCCGCTCATCGGCACGGGCTCCGCCTCGGTGGGAATGGCTCCCGCAGCCAGCGGTCCCGCCAGCCCGGAGCTGCCCGGCGCGCGGTTCTTGTATTTCGCCAGCGACTCGCCCGGCAACAGGATGGGTTCGAACTCGGCGGAAGACTCCGCCGGCTCGCGCGGTGGCTCGAAGCGCGGCCCGCCGCCGTATCCGCGGGAAGGCCCGCCGAAATCGCGCGGCTGCCCGCCCGGGCTCACGTACTTCGAGCTCGGCAGCGAACGCCGGTCGTCATCGCGCCTGCCGGGACCGCGCCCGCGAAACCGTCCCCGGCCTCCTCCTCCACGCCCTCCCGGCCCGCCCTGCCGCGGCCCGCGGCCATATCCCCCGCGATCGCCGCCGGGACCGGGACGCCCGCCCCCGCCCGGCCGGTATCCCTGTCCTCCGCCGCTGCTCCCGCGGTATCCGCCCTCGCGATTTCCCGGGCCGCGGTAATTGTCCTGACGGTAGCCCACCGGCGGCTGGCTGGGCTGTTGCAACTGTGGCGGCTGGGGCTCTTCTTCCACCGGCTGACCCGGCTCTTCCGGTCCGGTGACTTCCGGCGGCTCGGAACTGGCCTGCTCTCCGGCGCCAGAGAACACCTGGCCGCCCTGCTCCTCCATCTTCGCGACCTTTTCTTCGACCGTGGAGACAATCTGATCATAGCCCTCGATCTCTTCGAGGACGTCGCTCACATAGAGGAATGCGTCGGTATCCAGGCCGATCTCCACAAAGGCCGACTGCATGCCGGGCAGCACGCGCGTCACCCGGCCTTTATAGATGCTTCCTACGAGCGCGTATTCTTTTTCCCGCTCGACGTAGATTTCAACGAGGTTGCCCTTCTCGAGAATCGCCACCCGCGTCTCGTGGGGGCTCGTGGAGATAACCAGTTCCTTCGACATGAAAACTCCTCGGTGGGCCGGCATTCCATCCCTGCTGGCCCCGCTGCTGCGGGGTCGCCGGTGTCCAGGCGGGCAGGCAGGCAAACGCGCTTCGTCCCTGACGGGACTGCGTGTTTTCCGCGTTTTCGTGTGCGGCCAATCGCTCCTGCCTTCGCCGGACCCTTTGGGGCGCCGGTCTCACGGCTGTTCGGAATTCGGGTTGACTGCGGGCTCAGTTGACGAAGCGCCGGAGGCGCACATTCATCACCAGGCCTAATGCCAGAAAGACGAAAAGGATGGAGGAGCCGCCGTGACTCATCAGCGGAAGCGGTATGCCGGTGACCGGCATATACCCGATCACCATCGCGGCATTCACCAGCACGTGCACTCCGATTACCGCCGCCACTCCCATCACCAGATACATCCCGGCGCGGTCGCCGGCGAGCTGCGCGGTCCCCACCAACCGCAACAACAGACCCAGATACAACAACAAAACCACCAGAACCCCTACAAATCCCTGTTCTTCCGCCAGCCCCGCCAGGATGAAGTCTGCCCAGCGCACGGGCACGAAGCCCAATTGGTTCTGGGTTCCCTGGCCGAAGCCTCTCCCGCGGATCCCTCCCGAACCCACGGCGATCTTTGACTGCTGCGTCTGGTACCCGGAGGTCTGTGACGTCTCCTCCGGCCGGAAAAACCCCGTCAGACGCTGCTTCTGGTACGGCTTCAGTACGTGCCATGCCGCCGGAAGCAGCAACGCGACCAGCACTACGATAGCCAACGCATGCTTCCACTCCAGCCCAGCCAAAAAAATGCCCACGGCCACCAGGGCCACAATCACCAGCGCCGTGCCCAAGTCAGGCTGCAGCAGGATCAACAGCGTCGGGAAGCCGGTGAAGACTCCGATCTTCACCAGGTCTGCCAGCGTCAGCCGGTCCGTTCGCAGTTCGCTCAGGTAGCGAGCCAACGTCACTATTATAATCAACTTCGCCAGTTCCGACACCTGCAGATGCAGGAAGCCCAGGTTCAGCCACCTCCGGGCCCCGAATTTGGCCTGCCCCAGTACCAGAACCAGCACCAGCAATCCCAGCGTCACCAGGTACAGCACCGGCGCCTGTTCCAGCACCGCGTGGTAGTCGATCCGCGAAAGGATCAGCATTCCCACCAGCCCCAGCGCGATCCATTCGAGCTGCTTCCATTGCAGACCGTCCAGGTTGCCCCCCCGCGTGGCCGAGGCGATCTGGATCATCCCGATGGCGCACAGTCCCACGACCGGCACCATCATCACCCAGTCAAAATCCCGGATGCGGCTCTCCGTTCTCATCATCATCGTTCGCCGCCGCCCACCTCAGCGCTCCTTTTTGGCCTCGCCGCCATCCACTACCGCCGCCACGGCCTTTACGCTCTCCGCGCTGTCCAGTTCGTAGTGCTTCAGCTCCACCGTGTACTGTTTCTTTTCCAGGTGCGATTTCTTGTCGTAATAGGCTTTGATGATGTCGCGCGCCACCGGCGCAGCCGCCGTGGCTCCGTGCACCCCGTGTTCCACCAGCACGGACACCACAATCTCCGGATTTCTCCTCGGCGCAAATCCCACGAACCACGCGTTATCCGCCAGCGCCTTGCCCCCGTGCCCGCCCGCGCGCTTGAGCCCTTCGTTGCTGATGAGTTGCGCGGACCCTGTCTTCCCGCAGAATTCAATGCCCTCCAGGTGCGCCCCATGGGCTGTCCCGCCCTCTTCGTTTACCACTCCAAACATCCCCTGCGTCACCTGCTCCACGGTGTCTTCCGTAATCGGGAAGCCGGCCTCGTCCTCGTCTTTCGCGCCGAGCAGCAGGTGCGGCCGGTGGAAGATTCCTCCCATCGCCACACCCGCCACCATGTGCGCGAGCTGCAGTGGAGTCACCGTCGTCGCCCCCTGCCCCACCGCCACCGAGATCGTCTCCCCTGGATACCACTTCTGTTTGAACACCCGCTCCTTCCACTCCTCTGAAGGCACCAGCCCTTCCTGCTCCCCCGGCAGATCGATTCCCGTCCTCCGGCCCAGTCCCAGGTGCGAGGCGTAGTAGGAAATGCGGTCAATACCCAGCCGCTTCCCCAGGTTGTAAAAGAAAATGTCGCAGGACTTCACAATCGCCTCGTGCAGAGTGACGTGCCCATGCGCTCCCTTGCCGAAAACCCAGCAATGGAACGGGCGCCCGTAGAAGTCTTCCGACCCCGTGCAGTTCACGCTGAAATCCTCGGGAACAGCCTTGGATTCCAGCATGGCCGTGGCCATCACCACCTTGAACACGGAGCCGGGCGCCAGCTGCGCCTGGATCGCGCGATTCAGCAGCGGCCGCGCCGGGTCGTCGTTCAGTTCCTGCCACTGCTCCTTCGACACCCGCACCGCAAAATCCTTCGGGTCGTAAGCGGGGTGGCTCACCATCGCCAGCACTTCACCCGTCCGCGGATCCATCACCACCACCGCTCCCTGCTGCGGGCCCAGCGCGTCCTCCGCCACCACCTGCAGGTCGTAATCGATGGTCAGATGAATGGGTTTGCCGGGGATGGCCTCTTTCTGCTCCAGCCGCCCCACTTCTTTTCCCAGGCTGTTCACGATCACCCGCCGCATCCCGTCCGTGCCCATCACCACGTCGTTGTACGTTCTTTCCAGCCCCGATTTCCCAGCGATATCGCCGGGCCGCAGCTTCCCGCCACTGGCCTCGATCTGCTTCTCGTTCACCTCTCCTACGTATCCGATGGTGTGAGCCAGGAAGCCCCCAACCGGGTATTTCCGCCGGTGCACCATCAGCAGTTCCAGCAGCGGCAGATCGGCGCGATGCGATTCGATGAAGGCGATGTCCCCCGGCGTCGCTTCCGGCTTTACGACGATGGGATTGAACCGCGGCAGCGCTTTGGCGGCTTCGATTTGCTGCCTCAAGTCGTCCGGCTGCATTTCCAGCCCCTCAGCGATTTCGTCGAGGTGCTGCTCCAGCAGCGCCTGGTCCTCGCGCAGCACCAGCACGCTGAACGACGGGTAATTGTCCACCAGCACCCGCCCTTCGCGGTCCAGCATCCGCCCGCGCGGCGCGATCACGGGAATCGAGCGGATGCGGTTGCGTTCCGCCAGTTGCGCGTAGTAATCCGAATCCAGGACTTGCAGCTTCCAGAAGCCCAGCAGCAGCAGGCAGACCATTCCCACCACGGCGTAAGTGAAAATCGTCAGCCGGCCTTGCGGAAGTTTGGTGTCTCTGCCTTCCCAGCTTGCCACGTGCTTCTCTCTGTGCGGGGAGTGGCACATTTCCCGCTCCTGCGGGATTGTGCACCGTTGGCACTGCCACCTTCCGGCAGCGTGTCTGGCCTCACTTCTGGGCTGGAACCGCGAGAGCGGTCGAGTGAGGCTCCACTTCTCGAATCCCCTATAGGTCAGGAATCCCCGCCCCTTGGGGAAACCTGTGAAAATCTTTGCAAACCGCTGGAAAACTAACATTTACGGGCGGTTTGTGCAAGCAATCTGGCTCCTCAGAGTTAACAGTCGCCCGCGTAGCTCGCAGACTTTCTAGTCCTCGAGGGTCGGAAGCGTTTTCAACACCTCGCAGGCCCGCGCGCTACTGCACCGCTCGTCTTTCCGGATGCTCCCATCCCGAAACACCAATTGGCGGCGGGCGAACTGGGCGATATCAGCCTCGTGCGTCACCATCGCAACCGTCAGCCCTTCCTCATTCAGCCTTTGAAAGATTCCGATGATCTCCACAGAGGTCCTGCTATCCAGATTCCCAGTAGGCTCATCCGCCAGGAGGATGGACGGCCGGTTCACCAGCGCCCGGGCAATGGCCACCCGCTGCTGCTGCCCGCCGGACATCTGAGAGGGAAAGTGGTCGGCGCGATCCGCCAGCCCCACCATTGCCAGGGCCTCCCTCGCGCGCTTCTTCCTCTCGTTCTTGTCGATCTTTGTGTACAGCGTAGGAAGTTCCGTGTTTTCCAGCGCCGTAGTCCGTGCGAGCAGATTGAAACCTTGAAACACAAATCCGATTTTTTGGTTCCGAATCTGGGCCAGCATCTTCTTGTCGTATTGGGAAACGTCGGTCCCTTCCAGCAGGTAGCTCCCGGATGTGGGGCGATCGAGACAGCCCAGAATATTCATGAAGGTGGACTTGCCGCTGCCGCTCGCCCCCATGATGGCCACAAATTCGCCCCGGTGGATTGAAACGCTCACGCCCCGGAGCGCGTGGACCCGAGTCTCGCCCAGTTCGTAATACTTGTGCAGGTCTTCCACGCGGATCACCGCGCCCGCGGCGGGTTCGCCGTGAGCCGCTTCGTGTTGGTTGGCAGCCGCGATGGAATCCATGATGGCAGAGGCAATTTGCGCCGGGCGCTCGCCGCTAACGGCGAATCCCCGCCGGAATTATAGGTTTGGAAGCGATGGAGCGAATCACCAGTTCGTCGCCTTCCTGCAACTTGCCGTTCAGCACTGCGGCAACTTCCGTGTAGGCATGATCCGTAATTCCCAGAGATACCTTGACCGGCTCCAGGGAATTATCCGCGCGCAGTTTCCAAACCACGGCAGTGTCCGCTGCCGGCTTGTGCGGCGGATTCTGCTCGCTTGCCGCCTGTGTGGTCCCACTGGGCGCCGCGGCTGGCGCGAACGCGGTCTGCTTCTCCGGCGCCGAGTCGATGCCATATTGCTTGTAAACCCTCAGCACGTCTTCCGCGGCCATGGGAGGCTTGTAGCGCAGCGCCGTGTTGGGCAGCTTGACTACATTTCTTACCGTCGCCACGGGAATGGTCACGTAGGCGGTCATGCCTGGGAAGAGTTTCAGTTCGGGATTTGAGAACTCGATGATCGTGTCGTAGGTGACTACGCTTTGCACCATGGTCGGATTCATGCGCACTTGGCTCACCACTCCACGGAAGATGTCCTTTGGAAATGCATCCACCTTAAACGTACACGGCGTGCCCGGGCGGATGTTGCCCACGTCGGATTCATCCGTCTTGGCGTATACCCACATCTTGGAAAGGTCCTGGGCGATGGTGAAAATTGTTGGCGCTTGCAGCGAAGCAGCCACCGTTTGGCCTACGTCCACGTTGCGTGCCACCACCGTGCCGTCAATGGGTGACCGGATCACCGTGTAATCCAGGTTCGTCTTGGCCACCTTCACCGCAGCCTCTTTTTGGCTCACCTGGGCTTCGGCCTGCGTCACGTTGGCTTCCGCGCCGCCCACCGAAGCCACCGCTGAATCATAGTTGGCTTTGGCTTGGTCCAGTTGCTGCTGGCTCATCACCCCGTCCTTGGTGAGCTGGACGGCGCGCCGGTAATCCGCCTTGGTCTGCACCAGGGCCGCTTTGGCCTTCTCCACATTTGCGCGCGCCGCGATCAGGTTGGCCTTGGAGTTTTCCAGGTCCGCGGTGGCCTGGAGCAGGGCACCTTGAAACAGCGCCGGATCAATCTCCGCGATGACTTCGCCCTTGTGCACCCGGGAATTGAAATCGGCATAGAGCTTGGCAATGCTTCCGGAAACCTGCGAGCCGACCTGAACGGTGATCACCGCATTGATGGTTCCTGTGGCCTCCACAACGTCGTGAATGTCGCCCCGCTCCACCTTGGCCGTAAAATGCTGCACCGGCGTGGAGCGGTTCAGGCCGAATGCCACGAGCACCGCAGCGGCGCCCAGCACTCCTATCAGCAGCAGCCATCTGCCTTTACTTTTCATGGCTCGTCCCGGCAATTCCGGACCGCGCCGCCTCACTCATAGCGCAGCGCCTCGATCGGATCCAATAGCGAAGCCTTGCGCGCGGGGTAGTAGCCAAAAAACACGCCCACGGCCACGGAAAACGCCGCCGCAATCGCCACGGAGTCCAAAGACATCTTCATGGGCCAGCTCAGCGTCTGCCCCACCAGGTACGTGCCGGCGATTCCGCAGAGCACTCCCGCGGCTCCGCCTACCAGGCTCAGCAGCACCGATTCGCCCAGGAATTGTAGCTGGATCGCCTCTTCCGTCGCCCCAACGGCCACACGCACTCCGATTTCCCTTGTCCGTTCGGTCACCGAGACCAGCATCACGTTCATGATTCCGATTCCGCCCACGATCAGGGAAACGGAAGCAATGGCGATGAGCAGAACGGTCAGCGTCTTGCTCGCATCGAGCTGCGCCTGGATGATGTCTTCCGGATTGCGGATGTTGAAATCATCCTCTTCTTCCGGGCGCAGGTGATGACGGTCGCGCAGCACCGCCGCCGCTTCCTGCCCCGCCATTTTCACCGCGTCCTGGGAAACTGCCGAGCAGAGAATGTCGTCCAGCCAGGTAATGCCCTTGATTTTTTTCATTGCCGTCGTGTAGGGCAGGATCACGATGTCATCCTGATCCTGTCCGGAAAGGGAAAGCCCTTTGGGCCGCAACGTGGCCACCACTTTGCACGGCAGCGAGCCCGCGCGGATCACACTTCCTACCGGATCCTCCACGCCGAACAATTGTTCCCGCACCGTGCGCCCCAGCACGCAGACGTCCGCGGCGCGGTCCACGTCGTCCTGGGAAAACACCGCGCCCTGGTCCACGTACCACCGCGCGATGTCGAAATATTCCGGAGCAACGCCGCGGTACCGAGTGTGCCAGTTCTGATTGCCGTAGATCACCTGGATGGGGTCATCCACGTTGGGCGTCACACTTTTGATCAGCGACACCTGGTTCTTGATGGCCACGGCATCGGCCACCACCAGCGTCTTGGTGTCGTGGGTTCCCGTGCGTATCCCGTTCACCGCGCGCCCCCCGGCTTCTATCCACACGAAGTTGTCGCCGAGATTGTTGAGTTGCTGCTCCACGCGCGCCTGTCCGGCTCTGCCAATGGCCACCACGCAAATGACTGCGGCGATCCCGATGGTGATCCCCAAAACGGTCAGGCTGCTCCGCAGTTTGTTCCGTAGCAGCGCCACGATTGCGGAATGGAAGAGCCCTGCGTGATTCATGCCGCCTCCACAAAAATCATATCCCGGCGCGCAGGATTGCCAAAGGCAGGATGCGCGTGCCACGGCATCCGCCGACTCCCGCTGCGCCGCCGCGCCGACCAGCCGGAAAAAGACACAGGAGGGGTAAAGCCAGGCTAGCTCTCGTCCTTGCGAAGGCGATCCAGCAATCCGAACAGCGGCCAGGCCAGCAGCGCGGCCACCAGCGACGCCACCAGCACCCGCGCCGTCACGAGCGGAGCCGCCTGCGCCAGCAGCCAGCGCCGCGTGAACACGCACACCAGGTTATGCAGGTGGAAGAACGTGAAGGCCAGCACCATGCGGCTCACCGGATGTTCCACATCCAGCTTTGCCCCGATCGTTGAGGACAGATAGCCCACCAGCGTTTTGGCGATGCCGAACAGGCCGATCGGATTCGCTCCGCTCAGCCCGTCCTGCGCCATCCCAATCACCATGCCGAGCAGCAATCCGCGCGAGGGATTGCGCCGGCTCAACCCGAAATACAGTGTCACGAGCAGCGGCAGTTCGATCAGGTCGCCCACCAGCTCGCCCTTCCACACGTGGGCCGGTACGAATGCCTGCAACACCAGCGCCAGAAAACTCGCCCCCACCACGGCTCCGGTGTGGAATTTGTGCACCTCGAGCCGCGGCTCGGTCACCCCGCGTATTAGCAGCGGCGGCGCGGATGCGTTCTCGGCGATCTCGCTGGGATTCACGGCTTGTCCTTCGCGTTTGGACTGGTGACGGCCGCTTTTGTGGTTGCTGCCGCCGGCGGCTTCACCGCCGGGCCCGGCGAACCGGGGTTTGCCTCCGCAGCAGCCCCCGCTTGCGCCTCCCAATCCCATTGCCGGCGCGACATCAGGATGAGCACCTCTTCGAGCTGGTCGAGATGCGCCGCGGGACGCACCTGGATTTGTTTGAACGGATTTCCCGGCTTCGCATCAACCACGGTCCCGAGCGGCAGGTCTTTCGGAAAAATGCGGTCCATGCCGGAAGTCAGCACGCGGTCGCCCGCCTTCACTTCCTGGTCGTTGCTCACGTAATCGAGCTGCAACAGCGGCCCGCCCGAACCCCTGGCGGCTCCCTGCGTCCGGGAATCAGCCAGCAGCGCTCCTGCGCCTCCGTTCTTGTCCGTCAGTAGGAGCACCTGCGAGGTGGTGGAATACACTTCCAGCACTTTCCCCACCACGCCCTGCGGGGTGATCACTCCCATGTTCTGCTGCACGCCGTCCCGCTCTCCCCGGTCCAGATAGATGGCACGGGCCGTTCCGGCGTCTCCGCCGATCACGCGCGCCGCCAGCAGCGGGGCGTCCGCATGCGCATCACGGAACTGGAGCAGTGCTCCCAGCCGCCCTGCCTCGGCGGCGCGGCTTTCCAGCTCGCTCGTGCGCATCGTGAGTTCGCCCACCTGCGCCCTCAGCCGCTGGTTCTCGCGGTTCGCGCGGAACAGCCCGATGTATTCGCTCCATCCGCCGCGCACTCCGTCCAGCGCCCAGGACCCCGCGCGCTCCGCCGGCGTCAGTAGCTCGACCGCCCACACGCTGATCAGCCGCTTCTCATGCGGACGGCGCACCTGCACGGCCAGCAGCAGGATCTGGAAGACAAGGGTAACGGCGAGCAGCACGTACGGCCGGCGGCGAGTGGCGATCTCAAACATTTCGTTCTAGGTGGCGCCCCGATTCATCGGGGTGCTTCGGGCCCCATGGCAACGCTGCTCTCGTTTGCGGCGCGCCGGGCGGCCGCCGGGCGCTAGCCTCAGTCGATGCACACCTGACGCAGCAAATGGAAATCGCTGAGCATCTTCCCCGTGCCCAGCACCACCGATGCCAGAGGATCGTCCGCAATGGCCACCGGCAGCCCCGTCTCCTCCCGGATCCGTTTGTCCAGGTTTTTCAGCAGCGCCCCGCCGCCGGTCAGCACGATGCCTCGATCGCTGATGTCCGCAGAGAGTTCTGGCGGAGTGCGCTCCAGCGCCACGCGCACCGCGTTCAGGATGGTGGCCACGCAGTCCGAAAGCGCCTCGCGCATCTCGCTGTCGTCCACCGTCACCGTCCGCGGCACACCCTCGATCAGGTTGCGTCCCTTCACTTCCATCGTGAGCGGCTTTTCCAGCGGGTAGGCGGACCCGATCTCCATTTTGATCTGTTCGGCCGTACGTTCGCCCACCAGCAGGTTGTACTTCCGCTTCAGGAAGTGCATCACCGCCTCGTCCATTTCGTTTCCGGCCACGCGCACCGAGCGGGAGTACACGATGCCGCTCATGGAAATCACGGCGATGTCCGTCGTTCCCCCGCCGATGTCCACCACCATGTTCCCGCTGGGCTCCTCGATGGGCAGTCCGGCGCCAATCGATGCGGCCATGGCCTGCTCCACCAGGAAGACTTCGCTGGCCCGTGCCCGGTAGGCGGAGTCCTGCACCGCGCGCTTTTCCACCGGCGTGATTTCGCTCGGCACCCCGATCACGATCCGCGGGTGCACCAGCAGGCGCCGGTTGTGCGCCTTCTGGATGAAGTACGTCAGCATCTTTTCGGTGACCTTGAAGTCGGCGATCACGCCGTCCTTCATCGGCTTGATGGCCACCACGTTGCCCGGCGTCCGCCCGAGCATCTCCTTCGCCTCGCGGCCCACTGCCACCACTTCTCCCGTGTTCTTGTTGATCGCAACGATGGAAGGTTCGTTTACGACGATCCCCTTGCCGCGTGCGTACACCAGTGTGTTCGCCGTTCCCAGATCGATGGCCAGATCCGAGGAAAACATGCTGAACAACGACCGCATTCCGTAGCCGTTCTTGCTCATCCTCTCCCTCTTGCCGGGTGGCGCAGTCTTTCAATCTCTGTTTGCGCGTCCCGCCTGGGCTGGGCGCAAAGTCCTTGTTACGGTACCACGATCGAAATCGTCTTTGTCGCTGTGCCCCCGCGCCGGTTCTGTCCCACGATCACCAGCGTCTGGCTGCCTCGCGCCATCGGGGGCGTGAAATACAGGAAGTGCCCGTCCTTGTCGATCTGCGCCACCGACTGCCCGTTGATCATCAGCGCCGCTCCCGGCTCCGTCACTCCCCGGATTTCCACCACCGCGCCGTGCAATTGCGTGCTTTCCACTTCCAGCATCATCTGCTGCTGCTTCCCCTGCGCCGCCAGCGTGAACTTGAACACGTCGCTGGGCTCGCTCGTCCGGTTCTGCGCGTCCGTCGCCACCACCTCCCAGAAATAATCTCCAGGGTCCAGACCCGTCACTTCCGCCGACGGCCCATTCGACCTCTTCTCCGCCACGATCCGCGAGAACATCGAGGTGCTGCTCACCCGCAGCGTGTAACGCACCGCCTCCGCCACGGGCTTCCACTCGAACCGCACCGGCGTGCGCGCCGGGTCCGCCACGATGATGGGCTGCAGGTTGCCTGGATACACCAGTTCCGGCGGCGAAAGGACCTGCGACTTCGTCACCGGCCCGCCGGGCGTGAACGTGGCGCGCTCGTAGCGGCCCAGTTCGACCCGCTCCTGGCCTCGCTGCAGTTCCGCCTGGCCGGCCGAAACGGTGATTTCGTTCTGCTTGCTCTCCGGATTGCTGCTCACCGAAGCGCGGCTGTTCTGCTGGATGCTGGCTACGGACTGGTCGGCCGGGAAGCGCACTTCCGCGTGCGATCCGCTCTGCTCCCATCCCGCGGTGGAAAGATCCAGCGCGCCGCTCGTGATAGCCACCCCCACTCGCGTGGGCCGATCCGGCCCCACCGTGTTCTCCTCCACCAGAATCAACGTGTCGTTTTTCACCGTGTACGTCGTGCCGTCCGCAAACGTCAGCCGCGCCACCCCGTCCGGGCCCGTTTGGATCAGGTCCCCTTTGTCCAGCGACATCCGGTAGTCGGCAGGCGCCCACTGCGTCGTGTTCACTTTCTTCACCTGCACTTTTCCGTCCAGGTTCACAAATCGCGCCTGCGTCAGCAGCGGCGTCGCCGGCCCGCTTGCGCCCCCGCTCCAAATCTTCGTGGCCCTCTGCACCCATGTGTTCAGGCGGTCGGGAACGAAGATATAAAGCGTGCAGAATACGATGGCCAGTATCGCCAGCGTCAGCAGGAGTACGGTCTTATACGTGACCGTCGTCCAGTAGATCTCCACTGGCCGAATTTTCGGCTTCTGCGGCTCCAGTTGTCTTGGTTCGGTCACGCTACACTCGCGCAGTTTCGCATCCTATACCATAGCCCGCGAATGCCCCGCAATCAAACCGCATCGTGCCTAAACCGCCAGCCTGTCCCGTCAAATTTCCACCACACCCAGCGCACGGAGGCGGGCCGGAGCTTGCGCGCTCAACTTTTGCGGTAAGATGAAACCACGGGGCCGTAGCTCAACTGGATAGAGCGAGAGTTTCCTAAACTCTAGGTTGGCGGTTCAAGTCCGCCCGGTCCCGCCATCCTTCCCGGGCGCAGCGTGGATCTGCCTCGCTTGTCTGCATTGCGCGACGGCACTGCGCGGCATGCCGGGCGCCGGCGGAAACAAAAAAGCCCTCCCGCGGGAGGGCTTGTTCCGATCGAATGCGTTCGAAGTGGATTCCGAACGATCAGGCGTAGCGCCGGACCCCGCACACCCCCAGCATCGCCATGCCCGCGAGAAGCAAAACCAGCGTGCTCGGATCATACGTGGGTACCTGGGCATCCAGGGGCGGCAAATCCGAGCTAACCACGCCGTTCTCAGCGATAAAGAAGGCCGAATAGTTCGGCACGGACGTGTAGAGCTCTACGGTCGCCATCGTGTTCAGAACGAGCGTCCCGGCTGCCGCACAGGTGTCACCAGTCAGGGATCCATCCGTGCTCGAGCACGCGATGGTCTGGCCAGCCAAAAAGCTATTGACCATGAACGTCAAAGTCAGTTCGGTGATCGGCGCGCCCGTCTCGTTGAGAAAAAGCATACAGCCTTGGTCGCCTTGCAGCGCCGCGGGCACTCCGTTCTGCGTACAACTGCCCCAGCTCACCTCGTAATTCAGCCCCGGCGTTTGAATCAGGTAGAAAGTCCCCACCAGCGGCGGTGACGGGTCAAAGATGATGCTGATATCATCGGCCCATGCGGGCGCGGCCATCGCCATCAGTAACAGGGGCAGGACCAAAAATCGAAACATCTTCGTCATGAACTCTCCAAGCACGTCACCGATATCTGCCCATGATAAGCCGCATCGCGTAGGAGTCAAGGCTAAAATGCGGTACCAGTACTCTCATTTTTCAACGACTTACAGGCAATCCCGGGGTGGTTACTAGATCCCTAATTCCTGCCAGCAAAGTCCGAAAACCTGCTCAATAATGGAAGCTGAGTACCAACATTTCGCCCGCGACCCCACCCGGTTGCCACGACCCAACTCTCCCCGGCCGATCCATCCTGTTCAAAACCTGTGCATGCTTCTGCTTCAGCCGCGGATCACTGCAGCTTCGCAGCGGCTGCTTTGGCTTCCTTCAGAATGGGAATGTCTGCATCCGCGCTTTTCCACACGGCGAAGAAATCGTCGTAGGCTTTTCGCGCCGCGCCGGTGTCGCCGGCCAGAGTCCACGCGCGCGCCAGTTGCAGGTGTGCGAGCGCACCCAGAGGAAAATTCAGCAGCAGGCCGCGGTGGTCATTGAACTTCTGAAACTCCACGGCGGCCTCCTGGCCCTGTCCCTTTTTCAAGTACGCCAGGCCCCGCACATAGACCGGATACATGGTCCCGCACTCGAATTGCGCGGGCTGGCCCAGTTCGTAATTCGACGCCGATTGCAGCAGGTCCAGCGCCTTCTGCGGATTCCCGCGGTCCACCTCAATGGCTCCCCGAATCGTCGGCAGCCAGTAACCCTGGATCATCGTGTCCAGCGGCGACTCGCGGTCGATTTTGTCGGCCAGTTTTTCAGCCCCCGCCGGATCTCCGGCGCGCGCATAGCTGAGCGCCGTCACAATGTCCACGTCGCGGCTCTCCGTCAAACTCAGGGCTTGCCCCACAGCCTTGCGGGCCTCGACTGCGTTCCCAAACTCCGCCTCGCGAAGCGCTTCATTTGCGCGCCACATCGCCGCGGTCTCCCGCGCGTCGGCACGCGTGGCCGAATCCACGGCGCGCTGCGAATATTCGCGCGCTTTCCCCAGGTGCCCGAAGTACGCTTCGGTATCCGACTGTGCGGACAACATCAAGTCTTCGACTCCCGGTTTCCCCGAGGCCCAGTTCACCTGCTCCTGCATCCCCGCCGGATCGTTCTGGATAAAGGCCAGCGCGTAGCGCCCCAGCCGCAGGGTCGGTCCATCCAGCTTCCGCTGCTGTGTCTCCTCCACAGCCGTCTTGGTGTCCTCGAACCGGTTCAGCGGAAGCAAGGCTCCGATCAGGTTCGAGTAGCCCGCGGCGCTGTTGGGCGTGATCCGCAGCGAGGCGCGCGTCTCTTCTATGGCCTTCTCGTACTGCCCCAGCACAATGTAGTTGCGCCCCAGGTTGCCGTGCGCCGCATAGTCGCCCGGATAATCCAGCAGCCACTGCGAGTAGCTCCGGTCGGCTTTCTCGATCTCTCCGGTAACCACCGTGAAGTACAGCGTCTCGATGTAATACCGTTCGCGCTCGCTCACCCGGTCGCGCAGCTCGTAGGCACGCTTGTAGTCCGTGATTCCCAGGCTCGTTTGAGCCAGGTTCATGTACACGGAGCCGAGCGAGGCGTAAGCCCGCGCGAAGTTCGGGTCCAGCTCCAGCGCGCGCTTGTAATACGGCAGCGCGGCCGGCTCGCCCTTCTCCCGCGACATCTGCCGCCCCTCCGTAAACGCCTTCAGCGCCTCCAGCGACGACGTGGTCGCCTGGTCCAGCGGCTTATTGAATTTTTCCACCGAGGCCAGCGATTCGCCCAGCTTCTCGCGCAACTGGTTCCCGGCGTCGCCCAGCGCTTTCAGTACCCGGTCGCGGTTCTCCGCTTCCGCTTCCGAGCTGGCGATCGTGTCGCCGCTGTGGCAGTCCACCGCTTTCAGCCCGATCAGGTAGCGGCTCCCGATGCTTACGATCGATCCGGTCAGCATCGCCTTGCTGTTGCTTCGCTGGCAGATTTCCCGCGCCACGTCGCGCGTAATCTTCTCGCTCGGCGGCCGGTTCATCAGCTTGAGCGTCTGATTGACCCTCGAATCCGACAGCACGTTCAGAAACGGCGATTGTTCCAGCTGGATCGCCAGCGCCTGCTTCAGAGTGTCGTCGAATACCGTGTCCTGCGTCGAGTTGGCGAAGTCCGCCAGCACCACGGTGTCGCGGTCCGAAAGCTTCACCGTCGGCCGCATTTTCCAGTACACACCCGCGGCGATCGCGGCCAGCACCAGCAGCGCGGCAGGCACCACCATCTTCCATGGAATCTTTCTCGGCCGTGCTTCCGCTGCCGGTTGCACGGCGGAAGGGGCCACAGCAACGGCCTGCGCACCCGTCGATGCCGCGGCAGCCACCTGCGAGCCCGATGGTGACGCAGCGGCGGGCTGCACCGCCGCAGGCGCTGCGGCGGCCGCCGGCGCCCCGGAGCTGCGCTCCGCTGAAGGCGTGCTCACCGCGCTCGGTGCTGGCGCCACGGCCACCTCGCCGGAATAGCCGCCGCCCACGGCGTGGTGTTTCGAGTCCGTGTCGCGCTTCAGCCGCTTGAGCTCCGCCCGCATTTCCGAGGCGTGCTGGTAGCGCAGGTCCGTGTCCTTCTCCAGCGCGCGATTGATGATGCGTTCCAGGTCCGGCGGAAGGTCCGGATTCAGCCGCACCAGCGGCACCGGCGCGCGCGTCAGAATGTCCGAAAACACCACCGCGCTCGAGTCCCCCCGAAACGGCAACACCCCTGCCGTCATTTCGTACAGCACCACGCCGAACGAAAACAGGTCGCTTCGCGCGTCCAGTTGCCTTCCGCGCACCTGCTCCGGCGACATGTACGACACGGTGCCCACTGCCGTTCCCGGGCTGGTCAGGTGTTCGCGGTCCACGGTCATGGTCAGATCGGAAATTTCACCCTCGGCGCGCGTGGTGACTTTCGCCAGGCCGAAGTCCAGGATTTTTGCGTGTCCACGCTTGGTGATGAAGATGTTCGCCGGTTTGATATCCCGGTGGACGATGCCCTGTGCGTGCGCTGCGTCGAGCGCGTCGGCCACATCAATGGCGATTTCCACGATGCGATCCACCGACATCTGCCCGGCCACCATCAGCTCCTTCAGCGATTGGCCGTCCAGGTACTCCATGGCGATGAAGCGTTGGCCGCGGTCCTCGCCAATCTCGTAAATCGTGCAGATGTTGGGGTGGTTCAGGGCAGAAGCGGAGCGCGCCTCGCGGCGGAATCGTTCCAGGGCGACGGGGTCGCGGGCCAGATCTTCGGGCAGGAACTTCAGCGCTACAAACCGGCCCAGGTCCGTATCCTCGGCCTTATAGACCACACCCATTCCACCGCCGCCGAGTTTGTCGACGATGCGATAGCGGGAAAACGTTTGGCCGATCATGTTCTCCGCTTGGGCGGGAACGCCTGTGCGGCAGGATTCTAGGTTGAATCCGAAGGCGAGTCAAAGGCGGTCCGCCGTGTGGTTGGACGCCGGAATCGCGTTGCAGATTGAGACGGTGGGCAGCGCGGGGAATTAGGCGGTCTTCTGCGTGAATCAAATTGAGATGGGGCGGCCCTTCTTATAGTGTCCCGGTCCCGAAGCTTCGGGACGAGACGCAAGAAGCGTGTCCCGAGGGGTCGGGATGCAAAAAGCGCATCTCAAATTGAGGCGGTGGTGGTGAGAGTGACTGCGTGAGAGAGATCGACGACTCAAAGTGAGACGAGAGCCTAAGAATTCAGAATCTCTGCACGCGGCCGAACGCGCTTTGGTGGGTGGAAAAACAGCCGAGGACTAACTCTGTGGATGCTACAGAAATGGGGGACCGGCCACACACAACCCAGTGTCATACGATGCAGTGCGCAGAGAATGGGGAGCGCGTCACCGGGCCATGTGTGCTGGCGGCCCAGTGAGCGATGGGATTCTGCGAAACGCAAGGTTCAGTGCAACAAGTGCGATGATAGGGTAGGCGGTCAGAATCTGAAGGCTTATGCCCATGTTTCCTATTCCGGTGGCGCCACCGACGCTCCTTGCCATCCCAATTGCCCAGTCGCTTCTCTTGAAGGCCAATCCCAGATATAGGGGCGCAACCCCTGAGGCGAGCCAATATAAGATCTCTGCGGCGAACACGAGGTTACACAGGCGCAGACCTCTCCGATCTGTTCTCATGAGCAACACGCTGCCAACCGCAAGCGCGACGAGGAAGACAGCATTTATCACCGTCATTGTCCAGAATACCTGCGCCAGATAGGGCTGCTGAGGGTCCCAAACATTCCGCTGTGGAAAGCGGACTGCCGTCGTTACGCAAAGCGGGAACCCGAACGCCACCACAAGCAGGCTCACCAAGCCGAGGGTCCGGACGACGCGTTGCGCCCACACAGGCTCAGGAAGGGCCGTCAACGCCGCGCCTACCTTGGCATCGAGTGATCCCCCAATGTCGCCGCTGCGACCGTGTGGAATCCGGTCTTGCGCGAGGGGAGGGGCGGGGGAACTTTCTTCCTTGCGGGCTTTGGGAGACAGGAGGGGCAGGAAGACCAAGGTGAGCAGCGCAGACGCGACCGGAATCGTGTGGTGGAGAACGTGCAATGCCAGAAGGGTCGCCATCTGAAGCCGGATACTGAGTTCCTGTTCACGGATGCATACCGGCACGGCGAGTACAGTCAAGGTGTAAGCAAGCTGGATGCCACTGAGCAAGAGGGTCAGAGAGTATCCTCTCTGCTCGCCGCGCAGGAGGCGAAGGCCGGCAATGAGCCAGGCTGCATACCACGCAGCTTCAAGAGGGGACATCACGAGCCAGCAGCTGGGAAAATAAACGACCTGTTGATTCGTTATAGGTCCGGCGGCCACCCTTGCACTGGCAAGAGTTACGACGACCAAACCCAGCAGCGCAGAAATCACCTGGGCGCCGCCTACTGCGCGGAGCACTGCTCGCCTCCAATTCCGCGTCACAGAACTGCCTCCAGAGCGTTATGGGTGCGGCAACGGATAGTCACTGCCGGTGCAGAGGACACTCTCGTAGCCGCACTGTTGGACTTTAGCCACCCACGTGAGCACGCACAAGGAGTTGTCCAAGCCGGCGCCAACCCGACAAGACGAAGTGCAGAATAGATAAGCGGCCAGAACGAGTGGACCCTGTTGGGGAGGATAGGTTTGGGCGCAGTCGTTCAGGCAGTGCTTGAGCTTGAGGTTTGATCGGGAACGACAGGCGTCAAGCCAAGAGTCGGCTTCTTGCCGGCAAGCACGCGTCCGGGCTTCGCAACAAGTTGGATCTAGCGGGTTGCAGCCGCCCTGCGCGCCGCCCTCTAACGCGCCAAAGAAGCCCGGCGGAAGCAACGGCCAGGGGAATGGAGGTGGTGTCTCGCCGCCACCGCCGCCGCTGGTGAAGCCACCGCCGCCACCACCGCCGCCTCCTCCGCTGGGGTAGAGAATGGGGCTGGCGGGTGGCCCACAGGAATTTCTCGTCTCCACGACCGGCCTCCGTTCACGCTGCGAGGATACCACTTGTTTGAGTTCACCGCAGAGTATAGAAACGGGGGTGCCCCGCCCTTCGATTTTGGTGCAGGAAGGGTGGGGTCTTTGACGTTTCTGTTGCTTTCCTCCCATGCCCAGGAATTTGAAGCGCATCTATGGAAAGGGAACGCTGCACTTCATTACTTTCAGTTGCTACCAGCGGCGGCCTCTGTTTGGTTCGGCGCGGGCGCGAAACATGTTGGTGCGGATTTTGGGCGAGGTTCGGGCGAAATACCAGTTCGCGGTGTACGGTTATGTGGTCATGCCGGAGCACATCCATCTACTGATCGGAGAGCCGAAAGTGGGGACCCCTTCAACCGTGATGCAAGTGTTGAAGCAGCGCCTGTCCCGCGAACTGCGGCGGAGAAAACGGCGGGTACCGGCGGGCCAGCTCGCTCTTCCCTTTGCACAGCCTGGCGGAGGGCTGCCACACTTTTGGCAACGGAGGTTTTACGACTTCAACGTGTGGAGTGGGAAGAAAATCCGGGAAAAGCTCCAATACATGCACGAAAACCCGGTGAAGCGTGGGTTGGTTTTGGACCCGGCACATTGGGTCTGGAGCAGTTACAACTATTACGAGGGAGCGAGAGAACCGCTGCTGATGATGGATCGGATGTAGAGAAGGCAGAAAAAGAAAGTGTAAGACCCCACCCTTACAAAACAAAGGGTGGGGCACCCACCCCCAAAGCCCGAACAGCCCAGAAGAGAAGCGGAGGGTAAGCCACCGCCTGATGGATCGGATGTGAACAGGAGGGAGAGGGAAGTTCAAAGACCCCACCCTTACAATTCAAAGGGTGGGGCACCCACCCCCAAATTCCGGAAAAGCTCAGGAGACTAGGAGAGGATGTGCTACCCGCCGACTTCCAATACTTCCTCCGCCCCGCTCGAATCCCGAAATTGTCTAACCTTGTAGAAGCGCATGGCTCCCGGTACTGTTGCATCGCCGCCGGAAGCGAATTGGCCGGTACAAAAACACGGTGAACATAGATCCCAAAACGATTCCGGAGACGATTCATGACCTGATCCACTTCGCGGAGGGTGCGCGCACGGCCGTCATCCTCCCGGAGAAAGGTGTGCAAATCACCTACGACGCTCTCGAGCGGCAGGTCGTTGAGATGGCGTCGGTGCTGGCCGCTGCGGGGATTCGCCGGGGCGAGCGTGTGGCTATTGCGCTGCCGAACGGTCTGCCCGCGCTGGTGAGTTTTCTCGCCGCATCCATGGTGGGCACCGCGGCTCCGCTGAATCCCGCCTACCGCCACGATGAATTCCATTTCTTCCTGGAAGATACGGGCGCGCGCATCCTGATCTGCCCTCCCACGGGGGCCGAGGAAGCGCGCCGCGCGGCTGCCGAACACTCTCTTCCGGTGCTGGCCGCGGAGATGGACAGTGAGGGCGCGCTGCATGTGCTCGACGCGCCGAAAATTACGCCCTTCACCTTGTCCGTGCCGCAGGATGTTGCGCTCGTCCTGCACACCAGCGGCAGCACCGGAAAACCGAAGCGGGTGCCGCTGGAACACGCCAACCTCACCCTCTCGGCGCGAAATATTGTGGCCACCTACCATCTGACCGGCGATGACGTGTCGATGTGCGTCATGCCGCTGTTCCACGTGCACGGCCTGGTGGCCTCCGTGCTCGCCACTTTCGCCTCGGGCGGCACTGTGGTCGTCCCAGCAAGATTCGATGCGCTCTCCTTCTGGCGCCATGTAATCCAGTACCGCGTCACCTGGTACTCCGGCGTGCCCACCATGCATCAACTGCTCCTGGCGCGCTCCCACGGCAAAGGGAAACCGGCCGGCGCGGAATGCCTGCGCTTCATCCGCTCCTGCAGCACCCCGCTCTCCGTGGACGTCATCCACAAACTCGAGGCGGAATTCGGCGTCCCCCTCGTGGAGGCCTACGGAATGACGGAAGCCGCGCACCAGATGTCGTCGAACCCGCTTCCGCCCGACGAGCGACGCCCGGGCTCCGTCGGGAAACCCCAGGGCGTCGAAATCAGCGTGATGGGCGCCAAGGGAGTTCACCTGCCGCACAGCCACCGCGGCGAAATCGTCATCCGCGGGCTGAACGTCTTCCGCGGTTACGAGAACAACCCGGAAGCCAACGCCGAAGCGTTTGCAGGCAACTGGTTCCGGACCGGGGACGAAGGCTATCTCGACTCCCACGGCTTTCTCCACATCACCGGACGAATCAAAGAGCAGATCAACCGCGCCGGGGAAAAAATCTCGCCGCGCGAAATCGACAAAGTCCTGCTGAGCCATCCCGCTGTGGCCGCCGCGGTCACCTTCGGCTTTCCCCACGCCCAACTCGGCGAAGAAGTGGCTGCCGCCGTCACCCTTCTCGAGCCGTGCCCGGAAGAAGAAATCCTGGCGTGGTGCCGCGAGCGGCTGGCCGACTTCAAATGCCCCAAAAAACTCTATATCGTGGCCAGCATCCCACAGACGGCCACGGGTAAAATCCGCCGCGGCGCCGTGGCTGCCGCGATTCTGACCGGCGGGGTCCCATGAAATTCCTCATCGCAGGCGCCGGCGCGATTGGCGCGTACCTGGGCGCGCGCATGGCCCGCTCCGGCGAGGACGTCACGCTATTCGCCCGCGGCCCGCATCTCCGCGCCATGCAGGAGCACGGCGTCCAGGTGGAAAGCGCCGAGGGAAATTTCCAGGCCCGCCCGCGCGTGGTCTCGAGCCTCGAGGAGGCCGGCATAGCCGACGTCGTGGTCCTCGCCGTCAAAGCCCAGGGACTCCCCGCTCTCGCGCCGCAGTTGGCGCCGGTTCTCGGCCCGGAGACCGCCGTGGTCAGCACTCAGAACGGCGTGCCCTGGTGGTTTTTCCAGGCGGGCGGCGGACCGCTCGCCGGTACCCGCCTCGAGCGCGTGGACCCCGGCGGCGTTATCACCGCGGCCATCGAACCGCGCCGCGTCATCGGCTCCATCGTCTATTTCGCCACCGAAATTGTCCGCCCCGGAGTCGTCCGCCACACGGAAGGCGACCGCATCTCGCTCGGCGAGCCAGACGGCTCCCGCTCCGATCGCTGCCGCCAGATCGCCAAGGCCCTCATCACCGCCGGGCTCCGCTGCCCCATCAGCACGCGTCTCCGCCACGAAATCTGGGTGAAGCTGCTCGGCAATGTAGCTTTCAATCCCGTGAGCGTGCTCACCCGCGCCACGCTCGCGCAGATGGCGCGCGACCCGGAAGTCTCCGCGCTCGCTCGCAACATCATGCAGGAAGTCGAATCCGTGGCACGCGCGCTCGGACTGGAATTGCCCGTGACTATCGAGCAGCGCATGGCCGGAGCTGCCGCCGTCGGCGAGCACAAGACCTCCATGCTCCAGGACCTCGAAGCCGGACGTCCCATGGAACTCGAAGCCATCGTCGGCGCCGTCGTTGAGCTCGGCGAGCGGCTCAACCTCCCCATGCCCCATGCCCGCACGGTCTACGCCTGCGCTCGCCTGCTCGCCGAGTCCCGAGCCGCCGCCCAATCTAAACGCGCCTGACCCCGCGCTTCCCGCTCGTGCATTTCCTGCCACTCGCCACCCTCGAGCCCTGGGAATGCCGAAGCCTCGTCCACAATAGGAAACAGGTGGAAAAGCTGGTGTTGTGCCGGAGATTACGATTGCTAGACTAATGCTGATTCCGTTATGGGTCGCCTGCTTCCCGAAAGGGAGCAGGGTCCCCTTTCGACGCTCCCGGCGGAGGGTCGCTTTTCTCGCACGGAGGTTCTGTGGCTACCGAACGATCGCTCCAGTATCGCCACGTCTTGCTCTTCCTGTCACTCATCCTTCTTGCGGTTCTTCTGGCCGGTCCCAATGCGCTCAGCGTACAGAACACGGCTTCGCGCCGAATGGGACAGGTCGTGGACTGGTCTACGAACCACGTACTGTATCCGCAGGGCGCTTCGCTTCGCGCGCTGGCCCTCAGCGAGCGCGACCCTCGCGCTTACTGGAATTATCTGAGGATTACGCAGGCCGCCAACGCCGCCCGGATGCAGTTCTACGCGAGGCCGGGGCGGCGTCCGAAGAGGCCTGTGCCGAGCCAGGCGGACTGGAGCGTCTCACTGGGCGCTGCGGGGCTCGCTCCGAACATGTTCCCCGCAAAATTTTCATTCGACATCAATGCCGCTCCGGATTGCATGAAGGATTTTGTGGTGTTCACCATCAACGCGGTGCCCAGCGCCACACAGGCCAACATTGCCGCGTTCAATAATCTCTATAGCGGAAGCGTGGGCGGCACGGGCATCTGCGGCGGGGGCACGGCCACTCCCCTGTGGGCTTACCAGGTCTCCACCTTCGCCAATCGCACCTCGCCTCTGATTTCCCTCGACGGAACCAAGATCGCCTTCGTGGACGGCGCCAATCCCGCCGTGTTTCACGTCCTCACTCCGGCAGCCGGCGAAGGCACCGTCGCCGCTCCCAACACTCCCACGGCCGGCGAGATTGTAAGTCTGCCGCTCACCACCGGCGCGGATACCAACTCCTCGCCCTTCATCGACTATTTCAATGACGTCGCCTACGTCGGCACCAACAACGGGCGCATCTTCAAGATTACCGGCGTCTTCAAGGGAACTCCCGCGCTCGCCGGAGCCCCCTGGCCCATCCGCGCCGGGGCCGCCGTGCTCACCGAGCCGGTGGTGGATTTCAATACCGGCAACATCTTTGTGGGCAGCGCCAACGGCATCCTCTACGGCTTCACTTCCGCCGGAGCGATCCTGACCGGCTCTCCCATGCTCGTCGGCAACGGCACGGCCAACGGTGGATTCAAAGATGGTCCCGTCCTGGACGTCGTCAATGGCTTTCTCTACGCCGCTACCGGCGGCAATTCCGGCGGCACCGCCGCAGTCCTGCTCCAGACCGGCACCTCCAGCTTCAGCACCGTGCGGACGGCCGTCATCGGCACCAGCGACGCTGCCCCCATTCATGCCGGCGCCTTCAACGACGCGTACTTCTCTGCTCCCACGGACATGACCGGAACCACCAGCGAATGGTTCTACTACGTCTGCGGCACCGGCACCGGCGGTCCGACTTCACCCGTGCTGTACCGCGTGGGGTTCGATCCCCTCTCGCGCCTGATGAACACCACCGTCGATGCCACAAAGATTTCTCTGAGCGGCAATAACGGCGAGCAATGCTCTCCCCTCACCGAGTTCAAGAATGGCGTGGATCGGCTTTTCCTCGGCCTGCGCACCCTGCACGTGGTCGAGGCGTTCGACATCAGTACGAGCACCACCCCCTCGACCGCCGCAGGGCCGCTGACGGAAGCGGGTGGCACCAGCGGAATCATCGTGGACAACGTCAGCGCCGCAAACCAGGCCTCCAGCATCTATTTCTCCACCATCGGCGCTTCCCCCAACTGCAGGGTGGGCGGCGTGAATCAGCGCTGCGCCGTCAAACTCACTCAGGGCGCATTGCAGTAACCCTCCGGCTAATCAAATTTCGCAAAAAACCGATAGTAAGCTGTAGAGCCTCTCCCCGGGCGGCACGGGTGTCCTGCCGCGACCCTCCACGAGAGGTCCGGTCGGAGCGCACGCAGTCATGGGGAAAACTGAGAAGATACTTCCAGGCTGGTCCCTTCCTGACCGCCCGTCTGCCTTCCAGGGACAGAACGGGCGGGTCGCTCGGAAGTCCATTGCAGCCTACTCCCTCCTTGGCTCTGGGCTGGTCATGGCGTCCTTGCTGGCTGGCGGCGCCTTCGCGGAAACCGAACGAATAGGAGAACAGGATCATGCCTACCAAAATTCTCTTGGTCGATGACGACTCTAATCTTCTCGAGATGATGCAAGAGTTACTGACAAACAAAGACTTCGAAGTGGTTCCAGCAGCCAGCGTCACCGAGGCGTTAAGGCAGATTGCCACGCAACACTTCGATGTTCTGCTCACGGATCTTCACATGCCGGGGCCCGGGGATGGCTTCACTCTGGTAACTGCGATGCGCCACACTCAACCTGAGGCTTTGACCTTAGTGCTCAGCGGTTTTCCCGACGTGCAAGAAGCGATGGCCGCCATCCTTCTGCAAGCAGACGAAGTTCTTTCGAAACCTGTGGACGGCAGGCAGCTCGTTGAGCTCATACGCAAAAGAACGCAGGAACGCAAACCTCTTCCGACCCCCCCCGAAGCAGGGTGCGGCCACCATTCTGGAGCGTGACGCCAGACTCACCATTCAACAGTGGTTGTCGCGAGTCCGTCAGAGCAAGGAACTGACATCCCTTGCGCTTACAGACACCGAACGCACGGCTCATCTGCCCGAGATCTTAAGGGACATCATCGGGCGTCTGCGCGGGACACGCGTCATAGAGGCAATCGCCAGATCTTCTCCCGCGGCGGCGGCACACGGCGAGCTCCGCTTTCAGCAGGGCTATAGTGCACCTCTGATCGTGCAGGAGTCGCGAATCCTGCAGGTGAGCATCTTTGAGACCATCCAACGCAACCTGGCCAGTGTGGATTTCAGTTCGATCCTGCCGGACATCATGCTCATCGCGGACGAGGTGGACGCCCAGTTGACGCAGTGCATTGAGAGCTTTTTGAGACTGCAGGGCAAACAGACAGCCGGAGCGACCGATTGAGAAGCGGCTCCCCCAGCGCGGTCTGACTGCTTCTTCTTTTCCCTCAGCGGTACGATCGGCGCTTCTCCCAACTGCAGGGTGGGCGGCGTGAATCAACGCTGCGCCGTCAAACTGACCCAGGGCGCATTGCAGTAATCGGCGCGGGGTCGCCGCCAGCAGAACTTTGCCGGCAGCGGGGAGAATTCCGTCCCTCGTCCTTCCGTCCCGCCTGCGCGCCCCGGCATCGAGTTGCCGGTTCATTGCAAGCCTCCCATTTGCTCCTTCCTTCCTCCTGCCCGGCCTAATCGAACTCTTCCCAATTGCCGATAAATAGAGCAAGGGCGAGCCCCAGGCCAGTGTTCGCCATACAAGCTTCCGTCGTGCGCTGGGCGAGGAAATTGGAAAGTGATGCTGAAACTGGAAAAGCCTCTCGGGGACACGTCGTCTGCCGGGGTAACTCCGCCTGCTTCGGAACTGATCGAGCAAACCCGCTCGAAGTCCCTCGCGGATGTCGCCCTCCAAACGGCAGTGATCTACGGCGTTCTAGCCGCCATCTGGATCCTGGCTTCGGACAAATTGCTGGTGGCTCTGGTCTCCGACCCCGTCATCATCGGCCGCATCGCCATCGCCAAAGGCTGGACCTTCGTCGCCGTCACTTCGCTCCTGCTCTTCGCCGGTCTGCGCCGCCAACTCCGCCGCTGGGAACAGGAAGCGGATGCGCGGCGCATCTCGGATCAGGAGCGCCGCAAGTGGGCCGACGCCTTCGAACATTGCGCCCATGGGATTGCGCTTCACGTTCCACATTCAATTCGGATTCTGGCCTGCAATCCCGCCTTTGCCCGGATGCAAGGCAAGACGGTGGAGGAAATTACCGGCTCTTCCGCCCTGGAACTGTTCGACCCCGCCGCCCAACCCTATTTCCTGCACTCCTTGGACATTGCCGATCGCACGGGCCAGGTTCGTTTCGAGGCCCTCAGGGTTCGCGCCGACGGTTCCGTTTTCCCCGCGCAGGTGGACATCGTCAGCGTAAGTGATGCCGCCGGCCACCCGCTCTACCGCGTCGCCACCGTGGAAGACATTACCGAGCAAAAAGTTCACAGACGGGAGATCGAACGGCTCAATCAGCTCTATGCCACCCACAGCGCCATCAACGGCGCCATTGTGCGCGTCACCTCTCCCGCGGAGCTGTTTCAGGAAATCTGCCGCGTCACGGTGGAACACGGCGGCTTCAAGCTCGTCTGGGTGGGCCTGTGCGATCCCGAAACGCACGCGGTTCGAGTGGCCAGCCGCGCCGGTACAGACACAGGCTATCTCGATGAAATCCGCGTCTATTGCGACGATCGCCCGGAAGCCCGGGGCCTCGTCGGCGCCTGCATCCGCGAGGGCAGCTCGTCCATTTCCAACGACATCCTCTCCGATCCGCGTATGGCTCCCTGGCGCTCCATGGCGGCCGCGCATGGATTGCTCTCCGCTGCTGCCTTTCCCATTCGCGCCGGGGGCCGGGTCTGCGGCGCCTTCACCGTCTACTCCGCCGAACCCAATGCCTTCCAGGACCGCGAAATCGCCCTGTTGACCGAGGCCGCGCGCGATATTTCCTTTGGCCTCGACCACCTCCGGGAAGAGGAGCGCCGGCTCCAGGCGGAGCTCGCCCTCGCCGAGGAATCCACCCGGCGCCGCATCCTCTTCGAGCAGTCCCCCGACGGCATTGTGGTCGTCGATCCGGAGACCGACCGGATCGTGGAGTTCAACCGCGCGGCGCACGAACAATTGGAATATTCGCGTGAAGAATTTGCGGCCTTGCGCCTGTCCGACATTGTCGCGGACAGGAACGCGGAAGAGATTCACGCAGTCACCCAAGAGGTCACACGGGAAGGCCGCCTCGACTTCGAAGCTCTCCACCGCACCAAGCAGGGCGAAATCCGCACTGTTCGCGTCACCGTCCAAGCCACGCAGATCCTCGGCCGGCCCCTCCACCATGGCGTCTGGCGCGACGTCACCGAACGCAGGCGATCCGAGGAACTGGTGCGCAAGCTCTCCCGCGCCGTCGAGCAAAGCCCTGTCTCGATCGTCATCACCAATCTCACGGGGGAGATTGAATACGTCAACCCCAGATTCACTCAGCTCACCGGCTACACGTTCGAAGAAGTCCGCGGCAAAAATCCCAGGTTCCTCAATTCCGGCGAGACCACCGCGGACGAGTACCGCCGCCTGTGGAGCACCATCACCCGGGGAGGCGAATGGCGCGGAGAGTTTCACAACAAGAAGAAAAACGGCGAGCTTTTCTGGGAATTCGCCTCCATCTCCGCCATTGTGGATGAGGCCGGCCGCATCACCGGTTTTCTTGCCGTCAAGGAGGACATCACAGACCGCAAGCAGGCCGAGGAACTCCTCCGCCGCCAGGCTTCCCTGTTCGACCAAACCTACGACGCCATCCTGGCCTGGGACTGGGACGGGCCCATCACCTTCTGGAACCGCGGCGCCGAGCAGCTCTACGGCTTCTCCCGTGACGAAGCGCTCGGCAAATCTCCACGCGCTCTGCTCCAGACCAAAACATTGGATGGTTGCGGCGATTCTCTCTCCGCTCTGCAACGCGACTCGCGCTGGGAGGGCGAACTCGAACAGGTCACACACGACGGGCGGCGCATCCGGCTGGAAAGCCGCATGGTCCTCGTCCGCGAAGCCGGCCGCGCTTACGTTCTCGAAGTTAATCGCGACATCACCGACCGCCAGCTTCTGGAGGAGCAGCTTCGCCAGGCCCAGAAAATGGAAGCCATCGGCCGGCTCGCCGGTGGCGTCGCTCACGACTTCAATAACCTCCTCGGCGTCATCCTGGGCTACACCTCGCTCTTATTCGACGCCATTACGGAGCCCGCTGCACGCCACAAGCTGGACGAAATCCACAAAGCCGGCCAGCGCGCCGCGGGCCTCACCCGCCAGCTCCTCGCCTTCAGCCGCAAACAGGTCCTCGAACCTCGCGTCCTCAACCCCAATTTCCTGATTCGCGACGTCGAGAAAATGCTCTGCCGGCTGATCGGCGAGGATGTTCAGCTCGAGACCGTCCTCGACCCCGGCATCGGCCAGGTGCACGCCGACCCCGGCCAAATGGAACAGGTGCTCATGAATCTCGCCGTCAACGCCCGCGACGCAATGCCGCACGGCGGAAAGATCACCATCGAAACCCATAACCTCGAACTCGACGACCTCTACGTCCGCCAGCACGTCTCCGTCCCTCCCGGCCCCTGCGTCCAGATCGTCGTCAGCGATACCGGAACCGGCATGGACGCGGCCACCCAGGCCCATATCTTCGAACCTTTCTTCACCACCAAAAAGGAAGGTACAGGCCTCGGCCTCGCCACCGTCTATGGCATTGTCAAGCAGAGTGGCGGCAACGTCTGGGTCTATAGCGAGCCGGGAAAGGGCACCACGTTCAAGATTTATCTGCCGCGCTTGGAGCAGCAGCCCGTCCTGCTCCACAATGGCGCCGCCGGCCACGGCTTCCCCGGCGGAACCGAAACGATTCTCATCGTCGAAGACGCCGAGCCCGTCCGCGACATCGCCAAGGAATTTCTCGAACTGAGCGGCTATACCGTCCTCTCCGCCGCCAGCCCCTCAGAGGCTCTCGATCTCGTCGCCGGGCATCCCGACCCCATCCACCTGCTGCTTACAGACGTCATCATGCCCGGGATGAGCGGCCCCCAGCTCGCTGAGAAGATGCAGTCGCTCCGCCACGACATAAGAGTTCTGTTCATGTCTGGCTATACGGACACGGCCATCGCCCACCACGGCGTTCTGGAACCCGGAAAACTCCTCATTATGAAACCCTTCTCCCGCGAAACGCTCACCCAGAAGGTCCGCGAAGCTCTCGGAGTTGATTAGCTCGCCCGCAGCCCGGTATCTCGCCCTCCGCCCCACTCTTCGCCAGCGCCCCGGCTTTCCCGCTCCTGCCTGTTGCCCATCCAGGTACCCCTTCCACGTCTGGAAACATGGGCAAAACATGGAGTTGCCCCCTTTCTCGCGACTGCTAGACTCAAATCGATTCCGCTTTGATTCATCTGTGCTCCCAATATGGGAGGGAGTCTCATTTCGGCGTCTCCCGCGGAATCCTTCGCGAAGGGGGAGGATTGCTGTGAACGACCTCGAATGCAATTCCACCAATCCGGTCGCTGCGGCGGCAGCTTCTGCCCACGAGGACCGCAGACCCTATCTGAAGCCTTCATTCCGCTTCGAGCAGGTGTTCGAGACCATGGCCCTGCAGTGCGGCAAGATCGAGGGGACGTCGCAGGCCTGCAACATGGTCAAGATGGCCTCCTAGTTCTTCCGCCCGGGCACATTATGAGCGCTGCGCAGGAAACCCGAGCCCGCCTCGAACTCTCCGCCGAACTCCTCCAGCGCGGAGAACGCCTGAGCCTGCGCGTCAACGGTTCCAGCATGCTTCCCTCCCTGTTTCCCGGCGACCTGCTCACCTTCCGCCCCTGCGCTCCCGAGGAAATCGTCGTGGGCGATATTGTGCTTTTCATGCGCGAGGGCCGCTGCTTTGTCCATCGCGTCGCAGAACGCATGGCCGGCGGAGCCTCCTCCCGCCTGCGCACCCGCGGCGATGCGCTCCCCGGATGCGATGCGCCTCTCGTCGAAACCGAGGTTCTGGGCCGTCTCGCCACGGTCGAGCGTAAAGGCCGGCGCCTCCCGCCACCGCGCCTCGGCCCGGTCCGCAGCCTGCTCGCCGGTCTGGTCCGGCGTTCCCCCTGGGCCGCCCGCGCCCTGGTGGCCGCCCAGAAGCGTTTTTGAGGCCTGCGGGGGGAACTCATGCAGACGCACGCAACCTCCCCGGCACTCCAGGCACCCGCTTGCACCCGTCCCCAGCCTCAGTTCGCTGTCCATGCTTTGACCATCGAAATCGGCGGCATGCCTCTGCTCCTGCGCACCCCGGACCCCGATTTCTGCGCCCTCCTCGCCCAGCGCTACTCGAACTTCCTCCATCCCGAATCCACTGCCGCGTTCGAGTTTGATTTGCTCACTGTCGCGTCCGGCCCGCTCCCCACCGGACAAAATCTCCACGTCCACTCTCATCAGGGACGCTGGTTTTTTTCGCGCGGAGATTTCCGCGCCTCCTTCGACCTGCGCGCGCGCCGCGGCCATCTCGCCTGTGTCCCCAATCCCTATTCGGTGGACACGCTGCTCCGCGTGGTTCATTCCCTGGTACTCGCTCCCGCGGGAGGATTGCTCCTGCACGCTTCCGGAGGAATCCGCGAAGGCCGCGCCTTTCTCTTTTCCGGCGTTTCCGGCGCCGGCAAGACCACCCTCGCGCGCCTGGCCCCGCCGGACGTCCATCTCCTCAGCGACGAGATCTCTTACCTGCGTCGTGCGGGCGAAGGCTTCCGCGTTTACGGCACGCCGTTTTCCGGCGAGCTGGGCATCCAGGGCGACGACGTCTCCGCGCCTCTCGCCTCCATCTACCTCATCGAACACGGCTCCGCGAACCGCCTCGCGCCGGTCCCTGAGTCCGAAGCCGTGCGCCGCCTCATGCGCAACACACTGTTCTTCGCCCGCGATTCGCGCCTGGCGGCCGATGTCTTCTCGACAGTCTGCGAGCTGGCCCATCGCGTGCCCGTCTACCGCCTCGAATTTCTCCCCGACTCCAGTGTCTGGGAGCTCGTCCGATGAGCGCCACCTACATCGCCCGTAGTCCCGCCGTGGCCGCCCGCCGCCTGGGCGACGAAATGGTGGTCATGTCCGCCCTCGATTCCACGCTCTTCTCGCTCAGCGAAGTTGCCGCCATCCTCTGGGAATCCGCCGACGGCCGCACGCCGCTGGACCGCATCGTCCGCGAGCGCGTCTGCGCCGCCTTTGCCGTGGACCCGGCCACCGCGCTCCAGGATGCAGAGGAATTTGCCCGCGAGCTCGCCGCTCACGGCGTCCTGCTCGTCTCCTCCGAGCCCATTGAGCCGCCCGCGGCCCAATCCGCTGCCGCCGGAGGGCCCCGATGAGCCTGATGGCAGAGCTCATCCGCAAGGCGCTCGCACTCGGTGTGCCCCTCACCGTCCACGTGGACCTCACCTACCGCTGCAACGAGCGCTGCGAGCACTGCTATCTCGAGCACGACGACAAAGGCGAGATGTCCTACAACGAACTCTCCCGCCTGTTCGCCCAGCTCGCCGATGCCGGCGTCTTCTTTCTCACCCTCAGCGGGGGCGAGCCCATGATTCGCCGCGATTTTTTCGATGTTGTGGCCCGCGCCCGCTCGCTCCAGTTCAACGTGAAGGTGAAAACGAACGCCGTGCTCATCCGCGAGGCGGAAGCCCGCCGCCTCCGCGCCCTCGGCGTCGAGCAGATGCAGGTCAGCGTCTATTCGCACCGCCCCGAGGTTCACGACGCCGTCACGAAACTTCCCGGCTCGCTTCACCGCACCGTCGAGGGCATCCGCGCGCTTCGCGCCGCCGGCCTGAAAGTTGCCGTCGCCAACGTGATGATGCGCAGCAATCTGGACGACCACAAAGGAGTCGCCTCGCTCGCCCGCTCGCTCGGCGCCACCTACTCCGCCGACCCCACTGTCACGCCCATGATGAGCGGAGACCGCTCCGTGCTCGGCCTGCGCATTCCCGGCGCGGAGCTGCCCACCCTGTTCCACGACAAAGAACTGGTCGGCGATCCCGACTCCTTCTGCGCTCCCCCTCCTCCCGTCGGAGCCGACGAGCGCAACGCGCTGCCCTGCAGCGCCGGCAATTCCTCCTGCTACGTCTCGCCTTACGGCGACGTCTATCCTTGTGTCCAGTTCCCGCTTCCCTCTGGCAACGTCCGCAGCCAGAATTTCCTCGATATCTGGCGCCATTCGCCCCAGCTCCTGGAGGTGCGCTCCATCCGCACGCGCGACCTGCCCGTCTGTTCTTCTTGCGCCCACCTGGGCACCTGCACGCGCTGCCCCGGCCTGGCCTGGACGGAAGGCAACATGCGCGGCCCCTCCTCCGCCGACTGCGAAAAATCCTTCTACCGCACCGGCGTCCCCAGTGCGAATATGTTGGCAAGAGGCCTGATGACGTTTCCAGCCGGCACCGCCGAGACCGCGCTCGCAGCCTTCGCCCCCGGTTCGCGCCCCGCGCTGGGCCTCATCCAGATCGCTCCGCTGCCTCAAACCGCCGCGTGACCCACGGTCCCGAGTCCGCACTCGCCCGAGAGCTTCTGTCTCTCTGCCTGGCGCCCTCGCGCCATTCCCCCGGGCCGTCCCCTGGTAGGGGCGGGCCCGAGTGTCCGCCCTCCGCTGAGTGTCCACCCTCCGCCGACTGGGAAGCCCTCATCCGCCTGTCCATCGAACAGGGTGTCGCTCCACTGCTCGCCGTCCGCACGCGGCATCTGCGCCTGCCCGTCCCGGTTCGCGAGCGCCTCGAATCCATTTACACCTCGAACAGCATCCGAAATCTTCGCCTCGCAGCCGAGGAGACCCGCATTTCCGCCGCGTTCACCGCTGCTGGCCTCCGCCATTGGCCGCTCAAAGGCCCCGGCCTCAGTGAACGCCTCTACGGCGACATCGGGGTGCGCCAGATTGCCGATCTCGACCTGCTGGTCGAACCCGCGAATCTCGCGCGCACAGACGCGCTCCTCGCCGATCTCGGCTATGTTCGCCAGACCTCCGGCCAGATCCAATCACTGGCCAGCGCCCAGCAACTCATCTACGTCCGGGACGCTCCCTCCTCGCTAGCCACCAGCCACTCGCCACTCGCCACTGCCTTCCACCTCGACCTCCACCAGCGCCTCCTCCCCTATGTCCGCCGCGACCCGCTCGCCGCGTGCGTCTTCTCCTCCGGCATGACCAAAGAAAATCTCCTTCTCTATCTCTGCGCCAATCAAATCACGCATCGCTTCGCCCGCCTCCGCTACCTCTGCGACGTCGCCGCATTCCTCGTGCGCGAGGGCGCCGCAGTGGATTGGGAGGCATTCCTCGAGACCGCGCGCCGCATGCCCTGGGGCCCGGGCATCGGTGTGGCCCTCGGCTGGGCCGCAGAATTTGCGCCCTCCGGCGTCCCCTCGCACGTGCTGCGCGCGCTCCGCCCCAATCCCCTCGGCGATCTGCTGTTGCGACATTCGCTCGGTGCCGGCGCCGCCGATGCTGCCTCGCGCGCGCGCCTGCTCGACGGCCCCGGCGGCGCTTCCGTCAGCCTGGGCGCCGCGTACCTCGGAAGGCCCGCCGCGTGCGCTATCGCCTGGAGGATGATGTTCCCCTCGCGCGCCTATCTCCGCGAGCAAACCGGCGCGCCCGAAGGCCAGCCACTCGCCCCCGCCTACGCCGCACGCCTGATCCGCAAGATCCCCTGCGCTCTCCGCAATCTGCTCAAAACCACTCCCTGAACGCACCTCGACCCACTGCGTCTCGAATCCCCGTCGTTCTCTGCCGGGGTTAGGGATCCGTTTTTCGTTTTTCGTTTTTCGGATTTACTGCAGGTATTTCACAAACAGCACTTCATTCTGCGCCTCGTTGTACACCAGGTCGTCCACCAGTTCCCGGGTCATGAAGATTCCCAGCCCGCCCGGGCGCAGCCCTTTCTTCTCTCGCTCTTCCATGTGGGCCGTCGGATCATCGCCCTCGTAGCCCACCGCGGCGTGCGTCAGCCCTTCGAATTTGAATCCGGGGCCCGGGTCCGCAATCCGGTAAATCAGCATCCGCGAAGTGCGCACAAACGACACGCGCACCTTCCGGTTCGGGTCCAGCTTTCCGCCCCACTCCACCGCGTTGGTCAGCAATTCCCGGAACGCCTGCCCCACCCGCGCTCGCGCCTCCGTGGTAATGTCCAGCTTCAATTGCTCCAGAAACAGGTGGATGCGTCGCGCGCAGTCCAGATCGCACGGCACCAGCAGTTCCACCCACGTCGGCTTCGCGGAGATCACCTCGATGGGCGGCGCCTGCGGCCGCTCCTCCAGCGCGTCCTCCACCACGTCCAGCAGCTTCGCCGGCTCCACCGGTTTGGTGATATAGCGATAGGCCTGCTCGCGCACCGACCGCAGCATCGCTTCCGGAGTCTCGTCCGAAGTCATCACCACAACGCGCGGCGTCCGTGGCAATTGCCGCACCAGCGCCAGCAGTTCGAACCCATTCATTTTCGGCATCCACAAATCCAGCAGCACCAGATCGAACGCCTTTTTTTTCAGCACTGCCAGCGCCGCCAGCCCGTCCGCCGCCGTGGTCACCGCATACTTCTGCTTCTTCAGCAGCCGGCTCACAAACGTCCGCAGGATGCGGTCGTCATCCGCCACCAGTATGTTTTTCACGCTCCCCCCTTTCGCGCCGCCTCTCCCGAGTAGGGGCGGACCCGTGTGTCCGCCCTCTCCACTTCTGTCCTCGCTATCCCTTCCGGCGCTTACTCCGCTTCTTCGTCCCCGCGCTCCTGCGCTTTCCCGCCAGCCCCGTCAACTTCCCCCGCAGCGTCTCCACCTCGGCAGCCAGCTCCGCCAGTCCCTCATTCACTCCTTTCTTCTCCCCTCGCCGGCCCAAATCCTCCAGCCGCGCCGCTGCCGCTCGCGCTTCCTGCGCCCCGAAATGCGCCACCGCCCCTTTCAACGCGTGCGCCGTCTGGGCCAGTTGCTGCGAATCGCCCCGATTCGCCGCCCGCCGCACCGCTCCCACGAGGCGCGGCGAATCCTTCAGAAACATGCGCGCGAGTTGCGTCGCCAGCCGCGAATCGCCTCCGAACCGCGCCGCCATGGATTCCTTCGTCAATTCACCTGCAGGCGCCGGAGCCGTCGCGTCGAGCGGCGCCTCCGCTGCGGCAACCCCGCCGGCTGCAGTGCCGCTCTCCCCCGCCGCTTCCACCGCCCGATACAGCTCGTCCCTCTCAAACGGTTTCCGGAAGTGTCCATCCATCCCCGCCCGCCGAATCTGCTCCCGGACGTCCGGCGAATCGTTAGCCGTCACCGCGAGGATTGGTGCCTTTCTCCCCCGTGCCAACTCCCCCGCGCGGATGGCTCGCGCCGCTTCCAACCCGTTCATCCCCGGCATTTCCACGTCCAGCAAGATCACGTCGAATTCACGCCCCCGCGCCGCCGCCACAGCAGCCCGCCCGCTGCTCGCCTCCTCCACGCTGTGTCCGCGATGTCTGAGCAGCTCCGCAATTACCTGCCGGTTCATCGCCAGATCGTCTGCCAGCAGGATTCGCAGCGGCCTTTCCGCCTTCTGCGGCCTGCCTGTGGTATCGATTGCCTGCCGCTCTGTTGTAACTGCCTCAATGCTCGCAGGCGCCACCGCAGCCGCGCTCTCCGCCGCTCGCGCCGCGCCCTGCGCCCGCGGCAGACGGAACCAGAACCGTGTCCCGCCCTCCGCCCGGTTCTCGCACCCCACGCTTCCGCCCCACCGCTCTGCCGTGATCTTGCAAAAATACAGTCTCAGCCCTGCTTTCCCCGTGCTCTCTTTTCCCTTCCCAAACAACCGGAAGAGTTTTCCTGCCGTCACTCCCTCCGGCAGCCCGGATCCCTGGTCGTCCACGAACGCGCGGAGGAATCCTCCGTCTTCTTCCACTCCCACCGTCGTCGTGGTCCCCGCCGGACTATAGCGCAGTGCATTTTCCAGGTAATTCGTGAACATCCGCCGGAGCCGTTCCGGCTCGCCCGCGGCCCACCAGTCGCCCGGCGCCTCCAGCCGCGGATCGAGTTCGAGCCCAGCCCCCTGGCTCGCAAACGCCGCCGTGTATTCCGCGACCACCTCCCGCGCCCCCTGCGCCACGTCCACCGCCTGTCCCGCGCCCCCGGACTGGAGCGCCGCCATCTCGCTCGAAAACGCTTTCAGCACGTCGCGGATCATTCCTTCCTGCTTCCGCGTCTGCCGGTCCGCGATTTCCACGACCTCGCGGACCTTTTCAGCCGGCAGCCCCATGGTCAGCAGCGAAAGGCACCCTCGCAGCGCCGTCAGCGGCTGCGACAGGTCGTGCACGATGCAATGTAGCAGGATTTCTTTCGTCTGGATTTCGCGCCGCAGCCGTTCGTGCGCCAGTTTCTCTTCGCGCGCAGTTTGCAGTCTGCGGCTGGTTTCGTCGAACCGTTCCTGCTGGTTCGCCACCAGCAGGATTCGCCGCCCGTCCACCACGCATGCTTCCGCTTCCAGCGCCACCTCCCGGCCGTCCGCCCCGCGTTCGATCCACTCGCCGGATTCCGCGCGCTCCGCCCCGCCCCCGGCCCACGCTCGCGCCGCATCCGCCAGAAAGTTTTCGAGAAATGGTGAGAAATCCCCGGGGATGAACCGGCCGCTCGTGGCAGTTTCCGCGCCAAACACTCGCCCGAACCATTCCGGGGGTGCGCCCACGGGTTCCAGCACCCCGCCGCCCGCATCCTCGAACACGGCGTAGCCCAGCCGCGCCAGCAGCGAGTCCGGAAGCGGCGCCACGCTCATCGCTTTGGTTCCAGCATCATGCGGGCCAGCGCGTCAAACGCTTGCTCCACGCCGGCGCCCGTTTTCGCGCTGCTCTCCAGCGGTTCCCAGCCGCGCCCGCGCAGCTCGGCCAGCATCTCCGGGCTCACTTCCCAGTCCGCCGCCAGGTCCGCTTTGTTCACCACCAGCACCGCCGGCGCCGCGTCCGGACCCGCCTGCACGCGCTCGTTGATTTCCAGCGCTTTCTCCAGCGTTGCGCGGCGCGTCCCGTCCGCCACCAGCAGGTAGCCGTTCGCTCCCCGCAGGTACGACAATCGCAGCTTCTGGAATTCGTCCTCTCCATAGATGTCCCAGAGCATCATCACCACTTCATCCTCGCCCACGCGGGTGGTCCGTTTATCCACCTTCACGCCCACGGTGGTCAGGTATTTCTCGTCAAACAGGCTCTGTACGTATCTCCGCACCAGGCTCGTTTTCCCCACCGAAAACGAGCCGAGCATGCACACCTTTTTTTTCAGGATCACGGGAAACTCGCCTCAGGGCTGTGCGCCCGGCGCCGGCCGCACCACGCGGAACGTCACGCACCGGTTGATTTGACGTTCCGCTTCGCTTCCCTCTCCAGCCAGCGGATCGCTGCTGCCCACGCTCCGCACCCGGAAAATTGACGCGCGCAGTCCGGCGCGCGTCAGGGCCTGAGCCACACGCGCGGCCCGGTACTGGCCCAGCCGCAGGTTCGTGGCATCCGGGCCGGTACTGTCGGTGTGGCCGACCGTCTCCACCGAAAGGTCCTCGCCCATCTCCTTCGCCAGCCGCTCGAGCGTCCTCAGTAGCTCCGCCACCTCGCCTAACCCCGCTTTCTGGTCCGCCCGCATCTCCGCCGAGCCTTCGCTGAACAGAATGCGCGCGCCGGCCAGCTCGCCCCGCGCCCGCACAAATTCGCTTTGCCCCGGTAGCAGCAAGCCGCTCGTGTCCACCGCCCGCACGCCGGCAATCATCGGCGCACGCGAGTCGAGTTGCCGGACCCATTCCACCTGTGCTTCTCCACGCACCCGCAGCACTCCGCTCTCCACAGCCAGCGTCACTCCGGCGGGCGGCTCGAGCAGCGTGCGGGCTCGTTTCGTCACCAGCGCGTCGTCCAGCGCGTAGTAGCGCCCCAACTGGAAATCCGCCAGCGCTGGATTCAGTCCCTGATTCTGCAGCAGGGCAAATGGGTCTTCGCTCTGCGGGTCCCTCATACCCCGGATTTCGTAATACCGGCTGAACCATCCGCGGTGGATCGAGGTGATCGTGTAGCCCGGCTGTTCGCGCAACACGTCCACAAACCGCCCCCACCGCCAGTCCTCCACCCCCAGAAACACCCGCCAAACCACGAACACCACCGCCATCGTCGCCAGCGCGTACACGAAATACGGCCGCGGCGGGGGCATCGTGTGCTCCTTCCGCTGCGATGCAAACGATTCCGCCAGCAGCTCCTCCGCCGGTTCAAACGGCGAAGCGTCCCCCTGGAACTCTTCGAGCCGCCGCCCGTACACCGCGTGAACGCGCTCCAGCACTTCTCGCAGCTTCAGCCGGTAATTCTGCGGCGCTTCCCCGCGGATTACCGCCACCAGCAGCGCCTTCGGTCCCTGCTCCACCCAGCAGTTGAACTCGCCCACCGCAAAGCTTTCCAGCGCCTCGTTCTGTCCCGCCCGGAACGAATCGCGCGCGTAGTCCTGCAGCGCGGACATCAGCCCGGACATCATGTCCGGGTCCAGCGCGGCCACTTCCGGGGCCACCACACGGTTCAGCAGCAGCCCCGTCTGACGGTGGAACAGGAATGCCTGCTCCACCCGGTACACCAGGCTGTGCAGCAGCGCCACTTCGCTGAACGATTTTCCCGTGCGCAGCGCCTCGATCCTCCACCGGATTCCCTGGATCGAGAAGCTGTGCTGCATGGCCTGGTCGAACGTCTGCACCAGCGCCCGGAAATATTCCGTAATCGCCCGCCGGATCGACGGCCCCATCGCCGGGAACAGCGCTTCCGCCACGATCTGCGGGTCCCGCTCCACCGATTCCTTCAGCGTCCGCTCCACCGTGGGCCGCAACGCCTCCGTCAGTTGCTCATCCACCCCCTCCTCGCCCCGCAGCCGCACTGCTTCCGGGAGCACTTCTCCCACGTCGCGCGCGCGCTGGCCGAAATCGTGGACGCGCTCCCGCAGCGCCAGCAGCTCGTCCCGCTCCGCATGGAACAGGATGTCGCGCAGCTCCGCCAGCTCCGCTTCGTCTTCTGGTGCGGACGCTTTGCGGCGACGCTCGGGCTCGTGGGGTGAGGCGGAGTCAGGCATCGTTGTGGGCTGCCCGGATCCGTCCGGGCACTCGAAATCGCGGGGCCGGGCGGGTACGGCCGGCGGGCAATCCGGCCGGATTACTTCTCCGGCAGTTCGAATTCCTTCTTCAACCGCAGTGACACTTCCGCGAACAGGTCGGCCAGCGCCACCCGGTCGGTCAGCTCGCCTCGCAGCGTTTGCGCTTCTTCGCTCAGCGCCGCCGAGAGCGCCCGGTGCGACTCTTTGATTTCCGTCGAGAGCGATTTGAACTGCTCCAGGATTTTCGCGCGCAGCTCTCCCTGCCCGGCGTTGAAGTCATCGTCGAGTTGCGCGATTTTCTTCTCGATCCCCTTCGCCGTGTCCCTCAATTCCCGCCCCAGGTCTTTCACCGCCTCGCCGCGCTCCGTCTTTTCCGTCTTCAGCCTCTGGCCCAACGCCTCCGCTTCCTGCTTCACAAACGACTCCAGCGCGTCCAGCCGCTTCCTCATCTCTTCGCGCAGCGCCTCGGCATCTTTGATCAGACGGTCCTCCAGCCGCGCAAACCGTTTGTCGTAATCCCGCATCTGCGCGCCGAACAGGATGTCGCGGATTTTGTCTACGTTCGCCCCTTCCCGCATCTCTTCCGCCGCCACTCCCTGGGGTTCATTGTTGGAAGCCATCGTGCGTCCCCTCTTCCCTTTCCTTCGCACTGCCATCCGGGTTTTGCGTTTCCCCACTCTCCGCATCCCGAGAGCCTACTACCCTCCGCGCACCCCGGCAATCACCTCTGTCCTCTTGGTGGGTTTTCTTCGCAGTCTCCTTCTCGCCACTCGTCAGTCGTCACTCGCCACTGCCTTTAGATCGTCAGCTCCATCATATCCATCCCCATCACGCACTCGAACTTCATACCGTTCGTCTTCATGTATTCCCAGCTCGCGGCCAGGATGTTGTCCAGCGCGATGTCGTCGTGCATGGGGTCGTGATGGTAGAGGCATAGCCGTTTCACTCCCGCCGCATGCGCCGAATCCACCGCATCCTTCCACGTCGAATGCCCCCAGCCCTTCTTTCGGATGTACTCCTCTTCGGTGTACTGCGCCTCGCGGATGTACAGGTCCGCCCCGCTCACAAACTCGTTCAGCTCGCGGTCCAGCCGCCGGTTCAGGTCGTTCTCCCCTGCCAGCCGGCAATACGACTCGTGGTCGGTCAGATAGACCAGCGATTTCCCCGCTGCCTCGAACCGGAACCCCACCGCCAACCCTGGATGGTTCAGCCCGAAATGCGTCACACGCATGTCGCCCATCTCTATGGGCCCTTCCAGTTCGTGGAATTCCAGGCTGCTTTTCAGGTCGCTCAGTTCCACCGGGAAGTAGCTCCCATCCATCTGCCCCGTGAACACCTTCTCCAGGCTCTTGTCCGTGCCTCGCAGGCTGTAGACGCGGATGCGCGTCCCGTTCTGGTACGCGGGCAGAAAGAACGGAAACCCCTGGATGTGGTCCCAGTGCGTGTGGCTCACGAACAGGTCGATCTCGAGCGGAATGTCCCCGAACTCGCGCTGGATCGCGAGCCCCATCTCGCGCGCCCCCGTGCCGCAGTCGAGCATGAAGATCCGGTTGTTGTGCCGCATCTCCACGCACGATGTGTTGCCGCCGTACCGCAGCGTTTTCGGGCCGGGCGTGGCAATCGAGCCGCGCGTCCCCCAGAAATGCAGCCAGAACGTGAACGCGTTCTTTTGCGCCTCCTCCGCCAGCGTCTCCAGGGTCACGAACCCCTCGCACACCTTCTCCAGCAGCTCTTCCATTTCGTACGGTTTAATCAGGTAGGCGTTTGCCCCCATCTCCATGGCCTTCTTGATGTCCACCGGATACCGCTTGGCCGACGCCGCGATGATGTAAGTGTCTTTCAGGTCCGGGTCGTTGCGGATTTCCTGGCACACGGCATAGCCGTGCACCTTCGGCATCATCAGGTCCAGCAGGATGACGGGAACGCGCTCCGCACGCAGCGCCAGCAATCCCGCCTCGCCATCCGCCGCTTCCAACACCTCGTAGCCGGCCATCTGGAGCCGCATCGTCGCCAGGCGGCGCAGGTCGGGATCGTCATCGATTACCAGGATTCGCCGGGCCATAGTTTGGGGAGCGGATTCTCTCACGGCTCGCGCAGCGTTTCCATACCTCCCCTTTTCTCCCCCCGGGCCATGAACCTGGCCGCTTCGAGCGAGCAGGCCAGGGCCCGAATCGGCTATAATCCGCTGTACTGACAGAACGCCTAAGGAGCCGCGATGAAGGGAAAATCGGAAGTCGTCAATATTCTGAACGAAATGCTCCAGGAAGAACTCTGCGCCATCAACCAGTACATGATCCACGCGGAGATGTGCGAAAACTGGGGATACAAGAAACTCGGCAGCTACATCAAGAAGCAGTCCATCGGCGAAATGAAGCACGCCGAGTCGCTCATGGAGCGCATCCTGTTCCTCGAAGGCACCCCGGACGTCAACGAAATGCCCAAAGTGAAGGTCGGCAAAGACGTCCCCCAGCAGATTGAAAACGACCTCGCGCTGGAAAAGGCCGCCGTGGCCAGCTACAACCGCGCCATCGAGACCTGCCGCAAAGTCTCGGACAACGCCAGCGCCGATTTCCTCCTCGCCATCCTCAAAGACGAAGAGGAACACGTGGATTTCCTCGAAACCCAGCTCGAACTCATCAGCAAAATCGGCCTCCAGAACTACCTGACCGAACAGATGGGCTCCCTGGACGGAAAATAGCCGGCAGGCCTCCGGCCGCGAGACGCTCGGCACCCTGCCCGCCGTGGCCCTGGCGGAGGCAGGTTCGGGAGCCAATCTCTGTTTTTCTTCGGCGCATTCTCCCCTGCGGTTGAGAGGCCTCGACAGCTGACCTACGGGTTTTCCTGTAACTGTCATCGCTTGCCTGGTGCCCTCCGTACTGGCCGCCTAGCACGTCCGTACCATTTCCCTCTCCCGTTCCACGGGTTAGCGTGCCTTTGTAGCGAGGTTTCTCAGAATGGATCCCTATTCTCCTGAGCTTTCCGCCATTGGCCCCGAAAACCGCGGCGCGGCCCGCAAACTGATCCTTCTCATTCTGGTGTTCGTCCTTCTGGGCCTCTGCACGATCCGCCCGCAGGCTGTGCGCGCCGCTTTCGACCGCATGGAATCCCTGATGGGCCGGCACAACGAGAGAGCTGCCGGCGCGAAGGCTCCTGCGCCTGCGCCCTCCACCGCCGACCTCGAGGCCAGAATCGCGCCCATGACTGCGCAAGCCCAGGCCGAGCTGCTGCTTTCCGAGGCCGTGAATCACCGCCCCGGCGCCCTCGATTTGCTCGTCGCCCGCACGGACGGCTGGCGCGGCGTTCTCCAGCAGACGCCGCGGCTCACCCAGGTTCTCAACTCCGCGTGGAATTCGAGCGACCTGCAAGTCCGCGGCGCATCCCTGGAGATTCAACTCGACCTCAATAACATTCGGAAGGATTCCGCCAGCGTCTCCACGCTCGAGCAGCGTGTGGCGGAGGACCCTGCCGCGCGCCCCTGGGCGTTGATGATGCTCGCCACGCTCGGCAATCGCGGCGTCGAGCCCATCGGCGTCCTGCGCGAGGAACTCAATTACGTGAACGATCCCAGCGACGAGACGCGCGCCTGGGCCGTCGAGGCTCTGGCCACTCTCGGTACGAACGAAGCCATCGATCCCCTGCTCGACGCCCTCCAAAACGACTCTTCTCCCACCGTCCGCGAGCGAGCCGCTTGCGGCCTGGCGGAAGCCGGAATGTTCACTCGCGAGCAGCGCCGCACCGCCATCCCTCGCCTGCTCGACTTGGCCGACGACCCCGCGCTTCTCCCCGGCACGCGCACGTGGATCTTCCGCGCCCTGCAGGACATCACCGGTGCGAACATGGGCTCCGATGCACGGGCCTGGCGCAATTGGTGGGTACAGCACGGGCAGTAATCGCGGAAAATTTCCCGTCCTGATTGCTGCTCGCCCCGTTTCGTTCCCGCTGGCTACTTCTGCCGGGCTTTCTCCTTCTGTTTGGCGATGAACGCCTCGTTGGCTTCCAGCGATTTGCCCCGCGGAATGCTGAGGGTCTGCCACTTCTCTCCCGCAAAATGCTTCGCCAGCAGGATGATCTGCCCGATGTGGTCCGAATAGTGGCCGAACGAGCGCTGGGCTGCCCCCAACGCGGTGTACGTCTCCGTGCGGATGGTCACCGTGCGTTCCAGTTCCGCCGGGCCCAGCGCCTCGAGCGTGCCGAACAGAATCTGCCAGCCCTGCTCCCATCGCTCCAGGAGCGCGGCGCGCGTGTCTGTGGGATCGATGCGGAATTCGGAGTCGCGATTGCGCCAGGGCTTCTCGCCGTCGGTGGTCAGAAAATCCGTCCATCGCGAGCGCATGTTTCCCGAAAGGTGTTTCACCAGCACCGCGATGCTGTTCGTTTCCCGATCCAGCGTTGCGAAAAATTGCTCGTCGTTCAACTGCGCCACGGCCCGTTCCGCCGCCCGCTTCAGCGAACGCAGCTCGCGCGTCGTTGCTGCAATGTAATCCACTGCCATCCGTCTCTCCTCCCTCTCTTGTGATTCGCCATCAGATTCTACGCTGAGTCGGCGCCCAGAAACGGCAGCCCGAAGGCCTTTGAGTGCGGCAGGCCGCACTCCGGCCTGCCGCCTTTCCCCGTTGCCGGACGTTTTCCGGCGCACCTGCGCGTCGTCCCTCGCATGCTAGACTTCCGCCGATGAATCCCCGGCGCGTCAGCCTCGACTTCGAGCGCAAGATCGAATCCGCCTGGACTCTCGCTTCGCGGCTTTACACCGATCCCTCCGTCCTCGAACTGGAAAAAGAAAAAATCTTCCGCCGCACCTGGCAGCTGGCCGGGACTTCTCGCCAATCCTGTGGCGAGGCCGCCGGCGTGCCCAAAACTCTCCTGGACCCCGAAACCTACCTCTGCGCCGACGTCGCAGGCGAACCTGTCGTCCTCTCCCGCGATGCCTCCGGTGTCCTCCGAGCCTTCTCCAACGTCTGCCGGCACCGCGCCGGGCCCATTGCCGAGGGCGCGGGCTGCCAGAAGACCTTCCGCTGCGGCTACCACGGCTGGACCTACACGCTCGATGGCCGCCTGATCGGCACTCCCGACGTCGAAGGCATGGAATTTTTCGACCGCAGCACGATGGGTATGGTGCCCCTCGCGCTCGCCGCGTGGGAGCAGTTCCTGTTCGTCAATTTCGATCGCGATGCGCCCCCGCTTGCCGCCTTTCTGGACGACATCCCGGAGCGCGCCCGCCGGTTCGCCGTGCCCGAATTCGAGTTCGCCGAGCGCCGCGATTACGTGGTCGAATGCAACTGGAAAGTTTACGTGGACAATTATCTCGAGGGCTATCACATCCCCATCGCCCACCCCGGCCTGATGCGCGAGATCGACTATGCCGGCTACCGCGTCGAGCCGCGCCGCTACTCCTCCCAGCAAATCGCGCCTGTGCGCCCGAAGACCGAACCGGCCGCTGCCGGCGCGCGCGTGTACGGCGAGCCGGGGCAGGACGAAGCCCTGTATTACTGGGTTTTTCCCAACCTGATGCTCAACCTCTACCCGGAAAATCTCCAGGTGAACCTCGTCGTTCCTCTCTCGCACGAAAAAACGCTCACGATCTTCGAGTGGTATTACCGCGACGCGCATTCTCCCGCCGTCCGCGAGCGCATGCAGCGCGCCGTCGAATTCAGCCACCAGGTGCAGAACGAGGACATTCACCTCTGCGAGGCGGTGCAGCGCGGCCTGCGATCCGCCACCTACGATCGCGGGCGGTATTCCGTCAAACGCGAAAACGGCGTCCATCACTTCCATTCCCTTCTGGCCGAATTCCTCGAACGCTGACCTGCCCGTGGCGCAGCCTCCCGAAGCCTCGGGACTGGCTGCGCTCTTTCCCCCACGCCCAAATGAACTGCACGCAGCGATGAGTGGCTGCGGCACCCTGCGCTATCCGGAGCGGCGTTCCAGGATCATCGGCATTCCATTGCGCGGGCGCAGCGTGACCGCAGGCCACAAATCGGCGCGGTAGCCCGGCACGAGCCGCATCCGCCACTGCTGCGCGAGCGTGGCGAGAATCAAAATTCCCTCCATCCATGCGAATCCCTCACCGATGCACACGCGGTTCCCGCCGCCGAACGGGAAATACGCGAATTTCGGCCGCGCCGCCCGCGCCTCCGGCGTCCACCGGTCCGGTTCGAACCGTTCCGGCTCCGGGTAAAACCGCGCGTCGCGCTGAATCACCCACTGGCTCGACAGCACCACCGAATGTTTCGGAATCTCGTACGGCCCGAACGCGTGATCCTCCAGGGCCCACCGGCCCACCGCATACGCCGGCGGATACAGCCGCATGGCCTCCGCCAGCACCCGCTCCGTGTACGCCAGCGCGGGAAGATCCTCCGCCGCGGGCAGCCGTCCTCCCAGCGCGGCATCGAGTTCCGCGTGCAGCCTGGCCTCGGCTTCGGGATTCCGCGCCAGCAAATAAAAGGCCCAGGTGAGCGCGTTCGACGTAGTCTCGTGGCCGGCCAGGATCAGCGTGATGGATTCATCCCGCAGTTGCACGTCCGTCATGCTCCCGCCGTCGCCTTCGGTGTCCTGCGCGGCCAGCAGCATGGAGAGCAGATCGCCATGGTCGCGCCCTTCCGCGCGCCGCTCGCGGATGATGCGCTGCACGATCGCGTCCACGCGCTCCCGGGCACGCCGCAGCCGGAGCATCCCCGGCAGCGGCAACTCCTCGAGCATGCGCGCGAACGGCATCATCATGAACCGGAACATCTCCAGCATCGTCTCCAGCGACTGCGCGATCTGCCCCGAATCCACCGTCAGGTCGTAATCGAACAGGGTTTTTCCCACCACAGCGAGCGTCAGTCCCATCATTTCGGTGTGCAGGTCCAGCCGCTGTCCGTCCTTCCATCGCCGCCGCCACGCGCCTGCGTACTCCGCCATCACCGCGCCGTATCCGGCGATGCGTTCCCGGTGGAAGGCGGGCTGCGCCAGCCTCCGCTGCCGGATGTGGAATTCGCCTTCGCTGGTCAGCAGGCCCTCGCCCAGCACCGGCTTCATGGATTTGATCGCGGGGCTCTTCTCGAATTTCTGCGCGCTGGTCACCAGCAGGTCGCGGATGTAGTCCGGATGGTTGATGAAAAAGACGCGCCGCCACAGCGCCGGCAGGTGCACCACGTCGCCGTAGCGCGCCGCTTCCTCCAGCATCCCCAGCGGATGCCGCATCAGCCGGTAGAAGATCACGGGGCTCAGCGCGCGCGACGGCCCCGGCGGACGCAGCAGCGGGCGGGCGGCGAGCGTTTCGTTCGGTGCGGTCTGTGTGGACATCAGCGTTCAAATTCTATTCCAAATTGCACCACGCAACAGGTTGACCTGTCCGGACATCTAAACCGGTAGAGAGCCGTATTGACCCCTCAATCCCATTGGAGGATTCCATGAATCTGACCGGCATCAGCCACAAACTTTCCCTCGGCCTGGGGCTCCCGCTCGCCCTCGTCACTGCATTTTCGGCCTCTGCGGCCGCCCAGCAGGCGCCCGCCGCGGAAGGCGTTCCCGTGCGCATCACCGTGACCGCGGCCACGCACGAGAAGGGCGAGGAGCCGCCGCCCTTGTCCAAACAGGACTTTCTGATTTACCAGAATCACGACCGTCGTCCCGTCCTCGACTCCATCCGCCAGACCGGAGAAAAAAACAAGCTGGACCTCTACATTCTGGTGGACGACTCGATTTCCTCTGACGTGACCCTGGATTATCCGGACCTCAAGAACTTCGTTTCCGAACTTCCTTCCACTGCCCGCGTCGGCGTGGCCTATGCCCTCAACGGGACCATAACCGTCGCGCAGGACTTTACCGATAACCGCGACGCTGCGCTCAAAACGCTGCGCATTCCCTTCGGCCGTTACGGCGCCGGAGGCGGAATTTTTCTTTCGCTCGCCGACATGGCCAAGCGCCTTCCTCCCGACCCGGATCGCCGCCGCGCCATTCTCTTCCTGTCGAGCGGCATCGACCTGTTCCGCGGCTACCAGGACAGCTACGCCGGCCTGAACCCCGATTTGGACGAAGCCATCGGCCGCCTGGACCGCGCCGGGATCACCGTGTACCCGATTTACGTCTCTCCCGCTGCGCATTTTTTCCGCAACCTCTTCCTGGTCTCCAACGGGCAGAGCTGCCTCTCGCGCCTGGCGGATGAAACCGGCGGCGAAGCGTATTTTCAGGGGCTCAGCACGCCTATTTCGATGAAGCCGTTTCTCCAGGAGTTGTCGGGGCATCTGGCCAACCAGTACGTGGTGACGTTTGCCGCGAAGCCGGGCAAGAAATCCGGCTATGTGAATGTTCGCGTCACCACTGAAGTGAGCGGCGTGGACGTCACCGGCCCGGCACGGGTCTACGTCCCCGTAGCGAAGTAGGCGATATAGCTCTGTAAAGAGCGAGAATGTAGTGCGTCTGCGCATCCGTGCGTCCAGTGTGTCCCGGCGATATCTTTGTTCCCTGCGGGATGAATCTCGACCATACGTTTACCTTTTGAAAATAGGTACCCCCCCGGAATGCCCAATCGCCTGAGAAAAAAGGAGATGGAAAAAATTGAGTGAGGCGGGAGTGCGTAAGTTATTGAAAACACTGAGGGGGGATTTTTCGCGAGTTGCGAAGGAGTGTCCAATCGCATGATTCCGCAGGAGGTTAGATCGAAATTCCTTTCCCCTTCGGATTGGTCCGGCGCAGTGCATCGATGGTATCCCCAAGGTTATATATCATAGTCAGTATCGAGAAACAAGGAAGAAATGCGTGGTTTAGCAGCAATAATTGAGGGTTGAAGGTTAGCGGATCCCTCGCATGGTGAAGCTGTGTCGGGGTGACACTGGTCAAGGCTCAAAAGGCCGGGCGGACACACCGGTCCGCCCCTACGGGGGCCGTAGGCAGTCCCCATGGAAACGGGATCCCCGTCCCGCCTCGGGGCTCCGATGGAGGAGTGGCCGTCCCACGCTGTGAGTGCTTCAGCGGGCGAACAGGCCCTCCAAGAAGCTGGCGCCCGCCTCCCGGACGGGCAGGGGCAGGCTGGCGTTCCGGCCACAGGCCACATTCGCGTATAGTTCCGGCCCTGGAGAGCGGCCGAAGCGTTGGGGGATGCTGCGATGCACAGTGTGGATCCGCTGGCGATCTGGTATCTGGCGATTTTCGGGGTGTTTGTGCCCTTTGTGGTGATTCGCGGGCAGATGCGGGCGCGCTCCGTCTTTGCCATCCCGCCGCTGAAGAAGTTGAGCGTGCAGATTGTCGGGATGGAGATGTTATTCCTGGTGGTGGCGTTGGTTGCGGCGCGGAACCGGGAAATCGAGGTGTTTTCAGCGGGGACGCTGCCGGCACGCGCGGTCGTCCTTGCGGGCGTGCTGATTGCATACGGGCTGGGCACGCTGCCCGCCCGCTGGAAGCTGCTCACGGAAGAGGAAAAGCGGAGGAGCCTGGCGGCGCGGCCGCAGTCGGCGGGCGAGCTGGTTCCGTGGTTTGCTGTGAGCCTGGCGGCGGGGGTTGTGGAGGAAATCGTCTACCGGGGAGTGATGATGGCATTTGTGCTGCCGATGGCGGGGAGCTGGCTGGCGGCGGTGGCGATCTGTGTGGTGCTGTTCACACTGGGTCATGCCAACCAGCCTTGGCGCATGGTGGTGATTGCGCTCGTGCCCATGAGCGTTGGACTGCACTACCTGGTGCTGTGGAGCGGGTCGCTGTACCCGGCGATGGCGACGCATTTTCTGTACGACTTCAGCGCGGGGTTCCTGTTTATCCGGCTGGCGTGCGAACGGCGCTCGGCTGCGGCCGGTGTCGCTGCGGGGGATTGAAGAGGCGGGGATCGAGGCAGGAAAGGGCACGGCAAGCCTGCCTACCGCAGGCAGGCGGGGCCCCTACGGTTCGGGGGCCCTCCTACCCTCTGAGAGCTTCGGAGGGTGAAGCGAGGCTGGCCCTTCGCCACTGCCCTCAGGGTCAGCATCCTGGTCGGATTCTGAGGGGAAGACCGGACCTACCACAGGAGGGTGGTGGGGCAAGGCCGGTGGGACGCCGGCGCTACCAAATGGTCCTGTTCGATTTCGAGACAGGCAATCCCACGAGCGGGCAGGAGGGTACATTTTGGAAGGGGGGAATCGCGCCTAACGCCCTGACGGGGTTATAGTTAGCTCGGAGTCCGCAGGGCATCCTGTGTGCACTCTGAATTGAGGCTATCCATGGATATTCAACGGCCAGAATCCGTCCTGAGGCAGAAAAAGCTGCGCCGGCTGTTGTACGGCGGCGCGGTGGTGGTGGCCGTTGCGGCTGTGTCTGTGGGCCTGGCGCAATTGAAGCCTGCGGCGCCGACTGTGGATAAATCCACGATCTGGGTGGACACGGTAAAGCGCGGGCCGATGGTTCGGCAGGTGCGCGGCCTGGGCACGCTGGTGCCGGAAGACATCCGCTGGATCCCGGCGCAGACTGACGTGCGCGTGGATGAAATCGTGCTCCGCCCGGGCGCCATCGTGCAACCGGACTCCATCATCCTGAAGCTGAGCAATCCCGAGCTCGAACAGTCCATGGAAGACGCCACGCTGCAGCGCAAGGCCGGCGAAGCGGAGTTGAACAACACGAAGGCGCGGCTGGAGAGCGATCTGCTGAATCAACGCGCCGCCGCGGCCACCGTGTTCTCCGACTACGAGCAGGCCAAACTGGACCTGGAAAAAAAGCAGATGCTCAACAAGGATGGACTGGTAAGCGACATGGACCTGAAGGTGGCGCAGTACAAGGCGCAGGAGCTGGCGGCGCGGAACCAAATCGAACAGGAGCGCGTAGAGACCTTTAAGAAGGCGGAGCAAGCGCAGGTGGCCGTGCAGATGGCCAAGGTGGACGAGTTGCGGGCCATAGAAGCGCTGCGGAGGAAGCAGATTCAGGCGCTGAGCCTGCGCGCGGGAATCAAAGGCGTGCTGGAGCTGGTGCCGGTGGACGTGGGGCAGCGGTATCCCGCGGGAACGAATCTGGCGCGCGTGGCGGATCCCACGCGGCTGAAGGCGCAAATCCGCATCGCGGAAACGCAGGCCAAGGACGTGCAGATCGGGCAGAAGGCGCAAGTGGACACGCGCAACGGCGTGGCCGAGGGCCGCGTGACGCGCGTGGATCCCTCCGTGGTGAACGGCACGGTGACGGTGGATGTGTCGTTCGCCGGCCCGCTCCCCACCGGCGCGCGCGCCGACCTGACCGTGGACGGGACTGTCGAGCTAGAGCGCATGGCCGATGTCCTGTTTGTGGGACGGCCGGCGTTCGGTCAGGAACTGAGCACGGTGGGATTGTTCAAACTCGTGGATAACGGACAGGAAGCGGTGCGCGTCCAAGTAAAGCTGGGGAAAAGCTCGGTCAACACGATCGAGATTATGGGGGGCTTGCAGCCGGGTGACCAGGTAATCCTATCGGACATGTCGCAGTGGGACCGGTTCGACCGCATTCGACTGCGGTGAGATTCGGCGCCCATTCCTCGCACCCGAGTCCCGAGGCTTCGGGATCGGGGCCGGGGGACGGGACCAGGAGAAGACGCATGGCCACGAATGGAACGGCGCTGATTCATCTCGACGGCGTGACGAAAGTCTTCTACACGGATGAGATCGAGACGCACGCGCTCTCCGGAATCCACCTGGAGATCAAACCGGGCGAGTACATTGCCATCGCCGGGCCGTCGGGCTGCGGCAAATCCACGCTGCTCTCCATCCTGGGCCTGCTGGATTCGCCGAGCGGGGGCGAATACCGGCTGAAGAGCCAGCCGGTGGCGCAGCTTTCGCTTTCGGAACGGACGCGGATCCGTAACCGCGAGATCGGGTTCATTTTCCAAGCCTTCAACCTGATCGGCGACCTGAACGTATATGAGAACGTCGAGCTGCCGCTGACGTATCGAGGGATGTCGTCCGCGGAGCGCCGCAAACGAGTGCACGAAGTGCTGGAGCGCGTTGGCATGGCGCACCGGATGAAGCATTACCCCTCGCAGCTCTCCGGAGGCCAGCAGCAACGCGTGGCCGTGGCGCGCGCGCTGGTGGGCCAGCCGTCCATACTGCTGGCGGACGAGCCCACCGGCAACCTGGACTCAAAAAACGGCGAAGCGGTGATGGAGCTGCTGAACCAGCTCCACCACGAGGGCGCGACGATCTGCATGGTGACGCACGACACGCGCTATGCCGGATGCGCGGAGCGCACCGTTCACCTGTTCGACGGGCGCATCGTCGAGGAAACTACGGCGGCGGGTCACGAGGCGGTGCAGGCATGAGCCGCGCGGCGCAGGAGATTCGCGGAGGCGCGGGGCGGCTGGCATCCTCTCCGGCGGCCATGTTCCTGGCCGTGCTGACGCTGGGACTGGGCGCCACTTCCACGGCGCGCCACCTGGGCCTCTCTCGCGCGGGATCTGCTGCGGGCCGGAGGTGCACCGTGGTGCTGGCCTGCCCGCGGACGAACGCAGCGCGCGCTGCTGCGGCCCGCGTTCACGCCACTCCGGCCAAAACGGGCCTTACCGCTCCGGCCGGCACCGCGAACTCTTCCGCGAGTTCCCCATCCGCGGCTGCGGCGAATTCCGGCCCCGCGAGCCCGGTGCAGGCCGTGACGCCGGAGAGAAACGCGGGCAAAAAAACCGGCGGTGGTCTCACTGTGCCGTTGCCCGATTTCAACGCGCCGGAACTGAGCCGGTTCATTTCACCTCTGTAGCACGCAGAAAAATTGCCCGGACGGATTGCTCGCTGCGGCGAGCGACGGCGGTCGAAGTGTATCGAGCCGGGCAAAAAACGAGGAGGCGACATGTGGCAGGGATTGGCGCAGGATTTCCGCTACGCGCTCCGCCCGCCTCGCGCACAACCCTGGATTCCCACTACTCGTCCGTATGATTCTCGCGCAGGGCATCGGCGCGAATTCCGCGAAGCGCGGCGTGGTGGATGCATCCCCGCCGCGCCGGCGTGAGGTCTGCATCAGTCACCAGGCACCGCTTTTCGCTGTGAGGAGGCACGATGGATACGATCTGGCAGGATCTGAAATTCGCGGCGCGGATGCTGGTGAAGAACGCGGGGCTGACCCTCACTGCGATCCTGACGCTGGCGCTGGGCATCGGGGCGAACACGGCGATTTTCAGCGTGCTGAGCGCGGTGCTGCTGCGCCCACTGCCGTATCCCCAGCCAGAACAACTGGTGAAAGTGTGGGGGCGCTTCACCGGCATCGGGCTGCCGAAAGACCAGATGTGGTTCTCTGCGCCGGAGTATCGTGACCTGAACGAGCTGAGCCACAGCTTTTCGGAAATCGCTTGCGCCAGGAAGAATTCGTTCAACATGGGAGTGAACGGAACGCCGGAACAGCTCGCTGGAGCCAGCGCGACTCCCAGTCTGTTCCGCGCACTGGGTGTGAACGCGCAGATCGGGCGGACGTTTACGGAGGACGAAGCGCAACCGGGGCGTGACTCCCGGGTGCTGCTGAGTTACGGACTGTGGCAGCGCGGGTTCGGCGGGGACCCGAACGTGCTGGGCCGCACCCTGCAGATCAATGGACAGCCCATGACGGTGGTGGGAGTGCTGCCGCAGGGGTTTGCGTATCCCGGGTTTTCAGGAGTCGATATCTGGGCACCTCTGGCCTTTCCGCCTGCCGCGTACTCGCCTGACAACCGGGGCAACCACGGATACGAAGTTGTGGCGCGGCTGAAACCGGGAGTGACGCTGGCGCAGGCACGCGCAACGCTTGCCGGCGTGGCGAAAACCATCATCGAGCAGAACAAACAGTACCCATATCCGAGGTTCGACTACACGCTGCTGGCCAACCCTCTGCTCGATGAGGTGGTGGGCGATGAAATGAAGAGTTCGCTGTGGATCCTGATGGCCGCGGTGGGCTTTGTGCTGCTGATTGCGTGCGCCAATGTGGCCAGCCTGCTGCTGAGCCGCGCAGCGGCTCGCGACCAGGAAACCTCGGTGCGCATGACGCTGGGCGCCGGAACAGGCCGGCTGATCCGGCAGCACCTGACGGAGAGCGTGCTGCTGGCGCTATTGGGCGGGGCGGCGGGAGTGGCCCTGGTGCCGGTGGCGCTGGGGGCACTGGTGGCGTTGAGCGTGGAAACGCTGCCGCGCCCGGTGACGACCAGCGTGGACGTGCGCATGCTGCTGTTCACGCTGAGCGTGGCGCTGGGCACCGGAATCCTGTTCGGACTGGCGCCGGCGTGGCGCGCGGTGCGAGGCGCGCAGTTCTCCATTCTGAAAGAAGGAGGCCGCGGCGCATCGCTGGGGATTCGCGGGAACCGCAGCCTGCGGCTGCTGGTGGCGGGGGAGGCCGCGGTGTGCCTGATGCTGCTGGCCGGGGGAGGATTGCTGCTGCGCAGCTTTCTACGCGTGCTCGAGGTGGATCCGGGGTTCCGTCCCGCGGGGGTGTTGACGATGCAAATCGCGCTGCCGGCAGAGAAGTACAGCAAACCGGAACAGTTGAAGAGCTTTTTCCACGATGCGCTCGAGCGTATCCGCGCACTTCCAGGGGTGCAGTCGGCGGGAGCGATCAGCGGACTTCCGCTCACGGACAATCCCAGCTCCGGCACGCTGACGGTGGACACCCAGGCTGTGCCGCCGGACCAGAGAGGCCCCGAGACCGACTTCCGCGGGATCACGCCGGGCTACATGGAAGCCATGGGAATTTCGCTGGTCGAGGGGCGGCTGTTCGACCAGCATGATTTGGAGAACGGCGCGCCCGTAGCCATTGTGGACGAGAGCATGGCGCGCCTGTACTGGCCGAATGAAAGCGCACTGGGAAAACGGGCGAAAGTCGGCGACCCGAATTCCAGCATGCCCTGGATGACGATCGTTGGCGTGGTGCGGCATGTGCATTACGCCAGCCTGGAAACCAAATCGCGCGTGGAGCTGTACTGGCCTTACGCCCAGCAGCCATACCGCCAATCGCAAATGGATGTGGCTGTGCGGACGTCCGGCGACCCGCAGAGGATCGCTCCGCAGATTGAACGGGCAATCCATGCCATCGATCCCGACCAGCCGGTGTTCCATGTACGCCCGATGGAGACATGGATGGCGGATGCGGTGGCGCGGCGCAGGCTGGCGCTCGACCTGCTGGCCATCTTCGCGGGGTTGGCGCTGTTGCTGGCCTCCGTGGGCATCTATGGGACCACATCGTTCTCCGTGGCGCAGCAGACGCGCGACATCGGGGTGCGACGCGCGCTGGGGGCGCAAACGGGCAGCGTGCTGGTGATGGTGCTGGCGCAGGAGATTCGCGTGGTGGGCGCGGGAATTGCGGCGGGAATCCTGGGCGCGCTGGGAGTAACGCAGCTGATGAAACAGTCACTCTTTCATGTGAGCGCGGCTGACCCGGTGACCTATCTGGCAGTGACCGGGATTCTGGCCGCGGTGGCGGTGGCGGCGGCGATACTTCCGGCACGGCGTGCAACGAGAGTGGAACCGCTGGTGGCGCTGAGATACGAATAAAAGTGACTGGTGATTGGTGACTCGTGACTGGTGAAAGGCGAAACCGGCAGAGAGCCGGCGGCGCGGAGCTGGCGATTTGGGGTTTGCGCCAGTCACCAACCACCAGTCACCCGGTGACGGGGCTGAGGACGATCCGAGAGAAAAACGATGACGACACTGTGGCATGACGCGCGCTACGCGCTGCGGATGATGGGGAAAAGCCCGTGGTTCACAGCGGTGGCGGCCCTCTCGCTGGCGCTGGGAATCGGGGCGAGCACGATGGCGTTCGGCTGGGTGGAGAGCGTGCTGCTGAATCCGCTGGAGGGCGTGGCGCAGAGCAACGAGATCGTGTCCATCGAGAATGTGACGCCTTCGGGAAGCACGATTGATTCCTCGTACCTGGATTATCGCGACTACCAGCAGCAGGCTAGCTCGTTCTCGGGGATGCTGCTGTTCAAAGAGCGATCTGTGGCGCTGGGAGACGACCGGCGCTCGGACCGCGCGTGGATTTACATGGTCACCGGCAATTATTTCGACGTGCTGGGTGTGCGGCCGATCCTGGGGCGGTTTTTCACGAAGGACGAGCAGGATGTGACGCCTGGGGCGCACCCTGTGGTGATTCTGAGCGCGGCGCTCTGGAAATCGCGGTTCGGAGCGGACCCGAATGTCGTGGGCAAAACGCTGAAGATGAACCGGCAAACGTTCACCATCGTGGGCGTGGCGCCGGAGGATTTTCCGGGGACGATTGTGGGGCTGTCGTTTGATGCCTACGTGCCGGTGTCGATGCTTCCGGAGCTGACCGGCGGAAACAACTGGCTGGAGGACCGGAACGACCGGCCGTTCCACATCCTGGCGCGGCTGAAGCCCGGCGTGCCCGTGGCCACGGCGCGCGCGGAAATACAGAGCATCGCGGCACGGCTGGAGAAAGCCTATCCGAACGACGACCGGGGACTGAGCGCGACGGTGGTGCCCATCCGCGAGGCGCGCTACGGGATACAGACGCTGTTCGCGCGCATTGCGCCGATTTTGCTGGGCGCGGGCGTAGTGATCCTGCTGATCGTGTGCGCAAACCTCGCCAACCTGCTGTTGGCGCGAGCCATTTCGCGCGAGAAGGAGCTGGCCGTGCGGCTGGCCATGGGCGCCGGGAGGCTCCGGCTGTTCCGGCAGGTGCTGACGGAGAGCGTGCTGCTGGCCCTGCTGGGCGGCGGGCTGGGCCTGGTGTTCACCTACCTGCTAGGGGATCCGCTGCGCATGCTGCTGCCGGTGACGGGCCTGCCCATCACCAGCCTGATGCGGGTGAATACGCCCGTGTTTGTTTTCTGCTTCGCTCTCTGCGTGGGCGCAGGTGTGCTGTTCGGACTGGCCCCGGCGCTCCACGCCCTGCGCAGCGACGTAAGGGAATCGCTGAAGGAGAGCGGCCGCGGTGCAACCGAGGGAAGAGGCGCGAGGCGGGTGAGAGGCATGCTGGTGGTTTCCGAGGTGGCGCTGGCGGCGGTGGCCATGGTGGGTGCGGGGCTGTTTGCGCGGAGCTTTGAGAACGCGAGCCGCGTGGACCCGGGGTTCGACCCGCACCACGTGCTGCTGCTGGGGCTGAAGCTTTCGTTCACGCAGCCGGAAATACCGCAGGCGCTTTCGTATTTCGACCGCGTGCGCGCAGAACTGTCGAGGCTGCCCGGGGTCCAGGCGGTGAGCCTGGCGGAAAACGTGCTGCTGGGGTTCGATCAGGGGTCGTGGGAAAACGTGGAAGTGGAAGGCTACGTCCCGCAGCCGAACGAGAATACGAAGATCTACCGGAACATCGTCTCGCCGGGATATTTCGAAACCCTGCGGATTCCGCTGGTCGAAGGGCGGGACTTCACCGACGCAGACGATTCCCCGCAGCACTACGTTGCGGTGGTGAACGAAGCGTTCGCGCAGCATTTCCTACCCGGGCAGGACCCGCTGGGGCACTACTTTACGATCTGGGGCGACCGGCGGACGAGAATCATCGGCGTAGTGAAAAACAGCGACTACCACAAAGTGGGGCAGGAGCCAGAGCCTTACTTTTTCGTGGATCTAAAGCAGTTTTACTACTCGGATTCAGACGTAGCCGTGCAGATCCGCACGGCGGGACCGCCGGGGGCGCTGCTCTCCGCCGTGCGCGCCAAACTGCAGTCCATCGATCCGCGCGTGGGGGTGTTCGCAGGAATTCCCATGACGGATTTCACGGCGGCGGGAACGTACGTGCAGAAATCTGCGGCGCTCGTGCTCGGAGTGTTGGGCACGCTGGCGCTGGCGCTCGCCGCGCTGGGCCTCTACAGCGTGCTGGCCTACTCCATTTCGCAGCGGACACACGAAATCGGCGTGCGCATGACGCTGGGTGCGCAGCAGAAGGACATCCTCCGTCTGGTGGTGTGGGAGGGAATGGGGCTGGTGGCGGCAGGGCTGATGCTGGGGATGGCAGGGGGGATCGGAGCGTCGCGGCTGGTGGCCAGCTCGTTGTTCGGATTGAATGCGGGTGATCCGGCCACGTTTGGTGCAATGGTGCTAGTGCTCTCGGTGGTGACGCTGGCGGCGTGCTGGCTACCCGCACGGCGGGCGGCACGGACCGATCCGATGGAGGCGCTCAGATACGAGTGACTGGTGATCCGTAACTGGTGAGTGGTGAGAGGCAGGAACGTAGCGAGCAAATTTGCGTTTTTTGGTTGGGTCGGCGCCGAAGTATTCGAGGTGCGGAGAGGTCAACAGGTTCAGCAGCGGGTCCGAACACCAGTCACGAGTCACCAGTCGCCAGTCACGCATGAAGGAGGCTGAAAATGGACGCACTGCTGCAGGACATGCGCTACGCGCTGCGGTTGCTGCGCAAATCGCCGGGGTTCACGCTGGTAGCGGTGCTGACGCTGGCGCTGGGCATCGGTGCGAACACCACGATTTTTACGGTGGTGAACGCCATTCTCTTGCGCCCGCTTGCGGTGGAGGATCCGGAGCGACTGGTGGCCGTGCTGGGCACGGACGCACGCAACAGCACGGCGGCGCAGCAGTTCCTGCCCATGTCGTACCTCAATTACCAGGATTTGCGGGACAAAAACGACACGCTCACCGGCATGGCCGCGTTCACCGGCACGGGCGTCAACCTCTCCGGCGTGGGCAATCCGGAACAGCTCAATGCCACGCTGGTGACGGGCAATTATTTTGACGTGCTGGGAGTCCACGCCGCGGTGGGCAACCTGTTTGATCGCGAGCAGGCGAAAAAACAGGGCGGGTACCCGGTGGTCGTGCTCAGCTACGGACTGTGGCAGCGGCGATTCGGGGGCGAACGCTCCATCGTCGGAAAACCGATCACGCTTAACCAGCAGCCGTTCACGGTGATCGGGGTGGTTCCGAAGAGCTTCCAGGGCATCTTTGCGGTGGGAACGCCGGACCTCTGGATTCCCGACGCCATGCACGACCAGGTGCTGACCGGCATCATCAAGGATTGGTTCCTACAGCGCCGCCCGCTCATCATGTTCGTATTCGGGAGGAGAAAGCCGGGAGTGAGCCTCGAGCAGGCAGAAGCAAACCTTCAAACGATCGCCACGCAGCTCGCGAAAGAATACCCAAACGAAAACGAAGGACGAAACGTGCGGCTGCTCCCGCTGGCGCAGACGACTGTGGGCCCCAACGGGCGCGAGCTGGTGGTGAAGGCGGGGGCGCTGCTGATGACCGTGGTCGGATTGGTGCTGCTGATTGCCTGCGCCAACCTGGCGAACCTGCTGCTCGCACGCGGGGCGGACCGGCGCCGGGAACTGGCCGTGCGCATGTCGCTGGGCGCCACGAAGTCGCGGCTGGTGGCCCTGCTGCTTTCAGAAAGCGTGATCCTGGCGCTGGTGGGAGGAGGCACGGGCCTGGCCGTGGCCATTGGTTTCCGGCGAGTGTTGTTGGCTTTCCGTCCGCCCTTTCTAAATCCGGGGGACCTCGACCTGAGCATGGATTCGCGGGTGCTGCTGTTCACGCTGGGCGTGGCGCTGGCCACGGCGTTCGCGTTCGGCATGCTTCCCGCGTGGCAGGCCATCCGGTTCAGCGTGAACGAAACGCTGAAGGAGGGCGGCGGGCGCTCGGGGACGGGCGGCGGGCGTCACACGGTGCGCAGCGGTCTGGTGGTGGTGGAAGTGATGCTATCGATGATCGCGCTGGTGGGCTCGGGACTGTTCCTTTCCAGCCTGCACAACGCGGAGCAAATCGATCCCGGCTTCGAGACCAGGAACATGCTGGTGATGAACTTCGATCTCGGGGCGCAAAATTACAAGCCGGAGCAGGGGCAGGAATTCTACCGGAGACTGATGGAGCGGTTGCGGGCCATCCCCCAAGTGCGGGACGCGTCGGTGGGTTCTACGGCACCCCTGGGCGGTGGATTCGCGCGCACTGTGTTTCCGGAAGGCGTGGACGCCTCTGACCGGCGGAACGGAATCCTGACGGCCGTCAACCAGGTGGACACGGAATATTTCAAGACGACGGGCACCTCCATCCTGCGCGGGCGGGGATTTGAGGAGACGGACCGGGAAGGAGCGCCGCTGGTCGCAGTGGTGAATCAGGCGTTCGCGGATAAATTCTTCCCCAACCAGGATGCCATTGGAAAGAGGTTCCGCTGCTGGGGCGAGACGTGGATCCTGGAAATCGTGGGGATTGCGCGGACGGCGAAAATCAACACGCTGGGAGAGGACCCCACTCCGGCCTTCTACCTGCCCATGCTCCAGCACTATTCTGCAAATGCGACCCTACACGTGCGCACGAACGGGGACCCGATGGCGGCGCTGCCGACGGTGCGGGCAGCGGTGCAGGAGCTGGATCGCCAGCTCCCGTTGACCCAGGTGCAGACCATTTCGCAACTGCTGGACCAGGCGCTGTGGGCGGCGCGTTTCGGCGCGACACTGCTCCTCATTTTTGGCCTGCTGGCATTGACGCTTGCGTCCATCGGGATTTACGGCGTGATGTCCTACAACGTGCAGCAGAGGCGGCAGGAACTGGGCATCCGCATCGCGCTGGGCGCACAGAAACGCGACGTGTTGCGGCTCGTTCTCGGCCAGGGGCTATGGCTGGCGGGCGGAGGAGCCATCGCGGGACTGGTCCTCGCGTATTTCCTGGCGCGCGGGGTGTCGGCGCTGCTGTTCGGCGTGCATCCGCTGGACCCGGCTACCTTCCTGGGGGTGCCGCTGCTGCTGGTGGGCGTAGCGCTCGTGGCCTGCTACATTCCTGCGCGGCGGGCCACGAAGGTGGACCCGATGGTAGCGTTGAGATATGAATGAGGCAGTGGTCAGTGGCGAGTGGTCAGTGGCCAGTACCAGAGCCGTCTCACTCTTGGAGGCACGAAAGGACTCGTGGCAAAAGTACTTCACTACAGGCAGCTCATCGTCTGGCAGAAGGGGATGCTGCTGGCGAAGCAGGCCTACCAGTTAACGAGCCGATATCCGGCGGAGGAAAGATTCGGGTTAGTCTCCCAGATGCGGCGGGCTGCGGTTTCGGTCCCCTCGAATATCGCCGAGGGGCAGGCGCGGCGTTCGTCCCGTGAGTTCGCACAATTCCTTTCTCACGCGGAGGGTTCTTTGGCAGAATTCGAGACGCAACTGCTGCTGAGCCTGGAGCTTTCGTTTTGCACGAAGCCGGCTGCAGAAGGCATGCTGGAACTGATTAGCGAAATCCGACGGATGTTAATGGCCCTGCGAGGGCGATTAGACACTGGCCACTGACCACTGGTCACTGGCCACTTTCGTGCCAAGCGCGCGGCCGTGTTTCGAGGAGCGACGATGATTCAGATGAAGGGCGTGGAAAAATCCTACCCGGTGGGGGCGGGACGCACGTGGGTGCTCCGGCGGATCGACCTGGGGATCCGCGAAGGCGAGTTCATCACCATCATGGGGCCGTCCGGCGCGGGGAAATCGACGCTCATGGCCATTTTGGGGATGCTGGACAGCGCGTGGGAGGGTGAATACCTCTTCCATGAATACACGGTACACAAAATGAAGCCGCAGCAGCGCGTGGAACTGCACAAACGGTTCATCGGCTTCGTCTTCCAGCAGTATCACCTGCTGGACGATCTGACCGTGGCGGAAAACCTGGACCTGCCGCTCTCCTACCGCGACCTGAAGAAGGCGGAGCGGCAGGCGATCGTGGCGGACACTCTGGACCGTTTCCAGATCGTGGGGAAAAAGGACCTGTTCCCGAGCCAGCTTTCCGGGGGCCAGCAGCAACTGGTGGCCGTGGCGCGCGCGGTGATTGGCAACCCGAAATTGCTCCTGGCGGACGAACCCACCGGCAGCCTGCACTCCAGCCAGGGAAAAATGATCATGGACATGCTGAAAGAGCTGAACCGACTGGGCACCACCATCGTGCAGGTGACCCACAACGAGAACTGGGCGGCGTACGGCGACCGCGTGATCCAGTTGCTCGACGGCTGGATCGTCCCTGCGGAAGAAAAGAAGGGAGTGGCGCGCGAGGCCTGACCGTGCCGCTCGTCCCCCAAACCCGTGACCAATCTCCGCGCCGGCTGACGGCTGGTCTCCGCAGTGCCGAGTTTCGCCCCGAACCCTCGGGATCGAGTTTCCCGCCAGCGGCGGGCTTTTCCTCCTTCCACTCCGCCCAGCGGGGATAAACTAACCCCCACATGATGCGCGCTTCCTCCAGTCCCGCTCCCCGCGTGCTCGTCGCCGACGATCAGGCGGACGTGCGGGAAGCGCTGCGCCTGCTGCTGAAGGGCGAAGGCATGGAATCGGACAGCGTAGCCTCGCCGAATGCGGTGGTGAGGGCGCTGGATACCCGGGAATACGACGCCATCCTGATGGACCTGAACTACACGCGGGACACGACGTCCGGGCAGGAAGGGCTGGATCTGCTGTCGCGCATCCAGGCCGCGGACAGCGCGCTGCCCGTGATCGTGATGACCGCGTGGGGCAGCGTGCAGGTGGCCGTGGAGGCGATGCGCCGCGGCGCGCGCGACTTCGTGCAGAAGCCGTGGGACAACGCGCGGTTGCTGGCCATCCTGCGAACCCAAATCGAGTTGCGGCGGGCGCTGCGGGAGAGCCGGCGGCTGGAGGCAGAAAACCAACTGCTGCGCGCGGAGGGCCGGCCCACGCTGATCGCGGAGTCGGCGGCGATGCGTCCAGTAATGGACCTGGTGGCGCAGGTGGGCCCGTCGGAAGCCAACGTGCTCATTACCGGAGAGCACGGGTCGGGCAAAGAAGTGATTGCAAGGACGCTCCACGCCCTTTCGCCGCGCGCCGCGCGCGCTATGGTGACGGTAAATGCGGGCGGACTCTCCGAGGGCGTGTTTGAAAGCGAGCTGTTCGGCCACGTGCGCGGCGCGTTTACCGACGCGAAGGTGGATCGCGCCGGGCGGTTCGAGCTGGCCGACGGCAGCACGCTCTTCCTGGATGAAATCGCCAACGTGCCCCTGAACCTGCAAGCGAAGCTGCTGCGCGTGCTGGAGACAGGCGAGATGGAACGCGTGGGCTCGTCGCGCACAGTGCGGGTGAACGCGCGCTTGCTTTCCGCCACGAACGCCGACGTTCCCGCGGAGGTGGCCGCTGGGCGCTTCCGCGAGGACCTGCTGTACCGGCTGAACACGATTGAAATCCACGTCCCGCCGCTCCGCGAGCGGAAGGACGATATTCCGCTATTGGCCATGCACTTCCTGACGCGCTATGCGGGGCGGTACGGAAAACAGGTGAAAAATTTCGACGCCACGGCATTGCAGGCGCTCGCGGAGCACTCCTGGCCGGGAAACGTGCGCGAGCTGGACCATACGGTGGAGCGCGCGGTGCTGCTGGCGCAGGAGGAAGCGGTGCGCGCCAGCGATCTGGGATTGCGGACGGCCTCGTCGCCGGGCGCGAGCCCGCGGCTGGAGGAGCTGAGCCTGGAAGAGGTGGAGCGAGTGCTGATCCAGAAGGCGCTGGCGCGCTTCAGCGGCAACGTGAGCCAGGCCGCCACCGCGCTGGGGCTGAGCCGCAGCGGGCTCTACCGCCGGCTGCAGAAGTACGGACTGTGAAACCTGCGAGCCACGAACGCCAGGTGCTGCTGCTGGCGCTGCTCGTCGGGCTGCCGGCGACGGTGGCGGCGCTGGTGCTGCTGTGGCGGAGCTCGATGGCTCTGAAATTCCAGTGGAGCCTGACGGCCGCGCTGCTGCTGCTGTGGCTGGCGCTGGCCTTCGCGCTGCGCGCCCGCGTGGTCTTCCCTCTTCGCACGCTCTCCAACCTGCTTTCCGCCCTGCGCGAAGGCGACTTTTCCATCCGCGCGCGCGGGGAAGAGACGGGCGACGCGCTGGGCGAGCTGATCAGCGAGGTAAACCTGCTGGCCAGCACGCTCCGGCAGCAGCGCCTGGGCGCGGTGGAAGCCACTGCGCTGCTGGGCAAAGTAATGGAAGAAATCGACGTGGCCGTGTTCGCCTTCGATCCCGAAAAGCGCCTGCGCCTGGTGAACCGTGCCGGCGAACGGGTGCTGGGGCAGGACGCGGGGCACCTGCGCGGCAGGACCGCAGGCGAGCTGCACCTGGAAAAATGCTTCGAGGGAGAGGCGCTGCGGACCATCGAAATGCCGTTTCCCGGGGGCGCGGGACGCTTCCAACTGCGGCGCAGCACGATCCGGGAAGAAGGGGTGCCGCATCATCTGCTGGTGCTGACCGACCTGAGCCGCACACTGCGCGAAGAAGAGCGCCTGGCGTGGCAGCGGCTGATCCGCGTGCTCGGCCACGAGCTGAACAACTCGCTGGCGCCGGTGAAATCGATTGCGGACAGCCTGGGGACGCTGCTTTCTCGCGAAAGCCTGCCTTCGGACTGGCGGGAGGACGCGCACCGCGGGCTGGAGGTAATCAGCGGGCGCGTGGAGGCGCTGGGACGGTTCACCAGCGCGTACGCGCGGCTGGCGCGGCTCCCCTCGCCCACGCTACGGCCCGTCCCGGTGGGCGACTGGGTGCGCCGCGTCACCCAGCTTGAATCGAGGGTGTTCATCGAGGTGCGTCCCGGGCCCGAGGTCACCGTGGAGGCGGACGCGGACCAGCTCGACCAGTTGCTGATCAACCTGGTCCGCAACGCCGCGGACGCGTCCGCCGAAAACCACGGAGAAGTGCGCGTGGGCTGGCGGAAAGACATGGGCTTCGTCGAAGTGAGCGTGCAAGATGAAGGGCCGGGCCTGTCGAATACGGCGAACCTATTTGTGCCGTTTTTCACCACGAAACCCGGAGGCTCCGGCATCGGGCTGGTGCTCTGCCGGCAGATCGCGGAGGCGCATGGCGGCTCGCTGACGCTGGAGAACCGGGGCGACGCACATGGATGTGTAGCGAGGCTGCGGCTGCCGGTGTAGCGGAGGCGACGGCTCTGCGGCTTGTTCCTGCCAGCGTGAGAGAAAAGTTGCGGGGCGCAATCGCCGGCAACGGCAGGCAGGTACCGCGCTACACCGTGGGCACGAGCAGATCGGCCGCCATCATGTCCGCCATCTCGCTGAAGCGCCGGCCACCATCTTTGGGCAGGGATTCCTCGGCCCTGCGGCGGAGCGACTCAGAGAGGTCGCGCTGCTGGTCCGCGGAGAGCAGTTGCTCGGCGGCGGGATAGAAGACTTCCTGCTCCTTGTCGATGTGGCGGCGCAAAACAGCGGCGTATTCGCTCGCAAAGCGCCCCCAGTTGCGGTCCGCCTTGGGACGATGTTCGCGGTAAGCCACCGCGGCAGCGGACATTTTCTCGAGCAGGAGGCGGGCGCGATCGTGGTCGCGCTGGAGGGATTCGATGGCCATGCCGTCGAGCGAGGCGCCCCGCTTCCCCAGTACGGGGAACAGGTACTCTTCCTCCTTGCGCAAGTGCTCGTTGCCGAACACGCGCATGAATTCCGCCACCGAATCCAGCATATCGGCAGGAACGTCGGCGCCCGCTTCCAACAGATGCGCCAGTTCCCGGGTCACATCCAGCATGCGGAGAATGGCGCGGTGTTCGATGAGCAGAACTTCGATACCGGATACATCCGTCATGTCGTGACCCCCAAGGGCAGCGTGAATCCTATGATACCGGAGCGGGATGTTAGGGTAGGGTACCCTGGAAACTGGAGGGCGCCCCGGCACCACAGTTATATCCTGCCCAGGGACGCGGGTCAACTCCGGGAAAATCCACAGGCGCGGGGGGAGGGTGTGGAATTGTAACGCGCCTCGCCCCACCCCGCATTGGAGACCTTATCCCCTATCTAAGATGCAGAAACAACAGGGCTTGCGGGCATCCAGCTTCCGGATCGGCTTCGCACGGCATGCCCCCGCCGCCTTGATCCAGAGCCTTCTCGCGCCACTGCTTCTAGGTCAGCGGCTTGCGCCCGGCTTCTCAGGGGGCTTGGGTTGCTCCGCCGGCGGGGGAGCGGGCATGTGGAAGTCCGCGTCGCTGACGTCCGGGTTGATCTCGATCTTGTCCACGGTGATCTTCTGCTTCAGGGTGCCGCCCACAGTCCCGGTTTCGATGGCGAAGGGAATTACCAGCCCGTCCACGGTGCGGAAATCGCTGTACGTGGTTTCCACCTCGGTGTCGATGCCGTGGATTTTAGTTTTGGTGATGGTCTTGACCTCGAGGCCGGTATCGACGTCGATGAAGCTGGTGTCGATGATGCCGTTCTTCTTGGTCACGCGGAGCTTGTAGGCGTCGGAGCCTCCCACCTTGTCCTTGCCCAGGTATTCGACCGTGTTCCCCTTGGCCTTGTAATCCATCAGCGGGCCGTCGATGTCGGCCTCATTCTCGAGGTCCTTGACGTCGTCCGCGGCCATAGGTTCGGCGTCTTTTTTCCCCATGATGGCCCAGCCCTGGTTGCCGTCGTAGGCCTGCACGGCGGTCATGCCCTGAAGGGTGAACTCCATGCGCACCATTCCCGGACGCTTGATGACCATGTTGGTGGGCACCACGATTCCCGGGCCGACCTCGATCTTGCCGGAGAAGCGCAGAGACTTCACAGCGCGCAACTTTGCCTCACCACCGCGTGCCTCAATGCTCTTGGCGATAATCTCGTCCATAGTCTGGGCCGCGGCCGGCAGCGCAGAGACGGCCGCCACTGCCAGGCACAGCGCAACTTTCTTCAACATGGGCACACTCCTGGGATGCAGTCTGGGTCTTGGGTGCTATCCGCCGTGGTCGATACGCGGGCCCTCCGGAGAAAGTCTCGCCGGCGCTGGAGGGGGAACCGCCGGGGCCGGCTTCTGGAGAAGCCGTCCAGTTTAATCCGACCCGGGCCCTGGAGAGTGGGGATTTCGGCGCGGCCCGGGGTAGAATGGGACACACGCAAATCATCAGGAGCCCCTCATGACCACCAGCCAGCAGGCCACTTCCTCATACGAAACCGGCTTTTTCCTGAAGGGAAGCTTTCAGACCTCGGGAAAAACCATCGAAATCCGCTCGCCCTACGACAACCAGCTCGTCGGCGTGACGTTCGAACCCGACGATCAGCAGGTGGAAGCCGCGGTGCACGAAGCGGTGGCCGTGTTTTCGCAGATGGCCAAACTGCCGTCGTTCCGCCGCGCGGAAATCCTGCGGCGCATCGCGGACGGAATTGACGCGCGGCGGGAAGAGTTCGTGCGTACGATGGCGCTCGAGGCCGGAAAGCCGCGAAAAGCCTGCGCCGCGGAGGTGGACCGCGCCACGTTCAATTTCCGCGCTGCGGCGGAAGAAGCCGTGCGCATGGGCGGTGAGTTGCTCCCGCTCGATATGATGAGCGCGACGAAAAACCGGTGGGGGATCGTGCGGAGGTTTCCCGTGGGGCCGGTGCTGGCCATCACGCCCTTCAATTTCCCGCTGAACCTGGTGGGGCACAAGGTGGCGCCGGCATTCGCCGCCGGCTGCACCATCGTGGTGAAACCCGCGCCGCAGACGCCGCTGTGCGCTCTGCTGCTGGCGGAGGCAGTGCAGGAGGCGGACGCGCCGGCAGGCGCGTTTGCCGTGCTGCCGTGCTCCAATGCGCAGGCCGAAGGGATGGTGCGCGACGAGCGCTTCCGCATGCTCAGCTTTACGGGCAGCACGACGGTGGGATGGAAGCTGAAATCGATTGCCGGGCGCAAACGTGTGGCGCTCGAGCTGGGCGGCAATGCGGGCGTGATCGTGCACAGCGACGCGAACCTGGAGCTGGCGGTGGAGCGGTGCGCCCAGGGCGGTTTCTCCTACGCGGGGCAGACCTGCATCTCCGTCCAGCGCATCCTGGTGCACCGCGCCGTGGAGAAGAAATTCACGGAGATGCTGGTGGAGCGGGTGAAGGCTCTCGTGGTGGGCGATCCGTCGGACCCGAAAACAGACGTTGGCCCGATGATTTCGCGTGCTGCGGCCGAACGCGTGGACGACTGGGTGGCCGACGCAATTTCCGGAGGCGCGAAGGCACTGTGCGGGCGGCGGCGCCGCGACTCCGTGTTCGATCCCACCGTGCTGGTGAATACGAAGCCGGAGATGCCGGTGAACTGCGAGGAAATTTTCGGCCCGGTGGTGACCGTGTCGCCCTACGATTCGTTCGACGAAGCCATCGTGCGGATCAACGATACGCGGTTCGGCTTGCAGGCCGGCGTATTCACCCACGACATCGCCAACGTGTTCCGGGCCTACGATCGGATCGAGGTGGGCGGGCTGATGATCAACGAGGTGCCCACCTTCCGCGTGGATACCATGCCCTACGGCGGGTCGAAGGAGTCCGGGCTGGGCCGCGAAGGCCCGCTCTACGCCATCGAAGAAATGACCGAGCCGCGCCTGCTGATGTTGAACCTGGAGGCGTAGAGAAACCCGTGGCACCCGCTGTAACGACGCCGGTCCCGCGCGGCGGGACCGGCGCTACACTCCAAGCCTATAAATGAGACGAGCCGTCGCCCGAGAGCGGAATAAGACCTACTATCGCGCGCTGCACGTGCCGCTGTGGGTGTGGGTGTTTTTCATTCTGCCCGGGAATCTCACCTATGCGCTCTACACGAAAGGCCCGGACGCGCGGCACGTGTGGTGGCTGGGAGCGGTCGTGGTGGTGTGCCTATGGCGGGCGCATGTGGGGCGCCTGCCCGGGTGCGAGTTCCAGCCCTATGTGACTCACTGGGGGGTGAGCCAGCCGAATCTGTGGTACCGCGTGGTGTGCTACACGGCGGCGTGGATTGATCTGCTGGTGCCGTTTGCGCTGAACGCGCTGGGACTGGTGCTGGCGGTCGCCACGGGCCAGTGGCGGCTGGGCGACCTCTACCGCTGGCTCTATTACCCGCTGGCAGCGGCCATCGTGCTGGGCACGGCGCTGGACCTGACGCCGCGGGCGCGGCGGACCACGCTCCACGAAGGTGCGGAGCGCGCCTGGTTCTACGTGGCGGCATGGATCGTGGTGCCTTCGCAGCTCGCGGCCTGGGCGGCGTGGCGGCTGGGCGGACGGCTGGGGCTCGACCCCTCGCCGCTGGCGTGGCTGCGGTTCGCGGCGTTCTACAGCGTGGCGCTGGTTGTGGGCTGGCTCGGGTTCGCGGAGCGCCTGCCGCGCACCCAGCGGTACAGCGAGAAGGACGACGCTGCGGCGCCGTTCGAAGGTTCGCCCGAAACGCCGCCCGATGTCGTAGAATCCTGACCGCCGCACGCGGCCGGCCGGGCGCCGCGAACGGCCAATTTCGCTGTACAGCACGGGAAATCATCAGGGGATCGAGCCGAAACCATGCCAGTCCAGGTTGTCACCCAACGCTCCCGCGGATTCATTTGCGTGAACGCGCATCCGGAAGGGTGCGCGCGCACCGTCGAGCGCCAGGTGGTGGAGGCGCGCGCGGCAGTGACGCGAGCCGGGGCAGGGCGTGTTTCCCGGGCGGGCATCCGCAACGCACTGGTGATCGGCGCGTCCACCGGGTATGGCCTGGCCACTCGCGTGGCGCTGGCCTGGGGCTATGGCGCAGGCACGCTGGGCGTTTTCTTCGAGCGCCCTCCGGAGGGCGACCGCACAGCCACGGCCGGCTGGTACAACACGGCTGCGTTCCACCGGCTGGCGCAGCACGACGGGCTGCGCGCCGCGAGCCTGAACGCCGACGCGTTCTCCGACGAAGCCAAACGCACGGCCTGCGAAATCCTGAAGCGCGAGCTGGGGCCGGTGGACATGGTGGTGTACAGCCTGGCGGCTCCGAAGCGGCAGCACCCGCGCACCGGCGTGGTCCACAATTCCGTGCTCAAACCCATCGACTACGCGTACACGAACAAAACGATTGACCTGGCCACGAAGAAAATCCAGGAAATCACCGTGCAGCCGGCCACCGAGCAGGAAATCGCGGATACGGTAGCCGTGATGGGCGGCGAAGACTGGAAATTCTGGATTGAGACTCTGCTGGCCGAGGGTCTGCTGGCCGAAGGCGCGCGCACCATCGCCTACTCCTATATCGGACCGACGCTCACCTGGCCCATCTATTGGGATGGGACCATCGGCCGCGCAAAACTCGACCTGGAAAAGACCGCGGTGGAGCTCGATGCGCTGCTCGCCGGCCGCGTGAAGGGCAACGCCTGGATTTCCGTGAACAAAGCGATCGTGACGCAAGCCTCGGCGGCCATTCCCGTGGTGCCGCTCTATATGAGCCTCCTCTTCAAGGTGATGAAGGAAGAGGGGATTGACGAGGATGCGGCGGCCCAGATGCGCCGGTTGTACCTGGACGTGCACGCGCCGGGAACAATTCCGGTGCTCGACGGCCACCACCGCATCCGGCTGGACGACCGGGAGCTACGCGCCGACGTGCAGGCCGAAGTGACGCTCCTGTGGCCTGAGGTGACCTCGGAAAACCTGCTGGAAATCTCCGATTTCGCGGGATTCGACCTTGGGTTCAAAAACCTATTCGGGTTCGAAGTGGAGGGCGTGGATTACGCGAAGCCGGTAGAAACCGACGTGGGCTTGTAGCGCCTGCGCTAGGGCCGGGCCGCGCGCGTGCCCGCAAACTCCTTCATAAACCGTGCCAGCGCCTCGGCGGCCTCCACCGGAACGGCGTTGTAGAGCGAGGCGCGAATGCCGCCCACCGAACGGTGGCCTTTCAGCTCGATCATTCCGCGCGATTTTGCTTCGGCCAGGAACGCCGCTTCGGTGTTGTCGTCGGGCAGACGGAAAGTCACGTTCATCCGGGAACGGCAGGCGGTCTCGGCGTGGGCCTGGTAGAAGCCGGGAGCGGCGTCGATCGCCTCGTAAACAATTTGCGACTTGCGGCGGTTGCTCTCCTCCATTTTTTCGAGCCCGCCGACGGTCTCCACCAGCCAGCGCGCCACCAGCCCCACCACGTACACGGCAAACACGGGCGGAGTGTTGTAGTGCGAGTGCTCGCGGGCCATCAGGCGGTAGTCGAGCATCGCGGGCAGGCTGTCGGGCACACGGTCGAGCATGTCGCTGCGGACAATGACGATAGTGACCCCGGCGGGCCCGGCGTTTTTCTGCGCGCCGGCATAGATGAGGGCGTGCCGCTCGATTTCCATTGGCCGGGAAAGAAAATCGGAGGAGGCGTCGCAGACCAGCGGGACGTTGCCCGTGGCAGGCGGCTCGAAGAATTCCACGCCGTGGATCGTTTCGTTCGAGGTGTAATGAACGTAGGCGGCGTTGGGGGCGTAGTCCGGCTCGTGCGCTGAGGGCGTGCGAGCGTAGCCGAAGGATTTTCCGCTCCAGGCAGCGCGGGCGCGGGCGAACTTCTGCGCTTCGGCCAGCGCCTTTTCGCTCCATGCTCCGGTGACCAGGTAGTCGGGGCCGGTCTCGCTGCGGCCCGGCAGGTTCATCGGCACCATCGAGAACTGGAGCGAGGCCCCGCCCTGCAGGAAGAGCACGGAATATTCCGGCGGGATGTGCAGCAGCGTGCGCAGATTGTATTCCGCAGCGGCGAGCACGCCTTCAAACCATTTCGAGCGGTGGCTGATCTCGAGCACGGAGGCGCCCAGCTCCGGATGCGAGACGAGATCGCGCTGGATTTCTTCGAGCACGGGCAGCGGGAGCGCCGCGGGGCCTGCGCCGAAGTTGTAGAGTCGTTTGGTCACTGGTCCGGTCTCCCGGAGCAAAAGGCCGCGACTATTCTACCCTGCCCTGCGCAGGAGAAGCTGCTGGCCTGAAGGCCGCCGTTACGAACGGGCGGGAGCGGCGGTTTGATGGGCGATGGCATCGGCGACGTAGGCGGCGAAGGCAGCTTCAAGGCGGCGCGTGATGGGGCCAGGCGCGGCGGAATACAGGTGATCTTCGAGCGCGCCAACGCCGAGCAGGTTGCGGTTGGTGGAAGAGATGAACAATTCATCCGCGCGTCGCAGGTCATCTGGGGTGAGCGTGCGCTCTTCCATGGGAATCCCCAGGCCCGGCGCGATTTCCAGGAGCACGCCGCGGGTGATGCCTTCCAGGCACCCCGAGGCCAGCGGCGGCGTGAGCACGCGGCCGCCGGCAACGGCAAAAACGTTGGCGGCGGTGCATTCAGCCACTTCGCCGCGTTCGTTCAGCAGTACGACCTCGTCGAAGCCGGCCTTCTGCGCTTCGGTGAGGTGCCAGACGTTGTTCAGCCACGCCGTGGTCTTCACACTGCAAATCGGGGAGGCGGCAAACCGTGCATTGGGCCGCAGCGCCAGCCGCACAGGCTCGCGATAGGGCGGCAGCCCGGCGGTGTAGAGGATGAGGTCCACATCGGGGGCGGGTTCGTCGCTCGACCAGAAGCCGATGCGGTTGTAAACGAAGTAGATGCGCGCAGTGCCTTCCCGCACTTTGTTGGCGCGGATCACTTCGGCGAGATGGGCGCGCACGGCTCCTGGGGAATGCGGCATCGGCAGGTGGACGCGCTCCGCATCTTTCACCAGCCGCCGCCAGTGGCGCTCGAAGGCAAACGGCTCGCCGGAAAACACGCGCAGCGTGGTGAACAGGCCGTAGCCGTTCAGCAGCCCCGCCTGCCCGGGCGATAGGCGCACCTGCTCGATGGGAAGCAGGCGATCATTGTGGAAGACGTAGCGATGAATCATCCGCAGCTCCGAGACATCGGATTCCATTCTATCGCAGCAATTTGCCGCGGCGGGGGAGTTTGGAGCATCTGTTGCGCTACCGGACAGGGCCGCATTGGCTTCCAAGCAGAAAAGGGCGCCGATTCCGACCGGCTCTCGAAGGCGCCGGAATTATGCGCCGGATTTGATGCGCTCGGCAGGCACTTCCACTTCGTCCACGCCGCGGAAGGAAAACAGCAGGCGCACAAGGTACACGGGCGGGTCTTCGGAGACCTGGCGCACGACGTGGCCGACGGCGTCGGTCACAGCAGCCTGAAACGTGACGTTTTTCACCCTGAGACCGGCCAGATTCACGCGCACGGGCTGTCCCGGCTGGAGCATAGGGCCATTCTCCAGCCGGGCACGGCGATTTGCAACTCGTGTCCCGTGCCGCCAGCGTGTAGTGTGAGCTGCGGCGCGCGGAGCGCGAACCTCTGTTCATCCGTGGCGCGCCGCAGTAAGATGCGCGTCACCCTGGAGGCAGAGGGGCCGCGGGAGATGCGCGCATGACTCAATCCCAGCCAGCCGCGCGTCGAGCCGCGGCAAACGCCGCCGGCGCCGTGCTGGCGCTCGCGCTGGGGTTTGCCGCCTGTTCGACCGTTCCGGAGCCGAGCCCGCCGGAAACGGCGCTGAAAAGCTTTAACGCGCCCAACCTGCTGGCCCACATCCGCACGCTTTCCTCCGATGAATACGAAGGGCGCTTCCCGGGAACCCGCGGCGAGCAGTTCACCGTGAAATACCTCGAGGACCAGTTCCGAGCGCTCTCGCTCGAGCCGGGGAACCCCGACGGAACCTACGTACAGAAGGTGACGCTGGTGGGGATTACGCCCGACCCGGCGATGGCGCTCACCTTCACCGACGAAAACCACCCGAAGAAAACCTCCCCGCTGAAATTCCGCGATGATTTTGTGGCCTGGACCAAACGCCAGGTCCCGGACGTGTCCGTGGACGCGGACGTGGTGTTCGCGGGTTATGGAATCACGGCGCCGGAATACCAGTGGGACGACTTTAAGGGCGCGGACCTGAAGGGAAAGATGCTGGTGGTGCTGGTGAACGACCCCGGATACGAAGATGCATCGCTGTTTGGCGGAAAGGCCATGAAGTATTACGGCCGGTGGACCTACAAGTACGAAAAGGCGGCGGAACTGGGCGCGGCAGGCTGCCTGATCGTGCACGAAACCGGTCCAGCGGGCTACCCCTGGGCGGTGGTGGCGCTCCAGAGCGGAGAGAGATTCAGCCTGTCGCAGCCGGACAAAAACATGGGACGCGCGGCCGTGGAGGGCTGGATCACTTTGGAGCAGGCGCAGAGCCTCTTCAAAATGGCGGGAAAAGACTTGGCGGCAATGAAGCAGGCGGCGCTCAGCCGCGACTTCCATCCGGTGCCGCTGGGGGTGCGCGCCACCGTCCACATCCACAACGCGCTGCGCGAAATCCAGTCCAACAATGTGATCGCCAAACTCACCGGCAGCGACCCGAAACTGAACAAAGAGTTCGTGATTTACACGGCGCATTGGGACCACTTCGGCGAGGTGCGGTTTCCAGACTCGCCCCCCGAGATTTATCACGGGGCGCTGGACAACGCCTCCGGCACGGGCGCGCTGATCGAAATTGCGCGAGCGTTCAAACAGCTCACGGTGCCGCCGCGGCGGTCCATCCTTTTCCTATCCGTCACCGCAGAGGAGCAGGGCCTGCTGGGCTCGCAATACTACGCCGAGCATCCGCTGTATCCGCTGGCGGACACGGCCTCAGACATCAACATGGACGTAATGAACGCGCTGGGGCCGACTCGGGACATCATCCAGATCGGCCGTGGCAGCTCGACGCTGGACACGGTGGTCGATGGGGTGGCCCAGGAACTGGGCCGCACCGTGAAGCCCGACCAGGAGCCGGAAAAGGGATTTTTCTACCGCTCCGACCATTTCAACTTCGTGCGCGAGGGTGTGCCCGCCTTCGATCCCGAGGGCGGCGTGGACTACATCGGCCGGCCGGACGGCTGGGGCCTGCAGCAGCACCAGCGGTACACGCGCGAGGACTACCACAAACCGTCCGACACGGTGAAGCCGGATTGGGATCTTTCCGGCGCGGTCCAGGACATGCAGCTCTACTTCCTGGCGGGCTACCGCGTGGCGAATGCGAAAAAGATGCCGTCGTGGAAGCCGGGAGCCGAGTTCAAGGCGAAGCGCGAAGCGATGCTGAAGGCCGCTGGAAAATCGAAGTAGAGAGCCAGGCCTTAGGAGAAAAAACTCGAGACGGCCTTCTGTTCGTCGTTGTGGACGTCGAACACCGTGAAAAGTTTGGTGATCAGCAGCAGGTCGTGGACCTTCTTGGTGAGGTTCAGCAGCTTCAGCTCGCCGCCTTCCTTTTTCACCGCCGTGAAGCTGCTCACCAGCTCGCCGATCCCCGAGCTATCGATATAGCTGACGTCGGCCAGGTTCAGCACGATCTGTTTGCGTCCGTGGTCGAGGAGCTGGCGCACCAGGCCGCGCAGCGCCGCGCTGCCCTCGCCCAGGGTGATGCGGCCGCTGATGTCCACCACCGTGGCCGTGCCGATGTCGCGATTCGTCGCCTTCAGATCCATAGGGTCAGGCCTCAGACGCCTCCGCCGGTTTGGGCGGGCGGGGCCCAGGGTACCGCTTGGTCATAATAACCTCAGCGCCGCCCGACTGCGGAATCGTTACGTTCAATTCGTCCATAAAGGCACGAATGAGGAACAGCCCGCGCCCGGAGGTTTTCAGCAGGTTTTCCTCGGCCAGAGGGTCGGGAACGTCTTCGAGGCGGAAGCCCGCGCCCTGGTCGCGCACGTGGATGACCATGTGCGCCGGCAGCAGTTCAATAACGACGAAGATGCGCCGCCCCCGGTCCTGCAGGTTGCCGTAGGTGTAGGCGTTGATCACGGCTTCGCGGACAGACATACCGATGCGATAGCCCTGCTCTTCGTCGAAACCGACGGCATTGGCCACCCGTAGGGTGATATCTTCGGCCAGGTCGACACTTTCCAGAAGAGTTTCGAGTGTGACCTCGATTCGTTGAGTCGATCCGCGCATTCGGCGGTATGAGTTCTGAGAGACAAGTAAATAGCAGACAGCCGCGTGCAAGTCAATGCGGGGGGAAGAGTTTGCGTGCGGCCGTGGTGGAAAACCCGGCCTGGCGCGGGCTGGCAGCGCGGGCGGACACGGCCTACAATCAAGCGCTCGCCTCCCCCGAGCCTCCGCATGTTTGCCGACCGGACCCATTGGAGCCTGACGCCCAACCGCCTGAGCGCGGCGCTGGAGGCGCGCCGTTCGCGGGGCGAGCAGGTGCTGGACCTGACGGCCTCGAACCCCACCACCTGCGGTTTCGGCTATGACCGCGAGGCCATCCTGCGGGCGCTGGCTGACCCCGGGTCGCTTACCTACTCGCCGGACCCCCGAGGGCTGGCCACCGCGCGGCGGGCCGTGGCAGCTTACTACTGCGAACAGGGCGCGACGGTCGGCGTGGACGACATTTTTCTGGCCACGAGCACCAGCGAGGCTTATTCGTGGGTCTTTCGCACGCTGTGCAATCCGGGAGATGCGGTGCTGGTCCCCGCGCCCAGCTACCCTCTGCTCGGTTTCCTGACCGACCTCGCCGACGTGCGCCTGGTTCGCTACCCCGTGGTGTACGACCACGGCTGGCAGATGGATTGGCACGCGCTCGAGCAGGCGCTCACCCCGGCGGCGCGGGCCGTTGTGGTGGTGCATCCGAACAATCCCACCGGCCACTACACGCGCCCGGCAGAGGCGCAGCGGCTCGCTGAACTCTGCGCCGCCCGCGGAATGGCCGTGATCGCCGACGAGGTGTTTTTCGATTTTGCCATCGAGGATTGCGCCGCGCCCGGCGCAGTCCGGAAAGGCGCCGGCATCCAGCCGCAGAGTTTTGCCGCGAATCGCGCCGCGCTGACGTTCACGCTGAACGGGCTGTCAAAACTCTGCGGACTGCCGCAGATGAAGGCCGCGTGGTTGGCCGTGAGCGGCCTGGAGCGGCTGAAGGCCCAGGCTGCCGAGCGGCTCGAGCTGATTGCGGATACGTATCTCTCGCCGAGTACGCCTGTGCAACTGGCCCTGCCTGCCCTGCTCGGACTTCGTGCCGGATTCCAGCGGCAGGTGATCGAGCGGCTCACGCGCAACCTGGCGGAAATGGACCGCCAGCTCGCCGGGCACAAAACCTGCTCGCGCTTGAAAGTGGAAGGCGGGTGGTACGCGGTGCTGCGCGTCCCGGCCACGCGCCCGGATGAAGACCTGGCCGTCGACCTGCTCACAACACACGGCGTATATGTCCATCCCGGCCACTTCTATGATTTCCCCGCGGACGGCTATCTGGTCATCAGCCTGCTAACTCCGGAGCGTGAATTCGCGGAAGGTGTCCGTAATCTGCTCGCAGTGTAAGGAGCTTCATGCTAGAGTAAGGAGAGAGGTCGCCTTCGATGAAACGGCTTGCGCGAATTACGAGCAAGGGACAGGTGACCGTGCCCCACGAGATCCGGCGGGCTCTCGGCGTACGCGCAGGCGATCAGCTCCTCTTCGAACACGACGGCAAGGGAGCTCGCGTCCGAGCCGTGAGAACGGAGAGTCCGTTCGAGAAGTTTCGGGGCATCGGGACTCCCGGCATCGGCCGTGGTCGTAAGGCCGTCATTCGGTGGGTCCGGCGGCTGCGCGGGCGATGACCACGGCGGTCGACACAAACGTTTTGGTAGCGCTTTGGAACCAGGACGACGCGCTGAATCGGCAGGCGCGCGCGAGTCTCGACGCCGCCCTCCTGAGGGGTGGCTTGGTGATTGCTGCTCCGGTTTTTGCCGAATTGCTGGCCTCGCCAGGGAGGAACGAGGCTTTCCTCGATTCTTTCTGCGAGCAAGCTGGACTTTCCGTCGATTGGAATCTGCATGAGGCAATCTGGCGAGCGGCAGGCAGGGCCTATCAGATTTACGCAGCTCGCCGCCAGAGGGACCGCGAGTCAGCCCCGCGCCGCATCCTTGCCGACTTCCTGATCGGTGCCCACGCGGCGGAAAACGGCTTTGCCCTCCTAACCCTTGACGACCGGCTGTTTCGCACCGCATTTCCCGGGCTCTCCGTCCTCACCGCCTGAGACCGGCGGACATACCCATAAACAGAGCAGGAGACAGCATCCGAAAAGGTCTGGAACAGGCCCTGGCATACGCGAAGGGAACAGACGATCGGAGCGCCTATCGCGTCACCATTCCCCCTCGCGTTAACGTTCGCGCCATCCGCAGAAAAATGGGAATGACGCAGCAGGCATTCGCCGCCTTGTTCGGGTTCAGCGTGAACACACTTCGCCATTGGGAGCAGGGCAAGCGTGTACCGGATGCGGCCGCCCGCGCGTACTTGCTGGTAATTCAACGCACCCCGCGCGCGGTGCAGAAAGCCCTTCGAATCGCTTAAGTCTTCCTGTCTTGTGAAGTCTGCGGACCCTGCCAAGAGCCGCGGCTCAGGCGGTTACCAGAGTGCCCATCAGTGAGAGCAGGTTCTGGGCGAAGCTGCGGAGAGCGGCGGCGGCGCGGTCGAGCCAACTCATTTTCTCGCCGCCGCGGTCTGCGCCCGAGCCGCTGGGAGAGCCGGCCACGTGGACGGGCGTGCCCGGCGCATCGCCGACGGTGAACACTTTCCCGTCCATCATATAGAGGCTTTCGGCTTCGGCGTGGTTGAGCGGGCGCGCGCCCCGGCGGCCAAACACGGCCAACTGGTTGCCGCTCTCGTCCACGGCGCGGTCGCGGTCGATGCCTTTCGAGATGGCGAGCGCTGGTCCATGCGTCTTGTAATTGGCGATCAGCTTGGGCTTCGGCCGCGGGCTGAAGCCGCTGAACAGCGGATCGTCCTCCGGCGAGACGATCTGGAGCACGCGGAGGCCGTTCTTGCCGTCGGCCAGGAAGGCGAACGCGCTGCCGGCGACCATGCCGACCTTAACGTCATTTAGATCGTTGATAGCGCCGCCGGCATTGAACACCTGATCGAGCTTCGGAGCTTCCGGCCGCTCGACGTCCACAATCGCCAGGCCCTGCGCGCCTGCGGAAACGTACGCGTAGGTGCGCGCGACGTACACGTTGCGGGCGTCCGCGAACGGCACCAGGGCTCCGGGCACGCGCCGCGGATGGCCCAGGTCGGTGATATCCAGAATCTTCAGGCCCTCTTTATCCACCACGAACGCGTAGCGGAACTGCACGGTGATGGCACGGGCATCCGCCAGATCTGGCGCGCCCAATATCGAAGAAAGTTTGGGCGCCAGCATGTTGCTCAGATCCACGACCGCGAGCCCCTTATCGCAGAGCACGTAGGCGTAGGTGCCCACGGTGATCACGCGGCGCGCGCCGGCCAGCGCGCCGCCGGGATTGAAGGCATAGGCGCGCTTCAGGAAATTGTTGTTGGGATCCCCATCCAGCAGCGTGCCCACGCCCGGCATCCTGGCCTTCAGGTTCGGATCCCCCACCACCACCAGACCTTCTTCGCGGTCGGCGACGAATAGGAAGCCGTAGATCAGGTTGATTGGCTGTTCTTCATTCTCCGGGAGCTGCACGCGTAGCGGGTCCACGCCCAGCGTGGTCGGCGAAGCCACGGACACAGCGTCCTTGGTCTTCAGGTAGAACCGCTGCCCGATGGGCGAGACCGGCGCGGTGCTCATCTTCTCTGAGATGTCTTTGTTGTCGATGTTCGCGATGTCATAGATCCGGAAGCCGTGCTTGCCCTCCGCGGCGTAGAGATACTCGCCGCGCGCCTGTAGGTCCAACACCTCGCCGTGGTGCTCCTCGGCCTCCTTGAGCTCGAGTTTGTGCTCTAAGTGGCGTTTGTAATCATCGGGATAGGCCATGCGCTGCAAGTCGCTGCCGTAGATGGCTTCCGGCTCGTCGTGTTCGGCCACGGCCACGGCTTCATAGCCCTTGTTGCCGGTAGCCACAAAGATATAGCGGCCCATGAAATTCACGAAGTTCGTGCCCTGCAGCAGCATCGAGGCCATCCAGGCGTTGTTGTCCACCGCGTTCGAGATGTGGCAGTCCGTGCACTGCTTGGTTTCCTTGGCGCGCACCGTGTGCGGCATGAACGTGCTGAAGGCTTCGCCGCTGAAGCCCGGCGCGGAAATCGTTTGCTGCTCGTAATAGATCCAGTCGCGATCGGCGTTCTGCGAACTCACCAGGATGGCGCAGGAGGAGCGCGCCGGGGCGAACCGGTGGTGCGTCACCGTCCCGTCGATCCCCATCATCCACATGTCGTCGCGAAGTACCTGGAAGTTGTAGCTCGTGTAGTTCCGCGTCTGCATGCCTTCAAAGTGCACCGTTTTCCGCCGCGCGTTCGCCGTCATTTGCAGGTGGCACCCGAAACAGCTCGTCGTCCAAGACGTATGGCAGGCGAAGCACGTCATGCTCTTGTTGTCGTGGGCCAGCTTGGAGGCATCTTCCGGCACGCTGCCCCAGGTCTTGCCGTCCTTCTGAAGTGTCTTGGCCCAGCGTGATTTTTCACTGTAGTGCGAGTTGCCGGGCGTGATCGTGTCCAGCACCTGCACCACTTCCCATTCCTTGCCGGCTTCGAGCATGGCGCGCTGGTAGAGCTTGCCCTCACGCCATTCGAACTGGCGCTCGCCGAACGGCGTCCGCAACGCCTCGAGCGGCGTGCCGCCTTCCGGCGCGGCAATGCCGGAAGTCACCAGCGTGGCCTTGTGCTGAATGGAGCCGTGGCAATCCACGCAATCCACTTCTATCCCCGCGCGCGGCTCCTCGTAGATCTTCCCGTTGCCGTGGTTATCCTGCCGGAAGTGGCAATCCACGCAGTGCATCCCCTTATCCATGTGGATGTCGGCCAGGTGCACGCCCTTCTCGAACTTCTTTGGATCGTCGGGCGCGATGAGGTTGCCGTCGGCGTCCAGCCAGTTTCCCTTGCGGTCGTGCTTGAACACCGCGCGGAATACCCACCCGTGGCCGTGGAAGTCGGCAAATTGCGTATTCTTCAGCTTGGAATTGAACTCCGGCGTTCCGATCTCGTCCAGGAACTTTTCGTCCGACCACAGTCCGCGCACCGCGGATGCTTCCGGATTCTTTTTGGACTCATCATAGCGATCCTGCTCGGTGGGATAGCGCTGCTTGGCGGGATACATCTGCGCGCCGTCCACTTCGTTGTCCCACCAGGTATCACCGTAATACTCCGTCACCATGTTCGTCCCCGGATGGACATGGCAGATCATGCACTGGCTGGAAGGAATGGCGCGGGTAAACGTGTGCCGGATTCCGTGGCCGCGCTCGTCTTTCGGGATGGTCGGGTCGCTCGTCGCCGTCGTGCCCTTGTTCCCATACTGCGCGTAGAAGCCGGAGTGCGCCGGGTCCCGGTCGTTCGCATAGACCACGTGGCAGCCGGTGCAGCCGCTGTTGCGGTAATCTCCGGGATGATCGTTTGTGCCCGGCAGGGAGAGCACCGGGCCCACCAGGCGGGTCTTGATCAGGCCCAGGAACACCGGGTCAGTGCGCAGCATGGTCCCGAATCCGCGGTTGCTCAGCTTCTGATCGGGCTTCCCCGGATCTTCGTCAATGTTGGGATTCCCCGTCTCGCCCTTTTTCTCGCCGCCGCGTTCGAACACGCGAAGGATGTTGCCGGGCTGAGAAATCTCCCATCGCTCGAGAGGAACCAACTCGGGCAGCACGCCCTTTGTCCGCGTTTCCTCGGGCGTGGGCGGCGGAATCGTCTTCATAGCCCGCGGCTTGCCGTCCTCCGAGTAGCTTTCTCCAAAATGCGCGTTCTTCAGCGGGAAGGCCCCGTTGTTGTACAGCGCCACTCCCCACAGGAACCCGATGTGGGTCATCAGACTGGTGGAAACGGCGCGCACCTCCGAGGCATGGCATCCCACCTGGCCGCAGGTTTGCTCCGCAACGCGCAGGTCCCCGGGATTGACGAACTTGATGTATTCCGCGCTTTCCTTCAGCCACAGTGGAAACGTGTCCGGAGGAACTCCGGCACGGTCGCGCAATTCCCGGTGCCGCGGCTCGGGATGCGCCTTGTGCTTGGCATCCCGGTAGGCTTCTGATTGGGGGTCTGCGCCCGCGGCGACGCTGACGCCGGCGTCCCCGCCGTGGCAATCCGTGCAGCCGATGTTGATGCGCCCGTTCGGATGCATCGTCGGCTCATCTTCAGAGGTGTGGCAGGACTTGCAACCTGCGCTCTTCCGTTCCGCCTCGGCAGGCGACTGCCCGTATGTCATCTCCTGGGCGCCGGAGGGCTGGGATGCTGGGTGCCGGCCACCGCCTGCCGTGGCGGCGAGCACAAATCCGAGGCATGCGGCCGCGCCAAAAAACGCGGTTGGGGGCACGCCGCGCCCGCGCGCTGTGCGCATCCTTACCCCGAACAGTGTGCGCAGTTCCATCATCAGAAGACGAAATTGATTTTCGTGAACACCGACCACAACTGCCTGGCCTGATAGACGTCCCGGAATCCCGAACCGGGCGAAAGTCCCGCCGCGCCGAATGTCAGCACGATGTTGTCGCTCAGCGGAGGACGATAGCGGAAGCCCACCCCGTAGTCCAGCCCGATATCGTGACGGATGTTGTGTTCAAAGAGTATGAGTTCCAGCGGCTCGGTGCGATCAAACCGCAGGTAGTTCAGGTTCAGGAAGGCGCGGAGCTTCGGCGTCACGTCGAAGTCGGCCCCGGTATTCAAAACAATGATGCCGGGGTTCACGTAATTGGCCTGGCCTTCATCCTTGTTCGAGCGCAGGTCCGGCAAGAGGGTGTCGCCGGGATTCAGCGCCACGGCCGACCCGGACAAACGGATGGACTCGCGCTGGAAGAAGCTGAAGACTCCACCAGCAAAATTCATATCGTCCACGATCGAGTCGAACCCGTGGGCACGGCCGTCGCGCGGATTGGCGTCGCCGCTCGCAAAGAGCCCGGAAACCCGGAAACGCACCCAGTCATAATCCTTGGACAGTTCCAGCGCGGCAAACTGGGCGTTCACGGTCACCTTGCGTCCTGCAACGGGATTCAAACTGTCGCGGCCGAGGGCTTCATAGAACGCATGGGTGATATTGATGCGCCCGAAGTGGCCGTTGCCTAGCCAGCCGAGATAGCCCACGCTTAACTGGTGAGTGAAAATATTCGTGCCGGTCCCCTGGCCGATCACTTTGCCGAACGGCGCCGGGCGCACCAGAAAGCCGTTGTCGTCGTAATGCAGGCCGCCGTCGTCCTTGTTCCACGCGATCAGGAACTCTGCGGTGTATCCCTTCTTGAACAAATCCTGGCGATAGACGTTGGCGATCAGCACCTGCTGTTCGCGCCGGTCAAATGTATTCAGCTCGCTGTTCGTATTCTTTTCCAGCATCTGGAAATAGACGGCGTTGTATTCCCACAGATTGGAGCCGGCATTGCCGAAGATGCGGAAGCCGGGCTGCTCGTCCACGAACAGAAAGCCTCGAAAATCGCTGGAAAACTGCTGGATGCCGGCGCGGAAGGAAATGAAGTCGTAGTTGGGGCTGAGGTCGGCAATCTTGTACTCGAAAAAGGCCTCCTGGAGGCCCACGTGCGTGTCGAACCGCGTGGTGCCCTGGCGGACGTTGGGGCCGACGATGCCCAGCTCGCGCACGTCCAGGTAGTTCAGGCTGGCCTCCGGGGTGAAGCGAAGGCGCCAGTCCACCGGGCGGAACGATGTATCCCCGTGGAACAGGTCGAAGCTCACTCGGAATGTCTGGTCCAGGAAAAGCTGGTCGCCGCGGCCGAAAAACGTCGCGCTGCCGGGCTTGGCCGCGCTCACGTTGCTCGGGACGGGAACATCGCGGCCATCCAAGAAAGTGTTGCTCGCGGCAGTGATGTTCAAAAACGTCTGTCTGCCCAGCACCTCGGGCCAGATCGGATAGTCGCCCTTCAATATATTGCGATTGAAGGGGTCGTAGAGGTGGCCGTGCACGTAGGGGTATTCGCCCTTTACCGAGTAGCGCCGGTAGTCGGGCATCACGGCGTGCCAGCGATCCGGCATTTCCTCGAATACGTCGGGGCTCGGGAGGAGCACCTCCGGCGGCGGGTTCAGCACGTAATCCGGATTCGTATCCGGGCGGCGCCGCCACTCGTGGTACGTCGCTGTCGCGGTAGGCAGCGGCGCGGGCAGCGGCGGGCCGAGCTCAGGATGTCCCGGTACGCGGGACATGGGAGCAGGGGTCGCCGACGGCACCAGCGCAATTTCCACGATCACCAGCTCGCCGGCCGACACGGCCAGATTTGGCCGCGTGAACGGTTCGAACCCGTCCGCCTCAATCTTCAGCTCGTATTCTCCGGGGGCCAGGCCCAGCGCCCGGAACACGCCATCCCCGTTTGCGCGTGTGGCATGCACTGCGCCGGAGGCCAGGTTGTGCAGTGAAACCAGCGCGCCGGCGATCCCGCGCACTCTCGGCGCCTCGCCTGCCTGGCGGATCAGGCCTTCGACGGCACCCGTTTCTCCCCGCGTTTGCCGCGGAATCCGCTGCGGAGATGGTTTCTCCTGCTGAATTCCCTGGAGTTTGCTGCTCTCGGAAGAGCCAGCAGGAGGAAGGGCGGCGCCGTCCTGCGCCAAGGCCACTCGCGGGGCGGCAAGTGTCGCGGCGAGACAGACTACGGCTGTGGGCAGGAGGAGGGACAGAGTCCCGCGTACTCCCGGGGCTGCGCCGGAACTCGTTCGCCCGTTTTGCGGACGTACCATACCCATGGGCGCCGGAAGGCGCCCCTAAATTGCCTGAATACCCTTCGGGTTGCAACGGTTTTCCCGCAGGAAGTTTCTCAGGCCCCCACCGTCAGATTTGGAAACCAATTGCCAACAGGGGTTGAGTGCCGCCCTGCTCTGTGATACTACCTGTCAGAACTGGAATGGCTCTGGCCCCCGCCAACCGCCGCCCGGACCGGCGCGCCGCGTCGCGCAGGGTGGGGTTCCCCCGCTCGGGCGCAATCCTTTGTTCGCTCGGCCTACTGAGTCTGGCGGCTGTGCTGGGCTTGAACGGTTGCGGTGGCGCCGGCCCGTCGAATACTCCGAATCCCGGCCAGGTATTCCCAGGACCACCGCCTCCCCCCGATGCCTTCCTGACGGCTGCGGATGTGCAGAACATCGTGACTGCGGCTGCGCTGTCCGCGAACGACGAGACGATGATCATCGCCGTCACCGACCGCCAGGGCAATGTTCTCGCGCTGTACCGCAAGCCCATGGCGCCGGTGAACACATCGTTGGGCGTCAATTACATTGCGTCGACAAATACGCCGGTAATTGCGAATGATTTGGCAATCTCGCTGGCGCATACCGCCGGATTCTTCAGCAACGACCAGGCTCCGCTCTCCTCGCGCACCGTCCGGTTCATCAGCGGGATCCATTTTCCGCCGGGCGTGATGAACCAGCCGAACGCGGACCTCTACGGAATCGAAAACACGAACCGCGGCTGCACGCTGGTTCCACCGGCCAATTTCATCGCGGGACAGGGACTGCCGCCGGCCACGGCGCTTGCAGGCGGGCCAGGGCTCGGTATCACCACGGGAAAAGCGGACCTGATGGACAGCCAGCCATTTGCTGTGAATCCCGGCGGCGTGCCGATCTTCAAAGCCAACGCGGCGGGAAATGTATTCGCCGTCGGCGGCGTTGGGGTGGTGGCCTCGACCCTGGACGTGGCGGAGTTCGCCGCCTTTTCCGGCGCGTTCTCCACCGGGTTCGGAATCCCCAGCCTTCCCCCGCCGGGCGTGGTCATTGTCGGCGGAATCGCGCTGCCCTTCGTGAACAACACCACCAGACCCGCGGGGTTCGCCCCCGAGACCAATCCCCCACCCGGCGCCTTCGTTCCTCTCGCCGCCACGCTCTACGTGCCGGCCACCAACACAACCCGGGGCAGCCCGGGGCCGGTGCCGGAAGAGGATTTGATAACTCCTGCGGCCGGGCCCGTGGGTGGACTCTCCGCAATGCAGGTGGCCGGAATCCTGGACGCCGCGGAGTCCGCAGCGAACCAGACGCGCGGCGTCATCCGTCTGCCGCTGGGGTCGCGCGCACACATGGTAATCGCCGTGGCGGACCTCGACGGCACGCTCATCGGCCTGCGCCGCATGCGCGATGCCACGATTTTCAGCGTGGACGTGGCCGCCTCCAAGGCCCGCAACATGATTTATTTCAACAGCGCTACGCGCGTGCCCGCGGACATGAGTCCGCTGCCCATCGGAACCTCCGTGACCAACCGGACCATCAGTTTCGGCGCCATGCCGCTCTACCCTCCGGGCATCGACGGGACAACGCCAGGGCCGTTCTTCAACCTCTTCACGAACGACACGGCGAACCCCTGCTCGCAGGGATCCCAGCCGGCCAACGCGAACCAGAGCGGAATCGTGTTTTTCCCGGGAAGCGTGGGACTATACATCAATGGGACGCTGGTGGGCGGCCTGGGAATCAGCGGCGACGGCGTGGATCAGGACGATTTTGTGACCAACAGTGGCGGCTCCGGATTCCTCAACTTCACTCCGACGTGCTCGGGCAACGGTTGCTACCTGCCCAACCCCTCCATTCGCGCCGACCAGCAGATTGTGAACGGGGTGCGGCTGCCCTTCTCCAAGTTCCCGCGCAATCCTACGGATTAGAGCCGCCCGTGGCGGCTGGGGCTCAGCCCTCGCGCACCTTCCGTCCGCTCAGATTGCCCAGCCCGTCGTAGGCCGCATACTTGTACATTTCCGAGAGGGTCGGATAGTTGAAGCAGAGATCGATGAACGCGTCGATCGTATCGCCGTCGTAGAGTGACATCAGGCCCAGGTGGATCAGCTCGGTGGCGATCTCCCCGATGATGTGCACACCCAGCAGCTTCTTGTCCGCGCGGTTGAACACCAGCTTCAGCTTCCCGTTCGTGTCGCCGCAGATCTGGCCACGCGCGTTGTTTGCGTAGCGCGCCACGCCAGTCAAGTAGTCGATCTTTTTCTCTTTGCAGGATTCCTCGGATTCCCCGACCGACGAAATTTCCGGAATCGTGTAAATGCCCATCGGCAGCATCGATGCCACGCGCTGCTTGTATTGCAGCCCGAAGGCGTGGCACATGGCCACCCGCGCCTGCTCCATGGAGGTGGATGCCAGCGCGGGATTTCCAATGACGTCGCCCGCGGCGTAGATGTTCGGCACCTGGGTGCGGTAATGTTCGTCCACCTCGATGTGGCCCCGCTTGTTCACGGCCAGGCCCGCCTTTTCGAGCTGCAACCCGTCCACCGCCCCGATGCGCCCGGCGGCAAACAGCACCTTTTCCGCCTCCAGCACGTCGCCGTTCTTCATCGACATGCGCACGCTGTTTGCGCCCTTCTCGATTTTTTCCATGCGGTCCTTGAACCGCAGCTCCATGCCCCACTCCGAGAACCGCTGGCTCAGCGTGTCGGAGAGCTCCCGGTCCAGAAAGGTAAGCACTGTGTCGCGCCCGTCGGTCAGGGTCACTTTCACGCCAAGGGCCAGGAAGATGGACGCGTACTCGCTCCCGATCACGCCCCCGCCCACCACGATCATCGACTGGGGAATCCGGTCCATGCGTAGGATGCTGTCCGAATCGAACACGGTGAGGTCGTCGAAGGGAATGTCCGGCGTGCGGTTCGGCTTCGAGCCCGTGGCGATCAGGATCACGTCTGCCGTCAGCGTGCGCCGCCTCCCGCCGGGCATGGCCACGGTGACGGTCTTGGCATCCTCGAATGCGGCCTGGCCCTGGATCAATTCGATTTTGTGCGCGTCCAGGTTCTTCAGGATTTTCCGCCGCTCCATCTCCGTCACCTGCTGCACGTGGTGCATGAAGTCCGCCATCTTCAGCCCTTCGCGCAGGGAATAATCAATGCCGTAGAGCCCGCGCTGCTTCAGCCCGGAAAAATACAGCGCGGACTCGCGCAGGGTCTTGCTGGGGACCGTGCCGGTGTTGATCCCGCTGCCCCCCACCTGCGGGGCGCGTTCGATCACGGCCACCTTCTTTCCGAAATAGGCCACCTGCGCGCCGCCCTTCTCGCCCGCCGGCCCGCAGCCAATCACCACAAGATCAAAGTGCTCTGCCCATGCCATGCGATTCCTCCCCGCTCCCGCCATCGGAATGGAGCGCTCGACTCCTAGCCGGCGCGTTTCCTGCGACGCGGCCCAAGCGGCAGGGGCAGATTGTAGCCCCGGAAGTGCCGGAAGTGATGAGGATTTCTCGAACCGGCCCCGCTACGGGTGGGTCATCCTACCCTGCAGCGCCGCAGGTAGGGGCGGACCCGGGTGTCCGCCCCACGAGCCGAGCTCACGGGTGGGTCATCTCCGCGGGGCGGACCAGGCGGTCGAAATCCTCCCCGGAAAGATAGCCCAGCTTCAGCGCCGCCTCGCGCAGGCTGATTTTTTCGTGATGCGCCGTGTGCGCCACCTTCGCCGCTTTGTCGTAGCCGATGTGCGGGCTCAGCGCAGTCACCAGCATCAGCGAATTTTTCACGTACTCGTCGATCTGCTCGCGGTTGATTTCCATGCCCTTCACCGCGTACTCGACAAAGCCGTGGCAGGCGTCAGCAATCAGCCGCACGGAGTGCAGAAAATTGTGGATCATCACGGGCTTGAAGACGTTCAGCTCGAAGTTGCCCTGCGAGCCGGCAAAACCAATGGCCGCGTCGTTGCCGAACACCTGCACCACCACCATCGTCATGGCCTCGCACTGCGTCGGGTTCACTTTGCCGGGCATGATGGAGGATCCCGGCTCGTTTTCCGGCAGCACCAGCTCGCCCAGCCCGCACCGTGGCCCGGAGGCCAGCCAGCGGATGTCGTTGGCGATTTTCATCAGCGAAGCGCCGAGCGTTTTCAGCGCTCCGGAGGCGAACACGATTTCGTCGTGCGCGGAGAGCGCCGCGAATTTGTTGGGATGCGAGCGGAACGGAAGCCCGGTCAGCTCCGCGATTTTCCGCGCCGCGCGCTCCGCGAATTCCGGATGCGCATTGAGCCCGGTGCCCACTGCCGTCCCTCCGATGGCGAGCTGGTACAGGCCGTCGAGCGCCTGTTCCAGCCGCGTGATGTCCGCGCGCAGCAGCGCCGCCCAGCCGTTCATTTCCTGGTCCACGGTCACCGGAGTGGCGTCCTGGAGGTGCGTGCGCCCGATTTTCACGACTCCCGCGAACTCGCGCGCCTTCGCTTCAATCGCCTCCGCGACTTCGCGGACGGCGGGGATCAGCCGGTTTTTCACCTGCTCGGCCGCGGCGATGTGCATGGCGGTGGGAAACGTGTCGTTCGAGGACTGCGACATGTTCACGTCGTCATTCGGGTGAACGGGCTTTTTCGAGCCCATCACGCCCCCGGCCAGCTCGATGGCCCGGTTCGAGATCACTTCGTTCGCGTTCATGTTGGTCTGCGTCCCGCTGCCCGTCTGCCAGATGCGCAACGGAAAATGCTCGTCGAGCTTTCCTTCGATCACTTCGTCCGCGGCCTGGGTGATGAGCCGCGCTTTTTCAGCGGACAGCTTCTTCAGGTCTAAATTCACGAGCGCCGCGGCCTTTTTCAGCACGCCGAGCGCGCGGATCAGCTCGCGCGGCATCACGTCGTGGCCGATCGCGAAGTGCAGCAGCGAGCGCTCGGTCTGCGCGCCCCAGTAACGGTCGCTGGCCACTTCAATCGTGCCCATGCTGTCGGATTCGGTGCGGGTGGCTCGCGCCACGGTCATGGTCGTTTGTTCGGTCATGGGAATTATCCTCTCTGTGGAGCAGAGGCTGCAGGGTCGTCCCGTCCCCTATTCTAGTGCGAATCGGGCAGGTTGTCGCATCGCCGTGCGGCGCGGGCCGCAGCATCACTGCTCTTCGGGCTTCCGCCCGCGCCCGGTCGCGAGGCCGCGCCCACCGGCTACTCGGAACGAAGGGCGGTGATGGGGTCCACACTCGCGGCGCGACGCGAGGGAATGAAACATGCCGCCGCAGCCACACTCAGCACCACCAGCGCCACAGCGCCAAACGTCAGCGGGTCCGTGGACTGTACTCCGTACAGCAGCTCCTTCATCAGGCGCGTCAGCGGGGGCGCTCCGGCAATCCCCACCACCAGGCCGATCACCACCAGTACCATCCCCTGCCACAGAACCATGCGCAGCACGCTCTCTCGTGTGGCGCCCAGCGCCATGCGGATTCCAATCTCCCTCGTGCGCTGGCTCACCGCCAGCGCCATCACTCCGCTGATTCCGGCCAGAGTAATCACCAGAGCCAGCCCCGCAAAAATGGTGATGAGAATGGCGGTGAGCCGCGGCGAGGCCAGCCATTCGTTGCGGATCTGTTCGAGCGTCATAATTCGCGTCACCGGCTGCTGGGGATCGATCCGGTGCGCCGCGCGCGCGACCTCCTTGTTCATCAGCAGGGGATTGCCGGAGGTGCGGATCAGCACGCTGGCCTCGCGCAACGAATTGTTGGCCATGGGGAAGTACGCCTCATCGGTCGGCGGGCGGTTCAACGCGTACTGGCGCACGTCTCCCACCACGCCCACGATCGTGCCCCAATTCTTTCCTTCATCCGTGCTCACGCGCTGGCCCATCGGGTCGGAGTCACCCCAATGGTGGCGCGCAAACGAGGCGTTGATGATGGCCACGGCATTCGTCGGCCCTCGGTCCGTGTTTACGAAATCCCGGCCGCGAAGCATAGGTATTCCCAGCGTCTTGAAATAGCCAGGGCTGACGATCCGGAAATCCGCTTTCGGCGCCGGGGTTCCGGCGGGAACGGGCCTGCCCTGGATCCAAATCTGCCCTGCCATGGACCCCATCTGGTTGTCGAGAGGCACCGTCATGGACACCGCGGCGCTCTCCACTCCCGGCCGGTGCGTCAAATCCTCCAGCAGCGCTTCGTAGAACGCGCGCGATTTCTCCGCTTCCATATATTTGGTGAAGTTGAGGCTCACCGTGCTGCTCAGCACGTTTTCGGGACGGAAGCCGGGATCCACCTCCTGCAGTTTGACCAGTGTGCGCAGCATCAGTCCCGCACCGATCAGCAGGATGAAGGAAATGGCCACCTGCGCCGTCACCAGAAAGTTGCGCACGCGATGCCGCGCCAGGCTTCCCGCCATCCGCACGCCTCCCTGGCTCAGTCCCGCAACGAGCTGCCGGCGCGAGGCGAATGCCGGGATCGCCCCGAACAGGATTCCCGTGGCGACGGAGATGAGCAGCGTAAAGATCAGCACCGAGGCGTCGAAGCGTATGTCTCCCGCCCGGGGAGTGAAGCGCGCGGCAAACGTGGTGAGCAATTGCGTGCCCCCCGCAGCCACCACCAGGCCGAGCGCGCCGCCGGCTACGGCCAGCAGCGTGCTCTCCGTCACGAGCTGGCGCAGCACGCGCACCAAGCTGGCCCCCAGCGTGGCCCGTACCGCCAGCTCCTGCTCCCGGCGAATCTGACGGGAGAGCGTGAGATTCGCCACGTTGGCGCAAGTAAGCAGCAGGACCAGTCCCGTGGCGCCCAGCAAGGTGAGAAAAGTCAGCCGGCCCGTGCTGGTCATTTCGTCTTTCAGCCGGATCTCGTCGATCCCGTATCCGTCTGCCGCCGGATAATTGGCCGGATACTGCTTCTCGAGGTTGCGGGCGATCAGACCCAGGTCCGCATCCACCTGCTGATCCGTGACGCCGGGCTTCTTCCGGGCGAACAGCAAAAGCATGCGCGCGTCCCGGTTTTCCACGGTTTTCGGGTTTGAGCGGAACGGACAGGACGACGAGGGCATGAACATCTGGTTGGCGTCCGGATAGTCGGGAAGCGGGGAAGAACGCCGATCACGGTATGGACGCGGTCGTTCATTTCAAAAGTTTTTCCCACGGCATTCGGATCGCCGCCCATCACGTTTTTCCAGTAGCCGTATGTGAGCACGAGAACGGGATTCGCGCCCACGCGGTCTTCGCCGGGTCGAAACAGGCGGCCGAGAATGGGTTTGACTCCCATCACGTCGAAGAAGTTCGCGGACACCACGCCGATTTCCAGCCTCTGCGGGTCGCCCTGGCCGTACAAGGTAAAAATCATGGAATGGTATTCAGCCGTCCCTGCCAGCGTGTGGTTCTGCTGCGTGTAGTCGGCGATTTCTTTCACCGAAAAGTTGATGTCGTTGAATCCGGCGCGCGTCGCCTGTTGCCGCAGCCGGAGGAGCTGTTCCCCGCGGGCGTACGGGAGCGGACGAAGCAGCACGCCGTTGATCACGCTGAAGATCGCCGTGTTGGCCCCGATTCCCAGCGCCAGCGTCAGCACCACCACAATCGTGAACCCCGGGTTTTTGCGCATCATGCGCAGCGCGAAACCGGCATCCTGGCGCAACATCTCCCCATGCTCCCGCGGCGCCGTCGTGAAGATCCCGGCCAGCGTATCCCACCAAAGCCGCAAAAGGCCCGGAGCCCCCTCGCGCTCTGCGTCGCGTCGTTGGTCGGCGAAGGTGTGGGCCATGTCGCTGCCGTAGTCGGAACGGAATTCAAAGGGAAACAGCCGCAGCAGGCTGCGGAACAGCCGGTCGTGCCGCGTGTCCTTCTTTCCGGTTGCCATGGTCAGTTCTCCTTCTTTCGCGTTCCTTCGCCATGCGCCGCTACACGGGTCGGGCCCGGGCCAGCAGCCGTTTGGCGCGCGCCAGCGCCAGCAGGTTTTCCAGGCGCCCGGCTTCCGCAACGGCCACTTCCCTGCCGAACTCGGTCAGGCGGTAATAGCGGCGCCGCTCGTCGTCCAGCGCCGCAGCCGGGCGTACTCCCGACTCCACGATCATCCCTTCGCTCACGAATCGCCGAACCAAGCCGTAAAGCGTTCCCGCGCTCAGGCGCACCGCGCCGTCCGTCAGCCGTACGACGTCCTTCATGATGGCGTAGGCGTGCTTATCCCCATCGGCCAGCGACAGCAGGAAATGAAACTCAGCGCTGGTCAACGGGAGGTAGGGAGCGGGATCGCGTTTCCTGGTGTTCATCGCAGTCTCCTCGGCGGCGCATGGCCGGCTCGTGCCCGGATATCCGGGGGCGAGCTACTATATCAGACGCAAGACTACTACATCGTGTTTCGATATAGCGAGGACTTTTTGCGGGTTGCCGGGCCGCGAGCGGGGTCTCCGCCGCGCCCGCGGCTTCTATTCGTGCCGGAGCGCCACCAGCGGATCCAACTGCACCGCGCGGCGCGCCGGCAGGTAGCACGCAGCCAGGGTGACCGCAGCAAGCAGCATCGTGACGCCCAGAAAGGTCAGCGGATCGGTGGCCGTGATGCCGAACAGGATGCGGCTCATCAGCCGCGTCGCCGCGAGAGCTGCCGCCAGTCCCGCCGCCGTGCCGGCCAGCAGCATTACCATGCCCTGGCGCAGGATCAGCCGCAGCACGTCCGCCGGTTGCGCGCCAAGCGCCATGCGCACGCCGAACTCGCGCGTGCGCTGCCGGGTGCTGTATGCCACCACTCCGTAAATCCCCACGCTGGCCAGCGCCAGCGCGAGCAAGCCGAAGACCCCGGAAAAGGTTCCGGCCATGCGCAGGCCGTAAGTGACAGGCTCGATGCGGGCTTCGAGCGTGCTCACATCGAAGACGGGAAGCCCGGCGTTCAGCTCGTGGATGCGAGCCGTGGCCGCGGCCGCGGTGGCCGGCGGATCGCCGGCCAGGCGCACGTGCAGCGTCACTTCCGGCGTGTAGAACTGCTCCAGCGGAAGGTAGATGAACGATTGGGGCGGCTCGTCGAGGTCGTAGTAGTGCGCGGTGCGGGCCACGCCGACCACCGTGGCCCATTTCCCTTCAATGCGCATGCGTTTGCCCACCGCCGGCTGGCCCGGCCAATACCGGCCGGCCACGGCCTGATTGACGATCACCACGGGAGTGGAGGCCCCGGAATCCTGAAAAGAAAAATCGCGGCCGTCCTCCAACGGAATCTGCAAGGTGGCGAAGTAGCCGGGACTCACGTGGGCGATACCCGCAAAGATGGCTTCCTGTTTCCCCGCCGCGTAGCCTTCCGGAACAAAGTCATCGCCATTGCTGACGAAGCCCAGCGGAACCCAATCGGCCAGCGCAGCGCTTTCCGCGCCGGGCAGGGCGCGAGCTTTTTCGATCACCTGCCGGTTGAAGGCGCCGCCCTGGGCCTCGGAGTAACCCGCGGGGAACAGGTCGTAGGACTCCAACAGCACGTTGTGCGGATTGAAACCGGGATCGAACGTGCGGGCCGCCCGGAAACTGCGTGTCAGCAGTCCCGCGCACACCAGCAGGAGCAGCGAGAAGCCGATCTGCGCGATGGCCAGGCTGCGCGAAAGTCCTCCGCGCCGCCGGCCTCCCGCCGCGTTTCCCGACTCGTCCTTCAGCGCGCCCACCGGGTCCAGCGCCGACGCGCGCAGGGCCGGCAGGCTGCCGAATAGAAATGTAGCGAGCAGCGAAAACACCAGCGTGGCCGCAAACACGCGGTGGTCCACGGGAACGGAAAGCCATATCGGCAGGTTCGAGGCCGGCGCGAATTGCATGAATGAGCCGGCGGTCCATACCGTGGCGGCCAGGGCCATCGCACCTCCGGCGAGCGCCAGCACCAGGTTTTCCGCCAGCAGTTGACGCACCAGCCGCGCCCGGCTTGCTCCCAGTGACAGGCGAATGGCCATTTCGCGCTGCCGGCCCATGCCGCGCGCCAGCACCAGATTGGCCAGGTTGGCGCACGCCAGCAGCAGCACCACTCCCGCGATCCCCAGCAGCAGAGGAAGAAGCCGCGAAAAAACGGCGTTCGCCCCGTTGGGCGCTCTCCACAGCGGGTAGAGCGTCACGGCAATGCGGCCTTTGTGGGAGTCCGGAAACTCGCGCACGATTTGCTCGAACAGGCCCGTCATTTCCGCCTGTGCCTGTTCGCGGCCCGCGCCGCGACGCAGTCGCCCGATTGTGCCCAGCCAAGTGTCCTCGCGTGCGTCGAGCCGCCCGGCTGCGTCTGGAATGATCTGAGCGGTCATGGCCAGGGGAACCCACAGCTCCACGCGCAGGCCGGTGGCACTGCCCTGAAACGCGGGCGGCGCTACTCCCACGATGGTGTAGTCGTGCGAGTTGATCGGCAGCGTGCGGCCGAGCACGTCGCGCGCCCCCGAGAACCGGTCCTGCCACAGCCGATAGCTGATGACGGCAGCAGGAGTCTGGCCGGGAGTGTCGTCAGCGGGAACGAATCCGCGGCCGAGCGCGAGCCGTACCCCGAGCACGTCGAAATAGTTCGCGGTGACCAGCATTCCCCAAACCCGTTCGGGACGGTCGCGGCCAGTAAAGCTCATGGGGCACAGGGAAGTCGCGGTGAGACCCGAGAAGCTCTGCGAGCGGCTCCGCAGATCCAGAAAATCCGGATAGGCAAACGAGCCAGCGTGGCCCCTTGTCACGGCCACCAGTTGGCCGGGCTGCGATGCCCCGGGAATCGGATTGAGCAGCGTGGCATTGATCCAACTGAAGACCGTGCTATTGGCGCCGATTCCCAGCGCCAGCGTGAGCACGGCAACCGCCGTAAAACCCGGATCCTTTCGCAGCGCCCGCGCGCCGTGGCTCACGTCGTTCCAGAGCTGGTCCATGCCGGGCCTCCAGTGCCGCGCGCCCGCCCGGTTCGCGCAGCAGGGTTTGAATAGTTATACGCCCGCGCCACGGGAATTGTTCACCCCCATCGGCCCGCCTTGACAAGCTGGAAGGGATGGCATGGAATATTCGTGGGAATTCCCCCTTGCGCGCCGTGTGGCGCCCTCGGAACCGCCCCCTCGCTACCCGCCGGCTGGCTAGCGCGGCGGCTGGAACTTCTGCATTCCGTTGGAACATGAGGGAGCATCTCGTTACGCTCCGGCTGAATTCATGCTCTTTTGCCCGAAGTTATCCACGCGCGCGCATCCGCCGCGGCAGGGCCGGGGGAGCGGGTCCGTGCGGGAGACGAAACGATGGAGGCAGTGATGGCGTCTTCGAATGACAAACCGGGCGGTCCAGGCCCTGGACTGGGCTCGCGGGCCGCTGGTGTCGCGATGATTTGTGCTCTGGTCGTCGCGATTGGCTGCGGAACCTCCACGCAGCATTACGAATTGCGGGGAAAGGTCCTGGCAAAAAACGGCGCGATCTCGCAGCTCACCGTGGATCACGAGGACATCCCGGGCTTCATGCCGGCAATGACCATGGAGTATGCGGTGAAGGATCCCCAGGGAATGCGGGAAGTGGAGCCGGGCGACCGCATCACCGGCGACGTCATAGTCGAAAACAAAAAGGAATACTGGCTGGAACATCTCCACGTCACGGACGAGAGCGGGCGTGGCCCGGTGACGGCGACGAAACCGGGCGAGCTGAAGGCGGGCGAGGACGTGCCGGATGTGCCGCTCGTCAACCAGGACGGCAAGACGCTGCATCTGGCCGATTTCAAGGGAAAGGCCGTGCTGCTCACCTTCATCTACACGCGCTGCCCATTCCCCACCATGTGTCCGCTAATCAGCAGCAAGTTTGCGGAAGTGCACGAGCAATTGGCCCGGAATCCGTCCGTATACCCCAGGACGCACCTGGTGAGCGTGAGCCTGGACCCCAATTACGACAAACCGCCCGTTCTCCGGAAGTACGGCCTGGCCTACATGAAGGAAGGCGCGGCCGGCTTCGCCAACTGGGATTTCGTCTCCACGAGTCCCGCGGACCTGAGCCGCCTGGCAACCGCCTTCAACCTGGTGTACTTCGTGCAGGACAACCAGATCTCGCACAGCATGACCACGATTCTTTTTGCTCGCGATGGAACCGTGAAGCAGACCTGGCCGGGAAACGAATGGAAGGTTGCCGATGCGGTTGCGGCAGTGGACAACGCGGCAACATCGAAGAATTAGGAGCGTGCGGGTGCGTCCTTCCTTCTGCGCGTCGAAAGGCCTCTCATGCAGCTAGGGCAATGGGAATTGACCCCGAGGGTGTTCCTGTGGTGTTTCGGCATCTTGCTGCTGGGCTGGTGCCTCTTCCACTATTGGACGAACACGGAAAGCGCGCATCTGGCCCCGGCGGCCGCCGTGCTGGGCAAATCCGTCTACGACAACCAGTGCGCGCCCTGCCACGAAGCCCAGGATTTGCATCTGGTCAAACAGCCGCCCAAACTGGACGGACTGTTCCAGCGAAAAACTCTTCCGAGCGGGGAGCCGCTGACGGACCAGGCAGTGCGAGACGTCATCCTGCACGGGCGCGGCATCATGCCTCCCTTCCAGCAGTCGTTGAGCGAGCAGGACCTGGACAATTTGATTCAATATCTCCGCACTCGATAGGCCGCGCGCCGGAGCCCGGGGCGCCGCGCCGCCGGAAACTCCCGCGGCCGCCCGCTCCGGCCACACAGCCATAATGGAAGTTGACCCGCCGGGTGTGAATTGCGCAAACTAGTGGTGCAAAGGGGTGCAGTCCGCCGCCCGCGATCCCGAAGTATCGGGGCGCCGGGCCGCCCGTAGTCGTTGCTGTTCGCACTCCCCGCGTACCGAGGCAGCCATGAACGAACCAATCGGTGAACTCCTCCCTCCAGCCCGGCTGATGATGACGCCGGGTCCCTCGAATATGGACGCGCGGGTGTACCGCGCGCTCGCCACACCCCTGGTGGGGCATATGGACCCGTGGTTCACGGCCATGATGAGCGACGTGCAGGTGCTCCTCCGCCGCGTGTTCCAGACCGAGAACCGCATGACCTACCCGGTCTCCGCCTCGGGTTCCGGGGCGATTGAAGCCTCGGTGGTAAATCCGCTCGAAGCGGGCGACGAGGCCATCGTGTGCTGCAACGGCTGGTTTTCCGAGCGCATGGCGGTCATCGGGGAGCGTACCTCGGCGAAGATTCATCGCGTTCAGGCGCCGTACGGCAAAACGGTTGATCCGGACGACGTGCGCCGCGCGGGCAAAGGGCGCAAGATCAAACTCGTCGGGCTGGCCCACGGGGAAACGTCGAGCGGAGTGCTGCAGAACCTGGATGACTACCGGAAAGTGGCGGACGAACTAGGCGCCATCCTGGTGGTGGACGCCGTAGCCACGCTCGGCGGTGTGCCACTGGACGTGGACCGCCAGCGCATCGACATCTGTTTTTCCGGCTCGCAGAAAACGCTGAGCGCGCCTCCGGGCATGGCGCCCATCACGCTGAACGCGCGCGTCGAGGAAATCGTGAAGACGCGCAAAACGCCCGTGCAGAGCTGGTATTTCGATTTCGTCCCCATCATGAGCTTCTGGGGGAAAGAGCGCACCTACCACCACACGCCGCCCATCTCGCTGATCTTCGCGCTGCGCGAGGCGCTCCGCCTGACGCTCGAAGAGGGTCTCGAGGCGCGCTGGGAGCGGCACCGGCAGAACCAGCACGCTCTGATCGCCGGAATCGAAGCCATGGGATTCGAGCCGTTCGTCAAAGAGCCCGCCCACCGCCTGCCGACCGTCGTCGCTGTAGAGGCGCCTCCCGGCGTCGATGAAGCGAAGGTGCGCGCGCAGCTCCGCGAGGAATTCAACCTCGAAATCGCCGGGGGATTCGGCCCGCTGAAAGGCAAAATCTGGCGCGTCGGCCTGATGGGCTACGTCAGCCAGAAGGCAAACGTGCTGCTGTTCCTCGCCGCGTTCGAAAAGGTGCTGGGCGACCAGGGCTTCCGTGTCCCGGCGGGCGCGGGCGTGGGCGCCGCAGTCCACTCGTATGCCGAGGCGGGCGCCGTAGCCACGCACGGATAGAGCCTCATGGACACCACACTCTACAACGCGGGAAAAATGAGCGAATTCGTTCCCGCCTTCGAGGTGCGCTCGCCGCTCACCGGCGACACGTTCCACTGCCGCTTTTCGCACATCCACAACGGAATCGCGCCGCGGCACAGCGACACGATCGACGCCCGCTACTTTGTGGATGGCCGCCGGGTGATTGTGGGGCTCGCTCACACCGCCTTCGTGGCCTTCCGCGAGCGCGCGGGCCGCGACCTGACCGACCGCGAAGCGAGCTACATCACAGCCGCTTTTCTGGCCGAACGCCTCGAGCAGGCCGACGAGCACCCCATCTACACAGTCAGCCACGACGACGTGCTGCGGCTCATTGCCCGCCTGGAAATCCGTTAGCCGCAAGCTGCAGGGGATGTGCCGGAACGGGTCGAGCGAGCCCGCGCCAAGCCCCGGTTGCAGGGAACCCGGCCTTGCGATATAGTACGTAATATCACTACTATTGGAGCGCCTCATGGAAAAGGCGGTTTCCGCAGCCCATGCCAATCGAAAGTTCTCGGAACTCCTCCGCACCGTGCGTGACGGCCACAGTTTTGTTGTGACCTCGCATGGCAAGCCGGTCGCGCGCATCCTGCCGGTGGACAAGAATGGCGGCGAAACGCCTGGCGCCCGCGCCGCGCTGCTCAAAAGGTTGCGGTCGCAGCGAGTGACCCACATCGGCCGTTGGAGCCGCGACGAACTCTACGAGAGGAAACAGTGAGGTTAGCCCTCGATACGAACGTCCTGGCCTACGCCGAAGGCGTCAATGGGGCTCCGAGGAAGCAGGCGGCGCTCGATTTGCTGCAGAGGTTGCCCGAGGGCTCGGCGCTCGTGCCCGTCCAGGTGCTGGGTGAGCTGTTCCACCTGCTGGTGCGCAAGGCCAAGCGACCCCCGGCAAAGGCGCGCAAGGCCATTCTCGACTGGCAAGATTCGTTTCCCCTCATTGAAACATCGGCAAAGGTCATGATCGCTGCGGCCGATCTCGCCGCGGATCACCAGCTCGGCATTTGGGACTCCGTAATTCTGTCGGCCGCAGCAGAAGCGGGATGCCGGCTGCTCCTCTCGGAGGACATGCAGGAAGGGTTCACCTGGCGCGGGACCACAATCGCCAACCCATTTGCCCCCACGAAGCACGCGCTGCTCGCGGCCCTGTTTTCGGCAATTCCGGGCTCTCTCTGACGCCTCCGGCGCTGCCATCGCGGGCCGCCCTGGCTTCACGCATCCGAAAGCGATTCATCGAACCCGGAAGGCTCCGCCAGCTCTTCTTTTTCCAGCAGCGCGCCGCAATCCAGGCATTCCACGTATTCCGCGTCCTGGTCTTTGGCGATGAGCCTGCGCCGGCGATGCGGGCAGGGTTCAGTCTGCGGCATACGAAAACGGTAGCACAGACCATCCCGTCAGTGCTCCTCTGCCCCGTCTCTCACGTCGCTGCCGGCTGCCGGTACGCGGAAAGCGCCGGATGATGCAGCCCGTGCCGGCGGATGAAGAAGATCACCAGCATAAAGCTGAGCGCGCCCGCCGCCATCACTCCCACCACAAATTGGAGGCCGAGCTGCAGATCGAAGATATCGGACACGCTGCCCACCAGGCTCGGCCCAAACGCCCCCGCAAGCTGCGTCACAAACATGTACAGCCCCACCGAGCGCGCGTACGCCCGCGGCGGCATCATGTCGTGAATCATGGCCGTCACCGGCCCGTGATACCAGGACATGAAAAATCCCGCGATGGAGAACGCAGCGAGGATCGTGTCGCGGTTGTCCGAGCCGAGCCCCCACAGCAGGAACGGGCAGGCGCACAGGAATCCGAGCGCCACGGTGACCACCCTGCCATACGCCATGCGCCGCTGGAGCAAATCCGCCACCGCCCCTCCCGCCAGCGCCCCGCCCACCAGCGCAACCAGCCCCAGCGTGGCCAGCAGCACTCCCGCCTCGCGCAGGCTGAAGTCCTTGTACCGCACCATGTAGTCCGGCCCCCAGGTGATGAACGACACGGTGGAAAACGTGACCAGCACGCCGCTCCCGATCAGCGCCAAGTACGCAGGCACGCGCATCAGATGCGAGACGGGCACCACTTCCTCCCTCGGCCCGCGCGGAGGGTCGTCCAGCCGCAGCGCCGCAACGGCCAGCGCCAGCCCCGGAATGCCGATGATCGCAAACGCCCAGCGCCACCCGCTCGTTTCGCCCAGCACTGCGCCCAGCGCCTGGCCCGCCGCTCCGCCCACCAGCATGGCCGCGGCGAACACGGCCAGCGCCCGCCCGCGCAATCGCGGCGCAAACTCGCCGGAGATCATGGACTGCGCCGCAGGCGAGTAGGCCGCCTCGCCCACGCCCACCAGCGCCCGCGCAAACAGGAGGGACACGTAGCTTGCCGCCAGCCCGCTCAGGAACGTGGCCCCGCTCCACACTGCCACGCCCACGGCAATCACCTTCCGCCGGTTCGTGCGGTCCGCCAGCAGCGATAACGGAACCGTCGCCAGCGCCAGCACCACCTGGAGAACCGTTTGCAGCGTCCCGAGCTGCGCGTCCGTCAGCGAGAATTCGTCGCGCAGCAGCGGGAACAGCGGTACGATGACCAGCCGGTCCGCGAAGTTGATGAAGTTGATCAGCCCCAGCACCACCAGCAGCCGCACAGGGTGCTGCCCCGCGGGCCCGCTCGCTTCCGGCAGCAGTTGGGTATCGCTTTCGATGGACGTGTCCTCGGATTCGATGCGATTGCGCGCCCGGCTCCGCTCGCGCGCGCCTGGCGAAGGGCGTGGCGTTGCGCCGGGGCCCGACCGTCCCGGGCGCGCTCTAGTATAAGGGGAGATGGCGGCGGCAAATATGGCAGAAGAGCGAAGCCACGAGCGCATTGAATCGCTGCTGTTCTACGGCGCGGTCCTGCTGATTTTCTATCTGGCGTATCGCGTCTTCGAGCCGTTCCTACAGCCGCTGGGATGGGCCGTCGTCCTGGTGGTGTGCACCTACCCTCTGCACGAACGCCTGCTGCGCCGCATGGGGCCGGTGAAGGCCGCGGCGCTCAGCACGGTGTGCGTCACGCTGCTGCTCGTTGGCCCGGCGCTCGGCCTGCTGGGCGGGCTGGTGAATCAGGCCACGGCGGCCGTGCGCCAGTTACAGGGAGCGGGCGATTGGTCTACGCACATCCCTCCCTCGGCGCAAAGAGGGCTGGAGTGGTTGCAGGAGCACGGCGTTTCCGGAATCCCCACCGACCCGCTGCCTCTGGCCCGCGAAGGCGCAGCCTGGCTGGCTCACCTGCTGGAGTCGAGGGCAGGAGAGGCGCTGCGCAACGCGGCCGGCGTCGCGCTGAAACTCCTGATTCTGCTTTTTGCGCTCTTCTTCCTGTTCCGCGACGGCCCGGCTCTGGTGGACCGCACCCGCAGTCTCCTGCCCTTCGAGGACGAGCACAGCGACCGCATCGTGGCCCAGACGCGCGACCTCATTTTCGCCAGCGTCACCGCCAGCCTGATTATCGGCTCGATTCAGGGCCTGCTGGGCGCGCTGGCTTTCGCCATTGTTGCGCTGCCTTCCCCTCTCTTCTGGGGCGCGGTGATGGGCATGCTCGCCCTGCTGCCGGTGATCGGAGGATGGCTGGTGTGGGGCCCCGCCTTTCTGTGGCTCGCTGTTGAGGGACAGTACGGCAAAGCCATCGTACTGGTAGCCATCTGCGCGGGCGCCGCCGGAGTTCTCGAGCATTTCGTCCGCCCGCTCCTCCTCTCCGGCAAATCGCAAATGAATTCCCTGCTCATTCTGGTGAGCGTACTGGGCGGCATCAGCGTGTTCGGATTCCTGGGGTTCATACTCGGCCCCATCGTGGTAGCCGTGGCCACCACGATTCTGAACGTGTACACAGCGCCGGGAGCCGCTGCGGGCGCCTCGCCCGCCGCTTCATAAGGGTGGATTCTTTTGGAGCTGCGTAGAGGCACAATAGCAGTGCGCGCTTTGGGACCTATGCGAAAGGCGGCAGAGCAATGACCGAGAGACCAACCCACGGCGAGCGGCCCTGGCTCATTGAAGACGAAAACGGCGGAAGCCCCCGGCGCGGCCATCTGCTGAGACTCATTCTCGCTGCAGCGATCGTCCTCATCGCTCTCCTCGTCGTACTCTCCGGATGGATACAGAAGGACCTGTGGATGCAGCAGCTCGGCTACTCCGGCGTCTTCTGGACGCTCCTGGACCTGCGCTGCGAGCTGTATGGCGCCGCCTTCGTTGTCGTGCTTCTCTACCTCTGGTTCAATCTTCGCCTGGCGCTGAACAACGGCGCCGCCTTTGGCGTCGTCAGTTGGAGAAAAGAGTCTCCTCTCACGTTTACGCTCGGCGCCCAGATCTCTCCCACGCTTTTGAAGCTGGCCGCAGCCGCAATCGCTGCCGTCGTTGCGCTGTTCTTTGCGGCCATGTTCTATCAACAATGGGATAGCTATCTCCGCTTCCGCTATGGCGGCTCCTATGGGCTGGCCGATCCTCTTTTCGGCGTGGATCTCGGCTTTTATCTGTTCCGTCTGCCGTTTTACGAGCTTTTACAGGACAGCCTCACTACCTTGGCGCTGCTCACGCTTCTGGCCGTCCTGGTCATCTACGGATTCTTCGGGTTGCTGCGTTCCGGCAGCGGACGGATGGCGGGTCCCAGCGCGAAGGCCGTTCCCCATCTGTCGGTTCTGTTCTCCGTCCTGGTGGCCAGTTGGGGATGGGGGTTTTACCTGGATCACTACGACCTCGTGTACTCCAACCTGGGAGTGGTTTACGGAGCCGGCTATACCGCGGCTCACGTCACCCGCGTCGCCTTGTGGATCATGTTCGCCGCTGCGGCGGCCCTCTGCGCTCTGCTTTTGTTTAATGCTTTCCGGCCGGAATTCCGGGCCATCGTTGCCGGGACTGGAATTTACCTGCTCTTGTATGTCGTCGCCGTTTCGCTGGCGCCCGCCCTGTTTCAGAAATTCGTGGTGCAGCCCAGCGAACTCTCGCTGGAAACTCCGTATCTCAAGAACAACATCGAGTTCACCCGGAAAGCCTTCAAGCTCGACGGCATCCAGGAAACTTCCTACCCGGCCCTGGCCGATCTGACCGCCGACGTGATTGCGAGAAATGAAGACACGATCCAGAACGTACGCCTGTGGGACTCGCGGCCCCTGCTTCAGATGTACAAGCAGGCCCAGGAAATTCGCCTCTACTATCAATTCTACCAGGCGGATGTGGACCGTTATCACCTCCCCGACGGATATCACCAGGTGATGCTCTCGGCCCGTGAACTTTCCGCGGAACTTCCCGCCGAAGCCCAGACCTGGGTCAACCAGAAGCTCCAATTCACGCATGGCTATGGCCTGGTGATGAGCTTCGTCTCCAAGACGATCGGCGGCGGCTTTCCGGATTACCTGCTTGCGAATATCCCGCCCGAATCCGACTACGGCCTCACCATCAACCAGCCTGCCATCTACTACGGCGAATCGATGCCCGGATATCGCATCGTCGCCACGGGAGTCAAAGAGTTCGACTACCCCAAAGGGAATCAGAATGTGTACACGAGTTACGCCGGCACGGGCGGCATCCCGCTGGACAGCCCCTGGCGCCGGCTCCTGTTCGCCTGGACTCAGGGCGATATCAATATCCTGTTGACCTCCTATCTCCGGCCGGAAAGCAGGATTCAGATCTGGAGGCGCGTTCAGGACCGCGTCGCGCAGATCGCTCCCTTCCTGCTCCTCGACCAGGATCCCTACCCCGTGGTCAGCGCCGGCAAACTCTACTGGGTCCAGGATGCCTACACCGTTTCCGATCACTTTCCCTACTCCACTCCCTACATGTCGGGCTATCAGGCGGGCCTGAACTACATCCGAAATTCCGTGAAGGTCGTTGTGGACATGTACGACGGCTCCGTCCGCTTCTACGTCATGGATCCGAACGATCCCATCCTCGCAGCTTACCGCCGCGCTTTTCCCGGCGTTTTCCTCGACCTGAATCAGCTCTCGCCGGATTTGAAATCGCATCTCCGCTACCCCGAGGATCTCTTTTCCATCCAGGCCGATCAGTACAGAACCTTCCACATGACGGTTCCTCAGGTCTTCTACAACCGCGAGGACCTCTGGGTGCTCCCCCGGGAGGAGTATGGAGGCGTGGTAGGGCCCATGCCGCCCTATTACATCCTGATGAAACTCCCCGGCAGCACCCAGCTCGAATACCTCCTCATGACTCCGTTCACGCCTCAGAAGCGCGACAACATGATCGCCTGGATGACCGCCCGGTGCGATTTCCCCGAATACGGGAAAATGCTGTTCTACCAGCTTCCCAAGGAGAAGCTGATCTACGGCCCCATGCAGGTCGAGGCCATGATCGATCAGAACACCACCATCTCCGAGCAGCTCACCCTTTGGAATCAAAAAGGCTCGCGCGTGATTCGCGGAAACCTGATCGCCGTTCCCATCGAAAACTCGTTCCTGTATGTCGTCCCGGTTTACCTCACCGCGGAAGGCACGGACTTCCCCCAGCTCAAACGCGTGATCGTGATTTCGGGCGATAAGCTGGCCATGCAGCCTACTCTCGATGAGGCCATCCAATCCGTCTTCGGCACCGAGCAGCAGCAAGCCCGGAACCCCGCGCAGCCGCAGCCCCCGCTCACGCAACCGGAACTGGCGCAGGCCAGGGCGAAGTTCGACGAAGCCCAGAAGGCCATGCAGCAGGGCGATTGGGAAAAATTCGGCAAAGCCATGGAGGAACTAAAACGCCTCCTCACTCCCCCAAAACAGTAGCGGTGTAGCCCACCCTTTGGAGTGCGGCGGCTGGACGCCGCTTTTCCTGGCTGTGGCTCGCCACTCCCCTGCCCGGCGGATCAACCCAGTGCACCACGCACCCGATCCGGGCGGTCCGGCAGCCCAGGCGCGACGCCGCCCGCGTTCCTCAGAACTTATATCCGGCCCATAGCGCCCAATAGTTGAGGTTGCGCCCGGGCATGGTCTCCTTCAGGAACCGCCCGGCATAGAAGATTCCGTAGTCCCCCTGAAACCAGACATGCCGGTCGGCCTGCCATCGCAGTTCCATTCCCGGGCGCTGGCCTACGAATCGCGCCCGGCTGCCGTCCGCAGCACGTATGAGAAATCCGGGCACGGCATAGACTCCATCCAAAACGTTCTCTCGCCACTGGAAAACCCAGTCGGTGGACACCGTAATTCCATGCGGAAATTGCGTTTGTATCCGCGGGTGAATATCAATGAAATTTATCGGTCCGGGGCCGGTGGTGGCGAGCACGCCAAAGTAATTTCCAATCGGGAAAAGCGGATTGAAGGTGCCCAGCGTGTTCGTGCGCGGGTCGTCTCCACTGGAGATGTCCGCTTTCACGCTGAACCGCGGCTTCAGTCGCACATTGGGAAGGCTGTACCCGTTGTCGGAGGCCACCGTCCAGGCGCGGATATTGGCTGCTCCGAAGCTGCCGAACTGCCACAGGGCCTCGTAATCGAAATCCCATCCGGGCCGTTCCCTTGGGATGGGGCGCCAAAGCCTGCCCCCGAGGGTGTGCCGCAACTCTCGCGCGGTGCCTCGCTGGAAGGCGGCCCGCTTTCGATCCAGGCCCAGGTAATACACGTCCACGGAGACTTTCCGTGCGACCGGTCGCGTGGAGTAAACGCCCCAGAATCCAACCTGGTGGTTGGGCGCATTGTTGAAGAACCCGGGCTTGTCGAGGTCCGGCCTTGCCGCGAACCCGTCTATGTCCCAGGCTCCCACTTTGGACCTGATCTTGAATCCATCGAAGCTCAGGCGCACATTTGGGCCTTCCCGAACGTCAATCAATCGCCCGGAGCCGTATTCCATCTCCTGTCTTCCGACTCGCAACTGGATCCAATACCGATCTCCGGAGGTGCCCACCTCCCAAAAAGCCGCCTGGAAGTCGAGCCTCTTTTCATCGATGGGCCGCGGACCACCGATCCGGAATGCGTTCAGCCCGCTCTTCAGCTCGACGAACGTGCGGACGTGTCTGCCGTAGTGAACATCGAAGGCCAACATGTAGCGTTGGTTGAAATATCCGTTCATGTAGGGCTGCTGGCCCCAATTGTCGTTGCCGATCTGCTCCCAAATCTCCCGGGCCTCGCCGCCGACGGTCAGGTACCAATCATCCGCGCCGCCGCGCAGTGGGATGTACTTGATCGGGTCCCAGAAGTCCTGCCGGAGGGCTGGATCGCGCAGGAAACTCCAGTCCTCGTCCTCCCTCAGCAACTTGTAGCTGCGATCGGGGTTCGGCGGGGCAGCAGGCGGGTCCGACTGGGCATGCGCGGCGAGCTGGCCGGCGAAAAACACCACTGCGAAAATCAAACAGGATCGCATCGTCCGAATTTCGATAAATGTCCCTTGGCTGGGCCCCGCCAATCGCGACCAGAAAACACTCTATTTGCTGAGGTGCGCGTGGATCTCGGCAATATAGCCGCCGGGGAACTGCACGATGGCTGCATCCCGCTTATCAGAAGAATAGGGAGCGACCACGATGACTGCGCCGGCTGCCTTGGCCCTGGCGAGGGTGTCTGCCAGGTTCGTGACCTCATATCCGGTCATCTCCCGTCCGTAGGGATACGGCAGATGGCCATCGGTCACCAGCGCGGTCAATTTGCCGAACGTCGATTGGATCCGTATTCGCCGGAACGCGTCACCCGCCCGCCCGATCTCGACCCCTGGCGCGTGCGCGTCGTCGGAGACAACTTTGCCATGCGAGAAAGCAAGGAAGCTGCTCACGAACGCGGCCGCCCTGTCGGCGGACACATAGACGCGGTTTTCCGGAATGGTCTGGAGCGGAGCGTAAGACGGCGCGGTGGTATGCCAGTAAAGCTGCGCATTCACGCCGCCGGGCCATTGGATGATGGCGTCGCGTCCAATCGGATCATTGAACGGTGCCACCAGGATGTCCGCTCCGGTCGCGCGAGCAGCGCCGATCGCCGCATCCATGTCCGTCACCAGATAACCCGTCCGCTCGGTGCCGAACGGGTACGGCACCGGCGTCTTGAATCCGAACACGGACAACGTCCCCACGGGGGTGAGCACCAATTGCGACATGGTGCTGCTTGGAGTCGGCGTGACGGTGAAGACGCCCTGCTTCGAGGTGGTGCCCCCAAAGGTGGCGATGACACTCGCGACAAAGCGGTCGAAATCCTCCGGCGCCACGTACACGTGGGTCGTATCGTATTGCGGCCCCACCGCCACGTTCGGCGTCGCCGCATCGGCGTGGACGACTGCCGGCGCGCTGGACGCCGCCAGCGCTAGACGGACGCCTCCGATGATCAGAAACGCCCCGATAGCGGCCAGGCCTAAGAATCTGGTCATGCGCACTGGAGTCTCCTCTCCTGCCTAGCACTCGGAATAAGCTTCATTCACGTTCAGAGCCGCATACCCACGCAACATCTATCAAGCAAAGCAATCGCAACTGAGACTCCATAGCCCCGAATCACCGAAGACTGGGCGGTGCGGCTTATGCGCGGGAGCTTGCGTGCATTCATGCGGTGAGCTTGCAGCGCGGGCGACGCCCCCCCCCTGGTGGTTGTTTCCTTGGTGTGCGCATATCCGCCGTACCGCTTGACGGGCGACCAATCCGGACTGACCGGAAGCGCAGGCGGCGCCAGCTTCGAGAATTCACCGGCGGCGTGCACGACCCTGCCGCCGACGATCGTCAGTATCGATTCAAGCTGCTTGATCTCTTCTTCAGGAATTGAGAAATAGTCGGCGGAAAGAACAGCCAGGTCGGCCAGTTGCCCTGGCGCCAGCGCACCCTTCTTGCCGTTTTCGCTGGAAAGCCAACTGCTCCCCAGCGTGTACAGCTTGAGCGCCTCCGCGCGGTCCATCAGGTTTTCCTGGGTGTAAAGGCTCAGGCCGCCGATCGTTTTCCCCGTCGCCAGCCAGTAAAGCGACAGGAACGGGTTGTAGCTCGACACGCGCGTCGCGTCCGTGCCGGCACCCACCGGAACGCCCATCTCCAGCATCCGGCGGATGGGCGGCGAACGCCGGGCCTGCTGCGCGCCGTAGCGTTCGACAAAATACTCCCCCTGGAAGGCCATCCGGTTTTGCACGGCGATGCCCCCGCCGAGCGCCTTGACTCGCTCGATGTTGCGGTCGGAAATGGTTTCGCAGTGATCGAAGAACCAGTGCAACCCGTCGAAGGGAATCTCGCGGTTCACCTGCTCGTACACGTCGAGTGCCCGGGAGATCGTTTCGTTGTACGTGGTATGCAGCCGGAACGGCCAGCGGTTCTCCGCCAGGTGCCGGATGACCGCCTTCAGTTCGCTTTCCATCACCGGCGCCATGTCCGGACGCGGCTGGAGAAAATCTTCAAAGTCCGCGGCGGAAAAGACCAGCATCTCTCCCGCGCCGTTTACGCGGTAGTAGTCGTCCCCCTCGCCGGGCCTGGTCATCTTCGTCCACTTTTGGAAGTCGGAGAGCTCCCCCTTCGGTTTTTGCGTAAAGAGGTTGTAGGCCAGACGCACGGAAAGTTCGCCATTGCGGTGGAGTTCGTTCACCACTCCATAGTCGTCCGGATAATTCTGGAAGCCGCCGCCGGCGTCGATCGCGCTGGTGATGCCGAACCGGTTCAGTTCCCGGAAGAACAGCCGCGAGGAATTGAGCTGGTCCTCGCGCGACAGCTTGGGCCCCTTGGCCAGCGTCGAGTAAAGGATGTTGGCATTCGGCTTGGCAAGCAGAAGGCCCGTGGGATTGCCCTTCGCGTCGTACTGGATTTCTCCCGCCGGCGGTGCGGGAGTGTCCTTGGTGTATCCCACCGCGCGCAGCGCGGCGCCGTTCAGCAGCGCGCGGTCGTACAGGTGAAGTACAAAGACGGGCGTTTCCGGCGCCACAGCGTTGATTTCCTCGAGCGTAGGCATGCGGCGTTCGGCGAACTGGAATTCCGTCCAGCCGCCCACCACTCGAACCCATTGTGGAGGCGGCGTGCGCGCCGCTTGCTCCTTCAACATGCGCAGCGCATCGGCCAGCGAAGGTACGCCGTCCCAGCGCAGTTCCATGTTGTAGTTCAATCCGCCGCGGATCGGATGCATGTGCGAATCGTTGAGGCCGGGGATCACCGTCCGGCCTCGAGCGTCAATCACCTGGGTGGCGGGCCCGCGCAGCCGCAGGATTTCATCGTTTGAGCCGGTTGCGCTGATCTTCCCGCCCTCGATGGCGAGAGCCTCCGCCACCGAGGGCGTTCCGTTTGTGGCAATTCGGGCGTTGTGAAGGATCGTTTCGGCCGGCATGCCCATCTCCTTGATTCGATCTGCTGCGTGCGTTTACTTGTGCGCGGCAGTCGCGGCTGCCGGGACGGTGTACTCGGGAAACTTCGTTGGCGGAGCGCCGTGCACCATCGTATAGGCGTATTCCACGCCGATGCCGTACGCTCCATAGTGGTTCTTCACGATGTCCATGACCGCGTCGTAGGTGCCTTTGTGCGCCCAGTCCCGCTGCCATTCCAGCATGGTCGAAAGAGAGGTGACCGGCTTCGCCCCGGCCTGGATCACGCGCTTCATGGCGTTGTCATGGGCGAGTTGGCTCACGTCTCCGCAACAATCCTCGACCACGTAAATTTCGTAGCCGTCGTGAATCGCCTGAACGGTCGGGAGCGCGACGCAGGTTTCCGTCCATAGCCCGGCCAGCACGATTTTCTTCCGTCCGCTTTTTTCAATCGCGGCGACAAAGTTTTTGTCGTCCCACGAGTTCATCGAGGAACGCTCAATGGGCACGCGGCCCGGGAAGATGGCCAGAAGTTGCGGCCACATGTTCCCGCTGAAGCCTTTGGTTTCCACCGTGCTGAGCACCACGGGCACATCAAACACCCTGGTGGCCTTTGCCAGCGCCAACACGTTGTTGATGATGCCCTGGCGGTCGAAATTGCTGACGCCGAACAGCATTTGCGGCTGGTGGTCAATCAGCGCCACCACGCAGTTGTCCGGGGTCAGCAGCCCTTTTTCGCTGAGTTTGGGACGATTTCCGTTTTTCGCCTGCGAAGCCATAGTTTCGATTCTCCTTTCCGAGGGTTTGAAGTGTACGTCGAAAAAAGCCGCGGGCCATAGGATGCCGTGCCGCCGCTACCGGTCACAACAAACTTCCCCCGCTCCTATTTGGCGCTGCCCTCGCGCCGGGGGAGCCATCCCGACGGGCCACTTGCCACTGCTCTCGTGGTATCTTCTCGTCGCCGAAAAATGCGGGAAAAATGGCGCGGTCTGAATTTGCGCCGCGCTCCGGCACTCGCGCCGCATCACCAGCCGGCAGCGAAACGTCAATACGCCCGCTCACAAGGAGCCGAATGCAATGACCATGCCTCTCCGCAGTCCCCAGCCTGAACGCCCGATGGTTTCCCGGCCGCTCTCCGCGCGTCTTTGCTGCACGCTGCTGTTCGCCCTGGCCCTCGTGTTTGCCGGGCTTGCTCTGGCCCGCGGCGCGCGCGCGCAGGCGCGGCGCGTGGAGATCACCGATCTGGCGAAAATCGTCTCGGTCTCCGACCCGCAGATTTCCCCCGATGGAAAATCCATCGCCTGCGTCGTTTCCCGTCCCAATCTGGAAGACGACCGCAGCGATCGCGAGCTTCTGCTCGTGGACATCGCCACCGGAGCCCAGCGCCCCCTCACCTACCAGCGCAAGGGCGTCGGCTCGCCCCGCTGGTCTCCCAGCGGCGACCGCCTGGCGTTTGAAGCCGTGGCCGGCGAGGGCAAGGACGCGCATCCTCAAGTCTTCATCCTGTCCATGGCCGGCGGAGACGCGCGCAAGCTCACCGATGCGCCGCAAGGCGTCGAACAGTTTGCCTGGCGGCCCAATGGCCTCGATATCGCCTACGTCACCTCCGACGAGCCGGCCAACAAGAAGGAAATCGAAAAACATAACGACGCCTTCGAAGTCGACGACGACGACTTCCTGACCACTTCCGCGGCCATGCCCTCGCACATCTGGCTGATTCCCGCCGCCGGCGGCACTCCGCGCCGGCTCACCTCCGGCTCCTGGAGCGTGCCCAAGAGCGCGCCTCCCGGCCCTCCCGCTTCTCCGCTTTCCTGGTCTCCCGACGGCCGCCTCCTGGCCTTCACCCGGCAGGAAACCCCTCATTTCGGCGACAACGACCTCACTACGCTTGAAATCCTCACCGTGGAAACCGGCGAAATCCGCAAGCTCACCCATCACTCGTCGTTTGAGAGCTTCGCTGTCTTCTCGCCCGACGGCTCCCAGCTCGCCTACTGGTATCCGCGCGACGGCGATCCAAACAACGAGATGGAGATTTACGTCACTTCTGTGTCCGGCGGCGACGGCACAGACGCCACACGCGATATCGATCACGATATCCAGCGCGTCATCTGGATGCCCGGCGGCAAGTCCCTGCTCGTCGGCGGTCACGACGGCACCGACACTTCCCTGTGGCTCCAACCGCTGGCCGGCCCGGCCAAAAAGCTCGCCCTCGCGGGCATCGCTCCTTCGTGGGGTTTCTGGGTGGACGCCTTCGTCGGCGCCAAGGGCGACATCGCATTCACCGGAAGCACCCGCACTCAGCCCACCGAGCTGTACTACATGGCTTCCCCCGACGCTCCGCCGAAGCGCCTCACCGACTTCAACAAGGAAATCGCTTCGCTCTCGCTGGGCGCCATCGAGAGGTTCGAGTGGACCGGCCCGGACGGATTCCAGGAAGACGGCGTCATCGTCTATCCGCCCGATTTCCAGAAAGACCGCAAATATCCGCTCGTGCTCCTGATCCATGGCGGACCCCAGGCCTCTTCCATCACTTCGTTCAGCCTGATTTCGCAGGTCGTGGCCGCTCACGGCTATATTGTTTTTTCGCCGAATTACCGCGGCAGCGACAACCTGGGCAATCGCTACCAGCGCGCCATCTGGAACGATGCCGGCGCAGGGCCGGGCCGCGACGTCATGGCGGGCCTTGCCGCGCTCGAGAAAAAGGGATTCATCGACGAAACCAAAATCGGGGTCAGCGGATGGTCCTACGGCGGCTATATGACCTCCTGGCTCATCGGCCACTATCACGTCTGGAAAGCCGCCATCGCCGGAGCGTCCGTCACGGACCTGAGCGAGGAATACAATCTCTCCGACGGAAACGTCACCGGCCGGTACAGCTTCAAGGGCTCGCCCTGGGTGGGCGACAACCGCGCAGCCTATGTCGAGCAGTCGCCCATCACCTCCGCGTCCGAGGTCAATACTCCTACGCTGATCCTGCACGACACGGGCGACGCGCGCGTGCCCATCACGCAGTCCTTCCAGCTCTATCACGCGCTCAAGGATAACCACGTGCCCGTAAAGTTCATCGCCTATCCCGTCCCCGGCCATTTTCCCGGCGACCCTGTACGCCAGATGGACGTCTATCGCCGCTGGGTTGACTGGATGGACCAGCACCTGAAATAGGGACAATCCTGCCCGCGGGCCCCATCCCCCGCGCCAGCTCCAGGACTTGATTCGGGAAAACGGTGCGCGTATGTTGAGCGGCAATTGCAAGCCCGGCTCTGACCCCAGTCGCAGGAGCGCGATATCGAGGAAGCCAGATGAACTCGATGCTTCCAACTCTCGCGGCGGCATTGCTCCAGGATTCGTCGAGGTCAACAACGGCTACAGCTCTGTTCCTGGTAGGCGGCGCGTTTATTCTGATCGGGCAGTTCAAAATCATCGTGCTGGCCTTTCGCAAGGGTCTGACCTGGGGATTCAACTGCCTGCTGGTTCCTGGCGTTACATTGATTTTCGTTCTGCTCCACTGGGATATCGCCGGGTCGCTGTTTCTTCTCCAACTCGTGGGAGCCGGACTGATGTTCATGTCCATAATGATGGGCGGAGGCAGTTGATCTTGTAGCTCAGGTCCCGACCCCGATCCCGAGTTTTCGGGACGGGGTCTGACCTGAGGCACGTTCCGCGCGCCGCGAACTGTAGGGGCGCACCGACGTGTGAGCCCGCAGTCCCGACCTGGTCGGGACGCACAAACCGCGTGATCCGTCGCAGATTTCGAGCCCCCCGGAGAGGGCCGCACCCCCGGAGCATCACAGGTCACACTGCCAGGTGATGCGGAGCGCAGCAATTTTGAGCCCATGGGAGTAATGAAGTGTGGGGGACGGAATGAACTCACGATCCTATGCCTTCCTGTGGAAGGCCGGGTGAATCAGCGGCATCGCCCTCCGGCGAAAGAAAGATGGAGGAACCATGTACGCACGTCACGTTTCCCTGCAACTGAAGCCGAATTTTGCGAAGGAATTTCCGGTCACCTTTGAGAAGGAGATCCTGCCCCTGCTCAAGAAGCAGAAGGGATTCCTGGACGAGATCCTTCTGGTGGCGCCCGACAAGAATGAGCTGGTGGCCATCAGCCTATGGGACACCAAGGACTACGCGGAGATTTACCATCGGGAGATGTATCCCAAGGTCGAGAAGCTGGTGGAGAAGTACGCCGTGGGAGTCCCGGTCGTCAAGAAGTTCGAAGCCGAATACTCCACCTTCCACAAGATTTCCTTCGCAGTGCCTGTCTGATTCCAGACGCTTCGGTTGTCGGATGAGGGGGCGAACTCAGCCCCCTCTTTTATTGCCGGGCGTCAGCATCCGACCAGGATGTGCGCTTTTTGCATCCCAACAGTTCGGGGCTGATCCTGAGTGAAGTTGCCAAGGGCCGGTTGCTGTAGGGCCTGCCCGCCGAAGCCTTGGCGTAGCCAGGCCGTCGAACCCTGGCGCTTCAATTAACCATCTTACGATCTGCTTGCGCGGCCCTCGTTTTCACTATTTGCGCGACAGGTTGGTGGCTCAGCTCTTTTTCAGCTCTGACCCAGTCCTCCACATCTCTTCCGTGTTTCCCGCCGCGTTCAAGATAGAGCTCATGAGCTCGGTGAGCGATCTCTTCTCTCAATGGTTCTGTGCGTCTAAACATCGCAACCCCCTTGCTTGTTCGTACGGAGGCCGGACCGCCGGCCTCCGTATCTGAGTCGTGGATTAGTTGCTTTTTGCTGAGACGCTGATCTTTATCTGTTTCGGCTTCGACTCCTCACGCTTCGTTATATGCAGGGTCAAAACCCCGGTGCGATACTCCGCACGAATGCTCTCGGAGTTGACCGTGGCTGGCAGGGAGAAGCTCCGCATGAACGATCCATACGCGCGTTCCATTCGGAGGTAGCTGTCTTCGCTGACGGCCTTGTCGCACTTCCGCTCTCCGCGGATGGTCAACATATTGTTTTCCACGCGGACGTCAATGTCCTTGTCTTGAAGATCCGGCAGGTCGGCCTTTACCACCAATTCGCTCTCGGTTTCGTATATGTCCACCGGTGGCGCCCAGGTTGCCAGGTCGGCATGAGCCGAGCGTTCACGAGTAAATTTGTCCTCCAAGAAACGATTGATCTGGTCCTGGAAAGTCAAACCGTGGGACTGGTCCCAGCGCGTAAGAGTGGTCATCGCAACCTCCTTGGTTGTCTTGGCCAAGGGGGGATGCGGATAACCTTCTTTAGTTCAGCAGATCTGAAGATTCCCTCAGTCTGTTAACCACTATGGGTTAAGTCTCCGTGCCTGTCAAGCATAATCTGAGCTCATTTTGCAGGACCAATCAGCGCTAGTTGATCTCGCGGAAGCACCCGGCCACCCCCCTTTCTATACTCTGCGGTGAATTCTAACGAGTGGTATCCTCACGATGTGGACGGAAGCCATGCGCAGAGCCGCGAGGTTCTTGTGGGCCACCAGCCGAGGGATACGCTACTCCTGAGCCATGCCAATCCCGAGGACAACGAGTTTACGCTGTGGCTGGCCTTGCAACTGGCGAACGAAGGCTACCGCGTCTGGTGCGATCTGACGAAGCTCCTGGGCGGCGAGGTGTTCTGGGACAACATCGAAGAGGTAATCAAAACCCGCGCGGCCAAGGTGCTCTACGTTCTCTCCCGGACATCCAATGCCAAGGATGGCCCCCTCAAGGAGTTGCACTTTGCGCAAGGCGTGGCAAAGCTGGAGCAGCTGAAAGACTTCGTCATTCCACTGCTGATCGATGACTTGCCACATGGTGACATCACCATCGAAATCACACGAGTTAACACGGTTCCGTTTCCACTGTCTTGGGCCGCAGGGCTCGCTAAACTGCTCGAAAAACTCGAGCAAGATCGCGTTCCGAAGGACCCTAAATTCAATCGAACGACCGTCAACGACTGGTGGCGCACCCAGTTCAGCGCAGAGCGGGGATTGCGAAAAGAGCCCGAGGAGTATCTTTCTAACTGGTTTCCGATCACGCTGCCAAAACATGTCTATTTCCATTCACTCTCGCGTAGGACTATCGGCGTGCTGGAAGTGCCTGGGACGCTTCCGTATCCCGCCGTCCAAGACGCTATTTTCCTAATCACTTTCGCTGAGGCCGCGGACTTTGAGGGCAAACTTGGCCCTGAAATGTACGTCGCCAAGGCTGGCGACCCCCTCGAAGTAGCGGGCCTGCTGGCAGAACCCAAATCCACTTTCGGGAAGCATCTTTTCCAGCTCTTGCGTGTTGCCTGGGAACAGATGCTCGTGGAGCGAAAGCTCCCGGTATATGAACTGGCAAACAAGGCCAAATGCTTTTACTTCCCCAAAGAGCGGGTCCCGGGCGACAAGGTATTCTTTACAGGCGTGGACGGCGAAAGAACCTATCGGGCTATGGTGGGATTCAGCACACGGACGAACCCGAAAACCGGCGTGAGCGTGAAGCGGTTTTGGCATTACGCAGTGCAGGCGCGGCCGCTTGTACATCCCACGCTCGCCTACATTTTTAAGTCCCACGTCCTGTTCACGAACGACGGAACCACTATCTGGGATAGTAAGAAGCGACTGGCGGCGGCGAGGCGCAGCCAGTGCAAATCGTGGTGGAATGATGAATGGCGCGACCGGGCGCTTGCCGCTGCGACTTATCTGTGTGATGGGGCAGATCACATCGCTGTAAAGCTCGGGAGCACGGCGGAGCTATCAGTCCCGCCAGCACCTTTGCCGTTTTGCAGCCCGGTGTCGTACGCCGATCCGCAGCTTCTGAGATACGAGGAAGACGCGGAAATCGCCGATGACTATGGCAGGGACCGGCGCGACGACGATGCCTTTGAAGATGACGCTTCGGAAAGTGGGGCGGGATGAGGGACCTCATCCACATTCAGGAGCCGCGCCTGCTGTTCAGGCACGATCAGGCGATGGAGGATCCGCGTGACGGCCTGACCTTGTTCGGGCCGCTTGATGAATGCAAGCCTTATGGCATCAGGGCTGGCGTTATCGGCACCGAAGCCGGCATTGAACGTTTTGAACGATGGGTGGAATGGGTACAGCGCCCCGTGATCAACGCAACTCCGCTTTTAGGCCGTCCTCCGTTCCCTGGCTTTGAGACTGTGTTCCGGTCGCGCTGGAATAGGAAATCCCTGCTCACACTGACCGTAACGGATACTCAGATTGACGAACACTTGTATCTCGACGAGCCGCACCTGCGTGTCTACGGAACCGTAGGCGTGTTTGCAAAACGCATCCTTGAAGCGATACGCGAGGAGACGGAGAAACCGGAGCTTTGGTTCGTCGTGGTGCCCGATCGCGTGTGGAAGTATTGCCGCCCTAAATCCATTGTCGAGCCCGAGGTGCGGCAACAGGCCCTGAGAGCCTTCAAGCAGACGAAACTGGCCAAGACTTTCTACGAAACGCGCTCGCTTTTCCCGGAGATGGAAAAGGAGGCGGAGCCCTACGTTTATCAGGAGCAATTTCACAATCAGCTCAAGGCACGGCTCCTGGATGACATGGTGCTTTCACAGATTGTCAAAGAAAGTACGCTGTCAAACATCTACAAGCCGCAAGATGCCGACTTCGACAAGCGCGTCGCCGTCCGGCAGTCTGAGATCGCTTGGAACCTCTGCACCGCTATCTTCTACAAGGTCGGAGGCCGCCCCTGGAAAGTAGCTGACATCCGCGACGGCGTGTGCTACGTGGGCCTCGTTTTCAAGAAAGACGAGACTACCGGCACCTCGAAAAACGCATGTTGCGCGGCCCAAATGTTTCTTGATTCGGGCGATGGAGTTGTCTTCAAGGGTGCGCTCGGTCCCTGGTACAACGAGGATACGGGCGACTTTCACTTGAGCTATGAGGCGGCCAAGGCGCTGGGCGAACTCGCTATCAAGTCCTATAGCAGGAAGGCAGGCGGCCCACCCAAGGAAATGTTCATCCACGGGAAGGTGCGTTTTGAAGAAAAGGAATGGTTCGGATTTAGCGATGCGGCCGGCACCGGCACAAAAATGGTCGGCGTTCGCATCCGCGAAGAAAAGAACCTGAAGCTTTACCGCAAGGGCCAAAATCCCGTCCTGCGCGGGCTCGCAAACATCCGGAGCGAGCGCAGCGCCCACCTGTGGACGCGCGGCTGGACTCCGCGCATTCAAACCTACCCAGGACGGGAGGTTCCCAATCCGCTCATCATAGACGTCAGCAAAGGGGAGGCAGACATCAACGTCGTGCTCAAGGACATCCTCGCCCTCACCAAGCTCAACTACAACACCTGCATCTTCGGCGACGGGATGCCGATCACGCTGAAATTCGCGGATGCCGTTGGGGAGATACTTACAGCCGGTCCCATCAAGGACGTACCTCCGCTGCCCTTCGGCCATTACATCTGAGCCGGCCGGCATGCCGAAAGACAACGGTCAGGGGCCGACCCCTTGCGCGAAGACTGGGTTCGGGTGCTGCGTCCCTTCTGTCCTTGGAAAGGCTGCGGGTTTTTCTTGCCCTATTTCCCCGCTCATTCCTAATCCGCGCCCGCACGCCGTCCTTGTCCAATCACCCCGCGAGGAATTGCGAAAATGCTATTCTGACCGTGTGCGCAGCACTCAATGGAGTAATAGGAGGGGGTCAGGTGCGCCCGCACCTAATTTAACGGAGTTGAATGCTGATGAAACGTCTCAAACGGGACCCAATCCGATTTGACTTGATAGAGGCCTTCGCTGCGTTCGGCAGGGATGAGGAGATCTCTATCCGCGACCCAGCCGCCGCCGATGGATTTGTGGCGCGGGCGAGAGCATCAGTTGAGCGTTCTTTGTCAAACGAAGCGCTCCTTCACGGACTCAGAACGCAATCTATGTTTGAGTCCCTGGTCGCGAGCCTCGGAGCGGTCGAGATTATCAAGCAGGAGGACGCCGGAGAGATCTATGCATCCGACGAGAGGCTGAAGCTCCCCGATTTTAGAATCGTAACGGCGGACGGGTCGCAAATGCTGGTTGAGGTCAAGAATTATTATCAAGGCAAGGACGCGACGCGCGCCTTTGAGTTGGATGCGGACTATCTGCAGGGCCTAACTCTTTACGCTGGGGCGATGAAATGCACTCTCCTTTTGGCCATTTACTGGGCAGGGTGGAACATTTGGACGCTCGTGCGGCCGGAGAGTTTTGTGGACCGGGGTAAGTCAAGAGTAATTGAAATGTTCGAAGCTTTCAAAGGGAACCACATGGCAAGCCTAGGGGATTACACCATTGGCACGAGGTTCCCTCTCCGTCTGGTTCTTTGTGCCGACAAAACCAAGCCTCGAGCCCTCAACCCAGATGGTACCGGTCACTTCACAGTTTCAAATGTTGAGATTTATTGCGGGGACCGGTTGATTGTGAAACCGATTGAGAAGCAGATCGCATGTCATCTGATGTTTTGGGGCAAGTGGGAGTACGATGTGTCACCCAGAATCGTTGCGAATGAGATTGATTCGGTAGAGCACAGCTGGACACCCGCCGAGGATCATCGGCAGGGATTTGAAATCGTGGAGACGCTCAGCGGAATGTTTTCAAGCTTCTATAAGTTTGCAACGCAAGACGAAGACGAGATTAGACGCTTACAGGTGGATGTGAGTCCAGGCGCATGGCGCCTGATCCCTAAGGAATACAAGGGAGACGCACTACCACTATGGCTGTTTAAGCTCGAGCCTTCGACGTCCGACGGCAATCCGGGCGAAACTCAATCTGCACCCGCCCATTCGTCACAAAAACCTTAGGGGAGTCGGCTCCGGGTTCTATTTTAAACGAAGATGCTCAAGGTACGTGTCGAGCGAGACGAAGTGGGTGGCTGCATCCTTCAGTTCTTTTGCGGCTTGTTCCCAGAAGCACACGTCGAAACGCAAACCGCGTTTGCGGAGCCTATGGATGGTGGGAACGTAATCCACGTCACCTGCGACCAGCGTGATTTCGTCTTGCTCGGGGGTCATCAGCTCGTATGCATCTGCGGTGATGTCTGTGGCGATATTTGTGTCGAGCTTTTTTTCCTTGCCGGTGAATGGACTCCTAGCGTGTACCACCACTTCAAACCCATGCTTTTTAGCTGCCGCCCACAGTGAGTCATTGGCGGGGGGTCTGGAGCCATAAAGAACCGCTCGCCCGATTTGCCCCGGTTCTCCGCCTGCAAACTCTATCAGCTTACCGAAGTCCATTTTCCAGCTATGGTCGCAGATCTTGTGCTCGTGTGCGTCTGCGAGACTTGGTGCGTGCCCATTTGCCACGGCCGAGGTGTACATTCCCTCGATCCAAACATTTGAATTATCGACGTAGAGGAAATTAGCCACGGTTTTAGGTTTCCATTCTGTAGTCTATCTCCCCCAAAGGGGAGCGACAACGGGATTCGGGTAGTGCGTCAGTTTGCCACTGGGGGGCAGGGCGTTCGCACGGAAAAGAATGTCCATGCTACGCGGCAAACTACGTCGCTATCCGGAGTTAGGCTTTAGGAGCGAAATATCGCGCGAGGAATTGCGGAAGCAGTATTCTCACGATGTGCGAGACTCTCAATAGGAGAATCGGTGCGAATCCGATGCGCCACGCGCTGAAATATTCAGGATTGTAGGAGCAACTACCATCCGGTTGGCGGCGCAGTGCGTGAGACGTCCGCAACCGATTCACGGCTGATGTTGAAGATTCTGGGCCTCTTGCCCCGTCGCCATCCCCCGGGCCCGTCACTCTCACCTGGGGCAGCGAGATAAAAAGAGAACGCTGTCTCCTCGATCATGATCAAGGGCATGGAGCGGCCGATTCCACCGCCGCCGGAATCGAGGATCTCAGGAGAAATCAAGCCTCTAGCATCTCCTTTGAACCACAATACGACAGTGGGATTGTCCACAAAGCTGCCCCCGCCCTTTTCCGCTGGAATGTAGGGATACACAGTGAATGCGAATGAAAGTACCGCAAGAAAGTACGCCGCTACCATCATGCACGATGACATCGCCCAAGCTGCTGCCCGCAGCCTATGCTCAGGAAAATCCTTAGTCCTCCGACGGGTGCGCCAGAGAAGCCAGAGGATGATGAGATCGAAAGAGAATACCGTATAACCGCCAATCCACTGACCTCTGATACCGAAAAACATCTCCCACAGATCTGGGCCGAGCCCCGTGAAGGCGTACGTCACCAGAAAAAGGACCATGCCTGCGAAGAGAAGCCACCTGAAAATCTCTTTAATGAATTCTCCATAGAAAGTGGCAGTGACCCTCGCCCAGGCTTTATTAAGCCTAAGATTCACTTGTTTCGAATCGAGCGCAGCAATTATGGCCAAGCCGAGGAGGCTAACGAAAAAGACTAAAGGGATCAGATGGCCTCTGGAACGCGCGTAGCCGCGCGGAGAGAACATAGCAAAAACGTAGAACGTCGCTAGGATGGTGAGAACGAGAAGAACGCTAGGTAAGTGGCCGACACGTTCGGATTGCTTGCCCGCGGCCTTCCGTTCTCGCCCGACACTTCGCATCATTCCGAACGCAAACAAGGGGACCCCTGCAAAGGCCTGGAACAGAATGCAAAGGATTCCGACGTGGATATACTTGGCTCTAAAGAAGTCGCCCCCCGCCTCCTTAATGCCAAAGCTTTCGAAGAATGTGGAAACCACGAGAAAGCCCGTTCCATAAACCAGCGCTGCAATCGCGAAAAACCATCCCGGAAGCTCCGAGAGAAGAGACGAACCTCTCGACTCCTTCTCCTCAGCCATACACCCTCCGGAGCACTTATGCGTCTCCACCAGTGAGCATGCCTAAGATTACCCAGAATATCAGCGGAACAGTATTTCCGACGGGATATTAACCAGCACAATATCTAAAGGCAAGTTGAAAATATGGATTGACCATTCCGAAGGGCAGGCGCAGTTGGGGAATTGGCGCCGCCCACCCTCCAAGCCATCTCAATGTGATTCGCCAGCAACTCTCCCGGACTAGCCCCACCGAATTCACCCCAGCCTGAGTCGCTCGACCGTCTCAATCTGAGTCGCCGTTCCGGCTCCAGGCATCCGGTGGCCCCGGTCCGTCGCAGACTGAGACTCCCTGGCCTCCGTAGCCCGGTCCGGCGAGCGTAGGAGACTTCCCCCACAGTCGGTCCCCGTCTCAATCTGAAACGCGCTTATTGCGTTTCGACCCCTCGGGACTTTCGACTTTCAACCTGCCTGCCGGCAGGCAGGCTTTCGACTTTTAACTGTCGCATGTCTGTTTTCTCTTGCATTACGTCCCCAACATGTGATAGAGTCCACGTGGGTCGATATCGATGCACCGTGCCACACCAATCCGTGAAGAACTCCCGGATGAATTCATTCCAAATTCTAACTTCTGCGTTTTCAACGGTGTGCGCACTCGATATTGTGCAACTCCACTGTTCTCAAGAGATTACGCACTCCCGGGGGGAGGGGTACCCCTGGTTTCTAACCTCTTTCCTTTCTGTCGTTTGCGCAAGTCCCCTCTCCACAAGCCTATTGTTCTCAATCGTTTGAGCAATATTGAGGGGGAGGGGGCAATATTCCATCATCAAAAGCAGAATCCCGGCCCTGCTCTTCCTGGTTCGTCGCTCCGGCCACTCACAACCGCATTCAAATCACGTCGATGCAAAACACACAACTTAAACCGGCCAGTTTTCACATGGTTCCGCAAAATTGGCGGGGGGGCGATATCGCTCCCTCAAGAACAAAATCCGGAGATTGCTGTCAGCGGTTCCTCCCCCAGCACTGGTCACCGGCCACTGGTCACTGACCACTGCCCTTTTATGCTAGAGTCTGGCCGAATCGCGATGCTCCCTGAAACACCTCCTCCGACGGCGAACGACACGTCCAGCGGGACGCCGCAGGCGTCCGCGCCTGCGGCTCCGCCTGCGCCTCCCGCGCCTCCGGCCCCCGCGGCGGAACTCGCGCCCGATAAGCTGCGCTGGCGGTGCGCTCCCGCTTCCATCCCGTTTGAGACCACTGCCGACGCTCCGCTGGCTGAAGGCGTGATCGGACAGGACCGCGCCATCCGCGCCATCCAGATGGGCCTCGAAGTCGGCGCTCCCGGCTACAACATTTTCGTGTGCGGACTTTCCGGCTCCAGCCGCGGCGGGCTCATTTCGCGCATGATCCGGGAACTCGAGCCGCACACGGAAGCCGCTCCCGACCGCTGCTACGTGAACAACTTCAAAGCGGCGGACCGCCCGCGCCTGCTCACCCTGCCGCGCGGCAAGGCCCAGTCCTTCAAAAAGGACATGACCGCCGGGATCGACTTCCTGCGGCGGCGCATCCCGCAGGTGTTTGAAGGCGAGCCTTTCCAGCGGCAGAAGGGGCGCATCGTGGAGCGCTTCACCGTCCGCGAAAAAGAATTAATGGACGACTTCACCCGCCGCATCGCCAAGGAGCAATTCGCACTCGGCCGCATGCAGGTGGGCGCGGTGGCCCTGCCGGAGATTTTCCCGGTGCTCGACGGCCAGATGGTTCCCGTCGAAGAGCTGCCCAAGCTCGTGCAGGAAGGAAAGCTGGAAACCGTCGTCGCGGAAACTATCGAACGCAAATACGACCAGTTCCGCCAGGAATTCACGGTTGTTTACAGGAAAACACTTTTGTTATCGCGGGAACTGGCCAGCGAAATGAGCTACCTGGAGCAGGAAGCCGCGTCCGTGCTGGTGGACGGCGTGATCCAGGACCTGAAGGAAAAATATCCCGATACGACCATAAGCGAGTATCTGGAGGAAGTCCGCCACCACGTTCTGGACAACCTGGACCTCTTCAAGGACCGCGAAGGCGACGAATCGGACGAGCCGCACGGCCCGGAAGAGCCGGAGCGCCGTCCGGGCCCCGAGCGCGATCCCTATCGCGCGTACGGCGTCAACGTGCTGCTCTCGCACCCCGAGGACGAGCCCTTTCCGGTGATTTTCGAGACCGCGCCCACCTACGTGAACGTGTTCGGCAGCATCCACCGCAACTACGACCCGCGCGGAGCGTGGAACTCCGACTTCATGGACATCCGCCCCGGCTCCATGCTGCGCGCCGACGGCGGCTTCCTGGTGATGTACGCCATGGACTGCCTGGTGGAAGCCGGAGTGTGGCGCACGCTGAAGCGCACGCTGAACCACGCGAAACTGGAAATCCAGCCGCTCGACTACCTGTTTCCTCTCGGCGGCTCGGTGATGAAGCCGGAGCCGATCGACGTGGCCACGAAGATCATCCTGATCGGCGACCGCCAGCTCTACGAGCTGCTGTACAGCTACGAGGAGGACTTCCGGAAAATCTTCAAGGTGCGCGCGGAATTCGACGAAGAGATGGCCATGTCGAACGACGTGATCCCGCTCTACGGCGGGCACCTGCGCAAACTGTCGGGCGACGAGGGGCTGTGCGCCTTCGACCGCAGCGCGGTGGCCGCGCTCATCGAATACGGCGTGCGGCGCGCCGGGCGGCGGAACAAAATCACCGCGCGCGTCAACGAATTGCTGGACCTGGCGCGCGAGTCCTGCTACACGGCGCGGCAGGACGGCGAAACCCCCGTCTCCGGCGAGCACGTGCGCAAGGCGCTGCGGTCAAAAATCGAACGCCACGCGCTGGTGGACGAAAAGATGCGCGAGATGATCGCCGAGGGGATGATCCTGATCGACACCGACGGAGTGCGCACCGGAGTGGTGAACGGGCTGAGCGTGTTCGAATACGGCGGACACTATTTCGGCAAGCCCTCGCGCATCACCGCCGCCGTCGCGATGGGAAAAGCGGGGCTCATCAACATCGAACGCGAAGCGGGGATGAGCGGCCGGCTGCACGACAAAGGCATGCAGATTATTTCCGGCTACCTGCGCGGGATGTTCGCGCAGGATAAGCCGCTCTCGCTCTCGGCCAGCCTGTGCTTCGAGCAGTCCTACAGCGGCGTGGACGGCGACAGCGCCAGCTCCACGGAAATCTACGCGATCCTTTCCGCGCTTTCGGGGGTGCCCCTGCGCCAGGACGTGGCCGTCACCGGCTCGGTCAACCAGCAGGGCGACATCCAGTGCATCGGGGGAATCAACGAGAAGATTGAGGGCTTCTTCGACACCTGCCTGATCAAAGGCATCACCGGCCGGCAGGGCGTGATGATGCCGCAGGAAAACGTGGAAGACCTGATGCTGCGCGAAGAGGTGATCGAGGCGGTGGCCGCCGGAAAATTCCACATCTATCCCATCCAGCGCATCGAGCAGGGAATCGAAATCCTCAGCGGACGGCGCGCCGGCCCGCGTGGCGCCGACGGAAAATTCGAAGAGGGCAGCGTGTTCGGCCTGGTGGACAACCGCCTGCGCGAGATGGCGAAAAAACTGAAGGAGTTTGAGTAGAGAGCGAATCCGGCACCTGCGAAGGATTGAGCTCTGCCTCCGCGCTCTATTGCCCGCCCATGTTCCTACTCGATGTATCCGTCGTAATAGATTCCCGTGCGGTCCTTCCACATCCCGGTGACGAACGAATGGATGTGCCGCGAGAAGGCCGCGGCGGGAAACATGTTCTTGATGGTCTCCAGCTTCTGGGGATCGATGGGGACTTTCTGCATCGCCGCGACTTTGTCCACCACGTCTTTCCAGTCCACGCGGGCGAGATCGGAATACGAGAGGGCGGAGAGATTCTTCGGCAGCCGTCCGCGTTCGGCCTGGAATTTGGCGTCGCCGGCCAGACTCTTGGATTCATCGATCTGGCGGGCACGCGCCAGGAAGGAGCGGGCATCGGCCTTGCGGTGCGCGATCACCATCATTCTGGGAGCCAGCGCCACGCAGTAGGAGCGCCCCGTTGGCCTCGTGCCGCCGGGCGCGCCCGCCGCGGGCGCGGTGCCGCCGACCGGGGAGATCACCGAAAGCAGCGTCACATCGCCGATGGTCTCCTCGTTCGTGATGATGGAAGAGAACAGCAGCTCGATCACGTGCTGCACGTCCGCGGGCTTCTCCACGCCGAGCACGAACACGCCTTCGGCCAGCTCGCCGGCTGGCTCCCGCTTGATGAAGGTGAAATCGCCGCTCAGCAACTTCAGCATTTCGTTCACGCTCATGCCGAACTGCGCGGTGAGCATTTGATCCACCTGGTTGAACATCACGCCCTGGCCGGGCGGCGCGAAAGCCTCGAACAGCGAGCGCACGATTTTATAGAGTGCGGAGAGGTCCCAGCGAAACGCGCTGTAGGAGAACACGCCCGCGGGAGTGAGGCGCAGGGTCGGGAAATCCGGGCCGCTCGGGCCGATCAGGTCGGTGATTCCGCCGGCCGCCAGGTCGCCGAGTAGCGACACTTCGATCCGCGTGGCCGGGTCGCCCAGCGTGACGGAACCGATCACGCTGTGCAGCCGGTCGAAATGCATTGCCGACCACGCCTGGCGCTCCTGCTCTTCCTTCATTTCCGAGCGGATTTCGTCCAGGAGCACGCGAATGTTGAGGAACCCGGTGACCGCCGCATCGGGCCCCACGCGCTGGCGCGCCGAGCGGAACTCGGGCATGTCCACAAGCGTGCCGTGGGCGGGAGCGGAGGCCGAAAGGCGCGTGGCCCAGTGCTCGAGCACCTCGCGGTAATCCGAGACGATCAGGTAGTGGCCCGCGAGCACGCGAAACGTGGATTCCCCGCCGCTCTTTTCCTCCACGATTTCCATGCCGTGGAACGGCGTCCTGGACGCTTCGGCAGCCGGTTGTCCTTCCGGCGACCATTTCATCAGGCGATCGACGAGCGGCTCGCGGCCCGCGCGGTCGTAGATGAACACCAGGGCGCCTTCGACGCTGGTGGATTTCTTGGCCGTTTTCGGCGCCCCGGGCTTGACGTGAGGCTTCACACCGGGCGGGAGCTTGATCCACGCGCACAACGCGGGATTCCCGGCCAGAAGCATGATCTCGTCCTTGCTTACCGGCGGAAGATCCTTGGAGCCTTGCGTGAGAACGCCTGCCGCAAGCAGGGCGCGGGCCGGCGCCAGGTCCGGGTCGTTCCAAAGCAGGAACAACGAATTCGTGGCCTTGTGTCGCGACATGCCCGTCTCGCCGTTCCAGGCGATATAGGCCAGGGTGTCCGCGGGGAGCAGAGACTCGAGCGACTTATCCTGCGCGAGCAACGGGAGTGGCAGCAGGAGTGCCAGTATCAGAAGAGAGCACCACGGACGGCGCGCAATTCGCATGGGTCCATTCCCTCCCGGCGGGACGCTTCCCCGAAACGCTGGGAGCATTCTATGCGCGAAGCGAGCGGCTCAACGCCGCGGACTGCACCGGTGTGCGGAAGAGGTAATGATGACGGGCCGGGAATTCGCGGGGCGCCGGCGCGCCGCGCCCGGCTATTGCTTCGGCGTGCTCAGGTACCCGGAGATCTTGTCCTTGGCGGTGTCGAAGACCACGATTTCAAAGAGCTGGTGCGTGGAGCGCGTGTAGAACTGCACGGGCTCGAGCGCGTTCTTGTCCTTCTTCTCGATGGTCTTGTCGTCCGCAATCACATCCATGGTGTACTTGGAGCGCTTGGGGTCCACTTTCTTGAGCTTGATCAGGATGGGCCCGACGTGCTGCGGGTCCTTGGACTTCTTGATGTCGAACTCGAAAATGTTGCGCTCGCCACGGCGCTTCAGCTCTTGCACCTCTTCCTTGTTGCGGGCGATGAGGCCGCTCATCACGCCCGCATCCCCGATGGTGCGCTCCAGCTTGCTCTTGGTGGCTTCCAGGTCCTTCTTGGTGGCGGCGACGTCGGACTTGGTGCCGCTGAGGTCCGTCGAGACTGCACTGATTTTCGCTTCGCTCTGCTGCTGGACCTCGCCGATCTTGGCGCTGAGTTCCTTCTCCGCGGCGGCCTGCTGCTTTTTCACATTCTGGGCGATGTCGCGGGCGCGCGCGAGCTCCGTCTCGGTGAGCCCGAGCTTCTGCGAGGTGACGTCGAGCTGGCCTTTCAAGTCCGCGATGCGCGAATCCGCCTGCTCAATCTTGCTGGCCAGCAGGTCAGCGCGCTGGTTGGCGCTGGCCACCGCGGCCTCCAGTGATTTCCGGGAGGCATTTTCCGCGTAGATCGAATAAACAAGGCCCGCCACGAGAACAACCAGAACGAGAATAATCCACCGCGGTGTGCCGCTCGGCTCCACCTGGTAGGTCTCCGCCGGAGCGGGAACATTCGACTGCGTGCTCATCCATCCTCCTGTGATTCCTGGAACGAATCCTGATTATGTATTCGAGTATCACGGCTGGAGTAAGGTTGTCCACCGGCAACCGTGGCCTTCAGCCGGCACGCCCACGCTGCGCCACACGGGGCCAGCGCGCCTCGATGGTGGTGGTCAGCCCGCCCCGGGGGGTGAACTCGCCGCGCACCACGCACCGCCTGGGCCTTACCGCCGCTACCAAGTCCCGCAACATACGGTTCACCGCGTTTTCGTAGAAGATGCCGAGGTTCCGGTAGGCCAGCAGATAGAGTTTCAAGGCCTTGAGTTCCAGGCAGGATTTGTCCGGCGTGTATTGAATCGTGATGACGCCGTAATCCGGCAGGCCCGTTTTCGGGCACACGGAAGTGTACTCGGGAAAACGGATGGTGATGTCGTAGCCGGGGAACTGATTCGGCCAGGCGTCCAGCGCGGGAAGGCGCGCGTCGATGCCCGCACTCGCATGCGCGTCTGTGTAACCTCGCCCCGTGACCCTGGCTCGCGGCACTCCCCTACACCTCACCCCAACCATTCTACACGGGAGGGACGGGCGGCGAACGCCGCGGCATCTCTCCGCTTGCGCCGCAGGACGCGTCTGCTACCCTGAAATGTCCGAGCCGGAAAGGCGGGAATCTGGGGGCTCTTCCATTGGTATGTCCTGTCTGCAAAGCGCGCGACTGCCGTAGATCGCGGAGGCGCAACCTGGGCGATTTCGGGCTGAGCCTCGTGGGCGTGCTGCCCTGGCGCTGTTCGAGGTGCCAGTCGCGGTTCCACGCGCACCGCGTGCCCTTCCGCCTGTTGATGCGCGCGCATTGCCCGCGCTGCGGGAATCCGAAGCTGGAGCGAATTTCGAGCGATCGGGTGGAGGAAGGGAACATGCTCGCATTGAAGCGCATCTTGGGGCTCCCGGCCTACCGCTGCGATCCCTGCCGGATAAAGTTTTACGCGCTGCGGCCGCAGGACCCGAGCGCGCGTGGGGCCAGCCGCGCGCGCAGCCGCGCCTAGACTTGCGGCCTGCCCCAGGTCACTTCGCAGTGGCATCCGTACCCCAGCGGACTGGGCGGACGCGCGCTTGACATTGCCGCAGGTGAGGGAAAGAATCGCCGACGAAGCGAAAACGCACGGGCGCGCGATAATCGAGCAACGTTGCGTGCTTTCGTTCCACGCTTCGCACCGCAGGGAACCGCGCACAGCCACCAGGAGGCGCCATGATCCCGACTCCCTACATCGCCGGAAAATCGATTGAGGTTTCACCCTCCTCGCTTTCGGACGTGTTGAATCCGGCCGACCAGCGCCCCTTTGCGAAAATCTTCATGGCCCAGGAGCAGCACATGCGGCAGGCCATCGACGCAGCGTACGCCGCAAAGGACGGCTGGGCCGCGACGCTGGCGGGAGATCGGGAGCGCATCCTGCAGCGCGCCGCGGACGAATTGCTGGCCGCGACGAACGAAATCGTGGAGCTGCTGATCGGCGAGGGCGGCTCTACCTTCGGAAAAGCGCATTTCGAGGTGCCCTTCGCCGCCAACCTGGTGCGTTCGATCGCCGGCGAGGCGCGGCAGGTGCGTGGCGACGTGTTTCCCTCCGACGTGCCGGGGATGATTTCCATGTCGATCCGGAGGCCGCTGGGGGTAGTCGCCGGGATTTCGCCGTTCAATTTTCCGGTGATCCTGTCGCTGAAGAAGGTGGCGTTCGCGCTGGCCGCGGGAAACACGTTTGTGCTGAAACCGTCGGAAGAAACGTCGCTGGTGGGACTGAAGCTCGCGGAGATTTTCGAGCGCGCGGGACTGCCGGCCGGAGTGCTGAACGTGGTTCCGGGGGACGGGCCGCGCATGGCCCAGGTGCTGTACGACGATCCCCGGGTGAAACTGATTTCGTTCACCGGTTCGTCCGCGGTGGGGCGGCAGATCGCCACGGAATGCGCGAAGCGCGGGAAGCGGTTCGTGCTGGAAATGGGCGGGAAGAGCCCGCTCATTGTGCTGAAGGACGCGGACGTGGACTATGCCGTGGATACAGCCTGCTTTGGGCTGTTCATCCACCAGGGACAAATCTGCATGGCGGGCTCGCGGATTATCGTGGAGGCGCCCATCTACGAGACGTTCCTGGAGCGGTTTGCGAAGAAGGCGGAGACGATGAAAGTGGGCGACCCGCGGGACCCGCACACGGTGATCGGGCCGCTCATTCGCTCGTCGCAATGCCCCATGATCGACCGGAAAGTGAAAGAAGCAGTGTCGAAGGGAGCAAGGCTGCTCACCGGAGGGAAATACGAGGGCAACTTCTATTATCCGACGGTGCTGGCGGACGTGACGCCGGAGATGGCCGCGTTCCGGGACGAGCTGTTCGGGCCGGTGGCGGCGGTGAGCCGGGCCACGGACGCGGACCACGCACTGGCGCTGGCCAATAATTCCTCGTACGGCCTCTCCTCGGCCGTGCTGACGAACAACATGCAACTGGCCCTGAAATTCGCGCTGGAATTGGAAGCGGGCATGGTGCACCTGAACGGCCCGACGGTGCACGACGAAGGCATCGTGCCGTTCGGAGGAGTGAAGGATTCGGGAAGCGGGCGCGAGGGCGGACGCTGGTCGCTCGAAGAGATGACCGAGGTGAAATGGGTGACCATCCAGATGGGGAAACGGCAGTATCCGTTCTAGCCTGCGGTCCTCCGAGGCAGTTCAAACTCCAGAACGGTTGAAGGTGGTCGGAGGCAGGGGCACGGCATGCCGTGCCCCTACGAAGGGCAATCGTTGGTAGCGGCATCCGCCGCGGCGGATCGTGCCCCTACGGAGGCGTTTGCGCGTTCAGGGCTTTGCGCCGCGGGCTGCGTCGAGTTCGGCGAAGACTTCTTCCGCGGCGTGGAATGCGGAATGGGCGGCCGGGACGCCGCAGTAGATGGCGGTCTGGAGGAGGAGTTCTTTAATCTGATCGCGGGTGACGCCGACGTTGAATGCGGCGCGCAGGTGCATGAGCAGCTCATCGGGCCGGTTGAGGGCCACCAGCATGGCGATGGTGATGAGGCTGCGGGTTTCGCGCGGGAGGCCGGGGCGGGACCAGATTTCACCCCAGGCGTAACGCGTGATGAGGTCCTGGAAGGCCTCATTGAATTCGTTACGATTGCGATTGGCGCGGTCCACGTGGGCGTCGCCCAACACGGCCCGGCGCACGGCCATGCCCTGTTTGTGGCGTTCGCGTTCGTCCATGGGTGCCCCCTTAGGGAGATAAAGATGCCGACCGAAAGGTCGGCGCTACACGGCCGTCAGGAAGCCGATGAGCGCATCGTTGAACCGCTCGGGCGACTCCACATTGCACAGATGTGAGCCTTCCAGCTCCGCGTAGCGAGCGCCCGGAATGCGCTGAGCCATGGCGCGCCCGTCAGCCGCAGGAGTTGCCGGGTCGCGCGCGCCCATAATCACCTGAACCGGGGCGCGAATTGAGGCGATCGCGTCGCGCAGGTCCGCGTCGCGGATGGCCTCGCAGCACGCTGTGTAGCCTTCGGGCGAGGCGACCTGAAGCAAACCGAGCAGCGCTACGGTGGGTTGTAGCGCGCGGGTGCGGAATTCGGGAGTGAGCCAGCGCTCGATGACGGCGGTCGCGACAGCGTTCATGCCGCCTTTGCGAATGGCCTCGATGCGAGGATTCCAGGTCTCGGGCGATCCGATTTTCGGCGCGGTGCTGCACAGCGCGAGACGGTGGATGCGCTCCGGCGCATGAACGCCCAGCCACATGCCGATCATTCCGCCCATGGAGAGCCCGCAGAAATGGACGCGGTCGATCTTCAAGCCATCAAGCAGGCCCAAAACGTCACGAGCGAGCTGTTCGAGCGTGTAGGGGCCGGGAGTGACGCCGGTGCGGCCGTGGCCGCGCGTGTCGTAACGCAGCAGACGGAAGTGCTTCTCAAGAGCCGGAGCCTGCAAATCCCACATGGTGAGATTCGTGCCGAGAGAGTTGGAGAGGACCACGACGGGCGCATCCGCTTTGCCCGAAAGCGAATAGTGTATGCGCAGGCCGCTCGACTCAACGAAAGGCATAGTGTTCAGTCTCCTCCGGCGGAGGAATCCTTCCGCCGCGCGGCGTGCGAAGCGAGCACGCGGTCGATGAGCGCCTGGGCCGAGCCGAGATACTGTCGCGGGTCGAACAGGCGGTCGAGCTCGGCCGTGGGCAGGTGTTTGGACACCTGGGGATTCTCGGCGAGAACGTCGCGAAGGGAACGTTTCTCCGCCAGGGCGCGTTTTGCGGAGGCCTGGACCAGATCGTGAGCAGGAAGGCGGCCGAGCGCCGGGCCGAGAGCCATTTGCACGGCTTCTGCGAAAATCAGGCCGCGGGTCAGCTCCAAATTTTCCGCCATTCTGGTGGCGTCAATTTCGAGGCCGGAGACAGCGTCGGCCAGATGATGGAGCGCTCCGCCAGTGAGCTGAAAAATCTCCGGGAGCGTTTCCCATTCGGAGTGCCATCCGCCCAGGCCGCGTTCCTGCTCCTGGACCATCGCACCGAGCATCGTCGAGACGAGTCCCGGCACGCGCGCGGCGGCGGCGAGGACGACGGCGGAAACAACCGGATTCCGTTTGTGCGGCATGGTGGAGGAACCGCCACGGCCCTCTCCCGCGGGCTCGAAAACCTCCGCGACTTCCGTCTGCATGTGGAGGGAAATGTCGCGCGCGATTTTACCGAGCGTGCCGGCGAGCAGGGCGAGCGAGGTGGCCAGCTCGGCCATGCGGTCGCGATGCGCATGCCAGGGCAGATCGGGCACGGGAAGTTGCAGCTCGGCGCCGAGAGCGCGTGCCACGTCCAGGCCGCGGCCGCCCAGCGCGGCGAGCGTGCCGACGGCACCGCCGAATTGAAGCACCAGCGTGCGGTGGCGTACCTCAACCATCCGTGCAGCGTTGCGGTCCACGGCGTCGAGCCAGCCAGCGGCGATCAATCCGAAGGAGGTTGGCAGCGCCTGCTGCATCCAGGTGCGCGCGGCGACGGGAGTGCCAGCGTGTTTCCGCGCCAGCTTGGCGAGCGCGGCGGAGAGGCGTTCGAGTTCCCCGTGAATTTGGAAGAGCGCGCCGCGGGCCTGGAGAAGGAAGCCGGTGTCGAGGGCGTCCTGACTGGTGGCGCCCCAGTGGACGAAGCGTGCGGCCCCGGCGTCGTCTATCGCCACGAGCGCGGTGAGCTGTTTGACGAGCGGAATGGCTGGACCGCCCGAGAGAGCGCCGGCGCGGGCCAGGGCAGGCACGTCGAAGAGTTCCGTTCGGCACTTTGTGCCGATGGCAGGAGCAGCAGCGGCGGGAATCACGCCTGTCGAGGCTTCGGCACGGGCCAGGGCAGCTTCAAAATCCAACATGCCCTGGAGTCGGGCTCGATCAGAGAACGACTGGTCCACGGCCTCCCAGCGGAAGAGCGGATCGAGCAGTTCCATGCGGTAACTCTTATCATCCCCTCACAATGAAGAAAACAGTTTCTTCGCGCGCGGGAGGGGAAGGCGGCCTGAGATCAGTGACGCAGGAAGGCTCTTCTGTGACGGGGAATAGATGACCGCGCCGGCCTGCCTCCGCGGTCCTGAGGACAGTGGTCGTCGGACCTGGATTACCGACGAGAAAGGGATTCAATGACTGCTCTTAGGAGCGCTTGCCATCGCCCAACTTGGCGATGGCTTGACATGTTATGCCAGCCGCACCCCTGGGATGTTCGGATTCGTTGATAACGCGTCCCACAATCGGACGGTGGCGGTGGATTGGGAGAAAGGAAGACCCTCTAAGTGGTGTGCCAGCAATTGCCTAGGGGACGCCTGAAGGCTATCTTGGGTGGGCAGGGACATGCTCGGAAGGGTGCGAAAGCGTTCGTGGAGGAGCGGGGATGAACTCGTTCTGGCAAGACGTCCAGTACAGCCTGCGCCTGATGGCGAAGGCACCGGGATTTGCGGGGATTGCAATCCTGACGCTTGCGCTGGGGATCGGCGCGAATACCACGATTTTCAGCTGGATCAATTCGACGTTGCTGAACCCCGTGCCCGGGGTGGCCAGCCAGAGAGAGGTGGTGTCGCTGACGCTAAGCAAGCCCGGCGAAACCCCCTTCCCGCTTACGTATCCTGATTTCGAAGCCTTGCGCGACGGACAGCAGAGTTTTACGGGAATCGCGGCGTGCGGCTTCGCTCAGTTCAGCCTGACAGGCAAGGGCAAGCCGAAGCGCGTCTGGGCCATGCTCGCGTCCGCCAATTATTTCGATGTACTGGGAGTGCGGCCGATTCTGGGGCGCGTGTTTCAGCCGGCGGAAGACGGAACGCCCGGAGGCGTGCCCGTGGCGGTGATCAGCTACCGGCTGTGGCAAACACATTTCGGCGCGAATCCGAACATCGCGGGCCAGTCGATTGAAATCAACAAACACCCCTACACCATTGTGGGGGTAACACCGGCCGAGTTTCAGGGGAGCCAGACGGGGGTGCGAACCGACATTTGGGCCCCCCTGATGATGGAAGCGCAATTGAACCCTCTGGGCGACCTGCTCCATGACCATCACCAGTTCTGGTTGCTTGCGTTTGGACGGTTGAAGCCGGGGGTCGGGCTGGAGAAGGCGCAGGAGGAAATGACGCTGCGGCTGAGGCCGGAGGTCAAGAATTATCCCGAGGAGCACAAAGGGCACGACCACGTGACGGTGTACCCGCTATGGCGCAACCCATTCGGCTTGAACTTCTTTTTGGCGACGCTGCTGCCGATGCTGATGACCATCGCGGGCCTGGTGCTGCTGCTGGCGTGCGCGAACGTGGCGAATCTGATGCTGGTGCGGGCGGCGGGGAGGCGGCGTGAAATCGCCATTCGCATGTCGCTGGGCGCGAGCCGATGGCGGCTGGTGCGGCAACTGCTGGTGGAAAGCCTGATGCTGGCGCTGGCTGGAGGCGTGGTTGCGCTGCTGATCACGTTCTGGACGGCGGGATCACTCTTGAAATTCTTTCCGGTGACGGAGGATGTTCCACTCGCCCTCACCATCTCGGCGGACCGCACGGTGCTGGTGGCAACGTTCCTGATCTCGGCGCTGACGGGCGTGATCTTCGGGATCTTGCCGGCGCTGCGGGCCTCGGGTGAGGCGCCGGTAGCGGTGTTGAAGGAGGATGCGGGGACCGCGTCGGGCGGACTGCGGAAGGCGCGGCTGGCGAACGGGCTGGTGGTGGCGCAAATTTCGCTGTCGCTGCTGCTGCTCATCTGCGCGGGATTGTTCATTCGCAGTTTCCTGAGCGCGCAGCAAATCAATCCAGGATTCAACGCACATAATGTGCTGATCGCTTCCTACGATCTGTTTACCGCGGGATATTCGGATGCGAGCGGGACGGAATTCGATCGCCAGCTGGTGGCAAAACTGGAAGGGCTGCCGGGGGTGCAGTCGGTGGCCCTGACGAACCGCGTGCCACTGGGATTCGGCGGAGGGTCAACGAGCGTGAAGCCCGAAGGGTACGTATCGCAGGCGAATGAATCGATGGAGACGCAGGATGCGATCATTACGCCGAATTATTTCCAGACCATGCAGATCCCGATCGTGGAGGGGCGCGACTTCACGCTCGAGGACACGAAGAGCTCACAGCACGTGGTGATCGTCAGCGAAACCTTTGTGCACCGCTTCTGGCCGAATCAGGAAGCCATCGGCAAGCAGCTCTATTCCGACTTGCCGAAGGAATGGCTTACGGTGGTCGGCGTGGCGCGGGACATCAAAGTGAACAACCTGAATGAAAAGCCGACGCCCTACGTGTACTTGCCGCTGTACCAGGTATACCATTCAGATATAATTGTCAATTTACGAACTATGGGTGATCCCCTGGCTTCCGGCAAGCTGGTGGAGAAAACGATCCATGATCTGAATGCCGACGTGGGGGTGTTCGATGTGACCACGCTCGAATCGAGGGAGCAAATTTCCAGTTTCCCGCAGCGCGTGGCCGGAACCTTCGTGGGCGCATTCGGGCTGCTGGCGCTGGTCCTCGCCGCAGTGGGAATTTACGGCGTCACGGCCTACAGCGCGCGGCAGCGCACCCATGAAATCGGCATCCGCATGGTGCTGGGGGCCGGCCGAGATGACACCCTGAGGATGGTGCTCGGGCACGGACTTCGTTTGACGCTGCTGGGAGTGGTCGTGGGATTGGCGGCCGCTTTCGGGCTGACGCGCTATTTGGGAAGCATGCTGCTGGGCGTGACCAGCACGGATGCGATGACGTTTACCGGAGTCGCGATTCTGCTGTGCGCCGTGTCGCTCTTCGCCTCCTTCATTCCCGCGCGCCGGGCCATGCGCGTGGACCCCATGGTCGCGCTGCGCTCCGGATGATTGATGCGTGTGGTGATTTAACTCCCTGGAAAAGCACTTCCGAAACTGCGGAGCCACATAGCGGCCGGTGCCAGGGACTCATGCCCCCCATCCCAGACTGGGTGTGAACATCCTGCCGACTGAAGCAAACCGTTTCTATCACCGAATTACTTCTGTAACTGGACAGATACCGCCGCGGTGCAGAAACAGGGTTCCGGGAAGCGATGGGCGGCGCTTCCGGAAGGAGGGCCGGCAAGCCTCCTGAGTACCGATTATCGAGATAGCGTGCGTATATCGACCAAATCGTGTATGCTCCCGCGCGCAACCGCAGGAGGGAGTTTATGCCACGCGCCGAAATCCGCAAACCTGCCCCGCCCCCGATGCGCCGGCCGCTCGCGGCCGCCGGGCGTCCGGTAGCGGAAATCACGCCCGCGGCGCACATCGACACGCTGAGCGGCGACCCCAACTTCATGACTTCGCTGGCCCGCGGGCTCGCGGTGATCCAGGCATTCACGGACCCGAAGCGGCAGATGACCATCTCGCAGCTCAGCCAGAAGACGGGCCTGTCGCGGGCGGCGGTGCGGCGCTGCCTCTACACCCTGCAAAAGCTGGGCTACGCGGGGACGGACGACAACCGGCACTTCCATCTGCGGCCTCACGTGCTGGCGCTGGGCCACTCCTATATCAGCTCTATGCCACTTTCGTCCTCGGCCCAGCCGGTGCTGGAGCACACCAGCAAACTGCTGCATGAATCGAGCTCGATCGCGACGCTGGACGGGCTGGAAATCATCTACGTGGCGCGGGCCAGCGTGACGCGGATCATGTCCATCGACCTGCGGGTGGGGAGCCGGTTGCCGGCGTTCTGCACATCGATGGGGCGGGTGCTGCTGGCCAATCTTCCGCCGGAAGAGCTGGAGCGAGTGCTGCCGGCCATCGAGTTCACGCCGCACACGGAACGAACGGTGCGGAGCGCGGAAAAGCTGCGGCAAATCCTGCGGCAGGTGCAGCGCAATGGGTATGCGATTGTGGACCAGGAACTGGAGCTGGGGCTGCGTTCCATGGCCGTGCCCATCCGCAACGCCGCGGGGGCCGCGGTTGCCGCGCTGAATGTGGGGACGCACGCGCAGCGCGTTTCCATCCAGCAGTTGCAGAACACGTTCCTGCCGCACTTGCAGGCGGCAGCGGCCGAGCTGTCCATGCTGCTGCGCTGAGGAGCGCGGGGGACGAGGGCGCTGTGTGGACGGTGGACATTGACGTCGGCGGGACACTGACCGACGGACTCTTCACAGACGGCACTACGGTGGAGTGCGTGAAAGTGGACAGCACGCCGCACGATCTGACCGTGTGCCTCGTCGAGTGCCTGGCGCAGGGCGCGGCGCGTCTGGGGTTTGCGGATGCGGCGGCGTTCGTGGAACACGTGGAGCTGATCCGCTGGTCCACGACGATCACCTCAAACGTTCTGGCGGAAGGGCGCGGGCCGAGAATCGGGCTGCTGGTGGCGCCGGGGCAGGAGAAAAACCTCTACGGGCGCGAGGCGCGGAGCCTGGCGCTCGGAAGGCTCGTTGCGGAGGGTGATGTGGAGGCCGTAGGCGATTCCGCGGACGAACCGGCCATCCAGAAAGCCGCACATGCCCTGCTGGAGCGCGGGGTGCGGCGGATCTGCATCAGCCTGCCGGGAGCGCATCGCGAGCCGGAGCGCGAGAGCCGGATCAAACGATTCATCGGGCAGCAGTACCCCGATCATTATCTGGGCTCGGTGCCGGCGCTAGCCGGGAGCGATGTCTCGAAAAGCGCGGACGACGCGACGCGGACGCACTGCGCGCTGATCAACGCGTACACACACGGGGCGCTGGCGGCCACTCTCTTCAAAGCAGAAGACGAGCTTCGCGAGACGCTCGGGTTCGCGGGGACATTCCTGGTGAGCCAGACGAGCGGGGGCGTGGCGGGCGTGAGAAAAACCCGGGCGATCGACACGATCGAATCGGGACCGATCCTGGGACTGCACGCGAGCGCGTACCTGGCGCAGAAGTACGGCGCACGCGATGTGATTGCAATGGATATCGGGGGGACGACGGCAAAGATCGGCGTGCTGCGCGACGGCCTGCCGGTGGAGCGGCGGCCGTCGGATTTCTTCGGGATACCCGTGGAGGTTTCGGGGCCGTACCTGCGGTCGATCGCGCTGGGCGGCGGGAGCGTGGTGCACGCCACCCGCACTGAGGACACGAAAGAAGTGCAACTCGGGCCGGAGAGCATGGGCTCCTATCCCGGACCGGCGTGCTACGGATTGGGCGGGGAGGAGGCGACGCTGACGGACGCGTTTGTCGCCGCAGGCCTAGTGAATGCGGAATATTTTCTCGGAGGCGCAAAGCGCATTGATGCCGACATCGCGCGCAAAACGATAGAGGAGCGTGTGGCCCGCCCGTTGTGGACTTCGCTGGATGATGCATGCCGCAGAATCGTTGTGCGCGCGTTCAAGATGTTGGCGGGAATGATTGGAGAGGCGCGGGCAGAGCTGGGATTGAACCGGGCGGAGCCAACCGTGTACGCCTATGGGGGAAACGGCGGACTGCTGGCGTGCGGCGCCGCGGAACGGGCGGGAATCCGGCGGGTGCAGATGTTCGGGCTCGGCGCGGTGTTCAGCGCGTTCGGCTCGTCGGTGTCGGATATTTGCCATGTATACGAGCGTGCGCTCGCGGAACAGAAATCGGCGGAGGAAACGGCGAGCGCGCTCCGGCAGGCGCTTGAGGAAATCCGGGCGGAGGCAGAGAAGGACTTGCGGGGCGAGGGAATCGAGCCGGCTGGACTGAAATGGCGAATCGAGCTGGATGTGGCGGGCGCGGATGGGCGCATGGCAACGGTGCGGTGTTCGGAGGCGGTGCTGCGAAGCGGGGCGGAGCTGCGAGCGGCGCTCGGGGCGGGGGCGGAGGAATTGCGGATCGAGTTGCTGCGAGTGCGCGTGGAGAAGCCGATAGTCAGACCGCAGATCTCGCCGGAGCCGACGGCCGGAAAGGACTGCGAGCGGGCAAAAACCGGCATACGCGAAGTGATGTGGGGCTCGATAACAGGAGAGGCAGCGCTCTACCGATGGGAGGCGCTCGAACCGGGCAATCGAGTCAAAGGCTGCGCGATTCTGGAAAGCGCGAACACGACGTATTTCTTGCCGGGAGGCTGGACGCTGGAAATGGACGGCTACGGGAACGGGCTGGCGGTGCGGAGGTAAGGGATGGCCGCGGAACAGCAACGGATACGCGTGACGGAGTATCTGGACCTGGAGCTCGGAGGCGAGCGCTGGCTTTGTAATCGCTGCGGGCGCGATCTGGGCTCCGCGCGGGAGAATTATAAGAAGGGCTGCCTGGTGCACGACCGCGACCCGCGCGAAATCCATCCGCCGATCGTCGGCGGGGAATTCAACTTTTCGCCGGACCCGCTGTGGGTGCGCATCGTGGAGTTTTACTGCCCGGGATGCGGGACACAGCTCGAAACCGAGTATCTGCCGCCGGGCCATCCCATCACGCACGACATTGAAATGGACGTGGCGCGGCTGAAACGGAGGCTCAGCACGGGCGAATTTACGATTCGCGAAGGACGGCTCGAGGCCGGGGAATGAATTCGATCGACATCGACGTGGGCGGCACGTTCACCGACCTGGTGCTGAATTACGACGGCCGGGCCGCGGCGCGGAAAGTGCCGACGACTCCGTACGACCTGTCCGTGTGCTTTTCGCGGGTGATCGAGGAGGGAGCGAAGGCGCTGGGGATGGGGATGGACGAACTGTTGCCGAAGATCGACATGATCCGGTATTCGACGACGATTGCGATGAATCGGCTGATCGAGCGGAAAGGACCGCGGCTGGCGCTGCTCACCACCGAGGGACACGAAGACGTGGTTCTGATCGGGCGCGGGGCGCAGTGGATCGACGGGACGCGAGTGGCGGAGCGGAGGAATCTGGCCATCCAGAAAAAACCGGAGCCGCTGGTTCCACGGGACCTCATCGCGGGAGTGAAGGAGCGCGTGGATTCGCGGGGAAACGTGATCCGTCCGCTGGATGAGAACGACGTGCGCGAGAAAGTGCGGATGCTCGTGGCGCGCGGCGCGCGTGGATTCGTCGTGTCGCTGCTGTGGGGCTTTCTGAACCCGGTGCACGAGCGCAGGGTGAAGGAAATCATTCGCGACGAGTACAAAGAATTCCACATCGGCTATCTACCGGTGGTGCTAGCGGGGCAGGTGGTGGGAAAACTGGGTGAATATGAGCGGACGATGGCGGCGATCCTGGACGCGTATCTGCAGCGCTCCATGCAGATCGATCTCTCGGCCATGTGGGACAAATTGCGGGAGCGCGGCTACCGGCGGCCGCTGCACATGATCCAGAGTTCGGGAGGGATCGCGGAGGTTTTCCGGACGACGGCGAGCCGCACGTTCAACAGCGGGCCGGTCTCCGGGCTGATGGGTGCGCACCACGTGGCGAAATCGCTGGGCTATCACAACGTGGTGATGACGGACATGGGCGGGACGAGCTTCGACGTCGGCCTGGTGGTGAAAGACAGCGTGCGGAGCTACGACTTCCGGCCGATCATCGACCGCTGGATGGTCGGCATCACGATGATCAAAACGATGTCGATCGGCGCGGGGGGCGGGTCCATCGCGTCGGTGAATCCGCTGCTGGAGAACCGCGTGCAGGTGGGCCCGCGGAGCGCGGGTTCGATGCCGGGGCCGGCGTGCTTCAGCCTGGGCGGGCGCGAGCCGACGGTAACGGATGCGGACGTGGTGCTGGGCTACCTGAACCCAGACTATTATTTCGGCGGGCGCATGCCGCTGGACCGCAGCCGAGCGGCGCAGGCCATCCGGGAAAAGATTGCGCAGCCGCTGGGAGTGAGCGTGGAGCAGGCCGCGGCGCTGATCCGCAAAATCGTGAACGGGAACATGGCGTCGGCGATCATGAAGGAAGTGCATTTGCGCGGGTACAGCCCGGCGGATTTCATTTTGTTCGTGGGCGGGGGAGCGGGGCCGACGCACGCGGAAGGGTTCAAAGGCGACATTCCGAAAGCGTTCACGTTTCCGTTTTCGCCCGTGTTCTGCGCCTACGGCTCTTCGACCATGGACATCCTGCACGTGTATGAGCATTCGCGCCGGCTGATGCTGATGGCACCGGGGAGCCAGCAACTGACGGAGGATTACGCGGCGTTCAATGAAACGGTGGAGGCGCTGGTGGCGCAGGCGGGGAAAGATTTGGTGGCGGATGGGTTCGATCCGGGCGAGGCGACGCTGGCACTGGAACTGGACATGCTGTACGGCGGGCAGTTCCACGTGAAACGCGCGCTCTCGCCGCGGCTGGCGATTCAATGTGCGGACGACGTGCGGGCCATCTGCGCCGCGTTCCACAAAGAATTCAGCGAGGCGTTCAGCCCGTTTGTGGTGAACCCGGAGGGCGGGGTGTTCGTGGAGAGCTTCGTGCTGAAAGCGGTGGTGGCCACCAAAAAGGTCAGCCTGCCGGAGATGAAGCTGGAAGGCGCGGACCCTTCCGCTGCGCGCAAAGGCGAGCGCGGCGTTTACTGGGCGGGCGACGGCGATTTCCGGCCGACGCCGATTTTTGCGGGCGAATTGCTGCGGCCGGGAAACGTGGTGGCGGGCCCGGCGGTGGTGGAGAGCGAATACACGACGGTGGTGGTACCCGCGCAGATGCGGTACAGCATCGATGCGCGCAGCCTGGGAATTCTGGAAACCTAGCAGAGCGGCAAAGCCGAGGAGAGCCATGCCCATCCCAACACTGGCGGAAAAACTGGAATGGTTGAAGCCCGCGCCCGCCACGGCGGAGGAGCGCGCGTGCGCGGCGCAGGTGCGCCCGGGCGACTACGAAATCGGCGTGCAGATAACAAACGACATACTGGACGAGGCGATGGAGGTGTTCGTCCGTTCTTCTCGCAGCTACTTTGGAGTTTCGGGCGATTCGATGGTGGCGATTTTCACGGCGAACGGCGACCTGATCAACGCGTCGTGCGGGACGTACCTGCACGCCATCATCCAGCCCATCGTCATCAAATTCATGCAGAAGTATTACGCGGAAAATCCGGGCATCCGCGAGGGCGACATCTGGTACACGAATGACGCGCTCTACGGCGGCATCCACAATCCAGACCAGGTGTGCCTGATGCCAGTGTTTTACAAAGGAAAAATCCTGGCGTGGGCGTCGGCAGCGCTGCACACCACCGAAACGGGCGCGACGGAGCCGGGCGGGATGCCGGTGAGCGCGAAATCGCGGTTCGAGGAAGGGTTGAATTTGCCGCCCATCAAAATCGGGGAAAACTTCGAGCTGCGCAACGATTTCCTGGAGTTCTATTCCGTGTACGGACTGCGAGCGCCGGCCATGTTCATCTCCGACCTGCGGGCGCGATGCACCACGGCGGACCGCGTGCGGATTCGCCTGCTGGAGCTGGCGGAAAAACGCGGCGCCGATTTCGTGGTGGGCCTGCTGCGGAAGATGTGCGACACGGCGGAATCGGGCGCGCGGAAGCGGATCACGGCGCTGCCGGACGGCAAATTCCGCGCCGTGGTGTTCAACGACGCGATGGGATGGACGCCGGGGCTGGTGCGCGCCTGCTATCTGACGCTCATGAAACAGGGCGAGCGGCTGACGTTCGACTTCCACGGGACGTCGCCGGAGACGCCGTCGTCCTACAACGTGCACCCGCAGGCCGTGGTGGGACACATCGCGAATTTCATGTATGAATACATCTTCCACGACCTGCCCATCTGCAGCAGCACGTTCGCTCCCATCGATTTCGTTTTCCCGGAGGGCATCCTGCTGAACCCTGACAAACTGGCGGCGACGAGCTGCTGCGTGTTCATCGGGATGCAAGCGCGGTGCGCGACGCACAATGCGTTCGCGAAGATGGCGTTTTCGAGCGCGGGGATGTGGCGGCAGATTGCGGCGGCGCCGGGCAGCCAGCACACCTCGCAGATCTGCGCGGGGCTCTCGCAATGGAAGCTGGCGGTAGCGGACGTGCTGTCGTTCGCGCTGAACACGATGGGCCAGGGCGGGCGCGCCGCGGCGGACGGCATGGACGCTTACGGATTTGCGTGGTGCGCGTTCGGACGGGCGCCGGATTCGGAGCAGGTGGAAAGCGAGCTGCCCATCACCGTGACGCTCTCGCAGCACTGGAAGGATTCCTGCGGCCACGGGCTGCACCGCGGCGGCTCGGGCGGCGTGCAACAGTGGATGATCCACAAAATGCCGAACCTGGTCTCGATGTGCATGGGCAACGGGACGAAAGTGCCGCTGGGACAGCCTCTGTTCGGCGGATATGCCTCTGCGCCGATACCGGGCATCAGCGTGCGGAAGGCGAATCTGCTGGAGAAAATGGGAAAAGCGGACGCGAACGTGACGCTGGATCTCCACGACATCCTGGAGAAAAAAACGATCGAGGGCGACTGGACATTCGAGATGGTGGCGCGCACGCCGCGGGTGTTCGAGGAAGGCGACCTGTTGTTCGGGTTCAGCGGCGGCGGGCCCGGCTACGGCGACCCGCTGGAACGCGACCCGGCGGAAGTGCTCGAAGACCTGCGGAAGAACATTATTTCCGACTGGACCGCGCGCAACATCTATCGCGTGGCCTACGACCCGGAGCGGCGGAAATTGGACGCGGAGAAAACGCGAGAGCAGCGGGACGACGAGAGGCGCGCGCGACTGGCGCGGGGGAAATCGTTCGATGAATTCGAGCGCGGCTGGAGCCAGCAGAGCCCGCCGAAAGAAATCCTGCAGTGGTATGGGTCGTGGCCGGATGCGAAGCCGCTGGGGCCGGTCTTCCGGCCGTGAACGATGCGCGCAACGCAGAATCCGCGGCAGGCGGCAAAGGAGCTCCTCCAGGGGAGAGCGCCGGCGCGGCCTCTGTTTTTGCCCATCGTGTTTTCGCTGGGGGCACGGGTGGAGCATATTCCGCTACGGGCGTATCTCTCGAACCCGACGAAAATCACGAGCGCGTTGCTGCAGGTGCGGGCGCATCTGCCCGCGGATGGAGTGACGTGCTACTTCGATCCGATGGTGGAGGCCGAAGCGCTCGGCGGGTCGCTCCACTGGCAGACGGACCAGGGACCGGCCGAACTGCGCTGGCCCGGGGGCGCGACGCCGGGCCGGCTGCCTACGGCGATGCGTTCTCCGGAAACGGCGGTGCAGAGCGGACGGGTCCCCGTGGCCGTCGAGGTGATTCGGCGAATGAAGGATGCCCTGCGCGGCTCGGCGTTGCTGATGGCCGGGCTTTCGGGCCCGCTCACTCTCGCGAGTCTGCTGCTGCAGGCGAATGACAACGGGGCAGGGACGTGCGGCCCCATGCCGGCAGCCGCAGTGGAAGCATCGGGCGCGGCGCTGGGGGAAATCGCGCGGGCGCTCGTCGAAGCCGGTGCGGACGTCGTGATGGTCCAGGAGCGGGTTCCGGCGGGCCTACAGGCAGAGCGCATGGAGGAGGGGTTGTCGCAGCTTCGCACCACCATCAATATCATCCGGTTCTACGAGGCGCTGCCCGTGCTCCTGCTCTCCGCCGGGGACGCGCGCAGCCCATTGGCCGCATGCGGCGGCGCTGCGTCAACCTGCATCGTGTGCCCGGAATGGAATGAGGCAGGGCGGAGCGGGACGCGGGTCGCCGCTGGAGCGGACACTCCGACGTGCGGCGTTGCCCTGCCCGTGAACGCATTTGACGGCGTGGAGAGCGCAGCAATGGATTCCAGGCTAGCCGAAACCACCCGGGAGCTGCAGCCGGCAATCGTGACGACCGCCGGGGACATTTCGCGCATCGCAAATCTGAAGCGACTGGCGCAATTCAGGGAAGCATTGGACGGATAAGCGCCAGCGCGCGGGCGCGCGCGAATTCGAGGAGACGAAACATGGAAGGCGCGGGAAGCGGGATGTTCATGGCCTATAAGGATGTATGGCTGGTGGCAGGCGTGCGGACGCCATTTGTGGACTACAACGGCGCTGCGGGGCTCGTCTCGCCGATCGATCTGGGGATTAAAGCAGCGCGCGCCGTGTTCGAGCGGTCAAAGGTTGCGCCAGGCGACGTGGGCGCGGTGATTGCCGGGAGCGTGGCGCAGGCCAGCTTCGATGCGTACGTGCTGCCGCGGCACATCGGGCTCTACTCCGGCGTTCCGATCGACCGGCCAGCTCTGCTGGTGCAGCGCGTGTGCGGGACGGGATTCGAGGCTATTGCGCAGGCCGCGGACGCCATCACGCTGGGGAAAATCGAGCTGGGGCTGTGCGTGGGAGCGGAATCGATGAGCCGCAACCCGATTGCGGCGTTCACGCATCGCGGCGGGTTCCGGATGGGCCAGGTGGAATTCAAAGATTTTTTGTGGGAGGCGCTGCTGGATACGTGTCCCGACAAAACCATGGGACAGACCGCGGAAACGCTGGCGAAACAATATGGAATCACGAGGGAAGAGGCGGACCGGTACGCGGAATCGAGCTTCGCGCGCGCCGTGGCGGCGCAGACGAGCTGCTTCCTTTCCGGAGAAATAGCGCCGCTGGTGAACGAAACGTTCGAGCTCGCGGGATACAAACCGCGCGGCATTCGCCTGGCGAGAGGCATCGAGAAGGTGGAGGCCGATACGCACATCCGGCCTTCGCCCTACGAGGCGCTGGCGAAAATCCCATCCGCATTCGGCGGCGTGCAGACGGGCGGAAACAGTTCCGCCATCGTGGACGGCGCGGCGGCGGCGTTGGTGGCGTCGGGGGAGTGGGTGAAACGGCGCGGCCTGCGTCCGCTGGCGCGGATTGCGGCGGTGGCCACAGTGGGCGTGCCGCCGGAGATTATGGGCATCGCGCCGGCGCCGGCCATCCGGAAAGTGCTGGCATGTGCAGGGCTGAGCCTGGAGGCCATCGACCGGTTTGAAATCAACGAAGCGTTTGCGGCGCAGGTGATGGCGGTGGAACGCGAGCTGAAACTCGACCGGGCAAAACTGAACGTCAACGGCGGGGCCATTGCCATCGGGCACCCGCTGGCGGCGACAGGGTTGCGGTTGAGCGTGACGCTGGCGCGGGAGATGCAGCGGTCGCGGCTGCGGCACGGAATCGCATCCGCGTGCATCGGCGGAGGACAGGGAATCGCGGTGCTGCTCGAAAATCCCGCGTGAGACGCCGGCATGCTGACGAACCGGAGAACGATCTCGATCGAATGGGGCGATTGTGACCCTGCGGGGATCGTTTATTTCCCGCGGTATTTCGAGTATTGCGACGCGTGCACCAACGCGCTGTTTGCGCGCGCGGGATTGCCCAAACCCCGGATGTTGAAACGGTACGGGATCGAGGGAATCCCCATCGTGGATGTGCGGGGGAAATTCCTGGCGCCGTCGCGGTTTGGCGACACGGTGGAAGTGGAATCGCGCATCGTGAGCTGGGGGCGCAGCAGTTTCTCGGTGCAGCACCGGATTTTCCGCGGCAAAACCCTGGCGGCGGAAATAGACGAAGTACGTGTCTGGGTGAAGCTCGCGCGGAGGGGATCCGGCCGCCTGATCGGCCGGGCCATCCCCCAGGAAGTGAAACGCCGCTTTGTGCAAAGTTCCCGGGGGCGAGGCTGAATTTCGAAGAACGCTGCGGGCGAAATCGGGAAACGCATGGAGCGAATGAAAACCCAGGTGGGCATCGTGGGGGCGGGTCCGGCGGGACTGCTGCTGGCACACCTGCTGCACCTGCACGGGATCGAATCGGTGCAGATTGAAAACCGCAGCCGGGAGCACTGCGAGAGCCGCATCCGCGCGGGCGTGCTGGAACACGGCACCGCGGAACTGCTGGCGCAGACGGGCGTGGGCGAGCGGATGAAGCGTGAAGGGCTCGTCCATCACGGGATTTACCTGCGGTTCCGGCGGAAGAGCCACCACGTGAACTTTCCGGAGCTGACCGGAGGAAAATCCATCACGGTGTACGGCCAGCACGAGCTGGTGAAAGACCTGATCGCGGCGCGGCTCGCGGCCAGCGGCCGGATTTTCTTCGAGGTGGAAGACGTAGCGGTGGAGGAGCTGAAAAGCACGGCGCCGCGAGTCCGCTTCCGTTCCGGCGGCGAGGCCCATGAAATTGGGTGCGATTTCGTCGCCGGCTGCGACGGCTTCCACGGGGTGTGCCGGCCGTCGATACCCGCGAACGAGTTGCGCGTGTTCGATGAATCCTACCCGTTCGGGTGGCTGGGAATCCTGGCCCAGGTGGCGCCCTCGTCGGACGAGCTGATTTATTCGCGGCACGAGCGGGGATTTGCGCTGCTCAGCATGCGCTCGCCGGAGGTCTCACGCCTCTATTTACAGTGCGCCCCGGACGAGGACCTCGAGGCCTGGCCCGACGAGCGGATCTGGTCGGAATTGCAGCAACGGTTTTCGACCGACGAGCCGTGGACGCTGAAGGAAGGGCCGGTAATGCAGAAGGGTATCACCGCCATGCGCGCCTTTCTGGTGGAACCGATGCAGTACGGGCGGCTTTTTCTGCTGGGCGACGCGGCGCACATTGTTCCGCCCACGGGAGCGAAAGGATTGAACCTGGCGGTAGCGGATGTGCGCGTGTTTGCCCGGGCGCTGGAGGCGTTCTACGCGCGCGGCAGCACCGACCTGCTGGAGCGCTATTCCGCCATCTGCCTCCGGCGAGTATGGAAGGTGCAGCGGTTCTCACGCTGGATGACTTCCATGCTCCACCGCTCGAGCGACGGCGAATTCGCGGAGCAGATTCAACTGGCGGAGCTGGACTACGTGACGAACTCGCGCGCGGCCATGACCGCGCTGGCGGAGAATTACGTCGGGCTGCCGTACGAGGACAAATAGCGCCTGCGATTGGCAGCACACGGAGGAGGCAGAGTTGCCCCCGAATGTCGAATTGCTCGCTTCGTACTGGACGATTGCCGGGGGAGCCCAGCCTCTCACGGACAGCGACTGGAGCCCGCTGGATTTCAGGGACCGCGTCGCTGCGGCGGCGCGGGCGGGGTTCAAGGGCATCGGCATCTGGCATCGGGACCTGGCGCACACGCTGGAGACGCGCAGCCTGCCGGAAATGAAGATGATTCTGGACGACCACGGAATCCAATATCTGGAGCTGGAGTTTCTGATGGACTGGTTTCTCGACGGCGAGCGGAAGAAGCAATCCGACGTCACGCGGAAGATGCTGATGGATGCGGCGGAGATGCTGGGAGCGCGGCACATCAAAGTGGGCGATTTGTACAAAGAAAAGTGCCCGATGCTGCGGCTGGTGGAAGCGTTCGCGGCGCTGTGCCGGGAGGCCGCGGAGCGCGGCACGCGGATACTGTTCGAGCTGATGCCGTTTGCGATGATCGACACGCTGGAGGGCGCGCTCGAACTGGTGCGCGGCGCAGGCGCGGCCAACGGCGGAATCATTTTGGACACCTGGCACGTCGTGAAACTCGGCATTTCGCATGAACAGGTGGCACGAATCCCGTCCCAGTTCCTGCTGGGGGTGGAGCTGAATGATGGAACCTTCACGGCGCCGTGGAGCCTGCACGAAGACACCATCAACCACCGACGGCTGTGCGGCGAAGGCGAGTTCGACGTGAAAGGATTTATCGCGGCGGTGGAGCAGACGGGTTACTGCGGCCCCTACGGCATCGAGGTGCTGAACGCGGACATGCGGAGCTGGCCGCTGGAAAAACTGACGACGCGCGCGTACGAGACGACCATGGCGCAGTTTGAAGACGGGCGAAGATAGGAAACCATCAACACGGAGTTCACGGAGGCACGGAGTACACGGAGTACACGGAGTAGAGACGAAAACCCGAGGACGAAAGGGGATCGAACCATGGCGGCAAAATATCGAGCGGACCACGTGGGCAGTTTCCTGCGGCCGGAGGAGCTGCTGGAAGCGCGGAAAGCAGGCTCCGGGAGCGACCGCCTGCGGGCCATCGAGGACCGGAACATCACGCGCGTGCTGGCGAAGCAGAAGGAGCTGGGCTTCGACGTGTTTACCGACGGCGAGCTGCGCCGCAAGAATTTCATGAGCGATTTCACCGACGCGGTCGAGGGATTCGACATGGGGGACGCAGTGGCGCGCGCCTGGAAGGCCGAAGACGAGGGGAAAGGCGGGAAAGCGGCAGCCGCGGCGGTGAGCAGCGTCACCGGAATCGTCACCGCCAAACTGCGCCAGGTGCGCCCGCTGACCGGACACGAGTTGCCGTACCTGAAGCTGCATTGTCCGGGCGCCATCAAAATGACGCTGCCGAGCGCGACGCAGTTCCCGGCCATCTCGTATAAGCGCGGGATCAGCGAGAAGGCCTACGCGAGCTCCTCGGCGATGCTGGCGGATATCGTGGAAATCATGAAAAAGGAAATGGCTATGCTGGCCGCCGGGGGCGTGAGTTACATCCAGATTGACGCGCCGCGGTACAGCTATTACATGGACCCGAAATGGCGGGAGTGGATCCGCGGAGAGATGCTGCAGGATCCCGATGCCGCGCTCGACGAAGCCATCCGCGCGGATAACGCATGCTTCCAGGCGGCGCGCCGGCCGGGAGTGACGCTGGCCGTGCACCTGTGCCGCGGAAACAACCGCAGCCACTGGTACGCGGAGGGCGGCTACGACAAGATCGCGGAAAAACTGTTCAGCACGATGGACGTGGACCGCTTCCTGCTGGAGTACGACGACGAGCGGTCGGGAACCTTTGAACCGCTGCGGTTCATCCCCAAGGGAAAAACGGTGGTGCTGGGACTGATCAGCTCGAAGCTGCCGCGATTGGAGAGCGGCGAGGTATTGGCGCGGCGGATCGACGAAGCGTCGAAGTTCGTTCCGCTGGAAAACCTGGCGCTGAGCCCCCAGTGCGGGTTCGCCTCGACCATGGAAGGCAATCTGCTGACCGAAGACGAGCAGTGGGCGAAGCTGCGGCTGGTGGTGGAAACGGCGCGGCGGGTGTGGGGTTAACTCCGCGCCGGGCCTGGATGCATTTGCGGGCTATAGCCCGATATCGAAGAAAACCGTTTCGCCGGGCCCCTGAAGAATTACGTTCCATTCGAGCAGGCCCGGCTGCCCCGCCGATTTCTTCGCGATGAGGGTGCCACGCCGCGCGGGCTCGACGCGGCTCAGCGCGAAATCCACGGCGTTCGCCGGCTCATCGGGAAAATAGATGCGCGTCACCAGCCGTCGCTGCAGGCCGCGGGAAAACACGGACACCGCGATGTGCGGCGCCTGCGGTTTGCCATCCAGGCCGGGCACCTGGCCAGGTTTGATCGTGGTGAACCGGAATTTCCCGTCGTCGCCGACCAGCATGCGCCCGTAGCCCTTGAAGCCCGGCTCGATGGGTTTCTCCTGCTTGTCCTCGGGGTGCGCGTATTTGCCGTGGGAATTGGCCTGCCACAGCTCGACAAGGGCGTCAGGGACGGGCTGGCCGTCGCCGTCGAGCACGCGTCCTTCGATAATGACGCGCTCGCCGGCCACGCCGGGGCCGGCCAGGTCGGCCTGCTGAAGGCGCGTCAGGCCGATGGAGAAAAACGGGCCGACGGTGTGCGAGGTGGTTGCCTGGAGGCTCATCTCACGCCTCCATGGGAGTGGCCTCGCGGCCGCTCAGAATGATGTCGAATTTATAGCCCAAGGCGTGGACCGGGACGGTGGTCTCCCAGTCGAACACGGAGATCAGCCGGTTGCGTGCCTTCTCGTCCGCCGTGCAATTGAAGATGGGGTCGAAAGGCAGCAGCGGGTCGCCAGGGAAATACATCTGGGTGACCAGGCGCGTGGCGAATGCCGGACCGAACAGCGAAAAGTGGATGTGCGCCGGGCGCCAGGCGTTGTAGTGATTCCGCCAGGGATACTCGCCGGGGCGGATGGTGACAAAGCGGTAGCGCCCTTCCGAGTCGGTCAGAGCGTGGCCGCAGCCGGTGAAATTGGGATCGAGCGGGGCGGCGTGCTGGTCGTTGCGATGGAGGTAGCGGCCCGCGGAGTTGGCTTGCCAGATTTCAACCAGGGCGCGCGGGACCGGGCGGCCGTTCTCGTCGAGCACGCGGCCGCTCACGATGATGCGCTCGCCGAGCGGGTCGCCATGGCCCTGTTTGGTCAGGTCGCAGGCTTTCACGTCCACGGATTCCGTGCCAAACACGGGCCCGGTAATCTCCGTGAGCGTGTGGGGCAGATAGATGAGCGGCTGGGCGGGAGCGCGTTTGAGGGAGGAGCGGTAAACCGGGTGCAAATGATTCGGCTGCGTGCCCGGAAAGGGGCGGCGATAGCCCGGCAGGGAGGACATGGGAGTGAGCTCCTTATGAAGGCGCATGGACGGAGGCGCCGGAGCGACTGTACGTATTCGCCGGCAAAAATGTCAAGGGCGGTTATCGAAATTGCGTGCGTATATTGGCCAGCCTGTGTATCCTGCGGCGGGCCGCAGGGCCCACCGCGCCCATGAAGGCACACGTCACGCCCCCGACAGACGCCGGCCACCCGGGAGGACGGCAATGAACCGCGCCCGCAGCTTCTACGGCTGGAAGCTGGTGGGAGCGCTGTGGTTTCTGGACATGCTCAACATGGGCTTCCCGCTCTACTGCGCCGCGGTGATCCACACTTACATGCTGAAGCAGATCCCGATGGAGCGGACGACATTCGGGCTGGGGTACACGCTGCTGAATTTTTTCATCGGCGTACCGTCGGTGCTGATCGGAGCGGTGATCGTGCGCTGGGGCATCCGGGTGACGCTGGTGATCGGCGCTGGGCTGATACTGGCGGGGTCGCTGTGGATGGCGCTGGTGGTGCGGACGCCGTGGCAATACCTGGTGGGTTTCGGCGTGCTGATCGGGACGGGCGTGGGATTCGGGACGGTGATGCCGCTGGCCACATGCATCACGCGATGGTTCGCGCGGTACCGCGGGCGGGCGATGGCCATCGCATTCACGGCCTGGGGCGTGGCCGGGTTTGTGGGAGCGCCGCAGTTCAACCGGTTGCTGGAGGCCAATGGGGGAAATTTCCGGGTGGCGTGGCTGATCATCGGAGGCCTCGCGGTGATATCGGCGGCGATCGCGTGGCTGTTCGTGGTGGAACGCCCGGAAGACCTGGACCAGCGCGCGGACGGGGAGGCCCCAGGAGCGGAAGAGGCGCGGCCGCGGCATGCGGCGGTCGCGGCGGTGCGTCCTGCCTGGATCCCGAGCGAGGCCTATCGGACGCGCGCCTACTGGCTGATTTTCATCGGCTCGATTGCCTGCCAGTTTCCATCGTTCTTTTTTACGGCGCACGGGATCCTGCACCTGAAGGTGGCGGGAATCACGGCGGCAGCGGCGGCGTGGGCCATGGGGCTGTACACGCTGGGCGGGCTTGGCGGACGGATCGTGGGCGGCGTGCTGGTGGACAAAATCGCGGAGCGATTCGCATTCATGATCGGGCTGAGCTTTTATGTGGCGGGAACGTTTCTCGCGCTGCGCATCAACGCACAGAATCTGTGGATCGCCGATGCGGCGGCGATGTGTTACGGCGCGGGGATGGGCTCCGCGTTCATCTGCCTGAATACAATTACCGGGAACTATTTCGGGCCGGCGGCTTTTCCGCGGCTGAATGGAACGATGATGATGCTCTCGGGAGCGGTTTGCTCGCTGGCGGGGGTGATCGGCGGGAAACTGTTCGATCTGAGCGGCAGCTATACGCCGGCGTTCCTGCTGAATCTGGCGCTGTGCGCCGCGGGGCTGGCCGCGCTGCTGTTTGCAAAAATGCCGGAGCAGGAAGCGCCGGGAGGAGCGGGAGCGCTGGTGGCGACGGAGGTATCCGGCACGTGAAGGGGCGGCGGGAGTCAGCGTGCGGCGGGCCGATGGGAGGCTCGTGACCTTTTCATGCCGCGGTAGCGCGCGGCAGTGAATCGAGGAGGTTTCGATGGGCGACAAACATCCGATTGTGGTGTATGGCGCGAGCGGTTTTTCGGGCCGGCTGGTGGCGGAGTGGCTGCGGGAATACAACGAGCCGTTCGTCGCGGCCGGGCGCAACCGCAAACGGATTGAAGAGGTGATGAGCCGTGTGCCGGGAATCGAAACGGCGAACTACGAGATTGCCGAGACGGACGGCTCGGTGGATTCGCTGGCGCGCCTGTTCGAGGGGGCCAAAGTGGTGTGCAACACCGTGGGCCCGTTTCTCTACAACGGCCCGCGGGTGATCGAAGCCTGCTGGAGGGCCGGCTGCCATTATCTGGACATCGGCGGCGAGCAGACGTGGATCCGCGAGGTGGCCGACACATGGGGAGAGAAGTTCGCGGCGAAAGGGCTGCTGGCCGCTCCGGGCACCGCGTTCATGTCCGCAGTGAGCGACGCGGCAGCGCGGCTGTGCATGAAAGCGGCGGCGATCGATAGCCTGGAATTTCTCACCATGTTCAACGGCATTCCCACTTTCGGCTCGACGCAGACGATTTTTGCGGTCATTCCCACCGACGCGTTCTATCTGGAGCAGAACCAGTACAAACCGTGGCCGCGCGCGAAGCCCTATGAAGTGGTGGTACCCGGCTCGGTGACCACGCAACTCGCGCTGCCCTGGGGCGGATTCCCGCACGCCGTCTGGTTCCGCAATCATCCCCAGATCGCGAACGTGAAATCGCTGGGCGGCCTGCTGAACCGGCAGATCATGGAGTCGGTGGTGGCTACCGAGAAACAGTTCGAGCAGGAAATCCGCCCGCTGCCGAAAGCCGAGCAGGAGAAAAAACTGGCGGAGATGGCTGCGGCGGTCCAGGGGAGCACGCCGCCGCGGGAAAACTCGCGCGAGCAGCGAACCATTGACGTGGTGCTGGGTCGGGGGACGACCGCGTCAGTCCAGTGCGTGATTTACGGCACGTGCTGCTACCGGCAGACGGGGCTGGTCCAGGCGTTCGCGGCGCACCATCTGGTGCACCAGCCGCCGCGGAAGACGGGGTTTGCCTCTGCCGCGGAAGCGTTCGGGGCGCGGGAGCTGCTGGGGGCGGTGGAGTCGAGCGGGCTTGCGAAAGCGCAAATCTCCTGATAAGGGTAGGGGTGCGGCCGCCGTTCGATATACGCACATTCTTTCGATTTTCGGCAGGCGGCCGGCAGCGCACGGTTTCTCTTTGCGAACGCCATGATCCTCCAATGGAATCACCTAGTACGGAAATCCTCCGCGGCCAGCGCGCAGGACATTGTGGCCACCCTCCAGTCCTTGCTCGAGGAGGGCCGGCTGGAGCAGGAACAGTTCGCCAGCCTGTGCGTCCATCTCGACTGGATCCAGTACAAACAGAATTTTCGAGAGGCCGTCACCCTGATTCCCTGCGCGGAAGAGAAGGCCGGTGGCCCTCCGTTCTTCGAAGTGCACATCGACCTCCGCCAGGCGGCGCCGGGCGCGCTGCGGGCGGCGATGTTGCAGGCCCTGGCGCCGGCCAATCCCGGATTCGGCCACCATCCCGCGGCGAACCTGGACTGCCTGGCGCTGGAAGACTTCCAACCGTTTCGTTCGAGCATCGCCTGGCGGTTCAACCGCCTGTACTGGCAGCGGCTGGCGGAATGGGAGAAGGCCACGGGACGCGGCTACGAGGAGGCGCTGCCCGGCGGAAAATCCGACGCCAACCATCCGCAGGCCGTGGCCGACGGCGTGGCGGATTTCTGGACGCTGGCGCGAGACCTGGAAGTGAAAAATCAACTGCCCCCGGAGCTCTTCGTGCTGGAGATCGGGGTGGGCATGGGGACGCGGGCGGGGCTGTGGCTCGACCGCTTCCACAAACTGGACCAGGAGCGGGGAACGAACTATTACCCGCGTGTGCGCTTCCTGCTGGGCGACTATTCGCCGGCCACACTGGAGCGGTCAAAGGCCGCAGTGCACGGGCACATGGACCAATGCAGTTTTGTGGTGCTGGACGCGCTGAACCCCATGCAAACCCTGTCCTTCCTGCGTCACAAAATCCTGCACATCCATTTGACCAACGTGTACGACAACCTGCCCGACGAGGAAATGGCCCGGCGCGATGGCCGGCTCTACCTGGTGGAAGTGCGCGCCTATCTTCCCAGCGCCGAGGCGGAGCGCATTGCGAAGGAATTCGAATTGCCGGCGCGCGAGCTGCCGCGCTCGATCGAGCGGCTGCTGGAGGCGGGGCCGGAACATTTCGCCGATCGCGCTCGCGGCGTCGCTTTCTGGCAGCAGGTGTGGGCGGCGATGCGGCTGGAGGAACGACTGGTGTGCGCGGACGATGTTCCGGCGGAAGCGCTCCCGGGAGAGTTGGATCTGACCCGGCTGGAGGAAGTGCTGAGCGAGGCCCCCAGCGATTTGCGGTTCCATGTGAATTCCGGAGCGCTGGAGAGTTTCCGGAATACGTTGCCGCTGCTCTCCACGCGAGGGTTCCTGCAGGTCCAGGACATCTTCGTAACCCAGTGGAGCGAGTACCAGCTCGGTTTCCACGGCCCGGGAAAGCTGGACGGCTCGATTGTGAATTGGGTGAACGGGGCGCTGCTGCGGGAAACGGCGGAGCGGGCGGGCTACGACGTGCATTTCGCTCCGTTCCGCTATCGCGAGGGCTCGCGCACGTCCGTTCTGTACACGACACAACGGGAGTAAGCCTATGACCCTGCCTATTCTTCCCACATCGGTGGTCGGCAGCTATTCGATGCCCGGATGGCTCGAGCGGCTGAAGACGGAATATTTCGCGCGGCGCATCAGCCGGCACGACCTGGAGGAGATCCACGACAACGCGGTGAAAGCCGCGATCAAAGACCAGGAAGTGGCAGGAGTGGACGTGATTACCGACGGCGAGCTGCGCCGCGACAACATGATGGACTACTTCCTGGAGCGGCTGCCGGGAGTGCAGATCGACCGCTCGTCGAAGAAGTTCTACTACGACTTCTATAACTGCTCGGTGCAGGGAAAACTTCCCATGGCCCCGCTGGGAGTCGCCGAGGATTTTCGTTTCCTGCGGAGATTTACGGACCACGAAGCGAAGTTCTGCGTCACGGGGCCGCACGCGCTCACCAAACGGATCCACAACGAGTTCTATCCCACCGAGGAAGCGCTGGCCACCGACCTGGCGCGCGCGCTGAACCTGGAGCTGAAGGAGCTGGTGAAGGCGGGGGCGCGTGTCATCCAGATCGACGAGCCTTACTATTCCGGCTTTCCCGACGACCTTACCTGGGGCGTGAAGGTGCTGAACACCCTGGTGGAGGGCGTGGACGCGAAAATCGCCGTGCACATTTGCTACGGGAACCGCTACGGGAAACCTTCCTGGGAGGGAAGCTACCGTTACCTGTTTCCACGCATCCTGGAAGCGAAGGTGCAGCAATTGACGCTGGAATTCGCCCGCCGCGGGGGAGAAGACCTGGACCTCTTCCGCGAATTCAAACCGCCGTTCGAGCTGGGCGTGGGCGTGATCGACGTCAAAACCCAGGCGGTGGAGACGCCGGACATGGTGGCCGAACGGATTCGAAGGGCGCTCGAATTCGTTCCCGCGGAGGGAGTCACGGTCATGCCCGACTGCGGCTGCTTTCATCTGCCGCGCGACATTGCATTCGCGAAACTGTGCGCTATGGTGGAAGGGACGCGGATCGTCCGCAAAGAATTGGGACGCTGAGATGCTCCAGCCGAATCCATTGCGGGAGGCGCTGACAGGCGGCCGGTTCTGCTACGTGGTGGAGCTGGTGGCCAGCCGGCTGACGCGCGAATCGCGCCTGCTCGAAGTGGCCTCGCAACTGGCGCGCGTTCCCGGAGTGGTGGCAGGCAGCATCACGAGCTACGCCGGTGGGGCCATGGGCCACGACCCCATCCGCGTGGGCACCGCGGCGCGCGCCCGAGGCCTTACTCCCAACATCCACCTCACCTGCGTCAATCGCGACGTGGGCGCGGCGCGGCGCGCGCTTGAAGACCTGCACGCGCTGGGCATCGAAAACGTGTTCGCGCTGACCGGCGATTACCCGAAAACGGGCGATGCGAAGGCTTCTCCGCCGGTGTTCGATCTGGATTCGGTACAGCTCGTGCGCATGATGGACGAGCTGCGGCGCAACGGCATGGCCTTCTGGATTGCCGTGGCCGTCTCTCCGTTCAAATACACGGAAGCCGATTGCCGCTACCAGTATCTGAAGCTGGAAAAGAAATTCACGGCCGGCGCGGATTACGCCATCACGCAGCTCGGCTACGACGCGCGGAAATTCCGAGAGCTGCGGCAGTTTCTGGCGGAACGCGGCATTACGAAGCCCGTGCTGGGCAGCGTTTACATTCTGGGTGCGAAGGCCGCGGAAAAAATGACGAAGGGCGAGCCGCCGGGGTGCTGGGTGGCGCCGGAGCTGGCGGCCCGCATCCGCGAGGAGACCCAGGCCGCGGACAAAGGCGCGGCGGCGCGGCTGGAACGCGCTGCGCACATGGTGGCCATCCTGCGCGGCCTCGGCTACGGCGGCGCGTATCTGGGCGGCGACCATCAGGCGGACCACATCCGCTGGATCATCAAACGGTCGGAGGCGCTGGCGGCGCGCTGGGAGGAATTTGCCGAAGAGCTGACGTACGCGCCGAAGAACGGCTTCTATCTCGGCAGGTCGGCACCGAAACCGCCCGCGCCGCGCGGCACGGTCCCCCGCGTTCTGGACGCGATGGGTAGAACTTTCGATGTCCGCTCCGACGGCCATTTGCGCCGGAGCCTTGCCGCCGTGCTCGGCTGGTTCGACCGCAGGCCGGCGATGGCGCGCGGCCTAGAACGCGCGGAATTCGCGCTGAAGCGTCCACTGTTCGGCTGCGAGGCATGCGGCAACTGCGTGCTGGGCCACCTGGAATACGTGTGCCCGCAAACCTGCCCCAAACATCTGCGCAACGGCCCCTGCGGCGGCACCTCCAACGGGCGGTGCGAAGTGGTGGACAAACCGTGCATCTGGGTGGGCGTGTACGAACGCGCCGCGGCGGCACATCGCGTGGATGAGCTGAGCACGTACATTCCGCCGCCCGACCGCGCGCTCACGGGCACGAGTTCCTGGATCAATTATTTTCTCGGGCGCGACAACCGGCCCGGACACGAGCATGCGCTGGTGAGCATCCACCCGGCGCCACAGAGCACCGCGTGCGGGACGGCAAATACGGGGCCGGCCGCCGCGGCGGGCCAGCGGGCGACGGCCGACACGCCGCTGGCGAGAATGGATGGCGGCAGGCGATAGCCGCGCCGTGCGACGCCGTCATCGCAGCGGCTGCGGAATCTTATGCGGGGCGAGCGGGGATGAGCGCCAAAGCCACGATGTTCGTTTCCGGGCCGGACCAGCGCGGGCTGGTGGCCCGCATTGCTGCTTTCATTTTCGAGCACAACGGCAATATCGTGCACTCGGACCACCACATCGACACCGAATCGCGGCTGTTTCTCACTCGCGTCGAATGGGAACTCGAGGGCTTCCGGATTCCGAAGCAGGAGATCGGTCCGCGGTTCGCTCCGCTCGCCGCGTCGCTGCAAATGAACTGGGAGCTGCATTTTTCAGAGGAGCGGGAACGCATCGCCATCTTTGTCTCCAAATACGACCACTGCCTGTACGACCTGCTTCTGCGGAACGCCTCCGGCGAACTGCGCGGAGAGGTGGCCCTGGTGGTGAGCAATCATCCCGACCTGAGGGCGCTCGCCGGGCAGTTCGGAGTCCCATATCACGTATTCCCGATCACCCGGGAGACGAAGCGGGAGCAGGAAGCGAAGGAACTGGCGCTGCTCGAAGAGCAGGGCGTCAATTTGATTGTGCTGGCGCGCTACTTGCAGGTGTTCACTCCGGAATTCGTGGCCCGGTATCCGAACCGCATGATCAATATTCACGACTCCTTCCTGCCCGCATTCGTCGGTGCGGGACCTTATCAGCAGGCGCACGCGCGCGGCGTGAAACTCATCGGGGCCACCAGCCATTACGTCACCGACCAGCTGGATGATGGGCCCATCATCGAGCAGGACGTGGTGCGCGTGAGCCATCGCGATACGGTGGAAGACCTGAAGCGAAAAGGACGCGACCTGGAACGCGTGGTCCTGGCACGCGCCGTGCGCCTGCATCTGGAGCATCGCGTGCTCGCCTACGGCCGCAAGACGGCGGTCTTCGATTGAGGCTGCCACAGTGGCGGCGGAAAAGGATATTGCCATCAGCATCACGGTCCTGCAGGTCCCCAAGACCGGAGGAATGAACACGAGCAAAGTCAGCGTGGTCCGCTGGCTGAAGCGCCAGGGCGACACCATCCGCAAAGGCGAAGCCGTGGTCGAGCTGGAAACGGAAAAGGTGAGCTACGAGCTGGATTCGCCGGTGGACGGCAGGCTGCTGAAAATCCTCGCGCAGGAGAAGGCCGAAGTGCCCGTCGGCGATCCATTGTGCGAGATCGAGTAGATCCAAGCGTGCGTTGACGTGGCAGGGGCACGGCATGCCGTGCCCCACTGAACAGTCGCTCGCTATAGGAGGTTGAAATGGGTGGCAAGGGAAAAGAATTGAGCAAAGAGCGGCTGATCTGGATGTACACCCAGATGCTCCGCATCCGGGAATTCGAGGAGCGCGTGAAGCGGACATTCGCCGAGCATCCCGGCGTGATCCGCGGCCACGCGCACCTGGCGGACGGCGCGGAGGGCGCTATCGTGGGCGCGCTGGCCACGCGGGGCGAAAACGACCTGGTGATGCCCAGCTACCGCTGCCACGGCTATCCGCTGGTGCTGGGCACGCCCGCGCGCAATCTGATGGCGGAGATTTACATGCGCAGTGATGGCGTGTGCAAAGGCTTTGGCGGCTCGATGCACCTCGCCGATCCTGCGCGGCATTTCCCCGGCACCTCGGGGATCATCGCGCAAAGCATCGCTCACGCCACCGGAGCCGGGCTGACCGCACAGGTAAAAAAAACCGGGCAGGTAGTGTATTGCTTTTTCGGCGATGGGGCCACGAAGCAGGGAGCGTTTTACGAATCGCTGAACCTGGCGGCCATCTGGAAACTTCCGGTGGTGTACGTGCTCGAAAACAACCAGTATCAGGCGTACACGCATGTGAGCCTGGAAGATGCTAACGCAATGGCCGGCGATCCGCTCTCCAAGAAAGCTGAAGCGTTCAGCATCCCTGGCGAGACTGTGGACGGCACTGAGGTGCTGGAAGTTCGCGACGCGGTAGGACGCGCGGCTGAACGGGCCCGCGCCGGCCAGGGGCCCAGCCTGGTGGAAGCGAAGTTCTACCGGCTGAGCGCGCACGGCAACGCCATCACCGTCCCTCCCGTGCCTACGCAATTCCCGGAACACGAAGCCGTCGAGGTGTACGGCAACAAGGCCGAGTACGCGGAGTGGAAGGCCCGGGACCCCATCACCAAATTCCGCGCGCGCCTCACCGGGAACGGCACGCTCGCGGAAAACGCCGCAAAACAAATCGAAGACCGCGTGGCGACTGAAATGGAAGATGCCGTGCAGTTCGCGCTGGCCAGCCCGCTGCCCGCGCCGGAAGACGCGGTGAAGTACGTGTACGCGTAGAAGCGAAAAGGCGAAAATCGATCCCGAAGCCTCGGGACGAAAATCGAAAAACGGAACTGCGATTGCTGGGAGGGCCGGATGGCACGAGAGATGATGTTCGCAGAAGCGATGGCCGCAGCCATCATGGAAGAGATGCAGCGCGACCCCGACGTGGTCTTCTACGGTCAGAACATGGCCATGACGGAGCGCGATCCTTTCTTGAAGCGGTTCGGCAAGGAGCGCGTGCGCATCACGCCCATCTCGGAGACCGCGGAGATCGGCGCGGGCATCGGCGCGGCCATGACCGGGCTGCGTCCCATCGTCGAGCTGTACATGAGCGAATTCATGCTGGTGGCGTTCGACCAGGTGATCAATGAAGCGCCGCGGCTGCGCTACATGTCGGGCGGGCAGGTGAAAGTGCCGCTGGTGCTGAAGGCCGGCTTTGGCTTCGCTGCGGGCTGGGCGGGGCAGCATTCCAATTGCCTCTACCACACCATGATGGGCATTCCGGGACTGAAGGTGGCTCTGCCTTCCACACCCGCGGACGCGAAGGGATTGATGACCGCGGCGATCCGCGACGACAATCCCGTGGTCTATCTGCACCACTACATGCTGATGCTGGAAAAAGGCCCGGTACCCGAAGGCGACCACGTGGTTCCGTTCGGCGTGGCGGACGTAAAACGCGCGGGAACCGACGTGACCATCGTTGCCACCGCCTGGATGGTGAAAAAATCCCTGGTCGCCGCCGAAGAACTGGCCAAAGAGGGCATCAGTGCGGAAGTGGTGGACCCGCGCACGCTCGCGCCGCTGGACGTCGGCACCATCGTCGCCTCGGTAAAGAAGACCGGTCGCCTCGTGCTCGTGGATCAGGCCCCGCGGCAATCCTCCGCCGCCGTCGTGATTGCCGGCGAAGTGGCTGAACATGGGTTCGAATACCTGAAGGCACCGGTCCGCATGGTGACCGCTCTCGACACGCCCATCCCCTACAGCGAGCCGCTGGAGAGCTACGTGTTGCCGAACGAAGCAAAGATCGTGGCGGCGGTGAAAGCCGTGCTGGCAAAGCAGCCCGTGAGTGCCTGACTTGATCCCACGGGCTGCCGCGTAGGGGCACGGCATGCCGTGCCCCTACATTGCTGATCGTTCGGTGCTGGGACTCGTGGAAGGGCGAAATTTCCTCTCTACGGCTTCCGCGAACCCGGCGCGCTGTCACCGGCTTTCGCCTGCGACAAGCTCTGGTTCGCGCGGAAGATGACGAAGGCGCGGATGGCCTCGGCATCCTCTCGGGTCACTTCCTTCGAAAACGACACCATGCCATCGGTCTCGAGCGCGCCGCCCAGTACGATGTTGAACCACTGGTCGCTGCCTAGGGTGCTCGAGTAGCGCAAGTCGGGCAGAATGCCCCCGCTCACCGCAGCGTCACCGTGGCATCCGGCGCAATAGGTCTGATACACGCGGTCGCCTTTCGCGATGGTCGCTGGGCTGGCGGTGGATGCCGGCGGGCTCAGCACCAGCGGCACGATTTCCAGGGGCGGCGGCAACGTGGCCTTCCCTCCGATTTTGAACGCGAACATGCGCCCGACGTTCATGAGCGGCTTCGGCCGCACCGCAATTTCACCGGTGGCCAGAGGAAACACTCCACCCCAGCCCGCCAGGACGGCCACGTACTGTTCGCCATTCACCGTGTAGGTGATGGGAGCGGCGATCACGCCGGACTGGACAAAGTAGGACCACAGTTTTTCCCCGGTTGCGGCGCGCAAGGCCTCGAAGTTCCCGTCTCCTGTGCCTTCAAACACCAGGCCGCCTGCGGTTGAGAGCACGCCGCCGTTCCACGCCGTAGTCCGCGGCACTTCCCACACCCGCTTCTGCGCTACCGGATCCCAGGCGACGAGCCGCCCTTTGACCGATGCAAGAATGGCCTTCTTGAGCTTCGGGTCCTGCGGCATTTCCGCGGCCACCACGTCGATTCCATAGTTCGGCGAAAGGTCGTGCGCCTGGAAGTGCTCCGCCGATTTGTAGAGGAATCCGGAGTCCTGCACGGGCAGATAGACGTAGCCGGTGAGGGGATCGAACGACATGGGCTGCCAACTGTGCGCACCGAGGGGTCCGGGCACCACCGGCGGGGGATTGGCGCCCGGATAGCGCGCGATTCCCGTTTCCATCGGCCGGCCGGTTTTCCTATCCACCCCGGTGGCCCAATTGATGTAGGTGTAGGGCTTTGCAGAAAGCAGCTCGCCGTTCGTGCGGTCGATCACGTAGAAGAAGCCGTTTTTCGGCGCGTGGAGAATTACTTTGCGGGGCTTCCCATCGAGAGTGATGTCCGCCAGAATGATGTGCTGCGTGGACGTGTAGTCCCACATGTCGCCCGGAGTTTCCTGGTAGTACCACACCAGGTCGCCGGTCTCGGGCTTCAGGGCGATGATGGAACCGAGATAGAGATTGTCGCCGCCGCGCGGGCTGCGGATGCGCTCGTTCCACGGCCCGCCGTTTCCGGTGCCCACGTAGAGCAGATCCAGGCCGGGATCGTAGGCCATGGAATCCCACGCCGTCCCGCCGCCGCCGAGCTTCCACCACTGCCCCGTCCACGTTTTCGCCGCTTTCTCGAGCGCGGGATTCTCGAACGGCTTCGAGGGATCGCCGGGAATGATGTAGAAGCGCCAGGCCATTTTCCCCGTCTCCGCGTCGTAGGCGGAGATGTAGCCGCGCACGCTCATTTCCGCGCCGCCGTTGCCGATCAGCACTTTGCCCTGGACGACGCGCGGCGCCCCAGTGATCGTGTAGCGGTAGCGGGGATCGATGGTCAGCGTGTCCCACACCGGTTTCCCCGTCGCCGCATCGAGGGCAATCAGCCGGCCGTCGAGCGTGCCGACGTATACCTTCCCGTTCCACGCGGCCAGCCCGCGGTTGACCACGTCGCAGCAGGCGTTCACCGCCCACTGCGGCGGCACCTTCGGATCGTAGGTCCACAGCGGAGCGCCGGTGGCAGCATCGAGCGCCACGACTTTGCTCCACGCGGTGGTGAAATACATCACGCCGTCCACCACCAGCGGTGTGGCCTCCTGCCCGCGCCGCGTGTCCAGCGTGTAGGACCATGCCAGCGAGAGCCGCACCACGTTTTTCTCGTCGATGTCCTTCAGCGGGCTGAAGCGCTGCTCGCCGTAGGTGCGGCCCGTGGTCATCCAGTTGCCCGGCTCGGCATCGGCGTTGCGGATGCGCGCCGCGTCCACGGCAGCCGGCTTCGCGGCCAGCCGTTTCTCAGCGCTCGGCCCGCCGCGGCTGCAACCCGCGCACACCGCCAGCGCAACCAACATCGCGATTCCGCTTTGTTGCGTCCGCTGCATGTCCTCTCCCCGACGAGCGAGGCGGCCGTCTCCGCGGGGGCCTCGCCCGCCAAAATCCTCCGCGCACACACGCGCTTCATCTCTGCTCGTTCGCCCGCGCATGCCGGTACCGCAATCCCACCCGCGCCTGGATGGGCGGCCCGAGCATCGGCGTCGGCGTCAGCGCCACCATGTAGCGCTGGTCAAAAAGGTTTTCAAAAGCGGCAAAGGCCTCCACCCCGCGGCCCAGCGAATGTCCCACTTGCAAATCCAGCGCGAAAAAGCGCTGCAGCAGGAACTGGTTCTGGTCGTCATCGAACGCGTCCCCCACAAAACGACCCTCGACGCTCAACAGGAATCCCGAAGGCTTCCAGTAGCGTCCTTGAAGAGTGAACTGGTTGCGCGGCGTTTCCGGAATATCCAGGCCCACCAGGGAGACGCCGGCCGGATAACTCACCACTGTGGCGGCCACGTATTGATAACCTCCCGAGATTTCCGTCCATTTCGTCAGCCGGGCGACCCCGTCCAGTTCCACGCCCAGCGAACGCGTGCGGCCCAGGTTCTCCCGCTGGCGGGTGATGAGCGAGGGCGTCGTGGTGAGCGTCACGTTTTCGATCGGATCGGACACCTCGTTCCAAAAGAAATTGCCGCGCACCGTCAGCCGCTCGCCGAATGCGCGCACGGTCGCCCCAGCCTCTCCACCGGTCAGCCGTTCCGCGTTCAGGCTGGAATTCGCGTTCGTCAGCACGTTGCCCATCCGGAACGAGCGGTAGAGTTCATTGAGCGTCGGGCTACGGAACGAGCGGTAGACGGAAGCGGTGAGCGACACGTTTTTCCTCACCGCGTACAGCAGCGAGAGCCGCGGGCTGAATGCCGTGTCTGTGCGGTCCGCGAACGACGTCACGGCCGGCGGCCCCGGAGGCGCGAGCGGCGTGCGCGCCGACTGCGCGTCGAAATTGCGCCAATCATCGAACCGGAAGCTGGCCGTCACCGTCCACCTTGCGGATAGCCGGATAATGTCCTCGCCGTAAGCGGCCACCGTTCTCTGGCGCCCTCCGGAGATTTGCAGCGCGGTGTGCTTGCCGGAGGAAAACAGGTTCTCGTGGCTCGAGCCGGTTACCTCCTCCGCCACCGCGCCAAGCCCCAGCGTCTGCCGGCGGCCCAGCGCCTGCGACCAGAACAGGGAACCACCGAACCGCTGCGCGGGCACGTGCTGCGCGTCGGTCAGCGATTCGCTCATGCGGTTCGCCGCGATCGAGGAGAAATTCTGGTCGTAGCTCTGCCCGCTGCCGTAGACGCGCGCGGAAAGCGACCCGTAGGAGCCCAGCGGCGTATCCACTCCCACCACGCCGCTTCCGATCTGCGTGTCGTTGGTCTGGATGGGCGTGCCATTGTGCCGCGACTCAGTGAAGTACGAGCCGCGGCCGAAGATGCGCCCCTGCGCGCCCAGCCTGCGGCCCACGGTGAAATCCAGAGCCGCGGCCTCCGAGTTCGCGGGCGTGTCCACTGAACCCCGAATCGATGCGGGCACCAGGATGTAGCCGTCCGTGTGGAACAGTCCCGTGGCGAGCGCGAAATCCCAGGGGCCGGCGCGCGTTCCGGTCCAGAACGAAAAATCCGGAGTCTCTTCCGAGCCGTAGGAAAACTCCAGCGCCGCATCCGGCGCCTGCGGCTGCCGCGTGAGAAACTGGATCACGCCGCTCAACGCGTCGCCGCCGTAGAGACTCGACTCGCCGCGCCGCACCACTTCCACGCCCTCTAATGCCTGCTGTGGAATCCGGTCCCAATACACCCAACTGCCGAAGGGATCATTGAGCGGGACGCCGTCTTCGAGCACCAGCGCGCGGCTCGCCCCGCTCGCGCCCACACCGCTCAGCGATACGCCGAGCGAAGTCGGATTTGCCGTCCTGCTCCCGGAACGGCGGAACAGATTGAATCCAGGAATCTGGCGCAATTTGTCGTCTACGGTCAGCGCGGGAGTCGCGCCCAGATCCTCGGAATCGAGCGCCACGGCGCTCCCGGCCACATCCTCCAGGCGCGTCTCGATGCGCGTGGCCGTCACCACCAGCCGCTCCTCGCGCGAGGCAACCTGGAGCACAATTTCGAGCCGCACCGGCCGGCCGCTCACGGCCTCCCACTCGCGCGTTGCGGCCGCAAAGCCCGCCGCGGAAGCCGTAATCGTTCCGCGGCTTTCCGCCACGTTGTCGAATTGAAATCCGCCGGTGGAATCCGTTGTGCTCGACGCAGAGGATTTCGCGGTCTTCAAGTTCACCGCCGCGCCCTCCACCGGGGCCCCGGAAGCGTCGCGTACGGCGCCCTCCACGCGCACCGATTGCGAAAAGAGCGGGGTGGCGCAGACCATCAAGGCGAAACACAAAGAAGCGCCGGACAGAACTGGTCTGGACATGGAGCCAGGATTACGGATCACAGCCGGCCGCCACGAATTCCCTTCCCCGGGCGAACCCCCGGTCCGCCGGGATGAACCGCGGCGCTGGAGGCGGAGAACAGCAGCACGCGCGGCTACTGTAGCACAGGGGAAGGCGGGGCAAACGGGGTGAGAGCGATAACCGCACGGCTGCCCGATTAGAGGCTTGACTTCCCCCAGCCCTCGCGTTACAGCTACACGGACCGGGGGTTGGTCTATCCATCGCATTCGCTTTTTAGATGTCCCGTAGAGCTAACCCTCGAAAAGGGGTGATCCATGCGGCGATCTCACGTACTGGCGATTGTGCTTGGTTTCGCGCTCGTGCTTGGCTGCGTGGCTCCCGCCTCCGCCCAGGTTGCCGTCAGCGCCGCGCAATTGAGCGGCACGGTCCGCGATGAAAACGGAGGCGCCGTGGCCGGCGCCGCGGTTTCCATTCGCGATGTGGATACCAACCGCAGCTTCACCACCACCGCGGACGAGAGAGGCTTCTATGCCTTCGCCAATCTCGCGCCGGGACGGTATGAGCTGAAGGTGTCTTCCAAGGGCTTCGCCAACCACATCCAGAAGGGCGTCGTCCTCACCGTGGGCCAGTCCGCCACGAACGACGTGACGCTGAAGATCGCCGCAAAGGGCGAAGAGGTGGTGGTCACCACGGAAATTCCCACCATCGAGCCGACAAAGACCGAGATCAGCCAGGTGATCCAAACCCACCAGATCGACTCGCTGCCCATCAGCGGCCGCCTGTTCACCGACTTCGCCCTCCTCACCCCCAGCGTGGCCACCAGCCGCACCTCTCTCGGAACCACGTTCACCGACTATGAGACCACCCAGATCTCTTTTGGCGGCCAGCGCTCCTTCAACAATCAGGTGACCGTGGACGGCGCCGACTACACCAACATGCTCACCGGGGTGCAGCGCGCCACGCCGCCGCAGGAATCCGTGCAAGAGTTCCGCGTGGTGAACAACAGCTTCGGCGCCGAATACGGCCGCGCTCTCGGCGGGATCGTCAACATCGTCACCAAATCCGGGACGAACGACTTCCACGGCTCGCTCTACGAATACTTCCAGAACCAAGCCACGGACGCGCGCTCGCTGCTGCAACCCCGGGCCACGGCCACCACCCCGGCCGCTCCGGACGTCCTCCGGCAAAACCAGTACGGAGCCACCCTCGGCGGGCCCATTCAGAAGGACAAGGTTTTTTTCTTCATGAACTACGACGGCAAGCGCCAGGCCAATTCCCCGATCTATGCCCCCAGCCTGTTCAATAACATCGTCGCGCTCGATGCCACCAAGGCCTATTTGGGACTCTCGCCCGAGGGCTGCTTTTTGCCCCTGGCCAAATGCACCGGCACACCGCTGGGCTACTTGAACTCGGTCCGGAAAACCAGCGACAACGACTATGGCTTTGCACGGCTCGATTACCAGGTCAATAAAACCAACCAGGTGAGCATCCGCTACAACGTCGAGGATGGCCGCGACCTGGGCGAGTTGATCGGACAGACGGAAGACGGCGGCGGCGTGGGAACACCGAGCGGCGCGCGCAATCTGTTCGTCCGCGACCAGTCGCTTACAGGCACGCTGACCACCCAGATCAAACCCACCCTGATCAACACCTTTCTCGCTCAATACGCCCGCCGCCACTATAACTTCCCGGGCGCGACGGGCGAGCCCGACCTGAGCGTGGTGAACGATCTGGAGTTCGGACACAACTTCGGCACCTTCGACCAGATTTACGAAAGCCGGGCGGAGATCTCCGATGCGCTCGCCTGGGTGAAGGGGAAGCACATCGCAAAGTTCGGATTCGATGGAAACTACATCTGGGACCACAACAACTACCCCGGGTTCGAGCCGGAACGCATCCTCTTTACCGATCAGAATTGCGTGGTCGGCTTTGCGAACCACGTGCAGAGCATCCTGGCCTTTCCGGCGGCGGGGACTCCACTGCCTCAGATCGGGAACGGCCAGGCGCCCTGTCCCTTGCCTCCGCAAGCCGATGGTGTGCAGTTCCTCTATTGGGGCGTCACGCTCCCACGCACGGGCTTCACCAATGGCTATATTCCTCTGCCAGCCACGGGCGGCGGATTCGGAAGCGGCTGGCCCAACGCGTTTCCAACAAACATGTTCCACAACTTTGACTACAACCTGAATCACGGCTATTGGGGCTTCTTTGCGCAGGACCAGTGGCGGGTAACACCGAAGTTGACGTTGAACTACGGGTTGCGCTGGGATTTTGAATCGGGTCTGAACTCGGCGAGCAACTCCGACTACACCGCGTTCGCCCCGCGCGTCGGATTCGCCTACTCCCCCGACGGAAAGACCGTAATCCGCGCCGGCTTCGGCATGTTTTTTGACCGCAACAATCAGACTTTCTACTTCGTCACCGGAAACCAGAAGACCATCCCCGGCTACCTCTGCAATCCCCCGAGCGCGGATCCGGCTTGCGCTGCCAACGGTTTTATGAACGGGGTGGTCGCTCCTCAGGTCCAGAGGGGCGCGGCGGGCGGTGGTTGGCAACTCAACGCCCTTCCTGGATACCCGGGCACTCCCGCATTGCCGTGTCCTCCTCTGCCTGCGCCCTTCTGCAATGATCCCGCAGCAATGAACACCACGAACGTGACCGCCTTGACTGCATTCGGAATTCTTGCGGATATGCCCTACAACCCGGTGAGTTTGTCCGGTCCATGTGTCGAAGGCCCCGGGGGGCCGGCCGGGGCCTGCGGCGTGGGCGCCGGCGGAATCCAGAGAAACGGACGTCTGCCCTACGCCGAGCAGGCCAGCATGGAGATCAGCCACCAGTTCGGCGGAGGTTTCACGCTCAACGTCGGCTATCTTTTCGTCAGCGCCCACAAGCTGGTGCGTGGAAACAACCTGAACTTCCCGTGTCCGCAGGGCACGAGCAAACCAGGCAATCCCTCGTATGCCCAGGGATGGCTGAATCCCGATGGCACCCAGAGCAATTGCTCGGGCACACCCACGCTCTTCGCGCCGCTGGGGTTGGGACCCTGGTTCGCCACGCTGGCCAATCCCGGCGGATTCGAGCTTGGCCCGCCCCCCAGCACGGTTGGGCAGGCTTCGCTATTTGCTGGCCTGCTGGACTTCAACAACAACGTGGTGAACGCGGCCTATCACGGCCTCACGGTCACCGCGCTGGAGCGGCTGGGCCGCATCTTCAACCTCACGGCGAACTACACGTTCTCGCACTCAATCGACAACGGAAACTTCACCACGTTCATCAACCTGCCGGTGAACCAGTTCAATTACCAAGCCGAGCGCGCCAACTCGAACCAGGATGTGCGCCACCACTTTGTGGCCAATTTCACCGCAACCGGGCCGGATTCGAACTTCCTGCGTCAGTTTACGTTCAGCAGCATCATTACGCTGCAATCCGGCCGCCCATTCACGCTCTTCGCGGGGGAGAACGTGTTCGGGGACCTCGCCGGCCTGAGCACGGATCGCGTGGGAGGCGCTCCCGTTCACGGGCAGTGCACCACCGTGGCGAACTGCAACGAGGTGATCGGCAGGAATACCTATATCGGCGATCCGCTGTACGCCTGGGACCTGCGCCTGGGGCGGTACTTCAAGATCACGGAAAAAGTGAAGCTGGATCTGGCCGTGGATGCGTTCAACTTCCTCAACCGGGCCAATGTGGACGAAGTCACTTCCGTTTACGGTTCGCCGGTATTCTGCGGCGCCACGCCGGCGATTCCAAGGCACTACAACGACGCCCTTACAAAGGCAATCCGGGCTGGAAACGTGTCCTGCGCCTCGCAGGTTGCTGCGACGATCGGACCCGGACCAATGCTCAACTTCCCGGGTGGCGCTTTCATTGCGAACGGGCTGCTTCCCGTCCCGGTTCCCAATACCCCGAACTCCAATTTCGGATTGCCGCGCACGGCGATGAACCCGAGGCAGTTCCAATTCTCGGCGAAGTTTTCGTTCTAATTAGAAGGCTGCTCGCCGAAGCGCGAGCGGCCGGATTTCCGGCCGAAGGACATCTATGCGTTCCCGTCTGCGGGACCGCAACGCAGTGAGGCGTGCTTCAGTTTCGTGCCCCGATGAATCCTGACGAATACCTCGATCCCGAAATTGAAACGATGAGCCCCGCCACGGTGCGGGCGCTCCAGCAACAGAAGCTGGCGAAACAGCTCGACTATGTCTTCGCCCGCTCCCCGTTCTACCAGGACAAAATGAAGGCGGCAGGAATCCGCCGGGAGCACCTGCGCACGCTGGCGGACCTGGACCGCGTGCCGCTCACCACCAAGGAAGAGCTGAGGGAGAGCCAGCGCGCCGCGCCGCCGCTCGGGCGGCACGCCTGCGCCGACATGGCCAGCGTCATCCGTATCCAAGCCTCCACCGGCACAACCGGCCGGCCGAGCCTGGTGGGAATCACCCGGCAGGATTCCGAGGGCTGGACGCGCGTGACCGCGCGTTCCTTCTACACCCAGGGCGTGCGGCCCACGGACATCGTGATGCACGGCGCGAGCCTCACGCTGTTTGCCGGCGGGCTGCCCGTCAAAGACGCCATCGAGCGCATCGGCGCCACATTCGTGCCCGTGGGCACCGGCGCTTCCGAAAAGCTCGTGATGATCGCCAGGACGCTCCATGCCAACGTCCTGCACTCCACGCCGTCCTACGCCATCTACCTGGCCGACCACGTCCGCCGGGTGGAGAAGATGGATCCCCGCGAGCTGGGCATCGAGAAAATCGTGTGCGGCGCCGAGCCGGGCGGCGGCATTCCGTCCGTGCGCGCCAAAATCCAGGAGTCCTGGAGCGCTCGCGTGACGGAAGGCCTCGGCAATGCCGACATGATTCCGATCATTTTTGCCGAATGCCGCAAGCAGTGCGGTATGCATTACAACGGCCAGGAATACGTCTGCGTGGAGATCATCGATCCCGAAAGCGAACAGGTGCTGCCCATCGAAGAGGGCGTCTCCGGCGAGCTGGTTTACACCAGCTTGGAACGCGAATGCGTCCCCCTGGTGCGCTTCCGTACCCGCGACCGCGTCACCGTCCTGGGCACTTCCTGCGAATGCGGCCGCACCGGATTCAAGCTGCGTTGCGTGGGCCGCACGGACGACATGCTGATCGTACTCGGCGTCAACGTCTTCCCTTCCGCCGTCCGCGACGTGGTGTCCAGTTTCCGGCCGCGCACCACCGGCGAGGTACAAATCCTGCTCGAGGAGCCCGGTCCCGGGGTGAGGCCGCCTCTGAAAATCGTCGCCGAATTCGGTGACGGCGACGACCCGCCCAGCGGCCTGCAGGCCGAAATCGAACATAAAATCAAAGCCATCCTCACCGTCTCCTCCTCCGTGCAGCTCGTGCCTCCCGGCACGCTGCCGCGGTTCGAAATGAAAGGGCAACTGGTGAAAAGGCTCTACGAAAGCTAGCCTGTCGGGACTGCCGCTCCATGCCGAAACTCGAAGCGAAACCCGAACCGCTCGACGTGGATTTCCAATCGTCCGCCGTGGTCGTCGTGGACATGCAGAATGCCTTCGCCTCGCGAGGCGGCATGCTGGACCTCGCCGGCGTGGAAATTTCCGGCGCCGCGCGGGTCGTCGCCGCAATCCGCGCCCTACTCGTGGCGGCGCGTCCGGCGGGGCTGCCCGTCGTGTACCTGCAAATGGGCTACAAGCCCGACCTCTCGAACGCCGGCGGGCCCGGCTCTCCCAATCCGCGAAAAGAGCTGGCCATGTGCCTGATGGGCAGGCGCGAGGAATGGAAAGGGAAGCTGCTCACCGAAGGTACCTGGGACTTCGCGCTGGTGGACGCACTCGCGCCGCAGCCGGGCGACCTCGTCATCGTCAAAACGCGCTACAGCGGTTTCGCCGGGACCCCGCTCGACGCCCAGCTTCGCGCCCGCGGCATCCGCACGCTGTTTTTCACCGGCATCGCCACAAACGTGTGCGTCGAATCCACTCTCCGCGACGCCTATTTCCTCGAATACTGGCCTGTGTTAGTGGCCGATTGCACGCTGCAGGCCGGCCCGCCCAGCCTCCAGGAGGCCACGATGTACAATGTGGAGTCGTTTTTCGGCTGGACCGTCACGTCCGGCACCCTGTCGGCGCACCTGGGCGCGGCGATGAAGTAGCGGCGCGGTCGAAACCGGGACGCCGTACGGCACCTCGATGAGCGAACCAGCAAACGTGCAATCCACGAATCCCGCGCACGGCGCGGTCGCCCGTCCGGAGGCAAAATCGCACGCGCCATCCGGCCGCGTGCGCCAGGCGCGCATGCGCACCTCAGGCGCCACCGTCGAGCGCCGGGCCGATGGGGTCATGTTCGTCCGGCCCGACGAAGCCCTGGAACCCTATCCCCGCGTGCTGACCGATCGCGTGGCGCACTGGGCCGCTCTCGATCCTGGCCGCGCCTGCGCTGCCAAACGTGATGCGCGCGGCGAGTGGCGCCGCCTCACCTACGGCCAGGTTTTCGCCTCTATCCGGTGCCTCGCACAGGCGCTGCTCGATCGCGGCCTCTCCGCCGAACGGCCTGTGGCCATCCTTTCCGAGAACGACCTGGAACATCTCCTGCTGATGCTCGCCGGGCAGCACGCCGGAATTCCCACTGCCAGTCTTTCGCCCGTCTATTCGCTGGTCTCCACGGATCTGGCGAAGCTGCGCCACTCGCTCGCGCTGCTCACGCCCGGGCTGGTGGTCGCCGCGAGCGGCCAGCGTTTCGCGCGCGCCATCGAAACCGTGATTCCGACGGAAACGGAAGTGGTGGTGACGCACTCGCCGGTGGAAGGCCGGCGCTGCACGCTCCTGGCAGAGTTGCTGGCGACTACCGCGACGAGCGCGGTGGAGGAAGCCCACTCCCGCATCGATCCGGGCAGTCCGGCGAAATTCCTGTTCACTTCCGGCTCCACGGACCGGCCCAAAGCGGTTATCAACACCCACCGCATGCTCTGCAGCAACCAGCAGATGATCTGCCAGGTGTTCCGGTTCCTCCAGGACGAGCCGCCCGTGCTGGTGGATTGGATGCCGTGGAATCACACGTTCGGCGGCAATCACGATATCGGCGTGGCGCTCTACAACGGCGGGACGTTCTATATCGACGACGGCAAAGCTGGGACGCCTTCGTTCACGGAATCCATCCGCAACCTTCGCGAGATTCCCACCACCGTGTATTTCGGAGTCCCGCGCGCCTACGAGGATCTGCTGACCCCGCTGCGTACCGACGCGAAATTGCGCGAAACGTTTTTCGCCCGCCTGCTCCTGCTCTTCTACGCCGCGGCCGGGATGTCCCAGCACATTTGGGATGCCTATCGCGCGCTCGCGGAGGAAACCTGCGGCGAACGCATCATCATGGCCACCGGACTGGGCGCCACGGAAACCGCGCCCATGGCCATCCAGACCACCTGGGAGACCGACCACGCCGGCATCATCGGGATTCCCGTCCCCGGCGTGGAGCTGAAGCTCGCCCCGCGCGAGAACAAACTCGAAGCGCGTGTCCGCGGGCCCAACGTCACTCCCGGCTACTGGCGCCAGCCCGAACTCACCGCGCGCGCGTTCGACGAAGACGGCTTCTACAAATTCGGCGACGCCATCAAATTCATCGATCCGGCCGACGTCAACAAAGGCTTTCTCTTCGATGGCCGGTTCGCCGAGGATTTCAAGATGTCCAGCGGCACCTGGGTGAGCGTGGGACCTTTGCGCGCGCGCGTGATGGCCCATTTCGCACCGCTGGTACGCGACGTGGTGATCGCCGGCCACGACCGGGACGAAATCACCATGATGATTTTCGCGAATCCGGACGCATGCCGCTCGCTCTGCCCGGGGCTGGAGGCCGGATGTCCTCCGGAGCGCGTGCTGCGGCACGAGGCGGTGCGCGGGCGGTTCCGCGCTCTGCTGCGCGGGTTTGCGCTCACCGCCACGGGCAGCTCGAACCGCGTGGTCCGCGCCCTACTGCTCGAAGAGCCGCCCTCGCTCGACGCAGGAGAGATCACGGACAAAGGCTCGATCAACCAGCGTAATGTGCTCGATCACCGCGCCGCGCTCGTCGAATCGCTCTACAGTGCGGAGCCCGGCCCGGCGATCCTGCGCCTCGATTCGGAGTGAACCGGATATGACCAGCCACGCCCCCGACGCCGCCTCCGCCACCGTCAGCGATGCCGCCTGGAAAGCACTCGAAGGCGCATACGATCTCCAGGTCCACGTCGCGCCCGACGTCATCGAACGCCGCATCGACGATATCGATCTGGCGCGCGAATTTCTCTCCCGCGGCCTCCGCGGCTTCGTCCTGAAATCCCACTACTTCCCCACCGCCGAGCGCGCAAAAGTCGTCTCAAAGGCAGTGCCCGGCATCGCCGCATACGGCGCCGTCACGCTGAATCATGCCGTCGGCGGCCTCAATCCCGTCGCCGTCGAGCTCGCCGGGCGTTCCGGGGCGAAAATCGTCTGGATGCCCACCGTGGACGCAGCCAATGAGACCGCCGGCCGCGTGGATGGCCCCAATGTAAAGCTGCCGTTCTGGGCCAAAATCCAGCGCGAACTCGCGGCCACCGGCATCGCCCCTCCGCCGCTTTCCGTCCTCGACGCCGCGGGCGAACTCACCGCCGCCACGCGCCGCTCGATGGAGCTGATTGCAAAGCACGACATGATTCTCGCCACCGGCCACCTGGGCCGCGCGGAAATCTTCGCGCTCGTGCGCGCCGCGCGTCCCATGAACGTGCGCAAAGTCGTGGTCACGCACGCCGAGTTCCCCTCCCAAAACCTCTCCGCGGATGAGCAGTGCGAGCTGGCCGCGATGGGCGCGTTCATCGAGCACTGTTTCACCACCATGCACACGGGAAAAGCCCCGTGGGAAGCCGCATTCGAAAGCATCCGCCGCGCCGGCCCCGAGCGCTGCCTGCTCTCCACCGACCTCGGTCAGTCCATCAATCCCCCGGTTGCGGAGGGATTCGCCATGTTCGCCCAGCGCCTGCTCGACGCCGGTTTCAGCGCAGCTGAAATCCGCCGCATGGCAGTAGAAAACCCCGCTGCGCTCGTCGGTTGACGCATCACCCAGGGAGCCGCCCATGGACACTCAGAAAAAAACGATTCTCGTCATCAGCGCACACGCCGCCGATTTCGTCTGGCGCGCCGGAGGCGCCATCGCGCTCTACTCCTCCCGCGGCTGCCGCGTGCGCATTCTGTGTCTCTCCTACGGCGAGCGCGGCGAATCCGAGCGGCTGTGGAAGATGCCTGGGATGACCCTCGAGCGCGTCAAACAGATGCGCCAGGACGAATCGGAGAAGGCCGCCGCCATCCTCGGCGCGGAAATCCGATTCTTCGACGCCGGCGATTATCCCCTGCGGCTCTCCGACTATCTGGCCGATGAAATGGTGGCGGAATTTCGCAGTTGCCAGCCGGAAATTGTGCTCACGCATTCTTCCTCCGATCCCTATAACCTGGACCACGTGGACGCCTGCCACATCACGCTGCGCACCCGCATCTACGCCCAGGCCGCGGGCTATCCTGCGGAGGGGAAAAAGCTCGGCGCTCCCCCCGTGTTTGCTTTCGAGCCCCACCAGCCCGAGCAGTGCGATTTCAAACCGGAAGTCCTGCTCGACATTACCCCCGTCTTCGAACGCAAACGCCAGGCCATGGAAGCCATGGAGGCGCAGGAGCATCTCTGGGAGTACTACACGGATCTCGCACGGCGCCGCGGCGTTCAGGCCGTGCGCAATTCCGGAAAGTCGGGAATTAAATTCGCGGAGGCCTACCAGCGGTTCTACCCGCAGGTAACGGAAGAGCTGTCATGAAACCAACCATCGTGCGCACCATCGAACGGCCGGAAGCGAAGGCCATCTCTCTGCTCGGCGAACTGGGCGTCGCCACGGTCCACGAAGCCCAGGGCCGCCGCGGGCTGATGAAGCCGTACCTGCGGCCCATCTATCCCGCTGCGAAGGCCGCCGGGCCCGCCGTCACCGTGCTCAGCCATCCCGGAGACAACCTGATGATTCACGCCGCAGTCGAGGTGTGCCGCCCCGGCGACGTGCTGGTCGTCGCGCTGGTCGCCGAATCCACCGACGGCATGTTCGGCGAGCTGCTGGCCACTTCGCTTCGCGCCCACGGCGTGGCGGGCCTGGTGATTGATGCCGGAACGCGCGATATTGCAAAGCTCACCGAGATGAATTTCCCGGTCTGGTCGCGCGCCGTCTCCGCCCAGGGAACCGTGAAAGAAACCGCCGGTTCCGTAAACGTGGATGTGGTTTGCGGTGGTGCCATCGTCCATCCTGGCGATGTCATCGTCGGCGACCACGACGGCGTTGTGGTGGTGCCCCGGGCCCAAGCCGCTGAAATCGCTCAACTGGGCGAGCAGCGCCGCGCGAAGGAAGAACGCACGCGCGAGCGCCTTCGCTCCGGCGAGTTGGGCCTCGACGTCTACGGCCTTCGCGCCAAACTCACCGCGCTGGGCGTGAGGTACGTGGACTGAGTGGCACAGCCACTCCTGGCTGTGTGCGTCAGCTCTGGGCAGTAAACGCTCCGCTGAAGCGCCCGGCGACCTTCCCCTGGGCGTGCGTGGACCTCTCCCACTTCCTGCTATAATATTTTTCCGTTTCCACAGCGGCGGTATCGTCTAGGGGTTAGGACGCCAGATTCTCAATCTGGAAACCCGGGTTCGATTCCCGGTACCGCTACCATTGCTCTACCACTGTCCCCCTCCCGGGTTCTCCGCCGCGCCATCGGCAGAGGGTCCCCTGCCACGCTTCTCCATCTCGCAGGTGAGGGTTCGCACCTCTCGCGGTGACTGCGGTCACTTCCATTCCGGCCGGTGCAGACGGAAAATAGGCTGAGAAGGATCGGCCATGGGAGAGGGAACGTGCGGCCTGAGTGCCCCTGGCCGTTTCTCTCCGTCGGAACTCCGGGCGCCGGAGTCGTGTGGCCGTCAAACGATGGCACCGCGCATCAGGAGTGCGCGGGGGCCTGAAATCCTGGGCCGATCCAGAAGGGAGAACGCACATGAAAATTCTGCTTTGCGTTGACGAATCGAAATTCTCGGAAGCGGCTCTCCAAGCCGTCCTCTCCCAATTCCGGCCGCAGAGCACGCAGGTCCGCGTTCTGCACGTGCTCCAGCCGGTCTCCTTTGCCCCTCCCCCGCAGATGGCGGCCCAGTACGCGTCGGAGTTGGAACAAGAAGGCAAGAAGGGACGGGAACTGGTGGAACGCGCGGCAAAGACCCTTCAGGCCGCGGGATTCCAGGCCGAGAGTACAGTCGAAAAAGGCGATATCCGCGTGAGGATCATCGACACTGCCTCGGAGTGGAACGCCGATTTGATCGTCATTGGTTCCCACGGGCATAGCGGCATTCCGCGTTTGCTGCTCGGCAGCAGGGCCGAATTCGTCGCCCGCAACGCTCACTGCTCGGTCGAAATCGTGCGCACTTCGAGCAAGGGATGAAATCTGTTCGCTCGCGGCGTCGCAGCTCCTACGCGTCCGGAGACCGCCCGTGCGCCAGCGCGGTGCGCCGCTGCAACTCCCGTAGCGTGTCCAGTTCCGTGGCGCTGGGCGAGGGAGTTGTCTCGACAACCTCCGCGAACCGGATTTTCCACCCGGTCGCGGCGCGCACCTTCTCAGAGCTGACCCCGGGATGAAGGTGTGTGACCGTCAGTTGTTTTGTTTCCGGATCCGGCTCCATCAGGCACAGATCCGTCACCACGGCCACCGGGCCCTTCCCGGGCAGCCCCAGCCGCTTTCTGGCCTCTCCGCCGTCCAGATGTCCTACCGAGGTGATAAAGTCCAGCCGCTCCACAAACGCCCGCGCTGTCTGCCGCAGCACCAGAATCACTTTCCCCGCGCAGCTCGCGATTTCCGGAGCGCCCCCGGCCCCCGGCAGCCTCGTCCGTGGATGCGCGTAGTCGCCGATCACCGTCGTGTTGATATTCCCATAGCGGTCAATCTGCGCGGCGCTCAGAAACCCCACGGTCACCCGCCCGCCCTGCAGCCAGTAGCGGAAAATCTCCGAAGTCGAGACCACCGTGTCCGCCGTTTCCGCCAGGCCGCCGTCGCCGATGGACAGCGGAAGGACGTCTGGTTTCGCGCCGATGGGCCCGGACTCGTAAATGAGCACCACGTCCGGCGCGTGCGTCAGGCGCGCCAGGTTGGCCGCGGCAGACGGCAGTCCGATGCCCACAAAGCACACGTCGTGATTCCGCAGCAGCCGCGACGCCGCCACCGTCATCATCTCCGCAGCGGTGAATGCCGGCGCGGCGCTCAATGGACCTCCTTCGCCATCCCTTCCTGGAGCACCCGTTTGAACTCTTCAAAATCGTCGGTGTCCAGGATGTGGCGTTTCATCCATTGCTCGAAACTCTCGCGCTCGCGCGAAATGCCGTCCCAGGCCTGGTAGAACAGGTTGTCGCGGTCGTAGTAGCCGTGCGCATAGGAAGGATGCGCGCCCCCGGGCACGCAACACACGGCCGTCACCGTCCAGGACGGCAGAATGCACGCATTCGGCCAGGCGCCCAGTTCGTCCACGATTTCCTCTACCGTCACGATGGCCTGGCGCGCCGCCAGCACCGCTTCCTTCTGCACGCCCAGAATTCCCCACAGCAGCACGTTTCCCTTCCGGTCGGCCTTCTGCGCGTGGATCACGGCCACATCGGGCCGCACCGCCGGAACCGCGGCCAGCTTTTCCCCCGTGAACGGGCACTCGATAAACCGGATGCGCTCGTTGTACCGTGGCAGGTCCGACCCCGCGTACGCGCGCAGCACCGCGAACGGCAAACCGGAAGCGCCCGCCACGTAGGCATTGGAAAGGTCGCCATGGCCGTGTTCCTCGAGCTCCAGCTCTCGAGGCCAGCCGTGTTCCACCGCGTCGCGCAGCCGGTGCAGCGAGCCCACCCCCGGATTCCCGCCCCACGAAAACACCAGTTTCCGCGCGCACCCCGCCCCGATCATCTGGTCGTAGATCAGATCCGGCGTCATCCGTACCAGCGCCAGGTTCATGCGCCCTTGGCGGATGATTTCATGCCCCGCGGCAAACGGGATCAGGTGCGTGAACCCTTCCAGGGCCACAAAGTCGCCGTCGCGCACCAGCGCTTCCACCGCTTTCCGAAGTGAAGTCACCTCCGCCATGCCTGCTCCCGCGCTGTGTTCACCCCGGGCGGCCCCGCCGGAATAGAGCAAGTGTGGTCCGGCACCCGGCTTGACCGGAGTGTGCGAATACCGCGCATTTCTGCGATATACGCATGATGCGAGTGTGCGGATGGCCTCGCGCGCTGTCAAGAAGTTTGGCTCCACGGCGGTCCGGTCGCGGCGTCACATGCGCGTGGGAGCAGCTCGCACGCCGGGCCCTGCTGCGCCCGGGTGCCTGGCCGGATGTTCCTTCGATTTCAGCCGATTTGTTTCCCCAGCAGTTCCGCGCCCTCTCTCAAGGCAGGAAGAATCCGGTCCGTCATTTCCACGTAGGACAACTGCGCGGCGTGAACTCCTGTGTTCATCGAGGCCACCACGGCGTTTTGCCGCGAGCGCACCGGCACGGCCATGGACCGCAACCCCGGCTCCAGTTCTTCGTCCACCAGGGCGTACCCCTCCAGGCGTACCTTCTCGATCATTGCGGCAAATGCCGCCTTCTCGGTGATGGTCTTCGAGGTCATCGGGCGAAGTATGAGATTTTCCAGGTAAGCCTGGAATTCCGTCTCCGGAAGCGCGGCAAGCAGCACGCGGCCTCCTGACGTGCAGTAAGCGGGCAGGCGCGTCCCCACGGACACGCCCACGGACATCACGCGTCTCACCCCATAATGCGCGATATACACGACTTCTTCGCCTTCCAGCACGCCCAGTGCTACCGCCTCCCGCACGGCCTCCGCCACGCGTTGCAAGATCGGGTGCGCGATTTCCGCGAGCGAACTCGAGGACAGATAGGAGTACCCCAATCGCAGGATCCGCGGCTTCAGCTGGTATATGTGGCCGTCCGATTCCGCATAACCGAGCATTTCCAGTGTCATCAGCAGTCGCCGCACCGCTGCCCGGGATAGATTTGTCCTTTGCGCCGCATCGGACACGGACAGTCCGGTGGGATGGGCCTCAAACGCCTCGATCACCCGAAGACCGCGCGCCAACGAAAGCACGAAATCCGGACTGCCCAGGAAAGCCGCCAGGTCCTGTAGTTTGCCATTCGTGCTCTCCGTACGCACGCGGCGAGCGGGCTTCCGCCCCGATGCCGGCGCACTCCTGCGTCGAACCTGTCGCGGCTGCCTCACGCATGAGCCTCCACGGAGCGCAATCGGAGCCCGCTCATGGTCGCATGAAAGCTGGGGAGCACAAAGGAACTGCCCGCAAGCCGGCCGGCCGAAATCCGCGCGGTGCACAGCATGGCGATATTCGCACACGCTCGATTCCCCCAGCGGGAGACTGCTCACTCGCGGCCGGCCCTGCTCCCCCTCGAATTTTCCTCACCCTCATTTGATTCATGGCATCAAAGCGGTATCTTCAGCGGGGGGGGGTACGCCATGCTCACGCTCGTCGTCAACGGTAAACGCTCTACAGTTGACGTGGACCCCGCTACGCCGCTGCTCTGGGTGTTGCGGGAGAATCTGCACCTGACGGGAACCAAATACGGCTGCGGGATGGCCCTTTGCGGCGCCTGCACCGTGCATCTGGACGGTGAGGCGGTCCGCTCGTGCGTCACACCGGTTTCCCGCGCCGTCGGCAAAAAGGTGACCACCATCGAGGGACTCTCCGCGGACCTCACGCATCCCCTCCAGCGCGCCTGGATTGAAGAAGAAGTTCCCCAGTGCGGCTACTGCCAGTCCGGCCAGCTGATGGCTGCCGCCGTGCTGCTGCGCGAGAACCCCCATCCCACCGACAACGACATCAACGAGGGGATGGCCGGCAACATCTGCCGCTGCGGCACCTATCCCCGCATTCGCCGCGCCATTCATCGCGCCGCCGCGCTGATGGCGGAAGGGAAAGCGCGATGAGAGCCACGACAGCCATCAACCGCCGCGAATTCCTGAAGACCGGCGCGGCCGCCACCGGCGGGCTGGTGATCGCACTCCATTTTTCCACGCTGACGCCCAGCGAAACGGCCCTCGCCGCTCCCGCCTCGGAGTTCGCCCCCAACGCATTCGTCCGGATCGCTCCCGACGGCGGTATTACCGTCATCATCGGAAAGTCGGAGATGGGCCAGGGCGTCTACACCTCGCTCCCCATGCTCCTGGCTGAAGAGTTGGACGCGGATTGGACCCGCGTGCGTTGCGAGTTCGCGCCCGTGGATCCCGCTTACAACCACACCGTATTCGGCATCATGGTCACCGGCGGAAGCACCAGCATCTGGACATCCTACGAGCAATTCCGGAAGGCTGGCGCCGTGGCGCGAGCCATGCTGATCCAGGCCGCCGCGGACGGCTGGGGCGTCGCGCCCTCCGCTTGCCGCACCGAGAACAGTTTCGTGATTCACGAGGTCTCCGGCCGCCGCGCTGCCTACGGCGAGCTGGTGGCGAAGGCAGCGGAGGGAAAACCTCCTGCCCAGGTGACTCTCAAAGACCCGAAGGACTTCAAGATCATCGGCAAACCCGTCCACCGGCTGGACACGCCCGCCAAATGCAACGGCGCTGCAACGTTTTCCATCGACGTCGAGCGGCCGGGAATGCTGGTCGCCATAGTGGCGCGCCCGCCCGTGTTCGGCGGCAAGGCCAGGAGTTTTGACGCCACCTCTGCGAAGGCCATCCGCGGCGTCAAAGACGTTGTCGAGATTCCGCGCGGCATCGCCGTCCTCGCGGACGGCTATTGGGCCGCCCGCCGCGGCCGCGATGCTCTCAAAATCGATTGGGACGATGGACCGCTGGCCGGCTACAGCACGGAAAAACAGCGCGCCGACTACGCGGCGCTGGCCAAAACGCCCGGCGACGTCGCGCGCAAAGACGGCGACGCTGCCGCCGCTCTCGCCCGCGCGGCAAAAAGACTCGAGGCCGAGTACGAGCTGCCCTACCTGGCCCACGCGACCATGGAGCCGATGAACTGTGTTGCCGACGTGCGCGCCGGCAGTTGCGAGGTCTGGGCCGGCTCTCAGATGCAGACTCTCGACCGTCTCACCGCGGCCCAGGCTGCCGGGCTCAAACCCGATCAGGTTCAGTTGCATACCATGTTCCTCGGCGGCGGATTCGGGCGCCGCGCCGTGCCCGATTGCCACATGGTGCAGGAAGCCGTGCAGGTTTCGAAGGCCGCCGGCGTCCCCGTCAAACTCATGTGGACGCGCGAAGACGATATGCGCGGCGGCTACTACCGTCCCTACTGGTTCCACCGCCTCGCGGGCGGGCTCGATGACAATGGCAACATCGTCGCCTGGAAGCAAACTATCGTCGGCCAGTCCATTATCGCGGGAACGCCATTCGCTCAGGCCATGATCAAGGATGGCGTGGACGGAACATCCGTGGAAGGCGCCGCGGACACGCCCTACTTGATCCCCAATCTCTACGTGGATCTTCACTCCCCGAAGCTCGAAGTGCCCACGTTGTGGTGGCGTTCGGTGGGCCACACGCACACGGCCTTTGTTGTCGAGAGTTTTCTAGACGAATTGGCCCACGCCGGGCGCAAAGACCCCTGCGAACTGCGCCGCGCTCTGCTGGCCAACGCCCCGAGGCACCGCCGCGTTCTCGAGCTCGCCGCGGAAAAGGCCGGATGGGGCTCGCCGGTTGCGCCCGGCCGCGGGCGCGGCATCGCCGTGCACGAATCGTTCGGCAGCTACACGGCATACGTCGCGGAAGTCTCCGTTTCCAAACAGGGAGAACTGACCGTGCACCGCATGGTGTGCGCCGTGGATTGCGGGCCGGTGGTGAACCCGGACACCATCACTGCGCAAATCGAGGGCGCGGCCGTCTTCGGCCTCACCGCGGCTCTCCGCGGCGAGATCACGCTGGAAAACGGCCGGGTACAGCAGAGCAATTTCAACGATTATCAGATTCTGCGCATTTACGAGTGCCCGGAAATCGAAGTTCACATCGTGCCCAGCACGGAGAAGCAGGGCGGAATCGGCGAGCCCGGAGTTCCCTGCGTGGCGCCGGCGGTTGCCGATGCCATTTTTGCGCTCACGGGAAAGCGCATCCGGCGCCTGCCCATCCGTTCCGAGGATCTGCGAAGCGCGTAAGGCCCAGGCCGCGGCGGCCGGCACGGAGAAGTGGAAAATGACGAAACATCCGGCATCGGGATGGAAAGTATCTGCAGGCGTTCTGGCCGCGCTGGTCGCAGGCTGCATCGCTGGCGCTGCCGGGCTGCGCCCCACTCCCGCCGCGCGCCCAGCCGAGCGCGACGACGCCGGCGCCCGCGCGGCATTTGCCGCCGCTGCGCCCGTCTTTTTCCACCCGCGCTGCATGAACTGCCATCCCTCCGGCGACCAGCCTCTCCAGGGAGACGACAGCCATCCGCACACTCAAAACGTCCGTCGCGGCCCCTACGGCAATGGCGTGTACGGAATGAAATGCACCACCTGCCACCAGCAGGAAAACACTCCCGGCCCTCACATGCCGCCCGGCGCGGTCGTTTGGCGGCTGCCTCCTCCCAAAATGCCGATGGTATTTCAGGGCCGCACGGTTCACGAGCTCTGCGAACAATTGAAGGACCCCGCGCGCAACGGCGGAAAGTCCCTCCGGCAGATCATCGAGCACGTTTCCTCCGACAAGCTGGTCGGCTGGGGCTGGAATCCCGGCGAAGGCCGCACGCTCCCCCCGCTGAGCCGCCCGGAATTCGCCAACTACATCACTCAATGGGTGCAGAAGGGCGCCGCCTGCCCGGAGTAGCACCGCTCCGTTGTACGTCCGGATCTCCGCAGGAACTGCGAGCTCGCTCGGACAGTCGGAGCCCCCGTTCAACGCTGTGCTGCGATTCGTTGCGCCTGCCTGGTTTCTTCCACCAATCGCCGCACGAGTTCCCCCGCCGGCAGGCTCCGCGCCCGCGCAACTCCCTGGCCCGCCCACAGGGAAAGATAACCGGCCTCCCCGCGCTCTGCCGCCGCCGTGCGCATCGGCCGCGTCAACGCATTCTGCAGGGGATACGGCAGGATAATCTCCTCCCGTCCCTCCAACTGCGCGATAAACGTGTTGACCAGGCCACGCGCCGGCCGCCCGGAGAACACGCGCGTGATCACCGTAGTGTCGCGGCCCGCTTCCATGATGGCCCGTTTGTACGCTTCCGATGCGCCACACTCCGGACAGGCCAGAAACGCGGTGCCGAGTTGCACCGCCGCTGCGCCCCCCGCCAGTGCCGCAGCGATGTCGCGGCCGTCCATGATTCCTCCCGATGCAATCACCGGCACGGAGCACTCGCGCACCAGCCCGCGAACCAGCTCCGCCAGCGGCACCATCGAAGCTTCAAACGAGCCCGCAAACGTGCCACGGTGCGCACCCGCCTCCGCTCCCTGCGCCACGATGCCGTCGACTCCCGCCTGCTCCAGCAGCCGCCCCTCCTGCACGGTAGTGGCCGTGCCCAGGACCAAAATTCCCTGCGCTTTCACCCGGCGCAATGCTTCGGCATCGGGAATCCCAAACGTAAAACTGAACGCCGCAGGCCGCTCTTCCAGCACCACATCGAGCTGCGCCGGAAACGGATCGACAGGCAGGGAGGGCACCACCGGCGCCGGCAGACCCCATTTCTGGTGAATCTCCCCCAGCAAATTCAGCATCGGACCCGCGTCGAACCCGGTCCGGCCATCCCGCCCGCCGCAGAATAGATTCAGCATGAACGGCTTCCGGGTCAGCGAACGGACTTTCCGGATGGCCTCGCGCATTTGGGTCGGCGTCATGTAGGCGGCGCCGAGCGAGCCGAGCCCGCCCACCTCGCTCACCGCCGCGGCCAGTTCCGGAGTTCCCGGGCCGCCGCCCAGTGGCGCCAGAAAAATCGGATGTTCGATCCCCAGCCGTTCGAGAAATGCACGCGGATTCATTCGTCCCCCTCTCTCCTGCGAGACCGTCGCCCCTCGGAATTAGGATTCCCCGTGTGTCTTCCGGCTACAAGGCGATATGGGCGCGCGGGCTCCTTGTACCGGCCAATTTGCGCTGCCTCAGTGCAGAAGGCGGTTCTGCGGCGAAACGAACGTGGCCCTCCACGAATATACCGCCTGAAACGTCGCCAACAGTCCCCCAGCCGGCTTTTTTCCCCGCCGCGTCAGACCGAATGGTAATGTGCTCTCATTTCTGATATGTATTCTGCGCGGTACCCGCCGGGACGAAGCGGTCCCGGCGTCCGCTGCAGCGTCAGGGGAAACTCCGGCCCCGGTGGCGTAGCCTCCACCAGCATCCGCGACAAGCGGGCAAAGAAAGAGGAACGAGAGTGGCGGCACCAGCCCAGACCTCGCTGATTGATCTCTTCGTCGCTCGCGCTACGGAAGCCGCCGCGAAGGTCGAGCGCATTCCCCGTTCCCCGGCGGAAGTCCGCGCCGCCATCGCTCGCGCCACTGAAGGCGCGCGCACCCTGGTGGTCGCCGACGGCGACCTTCTCCCCGCCGACATTTTTTCCGCCGCCCGCTCCCTTCCCGGCGTCATCTCCAAACCCACCGACGATCAGCTCTCGACCGCCGACGCCGGCATCACGGAAGCCTTCGCCGGTATCGCCCGCAGCGGTTCGATCTGCATCGCCATGGGCCCGCCTCTGCGCGCCACCGCCAGCCTCCTCATGCCCCTGCACGTGGCGTTGCTCCCGGCGGATCGCATCGTCTCCCGCCCGCGGGATCTCTTCGAACCGGACGGAATCGGGGCAGAAGCGATGCGGCGCAATCTCGTTCTGGTCACTGGCCCCAGCGCCACCGCGGACATGGGACCTCTCGTCCGCGGCGTCCACGGCCCGCATCGCCTGCACATTCTGGTGCTGGAATAGCCATGGCCGCGCCCCCAACTCCCGCGAACCAGTTTGATTCGCCGCGCGCCGTGGCCAATAAGAGCGACAAGCGCGCCCTGCTCCGCGCCATTCGCATGGCCCTGGGCATTGAAAGCGCCGCCGTGCGCCGCAACACGCAGAACTTCAATCGCAACCGCTACCGGGAGGCCGCCGCGCTCTCCGATTACGACGCGCTCAAAGACGAAGCGCGCGCCATCAAAGAGCGCGCCATCAACAATCTGCCCGACCTGCTGATGACGCTCGAGGGCGCCATCCGCGCCCGCGGCGGCAATTTCTATTTGGCGTCCACGGCCGCCGATGCCTGCCGCTACGTTCTGGGCGTCTGCCAGTCCCACGGCGCGAAGCTGATGGTGAAAGGAAAGAGCATCACCAGCGAGGAGATCCGCCTGAACCACACCCTACAGGCCACAGGCATCGAGGTGGCCGAAAGCGACTTGGCCGAATTCATCCTGCAAGTAGCCGACGAGCAGCCCTCCCACAACGTCGCCCCCGCCATGCACTACAGCACGGAGCGCATTTCCGCCCTCTTCAAGCGCAAATTCTCCACCACCGAGCCGCTCGAGACCGGCGAGGAGCTCACCAAATTCGCACGCGGCCGACTGCGCCAGAAGTTTTTGAATGCCGATGTCGGGTTCACCGGCGCCAACCTGATTGCCGCGGACACCGGCACCATCATGCTCGTCGAGAGCGAGGGCAATATCCGCATGTCCTCGTTGCTCCCGCCGGTGCACATCGCCCTGGCCGGCGTGGAGAAAGTGATTCCCGCGCAGAGCGAAATGGGCATTTTTCTCGAGTTGCTGCCGCTGTCCTTCAATGGAAAACTCACCTCCTACACCAGCTTTATTCGCCCGCCGCTCGACGATCCCCCTTTTGCCCTCTCCGGCCGCCCGCGCAAGAGGCGCGAATTCCACCTCGTTCTGATCGACAACGGCCGGATGAAGATGCGCCAGGACCCCGCGCTCCAGGAGGCGCTCTACTGCATCCGCTGCAGCGCCTGCATGAATTCCTGCGCCAATTTCCAGACCGTCGGCGGACACGCCTTTGGCGGTGAGACCTATTCCGGCGGCATCGGCGGCGCCTGGGAAGCCGGGACCGGCCCGCTCGAAAAGGCGCGCTTCTCCGAGCTCTGCACCGGCTGCTCGCGCTGCGTCAACAATTGCCCCGTGCGCATCGATATTCCCTGGCTCAACGAAGTGCTCCGCGACCGCCTGAACCGCGCCAGCGCCGGCTCCCCGCTCTCGTCCTTTCTCGGCCTAGCTGCCGGCGTCCGCGGCGACGACCGGCGCGCCTCGGCCCAAAAGATTTTCTTTGCCAACTATCACTGGTTCGCAAAATGGGGTGCGCGGTCCCGTGGCTTCTCCAACGGGCTGATGCGCAACCCCCTGGCACGGCGCCTGATGCAGTCGCTCGTGGGCGTGGACGCCCGCCGCGATTTGCCGCCGTTCCCCGCACGCACCCTCGTCCGGGCCGCCCGCGAGTTGCCCGCTCCCGCGCGCACCGGCACGCGCGCTAAGGCCGTCCTGTTTGCCGACGTCTACACCAACTACGGCCTTCCGGAGCGCGGCCTCGCAACACTGAAGGTGCTGCGGGCGCTCGGCGTGGACGTGGTCGTGAGTGATACGATGCCCGAAGGCCGCGCCGCTCTCTCCCAGGGCATGATTTCCACCGCGCGGAGGCATGCCCGCCGCACCGCGGATATGCTCGGGCCCTACCTGGACCAGGGTCGTGACGTCATTGTCGTCGAGCCCAGCGCCCTGGCTATCTTCCGCCGCGACTATAATCACCTGCTCGTCGGCGCCGCCCGCTTCGATCTTCTCCGCGAGCGCAGCTTCGAACCCCTCGAATATGTCGCGCTCCTGATTGCAAAATCGGAGCGTCCTGCCCGCGATTTCTTCGACTTCGCGCGCTCGCCCGTTGGACCGCGCCTCTTTTATCACCCCCACTGCCAGCAGAAGACGCTCGGCTGCGCCGCCCCTACGGAATCGTTGCTGCGCGATATCGGATTCGACGTGGCCACTTCCAGCGTGGAGTGCTGCGGGATGGCCGGAAGTTTCGGCTACAAAAAGGAATACTACGAGATGAGTATGGCCGTCGCCGCGGACCTTTACGCGCAGGTCGAAGCTGCCGAACAGCCTTCCGCGGGGGGGCCTAGAGCCATCGTGGCCAGCGGCACCTCCTGCACCGAACAGTTCCACGCCGCTCTCGCTCGTCCCATCCTGCACCCCATCGAGCTCCTCGCCTCCATCCTAAAGGCATGACGCACGGCTGCTTGAGGGTGTTGATGCAGTCGGCATGATTCTGCGTGGTGCGTTGCTGTCCTCGATTCGTGCTACAGTTTTCCCATGAAAATCACGGTTAGAATTCCCGATGAGTTCGCGGCGCAGGCCAAGGCACGAGGGGTGCGGGTCGAGGCTTACATCGAAGAGATTCTCGCCCACCAGTTAGGAGAGCAGCCCTCTCCCGTTCATCAGCCACGCACTGCCGGAGAGATCCGCGCCTGGCTGGACTCGTTGGCGCAGTTTTCTGAAAAAATTCCTCCCCTGCCGGAAACCATCTCCCGCGAATGGATTTATCAGGGTCACGCCTAAATGGCAATTGCGACGTGTCTGGTGGATACGAATATCCTCCTGCGCCTGACGCGACGTTCCGATCCTCAGCACAAATTGGTGGACGCAGCTCTGGCCCGGCTCGCGGAGCAAACTACGATTCTCTATTTCACTCAGCAGAATATCGCCGAACTATGGAACGTAATGAAACGACCGGTGGGTAAGAATGGGTTCGGCCTGACGCCCGCCGAGGCGGAACGCGAGGTACGCAGGATGGAAGCCGGCATGAGCCTACTGCCGGACAGCGAGGCTGTGTACAGAGAATGGCGCAGGATTGTCTTGCAGCATAACGTTTCCGGAGTTCATGTACACGACGCGCGTTTGGCTGCCTCGATGTATGTCCACGGCGTCGGCCATATCCTCACCCTGAAAGTAGAGGACTTTCGCAGGTTCCCACGGCTCACTCCTGTTCATCCTGAATCGGTTTAGGAGTGTTGCGGGGACACGCCGCGTATGGACGCGTCCAGCAGTTCAATCGTGTGGAGCACGGGGAGCCGATTACCGGAGCGGTCGAGCGCCGTACGGAGTTGAAGCAGGCAGCCCGGATTCCCGGATACCACTACGTCCGGCTTCAGCGCCGCCAAATTCTGCGCTTTCCGGTCGCCCAGTTCCGCCGCGGCCTCCGGCTGCACCAGATTGTAGATTCCCGCGGAACCGCAGCACACCGCCGCCTCCGGAATCTCCATTAATTCAAGCTGCGGAATGCGAGCCAGCAGCGCGCGCGGCTGCGTGCGCACCCCCTGCGCGTGCTGCAGGTGGCAGGCGTCGTGATAGGCCACCCGCATCTTCAAAGGGTTGCGCGTGGCGCGCGGCTCCAGTTCGGCCAGAAACTCCGAGACGTCTTTGCATTTTGCAGCGAACTCGCGGGCCCGCGCGGCGTATTTCGGGTCGTCGCGAAGCAGGTAGCCGTACTCCTTCATCGTCGAGCCGCATCCCGCTGCGTTCACCACGATGGTGTCCACCTTCGCCCGTTCGAACGCTTCAATGGTCCGCCGCGCCCGCTCCAGCGCCTGCTCCTCTTCTCCCGCGTGGACCAGCAGCGCCCCGCAGCACCCCTGCTCCGCCGGCGCTACCACCTCGCATCCCTCCGCCGCCAGCACGCGCGCCGTAGCCGCGTTCACCTGCGGGAAGAACACGCTCTGCACGCACCCCGTCAGCATTCCCACTCGATGCCGCCGCTCTCCCCGTGCCGGGGTAATCTCCGCCACGGCCTCGCGCTTTCCGAGCCGCGGCAGCAGCGACTCCATCGATCGTAAAGTTTTCGGCAGCAGCTTCAGGAGTCCCGTTTTTCGCGCCACCGCTTGCAGGCCCACCGCCTGGTACAACCGCACGGGTGCCAGCAACGCCCGCAGTCGCCCGGGATTCGTAAACGTGCTGAAAATCATGCGCCGGTACAACCGCGCAGCCGCCGAGCGCGGGTAATTGCGTTCAATCTGCGCCCGCGTGGCTTCAATCAGTTTCCCGTAGTCCACACCGGAGGGGCACGCCGTCATGCACGCCATGCATCCCAGACACGCGTCCAGGTGGCCCACCCAGGTGTCGTTCAGCTTCGCGGTGCCTTCCGACGCCATCTGCATCAGGTAAATGCGGCCGCGCGGCGAGTCCATTTCCTCATGCCACAGCACGTAAGTGGGACATACGGGCAGGCAGAAGCCGCAGTGTACGCATTTGTGGATGATGTCCAGGGCGGGCGGATGATGGGCGTCGAACGCCCCGCCCTGCGGGGCCGGGCGTGCCCCCTGGCCGATTTCCGGAGCCACAGCCATCAGATGCCTCCGACGAACCGGCCGGGATTCAGCGTTTCCCGGGGGTCCAATTGTTGTTTCACGCGCACCATCAGGGCAAAGGAATCGCCCGGGCTGCCCCACGCTTCCAGCGTCTCCAACCCTGCCGGACGGTGCATCACCACTAACGATCCCGCATCCTTCTCCACCTCAGCGCGCGCGGAGAGGATGGCGTTGCGCAGCGCCTCCGGCTGCGCAGCCTCCAGACGCGCCCAGCCCAGGCCGGTGCCCTGCACGACGGCGGTCCAGTGCACGCCCGACTTTTCCCCCGCGCGGTGCACGGCTTCGCACGTTGCGGCGATTCGTGTGGGCAGCACGCTGAATTTCACCAGGGCTGCAGCCTCCGGCCGCGTCCACAATTCCTGCCGTGCCTGCCATACCTCTGGCGAGTTTCCCGCCTCCACCGCGTAGGCCGCGAGTTTTCTGGCCGTCGCGCACTGCGCTTCGACCCCCGCCGTCGTTCCGTCGAACCGTATGTCCACTGCCGCCTGCGCGTCCTGGGTGAACCGTGCCTGCAGCCCCGTGTGCACCAGCGCTGACGACTGCAAATCCACGATCAGCCGGTTCGCATCCGACGCGCTCCCGGCCCGGAACGTCAACGTCCGTCCGCTCCCCGCGGCTGGCAGCGGATGCAGCCGGAACGCGGCCCGTGTGATCACTCCCAGCGTCCCCAGCGCGCCCGTGGCCAATTTCGGCAGATCATAGCCCGCAACGTTTTTCACAACTTTGCCGCCGCTCTTCGCCAGCGTGCCGTCAGCCAGGGCGAGTGTCACGCCGATAATCAGGTCGCGCAGCCCGCCAAAGCGCACCCGCAGCGTCCCGCTATCATTTGTCGAGAGGATGCCGCCGACGGTCGCGCGTTCGGGCCACAGCGGGTCCATGGCAAGGCGCTGTCCGTGCTCCGCCAGCGCCTGTTGCAATTGCCCTATGGTTGTGCCCGCTTCCACAATCAGGGTCATATCCGCCCAGGCATGTTCGACGATGTGATTGAGCCGCGCAGTGGAAAGGATCAGGTCCACGCGGGTGGGACGGTTGCCCCAGCCGAGTTTCGTGCCGCCGCCCCGCGGCGCCACGGCGACCCCGGCATCGTTGGACCAGCGCAGTGCGCCGGCCAACTGCTTTTCATCTCCAGGTTCGGCCACCATGCGCGGCTGCACGCCGCAGATTGCGTCCGCCGGCGACGCCGAGCGCAGATGCTCCGGCCCCACGATCCCGCGCAGCTCGTCCCAGGCGATCTCGACGGCCGTGGCGCCCGCGCCCGCAGACGATGAGGACGGGGACATTAGAATCGCTCCACGATCCCGGCCACCTCGAGCGGATGCGGCTCGTAACGCCCGGGCTTTTCCCCGCACAGACGCGTTCGGGGGAAGACCTTATTGGGGTTGGAGAGCTGCAAAGGATCGAAGGCGCAGCGCACCATTTGCATGGTTTCCAGGTCCGGTTCGCTGAACATTTTCGACATCATCAGTTTTTTCTCTTCGCCCACGCCGTGCTCCCCGGTAATGGAGCCGCCCGCCTCGATGCACAGCTCCAGGATGCGGATGGCCAGGGCTTCGGCCGCCTTCTCCTGGCCGGGGATTCTGGCGTCATAGAGCACCAGGGGATGCAGGTTGCCGTCGCCGGCATGGAAGACGTTGGCGACCCGGATCCCGGCCGCGGCGCTGAGCCGTTCGATCTCCTCCAGAATTCGCGGCAGCGCCGTGCGCGGGATCACTCCGTCCTGCACTATGTAATTCGGTGCCAGGCGTCCCACGGCGGCAAAGGCAGCTTTGCGGCCTCTCCACACCAGGGCACGCTCCGCTTCGCTCTGCGCCACCCGGATTTCGCCGCCTCCGCATTTCCGGCAGATTTCGTCCACCTGCTCCATCAGCGCTTCGACCTCTGCCGTCGGGCCGTCCAGCTCCACCAGCAGCAGCCCGCCACAGTTGGGATAATTCGCGTGCACGGCGGCTTCCGCGGCCTGTATAGCGAGGTTGTCCATCATTTCGATCGCCGCCGGCACCATGCCCGCGCCGATAATGCCGCTCACCGCGGCGCCCGCCTCGCGGGTGGTCGGAAACGCGGCGAGCAGCGTCTGGATGCACTCGGGCCGCTTCACAATCCGCAGGATGACCTTCGTGGTCACCCCCAGGGTCCCCTCCGAGCCCACGAACACGCCAGCCAGGTCGTAACCTGGCGCGTCCAGCGTGCGGCCGCCCAGGTGCACCAGGGTCCCGTCCGGCAGCACCACCTCGATCCCCAGCACGTGCGTGGTCGTGAACCCATACTTCAGGCAGTGCGCCCCTCCGGAATTCTCCGCAACGTTTCCTCCGATGCTGCAGATCGATTGCGAGGAAGGGTCCGGCGCGTAAAAGAATCCCTGGGGCGAGACCCGCCCGGTCACGTCCAGATTGATCACTCCCGGTTCCACCACCACCCGCGCGTTGGGCAGATCCACTTCCAGGATGCGGTTCATCCGCGCCGTGCTGATCACGATGCCGTTTTCCACCGGCAGCGCTCCGCCGCTCAATCCTGTTCCCGAGCCCCGCGCCACAAACGGCATGCGCTCGCGGTGGCACACCCGCACGATGGCCTGTACATGCTCTGCGGATTCCGGCAGCAGCACCGCCAGCGGCATTACACGGAAATTCGTCAGACCGTCGCACTCGTAGGTGTGAAGTTGTTCTGCGGAGGTGATGAGCCCGCGGTCCCCGACGATCGAGCGGAACTCTTGCAGGATTCGCGCGTCCACGGTTTTGTTGTCCCCTTCGGAACGCACACGCAGTTACCGTTGTAGAGGCATCCCGCATAGCGGGAGCGTGCCCCTACATCCACGGCGTCCTGCGTAGCAGCATGCCGTATCAGTGCACGAAGGTCAAACCCGACGGTATGTATTGCGGGAAAACGTGGGCGTAGCAGAACACGATGATTCCCACGATGGCCGCAAGCGCCACCGAATGCCAGAACACGTACCGGAAAATGTTCCCTTCGTTCCCCACCTGGTTCGTCGCCGCCGTGGCGATGACGATCGACTGCGCGTCGATCATTTTCCCCATCACTCCGCCGGCGCTGTTCGCCGCGCACATCAGGATCGGGCTCAGCTTCAATTGCTCCGCGGTGATGCGCTGCAATCCCCCGAACAGCACGTTCGACGACGTGTCGCTCCCCGTCAGCGCCACCCCCAGCCACCCGATGTACGCTCCGAAGAACGGGAATAAGCTTCCTGTTCGCGTGAACGCGAGTCCTAAGACCGCATCCATCCCCGAATATCGTGTGATAAAGCCGAGGCCTAACATGCACGTCATCGCGATGATCGCGAATCGCAGCCGGTACAGCGTATGCCGGAACACCTTCGTCATCGTCCCAAGGCTCACCCCCACGATCAGCCCCGAAAAGATTGCCGCCAGGAAGCATCCCGTACCCGTTGCCGTCAGCCAGTTGAAATCGAATTTCGCGTTCTCCGGCGTCGGTTTCGCCACTACGGGCACGTTGCGGCTCACCGTGCGGTGCAGGAACGGGACTTCCCACCCGCCTTTGCTGAAGTTGGGCGTCGTGGCCGCGTTCATCGACTTCTTCACGCTGGGCAGGCCCCACGCCACCACGAACACCGTGAGCACGATGAAGGGCAACCAGGCCTTCGCCACCTGCCCGGCCGTGTAGGTGTGCGGGGGCGTCTCCGGCTCATCCGGGAATCGCCAGATCTTTTTCGGCTTCCAGAACCGCAGGAAGACCAGTGTGCAGATCATGGACACTGCGCCCGACGCGATGTCCACCAGGTTGCTGTCCATGTGATTGGACCAGAACCACTGCGTCGCGGCGAACGAGCTGCCTACCACCAGGATCGCCGGAAACACTTCGAACGTGTCTTCCCAGTTCACCATCGCACGCACCAGCCAGAACGGCACAATCACCGACAGAAACGGAAGGATTCGCCCGATCATCGCGTTCAGGTCCGACTCGTTGAGCGCCGTCACCGCAGCCAGCGCGTGCACCGGCGTCCCAATCGCGCCCCAGGCCACCGGAGCCGTGTTGGCGATCAGGTTCAGCGCGGCGGCCTGGAACGGCCGGAACCCCAGCCCGATCATGAAGGCCCCTGCGATCGCCACCGGCGTCCCGAACCCCGCCGCCCCTTCAATCAGCGCCCCGAAGCAGAACGCCACCAGAAGCAACTGCAGCCGCCGGTCCGAAGTGATCCCCGCCACAGAGTGTTTCACGATTTCGAACTGCCCGGTCTCCACCGACAGGTCGTAGAGATACACCGCCGCGATCACAATCCACACGATCTTCAAGAGGCCAAACGCCATCCCGTACACGAAGCTCGACCCTGCCAGTTGCCACGGCATCCCGAACGCCAGGATGGCCACCACGATGGCCGTCGCGGCTCCGGCAATCGCGCACAGGTGCGCCTTCACCCGCAGCCCGGCCAAAAGTCCCAGAAGGACGAGTACGGGCAGCGCCGCAACCAATGTGGACAGTATCCAATTATTGAAGGGGTCGTAGACTTGCGTCCAAGTCATTTGGTTCTCCCGGACTCGTTCTGCGTGCCTTGTTGGTGGCGTGATATATGCTGCCGCGGCAGCAAAGTCAAGCAGTTACACCGCCTCCAAAGGCTCGAAGCGAGCGGTCGAATGCCACTACACGTACACGGCCCGCGCTGCAGCCTGCAATTCCTTCCATAGCGCCTCCACGTGCCGTCGCTCCGTCGTCTCGGCGCCTATGGACACGCGAATAATCTGTTTCCCTTTCAGCAGCGACGGCGTCAGGTATGCCCGCCCGCCGCGATTGATCCTCTCCGCGATGCGCAGATTGTGCGCGTCGAGCTCTTTTCCCTCCGCAGCGCCCGCCGGCACATGCCGGATGCACAGCGTCTGCAAGTGCACGGGCGCGAGACGCTCCCAGCCCGGCGCCGCATCCACCGCCGCCTTCAGCCATTGCGCATTTTGCAAATCCCTTCGCAGCCGCGCCTGCAACCCCTCCACTCCCTGCTCGCGCAGCAGGAACCACAGCTTCAGCGCGCGGAATCGGCGTCCCATCGGAAGCCCCCAGTCGCGGAAGTTTTTCACCTCCGTGTCGTGCTCCGTGCGCAAGTACGCGGGATTGGTGGACATGGTGCCGACCAGGTGCTGCGGGTCTTGCACGAAATAAGCGCTGAAGTCGCATCCCGTCCCCAGCCATTTGTGCGGGTTCAGCACCACCGAGTCCGCACCCTCGATCCCCTGCCACATCCACCGGCACTCCGGCAGGATCATGGCGTCGCCGGCCATGGCTGCGTCCACGTGCAGCCACGCGCCCCACAGTTTCGCGAGCATGGCCATGTCCGCCACAGGGTCCAGCGCCGTGCTGTTCGTCGTCCCCGTCGTCGCCACCACCGCGCACGGCCGCTTCCCGCGCGCGTCGTCGTCCTGCATCGCAATTTCCAGCTCTTTCGCAATCAGCGCATGATTCTCATCGGTCGGAATCAGCCGCAGGTTGTCTTTTCCGAATCCGGCCAGCCGCGCCGCTTTCCACACCGAGCTGTGGCTCTCTTCCGACGCGTACACCACCAGCCCTTTCTCCTCCGACTGCAACCCTCCGCGGTTCTGGCTGAAGTTCGTGCTCCGCTCGCGCGCACACAGCAGCGCCACCAGCGTGGCCGTGGAAGCGAATCCCTGGATCACCCCGGTAAATTGTCGCGAGAGCCCCACCATCTGCCGCAGCCAATCCATCACCGCCTCTTCGAGCTCCGTCGCGGCCGGACTCGTCTGCCAGCTCATGCACTGCGCCCCCAGCCCGGCGGCGGTCAGATCCGCCAGCACGGAAGCAAAGCTCGTGTTCGATGGGAAGTAGGCGAAGAACCCGGGATGGTTCCAGTGCGTAATGCCCGGCAGAATCAAGCGCTCCAGGTCAGCCAGCACCGCATCGAGCGGCGCGCCGCGCTCCGGTGGTGCCGCCGGAATCTGCGCCCGGATGGCCCCCGGCGACACCGGACTCATCACCGGCAAGCGTTCAATTCCCGCGCGATACTCGGCAATCCAGTCCACCAGCGCGTGTCCCGTCCGGCGAAATTCTTCGGGCGTCATGACCGGTTCCTCCGCGCAGAATCATACGGCAAACAGACGCCCGGGAGCGTTCCGTTCCGCATCGAGCCTCGCGTCCTCGCCGAACCCAACTGGGCCGCCAGTCCTCACCCTCTCTGCGTGAGTGGCTCTTGACAAAAGGCCGTGATTCAAGTACTCAATAGAGTGTTATAATGACCGAGCCGCCGGGCAATCCAAAAAGGGAGTTCAAGGACGCTGCCTACGGGCAACTGGCCCGCATCGGCAAAGCGCTCTCCAGTCCCAAACGGCTGGAGCTGCTCGACCTGCTCTGCCAGACCGAGCGGACAGTAGAGGCGCTGGCGGAGGAAACCGCCATGAGCGTGGCGAATACCTCGCAGCACCTCCAGCTGCTCGAGGCCGCCCGGTTGGCCGAAGCGCGCAGGAACGGCCGCTTCGTCGTCTACTCGCTGGCTGATGCTCTCGTTTGCGACTTCTTCCGGGCCTTCCGGGTTTTGGGGGAGAACCGCATTGCCGAGATCGAGCAGATCCGCCGGCGGTTCCTGGAGAGACAAGGGGAACTGAGTCCCGTGGATAGGGAAACGCTCCTGAAGCGCGTCCAAGGCCACGAGGTGGTCGTCATCGACGTGCGCCCGCCGGAAGAGTACCGGGCAGGGCACATTCCCGGGGCGCTCGGGATCCCGGTGAAAGACCTGAAGCGCCGCCTGGCGGAACTGCCTCGTAGCAAAGACATCGTCGCCTATTGCCGCGGTCCCTACTGTGTGCTCGCTGTAGACGCCGTGCTCCTGCTGCGCTCCCGTGGCCTCCGCGCGTTTCGTCTGGACAGCAGCGTCCACGATTGGCGCGCCCGGGGACTTCCTCTGGTCACGGGCATGCAACCAGGTCAAAGAGGACGGATGGCAAGGAGCGCCCGATGATTCTCCGCCAACTGCTCTGCCGGGACCCGGTCGTTGCCGCCGCCTACGTTTTCGGCTGAGGCGGAAAAGGCCTGGGCGCCGTGTGCGACCCCGTGGGCGATCCTTCCTCCTACCTGCAGGTAGCCGAAGAGAACGGCATGCAAGTCCGCTTCGTCATCGACACCCACGTTCATGCCGACCATATCTCCTGCGGCCGCAAGCTGGCGGACCTCGCGGGAGCCCGCTACGTGCTGCACGCCAGTGCCGGCGCGCGGTTCCAGTTCTTGCCGGTGAAGGAAGGCGACGTGCTCGATCTCGGAAACGTGCAGATTCAAGCGCTGCACACCCCCGGCCATACTCCGGAACACATCGCGCTGCTCGTCACGGACAACACCCGCGGCCCGGAGCCCTGGTTCCTGTTAAGTGGACACACGCTCATGGTTGGGGACCTGGGCCGGACGGAACTTGTGTCCAATGCGGAAGAGGGCGCGCGCGCACTCTTCGAGACCACTCGGAAGCTGAAAAAGCTTTCCGACCACATTGAGATTCTTCCGGGGGCATTTTCGGGCTCGGTGTGCGGCCGCTCACTGAGCGGGAAGCCCATGTCCACGATCGGTTTCGAGCGGAGGTTCAACCGGGCATTCCAGATCGACGACCGGGACGAATTCGTCCGCTTCATGCTGCAAAACATTCCCACGCCCCCGGCCAATGCGGAGAAGCTCCGGGCCGTCAACCTCGGATTCGAAGAGAGCTGAGGCCCGCGCGGCGTTCGCGGAATTCCGCCCCGCAGGGGCCGAAGCAGACGCAGGAACTTTCTTTATGGACACGCCAAACGAGCCGCCCCGCCTCGGCCTGCGCGAGAACCTCGGACAGTTCTCCCTCCTCGTCCTCATCAACGTCTTCGTCGGGATGATGGTGGGGCTCGAGCGGACGGTCGTGCCGCTGATTGGAGAAAAGGAGTTCGGCCTGGTTTCCAAGACGGCCATCGTTTCCTTCATCGTGAGCTTCGGCGTCACCAAGGCCATCTGCAACTTGTTCGCCGCGCACGCTTCGGAATCTCTCGGCCGCAAGAAAGTGCTCGTGGCCGGCTGGCTTGTCGGCCTTCCGGTTCCTTTCATCATCATCTTCGCCAACCATTGGTTTTGGTTCGATGTCGCCAACGTCCTTCTCGGCGTCAATCAGGCGCTTTGCTGGTCCATGACTGTCATCATGAAAGTGGATCTGGTGGGGCCAAAACGAAGGGGCTTCGCGCTGGGGATGAACGAGTTTGCCGGATACCTCGCCGTCGGATTTACGGCCTGGATCACAGGTTACATCGCATCCGTTTATTCGCTGCGCCCGCAGCCGTTCTACTTGGGAATCGGCGTGGCCATCGCTGGCCTGTTGCTTTCCTCCTTCTTCGCCAAGGAGACCATTCACCATACAAAGCTGGAAGCAAAGCTGCATCATCCGGCTTCTGACACCGCCTCGATCGACGGCAAGGGAACCGCCCCGCCTGCGCGTCCCTCCCTGTCGGAGATATTCGCTCTGGCGTCTTGGAAAGACCGCCACCTGTTCTCTTGTTGCCAGGCGGGGCTAGTGAACAACCTCAACGACGGCATGTCTTGGGGAATCTATCCGCTGTTTTTCGCCAGTTTCGGCCTGGGGGTTGCCGCCATCGGTACCATTAAAGCCGTCTATCCTGCCACCTGGGGAATCTTTCAGCTATTCACAGGGCATATCAGCGATCACTGGGGACGGAAGTGGCTGATCGCCGGGGGCATGGCCGTGCAGGCCGGAGGCATTTGGCTGACGGTCGAGGTCCCGGCCTACCCCGCCTGGATAGGCGGGGCGCTGTTGCAAGGGTTGGGCACGGCGATGGTTTACCCGGTGCTGCTGGCGGCCATCAGCGATGTCGCGCACCCGGAATGGCGGGCCACCACGATGGGTGTCTATCGCTTCTGGCGCGACCTGGGATATGCGATTGGCGCGCTGATTTCGGGCATCATCGCCGACCTGCTGGGAATGCGGGTCGCCATTCAGGTGGTTGCGGCGCTCACATTGATTTCCGGCCTGCAGGTCGCCATCAGGATGCGCGAGACGCTCGCGACCCACGGGGCGAAGAAGTAGGATGGCCAGAGGCTGCGGAGGATCACGGTAAGTCTGAATTGAGGAAATTGATCCTGGCGCACTGCGCGCGGCGGGCGCCTCTCCCAGAACCCTCGTTCTGAATCGGATCAAAGAAGTGGGAAAACGGCGACGGCGGAAAGCAGGCTGGCGCTACCGAATCAGCGAGCCCACTTTTCTCATCTGGTTGGCAAACGCTCCGGGCTCAAAGTACGAAGGATTCTCCAACTGTTGGAACAGCACGTTGATCGCCGCGCGCACTTCCGCCGCGTTGCCGGGATTCGCTTCCTTGCTATACGCGATAAACAGCGAATCAAGAGCCATGGCCGCCTGCTCCGCGCACCGCTCGCCGGAATAGGCAATGTTTTCGCCATCGCCCGCGATCGAAGCCATCGCCCGCTTGGCCAGCCCCGCGTCATACGTCGACGCTTCCAGTTTTTCCGCAAAATGCTGCGCCACCGGCGCTGCCGCCGCTGCGTCGGCCACCACCGCGTCGCGGTCCGGGTTCAGTTTGTTCATCTCTGCCTGAACCTTCGCCATCTTCGTCGCCAGATCCTGTGCCGCCGCAGCATCCACCGCGCCGGCCAGGTGCATGAACACGATGTACCGCGAAGCGTTCCACGGCGGATCTCCCGCCCGCCGCGCCGGGTACCCATGCTCCTGCCGCCAGCTCTGCGCGGCGGGCCCCAGCGCGTGGTGGCAGGCAAAGCAATCCAGCTCCGAATACTCCGGCCAGATTTTCCCTTTCGCGCGCCACGAAACACGTACCAGCTCGGCCTTTAGTTGCTCGGCCTGTCCCGCGCTCCATTCCCGCATTCCCAGCCAGGCCACGTCTTCGGCCGGCTTCCCCGCCTCGCTTTCCCGCGGAACCTTCCAGTGCCGCGGCATCGCCGCAGAGAACGAATCCAGCTCGAAGTAAAGGTCCGGATGTCCGCCGGCGATCATCTCGTGGTCAACAAACTGGTCCGGCGTGCCCAGGTGGCAGGTCAGGCATTTGTCCGTGCGCTGGATCAGGCTCCGGGTGTCGATCATCCCCAGGTCCACCGATTGTTTATGTGTCCACCCGCGCGTGGTATGCCCGCCCAGCCAGCCTCCCGCCGGGCCGTGGCAGTTCTCGCACGACACCCCTTCGCTCAGCTCAAATGTCCGCGCCCGTTTTTCCGCCGGCACGGAAAGCGAATGGCACACCAGGCATTTTGGCGCCTCTTCCGCCTTCGTGTTCAATTTCAATATCCGCGCCATCCGTTCGCCCACCTGTCCGGTGAGCGCCAGGTAGGCGCGGCTGTGCTTATCCTTTACTACCCAGGTGCTGTATTCGGTTTGCAGGATGCGGCTATTCTCACGCGGCCGGATGGCCCCGTGGCAGCTCGTCGCGCTGCACGAACCCGGCCCCGAGTATTGCCCCACGTCCTGCGCGCCAGACGCGCGAGCCTGCGGGGGAGTTCCTCCCGGACCGGCAAAAGCCGCCGGGGCGAACAGAATTAGCACAGCGATGGTCGCGGGACGCAGAGGGCGCACTCGTTATTGTCCGCTACCTGGCGCCGCGGCGCCCGGAACCGGCCACCGGGCTGCTCGCACTTCCGGCATCAGGTGGCTGTGCTTATACCCCCTGACCGCTCTAGTGTCAATGGTGGACAGCAGCCGAGTTGCCGATTTTCGCCCAAGCCCGTCGCCTCCCCTTCCGCCTGGCCCGCCCTCCCCGCCTCTCGAAATTCTCTTCTCCGCCTATGGACATCCGGCGGGTGAATCGCTACTATCCTCGCCCAGCAAGGCCGCCGGGATCGGTTGCTCCAACGGCGGCCGCAGCCCGGGCGGATTTTCAGGGCCGAAAGAGTGCCACGGTGATCTGGGACGATCTTCGCGCCATTCAGGGCCGGCACGGGTACCTTCCTGCCGACGAATTGCACGCCCTTTCGCAGCGCACCGGCACGCCCCTCTACCAGATTCACAGTGTGGCCAGCTTCTATCAGCTTTTCCGTCTGGCGCCCCCGCCCAAGGCGGATGTCCGCGTTTGCATGGACATGTCCTGCAATCTGAATGGCGCCTGCGAGCTGCGCGAAGCGCTCGCGCGCCGTTACGCCGGCATGGGCGCTTCGGAAGTCACCATCCGCGAAGTCTCCTGCCTGGGCCGCTGCGACCAGGCTCCCGCCGTCACCGTGAACGATCAGATTTTCCCGGCCATGACGGAAGCAACCGTGGATCTGCTCATCACACGGGCCATCTCCGGCGAAGCGCTCCAGGAGCCGCATCCACCGCACACTCACGTGGAGTGCAAATCCGACCCCTATCCGCCCGACAAGCGCTACGGCGCTCTTCGCTGGCTCCTCAAATCCAAGGACGTGGACGGCGTTCTCGCCTCCCTCAAAGCCGCCGATCTGCGCGGCATGGGCGGCGCAGGCTTCTCCACGGAAATGAAGTGGTCGCTCGTCCGCAGGATGGGCGACCCGGAGAAATACATCGTCTGCAACGCGGACGAGAGCGAGCCCGGAACCATCAAAGACCGCTTCATCATCACCCATCTGCCGCACCTCGTCGCCGAGGGCATGGCCGTCGCCGGAATCTGCACCGGCGCGAAAAAGGGCATCTTCTACATCCGCCACGAATACGAGCACCAGGAACACATCATGAAGGAGGAGATCGAGCGCGCCTACCATCAGGGCCTGCTCGGCAAAAACATCCTCGACTCCGGCCTCGACTTCGATCTCGAGGTCTTCGTCAGCCCCGGCGGCTACATTTGCGGGGAAGAGAGCGCCCTCATCGAAGCCATCGAGGGGCATCGTTCCGAGCCGCGCAACAAGCCGCCCTTCCCCGGGCAGGCCGGCCTGTGGCAGAAGCCCACGGTCATCAACAACGTCGAAACTTTCGCAAACGTCCCCCAGATCCTCGTCCGCGGCGTCGACTGGTTCAAGTCCGCCGGCCTCTCCGGCACCAGCGGCCTGAAGTTCGTCGGCATTAGCGGCCACGTGGTCAAGCCCGGCGTTTTCGAGATTCCCATGGCCACTCCCGCCTCCGAGGTCATCTTCCGCCTCGCCGGCGGCATCCGCGGCGGCAAGAAAATGAAGGCCTTCGCTCCCTCCGGCCCCTCCTCCGGCTATCTCCCCGCCTCCATGGCCGACATCAAGCTCGATTTCAAGACCCTCGCCGCGGCCGGCTCCATGCTCGGCTCCGGCGCCATGGTCATCTGCGATGAAGACACCTGCATGTTGGACATGGCGCTGAACGCCGTGGCCTTCTTCCGCAACGAATCCTGCGGCAAATGCGTTCCCTGCCGCGTGGGCTCCCAGAAAATGGTCGCGCTGCTACTCCGCTGGACCCAGGGCGGCCTCACCGAGCGCCAGTACGCCTACGACCGCGGCCTCATCGAGGAATTGGGGAACGCCATGACCCTCGCTTCGATTTGCGGTCTCGGCCAGATCGTTCCCGCGCCCATCGGCTCGGTCCTGAAGTACTTTCCGGAAGAGGTGGAAGCGCACGCGCTCCACGGCACCTGCCCCTCGGGAATCTGCCATCTACCCGGGGCGCCGGCCAAGCGCGCCGCCGCTCAGCGAGTGGGGACGAATCCATGAGCACGCTTTTCGGAACTTTCGTCGGCCCGATGGTGCAGCTCACCATTGATGGCAAGGAAGTCTCTGCTCCGGCCAGCGCCACCATATTCGACGCCGCTCGCGCTCACGGCATCACCATTCCCACGCTGTGCCACATGCAGAACGAAACCCCCGTGGGCGTCTGCCGGCTCTGCGTTGTGGAAGCGGGCGGGCGCGTCCTCACCGCCTCCTGCGTCCGCCAGGTTGAAAACGGCATGAAGGTGCTCACCAATTCCGACAAGGTGATGGCCGCGCGCCGCACCCTGCTCGAAATCCTCATGGCCGACCATCCCGCGCCCTGCGCCCGCGAACGCCATTCGGGCGATTGCGAGCTGGAGATGCAGGCCCGCAACGCCGGGATCACCGAAATCCGCTATCCCAAGCGCCTTTTCACCCGCCCCAAGGACGATTCCTCGCTCGCCATCGCCGTGGACCATGAGGCCTGCATCCTCTGCGACCGCTGCATCCGCGGTTGCAATGAAATCCGCCAGAACCTCGTCCTCGGCCGCATGGGCAAGGGCGCGTTCGCGGGCGTGGCCTTCGACCTCAACGCGCCCATGGGCGAATCCACCTGCGTCTCCTGCGGCGAGTGCATGGTGAGCTGCCCCACCGGCGCCCTCACCAACAAACGCATTGCCGGCACCGAACTCCCCATCCCCGCCGGCGCGGTTCCTGCCGAGCCGGAAGACCTGCTCGAACTCCCCGTCTTCAAGGGCGTTTCCGGTACCTTCCTCGAAATGAACAAGGGCGCCATCGTCAAACGCAACTTCCACCCCGGCGAAGTGATCTGCCGCGAAGGCGAATTCGGCTCCACGGCCTTCTATATCGCCGACGGAAAAGCCGCCGTCTCCATTTCCACGCCCATGGCCCACGTGAAAACCCATGGCGGCGCCCAAGGCTTCTTCAGCCGTCTCACCAGCAGCCTCACCGGTCGCGATGCCGACGTCCGCGAGGAGGAGACCTCACAGACCTACATCCCCATCGATGCCTCGGTGGACCTCGCCTACGGCAATCCCGTCGCCGAGCTCGGACCCGGCGACCTGTTCGGCGAAATGACCTGTATGAGCTTTTATCCGCGTTCCGCCACGGTCAAAGCCCTCACCGAGTGCACCATGTACGAGATGCTGCGGAACGTTCTCGACATCCTGCTCAAAAACAAGTCCTTCCGCGCCCGCCTCGGCAAGGAGTACAAGCGCCGCGCCCTGGAAACCCATCTCCGCGGTGTTCCCATGTTCTCCGAGCTGTCTCCCGATTTCGTCGAGCGTCTGATGGACAACGTCAAGCTCATCCGCCTCTCTCCCGGCCAGGTGATTTGCAAACAGGGTGAGCCCGCCGACAGCTTCTATCTCGTCCGCATCGGCTTCGTGAAGGTCACCGAATCCTATCCCGGCGGCGAACTCGTCATCGCCTATCTCTCCCGAGGCGATTCCTTCGGCGAAATCGGCCTGCTCGGCTCGGGCGCCCGCACCGCCACTTGCACCGCGCTCGACCACGTCGAGCTGGTCAAGATCTCCGCCGACGATTTCAACGCCATGGTCGGGCAGTTCCCCGGCGTCCGCCGCGGCCTCCAGGCTCTGGCCGACGAGCGCCAGCGCCAGAATTCCGAGCGCATGGCTGCGCTCGGCACCATTTCGCTGGACTCCTTCCTCGGCCAGGGGCTGATGGAAGCGCAGAGCCTGCTGGTTCTCGACCTGGTGCGCTGCACCCGTTGCGACGCGTGCGTCCGCGCCTGTGCCGATGCCCACGACGGCGTCACTCGTCTCGTCCGTGAAGGCCAGCGCTTTGACCAGTACCTCGTGGCCACTTCCTGCCGCCATTGCAAGGACCCGCTCTGCATGGTCGGCTGCCCGGTCGGCTCCATCCGCCGCCGCCATTCCCTCGAAGTCATCATCGAGGACTGGTGCATCGGCTGCGGCCTCTGCGCCCGCAATTGCCCTTACGGCAACATCAACCTCCATCCCTTCGAAGTCATGGCCGACGATCCCGACCGCCCCGGCCGCCGCGTTGCCGTCGTCAAGCAGAAAGCCACCTCCTGCGACCTCTGCACCGAGCACGCCGAGCCCAGTTGCGTCTACGCCTGCCCGCACGACGCGGCGCACCGCGTGGACCCCAGGAAATTCTTCTCCGAGCTGCTGGGGATGAAGGTATAGGAGCGCCATGCGGATTGACGAAACCCACCGCGGCTGGCTGATCGCTTCCATCCTCATTCTGGGTGCGTCCACAGCCGTCTATGTCCTCTATGCCCTCTCGGCTCCGCACGGGCCGCGCGGCGGCTCCGCCATCGGCCTCGTGTTCGGATTCGCTGGTTTCGGCTTCATGATCTACGCCGGATTGCTCGGCGCCCGGAAACAGGTGCCCGTCTGGCGGCTCGGACGCGCCCAGGCCTGGATGCGCGGCCACCTGTGGCTCGGCCTTCTCGCCCTGCCTTTGATCCTCTTCCACGGCGGATTCCATTTCGGCGGCCTGCTCACCTCCATTCTTCTCTGGCTGCTCATCATCACCGTCGCCAGCGGCGTCTTCGGCGCCATCCTCCAGCACTATTTGCCCAAGGTCATCTTCGAACGCGTCCCCATGGAAACCATCTACGACGAGATCGACCGCGTCCGCACCCAGCTCCGCCTCGAGGCCGAAGGCTTCATCTCCGACCTCTGCGGCGCCGTCGTTCCGGAGGCTGAGGCCCTGGAGCTCGTCCCGGAGGGGGGCATCCGCGCTGGCGGGTTCACGGCCATGCGCCCGCGCGGCGGCGGCGGCGGTCAGTACGGACTGAACGAAGCCGAGGTCGAGCCCGTGCGCTCGTTCTACGAGACGGAGCTGCTTCCCTACCTTCAGGCCCCCAATGCTCCCGGCTCCCGGCTGTCCGACGACACGCGCGCCATCGCCGCGTTCACCAAGCTGCGCATGCTCGTCCCTCCCGCCGCCCATCCGGTGGTGGCCAATCTCGAGAATTTGTGTGAAGAAGAGCGGCAACTCACCCGCCAGGCGCGCATGCACAAGGTGCTGCACATTTGGCTGCTGGTGCACATCCCGCTCTCGCTGGCTTTGTTGTTGCTCAGTTTTTTCCACGCCGTCATCGCTTTGCGCTACTGAGGGCGGCGGGGGAGCCACGGTCAGTGATTTCCTGACCGTGGGTTTGTTCTGGGATTGAACGCCGGTCGCAAAGACGACCGTCAAGTTAGGAGTGGAGGAGCAAAGGCGTGCCGCGTGTCCGCACAACCAAGGCTCTCGCGCAGCGCATTGACTTGAACTATTTCAAGCGGCCCATCCCTATGCGCCGCTGGCGCTACTGGCTCTGCCTGATTCTCCCCGTCGTCGGATTCGTCTGGCTGGGCTGGCACCTGGTGGCCCGCGATTTCCGGCCCTATTCGAGCGGACCGCTCTCCGCCGGCCACGTCCTGCTCACCCGCGATTGCGGCACGTGCCACGTCCCGGAAAAGAACGCGTCGTTCACCGTGCACGCCAATAATCAGGCCTGCAAGGACTGCCACGACGGGCCCATCCACCAGGTCAATCAGACCCGTGAGCCCGATTGCGGCTCCTGCCACATCGAGCATCGCGGCGGCGCCCGCCTTATCGCCACCAGCAATCAGAGCTGCGCCCAGTGCCATGCCAATCTCCAGACCGCTCCGGGCACCTCCACCAAATTCGTCACCAAGATCACCAGCCTGAACGAGGACCATCCGGAGATCGTAATCTTCCGCGAGCACCGCAAGGATCCCTGCACCATCAAGCTGAACCACTTCGTGCACATGAAGAAGAACCTGCTGGGCCCCAAGGGCGCCGTCCAGATGGAATGCAAGGATTGCCACCGCCAGCCGGCCTCGCGCGAGGCCTGGCGGTTCGGTTCCGCCGAGGCTCTGCCCGTCTCCGCCCCGGCTCCCGCGCCCCCGGTGATGAAGGCGGACCTCTACGCCCCCGACCCCGCCCTCGCCCGCATGAGCATGCCCAAGTTTGCCCAGGCCTGCTCCGCCTGCCACCTGCTCCAGTTCGATAAGCGCTTCGCCGAGCAGGTCCCGCACGACAAGCCGGACATCGTCCGCGCCTTCGTGGTCAAGAAGCTCGAAGCCTATATCGCCGCGCATCCCGCCGAGCTGCGCGAACAGCCGGAACAGGTGCGCCGCCTGCCGTCCAGTCCCGCTCCGCCGGCCGCGCGCGTCGTCACTCCCGCTCAGTGGGTTGCCGAGCGCACCAAGGAAGCCGAAACACTGCTCTGGGGAAAAACCTGCCGCCAGTGCCACGAAATCACGATCACCGAGGGCCAGCCGCTGCCCAAGGTCGCCGATGCCAACTACACCTTGCACTGGATGCCTCGCTCCCGCTTCAACCATGACGCCCACCGCGGTTTCGCCTGCGCGAGCTGCCATCCCGGCGCGCTCACCAGCAAAGACACGGCGGACATCCTCCAGCCCAAGCTCGCCACCTGCAAGGATTGCCATGCTCCCGGCCCCTCTCACGTCGAGGCGCGCTGCTTCGAGTGTCACGCCTATCACGATTGGTCCAAGCGGAAGGAAGTCAATCCGACCTTCGTGCCCCGGGCCCTGCGTGCGCAGTTGACAGTCCACCAGGCCCCCGGCCAGTAACCTCATCACCTGTAGCTCAGGGCCCGACGTTGACCGGCGCACTTCGCCGGGCAACGGCCGACCTGAGGTTCTTCCGCACAGTCCGGTTGGCGCCTCCCGTGTCCCGAAGCTCCGAGATCGGGACCGTCCGCAAGTCTTTCCAGCAGACGCAACTTTAATGAACGGTGTTTCGATGCCTCGGGGAGCCTCGAGACTTTTACGCAGCCGCAGCCAATCCTGTTCGGGATGAATCCGTCAGTATCGAAATCGTGGAGGGAGCGATTCGTCGCGCCGGAATTCGTAATGCACAAACGAGGCCGCCAGCCCATACCATCCTCGCGACCCCTGGGACTCGGTCCGTACCACTCGCGCCATCGTCGTCATCCGCACCGACCCCATCCCCATCGGCCGGTCCGTTAGCGCCACTTCCATCGCGATCGGCGTCCCCGGCTCAATCCGCTGCGGCGCCAGAAAATACACCCCGCTCGCGCTGATGTCCCGCGTCTCCAGCGGGATCGGAAATTCCAGCTCCAGCCCGTCCACCGCAGTCAATCGCAGCGGCAGCCTCAAAAAAGCCCGCGCGCAGTTCCGCCGGTTCCCCACCACGCTCACCGCGTGCGTCGGAACGCTCAGAAAGTGTTGGTTGGTCGGTGTCTTTAAGGAAAAGGGCGATGAGGAAGGCTTTGCATCCGTGCGCCTCTCGGGCCATTCGGGAGACACACTCGGCTTCGGTTTGGCCACCATCACTTCACCCCAGTGAAGACTACGCCCAAGGAAATCGAATCTTCTGCGCATCCGCCGGAAGGGTCAATCCAGCGCCCCTCCCGGGTGTCCTATCCGGCAACAGGAGGGATGCGCCGCCCGGCCGCCGCCCCTGCCTGTACCTCGTCCAGCGCTTCGTGCGCCGCCTCCAGTTGTGCCCGCGACCCCATCAGCACGATCTGGTCCGCCCCCGCCAGATGCGTCTCCGGCCCAGGGTTGTAAATCACGGTGGGCTCCCGCACCACTGCCACGATCACCGCCCCGCTCCTCCGCCTCACGTCCACTTCCCGCAGCTCCATCCCGTCCAGGCGCGATCCGGGTGCCACGATGAACAGTTCCAGGTCCACTTCCGGCAGCAGGTGCCACAGGTTCCGCAGCGGCTCTCCCGGGAGCGGCATGATTCGCATCATGTCGTAGTCCCCCGCACGCAGCGCCCCCACCTGTTTGGCCAGCAGTGCTCGCGGCATCCCGAAGATTCGCAGCACCCGCACCGCGATCTCCATCCACGCTTCAATTTCCTCCGCCACCACGTCCGTGGCTCCCGCTTTGCGTAGTTCCACCGCGTTCGCGATCCGCTTCAACCGCGCGATGATGTGCAGCTCCGGGTTCAGCATGCGCGCGTGCGAGATCGCCTGCGGAAGGATCGCCGGGTCCGACACCGCAAACACCACTGCACGCGCACGCTCCGCTCCCGCACGCCGCAGGATTTCCGGGCTGGAAATGTCCCCGAAGTAGATCTTCTCTCCCGCCGACCGCGCCGCCTTCACCGCCCGCGAATTCACGTCGATCACCACGTACCGCAGGTTGTTCTCCTTCAAGAGCGCTGCCAGCCGCCGCCCGTTCTCGCCATACCCGCAGATGATCACGTGACCCGACAATCGCGCATCCGCGTGTGGTGTTTCCGCCTCTCCGGGCACCGCTCTCTGTCGCCCGAACCAACGCGACACCCGCGGGCCCGCCGCCACCAGTCCCGGCGTCGCCGCCAGAGTCAGCACCGCTGCGGACAGGAACACCTGGTAATACGATTCCGGCACCATTCCCCGGTGCGCGCCTTCCCGCAGCAGCACGAACGAGAATTCCCCCACCTGCGCCACCGCCAGCCCGCACACTGCCGCCAGCCGCAACGGGAATCCCATGATCCGCACCGCCGCCCCTCCCGCCAGCACTTTTCCCACCAGGATTGCCGCCGTCACCCCCAGCACCACCGGAGCATGCGCCAGCGCGTACGGCACCCGGATCAGCATCCCGATGGCTACGAAAAAAAGGCTCGAAAAGCTGTCGCGAAACGGAATGATCGCCGCCATCGCCTGGTGCGCGTACTCCGACTCGCTGATCACCACACCCGCGATGAACGCGCCCAGCGCCAGCGAAAGGCCCAATTGCGACGCGCCCCACGCAATCGCCAGCGTGGAAAACAGCGTCGCAATGATGAACACCTCGCGGCTGCGCACTCCCGCCACCGCCCGCAGCACCCGGGGAAACAGATATTGCGCGCTGACTACGATCAACGCCACCACTGCCAGCGATTTCCCCAGCGCCATCAGCACCGCCAGCAGTTGGGCCGACTGCCGCGCCGCCAGCACCGGCACCAGCGCCATCATCGGCACCACGCACAGGTCCTGGAACAGCAGAATCCCCAGGCTGATGCGTCCCGGCAGCGTTTCGATTTCGTTCCGCTCCTCCAGCACTTTCATCACGATGGCCGTGCTGCTCACCGCCACCAGGAATCCCCAGAACACCGCGTCCCCGGTCTTCAATCCCGCCGCCAGCAGCACCGCCAGCGTCAGCGCCACAGTAATCCCGATCTGCAGGCTCCCTCCGCCCAGCGCGATCTGTTTCATCCGCGCCAGCCGCTCCAGCGAAAATTCCACCCCCACCGTGAACAGCAGCAGCGCCACCCCGATTTCCGCCAGATGCTCCACCGTTTCTACGTTCGAGATCATCCGCAGTCCGTACGGCCCCGCCACCAGCCCGGTCAGCAAATACCCCACCACCGTGGACTGGCTCAGACGCCGCATCAGGAACGACATCAGCGTCGCCAGTCCGAGCAGCAGCAGCAGATCCCGGAAAATTCCCGCGTCAGGCATAGAGGTCGTTATTTTATCTCATCCACCGGAATTGCCTCGCTCGGCCGCCAATTTACCCGCAAAATTCGGATAGCCCGCCACCCATCGGGCGGCGTAGTGTGAACGCATGAGAACCACGAGCCCCATGCCACGCACATCCACCCTGCGTCCCAGGCCCGGCAGGCCCGTCACCCCGCGCCGCTGGTGGCGCGCCGTTGCCACGCGCGATGCCGCTTTCGACGGACGCTTCGTCTTCGCCGTCCGCACCACCGGGATTTTCTGTCGCCCCAGTTGTCCGGCGCGCCGCCCTGCCCCGCGAAACGTGGCCTTTTTCCCTTCTCCTGCCGACGCGCTCCGCCAGGGCTATCGTCCCTGCGCGCGTTGCCTCGGACGCGACGCCTCGCTGGGCCCCGCGGAGCGCTCGCTCGTTCACCGCCTCTGCCGCGGCATCGAGAGTGCGCTCGAATCCGCCGATGCTGCCGGCTCCGGCGACCCCGGCCGTCCCACTCTCCAGGCTCTCGCCCGCCAATCCGGCCTCGGACCCTTTCGCCTGCTCCGCCTGTTCCGCCGCGTTCTCGGCGTCACCCCGCGCGAATACGCAGACGCTCTGCGCCTGCGCCGCTTTAAGCGCAGCCTGCGCCATGGAGGAAACGTGACATCCGCCATCTACGACGCCGGCTACGGCTCCTCGAGCCGCCTCTACGAACGCGCCGGCTCCCAGCTCGGCATGACTCCCGGCGATTACCGCCGCGGCGCTCCCGGCCTCGAAATCCGTTACGCCGTCGTGGATTCCCCGCTCGGCCGCCTGCTCGTTGGCGCGACTCCGCGCGGTGTCTGTGCCGTCATGCTCGGAAAACCGGATGCCCAGCTCGTCCGCGAGCTCGCCCACGATTTCCCCCGCGCCCAGCTCCGCGAAGACGCGCGTGGCGTCGGCTCCTGGGCCCGCGCCGTGGTCTCCCGCCTGCGCCCCGGCGCCGGCATCACCGAAATTCCTCTGGACATTCGCGGCACCGCTTTCCAGCGCCGCGTCTGGGAAGAGCTCCAGCGCATCCCTCCCGGCCAGACGCGCGCCTATTCGGAGATCGCCCGCCGCATCGGCAATCCCCAGGCCGTCCGCGCCGTCGCCCGCGCCTGTGCCACCAATTCCATTTCTGTCGTCGTCCCCTGCCACCGCGTTGTCGGCAAAAACGGCAGCCTCACCGGCTACCGCTGGGGCCTCGAACGCAAACGGGCCCTGCTCAACTCCGAGCGCCGCGCCTCCTGACCCGCGCTGTCCGCGCTTCCACGCCCGCCCAATCCCCTCCCGCTGTCATCCCGAACCCCACGTTTTTCGTGGGGTGAGGGACCTGCTTTTCTCGCTTCCGCCCTCAACCGCGCGCACCACGGCCCCGCGGCCTCTTCTCCGCTCCCCATTCTCCAATTGTCAGGATTTCACAACCCCGAATTTGCCGACTGCGGTTTCACCACCGTCACATCTTTCGCCGCCACAGCCCGTAGGGGCACGACATGTCGTGCCCCCTGTCCGCACCCGGCCACGCCACGGCTCCGCCGTTCCTCCTCTGCTACCCATCCCGAATTTTATGGATTTCACAACCCTGCATTCGCCGACTGCGGTTTCACTACTGTCACATCTTTCGGCCACCGCGGTTTGAAGTCGTTCTCCGGCAGCTTTGTGTTCTTCACGATGTCCCGATAGTCGATCACGATGTAGTCCCCCGACCCGGTCTCGAAGAATTTCTGCTGGATCGCCAGCCACGACGTGGTGTCCACCCACAGTTGGATGCGGTCGATCTGGCTCCGCAATTTCTCGTCTTTCGGCACCAGCTCGAGCTGCACTGTTTTCCGGCCGTCCACCGTCGCCTCGCCCAGCACCGTCACCAGGTAGTGTTTCTTCAGCGAGTTGCCCGACGACCCCAGCCCCACCGTCAGCAGCGCGTCTGCCAGCGCCCCGTATTTCCCGATGTCGTATTCTTCCACCCGCTTCAGCTTCGGCAGGTAGTGCCACACTTTGTCCCCGTTCCGCAGGATCGTCCGCTGGTCCGGTTTCGTCAGCTCGATGCGCATCTTCCCGTCTGTGCGCATGAAAAACCTGCCCGATTCCGTTGACCGGTCGTTCACCACCGCCGTCACCGTCGTCCGTTCGATCTCCGCGGTCACCGTATGCAGCGCTTTCGCCTCGCGGTCCAGCTCTCGCAGCACCGTCTCCAGGCTCGGCCCTTCGTGTGCCTGCCGTGGGGCCGCTGCCAGCGGCGCATCGCTCAGCGCCCCCAGCAATACGACCCCGCACGCCATCCGCGTGAGCAGCCCTCTCCGCCTGCGATTCAGCTCCATGGAAGGTTTTTGCACCGGGGGGTCATCCTACCACAGGCCATCCCGGGAATCGGCACGGCCTGCCCTGCGCTCGGCGAGGCCTAAGGTTGGACGGATACCTCGTAGTACAGCACGCCGCCATCCTGCCCCAGCACCGGCTCCATCCGCACGATCTGGAACGTCCGGTTCTTCAGCGGCTCTGCGTTCCGTTGCAGCACTTCATGGGCTTTTTGCTGGAGCTGGGGCGATGGCTGCGAGGGAGTCAGCATCGAGGCATTCACCCGGCAGCGCAACGTCTTCCCCGCGCCCGGCTCCGCCTCACACGGGATCGCCGTGGCCAGATTCGTCGGGCTCGTCTCCGCCTGGTCGTGGAACCACCACCGCGGCGTCAAGAACACGAACGCCACGATCGCCAGTACGATCACGTCGTACGGCCCCGTGCCCCGTTCGTAGTTCCAGAAGAAGATCCGTTTTAGCAGCCCGCCCACTTCATTCCTCCGGAACCCCGTCCACAATCACTCCGTCGCGCATGTGCACGATCCGGTTCCCATATGCCGCCGCCTCCGGATTGTGCGTGATCATCACCACCGTCTGTCCCAGATCCCGGTTCAGTTGCCGGATCATCTCCAGCACCAGCGTCGAGTTCTTCGAGTCCAGGCTCCCGGTCGGCTCGTCCGCCAGCAGGATTTTCGGCTCGTTGATGATCGCCCGCGCGATCGCCACTCGCTGCTGCTCCCCTCCCGACAGCTCCGAGGGTTTGTGATGCAGCCTTTCGGTCAGCCCCAGCAGCCGCGTGGCCACCTCAAACCGGTGCGGGTCGAACCCGTTCCCGTGGATGTGCTGCGCCAGCGCGATGTTCCCTCGCGCGTCCAGTGCAGGCAGCAGGTTGAACCGCTGGAACACGAACCCCACTTTGTGCCGCCTCAGTTTCGTCCTCTCCGCGTCGGTCATCGCCGTCAGGTCGTTCCCATCCACCAGCACCCGCCCTCGCGTGGCCCGCGCAAGGCCTCCGATCACGTGCAGCAGCGTGGATTTTCCGCACCCGGACGGCCCCATCACCGCCACGAACTCCCCGGGCAACACCTCCATCGTCACGCCCTGCAGCGCCGGCACTTCGACCTCTCCGGAGCGATACACCTTCCAGAGCTGTTCCGTTTTGAGAAGCGCTTCCACGTGCGACACTGCCTGTTGCACGCCCCTTATCGGTATTATAGTCGCCCTTTCACCCGCCTGCGCCAGCGTCATTGTCTGCCATGCTCCCGGAGAACAGGCTCCCGATCCCGAGGCTTCGGGATTCGGGACCTGCCTCTCCCCTCTCGCATCCCTGCCCGCCCGGGCGTAGCGAGAGAACTGCCCGTCTCTCCCTGCCCTGCCTCCCTACCCTCTATTCCCTAATTCCGGTTTCCTCGCCTCCCAGTTCCCCAAACCCTTTTCAAACTCCAGCGCCAGGTGGCACAGGCACTCATGTCTGTGTGCCTTTCCACTCCCAGTCTCTGCCCGTTCCCCGCACCGGGGCTGTCACTCAAACGCCAAAGCCTCCACCGGGTCCTTCCGGCACGCCAGCCACGTCGGATACGACGCGCCCAGCAGCCCACCTACCAGCGCGATCACTGCCGCCCCCAGGATCCATCCCGGCGTGATCAGAATGGTCAGGTTCGGCCATTTCATCAGCGCCAGCGCGCGCAGCAAATAGCTCAGCCCGATCCCGCACGCGCTCCCCATCAGGCACAGCGTCGCGCTCTCGCTCAGGATTGCCTGCGCGATGTACCCATCCGACGCTCCCAGCGATTTCAGCACTCCGATCTGCCGCGTCCGCTCCATGATCGTCGTGTACATGCACAGGAAGATCACCAGGAATCCGATGCACACGGCCAGCGCGATCATCGAATCGATAAAAGAGTGCAGCCCCGGCAAGTCCGTCGCCGTCATCAGCGACAGGTATTCTTTCAGCGGCCGGATTTCATACCTCGGGAACACGCCTCGCAGCTCTTCCATTACCGCTTCCGTCTCCTCCGGCCGGTTGCACCGGATGAAGAACAGCGACGCTTTGTCGTGCGCTGCCGCAATGTCCTGCAGCGTCTCGATAGGCACGAAGATCCGCGCCCCTTTTCCGTGTTCCACGATCCCCACCACGTGGAAGTCGTGCTCGAACAGCCGGTACATCTCTTCCACCCGGATGTGGTGCGACGCTGCGTACACGTCGTCCACCAGCATCTCGTCCGGTTTCTCCAGGTCGTGCCCTTTGTGGAACACGAACCCGCCCGAAACCTCCCGGAAGCTCTCCGGCTGGATCCCGTAAACGATCTCCAGCCCCGAGGCGTTGAATTGCAGCAGCACCGGCGCCACCGCCCCCACGTGCCGTTGCTGCGCGATCTTTTCCCGCAGTTTCATCGGCATCGGCGCGCTGCTGAACGCCAGGTACACCGACGCCGAAGGCGGCTGCAGCATGATGTCCGCACCCACTCCCTCGATCCGCTTTGCCGTTTCCGTCAGCAGCCCCGTGGTCAGCCCCACCACCAGCACCACCACGCTCACTTCCACCGCCACCGCCAGCAGGCACACCACCGTCCGCGCTGGCCGGTGCCACACGTTCCGCAGCACCATTTCCCGCATCATGGCTGCGGCGTTCCTCCCGCCGTCTTTTCCCCCACGCGCACCAGTTCGCTCCCCGGCGGCTGCTCCAGCTCGAAGCTCTTCTCCGGCACCTCCGCGTTCAGCGTCAGCCCGGTGATGTGCAGCCCCAGCCGGTAACCGTCATGCGGCCGGTCCACCTCGATCTCCCGCGGGTAGCTCGTTCCTTCCCCCGCCGCCTCCCAGTCCGCGTACTTCGCCACGGACACCAGCGTCCCGTTCGGTTCGTACAGCTCCACCCGCGACACGTTCAGGTCCGTGCGGTCATACCAGATCCGCCGTGTCGCCGCCGGATTCTCTCCCCGGCTCACTTCCGTCAGAGTGTAATATCTCCCCGTGTCTTCCTGTTCCTCGTCGAACAGCACCAGGTTCCCCGCCGCGAGCGGCGGCCAGATAATCACTTCCAGGATGTGCTGCGGCCTCAGGTTCTCCAGCGGCTTCTTCGATGCGCGCTCAAAGTGCGCCGGCCCCACGATGAACTTCCCCTTCGGCGGGATCGAAATCCGGAACGTCTCCCCGTCGCTCACCATGTCGAAGATTTTCGACCCGATCACCGGCGCCTGCCCGATCATCCGGATGTGGTTCGGACTCGCCGCCAGCACGAATCCGTTCACCTGTTTGTAGTCCTCGATCACCCCGCTGTATCGCGAGCCCGTGTGCGGCGTCATCTCCACCTTTGCGTTCACGCTGCGCACCGATCGGCTCAGCTCCTCATACTTCGCCATCAGCGCTTCCTTCGTCGAATCCTCGAGCGGCCGGATCTCGCCCGCCGGCACTTTCGTGGTCGTTTTGACGTGGCATCCGCACAGGAAAGCCGCCGCGGCGAGGAGTATCAGGTGTTTCGCGTGACTGGCTGGGGGCAGGGCACGATGGCCTGGGCTCGCGGTCATCCGGCTGTCCTCAACTATTCACCATAGCACGCGGTTGCCCATATTTCACTCCGCCCCGCGCGATGTGTGTCTCCGCTTCGTCCGCGACGCTTCCCCCCTCTCGTTTATCCCCGGAAAACAATTGCGCACGCCAACCCAATTGCCACCAAATCCTCCGGTACAGCGATCATTGCGTCCTTCACTTCCAGCCCGCTCACCAGCCTCTTTCGTGCCTGGTATCCTCCGAACGCTCCGATCACTCCGCCAATCCCGCCCAACGCCGCTCCCGCCAACCCCGAGTGTCCCCCCGACACGCACAGACACGCCCCGCAAACTCCTCCCGACAGTACTCTAGCCGCCAGCGGCTCCGCTGCCGTCCGATTGGGAGTCTGCGGCATCAGGTCCAGCACATACTCCACAAGCGCCAGCACCGTCAGAATCCCCGCCGCCCACGCCCCGCCCAGAACCCCCAGCGCCGATCCCCTCAAATTCAGCCTTCCCAGATGCGCTCCCCAGCTCACCGCTGCAGGCGCCGTCATCGTGCGCAATCCCGCCACGATCCCAATCCCCAACGCCAGCGCCAGACTGTAGTTCGTGTTCATGCCTTTTCCCCGTCCCTGTCCGCTTCGAATTCTGGCCCGTGTTGCAATTCCCCTATGCCCGGCGTAGCATCCGCCCGTCGGCTCCGTGTGGCGCAGCCACTCTTGGCTGCGCTCCGGCTCTTCGGGTTGCGTTTCACCAATTCATTTATCGGAGAGTACTCCATGGACTCCGCTTCGTTCCGCTCCCGCTCCGTCCTTTTGATTCTCGCACTATCCGGCATAATAGCCTTCGCGCCCGTACTTCGCGGTCAGGAGAAGCCCGCCCACAGGCGCAAGGCCGAAAAACAGTCTGCCCCCGCCGCCCCAGCCCCCGCCACTCAGCAACCCGACTACAAATCCGCCATCGAAAACCTCCACTGGCGCGAACTCGGTCCCGCCATCATGGGCGGCCGCATCGATGATTTCGCCGTAGTCGAAAGCAATCCCCACATCGTATATGTCGCCACCGCTTCCGGAGGCGTCTGGAAAACCACCAACGACGGCACCACCTGGGAGCCCCTCTTCGACAAGCAGCCCGTTTCCTCCATCGGCGCCATCGCCCTCGCTCCCTCCGACCCCTCCATCCTCTGGGTCGGCACCGGCGAGGCCAATAACCGCCAGAGTTCCTCCTGGGGCGACGGAGTTTACAAATCCATGGATGCCGGCAAGACCTGGAACAACATGGGCCTCGCCGAAACCGAGCACATCGGCCGCATCGCCATCCATCCCGCCAATCCCAACGTCGTTTATGTCGCCGCCGAAGGCCGCCTCTGGGGGCCCAGCCCACAGCGCGGCGTTTACAAGACCACCGACGGCGGCCGCAACTGGACCCTCTCTCTCTACATCAACGAAGACACTGGCGTCTCCGACATCGCCATGGACCCCCAAAGCCCCAACACCCTCTACGCCGCAGCCTACGAACGCCGCCGCACTCCTTTCGGTTTCGACGGCGGCGGGCCCGGCGGCGCAATCTACAAGACCACCGACGGCGGCGCTACCTGGAAAAAGCTCACCAAGGGCCTCCCCTATGTCGACGGCGGCGACGTCGGACGCATCGGCCTCGCCATTTATCTCCGCAATCCCAACATCGTGTACGCGCTGGTTCAGCACTCCAAGGGCGGCATTTTCCGTAGCGACGACAAAGGCGAGTCCTGGACCAAAATGAGCGACACCAATCCACGCCCTTCCTACTACAGCCAGGTTCGCATCGACCCCAACAACGACCTCCGCATCTGGGTCCTCGGCGCTCCCGTCTCCTACTCCGAAGACGGAGGCAAGACGTTCGTCACCAGCCGCGGCTTCCGCATCCACGGCGACTATCACGCCATGTGGATCGACCCCGCCAACTCGAATCACATGATTGCCGGCACCGATGGCGGCATCCACTGGACCTACGACGCCGGCCGCAACTGGGACTACGTCAACACCATCCCTCTCGGCCAGTTCTATGAAATCGGCCTCGATATGCGCACCCCCTGGTGGGTCTGCGGCGGATTGCAGGACAACGGCAGTTGGTGCGGCCCCAGCGCCACTCCCTACATCGGTGGCATCACGAACGAAGACTGGTTCCGCGTGGATGGTGGCGACGGATTCTACGCCGCCATTGATCCCACCGATCCCTCCACCGTCTATACCGAATCCCAGGACGGCTACATTGACCGTCGCGACACCCATACCACCGAAGCCCGCGCCATCCGCCCACTCTTCAAGGAGGGCGACCCGCCCTACCGCTTCCAGTGGAATTCCCCGGTGATCATCTCCTCGCACGACCACAACACCATCTACTACGGCGGGAATTTCGTGTTCAAATCCACCGACCGCGGCGACACCTGGACCAAGCTCGGCGGCGACCTCACCACCGGCGTGGAACGCAACAAACTCCCCATCCTCGGAAAAGTTCCCGATAAGGACACGCTGTCCCGCGCCGACGGCGTCCAAGCCTATCCCTGCATCACTACCATCGCCGAATCCCCGCTCACGCCTTCCGTCCTCTGGGTCGGCACCGACGACGGCAACCTCCAGGTCTCCCGCGACGGCGGCCAGACCTGGAAAAATGTCGCCGACCGCGTCCCCGGCGTTCCCACGGGCACCTACGTCAGCCGCGTCGTCGCCTCGCGTTCCGGCGAGGGCGCCGCCTTCGTCACCTTCGACGGCCATCGCGGCAACGACTTCAACGTGTACCTCTTCCTCACCACCGATTACGGCGAGACGTGGTCCTCACTCTCCCACGGCCTGCCCGCCACGAGCGGCACTCTCCACGTCGTTCGCGAGCATCCCCGCAATCCCAATCTCCTGTTCGCCGGCTCCGAATTCGGCGCCTTCGCTTCCTTCGACCGCGGCGCCAGTTGGCTCTCGCTCAACACCAACCTCCCCACCGTTCCCGTCGACGATATCCAGATTCACCCTCGGGACAACGATCTCGTCCTCGGCACACACGGCCGCTCCATCTGGGTGCTCGACGACATCTCGCCCCTCGTCCATCTCGACTCCAAAATACTCGACTCCGATCTCCACCTCTTCGACATCCGTCCCGCCATCGAATGGCGCATGTACAACAACAAGGGCAACGCCGGCAGCAAGTGGTTTGCCGCTCAGAATCCGCCCTACGGCGCCCTCATCCAGTTCTATCTCAAGGCCGCGCCCTCCGAAAAAGAGCCCGTCAAAATCTCCATCCTCGATAGCGACGGAAAACTGATTCGCGAAATCCACTGCACCCCGCTCGCGGCGGAAGGCCCCGCCCAGCGCCGTTTTGGCGCCATTCCGTGCGAGCCCAAGGCCGGCATCAATCGCACCAACTGGGACCTCCGCCTTGCTCCCTGGGCCGAACCCACCCCCCAGCAGCTCCGGGCCATGGAAGCTGGCTTCGGCTTCGGTCCACGCGGGCCGCTGGTTGACCCCGGACGCTTCATCGTAAAAATCTCCGACGGAAAAGAAGAAGCCACCGGGACCATCGAGGTGCAGGACGACCCGCGCATCACCGTCACCCCGGCCGCCCGCGCTGCCCGCCACGACGCCATCATGAAGCTCTACGAACTCGGCAAGACCGCCAGCGCCGACCGCACCACCATCACGGGCCTCAAATCCTCCCTCGCTGCTGCCATGGACGCCTGGAAGAAGTCCGGCGCTCCCAAAATCCCGGAAAACATCCAAAAGGCTGCCGAAGCGCTCTCCAAGCAGGTCGACGAGCTGCACGCAAAATTCGTCCCGCCCGAACAAGGGATGGGAAACGCCGGGCCCCCGCTCACCTACACTCCTCCTCCCCTCCCCAGGCGCGTCGGCGACCTCATGAGTTCCATCGAGGACTACACGGCTGCTCCCACCTCCCAGCAAATCACCGAGTTGGCCACCATTGCCCAGCTCGTGCCCGCGGCCCACGCGAGCCTCCGCAAGCTCGTGGACGAAGATCTGGCCAATCTGAACAAAATGATGAACGAGGCGGGTATTCCCCACATCAGCGCCGGCCGCGCGTCCGGCGATCGTCGCAGCCCGCGCCCCTGAAAATCGCTCGCAATCGCCTGTAGCTCAGGTCCCGCCGTTGGCCGGCGGTTTGTGCCGGACAACGGCTGACCTGAGGGTTTTTCCCCTCCCCCATTGTCCGCAGGCGGCGCGCTTCCACGCCGCTCCGTTCCCTCTTCCTTCCTCCTCTTTCTCTCCATGCCCTCCGTGTAGGAGCCTGCCCGCCGAAGCGGGTCTTCCCGCGTAGGTGGGTGTCCTCCGTGTTAAATCCGAATCCTTTTCTTCGCCGTTCCCGCGCCCCACCCTTTCCACACCTGCCATAAAAAGTACCGGAGATTCCTCGTTCCGTCCGACTATCCCTGCCGCCCTCTGGAATCGAACGCAGTGTAAAGAGAACAGCCCCCGCTAAGCGAGCGGGGAGCAGCCCCGGAAGCGGGTGGAAGAGGTGCCCAAGGCCGGGCAGAAAAGGAGTGAAGAAAATGATGCCCAAATTTTCCCGACTCGTACTCAGCGCGCTGGCAGCGAGCCTCCTGGCTCTCCCCGCATTTGCACAATCCACTGATTGGAAGGTGGACGGGAATCAGTCCTCCGCTCAGATTGCCATCGCGACGCGCCCGCACGGCTCCGGCAACACCGTCACGCTCGGTGCCGCCGACGCCAGTGGTGCGCTCCATCTGGACAACGCCGATCTCTCGAAATCCGCATTCCAGTTCGAACTTCGGCCCTCGAGCCGTGTTTCCGCAGCCGCCGGCTCGAATGCCGAGGATCCCGCGCCCGCCGATGCGCAGTCCTCGCTGATTCGTTTCCACTCGGAATCGGCCACGCTAACATCTGACGGTCAGCTCAAAGTCACCGGCACGCTCACCGTCACTCGCGTCGTTCGCATCGTGGATCTGACCGCCAACGAAGGCTACTCCGGACCCGTGGAGATCGGCAGCCGTGTCGTCGAATCCTCCCGCGAGGAATCGTTTATTCTTCCGATTTCCGCGGCTGATCTGCCCAACCCCCAGGGAAAGCCGTTCCTCGATCTTTCCAGCGCATTGAAAATCAACGCGGAGGATTTCCCTGAGCTGTATGACGAACTTCTCTCCACCAATTGGCCCGCCAAGGCGGAGGGCCTAAACTGTGAAGCCGCGCCGTCCTCCAGCGAAGACTACGCAGGCGCACTCTGCACCGGCACGGACGTCCAGTCCCGTTCCATCGTTCGCACCGCCACTTCGTTCGGCGAGGATTATCCCGGCGACAGCGCAAACTCCGTCCAACCGGCCAACGTCGTGACTCTGGCCCTGCACCTGCACCTCGCCCCCCAGGGCACTCAGCTTTCCGCCAAGAACGGCCAGTAATTCACATTCTGCCCCCACGCCTCCACGGGCCCCGATAGTCGTACGGGGCCCGTGGCCTTTTGGAGAGCAGCACGATCCCCGTTACTCCGCTTGTAAACTCGTCGTCCAGGCTTCCTGCTGGCACTTCGTCCGTGCTGTCACGCCCCGGCATTCCCTTTGGGCTGTCATCCCGAAGCGAATCGAGGGATCTTCTTTTCCGGCAGTTCTCTGTCCCAAAAATCCCGGGTTACCAGTTTCCTCCTCGCTCATCTAAGGACGATGGGAACCGGCTCGACGCCCCAACCCTCCCGCCTCGCTCGATTTTCTGCGCAGGCCGCAGCCCCGGCCCCCGCACGCATCGCCACGCAGCCGGCCGCCAATCCGCCCATCCCTGTTTGGACGATGCGCGATATGGGCCTCGCGGCGGACATTGAAGGTCTGGAACTCCGGCCCTTCGAGGATGCCTTCGAGCGCGCCCGCCAGGACGTCCGTCGCGCGCACCGGCACGATTACTACAAAATCGGCATGATCATTGCCGGCCGCGGAATTCTCTCCGCCGACTTTGCCGATTACCCGATTCGCCCGCCCATGCTTCTCCAATTTGCGCCCGGTGTGGTTCACGCATGGCGCCCCTCGGCGGTCCCGCGCGGCTACGCCATCAATTTCGAACTCGCGTTCTTCGGTGCCGACCCCCGAGAACAGGCCTGGGTTGCAGACGCACCTGCTTTCTGCCTGCACTCCGGTCCCAAGGTTCTTCCACTCAACGCGCGGCAGAGTTCATTGTTCGATGGCCTCGCTCGCGCCATGCTCCGCGAATACACCGGCAAAGGACCCGATCACGCCTCCGCTCTCCGCTCCTATCTCCGCATCTGGCTCATCGAAGCCAGCCGCATCACTACGTCTCAGGAACCCTCCCGCTGGAACGACCGCGGCACCGCACTCACCAACCGCTTCCTATGCCTCGTGGGCGAACACTTCCGCTCCACGTCCGCCGTCTCACAATACGCCGGCCGCCTCCAAGTCACTCCCAGCCATCTCAACGAAACAGTCCGCCGCACGCTCGGCAAAACCGCCGGGCAGGTCATCCGCGAAAGAGTTGTCCTCGAGGCCCGGCGCCTTCTCCGTCACTCGCAGCTCTCCATTTCCGAGATTGCCTACCAGTTGCAGTTTGAGGATCCTTCCTACTTCGCCCGCTTCTTCCGCAAACAGACCGGCCAGCCTCCCGCCCAATTTCGCTCGCAAGCCTGACCCCGCACCGCTCCGCTGTCATTTCCTCCAATGTTCGGAGGCCTTCCCACTTATGACGGCTGGTACACTTCCACTTCGCGCCCTTCCAGCGCCGCCTTTACTCTCCCCACAATCTCTCCCACTCCCAGGCTCTCACTCAACACCACCAGCGAGCCCTCGCCGAATTCGCACACCCCGCAGAACAAATACCGGCCGTACACCGGGTGATACGCATCCAGCCCGCGGCGCACCAGTTCGCGCTCCAGTTCCGCGTCGCCTTCCTCCAGTCTCTCCCCGGCTCGCGCGCCGAACGTCTCCCGCTCAAACCGCGCGACGAGCGCCTCCAGTTGCTCCGCATCCGGGTCGGAGACCACCAGCGCGCGTCCCGTCTCCTCTCGCGCCGCGATTCCATGCCGCGCGCAGAATTCCCGCACCCGGTTCAAGTGGCTGAAAAAATCTATCGCCCACGGCTCATCCCCCGCCAGCGCCGCCAGCACGCGCGCCCAGATCGCCGCCGCCTCCGTCCCGTTCGCTGGCGCGTCTTCCGCCGCGCGCAATTCCAGCCCCACGGCCCGCACGTCCTCTCCCAAGTCCAGCGTCCTCACTTCCAGCAGCAACATCCGCCCCTCGCTCCTCACCTTCTGTAGCTCAGGTCCCGCCGTTGCACGGCGATGTGTGCCGTGCAACGGCTGACCTGAGTCTTGAATCCTGGCTGCGCTCCTTCTTCTTCTCCCCACCAGTCACCAGTCACGAATCACCAGTCACCCGTCCAAATCTCTCCACAAACTCCCCAGCCTGTTTCCTCATCTCCAGCCAGTCAAAAAATAACTCCGGCGTCTCCAGCCACACCCGGAACCACTGCCGTATCTCCTCCTTCTCCGCCCTTTTCGCCGCCGCCACCCGCCGGTTCCCCGCAATCATCTGCGCCCGCCGCCTTCCCTCGCGGGCAATTTCCAGCACGTGCGCGGCGCGCTCTTCATCGCCCGCTGCACGGCTCTCCCGCCACATCGCATCCAGCCGCCGCAGCGTCGATTCCGCCTCCTCCAACGTCGCAAACCGCAACACATGTGTGAACTCGTCCTCCGCCTGCGTCCCCGCGCGCGCCTCTTCGCCCGCCCGCTTCCTCCTGCCGCTCATGAGGGACGTTTTCCCGCCGCCTGCGCCCGCGCTGCCCGCCGCAGTTGCGCTTCTTTCTGCCGGTACCGCGCCACGTTCCGGTTGTGTTCCGCCAGCGTCCGGCTGAACGCGTGCCCTCCGTCTCCCGTGGCCACGAAATACAGCCATTTCCCCTCCGCCGGCTCCAGCGCCGCGCGCAGCGACGCCTCCCCGGGATTCGCAATCGGCCCTGGCGGCAGCCCCCGTCTCCGGTACGTGTTGTACGGCGAATCCACCCGCAAATCCGCCAGCAACAATTGCCCGTTGTATCTCCCCGCCAGTTCCAGCGCATAAATCACCGTCGGATCGCAGTCCAGCGTCATTCCCGCCCGCAGCCGGTTGCGGAACACGGCCGCCACCAGCGGTCGCTCCTCCGGCACTCGCGTTTCTTTTTCCACCAGCGAAGCCAGCGTCACTACCTCCAGCGCCCCGACTGGCTTCGCTCCCCCCGCCGCATCCGCCGCCGCAGCCACGCTCCGCGTCCACGCCTCGCGGAACCTCCGCACCATCGCCTCCGCGATTTTTTCTCCCGGCTGCCGCCGCGGAAACTGATACGTCGCCGGAAACAGAAACCCTTCCAGCGACGGCGCCCCCGGCGCCAGATCCGCCAGCATCCGCGGACTCTCCGCTGCCGCCAGAAATCCCTCGCGCGTTGTCACTCCTTTCGCCGCGAGCTGCCCAGCGATGTCGAACATCGTCTCGCCTTCCGGCACAGTCACCGTCACCAGGTAAATCCTCCCGTGCGCCAGCGTTTCGAATACCTGCTCCGGCGTCTCCGGCCGCTCGAACCGGTATTCCCCCGCCTCGAGCCGCGCGTGCGGATGCGTCAGCGCCAGCGCCCGGAACGACCACTCGCTCTTCACCACTCCGCTCGCCGCCAACCCTCGCGCGATTCCCGCCACGCCCAGTCCGCGTGGCACTTCAAAAAACACGCCGCCCGGCCCGTACCCTGCGTACGCCGTAGTCCAATCCGCCCGCAGCACGCCCGCCGCGATTCCCACCACGGCTGCGCCCAGCGACAGCACGATTGCCACTGCCAGCGCCAGCCGTCCCCCGCGCCGCCGCATTCGCGCCGCACTCATCGCCCTTTCGCCTCGCCGCGCAGATATTCCTCCAGGATCAGCGCCGCTGCCTGGCTGTCCACTCCGTCCGGCGCGCCATGCGCCTTCGAGTACGCGCCCCTGCCCGCTCCCGCCGCGTCCCCTCGCGTCCTCCTGCTTCCGCCAAACGACCTCTTCGTATAACTCGCTCCTGTCCCCTCCATCGCTTCCCAGCTCGTCAATCGTTCGTCCACCAGCGCCACCGGCAGCCGCAGCGCCTTCGCCATCCGCCCCGCAAACTCCCTCGCTTCGAGCGCCATATCTCCAGCCGTCCCGTCCAGCCGCAGCGGCAGCCCCACCACGAGCTGCGCCACGCCCTGTTCCCGCACAATGCGCCGCAGCCGCGCCACGTCCGCCCGCCGGTTCACCCGCTCCAGCGTTGGAATCGGCCGCGCCACCATCCTCCCATCATCCGACACGGCCAGCCCCAGCCGCCGCCGCCCGTAGTCAATCGCCAGCACCCGGCCTTTCGTCGCGTTGTCCTGTTGCGCCCGCATCAATTCGTCCTTCTACCGTGATTATAGCTTGCTCGTGATTGCTTGCCCCCGCGCCCGTGGTATAAGAGCCTTCAGCGGCCCCGGTTAACGTCCATGTGTCATAAGCGCCGAGTAATCACCGCTTTTCTCGCCTCTCTCGCGGTGGCGGTTTCCGCCCACGCCCAAAATGATCCTTGCCTACGCCGCACGGTTCCAGTCAGCGTCGTGGATTCTCATGGCGCGCCTGCAACAGGGCTCGCACCGGGGAATTTTCGAGCAAAGATGAACGGAAAGCCGGTGCAGATCTTCTCCGCTCAACTCGACATTCATCCTCACCGGGTGGTTGTGGTCCTCGATTCGAGCGGCAGCATGTTGGACGGGGCCCTCGAGTGGGACCTCGCTCGCTCCATAGCCATGGATACCTTGCGAGTTCCCCCGAGCGCGTTTCGCACCGGGCTCATCGTGTTCAATTCGCAAGTTCGCGCAAAATTCCCAATCCAGGACGATGCCCGCCCCTCCCTCGAGTTGTTGGATGAACTGAAGGCCACCGAATCGAGACCAGACAGGATGACCGGCGGCCGCACGGCAATGTGGGATGCCTTGAAGGAAGCCCTCGCGCTCCTCGAGCCCTCCGAATTCGGCGACGCCATCTATCTGATCGCGGACGGTCTCGATTCCCACAGCAAAACGACACCGAAAGAAGTGAGAATCCTTTTCGTGAAACGCGGCGTTCGGCTATTTGTGGTCTTGTTCGACCCCTGGTCTCCCCGCAGAATGATGGTAGACACTCAGCAATCGGATAGCCTCCGGGAAATCGCATCGAACTCCGGTGGGCGGACGACCTCGGTGCAAAGTGGACTCACAGCCAACAGATTGCACGCCAGTTTCAATTTCGACCAAGAACGGCTTAAAGATTTGGACGCTGCCATTGCCACGATCTACTCGCATATTCGCTTCCCGCTGCGTCTGGAAATTGCTCTGCCCGAAGATCTGAAAAAACCCAGGCATTGGGAACTGTCGGTAAACACCCCGAAAGACTCGAAAGCCCCATGGCAACTCTCCTATCCAAGGCTGCTCGATGCCTGTTCCCTCCCCGCCTCCGCACCGAACCATCCCTAGCCCCCTGGTCCCTCGATCCATGTGACGAGCCGGCGGGGTCATGTGTGCCTCTCCAGTCGAACCTTCCCTGGCGTATCGGTCAACGAACATCGCAAAAGCGGGGTGGCGTCGCCGCGCGTTTCCCACGAGAATAGGCAGTCCGCGCCCGTGGCGGCCTCGCTTCCATGAAGCAGCTCATCGTCAACGCCGACGATTTCGGCATAGCCCCGGGCGTCAACCGCGCCATCGTCGAAGCCCACTCGACCGGCATCGTCACCAGCACCACCCTGCTCGCCAATGCCGCCGCCTTTGACGAAGCCGTTGCCGCCGCGCGCGCCCATCCCTCGCTCGCCGTCGGCATCCATCTGAATCTCACCCAGGGCCGCCCGCTCTCGAACCCCACGCTTCTCGGCGATCTGGTCAATCCCTCCGGCGAATTTCTCGGCAATGCGGAAGCCCTCTATGCCCGCATGGTCACCGACCGCGTCCCCCTCGACGCCATCGAACGCGAATTCCACGCCCAAATCCAGCGCGTTTTCGCCGCCGGCATCCGGCCCACTCATCTCGACGGCCACCAGCACGTCCACATGTGGCCTCCCGTCTTCGCCATCACAGCCCGCCTCGCCTCCGAATACGGCATGGCCGGCGTCCGTTCCGCTCGCGAACGTCGTGCCGGTTTCCACCATCTCTGGCGACGAAACGCCCCCGTTCGGGGTAAAATCCTCCTGCAAGCGGGAGTGGGCCTGGGACTCGCTTTTCTGGCTGTGGCCTCGCGCGCGGCGCTCGCCGCCGCTCACGTTGCCACTCCGGATTATTTTTACGGAGTTTCGTCCACCGGTTATCTGGACCGCGCCACACTCGCAGGCGTCCTACGGGATGTTCCAGAAGGCGTCAGCGAGTTGATGTGCCATCCAGGCTACGTGGACGCCACGCTCGAGCGCGTCGAGACTCGTCTGGTGCGCCAGCGCGAAATGGAGTTCGATGCCGTCGCCGACCCGGGGGCTCGCCTCCTGGCCGCGCAACTCGGCGTCCAACTCGTCACCTATCGCGCCCTGGCGTCCGGGTAGCACAGGCTTCAGCCTGTGCCAGCCGAGCCAGCACAGCGAGGTAACTCGGAAGCGCGGGGTTTCGACCCCGCCATGAACCGTCAGTTTGAATCGGGGGTTTCCACCCCGGAAGTTTGGCTCCGGGTTTTTCGGTCCCTCGCGGCCGCGGGCTCCAGCCGGACCGCGGTACAGGAAGGACAAAGGCAGGTCTTATCCATGAAGCACAAGGAAGAACCCGTCCGCTACTCGATCGTCATCCCCTTCTTCAACGAGCAGGAGAACATTCTCCCCCTCTACATGCGCATCACCGAAGTCATGGACCCTCTCGGCGAGCCTTACGAAATGATCTTTGTGGACGACGGCTCTCGCGACCAGACCTTCCGCATCCTCACCGAAATCTTCGAAAACGACCGCCGCGTCCACGCCGTCCGCCTCCGTCGCAATTTCGGCCAGACCGCCGCACTCAAAGCCGGCTTCGATTTCGCCCAGGGCGACATCATCATCTCCATGGACGGCGACCAGCAGCACGAGCCCGAAGACATACTCCTCCTCCTCGAAAAAATCCGCGAGGGCTACGACATCGCCAGCGGCTGGCGCGCCGACCGCCAGGACCCCTGGCTCACCCGCCGCCTCCCCAGCCAGGTCGCCAACTGGATGATGGCCAAACTTTCCGGCGTCCCTCTCCACGATTTCGGCACCACCTTCAAGGCCTATCGCCGCGAAATCATCCAGCAGGTCCAGCTCTACGGCGAAATGCACCGTTTCATTCCCGCCCTCGCCAAGATCACTGGCGCCTCCATCGTCGAAGTCCCCATCCGCCATTACAAGCGCACCTCAGGCAAGTCCAACTACAATCTCTCCCGTACACTCCGCGTTTTCTTCGACCTCATCAGCATCAAGTTCATGCTCGACTACGTCTCACGCCCCCTCCACTTTTTCGGCAAGCTCGCGCTCGCTTCCTTCTTCGGCGGCGCCGGTATCGGCTTCTATCTCGTTTGGCAGAAGCTCGCCCATCACATCCACGTCATGCTGGAACACGGCCCGTTGATGCTTACCGGAATGTTTCTCCTCGTCACCGCTTTCCAGTTCCTCTCCCTCGGCCTCATCGGCGAGCTTCTCTCTCGCACCTACTTCGAGTCCCAGAACAAGCCCATCTACACCGTCCGCGAAATCCGCAGCCGCCGCGAAGCCGTAGAATCCGCCGGCCATTAGTCCGGACTATTGCAAGCACCAACAATCCTCGTGCAGCCCCGCCGCGGCGGGGCCGTTGAGTGCGAGAGGACCCGTCCCGAAGGTTCGGGATCAGGGGCCTCTCGCCTTCAACCCGCCGAACCCGCCGCGAAGCTCGATCGCTGCCAGGCTCCCCACGTCGAATTGTCGGCTCTCTCTTTATCTGCTCCCGGCAATCGCATCCGCCACCCTGACCACCTCCACCATCTCTCCCACGTCATGCACCCTCACAATGTGCGCTCCTCCCAGCACCGCCGCCGTCACCGCCGCCGCCGTCCCCCACATCCTCCGATCCTCCGCCACGCCTCCGAGCAGCTTCCCGATAAACGTCTTCCGCGAACTCCCCACCAGCAGCGGACATCCCAGCCGCGCCAGCTCCTCGAGCCGCGCCAGCAATTCGCAATTCTGTTCCGTGCTCTTCCCGAACCCGATCCCCGGATCCAGAATCACCCGCCCTCGCGGAATCCCCGCTTTCCGCGCCCGCTCCATCGCCTCCTTCAGCCCGCGCGTCACGTCCCGCATTACGTCCCGCGCAAACGGAAGCCGCTGCATCGTCTTCGGCCTTCCGCGCATGTGCATCAATACCACTGGCACTCCCGCCCGCCGCACCACCGCGCCCAGCTCCCGTCCCGAACCTTCGGGACCGCGCAGCGCCGAAACGTCGTTCACCATCTCCGCCCCCGCCGCAATCGCCGCTTCCGCCACTCGCGCCTTCTGCGTGTCAACCGAAATGGGAATCTTCAGCCGCCCGCGCAACCCTTCCAGCACCGGCAGCACCCTCCTCAACTCTGTCTCCGCGCTCACCTCCTCCGAACCCGGCCGCGTCGATTCCCCTCCGATATCAATGATGTCGGCTCCCTCCGCTTCCATCTCCAGCCCGCGCAGCACCGCCGCTCCCGCGTCCGCATAGCGCCCTCCGTCGGAAAAGCTGTCCGGCGTCACATTGAGCACACCCATCACCAGCGTCCGCTCCCCCAGCACAAGCGTCCGCGACCGCAGCCGAATCCGAAATCGCTTTCGAATGTTCATAGCCCTGTAGCTCAGGTCCCGCCGTTGCCCGGCGCCCTTTGCCGGGAAACGGCTGACCTGAGGTACTTCCAATCCGCCGTCTCCTGTAGCTCAGGTCCCGCCGTTGCCCGGCGCCTTTTGCCGGGAAACGGCTGACCTGAGGTACTTCTCGACCCTCACCACTTCAGCGGTGCCCGCTCATCCGCCGGCAACTCAAACCTCTCCACCGGAATCGGGGGCGCTTCACCCGGAACATACGCCTTCCAACTGGACCAAAACCAATCCCCAGGAGCAGCCACCAAACCGTCCTTTACCGGATTCCAATGAATATATTCCAGCGTCTCCACCCATTCGCCGCGATTTCGTATGACTCTGTCGAACGACCGCGCCTGCCAGAACGGTCCGGTTCGCAATGCCCCTGCAAGGATCTTCTTTGCTGCTCGGACTTTGATTTCCCGCATCACGCTGCCAAACCTGTCCCCAGTCTCCGGAACAAACAGGAGATGACAGTGAGTCGGCATTACGACATAAGCGGCCAACAGGAATTTCCGGCGGGATCGGGCGATTGCGATTGAGGTGAGAACTACGTCCCTCTCGTCCTCGCTCACAGGCAGGACGGTCTTTGCGAAGTGTGTGGTAACGAAGAAAGCGCGGCCCGACTCCTCAATCCTGCGCAACCGCGACACCCGCCAATTGTAGCTCAGGTCCCGCCGTTGCCCGGCGCCCTTTGCCGGGAAACGGCTGACCTGAGGCTTTTTCTCACGATCCACCCGCCTGTAGCGGCGCAGGACCTCGGGTCAGCCAGGAACCGGCACACATCGCCGGCTCCTACCGGGACCCGAGCTACAAGCTTGTCACTCCAGATCGAAATCCCTCACCGGCTTCTCCGCCGGCCCCTCTTTCGCTTTTTTCAGCGCCTCTTCGAACTTCCGCGTCAGCACGTCCTCTTTCTTCTTCTCCGCCTCCCACGACTGACGGAATTTATCCTCCCGTGCCGTTGCCTGCCGTTGCAGGATGTTGTCCGCATCGTTCAGGTTCACGTCCGGAGCCACCCGCGGCGGCGGCTCGTGCGCGATCACTTCCGCCAGCCCCGGATCAATCTTCAATTTCGCGTGGCAGCACGGACACTGCACCTCAACCGTCGCATCGGGCTTCTTCCCCATGCCCGTATTCTACGCCTGTGGCCTGCGGCGCAGCCACTCTTGGCTGCGCTCTGAAAGATGCGCCTCATGAAAGGCTCTTACGCTTACGCGGGTAATTAGGTGGGCGAAGAGATTGTCTGGTCGCCCTAGACTTGACGCTTCTACGCCGTCGCCGGATTCTCACCCGCGGCAAATCAGAGCGCCAGCCTGGCATGTGGATTGTGCGCAGGGAACGATCTTAGTAGAGCAACAATCGCGTAGGCCGAATCTGCTTTTTCACCGGGTCCACTTCCAATCCCATCGATTCCAGCGCCACCACGCCCAGCACCGCCGCATCCCCCTCTTCGCCGAAGATCACCGGAGATACCGCCTTGCGGCCGTCATAGAAGAATCGGGCTTCTCCCACATCGCGTTGAATCGGTTGGCCGTTGGCCATTTCAAATTCCAGCCGGCTGACGGGTTGGATGCCGAGCTCTCGAAGCAGCGCTCCCGGCACCATCGAATACAGCGCGCCCGTATCCACCATCAGCTCCACTTCCTTGCGCCGCCCGCCCTGCCTTACCTCTTCGAAGCTGATTTTCGCGTTCACGAATCCCATGAGGTTCCAGTGGCGCAGCCACTCTTGGCTGCGCTCTTCTTCGAGGGTTCAGCTACACCAGTGCCCCTGCTACAACTCTACGCCGTCGCCGGGTGCTCGCCCTTCGCAAATCCCGGCAGCGGCTTCGCTTCCGGCCGCGCGGGCGCTTCTTTCCCTGGCGGGGCCGCGGGCGGCACTGGCGGAGCGGGCTTCACGCGTTCGGGCAGCGGTTTGCCGTCGATCAGCAGCTTCAATTCGTTCGCGTCCAGCACTTCGCGCACCAGCAGCGCCTGCGCGATGTCCTCCAGCGTCCCGCGATTTCCTTCTAGCACGCCCCGCGCGTACGTGTACGCCGTGGTCACGATCCGCTTCACTTCCGCGTCGATCCGGATCGCCGTATCCTCCGAATAATCCCGGTGCTGCGCGATCTCCCGTCCCAGGAATATCGCCTCTTCTTTCTTCCCGAACGCCAGCGGCCCCAGCGTGCTCATCCCCCACTCACACACCATCTGCCGCGCGATCTCGGTCGCCCGTTCGATGTCGTTCCCCGCTCCCGTGGTCAGGTGATTCAGGAAAATCTCCTCCGCCGCGCGCCCGCCCATCAGCACGCCGAGTTGCGCCTCCAGGAATTCCCGCGTGTACGTGTGTTTGTCGTCGATCGGAAGCTGCATGGTCAGGCCCAGCGCCATGCCCCGCGGGATGATGGTCACTTTGTGCAGCGGGTCCGCCTGCGGCGTCATTGCTGCCACCAGCGCGTGTCCCGCCTCGTGGTACGCCGTGTTTTTCTTCTCTTCCTCCGACAGGATCATGGATTTGCGTTCCACGCCCATCAGCACTTTGTCCTTCGACATCTCGATATCCACCATGATCACTTGCTTGCGGTTTTGCCGCGCCGCCCACAGCGCCGATTCATTCACCAGGTTGGCCAGGTCCGCTCCGGAAAACCCGGGCGTCCCCCGCGCGATTACCGACAGGTCCACGTCGTCGCTCAGCGGCACCTTCCGCGTGTGCACCCGCAGGATTTCCTCCCGCCCCTTCACGTCCGGACGCGGCACCACCACCCGCCGGTCGAACCGCCCCGGCCTCAGCAACGCCGGGTCCAGCACGTCCGGCCGGTTCGTCGCCGCGATCAGGATCACTCCTTCGTTCGACTCGAACCCGTCCATTTCCACCAGCAGCGCGTTCAGCGTCTGCTCGCGCTCGTCGTGTCCGCCGCCCAGCCCCGCTCCTCGATGCCGTCCCACCGCGTCAATTTCATCGATGAAGATGATGCAGGGCGCATTCTTCTTCCCCTGCTCGAACAGGTCCCGCACGCGGCTCGCGCCCACGCCCACGAACATTTCCACGAAGTCCGAGCCGGAGATCGAAAAGAACGGCACATTCGCTTCGCCCGCAATCGCGCGCGCCAGCAGCGTCTTCCCCGTCCCCGGAGGCCCCACAAGCAAAACGCCCTTCGGGATCCGACCGCCCAGCTTCTGGAATTTCTGCGGGTCGCGCAGGAAGTCGATGATTTCCTGCAGCTCCTCTTTCGCCTCGTCCGTCCCCGCCACGTCTTTGAACGTCGCCTTCTTCTGGTTCGCCGTCAGCAGCCGCGCCCGCGATTTCCCGAAACTCAGAGCTTTGTTCCCCCCCGCCTGCACCTGCCGGAACATGAACAGCCACAGCCCGATAATCACCAGGATCGGCAGCAGGTTCACCGCCAGGTTGAACCAGTCCCCACGCGAGACTTCCTTCACGTGGATCTGCACCCCTTTGTCCCGCAGCATCTTGCTCACGTCGGGGATGGACTCTTTCGGCAGCGTCACGTGGAACTTCCCGCTCGGCTGGTGCAGCTCGCCCTGCGCTTCCGCGCTGATCGGCGTCAGGTAGAACGTCACCTCGCCGATGTTCCCGCTCTCCACGTCACGGTAAAATTCCGTCAGGCTCAGTTCCGTGTCCCGCGCGGAATTCGCCGACCCCTGCGTGATCCGCCACAGGACCACGGCCAGCGCCAGCATCACCAGCCAGAACAGCACGATTCGAATCGTCGAGTTCACGTCTTACCTCGCCGGCCGGCGCGCCCCGCGGCGTCGCCCGCCTGCCTTTCCGGGCCTCTTGCTTCCCCGCTTCGCCCCGCTCCCATCGAGCGTCGCGATGCAGGACAGGTTCCGGTACAGCCCTTCCGTATCCGGCAGCCCGTAACCTACAAGATAGTTAGATGCCGCCGAGAACCCCAGGTAATCCGGCTGCAGCGCCACCCGCCGCTCCTCCGGTTTATCCAGCAGCACCGCCACTCGCACCGACCGCGGATGCTTCTCCGCCAGCCGGCGCACAAAGAATTCCATGGTCACGCCGGAGTGCAGCACTGCATCCACCACCAGCACGTCCCGGCCCTTCAACTCTGGATTGTAACTGAAAAATACCTCGCGGCGGTGATGCCCGTTCAGGTGCACGTCCCGCAGCTCCGCCTGCACGAAATGGCACGCCACCGGCGATGTAATCTGCCTCACCAGGTCCGCCGCGAACACGAACGCGTTGTCCAGCATCGCCACCACGTCCACTCGGTTATCCCCGTACATCCGGGAAATCTCCCGTCCCATCTCCGCGACGCGCGCGGCGATCTCCCGTGAGTTGTATTGGACGTGCAAAGCCGGCTTCAAAGTTCTTCCTCGCTGATTACTACGGCGCTTCGCGTCTCCGCGCTCGCCGCGCCCTTCGCCGTTCCTAGGGGCGCTGCTTGCTGCGCCCCTTCAGGCACAAACCTCCACCGCCGGTTTCACAACTCTTCCTCGCTGATGACCACGGCGCTGCGCGTCTCCGCATTCGCCGCGCAGCTCGCCGCCGGAGGAAGCCCGCGCACCCACACGAGCCTTCCTCCGCTTTCCAGCACGGGCCACAGCGCGCGTTCTCCCGCCGGCACGCGGGCTTCGCGCAACAATTCCTTCAGCTTCCGCGCCTGGCGTTTTCCCCTCGGAAGATACACATCCCCTGGATGCCAGTTCCGGAGGAAAAAGGGCGGGCTCATTCGGCCCGCATCGAGGGCTGCTTCAATCAATTTAGTCTCCCCTGCCCCCGAAGTCCAGTCAACGACTTTCAGCCTCACCCGCCTGCCGATTGCCGGAACAATCAACTCAGCCGTCCCGCGCTCCGGCAGCTCCACCACCAGCGTATATCCTTCCTCCCCGTGCTCCTTTAGACGCTCCTCCCGCCCCGCCCGGTTCCCGGCCGTAAAGATCACCTCGTCGAAGCTCCGCACCGCCGCCACCCCGTGCGGCAGCACCGCGCGATGCCCGCTCATCCCCTCTCGCGCCAGGTGCAGCACGCTTTCCACGTGCTCCGCCGTCAATCCCCGCCGGTGCCCCAGCACTGCCTCCACCGCCCGCCTCACCATTCGCCGCGCCAGCGCCGTCTGCGCCGTTCCCTCCGGCAGCAGTTCGCTCGGTAGCGGCGCCACCAATTCCTTCGCGCGCACCACCACCCGCTTCGGCTCCCTCCGCGCCAGCGCCTCGAATCGCGCCTCCGACAGCGCCGCGCCGAACTGCTCCTCCTCCCGCGCCAGCTCCGCCAGACGGCAGAGTTGCCCCGCAATCTGCGGCTGGTATTCGCGCTCCACCAGCGGCAGCAACTCCGCGCGCACCCGCGCCCGCAGCCGCGCCGTGTCCGCATTCGTCGAATCTTCGCGCCACGCCTGCCCCATTGCCGTCAGCCATTCCCGCAATTCCGCCCGCCGCACCTCCAGGAGCGGCCGCACCACCATTCCGGCCACCGGATGAATCCCCGCCAGCCCCGCCAGCCCCGATCCCCTCAGCAGATGCGCCAGCACAGTCTCCGCCTGGTCATCCGCCGTATGCGCCGTCGCCACACGCGTCACGCGACCCTCCCTCACCATCCGCTCGAAGAATTCGGTCCGCAGCCGTCTCCCCGCCTCCTCCAGGTTGACGCCTTCCCGTTCCGCCCACCCTGCAACGTCCCCTTCTGCGCGAAAGAACTCCACACCCAGCCGACCCGCCAGTTCCGCCGTGAACTCCTCATCCCCCGCCGATTCCGCCCCTCTCAGTCCATGCTGGAAATGCAGCACCGCCAGCCGAATCCCCAGCTCGTCCTGCAACCCGTGCAGCAGCCGCGCGAGCGCCACCGAATCCGCGCCCCCGGACACGGCCACACCCACACGGTCTCCAGCCGCCGCCATCCGGCGCCGCTCGATCATTTCCTTCACGCGCTGTGGAAGGTTGGAACGCATCCGGACGCACACTCTCAATCCACCACTACTCACAATTGTATGCCACCCTCACAACGAAGACGAACGGACCGCAGTCGTGTAACGTTCTGATTTCCCCACGAATTGTCGCGCTGCATCTGGGCACGTCCCGACGGTTCAGGATCCAGCGGGCCGTCCCAGTCGCGGAGCCAACTCGCTTTCGCCGCAGCGATGCGAGCCACCCGTGGCGAGTAGTGATTCCCTCCCTCGACCGCGAAACGCCTGCGTCATGACGCCATCCGGTTGACCGCATCGCGCCAAACCCCTACCATAGCGGCGCCGAAAAACATGATTGGACAGACGATTTCCCACTACAAAATCCTCGGCAAGTTGGGCAGCGGAGGAATGGGTGTGGTCTATGAAGCCGAGGACACTCTCCTCGGCCGTAATGTAGCCCTCAAGTTTCTCCCGCAGGAAATGGCCCAGGACGCGCAGTCGCTCGAACGCTTCCAGCGCGAGGCCAGGGCCGCCTCGGCGCTCAACCATCCCAATATCTGCACCGTTCACGCCATCGAACTGCACGAGCGGCAGCACTTTATCGTCATGGAACGCCTGGAAGGCCAGACGCTCGCCCAGATGATCGGCCACGAGCCCATCGACATCGATAAACTGCTCACCGTCGCCATGCAGATTGCGGACGCACTCGAGTCCGCACACGCCAAGGGCATCGTCCACCGCGACATCAAGCCCGCCAACATCTTTGTCACCACGCGCGCCCAGGTCAAAGTGCTCGACTTCGGCCTCGCCAAGATGGCAGGCGCGCGCGGCGCCGGCGGCGATACCGGCCTGGACATGAAGACCCAGGACAACGCGAACGGGCTCACCCTCCCCGGAACCGCTCTGGGAACCGTGGCCTATATGTCACCCGAACAGGCTCGCGGGCAATTGGCCGATGCCCGAACCGATTTGTTCTCCCTGGGCACAGTGCTCTACCAGATGGCCACCGGCGTCTTGCCCTTCCAGGGTGATACCTCGGCCGTCATCTATGAAGCCATCCTCAATCGCGATCCCGTCCCGGTGACGCAGGCGAATCCAGCACTGCCCGCCGAACTCGGCCGGGTGATCGACAAGGCCCTGGAAAAAGACCGCAACCTGCGTTACCAGACTGCTACCGACATCAAGACGGACCTGGCGCGCCTGAAGCGCGATTTGGGCTCGGGCCGCAAACGCGCCGCCGAAAGCACGGAATCGCGAGGGGAAAGCAAGCAAAGTGAGAAATCCATCGCTGTCCTCTATTTCGAAAACATCAGCGGAGTCAAGGAAGACGAGTACTTCCGCGACGGCATCACCGAAGACATCATCACCGAACTCTCCAAGATCAAGGGGCTGAGCATCTTCTCGCGGCCCACCGTCCTCGCTTACCGCGACAAGCGCGTCACCCCAGCGCAGATCGGCCAGCAGCTCAAGGCCGCCTATGTCCTGGCCGGAAGTTTGCGCCGCGCCGGAAACCGCCTGCGCATCAACGCCCAACTCGTCGACACCCATACCGATTTTCCCCTGTGGTCCGAACGTTACGACCGCGAGATGAAGGACGTCTTCGAAGTCCAGGACGAGATCGCACGCAACATCGCCGAGGCTCTGCGCATCACCCTTTCCCCCCAGGAACAGGCCGACCTCGCCGCCAAGCCCACCGAAAATCTCCAGGCCTACGATTTTTATTTGCGCGGAAAGAATTACGCCCGTCGCATGACCCGCCAGGACCTCGAGTTTGCCCTCCAGATGTTCGAAAATGCGGTGACCCTCGATCCCAATTTCGCCCTCGCCTATGCCGCCATCGCCAACGTCTGCGCCCAGACCCATTACAACTACGGCCGCGATCCCATCTGGCTCCAGCGCGCGGAGGCCGCTTCCCAGCGCGCCGTCCGCCTCCAGCCGCAACTCCCCGAGGTGCTCACCGCACAAGCCTGGATTCTCTACGCCGCTCAGAATTACGAGGATTCGGTGCGTTGCGCTCAGAAAGCCATCGACCGGAAACGCGATTGTGAGGGCGCCTACTATTTGCTCTGCCGCGCCCTGTTCGCCTCAGGGCGCTACCAGGAGATCGCCAACATCGCGGATAACGCGCTCGAAGCCAGCGGCGAAGATTACAACTGCTACGTCCCCATCATGAACGCACTGGATGCCATGGGGAAGCAGGAGGCGCTTCGGAACACGCGCCAGCGGCAAAGCGCTGCTCTGGAGAACCACTTGAAGCATGTCCCCGAAGATGCTCGCGCGCGCATCCTCCTGGCCAACGATTACGCGTCAATGGACCGAATTGACGACGCGGTGCGGGAAACCAACTTCGCCGTGGCGCTTCGCTCCAACGAGGCCACTGTCCTCTACAATGCGGCCTGCGTTTTCTGCAGCCTGAAACGGAAACGAGAGGCGCTGGATGTGCTGAAGAAAGCCTGGGACAACGGATTCAAGGACGCAGACTGGGCACGCCGCGATCCCGACCTTTCCTTGCTTCATGGCGACCTGGAATTCGACCAGCTTTATCCCCCGTCAAAACCATCGTAGGCGCGGCAAGAAGCCGGTGGTACCTGCCTGACTGGATTGGAAAGGGGGAGTGCTGGGGCTGGTTGCTGCGGAAGACTCCGCTCGCCGTTCTAGGTCAGGAGGTCGTGCTCCAGAATCCGCCGCGTCTGCGCGATCCGCGCGTCCAGCGCCACTGCGGCATAATACGCGCATCCCGCCCGCTCGTTCGTCGCCCACGCCGCCGCTGCCGGCATCACCGGCCCGAACATCGCCTGAATCATTCCCAGGAACGCATGGTAGGCCTGGATCGCGCCCAGCTTATAGCTGTCCCCGTTTGTCTCAGGACACAGCTCCACCAGCCGCCGCAGCCGCAGGAACTCTTCCCCGCTCACGCCCTGGCCCTGAATGCCCGTGGCCTCGCGCGCCGACTCGGAAAGGTCCACTCGCCGTCCCGCGGCCACTTGCAGCCGGCAATAGGACACGAAGAACTGCAGCAGCAGGGCCACCGATACCACTAGTATGAAGCTCGCTAGCATCATCGCGCGTGCGTCGCGGCCAGCCGTTCAGTGGCCAGCCGTGCCTCCTCCGGAACTCTCCACAACGTACATGCCCACGCAAATGGCAGCCAGGTCCCTACCAGCGGCGGCAGTATTGTCCGCACCAGCGCCAGGTCCGGAAACAGATTGCGCATCGCATACGTGGCCGAATACGCGCTGAAATGGATCCCCAGCGCCAGCACCAATTGGATCACCCTCGTGCGCGTCTCTCGCAACTTCATCACCGCGCCCCACAGGATGTACGTCAGCACCAGGCCCACGAAGTACAGGTTCTGCGACAGCTGCACCACGAACCGGCTGGTCAGGTGGTCCTGGCTTTCCCGCACAATCAGGAAGCTCACAATCGCTGTCCCCGACAGCAGCATCAGCGACGCTGCCCGCACGTACTTGCTGGCCTGCATTTCCTCAAACACATGCTGGTAGAGGCCGAACACCGAGAAATACAGCAGGACCGTCAGCAACGAGTCGAAGTAGTAGTAAAAATAGCGGTAGGCCAGCGAAGACAGCCCGTAGGTCGTGATGAAATAAAAGCATCCTATCGTGTACACCGCGAGACCCAGCATGTAGAGGTTCAACGTCAGGTAGCGGACGAATTGCCGGCGGGCGATCGAAAACACCACCACAAACACTTCAAGCGCGAAGCTTAGGATCCAAATGAAATAATCGACTGGCCCCAGCATATGCCTTTGCTGCCGGGCCTGGCTTGCTGCCGAATCGCCGTTAGGACGCTATCGCGACCAGGGCGTCGGGGGTACGGGATTGCCGCCGTTTGCCGGCTGCCACGGTGTCGGCGGAACAGGGTTGCCGCCATTCGCGACCAACCACGGCGTCGGTGGAACTGGGTTCCCTCCGTTCGCCACCGTTGTTCCGGCCTGAACCACGAAGTGCTGGATCGCCATCGCGGTCACCAGCACTAGAAGGACTAGAACTGCCAACTTCGTCCACTTGAGCATACTGGGTCTCCAGGGCGCATAAGCGCCTGAACCCAGAATATGCCCTATCGGTTAGTCCTAGTACTCCATTCCGGCTCTGTGCCTAAACGGTCAACACCCCTCCCTACAGCTATGCCAGGCTGACTACCTCCTTATACGGGCCCCATTCTGCCCCCTGCCCTCCACCAGGTCAACAGTACGAATGTACCATCGGCCAGCGCCCCCAGAGCTTTAGGCCGGACCCCGGGACCGGCTACCCCCGGCTGATTCAGCCCCGCGGGCTGCTGGGTTACACGCTCCTGGCGAAACACCCGCTGCAAAGTGGCACAGGCTCTAGCCTGTGAGGCCTGGTTCCAGCTCGCCTTGCCCCACCCGGCCAGAACTTTGCCGTCAGTCGTCCGGCCTTCCCCCTGCCGACCTCCCCGGAGACCCCTATCGCGGGGCGATCCCCTCTTCCCGGGCTTCACACTCCCCTCCCGCCTCCTTGACACCTCCGCGCTACCCTCCCTAACATGAATCCCAGCGTGCCGGCGTAGCTCAGTGGAAGAGCGAGGGTCTCATAATCCCTAGGCCGTGGGTTCGATTCCCCCCGCCGGCACCAGTCTTTCCTGCCTATCCACTCGTAATTTCCTCACCTGGGGATGTCGTGTCCCAGTAGCCTGCTCACATCTTTTCCTTCTGGCCCGCTGGAACTGCGGCAGGAAGTATCCGAGTGGGCGACCATCCTTCCGGGACCCTCGATCGTAACTTCCCACAACGCCGTTTGTGGCTAACTTCCGTGTAGCGGACCATACGCCCGGGATCATGGCCGCCGCGAACGGCACTTTTTGTCAGGCTACGGGATCACGACCAGCCTGCGGGCGTGTGCGTCGCGTTCCCAGGCATCCTCGATCTCGGCGAGCGGAACACGCTCGGTCTCAATGCGCAGTTTGCCGCTCGCTGCGTGGCTCATCACTTGTTGGAACGCCTCGGTGAGCACGTCCCAAGGCGGTATGCCCGCCGTTCCTAGAATCGTCAGCGCCGTGCTCCGCAGCACTGCAGCGGGCAGAGTGATTGTTGGTCCCGCGCTCTCGCCGACCTCCGCCAGTCGAGTCTCCGATCGCGCAAGCCGAGATTCTGTGCAGGTAACCACCGCAAGCCGTGGAACCCGCCGGCGTGGGAATAGTCCGCCGTCCTTAGAAGACTTACGGCCCCGCCGGCCTTGCGCTGCGGCGATCGAGGAGCTGCCGCGCCCAGGGCACGATGCGCGCACTCCTTCTCCCCTCACCGCTTTGCGGAGTTCGCCTCCGTGGCGTGCGGCTCGCCGAAATAAGGAAACTCCGCGCGCATCAGCCGCTTATCGGGCGCCACCCCATCGCCGAGGGCCGTGTTCGTGGCCAGCGTGAGAATCACGTCCATTACGTCGTCGCAGAGGCCGCGGCCGTTGAAGGCGGCAAAGCTGAATGAGGCGGGCGTGTCCAGTTCATACGGCAGGACCGCTGGGCAGAGGCGCGCGAGGAGTTGCGCAGCGTAGGCGGATGGGTCGGCCGCTGAGTGGGCGAGCGCGGTGACTTTTTCCACGAAGTCACGGATCGGTTTGGAGAACAGCGCCACTTCGTCCGCCGGGAACGCGCGGTTGTAGTTTTCCGATGCGTCGTGCAGCGAAGGATCGGAGAGCAGGATGTGGGTGATCATCGGCAGGCCCCAACGCGATACCTGCACCTCCGGTGCGTGCCCGTAGAGCGATGCGGTGGCCCAGGCGTGCACCACACCTCGGCCGATCAGGCTGCAGGGGACCTCGAGGACGATGGCGGTGACATTCTTGCCGCCGAAGAAGTTCTGGCCATTCTGGAACGCCTCCGGGGCAAACCGGTTTTCGGACCACAGAGCTTTTCTGAAGGCGCCAAAACCGGCGCCATTGGTGGCGAACAGATCGGGCGCGAGGCCTGCGTACGCCAGGCAGCCTTGATCCGCTTTCACCACGCATCCCGTATTCCCGGAAATGATGAGTTCGCCCGCGGCGCCTTTCAGCGCGTCCGCTCCGGTGGCGCGCCGGACCTCGAAGGTCTGAACGTGCCGGTGCGCATCGCCATCGGCGTGGGCGGGCGCGCCGAACTGGACCTTGAAGGCGACGTCTTCGCGAAGATCGCGATTCGTGTCGAAGCGAAAGGCGTAGAGGCCCTCATCACGGAAAGTGTCCGGCGCGCCGACGCCGGCGTTCGGGTTCACGGTCAGGGCCATTACCGTCGTGCCGGGGCGGCCCCGAAAGAGATAGAAGTCGCAGACGTTGATGCGGGGGTCTTCTTTTGCGGTAGGCGTATCGAAATGGTGCGACATGGCGAATCTTCTCCTAAAGGGTTAGACGCGAGGCCAAACGGTCAATCGCTTGGATGCGGGGTCGATGGAGCGAGATACAACCACAGGCGCGCGGAACGAGTAACTGAACAGGCGGAAAGCCTCCTTCACAATCCGTTCATGTTTTGCGGCGGTCTCTTCGGCGGGATAACGCATAATTTTTCTTGCATCCTCCATCTATGACGGTTCATCACACCATATGAATGACGGGCATCATACTTGACGCCGGTCCTGCAAAAAGGAGGCATTATGAAGCTCACAGGGAAGAAGGCTCTTATTACCGGCGGCAACAGTGGCATCGGTCTTGCCACAGCCCGACTTTTCATTGCGGAGGGCGCGCAGGTCGCCATTACCGGTCGCGACCAGAAGACGCTCGATGAAGCGATCGCCGAACTTGGATCGAGCGCGCGTGGCTACCGCGTTGACGTCACCATTGCGGAAGATCGCAAGCGGCTCTTCGCAGCCCTGGCCAAAGATTTCGGGAAGCTCGACATTGTCTTCGCCAATGCCGGCATCTCCGGCCGGACTCCTACCGGCTCGACCGATGAGGCCATTTTTGAGAACGTGATCCACACCAACCTTAATGCCGCTTTCTTTACGGTGAATTCAGCGGCCCCTCTGCTGAACGACAACGGCAGCATCATCTTTAGTGGGTCGGTACACAACTATCTCGGCCAACCTGGCCTCGCCGCATATGCAGCCACCAAGGGTGGTCTTGTCTCGATGGCGCGTTCCATCGCCGCCGATCTTGCACCGCGCAACATTCGCGTGAACGTCGTCGCACCAGGCGCGATCAAAACTCCCATTTGGAAGCGCGGGCCCCGCGCCTCTGCTTCCGCAGAAGATTCCGCTAAGTTGGCGAAGTTCTTCTCTTCTGCGGTTCCGCAGGGCCGTTGGGGCGAGCCGGAAGAAATTGCCAAAGCCGTGCTCTTCCTCGCGTCAGACGATTCCTCGTACGTTAATGCGGTCGAGCTGCTGGTGGATGGCGGAGCCACGGGCGCCCCGTTTGGAGCTCCCATTATTCAGGACGTATTTAGGCCGCTCGGTAGCGAGGCGAAGTTGGCAAAAGCTCATGCGGATTGAGCCGCTGTTTTGGAACGTCTTGCGGAGTGGATAACGGGCTAACCGGAAGTTATTCCGGCTTAGGTCACGCACATCCCGCTGATTCCCTCCCAAGTCACGTTCTGGGAAGTTACAGGTGCCTGCCTGAGCTGTGGCACTGACTTCCCAGCATGCCGTTCGTAAACCGTGAGGGCCACCGGTCCGGTTAACCGCGGCCCGAATGTCGCGGCTGCGGTCAGTGGATTGTCATTCCATCTCTTCGTGGTACACAGCGGATATAAAGCGAAGAATTCTGCGTTCCAGATACGTTCCAGTTAGACCTGATTTCACCGTATCTTGCGTTTTTAGCGTCTGGAGTTTTCAATAAGTTCCCTGTTTTCAATTCGCACGGAAATTCCGATTCCCCCCGCCGGCCCCAGTCTCTTGTCGGATCTGCACTCGTAACCTCTCGCCCCAAAAAGTATTCAAAGCCATGGCGTATCACCTCGAGCGGCCGGCCCATCATCTTTGCCGGACAATTCAGGCAGGCTGTTCGCGGGCAAACGGCAGGAGTTGCACAGTCGGAAAGGACCATCACGGCATGAAAATAGTCTCCGTCAACGTCGGGCTTCCCCGTGAAGTGCTCTGGCACGGGAGACCCGTGACCACGGGCATCTTCAAGCAACCGGTCGAAGGCCGCGTCGCCTTGCGCAAACTCAATTTGGACGGAGACCGTCAGGCGGACCTCACCGTCCACGGCGGTGAAGCAAAAGCTGTCTACTGCTACCCGTTCGCTCACTACGACTACTGGAGGCGGGAACTGCCCGGCCGCGACTTGCCCATGGCCATCTTTGGCGAGAATTTCACTACGGAGGGCCTGCTGGAAGACTCCATACACCTGGGCGACCGGTTCTCTATCGGCTCTGCGGAAGTGGTCGTGACGCAGCCTCGCCTCCCTTGCTACAAACTCGGTTTGAGATTCGAGGCCGACGACATGGTGAAGCGATTCCTCGCCAGTGCCCGCACGGGGTTCTATTTCGGCGTCACGCGCGAAGGAGAAGTCGGCGCCGGCGACGAAATCAAATTACTTGCGCGAGACCCAAACGCCGTCCCCATCTCAGAGATCACTCGATTGTACGTCGCCAAAAGGTACGGCGATGACGACGTAGCCTCCGTCCGCCGGGCCATGCGCGTGGCCGCATTTCCGGAGTCCTGGAAGTCGTACCTCCGGGAGCGTCTGCAAAAGATGAACGTTTGACTGCCGGGAACTGCCGCAAACGGTTTCCGAGCGGGGCACCATCCCTCCGGCACTTGCCGTCCTCAGTTCCCCGGACGCCGTTTGTGGACCGCAGGCTCCGGATGAACTTCCAAGTAGCCGGCCATCCGCGAGTTGACCGGCGGACTACGGCGTTCTTGATTCTCTATTTGATTTGGCTGGTGCGAAGATCCTTCGCGCGATTACAAAAGGCAACCGGGCGGTGCCGCCGGTGACTGGGTGGCCTATCGGACGATGCGATGGCCTGCCATTGCCCCGCTTGTTCTCGACTCACACACACTGATTCACTATGATGCTGGCTCTTTCCACCTTCTTTTGGCCCTCATTCAGTTGGCCGGAGGAACTTTGAGCGCTCCTGTCGCGCCGGCACAGCTCGAGCATCTGAAATCTTCTGGAATCAGCTCGCGTCTCTTCGTCCTTGTCCTGCTCCTGTTGGTGGCCGGAGCGATCGTCCGATCCGCCCTGGCAACCCGGCTGGATGGCTTCACGATTGATGAGGCTTATCACATTGCCGCTGGCGTCTCTTACGTGCGCTATGCGGATTTTCGCATCAATCCGGAGCATCCTCCGCTGGTCAAGCTGTGGGTGGGAAGCTTTATCTCCGCAACGGGCTTTCACCTCAGCGGCATTCGTCCATTCGCTGACAAGGCTGACGAACGCGATTTCACGGAGCAGGACGTCTATTTCAACAATGATTTCAATTCCGTGCAGCGCCGCGCACGGATTGCCATGTGGACTCTGAACGGATTGCTGCTGGCACTGCTGGCGTTCGCCGTGCGCAGGACCTTTGGCCCTGGTGTCGCGCTCGGGACTTTGCTCTTTCTCGCCATTGATCCGACCGTGGCCGCGCATTTGCCCGTGGTGATGACGGATTTGCCCGTTTCCCTGCTGTCCGCCACCGCTGTGGTGCTCGCCGTTCGCGCCTTCCGGCACTGGGATTGGAAGGATCTCCTCGCCTGCTCCGCAGCACTCGGACTCGCATTGGGGGCAAAGCATTCCGCGCCCGTTTTTTTCATCTTCGTGGTTTTGATAGGCGCCGTCCTCGTAGTTGCCGTGCCGGTATCGCCGCCTGGGAACTCTCGCTTCTTTCGATCCGCAAAGCTCCTGGCAGTTGTGGTTGGCGCGCTGATGATTTTGTGGGGTTTTTATTTCTTTCGATTTGCGGAGAGTAATACAGGGCGCGAAGTCTTCAATCGTCCGCTCGCGGACAAGATCGCTGACGTGTACTCGCCGGCCTATCGCTTTGTCCTGAACGCGTTGGCGTCCAGCCATGTGGTGCCGCGCGCCTATATCTGGGGCTTCGCCGATACCATCCGGGCCGGCCTTCAGGGGCGTGCCGACCCGATTACCGCCTTTGGCCGCCCGTATCTCGGAACCGGGCCCGGATATTACTTCCCGGCAATGATTGCTCTCAAGCTGCCGATCGGCCTGAGCGTCCTCGTGTTGATCGGCTTGCTGTTGTTTTTCACGCGCCACTTGCCCCGGGATCAGTCCACAGGGCTCGCCATCGTTCTGGCGGCATTGCTTCTCTTCTTGCTGGTGCTTTCACGGGGATCTAGCTACGGCGGAATCCGCCACGCGCTTCCCGTCGTTGTTCTTCTTGCAATTTTTGGAGGATTCGCCATCCAGATGGGCTTCGCCTCGAATTCGCGGTTTTTAAAGGCTGCCGTGGTAACAGCCGTGGTTGCCGCGGCAGCATCCGCTCTGCCGGTCATGCGCCCGTGGGAGTATTTCAACGAGATCATAGGCGGCACAAAGAATGGATATCTGTACTTCAGCGACGAGGGTGTGGATCTCGGACAGCGCGGCAAGGAACTTGCCGAATACTATCACCGGGTCCTTGAGCCATCGGGCGGGATTCCCATCCTCTTTTACGGTCCTATCGGAGAACCCGAGAAAAAGGCCCGGCGCCTGGATTGGCTTGGCCGCGACGGGAAGCGCGACGAAGCTCGGCGTAGCTCTCCAACGTTTTCGGGAACTGTATTGATTGATGCCAGGTTCCTGGGCAAGAAGCCTTACTGGGACAGTTGGTCCCTGCGCGACACTGCTCCGAGCGCCCGCTTCGGGAATCTGATGGTCTTTCGAGGTACGTGCGCCTGCGGCCCAATCCTGGCCTCCGGCTTTTATGACGATGCCATCTCGATGATCTACGCCGAGAAGCCGGATTTGGAAACAGGAGAACGATTCTTGCGGCAATCGGTTAGTCTGGACCCCAGCGCATTCTTCGTTTCTATCGAGTTAGGCAACCTCTGCTTGAAACGCGGCTCCCGCGAGGATGCTTTGCACGCATATTCAGACGCCTTGCAGCATGCGCCCGACGATCCTCAGCTCCGGCGCTCGATTGCGGAGCAAATCAAACGTGTGTCTTCGGGGCCTCTGGACCAAGTCCCTGAATTGCGCGATCCGTTTCTGGAGTGACTCCCCCGAGAGAGGTCGGGAAGAAAGGCCGGTTTGCCAATCCCGCGATTGTGGTCGGATGGCGGGCTACTCGGAAACGATCCGAGCCGGAGGTTCCGTTGTGGCGAGTATCGAGGTGCCTGCCTCAACCGTGGCCCCAACTTCCCACAACGCCGTTTCTGGCCAGTGTCCCTTTAGATGACCATCCGGAAGCGCGTTTCCGCAGTGCTAGTATGCTGACGGAATCGGACCGCATGCCATGATCGATGTTCCCTTGAGCGTTCGTTCTGTCCAACAGGCGCGCTTTCGAGCCCTGGTGGTTCCACGAGAGCATGGTGCCTGGGGCTTGCTGCTTGTCCCCCTGTTCACCGGCGCTGCCGTCGGCCTGGCAGCAACGCAGCGCGCATGGCCCATGGTTCTGTTTTCGGTTGCCGCGCTCACTTTATTTTGGCTGCGCACTCCCGTGGAAACTCTGCTGGACACAACTCCGCTGACTGCGCAAACGCCTGTGGAGCGGCGCGCCTCGCTCCTCGTGTCCGCCGCGCTGGGCGCAGTTTCGGCTGCTTGTTTGACCGCATTGTTGTGGAATGGACGCAACCGGGAGCTTTTGCTGCTTGGCGGGATCAGTGTGATTGCATTCGTTTCCCGGACGTTGCTTGTGAAAATCGGCCGCAAGCTGCGCATGACGGCGCAACTTCTGGGAGCAATCGGCCTCACATGCACCGCGCCGGCGGCCTATTACGTAGCCACTGGACATCTGGATGCCCGTGCAGGGATGTTGTGGGCCGCCAACTTCATCTTTGCGGGCAACCAGATTCATTTCGTCCAGCTCCGCATCCATGCGGCCCGCGTCGCAACTGTCGCCGAAAAGTTCGGCCGGGGACGGCTCTTTTATCTGGGACAGATACTGCTGCTCCCGATTCTCGGTGCTGCCGCGTACTGGCGATTGATGCCGGCTCTGGTCATGCTCGCTTTCATCCCTGGGCTGGTTCGAGGGTTCTATTGGCTTTTCAGTGGATACCGGCCGCTGCAGGTCAGGTCTCTGGGCTGGTCGGAATTGCGGCAGGGCATCCTGTTCGGGATCCTGCTCGCGGCTGCCATGATTCTCTCCTGACTTCCCATAACGCCATTTGTGGCCAGCCACGGGCATTTGCCGGCTTAGCCGACTCATCAGGACTTAGGACAACTTCCGAGTTGCCGACCATCCCGCCGAATCTCATGAAAATGGTGGCCCCTCAATTGCCCAGGTCGGGGCACGGACGGAGGTCGATTCGCAGGTTCACCGTTCGGAGAACTTTATCGCGGTCAAGGTCGACGCGCCTCTCCCATCCTCCCGGGGGTAGTCGCCCCTGGTTTGCTTTGAAGAAGTCGCGCACGGCTTGGGAATTGAAGATCGCCCGTGACTGAAAGGTTGATCGCAGCAACCTCTCCATTTCAGGCTCGGCCCCAAGAACTTCCAGAACGCCCATTCTGTATTGGTCCCCTGCGTCCAGTTCGAGCGTGAGCAGGATTGTTTGATCGGCCTCATCCACACTCGTTTGAGGTCTCGCCGTAAAGTCTATGTATCCATTCGAGGCATACAGCTCCTTCATGGCCTCCAGGCCATCTCGAACCTTGCCAACCAAAAAAATATCACCATCCCGGAGCTGTATTAGCTTACGGAGTCGGTCGGGAGGCACAAGAAAAGTGTCCAACGGCGCCGTCGCCTCTGCTTCGACAGCCTCTGGTTCAGGAGATCCTGGCTCGGACGCCGCCGGATCTACTCTGCGACGAAGCGTCGGCATGTCCGCATCCACGTCCCGGTGCGCTGCGCTTCTAAACTGAATGTTGCGGAGACGGTATTTCAAGCCTTCTTTTATCCGGATGGTCAGCTTGTAGTGGTCCCCCAATTCGTCCCGGCGCAACCCTTGGGTTGTGGCTTCCGTCTCGGCATAAAAAAACCCCTCGTCCTGCCACGCAAACCGCGCCATTTCCGTAGCTTCGTCTCCCCAGTTTGAGAGGGAAAATCGGTCGGTTTCCCGCAGCTCTGACACGAGCTTTTGAAGTCCGGAATCCGAAAGGTGGGAGGCTCCATTGAATTCGACCGCATCGACGATAATAGGAGGGCGCTCGTCCTGGTGGCTCAGGTGACGCAGAAGTGCCCGCTGGTCCTGCGTCAACGGACAGTTCGGAACATGGTCTGGAGATTGCGCGTGCACACAGGGCGCGGCGAAAAGCAGGAGCAAAGCGCCTAGCAGGGGCCGGTCCAGATTTCGGCCGGGATGGTTCACAACGAAAACTATAACCAGGCTCCTATTCCGATGCAACTTAGGAAAGCATCTGTTGCCATTGACATGCGATAGACAGTTTGCCGCCGATTCCGGGTGGATGACGGGTCATCCGGAAGTAATCTACATGTCTGACAAACGCGTTAACCGGACGAGTAGCCGTAACTCCTCAGAAGTCTCGTTGTGGGAAGTTACCGGTGGCTGCCTGAGCGGTGGCCGCAGCTTCCCACAACGCCGTTTCTGGACCGTGACCCACTCGTCCAATAACCCGACTGACCAGGCAAGTGGAAATACTTCCGGGCTGCCCGGAATCCGTCCAAAGCTATAAATGAAGCTGGATACTCTCCCAGCGGGGCTTCCGAGCGAATGAAGCATTAAGCTAAACGACGCTTTCGCGACGCTTCAAGATCGAGTGGCTCCTTCACGCTCCACCGTTGCGGCGCTGTACCCTTGATTTATCCCGTTGTATAAACCTCGGTGCAACCTTTGCCATCCCCCGGTTGCTCAAAGGAACGTTGCCCGCGATCGGCTCTCCCGTGTGGTGACGCACCTGTGTGAACGGGATTGAAAACAAATGACCGAATCCACGCCTGCTTCGAACCTCGGCCGTCATCTGTTCGGAGTGGCGGCTTTGGCCTTTGGCCTCATCACGCTGGTCTGGCACGACTACAACGGCTGGCATCAACCGCGTTACCTTGTCCACGCCGCCGCCCTGCTCTTCGGCGGCGCTGCGATTCAGTTCCCTCGGGCCGCGAAAACGGGCGCAGCCGTCCTTGGTGCGGTTTATCTTGTCTTCGCCTTACAGTGCGTGCCGGGAATCGTCGCCGCACCGCGGATCTACAATAGCTGGGGCAACTTCTTCGAGCAGTTCTCTCTCGTCACCGGAGCGGCGATCGTTTTCGTGCGCTTGTCATCGGCAGGGTCAGGGGAAACGCTGAATCGGTTCGGCCGCATTCTCTTGGGCGTCTGTGTCGTTTCCTTTGCCCTCGAACAGGCGGTTTATCTTGGCCCTACCGCCAGTCTTGTTCCCAAGTGGCTTCCGCCAAGTCAGATGTTTTGGGCGCTAACGACCACTGTTTTCTTCGCGCTCGCGGCTGTGGCTCTTCTTGCCGATCGAATGGCTCTTCTCGCCACTCGCCTGCTCACGTTGATGCTCTTGATCTTTGGGCTGCTCGTGTGGGTACCGTTGCTTCTTTCGGATCCCCGCAATCATACGAATTGGAGCGAAACCGCCGAAACCTTCGCGATTGCCGGAACAGCATGGATTCTCGCTGATCTCCTCGGTGAGTCTCGGCGGAATGACCATCGCCCGCGATGACGTAGGGATCTGGAATCTCAGGTATTGCCGGCAATCAGGCAGTACCGATGGCACTATCGCCTTTTAGGGTTTTTGCCTGTGGATAGAAGATGACGCACGAAAGTCAGGAGCAATCATGGCCCATCAAGCACCACTGAAATATATCTTCTACATTGCCGCCACCCCGGAGAAGGTGTGGGAAGGTTTTGTGTCGCGGGAGTCGAACCGCATCCTCTTCTCAGGCGCTGAGCTTCAAGCGGACTTTGAGCCCGGCGGCTTGCTCGCATGGATCGGCGCAGGACCCGATGGCAAGCCCATCACCTACGTCCAAGGCAAGGTCTTGCGGTTTGAACCCCCAAAAGTCTTTCAGTACACCTTCGCAATGGGCCAAAATCAGAAGGCGTCGCGCGCAACGATCGAACTGCTGCCCGAGACCGAAGCCACGAAAGTAACCGTGACCCATGACGAGTGGGCCGAGGATGACACCACATACGCTGCCTGCGCTGATGGATGGCCACGGATTCTCTCCCGCCTCAAGACGCTGCTTGAGACCGGAAAGACATTCAAGCCGCATTGATTCGAGGTTGGAATGGTCTGTAGTTTTTGCCCGGCAGTTCGCCCCAAACTAGCGCCTGCTTCCCCCGCTAACCGGACAACTACCCGTAACTCCCCAGAAGTTCCGTTCTGGGAAGTTACAAGTGTCTGCTTGAGCTGGGGCCCTGACTTCTCAGAAAGCCGTTCGCAAACTGCGAAAGTCACGGGTCCGGCTAACCGCAAGCCGGAGAACACCTCGAAAAACCTACTCCGCCGGGTGGCGTGTGTGCCATTGGGTCTCACGCTCGTACGCATGGGCGAGTCGCACAACCGTCGCTTCGCTCCACGGCGGACCTGTGATTTGCATCCCAATCGGCAATCCCGCGCGCGTAAAGCCGCAGGGGATCGAGATGGTGGGAAGCCCGAGCCCGTTGAACGGCCGGGTGTTGTGGAGCATGAGGAGTTCTTTGGTGCGACTCGTGTTCATGTCACCCAGCAGTTCAGCAATCGTGAATGGCGGCACCGGCGAAGTCGGAGTGATGAGAAGGTCCACGGTATCGAAGGCCTGCGGCGCCGCGCGGCGAATGGCGTCAAGCTGGCGCCGCGCGAGAATGTAAGCGGACGCGGTGACGTCCGCCCCCGCGCGGATGCGCTTCAGGGTTTCCGGCTGGTAGAGGTCCGGCGATTTGGCCACGAAGTCCTGGTGGTACGCGTAGGCTTCCGCAACGAGAACCGCACGGTAGGGCTCCATGAGCGACCCATAGGTGGCGCTCGTGGCGAGCGGAGCCACGTCTCGCTCGCCGGCGGTCAGTTTTTTCAGCACGGCGAGCGCGGACTCGACGGCAGCCTGGATCTCGGGATGGAGATCGTCGTAGAAGTAGGCGCGCGGAACTCCGAGGCGCAGCGACGAAGCTCCCGCAGTAAGATTCGCCGAGAAATCCGGAACAGGAAGATCGACGCTGCTCGGCTCCTTCGGGTCGTAGCCGGCGATCACTTGAAGCATGAGCGCCGCATCCTGGACCGTGCGCGTCATAGGTCCGAGATGATCCAGGTACCAGGAGAGAGGAATCGCGCCGCGCGTGCTGACGCGTCCATAGGTAGGCTTCACTCCCACGATGCCGCCGTACCCTGCCGGCTCGCGGATAGAGCCGCCGGTATCGGAGCCAATGGCGGCGTAACAGAGTCCCGCGGCAACCGCCGCGGCGGAGCCGCCCGATGAACCGCCGACGCAGTACGCGGGCTGCCAGGGATTGCGCACCGGCCCGAAGTAACTGATCACGGAGCTGCCGCCGTAGGCGAACTCGTGCATGTTGAGCTTGCCGAGCGAGACGGCGCCGCCAAGTTTGAGCCGGCGAACAATCTCCGCATCTTCAGAGGGAACTCGATCCTTGAATAATCCGCTGGCGGCGGTGGTGCGCACGCCGGCCGTGTCCACCAGATCTTTGAGGGCGATCGGGATTCCGTGGAGAGGGCCGCGCCAGTTGCCGCGCTGGATTTCGGCCTCCGCTTGACGCGCCTCGGCCAGCGCCGATTCGGCGGTAACCGTGATGAACGCGTTCAGCTTGGGATTGAGCTGTTCGATGCGGGCGAGACACGCCTGGGCCAGCTCCACCGGCGACACTTTCTTGCCCCGGACGAGCTGAGAGGCTTCGGCCAGCGTGAGGAAGCAAAGTCTGGAATCGCCGGCAGCGTCGCGCCCGTCGAGCAGAACGGCGGATGCCGCCGATTCGAGATGCGGAACCAGCGTGCCGGCCGCGGCAGCCAGCGCGCTTTGGACAAACGATCTGCGAGACAGATTCCTCGGCTTCATGCCAACCTCCCGCCCGGCATTGGAACGCGGAGCGCGGCGTCACTGGCCGGGACGCGTTGCCGTCAAATCCAGCCCCGCCTTGCCTAGTCCTTCTAGAAAATGTTCGACGAGTTCCTTCTCAAACCATTTTCCCAGTTCCTCGCTCGCCGCCCCGGCGAACTCAGGTCGGATGGCAAGCAATTCTTCGAGCGCTTTCTGCGCTGCCTGGCGTTCCCCGAGCTGCCCGTACGCCGCCGCGCGGGCGACGGCAGTCCAGTAGTAGCCGGGCATCTGAATGCGGAGTGCGGCGTCAATTGCGGCGCGGTACTCCCGCGTGCGGTAGGCGTTGAAGACCGCTCCCAGCCGGTACCAGCCGGGGAAGTGCGGGTTGAGCCTCATGGCTGAGTCCGTTACGCCGCAGCCGTGCTCCCAGTCGCCCGCGCATGCCATCAAGATCCCCATGAACGCCGTCGTGGCCCCGTCCATCGGATTCAGCGCCAGCGTTCGTTCCGCCACCGGCCGGAACGCCTGCCTCTCGCGGCGGAAGAACAGGCACTGCGCCAGGGCCTGAGAGGCCAGCGCGCTGGCCGGGGCGATTTCCACGGCCCGCTGCGCGGCCGCCAGGGCTCGCCCCAGCGAATCGGGTCGAACGTTGAGTCCCAGCATGTATTCGTCGCTATAGAGCGTGGCCAGCATGGCCCAGCAATCGCTCTGATCCGGGGCATCTCGCACAATACGCTCCAGCAGGTCCCGCACGGCGGCATGCTCTTGCGCGGACATGCGTTCGTGCAAGCCGAACACCCGGAACACCGCTTCATACGGTCTCAACTGTGTGTCGCTCTTGTTCCGGATCGCTTCACTCATGCTCCGCGGCAGGATGCCGTGCTGGTCTGCGACGGTGGAGACGATGCGGGGGACCAGGTCGTCCTGCAGGTCAAACACTGCTTCGGGAATGAAGGCGCGATCATAGGTCTCCGCCCACAGATGTGCGCCCGAAGTGGTGTCCACGAGCTGCACTGCCACGCGCAGCTTCGTCCCCGCCTGGCGCAGGCTTCCCTCCATCACGTAGCGCGCGCCTAACTCCCTGCCGGCGGTGCGCAGATCCGCTCCCTCAGTCTTGAAGCGCACGGTCGAGCCTCGCGCAATCACCCGCAGGTAGGAAAATCGCGCGAGGCCGGTCACGATTTCCTCGCTCAGCCCCTCGGCCAGCGCTATCAGGTCGGTGTTCGCCCCGCTGTATTTGAACGGCAGGACGGCAACCCAGAAACCCTCCTCGGCGCGCATGGCGCCCGACGCCTCGCGCGTCGTTGAGCCTGTGGTCTCGGTCGCCGCCGCGGGCGCTGCTGCGCCCTTCTCCGGGGCAATCTCCAGCCCCGCCTTCCGGAGCCCGTCGATCAGGTGCTCGACAAGCTCCGGAGCGAACCACTTCCCGTTCTCCTCGCGCGCAATCACGGCGAAATCCGGTCTCAGGGCCAGCAGCGCCCGCAGGGCGTTGCGCGCCGCATCGCGTTCTCCGAGCTGCCCGTACGTTGCCGCGAGCACGAAGTGCGTACCCCAGGAGCCGGGCAGGTTGATTCTCAGGGCGGCGTCCAGCCCGCCCCGGTAATCACCCTGGCGGTAGGCATTGTAGAAGGCGGGGTACGAGTGCCATCCAGGATGATTGGGATTTAGCTGCGTGGCCCGCTCCACCAGAGCGCAGCCGTGCTCCCAGTCGCCCGCAAAGGCCATCAAGCAACCCAGAAGAACCGTCGCGGCTCCGTCCATGGGGTTGAGCGCTATGGTCCGCTCCGCCGCATTTCGGAAGGCCTGGAACTCCTTTCGGAAGAACAGAACGTGTGCCAAGGCAAGATGGACGAGGTGATTGGATGGCGCGGCCTCAACGGCACGGTGCGCGGCTGCGAGCGCCCGTCCGAGGGAATCGGGGTGCACGTTGAACCCGTGTGAGTATTCTTGTGCGCACAGTAACGACAGCATGGCCCAGCATTCGGCATTGCCCGATGCCTTCTGGACGGCCAATTCCAGGCCGGCCAACGCCGCAGCATGCTCCTCAGCGGTCACGAGTTCCAAGTAGCCGAAGCTGCGCAGCACCGCCTCGTACGGGCTCAACTGCTCGGCTGTCCGGCTGCGCAGAGCCTCGCTCATGGTGTGCGGCAGCACGCCGTGCATGTCCGCGACCGTGGAGACGATCCGGGGAACGAGGTCGTCCTGCAGCTCGAAGACAGCTTCCGGGCGGAAAGCGCGTTCGTATGTTTCAGCCCAGAGATGTGCGCCGGAAGTGGCGTCAACGAGCTGTACCGTCACCCGCAGCTTTGTCCCCGCCTGGCGAAGGCTCCCCTCCATCACGTAGCGCGCGCCGAGTTCTTTGCCGGCGGAGCGCACATCCACAGACTCGCTCTTCAATCGCGCGGTCGAGCCTCGCGCAATCACGCGCAAGTAGGAGAAGCGGGACAGTCCGGTGACGATGTCCTCGGTGAGTCCTTCAGCCAGCGCCGTCAGTTCGCCGCTTGCCCCGCTGTACTTGAACGGCAGCACGGCAACCCAAAAGCCCTCGTCGGCCCGGGCCTGTCCCGAGTCCGTGCCCGGCTCTGCTCCATCTGCTTTTGCCGCGATCGTCCCGCTCCGCCTCAGCGAGTCGGACGATCCGCTGGCGGCGGGAATCGAGAGCCCCGCTTTGCGCAACCCTTCGAGCACAGGCTCGACGAGGCCGCTCGCGAAGTGCCAGCTCTCGATATTCGAGCGCGCGTGCGCCGCAAACTCGGGATCGAGCGCCACGAGATCCCGCACCGCGGCTTCGGCTTCGGCACGCCGGCCCAGGTGCCCGCAGGCCGACGCCACCACCAGATAGGGCCAGAACAGGCCGGGCACGTCCACCCGGTTCGCGCACTCCAGGGCCTGCTCGTATTCGCCCTTGTGGAAGTGGTCCCACAGCGGTGCGAAATGCATCCAGCCGGCGTGGTTGTCATTCAGTTCCATCGCGCGGCGAACGATCCCGGTGCCTCGATCGAACTCGCCTGCGTGCACAATCTGCAGTCCCAGGATTCCGAGCGCGTCGGTATTCAGCGGATTCAGCGCCATCGCGCGCTCGGCCGCGGGACCAAACGCCGCCAGGTCACGCCGGAAGAAGTGCACCTGCGCGAGCGCGACCAGCGCGAACTGGTTCGCCCGATCCAGTTCGACCGCGCGCCGCGCCGCGGCCAGGGCTCGGTCCAGAGAGTTCGCGTCGCCCCGGAAACCAAACGCGTATTCGTCCACGTAGATCTGCGCGAGGCACGCCCACAAGTCCGGCTGCCGGTCGTTCCTCTCCAGCACGCGCTCCAGCCGGCTCTTGAGTCCCGCGTGGGACGACGGCGTAATCTGCTCGCGGTAGGCGAAATACTGGAACTGCCACTCCACCGGCGTGAGATCGCCGTCCTCCTTCTGCCGCATCGCAGCCCTTATGGAATGCACCAGCACCCCGTAGCTGTCGGCTACAGTCGCGACGATGCGGGCGGCCACGTCGTCCTGCGCCGCAAAAATGCTCGACGTCTGGAGATCCCGGTTGTAGGTCTCGGCCCAGAGCTGCGCTCCCGTCTGCGCGTCGATGAGCTGGGCGCTCAGGCGAATCGCGGAACCTCCCTTGCGGATGCTCCCTTCCAGCACGTAACGCGCCCCCAGTTTCCCGCCCAGGGCCCGCTCGTCTCCAGCCTCTCCCTTCACTCGCGCTGCCGAGCCGCTCGCGACCACCGACAAGTACCGAAACCGCGAAAGCCCCGTAGTAATGCCTTCGGAGAGGCCGTCCGCGAACGACTCCATTTCTGCGTCACCAGAACACTTGAAAGGAAGCACGGCGACCCGGAAGCCCTCTTCGGCACGCATCGCGCCGGACGCGTCGCCAGCGGAAGGGCCTCGCGAATCGAGAGCCGCGGTTGCCGGCGCCGCCTGCAAGGGCTGCCGCGCCAGATCTCGCAGCTCATTGCCCACGTCGCGCGCCGTCTGCACGCGGCGGCGCGGATCCTTCTCCAGGCACCGCCGGATCACGCGCGCCAGATCTCCCGGCAGATCGGCGCGCAGATCCGCCACCGGCCGCGGCGTATCCCGAAGAATGGACGATGCCAGCTCCGCCGACGAGCGCCCCTGGAACGGCCGCTGCCCCGTCGCCATTTCGTACAGCAGGATCCCCAGCGAGAAAATGTCCGTGCGGTGGTCCACCACGTCGCCCGTCACCTGCTCCGGCGACATGTAGGCCGGCGTCCCCATCACCACGCCCGCTTCCGTCTTCGCGGCGAAACTCAGCGTGGCGTCCCCGGCGCTTTCCGCGTGGGTTTCTTTCGCCAGGCCGAAGTCCAGCACTTTCACCCGCCCGTCGCTGGTCAACATCACATTCGCGGGCTTCAGGTCCCGATGCACGATGCCCTTCTCGTGCGCCGCGGCCAGCGCCTCCGCCAGCGGCGTGACGATTTCGAGCAGACGGTCGAGCGGCAAACCCTGTTGGGGGATCAGTCGGTCGAGCGGCCGGCCTTCCACCAGTTCCATCGTCAGGAAGTGAACCCCGTCCGCCTCTTCCACTGAAAAAATCGTCACGATGTGCGGGTGATTCAGCGCCGCCACCGCCCGCGCTTCCCGTTGGAATCGCGCGAGCCGCTTCGGATCGCCAGCCATCTCCGCGGGAAGGACTTTCAGCGCCACGTCCCGCCCCAGCTTCGTGTCCGTCGCGCGATACACCTCGCCCATGCCGCCCGCGCCGATCGCCGCGGTGATGTGATAGTGCGAGAGTGTCCGACCAATCAGCTCGATCCTCCTGCCAGCAGGTTAGTGGTCAGTACGGCTCAGTTTCTGGACGAACGCGGGCCCGATTCTACACCCCGAAAACGCAGGCGGGCGCTGCGAACAACCTACTTCACCCCGTCGAGCCCGACGCGCCGCAGCAGTTCAACAAAGCGCGGGTCTGAGCGCAGGCTATCCAGACGGGCATCGGTTGTCAGAGAAACCGCGAAATAGTAGGACCGTGATTTGTAGGCCCGATCGAACCAGGCAAATACCTGATCTTTTTCTCCCAAGCCCGCATAAATCATTGCCTGATTGTAGGGCGCGACGTAGCCCTGGGCCGACAACTCCTTCAATTGATCCAACACCTTCTGCGCCTCGCTCCTCTTCCCCGAGATCGCGTACACGTGTCCGAGGTTGGACCATAGCTCGGCATTGTCCTTCTCCAGTTCGAGCGCGCGCTGATATTCGGCAATCGCGTCCGTCAACCTTCCCTTTGCTTGATAGGCCCGGCCGAGGAATTCGTGGTTGAACCAGAAACTCGGGTCCAGCTCGATCGCACCGCGCAGTTGCTCAATCGCGGTGTCCCACTGACGCGTAAAGACGGAGATCGATCCGGCGAAACCATTGGCCAGGCTGGAGAGCGGGTCAACTTCGACACACCGCTTCGCTTCTGCCACGGCCTGTTCCTTTCGTCCCATCGGGGCCAAAAACCAGGAGTAGTAGCCATGAGCCTCCGAACTGTTCGGATTCAGCTCGATGGCACGCTGGAATTCCCGTTCCGCGGCGGCCCAATCCCATTCATACCAGTGAGCGACGAGCGCCAGGGAAAGGTGAGCTTCACTGTTGGACTCGTCGATTCCCAAGGCCTTCTCGGCCGCATTCTTTGCTCCAGGCCCTGCTTCGCTGGGAGGCATAAACCAATCGTCCTGATTGATGTAGTTGTAAGCCAGGCCGCCATAGGCCAATGCGTAGTTTGGATCGAGGGCGATGGCCTGATCGAAGTAGGCGATCCCCTTGCCGAATCCGTCCTTGGAAAGTTTGTTTGTGTAGTATTTGCCCTTGAGATAGAGCTGGTAGGCCTGGGGATTGTCCGTTGAGCCTTTCGTCAGCTTTTGCTGGTCCGCTTCCGAAAGCTGTGAGCGCAACCGTTGCGAAACTTCCCTGGCAATGTCGCTCTGAACCGCCAGCAGGTCGGCCAGCTTACGGTTGTACTGCTGGCCCCACAACTGTTTGCCGTCACGAACGTCGTCGAGCTCGACCCCAATGGTCAGGTCATCGCCTCGCTGCCCGACGCGGCCCGTGAGCACGGCCTGGACGCGAAGCTCGTCGCCGACCTTTTGGACATCGATCGCTTTCCCTTTGTAATGGGAAGCGACACTGTGCGGAATCACTTTCAGACCAGGCAGCCGGGCCAGGCTGTTGTTGATGCTTTCGGTGATGCCATCGGAAATGTATTCTGCATCGGGATCGTTGCTCCGAATCTCAAGGGGCAGAACGGCGATGGAATCAATCCGAGTCGTCCTGGAGCCTTTCAGATACATCCCGACTCCGGCGGCACCGATCACAAGCAGGCCGGCGGAAATCACCAAAGCGAACTTGTAACGTTGGATTCCAGAGGCGGCCCGCGCCGGCGTGGCTGCGAGCGGCGGGCGGAGATCGGTTGTGGTCTGGACCGCCGCCGCTTGTGACGGCTGCCGCGCCATGTCCCGCAACTCGTTGCCGATGTCGCGAGCGGTCTGGACTCGCTGTCGTGGATCCTTCTCGAGGCACCGCCGGATCACGCGCGCCAGATCTCCCGGCAGATCGCCACGCAAATCCGCTACCGGCTGCGGCGTATCTCGAAGGATGGACGATGCCAGCTCCGCCGACGAGCGCCCTTGGAACGGCCGCTGCCCCGTCGCCATTTCGTACAGCAGGATCCCCAGAGAGAAGATGTCCGTGCGGTGGTCCACAACCTCGCCCGCCACCTGTTCGGGGGACATGTAGGCCGGCGTCCCCATCACCACGCCCGCCTCGGTCTGGCCGTCTGAGGTGAGCGTCGGTTCATCCAGGCTGCCCTCGCGAGTCTCCTTTGCCAGGCCGAAATCCAACACTTTGACGCGGCCGTCGGAGGTGACCATCACGTTCGCGGGCTTCAGGTCGCGATGCACGATCCCTTTTTCGTGCGCCGCGGAGAGCGCTGCGGCAAGGGCGCTCGCAATTTCGACGATGCGCTCGAGGGGGAGTCCATTCGCGGGGATCAGCCGGTCGAGCGACTGGCCCTCGACCAACTCCATGGTGAGGAAGTGGAGGCCTTCGGCTTTTTCTACCGAGAAAATTGTCACGATGTGCGGGTGATTCAGCGCCGCCACGGCCCGCGCTTCCCGCTGGAATCGCGCCAGGCGCTTGGGATCGCGCGCCATCTCCTCCGGCAGCACTTTGAGCGCCACGTCCCGCCCCAGCTTCGTGTCCGTCGCGCGATACACCTCGCCCATGCCGCCCGCGCCGATCGCCGCGGTGATGCGGTAGTGCCCTAACGTCCTGCCGATTTTAGGAGTGGATTCACTCAACAACGCTGCATGTTACGCCCAGCTCCCCAGAGCAGGCAATCGCGCGATTCCCACAGATCGCGCGCGCAAGTGTTGCGCTCGTTCTCTTTCCGCGCCGGCAATGGACGAACGGCGGAGTTGAAGGTATCGTCTCCGCGCCCAACTCCCACGGCCCGGACAGAATGAATCCTCTCGCCCACCCGCTCGTGCTCGTCAACCCCTCCGCCGGCCGCGGCCGCGCGGTCTCACTCCGCGGCGCCATCGAATCCTACTGGCGCCAGCAGGGCGTTCGCGCCGATTTCTGCGTTCCGAAATCCCCTGATGCAGCGCGCCTCCGCACCGGCAGCGCCTCCGCTGCTGGATACTCCTGTGTTGTCGTTCTGGGTGGCGATGGCACCGTGCATGAAGCCATCAACGGCATCGCAGCCCCAGCCATTCCTCTGGGAATCCTGCCTGCGGGCGGCGGCAATGACCTGGCTCGCGCGCTCGGCATCCCGCTCGACCCCTTCGAAGCGGCACACGCGCTTCTACATTCCCGCCCTCGCCGCATCGATCTCCTGCGGTTGACTGCCGCAGCCGGCCGCGCGTGTCTCTACGCCGGCGCGGGCGGCGCAGGACTTGACTCCGAGGCCGCTCGTCTGGCGAACACGCGATTTCGCCATGTTCCCGGCGCGGCTCGGTACGTCGCCGCTGCTATCGCAGCCTACCGCGAGGCGCGTCCTCTCCACGTACGGCTCCAAGCCGACGGCGTCTCCCTCGAATTCTCCGCGCACCTCGTCGCCGTCGCCAATACTCCCAGCTACGGAAGCGGCATCCGCATCGCGCCCGCCGCCCAAATCGACGACGGATGGATGGATCTCGCCATGGTCGCCCCGCTCCGCTGGACCCAGGTGCTCGACGGCCTGTTCCTGGCCCTGCGCAATGGCGACATCCGCTGGCCCGAAATGCGCCGCCTCCGCGCCCGCAAAATCCGCCTCGAGACCGATCGCCCGGTGATCTTCCATGGCGATGGAGAAGTGCTCGGAGAGACGCCGGTTGAAATCGAGGTGCTTCCTGGCGCGCTCGAGGTTCTGGCCCCGAATTGGAGCCGCTGACGCTCTTCAGCCAGCAGGAGGAGTGGCAATTTGGCGGGCTATTTCTTCTTCACGATGGTCAGGCTCAGATAGATGTCTTTGCGGTCGTCCAGCGCGGAGAGCCGCCGCGTGGACGAGACGTCGCCCTTGAACTCCGCATGAATCTCGTAATCCGTGTTCGGGTCCAGCCCGCTGAACCGGTAATGCCCGTCATCGTCCGTGAACGACGTCTTCACCGATTTGTTTTGCAGGTTCTTCAGAAACACGATCGCGCCCGAAATCGGATTCTCCGCCTTATCCTGCACCAGGCCGTGCACCGTTTTCAGCAACGGCTCCTTCTTCTTGTCCTGCGCGGCCCCGGCAACCACGGCGGCGAACACAAACGTCGCTAGCCCGCACACGAGCGCCGCGCGAAACAAAACGGAAAACCTCCCGCCGTTGCGTTGGGAATTCATACGAAAGCTTGGATGACCGCCGGTGGGGGAAGGATGCAGGCTATCAGGGAAACTCGAGGCGGTTTCAGGCGTCTTCTTCCTCTTCTTCCTCCTCTTCCTCTTCGTCTTCTTCCTCGAGATCTTCGGCGTCCCCGTTGGACGATTCCTCATCCTCGTCCGAGAGCACGTTCACCTGCACCGGAGACACGGCCACCACTTCCAGCTCCACTTCGCATTCCGGGCAGCTCAGGATTTCGCCTTCTTCGACCTCGTCCTCTTCCAAGTCGAGAACACCGCCGCATTCGGGGCACCTGACCACGGCAAATTTCCCTCCTTCCACCCGGCTCTATCAAGATGCCGTATTATATACCCCGGTTGTCAAGGGGAACTCCGTGGCGGGCGTTCCGATTCCGAAGCATTGGAATTCGGGATCCCGGCACCATTCGCCAGTGGCCAGCCCCAGAGAGTATCCGGAGCGCCCCGTCGTCGGCGTCGGCGGCGTCGTCATCGAGCGCGGTCGCGTCCTGCTCATCCGCCGCGGCAGCGAACCCCTCAAAGGCCAGTGGTCCATTCCCGGCGGCACTCTCGAAACCGGCGAAACCCTCGAAGAAGGCACCCGCCGCGAGATGGAGGAAGAAACCGGCCTGCGCGTCCGCGTTGGGGAACTGATCGAGGTGTTCGAACGCATATTCCGCGATCCGGACGATCACCACCCCCGCCCCCGCTACCACTTTGTCATCCTCGACTACCTCTGCCACCGCATCTCCGGCGAGCCGCGCGCCGGCAGCGACGTTACCGACATTGCCTGGGCCGCGGAAAACGAGCTCGGATCCTACCATCTGACCCCCACCGCCACCCGCATCCTGAAAAAAGCCTACGCCATGACCGCCGCCCGCGAAACTCATCACTAGCCCGGATCATTGATCAGAACGAAAGGGCGGGGTTTGAACCCCGCCGTAAGCTTCGCCCTATATTCAGGGGTTTCAACCCCTGAGGCCACTCCCGTCCAGTGCTCGCGCATCACGCTGCTCTCGCTTTCCGCCGCGGGTACCGCCCGCACACCGAATTCCACCGGATCACAAAAAGGTCGAGCAGCATCAGCAGGCTGTCGCGGTACACATTCACTTTGGTATTCGGGTCGTGCGCCCACCGCACCGGAATCTCCACCGCCCTCAGCCCGTGATGCCGCGCCAGATACAGCAGCTCCGGGTCGAACCCGAACCGCTCGATCCTCTGCTGCTCGAACAGAATCCGCGCCCGGTCCATCCGGAACGCTTTGAACCCGCATTGCGTGTCCACAAACGGAATCCACAGCACCGCCTGCACGATTTTGTTGAACAAAATCCCCGCCACCTCCCGGAACCTCGATTGGTGCGCGGAAATCAGCCGCCGGTCGAGCGCCCGCGACCCGAACGCCACCTCCGCCCCTTCCAGCGCCGCCAGCAGTTTGTCCGCCTCCTCAATCGGCGCGGAAAGGTCGGCATCCGTAAACAGCCCCACCCGCCCCCGCGCTTCCAGCATTCCGTGGCGAACGCTGTAGCCTTTTCCGTAGTTCCGCCCGTTCGCGAGCAGCCGCAGCCACGGCAGCCGGGCCGCCGCCTCCGCCGTCACGCGCGCCGTCCCGTCCGTCGAGCCGTCATCTATAACCAGGACTTCGGCTTTCATTCGTTTGGCATCGAGCCACGCCGCAATTTTCTCCAGCGTCGGCGGCAGCCGTCCCTCTTCGTTGTACGCCGGGATGACGATCGACAGCGCCACCTCCGGCTCGCTCACTGCCGCCCGCCTTCCTGCTGCCCGTGCCGCCCGAGCAACGGAACGAACCGGCAATAGTGCAGCACCTCGCGCGTCAATCCGCCGCTCGTGCGCCGCAACCGCAGCAGCTCCTGGCTGTCCTCGGGGCCCACCGGAATCAGCAGACGCCCCCCTTCAGCCAGTTGGTCCACCAGCGGTTGCGGCACGCTCCGCGCCGCAGCCGAGACCACGATGCCGTCATACGGCGCCATCTCCGGATAGCCGCCGGAAGCGTCTCCGGCCAGCACGCGCACGTTCGCAAATCCCAGCCGCGCGAGCCGCTCCGCCGCCGACTCCGCCAGGCTCGGCTCCAGCTCCAGCGCGATCACCTCCCGCGCCAGCTTCCCGAGAATCGCAGCCTGATAGCCCGAGCCCGCGCCCACTTCCAGTACCCGCTCCGTTCCCTCGAGCTGCAGCGCTTCCGTCATGGCCGCCACCATGTAGGGCTGCGAAATCGTCTGCCCGCGCCCGATGGCCAGCGGCTGGTCCGTGTAGGCGCACTCCGCCATCTCCGGCGCAACGAACAGGTGCCGCGGCACCGCCATCATCGCTTCCAGCACGCGCTCGTCGCGGATGTCGCGCGCGCGAAGCTGCTGTTCCACCATGGCGCGCCGCTGCGATACAAACAAGTCAGAATCTGACATTTTGAATTAGACCGCGGCGGGATGGCGTTCCCAGGCGCGCGTGGCGAGGATTTCTGAAATCGCGTCGAGCGCTGTATCGAGCTCGTCCTCCCGGTTGTAAAAATGCGGCGACATGCGCACTCCAGCCTTCGGGCGATAGTCCACCAGGATGTTGCGCGCCACCAGCTCGTGCGCCACTTCTTCCGCGTGCGGGCATTCCACAGACACGGTTCCCGCGCGCGCCGCCGCATCCAGAGGAGTGTTCACCCGCCAGCCGCGCGCCTGCGCCCCCGCGATCAGATGCGCGGTCATGGCCATGGATTTCCGCCGGATGTTTTCCACGCCCGCCGCGGCGATAATTTCCAGCCCAGGGCCGGCTGCGTAGAGTGCGGGAATCTGCGTAGTACCCGTGAGAAAACGAAATCCCGAATCGGTGCGATGAATGGGACTAGCCTCAAAAGCAAAAGGGTTCTGATGTGCGAACCAGCCCGTAAGCGTCGGCTCGAGTTTCGGTGCCAGGTCCGGACGCACGTAGAGGTAGCCCACGCCCGGCCCTCCGCACAGCCACTTCAGCACTCCGCCGACGGCAAAATCGGCGCCGAGCGCGGTCACGTCCACCGGCAGTGTCCCCGCCGCCTGGAAAATATCCAGCACCACACGCGCGCCCACGCGATGCGCCTTCTCCACAATGGCGCGCGCATCCACGATGGCCGCGCTTCGGAACAGCACGAGAGAAATGGGCACCAGCAACGTGTGTTCATCAATCGCGTCGAGAATTTTCTGCATCGGCGGATGGATCCCATCGTCGCTCGGAACCACCACCACGTCCGCCCCGCGCCTCCGCTGCTCCAAATAGAAATAGAGGATGGACGGAAACTCCAAATCCACCATCACGACTTTGTTCCGCGGCTTCGCAAACTCGAAGCAGGACGTGATCACCGCCTGCGTGAGCGTCACGTTCTGATGGACGGACACGCTTCCTGGCGGCGCGCCGATGATCCGTCCGATCTGGTCGCCCACTTCTCCGGCCAGGCCCCACCACTCTTCTTCCCACGCGCGCACGCCGCGCACGGCCCACGATTCGGTGTAAGCGGCCATGCGCTCGCGCACGGCGCGCGGCATCGCGCCGAGAGAGTTCGATATCAAGTAGGTAGAGGTATCGAGGATTGGAAATTCTTTTCGCCAGGAAAGCAGTTCATTCATGGACATGGTTGGATACTTTCTCCGAGGATGAAAAGTATCACAGGTAGCACAGACAATCCTGTCTGTGCTTCGTCGCTCCCCACTGGCCCGCGGCCACTTTGGTAGCGCCGACCTGTCCCGAGCGAAGCCGAGGGGCATCTTGCCGGCCTTCAGTCCCTCCGTTCTCCTGCGCCGTCTGACCCGCCCTGTAGCTCAGGTCCCGGCCCGTCCCGACGCTTCGGGACGGGACTGACCTGAGGCGCTTTCCCCGTCCTGCCGCCTCTGTCTCCCCGTGTGTCCCCCCCACTGGCCACTGACCACTGACCACCGACCACTGCCTGATTGCGTCCTGATAACAAACTTATGTTAACTAAGATCGCCCCTCAAAAACTCGCGCACTTCCGTATTTTTTGCCACTTTCCCGAAAATGGGATTTGGGCGTTTCTCGCAATTCGATGATTGTCATCCCGAACGGAGTGAGGGATCTGCTTGTGCCTGACCTTGCGCGCCCAGTAGTTCAGGTCGTCAGACTTTAGGCGGGCTCCTGCATCAATCTCCAGGACTCTCCAACGAGTTGTGATTTCGGCGATGGAAGAGTCACTAGACCCTGCTCTGTGAGCCGTGCCGGTCGGCGAGGGCGCGGTTCGCCTCAAGAATCATGGCGAGGGCTTCTTTGAGATTGCGGCGAGCTTCCTTCAAAGTCCTGCCCTGTGTGTTGACGCCTGGAATTTCTTCGACGTAAGCAACATACCATCGCCCGCGCTTCTCGATTACGGCGGTATATTCCCGTTCCATCGCTCGACCTCAGTGGAGTCTAACACAGGAATCGGCGTCGCCCAGAATCACCGGCGCGGTGAGCGACACGCCGGGCAGGCCCTCCAGAAATCGGCGGGCGGGTTGACACGCGGGCAGAGGAGGCAGAACGTGCCTCAGGTCAGACCCCGAGGAACGGGGTCGGGACCTGAGCTACACGCCCCTCGGTTCGCCCCCAGCCTCTACCCCTTAGGCCGAAACGATCGTCGGTTTAAACCCTGTTGCCCCGGGGGCGTGGGGACAGTGGCCCCTCGGCTTCGCTCGGGACGCCAAGAGGCGCGAGTGGCCCTTCGACTCCGCTCAGGATCAGCATCCTGGTCGGATGCTGACGGGTGGCTGGTGGCTATTGCCCGGTGACGCTGTTTAGCGGTAAGAATCTTCCAAGGTTCCCAAGCATGTGTTGCGCGATTACCAACCCATTTCGTGCATCCGCTCCAGGATGACTCCGGCGTAATGATTCATGTGATCGGGCCGTCGCTTCAGGGGCAACGGCAGAACGGCGGCGAGTTGGACCGACTGTTGCCGGTCGATATTCCGGGCCGAGGTCCGGTAGTAATAGCGACAGGCCGACTCCGCACCATAAACGCCAGGGCCCCATTCGACCACGTTGAGGTAAAGGTCCAGAATGCGCTGCTTGCCGAGGACCAATTCAGCTACCGGGACAAGCGTGAACTCGGCGCCCTTGCGGAGGATCGAGCGGCCCGTTCCGAAGAACAGGTTTTTTACCAGTTGCTGCGTAATGGTGGACCCTCCGCGAATGCGGCCACCTTCGACATCGTTTCCCGCAGCGATTTCTATCGCCTGCCAATCGAATCCATGATGCTGGTAGAAGCGCGCGTCTTCAGCAGCAATGACAGCGTGCTGTAAATCGGGCGAGATTTGGCTCAGCGGAACGAATTCGTAACGTTTGTGATACGGCCTGTGGTGAATCCAGGCCTGCAAGCGGCGCTCGATGTGCACGGCGGTGGTCGGTGGATCGATCCACCGGGCAGCCACGAGCATCAGCGCGGCAAGCGACCAAAGAAGCACGACTCCGGCGGCAAACCATCGAACGACGGACCGGAGAGTGCGTCTCCGAATCGGGGTCGCGCGGTGTGTGCCTGGGTTTTCCGTCACATTTCAGGATAATCGTTTGGGCTAGATTGGCATAGTGCCCGGTTGGCCGGCAATACAGAAATATTCTCGCAGCCAGAGTCTCAGAGGGCGTCTGGTCCACGCCATTCGGAAATATTGGCATTTTGTCGCTGGCGTGTTGTGGCTGGTGATTAGGAAATTGAGCCCTCGATTCGCACCGCTTGCTCCCCTCACTAGGCCGTAGTGCACCTGGCGTTTAACGGTTCATGGAGGCATCAGCCTTCTGCCCCCTAGTCCGAAACGATCGTCAATGTAGGGCCTGTTGGCCCGGGGGCAAGAAAGGCAGTGGCGAGTGGCCAGGGGCCAGTGGCGAGCGCGGAGGGGAAGGACACGAAAAGGAGGGCAGGCCCTCCTGCGCGAACAGACAGCTTCGGCGGGCAGGCGAGCAGGAACGAGGAGAGAGACGCCGGCTGGAAGCCAGCGGTACCAAATGGGTTCTTAACTGATGGCGCGTCCACCAACGGCTACATCCAGTTCTTAGTGGGAGGTTCTGCCATCGCAACCGTGGTGTCCGCAGGAACAATCGATATCCGGTTTGTTTACCATGGCCTCGCACTGCACGCTGCAGTACTTGCCCGAAGTCGTGAGGCACGAACAAACGGGGTGCGCGCACTTCTCGGCCTTCATGGTCGTCATTTCGTTTCTCCTCGATTCGGATGAACAGCGCCTGGGCGTTCGGGCTCAACCGCTGTGCAAACAGCGTCTAGTAGGTTCCGCCCATCCCGCCGCCGTATCCAGCGCCCGCCGGTACCGCATCTTCTTCTTCCCGGATGTCGGCAACCAAGGCTTCCGTGGTGAGCATCAAGGCGGCGATGGAGGCCGCGTTCTGCAACGCCAGCCGGGTGACCTTTGCGGGGTCAATGATGCCCGCTTTAACCAGGTCGCAGAACTCGCCCGTTTCCGCGTCGAAGCCAAAATTCTCGTCCTTCGACTCCCGCACGCGTCCCACCACCAATGCGCCCTCGTGCCCGGCGTTTTCAGCGATCTGACGCATGGGCTCTTCCAGGGCGCGCGTAACGATCTTCACTCCAATGGCCTCGTCCTCCTCGAGCTTCAACTTTTCGAGCGCGGGGATGCAGCGAATGAGCACCACACCTCCGCCGGGCACGATGCCTTCCTCGACCGCGGCGCGTGTGGCGTGCATAGCATCCTCGACGCGAGCCTTCTTCTCCTTCAACTCGGTCTCGGTAGCCGCGCCTACCTTGATCACCGCGACGCCGCCCACCAGCTTGGCCAGCCGCTCCTGCAGTTTTTCGCGGTCGTAGTCGGAGGCGGACTCCTCGACCTGGACGCGGAGCTGCCTGATCCGGCCTTCGATATCGCTCTTCTTGCCCGCGCCTTGGATGATCGTGGTGTTGTCCTTGTCGATGGTGATCTTTTTCGCGCGGCCCAGATCTTCTGGCTTCACGTGTTCGAGGTTGACGCCCAGGTCCTCGGTGATCGCTTTGCCGCCGGTCAGGATGGCAATGTCTTCCAGCATGGCCTTGCGGCGGTCGCCGAAGCCCGGCGCCTTGACGGCGGCACATACGAGCGTGCCGCGCAGTTTGTTCACCACCAGGGTGGCCAGAGCCTCGCCCTCAATGTCCTCGGCGATAATGAGGAGCGGCTGTTTGGTGCTGGCGCTGCGTTCGAGTATGGGAAGCAGGTCCTTCATGGAACTGATCTTCTTCTCGTAGATGAGGATCTGAACGTCTTCGAGCACGCACTCCATGCGCGCCGGGTCGGTGACGAAATAAGCAGAAAGGTAGCCGCGGTCGAATTGCATGCCCTCGACCACCTCCAGCGTGGTCTCCATGGTGCGGGATTCCTCGACGGTGATGACGCCATCCTTGCCGACCTTTTTCATGGCTTCGGCGATGATGCCGCCGACCTGCTTGTCGGTGTTGGCGCTGATGGTGCCGACCTGGGCGATCATGTCGCCCTTCACTTCCCGGGAATGCTTCTTGATCTCGGCCACGGCGACTTCGACCGCGCGATCGATGCCGCGCTTGAGCGCCATGGGACTGGCGCCGGCAGCCACGGTCCGCACGCCCTCGCGGAAGATGGCCTGGGCCAGAACTGTGGCGGTGGTGGTGCCGTCGCCGGCCACGTCGGACGTCTTCGATGCCACCTCGCGCACCATCTGGGCGCCCATGTTTTCGAGCGCATCGTGGAGCACGATTTCCTTGGCCACGGTCACGCCGTCTTTGGTGATGACCGGCGCGCCAAACTTCTTTTCGATCACCGCATTGCGGCCCTTGGGACCGAGCGTGATCTTGACCGTGTCCGCCAGAATATTTACGCCGCGCAGAATCGCCTGACGTGAACCTTCACCCATTACAATTTGTTTTGCCATTGGAGTTCACCCTCCCGGGTGCACGAAAATCCCTGCTCCTCGAAAACTCTGAAACCTGGGACGACTACTTCCTGCCAGAGGCCACTTTGGCGGCCCCGCTCAGCCGGGCGAGGATTTCTTCCTCACGGAGGATCAGGTAGTCCTGGTCCTCGATCCTGATGTCGCTGCCCGTGTATTTGCCGAACAGGATGCGGTCCCCTACCTTCACATCGACGGGGATGCGGTGGCCCTTTTCGAGCTTGCCGGCGCCAACAGCCATCACTTCGCCCTCCTGGGGCTTCTCTTTGGCCGTATCGGGGATGATGATCCCGCCGCGGACAGACTCTTTCTCTTCCGTTCGCCTCACCAGGACACGGTCATGGAGCGGCATGATTTGAACTGTCATCTTTCCCTCCTCGTTCCGATTCGCCGATTCGCCTTTTTGGGCGCTGCCGGCTCGGGCCGGCGCCCTGCGGCCGTCATGGTTGAAACGTCTTCATGTTCTTCACGCGCATCGCTTCCCGGTCGTCGGCTTCCTTCTTCTTCCTGTCGATTGCTTTCTGTGGGGCGCCTTGCTGCTCGAGCTTTGAGGCCGCGTCGCTCGCGGCCTCGGCCTCCGCGTTCAACTGTTTTGCGACCAGGACAAGCGCAAAGGTGCTGGAGAATGAGGGCCGGAGAAGATTGACCGAGTATTGCGAGTCCTCCCAGCGGTCAATTACCTTTTCAGTGGCGCCATAAGCTCCTGTGGCAAGATTCATCCTGGCGTCCGGCGTGCTCGGCGTCCCGTATGTTTCGGAGATAACGCGCGCCATATCGTCGTTGGTCATGCCTTCCGTGGCGGAGCCGTCGTAGGTCACATAAATCCGGTACAGCTTGCCATCGCAGAAGGAGAACAGAACCTCGCGGATGGCCTCTGGCCGGGGCGGGTACCCGGAGATCCGCGGCCACCACGATAATTCTTCGATCAACGCCGGATGCTGGTGGACCAGTTTGATGTCGGCCGGCCTGGCGTCGATCTGCTTGGAGAGATCGGCCAGGCTCATTCCCAGCGCAAAGTCGCGATATTTGGATAGATCCTGCCCGAAGATCACGGGGGCGGAGAGGAGGATCAACACCAGGGAAATGACTGCACTGCGTGTAAGTTTCATTGGAAAACCTCCTCTAAACAACCCAAGATTGCGGATTCAGGCCGTCGCCTTGGCCGCGTGAGCAACTGTGTGTGACTTTGTTCCCTGGCCTAGACGCGCCCGCTGCTCTGGCTCCGGAGGCAGCCAGCTATGCTCGATGCCACCCGGATGGCCGTTGGCCCTGAAGAGACCCGAGCTCTCCTGGATATGCCGGGATTGGGCGGACACAGTCAGATACCCAACTCCCAGGAAACGCTTCGACGACGCTGTAGCTACGCGCACGATTGCCAGTGAATTGAATGGCTTCGATTTCAGAGCCGCCAGGATTCGCTCGATTGCCCTGCGGACCATCTTCTCTTTGTCGATACCGAAGACCGTCGCTCTTGTCTCGCCAGTGCGGCAGTAAAAGGTCCATCCCGCTTCGCGGATTTTTCGATCCAGTCCGTAGCCATCGAGATTCTTCACGATTCGCCAGCCCGGCATACAAGCCTCGCTCTCGAACCCCAGGTTTTCCGGCAGACGTGTGCCTTCCTTGATAAGAATGGTCCCTGTTTTGATTTTATTTTCCATTTTCGTCTCGCCTGTTTTTCCGGGCGCGGTCGTGACCTGCATGGTCACAGCCATGCGGTCATCGGCTTCCCCACATCCGATCTGTTACCGACGGCGGAATGAGTCTCGAATGCTGGTTTGAGGGAGAAGGAAGCCAGGACCACCATGACCGCGGCCGCGCAAATCCAAAGATGAAGCGGTGTTTGGTAATTGCCCGGGGGACTCCAGGACACGATCACGGCCAACGCTGCTAAAGAAACCCACATCCTCATGCTCGTGACCATGGACAACCTCGATTTTCCGGCCGCTTGCCTTCAAGTCAGAAGTGAGGGGCGTTATTGCCCGCCCCTCACCGAACGACATGATCCGCCGGCCTTAGGCGGCGACGGCAACGGCGATCTTGTGGACCGTCGAGTTGGAAACCTCGTAGGTCTCGACTTGAGGAGTTCCATCAACGAATTTCGCCAGGATCTTGGTGACTTCCGGGTAGGTCGCGCGGTTGTAAGCTTCCGCGTTTTCTGCCTTGTCCCACAGGCTGATTCCAAACGCTTCTCTTCCCGTCGGGGCTAGAAACGTGATTTCGTCCTGAAACCCGTTCTGTTTGCGAAGCAGGGGAATGATTTCCTTTTCCAGCTTCAGGGTGAACTCGTTGGAGCTATTGGGCTTCAAATGCATGGAGACTCTGCGTGCGTACATGTCAACCTCCTTGGTTGCCAGGGGCAGGGGGGATTGCAGATAACCCGCGTTAGTTTAGATTACCGTGTGACTCCCTCAGTCCGTTAACCATAATAGGTGAATTCACTTGACGTGTCAAGTACAATCTGAGAAAATTTTCGTAGTTAATCTGTGCAATTTAACCGAACGGAGGGGCGCTGTGGACGTTTGCCTGGTGATTAAACGGCGACTGGAAGAACTGGGGCTGGAGCAAAAGGACCTTGCGAAGGCCGCCCAGATTACGGAGTCCTATGTTTCCCAGCTCCTGACCCGCAAGAAACTGCCCCCCGCGCCTGAGCGGACAGACATCTATGAAAAAATGGCCAGGTTCTTGAAGCTTCCGCGCGATGGGCTGTCGAAGCTGGCCGAACTCCAGCGCCGGGAAGCATTGAAGAGAGACTTGGTGGACCCGCCGGCGCCCATGTTTCGAGAAATCCGAGAATTGATTCTCCGCAAGTGCGTCCCCGGCAGACAAAAACAGGTTCGTGAAATTTTTGAGAAGCAGCCCTTCGGCGAGCTCGAACGCCTGGTCACACAAAAGCTCCTGGACGTGATCAAGAAGGTGGCCAGGGACGAATTGAAAAGTGAAAGCTGGCTCCAGTTGGTGGCCCGGCTCGCTGGCCGAAGTTATGAACAGATGCGGGTGACCCTCCTCGAGTTTCTGGACACGGATGTCATCAACCTGTCGCCCGAAAACTGCGTCGCCTTTCTGGATCCGCTGATTGAATCCTGGGACGTGGACCTGGCGACTTTTGGCATGGAAATTGTCCTCAATCGAAGAGTAGCGCCGGGCGAATCCAAGAGATTTGAGTTTGTTGAAACGGGGCCTGCCCAACCCGAAGTAGAGCCGGGGTTCGAAGCATTCCTTGATGATCGGTCCCTCAGCGGGACTGCCACGGCGGAGGAAAAGGAGTTGCTAGAGAATCTAAGGTTCAACGGAAAACGCCCGACTGCACTTTATTACTACCGGGAATTGCAAAGCCTCAGAGACCCACTTCATTTCTCAGAGAAAAATCGGCCGATGCAGAATTCGGGACGAACTGAGCGTTAACGACGCCCCCCCAAAAACCCGGGCCAGCAAACCGAGGATTCAGAGCCGAGGCATACCCCGGCCCACCGTCAACTGTCGACTGTTAACTTCCGGCCGGCGAGACCCGACGCCGGCGCTCCACCCCTACGCCGAAACGATCGTCGATTTGACCCCTGCTGCGCCGGGGGCATGGGGACAGTGGCGAGTGACGAGTGGCGAGCTCGGAGAGGGAGGACACGGAAAAGAGGGCAGGCCTTCCAGCAATCGAGGGGGAAACGCGGTGTCTAGCCGCCGCACTCCAAGGGAGGCGGAAAGGAGGGCAGCCCCGCCTACGCGAACAAACTGCTTCGGCGGGCAAGCCATCCAGAAAACGGCAGGCGGGTTGACACGCGGGCAGGCAGAACGTGCCTCAGGTCAGTCGCGTCCCGAAGCTTCGGGACGCGACTGACCTGAGGCTACAGCGCCCCTCGGTTCGCCCCCAGCCTCTACCCCTTACCTCGAAACGATCGTCGATTTAAATGCTGTTGCCCCGGGGGCACAGGCCAATCTAATGCGTCGAGTTTGAGCGCCCCGGCGGGAAGGACAGGGAAAGTGAGGGCAGACAGGTGGGTCTGCCCCTGCGGGGAAAAAGCAGAGGACGGAGAGAAGAGACGAGGACGGATTTTGTTGAAGAGAAGGGCGGTCCTACTTGAAGTATTTCCTCAAAATGAAGTCGACGCCGTAGGTGCCGTTTTCGTCGCGGAGGGCGCGGAGGGTGAGCTTGCGGCTGAGGTTGTACTCGAACTGGATGACCTGGCGCTGGGTGGAGGTGACATCGGAAATGTAGGTGACGGTGAGATCGTGGGAGATGCGCTGCTGGACGGTGATGCGCGCGGTGGTGTTCTGCGTGGCGCCGACGCCGGTGAGGCCGGGGTCCACGCGGAAACGGGAGACGCCGAAGAGCTTTTGGACGCGGCCGCCGACCTGGCTGGAGACGGCTTCGCCGAGAAGGGCCTGGGCGCCCGGGTCGCCGAGCGCGCTGGTGGACGTGCCGGTGCGGAGGTCGGTGGCTTCGCTGGTGCGTCCCAGAGCGAGGAGCGAAATGACGTCGGTGGAAGGCAGGGGCGGGTCGGAGCGATAACCGAGATGGAGGCGGCTGCCCGGGCCGGAAAGCTGGATGGTGACTTCGTACTGCTCGACGGTGGTGGCGGCTTCCAGATCGAAGATGGGATCGAGCTGGAAGGGATTGGAAAAATTGATGTCGCCGCGGGTGAGACGGTAGGTATTGCCGCGGAAATCGAATTCGCCGGCGAGCAGGTGGACGTGGCCGAGGATGACGGGACGGTCGGCGGTGCCGCGGATGCGAAGCTGGGCCTCGCTGGAGAAACGCGCGGAACTCCACTGCACCTGCGCGTCGGGGCTGGAGTCGCCTTCCACGTCGAGCTGGAGGTTGCGGAGATATTCGGAGGTGCCGGCGGAGACGGGAGTCGCCGGAGCCTTTGCGCCCATCAGGCCGCTGAGGTCGAGTCCTTCGGTGAGCAGGAGACGCTCGACGACGACGCGGCCGGTGAGCGCGCCGTAGTTGACGCCGCCCTGAAGGCGGAGATTGCCGTGGAGGAGCCAGCTCATGCCTTCGGGATAGCGTACGCGGATGGAACGGCCGCGCGCGGCGACGTCGTAATGGATGGGGCCTTCACCGTAGCTGACGCTGCCGGTGAGCTGGACCTGGCCGCCGCCGACGGAGGCGCGGACGTTGTCGAAGGTGAGGCGGTTGACGTCGAAGAGCACGTCGCCGTTCACGTCGCTGAGCGCGACGGGAAAATCGCCGTACGTGGCGGAATCGGATTGGAGGGTGAGGCGGCCGGCGAGGCGGGGATGCTCGGTGGTGCCCTGAAGGGTGACGTCGAGCGAGGCGGGTCCGCGGGCGTCGAGGTCGGGGAGGACGCCGGAAAGCAGGCGGAGATTCAATTTGCCGGCGAGTTTCACGGAGAGCAGGTGGTCGCGGGCGAATCGCGCCTGGCCGGAGAAGACCAGGTCGGTGTCCGGGCCGCGGAGATGAGCGGAATCCACGCGAACCTCGTCGCGGCTGTAGGTGATGCGGACGGGGTCGACGTTTTCGAGTTTGACGAAGGCGTAGTCGAATCCAATGTGGGAGAACTCGGTCTGCACCTGGATGCCTTCGGGAGCGAGCGCCTGGCCGGAGAAGATGAAGCTGCCGGTGACGCTGCTGTGGCCGGTGATGTCTTTGAGGCGCAGAGCGACTTTGAGGAACGAGTCGAGGCCGACGTCCTGGACGCGGAGTTGGCCGCTGATGGGAAGCGCGCCGGAGAGAGCCATTTCGAGATGGCCGCTGACGCCGCCCTGGGGCATGGCGGAGGTGGCGTCGGCGACCACAAGTTTGCCGTCGGAGCGGGCGCGGACGTCGAAATCGCCGAACACGTCTTCGCCGACGTGGAGGGCGGCGAGATAGAAATTGCCGGAGCCGCGCGGGGCGCGCAAAGGACCGTCAGCTTTGGCGCTGAAGGTGACGCGGCCGCTGGCGGGCATGAGACCGGCAGAGAAAGTGGGAAATTCGGAGAGAGCGATGTCCTGCCCGTTGACGTCGAAGGAAATCCATTCGGTGTCGCGGTCGAAATCGAGGGAGCCGGAAGCATGGCCGGAGCCCTTGCGGAGCTGGAGATCGCGAGCGTGGAATTCCTGCTCGGTCCAGTGGAGCTCTCCCTGAGCGGAATCGAAGGAGCCGCCGGCGATGGAGGGCTGATCCACCAGGAGTGAAGCGTCGAATTCGGGGTCGTCGCGCGTGCCGCTGCCCTGGACGCGGCCGGTGAGCAGGCCGTGAGCGGGATAGGAGGTATCGAAAAGGCTCTGGATGCCGTTGAGGTCGGTGCGGGCGAGATGCAGGTCGAGTCGCCAGGGACTCTCGGGAAGGAAGGCCCAGTCGGTGAGAAACAGCTCGAGAGAGAGACCGGCGGAGGCGCGGCCGCGGCTGGCACGGAAGGAGTCCAGTTTGAGCGCGTCGGGCGAGTAGGAAACGTCGCCCTCGATTTCGTCCCACAAAAATCCGGCGTAGGAAGCGTGCGAGGCGCGGGCGTGGCCGGCGAGCGTGGCGGCGCCGAGCGGGCCGGCGATGTTGCCGGTCCAGGAGCCGCGGCCGGCGATGCGCTGCGGGGCGACGTCTGCGCCGCGCAGCGCGTTGATGAAATCGTCGAAGGGGAGCAGGTCGGCGGCATCGAGCTCGAGATGCAGGCTGGAGTCGCGCGCGCCGAGACGGCCGGCGAAGGCGACACGGGAGACAGGCGTGGTGATGAGGCCGGAGGAGAGGTCGGCGGCGGCGGCATCGCGGGAAAAATGGAATTCGGAGCGAGCGGTGGCGGGAATCATTCCGGCGGGAGGAGAAGAGGGAGGAGTCCATGCGGTCGAGCCGCGGGAATCGAGATGAAGAAAGTCCGCGTCCCAGGAGGTGACGGAATGGACGGCCACGCCGCTTTCCCAGTGGAGAGTGGCGACGGGAAAGCCGGGATGCTGGAGAGCGTCGAGGATGGCGGCGAGGCTCATTTGCTCGACGTCGCTTTCGAGGCGGAAGCGGAGGCCGTGATAGAGCATCTCGAGGCGGCCGTCGAGCGAGCCGCCGAGGCCGCCGGCATGGAAATCGGGGACGACCAGGCGGTCGCGCTGGAGCTCGTAGCGGCCACGGCTGGAAAATCCGGCGGCGTGAAACCAGAGATAGGGGAGGGAGATTTCGGAAGCAGTGAATTCACCGCGGCCGGAGATGGCGCCGTTTTCCCAGCGGCCTTCGCCGCTGGCCTGGGCGCGGCCATCGGGCATGGTGTGGACGCGGAGGAGTTCGCGAACGTCGCGGAAGTCGAGTTTGAGCTGGTAGGAAAAGGTCCAGTCGGGATGCAGGAAGCTGGCGAGCGAGGCGCTGCCGCGCAGCTCGGTGTGCGGCAGGCGCCAGACGAGTTCGTCGAGCGAGAAGGAAGCCGGAAGGAGAGTGAAACGGGCGTCGAGATCGGAGGGAAAAGGGATGGAGCGGCCGGCCTGGAGGCGGAGCTTTTTGGCGGAGAGCTCGCCGTGATAGGCGGGCGGCGCGCCGGCGGCGGAGCCGTAGTTCATCAGGAAGCGGAAAGATTCGGAGTCGAACGCGAGAGGAGTGCGGGCGTCATTCCAGCGGAGGTCGCCGTCGATGATTTGGAGGCGGCCGATATCGAGTGCGAACAGCTCCTGAGGCAGTGCGCCAGAAGGGGCAGGGGACGCGGAGGGATGCGGGACGTTGCTTTTTCCGTCACGCGAGATGCGGACGTCGAGGGTGGGATGATCCACGCGGAGCTCGTCGAGTGCCACACGGCGGCTGAGATAGGAAAGAACGCGAATGTCGGCGCGCACATAGTCGGCGTGGAAATAGGGGCGCGAGCCGGGTGATTCGCTGCCGTGGACGGTGAGATTAAAAAGTTCGGCGCGGAGGTGCCAGAGGCTGAAGCGAAAGTCGCCGAGCTCCACGCCGCCGCCGGACATCTCCGTGATGCGGCGAATGACGGCGCGGCGCATCCAGTAATCGGGCAGTCCGGTCTGGAAGAGGAGGAGGAAAAAGGCCACGGCGGAGAGGGCCGTGAGAGCGGTGACCTTCAGCCAGTGGCGGAGGCGGGGGCTCACGAGGGATTCTCCGGAAGGATTTCGATGTCGAGGTGGGCGCGGGTCTGATCGATCCACAGCTGGGCGCGGCGGGTGATGTCGCGCTCGAGGAGGAGAGTGGAGATGGAGTCGCGGACATCGTCGAGGGCGGGAACGGGCTGATGACGGCTTTCGAGCTGAGGAACGAATTCGTCGTGGTAGTAGCGCTCGACGGCGCCGGGCTCGACGCGAGCGACGGCGCGGAATTTGTAGTCCAGGTAGGTGTCGTCGAGGATCTGTTTGGCCACGAAGCGGCGGACATCCTGTTCGGAAAGGCCCAGCTCGCGGAGGCGTGCGGCGAATTTTTCGGGCGGGCCTACCTGGTTGCGGAGGGCGGAGAATTCGGCGTCCACCTGCTTCGCGGCGGGGGCGGGAAAACGGGCCGCAGCGGCGTCGTTGGCGACGATCCACTGGTCGATGATCTCGCGGAGCAGCTCGGACTGAATCGCGGGCTCGCGGCCGGCCAGGCGCTGGTAAGCGGCGAGCTCCTGGACGTCGCTGAGAGTGATGATGTCGTTCTCGATGCGTGCGACGACGCGGTCCACGACCACGCCGGCCTGCGGGGCAGTCTGTGCCGACGCGGCGAAACACGCAGCGAAACACATGGCGCAGATCAACGGAGCGCGCATCAGAAGGGCGACCCGAAGGTGAGAAAGAACTGAAAGCGATGCTGCCGCCCCAGTCCGGTGGGAGAAGTGGGCAGGGTGAATTGCGGGGAATTGAGCAGGTAGCCGAAGTCCAGGCGAATGGGGCCGACGGGAGTGGGGTAATGCACGCCGAAGCCGACGGAATGAGAGAGCCAGTTCAGTTCGTTGGGCGGAGGAGTGGAGCGCAGGGTGATGTGCTCGACGGAGCTGTACACGTTGCCGACGTCGTAGAAGAGAGCGCCGCTGACGGCGGCGGAGGTGTAGGGGAGACGGAGGGGAAAACGCAGCTCCTGATTCGAGGTGAGCAGAGCGAGGCCGCCGATGGGAAATCCGGTGGTGGTGTCGCGGGGGCCGGCCTGGTTGAGTCCGAACCCGCGCAGGCTGTTGCCGCCGCCGGCAAAGAATCGCTCGGGCAGAGGGATGTCGGTGGAGAGGCTGGAGCCGTAAGGCGTCTCCATGCCGAAGCGCGTCGAGCGGGCAAAGGTCAGTTTGTGGCCCAGGGGAGTGAACGTGGAGTTCTGCATGTAAATGCGCAGAAAATTTGCGGTGGAACCGAGAGAGCGGGCGTAGAGTGCGAGATCCACGGTGTAGAAGCGGCCGCGAGAGGGGTCGGCGGCGTTGTCGCGCAGGTCGCGGACCCAGGCGAGGCTGGGGCCGGAAACTTTAGTGGGCTGGTTGAACAGAGGAACTTCCTCGGGGGCAATCTTCAGATTTCCGGCGAGCACATGGCGGAAGGTGTAGCGATAGAGAAAGGTAGTGATGGGAGAGATGCGGTGCTCGAGCTGGAGGGTGCCCTCATAACGCGTGGAGGTAAACGTCTGGATGTCGCGCGTTTTGTCGGCAAAGGTGATGAGCTGGAAGTTGAGATTGCGGTGGCCAAGAAATTGAGGGGCGCTGTATTCGGCGAGAGCGCGGCCCTGGAGGGTGCTGGCGCGGAGGCGCAACTCGAGGGATTGCGCGCGGCCGAGAAAATCGTTCCAGGAGAAATCGAGGATGCCGCGAGGAGAGAAGGCGAGAGTGGTGGCGGTGGGACTGCTGGTATTGTTCAACGGCTCGACTTCAAAGCCGGCGCCATAGCCGACGGTGAAGCGTTTTCCCTCCTGGACATTGACGAGCATGGTCTTTTCGCTCTCGTCGCCCTGCGGATTTTCCCGAGCCACGGCCACGTGGCTGAAGATGCCGAGATTGTAGAGGTCACGCTGGGTGAGGATGACGTCGCCCTCGCGGAGAGGCTCGCCGGGCTTCAAATGGATCTGGCGGCGGATGACGCTGAGCCGGGTGTATTCGTTGCCATCCACGAGCGCCTGGGAGACGGTGATACGCGGACCCTCGGAAATTGCATAAATGAGTTTGACGCGGCCGGGCTGTGAGCCGGGCGCCACGCGGGATTCGAATCGGGTGTCCGGGAGGCCCTGGTTGAGGTAGAGGGCCAGGATGTTGTCGCGGTCGGAGGCCACGTTGGCGTCGGAATAGGGCTGGCCGGAAGTGGAGCCACAGACGGCGAGGAGCGCTGGGGTGGAAATTGCGGAGTTGCCGGAGATCTCCAGGGACTGGACGAGGGTTTGCGGGCCTTCCTGGACGTGGAAGCGAGCGAGGAGCTCGTCGGGATGGCCGCGGTAGTCTTCCACGGTTTCCGCCTGAACCTTTGCGGAGTCAAGACCGTTGGAAACGTAAAGGGCGCGGACGGAATCCTCGTTCTGCTGGAGGAGCCGGCGACTGAAAACGGGGGAACGTAGAAATTCCGCGGGCTGGATGGTGAGGCGGCTGCGCAGGAGGCCGTCACTGAAATATTTGTTGCCGGTGAACTCGATGGCGACGAGGCGGCGGCGCGGGCCGAGAGTGAGGGTGTAGGTGATGAGGCGCACGCCGCTCGCGGGATCCTGAACCGAGGTGTACTGCACATCGCAATCGATGTAGCCGCGGCGCTCGAAGTAATCGCGGATGTTGCGGCGGCCTTCGGCGAGGAGGTCCTCGTCCACGGAGGCTTCCTGGAAGACGGGGACGAGGTTCCGGATGCGGCCGGAGGAGAGTTTGGCGCCGGTGACTTCCAGCTTGACGGGCGAACCGGCGGAAATCTCCAGGGTGATGGGGACGGAATTCTGCGCGGAGTCGTAGTCGCCGGGACGAGCGGTGACGCGGGCGGCGTAGAAGCCGCGGCGGAACAGCCAGTCGCGCACGCGCTCGGCGCCTTTTTCCAGGCGCGCGGCGGTAAGGGGCTGGCGGGGCTTCAAACGCGAAATGCGCACCAGGTCGTTGCTGCGGGAGCCGGTGGGGTTGGAGAGACTGACGGAAGCGAGGCGGGCGCGCGGACCCGGCTCGACGCGAACGGTAATGTCTATGAGCTGCGTGCCCGAGCGGGGAGAGAGCTGGGGATCGAAGACGGCGCCATAGAATCCGTTTTCGCGCATCATCTGCTCTACGCGGGCCACGCCGCGGTCCAGGTCGCTCTGGCGAAAGATTTCTCCAAGGCCCAGCCGGAGGGCGCCGACGGCCTGGGGGCCGGAGGGAGGTTCGTGGAGGCCTTCAAAGCGGACGTCGCCGATGAAAAAGTTGAGGCGCACCAGAAAATCCACGCGGAGGCCGCCGGGGGCATGCACGGCCTGCGCGGTGATGTCCGCGTAACGGCCGGTGGCGTACAGCTTGCGAAGACTGCTGCGGAGAACATCGCGCTGTAGAGGGCGGCCGGGTTGGAGGTCGAGGGCGGAAGGATTCTCCGAGAGGACGTGGTCCGGCGGCTCGACGACGCGCACCTCGACAACACTCTGACCGAGCAGAGAATCCCCGGAAACGGCCGAGGTCTGCGCGGAAGCAGGGTCAGAATAAAGCGAGGCAGCCAGCAGAGCGAGGCAAACGAGCGCGCGCACGATCCGGAATGTGGGCATCCTCAGACTCAAGGCAAAGCCGTTAGTATAGCCCGCCGCGGCGGGCCGGCTCCAAGGTTCCGGACTCGCCCGGGCGCGGTACACTTCCGGGTGCGGGTGAAGGATGGAGCCGGAGCAATACGAGCGGTACTCGCGACAGATTCTGTTTGCCCCTCTGGGCGAGGAGGGACAACAGCGTCTCGTCGAATCGCGCGCCGTGGTGGTGGGATGCGGCGCTGTGGGCACGGTGTTGGCCGGATTGCTGGTGCGTGCGGGGGTGGGGCGACTGCGGGTGGTGGACCGCGACTTCGTGGAACTGTCGAACCTGCAGAGGCAGACGCTGTTCGAGGAGGCGGACGCGCGGGAGGCGCTGCCGAAGGCGGTGGCGGCCGAGCGGCGGCTGCGCGCGGCCAACGCGGACGTGGCGATTGAGGGAGTGGTGGCGGACCTGACGCCGGAAAACGCGGCGGAACTGCTCGGTGGATTCCCGTTGATTCTGGACGGCACGGACAATTTCGAGACGCGCATGCTGGTGAACGACTACGCGGTGAGCGCGGGAGTGCCGTGGATTTACGCGGCGGCGGTGGGAAGTTATGGAGTGACGTTTACGGTGCGTCCGGGGGAGACGGCGTGCCTGGCGTGCCTGGTGGAATCTTCCGGGGATGGAAGCGCGGCGACCGCCGGGCTGGCGGCGGAGGAGACCTGCGATACAGCGGGCGTGCTGAATACGGCAGCGGGAGTTATCGGAGCGCTGGAGGCGGCGGAGGCGGTGAAACTGCTATCGGGACACGCGGAGGCGCTCTCGGGCCGGCTGGTGTCGTGCGATGTGTGGAAGGGAAGGTTCCAGTCCGTGCGTGTGGAGCGCGAGCCGGGTTGCCGGGCGTGCGGGCGGCGCGAATTCCGGTGGCTGGAAGGGGAAGCGCAGCCGCAGGTGACGATGTGCGGGCGGGATTCGGTGCAAATCCACGAGCGGCGGAGGCGGCTGGATCTGGAGGAGCTGGCGCGGCGGCTTTCGAGTGTGGCGAGCGGGGTGCGCACGAACGGGTTTCTGTTGCGATTTGCCGCGGCATCGTGCGAGGTGACGGTATTTCCGGACGGGCGTGCGGTGTTCAAAGGGACGAAGGATCCGGCGGTGGCGCGGTCGCTGTACGCGCGGTATATCGGCGCGTGATACCGGCAATGGCTGTGCAGTTGCTTATGGCGACCAGGGAAGGTCTATATCGTCCGGCTGAACGGACCCCCGCAATGGCTGGCGGGGCGACCGAAAAAAGAGAAAAGAAGGCCTTTGCGTTTGGCGCGACTCTGTGCACATCCAGTTGCGGACAATCCAGTTCACTTCCTGCTCGATCGATGGCTCAAGGCTGGAGAAGCGGGGCGTTTTGTTCGCTGGGGAAACGTCCGGCGGCCGGCACGTGAGGGGCGGCGCGCGGATCGGACTTCGAACCGCAGGCCTTCGGCATGTTGGAGACAGGCAACGACCTCGAACAGATTGCTGGCAGTCGGGTTGCCATTCGTGCCGAACATCTGGTGAAGAGTTTTCGCGTGGATACTGGTGCGCTCGGCCAGTCTAGGAAAGCCGATGGTGGCATTGATGTAATCGCGCAACAACTCCTTGCCGAGAGCCACTTCGCCGGAGAGGAGACTGTCCAGCGCATCGCTCAGCAGCCCCCTTCGAAAGGCAGGGTCGCGGCGCGCGTCCGCTTGGACCGTTTCCCTGAAATTCCGTGTCAGAGCCATTGTCATTCCTCTTCTTGCTGCAGCTTTTTTCTCTGTTTGTAGTCTTCCCACCGGTCGAGCGCTAAGCGGATATCGTTCTGCTGGCGACGTTTGGTGCCACCGGCCAAGAGAATCACGATCCGTTCACCATCTTTTCCGAAGTACACGCGGTAGCCGGGCCCGAAATGGATTCGGCATTCAAACACGCCAGCACCCACGCCCTGAACGTTGGAAAAATTGCCAAGCCCAACACGGTAGAGGGCCGTGGTAACCCTGCGGCGGGCCTCCGGGTTCAAGCTGCCGCGCCAGTCGCCAAAGGGACTGTGGCCGCCAGGATCCAGATACTCGCGGATCTCGACCATCGCCGCTATGGTAGCATATACTTTACCATTGTCAAGAAGCGGCCGGCGCAGCCTGAAGGAATGAACTTTTGCTGCGGTTAGCGGTGGCGCCGTGGGAGGTGACGGTATTTCCGGACGGGCGTGCGGTGTTCAAAGGCACGAAGGATGCCGCGGTGGCGCGGTCGCTGTACGCGCGGTATATCGGCGCGTGAAGGCCTCAGGTCAGCCGTTGCCCGGCACACACCGCCGGGCAACAGCGGGACCTGAGCTACAAACTTTGGTTCATGCGGCTAGGGATGGGGTTTGGCGGAGGCGGCGTTCTGAGCGGAGGGGACGGCGGGGCCGGCAGTGGATTCGGTGGCGGGGCGCTGGCCGGTCCAGGTGACCTCGACGCGTTCATGGAGGGTGCTGAACAACTTGCGGCCATCGAAGCTGGCGGAGAGCTTGAGGGGGAGATAGACACCATCGGCCATGCGAACCTGCTGGAAGCTGAGGTCCGCTTTGTCCAGCGCAGCGACGAGGCCGAGAAGGACGCGGACGCGATCGGTGAGATGAGCGTCCACGCGGACGATTTCCCACTCCTGCTCGTCGATCCAGACTTTTCCGGTGAGCTTGTTGAGGACGTAGTCCTGCCGGCGGCGGATGGGCAGGTCAGTGGAGCTGGGCCAGAAATGGAGGACGATGGCGGGGCGGCCGGAGATGGACTCGCGGCCGACGACTTCGGCCTTGTAACGGTTGAAGAGATCCTGGTCGAGGGGGACACGATCGGAATCGCCACCGCCGAATTTCTGGGCGGCGCTGCGCTCCAGGAAGCGCTGTTCGCGCTGGTGTTCGTCGTAGAGTTCGGAGGGGCTGAGGGATTTGCCGTTTTTTTCAACCAGGCGAGCGTAGACGCCGCCGCCGAGGGGGCCGACATCGTAGATGCGGTCCTCGCGCTCGCGGAGGCGGCCCTTGTCGTCCAACTTTTCGATGAGGGTGTGCTGGATGGAGCGGAAGTGGGAGCTGGCGCGGCGCACTTCCGGATTCTTGATGGTGGCCAGAACTTTGCGGAGGACCTCCTCGCCGGAAGGGAGCGGGGGGTCGCCGTCTGAGCGGGCAGCCCAGGGGCAAACGAGGAGCAGCAGCGCGGCGAGGACGAGCGGAACGACCGACCTTGAAGAGACTTTCACCGGAGAAATCCTGCCCCCTCAACTAGTGTACTGGATTCGCGGAGGCCGTGCGCCCTCGGCGAAAAAATGCGGCCGGGAGTCATGGCGCGGGATGGGATTTTGCGGCGCGCTGCATGGCGCGTTCCAGATTTTCGCGGAGGTTCATGAGGCTGAGGAAGGCGTTGAGGACACTGGCTTTCATATCGTCGGAGAGGCGATGGGCACCGGTGGCGACGTGGCTGAGGCGCTCGCCGTGGTCGCGGATGAAGGCGGCAATCTGGTCGTGGCGTTCGGTGGTGGCGCCGGAGGGAGCGGTCTCGCGGCGCATGGCGGCGCAATTGCCCTCCAGCCAGACGAGGTAATGGTGGATGCAGAGCGCGCTGTCGTCGAGCGCGGCCGGAACTTCCAGCTTACAACCTTGCACCTGACAGGAAGCCATGGGAACGAGGGCTCGGTCCTATCTGGATAGCATGCCCGGACGAGAGGCGCCAGCGGGGAACCGCGGGGAGTTCCAAGCGAGATACATGTAGTGGAGGGAGAGAAAGAAATTGGGAAAGATTCGGATTTGACAAGGAGGACACGGAGTCACGGAGAGGAGAAGAAGGAGAAAAGAAGGCTGGGAGGAGAATCGTGCAGGGGAGGGCGCAGCAAGCAGCGCCCCTACGCCGGGCGGCAGGCAGGCGCTACCGGACGGCGAGGTCGGAGGAGACGTAGCGGATGAGGGCTTCGAGGAGGGCGGAGCGGGGGAAATGATTGTGGTTGGCGAGATCGCTGATGCCGGGCGCGCGGAGATCCTCGAGAGGGATGGCGACGGCGAGATGGTCTGCGCGCAGGACGCCGAGATCGGCGCCGCCGGGATAGTGCGTGTCGCTAACCAGGAGCTGGCCATCCTGCGGCTGGCCGTAAAGGGAGAGCAGTTCCCAGGTTTCGAGGAGTATTTTCGAGGTTTGGGCGCGGGTAGAAACGGCGGAAATCGTATAGACAGGAAAGCCGGGATCGGGATGGCGGGCCAGGAACTGACGGCGGACATCGCGGCGAAGGCTGTGGAAGGAGTCGTAGAGATCGCCCTGGCAACCGCCGAGATTGATTTTCTGAAACCAGCCCTGGGCTTGAGAGGGAATCAGGTCCGCGATGGGGGAGCCGCCGATGGCGCCGGCGACGGTGACGAGGGCGGCGACGGTACGCGCAGCGGCAGGATCATCGGCCAGTCCTTCCAGAATGTCGGGCGCGCCTTTTGAGAATCCGATGAGGATGAACTTGCGGCCGTCCTTGCGGTAGGAGTCGCGGAGAAAACGAGCGACGTCTCTGCCGTTTTCCCTGCTGCTGCGGTTGGGGGCGGGAATGAGGTCCACGGTGACGCCGTAGGCGTCGTGGAGATGTTTGCGGCCTTCGCGGAAAGCGGTGGCGTCGCCGAAGCATGCGGTGAGGACGCCGGAAACGATGGCGAAATGGTAGTTGCGTGAGATAGGGCCGAGGGCGACGCGGTCCAGAGAGGGAGATTCGATGTAGTCGGAGCAGGGGCCCCACTGGCCGGGGTCGGGATGCTCGCGTTGGAGGACGGAGCAAAAAACAGAGGAGAAAGGCGCGGGGCCTGGCGCGGCGGCGCCGGGAGAAGAGGCGCGCAGCTCCATGATCAGGACGCGGCCATCGGAGTGGAAGCTGCCGCCGGTGGCGGTGCGGGTCTCGCCGACGGGCTGCGAAGGCAGCAGGTAGGTTTTTGCGGCGACGAGGCCGGTGGATATGAGGCTCTGGGCGATGAATTCGCGCTCTTTGTCGATGTCGGGATCGATTTTGTGGGTGACACCGTTCTTTTTGCGCTGGTCGCGTTCGAGGCCGATGTCGTGAGTGCCGGCGCCGACCCAGACGGGCTGGCCATCGAGGGTGTAGGGGGATTTCCAGACGCGATTGTGGTGGCGCTGGTAAACGACTTCGAAAGGCTCGGCGAGCGCAAAGCCGTAGTCCTGCGCGCGGCCGAACAGATAGAGCTCGCTCATGGGCATCTCGACGTAGGACTGCTTGGTGATGCTGGAGAGCAACCCGTGGAGCACGGCGTCTTCCTTGGTGCGGTCCACGGAGACCCAACCGGCCTGGGAGAAGACCTGTCGCACGGCGTCTTCCGAGCCGATGAGGATGAAATTGGTCATGTCGCCGGGGTCGCCCGCAGAGTCGGAAATGCGGCGGGGGATGGAATCGAGCAGCGCCAGAGTAAAACCAGGAACGGAGCCAGCGACGGGGGGCGGGGAGCTGGAGCCTGCGGCGTGTTCGAGAATTTTTGCTTTGACGTGGTAGGAGCCGTCGCCGGTGTCGTTGGACATCTGGTTGATGCCGAGATAGAGGCGGCCAGCGATGGGGGAACGGAATTTGTAGCTGGAGCCGGCGAGGAAGATGCGAGCAGCCTCGTCGTTGCCGATGCGGCCGAGAAGGGCACCGCGGCCAGCGTCGTTGAGCGGGAGAATGCGGAGGAGGTCTTTCCAGCCGCGGGCGAGGCCGTCGGGAGTGGCGGGCTGTTTGGCGTCGGCGTATTGGAGCTGGCCGGAGGCGGAAATCTGAACTTCGTCGCCGGGCTGGAGGTCGAGGCCGGTGTCCTTCCATTGCGTGGAGCCGGGGAGGTCGGCGGTGTAGGAGGATGCGGATGGCTTTGGGGATGGGGAATTGGATTGCTGCGCGGGGGCGGGAGCGCCAGGAGCCACGAGTTGAGCGAAGAGAGGGATAGAGAGGAACAGGGAGGCGCCCAACGCGAATCGCAGCCACAAACGGAATTTCGAGAGAGGCACGGTCATGTCTTCTCGGGCCTGTGCGTGGGTGGGTGCACGCGATGGGCAAACTGAGGATAACGGGCGGGTGAAGCCCACGCAAGGAAGGACGGCAGCGGGATACGGGAACAGGTTGCCCGCCTGGGGCGACAGAGGGGAAATGCGGGGCCACGGCTGGAGGAGGGCCTCAGGTCAGCCATTGGCCGGCAAAGGGCGCCGTCCAATGGCGGGACCTGAGCTACAAGCTCGCGGGGAGTGGGAGGTGATTGGCGGTGAAGAGGGCGAGGCGGCGGAAGAGGGGTTCGGCCTGGGCTTCTTTTTGGTCGGCGGGGAGATTCAGGAGCCGCTGGACCTCTGACTCCATTTCCTTCAATTCGGTGGCGGGGGCGGATTCGGCCAGATGCGCGAAGAGAAGTTTGTGGGCGTGTTTGCGTTCCATGACTTCGAGGCCGTCGAGGATTTGACGGTGGGGGGTGCCTTCCCAGATGGCGAGAATCATGGCCTCGCGGAGCCAGCGCTCGATGCCGAATTCGGCGAGGGTGCCGAGGCCGCCGTGGACTTCCATGGCCCACTTGGCGGTGTCCACGGCGAATTCGGCGGTCCAATATTTGGCGAGATGGGCGATGAGGCGGAAGAGATGATAACGGTCGGAATAGGGAGGGCGCTCCATCCAGACCTGGTCGAGGAGACGGACGGATTCCCAGGCGAGGGCAAAGGCGGAGCGGAGCGAGGCGAGGCGAGATTCGAACTGATGATGGAGCAGCGGATGGTCGAGGATGCGCTTGCCGAAAGCGGTGCGGGATTCGGCGTAGGCGAGGGCGTCGGCCATGGCGCGCTGGGCCAGGGCGACGCTGACTACGCTGTTGGCCACTCGGGAGAGATTGAGGACTTCGAGGATGAGATAGATGCCCGCGCCGGCGGAGCCGAGGAGCCAGGCTTCGCTATCGCGCAGCTCGATTTCGCCGGTGGGGACGGAGCGAGTGGCGATCTTGTCTTTCAGGCGGCGGAGGAAGCAGTTGAGGCTGCCGTCCTGGCGGTGGCGAGGGACGAGGAAAAGGGCGAGGCCGCGGACGCCGTGCGGGGCGCCTTCCGGGCGGGCGGCGACGACGGCTAATTCCGCGTGGGCGTTGCTGGCGAAATATTTGTCGCCGGTGAGGAGCCAGCGGTCGCCGGCGGGGCGAGCGATGGTTTTGACGCCGGCGCCGAGGTCGGAGCCGCCGGCGATTTCGGTCATCCAGGTGGCGCCTTGCCAGACGGAGTCGTCTTTTTTGAGGAGATGAGGGAGGAAGCGCGACTGCACATCGGGGGCGCCGTATTTCGAGAGAGGGAGAGCGGTGCCGAGGGACACAGTGTAGGGGCAGCAGATGCCGGGGTCGCAGAAGGAAATGAGGTAGATGAGGAGGTAGGAGGGGAGGAGCGATTTTTCTTCGAGGGCGCGCCAGATGACACCGGAGCGGTAGCCGCGGCGGAGCATGGTGAAATATTCGGCGGGGTAGAGTATTTCGTCGATGCGGGCGCCGGAGCGATCGAACATGCGGACCCAGGGGGTGCCCGCGCGATCGATAGCGGCGGAGATGGGGAGGGCTTCGGATTGCCACCATTTTTGTTCGGATGCGAGCAAATCGAGGTGGGGAATGGCGCGAAGCTGGCTCTGGAGAAAGCTGAGTGGAGAACGAAGAGAGTCGAAGGCGTGCATTTGAGCGCATGTTAGGCGGGCGAGGGCGGATGCGTCAAGAAAGCGAGGCAGGCCGGCAGGTACCAAAGTGCATTCCCGGAATTCCTGGCCGCGGATTGATTTCTTCAGGCGGGGATCTTGGTCAGTTGATAGATGACGGGGCGGAAGACGGGCGGAGGGACCGGTTTACCTTCCGCCTTGGCTGCCTCAATCCAGGCAGCCTTGGCCTTGAGAACTTCGGCCAGGGCCTGCTCTGGTGTGTCGCCGAAGGCGGAGCAATGCGGGAGGTCGGGGACGTCGGCGACGTAGCCGCCGTCTTCCTGGCTGTAAAAGACGTTGATGTGATAGTCCGTCATTCCTCACCGCCTAGTGAAAGATTATAGCGCTCCACGAGGGTAAGCAACTGTTTCACCTGGTAAGGCTTCGCTTTGCCTCCGACCTCCTGAAGGTTTACCAGCTCGCGCACTGCAGGGTGCGCGAAAATGTGATGGCTGCCGTTCACCCGGGAGAGATGAAAGCCAAAGGCGCGCGCCAGGGCACAGGCCTCCTCGAAGCGAAGGTTTGCGAGAGATTGGAGAGCTTTTTGGAGCAGTTTGCGGGGTTTCACGGTCTTGGTATCGACATTTGAATGGATGTTAGGCGGATGGGGGCGGAAGCGTCAAGGGAAGCAGCGGGAGCCCATTCGTTGACTTGGGTGGGAGCGGCGAATAAGATGGCGCGTTCATGGCGGACGCGCAACCTCTGGTTGGACGGACACTCTCGCACTATCGCATCCTCGAAAAACTGGGCGGCGGAGGCATGGGTGTGGTCTATAAGGCCGAGGACACGCGGCTGGACCGGTTCGTGGCACTGAAATTCCTGCCTGGAGACGTGGCGCAAGACCGGCAAGCGCTGGAACGGTTCCGGCGCGAGGCGAAGGCCGCATCGGCGCTGAACCATCCGAACATCTGCACGATCCACGACATCGGGGAGGAATCGGGCAAAGCGTTCATTGCCATGGAGTATCTGGAAGGGAAGACGCTGAAGCACGCGATCGCGGGCCGGCCGATGGAACTGGAGACGCTGCAGGATGTGGCGATCGAAGTGGCGGACGCGCTGGATACCGCGCACTCGAAGGGAATCGTGCACCGCGACATCAAACCGGCGAACATTTTCATAACGGACCGCGGGCACGCGAAGATTCTGGACTTTGGACTGGCGAAGGTGAGCGCGGGAAAACGCGCCATGCTGAAAGAGGAGACCCTGGCGACGCAGGGAGTGGAAGCGGAGCAATTAACGAGTCCCGGGAGCACGCTGGGAACGGTGGCGTACATGTCGCCGGAGCAGGTGCGGGCGAAAGAGCTGGACGCGCGAACCGACCTGTTCTCGTTCGGCGTGGTGCTGTATGAAATGGCGACGGGGCAACTTCCCTTTCATGGGGAGAGTTCCGGCGTCATCTTCAAAGCGATACTGGACACGGCACCCGTGGCGCCGGTGCGGCTGAATCCGGACCTGCCGGCGGAATTGGAACGAATCATCAACAAAGCGCTGGAGAAGGACCGCGACCTGCGGTACCAGACCGCCGCGGAGATGAAGACGGACCTGAAGCGGCTGAAGCGGGACCGCGAATCGACGGGACGGCAGGAGGCAGCGAAAGGGGGAGCAGCAACGGCAGCGGCGGCGGAGAAGTCAGTGGCGGTGCTGTACTTTGAAAACCTGAGCGGGGCGAAAGAGGACGAGTATTTGCGCGACGGGATGACGGAGGACGTGATCACGGAACTCTCGAAGATCAAAGAGCTGCGGGTGTTTCCGCGCGCGGCGGTGCTGGCGTACCGCGACAAAGCGGTGACCGGGCCGCAGGTGGGGCACGAACTGGGCGCCACGCACATTTTGAGCGGAAGCCTGCGGCGGGCGGGAAGCCGGCTGCGGATAACGGCGCAACTGGTGGAGGCGCAGACGGGCCATTCGGCTTGGGCGGAACGATTCGACCGGGAGTTGAAGGACGTGTTCGAGGTGCAGGACGAAATGGCGCGGAGAATCACGCAGGCGCTGCGCATTACCCTGACGCCGCAAGAAGAAAAGGCGATTGCGCGGAAGCCGACGGAGAACACGCAGGCGTACGACGCGTATCTGCGGGGGCGGAGCTACGCGCGGCGGGCGACGCGTCCGGACCTGGAATTTGCGATGCAGATGTTCGACATGGCCATCCTGCTGGACGCGGATTTTGCGCTGGCGCATGCGGGGATCGCGGATGCCTGCGGGCTGATCCACGTGTGGCACGATCCGAATCCGCGATGGATCGAGAAGGGGCTGGCATCGTGCGAGCGGGCGTTGAAGCTGGATCCGCATCTTGCGGAAGTGCTGGTGGCACGAGGATTGCTTTGCTACGCGCAGAAAAAATACGGGGAAGCGATCGAATACACGCGAATGGCGATCGAGCGGAAGCCGGAATGTCCGGGGGCATACAACGTGCTGGCGCGGTCGTATTTCGAGTCGGGCCGGTTTCAAGAGGTTGCTGCGCTGGTGGAGCGCGCGGTGGAAGCCAACGGGGACGACTACAACCTGTACATTCCCCTGGCCAACGCGGCGGAAAACCTCGGGAAGGCCGAAGCGCTGCGGGACATACGCCAGCGGCTGAAGCGGGTGCTGGAGCAACAGTTGGTGATGGTTCCCGAAGACGTGCGGGCGCGGGTGCTGCTGGCGTCCACGTACGCCCAGTTTGAAGAGGCGGACCGGGCGACGGTGGAACTGGAAAGGGCGATCGCGCTGCGTCCGGAGGACTCGAACATCCTGTACAACGCGGCGTGTGTGTACGCGCGATTGATGCGCAAGCAGGACTCGCTGGCGATGCTGAAGAGGGCCAAAGAGCACGGCTACCATAACCTGGCGTGGCTGGCGCGGGACCCGGACCTTGTTTGTCTCCACGACGAAGCGGAGTTCCAACAGCTTGTCGGAAGCGCCGAGAGCAAAAGCTAGGACAGTTTTCCTGCGACAATTTGGGTATCTGAACGCGCACAGAAGAGTACGGAGGTGTGTGTTCAGTGGAGGCGGAAGGTGTCGCGCGCGGAGGCAGAGGCGCCGAGCACCGTCGGGGGCGGGGAAAAAACGCCGGCTGGAAGCCGGCGCTACCAGAGGTTGACAATTCGCAGAGCAGAACGCAGCATCGCGCGCAGGACGGAATCGCGGAGGAGAAGCAATGTTCAAAGAGTTCAAAGAATTTGCGATGCGGGGAAGCGTGGTGGACATGGCGGTGGGAATCATCATCGGTGCGGCGTTCGGAAAGATCGTGTCGTCGTTCGTAGCGGACCTGCTGATGCCGCCGCTGGGGCTGCTGATCGGGAAAGTGGACTTCAGCAATTTGTTCCTGAACTTAACCGGAAAATCGTACGAGACGCTTGCGGCGGCGAAGGCGGCGGGAGCGCCGACGCTGAACTACGGCGTGTTTTTCGACGCGTGCATCAACTTTGCGATCGTGGCGTTCGCGATCTTTCTGCTGGTGAAGGCGGTGAACCGGCTGAAGCGGGAGGAAAAGGCTCCGGAGACGGCGCCGACCACGAAGCCGTGCCCGCAGTGCCTGATGGAAGTGCCGGTGGCGGCGAAGAAGTGCGGGCATTGCACGTCGCAGTTGAGCGCGGCGTGAAATGAGGTGGGAGCCACCGCGGCGGAGGAGGAGAAAGTGCCTCAGGTCAGCCGTTGTCCGGCAGAAACCGCCGGCCAACAGCGGGACCTGAGCTACATACTCGGGGAGCCCGCTATTTCTGGGGTTCGAGGCTCAATTCGAGCTCGGGTTTCCCCGGGCTGTCTTTCGAGAATTCCTTGGCAACGATTTTGAGTTTGCCGGTGACGTCCGCCTGAATCGTGCCTTTGATTTCGCCGTCCCAGACCGGCTTGCCACCCTTGGCCTCGATGCGGACGTGAATCGTATGCGGCCCGGCGGGAATGGGAATATCCCGCTTCTCGAAACCCTTGTTCGCGACGATTCCAGCGGTAAAGAGGTTTCTCTTTTCCTCGAGCTTTTCCTGGAGAAAGGCCCTTCCATCCACAGTGACTTCGAGCGTGCCCTTCTTGAACGGGAATTTGCACTCCACGTCGAGCTTGGAAAGGACAACCGGAGCCGGCTCTGCCGGTGCAGGCTTGGGGGCGGGCGGAGCGGGTTTCTCGACAACCGGGGGCGGAGCGGGCGCGGCCGGCTGGGTTTCCGCGGGCGGGGGAGTCTTCGCGGCGGCTTCTTCCCTGGCGCGCTTGCGGGGAGCGGGGCGCGGAGCCGGCTCGGCGGGCTTGGCTTCCTCGGCAGCCTTCGCGGGCGGAGGTTCCTCCGGAGTGGAAGCGACGGCCGGCGAGGCTTCAGCAGGGGCGGAGGCGGGAACAGTTGTAGTGACCGACGCAGGCTGGCTCTGCGGTGCGGCATTGCGGCGCCAGAGCCAGAGGCCCGCGGCGACGACCAGCAGCAGCGCAATTGCGGCGGCTCCAACGAGAATCGGGGTGGGGCGGAACTTTCGCGGAGGGGAGGGCTGCTTGCGGAACTGTTGCGCGGCGGACATGGAGACGCGCGTCTTGGCCTCGGGGTCGCTGTCTTCGACGTTTGCGGCCTGCTTGCCGAGGCGCGATTCCCCACCGCCTTTCGGCAGTGGATACGTGGTGGTGCGGTCGGCGGGCGGACTGAGGCGCGGGGCGATGGGCTTGCCGTCCCTGACAGCGGCGAGGTCGGCGGCCAGCTCTTCGCAGGTGGAGTAACGGCTCGCAGGGGTCTTGGCCATGCAGCGCGAGAGAATTTGGTCGAGGTCGCTGGGCAGGCCGGTCTTGGCGAGACTAGGCGGGACGGGATTCTCGAAAGCGACCTGGAAGGAGGTGATGGTGACGGTGTCGCCGGGGAAAGGCTTCTGTCCGGTGAACATCCAGTAGAGGACGGCGCCGAGGGAGAAGATGTCGCTGCGGCCGTCGATGGTGCCGCCGCGGAACTGCTCGGGGGACATGTAGGAGGGGGTGCCGAGTGAGGTGCCCTCCTGGGTGAGTTCGGTGCCCTCGAGGCGGGCGATACCGAAATCGGCGATTTTGGCGCGGCCGTCGGTGGTAATGAGGATATTGGGCGGCTTGATGTCGCGGTGGACGATGCCGTTGCGATGGGCGAAGTCGAGCGCTTCGGCCACCTGGATGCCGATGTCGAGCAAGAGCTCGAGTGGAAGCTGGACGGTGGGGCCGAGGAGCAGGTTGAGGGGCTTGCCCTCGATGTATTCCATGACGATGTAGGGCTGGCCGGTTTCATCCTCGGCGATGTCGTGGATGGTGACGATGCCGGGATGGGAGAGGCGTCCAGCGGCCTGGGCCTCGCGGCGGAAGCGCTGCTTGTAACGGTCGATGTCCTGAGGCGAGGCGTTGGCGGTGTGGATGACTTTGAGGGCGACGATGCGGCCGATCTGGGTGTCGCGGGCGCGGTAAACCACGCCCATGGCGCCGCGGCCCAGTTCGTCAATGATTTCGTAGCGGCCGATGTTCTGCATGACACAGGCTCCCGGGGCGGGTGGAGCGGGAGATACTCTACCATTATCGACCCAGCGGGAGGCCGGGTCACGGACGAATGAGGAGATGGCGTTTGGCTGGCCGACCGCCACCCGGAACGCCAATAGCGCAGAACCCCGCTTTTCCGGGTTGCGGGGGAGGCGGCGGAGCTACCCGGGAAACGGGGTGGTGTGCTAGGCTAGTCAGGCAAAAGCAGGTCTGCGGAATTTCCGATTATTCAACCGAGGCGCAACCATGTCTGGGCATTCCAAATGGGCCACCATTAAACATAAGAAGGCGGCGACCGACGCGAAGCGCGGGCGCGCGTTCACGCGGTACATCCGTGAAATCACAATCGCGGCGCGGCAGGGCGGGGGCGATCCGGACACCAACCCGCGGCTGCGCACGGCCGTAGCAGCGGCGAAAAACGAAAACATGCCGAGCGACAACATCGAAAGGGCCATCCTGCGCGGGACGGGGCAGCTCGAGGGCGAGACGTACGAGGAAGTGACATTCGAGGGATACGGTCCGGGCGGCGTGGGGATGCTGGTGCAGGTGGTGACGGCGAACCGGAACCGGGCGGTGGGCGAAATCCGGCACATGATGGGCAAAAATGGCGGCAACCTGGCCGAAGCCGGCAGCGTGGCCTGGCAGTTCCACCGGAAGGGCGATATCTCCGTGCCGAAAGAAGCGGCGAGCGAAGAAAAGCTGATGGGCATCGTGCTGGACGCGGGCGCGGAAGACATGCGGGATGACGGGTCGTCGTGGGAGATCGTGACGCCGCCAGAGGCGTTCGAGGCGGTGCGGGAGGCGCTGGGGAAGGCGGGGATCAAACCGGCGTCGGCGGAAATTTCGATGGTACCGCAGAACTACGTGAAACTGGCGGGCACGCAGGCACAGCAGATGCTGCGGCTGATGGAAGCGCTGGAAGAGCACGACGACGTGCAGCACGTGTATTCGAATTTCGACGTGGACGAGAAAGAAATTCAGGCGGCGGTCGGGGCGAACTGAAGCGACGCGGCCCGCGGTTGTGTGCTCGATATGAGGGCACGGCAAGGAGGGCGCAGCAAGCGGCGCCCCTACGGCAGCGCGGAGGGCACGGCATGCCGTGCCCCTACAACACAGGCGCGGCGTCTCCACTTTGCGGCCTGAATCCTGCGCAGTACACTCCCCCCATGGCAACCGTGATGAGGTCCCGAAGCCTCGGGACGACGGCAGACGTAGCGGCTCGAAGAGAGAAGCGCGCGCCGGGGACGGACATGGAGCGCGTGCTGGGGATCGATCCGGCGGCGGCGGGAGCGACGGGTTACGCGGTGGTGGAAACGGATGGGCGCGCATGCCGCGCGGTACACTACGGGGCGGTGCGTCCTCCGCGAGGGGCGAGCGCCGCAGGACGGCTGGAGAGCGTGCACCGTCTGGTGGCCGGGCTGTTGGATAAATTTGCGCCGGGAGCGGTGGCCGTGGAGGCGCCGTTTGCGGCACTGAACGTGAGAACGGCAATGCTGCTGGCGGAGGTGCGCGGGGTGGTGCTGCTGGCAGCGGAGCAGGTGCGCGTGCCGGTGGAGAGTTATTCGCCACGGGAGATCAAAGCGAGCGTGGCGGGATACGGGCAGGCATCGAAGGAACAGGTGCAGGTGATGGTCCGTTCGCAACTGCAGCTCGCCGAGCTGCCGCGGCCGCACGACGCGGCGGACGCGCTGGCGGTGGCGCTGTGCCACATCCACAGCCAGCGAGCGCGGATGCGGATGGCCGCGGCGATGGGGACGGGCGGGGCGCGCGGGAACGGTGCGGGGCGGAGGCCGGGCGGCGGCGCGAACGGCCGCGTGCGCGGCAACTGAGCAGGAACGGGAAATTCGGAGTATTCCCACGAAGATGTGGCTCCCCTGTGCAGGGAAAATGACGAAAGGCGTGGCTTCAGGGGCTAAAGCCCGTTTAGGCAGATCGTTAATGGCGGGGCCGGAGCTCCGCCCTTCCGTGCTGGCGCTTCTGCTGATTGCGGCGTTGTGCGCACCGCTTCCCGGGGCTGGGGCCAGGCAGTCGCCGAGCAGCGCATCAACCGGTGCGGTGGTGGTGTTCCGGAAGGTGTTCAAATCCAGTTCGCCGGAATTTACTGAGATTCGCGTGCCGGAAAGCGGGCCGGGGACGTGCGACGTGCGGAGCCTGGATGAGGACCCGGACCCGCAGGAAATGGAGATCGGGGCGGCGCTGCGGGCGCGCATCTTCGCGCTGGCGGCGGAACTGCATGATTTCCGGGGGATATCGCTGGACGTGAAGCGGCGAATCGCCAACCTGGGGGAAAAGACGTTCCGGTACGAAAAGGGGGGCGAGGCGAGCGAGGTGAAATTCAATTACACGCTCAATGCGAAGGCGAGCCAACTGCTGGAAATCTTCGAGGCGCTGGCGCGGGAACAGGAAGACATGGCGGTGCTCGCGCGGCGGATGAAATACGACCGGCTGGGAGTGAATGAAGTGCTGATCCAGGTGGACAACGACGTACGGCATCAGGAGGTGGCGCAGCCGGAAAGGTTCCTGCCGCTGCTGGAACAGATTGCCGGGGATTCGCATTTTATGGACATCGCGCGGGAGAGGGCGCGGGCATTGGCGGACGTGATCCGGAGGGGAGGGCACTGAGCGGTGCGGGAGGCTCAGTTCCAGGAGAAAAACGCCGGCTGGAAGCCGGCGCTACCGGCGCTTGACGGGGCGGTGGCGAGAGAGCAGGATGGCTGGAGTGGCAGCCGGATAGCCCCAGCGAAGCTGCCCTCCTGTAGTGTGAGAGAGATGGCCGGGGAGGTGTCTATGTCCCGCCGGATGATTGGTTTCCTCGCAGTGATCTCGCTGGTGGCCTGCCTCGTTGCTCTGCCTGCGGCACATGCCGGAGACGTTAGCCACGCGCGAATCGTGCGGCTGAGCTATACGCAGGGCGATGTGCAATTCCGATCGGACAACACCTCAGGGTGGCAGAAGGCGGTGGTGAATATTCCGCTGCGGGAGGGGATGAGCCTGGCGACGGGAGAGGGGCGGGCAGAGGTGGAATTTGAAGTGGGGGCGATGCTGTGGATGGCGTCGAACACGGTGGTGGAATTCCCGCAGCTCGCGCTGGAAGACGGGGGAAAACTGACGCAGCTCGAGGTGAAGCAAGGGACGGCAACGATCTACGTGGACCCCGGGAAGCACGATTCGTTTGTGGTGCGCGCCGGAAACCTGGTGGCAGTGTCGACGGACACGGCGCGGCTCCGTGCGGACGTGTTTGACGACGGGGCAGCGGTGAGCGTACAGCGCGGAGCGGTGGAGGTCACGGCGCGGGGAGCGACGCAGCGCGTGGGCAAACACTTTACGCTGGCGATGCGCAACGAGTCCACGGCGGGCGGGATCCTGAGCGCGAATCCACGGAGCGACGCCTGGGACCGCTGGGTCTCCGACCGCAGCTCAGCGGTGGATGCAGCACGACAGGGCGCCGGCGATTATCTGGACTCGAAGTACGGGTATGGAATGGCGGACCTGAGCTTTTACGGGGGCTGGGTGGACCTGCCTGGCTACGGCATGGGATGGGTTCCGTACGGAATGGGGCTGGGCTGGACGCCGTTCTACAACGGGTATTGGGGCAACTACCCGGGATTCGGGCCGACATGGATCAGCTATGAGCCGTGGGGCTGGGTGCCCTATCACTACGGCGGGTGGGTGTACTCACCGGTGTACGGGTGGGCGTGGGCGCCGGGGAATTACGGGCCATGGAGTCCTGCAATAGTGTCTTGGGTGGCAACGCCCGGAGGAATCGGGTGGGTGGCGCGGGCGCCGCATGACAAGGCGACGGGCACACCTGCCAACCTGTCGCGGGGCGTGATTACCAACACGGCGGCGGGGATATTGTCCGGCTCGCGCAATACGGTGCTGAGGGGCTCAAACCTTGCCGGTGTGCGCGCGCTGGGGAATTGGACGGACAGCGCAGAGATGGCCCACTTCTCGAAGCAGGGGCGCGTGTGGACGCCTGCGACGACGGGGGCGAAGCCGAGCAGCACGCGCGCTGTGCAAAGGATGCCGGAAGGGCCTGCGCCGCGGATAGCGACGGCGGGGGTCTATGCGGGGCGTGCGGTGAGATACAGCCCGCCGACAGTGCAGCAGGGAACAGGGGCCGGACACAGCTATAGTCCGGGTCTGTCAGTGCCGGAGCCGAGCACGGCTCCATCGGCGCCGTCGGGTGCAATGCACGGCGGCGGGCAGGCGATGCACGGCGGAGCGAGCGGTGGCAGTGGCGGCGGTGGGGGCGGGGCCCGCGGGAAGCCGTAAGGAAGTTCCAGAAAAAAACACGGGGAAGCGCCCACGGTCAGAAAAGCCCTCCAGCAGACGGCGGGCAGACACTGACCATGGGTACCCGTGCGCCGAGATGCTGACACGGGGAAAGGCGAGAGGCCCTGGAGTGCGGGCCTCTCGCAGTCAAAGGGCTTCGCGCTGCACGCCCAAACACCGCCTGCGGTCAAAAAGGCGCTGAGCGAGGCCATCGCGGCGCGGGATCAGGCCACCAGAATCCCCGCGTAGCCGACGCACCAACTGGTGTCGCCACTGACGTCGGCGGAAGTGGCGTAGCGGATGAGTTCGGCGCGCGAGGCACCCAGTTGCTTCGCAGCGATGAGCATCGTGACCGCTGGACCGTAGCCGCACATGGTGATGTTTTCCCGCCTCACCACGTCGTAGAGGCCGCGGGGGTCGAGAGCGAGGATGCGGTCGATGGCGCGTGCATCCTTCTGCCGGGTGATATCGTCGCTTTCGTAATGGTTCATGTCCGAGCTGGCGAGGATGAGGACGGGCTCGTGCTCGGCGGCGACTACTGTGGCCACGGCGCGGCCCAGATCCTCGAAGGACTGGAAGCGGTCGGTGCCGAGAGCGATGGGGACGAAGCGAAAATCGGGAACGAGTTTCTGGAGGAAGGGCAATTCGACTTCGATAGCGTGCTCGGTGGCGTGGGCCACTTCGTCTTCGCGTAGCAGCGGACAGGCGCGGGCGAGGGCGGCGGCGAGCGGGCTATCGATCGGGGCATCGCCGAGCGGGGTGCGCCAGGCGCCTTCCGAGAGAATCGCGAGCGGGGCGCCCTGCGGATAATGGCGCGGGCAGAGGATGATATAGCGTCGCGGCAGCTCGAGACGAGTGAACACGGCGCCGGCCACGGCGCCGGAATACATGTATCCGGCATGGGGAACGATGCAGCCGAGAGCGCGGGATGGTGCGGCGGGAGCAGCGTCTTTCGCGGGTGCGAGGAACTGGAGCAGCTCGCGATTGAGTTCCGCAGGATTGCGGGGATAAAAGCGGCCGGCGACGGCGGGTTCGCGGATCATGGAGCAGTCCGGCGGCGGCGCGGGGGCCGCGGGTGGCGCAGGGAACAGTACGTCAACTGGACTTCGAGGGCTTCCCTTTTATTTTCACAGCTACGGTGGTGCCGGGGTTGCAGTACACGGTGACTCTATCGCCGGGCTGGTAACCGCGGGAACCGATCAGGTCGGCGACCTTGGAGTGCAGGTCGGTGGAATACCGGAAGGACCATACCATGCGCTGGTTTTGGTTGCTCTGCACGACGATGGTAGCGGTGTTGATCGCCAGCACGCGGCCGCTGTATTTGTCGAGTTTGGGCTTCGGCTGTCTGATGATGACGTCGGGCGCCTTGCCGACGGTGATGGAGGGCGGGACGATGACTGTCGGCTGCTGCGGTGTGGGTTGCTGCGATGCAGGCTGCTGCGCGGGGGCAGCGGAGGCGGCGGCCAGGACCACGGCTGCTGCGGCGGCAGTGAACGCGAGTGCGCGGCGGCTATTCATCCAGGTTGTCCACGCTGATTTTGAGCGAGCGCAGGAATTTGATGTCCTGAGCGGTCATGTGGACGCGCTCCTCGTCCGTTTCCTCCTCGAGGATTTCGTCGTCCACGCGGATGCGGAGGGAATCGAGGAAGCGGCGGTCCTGGACGGTCATGCGGACGGGCTTGGATTCGCGCGGGGCGAGACCGATGGTGGCGTCGAGCTTCAGGACGATGTCGTAGCCGGCGGAACGGACGCCCGCGATGGCCTTCTGAATGCGCTCGGAATCGGAGACGGCTTCGTTGATGGCGCGGCCGAGTTCGCGGAGCACCTGCTTGAGGTTGTCGTCGAGCTGCACGTTGGGCCTCCCAAATGCAACTAGGATGATTCTAGTGCCGCGGGGGCGAGGGTACAAGACCGTCGCGGGGCGGGCGTTTACAGAGTTGCAATGCGGTGCGGGGGGTGTCCGGCAGTTGCGTCCGGCTGCAGGAGCGCAGGCTAAAGCCTGCGCCACCGGGCGGCAACGAGGCGGGAGCCGGCGGCGCGGCCTCGCCGTCTGGGCGTGAAGATTTCACCCCGCCGCAAAAGGGTCTGCATTAGACTTCCGGGACCAACGGAGCCATGAGCCATCTGGAGCCCATCATCGAAGGCCGCGCGGTGGAGCAGTTCTACGTGCAGCAGGACGGGCACCGGACGCAGGTGCTGGAGCCGACGAGCATCGCGATCGAGCCTGGGAAAATCGTGGCGCTGCTGGGAGCGTCGGGGTGCGGGAAATCGACGCTGCTGCGAATCCTGAGCGGGCTGGCGCGGCCTGCGGCGGGCGAGGTGCTGTGGCACGGACAGCCGCTGGACGGGAACCGTCCGAATGTGGCCATCGTGTTCCAGAGCTTTGCGCTGTTTCCGTGGCTGAGCGTGATTGAAAACGTGGAGGCGCCGCTGAAAGCGAGAGGGGTGGGCGCGTTCGAGCGGCGGAAGCGGGCGCTGCGGATCCTGGACACGGTGGGGCTGGACGGATTCGAGAAGGCGTACCCGAAAGAGCTTTCGGGCGGGATGAAGCAGCGGGTGGGATTCGCGCGCGGGCTGGTGGTGGAACCGGAAGTGCTGTTTATGGATGAGCCGTTCTCGGCGCTGGACGTGCTGACGGCGGAAACGCTGCGCGGGGAACTGCTGGAGCTGTGGACGAGCCGGAAAATACCGACGAACGCGATCTTCATGGTGACGCACAACATCGAGGAGGCGGTGGAACTGGCGGACCGGATCATCGTGCTGGCGCACCGTCCGGCGCACATCCACGATGATTTCGAGGTGGGGATGGCGCACCCGCGGGACCGGAAATCGGCGCGGTTCCTGGAGCTGGTGGACCACGTGTACAAAGTGCTGACACTGCCGGACGAGGCGCACGTGCTGCCGTCGGCGAGGGCGGAGCGCGAGAAGCACGCGCCGCTGCCGCACGCGCGGCCGGGAGGGATTGCGGGGCTGGTGGAAATCCTGGGAGACCGCGGGGGAGCGGACGACCTGTACCACCTGGCGGACGAACTGGTAATGGAATTGGACGACCTGCTGCCCATCGTGGAAGCGGCGACGCTGCTGGGGTTCGTGGAGGTGACGGAAGGGGACGCGCGGCTGACGCCGGCGGGCCGGGCATACGCGGACGCGGGGATCGAACAACGCAAACAGATTTTCCGGGAGGCGGCGCTGGAGCGGGTGTCGCTGCTGCGGCACATGCAGAGCGCGTTGCGCTCGAAGGCGGATCACGCGCTGCCCGCGGAGTTCTTCCGCGACATCCTGGACGAGCGTTTCGACGCCAAAGAAGCGGCGCAGCAATTCCAGACGGCGCTGGACTGGGGGCGATACGCGGAAATCTTCGAGTTTGACCCGGAACGCGACCGGTTGATGCTGCACGACGCCAGCCTGGCGGGAACGCCGTGAGGCACCGCGGGCCGAGCTGTGTCCAAACGATTTCGGCCGGAGGCCACCTCAAAAATCCTCAAAAACGAAAGGGGCGATTGGCTTCAGGGGCTAAAGCCCGCGTCCCTGGCTCGTCTTACGGCGGGGTTGAAACCCCGCCCTTCCACGGGACGGTTGGTGGAATAACTTGCAGCGACATCCATTCGATGCAGAGCGCATGGGCGGGCTAACCACAGCGGCCCCCGGCGGGCGATTGCATTTCTACCGCGGGCGCAGCTCGCTGGCGACGGACGCGGCGATTTTTGCCGGGGCGCTGGCCGGGCTGTACGCGCTGTTCGGAGTGGGGCGCGTGTGGCTGGCACCGTATCAGCCCGCGGCGCAGATTTCGCGCAGCCCGTGGTCGCTGCCGCTCTACGCGACGTATTCACTGGGGCGGATGGGGGCGGCGTACGTGGCCAGCCTGGTGTTCGCGCTCGTGTACGCGTATGCCGCGGCGCGCAATCGGGCCGCGGAGCGTCTGCTGATTCCGCTGCTGGACATCCTGCAGTCGATTCCGGTGCTGAGTTTTCTGCCCGGGGTGATGCTGGCGATGGTGGCACTGTTTCCCGGGCGGCAGATCGGGCTGGAGCTGGGGTCGATCCTGCTGATTTTTACGGGGCAGGTGTGGAACCTGGCGTTCAGTTTTTACGCCTCGCTGAAAGGGCTGCCTCAGGAACTGGTGGAAGCGTCGCGGACGTACCGTTTCGGGCGGTGGCAGCAGTTTTACCAGCTCGAGCTGCCGTTCGGAGCGATCGGGCTGGTGTGGAATTCGCTGATGTCGGTGGCGGGGGGATGGTTTTTCCTGATGGCGTGCGAAATGTTCCAACTGGGGAACCGGGACTTTCGGCTGCCAGGGCTGGGGTCGTATCTGCAAACGGCGGCGAACGACGGGGACACGGTTTCGATTCTGTGGGGCCTGGCGGCGATGATTGCGGTGATCCTGATGCTGGATCAGTTGGTGTGGCGGCCGCTGATCGCGTGGGCGGAGAAATTCAAATTCGAGCAGGTGGAAAGCAGCAACGTGCCGCAGTCGGCGGTGCTGGCCGGGTTGGGACGGTCGTCGATTCTGGCATGGCTGATGCGGAAAGCACTGGCACCGGCGTGGGAGATTCTGACGCTGCGAATGGCGCGGCGGGAGGCGGAAGCTGCGCCAGGAACGCCGGCGGCACCGTGGCGGGCGCTGGCAGCGCGCGGCGTGGGAGTGGCGGTGCTGGTAGTCGTGCTGTTCGGAGCCATGCGCGCGGGACGATCACTGATGGAGCTGACCGTGAGCGAGCTGACGGCGCTGGCGCGCGGGGCGGAGGCGACGCTGGGGCGCGTGATGCTGGCGCTGGGGATTGGAACGCTGTGGACGGTGCCGGTGGGCGTGGCAATCGGGTCGCGGCCGCGGCTGGCGGCGCTGGCACAGCCGCTGGCGCAGATCGCGGCGTCGGTGCCTGCTACGGCGCTGTTTCCGATTGTGCTGCTGGTGCTGATCCGGCTGGGCGGAGGAATGGGAATCGCGGCCATCGTGCTGATGCTGCTGGGGACGCAGTGGTATTTGCTGTTCAACATCATTGCGGGAGCGCAGGCAATCCCGACGGATTTGAAAGAGGCTGCATCAGTGTACCGGTTCTCGGGGTGGGACCGGTGGCGGCTGCTGGTGCTGCCGGGGATTTTTCCGTACCTGGTGACGGGGCTGGTAACGGCGGCGGGCGGGGCGTGGAACGCGAGCATCATCGCGGAGTATTTCCACTTCCAGGGGCGGGTGATGTCGACCACGGGGCTGGGGGCGACGATCAGCCATGCGACGGATTCGGGGAATTTCCAGTTGCTGCTGGCGAGCACGATGGTGATGGCGATGGTGGTGGTGACCATCAACCGGGTGGTGTGGAAACGGATGTACCGGCTGGCGCAGACGCGGTTCCAGCTCGGTTAGCGAAAGGCCTCAGGTCAGCCGTTGTCCGGCAAACGACGCCGGCCAACGGCGGGACCTGAGCTACAGACGCTGGATCGAGCGCGAGTAAACGGGAGAATCGGGGGTCAGGCGGAAAAGCCTTCCACGAAGCGCATGTCGCGGACGGCGGCGCCTCCGAGGGCTTTCAACGCGGCCTGGTATTCGGGACTCTGGTAGGTGGCGATGGCTTTTTCCACGCTGTCGAATTCGATGATCACCGTGCGGTCGTTGATTCCCGCTTCAACGACTTTGGTGGGAATTCCACGCACCAGAAAGCGGCCGCCGGCGGCTTGGATTGCCGGGCCGGCGAGACGGGCGTATTCGGCGAGCGCATCGGGCTTGGAAACGGAGCGGTAGAGGGTGATCCAGTAACCTTTGGCCATTCGAGCCTCCTCCCGGGGGACAGCATAGCAGGCCGCGGGCAGATTCAGGAGCGCGGCGGCGGCGGGGCAAAGGCGGACTGGACGGCTTTTTGGATGGCCTTTTCGAGGCGGTCTTCGTGTTTGAGGAAATCGCCGCCGACGTTCTTTTCGGAAAAGAAGAGGAGCTCGCCGGTGCGAGCGCGAATCACGCCGAAATGAATCAGCAGGCCCTGACCTGCCCCGCCACCGAGGCCACCGACCATTTCCATGGCCTTTTCGCCTTTGGAGGTGAGGGTGCCATCGGCAGTGACGAGAATGAGGACGTCCACATCGAGTTTCTTCGCTTCCGCGAGTTCCTCGCCGAGGTGGAAGGAGGAAAGCAGGTCGGAGCGCCGGGAAGATTTGGACCACGCAGTGACGAGGTCGCGGAAACGCGAGCGGATGGCGCGGAGGGAGTCGATGCGCTCGACGGTGGCTTCGCCTTCTCCCAGGCAGAGGAAAAAATCGCTGACGAGAATCTTTCGCTGCTCGAGGAGCTCATCGAGCTCGCCGCAGATGGATCGGCGAACGTGGTCGGAGGTGCCTTCGAGCTCCATGCCGGTGCGGGCCGTCCATTTCTCGACGCGAACATCGGGAGGGACGAGCAGGACGCGGGTGACGTCGCCGAGAAAGTCGCCCTGGCGGGCGCGCCAGGGGAGCTTTTGCGCCGAGGCAGGGGCCAGAAGGGCGAGCGCGGCGAGGAGAAGCGCCAATCGGGCGGGGTACGGCATGTGCGGGGCGCGCATGCTGGCCGGGCCATCTTATACCTGTACGGGTGGCGGTGGCAGATGCGCGCCGGGCTGGAGGTGGGACCCCGGCGTGGGCCCAGGCGAGGGCTGGCGGACTCGCAGGCGTCACATTTTTGCGTGACGAATATCACTGCCAATGGGAGTAGGGGAGGATTTTAATGGCGCGGTCGCATGCAGCACCAGGGCATCTTGCGCGCGGTTGGCGGGGGGCGTAGATTGATAATGATGAAGATGGGCCGAGGAATCGGTATGTTGCTGGCGCTGGCCGTGCTGGCCAGCTCGGCGGCCCCGTGTTTTGCCTTCCCGGCAGATTGTGCTTGCATGAATTACTCTGACTGCGCCGGGCTGCGCCAAAAGTGCAAGGCGCAGACGATGACTTCCGGCGATTCGTGCTGCTGCGCGGTGAGTTCCGGGCAAATCGGCTGGCTGCCGGCGACCGAAAGGATTCCGATCCGGACCGCGCCTGCGCTGACGATGCAGAATGCGGCGAACTGTGCCGCCGCGGCTGCGATCCCGTGCGCGCCGTGCATTCTTCCTGCCTCTGTCGTTCCACCGCGAGGTAGTCCTGCTCTGGCTTCCGTCCTGAGAATCTAGGCTGGCGCTCTCTCCGTGCGACCGCGCGTCGCGTCCCGCCATGCGGGGTGCGCGCGAATTCCAGTGCGAATGGAGAAGCGCCATGAATGCGAATCTTGCTGCCGCATCACTGCGGTATGTGTCTCCCCTCCGGTGGGTGGCGGGGTTAATCGTGTGCGGAGTTCTGGCGGCAGGGGGTGTGAGGCCGGTTGATGCTGCCCCGCAGGAAAGAGCCGAGCGAGCGCCTTCGCCGCCGGTATTGGTCCCTGGGGCCGGTGGGCTTTCACCGCAACTCCCATTGGTTTCCTGGCGGAATAATCCGGGGCAGGCGGCAGCCCCGGCTACGGCGCAACCGCAGGAGCACAGGAGCGGCGCGGCACCGCAGCAGGCGGCAACACCGCTGGCTGCGTTGATTGCGGAGGCGGAGAGGAACGATCCCGCCATCCTGGCCGCAGAGGACGCCGTGCGCGCAGGAGCAGAAGTACCCGCGCAGGCGGGAGCGCTGCCCGATCCCCATTTCATGGTGCAGCAGTTCGCGGTGGGCAGTCCACGGCCGTTTGCCGGGTATACGAACAGCGACTTTGCGTATTTAGGTCTCGGGGTCTCGCAGGAATTTCCCTATCCGGGCAAACGCCGGCTGCGAAGCGCCGTGGCCGAGCGGGAGACGGACGTTCTGAAAGAGGGCGCGGAAATCGTCCGGCGGGAAGAAATCGAGAAACTGAAGGAGGCGTACTACCGGCTTGCTTATCTCCAGCAATTGCTGTCCATCCACCATCGCCACGACGCGCTGGTGCAGCAGATGGCGGCGGCCGCGGAGATACGGTACCGCGCCGGCCAGGGAAACCAGCAGGACATCCTTCGCGCGCAGCTCGAACGGTCGCGGGTATTGCGAGACCTGTCCCGGGTGGAGCAGGAAGCCGGCGAGGCCCAGGCGGAGCTGAAACGCATCCTGCATCGCTCGCAGGATTCCCCCGACATAGCGACCGAGCCGCTGGTCCTCACGGAGTTCGCCCCGCAGCGGGAGACGCTGCTGATGCGCGCCCGCGAGGCAGATCCGAACGTGCGCGAGCGCGCCGAGATGGTGCGCAAAGGCCAGGCAGCGGTGGATCTGGCGCGGCGGGAGTTTCGACCCGATTTCGGCCTTTCCTACATGTGGCAGCGCACCGACCCCGCTGATTTCCGCGCCTACTACATGTTCACATTCGACGTGAACTTTCCCCGCCGGAAGCCGCGCCAGGCCGCATTGGCCGAGGCAGAGATCAATGTGGAGAGGGCGCGGCGACAGCAGGATGCCCAGGAGCAGGCCGCGCTCGCCGAGGTGAAAAAACAAATCGTGGACGTGGAGGCCAGCGACGAGCAGGCGCGCATCTACCGCGAAGGGCTGATTCCCCAGGCCTGGGCGACGTATGAGGCGGGAATGGCGGCCTACGAGTCCGGACGCGAGGACTTTCAGACGCTGCTTTCCTCCGTCATGGACGTGCTGAACCTGGAGCTGGAATACCAGCAAACGCTGCTGGCCCATCAACTCGGAATCGTGCGCATCGAGCGGCTGACAGGAACGGTCGAGCCATGAACCGCGGCGAGCCGGGGGAACCGCGCGAGAAGGAAATTACGGCGGAAGGGAGCGGACACATGAATCGCTATCGCACTGCTTTTTTTGTGGCGATGTTTTTCTGCGTGGCGCTGGCCGCGGGGCTGGGATACGCGGGCTGGAGGATGTATCGCGCGGGCATGTGGAGGCCGACGCTTCCAACGGGAACAGTCTCGGCGCCGGCATCCGGGTCCGGCGGATCCGCGGCGTCCGCCACGACGGGCGCGCCGGCGGCCGCGACCGAGCCGGCCCTGGCGCCGCTGCAACTCTCCCCGGAGCGCATGCAAAGCATTGGAATCCGGACGGGCGAGGTGCAGGTGAAATCGCTGCGGAATGAAATCCGGACCGTGGGAGACGTGGAAATTGACGAGCAACTGCTGGCCACGGTGCAGTTGCGATTCCCCGGCTGGCTTCAGAAAGTCTATGTGAACTCCACCTACCAATACGTGGAGAAGGGGCAGCCGCTGTTCACCGTGTACAGCCCCGACCTGGTGGCCACGGAGCAGGAATACCTGCTGGCCAGACAGAACCAGCACACTCTGGGAGCGAGCAGCGTGCCCGGAGTGGCCGCGGGCTCCGCCGTGCTGCTGGATGCGGCGCTGGAACGCCTGCGGCGGTGGCAGGTGCCGGCGGAGGAAATCAAACGACTGGAATCGACGGGAGAGGTGCGCCAGGAGCTGGAAATCGATTCGCCCGTCTCCGGCTTCGTGACGGAGCGGAACGCGCTTCCGAATCAATACGCGCCGCCGGAAGCGCGGCTCTACATGGTGGCCGGCCTTTCCACCGTGTGGGTGTACGCGGCACTCTTCCAGAACGACCTCGCGCAGTTGCATGCGGGCGATCCTGCGGCGGTAACCACGGATGCGTTTCCCGGCCGCACTTTCTCAGGCCGGGTGGACTTTATCTGGCCGCAGGTGGACATGACCACGCGGACAGCACGGGTGCGGCTGGTGTTTGCGAATCCCGGCCTGACGCTGAAGCCGGGGATGTACGTGAACATCACGATCGGCGTGCCGCTGGGCCGGCATCTCTCGGTTCCGGCCTCGGGCGTGCTCCAGACCGGCACGCGAGCCGTGGTCTTTGTGGACCACGGAGGAGGCTCCTTGGAACCGCGCGAAGTGGAACTGGGCCCGCAGGCCGGGGACGACTACGTGGTGCTGAAAGGGCTGAAGGCAGGAGAAAGAATCATCACGTCTGCAAATTTCCTGGTGGATTCCGAGAGCCAACTCCAGGCGGCCATGGGGTCGTTCGCGCCACCGCCTCCGGGCGCGGGCGCCGCAGCGGCGATGAACGGCGCCGGCGCACAGGCCGGCACGAACGTAGAGTTTTCTACCGATCCGGCCACACCGCGCAAAGGCTCCAACGTCTATCGCGTGAAAGTGACCGGAAGCGATGGCGCCCCGGTTACAGGCGCGCAGGTGAACGTGCGGAGCTTTATGGCAGCGATGCCAGCCATGGGTATGGCGGCGATGAATGTGCCCACGGCACTGAGCGAAAAAGGCAGCGGTCTCTACGAAGGGCAGGTGGCGCTGGAGAGCGGGGGAACCTGGCAGATCACGATCACAGTTACAAAAGGCGGAGCGACGCTGGCCACGAAACAACTGAGCATCAACGTGGAAGGGGGGATGTAGCCATGATCGCCCGGCTGATGGACTGGTGCGCGCGGAATCGCTTTCTGGTGTTGACGGGGACGCTGCTGCTGGTGATGACCGGCATCTGGTCGCTGGGCCACGTGCCGCTCGACGCCCTGCCGGACATATCGGACGTGCAGGTGATCGTGCACATCCCGTGGGAGGGGGAGCCGCCGAGCATCATCGAAGACCAGGTGACCTATCCCATCGTCACACGGATGCTGGCGGCGCCGCACGTGAAAGCGGTACGCGCGCAGACCATGTTCGGCGATTCCTATATCTTCGTGGTCTTCGAGGACGGCACGGATCTGTACTGGGCGCGGTCGCGGGTGCTCGAATACCTCCAACAGTTGCAGGGCTCGCTGCCTAAGAACGTGTCCCCCATGATTGGGCCGGACGCCACCGGAGCGGGCTGGGTGTATCAGTACTCGATTCTCGATCGCACACATCGGCACTCGCTGGCGGACCTGCGCAGCCTGCAGGACTGGTACGTGCGCTACCAGCTCGAGACGGTGCCCGGGGTCGCGGAGGTGGCCTCGATTGGCGGCTTCGTGCGCCAATACCAGGTGAATCTGGATCCGAACCGGCTGCGCGCGTACAACATCCCGCTCGCGACGGTGATGGACCGCGTGCGCGACAGCACAAACGAAGTGGGCGGGCGCGTGCTCGAATTCGGCGGCGCGCAATTCATGGTCCGGGGCCTCGGCTATCTGCGCTCGTCCGACGACCTGGCGAGCACCCCCGTGGCTACGAAGAACGGAGTGCCGGTGCTGCTGCGCGACCTGGGAAACGTCACCGTGGGCCCGGACATCCGCGAAGGCGTGAGCGAATGGAATGGAGAGGGCGAGGCGCCAGGAGGCATCGTGGTGATGCGCTTCGGGATGAACGCGCTGAACGTAATCAACGGGGTGAAGAAAAAGCTCGGGGAGATCCAGCGGTCACTGCCGCCGGGAGTGGAAATCGTGATGGGCTACGACCGTTCGGGGCTGATTCACGAATCCATCCGCACGCTGCAGCGCGATTTGCTGGAGGAAGCGTTGATCGTGAGCCTAGTCACGATCGCCTTTCTTTTCCATTTTCGTTCCGCGCTTATTCCGATCCTGACGCTTCCTATCGCCGTGCTGGGTGCATTTATTCCGATGAGTTATTTGGGCGTCAGCACCAACATCATGTCGCTGGGCGGGCTGGCGCTGGCGATCGGGGTGCTGGTGGATGCAGCCATCGTCATGGTGGAGAACGGGTATCGCCACCTTTCCGAGCATCCCGCGGTAGTACAGGCTGGCGGACGAGTTGAGCTGGACGCCAAGGAGCGGGTGAAGGTGCTGATGGCGGCGGCCAAACAGGTGGGGCCGGCGATTTTCTTCTCTCTGTTGATCATCGTGGTTTCCTTCCTGCCGGTGTTTCTGCTGGAGGCGCAGGAGGGCCGGATGTTCCGTCCGCTGGCGTGGACGAAGACGCTGGCGGTGGGGTTTTCCTCACTGCTTGCGGTGACGCTGGTGCCCGTGCTGATGCCGCTGTTCCTTCGCGGGCGGCTTCGCCCCGAATCCGCGAATCCTTTTTCGCGGTGGACGCAGGCGCTGTACCTGCCGGTGCTGCGGCTGTGCTTGCGCTTTCGGAAGACGACGCTGTTGCTGAACCTGGTGTTTCTGGCCGTGACGGCGCCGCTGGCGTTGAAAATCGGCAGCCAGTTCATGCCGCCTCTTTATGAAGGATCGACGCTGTACATGCCGACGTCACTGCCGGGCCTTTCCGTCACCCAGGCATCGCAACTGCTGCAGGAACAGGACCGCATCCTGAGGTCGTTCCCGGAAGTGGAGAGCGTGCTCGGCTACGTGGGGCGTTCCGACAGCCCCACGGACAACTCGCCGCTGGACATGTACGACACGACCATTATGCTGAAGCCGCGCGAGGAGTGGCGGCCGGGCATGACATACGAAAAGCTGATCAGCGCGATGGACCAGAAACTGCAATTTCCCGGTCTGACCAATACGTGGACCATGCCGGTGGAGAACCGCCTGGACATGGAGCTGACCGGCATCAAAACTCCTGTGGGGCTGAAGATCCAGGGACCCACGCTCGAAGGCATTCAGGCCGCAGGGGCGCAGGTGCAGCAGATTCTCTCTGGCATTCCTGAACTGCAGTCCGCCTTTGCCGAGCGCGTGGCCGACGGCTTCTACGTGAACGTGGAGGTGAACCGTCCGGAAGCCGCGCGGTACGGTCTGACCGTAGCGGACGTGCAGCACGCGGTAACCTCCGGGATCGGCGGGGAAAACATCGCGGAAAACGTGGAACATCGCGAACGGTATCCCATTAACATCCGGTACAGCCGCGACTTCCGCGACGACCTGGAAGCGCTGCGCCGCGTGGTGATGGCCACACCCACGGGAGCGCAGATTCCACTGGGCGAGGTTGCCAAGGTCTATTTTTCGCGCGGGCCGGCCATGATCCGCGACGAAGACGGATTGCTGACCGGCTACGTGTATCTGAATCTGAGCACGAAAGACTACGGGGGGTTCGTGAACCGGGCCGAGCAGTTGCTGCGCGAAAAGCTGCGGCTTCCGGCCGGCTATGCGTACAAATGGTCGGGAGAATACGAATTCGAACTGCGCGCGAAGGAGCGGCTAAAGGTCATCCTCCCGGTCGTGTTCGTCGTCATTTTCCTGCTGCTCTACATGGTCTTTCACTCCGTGACGGAAGCGACGGTGCTGATTTTCCCCACGTTTTACGCCATGACCGGAGGGCTGCTGCTGCAATACTGGCTGGGGTACAACTTCAGCGTGGCCGTGTGGGTGGGCTACATCGCTCTGTTTGGTATCGCGGTGGAAACGGGAGTGGTGATGGTGGTGTACCTGCACGAAGCGCTGGACAAACGCCTGGCCTCGGGCCAGCCATTGCGGCACGAAGACATCGAAGAGGCGGCCATCGAAGGAGCGGTGCAGCGCCTACGGCCGAAGTTGATGACGGTGACGGCCGTGCTGGCGAGCCTCATCCCGATCCTGATGGAAAGCGGGGTGGGCTCCGACGTAATGAAGCCGATTGCCGCGCCCATTGTCGGCGGCATGATCACGTCCACGATTCACGTGCTCATCCTGGTGCCGGTGTTCTTCGCGCTGATGAAGGAGCGGGCCTTCCGCCACGGAACCCTGCGCCACTCCCAGGACGTGTCCAAGGAAGCCTAGGAGCCGTTGCAAGACCCTTCTAGACCCCGTAGATTTAACGATTTAGGAAGCCTGGGAGGGCGTTTCTCAGCCAGATCTGGGGGCTCCTCGGAATCTCTCTCTGCTCGCCTGCAGCAAGGTAGACAAATCCACCGTAGAATTCCTCCATGCTGACCTTGCCGAAGTGTGAAGCGATGGACTCCCAAGGATGGCGTGGGGCGAGTTCCATGGAAACGCCGAATGAGCGAGTCAGGAGTACACCTAATGGCGCAAGTCTTGAAAGCCAACCGGAAGGCAGCTTGAAGTCAAGGACTACAAATCGTCCACCTGCCGGGAGGGATTTGCGTCCATTCCGAATAACAGCATCGAATTCCGGCACAAATGTGATTGCCCAGGTTGAAATGATTCCATCGACGTTTTCTGGGAACTGATACCAAGCGGCATCGCTCCGGACAAGCTCGACGTTGGACCAGCCTTCCCGTTCAACTCGCTGCCGAGCCTGGGCCAGCATCGCATCCGTAAGATCGACTCCAATAATCCGTCCGGCGGACCCGATTGCTTTCTGCAGCAAGGGAAAATTCGCGCCGGTTCCACAGGCGATGTCAACGACCGTGTCTCCGGTATGCAGTTTGAGCGCTGCTACGGCCCGCTTACGATACGCCGCCAACCGAAAACCCAAGAGGTAATAAAGTTGCGAGGAGAAATCGTAGTTCCTGGCCCTTTTGCGATACAGATCGATAAGTTCTTGACTCGCGAGCATGAGTTCAGCTTCTCCATGATGACAGCTAGGGCCTACTGGAAAACCCTCCGCGGACACGACTCGGGTTAACCACCGCCTTCCGGCTCCCCTTCGTGGCAGACTTGCCCGGGAGCCAGGAGCGCATATTTCTCCATCCGGTAGATTAGTGTCTTGCGCGAGATGTTCAAAAAACGGGCGGCGCGCGTCTGGTTCCACTCGCACTTCTCCAGCGCCTTGCAGAGCAGCTCTTTTTCAACTTCTTCAAGACTGATGCCATCGTCCGGGATCTCCAGGCGAATCTGGGACACGCGAAGACGTTCCTGGCGGATATTTTCCGGGAGCTGCAGCGGGGTGATCTCCTCGTTCCTGCCCAGCACGATCGCGCTCTCGACCACGTTTTCGAGCTCGCGCACATTTCCCGGCCAATCGTATTGGAGGAGCGCTTCGATAGCAGCGGGCGAGAGGCGCCGCGGGGGTAGGCTGTAGCGGTTGCAGAATTGTCCTACAGAATGCTCGATCAGCAAGGGGAGGTCCTCGCGGCGCTCCCGAAGGGGAGGAATCCGGAGCGTGACCACGCTCAAACGATAGTAGAGATCTTCACGGAAGGAACCGTCTTCCATCATAGTTTTCAGGTTGCGGTTGGTGGCCGCGATTACGCGGACATCAATTTTCAGGGGCTCGGTCCAGCCGATCTTCTGAATCTCGCGCTCCTGGATGACGCGCAAGAGACGCACCTGAAGCGACGGGGAGAGTTCGCCGATCTCATCGAGAAAAACGGTGCCATGATTCGCCGCTTCGAACTTGCCGGCGCGGTCGGCCACCGCCCCTGTAAACGACCCTTTCTTGTGTCCGAACAGTTCGGACTCGATCAGCGTTTCCGGGATGGCGCCGCAATTGACCACGACGAAGGGGCCGGTGCTGCGCGCGCTGTTGAGATGGATCGCTTTGGCCAGCAGTTCCTTGCCGGTCCCGGATTCGCCCAGCAGCAGAACCGTGGAGTCGCGCGGGGCTACCTGCGCGGCCAGTTCAAAGAGTTCGGTCATCTTCTTGGAATGCCCGATAATGTTTTCGAACTGCGAGGCCCGTTTCGCGTAGGCACGCAGTGTGCGGTTCTCTTCCACCAGGCGCCCATACTGGATGGCCTTGCGCACGATCACCTTGAGAGCCTCTTCGCTGACGGGTTTGAGCAGGTAGTCGAAGGCGCCGAGCTTGATGGCCGAGACCGCGTCGGAGACGGTTCCATAGGCGGTCATCACGATGACCGGCATGCTGGGCGAGTGCTCCCTGAGCCAGGCGAGCAGCTCCATACCGCTGGCTCCTGGCATCTTGACGTCCGTCACCACCAGGTCGAATTCCCTCTGGCCGAGCAATTCGATCGCTGCATCCACAGCGGACGCGGTGATGATCTCGTAGTGCTCTTCGGCGAGCCAGAAAGCGATCACCTGGCGCTGGCTTTCGTTGTCGTCAACCAGAAGTATGGATGCGACTTCCATGGTTCTCCGGGTGGTGCTCACTCTCCGTTGCTTTGAGCGGGAAAGACCAGCCGGAAGGTCATTCCGCGCTCCGGATTGCGTTCCGCTTCGATGCGTCCTTCGTGCTGCTCCATGATGCGCTGGGCAATGGATAGGCCGAGGCCCGTGCCCTCGGCCTTTGTAGTGTAGAACGGGTCGAAGATTCGCTGCAGGTCTGCCTGCTGAATGCCGGCTCCTTCGTCGCGAACGCCAACTATGAGGAGGTCTGGCCGTTTTTCCAGGAACAGCTCGATTTTCCCGCCATCCGGCATGGCCTCGCAGGCATTCATCACAAGGTTGAGCAGGACTTCCTTGATTTGATCCGGGTCTATGGCGAGTTTGGGAACGGCGGCATCAAGCTTGGGGCGAACCAGGCCGATTTTCCTGGTGGAAGCCATCTCCGCCACCAGATTGCACACCCCACCGACGAGTTGATGAATGTCCGTGCGCCGCCGCACGGATGGACGGGGCTGCGCGAATTCGAGAAACTGGTAGAGCAGGCCGTTGAGCCGTTCGATTTCGCGCCTGAACACGGCAGTGAATTCATGGCGCTGTTCGGAACTCAGGCTGGGGCGTCCGAGAATTTCAACCGCCCCCTCGATGGCGCTCAGGGGGCTGCGGATTTCGTGGGCCAAGGCGGCGGACAGAGTTCCCAGGGCCGACAGGCGTTCGGCGCGGCGCAGGCTCTCAAATGACTTTTTCAGCTCCTCGTGAGCGCTGCCGAGCTGCTCGGCTGTCTTCCGCAATTCCGCGGTTTTTCCCCGCTCTCGATCCGAGAGGATCCCGGTCAGACCGCCAAACAGGAAGAAGAGTGCCACCTCGTCGAACTTGCTGGCCTGGGCGCTGGGCTCTGTGCTCCAGGTGATGACGATGTGCGGAATGTAGAGAACCGCCGCCAGCGCGGCGGTCCATAGTCCGCCGCGGGCTCCGTACCACAACGCGGCCAGTACAATGGGAAAGTAGTACGCACCCTGCAGGAGATCATGGGCATGCTCACTGTGAGGACTCATCGTGTAATGCAGGATGGTAATCACACACAGCCCGACGCAGATCGCCGCAACTTGGGCAAAATCCCGCGTTAGATGAGCCTTTTTCAGCCACCCTGGCGCCACGACGGCCGCCGCCAGCAGGACTGCTCCGATCAGCAGTCCTGAGCGGGTACCATGCGTCACGAGATGGCGAAGAGCTGAAGGGTAATGGGGAACCACAATCAGGCAAACGGCCAGACAGATGGTGGCGAGTCCCAGCAACCGGCGATAGGGGATCGCGCGCATAACCGCAAAGAATCGTAGCACGCCGGGTTCCCTGCTTCCGTCCTTCCCGGACTCCTTCCCATGTCAGGCGCTTCGGTCGCGCCTACCCCGTGGATTCAGCGCGTTCCGAACTTTGATAACCGAAACGCCCAGCTCAGCAGAACGCCAGTGGCTGCCGCGAGGTGCCCAGAAATAGCCCTGTTTGGCCCTACTGAGGCAGCATGCTGCCTCAAATGCGGCAGGCGGTTTCTGCCGGAAGCATCGGCGCCTGATTTCTCAGGCGGTTACAGGCGGCAAACTTGGTTTCCCAATTGCTTTTCCATGGCTAGCGGCCCGGTGAGCAGCAGACAAGGCCGCCACAAGGAGGACGGTCATGCATATTCGTAGCTTTGCTTTAATGCTTCTCTCTGCGCTCATCTCTTCGGTCGCCATCGCCCAGACGAAACCCTATCAGGTGCTGAAGGCCGGAAAGAAGGGTGACATCGCCATCACACAAACGACGCAATTCGGGAGCGTGACGCTTGCGCCCGGCAGTTACCAGGTGCAGCACCGCGCCAGCGGATCCGAGCATTACATCCGCTTCATGAAGTGGGAGGAAGTCCCCAACGCCAGTGAGGCTTATCCCCAAATCGTTCCCGGCGAGACCGGCGTGGTCAAGTGCAAGGTCGAGCCGGCTCCATCGCAATTCAAGGAAACCACAGTCTTCACGGAGAAGAAGGACGGCCAGATCCGCATTACGAAAATCCAGATCAAGGGTGAAAGCGTGGTCCACGTTATCGAGTGAGCCCGCGCGGCCACCCAAGGCCATGGCAGGGGCGTGATGGGCGGCGGACTTGAAAGCGCCATTACGCCCTTCCTGGCCGCCGCGCTGCGAACCGCGATGCGACGTTCGGAGGAGGGCAGAAGCTTGCGGAGTACGACGAATCTCACAAGATGTTCATGGTCAATCGACTGTTGATGGCAACAGCTAAAGCGCAGCGCTGACAAGTTGCGAGCTTTCTTGGATGTGGGCGTCCGACACCACGGGGAACCATCGTTCTAGATTCTGCGTGAGTTGGTTCGCCATCCCCTTCCACCTCCTGCCATCTCCCCTTTACTCGGAGCTAGTGTGCAACCCCCCATCCCGTGGCTGCTGCCACGGCAGCGGCGCAGTTGTATATAATGTGGCGCGAAGGCCGGCACAGCACTCCGATCCCTCCGCCGCCGGGAAGGCCGGAGTCTGGGCATAGATCCTGAAGGCCAGTGGGCAGGCCAAGGGCGCTAATCCGTGCGCCGCAGCCGAGAACGCAGGAGCCAGAAGATGAACCCCGTCAAACCGCAAACTGGGCTGGAAGAAGCCGCGTCCATGCCGAGTCGCCGGGAATCGCTCACCATCACGGACAACCGCACGGGCAAACAGTACGAGCTGCCGATCGAGCACGGAGCCATCCGGGCGAACGAGCTGCGGAAGATCCGGAGCGGGCCGGAGGACACGGGGCTGGCGGCGTACGATCCCGCGTTTATGAACACGGCGGCGTGCATCAGCCGGATTACGTACATCGACGGGGAGAAGGGGATCCTGCAATACCGCGGCTATCCGATCGAGGAACTGGCGGAGCGGAGCACGTATCTGGAGACGGCGTACCTGATCCTGCACGGTGAGCTGCCGACGCGTGGGCAACTGGAGGAGTGGACGTGGCACATCACGCACCACACGTTCATCCACGAAAGCATCAAGAAATTCCTGGACGGGTTCCACTACGACGCGCACCCCATGGGGATGCTGGTCTCGACGGTGGCGGCGCTTTCGACGTTCTATCCGGACGCGAAAGACATCTTCAACGCGCAATCGCGGCAAAAACAGACCTACCGGCTGATCGGAAAGATGCCGACGCTGGCGGCGTTTGCGTACCGGCACAGCCTGGGGATGCCGTATGCGTATCCGGACAACGAGCTGAGCTACCCGGGGAATTTCCTGAACATGCTGTTCAAAACGACGGAGACAAAGTTCACGCCGAACCCGACGCTGGAGCGGGCGCTGGACCTGCTGTTCATCCTGCACGCGGACCACGAGCAGAACTGCTCGACGAGCGCAATGCGGGGAGTGGGAAGCTCGCACGTGGATCCCTATTGCGCGACGGCGGCGGCGACGGCGGCGCTTTACGGGCCGCTGCACGGCGGGGCGAACGAGGCGGTGGTGAGGATGCTGACGGAAATCGGGTCGGTAGCGAAGGTGGCGGGGTTCATCAAAGGAATCGAAAAGGGCGAATCGAAGCTGATGGGGTTCGGGCACCGGGTGTACAAGAACTACGACCCGCGGGCGAAAATCATCAAACAGGCTGCGTACCAGGTGTTCGACGTGCTGGGGCGCAACCCGCTGCTGGACATCGCGCTGGAAATCGAGCGGATCGCGCTGGAGGACGAGTACTTCATCAAACGGAAGCTGTATCCCAACGTGGACTTCTACTCGGGGCTGATCTACCAGGCCATGGGATTCCCCTCATCGATGTTTCCTGTGCTGTTCGCAATCCCGCGGACGGCGGGGTGGCTGGCGCACTGGCAGGAAATGCTGGATGACGGGGAGCAGAAGATCGCGCGGCCGCGGCAGGTGTACCTGGGGCCGGGGCGGCGCGGATACGTACCCATCGAGCAGCGGGGCTGATCTGCGGGTGCGATTTTCACCCCACACAACTCGCGGGGAACTGCGGAGAGAGACGACGCGCGGGAGTCGCGGGACGGCGGCGGAGCAGGCGGTCCGCAAAGGCGTTGCAAACCCGGCGAATCTCTGGCACAAAAGGGCGTTTTTGGGGACAATGACGCCCGGAGAGAGCAGGGCCCGAGTCCGCGGAGCCTGATCGAGCGTGATGGACCACGCCATTAAGCTGAACTTTCCGAGCGACCCGCGCTACCTGGGGGTGGTGCGGGGAGCCATCGAGCGCTTCGCGGCGCTGGTGGGGTTCGATGAGGAGGACTGCCGGTGGATCACGCTGGCGGTGCATGAGGCGCTGACGAACGTGATCCGCCATGCCTACCACAACCAGCACGACCGGCCGGTGGAGATGCGGCTGAGCGAGCGGGACGAGGGTATGGAAGTGGTGATGGTGGACCATGGAACGGGAGTGAAAAAGGAGGAGATGTGCGGCAGGGACCTGGACGACGTGCGGCCCGGCGGGCTGGGGCTGCACATGATCCGGGAGATCATGAGCGAGACGGAGTATCTGCCGCTGGAAGGCCGGAACGAGCTGCGGCTCTTCAAAAAGAAAGGCTCGAAGACTTCGGTGGGAGAGTGAGCGATGCACATCGCGACACGGCAGTCGGGAATCCATACGGTGGTGGACGTGCAGGGAGACATCGACCTCTATAATTCTCCGGAAGTGCGCAAAGTAATTCTGGAGGAGCTGAAGGAGAAGAAGGTGGCACGTCTTATCGTGAACCTGACGGGAGTGCGGTACATCGACAGCTCGGGAGTGGCGTCGCTGGTGGAGGGGCTGAAGGTATCGCGGACGATGTCCAGCCGGTTCATGCTGTACGGGCTGAGCCCGGCGGCGCGCGAGGTGCTGGAGCTGTCGCGTCTGATCCGGGTGTTCGAAGTGTTTGCCACGGAGCAGGAGGCGCTGCAGGCGCAGTAGAGGACATCTCCTCAATGGAGATGCCGTGGCGAAGAAGGGGAATCGGCTTCAAGGGCTGAAGCCCCCTTCGCAGCGGAGTTGGCGGCGGGGATAATCCCGAAGCCTCGGGACCCGCCCTTCCGGGAGCCGATGAAGGAGATTGCTACCCGGGAGAGAGGAGCGGCGGGAAGCCGAGAGCATGGCGTTTTTCGACAGCATCGGACGGAACACGATCGGAGGGCTGGCGTACGTGGGGGGCCTGGCGCGGCTGAGCGGGCGCGCGGCGTACTTGACGCTGATCGGGCCGTTCCGGGGGGGCAAGGCGGTGCGGTGGAGCCGCGCGTTCCACCAGGCCATGGCGGTGGGGATCGAGGCGCTGCCGATTCTTTCCACGATCACCTTTTTTGTGGGGCTGATTCTCGCCCTGCAGGGTGCCTACGAACTGCGCAAGTTCGGAGCCATGCAGTACATCGCCGGGGGAGTTGCCGTTTCACTGACCCGGGAGCTGGGGCCATTGATGACCGCCATCGTTGTGATTGGGCGCTCCGGTTCCGCATTCGCCGCCGAAATCGGCACGATGAAGGTGACCGAAGAAATCGACGCGCTGACGACGATGGCGCTGAATCCGGTGCAGTTCCTGGTGACGCCGAAGTTCCTGGCCATGATCCTGATGCTGCCGTGCCTGGCGACGTGGGCGGACTTCATGGGGGTGATGGGGGGCGCGGTGTTCGGGGTGACGGGAGCCAGCTTCACGCTGCACAGTTACATCCAGGCGACGGTGGACGCGCTGCTGGTGCGAGACATCGTGACGGGGCTGATCAAAAGCGTGATGTTCGGCGGCGTGATCACGGCGGTGGGATGCTACGAGGGATTTGAGACGGGCGGGGGCGCGGAAGAGGTGGGGCGGTCGACGACATCGGCGGTGGTGATGTCGATCTTTCTGGTGATTGTGGTGGACCTGATTTTCACTACCCTGTTCTACAAGCTGGGACGATGAGCGAGCCGGCAAACGAAGCCGTCATCTCGGTGCGCGACCTGCGGGTGCGATACGGCGAGCGCGAAATCCTGCACGGGATCAGCTTCGACGTGATCCGGGGCGAGACGCTGGTGATCCTGGGCGGGTCGGGCTCCGGGAAGAGCACGCTGCTGCGCACGCTGGTGGGCCTGCAAGCGGCGAGCTCCGGCGAGGTGATGATCCGGGGGCAGGACATCGCCAAACTGAACGAGGCCGAACTGGACGAAATACGGAAGAAGATCGGGCTGTCGTTCCAGGGCGGGGCGCTGTTCGGGTCCATGACGGTGGGGGAAAACGTGAGCCTGCCGCTGCGGGAGCACACGCAACTGGAGGAAAGCACGATCCAGATCATCATGCGGCTGAAACTGGAACAGGTGGGACTGGCCGGGTTCGAAAGCTATATGCCTTCGCAATTGAGCGGGGGGATGAAGAAGCGTGCGGCGGTGGCCCGGGCGATGGCCATGGACCCGGAAATCCTGTTCTTCGACGAGCCGTCGGCGGGGCTGGACCCCATCATCGCGGCGGGGATCGACAACCTGATCGTGAAACTGAAGAAGGCGTTCCGGATGACCATCATCGTGGTGACGCACGAGTTGGCGAGCGCATTCCTGATCGCCGACAGCATGCTGCTGATCAACAGGGGCGAGATCGTGGCGCACGGCACCAAGGAAGAAATGCAAAAGAGCACGCATGCGCGCGTGCGGCAGTTCCTGGACCGGGTGCCGGAGCCGGAAGTTTCCGAAGAAATGGATTACCTGCAAATGCTGACGGGGGAAGCCCCGCCACGCGCGCTCTGACCGGCCCCCTGGTTTCCGTTTTCGCGCCCTTCCGAATCCTCCGCTGAAGCAGCCTGCCTTTTCGGCCGATAACAAAACTGGACAAATGTCCGAATGCCAGGCGGGGCCGGAATTCACCGCCAGGGAAGCATGAAGAGCTATCTCAAAAGTGCGGCGCCATGGGGGATCGCGCTCTCGCTGGTACTGGTGATGGGAGCCGATGCGCTGTCGTTCCGCAGCCTCGCGGAGCAAAGCGAGGATGCCCAATGGGTGGCCCACACCCACATGGTGATCGGGCACCTGGAGGCGCTCCGCACCGAGTTATTGAATGCGGAAGATGCGCGCCGCGGCTACGTCCTGAGCGGCGATGGCAGTTTTCTCACGCGCCTCACGTCCGAGCGGGACGAGCTGCAGAAGACGCTCGGCGCGCTGCACACGCTGACTGCGGACAATGCGGCGCGGCAGAAGCAGCTGAAGGAACTGCAGCCGTTGATTCAGAAACGACTCGAGCTACTGGACCAGTCTGTGGGCAAAACCCGCGCCGGGCAGCAGGCGAATGCGGGGCGGTCCGCGCTCACACTTCCCGGCGCCGAGCTGGCGAGCCAAATTTTGGCTTCGGTAAACGCCATGGAGGATTCCGAGCAGGAACTGCTGAGGGAACGCGATGCGGAGGCCAGAAAGACCGCCGGGCGGACCCGCATCCTCCTGATGCTGGACACGCTGGCGACGATCGCGCTGATCCTGGGCGCGTTCACGCTGCTGCGGCGGGAGGTGCAGGAACGGGCGCGCGCCGAAGAGGACGTGACCCAATTTTTCAATGTTTCCGCGGACCTGCTGTGCGTGGCGGGGAAAGACGGGTATTTCAAGCGTCTGAATCCGATGTGGGAGAAAGTGCTGGGATTCCCGGTCGCAGAGCTGCTTTCGAAACCGTTCATCGATTTCGTCCACCCGGATGATGTCGAGCGCACGCGTGCGGCCACGGATACGGCATCCACGACGGGCGTGGAGTGCTTTGAGAACCGCTACCGGACGCGGCAGGGCGGGTACCGGTGGCTGAACTGGAACGCCAAACCGGACCCGCAACGCGGTCTGGTGCACGCGGCGGCGCGGGACGTGACGGAGGCGAAAGCAGCGCGGGAAACGCTGGAAAGGCTGAACGAGGAACTCGCAGCGCGCGCGCGGCAGCTCGAAGAGACGAACCGGGAGCTGGAGGCGTTCACGTCGTCGGTGGCGCACGACCTGCGGGCGCCGCTGCGGCACGTGGACGGGTTCAGCCGGATCCTGGTGGAAGAGCACGGGGCGCAGCTTAGCGCGGAGGGCCGGCAACTGCTGGGGCGGGTGAGACACGCCACGCAGCACATGGGCGAGTTGGTGGACGACCTGCTCAACCTCTCGCGCGTGTCGAGGCGGGAGGTGTCGCCGGTGGTGACGGACCTGAATCCGCTGGTGCGCGAAGTGGTCGCGGGGCTCGAGCCTGCGTGCCAGGGGCGGCGGGTGGATTTTCGCGTGGGCTCGCTGCCGTTCGCAGAATGCGATCCGGGATTGATGCGGCAGGTGTTCGCGAACCTGCTGGCCAACGCGGTGAAATTCACGCGCCCGCGGGACCTGGCGGTGATCGAGGTGGGCCAGGTGGAGCACAACGGCTGCCGGGCGATTTTCGTGCGAGACAACGGAGTGGGGTTCAGCATGAAGTACGCGGACAAACTGTTCGGAGTGTTCCAGCGGCTGCACCGGTCTGAAGATTTCGAGGGCACGGGGGTGGGGCTGGCGACGGTGCAGCGGATCGTGCAGAAACACAATGGCCGGATCTGGGCGGAGGCGGAGGTGGACCGGGGCGCGGCATTTTATTTCACGCTGGAAGGCCTCGAGAACCGCCGGTCCGCGGAAGCTCCGGACCTGGTGGGAGGAAGACGTGGCCGAAGCTGACGTGCAAATTCTGCTGGTGGAAGACAGCCCGGAGGATGCGGAGCTGACGCTGCACAGCCTGCGGCGGAACAACCTGGCGAACCGGATTCACTGGGCGCGAGACGGCGAAGAGGCGCTGGACTTCCTGTTCTGCCGCGGCGCTTTTTCCTCGCGCTCGTTCCAGCATCCGCCGAAGGTGGTTCTGCTGGACCTGAAACTGCCGAAGGTGGACGGGCTGGAGGTGCTGCGGATCTTGAAGGAGGACCCGCGGACCAAAGCGATTCCTGTGGTGGTGCTGACGTCATCGCGGGAGGAGGCGGACGTGGTGCGGGGGTACCGGAACGGCGCGAACAGCTACGTGCAAAAACCGGTGGATTTCGAGCAGTTCCGCGAAGCGGTGAAGCAACTGGGGCTGTTCTGGCTGGTGACGAACGAGCCGCCGCCGGAGACGACTTTTTCACGCGGGTAGGGACGATGGAGAAACTGACAGCAGCCACGACGCAGATGACTGAGGCCGCCTCCCGGGTGTACCGGTTGCTGTTTGTAGAAGACGACCGGGCGGACCTGGAATTGATCCAGCGGGAGCTGCGGCGCGGCGGCCTGAACTTCGAGGGCGAGGCCGTCTCGCAACCGCAGGAGTTCGCGCGGCGGATCCGCGAGGGCTCGTTCGATGCCATCCTCTCCGATTTCCGGCTTGCGGGCTGGGACGGCCTGGAAGCCCTGCACGAGCTGAAGAGCCTCGGGGTGCAAATCCCCTTCCTGCTCATTACCGGAACAATCGGCGAGGAGAAAGCGGTCGAATGCATGCGGCTGGGCGTTAACGACTGCATCCTGAAGGACCGGCTGGCGCGCCTGCCCACGGCGGTGCGCCAGGCCGTGGAAGTGAGAGAAATCCGGGAGCGGCAGGGCCGCATTGCGGAGGAACTGTGGGCCAGCGAATCGAAATTGGGGCTGTTGCTGTCGCAACTCCCGGCGATCATCTGGACCACGGACCAGGAACTGCGCCTGACTTCGCTGACGGGGGCGGGCCTGCCGGGATTGCCGCGGAGCGCGTGGCAACGTCAAAGCCAGCCGCTCGACCGGGCGCTAGAAGGCTCGCATCTGGCGGTGGAAGCCCACCGGCGGGCCCTCCGTGGAGAGTCGATGGAATTCGGGGAGGAAGTCGAGGGGCGGAGCTACTGGAGCCGGGTGGAGCCGTTGCGCGACACGGCGGGGACGGTAAGCGGTTGTCTGGGGATGGCGCTCGACATCAGCGAGAAAAAACGGCTGGAAAACGAATCGCAGGCGCGGTCGCGGGAACTGAGACAGGCCAACCAGACGCTGGAGGCGCTGATCGCCAGCGCTCCGGTGGCCATCATTGCGCTGGATCATACGGGTCACGTGTGCATTTGGAACCCCGCGGCGGAACGGATGTTCGGTTGGACTGCCGCCGAACTGATGGGCAAGGACCTGCCCAACGTTCCCGGAGAGCGCGAAGAGGAACATCGCGTGTTCCGCGACGTGCTCCGGCAGGGTGGCGGCATATCCGGGGTTGAAACGCGGCGCCGGCGCAAGGACGGCGCCGTGATCGACGTAAACCTCTCGGCAGCAACGGTGAAGGTGGGCGCCGATTCCGGTGAGTCGGACGGCGAACTGCTGATGATAGCGGTGCTGACCGACATCACGGAGCGGAAACGAGCGGAAGCGGAAATGCTCCGGCTGATCACGGCCGTGGAACAGGCTGCGGAGGCAGTGATGATCGCGGACACAGAAGGGTTCATCCGTTTCGTGAATCCGGCGTTCTGCGCGATGACGGGATACTTGCGGGAAGAGGCGGTGGGCCAGCGGACCAACCTGTTGAAATCCGGCCGGCATGAGGACCGATTCTACGCGTCTCTTTGGAAGACGGTGCTGAGCGGGCAGACCTGGCGGGGGGAGTTTGAGAACCGGCGGAAGGACGGAAGCCTGGTGCCCATGGAATCGGCGATCACGCCGGTGCGGGGGCCGCGCGGCGATATCACCTCGTTCATCTGCATGGCGCAGGACAACTCGGAGCGAAAGACGCTCCAGCGGCAGCTCCTGCAGGCGCAGAAATTCGAAGCCATCGGACAGCTCGCAGGGGGAATCGCGCACGACTTCAACAACGTACTGGGCGCGATTCTGGGCATGGCGGAACTGGCGCAGCGCGAAGCGCCGGAAGGGACGCGGATCCGGGAGCGGCTGGAAAAAATCTGCCACCACGCGGGCCGGGCGGTGGCGCTGACCCGGCAGTTGCTGGCCTTCTCGCGGCGGCAGCAGCTCGAGCGGCGGTCCATCAACCTGAACCTGTCCATCAACGAAGTCACCAGCCTGATCAGCGAATCGCTGGGGAAAGATGTGGAGGTGGGAACGGAGCTGGCGCCGGAACTGGCCGGAATCCACGCGGACCCGGCGCAAATCGAACAGGTTCTCATGAACCTGTGCGTGAACGCGCGGGACGCGATGCCGCACGGGGGGCGGCTGACGATCTCGACGGAATCGGTATTTCTGGACGAGGACGCCTGCCGGACGCGGCCCGGGATTTCGCCGGGAGAATTCGTGCGGCTGACGGTGGCGGATACGGGAACCGGAATGGATGCGGTGACAATGGGCCGCATTTTCGAGCCTTTTTTCACGACCAAGCCGCCGGGACGGGGAACGGGGCTGGGCCTGGCGACGGTGTACGGGGTGGTGAAACAGCACGGGGGATACATCGACGTGAGCAGCGCAGTGGACGAGGGCACCACCTTTCACCTCTATTTTCCGGTGTCGGGCGCCACGGGTCTGGAGGCCCCGGAACCACGTAACGCGGAACCGGTGCGCGGGGGGACGGAGACGATCCTGGTGGCGGAGGACCATGAAGGGCTGCGCGAGCTGGTCCGCGAGTCCCTCGAGTCGCTGGGGTATACGGTGCTCGCAGCCAGCGACGGCCAGGAGGCTGTGGACGTGTTCCGCCGGCATGCGGGAAAGATCGACCTGCTGGTGCTGGATGTAATCATGCCGCGGCTGCGCGGGCCGGATGCGTACAAACGGATACGCGAGCTGAATCCGTCCGTCCCGGTACTGTTCTGCACGGGATACAACCCGGACTCGACGCAGGTGGAAGCGCTGACGAGCCACCCGGTATTGCAAAAGCCGTACCCCGCGCTGGAACTGGCGCGCACGGTCCGGCAGCTTCTGGACCAGCGCGGGCGCCACGTGGACTGACCGCCGAACGCCCGTGATTTACTTCGGGTCGTGGTATACTCCCGCAACCCGGGAGCGCACTGAAGTCAGGGGAGCGCCAATCCGGGGCGAGTGAATCCATGGAATCGAAAAAGGAGCAGGCGTTCGTCGGCGTGTTTGTGATCATCGCGGCGGGCCTGCTGATCGCCACGATCTTTGCCATCGGGGGAGCGTTTGGCCGGGCGGGGCAGACGTTCCTGGTGAACTTCAAAAACGCCGGAGGGCTCGAACCCGGCTCCCTCGTGCGGTACGCGGGGATCCGTGTGGGCCGGGTGCAGAAGGTGATCATCGATCCGAAAGACCCGGGGCGAATCATCATGGAACTCGGGGTGGATCCGGACGTGCCGGTGAAGACGGACAGCGTGGCGAAGATCGCCAGCCTCTCCGCGCTGGGCGAAAACTACCTGGAGATTTCCCCGGGGAAAGTGGAATCCCCGCGGGCAAAGTCCGGGAGCTTGCTGCCGTCGAAAGAGTTTTTTGGAATCACGGACGTGGCCGACATGCTGAACAAGCTGGGGCCGAACGTCGAAGACCTGGTGAACCACCTGAACGACCGTGTGGTGCAGCTCAAAGTGACCATCGACCGGACGAACGACCTGCTGAACGACGAGAACCGGTCCCATGTCTCCGGTGCGCTGGGCAACCTGAACGCGATGCTGGCGGAAGACCGGCCGCGGATCAAGAGCGCGCTGGGGCACGTGGACGACGTGAGCGCGAAACTCGGGCCCACGGTGGACCAGTTCAAACAGACGGCGAAGCAGGCGGACGAGACGCTGAAGAAACTGGATGAGATGCTGGGCGAGAACCGGAAGGACCTGCGCGCGTCGATCCAGCAGTTGCGCACGGCCCTGGAGAAGGCCACGACTCTTGTGGACCATCTGAACAGTACGCTGAACACGAACGGGGAGAACATCGACGAGTTGCTGGAGAACATCCGGCTGGCGACCGAGAACCTGCGCGAGTTCACCGACGAAATCCGGGCTCGGCCATACTCGCTGATCCGCACCGTACAACCGCAGGAACACAGGCCGGGCGAGGCATCCAAGCCGTAAGAGAGGTCCTGGGATGAATCAACGTTGGAGCGCAGGCGTGGCAGCGGTTGCGGCGGGATGTGGAATGCTGCTGGCAGGGTGCGGGGCGGCGCGGCCGATCAAATATTATTCGCTGGACGCGCCGGAGGTGGCGCGGTCGGGGCAGCGGCTGGATGTATCGCTGCTGATCGGGCACTTCCAGGCGCCAACGCTGTATCGCGACACGCGGATCGTGTACCGCACCGGCCCGAATGAGATGGGATTGTATGCGGACCACCGGTGGGTGGAGCCTCCTGCGCTGATGGTGGAGGAGATGCTGCTGCACACACTGCGGCACAGTGGAAATTACAAGAGCGTGCAACTCATCGCCTCGAACGCGCAGGGGGATTACGTGGTGCGCGGGCGTGTGGAGCGCTTCGATGAGGTGGACGGGAAACCGCTTGGGGCGCAGGTGTGGCTGCACGTGAGCCTGTACGACGTGAAACACGGCGCGACGGTGTGGTCGCACAGTTACCAGCACGACGAAGAGGTGAGCGGCAACGACGTGGCCAGCGTGGCCGCAGCGCTGGATAAGAATTTGCAGCAGGGGATTCTCGAACTGACCGCAGGGATCAACCAGTACCTGGCCGAACACCCGCGGCCGGCGGAAGCGGCGAAGTAACCCACCATTGGGAAGCAACGGGAGCCGTCCGCTCCGTTATTCTCGAATGCGGATGCGGTCCGATTCGACGATCCAGAGCTGCCCAGTTGGCGGTTGCGCCATCAATAGGGGAACCAGGCGCCTGACAAGGGCGATCAGCGTTCTCTTGTCCTGCGACTTGGTTCGAAGGACCACGACTCCCGGGTGCGACTTCGGGGGGGTAGGCTTGCGCGTTGGCAAAGCCCAGGTCAAGCGTCATCAGGAACCGGCTCTGCGAACGACACAGTTCGGAGAGCGACCAATCCGCCGCTCCAGAGAGCTTCTCATCCTTCACCGTGTCCGCTTCAAACCCTGCCTCGCGAAGGATGGAGGCGCATTCCTCCGGCAGGTTCTCGTCAACCTTGAACCTCAAGCTTTCGTTTCCAGGGGCAAGCCGGCGGTCCCCTCGCGGGCTAACTCCGCGGCATAGGCCAGAGCAGCGTCAAGGTCGGCGGCTGAAAGCGCGGGATAGGTCCGCAGGATTTCCTCGCGCGTCACGCCCGCCGCCATGTTATCGATCACCACGGACACCATGACGCGCGTCCCTCGAATGCAGGCCTTGCCATGACACACGGCCGGGTCCACGCTGATTCGCTTCCGCCAGTCCACCATGCCGCAATTCTAACCGCACTCCACTTCCCTTGCCATCTGATTTGAAAACCTGGTAAACGCGCCTCGCTGCCGTGGGGGCTGGACGGTGAGGAAGGACAGGCCGCGGGGCTTCCGCCAATGGCGGACCCCGCGCTACACGTTCTTAGCAGGCGAGGGCGGCGCGGCGGAGGCGGAAACCATTGAGGTTGCCGAGGACGGCTACGGCAATCTTTGCAGGCTGGAGGAGTTCGCGGGCGAGCTGCTGGATCGCTTCGCGGGTGACGGCTTCGATCGAGCGGGTGATGTCGTCGGTGGAATAGAAGCGGCCAAAGTAGAGTTCCTGGCGGGCGAGGTTGGACATGCGGGCGGCGGAGGACTCGAGCGAAAGCACGAGCGAGCCGATCAGGTGGTCTTTGGCGCGGCGCAACTCCTCTTCGGTAATGGGCTCCGCCTTCATACTGTGGAATTCGTCAATCACGCAGCGAATGACTTTGTCGGTCTTCGCGCGGGCGGTGCCCGCATAGACGCAGAGCATGCCGGCATCGCGGTAGGGGTTGAGGTCGCTGAAGATGGTGTAGGCCAGGCCCTGCTGCTCGCGGATGTTCTGGAACAGCCGGGAGGACATACCGCCGCCGAGGACGTAGTTGAGGACGGAGAGGGCGTAGCGACGGTCGCTGGCGGCTGGACAGGAGGGAACGCCGAGGCAGATTTGCACCTGTTCGAGTCCCTTCTTGGAGCGGGTGGTGATGTGGGCGCGGGGCGAGGGCGGGGCTTCGGCGGGGCGCGGCGCGGAAGCCGGGCAGGGGCCGCCGAATTCCGAGAGCACCAGGTCGCGGAGTTCGGTGTGGTTGAGATTGCCCGCGGCAGTGATGAGGAGATTGTCGAGGGAGAAGAGATGGCGGTAGCAGGAAAGAGTCTTGCCAGAGTCGAACCGGCTGACGGACTGGCGGGTGCCGAGGATGGGCCGGCCGAGGGAGTGCTTGCCCCAGAAATTCTGCGAGAAAATTTCGTGGACGAGGTATTCGGGATTGTCCTGCTCCATCTTGAGCTCTTCGAGGATGACGCCCTTTTCCTTGACGACGTCTTCTTCGGCGCAGCGGGAACGGAGGACCATGTCCGCCATGATGCCGAAGGCAACGGAGAGATGTTCATCGAGGACTTTGGTGTTGAGGCAGATCATTTCCTTGGCGGTGAAGGCGTCGAGGTAGCCGCCGATGCGCTCGATTTCGCGGGCGATGTCTTCGGCGGAGCGGCGCGCGGTGCCCTTGAAGAGCATGTGTTCGATGAAGTGGGCGATGCCGGAGAGTTCGGAGGGCTCGCTGCGCGAGCCGGAACGCGCCCAGATGCCCACGGCGACGGAGCGAACCTGGGGCATGGCCTCGGTGATGAGCACGAGACCGTTGGGGAGGACTTCGCGTTCAATCTGGCGCGCTTCGCTCATGCGGCAGTCTTCATTTTAGCCCGGATTGGCCGAAGAGCCGAACGGGATGAGGGAGAGGGTCATTTTGCCCGGATGGATTCGCGGGAGGGATTCGGTTGTCGCTCCCGGTGTCGTCCGAATGGATGGGGCGCCGGCAGGGACACGATTGTCTGTGCTGCCCGGAAGGATTGACTTTGAGCGCTGCGGTTGCTTATATGGGCGCACAGTCGCGAACCTTTCCCGAGCCCGAGGGGAGGAGATGCATGTCCACTCTGCCACAGATTCACCCGAACCAGGCGCCACGAACCAACAACATAGAAGGCGTAAGCGTGCGAGAGGATCTGTTGTTCACCGACGCCAAAGGGCAAGAAAAGGCCAACCTGCGGAAGGACGGCGAGAAGTCGCTCGACCGGTTGAAGGAGATACTGCCGCGGATGCTGGAGCCTGGAGAGACGGTGCTGTACATCGCTCCGGCCGTGGCTCCGCTCACGGCTCTCGAGCAGCTTACGCTGGGAGCGTATGCGTTCATGTTGAAGGGCGTGACGCTGGTGTTTACGGACCGTAGGCTGCTGCGATTCCGGCGAAAGGGAAAGGGGATGCGGAACTGGGAATGGTCGCGCGGGGTGCAGTCGGTGCGCTGGGGGGACGTGGCGGAAGCAAATGTGAAGGGCTGGCTCACTCGGATGCTGACACTGAAGTACCGGACGGGCCGGAAGGAGATTTACCGGATTGGGGGAATGGGACCAGGGAAAAAGGTGGGAGTGCTGATCCCGGCGCTCGTCCCGCCGGGGACGGGGGGCACGGGCGCATCGACCGGACAGGACATGGCGAGCCTGTGCCCGCAATGCGTCAAACCGCTGACCCGGCAGGTGTACCAGTGCGGGAGCTGCGGTCTGAACTTCAAGGACGAGAAGTCGCTGCTGTGGAGGAACTTCCTGTTGCCGGGCGGAGGATTTTTCTATACCGGATGGAAGGGACTGGGAATCCTTCAGGCGCTGCCGGACGTGATTCTCGGGCTCGGATTTCTGTTCATGGCGTTGGTGGCGGTGCATGCGGTGCCGCCGCCCGCGCCGGATCCGGGAGAAAAAGCGCTGGATGCGGCCGGTGCGGGAATCTTCGCCGCGTTCTTTCTCGTGGCGCTGTGCCTGGAAAATCTTGTGGCGTGGATGCACACACGGAAGCTGGTGCGGGATTTCATTCCGGAGAGTTGAGCGGGAAGCGGGCTGCGGCGCCGTCAGGAACCCTTCGCGGCAGTGGCCACTCTGCCGTATTCGCTTGTGTAGTAGAGCGGGACGTCCATGTAGGTGCCTTTGTCGGCGGAATAGACCTCGCAACTGTCGTAGGGATAAGAATAGATGTGGAGGCTGACGGCGCGCTCTTTGTATTCGGGCAGGTTGAGAACCTGGTGGACGGGCTCGGAGGGATTGACCGCGGCGGGGTGGAGCGCGTCCATGACGTAGGAATCGGTGGGGACCATGCGGCAGGTGTGCTGCGCGGAGTCGGTGACGTCCACGCGGAAATTCTGCACTTTGAGTTTGCCGATGGGAACGGACATCCAGCAGTTCTGGCCGCGGTGATTGTGGATACGGCTGATCTGGCCGCTCTGCCAGCAGATGGCGATCAATTCAAAGAGTTCGCATTTGTGGATGAGGTTGCGGGTGTAGCAGCAAGGGTCCCAATGGAGGAAAGGGTCGAGGGTGGGGGCTGCGACTCCATGGCCCTGGCAGAATTTCAGCACGTTTTCCACGGTGAATTTCGGCTGCTCGATGGCAGTGAGCTGGCGGACCCATTCGGCAACGGGGATTTGCTCCATGGTTTCCTCCCACGCGGGGCGAATACGGGCTCAGTATAGCGGAAAGGAGCGCATGCGGAGGAGGATTCCGCGCGTGCTAGGATCGAAAGGAGCCAGGGTGCGGGAAGAGGGCGCAGCATCCCGAAGCTTCGGGAGCGCCCCTTCGACTGGCGGATGGCGATGGAACTGCTGGGGAAATCGCAGGCGGCATTGCGCGAATGGATGGCCTCGCTCGGCGAGGCGTCGTATCGCGGGGCGCAGGTGTACCACGCGATTTATGCGGAACGGCGGTTCGCGTTCGCGGGGATGACAAATTTGCCGGCGGCGCTGCGCGACCTGCTGGGCCGCGAGGCGACGATTACGCTGCCGCGCATCGCGCGGAAGTATCACTCCGCGGACGGGTCGGTGCGCTACCTGCTGCCGCTGGGAGCGGAATCGGCAGAGGGAGCGGCGCGTGTCGCGACGGTGGAAGCGGTGTTCATGCCGTCGGAGGGACGGCAGACGATTTGCATCTCGACGCAGGCGGGGTGCGCGGTGGATTGCAAATTCTGCCTGACGGCGACGCTGGGGCTGGTGCGCAACCTGACCGCGGGGGAGATCGTGGGGCAGGTGCTCGTCGCGCTGGAAGACAACCGCGAACGGCTGGCGCCGCGTACGAACGTGGTGCTGATGGGACAGGGAGAACCGCTGCTGAATTACGACGCAACGATGGCGGCGGTACGCATCCTGCTGGATTCCAATGCGCTGGCGCTTTCTGCCCGCCATGTGACGCTTTCGACCAGCGGGATCGTCCCGGGAATCGAGCGGCTGGCGCAGGAGAAGGTGCGGCCGAAGCTGGCCGTGTCGCTGAACGCTTCGAATGACGAGGAGCGGGACGCGGTGATGCCCATCAACCGGAAATATCCGATTGCGGTATTGCTGGAAGCCTGCCGGCGGTACCCGCTGCGGCCGTGGGAACGGCTGACCTTCGAATACGTTCTGTTGGGCGGGGTGAATGATTCGGCGGACGCGGCGCGGCGGGTGGCGCGCCTCGTGGCGGGAATGCGCGCGAAGGTGAACCTGATCCCGTGGAATCCGGGCGAGTTGCCGTATCGCCCGCCCGCCGCGGAGGCTATTGAAGAATTCCGGCGCATCCTGGCGGAAAAGGACGTGCCGGTGTTTGTGCGCTACTCGCGAGGGCAGGATATTTTCGCGGCATGCGGCCAACTGGCGGTAATCGAAACTGTACCAGCGAGCGGTTCGGAACAGCGGCCTGTGCAACTGGTAGCCGGAGAGGCACGTGGCCGTGAGCCGGGAATTTGATTACTCGGATTGAAAAGTTGCGTTTGCGTCTCGAGCGAAGCCAGCCACAATAGACTGCCAGGGGAGACGCCTCCACGTTTCCCGAGGGACGGTAGAGCCTGCCGGGTCCTGTTTCCGGGATGAAACGGGAGCCGTGTTTTAGAGATCGGGATTTGGGATTCGAAGCGGGAGAGGTTTCCCGCCCTGCCTGACGTTTCGATTGCTCCACGACGAGCCTCTGGAAGGATGACCACCAATGAACGCGGGTGGCGAGGCGCTCGGCGCACCCGGCAAATAGCCGCGGTAGCCGCGCCGGTGCACAGGAGGACATCGTGGAACCACAAGCCGCAGCCGGTAAAATTCCCGCGCGCCCCGCCCCAGCAGGATTGCCGGCTGCCGCCGCGCCGTCCGTGCTGCCCAGCGCGACTCCTCCCGCGGGAAATGCCGTTGAATCCTATAAGGCGGCCATCGGCGGAGACGGTCTGGCCATCCGGGATCAATTGCCGCAGATCATTGCCCGAGGCTACGAGGCCCTTACCCCGGCGGAAAAAGAACTGCTGAAATGGGTAGGCGTGTTCTTCCGCAAGCCGACGCCCGGGCGATTCATGATGCGCATCCGCATGCCGAATGGTTTCACGACCTCGCGGCAACTGCGTGCCATCGCGGAACTCTCGCGCCGGCTGGGGAACGGCGTGGTCGATCTCACCACGCGTCAGCAGATCGAGCTGCGGGGCTTCACGCTCGAAAGCGTTCCGGAAATCTGGGAGAAGTTGCGGGGCGTGGACCTGCACTCGCTGCAAACCGGGATCGACAATGTTCGCAACATCAACGGGTGCCCGCTGGCCGGGCTGACGCCGCACGAATTGCTGGATGCCTCACCGGTCGTGCGGGAAATCGACGCGCGCATGGTGGGGCGGACGGGAAACCCCGAATTCACCAACCTGCCGAGGAAATTCAACATCACGGTGACCGGCTGTCTGGAGAACTGCACCCACGCGGAGTCGCAGGACATCGCGCTGGTCCCCGCAACCCGCCAGGGGCGAGCAGGATTCAACGTTCTGGTGGGCGGAAAGATGGGCTCGGGGGGAATGACGGTGGCTTCGCCGCTGGACGTTTTCGTTGAGCCCTTGGATGCGGCGGAGGCCGTGCTCGAGTTGGTGAGAATCTACCGCGACTACGGCCCTCGCGAGGCGCGCTCCAAGTGCCGCTTCGCCTTCCTGATCGAAACCTGGGGCCTGGCCCGGCTGCGCGAGGTGCTCGGCGCACGCCTGGGCCGCGAACTCCAGCGCGAGGGAACGGATGTGCGCCGGCCGGCGCACGCGGACCACCTGGGTTTTACCGAGCAGAAACGGCCCGGGCGGCTGGCCGTGGGGCTGTGTGTGCCGGCTGGCCGGGTGAATCCCCGGCAGATGCAGGAACTGGCCCGTCTCGCCGAGGAATACGGCGACGGCCAGATCCGCCTGACCACGGGGCAAAACGCCATACTGCCCAACGTTCCGGCCGGCCGTCTGCGGCAATTGCTGGCGGAGCCGCTGCTGGATGAATTCTCCCCGGCGCCGTCGCCTCATTTCCGGCGGATGGTGGCTTGCGTCGGCACCGATTACTGCAACCTCGCGCTGATTGAAACGAAGCAGCGCGCCGTCGAACTCTCCCGCGCTCTCGACCAGCGCCTGGGCACAGCGGGGAAGCCACTGAGCATTCACTGGTCCGGGTGTCCGGCGGGTTGCGGGAATCACCAGGCGGCCGACATCGGCTTCCGGGGCTTCAAGACAAAGATCAACGGGGAGCTCGTGGAGGCTGTGGCGATTTATGCGGGAGGAAGGACCGGCCCCGATGCTGCGCCGGGCGTGCAGATCGCGGAGATGGTGCCGTGCGACGAGGCGTTTGCCGCGCGTGTGGCAGACGTGGTCCGGGAATACCGCCGGGCGCGGGAGCAGGTTGTGCCGAGTCGAAGAAGACTCCTACAGGGCGCAGCGATGGCGGAACGGAATCCGGCGATTGGCGAATCGCCGGCGGCGTCTGCGGGGGCGGACTGACCCCGCCTGACCGGAGGGATGGGAGCGCAGGCATGCAGGTGCAGCGGCTGGGCTCCCGGGCCTGCCGCAGCGCCGGGGGACGTTGTGGACGGAAGATTCCGGCGTGAGCAGCCCGTGGTTCGGGTGAGAACGATCACTTTGGGAAGGGAGAAAACGATGGACTACGTAGCTCCGAAGGAAATCGTGCAGGAAGCGGTACGCATGGCGAAGGTGAAGTCTGCTTTGAGCATCCGCGACATGTTGATCCGAGGAGCGCTGGCGGGGGCGTTTCTGGGTTACGCCACCTCGCTGGCGATGATCGTGACCACGCAAGGACTGCCTCCCATCGTGGGAGCAGTCCTATTCCCCGTGGGCTTCGTGATGCTCGTGCTGCTCGGGACGGAACTGGCCACCGGCAACTTTGCGCTGTTGACGGCGGGGCTGCTGGACGGCGAGGTGTCGTTCAGAAAGCTGTTGCGGAATTGGGGCTGGGTGTACGCGGGCAACCTGCTGGGGAGTGTGTTCTACGCCGTGCTGTTTTTCCTGGCGGTGACAAATTTCGGGAAGACGCCGGGCGGCGCGCTGGGTGATCTTGCGTCCCAGGTCGCGCAGAAGAAAACGCTGGCATACATGGCGCTGGGGACAGCGGGCTGGAGCTCCGCGCTGGCGAAGGGGATTCTGTGCAACTGGATGGTGACGATCGGCGCGGTGCTGGCCCTGGCGTCGCGTTCCACGGTAGGGAAGGTGCTGGCGATGTGGCTGCCGATCATGACCTTTTTCGCGCTCGGCTATGAGCACTCGATCGTGAACATGTTCCTGATTCCCGCCGGTATGATGTTCGGCGCGCCCGTCTCGGTGGGCAAATGGCTCTTCTGGAATCAGCTTCCGGTGACTCTCGGCAATATCTTTTCGGGCGCGCTGTTCACCGGGGTGGCCCTCTACGCCACCTATTCTGCAAAACCCGTCACGGCCGAGATGGGTGAAGCGAAGCTGGCGTTCGCAGAGCAGCCAGCCGTCCCTGCCGTCTTCGCGCAAAGGGCGGAAATTGAAGCGCGCTGAGATGGAAGGTCCCCTGCCTGCGACGCGAAGCATCAGGCAAGATAGTTCTGCGGAAAGGTGGAGTGGGCGCGAGGCCACGAGCATCAGCGCTAGGGAAGACCGAAGCTCACCCAAAGGCTTTGCTGGGTTGCGCGTGCTCTCGCTGGAAAGCCGGCGGGGGCCGGAAATGGCAAAGCTGATCGAGAGCTATGGGGGCCGGGCGGCGGTTGCGCGTTCGATGCGCGAAGTTCCCCGGGAATCCAACACCGCAGCGGTGGAGTTCGCCCGCACGTTGGTTGCGGGCGGCTGCGACGTGGTTATTTTTCTGACCGGAGTGGGCACGCGAGCACTGGTTCGCGCAGCCGGGCCCGTGTGTTCCCCGGAGCGTCTGGCGGAGGCCCTGCGACGGATTACGGTGGTCGTGCGCGGGCCGAAACCTGTGGCCGCGTTGAAAGAACTGGACGTGCCCGTCACACTCACGGCGCCGCAGCCAAACACGTGGCGGGAGCTTCTCGCAGCCCTCGACGAGCGGAAGGCGGCACTGCCGCTCGCGGGGCGCCGCGTGGCGGTACAGGAATACGGCGTGCCGAACGCGGAGCTGCTGGCCGAGCTGGAAGCGCGCGGCGCACGGGTGACGCGCGTGCCCGTCTATGAATGGGCGCTGCCGGAAGACACCGGACCGCTACTCGCAGCCATCCTGGGGATCAGCCGCGGAGATATCGATGTGGCGCTGTTCACGACCTCAGTTCAGGTGACACATTTGATGGAGGTCGCGGGAGAAATGGGCCAGGCGGAAGCGGTGCGGCGCATGCTGAAGCGCAGCGTGGTCTGCTCGATCGGGCCGACGACCACGGAGGGACTGGCGGGACACGGGCTGACCGCAGACCTGGAGGCCTCTCAACCCAGAATGGGGATTCTGGTGACGGAAGCGGCGCGACACAGCGCAGCGCTGCTGCGGAGGAAGCGCGAGGGATCCTATCCCGTGGGCCCGCTATCCGCGGAGCAGTGACGCGGCTGACGGCGAAATCCCGTGCGTGCGAAAGCCCCGGCGGTCCGGCAATTCCGATTCCGCGCATTCAGAAATCCGATTGGACTGGCCCGCCGCGTGGCCCTACCCTCGCAAGATGGACGGCACGGCTCCGGGCTCCCTTGAAGCTCACTCCGAAATTGAAATGGTGCACGCGGTGGGCAGCCGGTTCGCCGCCGCGGACCCGCTGGACCAGGTGCTCCGCCAGGTGGTGACGCTGGTGGCTGGAGTGGTGAAGTGCGATTCGTGTTTCGTATATGCGCTGGAGGGGGACGCGCTGGTACTGCGAGCGTCGCTGAATCCGCACCCGGAAATTGTGGGCCGGCTGAAATTGCGGATGGGCGAGGGGATCACAGGCTGGGTGGCGGAGCATATGCGTCCGGTGGCGGTGGCCGAGAACGCGTTTCAGGACCCGCGGTTCCAGCGCTTCCATGAATTGCCGGAGGACCGCTACGAAGCTTTTCTCTCCGTTCCCGTTCTGTGCCGGGGCCGGCTGGTGGGAGTGATCAACGTCCAGCATCGCGCCAGGTACGTCCACAGCGCGCGGGATATCCGACTGATTTCCACGCTGGGCTTCCTGGTGGGCGCGGAGATGGAGATGGCCCGGCTGGAGAGCGAGAGCAGCCGCCTGTCCGAAAAGCTGGAGATCCGGAAAACCGTGGACCGCGCCAAGGGAATCCTGCAACGAGAGCTGGGGGTGAGCGAGGAAGAAGCCTACCTGACCCTGCAACGCCAAAGCCGCCAACGGCGTAAATCCATGAAGGAAGTGGCCGACGCGATTCTGCTGAGTGAAGAGGTGAAGCGCCGGCCTGGCAGGTGACGCGGATTCACGCGCGAGGCGGGAAATCTTTCAAATCCTTTCCGCCGCTTCTTCGACCGGGAATTCCCTCGCCAGGCTTTCTGCGATCGCGTGCGGCGCAAACGTGGGCGAGACGAAGGCTGCCACTTCGCCAGCAATCAACAGCACGGGAGCCGGCAGGCGCGGCGCAACGGGAAGCGCGGCTACGGTGGTGGCAAGAATCTGCTGATCCGGAAGTGTTGCGCGCGAAATCAACGCGCAGGGAGTGCGGTCGGCCAGCCCCGCGGCGCGCAGTTGGTCCGCAAGGCCGGCGTAGTCCTCGCCCGGCATGTAGGCGATGACAGTCGCTGCGGCTTTGACGGGCGGGCAGGCATCAGCGGCAGCGCGGCTCCCGGAGGAATGGTTGGAAAGAAACAGGACTCGCGAGGACAGTCGGCGATCCGTCAGCGAGATCCCGGCCGCTGCCGCGGCTGCCGTCGCCGCGCTCACCCCGGGAACAATCTCAAAATCCACGCCGGAAGCGCGCAATGCGTCCATTTCCTCTCCGGCGCGTCCGAAGACGAGCGGGTCGCCACCTTTTAGCCGGACCACGCAACAGCCCTGAGAGGCGCACATCAGAAGCAGCGAGTGAATTTCCTGCTGGCTGATGCCGGCGCGCCCGCAGCGCTTTCCCACGTTGTACACACGGACGGAGGGCGGGATGAGCGCGAGAACTTCCGGCGAGACGAGCTCATCGTGAAGCACCACGTGGGCGGAGTGGAGCAGCCGGTGCGCGCGGAGGGTCAGAAGCTCGGGATCCCCCGGACCGGCGCCTACCAGATAGACCTTTCCGTGCATGGCACTCCACGAAACTCGGCCTGACAGCTTCGCTCGCAGAGAAAAAACTAGCACGGGCCATCCCCGGCTCTCTCCGCATAAATTGGATTATCCCTATCAGTCGTTTGAATCGTTCGGAGGCAAAGAGCGATGCGACGCCGGCAGCGGAAGCCCGTTCACCGGACAGTTCGAGGCGACGCGCCCGCAGAGGAGAGTTTTGCTACCCGGCCACTCGCCGGAGAAACACGCCAAACGCGCCCTGCCCGGCCAGGCGATGCAGGGCACGCCGGCGGCGCTCCGGGGACATCGGCTGGCGGAACAGTTGGGACCGCAAATCGCCGAGGTGGGCGAGCCAGCGTGCGTACTCGGGACCGAACTGGCGTTGGAGTTGTTTGCGAAGGCGCTGGGCCAGCGCGGGGCTTTGTCCCCCTGTCGAAATCGCAATCTGGAGAGCCCCGCGGCGCACAACTGCGGGGTAATAGAAATCACAGCGGCCGGGATCGTCCACCGAATTGCAAAGTATGCCTCTGCGCCGGGCCTGCTGAAAAACTGCTTCCTGCACGGCCGGAAATGGAACGGCCACAACCACCAGAAAGGCGCCACGCAGATGGCGCGGCTGGAAGCGCTTCTGCTTCCAGGTGAGGATTCTGCGGCGCGCCCAGGCGCCTATGCGCTGGGTAGCGCGCGGAGCCACCACGCAGACATCCGCCCCCGCGCGCAGGAGTCCTGCGATTTTGCCCTCTGCGATCCGGCCGGCGCCGACAACCACGCACCTGCGGCCGGAAAGCTTCAGAAACATGGGAAAAAGGTCTCCCGGCGCGCGTGGAGTTGACCGGGGCCGAGTCATGGGAGCGGCTCGGCGCGGTAGAGTTGCGCGGTATGTTTTGCCGTGGCGGCCAGCGCCATCAGCAGCATCCCCGCCATGGCGATGGCGCCGCCGACGTCGAACAGGAGGAAGTCGCGCTCGCGGATATGAACGAGCGGAACGCTGCGATGCAAATACAACGCGACGTTGCCGATGGAAAGCAGGATGCGCAGTTCCGTGGGGCCGAAGCCACCGAATGACATGTGGAACGTGCCGATCGTGTACGTGGCCAGATACACCTCGATGGACAGGATGTAATAGGCCACCAGCAGACCCGCGGCCACGAGCAGGCTCATGTAGCCGGAGAGCGCCAGGCCACCGAGAAGAAACAGCGCGCCGAATGTGTCCACCACATGGTCCACGTAAAAGCCGTAGCGCGGGCGCGGCTGATTGCGGAAGCGCGCGAGCGTGCCATCCAGGCTGTCGCCGAACCAGTTGACGGCCAGGCAGACGATCACCAGCAGCAGTCCCACGCGGTCGCGCCGCGCCAGCCAATACGACAGTCCCGCGCCCAGCATGGCGAGGAAGCCGACCGCGGTGAGGCCGTCCGAAGTCACCCAGCGCGGCAGGCGGGCGGCGAGCCAGAGCAGGCAGATTTTTTCCAGCCGCGTGAGCACGCTCTGCTGAGCGCGCTCGGCGGAACGAAATTCGGATGGTTCCATCGCGGATTTCTCCGTGTATCCCGCAGGGGACACCTGGCGAAAGACTACGCAGGTGGCGGCGGGAAGGCAACGGAGGGACGCCGGCATGGAAAGACGAAGACAGATTTAACACGGAAGACACGGAGGAGGGACAGAGAGAGGAAGAGCGGAGGCGCGGCACGGCCCGGGCTAGGCGCGGATGCCGATTACAGACATGAGGCGGCCGGTGCGGCCGCGTTCACGGCGGTGGCTGAACAGCAGGTCCGTGCGGCAGGCCGTGCACAGCGTGCTGGAAACGATTTGGGCCGCGGGCACTCCGGCGGCTTCGAGTTGCCAGCGGTTGGCAGCGCGCAGATCCAGACGTACGCGCGGCGCGGGCTGCTCGTGGCCCGGCGGAGTCATAGAAAGCCAGGGAAAAGGCGCGGGATCGTCGCCGCCGGCCAGCCGATCGAATGGACCATCGAACCACTCGCGCGCGTCCGGAAATTGCGCGGCGTAGGCCTGCGCCACCTCCGGCCCGACCTCGTAGCAGCACCGGCCGATGGCCGGACCGAGTGCGGCAACGACGTCTTCCGCCCGCGTGTCGAACTCCATGCGCATGCGGCCCAACGTTTTCTCCGCAATGCGGGCCAGCGTGCCGCGCCAGCCGGCGTGGATCGCAGCGACGGCGCGTTGCCGGCGGTCCGCCAGCAGAATAGGGACGCAATCCGCCGTCTGCACGGCCAGCAGCAGCCCCGGCGTGTGTGTGACGAGGGCATCGCCGCGCGGCGGCCCGTGGGGAGGCGAATCCACGCGATGGATTACGTCGGTGTGGCACTGGCGCAGGCGGACCAGAATGGCGCGCCCTGTTCCGAGAGCGTGGAGGAACGTGATCCGGTTATGAGCGATGGCTTCCTCACTGTCCCATTCGGCCGAGCCGAGATTCAGGACGCGAGCGTCGCCGAGCCGGCTGAAGCCGCCGGGACGCGTGCTGAATCCGTGGACGAGCCAGGGGAGCCCGGCGAGAGGAGTCGCGCGCACGAGCGTGAGGCGGCCCGAGCGGGCGGCCTGCCAACCGGAACCGTTGCCGCCGGGCTCAACGCGATCCGCGGTGCGCCGGCGGCGGACGCCCGTGAAAGGTTTGCGCAGTTTTTTCATGCGGTGCACGGAACAGTATAAGCCGGGTGACGCTGCGGCTCCGAAGGCTCAGTGGTCCGCTGCGAAGAAATCGCCGTCACCGCGGAGCCATCAATTGTTCCCGCAGCTCCTGGTTCGTTGCCAGGTCGATGCAGGTCCAGGCCATGGCCACGGCGCCGTCCTCCAGCGCTTTGTCCGCGTCCGGGGTGACGCAGTGCGCGGCGAATTCCGGCTGGTGGTTCACGGCCGGGAGCGAATTGATGCCGATCATGGGGTGGATGGAGGGCATGGTGAGCGAGACGTTGCCCATATCCGTGGAGCCGGTTGGCCGGGTTTCCCACTCGCCGAGATCCGGAAACGGCCGGCCCAGCGCTTCCGAATTCCTGCGGTAAATCGCCGCCATGGCCTCGTGGTGCCGCATCTCGGCGTACGGCTGGTCGCCGCCCGTAATCGCGACCTTTGCGCCGGTGGCCAGTGCTCCGGCCTCAAAGCAGCGGTACACCTTGGGGCGCAGCTCAGCGAGCTGTTCGAGGGTTTCGGAACGGATCATGTAACGGGCCGAAGTGTGCGCGGGCACCACGTTTGGCGCAGCGCCGCCTTTGGTGACGATTCCGTGAATGCGGTCAGTGGAGCGGATGTGCTGGCGGAGGAGGCCAATCGCTGTTTGTGCAATGGTCAGCGCGTCCGCCGCGTTCACGCCCAGCTCCGGAAAAGCTGAGGCGTGCGACTCCTTCCCGGTACAGTGAACGTCAAACATGGAAGCGGCGATGATTTTGGCGCGAAGCATGTCGAACGGTGCGGGATGCACCATCATGGCGGCGTGAATGCCCTGAAAAACGCCGCGCTCGAGCAGAAGAATTTTCCCGCTAGCATTGCCCACTTCTTCGGCCGGCGTGCCGATGACGGTTACGGTGAGCCCGACGTCGTCGGCAACTTTAGCCGCCGCCAACGCGGCGCCAACGGCCGAGGCGGCGATGATATTGTGTCCGCAGGCGTGGCCGATGCCGGGCAGGCAGTCGTATTCGGCGCAAATTCCGACGTGCAAAGGGCCGGAACCAGCGCGGGCGCGGAACGCGGTGGGAAGATCGCCGACACCTTTTTCAACGGCGAAGCCGGCGCTCGCCAGCGAGTCGCAGAGCCAGGAGGAGGCTCGCTCCTCCTCAAAGCCCATCTCGGGGTGAGCGTGGATGCGGTGGCTGAGCGCGAGGAGGTCCTCGCGGGCGGAGTTGAATCGTTCACGCGCTGCGGATTTTGCATCCATGTGCCGATTTCCCTTCGGGTTTCGGGCTTGCGGCAGTCAGGATAACACGGCCCCCTCGGCATTCCTGTGCGGCCCACTGTTGGCGGCTGTGCTACTGTTGGCCCATGATTGTGGGGCTGGGCATCGACATCGCGGAGATCAACCGCGTCGAGACCGCCATTCGCCGCTATAGCGAGCATTTCCTGCATCGCGTTTTCACGGCCGCGGAAATCGAATACTGCGAGAGTTACCGGAACCGTTTCGAGCGCTACGCAGGAAGATTCGCGGCGAAAGAGGCGGCTATGAAGGCGCTGGGAACGGGCTGGCGGCGCGGCATTCGCTGGGTGGACATTGAAGTCGTGCGCGAGCCGGGAGGGAAGCCTACGCTGCAGCTCAGCGGGCGCGCGGCGGAATACGCAACGGAGATGGGTGTGCGGCACATCGCGGTCACCATCACACACGCCGGGAATACCGCGCTCGCGGAAGTGATATTCGAGAACTGAACTGCGTGACGCCTTTTGAGGCTCGATCACCAAAAACTAAGAGCAGCAACAAAGAATTGCTTCCGGGGTTAAAACCCCCGATGGAAGCGCGCGGTTTACGGCGGGGTTGAAACCCCGCCCTTCCGCGTGCACCCTGCTGCTCTCGCGGACCGAGAACTTCGCCGCGCAGCTTCCCGTCCGAGTGGCTCACCAGCACTCCGAGCCAGACATTCCGCGGCCACTGGCCTTGCACGCGCACATTCAGATAGTTGGCGATGAGGGCGCCGGTCCACGCCTGCCAGTCCGCGTGCGTGCCGGAGCGGTCGAGCGTCAGCGCGCAATGTCGGCTCCCAGGCTGCGCCTGGCGGTCAACCATGACGTGCTAGGTAGTCATTCCCTCCCCTCGCTGGCCTGCTCCTTCCATCGTTGAGCGTTCACACCCATCGCGAGGAGCCACAGGGTCAGCGCTCCTTCCCCGAAGACGCCGGGGGCCATGCTGTAGGGGGACAGATAGTTTGCGAGCTGAGGTGACAGAAAGGTCAGCCAACCCAAACCACCAAACGCCATCAGCACGCCCAGAATGCGAGGCAGAAAGGTGGACCTGAAAATAAGATAGCCGATCAGGAGGCAATAGAATCCGAAAAATACCAGGGGGTTGATGTGGAAGGGGGCAAGATGAAAGGGGCGAAGAGCGCTGATGGCGCATCCCACGAGGCTGAACAACGCCGCGAGCAAAGAGAGGCTCCGGTTCACCGGCTTAAAGATGCCATAGAAGAGCAGCGTCACAACGATATAGCACGCAGTCGCGATGAGGTCGGCGGCCTCGCCATAGGCAACAAGCCCGCGACCCGCGAAGACCGCGGCGAATCCCCCCGTTAGGAAGGTGAGTAAATAAAAGACACCCGCAATTCTGGCCTGGAAACGCGGCGTTGCTTCTGCAATCGGTTCCATCATTTCAAAGCCTCCAGGACGGGCCGCCGGATAAACCCCCATTGTTGGACCATACGCACCGGGGAGCAGTTTGTTTCCTCGTAGGAAGGGCTTGTGACTGGACCGCCCCATTGGGCGCGTCAGCAGTTCCCCGAGGTCCTGCTCCAGACCGGCGTTATGCGCGCCTGCGCCTGGGGATACACGGCATCTCCGGACATTTGTGCGCCGTTTGCTGTAATCCGCACATCGAGCCAGAGATTCGGCGCCCACGCCCCCTCCACTTGGACGCGCAGGAAGTTGCCGGTGAGAGCGCCGGTCCAGGCCTGCCCGTCCGCGTGTGTGCCGGAGCGCTCGAGCGTGAGCACGCGATGGAGGGTGTCGTCCTGCGCGGCACGAAAGGCTGCGGCCTTGCGATCCGAGAGTGCGCGCAGCTCCCGGCTGCGCTCGCGAATGGCAGCAGGCGGCACGGCTGCGGCGAGCCCGGCAGCCCGCGTCCCTGGCCGGCTGGAATACGAAAACACGTGCAGGTAGCTGAATGGCAGACGTTCCACCAACTCCACGGTGCGCCGGTGGTCTTCGGCCGTCTCGCCGGGAAACCCGCAGATGACGTCGGCGCCGAAGGCGGCGCCGGGCAGCCGCTCCGCCGCGAGCAGGATGCGCTCCGCATAATGCCCGGCGCGATACCAGCGATGCATGGCCGCGAGCATGCGGTCGGAGCCGGACTGGAGCGGCACGTGAAAATGGGGAGCGATGCGGCCGGATTGCGCGACCAGGTCGATGAGGTCGAGGGTCAAATCCATCGGCTCGATGGAGCTGAGGCGGAGCCGCTCGACGGGCGTTTCGTCCACCAGCCGCGCTAGGAGCGCGCCGAGCGAAACGCGCGGCGCCAGGTCGCGGCCGTAGGCGCCCAGGTTGATGCCGCTCAGAACGATCTCGCGGGCGCCGGCGGCAACCAGCGCGCAGACCTCCTGCTTCACGCGCTCCGGCGCGAGACTGCGGCTGCGCCCGCGAACAAAGGGAATCACGCAGTAGGCGCAGCGGTTGTTGCAGCCGTCCTGAATCTTCAGCACCGGGCGGGTGCGCCCCGCGGCCGCCGCTGCCGGCGCCACGAGGACGTCCGCGATCTCAAAAATGTCGCCGGTCAGGATTTTCGGGGAATCCTCGAGCGCCATCGGCGTGGCGCCGGACAGCGTGCCGAGCGGAACGAAATTCGCAGCGGGCTGCGTGCCGGCCACCAGAGCACCAATGCGGCGTTGATGGGAATTCCCCACTACCCAGGCGACGCCGGGGAGCGCAGCCAGTTCTTCCGGGGCGCGCTGGGCGTAGCATCCTGTGGCCAGGATGTGGGAGGTGGGATTTGCGCGATGAATCTGCCGGATGGCCTCGCGTGCCTGCGCATCCGCCGCCGCCGTGACGGTGCAGGTGTTCAGCACCACGACGTCGGCATCGGACGGCGCGTCGCTGCGCGCCATGCCGCTTTCGGCGAGCTGCGCCTCGATTGCCGCGGCGTCCGCCTGTGTGGCGCGACAGCCGAAATTTTCCAGCCAGTAGGTGGGCATGGAGTGTGGACTGTGGCAGAGCCACTCTTGGCTGTGCTCTGTTCCGCCCGCCGGGTTAGTATAGCAACCCTGCCGTATCGCATCCGAGGCGGATTCAGGGCGCTGCTCTATCACCGGCGATGGTTTACACTATCGGCATGAATCTAATGACGGTCCAGAGGCTGGCTTCTTCGGCCCTGGGCCTGCGCTGTGCAGCACGGCCGGAGAATCCTATCTTCATTCCAGGTTCGGCGCCCGGGCCGCGTTCAACGGGATTCTGGGCATGCTGCTGCTCACCCTTGGGGCGACCTCCAAAGGCGTTTGAAGGTGACGCCTGTCTCCACGGCGCGGAGGAATGAAAATAGCAACGGAGCGAATTCCCCCTTGGTACATCCTCGCTCCTATTGGGCGGGTTTGCAGAAAGGCGAGTTTGGGCGGAAGATGCACGCGCCGTTGGCTCTGGAACTCACCTCAACTGGAATTTGCCAGGAAGTGGGCTGGTCGTAGCATTACGAACAATGTAATGGGAGTTTCTCGATGTTCGCTCTTTGGATTGCCATGACCGCTTTCCTTTTCCAAGCACAGGGAAAGGATGCCGGGAATCGCAATGTGTGGACCGACGGCAACGAAGTCTGGATGCAAACGAACGGCGGCCCGCGACAGCTCACGCGCGACGGGATTCCGAAGCGGCTGCCCGTACTTGCACCGGACGGGAAACGAGTGGCTTTTGTTGTGGACCACTGGTTGCCGGATGTCCCGCGCAAAGCGGGAGACGGAGAAGAAGAAGATGTCGTTGAGGTGGACGGGGATGGAAATGTGCTCCGGCACATCGTTCCCGAAGGATATGTCCCCAAGCAATTTGGGCGTTTGGAGTGGATTGACAATCAGCGCATAGGAGCCATGGCTTGCGGCCACGCCAACTGCTCTTATTTCATATTGGACGCGGACACCGGCAGGACGCTGAAGTTCATGGGGGGCGGCTTCGACTTCATTTGGTCGCACGACGGACGTTGGGTGGCACGGCGGACCGTCGCTTATTTCGGCAGCGGCGGTGAGGGAGTGCCCCTGAACGAGTTCGACGGCCTTCTACTGAACGACACAGAGGTTTATCCTCCCCCCAAGGGTGAGGACCGCGTCGCCTTTAGCACCCCGCCGTTACACATGCCTCCGCACGGGCACAGCTTTGGAGCTTTTACTTGGTCGCCCCATGATGTTTGGGTTGCCTTCACCGACACACAGTCCCCCGAAGGAGACGTTTACGTGGTGCTGGCGAGTCCTGCAGGCGCAATCGTGCGCAATACGATTCCCTCGGAACTCGCCTCGGGCGCAAGGGTGGTTTGGACAAACGATACGCATCTTGAATTGGCGACGGGCGGTCGGACATTCAAGTTCGTCGTTGACGGAAATCAACTTCGCGAAATCACGCTCTATTAAAAGGAAGGAAAGCATGGTTACTTCTTCCATTCGCCGGCGCTGGTGGGTTGTCGCCATACTGATCGCCCTGGTTGTGCCGCTCGGGTCGGCCAAACCGCCCGAACTCAATTCCGCCGCCATCGCCTACGCGCTGCCCGACAAAATCCAGTGGCGAGACGATCCCATGGGCCTGAAATCTGCGGTGATGTACGGCGATCCATCGAAGCCGGGGCTCTACATCATGCTGGTGAAATGGACGCCGGGTCACATGAGCCATCCGCATTTTCATCCCAACGACCGTTTCATCACCGTTCTCTCGGGCACGTGGTGGGTGGGCACCGGGCCCAAATTCGATCCGGAAGCCACGGTGCCGCTGCCCGCGGGCACGTTTGTGACGCATTTTGCGAAGCAAATCCACTACGACGGGGCGAAAGACACGGAGGCGGTGCTCGAAATCGTGGGCGAAGGGCCGGCGACGGAGACGCCGGCGGAGCGGAAGTGACAGGACGCGGAAAGGCGAGAGGCGAACGGCGCCTCTCGCACGAAAAGGGTTCGCGCTCTTTGCGCGGCTTGGAAGCGGTTCAGTGCTGGGGAAACATCATCGCTTCGAAGAGGTCGGCGCGTTCCTTGTGGTCGTTGACGATCACGCGCAGCAGGTCCTGCACGGAGAGCATTCCGAGAAACCCTCCCTTGTCATCCTGAACCACGAGGTGGAAGATCCCGTGCTTTTCCATCAGGCGGACGCACTCGTCGAGTGTGCTGTCCAGCGGGACAGAAACGAGGTGGACGGACATGATCTCGGAAATACGCATCCAGGCGGGGCATTTGTTCTCCGCGGCAACTTTGTCGGACACGTCCGCCTGCGAAACCACGCCCACCACTCGGCCCTTAGCGTCCACGACGCCGACGGAGCGCACGCCCTTCTCGCGGAGATAGCGGGCCACATCGTAAACCGTGGCGTCCTGTTGGACCGAATAAACGTCTTTGCGGGAGCCGATCAGGTCACGCACTTTCATCGCAGCACCTCCGCGAGCCCTGGCGGGCTGTAGAGAATACTAATTCCCCTCACCGGGAGCCGCAACCATATTCTCCCGGCGCCGGAAGCGAAACCTGCCGCCGTGCGCTGCGTCGCACGAGCGGAACATCCCTTGCGGCGAGCGCCTAGGGTCGGAAGGCACCGACAGCTTGCCTCTTCCCTTCCCTGGCGTACCCGGCAACCCCTCAGGTGGCCGCGGGCTCGGCGCGGATGATGTCGTACTTCTCAATCACCGCGGCGACGCCCAGACGCTCTTCATGGTCTCCCGGCTTTCGCTCGACGCGCACCACTTTGCCCTGGGCGTGGATGAAAACTTCCGTGCCTTGCGTGATCTCGGCGGGCAGTGTGAGCATGAAGTCGAGAGTGGAGCCGGGCTCGAGTTGCTGGTCAATCAGGAAATAGACGCCGCGCGTGGAAATATCGCGGGTCTTCCCGTTTCGGGAGTCGGCAGCCTTGCGTTCAGCGGCCGCCCGCACCACTACGGGCAGATTCAACTCATAACGACGTGCGATACGACGGTCCGTCATGTCCCTTCCCCCCTCAGAACTGCGGATACGAACGACGGCCGGGCAAACTCAGTGATAGCAATCACTCTGCCAGACTCAGCCGGTCCCCCCGGCTGACCCAGGCTTTGCCGCACAATCAGCAACGCGGAATCGCCCAAATGGGACGCTCGTTTAATCAATAGAAACAGAAGAGGTTAGCGGGACGTTCCGGCCCCCGCCCTGCCCAACCCGGTCCGGCAACCCCCCAATGAGCGCCGGCGCCCGGTCCACAGGCCTAGAACTCCCTACCCTCCCTTTCTTACCCTTGTGCTATCTCAAATGCCGGGAATATGCAATGGTTTTCACGAGCGTCTCACGGCTCGCGCGATGCGGCCGGGGCCGCACTAGCCCGGGGGGCGCGCCCCGTATCCAGTTTGAACTGGCGCATTTTATAGAGCAGGGCCTTGTAACTGATGCCGAGGAGGCGCGCAGCCTCCTTGCGGCTCCAGTTGGTCTTCTCGAGAGCATCGGCAATCGCTTCCATTTCCGCTTCCGCCTTCAGGCTGCGGACCAGCGCCTTCAATCCCTGCTCCTTCGCCTGAGGCTCCGGCCCAGCAGCGGGGCGTTGCCGGGTAGAGGCGATTTCCAAGAGCTCACGGAAGCTGGATTCGTCGTCTTCCATGATGACATAGCGTTTGACGAAATTTTCGAGCTCGCGGAGATTGCCGGGCCAGGAGTAACGCATGGCCGCTTCCATCAAGTGCGAGGAGGGGTAGGGCGGCTGCTTCTGGAATTTTTCGCTGTACTTTTCCAGGAAGTGGCGGAAGAGCAGCGGGATCTCGGGAGTGCGTTCGCGCAGCGGCGGGACATGGATGGAAAAAACGTTCAGGCGGTAGTAGAGGTCCTCGCGGAAGCGTCCGGACTGGATGGCCTCGCGCACGTTCACGTTGGTGGCAGCGAGGACGCGGACGTCCACATGGACCAGGGCACGGCCGCCGAGGCGGGAATACTGCTGGTCCTGAAGGACGTGCAACAGCTTGGCCTGGAGCTGCGGGCTCATTTCGGCAATTTCGTCGAGGAAGATGGTGCCCTTGCTGGCGAGCTCGAACTTGCCGGGTTTGGAGCGGACGGCGCCGGTAAAAGCGCCTTGGTCGTAGCCGAACAGCTCGGATTCGAGCAGCTCACTGGGGAGCGCGGCGCAATTGACCTTAATGAAAGGCTGGGCGGAGCGTGCGGAACGCAGGTGGAGCATGCGTGCGACGACCTCTTTTCCCACTCCGCTTTCGCCGTAGATGAAAACGGGCACATCCACCGGAGCGATCTGCAGGACCTGCTGGCGGATCTTGACCATCTGTGGGCTGGCGGCAAGAAAGGTGAGGTCTTCGGTGAGATTCTCGACGTACTCGCGCAGGGCGGTGTTTTCGGCGCGGAGCTCGCGCTTCTTGCGGCACTTGAGGATGGCGGCATCGAGCTCGGATTTCTCGAAGGGCTTGGTCAGGTAGTCCTGCGCGCCGATGCGGATAGCTTCGACGACGGTGGAGACTTCGTTGGAGCAGGAGAGCATGACGACGTTGAGGCTGGGGTCCACCTGCATCAACTGCTTCAATGTTTCCAGCCCGTCCATCTCCGGCATGAGCACGTCCAGAATGATGAGGTCGGGGCGCGCGCCGCGGCCGATGAACTCGAGGGCGCCTTTTCCGGAAGTGACGGCATCAACCTCGTGGCCTTCGACTTCCAGCAGAGTCTGGAGATACTTACGGATGCTGGGCTCGTCGTCCACGACCAGAATACGTTCCTTCGTCTCCGTTGCAGTGGTCATTCGATCATCCTCGCTCGCGCGCAAGCGCTACTCCAGGTCCATGGGCAGCAGAAATTTGACGGTGCAGCCGCGGCCGATTTCGCTCTCCACCCAGATTTTCCCTCGATGCGCCTGGACTAGGCGCTTACTGATGGCCAGACCCAGCCCCATGCCGGAAGAAGAGCGATCCACGCGCACGAAATCCTCGAAAATCTCCTGGTGGTGCTCCGCAGCGATGCCCGGGCCGGAATCGGCGACGGAGACCAGGAGGCTATTGGCACCGCCCACGGGCCCGCGGCGGCGTTCCACGTGAGGGGAAACACTGGCGGCGCGGCGATCCCAGAAGTGGGGTTCGGCGAGCAGAGTGACGTGGCCTCCGGCAGGCGTGTGCTTGAGCGAGTTGTCCAGCAAGTTGGCGACAATCTGCTGGACTTTCTGGTAGTCGAACTTGAAGGGAGCGAGGCCGCCGGAGAGGCGGGATTCGAAACGAACCTGGCTGCGCACAAAGGCGTCGCGCCACAGGGAGGAGAGTTCGGTGAGGCAGTCGCGCGGGTCGTTCTTGCGGAGGTGGAGGACGAGCTTGCCGCTCTCGAGCGCCGAATAGTTGAGGAACATGGAAACCAGGCGGATGAGGCGCTCACAGCTTTCCTTCGATTCGCTCAGGATCTCCTTCTGCTTTTCGGCCAGCCTTCCCAGCGAACCGGAGAGCAGCAGATCGTAATAGCCCTTCATGACCGCGAGCGGGGTCTTCAACTCGTGCGCCGCCGAGGCGAGAAAAACGGTCTTCTGACGGTTCACTTCCTGCAAGCGGAGGTAGGCGGCGAGGAGGTTGCGGTAGGTGACCTCGCGTTCCTGCAATAGTTCGCCGAGGGTCTGCTGGAGGGCCGCGTCGTCGCCGGGGCTGCTTGCCGGTGGGGCTTCGAAGGTGAGGGCGATCCAGTTGAGTTCGGCGATCCAGTGAAGGCGCGCGCGCGCGGGCTCTCCGTTAGAGTCCGCCAACGGGAGATGGACTTCGCGCTCGCCACTCCGCATTTGTTCGACGACCGGACCTGGGGCCATGCGGAAGAGTTCAGCAAAAACGTCGGTGCCCTTTTTGGCTTTGAGGCCGCGTGCTTTGAGGAATCGTTCGGCGTGCGCGTTTTTGGCGCAGACGCGGCCGGAAGCGTCAGCCAGCAGCAGGGGCTGCTCTACACTATTGAGGAGAGCGCAGACAACCGGGAGAGGCAGGGAAGCCTGCGAGGGGGGCTGTTCGAGAGTGGGTGGTCGATCCATAACGCAGAAACGCGGGAACACGTCGCAGTCTGGCGCCCTGGCTTATTTTCCATGCTGGCAGGGGGACAAATGAGGGTCAATAGGAAAGGAGTCCTAGATTGCACATAAAGGGAAAAAGGGTGAAGTGGCTGGGAAGGGAATTTTCCTCAGGTCGTTCCCGCGAGCCATGGGTTACGGTAAATAATAGAAAATGAATAGCATAGAAGACGTGAAGCTTCACTTACGCGGGAGATGAGATTGCCCCCCAATTGCGGGAAGTAAGTACTGGGGGTACTATCTCGCGCCTATGACTCAGGGCTTTGCGTACGCTAGACAACCCGCTCCGGCGGATCGGAGGCGCTCGCCGCGTCTGCGGCTGCAGGTGCCCATCTTCGTTCGCGGGCTGGACGTTTACGGGGACGAATTCCTGGACCTCACGAAAACGCTGAATATCAGCGCGGTTGGGGCATGTCTGGCGAGCCCGCGTGCGCTGCGCCCGGATCAACTGGTGTCGCTGCGAATCCCCGCGCCCTCTCCGTCGTCCGCCGGGGTGGTTCCGGAGGCCTCGCCGCCAATCAGCGCCCGGGTGGTCCGTGAGAACCCGGTGGGAGACATCCACATGGTAGCGGTGGAATTCGCGAGACCGTTGGAGTGAGGGGAAAACAACTTCCACGTGGCGCCAGCGGGGAGAATAGGAAAAAAAGTACCGTAAAGCGTGGAATACGTTTTCCACTACCAAGCTGTGGATTCCATTGAGCATACGTTGACAGGCGGGATGCGATTCTCTACGATGCGCGTTCACGAGCCGCCCGGGCCGCCAAACAGATGGAACGCGACGTGCTCTCCTGAGGGCAGAGGCCCCTTCGGCCGAACTACGGACATTACCAGTGAGTGGAACCGCACCCATTCCGAACAGCACGGAGAACGCACGCCTGCAGCTCTCTGCGGAGGATGCGTTCCTGGATCTGTTGATCGAAACGCTGCAAAACCTGGACCAGCCGGTGCGGGCGAAATTCCTGCAGAAGTTTTTGAAGGCCATGGCGCAGGTGGAGCTGAGCGAAACGACCAGCCTGGAATTCTGGGACCAGATCCTGACGCGGCGGCGGGATCTCTCCGAGACGCTGGCGAAGCCGGTGTCGCTGCAGACGGCGCTGGTGGACGTTCTGGCCTCGTCGAATTTCCTCCGCATGCCGATCCTCATGGAATACGAGGATCTGAAGAAGCTGCAGATCAACGCGGCGACAGATGCGCTGACGGGGCTGTACAATCGCCGGCTGTTTGAAGAGTACTTTGCAAAGGAACTGAACCGGTCGAAAAGACACAACCAGCATGTAGCGCTGGTGATCATGGACCTGCATTGCTTCAAGGCCGTGAACGACCGGCACGGGCACCTGCAGGGCGACCACATGCTGCAGCTGGCAGCGAGCACGCTGCGGAAAACGCTGCGGACGTCGGATTACGCATTTCGAATCGGAGGGGATGAATTCGCGCTGCTGCTTCCGTTCGCGGATCCGGCGCAGGCAGCGACGCTGGGCCGGCGCGTGCGGGCGAATTACGCCTCAGCGATCGCCCCATTAAATCTGGACATTCCACTGGCACTGGATTTTGGAGTGGCCGTATTTCCCAATGACGGAGAGGCGAAAGACGGGCTGATCCGGCTGGCGGATGAGCGGTTGTATGAACTGAAAAACGCTACGCGGAACCAGTCTGCGGCGCCCGCAACGCCCACGGGGCGGGTGATTCCCATGGAGCCTCCCGCCGCTCGAGAGGCGCCTCCAGCGGCCCACACTCCTCCCCCGACGGCATTTGCTCATCCTGCTGGGCAGCCAGGCGTGTTTTCCACGTCGCCGCGCTCGGGTGAGCGGCGGAAGTGGGAGCGCGTCTCGCTGGTGGGGACGCGGGCGCACGCCGTGATCGGCGAGACGAATGAAGTGACTGCCCGCGTGCTGGACATGAGCTATGGAGGCGTGGCGCTGCTCCTGGACGCTGTGGACAATCTCCCCAATGTGTTTCCCGCGGTATTGCACGTTCCCATCCTTCCGCCGGTAAAGGTAAGTTTGCGGAAGGCCTATGTGGAACGTGCGGAAGGCCAGAAGTACCGCGTTGGCTGCGCATTTCTTCCCTGAACAACTCATCGGAACTGAAAGTTTGCACGGCGGCGAAGCGCTGCCCGCGCGGGAACCCGCGCGTCTGTTGCCCGCAAAGATGCCTGCAATCCGCGCGGAGAACCGGAGAAGGAGCGAACCGATCATCGCTAAAAAGGCAGCGAATTGTGAAAATGTTTTCACAGCCTGCAGGCGAATGAAGTGGCGCTGGGAGAAGAATCAGCACACCGGGAAAATCGGTTAACCCAAGGAATCACAGTGAGTTGGGAGCGATTTTGAGTTCGGCTGCGGCAGCGGCCGGTTGGCTCTTGGAATGCTCTTACACTGCAGACGAAGATTCGGCCTTTGGCCGCCCGCAATTGCTCCGGCGCCGGTTTTGTGGAGGAACTGAAAATCGTGGCAAAAGTCCAGCAGCTCGCAGTTGTGGCGGATACCTCGCGAAACGGCCATGTTCCTCCCGAAGTACTGTTCGGGCTGAGCAGCGAGATGCAACGCATCCGCCGCACCATAGAACGGGTGGCGAGCGTTCGCGTGCCGGTGCTGATCCGCGGGGAAAGCGGCAGCGGGAAGGAAATGCTGGCGTCGTACATGCACCGGATCGCGCCCTGGCGCGAGAAGCCGCTGGTGAAAGTAAACTGCGCAGCGATACCCGGGCCGCTGCTGGAATCGGAACTGTTCGGTTACGAAAAGGGATCGTTCACGGGCGCGTACAACAGCCGGCCGGGGAAATTCGAGGTGGCGCACGGCGGCACAATCGTGCTCGACGAGATCGCGGAAATCGACTCGAGCCTGCAGGCCAAACTGCTCCAGGTGTTGCAGGACGGGTGCTTCAGCCGCATCGGGGACCTGGAAGAGCGGCGGGTGGACTCGCGCATCGTGTCGATCTCGAATAAGGACGTGGAGAGCGAGATGACGCGCGGGGCGTTCCGCGAAGACCTGTTCTACCGCATCAACGTAGTGAACGTGCACATGCCACCGCTGAGGGAGCGGCGGGAAGATCTTCCGGTGCTGGTGGACCATTTCCTGCGGCACTACTCGGAGCGGTACGAACGGCCGGCGCCGGAGCTGCCTGCCGCCGTGATCGAGCGGTTCGAGCGCCACCACTGGCCGGGGAACGTGCGCGAGCTGGAAAACTACGTGAAGCGGTACGTGATCCTGGAATCGGCGGATTCTATTCTCGAAGAGCTGGAGGAACGCAGCCGGAACGCGCAGCCGGGAACATTCCAGTTGCCGCCGATCCACGAATTTTCGTTGAAAAAGTTCGCCAAGCAGGCTAGCCAGCACGCCGAGCACATGATGATCCTCGAGGCGCTGAAGCATACGCGGTGGAACCGGAAACGCGCGTCGGAACTGCTGGGCATCAGCTACCGCGCCCTGCTCTATAAGATCAAAGAAGCGGGAATCCCTCCGAAAAAGCGGGCGATATCAGAGTAGCAAGCTCATAAACGCATTAGCCCTGGATGATCTTGGCCCCAGGGGCTGCTCCTGCGCCATCCCCGCCCTTGCCCCGCAGGTACCGCCCGCCGGAGAAAGGTTCCGGCGAGGCCACCACCCGTGCTAGTTTGTTCGCTCGACGCCTGTAGGGGCGGCTTTACGCCGCCATCTCGACGCGTGTAGGGGCGGCTTTACGCCGCCATCACCTCTGTTTCGCGGCGGGATAAACCCAGCCTGCGCCTGCCTGCCGCAGGCAGGGTAGGCAGGCGGCCCCTACGACGGCGAAGCAGGCAGGAAAAGAACCGAGCGATGACCTTCGCCCTGGTACCCTCAAAACTCTCCGTCGTCATTCCCGTTTTCAACGAGAAGACCTTTATTCAGGAAATCCTGCGGCGCGTCCAGGAAGCTCCCTTCGAGAAGGAAATCGTGGTCGTGGACGACTGCTCGACCGACGGCACCCGCCAGTGGCTCGAACAGGTGGCCGGCCACCAGTCGCTGGGGAAATCGGAAATCAGCATCCTGAACGACTCCGCCAGCCTGCCGATCGCCAACATCCGCATTCTCTTCCAGGAAAAGAACACGGGAAAAGGGGCGGCACTGCGGCGTGGATTCGCGGAAGCGACGGGCAGCGTGGTGATCGTGCAGGATGCGGACCTGGAATACGACCCGAAAGACTATCCAAAGCTGCTGGAACCGATCCTGGACGGGCGGGCCGACGTCGTGTTCGGCTCGCGGTTCTTGGGCGGGCCGCAGCGGGTACATTTCTTCTGGCACTACGTAGCCAATAGCCTGCTCACGCTGCTCTCCAACATGCTCAGCAACCTGAAGCTGAGCGACATGGAGACGGGGTACAAAGCCTTCCGGATCGAGGTAGTACGAGGATTGAAGTTAAAGTCAAATCGCTTTGGCTTCGAGCCGGAGGTGACCGCAAAAGTGGCGAAAGGCAAATGGCGGGTGTACGAGGTGCCCATCTCGTATTACGGGCGAACGTATGCGGAAGGAAAAAAGATAACGTGGCGCGACGGGATGCTGGCCCTGTGGTACGTGATCCGGTTCAATCTGTTTGGTTGAGGCGCGCCCGGTAGTTCTCAAACGCGATCCAGGCCAGTAACCTCACAAGCTGAACCTGAGGCAATTGTTTGCGCATTACCCGGTGGAACCAACACAGACTTGTTCCCGGAACCTGCGGGGGAGATGTAGCACAGTCACTCTTGACTGTGCGGGTTGGCGGCAAGCAGCCCGCGGATGTAGCACAGTCACTCTTGACTGTGCGCGGGGGATTAAGACAACAAGTCGCCAGGCCACCGCCCACGGAACCCCAGAGCAGACCACAGACAAGAGTGTCTGTGTTACCGAATCTCATACACCTTCAGCACTTCGTCGCCGTAGTGGTTGATGACCTTAACCGCGATCTTTCCGGTCTTGGGCGGTTCGAACGCACGGCTCTTGGTCGAATACAGCGCCGACCACGCAGCCTCGTCGATCTCCGCGCGCAGCGCACGCTTCAGCTTTTCGTAAGGCTCCTCCGCGCCGGTGAAGTACGCATGGCGGACAAAGAAACTCTCGCCATTGTAATCGGTGTCCACGAACCAGCAGGCGATGTCGTCGGTGGAATGGCTGCGGATCTGGCCGGTGGTCGGGTCGTACACGTCTACGCCGCGGATTTCGAGAGTCAGCTTTCCGTCTTTCGATTTCTTGATGTCGATATCGGGTTCGCCGAAGATCATGAAGAGGTTTCCGGCTCCGGTTTTCTTGAGCAACTCGTCGCCCATGGCGAGGTCGGGATTCATGCGGGTGGTCAGGACGGCGAGCTTCCCGTAGCGTTTCGCTTCTTCGGAGACGTGCGGATCGAAGGCAAATCCACACACGAGCAGCAGGTCAAAGCCCACGCCCTGAACGGCTTCTTTGGCGGCTTCTTTCAGCAAGTCCGGGCCGACCGTGCCGTGCTCCGGCCCGATGGAGACGGCCACGCGCTTCCGCTTGCCGGACTCGGTGTATTCGCCTGACGCATGAATCCACAGCCCGGCGTAGGGCTCCAAGCGGTCGAACTTGAGCCGTTCATTCTTGACGGTGTTCTGCACGCCCGCTTTACGGAGGTTTTCGATAATCATGGCCTCGAACTGGCCGGGCCCGGTTGCTTCGATGCCGCCGCGCTCGGCTGCCGGGCGCTCTTCGTCGGCTGAGAGGACGCGGTGCGGCGAGAGGCTCTCAACCGTAAAAGGGCCACTGACGCGGATGCGCTTCGCGTCTTCGTAGGGCTGGTCGTAGAGCAACTCCGTATCGGCGTGCCGTATGATGGCCGCGTCAATCTGTTCGCGCGTCATACCTTCCTTGATGTCTGGGTTATTGGCGATAGATTTGAGCGTGACGTGCGGAACGCGTTTGTAAACGAAGCCCCTCTTTATGTCGTGCTCCGGCTTGGCGGTTGCCGCGGGGATTTGGCCGGTGACTTCCGCTTCCTTCTGGATTCCATCGGTCGAATCGGCCAATAAATAGTAGGAGTAGCGTGCCGACATCAGGCGGGTGCGTGCCAGAGCCAACGCAACCCGGCTCGTGTCGAATGTGATCCAGCGCCGTCCCCACTCCTCAGCCACGTAAGCCGTCGTGCCGCTCCCGCAGGTCGGGTCTACTACCAGATCCCCAGGGTCAGTGGTCATGAGCAGGCAACGCTCGATCACAGTCGTGGTTGTCTGCACCACGTACCACTTTTCTTCAAAGGCAATAGTATCGCTCCAGGAGTTTTCCAGCGACGTGTAACCAAAATCGGAGTGATAAAGCTTGAAGTAAAGTTTGTCGCCTAGCTTGAAGATGCGGCTCACCGACTTCAGCCGCCTCACTCCTTCCTCGGTCGTACGCCAGCTCTTACCTTGCACCGGGTCGAACGTCTCCCCGTCGAACTTTATCGGGAATGTACATGAGGGGGTGTAGCCGGACGAAGAGAGATTGGACCGCTTAAAGACTCTCTCCCTTTCCAGAGTCTGCCCAATGTCACTTATCTCGTCTTTGGTCAGTCGTCGATAGCCGCCGCTGGGGGCGTCCGCAAAGACAAATTCGGAAGTTCCTCCGACGCTTTTGGAAACCCAAATGTTGCGGTACTTTATGCCCTCTTTTACCTTGGCGTACCAGAGTACGTAGTCGTAAACCGATTCAATCTCGCCTGACGCGAGGGGCATCATCGAACGGAAGTTTATGACCGCGATAAAGTTTTCGCTCCCAAAAACTTCATCCAGAAGACAACGCACAAGGTGGACATTTTCATCCCCGATCTGGACAAAAATGCTTCCGCTTTCGGAGAGCAGTTCGCGTCCAGCTACCAGCCTGTCCCTGAGGTAGTCCAAGTAGGAATGAATTCCGAATTTCCAGGTATCGCGGAACGCTTTGACTACCTCTGGCTCGCGGCTGGCGTCTTCCACTTTTCCGTCTTTCACGTCGCGCTTTCGCGTCGACACCTGCCAATTCGAGCCGAACTTGATGCCGTAGGGCGGGTCCATGTAAATCATCTGGACTTTGCCCTTGAGGCCCTCTTTTTCAGCCAGCGAGGTCATCACCAGGAGGGAATCGCCAAGGATCATGCGGTTGGACCAGTTGACGCCGTCCTTGTGGGCGTAGAAATCCACCAGGTCCTCGAATTTGATGCCGTTGAAATCGGCGAAGAGAGAGAGCGATTCCCCCGGCCCGTTCCGCTTCGCCTCCGCGCGCAAATCTTCAATCAGGGCGTGGGGATGGATTTTTTCCTGGATGTAGATCGGGACCGCAGGGACTTCGAGCGGCTGGCGGTCCTGTTCGTCTTTTCCCTTCCAGACAAGCTGGGGGTCGAGCGAGGGGTCACGGGCATAAAGCAGGCCAGGAAAGGTGACTGTCTTCGGCTTCCGCTCGTCCTCGGCGACAAAATCGCGCAGTTCTTCGGTGGGGATATTGGTGCGCTTGTCTTTGTGCTTCAGGCTTTCGACGCGCGCGTGCTTGCCGTTTTTCTTCTTCATGCGGCACCCGTAGCACAGTCACTCTTGACTGTGCGCGTGAGGACGGCGCGAACGGGCCGGCACGGCCACGGGGAAGGAGAGGAAGACGGGAGCACAGACAGGAGTGTCTGTGCTACTGGGCGCTGGACCATGGCCACTCCTTTGCCGATTTTGCCAAGCCCGCCTTGACTGGGTTGTTTTCGATATACCAGCGAACGCGCTCGAACTGCGCGCCATTGCGAATCCAATGATCGAACGATTCGTCCTGCCAGAAAGGCTTTCCGGTGCGGCCAAGAGCGGCGTTTGCGTCGCGGGCAGACACGCCCTTGATGCCGCGGGTCACACGCAGCAGGGGAACGCGGGGCTCGAGAAGCACGTGGACGTGGTTGGGCATGACGACGTACGAGAATAGCGTGTACTGGCCGAGTTTTTCTCCCCGGAGAATCGCTTCTCTGACCAGGGCCGCGATTTCAGGTACGCTGAGCCAACGCGGCCCGGATGCTGCGCCGTCAAGGAACTTGTCTGCGGCGACGAATTGCTTACCTGGGGTGGCGCGGAGGCTTTCGAGATTTTTAAGAACGCTCGAAGGGAGGGAGCCAAACAAACGCCAAGTGAGGAAGATGGTCTTGCCGTCGGGGTGCCAGTGCGGGAGGTTGCGCGCGTAGTACGTCACGGGAGCACCGCACTAGTAGCACAGTCACTCTTGACTGTGCGCGTGGGAAGACAGGGAACGTACCCGCAAAGCAGTGCGGGAGGAAGCGCGGAGCAGAGCACAGACATGAGTGTCTGTGCTACTGCAGAAACGCGCGAATTGTGTTTTGAGCGTCCCATGGGTCGGTGATTTCGATAAAGGCCCAGTGTCCAAAGTTGCCGTGATTGTTTACGGCTGGCACCCAGAGGGTTTTCGCCGTGGCCACCTTGGCTTCCTTCTCCTTTTTCGGCACTCCCGTGACTTCCAGGATGAGATTCAAAGGCTCGGCCTTTGCATCGCGAATGCGCACGATGAAGTCCGGGAAGTATTTTCTCTCCTCGCCGTTCAGCGTGTAGGGAATCGAAAAATCAAGGCCCTGATTCTTGACGTAGCAGACGACTTCCTCCATGTCTTCCAGCGCTTGAGCCATTTTCTGTTCCCAGGATTCGGTGTCGGCGACGACATAGTTCACGTGGCATTTGTCGGCCCGGGTGGTGTAGGTGGGGCGGCCCGTTTCAAACTCGACATAACGCGTGGAACCGAGGGTGTCGTACGGGCGCAGGATCGGCATGAGTACCTTTGTGCCCGGGTCTGACGCAGCGATGGCGCGATAGATGCGGTCCGCCGCATTGTGGGCTGTCTCCTTCAGGAGGAGCATCTGGGGGAAGGTGTTGTCTTTGCAGGTGACACACTCCCGCAGCCAGCGCTTAGAAATATTGAGCAGTTGGGGGAACAGCCACAGCTCGGGATTTCGATCGTCATCGCAGAAGTATTTCTCAAGCACCAGCTTCGCCAGCAGGAAAGCAACTTCCTGAAGGCGGCGGCCCTTGAGGTCGTCCAGCGTGTGGATGCTTGATTCCCCCACGATCGGAGCATTCTCGGTCTTGGTGGGAACGTCGGCGGTGGAGAGCGACAGCTTGGACTCCGGGCCGAAGGAGGCGATCAGCAACTCCGCGCCCAGTTCGTACCGATAGCCGGTTACGCGCGGGAAGGTGATCTCGCAGGCGATACGCTCTTCAAGAGCCCGGACGCGCGTGGGAGGGGGAGCGGGCTTGGGGTCTTTGGCCGAACCCGCGCTGGGGATAAAGGAGAAGGGAACGCCATAGACCTCGGCATATTCCGTCTCGAAAGCCTCGATTTCCGCCGCCTTGCCGTTTGCGCCTATTGTGCGTTTTGATGGCACATAGCTCATCCTGCGCAAGCCACGGCCCACGACCTGCTCACACAGAAGTTGCGTACCGAACGCACGAACGCCAAGGATGTGCGTGACCGTGTTCGCGTCCCACCCCTCGGTGAGCATGGAGACGGAAACGACGCAGCGGATGTGTTCGCCCAGCTTCCCCGGCTTGCCCACGGTGTTCATTACTTCGCGGAGGATGTCCTCGCCAGTGAGCGCTTCCACGTCCCGGCCTGGGAAGCGGCTGCGGTACTCGTTCTTGAATTCCTCAATCTCACGGGCGGCGATCTTCTTGAATTCGACGCTCATCCCTTCGCCGGATTCGAGCTGCGCGCTGTCAACCAGGATCGTGCTGGGGCGCGCCGTCCACTGCCCGTCCACTACGTTGCTGAACAGCGGGAGATTGCCGGGAACGGGAATCGTGTGCTCGTCGGCCAGTTTTTTGTCCCAGCCGGCGACATAGCGGAACACCATGTTGGAGACGTTTGTGTTGTTGCAGACGACGATAAAGACGGGAGGCGTGAGGCCGCGGGCGCGGGCCTCGGCGTTCTGCTCCCACTTCCGGTAATACTTCTCGTAATTACCGTAGAGGCTTTGGAGAGCGCCTTCCAATTCGGCGGGGAGCTTTGGGTCACCGGTTACTTCCTCTGTTCCGCGGCCCTTTCTTGGAAGATTTTCGCGGATACGAAGCCACAGGTCACGATAGGTGGGTTGTTCGCCCACCATGGAATCGTCGGCTACGGGCACGCGAGGCACCTTCACGATGCCGGATTCGATTGCATCAATGAGGGAGAAGTCCGAAACCACCCACGGAAAGAGCGTGCCTTCGGAGTATCCGGAGCCGCGGAGAAAGAAGGGCGTCGCGGAGAGGTCGTAGATCGCGCGAAGGCCAATCTTTGCTTGGACAGCCTCAAGGCCGGAGATCCAAATTCGAGCTTCTTCGTCACGTTTCTCCGCCTCGCGGCGTTCGTCTCCAGTCAGCTTTTCATCGGCGCCGTCGGGTTTTCTCCGGTAGCAGTGGTGGGCTTCATCGTTCAGGACGATGATATTGCGTTTGTTTCCAAGCTCCCTGCAAACGCGCCGCGCCATCTGGTCGGGGGACTCCGTGAAGCTGGAGTTGAGGATTTGCTTGGTCACTTTGCCTGCAGAGACCTGCTCGCGCGGCTTGAAAGAGTGGAAATTCGTGATGACCATCTTCGCCCGGCCCATTTGCTCACGGAGTGCGCCCGGCACTATGTCGAGTTCCTTGTAATAGTTCTGGGGGTCGCTAGGAAGCAGCACTCTCAGGCGGTCGCGGATGGTGATGCCCGGCGTGACAATCAGAAACGCGTCTCCGAAGCGGGCGTCCTGAGGATTGGCGAGCTTGTTGAGCAGGTGCCAGGCGATGAGCATGGCCATCACCACGGTCTTCCCGGTGCCTGTGGCCATCTTGAAGGCGATGCGGAAGAGCGCGGGATTGGATTGGTCGTTAGCCTTTCTCAGGTCGTTTTCGATCCACGCGTCGCCGTACTTGCCTGCGATCTCCGTCAGGTAAATGGCCGTTTCCAGCGCCTCAAGCTGGCAGAAGAAGAGCCGGCGAGCACGGTCTTGGTTCTTCCAATATGCGAGTAAATCGGCCGTGGTCCTCGTCACTCCGACGTAGCCGCCCTGCCGCCATCGGGCAACGCGTTCGCGGACCTGGTTGATGAATCGGTTTTCCTCAATCCGTTCCTGTGTCCACTCTGTATCAAAGGCCATCTGCGACTTGCCAGTCTTGGAGCGCGGCCTTGCGATGGGCACAAAATAGGAACTGACGCGACGCCCGTCGACAATCTCGTTCGAGATGCCTTCGTCAGTGAAGCGGAAGTGCCGGCAAGGCTCCTCGAAGGGAGAATTCAAGATCGGGTTTTCGATCACGACGGGTTGCATGCGACGCTTCGTGGCCGGGTTTATTGGACGGGGCCATTAACTAGATACAATATGGCGGGCTCTCTGTCGAGTCGAGAGAGAGGATCAAGCAGGTCCCGGCTTTGACCGTGTAAGGCATGAGGAGAGCGTGCCGGTGTTTGTGAGGCAGTCCCGATGGAATCGGGATCTGCGCCCCGTAGCGGGGCTCCGATGGCCGAGTCCCAACGGAATCGGGATCTTCGATGGAGAGATCCGGAGGCCGAACAGAGGACAGAGGCAGGCACCGTACAGTCCCGCCTTTTTCCCGCGCCACACCGGAAGCCCGCAGGTAGTTTCCCACCTGAAATTCACGCGCAAGCTACCGGACTGTCCCTATCCCCCCTCCTGCTCGCCACCCGTCAGCATCCGACCAGGATGCTGATCCTGAGAGAGCGGAGCGGCTCGAAGGGTCACCAGCCACTGCTTTTTCCCCTTGACTTATGTGTAACTCTAGAGTACACTGTCGTCGCGATGACTGTTTATGCCACTCGTCAGACCAATCCGAGACTCCGAGCGCGGAACATCAAATAACCCTAGCGCCTTCAGGCGCTTCCGGGCGCTTATCCCCCGCGCGACCCAAAATCGCTCCTGCAACCCAAGTGTTTTCAGCCACCTGCAATCCTGCGAAATTCCCCAGCCGCTTCGACCCGTCATTATAACCCCTGCATTTTCAAGAGTTTGTGCAAGTCCCCTCCCTCCATCTCCCTCATTTTCAACAGCTTGGGCAAATATAGGGGGGAGGGGGGGCGATATTGCTTCTCAACAAGCAGAGGTACGGCAATGGGGCAGGGCACGGCATGCCGTGCCCCTACGAGGACGGGGCCTGCCTGCCGGCAAGGCAGGCCGCTTTTCGGGCGATGACCATGATGTTGTCGCCGAAGTCCACGGTCACGTAGAGAGAACCAAAGGGCACGGCCAGCAGCTCGAGGAGCGGCGCAATGGGCCGGAGCACGGCCGCGGCTTTCTCCAGAAAGTAGCGGAGGGAGACAATTCGTTTCGCATATTCGATTGTGACTACTTCGAATCCCGCTTCCTCCAGCATGCGCGCCAGGGTGCCGCGGGTGAAGTAGTAGAGGTGCATGCGCATGTACCACGGCCAGCGGCGACCGCACATCTTTGCGTAGAGCGCGCCCGTGTCCATGGTGGTCAGCGCGAAAATCCCGCCCGGGCGCACCAGTGCGTGGATTTCGCGGAGCTGCCCTAGCGGGTCGTGGAGGTGCTCGATCACGTCCCAAAGGGTCACGAGATCGAAGGATTCCGCAGGCAGATGGCTGAGGCGCAGCGGGGCATTGATCACCTCGTGGCCGCGCTCCCTGGTGCGCTCGGCAGCCCAGGCGCTGGGCTCCACGCCTACCGTCTGCCATCCGTGCTGGCGGGCGACGTCGAGAAAAACGCCGAGGTAGCAGCCGATGTCGAGCACGCGGCCCGGCGGATGCACGTATTTCTCAATCGCCGGCATCATCCTGGTGTAGGTGAGGACGCGGCCTTTCCATTCGCGCTCGTAAACCGCGTCCTCCACTTGCTCGTAGCGTCTCTCGATGATCTGCTCGGGCTCGCGGGGATTCTCGTAGAACAGGCCGCAGCGGCTGCACTGCACGATGTTGGTGAAATCACCGTGCTCGAGGCTGGTGCAGCGGAAGGCCTGATCGGGGAGCGCGACCATGGAACCCTCCCGGCCGGAGTAGAGCACTTTGTAGTCCTTGGAGCCGCACAGATCGCAGGGGACGTAAACCATCCCGGCCGCGCTGCCGACCGGCACGGGAGAGTGCGCCACCTTGGAGAGCAGATTCCGGTCCCACCAGGCGGCCCAGGTGACGTTCGAGTGCATCAGGAAATTCCAGATCCCGCCGACCAGCACACCGAACACGATGCTCCAGCCGAAATCCAGATGCAGGCCGTAGTGCAACCCGGCAATCACAGCCAGATTGATCGCGACTCCGGTGACGGAGAAGGCGCAGAACTTGAAAAACCGGATCAGGATGTGAGCGCCGCCGGGCTGGGCGCGATGGGCGTCGTGGAAGGTGAAGAATTCGTTCCAGAAGAAGTTGTTGCCTATGGCGAAGCCGGCGCCGCCGAGGGCGGCGGGCAGCAGGGGCCATTCGAGGCGGGTGAGAAACACGCCGAGAGTGAGCGAGACGTTGATGACGGCGCCGCTGGTGCCGACGAGGGCGTAACGTGCGAGGCGCACGGCCTCTCCCGAATCGATGGAAATCCGGACCAGATGGGCGAAGTACTGCACGGCGGTGCGCACGTTCATTTTGCTGCCGCCGGCGGAGCGCTCTTCAAACACGTAAGGGACTTCCACGACTCGGGTGTAATTGCCGCGAGCCAGGACTTCCAGCAGGATTTTGTAGCCGATGGGATTGAGCGCGGTGTGCTGGATCACCTCCGCGCGAAGGAGGAAAAAGCCGGACATGGGGTCGGAAACCTTTCCGAGCGTGCCGGGCAGGATGCCCGCGGCCATGAGCGTGGCGGTCCAGGAAACGAAGCGCCGCCGCAGGCTCCAGTGACTGACGCCGCCGCCGGCTACGTGGCGGCTGCCGACCACTACGTCCGCGGGAGCGCTGCGGAGCGCGGCGAGCATGCGAGGGAGGAGCTCCGGGGGATGCTGCAGATCGGCGTCCATGCAGCCGAGAACGTCGCCGCGGGCAATGCGCCAACCGGCGACCACGGCGGTGGAGAGGTCGCGTTCGTAGCGGCGGACGAGCAGGCGGAGCCAGGGGCGGCCGTCGGAGGCGAGGCGCTGAACTTCGTCGCCGGTGCCGTCGGGGCTGCCGTCGTCCACGATGATGAGTTCGTAGTCCTCGCCGCACTGGGCGAGAGCGGCGCCGGCGCGCTCGACGAGCCGCGCAATGTTGGCTCGCTCGTTGAAGGTGGGAACGACCAGCGAAATCATCCGCAGATCCAGGACGGCGCGCCGAGCCGGCCGCACATAATGCGGGGCGGCGCGGACCGCGGACGGGAAGGCTCACGCATGCCGGGTAGTATAAGGGAGAGCGGCAGGAGACGAGTGGCCCTTCGCAACTGCGCTCAGGACGCCAAGAGGCGCGAGTGGGGAGACAGATGCCGAAGACTCACTCTGGGGAGAGTCAGAATCCGGAGACCGCTCGCCGGTACTTCGTGGTCAGCCGTTCGGATTTCAGCCTGCGGAGGCGGCTGCTTCCGTGCGGTTGAGGACGACACCGAGGAGGCGCTTCTCGCGCAGCTCGCGAGTGACGCCCTGGGCGAGGTCATAAGGGGTCTTGCCTCCCTGGACGACCAGCAGCACACCATCGCACCAGTCGGCGATGCGCAGCGCGTCGGAGACCGGTCCGGCGGCGGGAGAATCGAGGAGAATCCAGTCAAAGAGCGGCGCGAGTTGGCCGAGCAACGCCTTGAGTTTTCCTGCAGCGACGAGTTCGGCGGGATTGGCCGGAGGCTTGCCTGCCGGGATGAAATAGAAATTCTCGTGCGGGCCGCGCTGGAGAATCGTTTCGAGTGCGGCATCGCCACGGAGATAGGAGGCGAGGCCAGGTTCGGCGGGTGCGCCGAGAAGGTCCTGCACGCCGGGAGCGCGCAGGTCGGCATCGAGCAGGAGGACGCGGCGGTCCGTCTGCCGCGCGAAGGCGTAAGCCAGATTCGTGCACACGAAGGTCTTGCCTTCGCCGGGTATCGCGCTGGTGACCAGCACGGTTTTCAGCGGGCGGCTTTCGCGAGCCTGGTAGAGGCGCGAACGCAGGGTGCGAAGCTGTTCGGTAGCGACCGAATGGCCCTTGCCGCTGAGGAAAAACAGCTTGGCGCGATCTTCGTGCCAGTGCGGCCGGCGGCAGGATTGAAGCAGAGCGGGGATGGCGGGCTCCGCAGGCGTGGGCGGGGCGAGGGGCGGCGCCGCAAGGGCCAGGGCAGCGGCAACGGCGGCGGGCGCGGAAGCGGAGACAGCCGTAGGAGAGGCAGCGATGGGAGAGGGAGAGGGAGAGACGACAGCAGCGGGAGCAGCAGGGGCCGGCTCCGTCGCGGCGGGCTGCGGCGCGGTTCTTCCCTTCTCGCGTTCGGCGCGCCTAAGCGCTTCGTGTATTCGGCTCATGGCCGAGCGTTCTCCCCGATTCTCTCAACTGGCCACATCAACTCGGACGGCGCAGACGGTCCACCAGCGTGGCCAGGTTCTGCAGAGCTTCCATCAAGCTGGCGTTTTCGCCGCTGGCGCCGGGAGCTTCGACGGGCTGGGCGATGGGATCGATGCGGTGCAAATCGAATTCGCGGGCGACTTCGTCAATCGTGGCCGCCCGAACGGGGCGCTTCTGGTCCACAAAGGCGCTGATGAGGGCATGTTCGCAGAGCAGGTTGACGACGCGCGGAATTCCACGGGCGTAGCGGTGGGCGGCCTCGACCGCCTCCTGCGAAAAAATGGGAGAGCCATCGCCGCCGGCCACGCGCAGCCGCTCCTGGATGTAGCCGGAGGTCTCTTCCAAGGAGAGCGGATAGGTGCGGCAGCGCAGGGTGATGCGCTGGCGGAGCTGGCGGAGGCCGGGCTGGTTGAGCTTCTGTTCGAGCTCGGGCTGTCCGGAAAGGACGATCTGGAGAAGCTTTTCCGTGGCCGTCTCGAGGTTCGTGAGGAGGCGGATCTCCTCGAGAACCTGCGGGGAAAGGTTCTGGGCTTCATCGACGATGAGCACGGCGGTTTCGCCGGCGCGGTAACGCTCGAGGAGCCACTGGTTGAGGCGGATGAGGACCTGGCTTTTGAGGCGTGTGTCGCAGGCAATGCCGAAATCCGCCATCATGAAATCGAGGAACTGGGTGACGTTGAGGCGAGAGTTGAAGACGAAGGCGGTGGCGAGGCTCTGCTCGTGGAGCCAGTCGAGGAGTTTGTTGAGCAGAGTGGTTTTGCCCGTGCCAACCTCGCCGGTGAGGGTGACGAAGCCCTTGCGCGCCTGAATGCCGTAGGTGAGCACGGCAAAGGCTTCATCCGTGTGCCGCGTAGAAAACAGAAAACGCGGATCGGGATTGACATTGAATGGATTCTCGCCGAGTCCGAAAAATTTCTTGTACATAATCTCTTTTCGCCTGCCTCAGACGTCCGCCAGGACACCCTCCTCTTTCTCTCCCGGTTTGGCCATGGGACCGCCCCGCGACCCTGCGCCGCCGTGGTCACCACCACCGGCGCCCGCCGCGGGAATCACGGCGAGTGTCGGCAAATCCAGAAAGTGCTGGACGTCGCGCTCGGTGCGCAATGACTTGTCGTTCACCTGGCCGGCGACGATTCCGAACAAACCGATGGCGAGGCCGGCGCCCGCGCCCCAGAGGGTGAACAGTGCGGAGTCGGGATATACTGGACGCTCGGGCAGATTGGGCGGTTCGACGACCGGCAGCGAGTTGGGCCCGGCCTGTACAACCTTGAACGCCTGACTCTGTTTGTCGAGCAGGCCTGTGTAATGCGTGCGAGCACTCGCGGCATCCGCAGTCAATTCCTTGTACTCCTGGGCGAAGAGCGGGAGGGAGTCGAGGCGCGCGCGGGAATTCAAGAGCTCCTGCTGAAGACGCGCCTGCTCGCGCGTTTTCTCCTGAATCTGGGCATCGAGCTCGCGAATCTGGGCCTGGAGCTGGGCGTTCTGGGGCGGCGCAGCCGCGGTCGGGGCATCAGATTTGCCGGCCGCAGTGCCGCTCGAGCCTTTCCTGGCCTTGGCGATCTTTGCCTGGAGCTGCGCGATGTCGGACTTCAATTTCACCACGTCGGGATGGTCCTCGGTGTAGCGTGCCTCGAGGATGACCAGTTGGGCCTGGTCCGCGGCGAGCTCCTGCTCGAGCGCTTCGGTGGCCACGGGTTCAGCCGGCTTGCGGCCTTCGAGCGCAGACGGTTTCTGCGCGAAGAGGAGTTCGGTGAGCGCGGCCCTCTGTTGAAGGGCGCGCTTCACGGCGGCGTCCGCGTCCTGCAACTGTGTTTCGTACTCCGCAATGCGGTCCTCCGTCTGCTTGCTGGCGGAACCGGAAAGATCGGCGGCGTGACGGCGCTTGAACTCGGAGAGCCTGGCCTCGCGCTCGTCCAGATTGCGCTTGGCTTCATCCACCTGCCTGGCTAGAAAAGCGGGGCCGGTGCCGCCGGGAATGCCGGAACCGGCAGAGCCCTGATTCCCTGCGTCCCGCTGGAGATTCTTCTGCTCCTCGGAACGGAACAGGGAGACGAGTTCGGCGCAAACCTTCTGCGCGGTGGAGGGGTCACCCGCGGTGAAGGAGAGGGTGAAGCCTGCAGGAGAAGGCGAAACCACGAGGTCCCTGTCGATGCGTGCGAGGGCCTGCGCGCCGGAAAGCGGGTTGGCGTGGGATGGATACAGGCTGAATCGCGCGACCAGCGATTCAGCGCGACCAGGGGTGAGCGCCTGCTGCTTGAGGGCGGAAAGCCTGTAAGAGGAGAAGGCGAGAGCCGGGAGAACCGAGTCCGGGGAGCGATCGACCACTTCCTGCACGGTGGCCGACGAAACGAAATTGGGAGGGACGAGACGAGCGAGCAGGTAGCCTGTCGCAGCGCCCAAGAGGACGGGAAGGAGGGCCCAGATCCACCTGCGGCGGCCGATGCGCAGGAAGTCCGCCGGAGACAATTGTCGGTGACCGAGCATCGCTCTCTCTTCGCCTCGGTGTGCGGATTACTCGAGCCTGTACGGCCGAGTGGACCAATTGAACGTAACGCCCACAACCTGGGTCAGCGCAATGGGGCCGCAGGCCAAGCTATTTGCGCACACCGTGGCATTCGACGTCTGCCGCGATGCGTTGTAGGAAAACGACAGGGAAGAATAGCGTCCGATGGGCCGCGAGAGCGCACCCCCCGCAAACCAAAAATTGAACGCGGCCGAGGGGTTTATCGCGGTTCCCGCGGTCTGCTGGAAGGCACTGTTGTGGGCGAACCCCCCCGTAAGGCTGCCCCTCCAAGTCCGCCCGATGAGGTGCGAAAAATTTCCGCTAAGTTGGTCCGTAACCGCACCGATCAGAAACCCGGACCCACCACCCACACCGTGGCTGTACTGGGCGCCGAAGCTCCCGTTCCGCAGGGCGTAGTCCAGCGACGAGCGCGCCGCGACGCCAACCAGATTCGTGCCGCCGGGCACCGGCGTCTGGCCTGTCATGGAGAAGTGCGTAATCGAGGGGCCGGCAGAAACCGACAGGTGCAGCCGTCCGGTGATAATCCTGCGGAAACTCATCTGGATGTAGTGCGAAGTGAAGCCGGAAATTCCCGAAGGGTAGTCCAGAAACAGGGCCTGGTAACTGAAACTGATGGTGTCGCGGGGCGTGAGCGACTTATCGTAGCCGAACCGCGCGGTGACGCTGCGGGTATTCAGCAGATCCGACCCGAAATAGTGGAGGAACCCGACGACGACCGAGCCGTTGATCGAAGAGGTCCCGTTGAGGAAGTACTGGGCCTGGAAGTTGCTGGCGGAAGACAACTCGGAAACGTTGGGGGAGAGGATGGTCTGCGTGGGCAACTGGGATGGGTTGAAGCCCGTCAGGCTTCCAATCCCGGACAGCCCGGATATCCCTCCGCCCAGATAGCCCTGTCCTCCCAATGCAAATGCGGAGTTGGGAAGATAGGAAAAGTTTTCGCCGAAGGTCAAATCCCAGCGCCGCAGTTTCACCTCTTCCATGAGGCCCAGTTGCTGCACAACTGCGTCCGGCTCGTTCTGCGGGTTGTAGATCAGGCCGCCGGCGGAATAGTCGAGCGAAAGGGTGGAAACCCGCTTCACCCACTGGAGAGAAAGGCCGGCGGTAATCGAGGTCACCGCCAGGGCCTGGCTGGCCCCGGGCGTCGCCGCGTAGCCTCCGTTCGTGTTGTACACCTGTTGCAAGCTGAACCGCGGAACAAAGAAGCTGTGGCCGAGCGAGGGGCCCGGAAATCGGTACGCTTCCACTCCGTCGACCGGACCTGGTGCGTTCTGCGCTGCGGAATCCGCGGACGAGGCGGATTGGTCTGCACCCTGCGCGGGGGAGGGAGTCGCGTCCTGCTGCGCCCAGACCGCGGGCACGGCCAGCAACAGCGCACACCAGCCGGCCAAAGCGGGCAGTAGTCCACGGATGCGCGGGAAATTCATCCAGCATTTATCCTCAGGGGACCACAATCGTGTCGCCCGGTTTGAGCTCGAGATTCTGATCCGCATTCTGTCCCTTCACCACGGCTTTGTAATTAAAGGGGTGCTTCACCTGCTTGCCGTTTTCGTTTCGGAGCACGTAAATCCCCTTGATGTTGGCGAACTGCGTGAAAGTCCCCGCGCTGGCCAGAGCCTGCAGTACCGTCATTCCCGACAACAGCGGAAGCATACCGGGCTTCGTCACCTCACCGACGATGTACACGCGACGGCTGTTGACCGCGGTCACAATCACCGTCACTACCGGGTCGGACATGAATTTCTTGAGACCGTCGCGGATCGAGTCCGCCAATTGTTGCGGGGTCAGTCCGGCGGCCTGCACGTCGTTCAGCAGCGGCAACGAGATTCTCCCGTCCGGGCGTACCGGCACGGTACGGCTGATGTCCGCCTCCTTCCACACGTTGATGTTGAGCACGTCCTCGGCGCCGATGATGTAGCTAGGATCCGCGTTGGCCGCCTTCACCTGGGCTTCCGCCGCGGTCGCCTGCCCATCCGGCTTCTGCGCGCCAGCGGCCTGCTTTCCGTCTGCCGAGCTCTGGCGCGCCGCAGCACCCGGGACGCAGAGCAACAGCAGCAGGGCCAGAAGCTCCGCTCTCCTCGACATGGAATCCTCCCCCGGCCCGCCTCAGTCCCCCGGGACTTCTTCGGGGCCGATTTGCTTCAGTTTGTACAGCAGCGCTTTGTAGCTGATGCGCAGCTCCATAGCGGCCCGCTTGCGATTCCAGCGCGTGCGGGCGAGCGCCTTCAGGATCAACTCCCGCTCCGCGCGCCGGGAAGCCGCTTTCGCAGCGTCCTTGAGCGATACAGCGGCAGTCTCAGGAGCCGGAGGGCCAACAGGGGCCGGCTCCGGCGCCGCCACTGTCTCCACAATCTGGAACACTTCGCCGCCGAGCACCACTGCTTTTTTCATGGCGTTTTCCAGTTCGCGGATGTTGCCCGGCCAGTCGTATTCCTGCAAGGCGCGCATTTCGGGCGCGCTGAGAGCGGGCTGCGGCCGGCCGAAGAGCGCCGCGTAATGGGCCAGAAAGAATTCGGCCAGCGCGGGAATATCTTCCCGGCGGTGGCGGAGTGCAGGCAGGCGCAAACAGACGCCGTTGAGGCGGAAATAGAGCTCTTCGCGGAACCTACCCGAGCGCATGGCTTCCTCGAGGTTGCGGGTGGTGCCGCTGATCAGCCGCGGGGCCGGCTCGTTACCGGAGCCTTCGCGCTCGGCGAGGGATTGCAGCAGTCGAGTCTGCCCGGCCGCCGATAGGTCTGCCACTTCGTCCAGGTAGGTAGTACCCGGTTCGTGCCCCATGCCTTCCAGCGAGAGCTGCTCGGGATTCGCGCTCGAACCCAGAATCTTTCGGAAGACCTGGTTGCGCCGCGAGGAGTGACGGTGGAGATGCAAAGCCACCGCGTCCTTTCCGGTGCCACTTTCGCCGATGAGCAGGACGGGGATCTCCGTGGGGGCGATGTCTGCGATCACCTGTTGGACCGAACGCATCGCAGCGCTGTCCGATTCCAAGTACAAGGGTTGCGGGGGCGCCTTTCGCGCCGCGTGACGCTCATCCACCAGAACAGGCTCCGCGTGTCGTGTGGCCATGCTTCCTCCAGCAAGTTCGAGATGCCCGTACAAGAATGGAAAACGTACAGCGGGGATGCCGGGCATTGACTGATACTGCACACGGGATGCCAGGAACTGAAAAAAGCCGATGCGAGGACAAGAATCGTTAACCCGTTGATGGCGCAAGGATTAACAGCCTCCTTCAGAGGGCTGCCTAACGCAGAAGACCGCGCAGAATGGTGAAATACTACCACTAAATGGAAATAGATTCCCCACATTTTAGCCGCGTTGGTGCCGGAAACGAAACTCTCCGGGGGCAATGTGTGTCAACTTATTGACTTCAAATGACTTGAGCCAAAATGGTCCCTGTCAGCAGTTAAGGGGAAATAAGTTTCCCTCGGGGGAAGGTTTTTTCCACTTATTTCCGCGCAGGTATGACGAAATGCACCTTCTGTTTACCGGCTAATCGAGAATCGCGATTTGGTGGCCGAAGTGGATTCGCCCTGATGGAAGCCTTCTTGCTATTCTAATCTGCGGGCAGCGTGACAGCTGGCGCTTGCGATCCGGACGACTTTGCCCGTAGCAGTGTCCCCCCCCGCGCCCGGAGCCAAACGAACTGGAGTCGAGTGCGCGAATACGAGGCGGCGAAGCGGTGAAACCAACATCATGATGACGAAGATTGCTGAGAGGCGCTCGGCCTGGCGACGCCTGATGGCGTGCGGTGCGTTCTGCGCATTGCTGGCGCTGGGCTTCTCCGCCTGCACGCGGGATCCCAACGTCCGAAAACAAAAATATGTGGAGAGCGGCGACAAGTATCAGGCCAAGGGGAAATACCGCGAGGCGGTGATCGAGTATCAGAACGCGCTGCAGATCGACTCGGATTTCCTTCCGGCACACGCACAGCTCGCCCAAGTGTACCTGAAGACAGGCGCATGGGGAGCGGCAGCAAAGGAACTCACCCGCGTGGTGCAGCTCGATCCCAAAAACGTAAAAGCGCACGTAGAACTGGGGAACCTACTGCTTTCCGGCAAAGACGTACAGGGTGCTGAAGAGCAAGCGCGCGCGGTGCTGAGCCTGGATGCGGAGAATGTGGACGGGCACCTGCTGCTGGCCAACGCGGATGCGGTGCGCGAGAACTTGCCGGCTGCGCTGGAAGAAACGCAAAAGGCGATCGCGCTCGATCCCAAGCGCGCCACGAGCTACCTGTACCTGGCGGTGCTGCAGACCAAGGCGGGACAGATGGCCGACGCCGAGCAGAGTTACCGGAAGGCGGTGGAGCTGGAGCCCAAGTCGGTGGTGGCGCTGATCGCGCTAGGCAACTTCTACGAGCAACAAAAGCGGAATCCGGAAGCGGAAGAGGAATTCCGCCAGGCGATGCAAGTCGAGCCGGAGAACCAGCAGCCGGTGATTTCACTTTCCCGGCTCCTGCTGGCGGAAGGCAAACGAGAGCAAGCGGAGCAGGTGATCAAGGCCGCGAAACCGAACCTGGGCAAAAACCCGTACGGCTACCGGATGTTGGCGGACTTCTACTACGCGATGGGGGAACTGCCGCGTGCAACGGAAGAGTTTGCCGCGCTGGTGCGGGAGCACCCCGATGACGCGAGGCTGAGGGACGACTACATCGAAGTGCTGATCCAAGGAAATCACCTGGAGGAAGCTTCGAAGCTGAACGAAGACATTCTGAAAAACGCGCCAAAGGACACGCAAGCGGGGATCGCAAAGGGCCAAATCCTCCTGCGGGAGAAGAAGGCGGATGAAGCCGTGAAAGTGCTGGAACCGGTGGTGGCCTCCGCCCCGGAGAACGCCATGGCGCAGTACCAGCTCGGGGTGGCGTACGCCGAGAACGGCAATCTGACACTGGCGGAACAGGCGTGGCGGCATGCCGTGCGGATTCGTCCGGACATGGCGGCTGTGCATCAGGCGCTGGCGGAGCTGGCGATCCGCAAGGACGATGTGGACCTGCTGCTGAACAGCGCGGAGGCGCTAATCAAGTTGGAGCCGAAGCTGGCGGCGGGCTATACGTATCGCGCGGTGGGCAGGATGGTCAAACGCGACGCGGCGGGAGCGGAGGAAGACCTGAACATGGCGATCTCGCTGGCACCGAACGATCCGACGCCCTACACGCGGATGGGGTCGCTGCGCGTGCTGCAGAAGCGGTTTCCCGAAGCGGAAAGGCTGTACGAGCAGGCGCTCGATAAGAATCCTGATTTCATCGAAGCCCTTCGAGGATTGGTGGCGGTGGAGGTGGCACAGAAACAGATTCCCAAAGCAGTGGCGCGTGTCGAACAGCAGATCGGGAAATCGCCGACGAATGCGGGGTATGAAGTGCTGCTGGGGCGGCTGTACATGAGCGAGCACCAACTGGACCAGGCGGAAGGCGCGCTGACCAAAGCAACGACGCTGGACCCGAACGGGATGGACGCGTACCTGCTGCTGGCGCAGGTGGAGGCGCAGAAAGGGTCGTTCGATCGCGCGGTCGCGAGCTACCGGCAAAGCATGCAGCAGCACCCGAAAGACGTGCGGCCGTATGTGATGCTGGGGATGCTGGAGGAGTCGCGGCACGATCGGGCGCAGGCGCGGCAGCTTTACGAGAAGGCGTTGCAGGTGCAGCCGAACAACCCTCTGGCGGCGAACAATCTCGCGTTCCTGCTGCTCGAAACGGGCGGGGACACGAACATGGCCTTGACACTGGCGCAGACGGCGCGGCAAGCCCTGCCGCAGAGTCCGAACGTGGCCGACACGCTGGCGTGGGTGTATTACCAGAAGGGAGTTTACGGTTCGGCGGCGGACCTGCTGAAGGAAGCCATCCACACGACGCCGGACAGCCCGACGTTCCATTACCACCTGGGGATGGTGTACGACAAAATGAACGACAAAGCGCACGCGCGCGAAGAGTTGCAGCGGGCGCTGAGGCTGAGTCCGAACTTCCCGCATGCGCCGGAAGCTAAGCAGGCGCTCAGCACGCTGGGCGGGTAGGCCGGGGAATTCGCGAAACGGCGCGGGGCCGCGGGAGGCGTTGACGCGCGGAATGCGCTTTGCGATTATCGCTGGGTCACCATTGGGGGCGGCTATCTCGCTACGCGTTCTGAATCTGGGCTCGGGGAGTTCAGGCAACGCGACGCTGGTCGAGAGTTCGACCACGCGGCTGCTGGTGGATGCCGGCTTCAACCGCAGGGAGACGATACGGCGGCTGGCGGCACTGGGCGTGTCGATCGACGGCGTGCAGGGCATCCTGATCTCGCACGAGCACACCGACCACATCTCCGGACTGGCCAACTTGAGCCGCGCGTGGAACGCACCGGTGTACATCACCGAGGAAACGTATGCGGAGTACAAGCGGCTGGTGCCGCGCACGGAGGTCGAAAAAATCCCCTGCGTCGAAACCCTGCCTACTCGTACCTCCCAGCGTTTCACCATCGGCGATATCGACGTGACCGCATTCTCGATCCCCCACGACGCGGTCGATACCGTGGCCTTCACCCTGTGCGCCGAAGGCTTGAAAGTCGCCATCGTCACCGACTTGGGCTGCCTGCCGGCGCACGTGCGCGTGCATCTGCGCGGTTCCGACCTGCTCATGCTGGAATCGAACCACGACCTGGAAATGCTGAAAGTGGGGCCCTACCCGTGGCACGTGAAGCAGCGGGTGATGGGCCGCAACGGCCACCTCTCGAACGACGCGGTCAGCGAGTTTCTGGCCGATGGCGATCCCGAAGGCTCGGGATTTGACGCGCGTGCCCGCTGGCTCATCCTCGCTCACCTCTCCGAAAACAACAACAATCCCTACACGGCGCAGATCTCCGCGGAAGAAGCGCTGGGGCGACGGCCGGAGCCGGCGGGGTTCGCCGGGGAACTGCACATTGCGTCGCAGAGGACACCGCTGGGGCCGTTTGTGTTGTAGCGGGATGAGGACAAACTCAACCACAGGACGGTGGGGGAGCGTGGGGAGCGGCGAGAAAGGCGAGAGGCCGCAAACCCCGCGGCCTCCCGCACTCAACGGGCTTTGCGCTGCGCCCATTGCATTTCGCGCCGGACGGCGCGGAACGAGCTGCTCATGATTCCCCGATACACGAGGGCGGAGATGGGCCGGCTGTGGAGCGATGAGCATCGCTTCGCGAAGTGGCTGGAAGTGGAGCTGGCCGCGACGGAGACGCTCGCTGCTGCGGGAATCGTGCCTGGGGCAGCGGCGGAGGCGCTCCGCGAGCGCGCGCGAGTGGACGTGAAACGCATCCACGAAGTGGAAGCGCGGGTGAAGCACGACGTGATCGCGTTTACGGTGGTCGTGGGCGAATCCGTGGGCGATGCGGAAGCGGCGCGGTGGCTGCATTACGGGCTCACTTCCAACGATGTGGTGGACACGGCGCAGGCGCTGGTGCTGCGTGACGCCTCGGCGCAGATCGAAGCAGGGCTGGCGGCGTTCGGGGAGGCGCTGCGGCGGCGCGCGTTCGAATTCAAAGACACGCCGCAAATCGGCCGGACACACGGGATTCATGCGGAGCCGATCACATTCGGCCTGAAACTGGCCATCTGGTATTCGGAGAACCAGCGCAACCTGGAACGGTTCCGTGCGGCGGCGCGGCAACTGGCGGTAGGGAAAATCTCCGGCGCGGTGGGTACGTGCGCGCATCTGGGGCCGGAGATCGAAGAGAAGATCTGCGCGCGGCTGGGGCTCGAGGCAGCGCCAATCTCGTCGCAGGTGCTGCAACGGGACCGGCACGCGCAGTACCTGGCAGCGCTGGCCATCATCGCCGCGTCGCTGGAAACCGCGGCGTTGGAAATCCGGCACCTGCAGCGCACCGAAGTGCGCGAGGCGGAAGAACCGTTTGCCGCGGGGCAGCGGGGCAGCTCGGCGATGCCGCACAAACGCAACCCAGTGAGCTGCGAGCAGGTGTGCGGGCTGGCGCGGCTGGTGAGGACGAATGCGCTGGCGGCGGTGGAGAACATGGCGCTGTGGCACGAGCGGGACATCTCGCACAGCTCGGTGGAACGGGTGATCCTGCCGGATTCGACGACGCTGGTGGACTATCTGCTGGACCGAATGACGACGATCGTGAGGGACATGCGCGTCTTTCCGCACCGCATGAAGCACAACCTGGAGCTGACACAGGGTCTGGTGTTCTCCGGGCAACTCCTGCAAGACCTGGTGGAGGCAGGAGCGCCGCGGGAAGAGGCGTACAAATGGGTGCAGGAAAACGCGATGGCGGCGTGGGAACACGAGACGAGTTTCCGGGAGCGAGTGGCGGGGGACCCGCGGATCGCGCGCCATCTGTCCCACGAAGCGCTGGAACGGGCGTTTGACGTCGGGCGGCAGCTCCGCCACGTGGACGCGCTGTTCACGCGGGTGTTCGGAAGAAGCTAAACCGTGGCCGGAGGACGACAGTCCCTGTCCGGGGGAGAGAAGCCGGTTAAACCTCCCGAGGGTTTCAGCCGAAGAAAATAATGGAATGAAACTTCGTGTGCTGATAGTGGACGCGGACAAAGCGTCCTGCGACTCGATCCAGTCCGTGATGGCCGCCTCCAACCTGGAGGCGGTGGCGGAAACCAGCAGCAGCCGCGCTGCGGAATTCCTGCGAAAAGAAAAATACGACGCGCTGTTCCTGGAGCTGCACATGCCGTCGCCGGACGGGCTGCAACTGGCGAAAATGGCGCGGAGTTCGGGGATGAACCGGCGGACGCCGATCATTATGGTTTCCGGGCAGAACGCGCCGGACTCGATGTCGCGGGCGTTTGAAGCCGGCGCAAATTTCTTCATCTTCAAACCCTTCGACCGCAGCCGGCTGATGCGCGTGCTTCGCGCGGCCCACGGCCCCATCGAGCGGGAGCGCCGCAGGTTCCAGCGCGTGGAAGTGTCGCGGCACGTGGCCGTGCAGTCCGGCGAGGAACAAGTGGAAGGAAACACGGTGGACTTGAGCCTGCAAGGCATGCTCGTCGAAGCGCCGCGCAGCTTTCCCGTCGGCAGCCAGGTGAAAATCCGCCTGGTGCTCGCCGCCGGCCAGAGGCCGGTGAGCGGAACCGGAAAAGTGGTGCGGCAGGCGGGTCCGAACCGCATGGGAATCGAGCTGGATGGGCTGACCGGCGACGATGCCGAACGCCTGCAGACGTTCCTGCTACCGCTGATTCTGAAGTCGGTGGGAGAGTGAGAAGGGGCCAGGGTCAGAAACACCCTCCAGCGGACGGCGGGCAAGCACTGGCCGTAGCTACCGGCGAACCAGCCAGAATAGGCAGGAACCCACGACGCGCCGGGTGCGTTCAGGAGCGCAGCCAGGAGTGGCTGCGCCACATGGACTACTGAGCGCGCTGGACGTAGCGGCCTTCCGAGGTGTCCACACGTACGCGATCGCCGTTGTTGATGAACGGCGGGACGCTAATCACCAGTCCGGTCTCCAGCTTTGCCGGCTTCATCACCGCGCTGGCTGTAGCTTTCTGCATCGTAGGCTCAGTATCCAGCACTACAAGGTCCACCGTGTCCGGAAGGATGACTCCCATCGGCTTCCCCTCGTAATATTCCAGCTTCAGGTGGATGCCGGGCAGCAGGTAGTCCACCGCATCGCCGAGCACATCGCGGCCCAGGTGGATCTGCTCGAAGTTTTCGACGTTCATGAAATGCCAACCGCCGCTGTCGGCGTAGAGATATTCATATTCGATTTCGTCGAGAATGGCGCGCTCCACAAATTCCTCGGCGCGGAACCGGTAGTCGATGATGGCGCCGGATTTGAGGTTGCGGAGGCGGGTGGCCATGGCGCCGCGTTTGTTACCGGGCGTGCGGTGATCCACGGTAAAGACGGTGTAGAGGTCTCCCTCGAACTGGATCACCATTCCCGGGCGCAATTGTGTTGCTTTGACCATTTGCCAGACTCCTCGAAATCAGGTGGAACCGCAGACCCCCAACCGCCGGAAACAACGAGCGGGTCACGGCCCGCCAGTTGCGGACCGTAATCGGTGCTGCTGCGGCAGGCCGTCGCGATTGCCGGTGGGGCTATCGAGACGGAAGGCGCGGGCGCCCCGAAGCTTCGGGACGCCCGGCCCGGAACAAATACTATAGCGCGGACCGGCCCATCTCCGCCACCTCGTGCTGCCCGCCAGCCGCTCCGGCGCCGCGCGCGAGGCATCGGCCCGGTCTGCGTGGGGCGCAGGCTTCGCTTGCTTCTGGATGCCGCTGTGGAGTAGTTTGTGGGACTGCTCTCCCCGGTGCGGGGCGGGCCAGGAGGCGCTGTGTCGGAACACGCCCGCTTCAACGTTCGGTTTGTCGATAAAGGTGTCATTCTGGATGTCCAGGGCCCGGTGCGGCTCGGCGAGACCGAGCAGGCCCTGCGCGAGAAGGTGCAGGAGTTGGTGGCCGCCGGCAACCGCAATATCGCCGTGAATCTGGCAGGAGTGACCATGCTGGACAGTTCGGGGATCGGAGCCATGGTACGTTCGTTTACGTCCGTAAATCGCAGCGGCGGAAAATTCGTGATCTTTTCGCCCACGAAAATGATTCGCCAGACGCTGAAAATGGTGCGTCTGGACACCATCCTTTCCATCTACGACGACGAAGCCGCCGCTCTCGCCGCGCTCTAGCTGCCTGCCGGAACGCGAGTGGCGGAACGAGGAAATCCGCTCATCGCCCGATGTGACCCATGATTCGTGCCGCTGTGCGGCGGCGTGTGCGCGAGGAGGAAACCATGGCGGATTCGCTGAAGGACTGGAACGCGTTTCGCGCAGAGATGAACGAGGAAATCGTCGGCTGCGGGCATCTGGGCGTGAAGCGATTTTTCGCGCTGGATCACCAGGCCTACGAGCCGGGGGCTCTGGACACGAAGACGAAGGAGCTGCTGGGACTGGTAGCCTCGTGCGTGCTGCGCTGCGACGACTGCATCACCTACCACGTGGTCCGCTGCGGCGAAGTGGGATGGAAACGCGCGGAAGTGATTGACGCGCTGAACGTGGCGCTGGTTGTGGGCGGCTCGATCACCATCCCGCATGTGCGGCGCGCGTTTGGGCGCATGCGCGAGGTGGACGGGCTGGCGCCGTAGCGCCTGCAATTGAGGGAATGTTTACCCCCTGCGCACTTCGAACTCGGACCCCGCGGCCTTCGAGTGTCTTTTTCCGCTGTTCCTGCATCTAATGGAGTGACCGATTCAAAGCAACAAATCTTTAACGCGGCAGCAAATCTTCCCTGACATAAAATGGAGATTGGAAAGCCATGAGTGAGACGCCGGTGAAGAACTATCTTTTCGCGAGCGACTTCGACCAGACGTTGACGTTCAACGATTCGGGATACGTGTTGAGCGAGATCGTGGGAATTCCGACCGAGGAATTCAAGCGCAAGGCCAACGGGATGGCCAAACTGAACCTGGTGCAGCAGGGCGCGGAACTGGCCTATCTGCTGCTCCACGACCCCGAATTCAAGTCGCGGGTGCGCCGGGAACATTTGTACGAAGTGGGAAAGCGCATTCGGCTGAAGGACAACATCGGACTGCTGTACGAGATTCTGGACCATGGGATCCCTGGATATCACTTCGAGTTTTCCATCCTTTCCGCCGCACCGGTGGAGGTGATCCAGTCGGCGCTGGAGGGTATCGTGCCGGCCGAGCGGATTTACGGCACGGAATTCAGCTACACCAGTACCGGTGAGGTGGATACGATCCTGCGGGCCACGGCCGGCTTCGGGAAGGTGAGCGTGCTCGACCGGCTTCAGGAAGAGCTCCAGATCGGGCCGGACCACGTGATCTATGCGGGCGACGGCAGCTCCGACATCCACGTGATGCTGCACGTGAACGCGCGGGACGGATTCACGATCTCGGTGTCGGAAACGCGGCGGGTAGCCAACATCGCGCAGCGAACGGTGCTGGGGAACAATGCGATCGTGGTGCTCGTCCCGATCCTGGAAAAAATCGTGGGCTGGCAGCGCCCGCAAATCCGCAACTTCCTCGAGTCCTACGGCTTTTTGACGCAGGAATGGGACAGCGTCCGCACTGATTGGCTCACGCTCCGGCCCGCTCTCAACGAGCCGTCCAAGGTAGCCAGCGCTTAATCCTGTTTTCTCCCCGCCCGCCATGTGCCCGTACTGAGCGTTCAGTAGAATTTCCCGCGAACGATTGCCGGTCGCCGCAGAGTAAGAACAGTGCGACACCGCCCTGGCTGGGCCATGCGCCCCTGGTTGGTACCCTCCTATCCATGTCGATTCTCTGCCGTTCGTACGTCGTACAGTTGAAAGACGACGAGCATGGCGCACCCCATCGGAGGGCTCAGGAGGGCCGGCAATGCTTCCCGCACTTGAAAACGAGATGGCGGAGGGGCGCGAGGCCCTGGATGCGCGCCTGGCGAGGGAGGTGCAGGCAGGGTTGTTCCCCCGGCGTTTCCCGCGCCTCGAGTCCCTCTCGTACGCAGGGCTTTCGCGGCCGGCTGGGCTGGTGGGCGGGGATTACTACGACTTTCTGGACCTGGGGCGGGGGTACCTGGGAGTGGTGGTCGGCGACGTATCGGGAAAGGGAGTTGCGGCCGCGATGCTGATGGCGAATTTGCAGGCACACGTGCGCAGCCAGTGCGCGCTGGCGCTGGAAGACCTGGGCAGCCTGCTGCGGGCGGTGAACCGGATGTTTCTGGAGAGCACGCTGGCGGTCCGCTACGCGACGGTGTTCTTCGGGGAATACCGCGATGCGGACAGGCGGCTGCGCTACGTCAATTGCGGGCATCCCGCGGCCCTGGTGTGCCACCCGGACGGGGCCATGGAGCGGCTGGGGGCCACGGCCACGGTGCTGGGGCTCGGGGACGATTGGGATTGCGAGATTGGAGAAAAGCGGCTCGCGCCTGGTGCTAGGCTGCTCGTTTACACCGATGGGGTGACGGAGGCGACGAACGAGCGTGGCGAGGAGTTTGGGGAGCAACGGCTGGCCGAACTCTTGGGCGCGGCCCGGCAGATGCCGGCGGAAGGATGGCTCGAGTCCATGTTGGAGGGAGCACGGCGATTTGCCGGCCAGGAGTTTAAGGACGACGTGACGCTGGTGGGGGCGTGCGGCGTGAATGCAGGAGGGATAAAAGCCAGGGGGTGTCGATATTAGGCGGGTCGAACGTCGTACCAGTGAGAGGGGCGGATGGAACCCCCGCTGAGAGGGTGCGAAAGGAGACAGTCGATGGAACACAGCACACTGGCCGAGACAATTCCGTCTGCGAGGCTGACTTTCGAGGAACGCGAGCACGCGGAACGGTATCTGGCCGCGACGCGCGACCTCCTGGTGGAGTCGTTGAAGGGACTTTCCGCCGCGCAATGGAATTTCAAGCCTGCACCGGACCGCTGGTCAATTGCGGAGGTCATGGGCCACATCGCGATCGTCGAGAGCCGCGTGCAGGAAATCGTCGGCAACATGGCGCAAGCGCCGGCCGATGCCCTGGATCGCGATATCAAACAGGTGGACGCATTCGTCCTGGCGGTGATTCCGATGCGACACCCGAAATACAAAGCGCCAGAGCATGTGTCTCCCGCCGCGGGGAGTACGGGGAGCGAGACGCTCGAGAAGTTTCTGCGCAGCCGGCTGCAGACCGAGGAGTTGCTTCGCTGCTCGCCGAACCTTCGCGGGCGGGTGCTGCCGCATCCTGTGTTTGGCCCGTGGGACGGGTATCAATGGATTCTGGCTGCGGGCGGACACTGCGCGCGGCATACGGGACAGATCCTGGAGGTCAAAGAGGATCCGAACTTCCCGGGGAACTGAAGATCTGGAGATCGTTTGAAACACGGCGCAGGGCGAACGCCCTGGGCTGTACGAGGAGGATGGCAATGCGTTACATGCTGCTGGTGTATTCGAGAGAGACGGATATGGCGCGGGCTTCAAAGGAGGAGGAGGAAAGAATTCGCGAAGGACACCTTACGGTGATGACGGAGACAGCGGAGCGAGGAATCTTCCGCGGGGCGGAGCCGCTAAAGCCCACGAGCACGGCGACCACGGTGCGCGTGCAAGGCGGAAAGCCGCTGATTACCGACGGGCCGTTTGCGGAAACGAAAGAGCAACTCGCCGGGTATTACATCCTGGACTGCAAGGATCTGGACGAGGCGATTGGATGGGCCGCGAAGATCCCCACAGCGTGCAAGGGCGGCGAAGGATGCATTGAAATCCGGCCAATCATTCCGATCCCCCAGCCGGGATCGCCGGAATTTGGCAAGCCCGGATCCGTGCCGAGCCGGTTCAGCCGCGCGGGATAAAAGGCCGAAGCGGGCACGCGGCGGAGCGCTCTGCAGTGAAATGCTAAGAGGAGCGGCGGCGCTGTCGAATTCGGACGGCTCGCGCGTCGTAGGGATGGGAGGAAACCACAATGGAATATCTGCTGCTGATTTACGAAGATGAGAAGCGCTGGGCGCGCATGGACAAGGGTGCGATCGACAAAGAGGTAACCGAGTACCATGCCTTCGGGAAGGCGCACGCCGCGGCCATCAAGGGAGGCAACGCGCTCCAGCCCACGCCCACTGCCGCAACCGTCCGCGTGCGGAAGGAAAAGCAACTGGTGACCGACGGGCCCTTCGCAGAGACCAAGGAACAGCTCGGTGGATTCTATCTGATCGAAGCAAAGGACCGCGACGAAGCAGTGGCCATGGCATCAAAGATTCCCGGGGCGCGCTTCGGGTCCATCGAGGTGCGGCCCATCATGAAGTTCTCGTAGCTCCGCTCGCGCGGCGCAGAGGGGTGGAGTGGCGGAGGCGGGCGCGCTGCGGCGGTGAGTGTGAGCGAAGGTATGCCTCCTCAGTCCGATCGAGAACTCGCGAACGACACCCCGGGAGGCCAGGCGGACGCGAAAGCGGCAGCCGAACGAGTGTTCCGGGAAGAGTCGGGCCGGATTGTGGCTTCGCTCATCCGCATATCGGGCTCGTTCGACCTGGCCGAAGAGGCGATGCAGGAAGCGTTTGCTTCCGCGGTGGCGCACTGGCCGGAGCGCGGGATTCCGGCGAAGCCAGGGGCATGGATCACGGCGGTTGCCCACCGGAAGCTGATTGACGGAGCGCGGCGGCAGAAAACGCGGAACGAGAGCCAGGATGCGCTCGGCTACGAACTGCAGAGCGCGGCGCGGCGGGACGAGCCCTCCGCGGATGAGCTGTCCGTGAATTATCCCGACGAGCGCATGCGGCTGATGTTCACGTGCTGCCACCCGGCGCTGAACCGGGAAGCGCAAGTGGCGCTGACGCTGCGAACGCTGGGAGGGCTGACGACGCCGGAAATTGCGCGGGCATTCCTGGTGGCGGAGGCCACGCTGGCGCAGCGGCTGGTGCGGGCGAAACAGAAAATCCGCGACGCGAACATTCCCTACGAAGTGCCGCCGGAGCACCTCCTGCCTGAGCGTCTGGAAGCGGTGCAGGCGGTCATCTACCTGATATTCAACGAAGGCTACAGCGCAACGAGGGGCGAACGGCTGGTGAGGGAGGATTTATGCGCCGAGGCCATCCGGCTAGGCCGCACGCTGTGCGAGCTACTGCCTGCGGAGGCGGAAAGCCTGGGGCTCCTGGCGCTGATGCTGCTGCACGATTCGCGGCGGCGGGCGCGGATGAATGCGCAGGGGCAGCTCGTGCCGCTCGAAGAGCAGGACCGCTCATTGTGGAACCGCGCACAGAACGCGGAAGGCTCGCGGCTGGTGCGGCAGGCACTCGAGCGGCACGCGGTTGGGCCATACCAGTTGCAAGCGGCGATTGCGGCGCTGCACGGGGAAGCAGAGCGGGCGGAGCAGACCGATTGGCGCCAGATCTCCGCGCTCTATGGAGAGCTGGAAAAGATTTCCTCCTCTCCTGTAGTGAGGCTGAATCACGCTGTGGCTGTGGCCATGAGTGAGGGATTGGAAAAGGGACTGGCGAGAATGGACGAACTCGGGGCGAGCGGCGAGCTGGACAGCTATTACCTCTTGCCGGCTGCGCAGGCGGATATTCTGCGGCGGCTAGGGCGGCGGGCCGAGGCGGGGAAGGCCTACCGCCGGGCACTCGAGCTGGCGACGAACCGCGTGGAGCAAGACTATTTACGCCGGCGGCTCAGCGAGGTGGAGGGTGGACAGGGCTGAGGAATAGGCGAGTGAGCAGAGGGCACAGGGGAAGTGGACAACGCAGAGGCGCAGAGCTCGCAGAGGAACGCAGAGAAAAGCAGGAACGCGAAAATCAGGATGGGCGGTCGGGCTCGACTTCTTCAGCGAAAACGATGCCGACGGCATTGCGGTTCTCGTCCTCGGCAGGCTCGCGGCGAACGACATAGCCGCGGAGAGGAATGCGGCCGTCGGGATGGAGCTCGTCCACAGGGGCTTCCATCATCACCTGGAGTTCGGATTGGAGGCGCGGAGTGTTTTCCAGGTAGAGCAGTGCTCCGTGGAGAGTGAGGTCGCGGATGATGGTTTCTTCCTGGAAGGCGCGACCCTCTTCGGAATAGCCCACGATGGTGGCACGGAAGAAGCCTTCGCGGCGCTGGCCGGCGCGGCTATCGCGCATGACAACGTCCATTTTGCGGGAATCGAGAGTCATGACCATGCCCTCGGAGGCGGCCCAGGCATTGGCGTATTGCTGGCGGGTCTGGCGGAGGATGGCGTCCACGCCGCGGTCGCTGGAATCGGGGTCGTGATGGAAAAGTACGAGGTTTTTGGCGCCAGCGTCGCGCACCACGCTGATTCCCTCAAGCCACGTGGAATGGCCCCAGCCTTTCTGCGAAGTGCGCAGCTGCTCAGGGGTGTACTGCGCGTCGTGAATGTAGATGTCGGCGCCCTCGGCGAGTTTGCGGAGGTCGCGATCCATTTCGGGAACGCCAGGCTCGTTGTCGGTGGCATAGACGACAGTGCCGGCGGGAGTCTCGAGGCGGAAGCCGAGGCAGCCCTGGGGATGGTTGAGCCACTGGGTGGTGACGCGAGTTTCGCCGAACTGGATGGAATCGCCGCCGGCGATTTCCGTGTACTCGCGCTTGCAGTGGAAGATGCTGACGTCCACGGGAAAATAGGGAGTGGCCATCTGGGTTTGGAGGACGCGCTTCAGGCTGTCTTTGCCCAAGTATTTGGACTGGAAGCTGAAGAAATGGAAGTGATTCCGCTCCTGTACGAACGGGAAGAAGAAGGGCAAGCCCTGGATATGGTCCCAGTGATAGTGAGTGACCAGAACGACGGCTTCCAGCGGCGCATCGCCCAGCGACTCCATGTAACGGCGGCCCAGGTGGCGGAGGCCGGTGCCGCAGTCGAGGATAAAGCGTTTGCCGTCAGTGGCGACGAACTCGAGGCAGGGGGTATTGCCGCCGTAGCGCCAGGTGCTGCGGTCCACGGTAGGGGTCGAGCCACGCACTCCCCAAAACGTTAGTTTTGCGGTCTTCTGGGACATCCGACACCCGTCTGTGAAGCCTGGCACTTCCCTGAGTGCGTCTGAACCGCGCCATTCCGGCCTGCGCGTGGTGGAAGTCATACTAGGCGTGTGGGCTGTGGGAAGTCAATTTCCTTCCTAGCGACGGGTGCCTGCGGCGAACCGGGGCGAACCGGCGAGTGACCTGACACGAGAGCCGAGGAACGCAAGCGTGACCAAAACGGAGAGGCCGCAGGGCTATCCAGGTGCGGCACAGGTGACGGGACAGCGCCGCGGCCATGCTGACCTGCTCCCCCAGATCCGCGCACGAGCATATATGATTTTCGCATTCTGGCGCGGAAGGGGGAAGCATGTCGAAGCGAAAGTACAGCGAAGTGGAGATGATCGGGGCCTTGAAGCAGATGGAGGCCGGGCGGTCCGCCGCCGAGGTGGGCCGGGAGTTGGGGGTTTCCAAGCACACCATCTATGCCTGGAAGGCCAAGTACGGGGGGATGAGCGTGGGCGAGGCGCAGCGTTTGCGCCAGCTCGAGGACGAGAACCAGCGTCTGAAAAAGCTGGTGGCGGACCTCAGCCTGGACAAGGACATGCTCAAGGCGCTGATTGAAAAAAACGGCTGGAGCTCGTAGACCGACGGGAAGAAGCGCGCTGGCTGTGGGAGCACTACCTGGTGAGCGCGCGACGGGTCTGCGGGCTGATGGTCGTGGCCGAGTCCAGTTATCGGTACGCGAGCCGGCGCAGCGATGAAGAGTTGCGAGCGCGACTGGTGGAGGCGGCGCGGGAGAAGCCGCGGTGGGGCTACCGGAGGTTGCAGATTCTGGTGGACCAGAGCGGCCGCGTGAACCATAAGCGGGTGTATCGGGTGTACCGGGAGGCGGGGCTGATGATCCGGCGCAAGACGCGCAGACGGCTGGTGCGTGTGGGAGCGCCGCGACCCGCGCCGAATGGGCCGAATCAGGAATGGGCGCTGGACTTCGTCCACGATGCCGCGGAGAGCGGGCAGAAGTTCCGCACGCTGAGCGTGCTGGACGTGTACACGCGAGAAGCACTGGCGCTGGAAGTGGACACCAGCATGGGCAGCCGGAGGGTGACGCGGGTGCTGGAACAGATTCTGGTGGAGAGAGGAAAACCAACGGTGATTCGTTGCGACAACGGACCGGAATTCACGAGCCGTCATTTTCTGGCCTGGTGCCTGGAGCGGGAGATCGAGCTGGTGCACATCGAGCCGGGGAAGCCGGTGCAGAACCCGCACGTGGAGAGTTTTCACGGACGGTTGCGGGAGGAATGCTTGAACGCGAGCTGGTTTGGGAATCTGTTTGACGCGCGGAAAAAGATCGGAGCCTGGAGGGAGGAATACAACGAGGAACGGCCGCACAGCAGCCTGGGATACCGGACGCCGGCTGAATTCGCTGCGGCCTACGCCGCAACAGCGCTGGCAGGCAGATCGATGACCGCGGTGGTGGCACGGCAAACCCCGGAGCAACGGGGAAGAGTGACGGGAAGAGGAGCCGAAAGCTGCGTTATGAGCACATCAGCAGAGTTGAGCGGAGGTCAAGACGTCGTATGATCGCGTGCGCGGAGCCAGGGGGCAGGTCAATGCGGTAATGCAGGTTAAACTAGGGCCGTGGCGCACCACACCGGAGCGGAAGCCCACGCGCATCCGCACAGTCACACACACAGCCACGGGCACGCGCATTTTCCTGGCGAAGGGGGTGCCGCGGGACGGTGGAAAGGAGTCATGTTCTGGTCCGTGGCGGCGACGCTGGGGCTGGTGGTGGCGGAGTTGGTGGGAGGCACGCTGGCCCGGTCGATGGCGCTCGTCAGCGACGGTATTCATAACCTGTCCGACCTGCCGACTCTGTTTGTGTCCTGGTTCGCGCTGCGGCTGGCGGAGCGTCCGCCGGACGCGGAGAAGACGTACGGGTACCACCGGGCGGGGATACTGGCGGCGTTTGCGAACGCGCTACTGCTGGCCGGTGTGGCGATGTTCCTGCTGTACGAGGGTGTGGAGCGGCTGGTGGCGCCGGTGGCGGTGGCAGGCCGGCTGATGTTCTGGATCTCGGCGGGGGCACTGGTGGTGAATGGCGGAATCACGCTGGCGGTGGTGCGCGGGAGAAAAGATCTGAACCTGCGCGCGGTGCTGGTGCACAACGCCGGCGACGCGCTGTCCAACGTGGCGATTCTGGGCGGGGCGTGGGCGATCGAAAGGACAGGGGCGTACTGGTTGGACGCGGTGCTGGGACTGCTGATCGGCGGGCTGGTACTGTGGTCGAGCGTGGGGATACTGCGAGAAAGCAGCCACATCCTGCTGGAGGGCCTGCCGCGGCATGTGGCGCTGGCGGACGTGGCGAGGGCCATTCTGGGTGTGACGGGCGTGCAGGAGGTTCACGACATTCATATCTGGACCCTGGGGACCGAACTGTTTGCCATCTCCTGCCACATCCGCATCCCGAATATGGAGCTGGAGGCGAGCGAAAAGATTTTGGGAGAGATTCGCGGGCTGCTGGCGGAGCGGTTTCACATCACGCATGCGACGATTCAGTTCGAGCGTGCGGGGCAAGACGCGGAGTTTTATATGCCCGAGCCATTTAAGGCGCCATAAGAGGGGGGAGCTGCTGCGGGAGATGGAGAGAAAGAAAAAAACGAACCGCAGGGCTGCGCCCTGCGCTACAGCGGATCAGGATCTGGGGAGCTGGATGGAGGTGCCGCGCTCTTCATTCATGCGGAGGGTGGCGTCGATGTCGAGATAGTCGAGGGAAATGCTACGGCGCAGGCCTTCTTTGGTGACGTAAATGAGGCGACCGGGCTCGCCAGTGAAAGCAACGGCAAACAGAAGGCGGCCATCGCGCTGGACGAGGATGAATTCGCCGGGATCCGGCAGAGGCTGCTCCGGAGTGGCGGACTGGGCTTGAGGCGCCGGCTGCGCGGCCGGCGGTGCCACCACGATGATCGGCGCCGGCGCGGGCGATTCCGGCTGGGGCGCGGCGATGGGCGTCTCCATCACGATGGGACTGCCTCCGAACGGCGAGAAAAGGAACGGACTGGCGCCCACGGAAGAGCCGCGGATCCGCAGCGCCAGGGCAATTTCCTGCTGGGTAACCGGATCGATGAGCGCGCGAACATCGAGGTTGCTGTTGACCGCGGCCAGGTGGGTGTAATCAAAACCCAGGCCGGGCACCGGGTAGCCGAAAAGATCCTGCACGGTCCCGCCGGGGAAAAAGCCGCCGGTGAATGCCGGATTCACTGGCACATTCTGGGTGCGCGGGGTTACGCCGCGCGGCCGGACAGGAAAGGGAATGCTTCGAACCGGACGCACGGAAACGGCAGGACGAGCAGCAAAGGAATGCATAGGAGCCCCGGCACGTGATTGAGCAGCGGCGGGGAGGATCCCGAAACCGATCAGGGCGGCGACAAGGACTGCTTTCCTACCCATGACTCCCTTCCTGCCTAGTTGGATGCAGTGTACGCCTATTGCGTCACGGTGTCATTACGATTTGCAGGGCCGCGGGGGCGCCGTTGAAGGGGCGGAGGGGCAGGCCTTCTGCAGCGAGCGGCCGGGCCCCAACAACGGGCCGGAGAAAGGGTTGTGCTTCCCGCTGAGGGCCGGTTGTGTTATAAACACGGAGCCTTATGGAAGACGGGCGGCTTTCCCGGAAGAGCGAAAGCCCGGAGGAAAGGGCAGGGGCGCCAGCGCGGGAAGAGCCTTCGCAATATTGCCCGTCGTGCTCGGCGCCACTCGAGCCGCACAGGTGCAAGCTGGTGTGCAGGCGCTGCGGCTACTTCATGTCCTGCTCGGATTACTACTGACCGAGAGCCTCGCCGGGGGAAGCGGCGGGGGTACTGCTACCCGCAGGAATGCGGGGCGGGCTGCAGCCGGGGAAATCAAGGGGAAGGGAGGTTCAAGACGTGCCACTGAAAATTGCGAGCAAGGACGCAGACGGCGTGGTCGTGCTGCAACTGGAGGGAAAGATCATCCTGGGTGAGGAATCGAACTCCCTGCGCGAGCGCATGAAGAGCCTGCTGGCGGAAGACCGGCGGAAGATCGTGATGAACATGGGGAACGTGACCTATATCGACAGCGCCGGACTGGGGACGCTGGTGGCGGCATTCCACAGCGCGCGGAACCACGGCGCAGTGATGAAACTCTCCAACCTGGGACAGAAATTCCAGGAAGTGCTGCAGGTGACGAAACTGCTGACCGTGTTCGAGGTGTTTGATTCCGAAGCGGCGGCGGTGCAAAGCTTCGCGAAATAATTCCCTGGCCATCCTCGTGCGCGCCGGACCCACTTGGTGGGGCCGGCGCGTTTTTGTTTTCCGCCCCCATCCGCGCATGCCATCGGGCATGGATACGGGCGCGGCCGTGGCTCAACCGTCGAGCCTGTAAATGGCGAGGCCGCTGAGCAGTTTGGGATAAAAGTCGGTGGATTTCTGCGGAAGGACGTTGCCGGCAAGGGCGAGTTCGTAAACCTGGCGCACAGGGGCGGGATTGAGCAGAAAAGCGGCCTGCGCGGCGCCGGAATCCACGGCGGCGATGGCCTCGGCCGCGTCGCGATGGTAGCGGATGTTCTGCTCGCGCTCGACGGCTTGCGCGCTGATGCCCAGTTTGCGTTCGAACAGCAGGCGGTGGAGCAGAACCACGTCGAGGGTGCGCTGGGCCATGGGGACCTCGGGGAGCAGGGCGTCCAAATCCGCCTCGCGCCGCAGAACAAAGAGGTAGAACGCCCCGCCGCCCGCATACATCCCGATAGCGCGCCGCGCCGTGTCGCTCTTGGCGCGCGCGGCGAGGTCGTGGCGGAGTTCGGCGAGCGCGGGGCGGCGCTGTTCCTCGCCCGCAAAGGGATAGGCGTACCAGTCGAAGATTCCATCGAGCGATTTGCGAAACGCCGGGAAATCGAAACCGCGTCCCAATGCATCGGGGCCGCTCACGGTGCGATGCGTGGGCAGCACGGTGACGCCGGGGTCGTTGAGGGCAAACAGCGTGACCAGAGTCTTTTCGTGCGACGCACCGGGAGAGGAGTTGGCGCCGCGCGAGCGGCACTCGTCGCGGAAGGCCAGCGAAGTCTCGTAGCGGTGATGGCCGTCGGCGATGAGCAGCTTCTTGTCCGCCAGGGCGGCGACCAGGGCAGCGATGGCGGCAGGGTTGCTGATGGGCCAGAGCCGGTGGACGACGCCGAACTCGTCCTTCACTTCGTTTTCCGGCGCGGCGCGCATCACGGGCGCGAGGAGCGAGGTGACGCGCGAGCCGGCATCGTCGTAGAGAAGCATGAGCTGTCCGGTGTGGGCACGCGTGTGGCGCAGGAGTTCGAGCCGGTCGGCGCGCGCGGCGGTGTGCGTCTGCTCGTGGCGGAAGACGACGGCCGCGGAGTAGTCCTCCAGGCCGAGCAGGCCCAGAAGGCCACGGCGGGTGCGGCGTTCACTGGAGCCGGGGACGTTGAATTCCTGCGAGCAGGCGTAGAGCGAAGGAGCGGCGTCCTGGCGGAGGGCGCCCTCACGGATCCAGGCGTCGAGAGTCTCTGCGGCGCGCGTGTATACGTTCGACTGCGGCGAATCGCCGGGCTCTTCCCTGCCCTTCTCGATGCGGATCAGGTTGTGCGGGTCGAAGGCGTAGTAGTTCTCCTGCATTTCCGGGGTGATTTTGTCGTAGGGTTGAGTGAGCACATGCGCCAGGTCAAAGCGGGACGCGTCGAAGCGAAATGCGCGGAACGGAAAGATGCGGGCCATGGGTGCGCGTCTCGTGTGGCCGATCGCTCGGCCCCAAAAAAGCATTCTAGCAGCAGAGGGAAGTGCCCACGGTCAGAAAAGCACTGACCGTGGCTACCCCTGCTGGGATTTGTACCACTCCCAGGTGCGGCGCAGACCTTCCTCGAAATCCACGGTGGGCACGTAGCCGAGCATCTGGCGGGCGAGCGTGATGTCAGCCTGGGAATCGCGGATATCGCCGGCGCGCGGGGGCTCGTAGTTCGCGTTGGCGGGCTTGCCGGAAATTTTCGAGAGCACGGCGAGCGTGTGATTCAGCGTGAAGCGGGCGCCGGTGCCGCCGTTAAACACCATGCCCGATACGCCGGGAGTTTCCGCGGCGCGGAGTGTGGCGTCCACAACATTGGTGACATAGGTGAAATCGCGGGACTGCTCACCATCGCCGAAGACGGTGGGAGGATTCCCCTCGAGCATCGCGGTGATGAAACGCGAGAGCACGCCGGAGTAGGGCGAGCCAGGGTCCTGACGGGGGCCGAAGACATTGAAGTAACGAATCGAGACGTTCTCGAGGCCGTAGCAGCGGCCGAACACCTGGCAGTAGAGCTCGCCAACGTATTTCGTCAGGCCGTATGGGGAGATGGGGTCGGGGCGCATGGCTTCGGTCTTTGGGAGCGTGGGAGTTTCTCCATAAGCGGCGGAGGAGGCGGCGTAGACGATGCGGCGGGCTTTGGCATCGCGCGCGGCGACGAGAACGTGGACTGTGCCGTCGATATTGGCGCGATTCGTCTCGACGGGGTCGGCCACCGAGCGCGGGACGGAAGTGCGGGCAGCGAGGTGAATCACGAGCTCCGCGCCGCGAAAGGCGGAGTGGAGCGGCTCGAATTCCGTGATGGTCTGGCGGACGACTTCGAGCCGGCCCTTCATCCCTGCGAGGTTGGCTTCCTTACCGGTGGAAAAATCGTCTACGACGACTACATCGGCGCCGCGGCGCAACAGCTCTTCCACCAGATGAGAGCCAATGAACCCAGCTCCTCCAGTGACGATGACGCGCAACTTCATTTTGCCTCGATCCCGAACGGGAAGTGAGCACGAGGGAAGCCGCCGGGAAGGGTTGCGGAGGAGCCCTGGCCGTCTGCTGCGGCTCGCATTCCGTGCCGAATGACTATATCCTGTGAGTGCGGGCGCAACAAGACGCGAGGAAGAAGCCGATTCGCCGCCCGTATCAGAAAGAAGCCGCCTGCGCCGAACCGATCTTTCCCGCCCATGAGCCGAATTTCACAGGGATTGGACATGAAGAAGTCCAGGCAGATGTCGCCGAGGTGGGCAGCGGCCGCGCTGGCGACGCTGGCGCTGGCCGCAGGGGCCACCGGATTGAGCGCGCGGGGACAGGGGCACACGCACGGCAGAAAAAAGGCTGCTCCGCCGGCGGCGCCTGCCGTGGTTCCGTTTGCTGCGGGAGAACGGCTGGAGTATGCGGCGCAGTGGAACAGTTTCGTGACCGCGGCGACGTTGAAGCTGAGGGTGGTAGAGCGGCGCGAATTTTTCGGAAGGCCCGCGTGGCACTTCCAGGCCATGGCACAGACGGTTGACCCGGTGCGTATGCTGTACACGATTGACGACCAGTTTGATTCGTATACAGACGCGACCACGCTGGACTGCCGGCAGTACGAACTGTACCTGCGGGAGCAGTCGAAGCGGGAAGACCTGGTGGTGCCCATGGCGGTGAAACCGGACCCGAACCGGAGCGGCACGCACGTGTATCTGGTGCTGGCGGGGACGCAGGACCCGATCGGGATCCTCTACCGGCTGCGGGCGCACAACTGGATGAAAGAACCGGTGACGCGCATTCCCGTGTTCGACGGGCGAAAGTTCTATGAAGTGGAGGCGCGGCAGGAATCGGCGGGGACGCCGCTGACTGTGGCAGCGGGGAGCTTTGTGGTGACGCGAATCGCGCTGCGGGTGCTCCAGGGGGGGCAGGAAGTTCCCAACCTGAAAGTGTGGGTAAGCCTGGCGCAGGATGCGGCGCGGACCCCCGCGTTGATTGAAGCTGATGCGCCATTCGGCACGGTGCGCGCGGAGCTGACGGCGCGGGGACAGTAAGAAGAAGTTGCAGCGGAATGCGATTAGGGATTGCGGGTATAGCAGATTCGAGGAGGCCGGGAGCTTCGGAATGCGGAGCCTCTCGCACTCCTTGGCGTTCGGGCTTGCTGGATTGAGGTTCCGGCGCAACCGGTGGGGCTACTCTTCAAAGGGTTTCCAGTCGGCGGGGGGAAAGTCGATGCCCCAGAATTTGGGCGCGGGTTTGAGGAATTCGACGCCGACAGCGCGGACGTTGCCGCTCATGGGCTTGGCGTAAACGACGCGGCATTGCTGCTGCGCATTGGTGAAGGAGTTAGTGAGAGTAACGGTGTCGTCGGGGTGGACATCTTCGGCGAGATGAATCAGGGCGCCGTGGGCGTTGACGGCCAGTGTCCGGGTCTTATCGCGATAGGCGTGGCCGTCGGAGCTAACGCCCTGGACGAAGATGTCGATCTGGAGGAAGACGCGCTCGCTGCGGCGGCGTTCGGCTCCCGAGGGTGAACGGGCGGCATCAGTCATGGGCTGGAACGGCTCCCCTGGGTCACGTGAGGATCATCTCGTACTCCCATCGGCTGGCTCAGGCAATCCGTTAATTACTGTGCGGGATGCGTCAAGGGGTAGCGCGCGCCAGGGCCGCACTGCGGAAGAGCGCTACACCCGGCGAGATGGGCCGGAAGGCGGCGATGCATTATTCAGCGAGGGGTGCTGCAGAGTTCAGCAGAGCGCGCACACGTTGCAATCATTGAAGATAACACTCGCGGAGCAGGAGCGAGCGAAGGCGCGGCGATGCAATCTTAAGCAGTGCTGATGGAAATCGCGACAGACCTGATGGCTGGCGCGGACTCCTGCCTGTTGAAACTCCTCGACTTACCTCCTGTAGCGAAAGCCCGAGCGAGTTGGCTGGCGAATTGCAGCTATACAAAGTGGAAAGCGAAGAAGAAGAGAGAAAGAGCAGAGCAAGAAGCGAGGAAGACAAGAAACGCAGGAGGTGGGTTATGACCGTAATTCTGGTGCTCGTGACGTTTGCGATTTTCCTGACCATCGACTACTTGCGGCAAGAAAAGCGGGCGCCCGCGCTCGCCGAAACACGGGCTGAGATCACGCCGGCGCCGCGGATGGTCCCACGATTCGTCTCTGGATTCGAGCTGCCGGAAAACTGCCGGTACCACCCGGGACACACCTGGGCGGTTCAGGAAAGCCCCGGGCTGGTGCGGGTGGGGTTCGACGACTTCGCCACGCGGTTGCTGGGGAAGGTTGACCACATCGAACTGCCGATGCGGGGCCAGTGGATCCGACAGGGGCAGAAACTCGCGACCGTGTATCGGAACGGCGTGAAGGCCGAGCTGGTGTCGCCGATCGAAGGGGAAGTGACCCAGGTGAACGACGCCGTACTGGCTGATGCCACACTGCCGGGCCGCGACCCGTACGGCCAGGGCTGGCTCATTTCGATGTTTTCTCCTGACGCGAAGACGAGCTTCCGCAATCTGCTGGGCGGCAATCTGGCTCGTTCGTGGATGGCCGAGGCTGCCGGCCGGTTGTTCGGGAAGATGCCGGCTATGGCCGGAGCCGTGGCGCAGGACGGCGGCCTTGCCGTGCACGACCTGACCGCCGAGCTCCCCGACCAAAAATGGGGAGACGTGGCGAAAGAGTTCTTCCTCACCTGACCTGCGTGAGAGTGAAGCTGAGGCCCCGGCCGGCCCGCCAGCAGGCGAGCCGGCCGGGGCCTTTTTCGGGGCCTTTTTGGAACGGGCATGAGGGGGGCGTGTACGGGGTCACCGGCAGGAGTGACGCTGGTCACCACAATCTTTAGGGCTCCCGGATAGGCTGGATGCGATGTGAGGCGGTTTGTGCCTGTTGAATTATTCCTCGGGTTAGGACGGGAAGGCCTGCTAGACGGACGCCCGCTGCGGATTTGTTCATCACGGATTTTCAAGGCCCGCTGCAGTCATCCGTCGAAGCACACGACCTGGAATGGAATTTTTCATCTGCCGGACGCATTTGGGCGCCCGCGAGCCCGTGGCCCGGGTTGCATCGTGAAGAGTTGGGGGTTTTTATGAGCAAAGGAATCCTGTACGACGCGACGTTATGCATCGACTGCAAGATGTGCGAAAGGGCGTGCGCGGAAACGCATGGGCTGCCCTATGACGACGGGATCGCGGCGGAAGAGAAGCAATCGGCGCACAAATTCACGGTGGTGATGGCCAAGGGCGATAAGTACATGCGCCGGCTGTGCATGAACTGCCAGGATCCGACGTGCGCCTCGGTGTGCCCGGTGGCGGCGCTGCGCAAGACGGCGGAGGGGCCGGTGACGTACGACGCGTCACGCTGCATCGGATGCCGGTACTGCATGCTGGCGTGCCCGTTTTCGGTGCCGAAATACGAGTGGAGCAAGGCGCTGCCGCTGGTGCGGAAGTGCGACATGTGCGCTGACCGCGTGGAGAAAGGGGAACCGACGGCGTGCGCAGCGGCGTGCCCGACGGGGGCGACGAAGTTCGGCGACCGGGACGCGCTGATTGCGGAAGCGCAGGATCGCATCGCGAAGAATCCGGGGCAGTACGTGCACCACATCTACGGGCTTACGGAAGTGGGGGGCACATCGGTGCTGCTGCTTTCCAGCGTTCCGTTCGAGGAATTCGGATATGCGACCAACCTGGGCACGGTTCCATTGCCGCAACTGACCTGGCACGTGCTTTCAGAACTTCCCCAGGTGGTGACGTTCGGAGCGGCCCTGCTCGGGGGAATCTGGTGGATCACCAGCCGGCGCGAGAAGGTGGCAGCGGCAGAGGCGAAATCCGGGGATTGAGGAGAACCGCAATGGGCAGGTTCAAGTTCACATTTTGGAAGTCGGTGCTGGGGGCCGTACTGCTTGCCGGGGCCTACGCGACGGTCCTTCGATTCACGCGGGGGCTGGGGGCCACGACGAATCTGAGCGATGCCTTCCCGTGGGGCGTGTGGATTGGGTTCGACGTGATGTGCGGGGTGATGCTGGCGGCGGGCGGGTTCACGCTGACGGCTACCGTGTACATCTTCAACCTGAAGAAATTCAAGCCGATCGTGCGGCCGACGGTGCTGACCGCGTTTCTCGGCTACGCGCTGGTGGTTGTGGCGCTGCTCTACGACCTGGGGCGTGGGTACCGCATCTGGCATCCGCTGGTGATGTGGAATCCGCGGTCGGTGATGTTCGAGGTGGCCTGGTGCGTGACGCTCTACACGACGGTGCTGGCGCTGGAATTCGCGCAGGTGATTTTCGAGCGCTTGCACTTTGAAAAGCTGCTGCGCATCCAGCGGAGGATTACGATTCCTCTGGTGATCGCGGGAGTGATGCTCTCCACGCTGCACCAATCGTCGCTGGGCAGCTTGTATCTGATCGTGCCGGACAAACTGTATCCCTTCTGGTACACGCCGCTGCTGCCGCTGCTGTTTTTCGTTTCGGCCATCTGCGTGGGGCTGGCCATGACCATCTTCGAATCGAGCATGAGCGCGCGGCACTTTGGGAAGCAACTGGAAATGCCGCTGCTGATCAGCCTGGGGCGGGCGCTCCTGGTGGGGTTGATCGTGTATTCGGCGCTGCGGTTCCAGGACCTGTTTGACCGGGGCGCGCTGAAGCTCGTGGCGCATGTCAACTACGAGACCGGCCTATTCCTGCTGGAAATTATTCTTGGACTTGTGCTGCCCATCGTGCTGCTGACGATTCCGAAAGTCCGGGAGAGCTCGGGCGGACTGTACATTTCGTCGGTGCTGGTGGTTCTGGGGTTTGTGACCAACCGGATGAACGTGGCGATTACCGGAATGGAAGCGTCGGCAGGGGTGCACTACTTTCCGAAATGGACGGAGTGGGCGGTGACGGGAAGCATCATCGGCGCGGGCTTCGCCCTGTTTGCACTGGCGGTGAAGTACCTGCCGATTTTCTCGGTCGCTGAACATGGCCCCGCGCCGGCAGAGAGGCGACCGCCTGAACTGGCGGGACTGTCCCATGCGCGCCCCTAATGAAAAGCCGCGGTTGTGGAGGCGCGTGGAGCGCCTGTGGGGGAGCGTCAGCGCGCGGCTGGTGATTCTGCTCGTCGTTTCGATGACGTGTGTGTTCGGATTACTGGGTTATCTGAACATCCGGCTGCACCGGCAGCACCTGGAACAGACCACGCTGGCGAGCGCGGAACGGCTGAGCGAGGTGATCAAGCGCAACGCGACGTATTCCATGCTTCACAACGAACGGGACAGCCTCCACCAGATGATTTCGGACATGGCGAACGAGGCCGGCATCGTGCGTGTGCGCATCATCAATGCGGAGAGGCGCATCAGCTTCAGCTCGGATTCCTGGGAGGTGGGCGAACTGGCGGACGGGCCGGGGATCGCTCCCGCGGCGGTCCACGGGCGGTTCCACAGCTACCGGCTTGCTAATGGCGCGCGCGCGCTGGGCGTGGCCAATCCCATCGAGAATTCGCCACAGTGTTCCTCGGCGCAGTGCCACGCGCACCCTCCGGACCAGAAAGTGCTGGGAGTGCTGGAAACCAACATTTCGTTGCAGGCGGCGGATGCGAGCCTGGCGGAAAGCACGCGGCAGGTGCTGCTCTCGACGCTGGTGGCCGTGGTGTTCATCGCCTGGCTGAGCGCCGTGTTTGTGTGGCGCATGGTGCGCGACCCGTTGGCGGCGCTGAAAGCGGGAACGGAACACCTGGGCTCGGGGGAACTGGGATACCAGGTGGAAGTCGGGCAGGCAGGGGAACTGGCCGACGTGGCGCATGCGTTCAACACCATGAGCTCGCAGCTTTGCGAGGCGCGCGAGGAAATCAACGCATGGACGCGGACGCTGGAAGCCCGTGTGGAACAGAAAACGCGGGAGCTGAGCAGCGCGCAGGACGAGATGCTGCGAGTGGAGCGGATGGCCTCGATCGGGAAGCTCGCGGCGGTGGTGGCGCATGAAATCAACAATCCCCTGGCAGGAATTCTGACCTACGCGAAGCTGCTGAAACGGCGGTTTGAGGGAAAAGACGACGAGCTGTACGGCATGCTGGACCTGATGGAATCGGAAAGCCGGCGGTGCGGCGAGATCGTGAAAAACCTGATGACGTTCGCGCGGAAGACTTCGCTGAATTACGGAGAGTCGGACCTGAACGAAGTGATTTCGCGGTGCGTGCGGCTGGTGCAGCACAAACTGGAGCTGGCCAACATCGGGCTGCAGCGGGAACTGGCGGCGGACGTGCCGAAAGTGTGGTGCGACGCCAGCCAGATCGAACAGGTAGTCCTGGCGCTGGTGGTGAACGCGATCGACGCGATGCCGAACGGGGGAAACCTGACGCTGCGAACGCGGCCAAAGGGCGACTCGCAGGTCGAAATCGAAGTGCGCGACGACGGGGTGGGAATGCCGGCGGACGTGCTGTCCAACCTGTTCGAGCCGTTCTTCACCACCAAGGAGCGCGGGCGGGGGCTGGGGCTGGGGCTGGCCATCAGCCGGAGCATCATCGAGCGGCATGAGGGAACGATCGAAGCGAAATCGACTCCGGGGAAGGGGACAACCCTGACAGTCACTCTGCCGGTGCGCGGCCGCGCAGCCGTAGACGCAAGGCCGGAACGGGCAGCGTAAGGGAGAGATTGGGCCGTGATACACAAAGCAAACCTGTTGATTGTGGACGACGAACTGATCGTGCGGGACTCGCTCTCGAAATGGTTCCGCGAAGAAGGGTACGAGACGACCGTAGCGGAAAGCGCCCAGGACGCGCTCCAGAAAATGGCGCAGACACATTTTGAACTCGCGCTGGTGGACATCAAAATGCCGGGGACGGACGGGGTGGAATTGCAGCGCCGGATGCACGAAATCGATCCGGAAATGCTGGTGATCATGATGACCGGGTACGCCTCTGTGGAAACCGCGGTGACCGCGCTGAAGAACGGGGCCTACGACTACGTCTCCAAACCGTTTGACCCCGAAGAAATGGCGCACACGGTTCGCAATGCTCTGGCGCACAAGCAGGCGGAGCGGGAGAACACACAGCTCCGGGAAACGCTGGCTACGGTGACGGGAGAGAAAGAGCTGGTGGGCAAGAGCGCGGAGATGATGCGGGTATTGGAGGCCATCCAAACCGTGGGGCCGACCGAAGCCACCGTGATGATCACCGGGGAGAGCGGGACGGGGAAGGAGCTGTGCGCACGGGCGCTCCATGCGGCCAGCAACCGGCGCTTCAACCCGCTGGTGGTGATCCACTGCGGGGCGCTGACGGAAACGCTGCTGGAAAGCGAGCTGTTCGGACACGAAAAAGGGGCGTTTACGGGAGCGCAGTACCGGAAGAAAGGCAGCTTCGAAATGGCGGAAGGCGGCACCGTGTTTCTCGATGAGATCGGGGACATCAGCCTGAAGACGCAAACGGACCTGTTGCGGGTGCTGCAGGAGCGGGAAATCACGCGGGTGGGGAGCACGCAGCCCATCCACGTGGATTTCCGCTGCATCGCGGCGACAAACAAAGACCTGGAAACACTGATCCAGGAAGGAAAGTTCCGGCCCGATCTCTATTACCGGCTGAATGTGTTCCCCATCCGGCTGCCACCGCTGCGCGAACGGAGGAGCGACATCCCGCTGCTGGTGGACGTGTTTGTGCGCCGGTTTTCCGCCTCCATGAACAAGAAGATCACGCGCGTGTCGCCCGAGGCGATGGAGATGCTGACGGGCTACTCCTGGCCGGGAAACGTGCGGGAACTGGAGAACGCGGTGGAGCGGGCCATGGTGGTGGCGCAGGAGCCGGAGCTGCACGAGCAGGATTTCTCCCTGAAACTCGCGGCTCACGGGGAAACACCGCGGACGCTGGAAGATGCGGAACGGGCGCATATCCTTGCGGTGCTGGACGAATGCAACGGCAATCAAACGCAGGCGGCCACGGTGCTCGACATCGATCGAGTGACGCTGCATAACAAGCTGAAAAAGTACGGCTGGAAAAAAGTAACGGCCGATGTCCCGTGAACCGAATCCAAGTACTGCCTCTGGGCAACCTGCCGACTGGAACGCTGGCCGAGTTGTGCGGCGGCCTGGCGGAGGTGTTCGGCAGCCGGTGTGAGATCCTGCGGGGCGAGCCAGCACCGGCCCGCGCTTTCAACGTGAGCCGGCAGCAGTATTCCTCCACGGAAATCCTGGCAGGGCTGGCCGGGCGGACGATTCCGAAAGCCTCGCGGCTGGTGGCCGTCACGCCGTCGGACCTGTACGTTCCGGTGCTGACGTTTGTGTTCGGCGAGGCGCAGCTCGAAGGCCCGTGCGCGGTTGTCTCCACGTGCCGGCTGCGGCAGGAATTCTATGGCCTGCCGGCGGACGCGAGCCTGGAGAGGCGGCGGCTGTTGAAGGAGGCCGTGCACGAACTGGGGCACACATTCGGGCTCGCTCACTGCGAGAACTATGAATGCGTGATGGCCCCGTCCCACGCGGTAGAATGGATCGATCTGAAAAGCAGTAAGTTCTGCCAGGCTTGCCACAGGCACCTGGCGTGCTGAGCCGGGCGTGACGATGAACTCTCAACCGGCAGAACGCTGACCTTTCCGGACCGGGCCAGGCGGCGGCTTTGAAGGAACGCGCAGGGGCGGAATTCAGCAGCGCACGACCCTGGAGTGGTTGCGGGTCACGCCTTTGGTGGCGTTGCGCGTATCGATGACGAGTTGCGCCGAGTCCACGATCTGCTGAAAGTCGTAGGCGGAGTGGTCGGTGGCGATGACCACGGCATCGTAGGCAGCGATAGCCTGGGGGGTCAGCTCGACCGAGCGCATGTGCGAATAGTCGTAGTGGCGCATGCGGTGGAGCGAGGCGAAATAGGGGTCGTTGTAGTCGAGCCGCGCACCGCGCTCCAGCAGCAACTGCATAATTTTGAGCGAGGGGGATTCGCGGAGATCGTCCACGTCCTTCTTGTAGGCCACGCCGAGAATGAGGATGCGCGAACCTTTGAGGCTTTTCTGCTTTTCGTTGAGCGCCGCGGCGATTTCGTTGACCACATGGTAGGGCATGGCGGTGTTGATCTCGCCGGCCAGCTCGATGAACCGCGTGGAGAAGTCGTATTCATGGGCCTTCCAGGAGAGATAGAAGGGGTCCACGGGGATGCAATGGCCGCCGAGACCGGGACCGGGATAGAAAGGCATGAAGCCGAACGGCTTGGTGGAGGCGCTTTCGATAACTTCCCAGATGTCGATGCCCATGCGGGCGCAGAGGAGCTTCAACTCGTTGACCAGGGCGATGTTGACGCAGCGGAAGATATTTTCGAGGAGCTTGCTCATTTCCGCGGCCTGCGTGGAGCTGACCTCGACGACGCGGGCCACAATCTGACCGTAGAGCGCGGCAGCGGCGCGGCGGCTGGGGGCATTGACGCCGCCGACGACTTTGGGGATCTGGGCGAGTGAGAAATTCTTGTTTCCCGGGTCTTCGCGTTCGGGAGAAAAGGAGAGATAAAAATCGGTGGCGGGGTCGGCGGCGTGCTTGTCGCGCTGGACGGGACAGCGCAGGCCGGACTTTTCGAGGATGGGGAGAACCAGCTCTTCGGTGGTGCCGGGATATGTGGTGCTCTCCAGAACGATCAACTGCTCGCGCTGGAGATGGGGCTGGATGGAGAGCGCGGTCTGCTCGACGTAGGTGAGGTCCGGTTCGTGTCGCTCATCGAGGGGCGTGGGGACGCAAATGATGACGGCATCGCGCCCGGCAATTTCGGAGAAATCGGTGGTGGCGGCGAAAACGCCGGTGCGGCGAAACTGGGCGATCTTTTCGGCGGGGATGTGCTGGATGTAGGATTCGCCGGCGTTGAGTTTGGCGACTTTGACCGGGTCGGTGTCGAAGCCTTTAACCTGATGACCTTGTTCGGCGAATCGGAGGGCTAGAGGAAGCCCCACGTACCCGCAGCCGATGATTCCAACCTGAATGCACGTGCCCCCGAAATATTCCGGGGGACGACGCGTGGCCATAGAGCGGGAAATTCCTCCTCGCAAAGAGTGCGGAAAAAACCCCAACGAATATAGCAGGAATCAAAGTGCGGCGACAGGCGAGCGCCGGCCGGCGGTGGTAAAAAATTGCGACGCGAACACGGGAGAAATGGCTATTGCCGAGGGGCGGCGCCATCGCTCAGACTAGCCGGTTCCAACGTGTGAGGACGTCCAGCGACGCGGATGGGGGAGGAAATGGGAACGGGCACAGTGGAGGTGCTGCTGCTGGGACTGGCCGCGGGAGCGCTGGTAGGGCTGATGGGCGTGAGCGGGGGAATCATCATCGTGCCCATGCTGGCGCACCTGCTGGGGTTCGAGCAGCACCTGGCGCAGGGCACCTCGCTGCTTCTGCTGCTGCCGCCCATCAGCCTGGGGGCAATGTTGGAATACTGGAAGACCGGCGACGTGGACCTTCGCGCGGGGATGGCATGCGCGTGCGGGGCGTTGGTGGGGGGATATGGAGGGAGCCTCGGCGCCCTGCAACTGAGCGCCAGCCAGCTGAAAGTGATCTTTGGGGTCTTCCTGATGTCGGCGGCGCTTCTGCTATTGAGGCAGGTGCTGGCGACATCGGGTCCGGCGGAGGCCGTGCGGGCAGGTAACGGAGCGAGGCGATGAACGGCTCCGCAGTGCGCATGGTGTTCCTGTTTCTGGCGGCGGCAGCCATCGGCGCGGCGGGCGGGCTGCTGGGTGTGGGCGGTGGAATCCTGCTGGTGCCGACGCTGGTGCTGGCGTTCGGATTCGAGCAGCATCGAGCGCAGGGGACGACGCTGGTAGCCATGGTGCCGCCAACGGGCCTGTTGGCGTTTATCAATTACGCGCGGGCCCATCAGGTGGATTGGCGCGTGGGACTGCTACTGATGCCGGGAGTGTTTTTCGGCGCCATCGGAGGCGCGCGGCTGGCGTTGCGGCTGGCGCCGCGGGCGATGCGGATGCTGTTTGCGGGGCTGGTGTTTGCGCTGGGCGCGTTTGAGCTGATCGACAGTTTGATGCGGTGAACGCGGCCGTGCCGCCGGGATTGTGCGGGGCGGGAGCGAAAGGTATCCTCGTCTTCATGGTAGACATCCACTGCCATCTTCTGCCCGGATTGGACGACGGACCCGAAACGATTGAGGAATCGCTGGAGATGGTGGAGATGGCACTGGCGGACGGAATTACACACATCGCCGCGACACCGCATTCAAACGACGTGTACCCGTTCGACTGCGAACGCAACCTGGGAGTCTGCCGCGAATTGGCCGGGCGGCTGGAGGGGCGACTGACGCTGACGACAGGCTGCGATTTCCATCTGAGCTACGAAAACGTGGAAGCGGCGACGGCCAGCCCGGAACGCTTTGCGCTGAACCAGAAAAAGTATCTTCTTCTGGAGTTCGCGGACTTCGCGCTCCCGCCGTTTCTGGATCAGGCGCTCGGGCGGCTGCAACAGGCGGGGCTGAAGCTGATCGTGACGCATCCGGAGCGGAATCCGCTGGTGCGGGCTTCGCGGGAGCGGCTGCGCGGGTGGATCGAGGCGGGATGCTATGTGCAAATCACGGGGCAGTCGCTGACGGGCCGGTTTGGCCCCGCCGCGGAGCGCGCCGCGCTCGAATACCTGGACCGCGGCTGGGCACATTTTGTGGCCAGCGATGCGCACAACGTGGGCAGAAGGCCGCCGAGGCTGCGGCAGGCGTACGACCTGGTGGCGGCGCGGCGCGGACCGCAGGCGGCACGCGCGCTGTTCCACGATAATCCACTGGCGGCATTGCGGGGCGATCCGCTGCCGTGGGCGCCTGATCCGGATGAGGCGGAGACACCTGCGCCGGCCCGGCGGCGCTTCTTTTTCTTTTGAACCGTGGCAAAACAGAAATTTCCTCGGCTCCTGTTTGTGGTCGGCGCGCGGCCGAATTTTGTGAAGGCGGCGCCGCTGCTGCCTGCCGTGGCGGGACGGGCGGAAGTGCATCTGGTCCACACGGGACAACACTATGACGAGGCGATGTCGCGGCTCTTTTTCGATCAGCTCGGGCTGCAGCGGCCAGATACGAACCTGGAGGTTGGCTCCGGCGCGCACGGGGTGCAGACGGGGTTAATCCTGGAGCGGCTGGAGCCGGTGATGATGGAGTGGCATCCCGAGGCCGTAGTGGCGGTCGGCGACGTCAATTCAACACTGGCGGGAGCACTCGTGGCCGCGAAGTTGAGCACCCACGTGGCGCATGTGGAGGCGGGCCTGCGGAGCTTCGATCGCACGATGCCGGAGGAGATCAACAGGGTGCTGACGGACCAGGTCTCGCGCTGGTTGTTTGTGACCGAGCCGAGCGGAGTTGCGAACTTGCGGCGCGAGGGGATTGCCGAAGAGCGTATCCATTTGGTGGGCAACGTGATGATCGATTCGTTGCGGCGATTCCTGCCTGCGGCGGAGAAGACCGGAGCGCTCGCCGAAATGGGACTGGAAGCGGCCCGGGGCCGCGCGCTGCCGTTTGTGCTGGTAACGCTGCACCGTCCGTCCAATGTGGATGCGGCGGAAACGCTGCGGCCGCTGGTGGAAGGATTGGCGGAAATTGCGGGCGAAGTTCCGGTGGTGTTTCCCGCGCATCCGCGGACAGCGGAGCGTCTGGAGCGATTCGGGCTGGGGCACCACTTTGCGACGGGATGGAACGAGCGCGGCACGGGTGTACGAATCACAGGACCGCTCGGCTACCTGGAATTCCTGCATCTGGAGAGCCGTGCGGCGGCAGTGGTGACCGATTCGGGCGGCGTACAGGAGGAGACGACGGCGCTCGGCGTTCCCTGCTTCACGCTGCGGGATTCGACCGAAAGGCCCATCACCATCGAGCAGGGCACGAACACAATGATTGGAAGCGACGTGCGCGCGCTGGTGAACGGCGTGCAGGAGGCGGTGGGGGGGCGGGGAAAACGCGGGCGCGTGCCCGAATTGTGGGACGGACATGCCGCGGAACGCATTGCGACGATTCTGCTGCGCGACCTAGGCTGATAGCCACGGTGACTTCTATCTTCTGCAGGTTCAGTTGAAGATTTCGAGGATTTCTTCGTAGCGTTTGAAGGGAGCGATTAGGTAGGCGCCAGCGAGTTCGGTGCGAGCCCAATCGAGAACGCGGCGTGCGATGGCAAATCCGTGCTCGCGCGCGGCGGTGCCTGCGGATTCCAAATCTGTCAGCACAGCCTCCGGGATGACGATCCCGGGAACCTCATTGTTCAGCCGCAGCGCCTGCTTATAGCTGATGAGCGGCCAGACGCCCGCAATCACGGGGATGGGGCATTTTCCGCCGAGGCGCTTCTCGAACGCCTGCCACTGTTGTGGGTCGAAAAAGGGCTGGGTCATGGCCAGGTGGGCGCCGGCTTCGATCTTCTGGCGAAAGCGCGCGATTTCGAAGTCCAAATCGTCGGCCACGGGATTGACGGCCACGGCGACGGTGAAATTGGTGGCGCCGCCGAGCGTTTTCCCGGCCCAATCCATGCCCTGATTCAACCGCGCGAGAATTTTCACCAGCCCGATGGAATCCACCTCGTAAACGCCGCTGGTTTCCGGATGGTCACCGAGCGAGGGTGGATCGCCGGTGATGGCCAGAACATTGCGCACACCGCCCACAGACCAGGCGCCGAGCAGCATGGCCTGGAGGCCGATGATGTTCAGGTCGCGCGTGGTGAGGTGAGGGATGGTCTCGACGCCGCGCGCTTCGAGGGCCCCGGCGAGGACCATGGCGTCCATGCCCACTCGAGCGAGCGTCCCGCTGTTGATGTCTATGGCGTGGACCTGGCCGGAGTCCACCAGGCGGGCCACCTGCTCGAAGACGCGGTCGCAGGAGATTCCCTTGGGCGGATCGATTTCGACGCTGATCACGAACTCGCCGTGCTGGATCCGGCGCCAAATGCCGCTCTCCGGGTCGCGGGCGGGGATGGGATGCGTGTCCGTGCGCGGCTCGACGCGGGCGGAGAGGCGCTGCGTGGCCTGCGCTGGCTGGTAGTCAGCGACCGCGCCGGCCATGGCGCGAATGTGGTCGGGAGTGGTGCCGCAGCAGCCGCCGAGCACGCGGACGCCCAGCGCCGCGGCCTCGCGGGCAAACAGCGCAAAATACTCCGGCGAGGATTTGGGATAGGTAATCCGGTCTCCCACCCGTTTCGGAAAACCGACGTTGGGCATGGCGGAGAGCGGCGCGGTGCCGAGCCGGGCCCATTCTTCGATGACGCCGAGCAGTAGCTGCGGGCCAATGGTGCAGTTCGCGCCGATGGCCTGCACGTCTTTTCCTCTCACTTTCTCCCAAACGTCGGGGGGGCGGAGGCCGCCGAGGGTGCGGGCTTCCTCCGAAAAGGTCATTTCCGCGACGATGGGCACTCGGGAGAACGAGCGGATGGCTTCGATGGCGAGCAGCAGCTCGTCCAGATCGCCGAAGGTTTCGAGAAGGAACAGGTCCACACCGCGCTCTTCGAGCGCGGCGGCCTGCTCGCGGAAAATGGCTCGCACCTCGTCGGGCGGCAGCGGGCCGACCTGGCGGGCGGAGCCGAGCGGGCCGATCGAACCGGCGATGAGCACTTCCCGGGCGGCCGCTTCACGCGCTTCGCGCGCCACTTTTACTCCGGCATGATTGATGCGCAGGGCGTTTTCCGCGAGTCCGAGAGCGGCGAGTTTGTGACGATTGGCGCCGAATGTGTTCGTCTTGATGAGTTGCGCACCGGCGGAGATGTAGGCCTGGTGGATCCGGAAGACGGCTTCGGGCGCAGTCAGGTTGACTTCGTCGAAGCAGCGCTGCGGGCCGAGCGCCTCATACAGCATCGAGCCCATGGCGCCGTCGGCGACCAATATCGAGTCGCGCAGCCGGGCATTGAAATCTTCAATCTTCATGGAGCCTTTCCGGCATGTTCGCTGGAAGAATTCTGAATTTTCAGTATATCACCCGCTAACGGGAGTTCGCGCTGCCGTGGGGCGGCCCGGGTTTTCAAAATCTTCTCGGGCGATTCACAGCGCCCGAATCGGGGGTGCGTATTCTTTGGAGGCCCGGGATAGGATGGGAGAAACAAGGCCGAACAACAGGTGTTGAAATGGCTTATTTACGGCCTACAGGTATATGATCGACGAAGTAGATAGGGACTTGTTACCCGGACGACGTCCTCATCGGAGGTTTCCATGCGTCGAATCCTAATGGTATTGGCCGCAGGCGGGTTACTGCTGGGTATGCTGGGCGGGCGAACAGCGGGTGGCCAAGAAAACAAAAAGCCCGCCAAGGCAGCCGTCAAGTTGGAGTTCAGCACAAACCTGGTGCTGGTGCCGGTGGTGGTCACGGACAAGCAGAAGAACCACGTAAAGGGTCTCTCGCGCGACGACTTTGAGGTAAAAGAAGACGGAAAAATCCAGAAGATCGAGAGCTTCGAGGAAATAACAGCGGATTTCAAACCGGTTCAGCGCGCGAAGTCCGCGCCGAATACGTTTACGAACGAGGTCGGCCAGCAGTCAACTGAAGAAACGGCGAAAGATCTGTTGATCATCGGCCTCGATATGATCAATACGCCTTTCATCAACCAGAGCGAAGGACGGAAGGGAGTGTTGAACTTCCTGGCGAAATCGACTTCCCAGGATACCCTCGTGGCTCTGGTGGTCTTTGAGGCCGATGGTGTTCACCTGATTCATAATTTCACGACCGATCGGGCCGTGTTGGTGTCGGCCATCGAAAAGGTGCAGAGTCATCTCACTTCCCGGGATGCTCCAGCCTTGAGCCAGACGGATGCGGCCATATTGTCGGACCCTCTTCAGACTGCGGGCGCGAGCGGTGACGTGGAAGCGGCCGAACTCTATGCACTCCTTTCCACAGCCCCAGGAGGCGATATCTCTTCCGCCAACGCCCGATATGACGCCGGAGTACACAACCGAGAAGGCTTGGATACGGTTCGATGTATGCAGCAGGTGGCGCAGTACTTTGCGGTCGTCCCCGGACGGAAATCGTTGATCTGGGCGTCCACCGGCTTCCCGATGAGCATCGGCGAACTAACGGGAAGCGGAGGTGGAGTCACGACGCCGGAGGAATGGCAGCGCACACTGCGCATGCTTCAGGATGCGGAAATTGCGGTTTACCCTGTTGATGTTTCCGGCCTCGTCCCTCGCGGGCCAGGTCGCGATATGGCCACGCTGGTGGGCAACAGGATCGCGGCCACCAGCTCCGGTCCCGAGGGAGGGGTCGCGGCGCGGGGCGCGATGATCGAGGCTTACCGAAGCGGGCAGTTTTCGGACCCCGTAGAGGCCAAACATGCGACCATGCGGGACATAGCCGGCAGGACCGGCGGGGAGTCCTTTTTCAACAGCAACGATCTCGAGAATCTATTTCGCCGCGCCATGCAGGATTCCGCGCAATATTATCTGCTCGCGTACTACACCAAAGGCGGCGGGAAACAGGATTGGCACAAACTCGAGGTTCGGGTACACCACGAAGGCGTCGAGGTGCGCAGCCGGTCCGGATTCTACTTACGTAACGCCGCGAAAGACCCCGATTCCACTCGCGAAGCCGATGAGCTCATGGCCCTGACTTCGGGATTGAGCTTCGGTACGATGCCGATCCGCGGCCAGTGGCAGCAGACCGAACACGCAGGTGACAAGCGCAAGGTTCACTTCGTGCTCAACATCCCGGCGGGCGGCGCCAGCATCGACACCGAGCACGAGAATCGCATCTTCCTCGATTTCCTGGCCTTGGCCACAGACGCGCAGGGGAAGGAGGCAGGAAAGATGACGCAGCGGCTCGATCGCAAACTTCCTCCGGCGGGCGTCAGCCAGATTCAAGCCTCCGGGATCACGTATGCCGGCATTCTCACGGTGCCGCCGGGCACGTACGTGGTGCACATTGCGGTACGCGACAACTTATCCGGGCGGATGGGCAGTACAGTCACGCAGCTGAAGGTAGAGTAGCAGGCGTTTCCCGTCGGCCTGCGCGGAACCAAAGTCGGAATAGCTTTCCTCCAACCTCGGTGCCGGAGTTGCCCGCGGATTGCCTGCGGTCGGGACAAGACACAACATGGAAGGCGGGTGCAGGATTGCCGGCGAGCGGAGAGTCACCGCGCCTGGTCCACCAGGCTCGTCACCGTGCCGATCAGGTCGTATTTGGTGAGGATGTCGAGGTGTCCGTCCGCCTGTTCGACAAACAAAGCGGGGCTCTCATTGCTCAGGATGCGGGTGAGCCGTTCGATGGGCGCGTCGGCGGGTACGCGGGGGAGCGGAGGACCCATCACTTCGCGGACGACGAGTTTGCGCAGGTCTTTGCCATGCAGGGCGAGAGTCAGGATTTGGTCTTCGGAGACGGTGCCAATGGGCTGGACGTCTTCGCAGACGGGTAGCTGCGAAATGTCCTCGGACTGCATGGTTTTGAGGGCGTGGAAGACGGTCTGGAAGGGTTTGACGGTGATGAGTTCGCGCGCCGGGCCACGGGACTTCTTGGCGCGGACCACCTCGGCGGCGGTGAGAGTGACGGCCTTTTCGCTGTAGCCGTGCTCGGCCATCCAGGCGTCGCTGAAAACGTTGCTCAGATAGCGCATGCCGGTGTCCGGGAGAAAGGCGACGACAAAATCAGCGGGCTTCAGCGTGCGCGCCAGGCGCAGCGCCGCCGCGACGCATCCGCCACACGAGCCCCCGCTGAAAATCCCTTCCATTCGTGCGAGCCGGCGGGCCATGACGAAGCATTCCTCGTCGGTGACCTGCAGGATGTCGTCGAGAACGGAAAAATCCATGCTGCCGGGAAGGATGTCTTCCCCGATGCCCTGGACGACGTAGGTGGTGGCTTTGATCAGGCGTTTATTCTTGAAGTAGTCGTAATAGAGCGAACCGATAGGGTCCACGCCGATGACGCGGACGTTCGCGTTCTTCTCTTTCAGGAATTTGCCGACGCCGCTGATGGTGCCGCCGGTGCCCATGCCGCAGACGAAATGGGTGATGCGTCCTTCCGAGTCCTCCCAGATTTCCGGGCCAGTGGATTCGTAATGGGCGCGGGGGTTGTCCGGGTTGTCGTACTGGTTGGGATAGAAGGAATTGGGAATGTCTTTCGCCAGCTTCTTGGCGACGGAATAGTAGCTGCGCGGGTCGGAGGGCTCGACGGCGGTGGGACATACGATGACCTCGGCGCCGAGGGCTTTGAGCAAATCAATCTTCTCGCGGGACTGTTTGTCGGTTATGGTGAACACCACTTTATAGCCGCGCACGGCGGCCACGAGCGCGAGGCCCATGCCGGTGTTGCCGGAAGTCCCTTCGATGATGGTGCCGCCGGGTTTGAGCAGGCCGCGCTTCTCGGCGGAATCGATCATGGTGATGCCGATGCGGTCCTTTACCGAGCCCCCGGGGTTCAGGTAATCGGCTTTCACCCAGACTTCGCAGGGCAGGCCTTGCACGATGCGGTTTAGCCGGATCAGCGGCGTGTGGGCCACCGCCTCCAGGATATTTTGGCACTTCATTCGGATCTCCCAGGCATGCGATAAGCTTCAGATTAGGGGCTTCGCTGCGGCGTGTCCAGCCCGGCAGCGAGAAAGCGTTTCGTGACGCGACAGGAAGAGAGCGAGAGGGACATGAGCAGACAGAACATTTCGAGCGGGACGCCGTGGGAGCCCATCGTCGGGTATTCGCGGGCGGTGCGGGTGGGCGAGTTGGTGTTCGTCTCCGGGACAACGGCTACGGAGAGTGACGGACGCGTGGTGGGGGCAGGGGATCCGTACGCGCAGGCCGTGCAGACGCTGAAAAACATCGAACGGGCGCTGGAAAAGGCCGGGGCGCGAATGCAGGACGTGGTGCGCACGCGCATCTTTGTGACCAACATCGGCGATTGGGAGAAAATCGGCCGCGCGCATGGAGAATTCTTCGGCCGTATCTGCCCGGCAACTTCCATGGTCCAGGTGAGCGCGTTGATCGATCCTGCCATGCTGGTGGAAATCGAAGCGGTGGCGGTAGTGCCCCGGCGCCGCGGAGGAACGGCACGGCCGTCGGCCCGGAAGAAAGCGAGAGGCGGGAAGAGGCGGTAGGATCGCACGGGGAACGGCCTATCGCGGCCCAGACGTGTAGAATGGCGGTTCGCAAATTCCGCACCCGCCGATGACCTCCGAGAACCACTACGACGCGATCACGAGCATTGCCGAGTTCTACGACGCGACACTGGTATATCAGGAACGTAAAGACATCGAATTTTACGTCAGTGAGGCGCGCGCTGCGGACGGACCGGTGCTGGAATTGGGCTGCGGAACGGGCCGCGTGCTCATGCCCACGGCGCGGGCCGGAATCGAAATCACCGGGCTGGACGCGTCCGCCAACATGCTGGCGCGGTGCCGCGCGAAGCTGGAAGCGGAGCCGGAAGCGGTGCGCGCGCGCGTCGCCCTGGTGCGGGGAGATCTGGCGGATTTCGACCTCGGGCGGCAGTTTACATTGATTACGATTCCCTTCCGCCCGTTCCAGCACCTGCTGACTGTCGAGCAGCAACTGGGATGCCTGAACGCAGTGCGGCGGCACCTGGCGCCGAGCGGGCGGCTGATTTTCGATGTGTTTCACGTGGAGCCGACATCCGTTTTTGACGCCGCCTGGATGGAGGAGAAGGAAGACGCGCCTGCGGCGCGGCTGGCCGACGGGCGAATTGTGCGGCGCACCGTACGGATCTCGGCATTCCATCGTGCGGCGCAGATCAATGAAGTTGAATTCTGCTGGTACGTAACACACCCCAACGGGCGGCGGGAGCAAATCCGCTGGCGCGTGGGGCTGCGCTACTATTACCGGTTTGAGGTGGAGCACTTGCTGGCGCGCGCGGGGCTGAAAGTCACGGCGCTATACGGCGACGTGGACCGCTCCCCTTACGGCGACCAGTCACCGGACATGATTTTTGTCGCAGTGCCTGCTGTGTAGCCGGGCGGCATGCCCCGGCGGCCCTACGGCCAGCGGGAGGGGCGAGGAATTTTGGAGGAACTGCGAGTGACACAGTCTGTGAGGAGAGAAGGAGGGCGTTCCTGGCTGCTGCGTGCCGCGTTGCTGCTTGCTCTGGTCGCCGCGCTGGTGGCCGGCGCCGTTTCCGCGCGCGCGCGGCAGCCGAATGCGGAATATGCAGCGCGGCGCGCACGGCTGATGGCGGAGGTGGACGCTCCCGTAGTGCTGTTCGGCTACACGGGAAAGGAAAACACGCTCGAATTCCTGAGATTCCAGCAGGAGGAGAATTACTACTACCTGACGGGGCACAACGAGGAGGGCGCCGCGCTGGTGCTGGTGCCGCCGCTGCCGGGGGGAAAGGACGCCGCCGGTCCGCGTGAAATTCTGTTTCTGCCCGCGAAAAACCCGCGGACGGCCCGTTGGAACGGCCCGCGGCTGGCTCCGGATGATCCGGGCATCGACGAGAAAACCGGATTCCGGGAGGTGCAGCCGTTTTCAAACTTGCCGGCAGTGGTGGCGCAACTCGCGCACGCGTTTCCGAAGATGTACACCGAGCTGCCGAATTCCAGCGACCTCGGCTACCCGCACGCCCAGGTGTGGAGCGACTGGCTGCGCAAACAGGCGCCCGGAGTGCAATTGGAAGACGTCACGGGGAGGATCGGGGCGCTGCGGCAGATCAAATCGCCGGGAGAAATCGCGCTGATCACGCGCGCCGTGGAGGTCTCCGTGGACGCACATCTGGAAGCTATGAAGATGATGCGGCCCGGGCTTTATGAGTACCAGGTGGCGGCGCGCATGGAGTTCATGCACGCGGACACGGGATGCACGGAGGAAGCCTACGCGCCGATCGTCGGAGCGGGATTCAACTCCACCGTGCTGCACTATGACGCGCTGGAGTCGAGGATTGCCGACGGCGACATCGTGGTGCTGGACGTGGCCTGCGCGCAGGACGGCTACGCCGCCGACATCACGCGCACACTGCCGGCCAGCGGCCATTTCACGCCCCGGCAGCGGGAAATCTATGAAATCGTGCTTGGGGCGCAGAACGCCGCTCTGGCAGCGGCAAAACCGGGCATGATTCCCACGGGCAGGGGACCCAACAGCCTGTTTCGCATCGCATACGAGTACATCGACGCGCACGGGAAAGACCGCGAAGGACATTCGCTCGGCCAGTACTTCATCCACGGACTTTCGCATCACATCGGATTGAACGTGCACGACGCGGGCGACCCGGGGCGGCCGCTCGAACCGGGCATGGTGATCACCATCGAGCCCGGGATCTACATTCCCGAAGAAAATCTGGGAGTGCGGATCGAAGACGACGTGCTGGTGACCAGCAGCGGAGTGAAGCTACTGAGCGCGCGGCTGCCTAGGAATCCCGATGAGGTGGAAGCGGTGATGGCGCAGGGCCGCGGGGCGCGTGCCACCAGCCGTTAGTGCCGCTCTCTTGCGCCGCACATGATGTGCGCGTTGGGAGGCGCCAGCCCTGCGCGACAATCTCACATTCGGCTGCGCCGCCCCGGCAGCCCCCTCGTTGACAATGGGGCAGTTTTGGGGGAATATCCGCGTCGGTTGCTGGTGCCCTGGGTTGACCCCGTGCAGCCAAATTGAGGCTGACTGCCCGTGGCCGCTTCCAGTCCCCTCAGCACCCTGCCCGCGGAGGTCGAGCTGGGCCGAAGGAGTTCTCTCTTGAAAAAGCTGTACATCGGAAATATCCCCTATACCTGCACCGACCAGGATCTGGCGGAGTGGTTCACACAGGCCGGCTACTCCACCCAGTCGGTTACGATCCTCCGTGACCGGGCCACGGGACAATCGCGCGGCTTCGGCTTCGTCGAGATTGGAAATGACGAAGAAGCCGATCGTGCGATTGCCGCGCTGAACGGCAAAGCGTTCATGGGACGCGCGCTGGTGGTGAATGAAGCAAGGCCACCCGCTCCCCGGGGCCCAGGGGGCAGGGGTGAAGGCGGGGGCAGAGAACGGCGCGGAGGCGGCGGAGGCCGCTATCGCGAGTAGGTTCGGAGCCGCGGGCGCACGCGGCTCGTCTCTTGGACTCTCTCCTAAACTGCCACGCGATTGTTGCGCTGCCTCCTGCGTGGTTTGGTTGCCCGGCGGGCTGCCTGGCGGAAGCCGGGCGAGCATGACGACCCGGGTGACCCTTTCAAGACACGACCTGAGTTCGACCCTCCCCGAGGGCGCAACTTTATGACACTGTCCTGCGTTACATAATGAGACGGCGCGGGCCGGACACTTCGAGACCTTTTGGCCCGTGCGCGCATCTAAGCTGCCAAGCGCGGCAGTCCCCCTGCGCTGGAGTCGTCGATGTGGACACGACGTGAGTGGAAGACATTTTATCAGACGGTGAAGAAGTCGGCGGGGCTCTCCAAGCCTCCCCGGCCGCTCTACCGGTCCGGGACAAACCGGCTGATTCCCGCGGAAGGCTTCAGCCTGGACGAATTGGTGGCTGCAGGCGTGAGCCTGATGCAGGCGGAGACCTGGGGACTGCCGGTGGACCTGGGCCGCACGGATTCCTACGAGCCCAACGTGTCTGCGCTGCGCGTGTACGCGCGCGTGGCACGAGTGGCCCCCTGAAGCAGCCCCCGGTGACGGGTTGGCGGCGAAGCCGACCTTCCCCTTGACGCTCCCGCAGGAATGGGTAAACTGCCCCTTCTCACTGAGCGATGCCGGAACTCAATCAAGATTCGCTACGCGACTTCGACTACCCGCAACGGGAGGCGGCCTTCTTCTACGGCCTTTTCCTGCGGGGCCACGCGCCGGAAAAACTTCGCCGGGACATCGACGTGCCGCCCGACGTGGTGGCGCGATGGCAGCGGGAAGCGGAACAGTCGCCGGAGGCGCGGCCGGTGATGGACCGGATTCTGGAGTACCGGCGCAGCGTGCTGGCGATTTTTGATTCGCTGGTGGACACGACCTCGCGGCGCACGCGCGTGCAGTAGGGGCGCGCTTTGGTTGACTGCCTCTTCTCCCTCGTCTAGACTGGCTTAATCTGCAGCAGGCTGGCAGAGTTGTACATCGCTTCCCCGGTAGCTCAACGGTAGAGCATTCGGCTGTT